>OZ026468.1:0-2257122 GCA_964019825.1 Spiroplasma endosymbiont of Lasioglossum calceatum | reverse complement strand
TTAATTTCATCTCCAATAGTTTTTATCGTTATTAATTATAAATAAAAGATGTGGAAAAGTATTAAAAAATGAGTAAAATTAATAAAAATTAATAGTTTTCCACATTAAATATTTTTTATATTATCTTTAAAATCATTATTTTTATTAAGTATTTTTATTGTTTTCCACATTATTAACATTTTATGGTGTAAATTGTTTTTTATTGTGGAAAGTAATAAAGTTTTACAATAATATTTATTAATGTAAGTATTATTAAAAAAATTGCTAATAACAAATAAAAATATGGTAAAATTATTCTAATTAAAAAATATATTGACTATTAACTCTTATTATTCTAAATAAAATAAAAAAATATTTTAAAGAGAGGAGTTATTAAGTTATGAAAAAACTATTAAGTTTATTGCCTATTGTAACAATTACAGGCAGTTCTATGAAAACAGTTATAGCAGCTAGCAGTTTTGAACATTTAGAAATAATAGAAAAGAAAAATAATAGAGAATATAATATAAATTATGAAAACGTTAAAGAATCAACAAGTTTTGTTGAAAAAATTTATGATTATAATAAATCAATTTGAAATTTATCTATAGTTTTATCAAAAGAAAAATTATTTAGAGATAATTAAATTATTTGTTCAAAACAATCAAAATAATTTTATAGCAAAAACTAAACAAGTAATAATGGAAATAAAAAAACATAGTATTAATTTATCTGCTGAAGCCTTTGATGAAAATGCCATTGATGCTTATGCTCATATATTTTGAAAAAATTTTAGTCATTATTATAATTTGTTTTTACATTTAGATAGTAACCAACTGTTTATTATTATTTTATATATTGATGGTGGAGAATATATTAAAGATGAAAAAATAGCAAGAATTATGATAGTATTACAAAAGCTTAGGTTTTATAAAAAATATAAATAAAATAATTAGATAACTTTTTAAAAGGTTGATTTATCAGTTTTTTAGAAATATATTTAAAATAAAGAATAATTTTTATACCAAAACCTAAACTTTTTTCTTACTACCAGAATTATTGGTACAAATAATGATTTAAACATGGAACAAATAGAGCAAGGTTAATTAATAACAAATTTAATAAATAAAAATACACAAAAATATTATAAATTAAATAATGATATAGTTGAAAAATCAACATTTTCTAAATTAAAAATTAAAATTAATAAAATAACTTGAAGTAGAATAATTATTATTTTCTTTTCAAAAAAAGATAAAGAAAACTTTATTGAAGAAATAAAAAAATTATTTATTACATTTTTTCCTTTATATAATGATAATAATTATAAACTTAATGAAGAAGAGTTAAAATCTTTTGCTTATATAATATGAAATCATTTTAGTTATTATTATGATTTATTTTGAAATTTAAAAATAGATGAATAAATTAGTATTATTTCTTTTACTAATATTCCTGAGGGATATTGATATGAAAGTAATCCAAATTTATATAATCATATTGTTAATAAAAATAATGATATTGTTGATTGAGAAACATTTAATAATAGAAAAATAGAAAACAAGCAAGAAAATTTATATTATTATGATGAATTTAAACGTAAGAAAAAAACAAATAATAAATTGCAAAATAATCAAAGTCATTTATATAATGTTCCTTAAAATGGTAATTGTTTATTTTGATCTGTTGTAATGGATTTTTTACTACCAATCCTAAATGATAATGAAGCATTCCGAACAAGATTTATCTAATTATTTGGTGAAGAAAATTTAAATTATTTATTATATGTTCAAAATTTATTTAGTCAATTTAAATTAACAAATAATGGTAATGGGCATAATTTATATAATAACAGGATAACTATTCATTTAGTAGAAACTGTTTTTCGTAATCGTGTTGTTTATTACATAAATTCTAACTTGTATATATTTCGTGGTGAAAATCGTGCAACATTTAGTAGCGCAATTTTAGTTGAAGTAAGAGTGTTAGGATTAGAGAATTTATCAGAGGAACAATTAATTGAAAATTATTTGAATAATATGAGGCTAATAGTTACTTGGGCATGATCTATTGAAATTGAAGCAATAACTAATATGTTAAATACTAATACTATGAGGAATAACGAACTTTTTTATTAAGAAAATCAAAATCAAAATGAAATTAATCATATATATATTTATTATATTAACCATAATCATTATAATTTTGTTTTAACAAGAGAGACTAATCAAGAGGAAAATAAAATGGATATTGATGAGCCAGAGCAAGTTTCAGCGCCTATTCCTTTTTCAAGTGTTATTACTAACACTTATTTAGTACAGTTAGTCATCACGTTTTAATCAGAAGGACAATAAGTTGTTATATCAACTTAATAATAAACAAACTATTATTGAACAAACATTAATGTTATTTTTAAGTGATCCACTTTGTACGGAAATTATTATTGGTGTTAATGAAGAAATTTTAACTTTTTTATTGAAAAAAAATTACCAAGCAAAAAATATCCAATTTATTATGGGTGGCATAGAACGAGTTGATACGATTTATCAATGTTTAATTAATCATAAAATTAGTAATGAAATTATAATGATTCATGATGGTGTACGTTGTTTTACTAGTTTAACTTTTATTAATCAATTAAATCAAGTTTTTAAACAAAAAAATTATGAAGTGCTAATTCCAATTTTACCAATTACTGAAACCCTTAAAAAAGTTAAAAATAATTTTGTTGCAAAAACATTACCTCGAGAAGAATATTTTACAATTCAGACGCCACAAATTTTTAAAGCAAGATTATTATATCAAGTTTATGACATATATTTTCAGACTAAAAATAGAACAATAATTTATGATGATAGTTATTTAGTAGAGTTATTTTCACCAGAAACAAAAATTCATATAATTTATGGTGAAAAACAAAACATTAAATTAACTTATGTAGATGATTTAAAATTATTAAAATTATTAAAATAACGCTTACAATTAAAGGAAATATAAGGTATAATAATTGGCGAGTTAATAATACTTGAATTATAATTATTAGCTCCTTGTCCAAATAGGACCTAGGCCAAAAGGAGAAAAATAAAATGCGTAAATATGAAATTATGTATATATTAAATCCCGAAGCAATTAATTTGGATGAATTAGAAAGTAAATTACACCAAATTTTAGAAGCTAATGGGGGAAAAATAGAAGAACACGGAAAATGAGGAATTAAAGATTTAGTATATCCAATTAAAAAGAAAACAAAAGGATATTATGGAGTATTAATTGTTAATACAACATCAGAAAACATTAATGAATTTGTTCGAATTAGTCATATTGAACAAGATGTATTACGAATTTTAGTAATTAATACAGAAAAAGAAAAAGGATATATTCAATCAACTGTTTATGCAAAAACAGAAGTTAAGAATGATAAACCAGACCGTGATCGTAGACCAGGGAATAAAAAATATGATTATAAACATCACGAACAACGTTCAGAAGGTGAAGAAGTAAAACTAGAAAATGCACCAACTGAAACAAAAGAATAAAAAATTAGGAGCGTGCAAGAGTTATGTTAAATCGAGTTTCATTAGTAGGAAGACTAACCCGTGATTTAGAATTAAAAAATTCTGTTAATGGTAAACCATTTGTTGCTTTTACATTAGCAATAAATAATAGTTTTAATAACCAAGCTTCGTTTATTCCTTGCTTTGCTTGGAATAAAACGGCAGAAAATATGGCCCGTTATTTAAAAAAAGGATCATTAATTGCATTAGATGGACGTTTACAAACGAGAAGTGATAATGTTAATGGTCAAGTTACAACAATTGTTCAAGTAATTGCTGATATAGTTTCTTTTTTAGATTCAAAAGGCGCTAGTGCTGGCACTAACATTGGTGGTCCATCAATGCCAATTGCTAATGATTTTTCTAACACAACTTTTGAACAACCAGAACCACAAGATGATAATAATAGTATTACTTTTGATGGTGATGATGCAATTTTATGAGATTAAAAAGAAAGGAAAAAGAAAATGAATCCAAAATTTAAACGTTTTAAAAAACAATGTTATTTTACAAAAAATAAAATAACATATATTGATTATAAAGATATTGAATTATTGAAAAAATTTATTTCTGGTAATGGGCAAATTTTACCAAAACGAGCGACAGGAACAACTGCCAAAAACCAAAGAATGTTAGCAACAGCAATTAAAAGAGCTCGTCAAATGGCTTTATTACCATTTGTTATTGATTAAAAAATACTTACTTTTGTGAGTATTTTTTCTTTTTTCGTGTAGAATTAATATGATATATATTATAGGTAGTAAAAAAAGTTAAGGGATGACATTATGAAACAAAATCCAAGATTTATTAATGTTTTCAGAACAGAGGCAAAAGAAAAAATAGCAAAAAATTGACTACAAATAATTAAGTATATGCTAATTTGCTTTGTGCCTTTTTTGTATGGTTTTATTTGTTGCTGAGCTTTTTGAAACCCATTAACAAAAATTGGTAATATTCCAATGGCAATTGTTGATAATGATAGACCACCTTGTATCGCCTATGTTGTTTAGAAACAAGGAACTGATGAAAATAACTTATTAACTTCGCCAACTGTTAAATATTTTAATTCTGACACATTAGCAGTTTGCCAAGAAAAAGCACAAGAATGATTTGATAATAATAAAGATATTGATAAAGATCTTTATAAATTGCAATATCGTTATGATAGCATGGTGAATTTATCTGTTACAAATAATAAATTTTATAATATTAATATAAAAGCATTAGAATTAGACTAAAATGGTATGACCATTAAATTAAATTATTTGCATGGTGATGAAACTATGTTTAAACCAGCTGATAAATATTGTGCTCAATTACAAGTTAATAGTGGTTTTACAGAAAATATTTTTAAATTAATGCGCGCTATTGGTAATCATAGCCCAACAGAAGTTATTAAAACTTTAGAATATTTAATAGAAAAAATTCCTCAGTTTTGATAAACATATAAACAAAATTTTTTAGCTGGACAAGTGTTATATACATTTACCCAAATTAAAACCGCTTTTGTTCATTCTGCCTTACCAGAGTTTATTAGGTACTTCAATGTTTTGAGATTTTGCGCAATGAGATTAATCAACTAATACATATTATTTAACTGGTCGTGATTTTAGCAATTATTTAGAAAAAATTTTATTAATTATTAACCCTAATACTCCAATTAGAAAAATAATCTTAGACTATGTTGAAAAAAATCATCCACAATATTATAAAATTGTTAAAAAAACATTGGAAGTAATTGAAAGCGAATGGAAACAATTTATTGATGGCTTTGTTCGTGAGATTTTTCCTAATTTATATGAACATATAACTTGACCAAAATATAGTGCAAGAGCACAACAAGTAATTCGTGATTGAGTAAATTTAAATTCATCAATTTTTCAAGTTTCAGTTCATATTCAAGGTTACTAATATAGGGAATATGGAATTGGTTTAGGTGAATTTTTTATAGCGATTGCAATGTGAGTTGGTGTTTTAATGCAAACATTTATTTTTGACCGTACTTGTCGAACAAAACGAGCTCGTTGATACCAACACTATTTTTCAAAATTGTTATTAATGTTAATTACAACAGTACTTCAAACCACAATTCTTGCACTTTCATTAACCACATTGGATTATACAGTCGCTTGGGAATTAGTTTTGGTTTATTGTATTCCTGATTATTATTTTGTAGTATTACTTTTACAATCATTAAACATGCAATATGATTTACTCTTAGTGATGGGGATGTTGGAAAATATTTAATTGTTATTTATTTAATTTTAAATTTAACGGCAGGTCGGGGAACTTTCCCAACCTTTATACAAGGAACATTCTTCCATTTTATTTCATTTATTACACCGTTTAAATATGCAATTCATGCAATTGGAAATATTATTTATGGCATTGGGATAGTTGAATGTTCTTTAGTATAATATCAAACGGAAATTTTACAAAATGCTGGCATTTTATTAATTTGAATTCCAATTTTATTAATAATTAGTTTAGGACTAACTTATTTATGACGGCAAAAAGAATTATATGGAACTTTCAAACTGAAAGTTTTACAAACTGTTTTATTTGAAAGAAAAATTCCAATTCAGAAAAATATTAATTCTACTTTAAGAAGAGTATCAAATCAAGAAGTTGAAGAAATAAAAAAACAAATTTTAATTGATCAACAAAATATTTTTGAAAAGCAGCAACTTAAAAAGATTGATAAAATGCAAGCAAAATTTGAAGCAACAAAAGATCCAAAATATTTATATTGAATTAAAAAAATTAAAGCAAAAACCTTTACTGTTAAAGCAGAAGAAACAGACCGGGATAGTATTATGTAAAGATAATTAAGGAGAATAGTTATGGATACCAAAAAAAAATACCAACTTTTAAAGAAGTTTTTAAAAAAGAATGGCATCAACAAACAGCTAAAAATAAAACTAGCACTATAAAATTTATTGCAATTTGTATTGTGCTATTTTTATATGGATTCTTTTGTGTTTGAGCTTTTTGAAATCCATTTCTTAAAACTAACCAAATTCCAATGGCAATTGTTAATCGTGATGCTAATTTATGTGTGATTTATAAACCCAAAAATGATAAGGATCAATCAATTACTAATGCAACAGAAGTTCGTTATTTAACAGCGAAAGATCAAACAACTTGTTTAGCAACCGTTAAAGAAAATTAAATTGCACGTTATACAAGTATTAGTGATAATTCTATTGTGGGGCCATATTATTATGATAAGGAAAATGATAATGTTAAAATTAATATTAGTAGTATTACTTTAAAATTAAATTATTTGAAAAATGAAGCAACTGATTTTAATCCAACTGATAAATATTTAGTACAATTACGAATTCCAGAAAATTATTCAAGCTATTTAATTAGTATTTTACACAACATTAGGAGCAATATTTTAGATGCCGACCAGTTTTTGATAGATATTACATGAATAATAAATAATCCAATTAATCTTTAGGCTACTTATAAACAAAATTTTTTAATTAGTTATTTTGCGACAACATTTACAAATTTACGAGAAAGTTTTGTTCGCGAAGCAGTTCCACAATTAATTTTACCAATGCTTTATACAATTTTGGCTAATCCAGATGGTTTAGTTAACCGCTCTGTTTATCAAGAATATATTGAAAAAATTAATACAAGAAATTTAATAGATGAAACAAATAAATTAGTAACGGAAGGGAAGCTAACTACAGAACAAGGAAAAATTATTAATTCATTATTAAAGGTTTATGGGATTGTAAAAGGAAGAATGCCTTCATTTATTTTTGGTGCATAAAATATTGTTAGTAAAGAAAAATATTTTACGAATAGTAATGAGATAGGGAAACATTTAAAGGATGTTGGTAATATAATTGATATTCCATATAATGTGCAAGGCTATTAATATAACCAGTATGGAATTGGCTTGGGTGAATTATTTATGTTAATTGGTATTTGAGTTGTAGCTTTAACATAAACATTTTTGTATGACCGTAAAGGAAGAATGAAAAATACTTTGTTTTACCAACACTATTTTAGTAAATTGTTATTAATGTTATTAACATCTTGGATTCAAGTAATATTAATAATGCTTTCCTTATTAATTTTATGATTTGGCGAAATTGTGCAAGTTTATGTTTGACTGTGGTTATGACTCTTATTTTTAGGATCAATTTTTAATATTATTATTTGTTCAATTTGATTAGCAGTTCCTGATGAAATATTGGCTCGTTTTATTGCTGTTGTTTATTTAATTATTAATTTATCAGCAGGTTGAGGAACTTTTCCTTCCTTTATGCAAGGAAAATTCTTTGATATTTTATTGTATATAACACCCTTCCACTATGGATTGTATAATATTGGAGCAATAATATATGGTTTATCATCACCAATAACTGTAGGGATTAGTGAATATCAAATTAAAATTATTAAAAATATGGTAATTTTATTTATTTGAGTTATTATTTTTGCTACAATAAGGTTAGTAGGAACCTATTATCGTTTTTTAAAAATAAAATGTGGGACATTCAAGATAAAAGTAATTTATGAAGTAATGAATCATATTGATAGTATTAAAGATTATAAAAAAAATACTAGTACATTAAATTATTTGACAAAAGAAGAACAAACTTTAATAAAAGCAGAGGTTTTTGCACAATTAGCGACAAAACAACAGAAAAAGAAATTAAAAAAACAGCAGAAATAATTAATTTTATTTTTAAATATTTTATCCTTTTGTTGTTAAAGATAATTTTAAATGTATTATTAAACTATCAATTTATTTCAAGAAAGGTATTACAAATGTATTTTAATTTATTACTCAGTTCAGACAATAGTAATACATTGCATGATTTTTTATCAATTTCAACTTGACAATCACTTATTAGTATTCTTATTTTCTTTGGAGTGATGTTTTTATTATGATTTTGAATTAAAAGAACAAAAATGCGATTTATTTTTCGTGTTTTATTAGGTTTAGCAATTGGCTTAATTTTAGGGATTATTATTCAAGCAATTAATGGTTTCCCATATAATGCAACTGAACCATCAGGGTCAATGATTAATCCAGAGATTCCAGATCCAAATACTCAGGATAAAACTATTCCAAATAATATTTATATTTTATGAGTACATGAGTTTTTAATTTGAGTTAATTTATTTAGAATGATTTTCTTAAATGCAATTTTATTAATGACTATTCCTGTTGTATTATTAGCAATTGCAAGAGCTGTTTCAAAACCAGGAAAAGATGCATCTTCACGAAGAGGAACAATTATTACAATTACTATTTTATTATTAAATGTTGCAGCAATGTTTATTATTACATTATTTATTGGGATTGCATTTAATATTGGTGGTGGATTTATAATTTCCGGAAGTGGGAGTTATGAAAAAGATGCATCAAAGCCATTGCCAGAAATTATTTGGAATTATGTTCCGTCTAATTTTATACAACCATTTCTTTTAGCGACAATTATTCCCGTAATGGTAATTGCTGGTTTAATTGGGTTAGCTGTTAAAAAATCAACTAAACGATATCCAGAAGATATGCAAAAGATTCGTGATGGTTTTGACCGTTGATGAATAGTTATCATGTCATGTTTAATGTTTATTATTAAATTAATGCCATATGCTGTAATGTCAATGATAACTTATGCTATTATTTCGCGACCAATTGGATACTTAGTACACATTGGAATTATTGTTGGAGTTGGTTATTTATGTTTAATCATTGCTTTAATTTGGCATTCATTATTATTAACATTATCAGGAGTAAATCCATTTAAATGATGGAATTTTGCTATCAAACCGGTAATTCAGGGTTTTACAACTCAATCTTCTAATGCAACCTTACCTGTAACAATGGAAGTTTTAAAAGATGATATAAAAGTAAAAGAGAATCTTGTTGGAATATCTGCTCCTTTAACCACAACAATGGGGTTAACTGCTTGTGCAGGTGTACAAGCAGGAATTATTGTTTCTTTTATTTCAACAGCTGGTTTATATGATTTAACTGTTGCTAATTTCTTTATTGTTTTATTGGTAGTAGTTGTCGCTTCGTTAGGAATTGCTGGTGCGCCAGGGACAGCAAGTATTGTTACTGCTGGTGTTTTAGGAGGAATTGGATTAGGAACATTGTATGTGCCAGTTTATGTAATTATTGGTGCTCTAGATGGTTTATTTGATATGGGGCGAACAGCTGTTAATGTTGCGGGGGGATTACAAGCAACAACAATTGCTTCTCAGTTAACTAATTCATTAGAAAATGAAAACTTAATTCTTTTTAAATGGTCAAGATTGCGAAAAAAACGAAAACGGGAAAAAAGAAAAAACAAAGAATAAAGGCTTAGTCCTTTATTTTTATTTTAATAATCTAAGGTTATAATATTACTATGGAAGAAAGATAGTTGAAAAATATGAAAGTAATAGTAATTTGTGGTTCAACAGCTGGCATTACAGAAGCAAGTAAATTAAAACGTATGTTAAAAAATGATGTTGAAATTATTGCTTATTAAAAGTTTAAATATCCATCATTAGGAGCTTGCGGAATTCCTTATTATGTTGGAAAACATTTTAACAATGCAGAAAGAATGATTGCACGAACTGTTGAAGAATTTCAAAATCAAGGTATTCTTGTTAAAACTAGTTGTGAAATAACACGCGTTGATTTTAAAACAAAAACTATTTACGGAATTAACTATAATACAAACCAAGAATTTATTGATAATTATAATAAATTAATTATTAGTGTTGGATCAACACCACGTAGTTTAAATTTAGCAGGAGAAGAAGCTATAAATGTTTTTACAGGGACAACCTTGGAAGCTGCCGTTGAATTACGTTCACGTTTAAAAAAAGTAAAAAATATTACTATTATTGTAGGAGGTTTTATTGGATTAGAATTTTGTGAAAGTTTTGGCTTGGCAAGAAAAAAAATTACGTTAATTGAAGTTGACAAATTAATTTCATAAAAATTGCTTGACGAAGATATTACACATTTATTAGCAAATGATTTAGAAAAAAAAGAATTAAAATTAAAACAAATACCAAAGTAACAGAGTTTGTTGTTGAAAATAATAAGGTAACAAAAATTAAATTATCACCAGAAGAAGAAATTGCAATAGATTTAGTATTAGTTGCAATTAGGGTTACTCCGGCAACTAATTTTTTAAAAACAACAGATTTAAAAATGAATGAATTTGGGGTAATTTTAGTGAATAACCAATTTGAAACAAATATTAAAGATGTTTATGTTGTAGGTGATTGTGTGATAACAAAAAATATTATTGATAATAAATTAAATTATATGTCGTTAGCAACAATTGCAGCCAAAAATGGTAAGGTTCTAGGTAATATTTTAGCGGGAAAGAAAGATCATTTTTCTGTCGCAATTGGAACAAGTATTATGCAGGTTTTCGAAAGTGAAATTACTCGAACAGGATATACAAAAGAATAAGCAATTTTAAATGGTTTTAATGTGAAAGAGATCGTTGTAAATGGGACAGATCATACACACTATGTTACTGATGCGAAGCTAGTAAAAATTAAAATTATTTATGACCAAAAAGCTAAAATTATTGTTGACGCACAAATTTTTGGTTATAATAAAGCTAGTTTAAGAATCAATGCTTTAATCCTAATTATTTAAACAAAAACTAAAATTGGTGAAATTGAGTATTTAGATCTACCATATTCACCTCCTTTTGTAAAAAGTGTTGATGTATTAAACGTTGCTTTAACAAAAATTAATTAGTAATAAAAATCAAAGGAGATAGTAATATTAAATGACAGTAAAAAATGCAATTAATTGACGAAAAACTATTTAAAAATATAATAGTGAAAAAGTAATTAATCAAGAAGATTTAACAGTAATACTTAAAGCAGGGCGCTTAGCACTTTGTTCATTAGGAATTGAAGTAACTAATGTTGTTAGTATTACAAATCAAGAATTAAAAAAGAAATTTGCTGATGAAGCAATGCTTGGTTGAAATCAAGAAAAAGTGAAAAATGCTATTTGTATAATGCTTATTACAGGTACTAATCCATCTTATTTAGTTTCAACTCAATTTTTAACAAAACGCTTAGAATGAGTTATTAATCAAGCAGATTATTTAAAAAAAACAATTAAAAAATATCAAACTTTTTTACAACAAAAAGAACATATTTCTGCATTTGTTTCAGAACAAGCTCATATTGTAACTAGTTTTATTACAATTCAAGCTGCTGATTTAAGAATAGGAACTACTATTATAGGTGGTTTTGATGCAAAAAAATGTGATAAGTTATTAGTAAAACATTGTGCGTTTTATCAAGAAAAATATCATACAGTCTTAGCTTTAGTGTTAGGATACTATGATGAAGATGATGATAAAGCAACAATGCCACGTGTTAGAATTGATTTTAATGAATTTGCAAAGATTATTAAATAATCTTTGTTTTTATTTAAATATGTGTTATCATTATTTATGTGCAAATGATATGCAGTAATATTATTAAAAGTGAGGTGAGTTATATGGTAAGAGAAGGAATCCATCCAAAATATTTTAATACTAAAATTATGTGTACAACTTGTGGAACTGAGTACATAAGTGGTTCTACTAAAGGAGAAGAATTAAAAGTTGATACTTGTTCTTCATGCCATCCCTTCTATACAGGAAGTAAACAGTTTGCTAATGCAGCTGGACGTGTTGAACGATTTAAATCTAAATTTAATAAAAAAGAAGAGTTAGTAAAACAAGTAGAAGAAGCATCAAAAGCACAAAAAGAACTTAACAAAAAAACAGCAAAACCAAAATCTAATGAATAAAAAGCAGAATAATTGGTAAACCTTTATCTTTTTAAGATAAAGGTTTTTTTGATATTTTATAATGTAATTTTATTAAATTAGAAACATAATTTTTCAAAAATTAGCGGAAATATAAATTTAACTTAACAATAACTATTTTTTATTATTTTTATTTGGGTATAATAAAATTAATTGGAAGCGTGGTATTTTAATGGGATTGAAAATTAATAATTTAAAGTATAAACGATATAAAAAAGTTATTTTTAGTGATTTAAATTTTAGTGTTGATAGTCAAGAAGTTTTGGGGACTCATTTTGAGAATAAGTTTTCACAATTATATTTTTTAAAATTGTTATTGGGAAAGAAAAAACCACGTAATGGAAAGATTTATTCAAACAATAGGAATATCACAACTTTATTACCAAAAGAACGTAGAATTGGTTATGTATCACCCGGCCCATTAAGATTAGCTTTTTTACCAACAAAATTGCGTTTGGCTTATCATATTTTAAAAACGCCAAAATTTTTACATGATAGTTCATTAAAATATAATAAAAATAAATATTTTTATAAAAATTTAGTTTTTATTGGTAATGATTTAAATAAACAAGATTTAATATTAAAAATAGATAAAATCATTAATGAATATTTTAATAATTCAATTCATATTAAAGAAGAATGAATTGAGACTTATTTAACTCAAATTAGTGAATTCCATAAAAAAGAAATTAGTAAAATTTTAGATGATGATAAAGATTCAATTTTTATTCAAAGTTTACATACTTATACTTATAAAAGAGAAGAAATTCGTGTATATGAAGGTTATCTTGCATTTTTACAAGCTTTATGAGATAAAATTTATTATATTTCTGACTTAGATTATTTGTGTGATTGTTATGAAATTGCTAAAAAAAGAAAACTTAAAGATAAAAGTTTTGGTTTTATTGGGGCAAAATTAGTTTGTGAAAAGTATTTAAAAATATTGCAGACTGAAATTACATATGAACGTTATCTTTTAATTAAAGCACGAAAAGCATTAAAAAAATATTGTCTTAATGTTATAAATATGGTTTTAAAAGATGGTAAACATAAGAGTGTTATTAAAGGAATTTTAAATAAAAGTAATTCCGTAAATATAATTACTTGAACAAAATTATCAGAAGATCAATGATTTAACTATAATCAAAAACAAGAACAATTAATTACAAATTTATTACCAGATGAAGCAACAATTATTAAGGGAAAAGTTTTAGAATATTTTCATAAATATCATTTAGAATTATTAAATAATACATTAGAAACTCGTGAAAAAGATAATTCACTTGCTATTGAAGAAGCAAATGAAAAAGTTGTAACAGTTTATAATCAAGCTTTAGAAGAAGTTAAAAAATTAATGAGTAATTTAAATATTAAAATGAATTGATTTAAACTTACTAAAAACTTAAGTAGTTTTGATCATACTAAAATTAGATTGATTAATGCCATTTTAAGTAAGAAAGAATTAATTATTTTATATAATACTTTTGACAATTTAACTTATAATGAAGCAAATGAATTAAATGAAATTTTACTTAGTTTAAAAAACTATAATCCACAGTTAACTTTTTTAGTTTTAACAAAAAACATTGAGAATATTAAAAATTATGTTACACAATTATTATTTTTTGATAAGGATAATAATTACAAATTGATGTCAAAAAATCATGCTGAATTTTTACCTAATACAATTAATTTATATCAAATAATGTATAATAGTTCAGAAAATGTTTTTAGCATGAAATATTCTATAGCAGAAAATGTTTTAGAAAATGAAAAAATTAAGATTAAATTACCTAAAGGAACTAAATTAATTGATCAAAAAGAATATTATTTAGCAGTTAATCCAAACTTAATCTCATTCCAAAAGACAAAAGAATTTAACAAATATTTACATTTATTATATAAAGGGTATGTTAAGTCAATTAAAAAAGTCTTTAAATCAATTGTTTGCTTTTTTGAAGTTAATGATGAAGTTATTTTTAAAATTTTAGTGTCAGAAAAAGAACTAAATTTAAAAAAAACAACAACAATATATTTTGAAAAGAATGCATTATTAGTTTATGATAAAGTTAACAATAATTTAGTTGCTAACATATAAGTGAGGAAAATAAATGCAAGATTTAAAAGGAATTATTTTACAAAAAATTAAAGATTATAAGACAATTATTTGTTTACGTCATATTTCACCAGATGGTGATGCATATGGCTCAGCATTTGGATTAGCACAATTCATTAAAGATAATTTTCAAAATAAGAGGGCATTAGTTGATGGTGCACCAAATGATTTTTTAGCCTTCTTAGCAACACCTGATCTTCTTCAAGTAGAAGATTATAAAGATGCATTAGTAATTGTGACTGATACAGCGAACATTGAACGAATTGATAGTAAATATTGGCAGAAAGCAAAAGAAGTTATTAAAATTGATCATCATCCTAATGTTACGCCATTTGGTGATATACAATGAATTGATGAAACTAAAATTTCAGTTTCAGAAATGATTGCTGAGTTGGTTTTAACATCAAAATTAATAGTAACACCAGAAGCAGCAAAATTGATTTTTACTGGAATTGTAACAGATTCAAATCGTTTTATGTATAGTAAAACTTGCCACAATACTTTTATGTTAGCAGGGCAATTAGTTGCGACAGGTTTTGATTTGCAATCAATTTATCAAAATTTATATGAAGAATCATGAGTTAATGTACGCTTTAAAAATTATTTGTTATCGCAAGTAGTTATCTATGATAAAGAAATTAGTTATGTTAAGATAACTGATGAAATGTTAAAAGAACATAATATGAGTTATAATACTGTTAAACCATGAGTTAATATTATGAGTAATATTAAAGAATTTAAAATTTGAATGTGAGTAATTGAAAATAAAGTAGAGGGTTATATAAATCTTAGCATTCGTAGTAATATTTATATTATTAATAAAGTAGCAGAAAAGTACTGTGGTGGTGGTCATCAGTTAGCAAGTGGTGCAAAAATTTATCAGTGAGAAGATTTAGAACGAGTTTTAAAAGACTTAATTTTTGTAATTAAAAATAACATTAAATATATGGGAGGTTAAGAATGTATTTTTTAAATAGTAAAGCTCAAATAGGCTGAATAGAAGTTATCACTGGTTGTATGTTTGCTGGAAAAACAGAAGAGTTTATTCGTCGCTTAGTTCGTCTATGTTATGCTAAATTTGAAATTCAAGTTTTTAAACCAACAATTGATAATCGTTATAGTGAAAACCAAGTTGTTAGTCATAGTAAAAAAGCAGTTGAAGCAATATCAGTTAAGAATTCTGAAGAGTTATTAACAAACCTTAAACCAACAACATTTGTTGTTGGGATTGATGAAGTCCAATTTTTTGATAATAATATTGTTAAACTTGCTGATTCTTTAGCAGATAAAGGAATTATTGTTATTGTTAATGGTTTAGATAAAGATTTTCGAGGTGAAGCTTTTATTAATGTTGAACAATTAATGACACGAGCAGAAGAGGTTAAGAAATTGCATGCAATTTGTGTTAAATGTGGAAATTTAGCAAATAGAACCCAACGTTTAATTAATGGGAAACCAGCTAATTATTATGATCCAATTGTTTTAATTGGTGAAAAAGATAAATATGAAGCTCGCTGTCGTCATTGTCATGAAGTAACATATTAATGTAGGAGGAAAAAATGTTAACAAAAAGCGGATTAAATGCTGAAGTTTATTTTATTATAAATAGTAAGCTAAAAAATATAAAAAAAATTAAAGCTCATTTTGTTGAAAATTTACCAATTAATTTTAAAATTATTATTTTAGAAGACTTATTAATTAAAGAAAATGACAATGTGATTGTTAATGGTAATGTTTTTAAAATTAGTCAAAAAATTATTCATAAACATCCCATTAAGAAAACATTTAAAAGTTTCGAGTATCGTTTAACTTTAGTTGACTAATTAAAAAATTTAGTAGTCGGAAAAAAGAGGTGAAGCAAATGAATCAAAAAACAATTGAACGATTAGAAACGATGTTAAAGCGGTGAAATTTAATTAATGAAGAATTAACGAAACCAGAAATAGTTAATGATGTAAAAAAGTTAACTAGTTTAGCAAAAAAACAAGCACAATTAAAAAAGGGCGTTACTTTATACTTAAATTATAAAAATATTTTAAATAATATTAATGAAGCAAAATTAATTTTAGAGACAGAAAAAGATTATGAGTTAATTGAATTAGCAAAAGAAGAATTAAAAACCTCAGAAATAAGAAAAGAACAACTTACAGCAGAGTTAAAAGTAATGTTATTACCAAAAGATCCTAATGATGACAAGAATGTTATTTTTGAAATTCGTGGAGCAGCAGGTGGTGATGAAGGAAACATTTTTGCTGGTGATTTATATAGAATGTATATAAAATATGCAGAACAACAACATTGAAAAGTAGAATTAATTGAAGCAAATGAATCAGAAGTAGGTGGCTTTTCTATAATTTCCTTTATGGTTAAAGGAGATTGTGTTTATTCAAAAATGAAATTTGAATCAGGAGCACATCGTGTTCAACGAATTCCAAAAACAGAAAGTAAAGGGCGAGTACATACATCAACAGCAACCGTTGCTGTTTTACCAGAAATTGAAGAAGTTGATTTTGAAATTAAAACTGCTGATTTAAAAATTGATACTTACCGTGCTTCAGGAGCAGGGGGTCAACATGTTAATACAACTGATTCAGCTGTTCGAATTACTCATTTACCAACAGGCGTTGTTGTAACTTCCCAAGATGGCCGTAGTCAGCATGATAATAAGGCATTAGCAATGCAGCATTTACGAAGTAAATTATATGAAGAACAACAACGCAAAATTAATAAAGAACGTGGAACATTAAGAAAAGATGCAGCAGGAACAGGCGACCGGAGTGAAAAAATTCGAACATATAATTATCCTCAGAATCGGGTTACTGATCATCGTATTAATTTAACACTACAAAAATTAGACCAAATTATGGAAGGTAATTTAGATGAAATTGTAGTAGCATTAATTAATGAAGAACAAAGATTGAAAATGGAAGGAAATTAATGACAGTTAATGAATTAATTCAAAAGTCAGAAGATTATTTAAAAGACTTAAATAATACTAATTATCTTGCTGATATTAAAATTTTAATAGCATTTTTTATGAAAACTTCATTAGCAAAATTATATGCAATTCAAAATGATAGAATTAATTTTAAGATTGATGATTATTGACAACAGTTAATGGCATATCGTAATGGAAAACCAATCCAACATATTACTAATTTACAAAATTTTTATGGATATGATTTTTATGTTGATTATAATGTCTTAATTCCTCGCTATGAAACAGAAGAATTAGTTGATAATATTAATATTATAATTGATGAAATATTATTTAATAATGGTGATAAACCATTAACTTTAATTGATATTGGAACTGGTAGCGGAGCAATTGCAATTAGTTTAGGATTAGAAAATCCAAGTTTAACAATTTATGCTAGTGATATTTCAACTGAAGCATTAAAAGTAGCAAAAAGAAATATTAAGCAGTTAAATTGCAAAAATGTTAAATTATTAGAAGGTGATATGCTAGAACCATTTATTAAAAATAAGATTAAATCTGATCTACTAGTTTGTAATCCACCTTATATTCCAAAGAATCAAAATATTAGCAATCGTGTTAAAAATTATGAACCACATGTTGCTTTACTTGGTGATACTGATGGCCTATATTTTTATCGAGAAATTTTTCAAAATTGACAGAAGGTTGTTAAAAAAAATGGCATTTTATGTTTTGAACATGGTTATGACCAAAAAAAAGATTTAGAAAAATTAGTAAAAGAATATTTTCCAAATCAGAAATATTATTTTCAAAAAGATATAAATAAAAAATGACGAATGTTATTTATTAATATTTTGTAGTAAAATAAAAGAAACTTAAGTGTGAGGTGTAGGATATGGAAGGTAAACTTAAAAATATTAAAAAAACTCGCATTATTAGTATTGCTTTTTTATTAGTTTTATTTATTATGGTCCCATATTTTACTTTTATATATGTATCACATAGTGATCAACTTTTAAAAAAATACTTTAATTTTATTGCAATATTATCTAAGGATGTGTTAGCAACATTTACAACACCTAATCTACCAAATGAGTTTTTAATTTTTGGTTTGCCATATATTGCGTTAGGAACATTAGCGGGCGCCATTATTAGTAGTGTTTTTTACATTCATTATCAAAAACGAATAATTAATTTTAATAATAGAATGTTGTTAATTGGAACAGTTTTTATTATCTCTTTTTTATTTAGTGCTTGTTTATTATTTTCACTTGCAGAATATTATTATTATTTATTTACAGAGTGATGTCGTTCTTTTAAAGGTGGTTATACTGGTCCTGAGTTTGTTAAAAATATTCAAGATATGATTCATAAAGATATTCCAAATCGAGATGCAATTGTTAAAGCATTAATTAATTTAGCAACAGGACCTGGAACAAATAATAAATATCCATTAACATGAATTGGTCTTAATGCTATTTGATGAATTACAGGATTACAAATGATTTTTATTATTTTTATTATGTTGAAAGTTAGTTTTAAATTAGAATGATTATTAAATGATAATATTAATCCAACTAAAAAAGAAGAATTATTTGTTTTAAAAGATACATTTAATCAAAGTCGTCTTAAAAAGTTTATTAGTCTATATTTAATTCCAAATGAATTTAATATTTCACTATGAGTCGTTTTTTTTTCAAGTATGGTTTTTATTCCACAATTTGTTTATACAATTATTATTGGCAGTAGTTTTACTAATGCAAACCGGTTTTTTTTATTTTCTTACTTTTATACACAATTAACAATTAATGCTATTATACCGAATACAACTAGTATTTTAGATCGGCCAAATATTGATTATTTTAAGATGACAATGAATATGCCTGGGTCAGGAATTTTTATTAATGTTGTACCAATTGTTTCTTCTGCTTTAATTATTTCAATGTTATTTACATTTACCTTTGTAATGTTGAAAAAACCAAATTTAACTAAAAAAGGTTTTATTAGTTTTTATGTTAGTTTTTTAATTGTAACTGGGACTTCACTAGTAATGTTTCTAGTTTCTCAATATGAATTAACAAAAGCAGTTTATTATTGAAATAGTCAAAGTGATAATTTTAAAGAAACAGTAATGAAGCCACTTTTTAAAACAACACATTTAGATTACTTTTGATTACAAGGAAATGAATTATTAGCAAGTGGTATTCTATTATCTGCTTTCATTACTGTTTTATCAATTATTGCTCTTTCACATATTTCAAAAATTAAAAGTAATCATATTAGTAATGAACAAATTAAATAAAATTCAAAGGGTTCATAAGAAAGGAGGTTAATATATGAAAGTATATACTGTAAAAGATCATAAAGAAATTATTGCTGGTTATTTAGCAGAAAAAGTTATTATTGTTCCAACAGATACTATTTATGGGATGACGTGTATTATTAGTTCACCAGTAGCAAAAGCGAGAATTTTTAAAGTTAAAGGACGATCAGAAAAAATGTATTTATCAGTTATTGTTAGTTCAGTTCGTATGGCGAAGAATTTTATTGATTTGCCACGTGATGATTTAAAACTCTTTAAAAAGAATGAAACTATTACTATAATAGGCAACATAAAAGATGATATTAATAAGTTTTATAACATTACAGAAGATAATACAATTGGGATTAGAATTACAAAATCAAAATGATTAAAAAAAATTATTAATAAGGTTGGGGTAATTTATGGGACAAGTGTAAATATTAGTGGTCAAAATTATGCTAAAGAATTTAATGATCTTCAAAAATTTAATGTTGATATTATTGTTAACGCTGGTTATTTAGATAATCGTCCTTCAAAGATTTATAATTCTTTAACAAAAGAATTTATTAGATAAGGAGGCAAAAAATGACAAAAAAAATAAATAAAAAACAATGATCATGATATCGAATTATTAATGTTGTTGTTTTATGTATATTAATTTTATTAACATGTATTTTTACTGTTTTATTTATTATTAACCAAGAAAAGTATACTGTTGCTTTCTTAATTACAATCTTATTTTTAGGTGTCTGAGTTATTAGTTACTTTATGGGGCATTTCTTTTTTATGAATGTAAATTGCACTATGAAGTGTAGCGCTTTATTTGATTTCATTATAATACCAATAAAATAAATGTTCAATATAATTTATTTTAAAAAAATTTAGTAGTTTTGTTTTAAATTTATGAATTTTGGCACACTGAAAAATAAAATGATTAAAATTTTTATAGGTAATTATATTAAAAATTAAACATTTGTATAAAAACTTCTTTTGAAGATAGTTAATGTAAAGATTTTTTAAGTTTAGATTTTATTATATTAGCAACTTCTTGATAATAATTTCTTGAATAAATACTTAAATCAATTCCTTTGGAAAATCAATATCTAAAATCACGGATTGCTCTTTCAATTTTGGGTTTTTGTGTTGGAGTTCCAGCATCACAAAAATATACTTTAGCATTTGTTATTTTTTCAATTTTTTCTCAATCAGCAAATTCTTTGCTTTGATCTGTTATTATTCCTTTGCATCTATCTTTGAAAAATCTGTTAGAAAAAATTCATTCTACTGCGTTTGTAACTTCTTTTGTTGTTTTTTCTTTTAATGGTTTAATGATTTTAAATTGGGTTAATTCTTCGATTAAAACTAAACAAACACTATTATTTTTACCAACCATAGTATCCATTTGAAATCAACCAAATTCATATTTATCATGTTTTATTTTTACAATGAACAATATGATGAATTAGGTAATTTAGTATCTTGTACTTTTGATTATGACCCTTATATTAAAAATGACCAGAGTGTTTTTATTACTGAAAAATTAGAAATTGATTATGTAACTAAACAAGTAAAAGTTATTAGAAAGTTAAAAACACGATTATACAGTACTATTACCGACTTATATATTGATTATGCTAAATGAAATAACTATACAACATTGCAAAGAGAAGAAATATTGCCACTTAATTTTATTCCAATTGAAATTATTCCTAATAACCCTAATTTTAAACCTTCTGCTCGTTATGATAAGCAATTTGCTAGTATTTTAGATATTATTGCTGAAAAGATAATGTTAGACCCATTATTAAATAGTGGTAAATTTACTATTAATACTAACGGCGTTACTGGTGTTGTTGACCAAGAAATTAGTAAAATGTTAGCTTTATTTATTGAAAATGACTTGTTATTAGTTGAAGGAGATCCTGATAGTAATTTTCAGCCAGTAGACTATATTGCTGGTAATTTTAAAGGTGAACAATTAACCAAAATATATGATTGATTATTAACTAATTACTATAAAATAAATCGCCATCATGTTCCCGTAATTACTAATGGAGCACAACAAACACAAACAGAAGTTGCGGGTGTAAATATTCAAACAAACGCATCATACGAACAAATGATATATATTAGAGAAATTAAATTAACTGAATTTATTATTAAGTTAATTAAATATAATAATGCGATTTTAAACAGTAGAACATTTAATATTAAAAATATTGATGAGTTAATTGTTGATGTTCGTTTACCAGTAAATGCCACTTTAAACAGACAATTAAAAAACAACGAAACTATTATTAATATCTTGATAAGAACCATTATAATTTAAATTATTTTTTTTGTTTTCATTTATTGAATATTCTTTTATTATTTCTTCATTTATTTTATTTTCTTTAATTTTTTTATGTTGAATTGTATTAATTTTACTTTCAATAATTGAATTTATTTCATTAAATACATTGTCTCATTTATAGTTTTTTATATTTTCTTCGCATTCTTTTTTATTTTCTGATTTCCATTTCCCCTTATTTAATAAATTTAGAGCATTTCGTCTTATTTGTTGAATTTTTTGATAAATATTTAATTTTTCTTGACTTTGGCCGATATATATTTTTTCTTTTTTTAATGCTTCAATTTTTTCTTTTAATTCATTTAATTTTCTAATACTTTCTGAATCTTCATTATTTATTTGAATTTGATCAAATAAATTTTCATTTAGTAAATTAATTTTTTCTTTATTTTCTTTATATTTTCCCCCTCATTGTTCTTTTAAATTTTCTTTAATTTCATCAATTTCTTTAATTATAATTATATTTTGGTTATTATTAAATTTTTTTAAATCTAAAAGCTTAATTTCTTCATTTATTTTATTTAATTTATTCAATTCTTCTGTTAATTTTTTTATTTCTCGCTTTCATTCATTAAGGCTTTTTTGGTTGTATGTATTATTTAAGGGTTTTAATTAATATCTTAGAAATTGTGGAATAAAAATACCACTTACTTATCTAAATTATATTACTTTTAATTTTATTGTCAACAATATTTTAACATTTTTTAAATTTTTCCATGACAAAAATATATGTTTATTAAAGTTATTTAATTTATTAGATAAAATTAATAAAAATATAAGTTTGGTTGTAAATTATTATTTACAAAATTATTAACTGAATAATTAATTCTATTTTCTTCTAATGGTTCATTAGTATTAAATAAATTAATTTTATTTTTAAAATTCATTATACTAGTATTTAATTTATTTTTAAGAGTTTTTTCATGATAAGTTGCTTTTTTAACCAAAACACCTTTACAGTAATGTGATATATCACCCTCAATATGACAACCAATATTATTTCATAATGTTTGATTTCTGACACCTTCTTCATTATTTTTAATTAATTTAATTGTCTCTTTTAAGAATTTCATTTTTGATTCTTTTATAAAAGAAGCACTGTTTTCTAAACATTCTAATAATTCTTCATATTTAGCATTAAAAAAATAATCGACTGCTTTATGGTATGTTTCTCTGTTTTCTTTGTTTTTACTTTGATAAGGATATAATTTTTTAAATTTACTTGTAAGGTGGAATTTATCTATCGTGTAATGTACTTTATTTTTAGGAAAATATTCTTGAATAAATTTTACAATATTTTTAATTCAAAGTGCGCCATCTCCTAATACCATAAATTCAATATTGTCATTAACATCATAATAACTTGTAATTAATGTAAGTAATTTATTAACAAAATTAGTTAATTTACTATTTTTTTTAATATATTCTGGAATATTATCTAGCTCTATAACACCTAATTTATCTTGAATTACAGGTCTTTTTTTCGTTGATTTTGCCTTATCAAAACCAGTATGAACAGTTGAAAATATACTATGTTTTTTTATTTTTTCTTTTCCTTTTTTCTTTTCATTTCACATTTTTAAATAAGTCCCATCAATTTGAATATATAAAGTATGAGGTATCTTTATTTTTTTATCAGTTTTATTAAGGTAATATTCTTTATCAGTTTTTGCATTTTTCATAATATTTGAAATTGTTTTTATACAAATTTTTACATGTTCCATAGTATCTAAAATATCTTGATATGTTTTTTTCTTGCCAATAAATGATAATATTTTTTCTTTAACAGAATTATCTATTCTTTGTCATTTTTTAATTCCTAAAAGTTTATCCAAAGGAAAAATATATTCTTCTTTACCTGTTTCTTGATTAATTTTATAATTTTTAAAAATTCATTCATCACAATCTTCTAAACTTTGTTGAATAATTTCAATACTTTGTATATTTAATAAATTAATAAAATTCTTTAAAAAATTGTTATCAACATTTATCATTTTTATACCCTCTTTTCTATAGTTTAGGACTTTAGCACAAAAATAATAAAAATGCAAAAAAAGATATTATTTTTTATTTATTGTGTTATAATTTAGTTGTTAATTATTAGCAAATTAATTTAACTGAAAAAAGTAAATTACTTTACTTTTTTTTATTTTGATGTAAAATTATAAATAATAAAAAAAGAACCGTGTCAAGTTCTTCAGTACATGTTTTTCTCTACTTATATTTAACCATATAAAGGAGTAAAAAATGAAAGAATTTAATCCAAAAACAGCAAGTTTACGAACATTTTATCGTAAAATAGATGAATTTTGGCAAAATAAATCACCTAATAAACCATATACTTTGAACGATTTAACCAATGAATTCAATCTTTCTCGCAAGTGAAGATATGATACTTATGCGAGCGAAAAGATAGTTCCTTTGCTTGAAAAATAAGTTGATAGAATAGAAAGTGAAATAATTAACTTTATGATGAAATCACCTGATGGTGCTAAATTATATTGACAACGAGCATTTAATTATAAATATTCACTGCAAGAAAAACAGTTGGAACAAGAATTAAACTTAAATAATCAACAACCAATAATAGTTAATTTACAAACGGATATTAGAGATATTAAAAAAGAAAGTGATAATAATGCTTAATCATTTTACTTATTTGTTAGAAACGCCTTATTGGTTGTTACAAAATAGTAGTATTGGTAATAAATATCCATTTGCTAAGAAATATGAATTAGTTAATGAAATTAATCAAATTGGGACGCGATATAGTGGTAAAACTATATCAAATATTAAAATGTTTGGTGAATTATTAAAAATTAGTTTATTAATTAAAGAACCAATTTGTATCATTGCTAGTATGTATTGGAGTAAAGATTTAAAAGATAGTGTATTTCAAAATATCTGAAATATGTTAGATGAAAATAATATACCTTATACTATTAATTTATCAAATTTTACTTTTACTTTATCAAATGGGAGCAAAATATATTGTAAAGGATTGCATTCACCAAGTCGGAAAGAAAAATTAAAAGCCTTTGCTGATTTGAATAAATATAAATTAGTTATTGATTGACGAGAAGAATGTGACCAATTTCAACAAAAAGATTTAAGTGATTTAGAATTTGCTATTCGTGGTTATCAAAATAAAATAACAATTAATACATGTAATCCTGAAAGTTTAAAAAGATATATTGTTGGTTATTGTAATGAATTATTACCTTTTAATGAAGAAATAATGCGTAGTAAATATGAGCAAATTAAATATATTGAAAAATGAAATATGAAAATTATTATTCATTATTCTAGTTGAAGATTAAATTATGAATTACCACAAGATAAAGTTAATGAACAATTAAGATTAGAACAGTTAGATATTGAAAGAGCAAGAGTGTGGAGTTGAGGTTTACCAGGGAATACTAGTCGTTCAATCTTTGCGCGATATATTGATATTATGCAAGCAACAGATATTATTCAACCAACTAAATTATTAGGTGGTGTTGATATTGCTAATGCTACTAGTCCTAAAGGACATACAACAGCGGCTAGTTTTTGAATATATAACTCTCATTTGATAAAAAAGCCTATAAAGTTGCTGAATATACTCATTCAAATGCTACACAACAATTTAAAACTGAATTAGAACAAGTTAAAGATATTTTAGATTTTTATAACAATCAATTAAATCAATACTTTAATTTAATACAACAAGGAATATCAATTAATGTTGATGATAGTGCTTATTCAACATTGCAAAGTTTAAACCGAGAAAAATATAATTATTCTTTTGGTCAATATATGACATTTAAACCAGCACAAAAACAAAAATTTAAAGTAAGACATCGTGTAGAGGCATTCACAATGTTAATAAATACTAATCAATTAAAATGATTATGAAAAAAATGTCCTGTAAGTAAAACCCAATATGAATTAATACAATGAGAAGATAAGCCTGAAGCAAGAGAAGAAAAAGTATTAGACTTATATGATGATACATTTGATAGTGATTTTTATGCTTTACATTTTGAATTAATACCAATGGTTAAGCATAATAGTTCAGCAGATTATAAATTATGACAACAAAGGGAGTGAATAACTTAATGAAAAAAGATATTTATGTAATACATGATGAGAGTGTAATAAATGCAAAAAGACCTTATATGTCTGTTTGTGGACAAGTTAAAAAAAGACTTTGTCAAGAATTAAAAAAAGATAATATCGCAATGTGTAAATTAAATTTATATAACGAATATATTAAAAAGTATCAAAAAGTTAAAGTATGTGTACAAGTTTTAGCAAATGAACCTAGTTTATTAACAGTAAATATAATTAATTATGCACTTATCTTAAATTTAAAGGAGCAAAATAACCATGAATAATACTTTCCCTAGTTTACCAAACTTAAATGATATTAATACTGTTTTAAAATTTTATAATTATGATTGAACAATTAATTTAGCCAATATTATTGCTCGCCATCAAATGCGATTAGTAAATGGTAAAGATATTTTATTTAAGTCTCATCGTAAAGACATTTTAGAAAAATTAAATTGATGATATGAAACTTATAAAATTAAAGAAAAATTAGATAAAAATGAATTAACAGCAAGTTTATTGGGTAAAACTATCTTTGGTTTATTAGAAACATCATATGGAAATATTGATTTATGAATTAACCCATTTAACTTTACATCACGTGTAAGTAAAATAAATGAAATTGAACAAGGTGCTGATATTTGATTAAATTATCATCAATCAGATAGTGGTTTTATTTTAAATTTAATTTGTACCAAAGATAAAATAGTTATTAAAGGTTAACCTAAAAATAATGAAGTAGTTGTTGGGCAAAGTAAAACACAAATTAAAGATGATGTTAAACCTGTTTTAGTACAAGAATTTAAAAATAAATTAGGTATAGTACATTTTTGAGAAATGATAAATAAACCTAATCCTTTATTTTTATCAACATCAACCACTTTAAATCCATGACCAACTATAGTAAATTGTTATAAATTACAATTTGATTTAGAAGATAGTTTTAATATTAAATCAAAAGAAAGATATGCAAATCGTACGCATTGATATGGTATACTAAGTGATGATTTAATGACTGCTTATAACAAAGGTAATAAAAAAGTACTACAAGATGTATTTGATGATATTTTTGTTCAATCAAGTTCATCAACAGTAGATGGTCAATTATCTCAATCTTTACAAGTAGTACAAGGGACACCAACCTTAGAAACATATACTGAAGATCAAAAATTTATTATTGAACAAGTATATATAGCATGTCATTTTTCTAGTCCTTTTGGTGATAAATCAGATAATGACCAAAATAAAACACAGTCATTATTAACTAAAACCAAAGATTTAGAAAAACAAGCATATTTACAAGCATATCGTAAGCAATATTATACAAAAATTTTTGATACAGTTTTAAAATATTATGGTTTATGAGATGGAAATGGCGAACGAGAACATGGTTTTGATTTTGTTAGTGCTAATTTAGTATACCAAATGCGACAAAATGAATTAATTACCGCCAAACTAGATAATGGTACAATGGAACCAATAAGAGCCATTACTGAATATGATAATATTAATGAATTAGAAGCAACAAAATATTATGAAAAAGTAGAACAATAACAAGATAAAATGCAAGCCAAAGAAATCGAACATAATAATAAATTAATGGAATATGATGAAACTGGTAATAATCAAAATGCCTTACAAGGTAGAACAGAAATTAAGGAGAATTAACAAATGAGTAGAATTAATCCAAGTGTTATGGAAGAATTAAGAAGACAAGCCCACGATACTTTAATAGATATCAGAGAAAGCATACGAGATAACAGACATTGAATGGTATTTCCTTTTAATGTTTATAGTTCATATATTCCTGATACTGAAACAGGTTGAAAACCTAATAATACTAACCCAAGTGATTATGGTAGTTATTCACGAATATTTGATAATATGGAAAGTACGATTGCTCAATGACAAGGTAGTTTAAAAATAGTTCAAAAATATAAAGGTGAAGAAATTAATATTTTAACTATTGCTGATTTTAAAAATCAACCAATTAACTCAACTATATGAGCCAATAATGAAACACCTTTTGCTATAAAATTAAAAGATGAAAATAATAATGTTTATTGAAAATTAATTGATGGTAAAAATATTTATGATATTAATAGAATGTTAGAATACTTAAATCAATATAAATTAAGTTATTTTATGAATAATGATAATAAAGTTGATAACTTTTATACAAAAGAAGTTAAAGTTGGTAAATATTGAGATTCTTATATGATTGATGATAGAAGTTCAATTCAATTTGGTGAAGCAAAATTTGAACAAGTATTTACTCAACAATAAACCGAAAGACAATATACTTTATTAATTTTAGATGAAGATATTACTAAATTAAATATTAATGATTATTATAATTTTTATACTGTATTTAATGACCGTGGTTTAAATATTGGTGGTGGTGATATTAATTCTACACCCCAAGATAGATAATGATTATATCCATCAAATGTTATTAATTATTATTCTGTAGAAGATGGTGATTTCTTATGACAAGAAATTACTTTTTCAAGTATTAATGACAAAATTAGTAATAGTGGTTTATCAGTACGACAATTTATTCAAACAAGTGTCCCAGGTGAAGGTTATTGTTTTCCTAAAATAACTTATGATTAAAAACTAAATAAAGGAATAGTTGAATTAGATGACATTTTACTAAAAGACCCAGGAGTTAGAGCAATGGCAGTTAAATTTTATGGTAATCCAATCTTTTTTGATATGCCAGTAATTGGCCGACCAATTATTAAAGGTCAATTTAATTAAAAAGTAATGAATTCTCGTGATTTATTAATATATAACATATATCCTGCACCACCTGATAAAATAAATACTTATGCATCACCTGAAGTAAGTTGATATAACATTCAAGGTATTCAACCAACTATTATTACTGGATATAAAGATTGAAAAGAACATATTCAATCAATGTCTGATTTTTGAATTGAAAAAAATAATGAGGGTATGATAATAACAGATAAAGCAAGTTCAACAGCAACCAATCCGACTGTTGGAACAACTATTAAGGAAGAAGACAAAAATTCTAAGCCTTATTGGTCTAAAAATTGAATGATTACTCCACCAGATAAAGTAAAAGTAAATAGTGGAACTATTAATAATATTATTAGTACCCAAGCCTCATCATATTTTAGAAGAAAAGATGAATTCGGTAATACAGTTGGTAATGTTCAAATTGAATATAATAAAATGGGTAAATGTAATGTTTGAGATATTTTAAATATGAATAATTTTATTAATCGCCAAATTACAGTATTACCTTTAAACTATACGCAAAAATTAGTATTTAATCCTTTTACGATACCTGCTATTGGAAAGTTTTTAAACTTTGTTTCGTTTGGTATTCCTTGGGACTGAATTGGTAATTTAACAATTACCCAAGATGATAAATGACCTAATTTCCCATGACTTAATGGCTTTATGAGTGCTAATGTTTATGATACCTTTTGAGGTGATAAGGCTGCTGGTAAAGGTTATTTACCATTTGAAATATTTAGAGAAACAAGAAAATGATAAAATTGGTGCTATGATTGGTGCTAATGCTACTAGTTTTAGTTTTACTACTTTATTAACTGATAAAATACAAGGCAATGTTTTTGAAAAAGATGGTAAACCAACAGAACGAATAACTTATTCAACTTACAATTTAAAACAATTAAACCCTAAAACTAATCGCATATATTTAATTAATGAATTAGTAAGATCAGTAGATGCTCAAACACCAGTTAGTGATAGTGAAAAAGATAATGAATGCAAATTCTTACAAACACCTGATGGGACAAATTGTAGTTATATTATTGATATGTTTTCAATACAAGCATTATATAAAGGTAATTTTGAAATTATCTTTTATGCTGATAACCCATATACTAACAATGAAGAAGATTATTTACGCTTATCTGTATGGAGTTTCAGAGGTAAAACAAAAAGTGTTTTAAATAATTATTTACGAGATATGACAACTAATTATAAAACTAGTTTTCTATTACCTCACGATTATGAAATACCAACATTTAATTACCCTGAATATGTATTACCACCAATACCATATAACTATAAACTTTATACCAAAGATATTATGCCTTCTGATGTAGTACTACCATTAAAAACTAAAATTACAGCATATTCACAGTGTAAACATGTATTAGAAGACCCAGTTAATTTATTTTCTGATGAATTTAACTATGATTATTATGAAACTGAAATTGACTTAAAACAAATTGACCCAACTATTAAAAGTATTAGTAAATTTCAAGATGCTTATAAAACTATTGAAATAAGTAATCTTAATAATATACAAGTTGAATGTGGACCACTTGAAATAGAAAATTTTATTCCCGATAGAAATATTAATTTATCAGAAGGTAAAAATGGATGTACAGATAATTTGGGTTCATTAGTAAATATAATTTTACAAGAAAGTGGTCGTTCACAAACTGATAAAGTTAATTTTGATAATACAATAACTTTATATACTGATAATATAACTAATGAAATTCAAACATTTACTACTGCTTATACTAATGGATTACCAAATTATGATTATAAAAATAGTTATAAAATTAAAAATAATGTAAAAATGCAATTTTTATTACAAATAACAAAATTATCTAATAATGATAGAGATGAAATTAAAAAAACAGAATTACAAGTATATTATACTAATGATGTAAAATTAAAAATTAGATTTTCAAAAACATTATTTGCAATATTATCAGCAACACCATTAAAATCTTGAACTAGGTGATATTTTGGTAATGCTAAAGATATTACAATAGATGTTTCTAACCCAAATGTTTTGGGAATTAGAAATAAAAGTGATTACCCTATAAAAATAACTATTAAACCAAGGTAAAAATAAAAAGAGATACAAATCTCTTTTTTCTATTCTCCATTAACTTTTACATTACCATCTTTATCAATAATTAAATCAGGTTCTTGTATAATTAAATTTCAACAATAAACTGATTTAAAATAATTATTTTTATCTAAAAGTCATTGAGCAACATAATATTTGTTTTTTTTAATTACTAAATCATTAGGAGATTTTGTTAATTTTATTAAAAATAAAACCCCATCAATATTAACATCATTATTATAGTCTAATTCTATATTATTTTTATATTTACTAATTATTCACTTATTATTTTTATTACTACGCCATACTACATAATATCATTTATTATCAACAATATTAAATGGTTTTTCTTATGGTGCTATTCATTCTAAATTATCTCTGATTTCTTGGTTTTTAGTATCTATTTTTTTCTTTTCTTTAAGTTCTTTTAATTTTTCTGGTGAATATTCTTGTAGTGTATTACAAGCAACTAAACTTGTTGTACTTGTTCCAATTAAAGTGATTGTTACTAAAATGCTTAGTATTTTTTTCATATTTATTTTTAACTAATTTATTTAACTAATTTATTTGTTAATAATTTTTTATTTTCTACTATAACTTTATTATAATCATTCTATTTAACAATAGAAGTCTTAAGAGTTAACTTCACATTTCTAAGTTGCCCTAAAACAGCATGATCATGTCTTGAACCGGGTGTTCATCATACATTACCGCTTAGTTCAAATTTCATTTTAAAAATATTTTCATTTCATTCTAATGATACATTATGTCAAAGTTGTCCTTTTCTTAAATTACTTTTATCATTATAAGTTTCCATATTATTTAAACCATTTTTTAAATCATTTTCATTTATAGTAACTATTTTATTTAATGTGAAACCAATGTTTTTTCCACCAGAATAAGCTCACCCTTCATTATCTGTTCATAAATTTGACCCATAATCATATTCTAAAATAATTGACGAATAATACTTCAAAAATTCTTCTTTTGATGAAGCATATTTTGTAATATCAACCGAAACGAAATTATCTTCTATAACACTTTTGGTAACGCCATTCCCGCAATTTATATAAACTTCTTCATTAACTGGTCCTATGTTGGGTCGAGAAGGGTCATTGCTTCTATCTTGAATGTATTTTAAAGCTTTATTTGTTAAACTTGTATCTAATTTAACATCTTTAAAATTTTTGTTATTTGTTAAAGTAACATCAAAGACCATAGCACCTTTATAGTTTTTATTATCAACGCTTGCAATTAAAGTTGCATTTTTATATTCTTCAGATTTACCTGGTTCGGGATTTTTAAAATTTACACTTTTAAAGTTTCATCATTCATTATTTTCTAAAAAAGAATAATAAATATCAACAAAAACATCTTGCTCTGAATTATTAGTCATTAATCCCAATAAGATTTCTTGAGCAATTTCTTTTTCTGTATTTAAATTTTCTGTATAAACAATAAAAGGAATTGATTTTAATCTAGTTATATTAATTTTTTCTGTTTCATTATCATTTGGTACTGTTATTATATATGGTTTATTTGCAACTATTGTTGGTATAGCAGTTCCGCTAATTGTTAATACACTTAATAAACTAAGTAATTTTTTCATACTTGTTTTTCTCCTTTTCTTAGTCTTGAAACCTTACTCAAGATCTACCTGCATTATATATATATATAAGCAAAATTAGCGCTTATTTTAATAAATTTATCTTTTAAAATACTCTTATTACGCGTTTTAAGGGCTAAATTAGCAGTAAAATATATTAAGTTATAAAAAATTTTTCTTCTTCTTCTCTATATTAATAGTTGTATTATTAAAATAATAGTGTAAAATAATGTTAACGGTTTATCCTTTTAATAAAAAAGTAATTTACGGTTTATGCTTTCCGCCTTAAAAAGACTTATGCTGACTTGTTATTCGAACAAGAATAAAAAAAGAGAGGTTTATAAAATGGCACTTACAAAAGAACAATTAATCGAACAAGGTTTAAGTGAAGAAATTGCAGATAATATTTTAAATTAATTTCATAATGAAACAAAACAAATTATTAAAGGTATACAAAAACGAAAAGATACTATTTCAAAAGAAGATTATTTAAAAGTTGCTAATGAATTAGATGAATTAAAAGCATTTAAAGATGTTCCATCTACTAAAATTGAAGATATTAAAACTAATTTAGAAAAAGTTAGTGGTAGTTCTTTATCTGAAAAAATGCAAACTTTAAAAGAATTAAAACCTGATTTGTTTGTACAAGAACAACCAGCAGTTTCACCAACTAATTTTATTAAAGATATGATTGAAAAATCAACTGAAAATAAGAATGATGAAATTGAAACTATTAAAGAAAAAGGAGCATATACTCCTGATGAAATTAAAAAAATAACTGATTATACACTTAAAAACCTTAGATAATAAGGGAGTGAAATTATGGCAACAATTAACTTGCCACAAGTACCTTTTATATTACAAGGTAATACAACAGACCAAAAAGCGTATGTTGATATGGTTAATGCTTTATTGCGTGGACCTTTATATAATGAATATGCAAGTATTATGCAGTATGCTACTGCAACCGCAGAACAAGTTGCTTGATTACCAAATGCAGGACAAGCACTATATAATTTAACTCATCGTGTAGTATGACAAGATGATTATTCATTACCAAATGGTGGGACAACTCAAACAATGGGATTAACAAGAATTCCAGTTCCTATTGATAAAAGATTTAATTTAAAATTAATGAATGAAGCATTTGATTTGGCATTAATAGAACAAAATATTAAAAATGGTGTTATTGCTGATGCTATTTCTAGTGTTGTACAGAATAAATTTGTTAATTTAGAATGTGAATTAATTCAGGCTATTTATGATTATTGTTTAGCAGATGGTTAATATGAAGTAATTCCATTTCGTAGTTATACAGCAGATAATGCTGATGATGCAAATAGAGCATTCTTTACATTAAATGAAACTTTGATTGAATTAACAAATCAAATTAGTAATTTATATTTTGGTTTGCCAACCGATAAAATGTTTATGGTTTTAGGACGAAGAGCATATTTAGGATTAACACCTGCTTATTTAAAAGTAATTGGTTCACAAGCCTAATTAAAAGCAATGGTTAATGGTGAATTATATGAAAATACAGCAATGGGTATTCCTGTATCAAAAAGTTTTCATTTAGAAAAAACATATACAAAAGGACAAGTTAACCGTGATAAAGGTTATAATTTTACTAATGTAAATGGTTTATTTTTAAATAAACAAGTATGAGCATATCCAATTAATATGGATACTATTCAACAAGTTTTAGATAATGATACTGCTAACCCTAAATGAATTGGTAAAGTGCAATATGCAACACCAACTATTTTATATCCAAAAACATGTAAAATTATTTTGGAAAAACAACCAAGCCAAGATGAAATTACTGCCGCTAAAAGTAATCTAAATAAAACTTTTAGAGTTCCAGTTGATTATCTAATTTCAGCATCAAAACCAGAATCAAAACCAAATAATCAAGGTTGATATAAAATGAATTTACTAATATTACGCGTTTTAACTTTATTAGTATCTAATTTAGAAAATAAACCTTTAATAAGTAAATTTGTAAATTTAATTAATAGAGTTAATCAAGTTAAAAATAAAATATTAAAGCCAATTAATTATATTAGTGATAAATATAATAAAATTACAAATAAAGTTGAAGATATTTATCAGTGATTAAATCCTTCTACTTATGTAGATTTAATTAAAAAAGGTCATAAAAAAGAAATTCAACAAATATTAAGTAAATTAGAAAAAGATAATAATATTAAAAATAGAGAACAATTTAAAAATGAAAATTATTTAAATACTAATTGACAACCTTTAAATAGTAGTTGACTTGATAGTGGTATGTTTAATATTACAAATAAGTTAACTTTAACAGGTAATTTAACTATTTTAATATATACAAAAACAGCAAAACATCCGAAATTTTATGGTCCATATGTTTATCCTAGTGTTCCAGTTGAAATTTGAAAATTATTAAGTAATGCTGTATCTAATGCAGGAACTTTATTTTGGCGTTATTGATTAAGAAAATGATTACCTAGTCATTTAAGAGATTATATTAAAAAACGATTACCACAAGCATTAAAAGAAAAATATCCCAAAGGAACTACTAAATTAACATTACCAACAGTTCAAAAATTACAACAAATTAAAAAGTTTATTAATAATTTAAAAATTGGACATTTTAATTTTAATTTTGCTGGTGAAATTAATAATAAAAAATGGTATCGTGAACGCCGAAGTGATGTTAAAAATATTAAGAATTTATATAAAACACCATTTAAAAATATGTTTTACAAAACTAATCAAACTATTAAAACAATTAAGAAAACAAAAACAAGAGTTAATAGTTATAAGCCAAGTAATTTAAAAAATAAATATCGTAATCAATTAAGAGGTGTTTTATATGGAAAATAATTTAAGTAATTTGTTATTTATAACAGTTGAAGATGTTAAAGAAAGTAAACTTTGATAGCCTATTAATGATAGAAAACAATCTGCTTATAATGATAATTTAATTTATAATGCTATTTTAAAAACTAGTTTATGAATGGATAGATTATCAGGTGGGACAATTTCCGATAAAATTAATAAAAAAGATTTATTTCCATGAGTAAAAAAAGATAATACTGGTTTAATTGAATATGATAAATGATTAAGTTATATTAAATCTACTTGTTTATTAGTAGTTATTAATTGATATTTACCAAAAGGAGTAAATGATTTAACTGGTAGTGCTTCATTTTCATAAGGTGGAGTTGCATATTCACAAACTAATGACCCTGAGGCAAATGAAAATATTACTCGTGATGTTAAAAATGCTTTAAAATTAGCGGGTGAAATAATTGATATTATATCTAGTAAAACAGTATCTAGACCTTATAATTATAGTTTAGATAATTATGCTCATCCATGAGAAGAAGAATATAAATATATTAGTAAAAAAACTTTTTATTCAAAATTATTATTTTGATTAAAAGAACGATTACAAACAGATAATAGTATTAATATTTTTTATCCAACTATTAATGATTTTTCTAAAATTGATTATAACGAATATATTAAACTTATTGTTCCTTTTGACAATGATAGTATTTATTATGATGAAATTAATAAAGTATGAAAATCTAATGGTGGCAATATTATTAATCCAGAGTCTATAATGAAAACATTAAATCTTAATGATTTTGTTATTACTGAAGGTGGTAATAATAAAGGTAAAATATCTGTAACAAATGGTTATAATGATGAATTAGCAATTGATGACCCAACAAGTGGTTGTGAATTTGTTAATTATATGAGAACACGACAAATTGGAATTAAATTAATACCTACTGAAAGTGGTAAAGCGAATGCTTCATTTAATCAAAAAACAGGTGAATTAGAAATTTGAGACCCAGCATTTAAAAATAATGATATAACTGCTAATTTTGAAATTATTAAAACAATTACAACATCAGAATTAAAAACAACTGATGATTCATTACCAACTACTAAATATATTAATGAACATTTTCAATTAAAAGGTAGTGGTAGTAATGATTGAGAATTGGTTGATACTAGTGATTTTGTATCTTTTTCTAACAAAAAATATAAAATTAAAAATTATGATTCTACAAAATATATATACAAAATATGAATTGGTATTAATGAAAATAATAAAGAAATTATTAATATTATGATTGAAACATATAAAAATCATTATGAATTTAATTTAACTGCTGGTTTTCGATAGTATTACAAAAGCTTAGGTTTTATAAAAAATATAAATAAAATAATTAGATAACTTTTTAAAAGGTTGATTTATCAGTGTTTTAGAAATATATTTAAAATAAAGAATAATTTTTATACCAAAACCTAAACTTTTTTCTTACTACCTGGTTTTCTCCCTATAGATATTAATAAAAATGGCGAAATAATTTCTGGAAATAATAAATTAATGGCATTACATGTTGAAAGAAAAAAAGTAAGTTAGAAAGGAGTTTAATTAATGAAACAAGATAAAACGACTTGATTAAAGGGTGCCTTACCTTGAAATTGATTTAAAAAAGACCCTATTCCAACTTATAATTGAACTCATAAAGATATTAGAGAATGAGAAAGAAAATATAAAATTCGTAGTTGAGTTGTTGGTTTTTATACAATATTATTTTTATTAATTAATGGTTGGTTAGAATATGGGATGATTAATGGCATTAAAGACCAAATTAATTGGTATAATTATGGACAATATTGAGGTAATGGAATTGCTATTTTATTAACACCTTTATTTATGCATGGAATTCAAGGCATATTTGTGCTAGTAGTAAACCAAAAGTAGATATGAAAATTGATATACCACGATTAAAAATATCTAAAATAGGATTAGTATTTACAATTTTGCCTTTAATTACTTTAATAATTTCTTTAATTATTATTTGAATTGATAAATCAAAATGAAAAAAAGACCATTTAAGACATTGTTTAGATTGTCGGATTAATCCGCGTGTTATTCAACCAAGAGTAGCAAAACAATGAAATAATTTAGATGGTATAACAGAAGAAAAATTAAAAAATATACAAAATGAAATTAACAAAGAATTAAATTTAAAATAAACTATATTTTATAAGGGTGGTTGATATTTTTGGGTGGTTATATAGTTTAATTTATAAATTATTTTGTTCTGAAAGGATGGATGGCCACTGTTTGAGTAAGGATGAGAAAGGAAGTAAAAAAATGTTAAATGATACATTAATGATTGCTTTACTTGTATTAGCGGGTGCTGGTGGAATGGGTAGTCTTGGTATTCTTGGATTATCTGCTAAGAAAATTAAAAAATATAAAGCAGAAATTAGAGAATTAAGAACAGCTGTTATTGCACACGAAAAACATTTACGAGGACCTGAATATGCAACAGAATTAGCACTTAAAACAGGTCAAATTAAAAATGTTAAAAAACAAGTTAAAGTAAACAACAAAAAACAAGAACAAAAAGATGCTATTAGACAACTAACAAATAGTATTTAAAAAAATAACCTTAATTGGTTATTTTTTATTTTTCTTTATTGTGTTTTATATAAAAATTAATAAGATGTTCTATTCGTTGTGAATAAGTATCAAAATTTAATTTATTTCAAACTTTTTCTTCATTTTCATTTAAGTAAACATTTATATTACGAATTTTACAAGAATAATATTTTCTTGTTTTTTGATTGTATGATTGTTTCATAATATATTACCTCTAATAATGAGCAATAATAATTGCATCGCGTAAATGATTACTTATTTTATCATTATTATAAAATCAACCCTTACCATATTGATAAGTTAAATTAGTATCTTTATCAAATTTTCATAAATAACTATCATTATATTTACTTAAATTTTCCATATTTTTAACCACTGATTTAGTATAACGGGGTGATATTCAATTAACATTATTTAATTCGTGTGTATCATATTTAATTACTCCAATTATTTTTAATAAATCATCACGGTCTTTTGAACCATTAGCATTTGTATATAAGCAATTTTCAATGTTTACAAGACAAACACTATTGCAGTGTTTAAATAATATATCTTTAATAAAATCAACTTGTTTTATTCATAAATAATTAGTAAATTCTAATTTTTCCTTTAATTTATTATTTTCATAAACAACAATAGCGGTAGTACCAGTTTCTGATGGGTCAATACCTATTTTTATCATTATCTTAAAAATCTTTCTTTAAATTGATAATAAAAATCTTCGCTTTGTTTTCTAATCAGAACTGGTGATAATTTTTCAACATTTAATTCTTCTTTTAATCAATTTTTACCTTTTGAAATAATATCTTGTTCTATTTTTGTATTTGTAATAAAATTTTTAATATTATTGAAATGCTGTTCACTCATTCAATTTGGATTTGAGTTGTTAATAATTTCTGTTTGTTCTTTTTCTTGTTTAGAATTAATTTTACTTATTTCACTATTATCGGGGTCTAATTCTTCGGTTGGTAAACCTAATAGTTTGCTTAAAACATATTTAACTCCATAAGTTAATGCTGACCCAATACTTTTAGCGGGGTCAGTATTTTTCCCTGTAAAAGGTCAATAAGTTTTAATTTCTTCTGTTTCTTTACATAAAGTTAATTCCATTTCAAAATATGGTATATCATTAATTACTTTTAAAGTATCTTTCACATAACTCCAAATATATGTAATATGATGCTTTTTAAATTCTTTTTTAACTAATTCTAATACTTGTGCTTCACCAAAATAGTTATAAATTGTTCTACCATTCATTTGCATTGTTTGGTTTTTTTCTAAATATAATGATAAATCGTGTTGTATTTCACCAATACTTGCTATTAATGTTTTTTTAGTTTCTTGTGGCATTTTCTCATTCCTCTCTTTCTTGTCATATTAAAATTGCTTCTTTAATTTGTTCTAAATTTTGTTTAGTAATATCAACTTTTTCTTTAATTACTATTTTTAATTTTGGATTTATAATTATCATTAATATTTTTTTATTATCTATACAAAAGTCTTTTTCTAATAAATAATAAAGTTTTAATTGCCAAATATATCGTTCAATATCTGTTTTCTCATTAGAACTAGTAATTTTTCAATCACATATTATATATTCATTATCAGTTGTTATTCCAATAAAATCAGTTGTTCCACACATTAAAGGACTATAAAGTGTTTTTTCAGTTTCATAATATTTAAATTTAATATCTTTAAAAGTTTCTTGATATAGTTTTGTAAAATTTTTAAATAATTCACGATGTGATTTTATTTCACAATCAATTAATTCAATTAATTCATCATCAAAATTATTTTTTATTCAAACATCAATCATATTATGTAAACATATTCCACGATTTTGTGCTAATTTTAAAATATTCTCATCAATTTGTGAAAAATCTTTTGGCACTAAAATATTAACAATTTTACTTACACTAGGTATTAAAATACTATACTTATGTAATTCATCATTAAAAATATATAAAGGTTTTAAATCTAATCTCATAAAATTGTTTCATCATTACCAATATTTTGATTATCATTATTAAATAATTCTTTTTTCTCAGATGAATTAAATTCTATTTTTTCTTGTGGTTTATCAGATTTTTTTAAATCATTATTTGTATGTAAAAATTCATAATTAGATACTTGAACTATTCATTCAGTTTTATTATCTTTATTTTTAAAAGATTGTAAAACACCAGTAATTGCTATTTGACTACCTTTTTGACAATATTTTTGTAAAGTAATTGCTTGTTTATTTCAAACTTGACAAGGAATAAAATCAGTTTCTTTTTGTTTTGAATATGGGCGAGTAATTGCTAAATTAAAAATAGTATATTCTTTTCCATTACTTGTTTTCTTAATTTCAATATCTTTTGTTGTTATACCAATTCCAATAAATTTATTCATTATTAAATTTCCTCCAAATTCTTTTCCATAATTAAAGTATCAATATATTCATAAGCACTTTCTTCTGAATGACATTCTTCTAATGCTTCATTAAATAAATCTTCTTCGGTATAAACTTTGCCATTTTCATCTTTTCACATATTATTCACATCCTTGTCATTTAATATTTTCATTTTCTAAATCAATAATAGTTGTTAATCATTCTTGTTGATTTTCAACATTAGCAGTAGTTTTTGCTTCTTCTAATGTATAAAAACAGCTCGTTTTAAAATCACTATATTTACTTTTCATTACCAATAAGTATCTTTTATTCATAATTTAATTCCTCCTAATTCTTTTTAGTATTTAATGCTCAATGTTCATCTGTAATATCTTCAAATGATACTGAATAACTTTTAAGCATTAATTCACTTAATTTATTTTCTTGATTGCATTCTTTATGAAAACAATAACCTCAATATCTTTTTTTAATACAAGTTTTATTTAACTTTTTTCATATATACCTCCTAAATTATTCCTTTGATTTTTTTCTCAAATTGCAATATTTTTCAACCATCAGAAGCTAAATCTAAAATATCGTTAATTTTGTAATATTGCATATAAGAAGCAATAACATCTCATTTATCTTTAAATAAATTTAAGTACATTTTGGCTCATTCTAAACATTGCAAATCATAATGTTTTTTATGATGTGAAATACGACAATTAATAGGTTGACAATTAACTCAATAAAATGATGTTGTTATTTCATTTCAAGTTTTATTAATATATTTACTTTTATATTCTGTCATTATAATTCCTCCTAGTTTTAACTCGCTGGCACTCACTCCCAAGTGAAAGTGCCAAGCGAGAATTAGTTATATAAGTATTTATCTATTTATTTACTACGCCATCCGCTTCACTAGGGGTGAGCGGTGGCGGTATGTTAATTGTTTGAATGTTTAATAATACACAGTTTTTTTTTCTTTTTGAAGCCAGAGAGTTTTCTCTCTCTTCATCCGCACCATTTTAGGTCAAAGCGTTTCAGTTTTTAAAATAAATCTACTCGCACCTTGAAGAGCCTAATGCTAGCTTTGTGGTTATTAAAACCGCCGCCATCCTCTATGGGATAAATCTATCGCAAATTTATTTATAAAGTGACCATCTCTTTGTTTATTGTTGTTTGATGTTGACCTTGCACTTATCACGACTATCGCTTAGTTATAAAACCAGCGCCGATTTACTTTTTTCCTCATACACTATTTCAGTACTTGCCTCGGCTGGCTGTGGGAATGAGTGTAAACTCATATTCTTATGGAAGCACTTAGTTAAAAATAACTGTCCCACACTGCATTAAGTTGTTTTATTAAATCAAAGTTTTAAAAAACCAGTTTCATAATCAAAGATAATTTTTGAATTTTCCAGTTTCTGATAAAACCGCTTTTTGTTTTTTATCTTTTGTATGATTTAATAACTATTTATGTTTTTTACAAGTTCATAAAACTTTATTTGATACAAATTCTTCGGTAATGAATGATATTTCTTTATAGCAATCACTAACATCACATATTGTTTGTTGATTATTAATTTCCATTACTTACTCCTTCTTTTATTAAGTTTTTTTATTAGCAAATTAATTAACTGAAACAGAGAAAGGACAACACCTTAAAATTGGAGAAAAAACAGGTACACTTTGTAAAGATTTCTAAGATATTTAATAAATGTGTAAACAACTTAAAGAGGGTATCAAAAAGTTGTAATAAAAGTTTCTATTTTAAGAATTTAAGATGCTGTCCTTTCTCTGAATCAATTAATAATTTTGGTTTAACAAATAAAAAAACCATTTTAGTAAATGGTTTAATTTATTATTTCTATTCAATTCCTATGTATTTGTTAAAACCCTTCTTTTTTCCATGCGACCGCTTTTTTCTTCTTTAAAATAAAAATATTGATTATTTTTATTAATAAATCCTTGCAAGTAAAAATTATCTAAATTAATTATTAATTTTATTTCATTATTTTCTTTATTTTTTAAAGTTAAAACTAAAATTCTTATTTTATCTGCATCAAACTTTCTTAATTCTAAAATTTCTTCTAATTTTTCTATAATTTTAATATTAGATTCTCGTTCATTTCTTTTATCTTGTGTTTCAAAATAATCTGTTCTAATAATTCGTTCATTATTTATCATTCTCAATAGATCAAGTTGATTATTTTTAATAAGTTCTTTTAAAATTTTTTGAATATTATCAGAATAATTTTCATTTAAAGTAATTTCTTTTTCAATAATGTCAACTTTACTATCTGAAGTTGTTGAAAATTGAGGTTGTTGCTCATCTTGCGTTTTTGAAGTAGTTGAGATATTTTCATTATTTTGTCTTTTTTTAATACTGTGTTTTCGATTGGGTGCAGCAGCAATGACTGATGGTATTGCATTTCCAGTTATCATAATTGTTCTTAATAACCCTAAAAGTTTTTTCATATTATTTATTTCCTTTCTTTCTTGAAATTTTTTTTCATTTCTATTGACATTATATATATATATAAGAACTTTTAGAGCTATTTTAGGAAGGTGGTAAAATTGGAATGATTATTAGATTTCTTTCATTACTTGTTAAAATAATTAATATTATTTATTTTTTAACTTCTATTTATTTTATTTTCCACGCATAGGGAGATAACCATATCTGTTTGTTTTAATAAAAATTAAGACAATTAATAATATTAATTACCGCCCCCTTTACAAGGTTATTATTAATCTTGTTTTTTATTAAAATAAATTTGACAAATATTTAAAGTGGAGTTAGTGTGTGGTTATATTATTAATTTATAAATAAAAAGAAAAGAGGGCAAAATAAATGATAAATATTTATAATAACTTTTTTAACAACTTTAATAATTTGTTAGATAAACAAAGTATTGAAATTATTCAACAAAATTTAGAAGATTATGATGAATGAATTTTTAAAAATAAAAATATTGATGAAACTTTAAAAGAATTTAAAGATTATAAAGTAAAAGAAATAAAACCAAGAACATTAACTATTTTAAATGGGAAAATAACTTTTAAAAGAAGAAAATATTATAAAATTAATCCAGAAACAGGTAAAGAGGAATATATTTTTCCTTTGGATAAAATTTTAGTAATTGAAAAATGACAAAGAATAGATAATTCTGTTAAAGAAAAAATATTATCATTTATTACTGAGAAAAAAAGATATAAGGATATTTTAGATACTATGGAACATGTAAAAATTAGTTTAATGACAATATCTAATATTATGAAAAATGCAAAAACTAATGAAGAATATTATATTAATAAAACTAATAAAAAAATAGATATTCCCCACACTTTATATATTCAAATGGATGGTACTTATTTGAAAATGTTAGATGTAACAAAACAAGGGAGAAAAAAGATAAAAAAACACTCAATAGTATCTACTGTACATACTGGGTATGATGAAGAAAAATATACTGTAAAAAGACCTGTAATTGCAAATAAATTAGGTGTTTTTGAAATGGATAATATTCCTTATTATCTTAAAAAAGAAACAAATTTAAAACCAGTTCTTATAAAATTATTTACTTTAATTGAAACTCATTACAACATGACACCCAATATTGAAATTATGATTTTAGGTGATGGTGCATTATGAATTAAAAATACTAAAAATTTTATGCATCAATATTTTCCTAAAAATAAAATTCACTATACAATAGATAAATTTCATCTTACAAGTAGATTTAAAAAAATATATCCATTCCAAAGTAAAAATAAGGAAAATAGAGAAACATATTATAAAGCCGTTGATTATTTTTTTAATGCTAAATATGAAGAATTATTAGAGTGTTTAGAAGATAGTAAATCTTTTATAATCGATGCTAAATTAGATTTTTTGAATAAAACTATTACATTAATTAAAAATAATGAAGAAGGCGTTAGAAATCAAACATTATGAAATAATGTTGGTTGTCATATGGAAGGTGACATTTCTCATTATTGAAAAGGAACTATGATTAAAAAAGCAATTTATAGTGAAAAAACTATTAAAAATAAATTAAATGCTAGTATGATGGGATTAAAAAATAGAATTTATTTATTTAATAATAATGAACAACCGCTAGAAGAAAATAGAATTAATTATTTAGTTAATAATTTTGTAAATAATAATTTACAAAGAAATTTATATTTTTATTAATTTTATCTAATAAATTAAATAACTTTAATAAACATGTATTTTTAGTATGGAAAAATTTAAAAAATTAAAAAAAAGTGTTGACAATAAAATTAAAAGTAATACAATTTAACTAAGTAAGTGGTATATTATTCCACAATTTCTAAGAAATTAATTTAAGACCCCAAAATAATTTATTCGACCAAATTTTTTGTGCTTGTTTTTTATCGTTTACTTTAACTTGTTTTTTTACATTTTTAATTTGACCTGTTTTTAATGCTAATTCTGTTGCATAATCAGCTCCTCTTAAATGTTTTTCGTGGGAAATAACAGCAGTTCTTAATTATCTAATTTCTGCTTTATATTTTTTAATTTTTTTAGCAGATAATCCAAGAATACCAAGACTGCCCATTCCTCCTGCACCCGCCAACACAAGTAAAGCAATCATTAATGTATCATTTAACATTTTTTTAATTCCTTTCTTATCCTTATTCAAACAGTGGCCATCCATCCTTTTAGAACAAAATAATTTATAAATTAAACTATATAACCACCCAAAAATATTAACCACCCCTATAAAATATAGTTTATTTTAAATTTAATTCTTTGTTATTTTCATTTTGTATATTTTTTAATTTTTCTTCTGTTATACCATCTAAATTATTTCATTGTTTTACTACTCTTGGTTGAATAACGCGCGGATTAATTCGACAATCTAAACAATGTCTTAAATGGTCTTTTTTTCATTTTGATTTATCAATTCAAATAATAATTAAAGAAATTATTAAAGTAATTAAAGGCAAAATTGTAAATACTAATCCTATTTTAGATATTTTTAATCGTGGTATATCAATTTTAATATCTACTTTTGGTTTACTACTAGCAACAAATATGCCTTGAATTCCATGCGTAAATAAAGGTGTTAATAAAATAGCAATTCCATTACCTCAATATTGTCTCCATAATTATACCAATTAATTTGGTCTTTAATGCCATTAATCATCCCATATTCTAATCAACAATTTAATATTAAAAATATTAATGTATAAAAACTAACTACTCAACTACGAATTTTATATTTTCTTTCTCATTCTCTAATATCTTTATGAGTTCAATTATAAGTCTGAATAGGGTCTTTTTTAAATAAATTTCAAGGTAAGGCACCCTTTAATCAAGTTGTTTTATCTTGTTTCATTAATTAAACTCCTTTTTAATTTATTCTTTTTCTTTCAATATAAATTCCATTTAAATATTGTGCTAATTCTTCTTTTTCAATAGTTACTTTTCTATAATTAGTATTTTTATCTAATTCAAATATTGAAAAATAACCTTCTATTGATGTTCTGATATAATGAGTTGTTGGTACTTTTTCATTTATAAATTTAGAATTTATAAAAATTGTAAAACTATATATTCTAAATTGTGTTTCAACAGAACAATTTATGCAATAATAATATTTATTATCAAATGCTCTAACAGTATATTCTTTTGAATTTCTAATAAAATCACTATTATTAACAATTTCTCAATCATTATTACTAATAGATATATCACCACTACTTAATAATGAATTACCATTAATAGTTTTAATATTTGTGCCACTTACTAATTTATCTTGTTTATTAACTAAAAAATTATCAATCGTATTTGCATCATAATAATTATTTTCTAAATTTTTTGATGTTTTTACAATGTATTTACCATCAACTTTTTCAATATAATTTTTATTTAAATCACTATCTTTAATAATATCTGATGGAATATCGCCGCTTTGTTTTGCTTTTCAAACACCATTTTTTTCATAAATAGTATCATTATCAAATGGAACAATAAGTTTAATATATTCATTATAATAAATTTTAGAAAAATCATTAATAGTTGGATAAGTAATATTTATTGAATTATCCGTTTGTAATCGTTCTTTTAATCAAAATAATAATGTTGGATAAAAAGTTTTTTTACTAATATGTTTATATTCTTCTTCTCATGGATGAGCATAATTATCTAACCTATAATTATAAGTCTAGATGCTGTTTTACTAGATATAATATCAATTATTTCACCCGCTAATTTTAAAGCATTTTTAACATCACGAGTAATATTTTCATTTACTTCAGGGTCATTAGTTTGTGAATAAGCAACTCCACCTTGTGAAAATGAAGCACTACCAGTTAAATCATTAACTCCTTTTGGTAAATATCAATTAATAACTGCTAATAAACAAGCAGATTGAATATAACTTAATCATTTATTATATTCAATTAATCCAGTATTATCTTTTTTTACTCAAGGAAATAAATCTTTTTTATTAATTTTATCAGAAATTGTCCCGCCTGATAATCTATCCATTCATAAACTAGTTTTTAAAATAGCATTATAAATTAAATTATCATTATAAGCAGATTGTTTTCTATCATTAATAGGTTGTTAAATTTTACTTTCTTTAACATCTTCAACAGTTATAAATAACAAATTATTTAAATTATTTTCCATATAAAACACCCCTTAATTGATTACGATATTTATTTTTTAAATTACTTGGCTTATAACTATTAACTATTGTTTTTGTTTTCTTAATTGTTTTAATAGTTTGATTAGTTTTGTAAAACATATTTTTAACTGGTGTTTTATATAAATTCTGATAGTATTACAAAAGCTTAGGTTTTATAAAAAATATAAATAAAATAATTAGATAACTTTTTAAAAGGTTGATTTATCAGTGTTTTAGAAATATATTTAAAATAAAGAATAATTTTTATACCAAAACCTAAACTTTTTTCTTACTACCTAAATTCTTAATATTTTTAACATCACTTCGGCGTTCACGATATCATTTTTTATTATTAATTTCACCAGTAAAATTAAAATTAAAATGTCCAATTTTTAAATTATTAATAAATTTTTTAATTTGTTGTAATTTTTGAACTGTTGGTAATGTTAATTTAGTAGTTCCTTTGGGATATTTTTCTTTTAATGCTTGCGGTAATCGTTTTTTAATATAATCTCTTAAATGACTAGCTAATCATTTTCTTAATCAATAACGCCAAAATAAAGTCCCTACATTAGATACAGCATTACTTAATAATTTTCATATTTCAACCGGAAAAACAGGATAAACATATGGGCCATAAAATTTTGGATGTTTTGCTGTTTTTGTATATATTAAAATAGTTAAATTACCTGTTAAAGTTAATTTATTTGTAATATTAAACATCCCACTATCAAGCCAACTACTATTTAAAGGTTGTCATTTAGTATTTAGATAATTTTCATTTTTAAATTGTTCTCTATTTTTAATATTATTATCTTTTTCTAATTGACTTAATATTTGTTGTATTTCTTTTTTATGACCTTTTTTAATTAAATCTAAATAAGTAAATGGATTTAATCACTGATAAATATCTTCAACTTTATTTGTAATTTTATTATATTTATCAGTAATATAATTAATTGGCTTTAATACTTTATTTTGAACTTGATTAACTCTATTAATTAAATTTACAAATTTACTTATCAAAGGTTTATTTTATAAATTAGATACTAATAAAGTTAAAACGCGTAATATTAGTAAATTCATTTTTTATTAACCTTGTGGACTTGTTTTAGGTGCTGGAATTACATAATAAATAGGAACACGATAAAGTTTTATTTAAATTATCATATGCTTGTTTAATTTCTTCTTGTGTTGGTTTTTTTTCTAAAATAATTTTACATGTTTTTGGATATAAAATAGTTGGTGTTGCATATTGCACTTTACCAATTCATTTAGGGTTAGCAGTATTATTATCTAAAACTTGTTGAATAGTATTCATATTAATTGGATATGCTCATACTTGTTTATTTAATAATAAACCATTTACATTATTAAAATTATAACCTTTATCACAGTTAACTTGTCCTTTTGTATATGTTTTTTCTAAATGAAAACTTTTAGATACTGGAATGCCCATTGCAGTATTTTAATATAATTCACCATTAACCATCGTTTTTAATTGTGCTTGTGAACCAATTACTTTTAAATAAGTTGGTGTTAATCCTAAATACGCCCTACGACCTAAAACCATAAACATTTTATCAGTTGGTAAACCAAAATATAAATTACTAATTTTATTTGTTAATTCAATCAAAGTTTCATTTAATGTAAAGAATGCTTTATTTGCATCATCAGTATTTTCAGCTGTATAACTACGAAATGGAATTACTTCATACTGACCATCTGCTAAACAATAATCATAAATAGCCTGAATTAATTCACATTCTAAATTAACAAATTTATTCTGTACAACACTAGAAATAGCATCGGCAATAACACCATTTTTAATATTTTGTTCTATCATTACTAAATCAAATGCTTCATTCATTAATTTTAAATTAAATCTTTTATCAATAGGAACTGGAATTCTTGTTAATCCCATAGTTTGAGTTGTCCCACCATTTGGTAATGAATAATCATCTTGTCATACCACACGATGAGTTAAATTATATAATGCTTGTCCAGCATTAGGTAATTAAGCAACTTGTTCGGATGTTGCTGTCGCATATTGCATAATACTTGCATATTCATTATATAAAGGTCCACGCAATAAAGCATTAACCATATCAACATAAGCTTTTTGCCCTGTTGTATTACCTTGTAATGTAAAAGGTACTTGTGGCAAATTAATTGTTGCCATAATATTCACTCCTTATTATCTAAGGTTTTTAAGTGTATAATCAGTTATTTTTTTAATTTCATCAGGAGTATATGCTCCTTTTTCTTTAATAGTTTCAATTTCATCATTCTCATTTTCATTTGATTTTTCAATCATATCTTTAATAAAATTAGTTGGTGAAACTGATGGTTGCTCTTTAACAAACAAATCAGGTTTTAATTGTTTTAAAGTTTGCATTTTTTCAGTTAAAGAACTACCACTAACTTTATTTAAATTAGTTTTAATATCTTCAATTTTAGTAGATGGAACATCTTTAAATGCTTTTAATTCATCTAATTCATTAGATAATTTAATAAAGTCTTCTTTTGATATAACATCTTCGCGTTTTTGCACACTTTCTCTAATTTGTTTTGCTTCATTATTAAACTGATTTAAGATATTTTCTGCAATTTCTTCACTTAAACCTTGTTCTATTAATTGTTTTTTTGTAAGTGCCATTTTATAAACCTCTTTTTTTATTCTTGTCCGATTAACAAGTCAGCATAAAATCTTTTTTATGGAAAAAGATTAAACCTATAAATTTAATTATACACCAATATTTTAGTAATACAATATATTTTGTATACACAAAAAAAAAAAAAAAATACTAAACTTAATATATTTAATTCCTAATTTACCCCTTAAAATGCGTAATAAGAGTATTTTAAAAGATAAAAGTTTTAAAATAATTCATAATTTTGCTTATATATATATATAATGCAATTAAATCTTGATAAAAAGTTTCAAGATATGAAAAGGAGAAAAACAAGTATGAAAAAGTTACTTAGTTTATTAAGTGTATTAACAATTAATGGAACTGCTGTACCAACAACAATTGCTGCTAGCCCTTATCAAAAAGAAGAAACTATCAAAAATAATGATATTAATTATTTACAAATAAATAATTTAGATAAATTAAATAGAACAAAAAGAAATAACATTAAATTTAATGTTAATGGGCAAATAACTTTTGATATAGGTAGTATTTATACAACTAAAAATATTCGTATTAGAAGAAATCATTCATCATGGGGAATTACAGGAAATAATCCTCCAAGTGATTGAGAAATAATTAGTGCATTACATTCTATAAATCGTTATAATTCAAGTATAATTAAAAATCAAGATGCATCTTATAGTGAAGATATATTAAATGTTAGTAATGCATATAAATATTGTGCTTATATTAGTGCTAAATCAAACACTCCCTTCACGGGCGGATTTTGAGTATATTATGGTTATATGTAAATAGGTATAATACACCATGAAAAGATTATTAAGTATCATTAGTATAATATTATTAGTAGGAACAAGTACAACAAGTTTGGTGGATTGTAATGCGTTACAAGAATATACAAAAGAAGAGTTAGCAAAATTAAAAGAAGAAAACAAAATTAAAACAAATAACCAAGAAATTAGAGACAACTTAGAATGAATAGCACCACAAGAAAAACCATTTAATACAGTTAATAATAAATGATATTATATAGTATGAAAAGGTGAAAATAAATATCATTTAAACAAATTTAAAAATATTGTGCACAACGATGAACTAATAATTAATGATGGTACTAACAACTTTTATTTAAGATTAGACGTTGATTTGAATTTGTTATATATATATGAAACTTATCAAGGAAAAGAAACTAAGTTTCATTATTGAAAAAATAAAAATGATGATTATTTTAAATCAGTTTATCGTTGAAATTTAGATACTAAGGAACCTGATTTAATTATTGATGATAAAGGCAATATAAAAGTTAATGTATAAATAAAAAAAAGAGATAATTAAATCTCTTTTTTATTTTACCTTGGTTTAATTGTTATTTTAACAGGATTATTGCTACTATTTCTAATCCCCAAAACATTTGGATTATTTATATTAAATTTTATACTTCCATCTGAAATAGGTGTTTCATATTCGGTTGTACCTCAATATCAAATATCTCCATATCCCTCAACTCCCAATAATTTAGGAATCATACTTTTTGATATTCTAATTTTTAATTTCATATCATTAGTATAATATGCTTGAAGTTTAGTTTCTTTAATTTTCTCGTTATCATTATTATATAATTTTGTTATTTGCAACAATAAATAAATAAACGCTTCACCTAACTCAGTTTTATATTTAGTTTTATATTCTTTATTTATTAATCCATTTGTCTCACCAGTAGCAACTGTTTGAATATCATTTACTTTTATATTATCAGTATATAAAATAATTGTATTTTCAAAATTAACTTTATTAATTTGTGCCCTTCCTTGTGTTTCTATTTTTATACCACCCAAATTACCTAAATAATCTGAACAGCCTGTTCTATCAACTAAAATTTTAACATTTCTATTAGGAATAAAATTTTCTATTTCAGGTGGCCCACACTCAACTTGTAAATTACCTATATTACTTATTTCTATTGTTTTATAAGAACTAATAAATTTATCAATACTTTGAATTGTTGGATCAATTTGTTTTAAATCAATTTCTATTTCAGAATATCCAAAATATTTTGTATTTTCATCAAAAAAATTATTATGTGCAATATTATACGGTGTTGTTGTTTTTTTACATTGTCCTAGTTGAATTGCGTTAAATAATATAGGTAATTTTGCATTAGCGGGCATAATATCTTTTGTATAAGGTTTATAGTTATATGGAATTGGCGGAAGAACATATTCAGGGTAATTAAAGGTTGGGATTTCATAGTCGTGTGGTAATAAGAAACTAGTTTTATAGTTAGTTGTCATATCGCGTAAATAATTATTTAATGTACTTTTTGTTTTGCCTCTAAAACTTCATATTGATAATTTTAAATAGTCTTCTTCATTATTTGTATATGGGTTATCAGCATAAAAGATAATTTCAAAATTACCTTTATATAGTGCTTGGATTGAAAACATATCAATAATATAACTACAATTTGTACCATTAGGTGTTTGTAAGAATTTGCAATCATTATCTTTTTCACTATCACTAACTGGTGTTTGTACATCAACTGCTATTATTAATTCATTAATTAAATATATACGATTAGTTTTAGGATTTAATTGTTTTAAATTATAAGTTGAATAAATTAATTCTTCGGTTGGTTTACCATCTTTTTCTAAAACATTACCTTGTATTTTATCAGTTAATAAAGTTGTAAACCCCAAACTAGTAGCATTTGCTCCAAAAATAGCACCAACTTTATCATTTCCTTGTTCTCTAAATATTTCGAATGGTAAATAACCTTTACCTTTTGATTTTTCAGACCAAAAGGCATCATTATAAAAACTATAAATATTAGCACTCATAAAGCCATTAAGTCATTGAAAATTAGGTCAAGTTTTTTCATCTTGGTTAATTACTCAACCTCAGGGAATACCAAATGAAATAAAGTTTAAGAACTTACCAACTCCACCTGGTATCGTAAAAGGGTTAAAAACTAATTTTTGCGTATAGTTTAAAGGTAATACTGTAATTTGGCGATTAATAAAATTATTCATATTTAAAATATCTCAAACATTACATTTACCCATTTTATTATATTCAATTTGTACTTGTCCAACAGTATTACCAAATTCATCTTTTCTTCTAAAATATGATGATGCTTGAGTACTAATAATATTATTAACATTTTCATTATTTATTTTTACTTTATCGGGTGGAGTAATCATTCAATTTTTAGATCAATAAAATTTAGAGTCATTATCTTCTTTATGAATATTTCTACCAACAGTAGAATTAGATGCTGATGTAGTAACGGGGTCAGTTATAATAATTCCCCTCACTATTTTTTTGATTTCAAAAGTTATATCTACTTTCCATATCTTTTTTTCAATCTTCATAACCTGTTATCATTGTTGGTTGAATACCTTGAATGTTATATCAACTTACTTCGGGTGATGCATAAGTATTTATTTTATCAGGTGGTGCAGGATACATGTTATACATTAATAAATCACGAGAATTCATTACTTTTTAATTAAATTGACCTTTAATAATTGGTCGGCCAATTACTGGCATATCAAAAAAGATTGGATTACCATAAAATTTAACTGCCATTGATCTAACCCTTGGGGTCTTTTAATAAAATCTCATCTAATTCAACAATACCTTTATTTAGTTTTTCATCATAAGTTATTTTAGGAAAACAATAACCTTCACCTGGAGCACTTGTTTGTATAAATTGTCGTACTGATAAACCACTATTACTAATTTTGTCATTAATACTTGAAAATGTAATTTCTTGTCATAAAAAACCACCATCATAAGGTGAATAATAATTAATAACATTTGATGGATATAATCATTATCTATCTTGGGGTGTAGAATTAATATCACCACCACCAATATTTAAACCACGGTCATTAAATACAGTATAAAAATTATAATAATCATTAATATTTAATTTATCAGCATCTTCATCTAAAATTAATAAAGTATATTGTCTTTCGGTTTATTGTTGAGTAAATACTTGTTCAAATTTTGCTTCACCAAATTGAATTGAACTTCTATCATCAATCATATAAGAATCTCAATATTTACCAACTTTAACTTCTTTTGTATAAAAGTTATCAACTTTATTATCATTATTCATAAAATAACTTAATTTATATTGATTTAAATATTCTAACATTCTATTAATATCATAAATGTTTTCACCATCAATTAATTTTCAATAAAGATTATTATTTTCATCTTTTAATTTTATAGCAAAAGGTGTTTCATTATTAGCTCATATAGTTGAGTTAATTGGCTGTTTATTAAAATCAGCAATCGTTAAAATATTAATTTCTTCACCTTTATATTTTTGAACTATTTTTAAACCATCTTGTCATTGAGCAATAGTACTTTCCATATTATCAAATATTCGTGAATAACTACCATAGTCACTTGGGTTAGCATTATTAGGTTTTCAACCTGTTTCAGTATCAGGGATATATGAACTATAAACATTAAAAGGAAATACCATTCAATGTCTGTTATCTCGTATGTTTTCTCTGATATCTATTAAAGTATCGTGGGCTTGTCTTCTTAATTCTTCCATAACACTTGGATTAATTCTACTCATTTGTTAATTCTCCTTAATTTCTGTTCTACCTTGTAAGGCATTTTGATTATTACCAGTTTCATCATATTCCATTAATTTATTATTATGTTCGATTTCTTTGGCTTGCATTTTATCTTGTTATTGTTCTACTTTTTCATAATATTTTGTTGCTTCTAATTCATCAATATTATCATATTCAGTAATGGCTCTTATTGGTTCCATTGTGCCATTATCTAGTCTGGCGGTAATTAATTTATTTTGTCGCATTTGGTATACTAAATTAGCACTAACAAAATCAAAACCATATTCTCGTTCGCCATTTCCATCTCATAAACCATAATATTTTAAAACTGTATCAAAAATTTTTGTATAATATTACTTACGATATGCTTGTAAATATGCTTGTTTTTCTAAATCTTTGGTTTTAGTTAATAATGACTGTGTTTTATTTTGGTCATTATCTGATTTATCACAAAAAGGACTAGAAAAATGACATGCTATATATACTTGTTCAATAATAAATTTTTGATCTTCAGTATATGTTTCTAAGGTTGGTGTCCTTTGTACTACTTGTAAAGATTGAGATAATTAACCATCTACTGTTGATGAACTTGATTGAACAAAAATATCATCAAATACATCTTGTAGTACTTTTTTATTACCTTTGTTATAAGCAGTCATTAAATCATCACTTAGTATACCATATCAATGCGTACGATTTGCATATCTTTCTTTTTATTTAATATTAAAACTATCTTCTAAATCAAATTGTAATTTATAACAATTTACCATAGTTGGTCATGGATTTAAAGTGGTTGATGTTGATAAAAATAAAGGATTAGGTTTATTTATCATTTCTCAAAAAGGTACTATACCTAATTTATTTTTAAATTCTTGTACTAAAACAGGTTTAACATCATCTTTAATTTGTGTTTTACTTTGCCCAACAACTACTTCATTATTTTTAGGTCAACCCTTAATAATTATTTTATCTTTAGTACAAATTAAATTTAAAATAAAACCACTATCTGATTGATGATAATTTAATAAAATATCAGCACCTTGTTCAATTTCGTTTATTTTACTTACTCTTAATGTAAAGTTAAATGGGTTAATTCATAAATCAATATTGCCATCACTAGTTTCTAATAAACCAAAAATAGTTTTACCCATTAAACTTGCTGTTAATTCATTTTTATCTAATTTTTCTTTTATTTTATAAGTTTCATATCATCAATTTAATTTTTCTAAAATGTCTTTACGATGAGACTTAAATAAAATATCTTTACCATTTACTAATCGCATTTGATGGCGAGCAATAATATTGGCTAAATTAATTGTCCAATCATAATTATAAAATTTTAAAACACTATTAATATCATTTAAGTTTGGTAAACTAGGTAAAATATTATTCATTGTTATTTTGCCCCTTTAATTTTAAAATAAGTGCATAATTAATTATATTTATTGTTAATAAATTTGGTTCATTTGCTAAAACTTGTACACATACTTTAACTTTTTTATACTTCTTAATATATTCGTTATATAAATTTAATTTACATATTGCGATATTATCTTTTTTTAATTCTTGACAAAGTCTTTTTTTAACTTGCCCACAAACAGACATATATGGTCTTTTTGCATTTATTACACGCTCATCATGTACTACATAAATATCTTTTTTAATTAAGTTATTCACTCCCTTTGTTGTCATAATTTATAATCTGCTGAACTATTATGTTTAACCATTGGTATTAATTCAAAATGTAAAGCATAAAAATCACTATCAAATGTATCATCATATAAATCTAGCATTCGTTCTTCTCTGGCATCTGGTTTATCTTCTCATTGTATTAATTCATATTGGGTTTTACTTACAGGACATTTTTCTCATAATCATTTTAATTGATTAGTATTTATTAACATTGTAAATGCCTCAATACGATGCTTTATTTTAAATTTTTGTTTTTGTGCTGGTTTAAAATGCATGTATTGACCAAAAGTATAATTATATTTTTCTCTATTTAAACTTTCTAATGTTGCATAAGCACTATCATCAACATTAATTGATATACCTTGTTGAATTAAATTAAAGTATTGGTTTAATTGATTGTTGTAAAACTCTAAAATATCTTTTACTTGTTCTAATGGTCCTTTAAATTGTTGAGTAGCATTTGAGTGTGTATATTCAGCAACTTTATAGGATTTTTTATCAAATGAATTATATATTCAAAAACTCGCTGCTGTTGTATGTCCTTTGGGACTAGTAGAGTTTGCTAAGTCAACACCACCTAATAACTTAGTTGGTTGAATAATATCTGTTGCTTGCATAATATCAATATATCGCGCAAAGATTAAACCACTAGTATTGCCTGGTAAACCTCAACTCCACACTCTTGCTCTTTCAATATCTAATTGTTCTAATATTAATTGTTCATTAACTTTATCTTGTGGTAATTCATAATTTAATCTTCAACTAGAATAATGAATAATAATCTTCATATTTCATTTTTCAATATATTTAATTTGCTCATATTTACTACGCATTATTTCTTCATTAAAAGGTAATAATTGATTACAATAACCAACGATATATCTTTTTAAACTTTCAGGATTACATGTATTAATTGTTATTTTATTTTGATAACCACGAATAGCAAACTCTAAATCACTTAAATCTTTTTGTTGAAACTGGTCACATTCTTCTCTTCAATCAATTACTAATTTATATTTATTCAAATCAGCAAAAGCTTTTAATTTTTCTTTCCGACTTGGTGAATGTAAACCTTTACAATATATTTTACTCCCATTTGATAAAGTAAAAGTAAAATTTGATAAATTAATAGTATAAGGAATATGATTTTCATTTAGCATATTTCATATATTTTGAAATACACTATCTTTTAAATCTTTACTCCAATACATACTAGCAATGATACAAATCGACTCTTTAATTAATAAACTAATTTTTAATAATTCACCAAACATTTTAATATTTTATATAGTCTTACCACTATATCTTGTACCAATTTGATTAATTTCATTAACTAACTCAAACTTTTTAGCAAAAGGATATTTATTACCAATACTACTATTTTGTAATAACCAATAAGGTGTTTCTAACAAATAAGTAAAATGATTAAGCATTATTATCACTTTCTTTCTTAATATCTCTAATATCCGTTTGTAAATTAACAATTATTGGCTGTTGATTATTTAAGTTTAATTCTTGTTCTAATTGTTTTTCTTGTATTGAATATTTATAATTAAATGCTCGTTGTCAATATATTTTTACTCCATCAGGCGTTTTAACCATTGCTTTAATTAATTCACTTTCAATTTTATCAACTTGTCGTTCAAGTAAAGGAACTATTTTTTCGCTCTTGTAATTTTCATATCTTCATCTGTTAGAAAGGTTGAATTCATTGGTTAAATCATTCAAAGTATATGGTTTATTAGGTGATTTATTTTCTCAAAATTGTTCTATTTTACGATAAAAAGTTGCCAAACTTGTTGTTTTTGGATTAAATTCTTTCATTTTTTACTCCTTTTTTGCATATTAAAATTGCTATTATTTAATAAATATGATTAAATAAAAGGGTAAATAAATACTATAAAAATGTAACAAAAGAACCAACTCGGTTCTTTTTTATTATTTATATTTTACATCAAAATAAAAAAAAGTAAAGTAATTTACTTTTTTCAGTTAAATTAATTTGCTAATAATTAACACTTAAATTATAACATACTAAATAAAAATTGCTATCCTTTTTTCATTTTTATTATTTTTATGTTAATGTGTGAAATTAAGAAAGATGGTAAAAAATGATAAATATTGATGAAAACTTTTTTAACAACTTTAATATTTTATTAGATAAACAAAGTATTGAAATTATTCAACAAAGTTTAGAAGATTGTGATGAATGAATTTTTAAAAATTATAAAATTGATGAAACTTTAAAAGAATTTAAAGATTATAAAGTAAAAGAAATAAAACCAAGAACATTAACTATTTTAAATGGGAAAATAACTTTTAAAAGAAGAAAATATTATAAAATTAATCCAGAAACAGGTAAAGAGGAATATATTTTTCCTTTGGATAAACTTTTAGGAATTGAAAAATAACAAAGAATAGATAATTCTGTTAAAGAAAAAATATTATCATTTATTGGCAAGAAAAAAACATATCAAGATATTTTAGATACTATGGAACATGTAAAAATTTGTATAAAAACAATTTCAAATATTATGAAAAATGCAAAAACTGATAAAGAATATTACCTTAATAAAACTGATAAAAAAATAAAGATACCTCGTACTTTATATATTCAAATTGATGGAACTTATTTAAAAATGTGAAATGAAAAGAAAAAAGGAAAAGAAAAAATAAAAAAACATAGTATATTTTCAAACTGTTCATACTGGTTTTGATAAGGCAAAATCAACAAAAAAAAAGACCTGTAATTCAAGATAAATTAGGTGTTATAGAGCTAGATAATATTCCAGAATATATTAAAAAAAATAGTAAATTAACTAATTTTGTTAATAAATTACTTACATTAATTACAAATTATTATGATATTAATGACAATATTGAATTTATGGTATTAGGAGATGGCGCACCTTGAATTAAAAATATTGTAAAATTTATTCAAGAATATTTTCCTAAAAATAAAGTACATTACACCATAGATAAATTTCACCTTACAAGTAGATTTAAAAAATTATATCCTTATCAAAGTAAAAACAAAGAAAACAGAGAAACATACCATAAAGCAGTCGATTATTTTTTTAATGCTAAATATGAAGAATTATTAGAATGTTTAGAAAACAGTGCTTCTTTTATAAAAGAATCAAAAATGAAATTCTTAAAAGAGACAATTAAATTAATTAAAAATAATGAAGAAGGTGTCAGAAATCAAACATTATGAAATAATATTGGTTGTCATATTAAGGGTGATATATCACATTACTGTAAAGGTGTTTTGGTTAAAAAAGCAACTTATCATGAAAAAACTCTTAAAAATAAATTAAATACTAGTATGATGAATTTTAAAAATAAAATTAATTTATTTAATACTAATGAACCATTAGAAGAAAATAGAATTAATTATTCAGTTAATAATTTTGTAAATAATAATTTACAACCAAACTTATATTTTTATTAATTTTATCTAATAAATTAAATAACTTTAATAAACATGTATTTTTGTCGTGGAAAAATTTAAAAAATGTTAAAATATTGTTGACAATAAAATTAAAAGTAATATAATTTAGATAAGTAAGTGGTATTTTTATTCCACAATTTCTAAGATATTAATTAAAAACCTTAAATAATACATACAACCTTTTTTTAATAGAAAAATAAAAAAAACAATCTCACAAGAATTGTTTTTTGCCGGTTCATCGTACAGGACGCCATATAATTATTGTATTTTCATATATCACATAATATATCTCTTATAAAATCAATTTGTTTAATTCAATCTTTATTAATAAATTCATAATCATCAATTAATTTATTATTTTCAAAAACAACAATAGTGGTAGTGCCGGTTCCTGATGGGTCAATACCTATTTTTATCATGCGTATACATCCTCATCATTGTTATTATTAACTACTGGTACTACATTAGAAATATCTTCTTCTTTAACTACATTATTGTTTGTGTCCGCTATTTCTGTATAAAATGAGGTAATTTATGTTATTTGATACAGGTTCATTGCTCATCTGCCTCTGATTTTTGGCGACAGTAATATCATTATCAATATAAATCTTTTCATCATTAGTAGTAATAACTGCTTGGTCTGATTTATATGCTTGTTGTAATTCAACAGACATAATGCTTCATTTTCGTAATAAACTAGTTAATACTGTTTTTAATGCCATTTCATCAAAAGTAGCAATATAAAATTATTTATTTTTAGCATAAGTTTTAGAATATTTTATAAAATGATTTTCCATTTGTTCTTTGGTCATATATAAGGTTTTTTCAAAACCATTAACCATTTTAAAATATGCTACATAGCCTATAATTGGTAATTTTTCTCTTTCATCTTCATTTTGTATTCAATTAAAACTAGTTCCTTTTAATCGATCATAATTTACTAATTCACCAGTTCTAACATCTGATACTGACATATCTAAATATTGACCGCTTCTTTGAGTTAATTGGATATAACCTTTATACCCCATTTGAAATTGTGCTTGATTAACTCATTCTTGCACTTCACAACCATTAATAATTCTTGTTATTTTAGTATTGTATGGAACTACATAAGCATATCAGAATTGTTTTTCCATTGGTAAGTTTAATAATACTCCTTGATAACAAGCGGTCAGAATTGTTTTTGGGTCTGCTTTTTGTAATAATTCATTACTATTTGATATCGCAACTATATTACTTTTAAATCTTGCAATTTCATTTTCGTTAGAAAATTTACTTTTAATTCACCCTGTTGCCTTATCTGTTCTTAAAAATTCAACAATATTTGCATATTATTTTTCTCCTTTATTTATTTTAAAATTAATACCTTTAACACCAATTAAATTAATATCTTTATCACTATCTCATTGGTCTTTAATTTCGTTTTTAACAATTTGTTCATCAACAATTAAATAATTTTTAATTAAATTAATAAGTTCTAATTTATTAGCATTTTGTAAAAAATTATCATTAATACCTAATATTTCAATATCTTTAATTAATAATTTATTTTTACGAAAATTACTAGTAATAATTTTTAATTCTTGTTCTTGTTTTGCTACACTTTTAATTTCTAAAAATTGTTCTTTTCTATGAGTTTCAATAATTTCATTTTGTTTTTGAAATTGAATATTAATTACACTATTTTTTAAAGAATCATGATTACTCTTAATATTATTTTCTAAATTCAAAATATCTTTTCTAATAAAATTTAATTCATCTTTAAAATTTTTTATTAATTCTAATGGTTCTCTAAAAATATAATCAATTTTTGAAACTACTAATTTTAAATCTTTTAATGATTGTGATTTATATTCTCCATTTATTAATCAAACTTGTTGTCGATATATAAATTCTGCTAATTCTTATCCATTTTCATCAATTCATTTTTTAATTGTTAATGCTTTTAAACTTAATTCTCTAAAATCATTTACTTTTAAATAAAACGGATAAGTAATATTTTTAACTTCATTATTTAACTTTAAATCTTCCATAATTAAATTTCCTCTAATTCCATTTCATTAATTAAATTATCAATATAGTCATAAGCACTTTCTTTTAAATAACATTCTTCTAATGCTATATTAAATAAATCTTCTTCGGTATAAACATTGCCATTTTCATCTTTTCATATATTATTCACATCCTTGTCATTTAATATTTTCATTTTCTAAATTAATAATAGTTGTTAATCATTCTTATTGATTTTCAATATTAGCAGTAATTTTTGCTTCTTATAATGTATAAAAACAGTTTGTTTTGAAATCACCATATTTACTTTTCATTACTAATAAGTATCTTTTATTCATAATTTATTTCTCCTAATTCTTTCTGCCTAATGCTCAATGCTCATCAGTGATATCTTTAAATGATACGGGATAAGCTCGTAGTATTAATTCTTGTAATTTGTTTTCTTGATTACATCCAAAACAATAACCTCAATATCTTTTTTTAAGACAAATTTTATTTAACTTTTTCATATATACCTCCTAAATTATTCCTCTTATTTTTAACTCGTTGGCACTCACTCCCAAGTGAAAGTGCCAAAGCGAGAATTAGTTATATAAGTATTTACTGCGCCATCCGCTTCACTAAGGTAAGTGGTGGTGGTATATTGTTTAATAATCCACAGTTGTTTTTTATTTTTTACGCCAGAGAGTTTTCTCTCTCTTCATCCGCACTATTTAAGGTCAAAACGTTTCAGTTTTTAAAATAAATTCACTTACACCTTGAAGAGCCTAATGCTGACTTTGTGGTTTTTATTAAACCGCCGTCACTTCTAAGAAGTAATATCTATCGCAAATTTATTTATAAAGTGGCCATCTCAATATTTATTGTCGTTTGATGTTGACCTTGCACTTATCACGACTATCGCTTGTTAAAGCGTCTGTTATTTCCGGACTGATTACCGTTGGGCTAGACCTCCTATGTGGAATAAAAACACTTAGTTATTTAAAATAACCGTTCCACTCTGTATTAAGTTGTTTTAATAAATCAAAGTTTTAAAGAACCAGTTTCATAATCAAAGATAATTTTTGAATTTTCTAAGCGTTTATAAAACCTCTTTTGTTTTTTATCTTTTGTGTGATTTAATAAATCTTTGTGTTTTTCACAAGTTCATAAAACTTTATTTGATAAAAATTATTCGGTAATGAATGATACTTTTTTATAACAATCATTAACATCACATATTTTTTGTTGTTTAATTATCATTACCTCCTTTTAGAGATTGTTTTATTTCAAATAAAAAACAACTCTAACAAGAGTTGTTTTTTGGAGCTTCATCGTACATTATACGATTGTTTTATTTGTTGCTCTTTTTTTTCGTTTACTAACATTCTTTTTTGCCATTTGTTTTAAACTAATAACATTAATTGAGGTAATAGCTGTTTCTGAAGCTGAAAAAAACTTAAAAAAATTAATAAAATAATCATTATTAGAAGTAACACAGCCAACGCGGTGGTCATATCCATCATTATTTACTCTCCTTTAAAATCTGTATTATTTTCTATCATTATATACTTTTCTCTCATAATTATCTACTAAATAACACCATAAAAATATTTAGATTTAACTTTAAAAATATAAAAAATAATGTATAGTTATAGATAGATAATTATATAAAATAATTCTTAAGGAGGAATAAAAATGAAAAAACTGTTAAGTACAATGGCAGCAATGACACTCGCAACAACAACAACAACAGCAACAATCGCTTGTTCAGATCAAAATATGGCTTATTACAACCAATTCATTAATGGTATAAACAATAAAGAAAGTTTTATTTTTATGGTTTCAGCAAAGAATTGTATTCATTGTCAAAATACAACAGATACAACAATTCCAGATTTATATAATAAAAATGGCTATGGTAATGATAAATATAACAAGTATTTAGCAGGTAATTTTGGTGCACAATATGCTTTAAAAGCATATCCGATTAGTTCTGATGAACAAGAAAAAATTAAAAACACCCGCTTAATTATTACTGATAATATTAAAGATTATAATGGTATTTGAAAAGAAAAATGAGCAAAAAAAAATGCTGATTGAATTGTAACACAAGAGCGAAATGCTCATAAAATTAATGGTGAAATTGACAAAACAATTACTGCTGATTCATTAGGATTAACTGGAACACCAACTTACGTCTATATTAAAAATGGAAATTATGTTGGGTTCGAAACTGGTGAAGTTGGAAACTTACAAATGGGGGCCAATTATGACTTATGAATGAATCGTTTTATTAAACATATGGTCTTAGAAGATTGAGATACTGATCATAATAAATCATAATAAAAAATACTCAGACAACTTGCTGGGTATTTTTTTAATTAATCATTGTTAAAATTGTATTAAAAATAATGAATAAATGATTATAAATAATTTGGTAGTAAGAAAAAAGTTTAGGTTTTGGTATAAAAATTATTCTTTATTTTAAATATATTTCTAAAACACTGATAAATCAACCTTTTAAAAAGTTATCTAATTATTTTATTTATATTTTTTATAAAACCTAAGCTTTTGTAATACTATCAATAATTTGGTGGGTATACATTTTGCGCCGATCATCAATAATAATCGGTGTTTTTGTTGTTAAATTATTTTCTATAATCGGTGAATTTTCTTTTAAAATAAATTTAATATTATCTAATGGTAAGGTTTTATCAGTATGTTTTAAAACATTAAATAAATAAGTTTGATCTGTATCGATAATAATTCAAATTACAAGATAATCATATGTTAATCGTTCTAAAAATTTTTTAGCAATAAATTCATGTGTTGTTACACTTACATAAAAACCAATTCCTAACAATTGATGATAAAAATTAATTAATAAATCTAAATGTGTATATTCACAAATCAAATAAATTTTTTTTGTTGTTTTTAGCATTGTTTTTAATTCTAAAATTAATGATAAATTTTCATTTAATAATTTTATGGTTTGATACTAAATCATTAACAGTATTTTTTGATGGATTAAGACGATAAAACTGATTAAGTTGTTTTAAATTATCTAATTAATAGCGAAAAAAAATATAAAATTCTTTTCATCCTGTAAAACCTAAACTTTTACAAAACTTTGTCACCGATGAAACACTTGTATGTGATGTTTCTACAACATCATTAATGATAAAATTTTCATTTGATACTTTAGCAAAATTTAAAATAGTTTGTGCAATAATGCCATTAACAGTATCATTATTACGATTAATAATTTATTCTAACTTCTCAAGAATATTAGTTTTTAATTGCATATTACCCGCCTATTCATTCCGTTGTTTAATACCTTCAGATTTTAATTATATTTTAATAAAATTTAGATAACAATGGAATGAAAAAAATTTGAGAGTTTAATGAAAATATTTTCCTAATCTACCTCATCGGTACGGCCTTTTACTACTTCCTTAATTTTTGCTAGCACAGTAAATAATTCTTCAAATTCAAACTTTTCAATTTGGTTACATACATATTGGACATTATTTAAATCCATTTTAACCTCATTTTAAGCAAAAAATTACCATCCTAAGTTAAAACTTTTCCTTGCAAATAAAAAACTTTGTTATTAAACAAATTTTTATATTACTTTAACATTAAAATCATATTGTTTTATAGCTTCTGGTTTGTCCGTTACTAAATATAAAACATCTTTAACGTTATAAAATTTAAAAAACCCAACTTTATCAAATTTTGTACTATCAGCTAATAAAATTTTAACTTGAACCCGCGCTAAGGCTACTAATTCAACCCGCGCTTCTTCTTCATTACTTTTAAAAACAGCGCCAGTTTTATCAATTGTATTTGCTGAAAAAATAACTTTTGAAAATTGAATTAATGATAAACTTTCCTCACAAAACGAACCATAAAAAGCTTGTGATTTTTCTCGTAATTTACCTCCAAATAAGACATTATATTGAACATTAGGATTATCTTTTGCCAATTGTAAAATTCGAAATGAATTAGTGACAATTTTTATTGGTTTATCAATTAAAGTAACAAAAATTTCACAAGTTGATCCTGCTCCGACAAAAATAACATCATTTTTTTCTAACAAATTTGTTAACTTTTTTCCGATAATCATTTTTTTATCAAAATTAATACTACTTGTTCGAACATTAATATTACATGTTTTATTATGAACTCCTAAAAAATTAATACCACCATAATACATTATAATAATTCCTTCATTTTCAAGTTCTTTTAAATCACGGCGCGCAGTTGTTGCTGAAATATTATATTTTCGAACATATTCAAGAACATGATTCATTTCATGAAAAAGTTTTTGACACAAATATGCTAATAATAAATCTTTTCGTTGGACTCGATGGATAATTCTCTACTCCTTTCATTGTTTAACTATGTACTTAATTATTATACCGAAAAAAAGTTATTTACCAAAATGTTCCAAAAATTTTCTTAAATTTTCAATAAGTTTTTTATTATGCAATAGTTGATATAATTCAGCATCACTTGCTTTTTGAATTGCACTAATACTTTCGAAAAAATGATTTAATAATTTAATTCGTTGTTTCCCAAACCCCGGGATTGTTTCTAAAATACTTGTTGTCAAAGCTTTTGTTTGCCGGCGGCGAAAACTAGTAATTGCAAAATGATGAACATCATCTTGCATTCTTGTTAAAAATAAAAATAAACGGCTACTTTTATCCAAATATACTTTCTCTTTTTTTAAATTAAGTAAATGGTCAGTTTTATGATGATCATTTTTAACTAAACCAATCACAGGAATTGATAAATCTAATTTTACTAGTTCTTTTAAACAAGCATTAACTTGTTGAATCCCACCATCCATAATAATTAAATTAGGAACAGCTTGTTCTTCTTGAATAATCTTTTGATAACGACGAGCAACAACCGCCGCAATACGGTGCGTATCATCTTGATATGGAATTTCTAAATTATATTTACGATAATCATTTCGTGATGGGCGACCACTTTTATAAACAATAACCACACCAGTCACAAACTCATCATTAATATTAGCAATATCAATCATCTCAATTAAATATGGTAATTCTGATAAACATAAAAGCATTTGTAACTCTTTTAAAACTTCAGCATTATTTAATTCTCGTTGGGCAGTTGTCTGGTGTTGTACATAAGATTCATAACTATTTTCAGTCGCTAATTTCATAATTGTTTTTTCAATTGGTGTTTTATGGTGAAAAACACGATTATCAAATAATAAGTTTAATTCTGGTAATGAAATTGCCTCGTTAACAATTATTTTTGTGGGCAAAATATTTTTTTGATAAATATTTTGCAAGTATAATCGGTATAATTCTTGATAATCTTCAGTAAAATCAAGATGATAATATTCATAATCTTTATAACTTAATTTTCCAGCACGATAAAATAAAGTTGTTAACACTAAATGCTCAGTAGTTTGATACAAACTAATCACATCTAAATCATCATTTTGATTTAACATTTCAACTATTTGTGATGATAAAGTTCAATCTAAGTTTCGAATTAAAACTTTTAATTTATGTGCTTCTTCAAATTGTAAGTTATCTGCGGCTTGAAACATTCGTTTCTCTAGTAGTTTTTTTGTTTCAGTAAAATTACCTTTAAAAAAATTATGAACTTTTTTAATCATTTTTGTATAATACCCTGAAGGAACTGATTTAAAACAAGCACCTGAGCATTGATTAATATGATAATAAAGGCAAGGTTTTCCAATATTTCCTTTACAACGACGTAAAGGATATAATCGTTCTAAGACTTTAATAATTTCCCGCGCATGACTCCCTTTTGGGAATGGTCCATAATAGCGAGCATATTTTTGATGAACATTACGAACATACAAATATTGAGAGTCTTTTTCTTTTGTAATTACAATATAAGGATAATGTTTATCATCATTTAACAAAATATTGTATTTTGGTTTGTACTGCTTAATTAAATTATGTTCTAAAATTAGTGCTTCTTTTTCAGTTTTCGTAATAATTGTTTCTAAACGTACTATTTCTTGAACTAAGCGGGTTGTTTTATAATTATACACTTTGTTAAAATAAGAACTAACACGATTTCGTAAGTTTTTTGCCTTTCCAGCATATAATACTTGATGATAATTATTATAAAATAAATAGCACCCTGGTTTAGCTGGTAAAATCTCAACTTGCTCTTTTAACAATAATTTTTCTGACATTTTTCATTCTTCCCCTTATGTTTGTTAATATTTTATGCTTAATTAAAATAATTAGCAACTAATCATAAAAAAATCCAAGGTAAGAGCGAACTTAATATTAAAATAAAAAACTACTTTTCAGAAAAGTAGTTTTGTTAATTTTTTAACGCTTGTTTTGATTTTTCTACTAACACTTTAAATTCACTTGGATTATGAATTGCTAATTCTGATAACATCTTACGATTTACTTCAATGTTAGTTTTATTTAAACCATTCATAAATTGTGAATACGACATATTATGTTCACGTACTGCAGTATTAATTCTTTGGATTCATAATAAACGAAAATCTCTTTTACGTTGCTTACGATCACGAAAGGCATACGCTCATGATTTCATTACTTGTTCTTTTGCTTTTTTGTAATGCGTTGATTTTGTTCCAAAATATCCTTTTGCTTCTTTAATAATTTTTTTACGACGTTTTCTTGTTGTTGGTCCGCCTTTAACTCTTGCCATTTGTTAATACTCCCTTCTCTTTCTTTATCCTTGTAATAGTTGTTTTAATCGACTCTGATCAGTTTGGTCTATTAAACCAGCTTTACGTAAATGACGTTTTTGTTTTGTTGTTTTATTTTGGGCTAAATGTGAAGTATATGCATGCGCAATCTTTCATTTTCTTGTTCCTGTTATTTTAACTCTTTTTGCTAAAGATTTTTTCGTTTTCATTTTTGGCATAATTTTTCCTCCTTATCTTTTCTTTTAAAAGTTAATTTAATTAATTATTTTTTTAGTATAACATACATATCTAAAAACAAGCCATTTAACTGGGGGGGGGTTTCAATCTTTGCCAAATCTTCAATATAACTAAAAAATTTATCTAATGTTTCTTTTCCATATTCAGGTCTTGCAACTTCTCGACCACGAAACTTTAAAGAAATTTTAACACGGTTCCTATCAGTTAGAAATTCACGCACTTTTTTTGCCTTAAATTCCAAATCATGTTCACCAATTCCTATTCGTAAACGCATCTCTTTATTTTCAGTTACATGTTGATTTTTCTTATTTTCTTTTTCTTTTTTCTTTTGTTCGTATTTATATTTTCCATAATCAACCAATTTTGCTACCGGCGGATTTGAAGCAGCTGATACTAACAATAAATCTAAACCTTTTTCTTCAGCAAAACGAACTGCTTCATTTCGCCCTAAAGGACCAACTTTATTACCATCATCTAAAATAATTAAAACTTCACGTGTTCTAATATCATAATTTACTTGCTCGATATTTTTATTGTTTTTAGTGGGTTGATTCATCCAATACCTCCATTTTAATTAATTAAAAAAACGCTCAAAAGTAGCGCTTTCATTAACAAGAATTATCTTCTTAAATGATTAAAATAATCATTAAAAAATTTAATTTTATCTTGTAAAACCTATTAACCACACTAAAGGACATAGGTGAGCATTAGCTACTTTAACATTTTTCAATATTAATTATATGATGTTTTTTTAATTTAGTCAATAATATTAATAAGATATTTTAAATTAACTTACTAATACAAATCATTGTATTCTTCTACTCTAATTGTTGCTGAAACTCTTTTAAAATTTGTTGTTCTACTTTTGATAACAAACCATTAGTTGTTACTAAACTATCAAAATTAGTTAATGTATATAAAGGAACTTGTAAACTTTCAAAAGCAATAGTAGCTTTTTTAAATTGATAACTAAAAATTGCTAATACCGCAACAAATTCCAAACCTGCTGCTTGTAAAGTTTTCACAACTTCAATAACTGACCCGCCGGTAGAAATTAAGTCTTCAATGACCACAACCTTTTACCCCTTTTCATAAACTCCTTCAATTTAATTTTGTTTTCCCTGACCTTTTTTACTACTACTAACATACCCAAATGGTAATTGTAATAAATAGCCTAATAGAGTAGCGTGGGGAATTCCTGTTGTTGCTGTTCCAAAAATATTATCAATTTTATCTTGTCCGAAATTAGTATTAATAAATTCAGCAAACCTTTCAGCAATTGTTTACCACAAATTAGGATAACCCATCGTTAACCGATTATCAATATAAATTGGCACTTTAATTCCTGATGCTCAAATAAATAATTCGGCAATATTAATACTAATTACTTTAATTCTAATTAATTCCGTAATAATGTTTTTCATGTTAATTCGCCCTTTCTAATCTGCTAATGTTGTTATAATTTGTTGATAAACGGCTACCGGATCAGCAGCCCTTATAATTGCACGACCAATTACTAAATAATCAACTCCTAATTCTTTTGTAAGAACTGGTGTTGCCACCCGTTTTTGATTAGTTTGTTTAGTTACTAATTGAATCCCAGGGGTAATTGTTTGTAATGATGGAAACTGTGTTTTAATCATCTTTGCTTCTCAAAGGGAATAAATCACACCATAAAAGTTATTACCTACTGCTAATTTTGCTAAATTTTGTACTAATCGCTCTGTTGTTAATGTTGAAAATAAAAATAAAGTTTGAAGATCATCATTATCAAGACTAGTTAATACTGTTACACCTAATAATTTAATTGAAGTATTTTACACAACCTGATGCGCTAATTATAATGTTTTTTCACCACTTGTTAAATGAATTGTAACAAAGTCAACTTGATATTATTTTAATGCTTTTAAAGCCTTTTCAACTGTAATTGGAATATCATTTAATTTCAAATCAAGAAAAACAATATGACCGTGCTGTTTTAATTTATTAATAATTTCAAAACCAACAGCATAAATTAATTCCATCCCAACTTTTAAAAATAATGATTGTGGTGGAAAATTGTTTACAAAAGTTCATAATTGTTCTTCCGTATTAAAATCACACGCAATAAATATTTTTGGCATAATTATTTATCCTTCTGGTGCGCGATTCCCGCAATATCGCTTAAATGTTGTAAATTTTGTTCTACATAATACGCTAACAAATCTCTTTTAATATCTAAAACAAGGTTTGGATTAGTAAATAAACTAGTACCAATTGCAACAATATTTGCTCCAGCCATTAAAAATTCAATAACATCATTAACAGAACTAACTCCCCCATTCCAATAATTGGGATTTTAACTCCCCTAGCAACTTCATAAACCGCCCGAATTGCGATTAGTTTAATACAAGGCGCCCACTTAATCCTCTTATAATTTTACCTAATGCAGGTTTTTTAGTTTTAAGATTAATCTGCATTACTGGAATAGTATTAATTAGACTAATTACATCCGCTCTTTCTTCTTGATAAATAATCGCAAATTACTTAATATCACTAACTGATGGTGATAATTTCACAATTAATTTCTTTTTTGTTAAAACACGGCGAACTCTTTTAACTACTTGTCGTGTTACAGCCGGATCAGTTCCAAATAAAATACCTCACTCTTTAACATTTGGGCAAGAAATATTTAATTCAACAAAAGCAATTGCATCAATTTCATTAATAGCAGTGTTTAATATTTCGTATTCTTCAATTGTTTTTCCATTTAAGTTCACAATAATTGGAATCTGAAACGCAGCAAAGGTGGGTACAATCTTCGCTTTAAAATAATCTAACCCTGGGTTTTCTAAACCAATAGAATTAATTAATCCTGCTGTAACTTCAGCTAACCGTGGTGCACTATCACCTAACTGTGGTTCTAAAGTAATTCCTTTTGTTGTTAGCATTCCCAACTCATTAACAGTAAAAAAGTCCTGGTAACATTCACAATAACAAAATGTCCCACTTGCTGTTGTTAAAGGATAATTTAAGATAGTATTACAAAAGCTTAGGTTTTATAAAAAATATAAATAAAATAATTAGATAACTTTTTAAAAGGTTGATTTATCAGTGTTTTAGAAATATATTTAAAATAAAGAATAATTTTTATACCAAAACCTAAACTTTTTTCTTACTACCTAATTTAAGGTATATCCTAAAAATTTTGTTTTTAACATAGTAATTTTTACCCTCCCTGCTTTTAATATTCAACAATAATTATTGGTATATCTGTACAAATTTTTTATTAACCCTATCAATTGTTTTTATACATCCCATGCATGCCCCAACACCACAAATAATAATTACTTTAGACTTTGATTTTGTTAAATATTGTTCTAAGGCTGTGATAATATTTTATTGGTTACCAACTGAACAATCATCAGTATTAAATAAAAAAATTATTATTATTTTGAAATAAAGTTATGATATTTAAAGCGTCCTTCGTTCGTCCCTAAAAAATAACATGATATTTTTTTTCTTTTTTAATTAATTTATCAATTAATGCTTTCATTGGAGCAATTCCAATTCCACCTGCAACAATTAAAATATCATCTATTATTGGAGTAACTTAAAAACCTTGGCCATGTGGACCTTGGATTTGAACAACTTGACCAATTTTTCATTGATTAGCCATATACCATATTCCTAATCCTTTACATTGATAATAAATGCTAATTATTTCAGCAACCGGATTAATGTCAAAAAAACTAAATGGTCGTTTTAATAAAAACTGCTGTTATGGTTCAACCAGAACAAACTGACCTGAGCAAGCAATTTTACTAAGATGTGGCGCTTTAAATGTTGCTAATCATAAATCAGGACCCAATTGTTGATTTGCTAATAAAATAGTTGATTCAATAATTTGTTTTGTCATAGTTATTCCTCTTTTAAATGATAAATTTGACCTTGATAAACATTAATAATCTGTCATCCCGTTAAATTTTCTCCCAAAAATGGCGTATTTATTGATTTTGATTGTAATAGCTCTGGGTTTACAACTTTGTTTAGTGATAAATTAATCACTGTAAAATTGGCATAATTATTAACCTCTAATTAGACATTCCACAGTTGTTTTTTATTTTTTATACGCCAGAGAGTTTTCTCTCTCTTCATCCGCACCATTTCAGGTCAAAACGTTCAGTTTTTAAAATAAATTCACTTGCACCTTGAAGAGCCTAATGCTAACTTTGTGGTTTTTATTAAACCGCTGTCACTTCTAAGAAGTAATATCTATCGCAAATTTATTTATAAAGTGGCCATCTCAATATTTATTGTCGTTTGATGTTGACCTTGCACTTATCACGACTATCGCTTAGTTCTAATGAACCAGCGCCGATTTACATTTTTACTAATACACTATTTTAGTACTTACCTCGGCTGGCTGTGGGAATGAGTTTAAACTCATGTTCTTATGGAAGTACTTAGTTATTAATAAATAACCGTTCCCGCTCTACATTAAGTTGTTTTATAAAATTTAAATTTTAAGAACCCAATTTCATAATCAAAGATAATTTTTGAATTTTCTAAGCGTTTATAAAACCGCTTTTGTTTTTTATCTTTTGTGCGATTTAATAAATCTTTATGTTTTTTACAAGTTCATAAAACTTTATTTGATAAAAATTCTTCGGTAATGAATGATATTGATTTATAACAGTTATTAATATCACAAATTTGTTGTTGCTTATTAATTTTCATTACTCATTCCTTTCTTTAATATTATTTTTTTATTAGCCAAATTAATTAACTGAAACAGAGGAAAGACAATACCTTAAATTAGGAGAAAAACAGGTACACTTTGTAAAGATTTCTAAGATATTTAATAAATGTGTAACACAATTTTAAGTTAACAAAAAAGTTATGATAAAAAGTTTCTATTTTAAGATTTTAAGATGCTGTCCTTTCTCTGAATCAATTAATAATTTTGGTTTTACAAATAAAAAAACAACTCTTTTATTTAACAAGAGTTATTTTTTGCTGTTTCATCCTACACGATGCCAATTATGACCGTAAATTTCAAGGTGCAAAATACGATGAAAAAGGAAATCCTACCAATAAAGCGGCTGAACTACGCCAAAAATTTGAAGGTCAAAGACCCAAAAATGTAATTGATGGTTTATTTGAAAACTGAAAATTAGACAATCCAAGTGAATTACATAAAACATATGTAAAAAGAATTTATAAAAACCACACATATTTTGTACTTTTGTGGTATTTACATAATTAATGAAATATATTATTAATAACTCTAATTTAAGTAATTTATAAGCAAAATTGCAAGATTTTTTAAGTAAAAATTGTTAAAATAAATATTATAAAAGAATAAAAAAGAAAATATTTGCATATATTAATTTATGTAAGGAGTTTTTTCTTAAAACTAAGCTGTTATTAAAAGACTTGATTAAAAAATATTTTAAAAATAAATTTTCAACTTTTTATTATTGAGTAAATAAAATTTTAGTTGCATATGCAAATAATAATTTTGAAGAGTTATTATTAAAATCAACAGTTCCCAATAATATTAATTATTAATATAATGAAGATACTCGCAAAAATATCTGTGATTTATGTTTTAAATATTGTGATAAACACGTTGGTGGTGTTTTATCTTTGTATTATAATTTAAAAAAAGGAATTCATGGCGAAGAATTAAAAAATAAACCACCAAAAAATTTAAAAACATTTTTTTGTTGACTTAAAAAAGATAAACGATGATTAAAAATAAAAAATAAAATTAAAGAAATTAAAAGACAACATCCAAGATATGAAGTTAAAGAATTAGGATTAATACAAATGGATGCTAAATATTTTATGCCAAGTAAATTTCCAGTTGATAAAAAGTATTATGTTTATGATTTTATTGATGAAAGAATGAGAGGAGTATTCTGTTATATTTATGATAAATTAAGCACTGAGAATGCTATTGATGCTGTTAAAAGAGCAATTAGTGATTTTGAAAAAATATTTGGTATCAAAATAACACGAATTAGAACTGATAACTGTTCTGAATTTATTAATAGTCATCGGAATAATTAAAAAAGTAGCGTTAAAGAAACTACTTTTACTCAATTTTTAATAGATAAAAATATTTTACATCAAACAACATCCGTTCGTTCTCCACAGTCAAACGGTAAAATTGAAAGATTTAATCAAAATTATAGTAAGTTATTTTTATTTGATGAAAAAATATTGGACGCAGTTGGTTTACAAAATAAAATAAATGATTACTATTATTTTTATAATTTTGAAAGAGTGCATAAATCTTTGAATTTTCAGACACCATTTGAATTTTTAACTAATTTAGCTAAATAATTTTAAATTTATAAAGTTTTATTTAAACTATTTTTTAGTGTGTCAATTTTAGAATTTTTATTTATATATGTATCATTTTTAATAATGTTTTTATATTTTTAATTATATATTTTATTATTTTTTCTTGTTTTCTTGCAATCTCCAAAATGTGTGTGGTATACTACACTTTATTTAAGAAAACATTATTCTTGTGAGTAATGCATTACATAAGTGTTAAAATATAAATCTTGTGGTTCAAAACCCAGTTTTTGATACCAAGAAACTTGGTTATCTGGTACCACAATACCAACAGTTTGGTAATTTGCTTTTTTTGCTTGGTGTAATAAATGTATTAACATTTTCTTTTTATTTTCAGAATTATCATCATTATCAGTAATTCTAATTACAGCGATTGTTGCTTCAAAAAAGAGAATCCCAGTTGTCATTGGTGTTTCATCTTTAGTTAAGGTTACAGCATAGCAAAGATTGTTAACTTGATCTAATGTAGGATTAGGTTGTGAAGTTGGTAAATCTTTTAATGGTAAATCGGCATCACTAATAATTTTAAGGTTTGTTGTAGTTATTAATTTTGGTTTTTTTTCTTCGCAAAACATTGTTAGATCAGTTATTGGATTAAATTTTTCGTTTTTCAATAATTCACTTTTTGCGGTAAAAGTTTTTAAATCAATTATCATTCCAATTCCAGTTTGCAAATATGTTAAACCATTTTTTTTAAAAAATGAGCGTTCCGCTTGGTTATTATCAACCGTAATTGTACACCAAATAAATGGTGTTTTTTCTGAATAATATTCATCAATAATTTCACCAGCTTTTGCAAATTGTTCTGATGTTGCTAGATGCGAACTAATAACACCATTAATACTATTTTTTAATTGACGAGTATCAATTTGATAAAAGAAATTGTTACTATCAAGTTTATTTTGTTGTTGTTCATTATCATGCTTTGGATCAATAGTATAATTAATATAATTTACAACCAACTGGTTTATTTTTTCACTATTAAAATTAAACATTTTGAATCCTCCTTTTATTAGTTATAATTTTATCACTTTTTGGTGTTAAAAGAAAAAAAATTAAAAAATAGATTTAAATTTAGTAAAATAATAAGGAAATTATAAAAAATAAAATAATAATACCTACTTGTACTTTACCTAAAAAATGACTAAAATATATATTATATAATTTGATGTTAAAGGAGTTATATAATGTTTAAGTGAAATCCTCGTGTCCATTTTTATTTACGTTTGGAAGCTTTAATTATTTTAAGTTTATTTTTATTGCTTGATTTAATAATGGCAATTTATTATCCACAACCAAAATTTGCACACTTAGGTTATGATGAAAGAATTTCTAATTATTATTCTTTTTTTACAACGCAAACGAATTATATTGTTGCTCTATATTTTTTCTTATATTTGTTTGAATCAAAATTTAAAAATACAAAACCACATTATGTGATTCAATTAGCAGTTACAACGTACATTACAATTACAATGTTAGTTTTTTGAGTTGGTATTGTTGGTCAAAAAGATCAAGCAGCACAATATTATCCTTATCACTGAGTGGCAACAGTTATTTTACATTTAGTGATGCCAGTTATAATGATTACAAGTTATGTTTTAACAGCTGGTGATCATTATTATCATTATGAAGAGCATCACAAAAAGTATTTATGATTAATTATGTTATATATGGTAGCATATTTAACAATCATTTTAATACGAGGAATTTATCGACATTTAGATGGTAAAGACACTAGAACTCTTTTTCCATACTTTTTCTTAAATTATTTTGAACCTGGTAGTGATTTTATGGTTGCCACAGCATTAGTAGTAATTTGTGTTGTTGCAGTTTCATTACAATATTTTTATATTTTCATTAATAATTTATTATACTTCCGTTATTATCGGAACAAAAATGTTAAAATTGTTCCAATTCAATATGTGATGAAAACTAATAAGGTTACCATCACTGGTTTTATTATAGGAATTATTGTTTTAGTCTTTAATATTATCATTGATATTATTGTTCTTGATAGGGCGCTTATTACTGATAATGTTTTTCCTCAGCAAAGTTATAATATTGAATCTATGATAAGATATGATTTTATTGAGCATTATAACATTGATAGTCGGGGTTTAATTGCCTTTATTTGTATTGCAATTTTTGCTTTAATTGGTTTTATTTTTTGCTTTATTTTTGCTTTAAAAGGTAAAATTGGATCACGACTAGCTGGTGCTTTATTAATGATTAATTTAATGTTCTTTACTTGAATTTGAATTATTGGTCCGGTTTTTTGTTTGAATGTTGGCTTAATTTTATTTAATGGTCGTGAAAAAGTAACAGATATTACACTAGTTGAAGCTCATAACCTTCATCGACTAAAAAAAGCAGCTAAGGCGCAAAAGAAAGTTAAAAAATAAGTTAAATTAAAAATGGTGTTGTGAATAACAACACCATTTTTAATTTAATAATTAAGCAACATTATAATTCGCTGCTTTTTTTCTTTTTACAAAACTAGTAATAAAACAAAACCACTAATTGCTGCGAATAAACCAATTGCAGTAATAATTACTAAACTAATTTTGTTAGCTAGTTTATTAGAAAGATGGCCGGCTTCGGTTCCATAATTTTTTAACAATAGAGAATCAATTTATCAAAATAAAGCACCGGGGAAAAAGTAATAAATGAAATTAAACCAACTGAGGCAACATATTCTTTTTGACTAATATTAATTTCATAAATTGTTGCTCATAGATTAGCAACTAAGGCTCAACAAATAATTCCTAGCATTAAGTATAAAATAATAATAATACTTTGAATAGCTATTTTTCAGGTTTTACTTAATGTTTTAAAAGAAGTTTCGGTGTATCCATGTAAACTAATCGTAGTGATTGTAATAATTGAAGCAAGGGTTAAACCAATAACAATAAATAAAATGTATTTTTGTGTACGATCAGCTAGTTTTCCGGCAGGAGCACTAAATAAAAAACGGATAAAATATGTTCGTAAAATTCTAGCAATAACAATAATAATTGGAATAATTTTTAAAGCATCTTGCATAAAAGTAACAAAAACACTTAATCATGATTGATACATATAAACACCCATAATTAATAACGTTACAATTCATAATTTAAAATTCTTTAATGTTTTTCCAAGATCTTTAATTTCAAAAGTAGTAACTTGATTATAGTTGTGATTTAAATCAGGAACAAATTTTCATAATAATAAACAATTAATAAAAATTAAACCGATAAAAATAAAAACTAATGTGCTAAATGCTCAATTACCTAATGATGCTGTTCAAACATTTTCAAATAATCAAAAGACTAAATAAGTAAAGGTAATTAAAATTGTTCCAATTAAACAGTTTAAACTACCATAAATTCCATTTAATTTTCCATTTTGAGCTGGCGTTCCTTGTTCTGAAAGAAGTCTTCATAAGGCGCTTCAAAAAATAAAGCAGGTAATAAAACTTCATAACGAAAAAATAATGTATACTTAAATGATTTTTACACTATTTATAAAGGGAATTAATCCATATCAAATACTAACAATTCCAATGCCCCATAATCCAAGCAATGTTAATTTTTTTAAATTAAACCGGTCAGCAAAATAACCGCAAACAAAATAACTTAATAACGCAACATAGCTATAAATGGTATTTGCTTGTGAGAATTCAGAAACAGTGATTTCTAAACCATCAGCAATTTTAACAGAAGAAATAACATTTTTTAAATAAAATGTGACAGCCATCACTAAAACATCAACTAAAGCTAAGATAACAATAATATTAATTGTTTTACGAGTAAGACTTTTTTGATTACTATTTTTCATTTTTTATTTCCTTTCTAAAATAACAAATGTTATTTTAAATTAGGATTTAAAGTAGCATTGTCGTTAATATAACCATGAATAAAAGTTTTATCATATAAATTATTAACTACTTTGATATCTTTATTATTTTTAAAAGTTTAAAGATTTAAGGGTAGATTAAGTTTTTTAATAATTGGCACATTCTTTTTTTGTTTTGCAGTAGCAATTGAAGGATGTAAATAATCAAAATGCTTAATTAAATTTTCATCAATATCTTTTAAAATTTCAACTAAATAACCCTTTTTAAATTCCTTATCAATAGTTGAAATAAATGTTAAAGCAGAATGCCTAAATGAAGAAACAATAATTTTTGCGGTTGTTTTTGTTCTTAACGTTAATAGAGCATTTTTTAACATTTCAAATTTGTTGGGTGTATAACGATCAGGTTTGATTTCAACATTAATTAATTCGTATTTGTTAGCAATTTTATTGGCAAAATCTTCAATAAATAACGGAGGCAACATTGTTGGATTTTTTACAAAAAAATCAATTGTTTTAATTTCTGGATAAGTAAAACTACGAACTGTTTTGTTAACATTTACAATTCGTTTAAAGTTATAATCATGAAAAATAATAATTTTTTGGTCTTTTGTCATACGAATATCAAATTCAACCCCACGACAAATTTGCAAAGCATTAATAAAATCAACCATGCGGTTTTCGCCAGCAGGGCTACAAAATTAACGGTGTGCGACTAGCATCGATAAATCCCTTCTTCCTATAGAAACATTAAATAAAATATTAGGACAATAATTTGCTGATGTTCTTTAGCAATTTAACAAATTATTTGTTATTTTTGATAAATGTTGGTAAAAATTTTAACCGGATTATATTAATTTATAAATTATTAAATAATCCAAAGAATATGTTGAAAAAGTGGTTTACTTAGTTAAAGGATAATAAAAAATGTTTTTTATAATAAAATTATAATAGAATTATGGGATAAATATATTATAAATTGTATATTAATAAGCTATTGGCGGTGAAATGATGATAACAAATTATAAAAAAAGTTTACGAAAATTAAAAAAATATAATTATAATTTTTGACGGATTTTATTGGTCATTATTTTTTTCCAGTTGTGTTATTATTATCTTTTATTTGCTTAAAAGTTTTTATTCCATATTTGTTTAAATATAAACGAAGTGGGTTTGATCAAAATAATATTTAATTAAATTCATTGCAACAGTTATAAGTAGATGTTAAGGTAAAAAAATTAAGTAATTTTATGATTAAACCAGATGATTGCCAAGAAACTTTTATTGAATTTAATAATAATAATATTAGTACTTTAATGTTAGAACATCCACATTCATCAAAGTGAGTTGTTGGATTACATGGCTTTAAACGAAATAAATATTTGGGGTTACGAAACATATATCATTTTTATCAAACTGGTTATAATATTTTAACTTTTGATGCATATGCCCATGGAAATACTTATGGTCAAAAATCAGATTTATATGTGACGAATGCTATTATTTTAAATTTTTTAATTACATGGTTGAAAAAACATAAAATACCAACTATTATTAGGGTTTTTGGAATTAGTATAGGAGCATCAACTACCTTATGATATGCCCATCAATTTTATTTAGAAAATAAAATTGATTAATTGTTGATTGTTCGTTTTCGCAACCAGTCTAACAAATTCAGGCTTTTTTACATAAATATATCAAATTACAGTGATGATTAATGTCATTAGGAATTAATAAAAATTTTTGTCGACATTCAAAAACAAATTTAAAACAAATGAATTTACTAAAAGGAAATAACCGGTTACAAGATTTACAATTTTATTTATTCATGGAACAAAAGATAATTTTGTGAAATACCATAATTCTGTTGTAATGTATTATTTACAACAAAATAAAAATGCGAAAAGTGAAATTTTTCTTGTTAAGAAAGCAGCACATACTGGCGCCTTAATTGCTAATCAACAAGCATATTAAGAAAAAACATTGTCATTCGCTAATAAATGCAATTTAAATTTTTAAAATGTAAATTAAACAAATAAAAAACACCTTTACCAGAAAGGTGTTCTAAGTAATTAAAACTATTACCAAAACTTGAAATTAACATCATAAAATATTATTCATTAATTTTAAGTTGTTGGGGTCCAAATCTTTAAAAGTTTTATCTGTTGCCTTTGATAAAAGTTTTTAAAGTTTTTTCTATTGTGTGTAATTTTTACACATATTTAATTATATCGTATTGATGGGTTAGAAAGTAATAAGATTGAATTATTTCTGTATTATTATTTATTTGAGGAATTATTACAACTTAAAAAGTTAAGTTAAAATAGAGTTTAAACATTTACCATATTTTTAAAGGTGGTTTCAATGTTTAGTTTTTTCTTGCATAATTATTTCACATAACCTTGTTCTTTGTTTGACAATTTATACCTTTGTATTCCTAAAGAACAGTTTTATTAACAAGTTATTTGCTAATAAGTATTTTCTCTGCAATTGAATTGATAAATTTTTAAAATCAATTATTATTTTATTTTTTCTTGTTATTATTTTATTGAAGTAAGTTAATTACTAATGTTCTTAATTCTCAATAACTTTCAAGTTTTATTTTATGTACCTTAATTAAATATATGTCATTTAATTAAATAATTTTTTAGAAACCTTGCATCTTTTAAATAATTATTATATCAAACTCGAGTTTATCGTAAGGGTTATCTGTGGCGGGTGGGACAGAAAGGGTGCATATAAGAATGAAATTTTTATTTAAACTTTCTGCAATACTTTTTGTGGGATGATTAGCCTTATTTTAGGAAACATTAATTACAAGTAGATACCGAAACTGAAGAGCCAATATCAAGTGTAGAAACCACACCATTTTGTACTTTTGTGGTATTTACATTTTTAGAAACAAATTTTATTAATATTTTAATTAAGGAGTTGAAATTATGCAAACAAAGCAATATTTTATTTTGCGGTCATTAGTGAAAAAGTATGGTAAAAATATTGTTATTAATACTGTTAATAAGATTGCAAAAGATATTGAAATTAAAAAGTAAAAGAATAAATTATTCCGCGTAATTTATTAGCGGATAATTTATTCATCTTCTTTTACATTATTAATTACAATATTATTTACCGTATTAATAACATTATTTTTTCCACACTTAGTTACTAAGGACCACAAAATAAAATAATGTTTCTTTTTAATAACAAATTAACTCCTTTCAAAGTTGATTTGTTGCACTTCACTTACACGATGCCTTTTCAATTTCGTAATTTATTTGTCATTTTTATTATCACATCCTTTGCTTTATGGTATTTATCATATTATTACTTTTTAGTGCAGGGTTTAAAAAATCTTTTCTTTTTTAACTTACTTTTTTAAAAAATTAGAGGACGTTATCGCGACTTTTAAATAAATATTTAACCATTCAAAGGACCACTCTTTTTCTATTAATTTTTTCATTTAAACTTTTTTAATTATAAATGAATAATCAAAAAAAAGTAAGAATTAATGGAATATTTTTCAAATTATTAAGTTCTTTCTTTTAATTCGTTGTACAATGATATTATGAGTGTATACTGAAAAACTAAACGATAAAAAGTTAATAAAATTAAAATTCCAAATAATGTTTTATATATTCAAATTAACAGGTCTTTTGAACCAATGCGAGAAAATAAAAAAAGAGTTGAAAATAAAATATTTCTTTCAACTATGTATGTTGGTATTGATGAAGAAAAGTCAACAAAAACAAGAATAAAAATGAAAAAGAAAAAAGGCATTTTTCAAATGATGAATAAAAATCATAATAATAAAAATGATAAATCTAATATTGATAATTTTATTGATAAAATTTTTAAATCAATGGATACTTATGATATTAATGAAGATACTAAAATATTAATATTAAGTTATAGTGAAAAATAAATTAAAAAAATTTACAAAGCAATAAAAGCAAAATATAAAAATAATGATAGTATTACAAAAGCTTAGGTTTTATAAAAAATATAAATAAAATAATTAGATAACTTTTTAAAAGGTTGATTTATCAGTGTTTTAGAAATATATTTAAAATAAAGAATAATTTTTATACCAAAACCTAAACTTTTTTCTTACTACCAAAATAATACTGTATCATATAGTTTAAATAGATTTCATTTAGTAAAAAGATTTAAAGAATTATTCCCAAATCGTAAGAAAAACCAAATTCATAGATTAAAATATAAATTATAAAAAATATATTTTTTTTACTGTAAATTATAAAGTATTATTAGATTTTTTAATGTGTCATTTACCTTATATTATTGGCAATAAAAAGAAATTTTTATTAGAAACTATTGAATTAATTAAAAATAATAAAGAAGTAATTGAAAACAAAACATTATAATATAATATTGGTTGTCATGTGTAAGGTGATATATCACACTATATTAAGGCTGTTAAAGGGCGGGGTTGTGAAAATATATTGTAAAAAAACATTTATCAATATGTTAATTGCTTCAATGTTAAGACTTAATAGTAAAACTAATGAAGGGAAAAATTGATAAAAATAATAAAAATAAAGAAAAAATTAAATTTAATATTTTTAATTTAAATCAATCTCAAAATCAATTTTTATCTTTATAAAAAATAAAAACCTTTTAAAATTATTAATAACTTTAAAAAGTATTTTTTAGTGTTTCAAAATTCATAAATTTATAAATTATTTTTTTCAACTAAAAATTTGTTTTTTAAAAAAGTTGAATTTTTTATAAATTTTGGTATTATTTAGTCATATGCGAAACTTAATTTGTTTCTAATTACTTAATTTAATTAAAACCTAATAATAATGAATACTACCACAATTTTATTAATTTCGGGGCGGTTTTTTAAAAACTTATTACAATATTTTGCTGTTGGATCATATTTTTTTGTTGTAACTCAGGATTAAAAATTCGAAAAAATGGTTGGGAATCAAATCCCGTTCCTGCTACTCATTGTTATGAACATTGATTTATAATAGGATCATAATCTATTAACTGTTGAGCAAAATATTGTTCGCCTTTACGTCAATCAATTTGTAAATTCTTAACTAAAAACGAAGCACAAACCATTCTTACTAGATTATGTAATAACCTTGTTTATTTTAACTCCTTCATTCCAGCATCAATAAAATCATAACCAGTTTCACCATTTTACCACTTTTGTAATCATTCTGGATTATTTGTCCAGTTAATTGTTATTTTTTTATTTCAATTTTCACTAAAAGATCATTGTTGATGTAATTGCGCATTATAAGTTACTTGATAATAAAAATCTTACCATGCTAATTGGCGCGCAAAATCGTTATCAAAAACACCAAATTTTTCAATTCTTCAAAGATAACATTGCCGAATTGAAATAATGCCAAATTTTAAAGCAGTACTAATTTTTACTGTACTAGTTTCTAAATCAACAAAATCACGAGTTTGATGATAGTTTTGATCTAACTGAAAAATTGCTATTTTAACTTTTTCAGGTTCTAATGGTAAATTAAAATCACTAGATTTAACATTTGTAATGTTTTGTAAAATCTCAAGATTTTTTAATTGTTGGGGCAAAAAGGATTTAACCTTATAAGTAATAATCTTATTATCGTTAAAATGTACTTTTAATTTATTTCAAAATGGTGTAAAAACATTATAATATCCATTTTGAGTAGTTTTTATTGTTCATGGTTTTAGTAATACATAATCATCAAATCCACGATAAATAAAATTATATTATTTTAATAACTGACGCATTGCTTTACTTCGGTTAAGAGCAAATGGTGTATAATCACGGTTTGTATATATTTTATTAATTTTATAATCTTAGTCTAACAAAAATTTAATTCCAGTTTGTTCATTTTCACTTTTTAGAAAATTAACATAAACATTTTTCCTTAATTATTTTAAACAATGAACCATTGCTTGAAAACTACTAGGTGAAAAATAATTATTTGCTTTTATTTGTTCTTTTGTAAAAATAAATAATAAATAAATTTTATCTTCTTCATTAGCCAACTGAGCAAGACTAAGATTATCTTCAATTCTAAAATCATGATGAAAAATAAAAATGTTTATTGATTAGAACCACTTTCTAATTTATTTTTTATCATTATACTATAAATATTCTGTCACATAAAAATGATTAAATTTAATCTAATACACATTTATCCTAATTTAAGTTATAATTATATACAGATATTAAAGAGAAGCGGGGAGTTAGAATGGGAGTACCAACATTTTGTCCAATTCATTTAAAAATTCATGAATGTTCAGAAAATAGTAATAAAGCTATTTCAAGAGCAACTGAAAATAAGATTAAAGCAAAAATGAATCGAATGCTAAATCCAACTACAACTACTAATGAACCTATTAAACCAGCAGTAGTTGAAAAGGTAACAATTCAATATATTTTAGAAAATGCTAAAAAAAATAATGAAAACATTAAACACAAATTAGGAATTCCAAATGAAGATGAAAAAGCGATTGGTGTTGATGAAAATGATATTAAAGCAAAAATGGCTCGTTTACGTGCTGCAGTTAGCAACCAACAAGAAGTAGGTGAAAGAGATAATAATAATTTATCTTCCCCTACTCGTACTAGTAAAAAAGATCATGTCTTATAAGAAATAATCGATCATTCTTATCGAGTTAATCGTGGCATTGAACGCATCAAAAGTTCATCTGAAGAAGACCCTCTAGAAACAATTAATGATTTTGATAATAATGACTTAGATCAATTAAATGTTGAAATGAAAACTAACCAAAGGAAAAAAACCGTTTTAAACGCATCGAAACAAAAAAAGTCAACCAATAACCTAATCCAGCACAAACAAAGAAACAAAAAGCTACTACTAAGGAAAAAATAAGTCATAAACCAGTTGAGCTAACTATTATCTTAACTGCAACAGAAATTGAATCTTTAATTGAAAAAGTTTTTGTTAAAGCAATTGCAAAAGAAAAAAATAATAAAAAGAAAAGGGGAGAATAAAAAAAGATTTACTTCCCCTTTTCTTTTAATTTTATTTCATCTAAAATACGTTGATCTGATTGAATATATTTCGTTTGGCTATGTAATAAGTATTTTATTTCTTCTAATTTTTGACCAGTTAATAACACATCTGTGTGGTATTTTTTATTAATTTCCTTAATTAATTTATTTGTTGCAGTATCTGGTTGTAGGGTTTCTAATGTTTCAAATGAAACTTGTTCTCTTAAATCATATTTACTAATGATTCCTCGTAAACCAACACCAATTAACCGAATTGGCTGACCTGATCAAAATTGATCAAATAATATAATTGCCACTGAATAAATATCATCTAGGAAATTAGTATAATTTTTAATTGTTTGTTGTCTTGTAAAACGTTTTCGATTAGCATTTTTAAATGTAACATAAATGACATTACCAACCATTGTTTGTTTTTCTGCTCGTTGACTAACATGTTTTGCTAATAAATAAATTTTATTCTTAATATCTTCATAATCAATTAAGTCATATTCAAAAGTTGTTTCATTACCAATTTGTTTTAATTGATTATGTTCAAAAGTTAATTGTTGTTCACCACCACCATTAGCCCGTTCAACAAAAGCATGTGCTAGTTTGCCTAAAATGGTTTCTAATGTTGCAAGATCAGCAAACTCTGCTAAATCTTTAATCGTATGAATTCCAATTTCATTTAAACGATGAGTCGCTTGTTTACCAATCCCAAATATTTTATTAACCGGTAATGGTTGAACTAAATCAATAACATCTTCTGGCCGAATTAAAGTAATTCCCATTGGTTTTTTCATATCACTAGCAATTTTTGCTAGTGATTTATTATATGAAATACCAATACTATTTGGTAATCCAACTTGTTGAAAAACATTTTGTTGCATATCAAGCGCTAATTGCATTGCCGAACCATATTTTAAATAAATATCAGTTACATCAATATAACACTCATCAATTGAAGCCACTTCAATTTTGTTAGTATAATGAATACTAATAAAATCAAATAATTTTTGTGCAAAATCAACGTATAAACAAAAATCTTGCTTAACATTTTCAAGGTCCTGGCAAATTTCTTTTGCCTTATATAACGGCATTGGACTATTAATGCCTAATTGTCGTGCTTCATAATTCGCTGTTGTTACAACTGCTCGACGTGAAGAATTAACAACAACAAGTGGTTTTCCTTGAAATTGGGGGTTAGCAACTTGATGACAACTAGCAAAAAAACTATTCATATCAATATGAAAAATAACTTTCATTATATCTCTCCCCTATTTTACTAAATACCAAAGGGTCCTGTATATTTATAAATTTTTTTAAAAATAAAATTATAACCAAAAATATATGTAAACTGAATACTCCGCGAATAACTACGAGCAATAATTCAATCATCATATAACTCCGGAAACTGCTTTTTAACAAATGATAGCATTTCTGTTTCATATCAATTTTCTAAATTTTGCTTAAAATAGCCATTAAAACTTAATAAAATTAAATATGCTGCAATAATAAAAATTAATAATAAATTTAAGACTCCATAGCGATTAATAAAGTAAAAGAAATTATTATGGTCTAACAAGGTGGGGTTAGTTTTTAGAATGGTAATAAAAATAATTGTAAATAATGATACGATAAGAAAGAATAACAATAATAATGGTGGAGCAAAATATAATAAGAAATGCATTGTTTGAACATGTTTATTTTTTAAATATAATTGGGTTGCAAAAAATGTTCGCCCCAAAACATAATCTAATCCCATCCCTGATAAAAAATAAGACTGATTAAATAATTGTAAATCATTAATATAAAATATTTTCTTTTTATAAGAATGTGTAATTAAAACTTGCCCCGGTTTACGAACAACTTTTAAACCAGTAATTTTCTTTTTCGTTAAATAGCGATCAATTACTTCTAATGAAATCATTGATTGACTTGGAGCATTATTTAAATTTGGAATCGGAACTAAAATATTTCGGTAAGATAGAATTAAAAAAATTAATATAATAACATTAATCGCAATAAAAAATCCAATTAAAATAAAGGCTATTTCACTATTTCCTAATATCATCGTAATCATCCTCTGTTATTAAATAATAAAATAAACTGATACTCCTTATATTATAACTTGAAAGTGTAAACATTAATAGGTTATTGTGCTAAAAAAAATATTTTTTTTTTTTCCTTTTATTCTAATTGTTATTTTTTATAAGGGTTGTTTCCTTAATTAATTCAATCTCCCTAGTTTTAACTTTTTGTAATCGTTCTTTAACTATTACTGATAATGATAGTAAACTACTATTATTTAATTTCATTTATAATATTTTTTTTCGTTATTCATTATTGGTGTCAGCTGTTAATTTTAATAAACGCAAACGTTGTTCATAATTTAAATTATTAGGATTTAACACATGCTCATCATTAATAAAGATTGCTTCTTTTTTACTTGCATCAATATTTATTTTAGCATTTTTTAAGATATTGCTCATTGTTAATGGTTCATTATCTAAGATTTCATCTGAAATTAGCGGTATTCCATCATTACTATTAGATAATGACAAATTATCATTATTTTTACCCTGTACTTTTGAAAGTAAAACTGGATTATTAAAATATTTTTGGTAAGGATAAACCTCATCGCCGCCAACGCATGGAATCGCATCTAATACAACTTGAGTTGGTTTATTTAATAATTCTTCTAATGATTTAGGAACATAAAAACTATATTTTCAGCGCCCTTCAATCCGTGGTTCTTGAACTCGATTTCGTAGAACATCTAATTTACGCGTAATTAAATTAAATTTTAATTTTTGCCAACAATTATAAATTTGATTAACATCAAGTGCTGGAGTAACCATATCATTTTCATTAAATGGAATAAATCGATTCTTATTATTTAAATTTAACTCATCTAGATTAGTTAATTCTGTTGCTTGGTTAATTTCTGACCCTTCTATTGATTGAAATTCAGAATAATCTAATTTATCATTATTATCATTATTATCAAAAACATCATTTTGAACATTATTTTGTTTAACATTAAATTTATTATTGTAATATGAATATGTCTCAAAATCATTTATTAATCTAGTAATTTTATCAACAGAATTTTGATTATTATTTAATATCGTTTTATCTTACAAAATTGAAGTTGGTCGTTTTGCTGGATCAAAATCATTTAGGTCATAATCATCTCAATAATCAATTACTTTTTTATTATTCTCCATTATTAAAATCCCCATACTTTTTTTACTTATTTATTATACTATAAAATTAAGGTGAAAAAAAGGTTTATATAGTTCTGATTAATAAAATATCTGGTTTTTAAATAATCATTGATTAAGTCATTAATTAGTGCTATACTATGAATATTATTAAATTTATATCAAATTATTAAAACTATATTAACAATGTTACTAGAAATACGAGTGTGAAATATTTATGTCTGTTACTGTTTTTTTAATTTGATAATAATATTATGAATTAATTTTTTACATACCAAATATCTTAAGTTATTTAAATTCGAGTACCAACAACCCCTGTGCTTTATTTTCATTTTTTTATATCAAAATATTAAAATATTAAATATTGAAAATGAAAGAAGGAAAATAAAATGGTAAAATTAATAAGTATACTAGGGATCACAACAATTGCTAGCAGCATTATGCCTGGTGTTGTAGGAAATAGCCCATACCAAACAAATAATATCACTCAATATCAAGTATTAAAAATGAAAAATTTTGTATCTGATAATACAGCTACAGTCAACCTAAACGATGTCTTATGAATGAAATCAGAAAATAATTATACTATCATTCAATTTGCTAACAGTTCTGAACCAATTACATACAGTAATACACTAATGTGAAATAAAACCGTAGACCAAATTAAAGACAACGCACGATACTTTCGAAATGAAAGCACTATCTTAAATATGTAGAAACCATATACATTTTGTACTTTTGTGGTATTTACAGTTTTAGGTTCATTTACATTAGCAGCAATTTGACCATGATTTCAATTAGGATTACAATACTTAGGTTATGGTTTAGGAGCGGATTCCTCCATTAGGAGCATTTTTCTATGCTATTTTTAACCGGTTATTATTACCATTTGGTTTACACCAAGTATTAAACACTTATTTATGATTCCAACAGCCAATTATTAGGCACTTAATTAATTATCAAGGAACTAACTTATGACAAATTGTTTATGGAACGCTACAATGAGCTGTATATAGTATTGATAGTAATGGCGTATTATCAATTAGTGATTGAAATACAACTGGAATTATTACTACAGTCAATGGTGATATTAACGCCTTTTTAGGAAAACTATATGCTGACGCTAAATTTGGTTTAGCAGGAGGAAGTGGAATTTTCCAATCAGTATTCTTCCTAATAATGATGTTTGGTTTATCTGCAGCTTGTGCAGCAATGATTTTATCAATTAAAGATAAAATCCGTCGTGCTGAATATGCCGGTATTTTAGGTTCAGCTGCCGGAGTTAGTTTTTTAACAGGAATTACAGAACCAATTGAATTTTCATTTGTTTTCTTAGCTCCTATTTTATTAGAATTACATGCTGTTTTAGCTGGTCTATTTTCAGCATTAACTGTTGGTTTTGGAATCTGTGTTGGGTTTGGTTTCTCGGCCGGTTTCATTGATTGAGCTGTATAAATTAAAACTTCATGATATATGTCAATAATATCATCAAACTTACAAGCTGGTATTTATAAAGTATTAGGTAACCCATTAATGATTATTCTAATTGGATTAGTTGAGGGAGCAGCTTACTTATTTAGTTTTAAATATCTTATTAAAAAAATGAATTTAGGAACACCTGGATGTGAAGAAGAAGTAATAGGACTACAAAAAACAGTTAAACATAATGCAAAGAAAAAAACAAGTCAAGAACAACTTTCAACAAATAATAATATTCCTAGAAGTGGTCAAACGGATAGTAAATTTGTAACTTCACAAAATAGTGTTAATCAACGAATTGACATTCAAAAAGACCCTAATGGACCATTAAAATTATCATAAGTAATTTATGATGCAATTGGTCATGATAATCTAGTTAAAGTTGATAACTGTATGACTATATTACATTTAACAGTTGAAGACAACACAAAAATTGATCAAGCAGCAATTAAAGTGGCTGGCGTTGCTGGGCTTAGTGTTAGTTTCTAAAACAAAGCATTCAAATTATTATTGGTTTAAATGTTGAACCTGTTGCAGCTAAATTATCTGAAATTTCCGGAAAATAATATTAAAATAAAAAGAAATAAAAATGTTTATTTTTGTAACATTTTTATTTTTTTATTACTTAGATTCAATTGATAATTACAAATGAATATGGTAAAGTGATTATTATATATGATTTTAAAAATATAATTAATATTTTCTAAAATAAATTACTTTAATTAATTATTTTAGCAAGATAGATAATTAATTAAAAAATTATAGAAAGAAAGTTAATGTGAAAATTACTTTAAAAACTAAAAATACATTAAAATCAGCTTATAAATCAGTTAATTTATTTTAAAAAAAAATTGGTTTAAAACATAGTGATGTTATTAAATTAGAAAAAAATATTGAAAAAAAATAAAAGAAAAAATATTACGTTTTGAACAAGAACATCAAAAGTTAAAAGAACTATTAGATGTCTGTTTTTGCTTTTAAACTTTTAACAATTTATAAATAAATAATCTTTGTTTCTTGTCCATTTTTTTTACTAAGAAAACGAAAATTTTTGATAGTATTACAAAAGCTTAGGTTTTATAAAAAATATAAATAAAATAATTAGATAACTTTTTAAAAGGTTGATTTATCAGTGTTTTAGAAATATATTTAAAATAAAGAATAATTTTTATACCAAAACCTAAACTTTTTTCTTACTACCAAATTTTTACTAATCCAAGCTTCGGATGTGAATCATTCTAGTGTTACTTCCTCATTCTCATTGAAACAAGCTAAATGCATTTCTTGTTTCTTATCCTTTGTTCCTGTTTGGTAAAAAGCATCATTTTCTAAATCATCATATGTTAGGTTAGCATTCATATCATGTGCCAACATTGTTAATAACATATGAAAAGTTTCACCTAATGGTTTTTTAACTTTAATTACCCGAATTAACTTTAAAATTCGTGATGCTTCACTATACCATGAAACATACACTTGTTGATTAAATTTGCTATGGTTATCATCATATCTTTTCGTAAAACAATTAGACGCTCTGAATCTGTAATTTTCATTTTAAATCCTTAAATTAATTCTGTTTCATATTCAAATATACCTGTTTTAGCAGTTTCAGTAATAAAATTAGCTGATTTTTTTAAAACCCTTTTACCGTTATTAGTTAAATCTAATTTAACAAATCCATAACGATTTTTATACGCATTCATTCATGATCAATTGTTAATATAAGCTCAAGAATGATAACTAAAACAATTAGAACCTTCTTTAATTGTTTGATGAACTCAAACTAAATGTTCTTTAGTAAAATCAATGCGATATTGGTCATTAATAATACCATGTTCTAAAAAACGCTCTTCATTCTCAACTCCCATTCCATTTTCTGAAATATAAACTGGAATGTTATTATAATGTTCTTTTAAATTCATTAATGTGATATAAATTTCCTTAGGAAAAATTTCTCATCCTCGGTATGAATTAATGCGACGCCCTAGCATTTCATAAGGTTGGTAAAAATAGTGTGTTGTAATTGCTCCATTAGTAAAATCTAGAATAAAATCAACACCTTTTACTCTAGCTGGTTGATAAAAATTAACTCTTAAGAAATCAATTTTTAAGTTCTCATCTTGAATTAATTCTTCATCTCCATCAGCAATTTGTCACATAAAGTTATATTTTTTAGCAACTTCTTTTAATTCTTGTGGATAAACATTTTTAACCATTGGATCTAAAAAACAATTAATTGTAAACAAATCATGTCATTTTGTTGCTTCTAAATCAACTTTATTTTTACTACGAGGAATTTATGGTGAAATGCTTAAAATGCACCCAATTTCTCCTTTTAATTTTAATTATCGAAATACTTTAATTGCTCATTTAAAAGAAATTAAAGTATTCCACTGGGCTTGCATACCATGTTGCATATTAACTTCATTTGGAAAATGTCAATCATATCAATAACTACCTTCAATTACAACAATTGGTTCATTAAAAGTGGTAAACATTTCAACTCGATCACTAAATAATTCAAAACAAGTTTTTGTATAAAAAACAAAAGCATCAACTACTTCTCGCGAAAGCCAACCACCTTTTTGTTGTGCTCAATATGGAATATCAAAATGAAATAAATTAATAATTGGTTTAATATTATTTTTTAACATTTCATTAATTACATTATTGTAAAATTCCACTCCTTTTGGATTAACTGTTTTTTCATCAGGAATTAATCTAGTTCATTGAATTTATGTTCGTAATGAATTAAAATTTAACTCCCTTGCAATTTTAATATCTTCTTGATAACTATGGTAAAAATCATTTAAACAAGGTTGTTGATTAAAAAAACGGTATTTTTCTAACTTAAATCAATGATCTCAATTTGATGCAGATTTTCCATCTTCCAAAGATGCACCTTCTGTTTGCGTACCAGAAAAAGCACTACCTCATAAAAAATTTTTTTTAAAATTATGCTGCCCCATTAGAAACCTCCTCTCTAAAGCGCCTTTATTATATCTATTTTTTAGAGAATAAACAATAAAACATTATTTAAGTAATTTGGATTTTAATACTAAATATTGTTGCCATAATGTTTCTACACTACTATGTTCAAAAATAAAAAGTTTATTTTTAATTAAATGCTTTAAATTATCAATTTCTGTTCAAATTGCATTAACAATATCACGACTATATTTTCAAGCAATGCGATTTCGATTAAACTCTTTTAAATCTAAAATTTTATAACTACCATCAGCAAAAACTTTAATGTCTAAATCATAATCAATATACTTAATTGTTTTTTGTTCCATAATAAATGGTGATGCAATATTACAATAATAATTTATCCCGGCATCTTTAAGCATACAAATAATATTACTTCAATTTTTCCTATTAAAAATCCAGATTGCTGGTTCATTTGTTTTTCATTTTCTACCATTCAATTCTGTAACAGTAACATCTTCATTTACTAAAACAATATATTCTTCTTCTAGTAATAAAACAACTGCCGATTCTCAACTACGGTAAACTGAACCATTATGTTTATAAGCATGTACTAAAACACTATATCCAACTTGTAACGAGTCCATAATGTTACCTCCCATAATTTACTTTTTTTAAAATTACAGCAAAAAAACAACTAAAAATAATACAATAAAAAATTATGTAAAATTATTAAATTTAAATTGCCATAATATTTAATTTTATTTTGATATTAATTACTTTAAAATAAAATGCTATTTTAAATACGTCAACATTTTCATTATATCAGTTGTATTTATTAAGTAAATAGACAGACTTTAACTAATTAGAAATTTTTTTATTAGAAATAAATTATTTTGGAAATTATAAATTTATATATTGCTTTTTATAAGACCTTATAGTTAAGTAAAAATCTCCCCTATTTGTTTGACAATTTTAATAGGGGAGATATTGTGTTATATTTTATATTTTTTCTTTTTAAAAATAAAAAAACTACTTTTGTAGTTAAAAATGGGGCGGCTGATGGGACTTGAACCCACGAATGCCGGAGCCACAATCCGGAGCGTTAACCTCTTCGCCACAACCGCCATATCTGATTATATAAATAACATTACTTATTATAACTTAAAACAAAAAAATGTAAATAGAATTATTCCTACATCTTAAAAACATATTTTTTATAACATTAAAATAAATAAGCGTATAATGTACGATGAAGCTCCAAAAAACAACTCTTGTTAGAGTTGTTTTTTTATTTGAAATAAAACAATCTCTAAAAGGAGGCAATGATAATTAAACAACAAAAAATATGTTATGTTAATGATTGTTATAAAAAAGTATCATTTATTACCGAAGAATTTTTATCAAATAAAGTTTTATGAACTTGTGAAAAACACAAAGATTTATTAAATCACACAAAAGATAAAAAACAAAAGCGGTTTTATAAACGTTTAGAAAATTCAAAAATTATCTTTTATTATAAAACTGGTTCTTTAAAACTTTGATTTATTAAAACAACTTAATGCAGTGTGGGACGGTTATTTTAAATAACTAAGTGTTTTTATTCCACATAGGCGGTCTAGCCCAACGGTAATCAGTCCGGAAATAACAGACTCTTTAACAAGCGATAGTCGTGATAAGTGCAAGGTCAACATCAAACGACAATAAATATTGAGATGGCCCACTTTATAAATAAATTTGCGATAGATATTACTTCTTAGAAGTGACGGCGGTTTAATAAAAACCACAAAGTCAGCATTAGGCTATTCAAGGTGTAAGTGAATTTATTTTAAAAACTGAACGTTTTGACCTGAAATGGTGCGAATGAAGAGAGAGAAAACTCTCTGGTGTAAAAAATAAAAAACAACTGTGGATTATTAAACAATATACCACCACCACTTACCCTAGTGAAGCGGATGGTGTAGTAAATACTTATATAACTAATTCTCGCTTTAGCACTTTCACTTGGGAGTTAGTGCCAACGAGTTAAAAATAAGAGGAATAATTTAGGAGGTATATATGAAAAAGTTAAATAAAATTTGTCTTAAAAAAAGATATTGAGGTTATTGTTTTGGATGTAATCAAGAAAACAAATTACAAGAATTAATACTACGAGCTTATCCCGTATCATTTAAAGATATTACTGATGAGCATTGAGTATTAGTCAGAAAAAATTAGGAGAAATAAATTATGAATAAAAGATACTTATTAGTAATGAAAAGTAAATATGGTGATTTCAGGTAGTAAGAAAAAAGTTTAGGTTTTGGTATAAAAATTATTCTTTATTTTAAATATATTTCTAAAACACTGATAAATCAACCTTTTAAAAAGTTATCTAATTATTTTATTTATATTTTTTATAAAACCTAAGCTTTTGTAATACTATCTGATTTCAAAACAAACTGTTTTTATACATTATAAGAAGCAAAAATTACTGCTAATATTGAAAATCAATAAGAATGATTAACAACTATTATTAATTTAGAAAATGAAAATATTAAATGACAAGGATGTGAATAATATATGAAAAGATGAAAATGGCAATGTTTATACCGAAGAAGATTTATTTAATATAGCATTAGAAGAATGTTATTTAAAAGAAAGTGCTTATGGGGAAATTTAATAAACTTAATATATTTTATTGCTAATTTAGGTCTTAAAACGCGTAATAATAGGGTATTTAACAAGATAAAATTTTTAAAATAATTCATAATTTTAATTATATATATATATATATAATGCAGTTAAATCTTGATAAAAAGTTTTAAAATTAAGAAAAGGAGAAAAACAAGTATGAAAAAATTACTTAGTTTATTAAGTATATTAACAATTAGTGGAACTGCTATACCAACAACAATTGCCGCTAGCCCCTATCAAAAAGAAGAAACTAAATTAGAAAATAATGAAATTAGTTATTTACAAACAAATAATTTAAAAAATTTAAATAGAGTTAAAAGACAAGAAATAACATATCCAATATTAGAATATGTGTTAATTGATTTAAGAAAAACTAGCATGAAAAAACCAATGGAATTTCAAATAAATAATTGATGATGTGTTGTGGCAGTTTTAAAAAATATATTTGATAATAATATTCTTAATAATAAAGATCTTAAAGAAATGGGACAAGAAGAAATTGCAAGTTTTTTTCCAAACAATGCAAATGATGGCGCTTCATTATCAAAAGTAATTGAAATATTAAACACAAACCCGATAATTAAGGAAAATTTGGAATTTAATTTAAAGAAAATTGATTTAACTCGATTATTTTGAAATAGATTAAATTATATAGAAAAAAGAATGTGGATAAGACATTTAATATAGGAATCTCTTTCTAGACAATCTCCTGTTATGTTTGGTGGTTTATTTGATGACGACGAATATGATGATGAAGGATGTGATAGCTCTTATCATGCTGCATTAATTGTTGGAATCAAACTAAATAAAGAAAATATACTTGAAGATACTTATTATGTTAGATATCCATTAATAGACAGTGAAGCTGAATTTATTCCAGATCAAACTACATAAATTTTAATTACGGGGGCAAATTTTTAATATTTTATTTAATCAAATAGAAAACGGTATCGTATTAATACATGAAGATGTTTTTCAATTATTTTGTGAAAAAGCTATTAGTATTTTTTCATCAATTTGAGAAATGTCAGAACCAGAATTAATAGCAGCTATAGTATAGTAGAATTAAAATATGAAAAAAATATTAAGTATCATAGTAACAATCACTTTAATCGGAACAAGTACAACCAGTTTGGTTGGTTGTAATAAGAATATAACTATACCAAAATATAGTGAAGATGAATTAAAACAACTAAAAGAAGAAAACAAAAAAAATACAAAAGATGGTATTTTAGAATGAATGGCACCACAAGAAAAACCATTTAATAAAGTTGATAATAAATGATATTATGTAGTATGAAAAGGAAATAATCAATAAAATATAAATAAATTTAAAAATGATGAATTTCCAAAACAAATAATACCTAATAATAAAGGTAAAGATAAAATATTAATTAATTATGGGGATTTTACTGCCGGACAAAGAGAAAAAGAGTTGTATTTTGTTTATAGAGATTCACTGAAAATTAAATATTGGTCTGACGATATAGAGGGGGCATATTTTAAATCAGTTTATCGTTGAAATTTAGAGACAACAGAGCCAAATTTAGTGATTGATAATAAAGGAAATATAAAAGTTGTTGGAGAATAAAAAAAGAGATTATTAAATCTTTTTTTATTTTTATCTTGGTTTAAATGTAATTTTAACAGCACTATCGCTTTTATTTCTAATACCTAATACATTTGGATTAGATACATCTAATATTATATTTTTATCATTACCAAAATATAATTTTTCAATAAACATTAATTTAGCAATTAATACTTTTTTAAATATAATTTTTAATTTCATATAATTTGTATAATATGCTTGTAAATATGTTTCTGTAATTTTATCTTTATCAAAATTAAATAATTTTGTTATTTGTAATAAAAATCTTAAATCATATTTATAATTTGGTGTGTTATATATATTAAAATAATTCTTTTTTTGGTAACCCATTAGTATATTCAGTAGCGTATTTTGTTTCAGTATCATTTACTTTTATATTTTTAGTATATAAAGTTATTGTATTTTCAAAATTAACTTTATCAATTTGTGAATAACCAGATTCATATAAAATTATATTCTCTAATGAACCATAAGAATTATTGTAACCATTTAAACCACCTAAAATATTAACATTTCTATCATGAATAAAATTTTCTATATTTGGTGGCCCACATTCAACTTGTAAATTACCTAAATTACTTATTTCTATTGTTTTATAAGCATCTTGGAATTTACTGATACTTTGAATTGTTGGATCAATTTGTTTTAAATCAATTTCTAATTCATAATAACCTTTATACTCATTTAAAATATCAAATAAATTAACCATATTACTTAATGTAATTTTACATTGAGGTTGTATTGTAAAATTAAAGTTAATAAGTAATTTTGCATTAGCGGTAATAATATCTTTTGTATAAGGTTGATAGTTATATGGAACTGGTGGTAATACATATTCAGGATAATTAAAAGTAGGTATTTCATAGTCATGTGGTAATAGAAAACTAGTTTTATAGTTAGTTGTCATATCGCGTAAATAATTATTTAGTGTACTTTTTGTTTTGCCACGAAAACTTCATACTGATAATTTTAAATAATCTTCTTCATTATTTGTATATGGGTTATCAGCATAAAAGATAATTTCAAAATTACCTTTATATAAGGCTTGGATTGAAAACATATCAATTATATAACTACAATTTGTACCATCAGGTGTTTGTAAGAATTCGCAATCATTATCTTTTTCACTATCACTAACGGATGTTTGAGCATCAACTACTCTTACTAATTCATTAATTAAATATATACGATTAGTTTTAGGATTTAATTGTTTTAAATTATAAGTTGAATAAGTTATTCGTTCTGTTGGTTTACCATCTTTAGTTAAAACAGTACCTTGTAATTTATCAGTTAATAAAGTTGTAAACCCTAAACTAGTAGCATTTGCACCAAAGATAGCGCCAACTTTATCATTCCCTTGTTCTCTAAAAATTTCAAATGGTAAATAACCTTTACCTTTTGATTTTTCAAACCAAAAAGCATCATTATAAAAATTATAAACATTAGCACTCATAAAGCTATTAAGTCATTGAAAATTAGGTCAAGTTTTTTCATCTTGGTTAATTACTCAACCTCAGGGAATACCAAATGAAATAAAGTTTAAGAATTTACCAACTCCACCAGGTATCGTAAAAGGATTAAAAACTAATTTTTGCGTATAGTTTAAGGGCAATACGGTAATTTGGAGATTAATAAAATTATTCACATTTAAAATATCTCAAACATTACATTTGCCCATTTTATTATATTCAATTTGTACTTGTCCAACAGTATTACCAAATTCATCTTTTATTCTAAAATATGATAATGATTGGGTGCTAATGATATTATCAACTGTACCACCGTTTGTTTTTATTTTGCTTGGTGGTTTGTTATTTTTCAATCTTTAGACCAATAAAACTTATAATCCTTATCTTCTTTATGAATATTTCGACCAACAGTAGAATTAGTTGCTGATGTAGTACTAGGATCAGTTATAACAATTCCCTCACTATTTTTTTGATTTCAAAAATCGTATCTACTTTCCATATCTTTTTTTCAATCTTCATAGCCAGTTATTATAGTTGGTTGAATACCTTGAATATTATATCAACTTACTTCGGGTGATGCATAAGTATTAATTTTATCAGGAGGAGCAGGAAATATGTTATACATTAATAAAATATCGTGAATTCATTACTTTTTTATTAAATTGACCTTTAATTATTGGTCGGCCAATAACAGACATATCAAAAAAGATTGGATTACCATAAAATTTAACTGCCATTGCACGAACACCTGGGTCTTTTAATAAAATATCATCTAATTCAACAATACCTTTATTTAGTTTTTCATCATAAGTTATTTTAGGAAAACAATATCCTTCACTAGGTGCGGATGTTTGTATAAATTGTCGTACTGATAAACCACTATTACTAATTTTGTCATTAATACTTGAAAATGTAATTTCTTGTCATAAAAAACTACCATCATAAGGTGAATAATAATTAATAACATTTGATGGATATAATAATTGTCTATCTTAGGGGGTAGAATTAATATCACCACCACCAATATTTAAACCACGGTCATTAAATACAGTATAAAAATTATAATAATCATTAATATTTAATTTATCAGCATTTTCATCTAAAATTAATAAAGTATATTGTCGTCCTGTTGATTGTTGAGTAAATACTTGTTCAAATTTTGCTTCACCAAATTGAATTAAACTTCTATCATCAATCATATAAGCATCTCAATATTTACCAACTTTAACTTCTTTTGTATAAAAGTTATCAGCTTTATTATCATTATTCATAAAATAACTTAATTTATATTGATTTAAATATTATAACATTCTATTAATATCATAAATGTTTTCACCATCAATTAATTTTCAATAAAGATTATTATTTTCATCTTTTAATTTTATAGCAAAAGGTGTTTCATTATTAGCTTATATAGTTAAGTTAATTGGATGTTTATTAAAATCAGCAATTGTTAAAATATTAATTTCTTCACCTTTATATTTTTGAACTATTTTTAAACTATCTTGTCATTGAGCAATAGTACTTTCCATATTATCAAATATTCGTGAATAACTACCATAGTCACTTGGGTTAGCATTATTAGGTTTTCAACCTGTTTCAGTATCAGGAATATATGAACTATAAACATTAAAAGGAAATACCATTCAATGTCTGTTATCTCGTATGTTTTCTCTGATATCTATTAAAGGTATCGTGGGCTTGTCTTCTTAATTCTTCCATAACACTTAGATTAATTCTACTCATTTGTTAATTCTCCTTAATTTCTGTTCTACCTTGTAAGGCATTTTGATTATTACCAGTTTCATCATATTCCATTAATTTATTATTATGTTCAATTTCTTTGGCTTGCATTTTATCTTGTCATGCTTCTACTTTTTCAAAATATTTGGTTGCTTCTAATTCATCAATATTATCATATTCAATTATAGCTCTTATTGGTTCCATTGTACCATTATCTAATCTAGCAGTAATTAATTCATTTTGTCGCATTTGGTCTACTAAACTAGCACTAATAAAATCAAAACCATAAGGTCGTTCACCAACACCATCTCATAAACCATAATATTTTAAAACTGCATCAAATATCTTAGTATAATATTGTTTACGATATACTTGTAAATATGCTTGTTTTTCTAAATCTTTGGTTTTAGTTAATAAAGATTGTGTTTTATTTTGGTCATTATCTGATTTATCACCAAAAGGACTAGAAAAATGACATGCTATATATACTTGTTCAATAATTGCTTTTTGATCTTCGGTATATGTTTCTAAGGTTGGTGTACCTTGTGCTACTTATAAATATTGAGATAATTAACCATCTACTGTTGATGAACTTGATTGAACAAAAATATCATCAAATACATCTTGTAGTACTTTTTTATTACCTTTGTTATAAGTAGTCATTAAATCATTACTTAGTATCCCATATCAATGCGTACGATTTGCATATCTTTCTTTTGATTTAATATTAAAACTATCTTCTAAATCAAATTGTAATTTATAACAATTTGCCATAGTTGGTTATGGATTTAAAGTGGTTGATGTTGATAAAAATAAAGGATTAGGTTCATTTATCATTTATCAAAAAGGTACTATACCTAATTTATTTTTAAATTCTTGTACTAAAACAGGTTTAACATCATCTTTAATTTGTGTTTTACTTTAACCAACAACTACTTCATTATTTTGATAGTATTACAAAAGCTTAGGTTTTATAAAAAATATAAATAAAATAATTAGATAACTTTTTAAAAGGTTGATTTATCAGTGTTTTAGAAATATATTTAAAATAAAGAATAATTTTTATACCAAAACCTAAACTTTTTTCTTACTACCATTATTTTTAGGTCAACCTTTAATAACTATTTTATCTTTAGTACAAATTAAATTTAAAATAAAACCACTATCTGATTGATGATAATTTAATCAAATATCAGCACCTTGTTCAATTTCGTTTATTTTACTTACTCTTGATGTAAAGTTAAATGGGTTAATTCATAAATCAATATTACCATCTAATGTTTCTAACAAACCAAAAATAGTTTTACCCATTAAACTTGCTGTTAATTCATTTTTATCTAATTTTTCTTTTATTTTATAAGTTTCATATCATCAATTTAATTTTTCTAAAATGTCTTTACGATGAGACTTAAATAAAATATCTTTACCATTTACTAATCGCATTTAATGGCGAGCAATAATATTAGCTAAATTAATTGTTCAATCATAATTATAAAATTTTAAAACACTATTAATATCATTTAAATTTGGTAAATTAGGTAAAATATTATTCATTGTTATTTTGCTCCTTTAATTTTAAAATAAGTGCATAATTAATTATATTTATTGTTAATAAATTTGGTTCATTTGCTAAAACTTGTACACATACTTTAACTTTTTTATACTTCTTAATATATTCGTTATATAAATTTAATTTACATATTGCGATATTATCTTTTTTTAATTCTTGACAAAGTCTTTTTTTAACTTGTCCACAAACAGACATATATGGTATTTTTGCATTTATTACACACTCATCATGTACTACATAAATATTTTTTTTCATTAAGTTATTCACTCCCTTTGTTGTTATAATTTATAATCTGCTGAACTATTATGTTTAACCATTGGTATTAATTCAAAGTGTAAAGCATAAAAATCACTATCAAATGTATCATCGTACAAATCTAGCATTCGTTCTTCTCTGGCATCTGGTTTATCTTCTTATTGAATTAATTCATATTGTGCTTTACTTACAGGACATTTTTCTCATAATCATTTTAATTGATTAGTATTTATTAACATAGTAAAGGCTTCAATACGATGTCTTATTTTAAATTTTTGTTTTTGCGCTGGTTTAAATGTCATATATTGACCAAAATTATAATTATATTTCTCTCGGTTTAAACTTTGTAATGTTGAATAAGCACTATCATCAATATTTATACTAATTCCTTGTTGTATTAAATTAAAATATTTATTTAATTGATTGTTATAAAACTCTAAAATATCTTTAACTTGTTCTAATTCAGTTTTAAATTGTTGAGTAACATTTGAGTGTGTATATTCTGCTACTTTATAGGTTTTTTATTAAATTAGTTATATATTCAAAAACTAGCTGCTGTTGTATGTCCTTTAGGACTAGTAGCATTAGCAATATCAACACTACCTAATAATTTCGTTGGTTGAATAATATCTGTTGCTTACATAATATCAATATATCTCGCAAAGATTGACCCACTAGTATTGCCTGGTAAACCTCAACTTCATACTCTTGCTCTTTCAATATCTAATTGTTCTAATCTTAATTGTTCATTAAATTTATCTTGTGGTAATTCATAATTTAATCTTCAACTAGAATAGTGAATAATAATCTTCATATTTCATTTTTTAATATATTTTATTTGTTAATATTTACTACGCATTATTTCTTCATTAAAAGGTAATAATTCATTACAATAACCAACAATATATCTTTTTAAACTTTCAGGATTACATGTATTAATTGTTATTTTATTTTGATAACCACGAATAGCAAACTCTAAATCACTTAAATCTTTTTGTTAAAATTGGTTACATTCTTCTCTTCAATCAATAACTAATTTATATTTATTCAAATCAGCAAAAGCTTTTAATTTTTCTTTTCGACTTGGTGAATGTAAACCTTTACAATATATTTTACTACCATTTGATAAAGTAAAAGTAAAATTTGATAAATTAATAGTATAGAGAATATGATTTTTCATCTAACATATTTCATATATTTTGAAATACACTATCTTTTAAATCTTTACTCCAATACATACTAGCAATGATACAAATCGGTTCTTTAATTAATAAACTAATTTTTAATAATTCACCAAACATTTTAATATTTGATATAGTCTTACCACTATATCTTGTACCAATTTGATTAATTTCATTAACTAACTCAAACTTTTTAGCAAAAGGATATTTATTACAAATACTACTATTTTGTAATAACCAATAAGGTGTTTCTAACAAATAAGTAAAATGATTAAGCATTATTATCACTTTCTTTCTTAATATCTCTAATATCCGTTTGTAAATTAATTATTATTGGTTGTTGATTATTTATATTTGTATCGTTAACATATTTCTCAACATATATCTTTTTGCCCCCGCCATATTGGTCATTTAATAAAGCCAATTCCAATTCTATTTCTAATTGATTTATCGTATCCCTAATAAAATCAGCAGTTTCTGTATTAACTTTATCTTATCAATTATCAAATGGTAGTTTTAAATAGTATAAATATGCTCTTTTATTGCTTAATTTGGTGCCTTTTTGTTCCAAAAATGCTGTAGTTTTGTCACTAATTGTTCTATTTTTGGCCATTTTTTACTCCTTTTTGCATATTAAAATTGCTATTATTTAATAAATATGATTAAATAAAAGAGTAAACTATGTCTAAAAATGTAACAAAAGAACCAACTCGGTTCTTTTTTATTATCTATATTTTACATCAAAATAAAAAAAATTAAATTACTTTACTTTTTATTTTAGTACACAAGCATATAGAGATAAATTGGAGCTTGTTACAGTGTAATTATATAATTAATAATATATTTGTCAATAATTTTAATTTAAAAAAATGTGAAAATTTATCTTTTTTTATAAATTTAATGTATAACTTTTTTATAAAAAGAATTGGAGGAAATATAGAGTAATGAAAGACTATACACATGTAAAATATGATGAACGAAGTTTATTTAAGGATTTATTGTTATCTGATAGTTGTAAAAAGAAAAATGGTAAACTTAATTTATCTGAAATTGGAAGACAAATGGGAAGAGATATTAATACTGTTAAAAGAGAAATTAAGCGATTTAAAAATATACAAGATTATAATCTATATCAAGCACAAAAATATTATAAACAAAAGCGTAAAAAATCTATTAAAAAACTACCTACATTTACAGAAGAACAAGAAGAATTTTTAAATTTACGATTTAATATTTTTTATGATTCACCAGTATAAATTATTCAGCGATTTTTAATAAAATTTGGTGTCAAATTTCCTGCCTGCATTAAAACATTTTATAAATGAATTTATTTAGGTCTTTTGGGTTTGTTAAAGAAAAATTTATTAAATGGTGGTAGAAAAAATAGAACAAAAAAAAGACCTGATAATCGTGGTAAATTAGATAAAAGATTTGATAGTATTACAAAAGCTTAGGTTTTATAAAAAATATAAATAAAATAATTAGATAACTTTTTAAAAGGTTGATTTATCAGTGTTTTAGAAATATATTTAAAATAAAGAATAATTTTTATACCAAAACCTAAACTTTTTTCTTACTACCAAAGATTTAGGTCAATATGAGATATTAAAAATAAAGAATCTGATGTTGGTTGATTTGAAATGGATACCATAGTTGGTAAAGACCATCAATCTAGTTGTTTAGTTTTGGTAAAGAAATCAAGTAAAAAATACTTTGCTATGAAATTAGAAGAACATACTGCTAATGAAGTTTTAAAAAAACTTGAAGAATTAGTTAGAATTAATGGTTTAGTTGGAAAAATTAAAGGAATAATAACTGATAGAGGAAAAGAATTTAGTAAGTTTGAAGAAATGGAAAAAGATTACTGGTTCTAATATTTATTATTATGGCCCTGCTTCACCTAATTAAAAACCATTAATTGAAAGAATGAACCGTGAATTTAGAAAACGATATCGTAAAGGAATAGATTTTAATCCTGTTATACAACAAGAAATAGATTTAGTAGTTGATATTATAAATTAAAAATTAAGGCCTGTTTTGAATTGAAGAACAGCAAAAGAGGTATTTTCAGAGAATTTTAAATAAGTTTATTTGAATAATTTAATAAACTATTTTTCAGTGTGCTAAAATTAAGATAAATTCACAAATAATTTAACAAATAATTTATTTTTTTAAAAAAATAGTTGCATTTATTTTAAAGAGTGCTATTATCAAAATAACAAGAGGTAAATTTGGAGCTTAGATTTACATAATACAAATTAAAAAATTCATAAATATTTTATACAGAGAGAAAACCATAATAATACCTTAAATATCAAATAAAAACTAATGTGCCTTAGTTTTGTTTAAAATAATTTAGAATATAATGTTATATTCTATTAAAATCCTTTAACCATAACACGGAAAAAGTTTAAAATCTTAATAATAATAAATAATCCAAATGGAATTAAAATAATTCACGCATCACCCAAAAAAGTTATTAATTGTGGCAATACAGCGTAAACAGCATCTTTAACTTTCATCATTACTTACCCTAATCCACTTCAAATACAACCCATTCCATCTAAAATAGTAGGTTTATCACCAACTGCTAAAAAATTAATTGCTGTTGTTAAATACATCCCTAACATTATTTTTTATCCTCCTTATCTAATTTTTCTTGTTCTTTTTTCTTATTTCCTTTAATTTGGCGAATTTTTTGATAAATTGATAAACCAATTCACGCAAAAATACCTAATATAATAACAACACTAAATATTGTCGTTAATCAAACTGGCATAATATATCTCCTTTCAATAAATTAAAAAATTGAAATTTTCAAACTCGCTCCACTTGTTGTCGCTTTGCCCCTTTAAAAACATTATTGAATAAATTATCCGCTAATAAATTACGCGGAATAATTTATTCTTTACTTTTTAATTTTAATATCATTTACAATCTTGTTGACAGTATTAATAACACTATTTTTACCATACTTTTTCACTAATGACCGCAAAATATATAAAATATTGTTTTGTTTGCATAATTTCAACCCCTTATTTAAAAATATTAAAAAAAATTTACTTTCCAAAACTGTAAAAACTAAAAATACAAAATCTATGTGGTTTCTATATAAAAGTAAATTGATTAGAATATGTTTTATAAAAAATGTTGTTACTGTTATATGTTGTTTTACTATGTTGTCTCATTCTTGAAATGTCCAAGATAATTCTTTTACTGGAATAGGATTATCTAAATTATATTGTTCATTATAATTTTCATCTGTGTATTTTTCATAAGACACCTTTAAACTTTTTGAACGAAACATTAAAACTCTTAAATTATTATATCTTTTATCTAGTTCTTTATCAGTTAAGATTTCTTTTTCTTCAGCATGTATCATTTCATCTGTTCAAGCTGATATAATACCACCACCTTTACCAACTTTCCCTATAATTTTATTACCATTAGCATAACCCATAAAAACAATGCGAACACCACTAGGAAAAACAATCTCTCCGCCTTCTTTAACATTTTTAGGTCATTCAATGCAATTTTCATTGTCGTGTCTCCTATATCAATCCCATATTTATCATATATATAGTTATATATATTAATTGTATCCCTAAATGTAGTATCTTCGTTAGTGTTGGCATATCTTCGTAAAATATTAGATGAAGCATCGGTGAAATTACAGTTGTAAAAATTCCAACAGTAAACCAAAAAATATAATTAGTATTAGTAAAATCAGTAAAATTAATTGTTTTTGCATTATAAAAATTACTATCATCAACATAACCATAATAAATATCAACTCTTAAATTTTTGACAATATTTAATCCTAAGTTATTTTGTAAACCCAGTATAACATTACTACGAATCGATGGCATTAATCCACCATCGTAACCTCGAAGACTATTTAAGCCTCATTTGTTATTAGTCATAATTAATTATGGTTTTAATAAAAGACCTAAATTTTTTGTTTCTTTTCATCATATGTTAGTTGAAATCAAACTAAAACTTGTAGTAATAGGAAAAATAAATATCATTAAATAAAATAATTTTCGCAATTTTATTTTCTCCATTTTATCTTTTTTTGGTTTATAGGTTCAAATTCAATTATATTAAAAAAAAGATAACAACTAAAACTTCAAAAATAACTTAAAAATAAAAAATCTAAGTAAACCTTAGATTTTTTATTTTGTTAAGTTTATACTTCGTTTGCATTAACTTACTCTTAAATACTCATATGATTAATTTTATAAGTTGAAATTAAATATGTTATTAAATAGATTCCTGCCATTAAAATAAAAGTAATTGGAATCGTAATTCATGGGAATCCAAATGGAATAATTACTTTAGCAATTGCAATAAACCCATAAACACCTAGTCATAATATTAATCACATTATCCCAACACCCAAAATCCACGCTAGAAAAGAAAACGGAGTAAATATTCCTAATGTTAAACTATTAATTTCACGATTTGAATATCCTAAAGCTTTCATCACAGCCATAAATTTTAAGAAAGAATTAACAAATGATTCTGTCATAATATATACAATAATAATAGCAGTTATAATCGTAATAACAACAAAAATAATTGATAAGATACTTGAAATTCAAGCAAGTTTTTCAATAACTTGCGATTTAATAATTAAATAATCTGTTCCCCCAACCCCACTAGTTAATTGACCATTCATAAAATCATTCATTGAATAGGAACCATCTGAGGAAGAAAGATTAAATCGTGTTGTTTGATCAACTTGATCATAATATTTACTAAACTTACCATTAAATCATAACATTGGATTATCATCTTTGTTATCACATAGTTCACTAGAACTTGTATTAAAACCAAGAATTTTATTAGCAATAACTTGATTTACATACGCTCTCGGAACATCATATGAATTTTGAATCCCAACAACTTTATATTTAATATTTTTAGTAATTTTCCTAATTTTTAATAATCCTTGGCGTAATGCTTCTCGATATCAGTTAGTTGGAAACCCTGTTGTTAAATCACCTATGCCATTAATTTCTTTATCAAATTTATTATCAAAAGGATGAATAACATAATAATCACCGTCTTTAGTTTCTTCTTTAGTGACCACTCTCTGATCAGTAGGGCTACTAAGGTCTAACAAACCTAGTAAACGACGTCCTGTTGTTGCAGAAATCGTTGAATTTTGAAATTCACCTTGTTTAAAAGCATCAACTGGTAATTTTAAAACAAAATTTTTAATATTATAATAATCTTGAACTTTACCATTTTTATTTTCAAAACCAACACGTGTTTTGTTTCCAATTATTAATTTTGTTAAATCAAGGGTAAATGGGTTAAGATTATCATCAGACGAACCACTTGGTAACTCATATGACCATGCTGCTTGGTCAACAGCACAATGAAGTGCATCATCACAATACTGTAACTGCTGAACACTAGTAGTGGTTTCAATTATTTTATCTAACAATAAATTATATTTACTTTCTGCGGCTTTATTTACAACCGTTGGAATAAAATCTGTCCCAATATTTAAATTTTTACTATTATCTAAAATTTTTTTAATTGTTTGATTTGGAAAAATAATTGTTTTATTATTTACATTAATTCCATATGTTGGAAGAATAAAACTTGAATCTGATATATTTATTGTATATCCGGTATAAACATCTTCATTTTTTGAATTATAAGTTGAAGTTCCAAAAGTAAGATTAAATTGTAATTTAGCCAAATCATCTTTTAACCACATTGCTCGAATTTTACCTGGCATAATATCATTTGTTGCATATTGTGCACAATAAGTCCAACGGTCAATAATATTTGGGTCTGTTGGATGAACTGGTGATTTACCAAAAGCACGTGGCATTGTTGAACATAATAAAGTATCAATTTGATTTCGAATATCAACATTTTCACCATAACGTTTATACATATCATAAAAAGTGCTAATTGATAAACTTGCTCCTTTTCCAACCATAAAATTAAAAAGAATCATATTATTTAATTGTTGTGTATATAAATGAGCATTTTTAGCATTAATATCATTTTTTGTTGATAGCCATTCTCCATTATATAAATAATCACTTACTAAAGAATTTTTAATTAATGGATATGCTGCATCAGATGAAAAACCAGGACCATCTCAATCATACATTTCATAGCGACTAAAAGGAATATTACTAATAACGTTTGTATATTCATACTCGTTATTATAATTTAAATTTGCATAATAATCCTTACTAAATTTATTGATTGCTGTTGGAATTAAAGTTGCTAATGTTAAAGATAAACTAGCAACAAAAAATGTTAAGAAAAACCAACCAATTTTTTTCATTGAAACAGCCATCATTACGAAACGAAATTTTGTCGTAAATTTTTTAAAATGAAAAATATTACTAATAGAATAAACTAATTTTGAAGTTTTAATATTTTTATTTGGATTTAATAAATCTAATGGGTTAATTATTAATTGCCGAATTGCTGTTACTAAAATTGACAAACTACTAACAAGACCAATAATTCCAAAACAAATTGTAAATGGAATTAACGAAAATGAAAAGTTAACTGGAATAACAAAATAACTATTAAAAACACTCATAGTAGGTAATTGTAAAAATACACCAATAATTCATCCAACCGGAACTCCAATTCCAGTTACTACAATCGCATGAGCTAAATAGGAACTAGCAATTGTTATTCCACTATAACCATTTGCTTTTAAAATTCCATTTGCAATTTTTTGTTGATTAATAATTTTTTTAATTAAAATTACTAATGTAAAAATTAAAATAATTAAGAAAATAACACATAAAATAATTGTAATCATACGATAAAATTTAATTGTAGTTCCTAATAAAGAATAACGTAAGTAAACTAACTTTGTTTCATCACAGCTTTGTAATGGGGTATTTTTATTACTTGGATTATTTAAACTTCAAAAATCAGCTGCTAAATATTTTTTAAAATTTTCAAAGGATGTAACTTTATTTTCCGGTAAACCAACATAATTAATATATAATGTAGAATTTTCTTCAATATCAGTGTTAGCAGCAATAGACTCACTACGATAAATTTTTTCAGAAACATAAATAATACCATCTGTTTTTGGATCTGGAAAAACATCAGTATCATAAATTGTTGGATAAATATTAGCTGGATCTCCACCAATAGCACCAACAAAGAAATTTGGATTTTCACCAATTGTAAGTTGATCTCCTACTTTTAATTTTTGACTACGCAAAAATTGTGGCGTAATAACAACATACACATCATTAATTGGATTAGTTGGATCAAAGGAATCATATTTTTTAATAAATTTTAATTTATTATCCGATAATAATTGTGTTCAATTAATAATTTTATATTTTAAATTTGATGTTAAATCTCAATATGCATATTGTTCACGTAACTGAAATGAAAAGTTTGAAGCTTTAGCAACTAATGCATAATAGGCTTTTGTCAAACCATAAGGCCCATAAGGTTGATTCCGAAAACTATTATTTTTATTATTTTGATTATAAAAATCATTAACACTAAAAACAGCATTTTCAATATTATTATTATAACCAACATCAAGATTATTATTAATAGTTGGTGAATAATAAAGACTAATTTTTGTTAAAGGCTGTGATGTATCTTTTACTAAAAAACTTAAATCCCCATTTAATTTTTCCTCAAATATTCTATCTTTAATACTAACTTTAGTAGGGATTTCATCTATGCTTCCTCGTAAATCAACATCTTTTTTTCATTTTGTTATACCATTATTAACAAAATCAATAACAGCATCTTTTAATTTTGTTTCATCTGTTATACCTGAATATTTTTTATTTAAATATGCAATAATTAAATTTATTGTATTTTGTGAAATATCACTATGCGTAAAATTATTCATAAATTCTTCAATCAAAGGTAAATTATTTTGATTAAAAAGATAACCTTTCTGATCATATAATTGTCCAATTACAGAAGTTTGAAAAGCTTCACTATTAACGTTGAAACGATACAAACCATTATTTAAAAAATTTGGCGCGTTTTTATCAAGATCAGTAAAAATAATATTACTTACTTTATTTACTTTATAATCAAAAGTAAATTTTATTTCAACATTATTATCCAATACCTTTAATGCGCCATCTTCCCCTAAATGAACATAAGTTAATGTTCACTGTTCCCCATTAACATCAGTAATCAAATGATAATCATTGCTAAAAGCATATCATGGAGTAATTGTTTCGACATTTTGTCCTGTTTTCTTTTTACTGTCAAATCTTAATAAATAATCATAAGCAAAAGCTCCTTCCCCTATAAATGAATATGCATTAGTTAAACGTGTATTAACAATTCATGAAGAAGTTGTTAATAATGTTAAAAGCGCAACTAATATTATAAAAATAATTAACTGTGCTTTTTGCTTAAACATACTTTTTAATGTTTGTAAAAACAGCAACATTTTTAGATCTCCTCTTTTTCAATTAACTATTAATAATAACGAGTATTGTTATAGTATCAAGTAAAATCACTTAATAAATATGAATTTTTTGTTAAATCATCTTTAATCACTGGATTATACAAGAAACGAGCTTGGTTATTAAATTGAACAACATAACTATATTTAATTTTGTCACTATTTGTTAAATATTCATTGCCCATTCCATTATAATCAACTCAGTCTTGATTGTTTCATGTTTCGCCCTCTGGTGCAATATTATGACGTTGTTTTGGGTCTTTTTCTTGTTCAACATATGAAGGAGAATTCCCTGAAGCGGGATCAGTATATCCTAATGGTTTTTTATGACGTTCTAATTTAGTTGAAGCATCTTTTGAACCATAGTAATCTAATTGATAACGAACACCTGTTACAGAACCATTAGTTACAATTGCCCCTAATTTTGAACCATCTACACCAGTTCCTGATGCTGTAATATATCATTTTCGATCTAAGAAGATATTATCAAATCAATCTTCTGCCATTACTTTATTAACTTGACTTGTTAATTCACCAATATAACCATTTTGTGAATCTAATATTTGTATAATAAATTTATGCATTGATTCATGATCAGGATAAGTATTATTTCCTCCATGCGCTCAAATATTAATGATATCAAATAATGACCCTTTTTTATATTGGCCTGTTTGTTCATCAAAACCATAAATATTTAAGATAAACTTAGTATATTCGCTATTAGGATCAACTACCATTAAGTCCTCTTTAAAGCCATTTTTATTCGGTCCTTCATTATAAACATCATCAATTGTTTTAACATTATTAATATTTAAATTATAATGTCCTTCACTATCATTACTGTAAAATCAATTTGCTAATCCTGCAATTCCTTTTAATAAATTAAACAAATCAAAGTTTGGTGCGTTTAACATTTGTAATAATGTTCGAATTAAAGCAACAACACTATCTTCAGCAAAATTCCCAATTAAGCCTTGGAATTTTAAAAGACCCTCATAAATTGTGTTTGACATTATGCGATTAAATTTTTGAACATCAAAGTTTGAACCTTCTTTTGTTAAAGCTTCTGTAAATCAATTTCCTAAAACAGAATACCATTTTAAAAAGGTATTTTTATGTTCTTTTTTATCACTTGTTAGATCTAAATATTGTTTCTCCTCTGACATAATCACGGTTAGAGATTTTGCCATAACTGGACTGTTAAAAATATCATAAAGTTTCATACTTTGAATTGTTTTATCAGGGTTGTCTACTTCACCATCACTTTGTTTTTCAACATTAAGAACTGTTTTTTCAATAGTATCACGACTAAATATCTCTAATAATGGACTATTTGGTTTAACATTACCTGAACTATCAAAAAACTGACTTTTTATTTGTTTTAAAATAAAAAACGGTGCTGCCAAAAAAATTCCTGCAGTTTTTTCACAAGAACGATTATTTTGAATAAATGGTAATAATTGTGCTAATGAATATAAAACTGGTAATTCTAATCCTGGTCCAAATTGACCTAACATAATAATTGCTTCATCAAAATATTTTAAACCAAATAAATCATATAATGAACTTGACTGGTTCGCCACAGCCTTCCCAAATTTAATTTCTTCACCACCATCTTTATAAGATAATATTGATTTTGTTGGTGGTGTTGAAAGTGAATTATGATATAAAATATTTGATACATAAGGACCTGATGATGAATCATAATAATTACTTCATCCAGCCGTTCTGTTAATATAATTAATAACTGATTCTGATTTTTGTGACAATGTATTTGCTAAAGCTCCAGTATCATATTGAGCTCATGCTAAATTTGGATTTGCAACAAAATCTGTGTAACGCTCTGTTGCATCTGTTGTATTACTAGGATGTCCTTGGTTAGCTTCTGTATTTCACTTTGAAAAATCAGTCATTGCAGCAATTGATGACATTAAATTATAAGTATTTCGCTCTGGTTGATAATTATTATCTGTTGCTTTTCGAGGATTATAATAAAGATTATTTAATTTTTTATATTCTTCAACATAATCTTTAATTTTAATTTCTTTCCCGCTTTTAGTAGTAAAGACTCCTTTTAAATTTCTTCCAACATTGTTTAAAAAATACTGTAATGTTGGAAACCCATAAGTATTCATATTTTCATGACGACTAGCAATTAAAATTTTAGCAATTGTACTAGTATATTTGACTAAATTTCGAATTGTTGGGTCGATTTTATTAAGCTCACTATCAAAATAATAATTATTTTGACTATTTTTTCCTTTTGCACAAGAAACTACACCTAACATACTTGCTGACATTAAAGTTGTAAATCCTAATATAGAAAGTAATTTTTTCATTTCCTTCACTCCTTTTATATTTATTAAATTTTTACAAAAATCATTAATTTAAAAGTCAGCAGATGACATTAAATTATCATTACCTGTAGTATACCACACACATTTTGGAGATTGCAAGAAAACAAGAAAAAATAATAAAATATATAATTAAAAATATAAAAACATTATTAAAAAATAATACATATATAAATAAAAATTCTAAAATTGACACACTAAAAAATAGTGAGCGAATAAAAATGATACGGGTTTTATAAAAATAAGAAAAAAAACATCCTTAATTTATTGGACTAAATAACATTTGAAAATAAAAACCCGTATCATTTTTATTCGCCAAAAATAGTTTAAATAAAACTTTATAAATTTAAAATTATTTAGTTAAATTAGTTAAAAATTCAAATGGTGTCTGAAAATTCAAAGATTTATGCACTCTTTCAAAATTATAAAAATAATAGTAATCATTTATTTTATTTTGTAAACCAACTGCATCCAATATTTTTTTATCAAATACAAATAACTTACTATAATTTTGATGAAATCTTTCAATTTTACCGTTTGACTGTGGAGAACAAACGGGTGTTGTTTGATGTAAAATATTTTTATCTATTAAAAATTGAGTAAAAGTAGTTTCTTTAACGCTACTTTTTTAATTATTCCGATGACTATTAATAAATTCAGAACCGTTATCAGTTCTAATTCGTGTTATTTTGATACCAAATATTTTTTCAAAATCACTAATTACTCTTTTAACAGCACCAATAGCATTCTCAGTGCTTAATTTATCATAAATATAACCGAATACTCCTCTCATTCTTTCATCAATAAAATCATAAACATAATACTTTTTATCAACTGGAAATTTACTTGGTATAAAATATTTAGCATCCATTTGTATTAATCCTAATTCTTTGACTTCATGTCTTGTATGTTGTCTGTTAATTTCTTTAATTTTATTTTTTATTTTTAATCATCGTTTATCTTTTTTAAGTTAACGAAAAAATGTTTTTAAATTTTTTGGTGCTTTATTTTTTAATTCTTCGCCATGAATTCCCTTTTTTAAATTATAATACAAAGATAAAACACCACCAGCGTGTTTATCATAATATTCAAAATATAAATCACAGATATTTTTGCGAGTATCTTCGCTATATTGATAATTAATACTATTGGGAGCTGTTGATTTTAATAATAACTCTTCAAAATTATTATTTGCATATGCAACTAAAATTTTATTTGCTCAATAATAAAAAGTTGAAAATTTATTTTTAAAATATTTTTTAATCAAGTCTTTTAATAACAGCTTAGTTTTAAGAAAAAACTCCTTATATAAATTAATATATACAAATATTTTCTTTTTTATTCTTTTATAATATTTATTTTAACAATTTTTACTTAAAAAATCTTGCAATTTTGCTTGTAAATCGCTTAAATTTAGAGTTATTAATAATATATTTCATTAATTCACCTCATTTTTTAAAAAATATAGTATAGTTATATCATTTAAAATAATTTTTATAAAACTTCAAAATTTTTTAAACAATCATAATAAATAAAATAAGTAAATATCGTTTCTAAAATATATTTAAAAATGCGTGTATATATAATGTTAATAGAATTTGATAAAAAAAGAAGGAACAGAAATGAAAAAATTACTTAGTATTTTAGGAGCAATTGGATTAACAACAAGTGCAACATCATTAATTAGTTGTGAAAAACCAAATAACAATGAAAACAGAGGAGGTAGTAAACCAAAGCCTAAACCTACACCAGAACCAGAAAAACTACAACAACGACTAAAAAATAGTAATTAAAAATTAGTTGATAATAATAAATACATGCAAAAAGATAGTGGGTGATATATTATTATTTATAAATGATTTGGAGAATTTAATATTATTAAAATTAATAGTTGAGAAAAATATGGTGATATTAAAAGTATTATTGGTTCTTCATTAAATGATTATAAATAAATTAGTATTTATAAATGAAAAATAAATACTAAACCTAATGATTTACAAATACCAACAATTAATCATAATACAGGTAAAATTACATATTGAAAAGGTTAAAAAGGAACTATTATTAAGTTCCTTTTTATATTAATCTTACAAATTTCATAAAAATAATTAATAAGAATAAATTAGTTATTGTACTATATAATGCGTGACTAAATTTTCATACTTCAAATGTTTGACTAAAAAAACTATATATTGTTTGAAATATTTTTTTAACACCACTCGCTAATTAATTTACTTGTTTAATACCAGGGATATTATTAACTATTTAAATTGCTGCATTACTAATATGACACGCTAAATTATATCAACTACAACTTTCATATTGTGCTTGTCATCATTGACTATCAGGGAATAATCCGCCGTTATTAATTTCTTGTCAATTATAAATACCAAAATTAAAATCATAATAACGATACATATTATTATCTTTTTGTGCTTGTAATTCAAAGACATTATAACCGATTTTTTGTTCTTCCATTTTTTTATATTTTAAACCATATTTGTTTTTTAAAGTGCTTTCAAAAACATAACCCTCATTTTGATTAATATTATAATTATTTGCAACGGAAAAATCATAATTAAATACATCTCCATAATTTGTATTATAAAATCGATTTTTATAAGCAGAATACATCTTAAAATCTAATGATTTATATTTATCAGAAAAATAAAAGTAACTAGGATAAATTTTAAAACAATTATTTGCTAATAAACCATATTTTTTATTATATCCTTGTGTATAAGTATTATTTTCTAAATCAAAAATTGTTCGTAAATAATCTTTATAAAAATTTTTCGAAACTGTAAACATACTATTTAATAATTTTTAAAATTGATTTTTATTAATATTATTTTTATCAATTAAAACATCTTTAAAATTAACTAATTTTAAACCAAAAAAGTTAATTAAAACAGTATCATATTGTAAATTATCAATATAACCATTTTCAATAAAATTACTCCGATTTTAAAACACCAGCACCAAAGCATACGCAAAAAATGCTTTTAAAAACTTATTAATATCAATTTAACCTTTCATCTATTCATAATATTTAATATTTCCATTTTCTAAATATGAATTAGTATTTACATCAAAATTAAAGATGTTATCTTTATCTTTCATAAAAGTAAACAAAAAACCTAATTTATCTTTTTGATTTTTAACAGATTCATTAGTATATTTTCAGTTATGAAATAATTCTAAACTACCAGCAATAATATTATTACTTTTATCAATTGTTAAAACCATCCGATAAATTGACTTAAAACTATTTTTTCACAGACTTTCATCAACAATTTCAAAATCAAAGATTATTCTTTGTGTTCCAACAATAGGACTATCATAATCGGGGTTGCCACCTTGTTGAACCCTAATATTTTCCGACTACCTGAAACTTTGATTTAATTAACAAATCAAATTACTAATTTATATTTTGGTTTACCAACTGATAAAATGTTTATGGTTTTAGGACGAAGAGTATATTTAGGATTAACGCCTGCTTATTTAAAAGTAATTGGTTCACAAGCCTAATTAAAAGCGATGGTTAATGGTGAATTATATGAAAATACAGCAATGGGAATTCCTGTATCTAAAAGTTTTCATTTAAAAAAACATATACAAAAAGATAAGTTAACCGCGATAAAGGTTATAATTTTACTAATGTAAATGGTTTAATTATTAATAAGCAAGTATGGGCCTATCCAATTAATATGGATACTATTCAACAAATTTTAGATAATGATACTGCTAACCCTAAATGAATTGGTAAAGTGCAATATGCTACATCAACTATTTTATATCCAAAAACATGTAAAATTATTTTAGAAAAACAACCAACACAAGAAGAAATTAATACTGCTAAAAGTAATCTTAATAAAACATTTAGAGTGCCAGTTGATTATGTAATTTCATCATCAAAACCAGAATCTAAACCAAATACGCAAGGTTAATAGAAAATGAATTTACTAATATTACGAGTTTTAACTTTATTAGTATCTAATTTAGAAAATAAACCTTTAATAAGTAAATTTGTAAATTTAATTAATATAGTTAATTAAGTTCAAAATAAAGTATTAAAGCCAATTAATTATATTACTGATAAATATAATAAAATTACAAATAAAGTTGAAGATATTTATCAGTGATTAAATCCATTTACTTATTTAGATTTAATTAAAAAATGTCATAAAAAAGAAATACAACAAATATTAAGTCAATTAGAAAAAGATAATAATATTAAAAATAGAGAACAATTTAAAAATGAAAATTATCTAAATACTAACTGACAACCTTTAAATAGTAGTTGACTTGATAGTGGGATGTTTAATATTACAAATAAGTTAACTTTAACAGGTAATTTAACTATTTTAATATATATAAAAATAGCAAAACATCCGAAATTTTATGGACTTTATATTTATCATAGTGTTCCAGTTGAAATTTGAAAACTATTAAGTAATGCTGTATCTAATGCGGGGGCTTTATTTTAGCGTTATTGATTAAGAAAATGATTACCTAGTCATTTAAGAAATTATATTAAAAAACGATTACCACAAGCATTAAAAGAAAAATATCCAAAAGGAACCACTAAATTAACATTACCAACAGTTAAAAAATTACAACAAATTAAAAAGTTTATTAATAATTTAAAGATTGGACATTTTAATTTTAATTTTACTAGTGAAATTAATAATAAAAAATGGTATCGTGAACGCCGAAGTGATGTTAAAAATATTAATAATTTATATAAAACACCAGTTAAAAATATGTTTTACAAAACTAATCAAACTATTAAAACAATTAAGAAAACAAGAGTTAATAGTTATAAGCCAAGTAATTTAAAAAATAAATATCGTAATCAATTAAGAGGTGTTTTATATGGAAAATAATTTAAGTAATTTGTTATTTATAACAGTTGAAGATGTTAAAGAAAGTAAACTTTGACAACCTATTAATGATAGAAAACAATCTGCTTATAATGATAATTTAATTTATAATGCTATTTTAAAAACTAGTTTATTAATGGATAGATTATCAGGTGGGACAATTTCCGATAAAATTAATAAAAAAAATTTATTTCCCTGAGTAAAAAAAGATAATACTGGGTTAATTGAATATGATAAATGATTAAGTTATATTCAATCTGCTTGTTTACTTAGTAGTTATAAATTGATATTTACCAAAAGGAGTTAATGATTTAACTGGTAGTGCATCATTTTCATAAGGTGGAGTTGCTTATTTACAAACTAATAATCCTGAGGTAAATGAAAATATTACTCGTGATGTTAAAAATGTTTTAAAATTAGCAGGTGAAATAATTGATATTATATCTAGTAAAACAGTATCTAGACCTTATAATTATAGTTTAGATAATTATGCTCATCCATAAGAAGAAGAATATAAACATATTAGTAAAAAAACTTTTTATCCCACATTATTATTTTGATTAAAAGAACGATTACAAACGGATAATTCAATAAATATTAATTATCCAATTATTAATGATTTTTCTAAAATTAATTATAACGAATATATTAAACTAATTGTTCCATTTAATAATGATACTATCTATTATGAAAATAATGTTTGAAAAACAAAACAAAATAGCGATATTCCCTTAGATGTTATTAAAGATAATGAGTTAAATAAAGATTATATTGAAAAAGTTGATGGTAAATATATTGTAAAAACATCAAAAGATTTAGAAAATAATTATTATGATGCAAATACGATTGATAATTTTTTAGTTAATAAACAAGATAAATTAATAAGTGGAATAAATATTAAAACTATTAATGGAGTACTATTATTAGGTAATGGTGATATACCTATTAGTAATAATGATTGAGAAGTTGTTAATACTAGTGATTTTATTAGAAATTCAAAAGAATATACTGTTAGAGCATTTGATAATAAATATTATTATCGCATAAATTGTTCTGTTGAAACACAATTTAGACTATATTGTTTTACAATTTTTATAAATTATAAATTTATAAATGAAAAAGTACCAACAACTCATTATATTTGAACATCAATAGAAGTATATTCTTTAATATTTGAATGAGATAAAAATACTAATTATTGAAAAATAACTATTGAAAAAGCAGAATCAGAGCAATATTTAAATAGAATTTATATTTAAAGAAAAAAAATAAATTATTCAAATAATAGAAATGATATTAAAGAATTATTTAATAAAAAATGAATAGAATTAAATAAAAATGAATAAAAAAGTGGTCGCATGTATTATTTTAGGGTTTTTATTTATATCTCAGAAATTGTGGTATAAAAATACCACTTACTTATTTAAAGTATATAACTTTTAATTTTATTGTCAACAATATTTTAGCATTTTTTAAATTTTTCCACAACAAAAAATATATTTTTATTAAAATTACTTAATTTATCATAAAACTAATAAAAATATAAATTTTGTTGTAAATTATTATTTAAATTATTAACTGAGTATTTTAATTTATTTTCTTCTAAATTAAATAAATCAATTTTATTTTTCAATTTAATCATACTAGTATTTAATTTATTTTTAATAGTTTTTTCATGATAAGTTGCTTTTTTGATCATAACACCTTTGCAATAATGCGAAATATCACCCTCAACATGACAGCCGATATTATTTGATAATGACTGATTTCTGACACCTTCTTCATTGTTTTTAATTAATCTAATTGTTTCTTTTAAGAATTTCATTTTTGTTTCTTTTATAAAAGATGTGCTGTTTTTTAAACATTCTAATAGTTCTTCGTATTTAGAAGAATAAAAATAATTAACAATTTTATGGTATGTTTCTCTGTTTGCTTTATTTTTGCTTTGAAATGGATATAATTTTTTAAATCTATTTGTAAGATGAAATTTATCTATCGTGTAGTGTATTTTATTTTTAGGGAAATATTCTTGAATAAATTTTGCAATATTTTTAATTCAAAGCGCCCCATCACCTAAAACCATAATTTTAATGTCATCATTAATATCATAATAACTTGTAATTAATAAAAGTAATTTATTAACAAAATTAGTTAATTTACCATCTTTTTTAATATATTCTGGGATATTATCTAATTCTATAACACCTAATTTGTTTGCAATTACTGGTCTTTTAAAAGTAAATTTTGTTTTATCAAAACCAGTATGAACAGTTGAAAAGATAATATGTTTTTTTATTTTTTGATTTTTTTGTTCTTTGTCATTTCACATTTTCAAATAAGCGCCATCAATTTGAATATATAAAGTATGCGGTATTTTTATTTTTTGATCAATTTTATTAATATAATATTTTTGGTCTGTTTTTGCATTTTTCATAATATTTGAAATTGTTTTTATACAAATTTTTACATATTCCATTGTATCTAAAATATCTTGGTATCTTTTTTTATCACCAATAAATGATAATATTTTTTCTTTAACACTATTATCAATTCTTTGTCATTTTTCTAATCCTAAAAGTTTATCTAAAAGAAAAATATATTCTTCTTTTCCTGTTGCTGGATTAATTTTATAATATCTTCGTCTTTTAAAAGTAATTTTTCCTTTTAAAGTAGTTAATGTTTTTGTTTTAAATTCTTTTACTTTAAATTCTTTTAAAATTTTATCATTATTATAATTTTTAAAAATTAATTTATCATAATTTTCTAAATTTTGTTGAATAATATCAATATTTTGTTTATCTAAAAAATCAATCGAATTACTAATAAAATATTTATCAATATTTATCATTTGTTACCCTCTTTTCTTGATTAAGAACTTATCATAAATAAAATAAAAAATCAAAAAAAGATGGTAATTTTTGTATATTATGTTATAATTTAAACGTTAATAATAAATTAATTTAATTAAGAAGGTAAATAAGTAATTTACCTTTTTTATTTTAATTAAGTTATATATAAAAAAGAACTTTGCAGAGTTCTTTCATACAGTTTATTTCCCTTTTATTTAATCACATTTATTAAATAATAGTAATTTTAATGTGTAAAAAGGAGTAAAAAATGAAAGAATTTAATCCAAAAACAGCAAGTTTGGCAACTTTTTATCGTAAAATAGAGCAATTTTGAGAAAATAAATTACTTAATAAACCTTATACTTTGAATGATTTAACCAATGAATTCAACCTTTCTCGCAAGTGAAGATATGATATTTATGCGAGCGAAAAGATAGTTCCTTTACTTGAAAGACAAGTTGATAGAATTGAAAGTGAAATAATTGAATATATGATGCGTTCACCTGATGGTGCTAAATTATATTGACAACGGGCATTTAATTATAAATATTCACTACAAGAAAAAGAACTTGAAAAAGAATTAAACTTAAATAATCAACAGCCAATAATTGTTAATTTACAAACGGATATTAGAGATATTAAAAAAGAAAGTGATAATAATGCTTAATCATTTTACTTATTTATTAGAAACTCCTTATTGGTTATTACAAAATAGTAGTATTGGTAATAAATATCCGTTTGCTAAAAAGTTTGAATTAGTAAATGAAATTAATCAAATTGGAACACGATATAGTGGTAAGACTATTTCAAATATTAAAATGTTTGGTGAATTATTAAAAATTAGTTTATTAATTAAAGAACCAATTTGTATAATTGCTAGTATGTATTGGAGTAAAGATTTAAAAGATAGTGTATTTCAAAATATATGAAATATGATAGATGAAAACCATATTCCTTATACTATTAATCTATCAAATTTTACTTTTACTTTATCAAATGGGAGCAAAATATATTGTAAAGGTTTACATTCACCAAGTCGGAAAGAAAAATTAAAAGCTTTTGCTGATTTAAATAAATATAAATTAGTTATTGATTGAAGAGAAGAATGCGACCAATTTCAACAAAAAGATTTAAGTGATTTAGAATTTGCTATTCGTGGTTATCAAAATAAAATAACAATTAATACATGTAACCCTGAGAGTTTAAAACGATATATTGTTGGTTATTGCAATGAATTGTTACCTTTTGATGAAGAAATAATGCGTAGTAAATATGAACAAATTAAATATATTGAAAAATGAAATATGAAAATTATTATTCATTATTCTAGTTGAAGATTAAATTATGAATTACCACAAGATAAAGTTAATGAACAATTAAGATTAGAACAATTAGATATCGAAAGAGCAAGAGTATGGAGTTGAGGATTACCTGGTAATACTAGTGGTTCAATCTTTGCCAGATATATTGATATTATGCAAGCAACAGATATTATTCAACCAACTAAATTATTAGGTGGTGTTGATTTAGCAAACTCTACTAGTCCTAAGGGACATACAACAGCAGCGAGTTTTTGAATATATAATTCATTTGATAAAAAAGCATATAAAGTAGCAGAATATACACACTCAAATGCTACTCAACAATTTAAAGGACCATTAGAACAAGTAAAAGATATTTTAGAGTTTTACAACAATCAATTAAACCAATACTTTAATTTAATTCAACAAGGTATATCAATTAATGTTGATGATAGTGCTTATGCAACATTAGAAAGTTTAAACCAAGAGAAATATAATTATACTTTCGGTAAATACATGAATTTTAAACCAGCACAAAAGCAGAAGTTTAAAATAAAACATCGTGTAGAAGCATTTACAATGTTAATAAATACTAATCAATTAAAATGATTATGAGAAAAATGTCCAGTAAGTAAAAATCAGTATGAATTAATTCAATGAGAAGATAAACCAGATGCCAGAGAAGAAAGAATGTTAGACTTATACGATGATACATTTGATAGTGATTTTTATGCTTTACATTTTGAATTAATACCAATGGTTAAACATAATAGTTCAGCAGATTATAAATTATGACAACAAAGGGAGTGAATAAATTAATGAAAAAAGATATTTATGTAATACACGATGAGCGTGTAATAAATGCAAAAAGACCATATATGTCTGTTTGTGGACAAGTTAAAAAAAGACTTTGTCAAGAATTAAAAAAAGATAATATCGCAATATGTAAATTAAATTTATATAACGAATATATTAAGAAATATCAAAAAGTTAAAGTGTGTGTGCAAGTTTTAGCAAATGAACCAAATTTATTAACAGTAAATATTATTAATTATGCACTTATTTTAAAATTAAAGGAGCAAAATAACCATGAATAATACTTTTCCTAGTTTACCAAACTTAAATGATATTAATAGTGTTTTAAAATTTTATAATTATGATTGAACAATTAATTTAGCCAATATTATTGCTCGTCATCAATTACGATTAATAAATGGTAAAGATATTTTATTTAAGTCGCATCGTAAAGACATTTTAGAAAAATTAAATTGATGATATGAAACTTATAAAATAAAAGAAAAATTAGATAAAAATGAATTAACATCAAGTTTAATGGGTAAAACTATCTTTGGTTTATTAGAAACATCAGATGGAAATATTGATTTATGAATTAATCCTTTTAACTTTACATCAAGAGTAAGTAAAATAAATGAAATTGAACAAGGTGCTGATATTTGATTAAATTATCATCAATCAGATAGTGGTTTTATTTTAAATTTAATTTGTACCAAAGATAAAATAGTTATTAAAGGTTGACCTAAAAATAATGAAATAGTTGTTGGACAAAGTAAAACACAAATTAAAGATGATGTTAAACCTGTTTTAGTACAAGAATTTAAAAATAAATTAAATATAGTACCTTTTTGAGAAATGATAAATGAACCTAATCCTTTATTTTTATCAACATCAACCACTTTAAATCCATGGCCAACTATGGCAAATTGTTATAAATTACAATTTGATTTAGAAGATAGTTTTAATATTAAATCAAAAGAAAGATGAGCAAATCGTACGCATTGATATGGGATATTAGATGATGATTTAATGACTGCTTATAATAAAGGTAATAAAAAAGTATTGCAAGATGCTTTTGATGATATTTTTATTCAATCAGGTCAATCGGCAGTTGATGGTCAATTATCACAATCTTTACAAGTAGTACAAGGTACACCAACTCTAGAAACATATACAGAAGACCAAAAATCAATTATTGAGCAAGTATATTTAGCATGTCATTTTTCTAGTCCATTTGGTGATAAATCAGATAATGACCAAAATAAAACACAATCATTATTAACTAAGACAAAAGACTTAGAAAAACAAGCCTATTTACAAGCATATCGTAAGCAATATTATACCAAGATGTTTGATGCTGTTTTAAGATATTATGTTTTATGAGATGGTAGTGGTGAACGACCTTATGGATTTGATTTTATTAGTGCTAGTTTAGTTGATCAAATGCGACAAAATGAATTAATTACTGCTAGATTAGATAATGGCACAATGGAGCCAATACGAGCAATAACTGAATATGAAAATATTGATGAATTAGAAGCAGCAAAATATTTAGAAAAAATAGAAGCATGACAAGATAAAATGCAAGCAAAAGAAATAGAAAATAATAATAAATTAATGGAATATGATGAAACTGGTAATAATCAAAATGCCTTACAAGGTAGAACAGAAATAAAGGATAATTAACAAATGAGTAGAATTAACCCAGGGGTTATGGAAGAATTAAGAAAACAAGCACACGATACTTTAATAGATATTAGAGAAAACATAAGAGATAATAGACATTGAATGGTATTTCCTTTTAATGTTTATAGTTCATATATACCTGATACTGAAACAGGTTGAAAACCTAATAATGCTAAACCCAGTGATTATGGTAGTTATTCAAGAATATTTGATAATATGGAAAGTACTATTGCTCAATGACAAGATAGTTTAAAAATAGTTCAAAAGCATAAAGGTGAAGAAATTAATATTTTAACTATTGATGATTTTAATAAACAACCAATTAACTCAACTATATGAGCAAATAATGAAACACCTTTTGCGATAAAATTAAAAGATGAAAATAATAATGTTTATTGAAAATTAATTGATGGTGAAAACATTTATGATATTAATAGAATGTTAGAATACTTAAAGCAATATAAATTAATTTATTTTCTTAATAATGATAATAAAGCCGATAACTTTTATACAAAAGAGGTTAAAGTTGGTAAATATTGAAATGCTTATATGATTGATGATAGAAGTTCCATTCAATTTGGAGAAGCTAAATTTGAGCAAGTATTTACTCAGCAATCAACTGAAAGACAATATACTTTATTAATTTTAGATGAAGATGTCAATAAATTAAATATTAATGATTATTATAATTTTTATACTGTATTTAATGACCGTGGTTTAAATATTGGTGGTGGTGATATTAATTCTACACCACAAGATAGACAATGATTATATCCCTCTAATGTTATTAATTATTATTCACCTTATGATGGTAGTTTTTTATGACAAGAAATTACTTTTTCAAGTATTAATGACAAAATTAGTAATAATGGTTTATCAGTACGACAATTTATTCAAACAAGCGCCCCGGGTGAAGGTTATTGTTTTCCTAAAATTACTTATGATGAAAAAACAAATACATCAACAATTGAATTAGATGAGATTTTATTAAAAGACCCAGGTGTTCGTGCAATGGCAGTTAAATTTTATGGTAATCCAATCTTTTTTGATATGCCTGTAATTGGTAGGCCAATTATTAAAGGTCAATTTAATAAAAAAGTAATGAATTCAAGAGATTTATTAATGTATAACATGTTTCCTACACCACCGGATAAAATTAATACTTATGCTGCTCCAGAAGTAAGTTGATATAACGTTCAAGGTATTCAACCAACAATGATAACGGGTTATGAAAGTTGAAAAAAAGATATGGAAAGTAGATACGATTTTTGAAAACAGAAAAATAGTGAAGGTATTGTTATAACTGACGCCAGTACTACATCATCTTCTAATTCTACTGTTGGTCGAAATATTCATAAAGAAGATAAGGATTCTAAATTTTACTGGTCAAAAGATTGAAAAATAACACCACCAAACAAAATAAAAGTAAATGGTGGAAATGTTGATAATATTATTAGTACCCAAGCATCATCATATTTTAGAAGAAAAGATGAATTTGGTAATACTGTTGGATCTGTTCAAATTGAATATAATAAAATGGGTGCATGTAATGTTTGAGATATTTTAAATATTAATAATTTTATTAATCGTAAAATTACTGTGTTACCTTTAAATTATACACAAAAGTTAGTTTTTAACCCTTTTACTATACCAGGTGGTGTTGGTAAATTCTTAAACTTTATTTCGTTTGGTATTCCATGAGGTTGAGTAATTAATCAAAATGAAAAATCATGACCTAATTTTCAATGACTTAATGGCTTTATGAGTGCTAATATTTATAGTTTTTATAATGATGCATTTTGATCTGAAAACTCAAAAGGTAAAGGTTATTTACCATTTGAAATATTTAGAGAACAAGGAAATGATAAAGTTGGTGCTATTTTTGGTGCTAATGCTACTAGTTTAGGTTTTACTACTTTATTAACCGATAAATTAGTAGGTACTGTTTTTACTAAAAATGGTTCACCAACAAACGAGATAGTTTATTCAACATATAATTTAAAACAATTAAACGAAAAAACTAACCGAGTTTATTTAATTAATGAACAAACTAAAGCAGTAGATGCACAAACATCAGTTAGTGATAGTGAAAAAGATAATGATTGCGAATTCTTACAAACACCAGATGGTACAAATTGTAGTTATATAATTGATATGTTTTCAATCCAAGCCTTATATAAAGGTAATTTTGAAATTATCTTTTATGCTGATAATCCATATACTAATAATGAAGAAGACTATTTAAGATTATCAGTATGAAGTTTTCGTGGAAAAACAAAAAGTACATTAAATAATTATATTCGTGATATGACAACTAATTATAAAACTAGTTTCTTACTACCACATAATTATGAAATACCAACATTTAATTACCCACAATATGTATTGCCACCAGTTACATATAACTATAAACCTTATACAAAAGATATTTGAGGCGCTAATACAGCGAAACCATTAAAAACTAAAATTACAGCACCAGCGCAATGTAAAAAAGCACAAAATTATGGAATTCCTGTTAATTTATTTTCTGATGAATTTAATGATGCTTATTATGAAATAGAAATTGATTTAAAACAAATTGACCCAACAATTCAAAGTATTAGTAAATTACAAGATGCTTATAAAACAATAGAAATAAGTAATTTAGGTAATTTGCAAGTTGAATGTGGACCACCAGAAATAGAAAATTTTATTACTAATAGAGATATTAATTTAAATGGTGGTCGTAATAGTTGCGATTTTAATAGTGGATTATTGTCTAAAATAACTTTAAAAAAAGAAGGATTATCACAAACTGATAAAGTTAATTTTCCAAATACTTTTTCAATAGATACAAAAGAAATAACTAATGATATTAAAACGCTTGACACTTTTAAAACTAGTGGTTTATCTAATGAGAATTATAAAAGCATTTATTATACAGAAAAAAGTGGAGCAATTAATTTTTTACTTCAAATAACAAAATTATCTAATAGTGATAATGATAAAATTAAAGAAATTTATTTACAAACATATTATACTAATGATGTAAAACTAAAAATTAGGTTTACAAAAGTATTATTTGTTCAGTTATTATTATTGGCTAAAATTAACTTGAGTTATGCAGGGAATGACAAAGATATTATATTAGAAGTTAAAAATATTAATGTATTATGTATTAGAAATAAAAGTGATAACCCAGTTAAAATTACATTTAAATCAAGATAAAAATAAAAAGAGATTAAATCTCTTTTTTATTCTCCATTAACTTTTACATTTCCTTTATTATCAATAATTAAATTAGGTAAATTTTGTTCTTCACCATTTCAACAATAAACTGATTTAATATAGTCATTTTTACTACTTCAAGGAATTTTTATATTTTCTGAAGAAATATATATTGTTAAAACTGGAAAACTAGCACCCATATAAAAGTATAATGATAATATAGAATTATTTAATTTATAAATTTTTTTTTCTTTTCCATCTTCTAATTTTTTATCATTATTAAACTTACTTAAATATCATTTTTCATTTTTATTACCACGCCATACAACATAATAATATTTATTATCAACATTATTAAATGGTTTTTCTTGTGGTGTTATTCATTCTAAATTGTCTTTAATAGTTTCATTAGTTGTATTTATTTGGTGTTCTTTTTTTAAATGTTCTAATTCTTCGGGTGTATATTCTTGTGTTGTATTACAAGCAACTAAACTTGTTGTACTTGTTCCAATTAAAGTGATTGTTCCTAAAAGACTTAATATTTTTTTCATATTTTATTTGTTAATTTATTCTATTAATAAAATACTGCCTGGACTTAGCCCACTAGTACCTCTGTCTATATTAACTAAAATTCAATTGTATTTGTTATTATTTTGTAAATTTTTAAATGCATTATGGAAATATGAATAATTATTATAAATAAAATCTTTCATTACATTATAATCATCATCAGTAATTGATCCTCCAGAACCAGTATTATCGTGTTTTGGCATTTTTTTAAATAATTCTATTAAGTATTCATTAAATTTATTTCCATTATTTTCAAAAAACATTTTTTCAATTCCCAAAGAAGTTTTCAAAGAAATTTTTAGTTTAATTTTATCGTGTGCTAAAAATTGATAATCTACTTCAAAAACATCATTTTTTTGAAAAAATGGATTATCTTTATTTATTACTGGACATTGATTATTATTTATTTGTCTAACAAATCTATCTGTCCTATTAAAAGATAAATTAATTTCACAATAAAAATTGTTTGTTTGAATTACGGGATTAAGACAATTTCCAATTTCCATTGATTCGTGTATTTGAATATTATGCCCTATTGTTCGTGGATCGTGATAAATTAAAAAACCACCATTAGATAATAAAGAATTTAATTGATTGCTTGAAAATCTTCTCATAACACCACCATCTGGATCCATATAGTTAAAATATAAATTATTATCTGTTGAAGTATTTCTATAAATACCATTAATTAAAATAAAATGATTACGTCGTGGTTCATTATCATTAAATCTACCTGTAAAACCCAAAGCAACTGGCATACTATTATTTAAACTATTATAAATTAAACTAAGAAAAATATTCAAATTTGTATAATTATTATAATCAACACCAACTCTAGTGCTTCCAGCAAGTGTGGGGTCATTAATACTTGGATTTAATGAATGTGTAACATATCTTCTAAAATTATTTAATCCGCCATTAATAATGTAATTATTAATGGTATTTGCTCAATTTGTTACAATAGTTCCGCCCCCTAAAAAATTAAAATTTTCCGTTTGTAGTGTTGTTTCCATAGTACTAATTAAGCGTTGTTGGCATGTATATAATTGAGTATTTAACCTTCTTAAATTTCCAAGACCTAAAGATCTTAAAAGTGACTCTGCAATTGCGGGGCCACAAGAAAAAGATTCTGTTTGTCTAACAGTTGGTACCACCACTTCTAAATTAATACTTGATAGTTTTTCAACGTCAACAAGTTTATTTTCTCTTTTATTTCTATTTAAATTTTTTAAATTATTTGTTTGTAAATAACTAATTTCATTATTTTCTAATTTAGTTTCTTCTTTTTGATAAGGACTAGCGGCAATTGTTGTTGGTACAGCAGTTCCACTAATTGTTAATACACTTAATAAACTAAGTAATTTTTTCATACTTGTTTTTCTCCTTTTCTTTATCTTGAAACCTTTTATCAAGATTTACCACCATTATATATATATATATATATATACAAGCAAAATTAGCGCTTATTTTAAAAATTTTATCTTTTAAAATAACTCTTATTACGCGTTTTAAGGGGTATATTAGCAATGAAATATATTAAGTTTATAATATTTTATATTTTATAATTTATTTTTGTATATAAAAAGTATTGTATTGGTTATAACACTTTTATATTATTTGTTTAGTATTTATATACAAAATATATTGTATTTATAAACTATTAATGTATAATCAAGTTATGGATTTAATCTTTTTCCGTAAAAAGAGTTTATGCTGACTTGTTAATCGGACAAGGATAAAAAAAAAGAGGTTTATAAAATGGCACTTACAAAAGAACAATTAATAGAACAAGGCTTAAGTGAAGAGATTGCAGAAAATATCTTAAATCAGTTTAATAATGAAGCAAAACAAATTAGAGAAAGTGTGCAAAAACGCGAAGATGTTATATCAAAAGAAGACTTTATTAAATTATCTAATGAATTAGATGAATTAAAAGCATTTAAAGATGTTCCATCTACTAAAATTGAAGATATTAAAACTAATTTAGAAAAAGTTAGGGGTAGTTCTTTAATTGAAAAAATGCAAACTTTAAAAGAATTAAAACCTGATTTGTTTGTTGAAGAACAACCATCAGTTTCACCAACTAATTTTATTAAAGATATGATTTAAAAATCAACTGAAAATAAGAATGATGAAATTGAAACTATTAAAGAAAAAGGAGCATATACTCCTGATGAAATTAAAAAAATAACTGATTATACACTTAAAAACCTTAGATAATAAGGGAGTGAAATATTATGGCAACAATTAATTTACCACAAGTACCTTTTATATTACAGGGTAATACAACAGGACAAAAAGCCTATGTTGATATGGTTAATGCTTTATTGCGTGGACCTTTATATAATGAATATGCAAGTATTATGCAGTATGCAACAGCAACCGCAGAACAAGTTGCTTGATTACCAAATGCAGGACAAGCATTATATAATTTAACTCATCGTGTAGTATGACAAGATGATTATTAATTACCAAATAGTGGGGCAACTCAAACAATGGGATTAACAAGAATTCCAGTTCCTATTGATAAAAGATTTAATTTAAAATTAATGAATGAAGCATTTGACTTAGCATTAATAGAACAAAATATTAAAAATGGCGTTATTGCTGATGCTATTTCTAGTGTTGTGCAAAATAAATTTGTTAATTTATAGTGTGAATTAATTCAGGCTATTTATGATTATTGTTTAGCAGATGGTCAATATGAGGTAATTCCATTTCGTAGTTATACAGCTGAAAATGCTAATGATGCAAATAAAGCATTTTTTACATTAAATGAAACTTTGATTGAATTAACTAATCAAATTAGTAATTTATATTTTGGTTTGCCAATTTATAAAATGTTTATGGTTTTAGGACGAAGAGCCTATTTAGGATTAACACCCGCTTATTTAAAAGTAATTGGCTCACAAGCCCAATTAAAAGCAATGGTTAATGGTGAATTATATGAAAATACTGCAATGGGTATTCCAGTATCAAAAAGTTTTCATTTAGAAAAAACATATACAAAAGGACAAGTTAATCGTGATAAAGGTTATAATTTTACTAATGTAAATGGTTTAATTATTAATAAACAAGTATGAGCATATCCAATTAATATGGATACTATTCAACAAGTTTTAGATAATGATACTGGTAACCCTAAATGAATTGGTAAAGTTCAATATGCAACACCAACAATTTTATATCCTAAAACATGTAAGATTATTTTAGAAAAACAACCAACACAAGATGAAATTAATACTGCTAAAAATAATTTCAATAAAACATTTAGAGTGCCGGTTGATTATGTAATTCCATTATCAAAACCAGAATCTAAACCAAATACGCAAGGTTAATAAAAAATGAATTTAATAATATTACGAGTTTTAACTTTATTAGTAACTAATTTAGAAAACAAACCTTTAATAAGTAAATTTGTAAATTTAATTAATAGAGTTAATCAAATTAAAAATAAAGCATTAAAACCAATTAATTATATTACTGATAAATATAATAAAATTACAAATAAAGTTGAAGATATTTATCAGTGATTAAATCCATTTACTTATTTAGATTTAATTAAAAAAGGTCATAAAAAAGAAATTCAACAAATATTAAGCCAATTAGAAAAAGATAATAATATTAAAAATAGAGAACAATTTAAAAATGAAAATTATCTAAATACTAAATGACAACCTTTAAATAGTAGTTGACTTGATAGTGGTATATTTAATATTACAAATAAATTAACTTTAACAGGTAATTTAACTATTTTAATATATACAAAAACAGCAAAACATCCAAAATTTTATGGCCCATATGTTTATCCTGGTGTTCCGGTTGAAATATGAAAATTATTAAGTAATTCTGTATCTAATGCAGGAACTTTATTTTGGCGTTATTGATTAAGAAAATGATTGCCCAGTAATTTAAGAGATTATATTAAAAAACGATTACCACAAGCATTAAAAGAAAAATACCCAAAAGGAACTACTAAATTAACATTACCAACAGTTCAAAAATTACAACAAATTAAAAAGTTTATTAATAATTTAAAAATTGGACATTTTAATTTTAATTTTGCTGGTGAAATTAATAATAAAAAATGGTATCGCGAACGCCGAAGTGATGTTAAAAATATTAATAATTTATATAAAACACCAGCTAATAATAAATTTTATCAAGTTAATCAAACTATTAAAAAAATTAAGAAAGCAAAAGCAAAAGTTAATAGTTATAAACCATCTAATTTAAAAAATAAATATCGCAATCAATTAAGGGGTGTTTTATATGGAAAATAATTTAAGTAATTTGTTATTTATAACAGTTGAAGATGTTAAAGAAAGCAAACTTTGACAACCTATTAATGATAGAAAACAATCTGCTTATAATGATAATTTAATTTATAATGCTATTTTAAAAACCAGTTTATGAATGGATAGATTATCAGGTGGAACAATATCTGATAAAATAAATAAAAAAGATTTATTTCCATGAGTAAAAAAAGATAATACAGGTGTAATTGAATATGATAAATGATTAAGTTATATTCAATCTGCTTGTTTATTAGCAGTTATGAATTGATATTTACCAAAAGGAGTTAATGATTTAACTGGTAGTGCATCATTTTCACAAGGTGGTGTAGCATATTCGCAAACAAACGACCCTGAAGCAAATGAAAATATTACTCGTGATGTTAATGCTGGTAGTAAGAAAAAAGTTTAGGTTTTGGTATAAAAATTATTCTTTATTTTAAATATATTTCTAAAACACTGATAAATCAACCTTTTAAAAAGTTATCTAATTATTTTATTTATATTTTTTATAAAACCTAAGCTTTTGTAATACTATCAAAATGCTTTAAAATTAGCAGGTGAAATTATTGATATTATATCTAGTAAAACAGCAGATAGACCATATAATTATAGTTTAGATAATTATGCTCATCCATGAGAAGAAGAATATAAATATATAACTAAAAAAACATTTTATGAAACTTTATTATTTTATTTAAAAGAACGTGTTCAAACTGATAATAGTATTAGTATTACTTATCCAATTATTAATAACTTTTCTAAAATTGATTATAATGAATATATTAAATTAATAGTTCCATTTGATAATGATACAATTTATTTTGAAAATAATGTATGAAAAGCAAAACAAGGTGGTTCAGAATCAAATTTACATATTGTAACTGGTGAATCAGATAGGGCGAATGCTGATTATGATAAAGAAACTGGGGGTTTAAAAATTTGAGACCCAATTTTTGGTGGTGGTAAGCAAACGACTGATTATGACATAATTGATAGTTCTGTTGCTGGAATTGAAAGTACAGATGATACTTTTGGAACTACAAAATATATTGATAAATTTTATTTACAAAAAAAATATATACCTAAGATACCTGTTGATTGAGAATTGATTGATACATCAAATTTACCAGAAAATGCTAAAATTTATAAGGTTCCAGAATTTGATAAAACTAAATATAAGTATAAAATATGAATTAAATTTAATGCTAATGCTTGAATTTTTATGGGTGAAACACCATTAAATTTTACAGATAATCAATATTCTTTTACGAGTGATGGACAGATACCTTATAGTTTTAGTTTGTTTGATAATGGGTCATTAGGAAATACAGGCGATATTATGCTAGGTGTTATAGTTGAAAGAAAATTGGTGAGTTAATATGGTTGATAAAAATATTACAATTAATACCGATACACAGAGTTATTGGCAAAAAATTACTGGTGCTGAAAATAAAACACCTTTAAAAAGTTTTAAAGCTTGAAAAAATCGTAAGTTTTTAAAATATGATAAATATCCATTTCATATTAAAAAAGCATATATTATGCGATATAATGCCTTATCAATTTTATATCATACTCCATTTTTAAGTTTATACGGATTATTTTTTACTAGTTTACATTTTAATTGAATTCCAAGTTTAGAATCAGTTAAAGAATTTATGTTTGGACAACACAATATAACTGATGGCGGCTTTTTTGGATATGCTGGAATTGTTATATCTTATCCTATATTACATAGTGCTGCTTGATTAACTACTAAAATACCTAAAATACCAGCAATTAAATTACCGGTTGGGAAATGTTTAGAACAAGTTTATAAAATACCAAGTTATACATTATATTTATTATTATTTGGTTGACTAATATTTCGTAATTATCTTAAAAAACATAATATTAATATTTGTCATAATTGTAAACAAACAATATAACAGATTGAAAGTTGAAATCAATATTGTACTAAAAAGGGGCGAAATAAATAATAAAGAAATGTTATTAAAATAGACTATATATAGGGGCGGTTGATATTTTGGGTGGTTATATAGCCTATTTTATAAATTATTTTGTTTTGAAAATATGGTCTGCAGTCGTATTAGTAGAGATAGAAAGGAAATTAAAAAAATGATTTCAGAATTATTTATTGGTTTACTTGTGGGAGCAGGTGCAGTTGGCGTTTTAGTTCTTGGTGGTTTTGTATTTTCAATTAAGAAAATTAAAAAAATAAAATCAGAAATTAGAGAATTAAAAACTGCGGTTATTGCTCACGAAAAACATTTGTATGGAACAGATAAAGCAACAGATTTAGCATTTCGTACAGGTCAAATTAAAAATGTTAAAAAACAAGTAAAAGTAAACGATAAAAAAGCTTCACACAAAGAAGCTATTAGTCAATTAACTAATTGTTTATAAAAAAAATAACCTTAATTGGTTATTTTTTATTTGTTTTTAAGATAATTAAATTCTTTTCACTATATTTATTGATTAAATATTCTTAGTTTCAGGTTGAATTGATATTTACATCTTCAATATCAGTGCCAGTTATATATTAACTAAGTGGAGTTTTACAAGTGCGATTACCTTGTTCTGAACTATAACATAAAATATATTTATTCATATTTATCACCGCCATTTTTATGTGCTATATAAAAATTAATAAGATATTCTATTCGTTGTGAATAAGTAAAGTTATTAAATTCATTTCAAACTTTTTCTTCATTTTCATTTAAGTAAACATTAACATTGCGAATTAATTTAGAATAATATTTTTCTGTTTTTTGATTATAGGATTGTTTCATAATATTAACCCTTATAATTAGCAATAATAATTGCATCGCGTAAATGATTACTTATTTTTTCATTATTATATTTTCAACCTTTACCATATTGATAGGTTAAATTATTATTTTTTTCATATTCTCACATACAATTATCATTATATTTACTTAAATTTTCTATATTTTTAACAATTGATTTAGTATGACGTGGTGATACTCAATTAATATTTAATAATTTTTCTGTTTTATATTTAATTGCCCCTATAAGTTTTAATAAATCATCTCTATCTTTACTCGCGCTAGCAGATGTATATAAACAATCTTCAATATTAATAATTGCATCTTGTTTTAACTTATCTAAAATAATATCGGTTTGTGTAATTCAATCACGATTTGTATATTCATATTTATCAATTAATTTATTATCTTCAAAAATAGCAACAGCCGTAGTACCGGTTCCTGATGGGTCAATACCTATTTTTATCAAGTCGCTCATTCCTCATCATTGTTAACTGTTGGTACTATATTTGATATATCTTCTTCTTTTACTACATTATTATCTGTCAATTCTTTACTTGATTCACGTAAATTATTATTTGATATATTTTCGTTGCTAATTTGACTATTATTTATGTTTATATTACTATCATTATCAATATAAATCTTTTCATCATTAGGTGTAATAACTGCTTGGTCTGATTTATAAGCTTGTTGTAATTCAACTGACATAATGCCTCATTTTCGCAATAAACTAGTTAATACTGTTTTAAGTGCCATTTCATCAAAAGTAGCAATATAAAATGATTTATTTTTAGCATAAGTTTTAGAATATTTCATAAAATGATTTTCCATTTGTTCTTTTGTCATATATAATGTTTTTTCAAAACCATTAACCATTTTAAAATATGCTACATAACCTATAATTGGTAATTTTTCTCTTTCATCTTCATTTTGAATTCAATTAAAAGTAGCACCTTTTAAACGATCATAATTTACTAATTCATTTTCTCTTACATCTGATACTGACATATCTAAATATTGTCCACTTCTTTGAGCTAATTGAATATAACCTTTATACCCCATTTGAAATTGAGCTTGATTAATTCACTCTTGGATTTCACGACCATTAATAATTCTTGTTATTTTAGTATTATATGGTACGACATAAGCATATCCGAATTGCTTTTCCATAGGTAAGTTTAATAAAACACCTTGATAACAAGCGGTCATAATTGTTTTTGGGTCTGCTTTTTGTAATAATTCATTACTATTTGATATTGCAACTATATTACTTTTAAATCTTGCAATTTCATTTTCACTATAAAATTTACTTTTTATTCAATCAGTTGCTTTATCTGTTCTTAAAAATTCAACAATATTTGCCATATTATTTTTCTCCTTTATTTATTTTAAAATTAATACCTTTAACACCAATTAAATTAATATCTTTATCACTATCTCATTGGTCTTTAATTTCGTTTTTAACAATTTGTTCATCAACAATTAAATAATTTTTAATTAAATTAATAAGTTCTAATTTATTGGCATTTTGTAAAAAATCATCATTAATACCAATAACTTCAATATTTTTAATTAATAATTTATCTTTACGAAAATTACTAGTAATAATTTTTAATTCTTGTTCTTGTTTTGCTACACTTTTAATTTCTAAAAATTGTTCTTTTTTATGAGTTTCAATAATTTTATTTTGTTTTTGAAATTGAATATTAATGACACTATTTTTTAAAGAATCATGATTACTCTTAATATTATTTTCTAAATTCAAAATATCTTTTCTAATAAAATTTAATTCATCTTTAAAATTTTTTATTAATTCTAATGGTTTTCTAAAAATATAATCAATTTTTGAAACTACTAATTTTAAATCTTTTAATGATTGTGATTTATATTCTCCATTTATTAATCAAGCTTGTTGTCGATATATAAATTCTGCTAATTCTTGTCCATTTTCATCAATTCATTTTTTAATTGTTAATGCTTTTAAACTTAATTCTTTAAAATCATTTCCTTTTAAACAAAACGGATAAGTAATATTTTTAGCTTCATTATTTAACTTTAAATCTTCCATAATTAAATTTCCTCTAATTCCATTTCATTAATTAAATTATCAATATAGTCATAAGCGCTTTCTTCTGAATAACATTCTTCTAATGCTATATTAAATAAATCTTCTTCGATATAAACATTGCTATTTTCATCTTTTCACATATTATTCACATCCTTGTCATTTAATATTTTCATTTTCTAAATTAATAATAGTTGTTAATCATTCTTGTTGATTTTCAATATTAGCAGTAATTTTTGCTTCTTATAATGTATAAAATAACTGTGAAGTTATATTATCAAAATCAGCAAACTTAATTTTTGATAATAATAAATATCTTTTATTCATAATTTAATTCCCCCTAATTTTGTTTACCTAGTACTCAATGTTCATCAGTTATATTTTCAAATGATACCGGATAACTTCTAAGCATTAATTTTTGTAATTTGTTTTCTTGATTGCATTTAAAACAACAACCTCAATATTTTTGTTTAAGACAAATTTTCTTTTTCATATTTACCTACCAAATTATTCTTTTGATTTTTAACTCGCTGGCACTCACTCCTGAGTGAAAGTGCCAAAGCAAGAATTAGTTATATAAATATTTATCTATTTTATTTACTACGCAATCCGCCTCACTAGGTGTGAGTGGTGGTGGTATGTTAATTGTTTGAATGTTTAATAATCCACAGTTGTTTTTTATTTTTTACGCCAGAGAATTCTCTCTCTTCATCCGCACCATTTCAGGTCAAAGCGTTCAGTTTTTAAAATAAATTCACTTGCACCTTGAAGAGCCCAATGCTGACTTTGTGGTTTTTATTAAACCGCTGTCACTTCTAAGAAGTAATATCTATCGCAAATTTATTTATAAAGTGGCCATCTCAATATTTATTGTCGTTTGATGTTGACCTTGCACTTATCACGACTATCGCTTAGTTCTAATGAACCAGCGCCGATTTACATTTTTCCTCATACACTATTTCAGTACTTGCCTCGGCTGGCTGTGGGAATGAGTTTAAACTCATGTTCTTATGGAAACACTTAGTTATTTAAAATAACCGCCCCACACTGCATTAAATTGTTTTGTAAAATCAAAGTTTTAAAGAACCAGTTTTATCATCAAATATAATTTTTTAATTTTCTAAGCGTTTATAAAACCGCTTTTGTTTTTTATCTTTTGTCCGATTTAATAAATCTTTGTGTTTTTCGCAAGTTCATAAAACTTTATTTGATAAAAATTCTTCGATAATGAATGATATTGCTTTATAGCAGTTATCAATATCACAAATTTGTTGTTGCTTATTAATTTTCATTACTTACTCCTTCCTTTTTATTAAGTTTTTTTATTAGCAAATTAATTAACTGAAACAGAGAAAGGACAACACCTTAAACAAGGAGAAAAAACAGGTACATTTTGTAAAGATTTCTGAGATATTTATAAATGTGTAACACAACTTAAAGAAGGTAACCAAAAGTTGTGATAAAAGTTTCTATTTTAAGAATTTAAGGTATTGTCCTTTCTCTGAATCAATAAATTAATTAACAATATGGTTTTGCAAATAAAAAAACCATTTTAGTAAATGGTTTATTATTTTTATTCAATTTCTAAGTTTTTTTCAAAACCCTACTTTTTTCCATGCGACCAAAAATGAGGTAAATAATTATGAAACAAGATAAAACAACTTGATTAAAGGGCGCCTTACCTTGAAATTGATTTAAAAAAGACCCTATTACAACTTATAATTGAACTCATAAAGATATTAGAGAATGAAAAAGAAAATATAAAATTCGTAGTTGAGTTGTTGGTTTTTATACAATATTATTTTTATTACTTAATGGTTGGTTAGAATATGGGATGATTAATACAATAAAAGATAATATTAATTGATATAATTATGGTCAATATTAAGGTAATTGAATTGCTATATTATTAACACCTTTATTTACTCATGGAATTCATGGTATATTTGTTGCTAGTAGTAAACCAAAAGTATATATGAAAATTGATATTCCACAATTAAAAATATCTAAAATGGGATTATTATTTACAATTTTACCTTTAATTACTTTAATAATTTCTTTAATTATTATTTGAATTGATAAATCAAAATGAAAAAAATACCATTTAAGACATTACTTAGATTGTCGGATTAATCCGCGCGTTATTCAACTAAGAGTAGCAAAATAATTAAATAATTTAGATGGTATAACAGAAGAAAAATTAAAAATATACAAAATGAAAATAACAAAGAATTAAATTTAAAATAAACTATATTTATAGGGGTAGTTGATATTTTTGGGTGGTTATATAGTTTAATTTATAAATTATTTTGTTCTGAAAGGATGGATGGCCACTGTTTGAGTAAGGATAAGAAAGGAATTAAAAAAATGTTAAATGATACATTAATAATTACTTTACTCGTGTTAGCGGGGGAAGGAGAAATGGGTAGTCTTAGTATTCTTAGATTATCTGCTAAAAAAATTAAAAAATATAAAGCAGAAATTAGAGAATTAATAACTGTTGTTATTGCCCGTGAAAAACATTTAAGAGGAGCTGATTATACAACAGAATTAGCATTAAAAACAGGTCAAATTAAAAATGTTAAAAAACAAGTTAAAGTAAACGATAAAAAAAGCACAAAAAGATGCTATTAGACAACTAACAAATAGTATTTAAAAAAATAACCTTAATTGGTTATTTTTTATTTGTTTTTAAGATAATTAAATTCTTTTCACCATATTTATTGATTAAATATTTTCAGTCTCAGGTTGAATTGATATTTACATCTTCAATATCGTTACCAGTTATATATTCACCAAGTGGAGTTTTACAAGGGCGATTACCTTATTCTGAACTATAACATAAAATATATTTATTTATATTTATCACCGATTTTATTGTGTTTTATATAAAAATTAATAAGATATTCAATTTGTTGTGAATAAGTAAAGTCATTAAATTCATTTCAAACTTTTTCTTCATTTTCATTTAAGTAAATATTAACATTACGAATTAATTTAGAATAATATTTCCCTGTTTTTTGATTAAATGAATGTTTTATAATATTACCCCTTATAATTAGCAATAATAATTGCATCGCGTAAATGATTACTTATTTTTGATAGTATTACAAAAGCTTAGGTTTTATAAAAAATATAAATAAAATAATTAGATAACTTTTTAAAAGGTTGATTTATCAGTGTTTTAGAAATATATTTAAAATAAAGAATAATTTTTATACCAAAACCTAAACTTTTTTCTTACTACCTTATTTTTTCATTATTATATTTTCAACCTTTACCATATTTATAAGTTAAATTTTCATCTTTACTAAATTCTTGAATAATGAGTAATCTTAGTCTTTAATTAATATCTTCTATTACACCTAGTAATTGTAATAAATCATCTCTATCTTTACTTGCATTAGCAGAGGTATATAAACAATCTTTAATATTTAAAATATAATTATTGTATTTTCATATATCACATAATATATCTCTGTAAATTGTAAATACAAATGTAGCACTTTATTGAAAAAGAATAAAGTGCTTTTTATTTTGTAAAAAATACTTATATTTATTAGATTAATCGTTAGATAGTATCTTTTTCACTTAATAAAATATGTTTTTTCAGAAAAATCCATCCTTTCTTTTCTTAAAAAATTTTGAATAATTGTTTTATTTAGTTGTTAGTTAATTATTAAATATATTACTAAAAAATATATTTAATAAACAAAGAATTAAAAAAGATAATGAGACAAAAAAAATAAAGATACTATCTAACGATTAATCCAAAATTCAATCTTTAAAACTTAATATTTTTTGATGTTTAAAGATGGATAACTCATATATGGTACGAAGCTTTAAAGAAAGTGTGAAAGCGATTGGATTTACTACTCCTATTTATTTCTTTAATTCTCGGCAAGATTAATCACTTGCGAAATGTCAGAGCATGTGTTTTTTGGCTTGTTTTTATAAAAAGAGGGTTGTTAAACTGAAAAAACAATATCGGACACTAAAAAAACAAGAGGGTTGGAACTCCAAAAGGTTATTTTATTTATATAAAGTTGTCTAGGGATAGATGAAGCGTAATTAATAATCTGTAATATCTTGGAAAATACCAATTCGCATAACAAAACTACGATTAAAAATATTACCTAATTTTGACTTAACAGGTTTTTTTAATGAAATCGGAATAATAATACCACTTGCTAAATGACGAATATTATTTCACATCATTCCCTCACGCTGTACGGTAAAAATTGTAGAAACCACACACTTTTACCACCATGAACTTTTTTAACTTCGTGAGGACTAGTTCCATCAATATATAAAAAACTCTCATCAAACAAAATTAAACTATCATCAGGTGACACTAATTTTGTTCTATCAATAAAATCTAAATTATTAAAAGTTAAAAGTTTTATTACATCATCTTCAATTGGATAATTACTATAAATTTTCTTCATTAAAAGTTTCATAACTTGTGATAAAAAAGTTAAAAGTAATGTTTTACCAGTTCCTAACTTACCAATAATTACTGATAACGGATTATCTCAAATAAAGTAAACTAAACAAATAATATTTAACTGATAATAAATAATTTTTCAAATTCATCAAATAAAATATCTACATTGTAAAACAAATAATAATTAAAAAACTAAACCAGTACAATTTAAAGAAATTATCCAAATTAATAAATCAATTAAACTAAATAAAAACATTGAACCACTAATATAATAAAAATATATTAGAAAAAATACAAACTTTTTCATTTTACCTCCAATAGTTATTTATAATTAAACTAGTATTATTATGGTTTTTCTCTCCCTACAAATTTAAAGGAGAGTGATAAAAATTAAGAAAATTTTAAAAATAATTTCAATATTATTACCTATTATTGAAATTATAAACTTTTTAATCAATCCTATCGGAAAATTAATTACTACAATTAATTTTGTACAACTAATATTTAAAAATATTAGTTAAATAAACGCAAAAGAAATATTTTTTACAATATTATTTATATTAATTTACTGCATTAATAATGAAAATATATATTATATTCAAAAAAAGATTTTAAAATTTTATAGGGAGAGAAAACCATAATAATAACAAAATTTAATTATTTAAAACAACTGACTATTTTAAAAACCATTCACAAGAAAAACCAAGTTAAAAACAAAATAACAATTCAAACACCAACCATCATAGTTAAATATTCATTTTGTGTTAAATTTAAAGTTGTAATATTTTCAACATTCGTTTTATCTATAAACAAAAATATATGAATAAAAAACTCTTTTAATTTTTCTCAATCATTTTTCATCTTTAAAAACTCCACATTTTTTGAATAAGTTTAAAAAAAATTCCAAAAAATAAAACGATAAATAATACAAACGATAAAACATATAAAAATTCAGAGGTATCTGAACTAAAAATATAACTAACAAATTGAACTCAATAATTATATAAACTCATTATCTAATTCTTCCAAATCGCGAATTAATTGTTCTACTTTTTCATCATTTCAATTTATTAAATTATTATTGTTATTTGTTTTTACTTTTTTAGGTTCATTTAAAAATAATGATAGTATTACAAAAGCTTAGGTTTTATAAAAAATATAAATAAAATAATTAGATAACTTTTTAAAAGGTTGATTTATCAGTGTTTTAGAAATATATTTAAAATAAAGAATAATTTTTATACCAAAACCTAAACTTTTTTCTTACTACCAAAATAATGCTTTGTGCATGCGCGTAAAATAGTTTTGTTTATATTGATTATATAAATTAGTTAATTCTGTTCCAGTTAAATATTTTCAATCGTGTTGTTTTAAATTTTCATCATATTTTACAATACGATAAGAATTATCATAAATCAAACCAATCGCTACTTGTTTATAGTGTTTTTGAATAGGATAAATAAACTTATTACTCAACCAAAAACCAATATGGCGATTATGATTAGGTAAATTTATAAAACTTGCTTTATCTGTTTTAAAAGAAATAAGTTCCTTAGAAATAAAATAATTTGCTATATTATGATTTTTCTTAACAAAATTACTTATTATTTCACATCCTTACTAGGTAATTTGTCATATTTTGAATTATCTTTAAAACATATAATTTCAGTAAATTCCTTTAAATCAAAACTATCTCCTGAGCAATTTTGACAATAACTATTATAATTAATATTTAATTTAAAATTATCTGATAAATCACAATCATTACATATTTTTTGATAATAAAAATATTCTTTAAATAATTGATTTTTTCTTAATTTTTCAATTAATTCATCTCTTAATACAATTTCGCTTGATGTTGTATTTTCTAGAAAAGTTATTTGATTATCTTTTTCAGCAAGTTTATTTTCATAAAAACTTTTTACTTTTTCTAAAATTTGTTCACGATTATTTTCAGAAAATATTTCATCAATACTATCTATAACTTTTTTCATATAAATACTCCTTTATTGTAATAAATATTATTATATTTAATGTTTATATATTGCTAATTTATTGATAAAAACATTGATTATTAAAAATGTTATACATATTACTAATATATTGTTTATTTAATGTTTAATAAACAATGTTATTAACAATGTTAAATATATAAAATAATAAAAATTGGCACATTGAAAAATACTATTTAATTTTTAATAATAGTTATTAAAATATAAAATTAATAATTTATAATTAAATTGATATTATTATAGTTCTCTCTCTGTATAAATTATTTTAAATAGAAAGGAGAAATAAAATATCGAAGAAATAATAAATTCATTTTTTACAAATGTGATACCAACTATTTTTTGTTTATCATGAATGGTATCACCAATTAAAATAATTTACAATTAAATAAATTATCCGCTAATAAATTACGCAGAATAATTTATTATTTTACTTTTTAATTTCAATATCTTTTGCAATCTTATTAACAGTATTAATAACAATATCTTTACCCTACTTTTTCACTAACGACCGTAAAATAAAATATTGCTTTGTTTGCATAATTTCAACTCCTTAATTAAAATATTAATAAAATTTGTTTCTAAAAATTGTAAATACCGTAAAAGTATAAAATGTTTGTGGTTTCTACAATAGCAAATAATAAAAAAATAAAATTTAATAAATTAATTATTGATCTTTATATTCATCCAAAAGAAAATTGAATAAAAATATTAAGAACAAGTAAAATTGATAAATTGCTAATAAAAGTAAAAATAAAGCTAATAATTGCAAATTTAGTAAAAGTGTTATTAATATTTTTAATAGATTTTGTTTTTAAAAAACTAATGCGGATTAAAATACTAATAATGAAAAAAATAAAAATTCAAAAAAAATTGATGAAAAGATATTATTTATAAAGTTAATAAATCTATTAAAAGTGATATTAGATAAAAAATTTATTAATATTTTTTTCCACTCCTATATTTTTACATAGTAATATTTTACAAAAAAAAGCAAAGGGCTATTTTTGCTTTTTTTAAGAAAATTAAATTATTTAAGGTCAACTGAAGCTCCAGCAGTTAATAATTTTCCTTTAATTTCTTCTGCTTCTTCTATCTTTACTTTTTCTTTAATTACTGCTGGTAATTTATCAATAATTGCTTTTGCTGCCAGTAATTCTTTTCCAGTAATTTCTTTAACTAATTTAATAATTGCAACTTTACTTGGTCCTGTATCTGTTAACACAATATTAACCTCTGAAGGACCAGCAGCTGCTGCTGCTTCTGCAGGAGCAGCAGCAGCTGCTACAACACCAAAATGATCTTCAATTCCTTTTACTAATTCATTTAATTCCGATAATTTCATTTCTTCTAATGCTTTAATAATCTCATATTTTGATAATGCCATAATATTTTCCTCCTCATTAAGATTTTTCTATAAAATCTTTAAATAACATAACTAATTATTCAGTTTTTGTTTTAGCAATTTCTTTAACTACTACTGCAAACATACGTAATGGGTATAATAAACTTACTCCAAACATTGATAATAATTCATCTTTTGTTGATAACGCTGCAATTCCAACAATTGCTTTTGTATCTAAAACTTTACCCTCATAAATTCCAGCTTTTAATTTTATTGCTGGATGTATTTTTGCAAATTTTGCTAAAGTTTTTGCGGCAGCCATCTGTTCACCTGTACCAAACACAAAAGCATTAGGACCTGTTAAAAATTGGTCCAATTCAGCAAATCCCGCCTCTTTAGCAGCCAAACTTACTAAGTTATTTTTATATACTTTAATGTTTACATCTTGTTTTGTAAGCATTCTTCTTAGTTCTGTAAATTCAGCAACCGTTAATTTTTGATATTCAATAATAACTGTTGAATTAGCATTTTTAAAGTTATTAACAATTTCATTAACAACTGATGTTTTAATTTTCATTGCTGGCTTCATTCTTCGCCTCCCTATAATAATTTTAAAAGCAAAGGCAATTAACCAATGGATTAATTACCTAAAACATTATTTAAATAATATAAAAACATGTCATTATTCTATATCTCAATAATGCCTCGGCAACATAATTAAGATTTAATAAAATCCGTTGCTGTCTATGGTATTTTGATGACTATGGCACAATACCAAGTAATATAATATTATAATTTTTATTAAAAGTCAAATGAAAAACGTTATTTTAAAAAATTTTATTAATTTTGTTTTACTTTCGGCTTATTTTCTTATACCGATATTTATTCAATAATCATGTACCAAAGCAATATAGCCCAACTGCACCAAAAGAACTTAAAAAAACATATCCTAAAATTTCAACAACCAAAGTGTCTTTTTGCGGTAGTGTTCATTATCCTTAGGTTTTAATGAAATTAAGTAATTAGAAACAAATTAAGTTTCGCTTATGACTAAATAATACTAAAATTTATAAAACCTAAGCTTTTTTACAACTACCTAATTGCTTCAATATTAAGACTTAATAGTCAAACCAATGAAGAAAAAATTAAATTTAATATTTTTAATTTAAATCAATCTCAAAATCAATTTTTATCTTTATAAAAAATAAAAAACCTTTTAAAATTAGTAATAACTTTAAAAAGTATTTTTTAGTATGTCAAAATTCATAATTTTATAAATTATTTCTTCAATTAAAAATTATATTTTTAAAAAAGTTGAATTTTTTATAAATTTTGGTATATATTTAGTTATAAACGAAACTTAATTTTATTAAAAACCTCAAAATAATTTATACTACCAAATTTCCTACACCAATAACTGTTTTATTTTTCTGTTTAATTCTTCTTACAATTGGAGCAAAATCTAAATTATTAGTTGCCAAACAAAAACAATCAACATAATCTTTTCTTAATCATTCCATTACATCCAAAGCAATTCTAATATCAACCGAATTTTTACGACTTGAATATGTAGTATCAACAATAAAATCATTAAAACCATATTTTTCCCCTTTTTCATATATGTTTTTATCATCTGTATTAGAATAAAATGCACCTTTATAAATAACATTTCCCATCTATTCTAACTAATCAAATAAAATATTTAAATGCTCATCACTATTAAAATTGTCAAAATCAATCATTAAAACTATTGTTTTATTAGTTATTTCCATACAAGATATTCGCCTTTCTTATGGAATTTTCAATCATCTTAGTTAATTTTTAATACTTATAAAGTTTAAAATAATATTATAAATTAAAATTTATTTATTTACTTTTTCTAATTTCAAGGTTTTCCTGTTTTCTTTTGTGTATGATTATCCTTAGAACTGCAATTAGAGAAGTTGGTATAAAATTCACCACCAGTTCCTAAACAAGAACAATTACAAGCATAACAACCTTATGGGTGTTGTTTGGGATTCATAATTTTAAAACTCATTCTTATATAAGATATTATTTAATAAATTATTATTACTAATTAATAAATAACAATGTCATACTTTTTATTAATTTTAACATATTTAATATCAGAAAAATAAAATTTCTAAAATTAACTTTTTAAAAATTAATATTTCCGACGTAAACGCTCATTATCGCGTTGCTTAATTGTTTCTCGTTTATCATAATTCTTCTTCCCACGAACTAAAGCAATTTCTAATTTAGCATAATTATTTTTAAGATATAACTTTAATGGCACTAATGTTAAACGTTCTAATTTAATTCGTTGCAAAATTTTTTTAATTTCTTTTTTATGCAAAAGCAATTTTCTAGTCCGATCAGCATCTGGTACATATGATGTTGAAAATTTATATTGAGCAATTATTATATTGATAACAAAGGCCTCATTTTTTCGAATAATAACAAAGGCCTCATTAATTGATACATCATTATTACGAATTGACTTAATCTCACTGCCTGTCAAAACAATACCAGCTTCATAGGTTTTAATAATTTCATAATTATACCGTGCTTTTTTATTAACTGTAATTGTCAACATTAATATCAACTCCTTAATCAACTAATTTAAAATCAATTTGCCGTAATTTTTTACTTACTTTCTTTACTCTAATTCGTACTTTTTTTCCTAAAAAATATTCTTTTCGTTTCCGTTCTCCAATTAATTTTAAACTTTTTTCATCAAAAACGTAATAGTCATTTTTTAAATCAGTAATATGAACCAAACCTTCAATCGTATTTTGTAATTCAACAAAAATTCCAAACGAAGTAACTCCAGTAATAATACCATCATATTCATAGCCAATTTTATCTTCCATATATTCAGCTTCTTTCATTTTGTCAACTTCCCGCTCATATTCCATTGCCCGTAATTCTGCAAGGGATGACTGTTGACTAGCATGACTAACAAAAGTTCGCGTTTGTTCTAAATCAGTAATTTTAACTTTTCCTTGGAATAAATATTCTTTCAATAAACGATGAACAACTAAATCGGGATAACGCCGAATTGGTGAAGTAAAGTGCGTATAACATCAAGATGCCAGCCCAAAATGACCATCATTAATAGCACTATATTTAGCTTTTTCCATACTTCTTAATACTAAAGCTGAAATAACTTTAAAATTTTCCTTATCCTTTAACTTATTTAAAATTTGCTGTAAATATTTAGAATGAATATTTTCTAACTTACCTTTAATATTTAAACCTAAATAAGATAATTGCGTATACAAATCAAACAATTTTTTTGGTTTTGGCTTATCATGCACACGATAAATAAATGGCAAATCCATTCAATAAATTGTCTCAGCTACCGTTTCATTAGCGCGAATCATAAAACTCTCAATCAATTTTTCTGCATCAGCACGCTCTAGAACAACAATATCTTTAATCTTACCATTTTTATCAACAATAAACTTTGGTTCATCTAAATCAAAATCAACAACCCCATCATTTTCTTTTTTTAAAACTAAAATTTGATATAACTGTTGCGCTAAAAGCAACATTTGAGCAATTTCACCTGAGATTTGATTTTTTTCTTGGCAGAATAACTTATTAACTTCATCATAAGTTAATTGCGCTTTTGAAATAATGACAGCTTTATAAATACTAGAATTAACAACATGTCCCTGTTGATTAATTTCCATTTCACAAATTAATGTTAATCGTGGTTCAAAAGGATTTAACGAACAAATACAATTACTTAATTTTTCTGGCAACATTGGAACAACCCGGTTAATTAAATAAACTGAACACCCTCGGTCAAAAGCTTCTTTATCAAGATAACTATTCTGTGGAACATAATGCGCAACATCAGCAATCGCAACCAATAATAAATAATTACCATTTTGATTTTTTTTAACTAAAATAGCATCATCAAAATCTTTTGAATCATTCCCATCAATTGTAACAAACATTTCTACTTGTAAATCAAGTCGCGATTTATCTGCTAACATTCTTGCAACATCAACATCTTGTTTAATTTGGTTGGCTTCATTTAATGTTTCTTCATTAAATTTAGTACGAATATTAAATTCATGTAAAATAGCCAAGACATCAACACCGACTTTATTAGTATTACCAATAATCTCAATAATTTTAACTTGCATTAAATTGTTTTTATTATTAATATTTATAATTATTCCCTTTACAATTGTATTTTCAATTGCATCAGCTAAATTAATAATTTCAGCACGATATTGCGTTAATTTATTATTTAAAATTTCCAAATATTTTTGTTGATGACGATTCTTTTTAATAACTCCAACTACATATTCATTATTTCGCTTCAAAACTTTAATTACTTGTGCTTCTGCTTTTTTAGAATTATTATCATTTTTTTGTTTTTTTAAAATAAACAAAACTTGATCTTGGTCTAAGGCATTATTTAAATCATCTTGTTTAACATAGTATTCTTCTTGGTTTTCACTAATTTTAATAAAACCAAAACCTTTTTTATTAATGCTAATAACTCCTCGTAAATAAATTTTTGGATCAAAATAATAGAACCGATGTTGTTGTGTGACCCCAATAATATTATCATTTTCTAATTCAACCAAAACTTTTAACATCATTTTATTATCATTAATTTTATTAATATCTAATAACTGTGCTAATTCAATTGTATCAATTGGTTTTGTTTGTTTTTTTAAAATAGCTACAATTCGATCGTGCATATACCTTTCCCCCTAAATGAAAAAAGAGACATTTTTAAATCTCTTTTCAATTAATGATATTTTTAAAGATTTAATTATTACAATAGAACTTTTGTTAATAAATTTATCAATAATGTAATAATTAATAATGTTGAACCAAATGCTAACATAAAAATAGATAATGTTCGATCTAACCCACGTTCTTTACTATTAGCAAATAATTCATCATTACCACCATTTAAAGCACTTAATCCTGTTTGTGCTTTTTTGTTTTGTAATAAACCAATAATAATCATAATAATTGATACAATTAAAGCAATTATTTCAAAAACATAAATAATTGTATTGGCTACTTGTGGTTCAATTGCTAAAAACATCATACTTGATAGGTTCATTAAAATATCCCTCTCTAAATTAAATTATGTTCTTATTAATAATACTATAAAATTACAAAAATTATTGTATTTTAAATTAATTTTAATTATTTTTTTAAGGTTGCTTAAATAATGATAAATTCCTCCGGCATTATTGCTGCTAGCTACATTATATGCTAAATTTAAAATCGGAGTTGAAGTATGTTCCATTGCAATTGCATAAGGTAAAATTTCAAACACAAGACGGTCATTATAATTATCGCCAAAATATAAAAAATTTTCTAATTTAATTTCTCGTCCTTGCCTTTGATTTAAAATATCAATTAAATGTAAAATTGCTTGCCCTTTATTTGAATTACCATGTACAATATCACATCCATATTCAGACAGTTGTTCAACATTAATATTTAAAACTTATTTTAAAGCTGTATACATTTATTGAAACATTATTTTGGATGAATGCTTTGCAACAATTTTATTAGCTATTCTAATATCATCAAAGCAGAATGGTTTTGCTTGCTTCATTCCATCTAAAAATGCACCTGGTTTTGATTTAATTTTTAATAATTTTTCACCCGCACAATATAAATTATCATCATCTTGATACGAAATTGTAAAATTACATTGATATTTTAATAAAATATCAATTACAATAACTAAATCCGAAACTGGTATTAAATTACTATAAACTAACTTATTGTTTTTATCATCATACACTAAAGCACCATTAGCCCCAATAACATATTGACAATAATCCTTAATTTTAATTCTATTGTGTAATTATCAAAACCAAGGGGCATCCACCCTGATGTAATTTATACAGCAATCCCTTTTGTTTGCAATGCAAGTAATTTATTTCGAACAAGAGTTGGTAATTCTTGCTCATCAGTAATCAATGTGCTATCAAAATCAGTAACAATTAATTTAATTTGATTACCATTAATTTTTAACATGACAACCTCATCTTCTATTTTAATATTGTCTTATAAAGATAATCAGCAATTCCTGCCGCATTATTATCTTTTGCAGTTACTGCAAAAGCAACTTCTTTTAATTGCGGTGTAGCATTGGCTAATGCAATTCCATATTTTGAATTTTTAATCATCTCATAGTCATTCATTTGATCACCAAAACACATAATTTCATCTAAATCAAGATGGTGATTTTCTTTATATTTAAATACTTCAATTAATTTTAAAATTCCCTGTCATTTATTAACATTTTTAGGAATAATCTCAATAAACCCATATCCCGTAACTTCTGTCCTTAATGTTTTACTGACCGAAATTTGTTGTCGTAACCAATTTTGTTTTTGTTCATCATGACAAGAAATTACAACCTTACGCATTTGCGGAATTTTATTTCAATCTAAAACAATTGCTTTAATGTCAGTATTACGAAATAAAAAAAGATCATCTTTAATAATACTTGATTGCGAAACATAAGCTTCTTGTTCATTAAGTGGTGCTAAATAAAAATCATGACCAAATTCTCGAACAATATTCATTGCTCATAATGTATCTTGATATAAAATTATTTCATCATAGACATATTCTTTTGTTTTTAAATTTAAAACAGCCCCACCATTAGCACCAATAACATACGGACAATGGTTAAGAATTCCTAATGTTGTTGCATAATCAAATAAACTACTGGGAACCCGTCCTGAAGCAATCGTTACTAAAATACCCCTTGCTTGAGCCTTTTTTAAAGCCTCAATATTTATAGTTGGAATCTTTTTATCTTTATCAGTTACTAATGTTCCATCAATATCACACACGATCATTTTTACTATCATTATATTACCTACCTTCTTTTAATATTACTTAGTTTATTATATAAGTAGTCTCAGACATTATCATTCTATCATGTTTTATTTTATATTTATAATTAAGAAAATTAAAACAAAAAATCTCAAAAAGAGATTTCTATTTTCATATCTAACTAATAGGTTCAACTTCATCAGTAAGAATTTTAACGAATTCTTGTTCAACTTGCAAAATTCCACCAGAAATACTTAATTTATATTCTTTATTATTAACTTTGTATGTAATTTCAGATGGAACAATTGTTGAAATAATAGGAATATGACCATACAAAATACCCATATATCCCGTAATTGTTTTCACTGTTATAATATCAACTAAGCGATTAACAATGACGCCCTGTGGTGTAATAATTTTTAAACTAATTTGATTCGCCATTTTAATTATGTTTTAAAGCTTCAGCAGCTTTAACAACCTCATCAATTGTTCCAACATATAAGAATGCTTGTTCTGGTACATCATCATATTTTCCTGCTAATATTTCTCTAAAAGCACGAATTGTTTCTACCACAGGGACATATTTTCCTGTTTTTCCAGAAAACTTTTCAGCTACAAAAAATGGTTGTGATAAAAAGTTACGAATTTTTCGTGCTCTTGCAACAGCTAATTTATCTTCATCTGATAATTCATCCATCCCTAAAATGGCTATAATTGATTGTAATTCTTTAAACTTTTGTAGGATTTCTTGTACTCCTCGTGCTACTTCATAATGTTCTTCACCAACCACTAATGGGTCTAATAATCGAGACGAACTTCCTAGTGGGTCAACTGCTGGATAAATTCCTAATGCTGCAATTTCGCGGTCTAAGACAACCTTGGCATCTAAATGAGCAAATGTTGTTGCAGGAGCTGGATCAGTTAAATCATCCGCTGGCACATATACTGCTTGGACAGAAGTAATACTTCCTTTTTTTGTTGAAGTAATTCGTTCTTGTAATGCTCCCATTTCGGTTGCTAATGTCGGTTGATAACCAACTGCTGATGGCATCCGTCCTAATAAGGCTGATACTTCAGAGCCAGCTTGGGTAAAACGGAAAATATTATCAATAAATAATAAAACATCTTGGTTTTTATCATCACGGAAATATTCAGCAATTGTTAATCCAGTTAAAGCAACTCGCATACGAGCTCCTGGTGTTTCATTCATTTGCCCAAAAACCAAAGCTGTTTTATCAATAACACCAGCTTCAATCATTTCATAATATAAATCATTACCTTCCCGTGTTCGTTCACCAACACCAGCAAAGACAGAAATTCCTCCATGTGCTTTTGCCACATTATTAATTAACTCTTGCACTAGTACTGTTTTTCCTACTCCAGCACCACCAAACAAACCAATTTTCCCTCCCTTTGCAAAGGGAACTAATAAGTCAACAATTTTAATGCCTGTTTCTAAAATTGCAGCTGTTGTTTGTTGTTCTTCATATGATGGTGCTTCACGGTGAATTGTACGCATTATCTTTGTCTTTGGTTGTGGTTTTTCATCAATTGCTTCTCCAAGAACATTAAACATGCGCCCTAAAACCTCTTCACCAACCGGAACTGTAATTGGCGCTTTTGTATCAATCACATCCATTCCCCTAACCATTCCTTCTGTTGGTCCTAAGGCAATTGCCCGTACGGTATCATCACCAATATGTTGAACAACTTCTAAAACTAACTTTGTACCATTATTATTAACCGTAATAGCATTATATAATTCAGGCAAATATTCTTCCGTAAACCGTACATCAACAACAGGTCCTAACACCTGTACTACTTTTCCATTTTTCTCCATTTTTTTTAACCACCTCTTAATTTTCTTGCACGCCCAGCCCCAGCAACAATTTCTGTAATTTCCTGTGTAATTGCTGCTTGACGCTTACGGTTATATAATAACGATAATTTTTCTAACATTGCATTTGCATTATCTGTTGCATTTTCCATTGCTACTCGCCGTGATGCTTGTTCTGAAACCTGTGATTCAACGATTGATGAAAATAAAATGGTATTTAAATACATTGGCACCGCATTTTCTAAAATCGTTGCTGGGTCTGGTTCAAATTCAGCAATAACATTAATGTGCTTTTGTTCTTCAAGTTGTGTTACCTTAATAATTGGTAACAATTGTAAAATTGTTGGTTCAAAAGTTACATTATTAATAAATTTTGTATAAGCAATTTTAATTTCATCATAAGTATTTCCATTAAAACCAGATAAAATTTCTTGTGCAAACTCACGTGCATCATCATAAGAAAAATTAATATCAATATCTTTTCTTGTTTGTATAATTTCATAACCTTTATGGGCATAAAATGTTTCTGCTTTAGAACCGATTGCAATAATACAATCACTTTTTCATAATTTTTGTAACACCAACTTATTAATATTAATATTATAACCACCACATAAACCTAAATTTGAATTAACAACGATTCAACAAGTGCGTTTACTATCTTTTATGCCATCTTTTTTTTGATAAATTGAATCATCTGCTTTACTAATGATATCATTAAAAACAGTATAAACTTCAGAAAAATATAGTTTTGAATTAGAAATTCGTTTACCAACTTTTTTTAATTTTGCTGTCGCTACCAATTTCATTGCTTGTGTTATTTTAGATGTTGAAGTAATTGAAGTAATTTGTTTTTTTAAATCTGTTCTGACTGCCATTTTATTCTTTTAACCTTTATTGTCCTAATTTTTTCCACTCTTCAATTTGTCCAAACATTTCTGGTTTATAATCAGCAATTTTATTGGTAATTTTTTTAACAACATTAATAATTTCATTATCAATATTAGTCATTAAGGTATCGCTATAAGCTTTAGCCTTTGCTAATTCAGTATAGTATTTTTTTACTTTTGTATTAAAATGTTCAATTATTTCTTCTTTAAATTCTTGAATTTTATCAACTGGAATTCAACGAATTCTTTTTTTCTTAACTGCTAATAAAATAATTGCTTGGTCAATTTGTGAAAGCGGTGAATATTGTTTTTGTTTTAAAATTTCAATTACTCGTTTTCCATGTTCTAATACTTCTTTTGTCGCATCATCCAAATCAGAACCAAATTGAGCAAAGGCTTGTAGTTCGCGATATTGTGCTAATTCTAATTTTAATGAACCAGCAACTTGTTTCATTGCTTTAATTTGTGCTGTTGACCCTACTCGTGACACTGATAATCCCGCATCAGCCGCAGGGCGAATTCCAGCATTAAACTGATCATTATTTAAGAAAATTTGCCCATCAGTAATTGAAATAACATTAGTTGGAATATATGCTGAAATATCACCCGCTTGTGTTTCAATAATTGGCAAAGCAGTAATACTCCCACCTCCATATTCTTTTGTTACTCGCGCGGCGCGTTCTAATAACCGACTATGTAAATAAAAAATATCACCAGGATATGCTTCGCGACCAGGTGGACGGTGTAATAATAATGCCATTGTTCGATAAGCAACAGCATGTTTTGAAAGATCATCATAAATAATAATGACATTTTCACCAGATTTCATCCATTCTTCACCAATAGTAACACCAGTATATGGTGCTAAGTATTGTAATGGCGCTAATTCACTTGCTGTGGCTGAAACAACTGTTGTATATTCTAATGCGCCAGCAGACCGTAATTTTTCAACAATTTGTGCAACAGTTGATGCTTTTTGCCCAATTGCAACATAAATACATTTTACATTTTTCCCTTTTTGATTTAAGATGGTATCAATTCCGATTGCTGTTTTTCCTGTCTGGCGATCACCGATAATTAATTCTCGTTGCCCTTTCCCAATGGGAATCATCGCATCAATTGTCATAATTCCCGTTTCCATTGGTTCATCAACTGATTTTCTAGTCATAACACCAGGCGCAATTCTTTCCACAGGACATGTTTTTGTTGCTTTTAATGGTCCTTTCCCATCAATTGGTTGTCCTAATGCATTAACAACACGCCCTAACAACGCATCACCAACTGGCGTTTCAACAATTTTTCCTGATCGACGAACTTGGTCACCTTCACGGACTGTTGTATCATCACCCATTAAAACGGCCCCAACAACACCTTCTTCTAAGTTTAATACCATTCCATAAATTTCATTCGGAAAAATTAGCAATTCACTCATCATTGCATTATCAAGACCATCAATTAAAGAAATTCCATCACCAACTGTCACAACAGTTCCTTCTTTATGAATTTCAATTTTTTTACCATATTCTTTAATCTGTTTTTTAATTATTTCGGAAATATCATTTACATTTAAAGCCACTTTTTCACCCCATCTTCTATTTATTATATATTACTTTTTGTCGCATTGTTTCTAATTGTCCTGCGATTGAACTATCAATAATTTCGTGCTTAATTTTAATCCGAACTCCACCTAATAAAGATGGATCAATTTTATTAACTAACTCAATATGATAGCCAAATTTTTTACTTAATTTTGTTTCAATTTTTGTAATTTGTTTTCTTGTTAATGGTTGGGTTGAATAAATATTTCCATATTGAACATCATAACTAATATTTATTAATTTTCTTAAACTTTTAAAAATTCTTCTAACATAACAAAAAGCTTCGCGATCAATTAATAAAAAAAGGGCATTTAAAATTAACGAATCAATAACTTTTTGGAATGGTTTTGCTAAAATGTTCTTTCGTTCTTCTTTTGTAATGTCAGCATTCATCATTAACTTAATATAATCTGGTTCTTGTTTAAATAAATCTACGATTATATTGCTAACTTCTAAAAAATGATCAATTTTTTTTGTTTCAAGCGCCAAGTCCATTAAAGCAGCTGCATAATTATCAATAAATTTTTCACTAACTAACATAACCTACTACTCTAATTCTTTAATAAACTCTTCTACCAATTTTTCATTTTTTTCTTTATTAATTTCTTTGCTTAATAATTGCTCAGCTGCATTAAAAGCAACATTAATAATTGATTTTCGAATATCATCATAATATTGCTCTTTTTCTTTTTGAATTTCTTTATGGGCCTGTTCATTTAACTGCATAACTTCAGCTTTTGCTGTTTCTAAAACTTGATGACGTTTTGCCTCTGCTTCAGTTCGAGCCGCAACAATAATACTATTTGCTTCTGCCTTCGCTGTTGTTAACAATTTCGATGCTTCTTTTTGATCAATTGTTGCTTTTGCTTGTTTTTCAGCAGCATCTTGAATTAATTCTCGAATTTTATTGCGACGAGCCCGCATTGCTTTTCGAAATGGATTATAAACTCATTTTGATAATAAAATTAATAAAATAATTGTCGCAATAACATGAGCAATAAAAACCCATATATTAGGAAATAATTGATTAATAATTTCTGCTGGCTCAATTAGTTTTGACATTAATCACATTATCATAGACATCTAAGCCTTCTTTCTTCCCAACTTTTTACTTTTCATTAACCAGTAACAAATGCTAAAATAATCGCAATAACTAATGCATAAATTGACCCTGATTCAGTAATCGCAGCAGCAATAATATATTGTGTTCGAACTTTACTTTCAACTTCTGGGTTTCGAGCGATTGCTTCAACAGCTTTTCCACCAATATACCCTTGTCCAATTCCTGAACCACAACAACCAATGGCAGCTAATCCTGCGCCCAATAATGACATTCCCTTTGTAAAACCATCATTAATTCCGGCCATAAATCATATTGTCATCATATTCGATAGCAAATCTATTGTCATAAAATTTATCATATTATAATCCTCCTCTTCCTTAACAAATATATAATTTTATTTTAATCCTTTTTTAGCCATTTAAATTAACATTTTTAATTTTTTGTTCTTTTTTTAACTTAATTATCTTTTTGTTTTTGTCTTTGGTTTCTGTTTTTATTTCCATTGCCCAGTAGGTAATTGTTAAAATTGCAAAAATATATGCTTGAATTAAACCATCAAAAACATCAAAATAAATACTTAAAAAAGGTAAAAATACACCAGCTAATAAATCAACAGGCCCAATATAAGGAATCTGTCCTCAAATAAAGCTCATTAAAGCTGTGAACAAGGTAATAATAACTGTTCCTCCTAAAATGTTTCCAAATAAACGAAATGAAATTGAGATTAAAGGAACAAATTGGGTTAATAATTCTAATGGATTGACAAAAAACTTTTTAAAATACACTAGTTTTTGATATTTAATCCCAAAATAATATATTCCAAAAAAGGTAACCAACCCCATTGATAATGGGACAATATAAGCTGTTGCAAGTGATTCAAACCCAACAACACTCATTAAATTTCCAATCCCAATATACAATAATAAGTATATAACATAAACTGTTAAAAATTTATATTTTGGTCCCATCAAATCAACAACTTGTTTTTCAACTCACTTAATTGTAATTTCAGCAAAAAGTACTAAACCAATTGGAATATCGGTTGGACCAAGTTTTTTTAAGCGTTTATAATAACCTATTGATAAAAGCATAATAATAAAGGTAGTAATAACTATCGTTACTAATTGCGGTAATAAAATTGTATAACTTCATGCATCCATTCCAATTTTATTTGGATCAGGGATTAAATCCATTGCAAGAAATTGACCAAAGTTACTATTAATTACCATTTTTCTTTTCCTTTCTGCGTTGATGAATGGGAAATTTAACATTTGCAAATAACGATGAAAATGGATATAAACTAATTCCAACAATTATTGTGTAGATACTAAAAAAACTAGTATTCTCAGCATAAATAACTATAGGTATAGCATAAATCACTAAGCGAACTAGGTACAATAAGATAAAAAAGTACTTATTTAAACTTATACTTAACAATCATCCAGAAAAACAAATGATTAAGAAACCTATAAGAGAAAACAAATACCCTAAAACTAATCCTGTGTATAAAGTTCAATCTCGTTTTAATGTCAAATATATCATCGTCAATACTATTAGTATTCCCAAAAACATTATTAAACTTATTATTGACAGTTTATATTCTACACCTTTAAAATGGTTTTTTCAATTTAATTTATTTTTTTTATTTAGTTCCAAAAATACGGTCTCCTGCATCACCTAGACCAGGAATAATATAACCATGTTCATCTAAACGTTGGTCTAATGCAGCAACATAAATATCAACATCTGGATGATGCTCTTCAATAAATTTTTTTCCTTCAGGTGCCGCGACCAAACATACTAATTTAATATTAGTTGCTCCTCATTTTTTAACTTTTTGAATTGCCACATTAGCACTACCCCCTGTCGCTAACATTGGATCTAAAACCAAAACATTTGCTTTATTAATATTTTCTGGTTTTTTGGCAAAATATTCATGTGGTTCTAAGGTTTTTTCATCTCGGTATAATCCAATATGTCCAATTTTAGCATTTGGTGCTAAATTAATAATTCCATCAACCATCCCTAAGCCTGCTCTTAAAATTGGAAATAAAACAATATCATTTGCAATTTTATATCCCTTTGTTTTTGCTACTGGTGTTTCAATTTCAAATTCATTTAATTCAATATTTCGAAATATTTCATACGCCATTAATTGCGCAATTTCATCTAAATTTTCCTTAAAGACCTTTGAATTACTCTCCTTTTTGCGCATTCTTGTTAATTTATCCAAAATTAACGGGTGTTTTATTACAGTAAATGACATTAATTACTTTTCCTCCTTAATTTATTAGATTTTAACATAATTATAAAAACAATACCAAGATTTAATTTAGAATTACTTTATTTATAATTTTTATAAAACCTAAGCTTTTTTCCGACTACCTTTTTAATTGTCTGTTTAAAGTAGCATTTACTAGTAAGTGAACATCAACAATTAGCTCATCAATATTTTTAATATTAAATGTTCTACTGTTTAAAATCGCATTATCATATTTAATTAACTTAATAATAAATTCAGTTAATTTAATTTCTCTAATATATATCATTTGTTCGTATGATGCATTTGTTTGAATATTTACACCCACAACTTCTACCTGAGTTTGTTGGGCTCCTTTAGCAATTGCAGGAACATGATGGCGATTTATTTTATAGTAATTAGTTAATAATCAATCATATATTTTGGTTAATTATTCACCTTTAAAATTACCAGCGATATAGTCTGCTGGCCAAAAATTGTAGAAACCACAGACATTTTGTAATTTTGTGTTATTTACATTTTTATAAAATAAATTTTATTAATATTTTAAATAAGGAGTTGAAATTATGCAAACAAAGCAATATTTTATTTTGCGGTCATTAGTAAAAAAGTATGGTAAAAATATTGTTATTAATATTGTTAATAAAATTGTAAAAGATATTGAAATTAAAAAGTAAAAGAATAAATTATTCTGTGTAATTTATTAGCGGATAATTTATTCAATAATGTTTTTTAATGGAGTAAAGCGCCAACGAGCGGAGCGAGTTTGCAAATTTCAATTTTTTAATTTATTGAAAGGAGTTATATCATGCCAGTATGATTAACATGAATATTTAGTATTTTGATTTTGTTAGGTATTTTTGCGTGAATTGGTTTATCAATTTATTAAAAAGTTAGACAAATTCAAGGTAAGAAAAAAGAAAAAAAGAACTTAAAAAAAGGAGGATAGAAAATAATGAATTTATTAACTGAAGCAATTACAAAAATCAACTTTGGTGATGGAATGAATTCCATTTGAACTGGTTTAGGTAATGCAATGGGTAAAGTAAAAGATGCTGTATATGGTATTTTACCGCAATTAATAACCTTTTTTAGGTGATGCGTGAATTATTTTAATTCCATTTGGATTATTTATTATCATTAAGATATTAAGCTTTTTTCCGACTACCAAAAATTTTCTAGCAACTTTATTATCACTATTGTTATCATAAATAAATTTTTCAACTCTAGTTGACCCTGATAATAAATAATAAATTCCAGTAAAAGTTCCTAAATACAAAGTATAATTACTGTCTAATACAAGAACAGTAATATGATTATAAAATAATTAATCATTTAAACCCTCAATTTTAACAATTGTTCCATTATTACCATCATAAATATATACTTGATGATCTTCGTTTACATAATAAATATTATTTTTTTGGTCAACTGTTAAAGTAATAAAATTATCATCAATTCCATTAATTTTTTTTGCTTTTGTTGTATAATTAGGTAAAAAATAAATTCCTCGTGAAGTTCCAAAATAAACTATATTATTAGAAATTTTAATTGCATTACAAGAAATATTATCAAGTCCTTCAATTCTTGTTTTAATATATTGTTTTTCATCAAAACTAAATGGAGTATTACGACTATGATTAGGAACTTCACTAAAGGTTAGATTTTGATAGTATTACAAAAGCTTAGGTTTTATAAAAAATATAAATAAAATAATTAGATAACTTTTTAAAATGTTGATTTATCAGTGTTTTAGAAATATATTTAAAATAAAGAATAATTTTTATACCAAAACCTAAACTTTTTTCTTACTACCTAGATTTTTAACAAAAATAGAACTTGCAATAATGCAGAAAGTATATATCTTTTTCATTGTTAATTTTTTCCACTTCCCTAGCAATTAATTTTATTTATTATAAATTAGGCTAACTCAATATCTATATATTTAATTTAACAAAAAAATTAATAAGAAATTAATAAATTTAAAAAAATGTTATTTAATTAAATAACATTTTTTATTCCATTGTAATATTTATTAATTTATTCTTTTTAATTTTTCAAATCCCTACTCCAATTACTGAAATTAAAATAAAACCAATTGCTAATGTTGCTATTGAAACAACATAAGATGAAAAGGAAGGAATTAATAACATTCCGGTACTTTTAAAAACAATATGAGCAATGACATTCCATAATAATTGGGCAATAACATAACTTAAAACATAACCTAAAACAATTGCAAATAAGTAAAATCCTAAAACAATTGCAATAATTTTTCATGTTGGATACCCAAGGATTTTTAAAATTAAGATTGTACGGCGATTTTCATCAAGCACCATAGCAATTAAGACTGATAAAATTAAAGCAACAATGACAATTGTTAATCCTTCTAAAACATTAAGAACATCCCGGACAGTTCGCATTCCTTGCGAATAATTTTCTCGTAAAGTATCAAATGGTCATATTTTGTTAAGGCCATTTAATAATTTTAAATTTGTTCTTAAATCTAATGCATTTTTAAGATCCGGTTTTTTATTATTATCAAACATTGTAAAATCATAATTATCGGTTAATGAAAATGACGAAATAATACGATAAGGCTGCAAGGTTGCTCTTAATGGACTAGCTCGTGATGCAACAACATTATAATAAGAATTTGGTAAAAATTGTTCTCCTTTTTTAGTTAAATTAACTCATTGGTTCATAACCGTAACTAATGAATCTTGATTCATATAAATATTCCCTGAACTAATATCAGCATCATTTAAACCAATCACTTTAAAAGCAACCGGAACATACCCAATAGCATTTGTAATTCGAACATTTAGTTTAAAAATATCCCCCGAAACTAAATTCATTGATTGATAAACCCGTTTTGCTAAAAGAACTGGTATTGGTTCATTAATTGGAACACTTGGGTCATTCCCAGTAGGGTCTGAACTAATTTTGTAGCCAAAGACTTCTTTTTGGGCAATATCACTTGGTGTTGTCTTAGAATGATAATTCAATAATTGATTATGCTCTGTTTCATCACTTGTTAACCCGACAACATTTAATTGTGAAACTGGATTTTTTGAATTTTTAGTATCACCCGGACTTCAACCTGCTGATAAGAAAACATATGGGAAATCATAATTTTTATCATAAACCATATATGGTCCTAAATAAATATCTGGGTATTGACCATTAGTTGTTGTACTTAAACTATTAACCAAATTAATTCCACTAATAATAATTGTTTGAATATCAGCTTCATTTATTCCTTTTTCAATTAAAAATGGTTTCATAAGATTAATAATTTTTACTAAATTATCTCATTCATTAATTCATTCGCCAGACTCATTATCCTTAACTTTATAATTAGCAACTGCCTCAACTGTTGTTGCACTTATATATGGATATGTTTTTGTTTCTTCATCATAATTAATCTTACTTCTAACAAGAGTTGTACCACTTGGATCACCAATAATATTTAATAAATCACCACAATTTTTTTTCATATTTTTTGAATCTGAAACAGATAGACTTATAAAGCACATTAATGGATTTGGAAAGTTAAATGTTTTATTATCATCAAGAATTTTTGCCTCATGGTAATAATTCATACGCTTATCAGCCGTAATTCACTGATAAGGTTTACTATTACTAGCTTCTTGTGCAATATCTTGTTGATCATAACTAGCAATTAAATATGATTTAATATCATTCTTAAAATAACGGAAAGAATCTTTAACAATTCATTGCGCCATTACTCCTGCATCCAACTGAAAAATTAGTAAAAAGGACGAAAAAGTTAAAACAACTAATACCATAATTCATTTTCCTAAAGATTTTAGTGCAAAGGTAAATGATAAATGAACATTAAATGTTAATCCAAAATGAGCATATTTACGACCTTTTTTTATTTTTTTAGGACGAAAACTTAAATTAGAACCTTTTAAATCATAAATTAAATCCAAGGCTGTCCGACTTAAAAGAATAAATGAGATTAAGAAAGACATCCCAATAAAAATAAGTGGAATAAAAATTGTCGCTGAAACAAAAATTAGTGGATTAAAATAAAATGATGATAATGGCAATCCTATTGAATATAAATTTGAACCAGTGAAATACATTTGAAGAGGAATACTTAAAGCTCATCCTAATAAACAACCAATTAAAGTTGTAAAAATAATGTTAAAAGCAAAAATAAATGATAATTCAAAGCGATGATATCCCAATGATTTTAAGACTCCAATTTGCCGTTTTGCATTAGTAATATCTTTTTTAATGAAAAAAGCAATAATAAATAAAATAATAATTGAACAAGCAACAGCAATTGAAGTATTAATAATAAAACCAGTATTTGTTAACATCACAACTTTTCCCGGTAATGATGCTTCAAAAGCGACAATTGCATTATCAGGCGCTACAAAATAATTGCTTAAAACTTTTCTTAATAAAGTTATTTTTTGTTGTTCAGTTAAATTACCATTAACATTAATAAAACTAGTAATTTTTTCAGTTCCATTTGAAAAATTCTGCTTGATAGCATTAAAATTAATATCATTCATAAATAATACTGAACCATTTTTTAAATCAATAATTTTATGGCCAGTAGTAAGAGTTGATAGACTTACTAAATCAGGATAAATATTACTATACTTTACCCCATATCCAATAATATTAAATTGTAAATTTTGGCTATTTCCTAAATTAAAGTGTCCACCAAGTTTTAAATAATTATAATCAGCATATTGTTTATTTAAAATAATGTTATTTTCTGTTAAATCACTAATATGTTCCCATTTTATTACTTCAAAAAGACGATTAAACGGAGTATAAAAAATATTATTACCTCGTCAACCATCACTGTTATATAATAAATTTTTATTTTTGTTAACAGTAGTAGCATTAAAATATTGCGTATCTTTTGCTAAATTATTTGCAGTAAATTGATAACCAACATTAAAACTAAGTTCTAAGCCAGCTTTGTCCCTATTAATTAAATCATTTAAACGACTTTCATCTGGATTATGAATAATATAACTTAAAAAAGCGGCAGTAAGATTCTTATTAAAATTTTTAACTAAGGCAGTAAAAGAAGCTGTTCCCGTTTCCGGATTTAAGTATGATGGTTCTTTTGTTCATTTACAAATTTCAGAATTAGTTAAATCACAATTTAACCCTAAAACATCAGTACGAATATTATTAAATGTTAAATGCTCAGCATCAATTTTTGACTCATCATAAAACTGAGCTAAAAAAGTACGATTATTTTCATTTATTTTTCAAGCATGATTTCTTTTTCACACATTATTATCAATATTTAAACTATCTACTCGAATTTCATATTGATAAGGAAGACTATTTTTTTTAATATCATTTAAGCCATTTTTAACTTGAAAAACAGTTGAAAAAAGAGCTGTAAAGGTTAAAACTGTACCAATAATAAACAAAATTAACCCAATAAATTGAGTTATTTTTTTTGTAAACCCTCGCGTAGCCTCTTTTGCAAGATTTCACATATTATCCACCCATTCTAAGAATCATTAAGTTAATTATATAAGAAAAATAACTAATTTTAAAAAAATATTCAAAAACTTTAATTGCTTAGTAATAATAAAACTATTTCTTATGGAGCAGATTCATTATTATATTTAAGCGTTGGTTTATTATTTATAAATAGCGAAAATAAAATTCAAAAAGCATCTTATTCTGGTTATTGTAAAATTTTTAATATTTTTGATTTGGGCAATGATATATCATTAAATCCTGATGAAAATTTTACATCATGAGTAATTGATGACAAAAATGTGTTTTTAGGAAAATGAGAAGATGGAACTTCATTTGCAGCTCCTTTAGTAACTAGAAAATGTGCATATTTAAAACATAAATATAGGATGTCCATTAATACTATAAAAGCTTATATTAATTTGGAAAATAATTTAAATTTTAAAGTTTATTCTCCATAATTAGCAAATGTATTAACTGATAAGAAAGGGAAAATTATTTTATTTCAGGAGGGGGAAATTAGTCTTGGAAAGAAAATAACAGATAAAATAATTTTACCTTTTAATACTTCAAAAAAAATAATAAAAAATATAGATCTTTTCTTATTGCTAGTTATGTTTCTTATATGACCAATACAAATATAAATGTTGGTGATGAGTATTCTAGTACAGAAATAAATGTAAGAATTATTGCACAAGTTACAAAAAAGGATGGTAAAATAGATAATAAAAATTGTCTAGAAAATTTAACAAATAGTTATAAATATTCAACATAAATAAAGCAAACACAATATAAACTTATTGAAAATTTTAGAAAATATAATACGAATAAAGTTTTAATTGATAAAAATCTACAATATAAAAATGATTATTTAAATAATGACAAAACTATAACTAAGTCATTTAATTTAGTAAACAATAGTAATGAGTTGGAGATATAAATAGAATGTTCTAATCTTTTTGCAAGTGATAAAAAAATAAAGTATGGAATAGTAATATATCTTTATGAAATTGTGAATAATTCACTACATAATTTTTTTATAAATAATTAAAGAATACTTGAAAAAATTACAGTTAAAGAGAAAACTAGAGAAAAAATAAGATATTAATAATTAAAAAATACAATTAAGAGAGTATGAAAATACAAATTACAAATCTTTTTGAAATAAAACAATGATAAATTTACTTTTATAAAAAATCAAAAACCTTGAAATAGAATTAATCAAAAGACAAGAAACCAATAATTATTCTGAAAAGGAATAATTATTTTTATAAATAGTAAGATTTCATAAAGTGGTCAAGCTGGAACACTAAAAAATAAACGAAGTGGGAGGATATCTAATAAGGTTAATCAACTAATTAAATTAGTACTACATAGGGTAGAAGCGTAGTCTCAAGTGATTAACTAAACCACACCCAAAGGAAACTCTATATAAAATGAGAAAAAGTTAATAAAGTTATTTAATAAATAACTAGTGAAAAATAAAAATAAAAGGGAAAGGAAATTGATTAATTTCTCTCTTTCTATCAATACAAAATTAAAGAACATTTACAAAAACCACAAAATTATGTAAAAATTTGATAGAAACCATAAATTAAATAAACATATTATTTAATAATGTTACTTTTTCTTTTCTAAGTTGATAGCATAAAAAAATTGAGGTTTTATAAAAAATATAAATTAAATAACTTTTTTAAAATTTAAGTAGTAATAAAAAATAATTTTTATACCAAAACCCAAGCTTTTTATTACTACTATCAAGTTTGAGATGTTTTAACTGGCAGAAAAAAACAAAAAAATAAATAAAATTGAAATTGAAATTGAAAGGAAATAAAATATAAAATGAATAAAAAAATACAAAATGAAAAATTCAATTAGAAAAAGATAAACAAATTGCTGAATAATTTAAAACTATTAAAAATAAATGAATTAAAAATTGATAACTTTTAATTTAGGAAGATAAACAAATAGGATTGATGTTATATTTAGATGAAGAACCAAATGACACATATAAACTACTAAGTAGTTATGAAAATAAAAATAATTTTTGTGATGAAGGAAATTGCAGAAAAAACTGAAGACATTTTGTAAAATGTGAATCATTAGATAGTTTTTTTCATTTATGCGATTATCATATTAAAAAATTTGATGATAAAATGTTTAACATTTTGTAAAATGTTAAAAAGAAAAATGGTAATAAATAAATATTTTGTGATTAATTTTTTTTATATACTAGACTTCTTACGATACTAACAAAAACAAAGAAAATTACAAATTAAAAAACTTAAATTAAACTGCTGACATTCATTTTGAATCACTATAAAATTGTAATATCATTTAATGATTAAAAAGGAATATAAGTTTATATGTTAAATGTTTTTAATAAGTTGTAAAAATATAAACTTTGTTAAAGAAGTAAATATTGATGTTAATTTAATAGGAAAACAAAAAATGAAAGAAAAATATGAAAACCTTGATCAAGAATTAAGAGAATAAAATCGTAATGGTTAAAATGGTTATATTTTATGAGGGAAAAGGAAGAAAAAATTAAAAACTCCCTTTGGTGATATTACAATTAAAGTTTCTAGATTTCGTTATTATGATAAAAAAGAAAATAAATTTAAAACAACAACTTTATTAAATAAAAAAATTTGTTTAAAAAATAATAAAATAATTATTTTAAGTGTTAAAATATAACTTTGAAAATTAATGGATAGTGCTAAAAGACAAAGAGATATTATAGATATGTACCCAAAATTAAATATATCAAAGATGACAATCACAAATATTAATAAGGAAATTGATTTTGCTAAATTATTTAAAGAACAATTAAAATCAAAGACTGAAAAAATAAATACTATCTTATTAAAAAATGTAAAAAAGAATTTTTACATTTTTTAAATCAAAATTTTAAATATTGAAAATTGTAAGTTAACGCTTGCAGGTGATGGAGCAAAATGAATCCAAAAATTTGCTAATGAAATTGGTGCAATTTTTATTTTAGATCAATTTCATTTAATGAAAGAATTAAAAACAATATTTCCTTATCGAAGAAGAAAACTTACTAAAAATTTAACCGATAATGAAAAAATAAGAAAACAAATTTATTGAGATATGAATAAATTATTTAAAAATGGCGATCCTGATGAAGCAATAAAATATTTAAAAAAATTAATTACAAGAAAAAATATTAAAGAATATCCATTATTAAAAGATAAAAAAGATAAAATCAAAGATTTCATTAAATATATCAAAAATAATTCTGAGGGTATTAAAGTTTATAAAGAGGATTGATATATAGGGTCTTGTACTGAACTATAAATTTCGCATAATGTAAAATGATTAAAAGGATATAGTGCTAAATCATATAGTGAAAAAGTTTTTAAAAATATGATTGCAATGAAAATAGCGAAAGAAAGCGGGGTTAATTTAATTGAGTTTTATCTTAATAAATTAAATAAAAAAAATGAAAAAGAATATAATTATTATTTTAAAAATGATACTAAGAATAAGCAACAATTTTTAATAAATAAAAATGTTGCTCATCAAGCACAAGGTTTTGTCTAAAATTTAAAGTAAAAATCAATAATTTAAAATAAATTTATTAAATAATTTGCGAATTATTATTTTTTGTATTGTAAATTATTACTTTTATGTTATAATTAAATTAATTAAAAAAGATAAATTTATCTTTTTCTTAGGAATTTTATTTTAATAGATAAATATTTATTAGAATAAGGTATCACAAACTAAATAATTTATGCCATCTAACAGTGGTGAAGTGTCAAATCTATGTTCTTTGGTTGTTGTTAAAAAATAAGTTTAAACCTAGTATATAAACCATCAAGAAATTTAATACCAAAACAATTACTGAAGCACCTAATAAATAATAATTAGTCGGAGGAATATTATATTGTGTTTTAATTTGATAATTTGGTAATTGAATTGCAAAAGCAAAAATTACTGGTGAACAAGCCATTACTAAAATTGTCACAATTTTAGCATCTTCAATATTATGAAAGATATCTTTACCAATAAAAAATATACCAATAACAGTAGCAGCTGTCAAAAAAGCTAAATATAAAATTGTAACTAAACTATTGGTAAAAAAAGTTTCTTTCTTACTTCGTGGTTTTTCTAGCATTAAGCTATTATTATTATTTCCTAAACCAATTGGAATTGACATTAATGTTTCAATGACTAAGTTAAATCATAAAATATTAACAGAATCAAATGGTTTAATTTTAGTTGTAACTGAAATAATAATAAAAACTAACACATTTGCTAATTGTGCAATACAAACAAAAGTAATAACCCGTTTAATTTTATGATACACATTCCGTCCTTCTTCAACACCACGAATAATTGTTGAAAAATTATAATCTTGTAAAATAATATTTGCAGCTTCTTTTGAAAAATCTGTCCCTGTTATTCCCGTTGCAACACCAATATCAGCTTTACTTAAACTTGGGGCATCATTAACCCCATCACCTGTGATTGAAACAACATAGTTTATTGATTGTAAACACTCAACAATCCTTGTTTTATGGTCAGGATTAACTCTTACAAAAACTTATACATCACGTAGTTTTTCTTGTAACTTATGATTATTCATATTATCAATTTGATTGCCAGATAAAACATTTACTTCTGAAACTGCTAGACGTAATTCTTTAGCAATAGCTAAAGCAGTTGCTTTATGATCTCTAGTAATCATAATTACTCTAATTCCTGCTTCATGTGCCTTTCTAACTGCTTCAACCGCTTCTGGATGTGGTGTGTCGTCAATCATTCCAACAACACCTAAGAAAATTAAATTAGTCTCAATTTCTTGTTGATCTTTTTGCTTAAAAGCAAAAGTTAAAACCCGTAATGCTTGACTTGATAAATCTAATGCTTCCTCTTGGATTTCTTCCTTCATTTCTTTAGTTAATGGAACAATTCCGTTATTTAAATAAATTCGATTACATTGCAGTAATAATTGGTCAAGAGCACCTTTTGTATAAACAAATTCTTGTTTATTAACACGATTAACAGTTGACATTAATTTTCGATCAGAATCAAATGGAACTTTTAAAACACGAAGATATTTTTCACGATATTATACTCACTAATTGTAAATCTTCTTTATAAAATTAATTAAAGCAATTTCAGTTGGATCACCAATTTGTTTATTTTTTTGGTTAATAATAGCATCATTACATAAAGTTAGATAATTAATAAAATAAAAAGTTGCCTTATTATTTTGGTTATAATTAAAATCATTTTCTTTAAAAATCTCATTATTGAAAATAATCTCTAATATTAACTTTTATCATTCGTTTTACTATTAATGATAAAATAACTGACACAATAACAATTAAGCACTCTAGGATAACAGCAATTGTAATTGTAACTGCTGTCATTAAATTAATTGGTCAACTATTTTCATCAGTTAATAAAAAGAAAAAAAAACAAAGATTGCTAATAAAACCGCAAAAATACTAACAACTTTTGTTAATTTTGTTAAGCGTAACTGTAATGGCGTCTTTTCTTGTTTTGTTTTAACAACAGTAGCAGCAATTTTTCCAATCTCACTATCAACAGCATTTGCAACAACAATCCCAACTGCTCGACCATTTGTAATAAAAGTTGATATAAAAGCCATATTAGTCTGTTATGCTAAAACTAATTTTTCTTTTAAAATTATTTCACTATTTTTTTCAACAGGAACTGATTCGCCAGTTAATGCAGCTTCGTCAATTAATAAATTATTTACTTCTAAAATGCGGATATCAGCTGGAATATATTTCCCTGTTTCTAAAATAACAATATCGCCTACAAATAATTCATCAACCGGAATTTCAAAAATTGCACCATCTCACTTAACAAGCATTACTGGAATTGTCATTTTTTTTAAAGAATCAAGGGATTTCCTTACTCTAATTTGTTCAATCATTTAAATGAAGGTATTTAATAAAACAATACATAAAATCATAATAAAATCTATTACATAAATTCGATTATTAACAACTTTTTCAATAATAACCAAAGTAACTCCTGCAATAATTAAAATAAGAGATAATGGATTTAATAATGAAACTAAAAAAATTAAAATTCAATGTTTATTTTTAGGTTTTGGTAATTCATTTTTCCCATTTTTAACTAGTCTTTATTTGGCTTGTTTTGAAGATAATCCAACATTTAAATTGCTTTTAAATTCCTGTTCTAATTCTTTATCTGATTTATTAAATCACATTTTTTTATAATGCCCTCGCTTTCTAAAATTTAGATAGTATTACAAAAGCTTAGGTTTTATAAAAAATATAAATAAAATAATTAGATAACTTTTTAAAAGGTTGATTTATCAGTGTTTTAGAAATATATTTAAAATAAAGAATAATTTTTATACCAAAACCTAAACTTTTTTCTTACTACCAAAATTTATTATTTATTATTTAAAAATTTAATTTCATAGTTTTTAATTTACTTTACACATTAATTTTATAATATAAATCCTTAAATTATAAATTTATTTTAAAAATATAAATTTAAATAAAAAATCTTAAAGTTCTTAATTAAGAACTTTAAGATTTAAGATAATTTTATTTTTTTGCATTTTCTGATAATTCAATTTCCTTTTGTAATTCAAAATCTATTAAATCTGTTTCTAAAATATTCTTTATTTGTGGGTAATTCTAAGTTAATTTTTGAAAAATAGCATATTTCAATAGTACCTGAATCTAATTGAAAATCAAAAACATGGCCTCTAGTATTTTTTTTAGTATTAATAAAATGGCAATGGAAACCATTAACTCCCAATGTATTGGCAAAAAATGGGGTTCAAAAACCAACAATATCACCATTAGTATTTTTAGCATTAAGAATTCCTTGTTGTTCTGATGCTTTTAATAAAGTTGGATATGGTTTTTCTTGCCATGAAACAGTTCTTGCTTTTATTTCTGAAAATAAACCATTAATTTTAATCCCGTAAAATAAATTTAAACTTGGTAAATTATCTACAATAATTTGTTGAATTTCTTCATAGCTAGTTAGTTGTGAAATATTAATTTTTTGATGTTCTTCAAAAAATGCCATAACAGCAAAAGGACTTGTCATATTTGCCGTAACTTCATTAATTGTTCCATCTGATTTTAATTGATACCCCCACCATCTAACACAATTAATTCACCATCTAAATGATCAAAAGTTCCTAATCCAAAATTACCAGCAGCTAAACTTGTTATTGTTGAAAATTGATAAACATTACTAAATTTTTGAATCATAACTAATAAAACTCCTTTTTCTAATAAACTTTTTATTGAAATTGTTTATTAACATTATTTAAACATAAAGTTAAAGAAAAAAAACATTTCATTCTTGAAATGTTTTTTATGCTTTACCTTTACATCCAAACCATGATGTTAATTCATTAAATGTTGCTTTAATTGCTTCATATCCAGGTTTTAATAATTTTCGTGGGTCAAACCCTTTCCCATTTTCTGGTTTATCTTTTTCCTCTTCAATATATTTTCTTGTTGCAGCAGCAAATGCAATTTGTAATTCGGTATTAACATTTATTTTACTAATTCCTAATGAAATTGCTTTTTTAACTTGTTCTTGCGGAATTCCACTACCACCATGTAAAACCATTCCAATTTTTGCAGCAGCTTGAATATCTTCTAAAGCTTGAAAATTTAAACCTGGTCATCCAGTTGGATAAGGACCATGAATATTTCCAATTCCTGCAGCAAGAAAATCAATTCCTGTCGCTACCATTTCAGCAGCTTCTTTTGGATCACCAATTTCACCAGCACCAACTACACCATCTTCTTCTCCACCAATTGTACCAATTTCAGCTTCAACTGATACACCATTTGTTTTTACATATGCTACTACTTCTTTTGTATTTTTTAGATTTTCAACAAATGGGTGGTGGCTACCATCATACATCACTGAGGAAAAACCAGCATCAATTGCCATTTTACAACTTTCTACTGATTGACCATGATCTAAATGTAATGCTACTGGAACGGTAATGTCTAATGGGTCTAATAACGCATTAACCATCGCAACAACTAAATTATAACCTCCCATATATTTAATTGCTCCCTCTGAAGCTCCTAAAATAATTGGTGTTTTTGTTGCTTGTGCAGCTTCTAATAAAGCTTTTGTTCACTCTAGGTTGTTAATATTAAAATGACCAACAGCATATTTATTTTGATGTGCTTTTTTAATTATTTCACTAGCATTAACTAATCTAGTATGATATTTTTGTCCCATAATTCTTTTCCCTTCTAATATAAAATATTACGATAATATTATAAACTTTTTATTTTAAAAAATGATATAAAACAAAGGAATTTATTAATATTTACCTAATTTACCAAAATTTACCAAAAAAAAGAAAAAAAATATAATTTTTAGAATTCTTATCCTCTTTTTTAAAAATCCCGTGTTATAAATAAAGTGCTATATGGCAACATATAGTAAACAAACAGAGCTTATCATAACCTGATGGATGGGGGCCTCCTAAAAGGTAATACACAAAGATAGGTGTCTGTTAGTAAATAGTTTTTTCATAATTTTTTCTAAAAGGCATTTCTAATTAAGGAATGCCTTTTTATTTTAATTTTTGACAATAATTACAAAAATAAGTTCCTCGTCCATTAACAAAAATTTTATAAATTAATTTGTGGCAATTAACACATTCCATTTTATTACGCCCATATACTTTTAATTGTTGTAAAAATTTACCATCCATCCCTGGTTCAGGATGATAAGTTGCGATGGTTGTTCCTCCTTCATCAATGGCTTTTTGTAAAACTAATTTTGTATTGTTAATAATATTTTGATAATCTTGATCAACTAAATTTTTTATTCTTTCACCAGGATGAATTTTAGAGGCAAATAAAATTTCATTGGCATAAATATTCCCAATTCCAACAATAACATTTTGTTCCAATAATGTTGTTTTAATCGGATGTGATTTATTTTGCCAAGCATTTTTTAAATATGAAACTGTAATTTTTTCATCAAATGGTTCATATCCTAACTTATTCAATGGTGCTTGTTGTAAATAATCACTTTTATTATATAAATGCATTGTCCCAAATTTTCTTGTATCATGATAACGTAATTGAAATTGATGATCAAGTTCAAATAAAACAATAATATGTTGTCATTCACCATGTTCATCTTTTAGTGTAAAATAATATTTACCTTCCATACGTAAATGACTAATTAAAACATAATAATCCAATATAAATAGTAAATATTTCCCCATTCGATCAATTCGATTAATTTTTTGTTTAACAATTTCTTTTATAAATTCCTTTGAATCAATAGGATATTTTATTATTTTATTTCAAAAAATTTGACAATCAGTAATTGTTTTTCCAACAACATGTTTTGTTAAAATACGACGGACCGTTTCAACTTCTGGTAATTCTGGCATATTGTTCCTTCTTTCTTAATTAATAATTTAATTTTATTTTTATATCTAATAAAAATCAAGATGCTAATTAAGTAATTAAAATTATAAAAAATGATAAGATTTAATCTTATTTTAAATCATATCAACTTAAACCAGTTTTCATATCAACTATTAACTTTACATCTAATTTAGTAGAATCTTCCATCAATGTTTTAATAATTTTTTGCACTTGAATTAATTCAACTTGCGGAATTTCAAAAATTAATTCATCATGAATTTGTGCAATAATTTTTGCTTTTAAATTTAATTTTAAAAATTCTTGGTCAATATTTTTTAAAGTAATTTTAATAATATCCGCTGCACTACCTTGAATTGGCATATTCATTGCAATCCGTTTCCCAAATTCACGTTGCATATAATTACGGTCATTAATTTCTGGGACATAACGTTTCCGATTAAAAATCGTTGTAACATAACCATTTTGTTTACAAAACTCAACTTGTTGATCAATAAAAGCCTTAATTGTTGGAAATTGTTGATAATAATCATTAATTATTGCTTTTGCTTTTGCAACAGAAATATTTAAATCAGTTGCTAAACCAAAATCACTAATTCCATAAATAATACCAAAATTAACAACTTTCGCACTGCGACGAATATTTGGTGTAATTTCATTTTTTGATAAATTAAAAATTTTCATTGCAGTATTAGTATGAATATCTTCATTCTTATTAAAAGCAGCAATTAAATCTTGGTCTTTTGACATATGTGCTAAAATTCGTAATTCAATTTGTGAATAATCACAAGATAATAAAACATTATTTGGCGATGAAACAACAAAAATTTTTCGTACCTCTTTTTGAACATAATCACGAATACTAATATTTTGCATATTAGGTTCCACAGATGAAAGCCTGCCAGTATTTGTTAAGGTTTGTTTATAAATTGTATGAACTTTCCCATCGGCAAAAATATATTTTTCCATACCTTTTAAATAAGTTGAATATAATTTTTGATACTTTCGATAATCTAATATCTTTGGAATAATATCATGGTTATTTTTTATTTCTTCTAATGTTTCTTGTGCTGTTGACCCTTTTTTCCAATCAGGTAATGAAAGATCTTGAAATAATAATTCTGAAATTTGTTTTGGTGAATTAGGATTAATTTCTTTTTGCGCAATATCATTAATTTCGTTATTTAATTCTTGCACAATTTTTTCAATTCGTAATGTTTGTATTGTTAATTCATGTTGGTTAACTTTAACACCATTAATTTCCATTCGTGATAATGCAAAAACGGTTGGTAACTCAATCTTATAATATAAATCATACTGTTGATTAGTTTTTAATAATTCAATAATTTTTGGTCTTAATTTATGAATGTACGCTGCTTTTTCACCAATAAAGTGGCTTAATTTAATTACATCAGTAGGAATTTGTTTTTTAACCCCTTTGCCATAAAATAATTCATCAGTTAAAATTTGTTTTTTTTCAAATAAATTAATATAAGTATCTAAACTATTTTTTGCATTTGAATTATAAACATAACCAGCTAGCATCATATCATATTCAATATTTTGAACAAAAATATTATCACGAACTAAAGCAACAATTAAACTCTTTGCATGATAAGTTAACTTTTGATATTTAGTATCATTTAAAAATTGATGTCATAGTTTATCATGCTTTGCATGAATATAATCAAAATAAAAAACACCTTTCGAATTAACAATTCCAAACCCAATAATTTCTGCAGTATGATAATTTTCATCTAATAATTCTAAATAAACAGTAGTGTTATTTTCATTAAATTCGGAACGTCATTCTTCAATAATTTTTACTGTTATATTTAAGTTTTGGGTACTATTATCTTGATTATTAAACAATTTTGTTACAAATGAATTCATATTATATTTTAAATAAAATTGCATTAATTTTTCTTGATTTGGTGAAAAATGAGTAAAAGTAAAATGTTCTAAATTAATATCACAAAAAATAGTAGCTATCTTTTTACATAATAATGCACTTTCTTTATGATTTAATAAATTTTGTTGTAATGCACCCTTAATCTGCTCAATATTATCATATAAATTTTCAATTGAATGATATTCCTTAATTAATTTTATTGCTGTTTTTTCACCAACTTTTAGAACACCCTTTAAATTATCGGAAGGATCGCCCATTAGCCCTTTTAAATCAGGAACTTGTAATGGTGTAATTCCCCATTTTACTCTTAAAGCTGCTCAATCAATAACATCAGCACTGTCGCCTTGACGTGGCACTAAAATATTTGTTTTATTAGTAATTAATTGATATAAATCTTTATCACTTGAAAAAATATCAACATAAAAATTTTCTTTTTCAGCCAGCACTGATAAACATCCTAATAAATCATCAGCTTCATATCCTTCTTGCTCTAAATATGGAATTTGATAACTATCTAAAAATTCTTTTACAATTGGAAATTGTACAATTAATTCATTTGGCGTTTTACTCCGACCATCTTTGTAATCAACTAATAAATCATGACGAAAATTCTTTTTTCCTTTATCAAAAGCAACAACAACACTATAGTAATTATTTGTTTTTAATATTTTATTCAATATATTGGCAAATGCATAAACAGCATTTGTTGGTGTTCCATCCAAACTTTTTAACATCTCACCATTATACGCTGTGGCATAAAATGCTCTAAAAAGCAAAGAATTTCCATCAATTAACAATACTTTTTTCATTTTGCAATCTCCTCATTTATATTTAATTATAGCCTAATTTAATTTTAAAATATACTTTAAAACTAAATTATCAAACCAAAAAAAGCACCACCACTACCAGAAAGCATTACATTTGAATATTCTTGCTTTAATGTAAGATAAAATTTTTTTAACTTTGTATTAATTTTAAAAGCGGGCTGTTGTAATATATTAAAATAAAGATTATTAATTATTTTTTTTGTTTTATAGTATTGATAATTATGGTCAAATTCTTAATAAACCTCTTTTGTGATTGATGATATTTTTGAATCAATAATTTTAAGATTTGGGATTTTATATTTATTAATTTGATGCATTGTTAAATACTTAATTTTATGACCATAAACAGAGATTATTGCTGGTTTTTCTAAATAAAAAAATAAAGCATCGGAACTAAGACTTTGAATTAACTTTTTAATTTTCCAAGAATAATAATTAATATTAAAAAAATGACAGATAAGTTTAATCATTACAACAGCATTACTAGCATAATAACCAAGACCAGAACCAATAGTTGTATTTTTAATTAAATTAATATAAACTGGAGTTGATTTAAATTTAGGGAACATAACAACAAATTTATGATACGCTTCTAAAATAGTATTATTATTTGAATCTAGTTCTTTATTATTACAAGTAAAAATTGTTTGTTTACCTTGATAAAGTAATAACTCAACAAAATCATATTCTTCCTTATAAGGAAAAATAATACTTTTAATATGGTGCATTTTTTTAAATTTATGTTTGTGAAAAACCTCTAAAGTTAAATTAAACTTACCATATGATCTAATTTTCATTTTTATAGTTCTCCCTTAGTTTGTTTAATTTCATTATATAAAAGATAAAAATCATTTAAACTTAAATTTTCTGAACGTAAATTTAATGCATAGTTTAATCTTAACAAAATATCTTCGGCTAAAATTTTATTGTTAATAATAATTGCTAAGTTATTTAAAATTGTTTTTCGCTTTGTTGCAAACATCATTCGAATAAATCTAATAAATTCTTCATCATTTATTAATGAAGGATATTTTTTATTCAATTTAAATTTTAAAACAATACTATCAACTTTTGGTACTGGAATAAAATTATTACGACCAACTAAGGAAACTTTTTCAATGTCACTATAAAATTGACAAACAACAGAAAGACTACTATAATTTTTTGAATTTGGCTGAGCTATAATTCGTTCACCAACCTCTTTTTGCATCATTAAAATAATTTTTTTTACTTTTGGATTATTTATTTTTAATAATTTAAAAATAATTGGTGAAGTAATATAATAAGGAATATTAGAAATAATACTAATTGGATTATTATCTAAAAATTCTGTTAAAAATAATTTTTCTAAATCAATGGTTAAAATATCCGCCTGGATAACAGTTAAACCCTGATCTTTAAATTTTAATATTAAATATTCTACTAAAGTTGAATCAATTTCAACACAAACAAGTTTGTTTGCTTTTAATAAAATAGAACTCGTCAAAGCGCCCATTCCTGGACCAATTTCTAAAATATTTATGTTTGGTAAATCAAATGCACTATCAACAATTAAATTAATAAAATGAGGATTTGTTAAAAAGTTTTGTCCCTTACTCTTTTTAACTATTATTCCTTCGGTACGCATTTCTTGGTTTTGTTTCTTCATTATTTCTCCTTTAAAATATCAATTAAATCTTGTTTTTTAACATTCATATAATTTAGTCATTTAAATGTTGTTTTATTATTAGTTGGCATTAAGTTATAGTACTTAATAATTTTTTCACGTTTTACTTTTGAATCAACTAAATTAATATAATCACTTCATTGTAAATTATTAACTGGTTGGTTTGAAAAACTAATTAAATTATTAATACTATTTTTAATTGCACCTTCAGATGCCTCAGCAATTCCAACTTTTTTACCCTTGGTTGCATCATTCTTATTTATAAAAGCATGAAGGCAGTTATTTTCTAAATAATCACTAATAATTTGACGTAATTTTTGTCCAGGATAATCAGGATCAGTAAAAATAATTACTTTATTATTTAAACTAATTTTTTTGATTAATGCTAATTTTTCTTTTGTAATCCCACTACCGCTAGTTTCAATTGTTTTAATATTAGGAAAAATACTTTTTAACTTTGTTGAATCTGTCTTACCTTCAACAATCACAAATACTCCCATTTTAACCTTCACTCCCTGATAAACACCTTTTTCATTTACTTATCCTGATTTTATAGTATAATTATAATATACTGTTATATTAAAATAATCATAAATTTTAAATATAGTAGTAGGAGGTAAAAAGAAATATGGCTAATTATAAATTTGGAAAAGACTGATCGTTTTTAGCATTATACTTAGGGGCAGCTAACACGGGTAGCTTATGTATCAGGTCAGGGAATTGTTTATAACGAACCTTCAATGATGGCATATGACACTTTAAGTAACTCATTAATTACCTTAGGAAATGAAGCATACAAAATGGTTGGAAAAACGCATAATCATATCAGAATAGCAACACCATTAGTAGATGGAGTTATCTCCGATATGAAAGCGGCTCAAGATTTATTAAAACACATTTTTTAGTAGATTAAAATTATCAGGAATTTGAAAAAATTCACTAGTAATATTGGCATGCCCAAGTGGAGTTACCGAATTAGAACGTGGTGCTTTAAAAGCTATTGCAAAAGATATAGGGGTAAGTCACGTTTTAGTAGAAGAAGAAGTTAAACTATCAGCATTAGGAGCTGGCATTAATATTGGTATAGCACAAGGAAATTTAGTAATTGATATTGGCGGAGGAACAACAGATATTGCAATTATTTCAGCTGGTGATATTGTAATTTCAAAATCAGTTAAAGTTGCAGGAAAACACTTAGATAAAGAAATTCAAAAATATATTCGTGCTGAATACAATGTGCTAATCGGAATTAGAACGGCTAAACAAATTAAAAAAGAAATTGGTGCATTAGTTAAAATAATTAGTGAAAAACCAGTTCGCGCCTTTGGTCGTGATATTATTACGGGATTACCACGAGAAGTATTAATTAAACATAAAGAAATTAAAAACGTTTTATTAGCCCCTTTTTCAAGAATTACAGACTTATTAGTAGAAGTATTAGAACAAACACCACTATAATTAGTTGGTGATGTTATTATAAATGGTATTGCCATCTATGGAGGAGGCGCTTTAATTCGTGGAATTGTAAAATATTTTGAATCAATTTTCCAATTAAAAGTAAAAGCTGCAAATGATCCATTAATGTGTGTAATTGATGGTGCTAAAACTTATGAAAAAAAAATTAGGTGCTGTATATTGAAAGAATTTAATTACTTGATACAAATGAATACAAAATTTCATAAAAAGTATATTTTTAAAATATACTTTTTTTATTTTTCAAAGAACTAATAATATAAAAAATAACTAAAATTTTTAAAAAACAAAAAAGAAACTTGAAATTATCATTTTTAATTGCAAATTATACCAGATTTTATATAATAAAGTTACTTGGTATTGAATGTTTTATAACAAATAAAGGGTTTAATATTTAAGAAAATTATTGTGTTATTATTATTGCTATGTTTTTTAACGAAGCAATAAACGGAAGGAGACATTTTAAAGATGGCAATATCAGACGTATTGAAAAATACATTTAACATTTCGCCAAAAGCACCCCGGAAATTCATTGCTATCGATTTAGGAACTACTAATTCGATTGCTTATGTTGCTGGGAGAGGCATTATTTTTAATGAAGCATCAGTAATGGCATATGAAATCGGAACTAAGAAACTAATAGCATTAGGTAATGATGCTAAAAAGTTAATTGGCAAAACACACGATAAAATTGAAATTTACTCACCATTACGTAATGGAGCAGTTACAGATTTAACTATTGCAGAAGAATTTATTCAACAAATAGGAAAAAAAGCAAAAGTAACTGATTTATGAAAAAATGCTATTGTTTTAATTGCATGTCCTAAAAATGTTACAGACTTAGAAAAACAAGCAATAATCAAGATGTGTAAAAATATTGGTGTTGACTTTATAAAAATTGAGGAAGATTCATTAATGGCTGCTTTAGGAGCTGGTGAAAATATTTTTGCACCAAAAGGAACTTTTATTTTAGACATTGGTGGTGGAAAATCAAGTTGTGCTATTATCTCAGCTGGTGGAATTGTTGAAAGTAAATCAATTAAAACTGCTGGAAATTATATTGATGAAGAAATCTTAAAATACATTCGTGCAAAGCATACTATTTCAATTGGTGTTGTTACTGCTGAACAAATTAAAAAACAAATTGGTTCATTATACAAAATAAAAGAAAATAAAAAAATAATTATTTTCGGTCGTGATGTTGTAACAGGAATGCCAAAAGAAGCAGAAATTTTAGATTCAGAAATTAGAAAATTATTAATAAGTATTTTTTCATCAATTACACAATTAATAACCGAGGTTTTAGAAAAAACTCCAGCTGAGTTAGCTGGTGATGCTGTTGCTAATGGAATTTTAGTTACTGGAGGATGTGGTCAAATTGCCGGAATTAAAGAATTTCTATTAGATTATTTCCAAATTCCTGTTCGTGTAGCTAAAAACGCTGAAATATCTGTTATTAATGGATGTATTGCTTATGAGAAAAAAATTAGAGCCGACTTAATTAAAGAAAACAAAAAAAATAGATAAGTTTAAAACTACTTATCTATTTTTTTATTATAATTTGGGCGAATAAAAATTATAAAATTATAGTAATAAGGTGAGGTAATAATGAGAAAAGTATTATCATTTTTAACAGCACTAACTTTTATAACTCCAGCAATTAATTCAGTTGTAAGTTGTTCAACAATTTATGCACGAATTCGACAAGATTTGACAAATTGAACTTATATGTTAAAAACTGATCAACCAATTTTTGGAGCAGTTTTTAATTCTGACAAAACAATTAATGAACAATATTTCTTATATTGATTTATTCAACAAATTTTGACTTCGTCTAGTTACATTAATATTGATAAACCTTGAAATCAATTACTAAATAATAGCGGTATTGCCTGGCCTTATCCTAGTTCAATAAATATTAAAGAAATCTATAGTGATTGATTTAATTCAACTATTGCCAGCATTGAAGAAGGTAAAATTAATATTTATGATTTAAAAACTTTCTTTATTTATATGACGATTTATAATCCAATTATAATTTTATCTGATACACAAATTTTTGAATATAAATATAAGCGTGATCAATCAGCAATTGAAATTAAATATCGATATAAAACACCAACTGATATTGATACTTATATTACAACATTAGTTAAAAAATATTTAACTTTTTTAAAAGAAACAGTTGAAGTTAAATATTTAAAATTAACTAAGTACTTTTAAATAATTGATGAAGCAAAGTAATGAATTGAAAATTTAGTTAATAGTTTAATTATAATTTTAACAATTATGTCACCCACTTTTGTAATTCCTTTAAGCATTAATACAAACCGATACTAAACTTAATTATGGAATAATTTTTAGGAAAGATTAGGATTTATGTTATAATATTTTTGTGTTGTATTCTCTATCTGAAAATAAATATAGAGACTTGCAATTCATTTTATTGATTAATCATAAATATATTAATCTAACTAATTAATTTAACAAGAAACAGGAGGACAAAATTACATGGCTTTATTTAATAGTGCAAAAAAAACGGCTTTCGTTTCTATGGATTTAGGAACTGCTAATACATTAGTATATGTTTCAGGTTCAGGAATCGTTTACAATGAGCCTTCAATTGTTGCTTACAGAATTAAAGAAAACAGAATTATTGCTGTAGGATCCGAAGCTTACAAAATGATTGGAAAAGGAAATAAGTCAATTCGTATTGTTAGACCAATGGTTGACGGAGTTATTACAGATATTCGTGCAACAGAAGCACAATTAAGATATATCTTTACAAAACTACGTATTACAAAACAATTAAAACATTCAATTATGTTATTGGCTTGTCCATCAGTAATTACTGAATTAGAAAAAGCTGCTTTAAAAAAAATTGCTATGAACTTAGGAGCATCAAAAGTTTTTGTAGAAGAAGAAGTTAAAATGGCTGCATTAGGTGGTGGGGTTGATATTTACAAACCTGTTGGAAACCTAGTGATTGATATGGGTGGAGGAACAACAGATATTGCTGTTATTGCATCAGGAGATATCGTATTATCAAAATCAGTTAAAGTTGCTGGAAATTACTTAAATGATGAAGCACAAAAATTCATTCGTTCACAATATGGTTTAGAAATTGGATCAAAAACTACTGAACAAATTAAAATCGAAATTGGGTCATTATCAAAATACCTTGACGAAAGAAGAATGAAAGTTTATGGACGTGATGTTGTTTCAGGATTACCAAGAGAAATTGAAGTAACACCTGAAGAAATTAGAGAAGTATTAAAAGTACCAGTGTCAAGAATTATTGACCTAACAGTTCAAGTGTTAGAAGAAACACCACCAGAATTAGCTGGTGATATATTCAGAAATGGAATTACAATCTGTGGAGGAGGAGCTTTAATTAAAGGGATTGATCGTTACTTTACAGATACATTACAATTACCATCAAAAATTGGAGAACAACCATTATTAGCTGTTATTAATGGGACTAAAAAATTCGAATCAGACATCTTTGATATCTTAAGATTAGAATCAATGCATGTAAAAGAATTAAATTACTAAAATAATCATTAATTGATTATAATAGTTATTAAATTGTTAAGGAGGACAAAAACATGAGACCAGAAACTAGACCATTTATTTCTCTTGACTTAGGAACTGCTAATGTTTTAGCATATGTTTCAGGACACGGTGTAGTCTACAATGAACCATCATTAATGGTTTATAACAATAAAACTAATAGTTTAATTGCTTTAGGAAAATCTGCCTATGATATGGTAGGAAAAACACACGGAGATATTAGAATGGTAACACCATTAGTAGATGGAGTTATCGCAGACATGGAAGCTGCACAAGATTTATTAAAACACATCTTTTCAAGAATGAAAATGATGAACATTTGAAAGAATGCTATTGTATTATTAGCATGCCCAAGTGGAGTTACTGAACTTGAAAGAGAAGCATTAAAAAATGTTGCTAAAGAAATGGGCACTGAATTAGTTATCATTGAAGAAGAAGCTAAAATGGCCGCTTTAGGAGCAGGAATTAATATTGAATTACCTCAAGGTCATTTAATCATTGATATTGGTGGAGGAACAGCTGATTTAGCTATTATTTCATCAGGTAATATCGTTGTTTCAAGATCAATTAAAGTTGCTGGAAATCATTTTGATGATGATATTCGTAAATACATTCGTTCAGAATATAACATTGCAATTGGACAAAAAACAGCTGAAGATGTTAAAAAATTCATTGGTTCATTAGTTAAATACTATAACGAAAGATCAATGCAAATCTACGGACGTGATATTATTTCAGGATTACCAAAAGAAGCAAAAATCTCTTCAGAAGAAATTAGAAATGTTTTATTAAATGCATTTTCTAAAATTACAGATTTAGTAATTGAATTATTAGAAAATACACCGCCAGAATTAGCTGGTGATATTATGAGAAATGGAATTACAGTTTGTGGGGGAGGAGCTTTAATTAGAAATATTGATAAATATTTCTTTGATATTTTCCAATTACCAACTAAAATAGCTTCAGATCCATTAAATTGTGTTATCGAAGGAACAAAAATCTTTGAAAAAACAATTAAGAAAAACATCGAAAATGGTTTATATAATTTCCAAGAAAAAGGATTATTATCATCATTAGGTAAAAAAAGAAAATAAATTGAAGCAAAAAAATATTAGGTTAACCTAATATTTTTTTATTGTAATTTTTAAACTTGAAATTAAAAATTAATCAAGATTAAATAATTTGTGTGCATTCTTATTAGTAATAAGAATCATTTCTTCAACCGGCATATTCTTTAATTCTGCTAATTTTTTAACTGTATACATAATAAATTTAGGATAATTCTTTTCCCCTCGATATGGATCGGGAGTTAAATATGGTGCATCAGTTTCCACTAAAATTTTATTTAATGGTGCCATTTTAGCAACTTCCCGTAATTCTTGAGCATTTTTAAAAGTAATATTACCAGCAAACGAAAGATAAAATCCTAAATCTAAAAATTTTTGAGCCATTTGAATTGTCCCATTATAACAATGCATCAAACCTTGTGTTATTTTTTGTTCTTTTAATATTTCATAACAATCTTCATAAGCATCACGGCAATGAATGGTAAGTGGAAGATTATGTTGTTTTGCTAATTCAATTTGTTTAATAAATCAATGCTTTTGTAAATCTGGAGAAACAGTTTTATAAAAATAATCTAAACCAATTTCGCCAACAGCAATTACTTTATCACTATTTAATAATTGATCTAATTTATCTAAATATGAAAACTCATATTTAGCAACATCAGTTGGATGAAACCCAATTGTTGCAAAAACATTATCATACTGCATTGCATGGCGAACTGCTGCTTGGCTAGAATCTAAATCATAACCAACATTATTAAGTCAAGACACGCCACTAATTTTAGCATCAGCTATTATTGCTGATGTTTCTTCATTCTCATATTCATGTGACATTAAATGACAATGTGTGTCAAAAATTCCTTGCATATTTTCCTCCTATTTTCCTAGGCAATACTTACTAAAAATTGTTGTTAATAAGTCTTCTTCATAGTTTTCACCTAGAATATCACCCAATATTTCTCAAGCCTCATGTAAGTCAAAATTAATAATATCAACTGGAAATCCACTCGTACTATTATTATATGCATTTTTTATTGAATTTGCTACCTTCTCTAATAAAGAAATTTGTTTTATATTTGACAAAACTAGTTGATCATCTTTTGTAATCTGGGCTGTTTTATATAAATTTAAAATTTTATCAATAAGAGACTTGATATCTCGGTTTAATGCTGAAATTAAAAGAATATTTTGTTGCAAATTTTCCTTTTGTATTTGCATATTAAGTAAATCGCTTTTATTTAAAACTAACAAATATTCTTTATTTTTAATTAGTTTTTTAAGTTCGGAACTTAAATTCATTAAATCAGCATAATTATCAGCAACAATTAAAATTAAATCAGCATTAATAACTTGTTGACGTGCTTTATCAATTCCAATTTGCTCAATTTTATCAACTGTCTCACGTAAGCCAGCTGTATCAATAATATTTAATGTTAATGGCCCTAAATTAATCTTTCCTTCAATAATATCTCTTGTTGTTCCTGGCAAATCAGAAACAATAGCTTTATCTTCGTTCATTAATGCATTTAATAATGATGATTTTCCAACATTTGGCTTTCCTAAAATTAAAACATTAATACCATCATCAATCATTTTCCCAACTTTACTAATTTTAACTAAATCATTAATTTTTTGTTCTAAAATTAATAACCGCTGGTTTAATTCTTGTGTAGTTAAATCACCAACACCATCATATTCAGGATAATCAATATTTACTTCAATATTTGCAATAATATCTAATAATTCATCACGATATGTACTAATTAAATAAGTATTTTTATTTTGCAAATTATTCAAAGCTATTTTTACACTAGTATCATTTGTCGCATTAACTAAGTTATTAATAGCATCTGTTTGAATTAAATTAAGTTTTACATTTAAAAACGCTCGTTGTGAAAATTCACCTTTATTTGCTAAACGTGCTCCATTTTTTAATAATAACTTAATAATATTATTTGTAACTAATACGCCACCATGGCAATTAATTTCAATAATATCTTCTCCAGTAAAAGAATTAGGTTTTTGAAAACAAACCAAAATAACTTGGTCAATAATCTCTTTACCATCTCTTAAATAACCATAGTAAATTTGATTCCCGTGTGGAATAACTTTTTTTGAAAAAACTTTATTAATAATTTTATAACTATCAACTCCAGACATGCGAATAATTGCAATTGTTTGCTTTACCATTGCAGTTGCTGGAGCAATTATTGTATCTTCAATCATTTTATAAAACTCCTCTTTTATTAATTCATTATATTATATCAAACAATAAATTATAAATTCAAGTATAAAATATATAATTTTTTTGACAAATTAAAAGGAAAATATAAAATATTTTCCCTAAATTTAATGTAAATATTACACTATCTAATTCTTTTTTTAAAACAAAAATAAAATCAAACTATTCCAATAACTGGTAACAATCATCCTAAATATTTTTTATCTCCTGATGTTGGCATTTCTGGATTTATCAGATCAATTGGATCAGCGTGGTTAGTCGGATCGGTTGGATTAGGATTAGGTTTATTACCATCAATATAATTTTCAAGAATAAATTCGGTTTTTCCTTCAGTTAAATCACTTGCATTATTATCATATACTATAACAGTTATTTTTTTAGAATTTTCTAAATTATTTAAAAAATCAGAAAATATTTCATCATTAAAATAACCAGGAACATTATTATGATTTTCATCAGTTGGTGGAATATCGTTAATTGAAATTCCATAGTCTTTATTAAAAACTAAATCTGTATAATCAGATTTTTTTAATCCTAAATTAATATATTTTATAATTCAATTTTTCATTTCTTCAATTCAAAAATCACCAAAGTTAAATTTTTGATCATTAAATTTAATTTTTAATAAGTCTTTTACTTTTTCTGGATCATAATTTCGTGAATTCTTAATACTTCCATTAGCTTCACCAATTAATATAGAGGAAAATTGTTTTGTTTTAATTATAATATTAAGATATTTTGGTTACGTCGCATTATCTAACGATGGTTTTAAAGCATCAACATTACTACTAATATAAATACCTTCTTTTGTTACGACATAATAATCAATACCTAATTTTACCCCACTTGCTTTTTGGTTAATATAATTTTGAGCATACGCTAAAACTAAGAAACGGATTTTATTCGTATTAATTTCATTTATTTTAATTGCTGTAAAATTACCAGAAATATCAATAAAATTAGATGGATTTGGATCTGGAGTAATACGCTGTGCAATTATATCCGAAGTATAGGTAAACTATATCAAAATATCCTATCCGCCCCCGCTCACCTTCAAAGTGAAGTGGGTGGTGAAGTAATTAAATATTAAAATAAATTACTAAATATCAAAATATTAACCAATAAAGGAATATTATGTTTTTTTACAGAAAGGAAAATATTTGATGAAAAAATGAAATAAAAAAATTAAAAATAAATTACAAGAATTAATGATACGAGCTTATCCAGTAACGGTAAATGATATTAATGATGAAATTTGAGCAACAAATAAAAAGAATTAAGGAGTATAGATAAATGACAGAATATAAAAGTTTGTATATTAATAAAACTTGAAATGAAATAATAACATCATTTGATTGAGTTAATTGTCAGCCTGTTAATTGTCGTATTTCACATCATAAAAAGCATTATGATTTGCAATGTTTAGAATGAGCCAAAATGTACTTAATTTTATTTGAAAACAAGTGAGATGTAATTGCTTCTTATATACAACATTACAAAATTAACTATATTTTAGATTTAGCATCAGATTGATGAAAAATATTACAAATTGACAAAAAAATAAAACAAATAAATTAAAATATATTATTACAATTGACCCTGCCGGAATTGGTTAAATTGGTATTATTATTTATAATTTTTTGCAAAAGAAAATAATTAATAATATTATTTTTAATTCCAAAAATAATGAATAAGCAATAAATAATATGTATTTAATATTAAATGAGTTTAAAAATAAAATTTGTTCTTATTTAAATAAAGTTATTGTAATAATTGAAGATTATCAACTTCACAAATGTTTAAAAATAAAAAATAAAAAAATTAATAAATTAGAGTTAACTGTTAGATTACATGAAAATCCGATTAAAACTAAAATTAAGGCACTGGTTGCTGGTGGTGTTTGTGAGAAAAAAAAACTTAATATATTTTATTGCTAATTTAGGTCTTAAAACGCGTAATAATAGGGTATTTAACAAGATAAAATTATTAAAATAATTCATAATTTTACTTATATATATATAATGCAAGTAAAACTTGATAAAAAGTTTCAAGATATGAAAAGGAGAAATACAAGTATGAAAAAATTACTAAGTTTATTAAGTGTATTAACAATTAGTGGAACTGCTCTGCAAACAACAATTGCCGCTAGCCCTTATCAAAAAGAAGAAAAAATTAATAGTGATATTAATTTAAAAACAAATAATTTAGAAATTTTAAAAAGAAGTAAAAGAGAAAATAAAAAAAGTTTTACTACTCAAATATTAAGAATTAATTATAATGCAATTGAATTTTTTAAAGATTTATATAAAATTTTAAATAGAGAACTTGGATCGAGTGAAAATAATATTGTTATTGATACTTTAGATAATAATTCTAACCAAAGATTTTTTGTTATAAATCCAAATTCAGGTATTGATTATTTTGAAATACCTTTAAATATTGAGGGACAAGAAGGTATTAGGTTAGTTTTTAGAGCTAGTGATTTTTATTTACAAGGTTTTGTGATTCCTGTATAATATAAAAACAAAACTAAACAAGTATATTATTATTTTGATGATGCTGAAATTCGATTTGTAGAGGGTATAGATGATGAAAATCTGGGTTATAATTCAAGCTATAGAGATCTTGTTGACACACCAAATCAAGAAATAACATGAGGTGGAGTTTATAATTCATTTAATGAATTATCCCATTTTGATGGAAATAATTCTAATAAAAATAAATTAAAAAAATTTTTAGCTCAAGTTATTTTAGCAACTTCTGAGTCTATGAGGTTTGTAGGAGTAAAAAATCTTATTTTAAGTACTTATAATAGTGAAACTATATTGAATTGAGAATGAGATTTTAGTAGTATTATAAATAATTGAAGCCGCATGACACAAGATTTAATAAACTTTTACGAAGAAAATGGTAGTTTTAGTGATTTCGCTTGAAGAGTAGTGGTTTTAATTTTAACAAGAAATGCATTTAATTATGTATCTAGTAGTAAATGTAACAATAAAGGCAGAACATTATCAAACAATGAATATTGTTTTATTTTAAAGGATAATTTTAATTTGAATTCAGATGTTATTTTCTCTGTACATACACCAGTTGATCAAGCAAGATCAAAAGTTTTTATAATTGATATTGGAACAACAAATATTAAGCCGACTAATTTTAATTTTATTAAAATGAAAGGAATATCAAGTGATGTAAAATCAGGAGCAGACGACCTTGACCATTATTCTCCTTTTAGTTATATTACGGAAAACACATATATAGAAAATTTAAAAAATGTTAATGATAATGATTGATGTCAGTGAAAATTATTTATGATGAGTTGTATTAACCTTTATTTTGCTTAAAAAAAAGACAAACAGATGGTTGGGCTGTTTTAGATAATGAAATAAGAATGGGATTTACTTGATATAAAAAAGATGATTGTATTTTACATACAATTAGTTATTGGGATAATAATAGAAACTAGATTAACTTTTTCTAGCGCGGATTCTAGACTAACATTGTATAAATCAGCTTTTAATCCTTTAATTTTGGAAAATTAATATTATGAAAAAAATATTAACCCTTTTAGGAACAATCACTTTAATTGGAACAAGTATAACCAGTTTGGTTGCTTGTAATACACCACAAGAATATACAAAAGAAGAATTAGTAAAACTAAAAGAAGAAAACAAAATAAATACCGCTAACCAAGAAATTAAAGACAATTTAGAATGAATAGCACCACAAGAAAAACCATTTAATGAGGTTGATAATAAATATTATTATGTTATTTGAAAATCTAAGAATTGAAATATTACCAAGTTTAAAAATAATAAAGAAATACAAAATAAAGATAGTTTTAAAGTTTTAGAACAAAAAGATGAATATAAACTTAAATTACATCGTTATAGTTTAAACTATGAAGTTGATTTAAATGTTTATGAACCATCTAATATGACAAACTGGCCTTTAAGAATAGACTATGGTACTTATTTTAAATCAGTTTATCGTTGAAATGGTGAAGAACAAAATTTACCTGATTTAATTATTGATGATAATGGTAATATAAAAGTTAACGGGTAATAGAAAAAGAGATATTAAATCTCTTTTTTATTTTTATCTTGGTTTAATTGTAATTTTAACAGAACTATCGCTCTTATTTTTAATACCTAAAACATTTTGATTATTAACATCTAATGTTATATCTTTGTCATTACCTCATGAAGTATTATTTGTTTCACAATATCCTAATAGTTGAATAAATAATATTTTTGAAAATCTAATTTTTAATTTTACATCATTTGTATAATATGCTTGTAAATAAGTTTCTTTAATTTTCTTATTATCATTATTAGATAATTTTGTTATTTGAGTTAAAAAGTTAATTGGCCATCTTCTTCAAGAAATAGTATATTTACTTTGATAATCATCATAACTTGGCAAACCATTAGTATAAAAAGTTTTAAATGTTTTAATATCATTTATAGGTATTTATTTTGTATCATTTATTGTAAAAGTATTTGGAAAAATAATTTTATCTGTTTGTGAACGGCCACTTTTTTGTAAACTTGCATCAGATAATGGACCAAAATTATATTCACAAGTAGAATAACCTGCTAAAATATTAATATTTTTATTGGGGATAAAATTGTCTATTTCAGATGGTCCATATTCAATTTGTATATTATTAAGATTACTTATTTCAATCGTTTTATAAGCATCTTGGAATTTACTTATACTTTGAATTGTTGGGTCAATTTGTTTTAAATCAATTTCAATCTCATAATAAGCAGAATTAAATTCATCAGAAAATAAATTAAGATAACTATTAGAAGTATTTGAATGCTTACATTGTGATGGTGCTGTAATTTTAGTTTTTAATGGTAGTACTACATCAGAACGCATAATATCTTTGGTATAAAGTTTATAGTTATATGGTACTGATGGTAAGATATATTCTGGGTAATTAAATGTTGGTATTTCATAGTCGTGGGGTAATAAGAAACTAGTTTTATAATTAGTTGTCATATCGCGTAAATAATTAAATAGTATTACAAAAGCTTAGGTTTTATAAAAAATATAAATAAAATAATTAGATAACTTTTTAAAAGGTTGATTTATCAGTGTTTTAGAAATATATTTAAAATAAAGAATAATTTTTATACCAAAACCTAAACTTTTTTCTTACTACCAATAATTATTTAAAGTACTTTTTGTTTTACCACGAAAACTTCATACTGATAATTTTAAATAATCTTCTTCATTATTGGTATATGGGTTATCAGCATAAAAGATAATTTCAAAATTACCTTTATATAATGCTTGGATTGAAAACATATCAATAATATAACTACAATTTGTACCATCAGGTGTTTGTAAGAATTTGCAATTATTATCTTTTTCACTATCACTAACTAGTGTTTTAGCATCAACTGCTTTAGTTTGTTCATTAATTAAATAAACTCGATTAGTTTTAGGGTTTAATTGTTTTAAATTATATGTTGAATAAACTAATTATTCTGTTGATTTACCATCTTTATTTAAAACAGCACCTTTTAATTTATCAGTTAATAAAGTAGTAAAACCTAAACTAGTAGCATTTGCTCCAAAAATAGCACCAACTTTATCATTCCTTTGTTCTCTAAAAATTTCAAATGGTAAATAACCTTTACCTTTTGATTCTTAAGACCAAAAGGCATCATTATAAAAACTATAAATATTAGCACTCATAAAGCCATTAAGTCATTGAAAATTATGTCAAGTTTTTTCATCTTGGTTAATTACTCAACCTCATGGAATACCAAATGAAATAAAGTTTAAGAACTTACCAACGCCACCTGGTATCGTAAAAGGGTTAAAAACTAATTTTTGCGTATAATTTAAAGGCAATACTGTAATTTGGCGATTAATAAAATTATTCATATTTAAAATATCTCAAACATTACAAGAACCCATTTTATTATATTCAATTTGAACTTGTCCTACGGTATTGCCAAATTCATCTTTTCTTCTAAAATATGATGATGCTTGTGTACTAATTATATTATTAACATCTTCATTATTTACTTTTATTTTATCTGGTGGAGTAATCATTCAATTTTTAGACCAATAAAATTTAGAGTCATTATCTTCTTTATAAATAGTTGTTCCAACAGTTGGATTGGTTGCTGTTGAACTTGCTTTATCAGTTATTACAATTCCCTCACTATTTTTTTGATTTCAAAAGTTATATCTACTTTCCATATCTTTTTTTCAATCTTCATAACCAGTTATCATTGTTGGTTGTATCCCTTGAATGTTATATCAACTTACTTCTGGTGATGCATAAGTATTTATTTTATCGGGTGGTGCAGGATACATGTTATACATTAATAAATCGCGTGAATTCATTACTTTTTTATTAAATTGACCTTTAATAATTGGTCGACCAATAACTGGCATATCAAAAAATATTGGATTACCATAAAATTTAACTGCCATTGCTCTAACACCAGGGTCTTTTAATAAAATCTCATCTAATTCAACAATACCTTTATTTAGTTTTTCATCATAAGTTATTTTAGGAAAACAATAACATTCACCTGGGGCACTTGTTTGAATAAATTGTCGCACTGATAAACCACTATGACTAATTTTGTCATTAATACTTGAAAAGGTAATTTCTTGTCATAAGAAACTACCATCATAAGGTGAATAATAATTAATAACATTTAAGGGATATAATTATTGTCTATCTTGGGATGCAGAATTAATATCACCACCACCAATATTTAATCCACGGTCATTAAATACAGTATAAAAATTATAATAATCATTAATATTTAATTTACTTGCATCTTCATCTAAAATTAATAAAGTATATTGTCTTTCGGTTGATTGTTGAGTAAATACTTGTTCAAATTTTGCTTCACCAAATTGAATTGAACTTCTATCATCAATCATATAAGCATCTCAATATTTACCAACTTTAACCTCTTTTGTATAAAAGTTATCAGCTTTATTATCATTATTAATAAAATAACTTAATTTATATTGCTTTAAATATTCTAACATTTTATTAATATCATAAATATTTTCACCATCAATTAATTTTCAATAAACATTGCTATTTTCATCTTTTAATTTTATCGCGAAAGGTATTTCATTATTTGCTCATATAGTTGAGTTAATTGGTTGTTTATTAAAATTAGCAATCGTTAAAATATTAATTTCTTCACCTTTATATTTTTGGACTATTTTTAAACTATATTGTCATTGTGCAATAGTACTTTCTATATTATCAAATATTCGTGAATAACTACCATAATCACTTAGTTTAGCATTATTAGGTTTTCAACCTGTTTCTGTATCAGGAATATATGAACTATAAACATTAAAAGGAAATACCATTCAATGTCTGTTATCTTTTATGTTTTCTCTAATATCTATTAAAGTATTGTGGGCTTGTCTTCTTAATTCTTCTATAACCCCTGGATTAATTCTGCTCATTTTTTAATTATCCTTAATTTCTGTTCTACCTTGCAAGGCATTTTTATTATTACCAGTTTCATCATATTCCATTAATTTATTATTATGTTCGATTTCTTTGGCTTGCATTTTATCTTGTCATTGTTCTACTTTTTCATAATATTTTGTTGCTTCTAATTCATAAATATTATCATATTCAGTAATGGCTCTTATTGGTTCCATTGTGCCATTATCTAGTCTGGCGGTAATTAATTCATTTTGCCGTATTTGGTCTACTAAACTAGCACTAACAAAATCAAAACCATATTCTCGTTCGCCATTTCCATCTCATAAACCATAATATTTTAAAACTGTATCAAAAATTTTTGTATAATATTGCTTACGATATGCTTGTAAATATGCTTGTTTTTCTAAATCTTTTGTTTTAGTTAATAATGACTGTGTTTTATTTTGGTCATTATCTGATTTATCACCAAAAGGACTAGAAAAATGACATGCTATATATACTTGTTCAATAATAGATTTTTGGTCTTCGGTATATGTTTCTAAGGTTGGTGTACCTTGTACTACTTGTAAAGATTGAGATAATTGACCATCAACGGTTGATTGACCTGATTGAATAAAAATATCATCAAAAGCATCTTTCAATACTTTTTTATTACCTTTATTATAAGCAGTCATTAAATCATCATTTAATACCCCATATCAATGCGTACGGTTTGCTCATCTTTCTTTTGATTTAATATCAAAACTATCTTCTAAATCAAATTGTAATTTATAACAATTTGCCATAGTTGGCCATGGGTTTAAAGTGGTTGATGTTGATAAAAATAAAGGATTAGGTTCATTTATCATTTCTCAAAAAGGTACTATACCTAATTTATTTTTAAATTCTTGTACTAAAATAGGTTTTACATTATCTTTAATTTGTGTTTTACTTTAGCCAACAAATACTTCATTATTTTTAGGTCAACCTTTAATAACTATTTTATCTTTGGTACAAATTAAATTTAAAATAAAACCACTATCTGATTGATGATAATTTAATCAAATATCAGCACCTTATTCAATTTCATTTATTTTACTTACGCGTGATGTAAAGTTAAATGGGTTAATTAATAAATCAATATTGCCATCACTAGTCTCTAATAGACCAAAGATAGTTTTACCCATTAAACTTGCTGTTAATTCATTTTTATCTAATTTTTCTTTTATTTTATAAGTTTCATACAATCAATTTAATTTTTCTAAAATGTCTTTGCGATGAGACTTAAATAAAATATCTTTACCATTTATTAATCGCATTTGATGGCGAGCAATAATATTTGCTAAATTAATTGTTCAATCATAATTATAAAATTTTAAAACACTATTAATATCATTTAAGTTTGGTAAACTAGGGAAAGTATTATTCATGGTTATTTTACTCCTTTAATTTTAAGATAAGTGCATAATTAATAATATTTACTGTTAATAAATTTTACTCATTTGCTAAAACTTGAACACATACTTTAACTTTTTGATATTTTTTAATATATTCGTTATATAAATTTAATTTACATATTGCGATATTATCTTTATTTAATTATTGACAAAGTCTTTTTTTTAACTTACCCACAAACAGACATATATGGTCTTTTTGCATTTATTACACGCTTATCATGTATTACATAGATATCTTTTTTCATTAAGTTATTAACTCCCTTTGTTGTCATAATTTATAATCTGCTGAATTATTATTTTTAACCATATTAACTAATTCAAAGTGTAAAGCATAAAAATCACTATCAAATGTATCATCATATAAGTCTAACATTCGTTCTTCTCTGGAATCTGGTTTATCTTATCATTGAATTAATTTATATTGTGTTTTGCTTACAGGACATTTTTCTCATAATCATTTTAATTGATTAGTATTTATTAACATTGTAAATGCCTTAATACGATGCTTTATTTTAAACTTCTGCTTTTGTGCTGGTTTAAAATACATGTATTGACCAAAAGTATAATTATATTTCTCTCGATTTAAACTTTCTAATGTTGCATAAGCACTATCATCAACATTAATTAATATACCTTGTTGAATTAAACTAAAATATTTATTTAATTAATTGTTGTAAAATTCTAAAATATCTTTTACTTGTTCTAATGGTCCTTTAAATTGCTGAGTAGCATTTGAATGTGTATATTCTGCTACTTTATATGCTTTTTTATCAAATTAATTATATATTCAAAAACTCGCTGCTGTTGTATGCCCTTTGGGACTAGTAGAGTTTGCTAAGTCAACACCACCCAATAATTTAGTTGGTTGAATAATATCTGTTGCTTGCATAATATCAATATATCTTGCAAAGATTGACCCACTAGTATTGCCTGATAAACCTCAACTTCATACTATTGCTCTTTCAATATCTAGTTGTTCTAATCTTAATTGTTCATTAAATTTATCTTGTGGTAATTCATAATTTAATCTTCAACTAGAATAATGAATAATAATCTTCATATTTCATTTTTTAATATACTTAATTTGCTCATATTTACTACGCATTATTTCTTCATTAAAAGGTAATAATTCATTACAATAACCAACAATATATCTTTTTAAACTTTCAGGATTACATGTATTAATTGTTATTTTATTTTGATAACCACGAATAGCAAAGATAATTGTGGTAAATTAACTAACTTTAAATCAATTTGAGATATTGAAAATAAAGTTTCTAATGTGGGATGATTTGAAATGGATACTGTTGTAGGAAAAGACCATAAATCTAGTAATTTAGTTTTAGTAGAACAATCAAGTAAAAATTATTTTGTAATGAAATTAAAAAATAATAATGCTAATGAAGTTTTAGAAAAATTTAAAGATATTGTTAAAAATAATAATTTAATTAGGAAAATTAAAGGAATAATAACTGATAGAGGAAAAGAATTTAGTAAATGAAAAGAAATGGAAATATTTGCTGAAACACAAGTTTATTTTTGTGACCTCGGTAAACCACAACAAAAACCATTAATTGAGCATATGAACGGTGAATTTAGATATTGACTTTCTAAGGGAATTGATTTTAATAATATTAGTCAAAAAATGATAGATTGAGTAGTTAATGTTATAAATGATAAACTCCGACCATGTTTAAATTGACTAAGTGCAAAGACAATGTTTTTACAAAATTTTAAATAAATTTATTAGTTAAAATTTAATAAATTATTTTTAGTGTGCTTAAATATGAATAAAATAAGATAAAATTACAAAAATTTAATTTTTTCTGAAAAAGTTGTTGCAATTTATTAAAAATATTTTGTTATTAACTTAACAAGATAAAAATTTGCCGTTTATATCTACACAGCGCCACTATTAAATTAGGTTCTTCTGTATCTAAGTTTCAACGATAAACTACTTTAAAATAAGTTCCTTCATCTTTTTTTCAATTTTATACATATTTAATAAAACCTGATTGATTTGTAATATATAAATCTTTACCCATACCTAAATCAGTTTTTTCTAACTGACGATTATCAAAATTATCAATTTTAATTGTAGCAGATGAATTATTTTGGAATTTAACAATTCTTTAATCATCATTTCCATTATCATGTCATGCAACAAAATAATATTTGTTATCAATATTATTAAATGGTTTTTCTTGCGGGGCTATTCATTCTAAAATACCATCGTTTGTTTTTATATTGTTTTTTTCTTTTAGTTCTGTTAATTATGCCTCGTTATATACCATTTTATTACAAGAAGCTAAACTTGTTGTACTTGTTCTAATTAGAGTGATTGTTCCCAAAATACTTAATATTTTTTTCATATTATTATAGTCCTTTTCTAATCTGAATAAGAACTAAAATCAAAACGACTATTTGCTAATAAATTCTGAAAATTTCAAATTTTGCTATAATATTTTAGATAGTATTACAAAAGCTTAGGTTTTATAAAAAATATAAATAAAATAATTAGATAACTTTTTAAAAGGTTGATTTATCAGTGTTTTAGAAATATATTTAAAATAAAGAATAATTTTTATACCAAAACCTAAACTTTTTTCTTACTACCATATTATATATGCAACAATAAATTGTAAATACACTTCACTATTTATTAATAAATCGCCATATTCAAAATTAAAAAATAATATATCAAATAATTTTTGACCAGTTAGTGAGGTTTCTGTATTTTCTTCATTATTATAGTCAATTGAGTAATGAGCTTCTTCGGGATCAGAATCTCTAACAAAATAAAGTGTTTTTAATGGGTCGATGTTCGGCTGAATTCCGACAATTAAAAACATATGTACAGTAAGCTGACTACTACTATTTATAGCTCCACTAACTGGAACAGCAGTACTTCTAGAAAGATATTCTCATATTAAATTTTGTAATAAATTAAATTTTTCTTCATTATTTAAAATATAAAAAAAGAAACTTTCCAAAGGAAAATAAGAATAACTAAAATCTAAATAATCTTTAATAAAATTATTTTCCATCATAAATCTATAAATATAAAAAAGATATATACCTTTATAATTTATAGAATTATCTGCTTTACTAAATAAATCAGCAAGTTGTTGTTGAGAAAAATTATTTATATTTGGATTTGTTATTTGACTATTAGCTAAGATATTTTGTAAAACTGCAATAGCACATCAAGAATCTTGTTCTTGTAATTCCATTGGTACTGGCATGTTATTTCTTAAATCTATTAATGCCGTTCTTAATTAATTCATCATTATGTTTGAATTTTTTATTAAATTTATTTTCTTCATTTCTATTATTTAAATGTTTGTCAATCAATAGTATCATCATTTTGATTAATAATTTCATTATAGAATTCAAAATCATTACTTGATCAATATCTTTACAGGTATCTGGTGTATGAAATGATTCGAATTGATTCACTCATTCTTAAATTTCAAGATAAATTATAATAATAATTAAAATTATTTCAAATTAAATAAGTAAAAGACTTAATTTCTTCTTCATTAAGTTTATAACTGTAGTCGCCATATAATGGAGGAAATTTTAAGAATAATTTTGTTAATTCTAATATTTAGGATTTTTATAATATATTGTTAAAGCAACTTCACACGCAACTTATAAAGGAACAATTTTTACTGCTAAAAAAACATCAGAACCATAAATAAAAGGTAATAATTAGCCTTTTTTAATAGCCTTAGTTTTAAATTTAAATAATAATTTTTTAGTTACTTTTTGAATATAAAAATTTGGGTTTAAATTATTCAAAATTTTATTTAATTTAATTGGTGTTTGATGCAAAATATTTAATAATTTATTATTATATATTTTACTGCCCCGCATTAAATTAGCATTTAATAGTAGATTTTTACCAACACCTTTTTTATAAAGATTAGTCATAATGTTATATCATTCATTAGTACTAATTTTGCTTATTTTATCAATATTTAATCCATATTCAGATAATCATTTATTAGCATTTTTTCATTTACGCGTGGTATTTTTTGAACCAATGTAGATCTTATTTTTTGAATGTTTTTCTCAATTTTTAATAAATTATTAATTGTTTCTAAATTAGAAACTTTAAAACCTTTATAAAAATCATTTCGGGCTAATTTTCCAATTGTATATAATAAAGTTTCATTATTATCCTGCTTTGTAAAATTAAATATTAATTTATCAGATAAAATCTTTTTACCTGTAACTTGCCTTACAACATCTTCTAAATTATTAGCAGTTATTACACCTAATTTTTCAAGTAATTTAGTTTCTTTTGCTAATTTTAAAATTCTAGTTGTGCGAGCAGCACGCGTTAATTTACCAACCCCACCAATTGCTGGTAACAAATTTAAGGCAGTACTTTTTGCTGTCACTTCTGATGTTAATTTATCGTATATTTGATTTACGGCAAAATCGGTCGCTGTTTCTGCTCCAAATGAGATAAATGCTGCGGCAAAATTAGATAATCCCGCACCAAGACCAACAGCAGATGCTATACCACCAGTTAAAACTGATAAACCAAGTGCTAAAACTTGAATTCCTAAAAATTCTAATAATTGTAAACCAAAACTTTTTTCTTGTTGTTGGATTGACAATCTAGTTGGATTTTTTTAACAGCATAAATAATAGCTGTTTTAGATGTTCTTATCGGCATATTTTTCAAACGAAAAAGTACTATTTTTTAGTACTATTAAGAATTTTTAATTTTAACATCAATCGGATTTGTTTGACCAGTAGCGTTTTTTTACCTTCAATTTAAACTTCAACAGTTTTATCATTTGTAATATTAATTAGTCAATCTTCGCCTTTACTTTCAATAAAGTAATCAAAATCACTTTCAGTTAAAGAATTATCTATAGTTTTAACAGCTTTTAAAACAACATCTTTAAATTGTGGTTTTAGTTGTTCTGCTGTTGCTTGTGTTGGGTCTGCAACATGAATAGTTGGTTTATCTAATTTATTAATTTTACTAATATCAATTTTTGTAATAATATGTTTAATAATTCCCTTATGTTCAATTACTGCTCCACCTAAATATAAAACTCTTTCCATAATTAAAGTATTACCCATACCAGTGCCTAATGCAGCTGCACCAACTCTTAATGGGGTGTGGTCTTTTTTGCGTAAAATAAGGGAGTCATATTTTTTACTAAATTTAAAGGCAATTGCATTAACACCATTTGGTAATAATTCAATTGTTCCTTCTGAACCATCTTTATTGATAATTGGTAATTTTTTAGGAACCATATAGTATGTTGTTCCTTCAACAGTTTTCATTGCTCCACTTGTTGCAATTACACTATTTATTTGGTCGTTTGCTCCAAGTTGTAACTGTAATTTATTGCGAATCCCACGAATAAAATCAGCCGAACCCAAGACAACTGTTTCTGATGGAGTAAAACCATTTTCATATATTTTATCCATAATTTCATCGTGGATTTGTAAAGCATTAGTATTATCTGCTTTTTAAGCTTGAATGGTTGTAACTGTTTCTTTATTAATAATTTCTAAAATTTTATTGCGTTTATAAGCAACCCTAGTATCCGTTGCTTACTCAATATCAGCAGTCTAAAGATTAGGATTAAAATCACTTTCTACAGGATCTAATTTACGAGAAAAAGTTAAAATTGTATCTAATTCAACAATTCCATCTTTAAATTCCACTGTTGAATATTTTAGTAGGTTATCCATCAGTATTAAATACTTGTCCATTTTTTCCTAGACCTTTATTATATTTAATATTTTTCTTTCTTTTATATGTTAAACTAAATTTATTGGCTTCTTTTCACGCAAATAATACCTCTCAACTAAATTTTTGTTGATAAGTTTGTAAATATCATTGTTCAAATGTTTCTCGGTCTCTTTGTGTTGCTTGATTAGTAATATCTCCAAAAATTCTTTATGGGATTTGTGCCATAATTTACTTCCTTCTTTCTATTTATTAAATACATTGTCTGTATCCAAAATATTGTTTTCTTTGTTTTCTACTTTTGGTACGCCACCAGTATTAACTGTTTGTACCTTAATTAATTCATCATAAACACTTTGCAATTGTGCTTTAATGATTTCAATATCATCGCTAATATCATAAGACTTTAATAAAACATTTTTAAATTCTTCATTATCAGTTAAAGAATTAATAAAATCAATTACTTCAATTTGTTTTAATTGAATTGTTTGTTGTTCAATTTGTGAAGTTAATTCAGTATTTTTTGTTTGTAGTTCGTTGATTTACTGATTACTATTTTCTAAATTACTTGCATTAAATTCTTCAACTTCAGCAGTATTTTCTAAAATAATTTCAGCAGTTTTAATATCTAAACTACCATCTTCATTTTTAATAGGCTCACTATTTTCATTAATAAGAACATATTTTACATTTTTTAATGCCATTGTTTTTCCTCCTATTTTTTAATATTTGTATTTGTTCTTTTTCTAATCGCTTTTTGTATAATTTAAAAACTATCGACTAGAAAAGATAAAAAATAGTGTTTAGTTTTTATATTTAACTGATTAAATACTGAGCCTTTAATTTTTATCTCATCATCTTTTTTTAATTTCAAAAACTCAATTAAAATAGATGGGTTATATATTGATAATGTTGAGTAGTTTAATCCGTCTCATTGATATTTAGCCGAACAATCATTAACTTCAACATCACCAGCAACCAGTGCCTTAATTTTAGTTTTAATCGGATTTTAATGTAATCTAACAGTTAACTCTAATTTATTAACTTTTTTATTTTTTATTTTAGATTTATTAGTTATTGATTTTTTAGATAAATTACTTTTTGTTTGTGCCATTTTTATCAACTCCTTTTGTTATAAAATATTGTAAATGTTTTCAAGCATCTAATTCGTGCTCTAACATTTTAATATTTCCTTTATAAATATAATTTTTCTTAACGACTGGCGATTGTAAAACATAATTTAAATTAAATAGATATTTGCATAAAACTTTTAAACCACCAATGAATTTAGGGGTAGATAATGGATTTTTTATTTTTAAACCTTTGTGAAGTTGATAATCTTCAATTATTACAATAACTTTATTTAAATAAGAACAAATTTTATTTTTAAACTCATTTAATATTAAATACATATTATTTATTGCTTCTTCATCATTTTTGAAATTAAAAATAATATTATTAATTATTTTCTTTTGCAAAACATTATAAATAATAATACCAGTTTGTCCAATTCCAGTAGGGTTAATTGCAATAATATATTTTAATTTATTTGTTTTATTTTTTTGTCAATTTGTAATATTTTTCATCCATCTGATGCTAAATCTAAAATATCGTTAATTTTGTAATGTTGCATATAAGAAGCAATTACATCTCACTTGTTTTCAAATAAAATTAAGTACATTTTGGCTCATTCTAAACATTGTAAATAATAATGATTTTTATAATGAGCAATACAATAATTAACAGGCTGAGAATTAACTCAATCAAATGATGTTGTTATTTTATTTCAAGTTTTATTAATATACAAACTTTTATATTCTAGCATTTTATCTATACTCCTTAAAATTCTTTTTATTGTTGTTGCTCAAATTTCATTATTAATATCATTTACCGTTACTAGATAAGCTCGTATCATTAATTCTTGTAATTTATTTTTAATTTTTTTATTTCATTTTTTCATCAAATATTTTCCTTTCTGTAAAAAAACATAATATTCCTTTATTGGTTAATATTTTGATATTTAGTAATTTATTTTAATATTTAATTACTTCGCAGCCCGCTTCACTTCAAGGGTGAGCGGGGGCGGATAGGATATTTTGATAGAGTTTACCCAGTTATTAATTACGCTTCATCCATCCCTAGACAACTTTATATAAAGAAAATAACCTTTTGGAGTTCCAACCCTCTTGTTTTTTTAGTGTCCGATATTTTTTTTTCGGTTTAACAACACTCTTTTTATGAAAATAAACCAAAAAACACATACTCTGACATTTCGCAAGTTATTAATCTTGCCGAGAATTAAAGAAATAAATAGGAGTAGTAAATCCAATCGCTTTCACACTTTCTTTAAAGCTTCGTGCCATAGATGAGTTATCCATCTTTAAGCATCAAAAAATATTAAGTTTTAAAGATTGAATTTTGGATTAATCGTTAGATAGTATCTTTATTTTTTTATCTCATTATCTTTTTTAATTCTTTGTTTATTAAATATATTTTTTAGTAATATATTTAACAATTAACTAACAACTAAATAAAACAATTATTCAAAATTTTTTAAGAAAAGAAAGGATGGATTTTTCTGAAAAAACATATTTTATTAAGTGTAAAAGATACTATCTAACGATTAATCCAATAAATATAAGTATTTTTTACAAAATAAAAAGCACTTTATTCTTTTTCAATAAAGTGCTACATTTGCATTTACAATTTACAAAGAATACTTTTTTTTATTTTAAGATTAATATTTTTTGAATTTCTGCTAAATCACGTAGTTTTTCTTTATCAACATTAATCTTAAAGTTATAACCTTCATCTTTTTGATATTTTGGAATAATATGAAGATGATAATGAAAAACTTTTTGAAAAGCTTCACTTTTTTCATTGCTAACATAATTAATTCCAACAGGTTTTAATGTTTGATACATTTTTTGGGCAATTATTTTTCCAATTTTAGCAACTTCTGTTAAGTATTCATCATCAGTAACACTATAATATTCAAAGTGCTTTTTTGGAATAACTAATGTATGACCGTCACTGTTGGGGAATGCATCTAAAAAAGCATAAACTAAGTTATTTTCATAAATTTTTTTACTTGGTATTTTTTGGGCAATAATTTCACAAAAAATACAATTGTTTTCATTCATATTAATTTCAGCTCCTTACGTAATTAATTATAGCAAATAACTACTATCGTTGATTAATTAAGCTATTTTTAATATAAAAAAAGAAGATTTTTTTAATCTTCTTTAATAATATATGATCCGATTGCATCATATAAAGTTTGTGAATAAACATTTTCTGGATTATTGGCAAATGCTAAGGAATATAATCTTGTTTTTGCTGCTGTTTGTAAATTTTGTTGTTGTGCAAAAGTATATTCAATTCATTTTAGGATTTGACCTTTAATATTTTTTGTAATGTCAACTGGTGTTCCATCTTTATTATAAAGAGCTTCACCATTTTCATTGTATGTTCCTAAATAACCTTTTTCATTATATAATCATGATAATGAACGTTTAATACCGCTTTGTTGTGCTAATCAAGCTTGATCTAAATCAGTTGGCGTTCCTCCTGACCCGTATCAAATTAATGATAATTCTTTATTGTTTTTATTATCATTTTTATAATTAATATTCATATTTTTCATTAAATCAACAGCATAAATTGGCAATACTAAGACAACTGACCCGTATCTTTTATTTGTATCTAAGAATTGGTAACTTAAAGGGTCTGTTCCTTCGCCTGATTTTATAATACCTGGTGTTTCTGTGTTAATAATTTTTTGTTTATATGCATCAGCATTGTTTAAAGTTGTAAAAATATTATTTGGGTTTTTATTTTTATCAATTCCAACAAATCCTTTAAAACCACTAATCCCAAAAATTGGATCAATTCCATCTTTAATTATATTATTAAAGATATTACTTTGGTTTTTCTCATTAAACATGTCTTTAAGTTTTTTTATTAAAATATCCTGATTATTAGTTAAATCAGAATTTAATTGTTCAACATTTGCTAATGGTCCTTTATCTGCATATTTATTATTAAATAATTTGTCTAATTCTTCTTTATCTAGTTTTAATTCTCACACCATTTTAACATATGATTTTCATCGTGCTCCACTAATGGTATCTCATGATTGAATAGCATTAAATAATGCACTATTTCGATTTAGATAAATTGAACTATTATCTCCGCTACCATAGCGCTTAATCTCGTTTTGATGTAAGTATGTTGCAGTAATAATTTTATCAATAACTGCTGGTACTTCAATATGTGTATAATAATCTTTAAACCGAACTTTTAATGCAACTTTTTTTTCATTTTCTGACATTGCATTAAAGTCAGTATAATTAGCTCCAGCACTTTTATTTTTAATTTCGAAATTAGCTTCTCCTTGCTCTTTTCTTGATTTCATATAATTTGGTTTATTTGTTCCTTTTCAGAAATATGATTGAGTACCGCCAACATATCAACCTTCTGATTGATAATCAGGTGCATATCCTTGTCCTGCAATTGTTGTTTCCAAAGGTGTTGAATTAGAAATTCCAGTAAAGTATTTTGTACTTAAATTATCAAGCGCAACTTGCTCAACAAAGTTAATAAATTGTTTTATTAATAACAATGAATCAGGTTGGTTAACATCAATTATTACTCCGGTATAACGTGCTCTTGTTGCTTCTTCTGAAGCATAGAAAAATTTTGAAATATTAGTATCTAATAATCTTACAGCCATTTCTTTTAGGTCTGCTTTAGTGAAAATATCATTAAATGAATATTTAACAACATTTGATTCATTTTCTGAATTAATTTGTGCAATAATTCAACGTTTAACTTCATCAGCAATTGCGGGGTCGGTAAATCTTTCAAAATCTTTTTTTGCACATGCATAAAGACTTGTACCAGTAGAAGAAAGAATAGACATTGCTCCTAAAATACTTAGTAGTTTTTTCATTATCGTTTACCTCCTATTTTATAAAAATGTTTTATTGGATCTGTTATTACAGGAGGAAATTGATGCACTCATAATGGAGTTTCTGCCAAAACAGTTGATTTTGTGTAATTTAAACCAATTTCTTCATATCATACTTTTGCGTTACTAATTTTTTCAACAATAGTTTTTGGATCAATCTTAGCGGCGGGTCCTCCCATTTTATATCCTTCAATTGTTTTATTTTCTGCTTCAAAACTACTGTATAAACGTTGAACAGCACCTCCTGATAAATTAGTTGACATTGCATTAATAATTGAAATAAATCAATCATGATTTGTCTCATGTTTTTCTGAATCTTTAAAAGTAAGAAAATTTTTCAATCATTCTTGAGGACCTGCACCATTTGTTAAGATTTTATTATTAAAATTATTGAAAAAGTCATAAATTCAAAATCATCATGTTTTATCATCAGTTGAACCAGAACTTAATGTAGCATATTTTTTAACTTCATTTAAAACATTAAATTTTAGTTTACTGTTATTATTGCTATTTACTAAACTACGATTTATTAAATATCATAAGTATTGAGCATTACTAAATTGTGTATTCATCTTTTGGTTTGCTTTGTCAACTGTAATGATTTCTGATTTATCTGTTAATGAACTATAAAAATTACTTGAATAATTTAAACTTTTAAATTGTCAATTGCTATCATAAGTATCGTATGACGTTGGGTCAGCATCCTTTAGATATTCGTGGCCATCAATATGAACTAAGTTTAAACCATTTTTATCAAAGAAACTAATAACAATATCATTAGTAGTACCAATTTTTCAGGCAGCACTAATTGGATCGGTTGGATTTTTACGATTAATTTTACTTACCGCACCATTTATATCACCAGGCGCAGTTTCACCAGGCGCATTAATGTTATTATATACACTTGATTTTAAAATATTTGATTTAACAGCATCAGCTTGTGTACTTAAAGTTAATAAATCTGATGATGGAGTAACTGTACCTTCACTGTTAGTAGTAAAGTATTCTCAACTTTTAGTTGAGGATAAAGTTCCTAAATCTTTATTAATTTGTGTTTTTGTTGTTTCATCAAAACTATCTGCTGTAAAACCAGTATCAGTTGGTGTTGCTCCGGATTTAAAAGCATATGTTATTTTTGAAATTGCTAAAGGTTTTTCATTTTGGAATCATTTTTCAATTATATATTTTTGAAATAATGATAGTTGCCCAACATCATATGTTTCACTTAATACAGGAGTACCAACTGATGTTTTAGATGAATTTTCAAAAACAGGTGTTGCAACTGGTGGGTGATTACTCATATATTTCGTAATTTCATAATTAAAAGTTCCTAAATCTATTGCAATTGTATTAATACGAGTATTGATTTCGGTGATTGTTAAATTTGATAGATTATCAATAAATTCTTTTTTGTTTTCATCTCAACTAAAAGCTAATGCTAATTGAGTGCGTAAATTTTGATTGTTAGTATTTCAATTGTCTGCTTTATTTCCGTTTTTAATGAAACTAGCAAAATCTATTAAAATATTAACTGCACTATCAGTGTTATTTTGTCTGTATACACGCATATTGTTATTTAATAAAACATTAGTTAACATTTGTGTTGCACTAATTCCGCCATCAGCACCAGTTGTCATAATGGCAGCCTTATAATTTTGTTCTTCAATTTCATATTTTTTACTGTCACTAGCACCGCTGGTATCTTTATAGTTTGAATCTAAAAAATCATGATATTTTTTTTCTCAATTTTTTTTATCACTGTCTTTAAAACTTTGTTTCTTTTTCTCAATAGTATTATTTGTATTTGTGATTAGTAATTGTCATTGTGTTTTTAAAATGTCTTTTAAATTTTTATAATCATCAATATCACCGATTGCAGTTTCTTTTGATACAAAAAATTTATCAGGGTTCGCTAAAATTGCAACGCTTAAAATTTGCATTAATTGAACTGACATTTTGATTCTTGTTGCGCCATCTCATTGGGTTGGATCATTTGTTCATTTTCCATTTCCGGCATCTACAAATGGATTTTCTAAGACACTTCAAATATCAGGAGAAGTGATTTTTTTACCACCAAAAATTCCTGGAATTCATGCTCAGATGCTATCACCATTTTCATTTTTATGTTGATTATTTTTTTCTTTAGTACTACAAGCCACCGTTCCAAATGCGGTTGCGCCCACTAATATAATACTACTTAGTGATGATAAAAGTTTTTTCATTTTAGTTCATCCTTCCTCTTGACTTTTTATTTTTGTACTTTTTGATAAAAAATACTAACTACATTCTATTAAAAAAATATAATAAAGTCTACTTTTATTGTACAATAAAAGTATGCTTTATTAATTAAAAAATAAAGATAATTTCACTTCGGGACTAATATAATACATATTTTCAAAGGAGAAGCTAAAGTGAAAAAAATTGAAATCAAAGATTTATTTGTTTCTGCTGATAATGATATTATTTTAAATGGTTTAAATTTAACTGTTAATGTTAATGAAATTCATGCTTTAATGGGGCCTAATGGAAATGGAAAATCAACTTTATTATCAATAATTATAGGGCATCCTAGTTATACTGTTGAAAGTGGCGATATTTTAATTGATGGGGAAAGTATTTTAAACAAAAAGGTTTATGAACGAAGTAAAATGGGAATATTTTTTGCAATGCAATCACCAGTTGAAATTTCTGGAGTTTTAAATTTAGATTTTTTAAAAGCAATTATTAATGCTCATAGTGATTCGCCAATTAAATTACCAGAATTATACCAAAATATTAACCGTAATATTAAAAATTTAAAAATTGATGATAGTATGATTCGTTGTTATTTAAATACTGGTTTTTCAGGGGGGAGAAAAGAAAAAAATGAGATTTTATAATTAAATTTATTGAACCCATCTTTAGTTTTAATTGATGAAATTGATTCAGGTTTAGATGTTGATGCTTTAAATGTCGTTAGTACTGAGTTAAATAAAATGCGAAATAAGCATTTTGCTGCAATTATTGTGTCCCATTATGATCGCTTTTTTAATTTAGTGCAACCAACACATGCTCATGTTATTGTTAAGGGTAAAATTGTTAAAAGTGAAGATTATAATTTAGTTAAAAAAATTAACGAAGAGGTATACAAATGATTATTACAAGAATTAGATTTAACAGTAGAAAATAAACAAAGTGGTGTTAAACCTTTAGCGGGAATTGGGTGTGCTGCTCAAAAAGGTAAGTAAAAATGCAAGTTTTAATGAATGAACAAAAACTTATTGGTGACAATTTTACTATTGATGCAACAACACATAAATTAACATTTACGAATAATAAAGCTGGTGAAGTTATTAATATTAATTTTACTACTAAGTCTTGTTAATGAAACTTTTTTGTTTTTTTTAAATTTAACTTCAGAAGTAACAATTAACTATAATATTCCTGCTAATAGTCAAATTAATATTATTAATATTTACAAAAATCGTGAATGTGAACAAATAGCTAATCTTTTTTATAACTTATTAGAAAAAGCACAAGTTAATATTTATCACTTAAATATTGTTAATAGTAGTATTACTGAGAATATTACCTTCAATTTACAGGGGGACGTAGTGCTATTAAATATTATTTGGCAAGTCTGTCAACACATGAATATCATAAAAATGCGATTATTTATGCTCATCATTTAGCACCAGCAATAGAAAGTGAAATTAAAACTTACTCAATTGCAAAAGATAATTCATTACAAACTGTCAAATGTACTAGTCATATTGAAAAAATAATGGGTAAATCAGAAGCCCATCAAGAATTACGATTACTAGTTTTTGATAAAACTTCAAAAGCAATTTCTGATCCGATTTTGTTAATTGATGAAAATTATATTAAAGCAAGTCATGCTAATGTGGTTGGTATGCTAGACCCAGAGCAAATATTTTATTTACAAATAAGAGGTTTGACAATAAAGCAGTCTCGAAAATTAATTTGTATGGGTTATTTTAAAAATGTGATTGATGCAATTGAGGATGAGGAATTACAAAAAAATATTATTAATGAAATTGATACAGAAATTGGAGAATAACGATGATTGATTATAGAGAAATTAAAAAACAATTTCCTTTTTTTAAAAATAATTCTGAGCAAATTTATCTTGATAGTGCTGCTACTAGCTTAAAACCACAAGTTGTTATTGATGCTATTAATGATTATTATACAAATTATGGAACTAATCCGCATAATACTGATAGTGATTTAGGATATAAAACAAATGTTCAATATGAACTTGTTCGTCAGAAACTTCAGCATTTTATTAATGCTAAAAAGGTTTCAGAAGTTATTTTTGTCCCTGGGGCAACTTATGGATTAAACCAAATTGCATATGGTTTAAGTTCAAAGATTACATCGGGTGATGAGATTCTAATTACAAAACAAGAACATGGTGCAAATATTTTACCGTGATATCGGATGGCACAAGAAAAAAAAGCAGTTGTTAAGTTTTTACCAGAAATAAATTTTCAAATTGATTTAAAACAATTAGCAACAGTTATTACTGCTAAAACAAAGATTGTTTCTTTTGCTAATGTGCCAAATATTTTAGGATATGAAAATGATCCAACATCAATTGTTACAATGATTAAAAAAATTAATCCAGAAATAATTGTTGTGATTGATTGTGCACAGGGTGCTATTCATATGCCAACTGATGTTCAAAAGTGAAATGCTGATTTTATTACTTTTTCATCCCATAAAATTTTTGGTCCAACTGGAATTGGGATTTTATGAGGAAAAGAAGAATTATTGCTACAATTACAGCCGTTAATTGTTGGCGGCGGTATGAATACTCGAATTGACAGTAATGGTTTAGATTATAGTTTAAAAAAATTACCAGACCGGTTAGAATCGGGTTCAGCTAATATTGCTGATATTTTTGGTTTTGGAGCAGCAATTAATTTTGTTAATAGCCTTACTTTAACAGAAATTATTAAATATAATCATCAGTTAAAACAATATGCAATTCAACAGTTTAATAAAGAATTAAAAGATAAAGCAATAATTTATAATCCTGATAGCAAGGGGCCAACATTAGTTTTTAATATTAAAAATGTTTTTTGTCAGGATGTTACAATGCATTTAGGAAGTCGCAATAAGATTATTATTCGGAGTGGTGATCATTGTGCGCGGTTAATTGCTGCTGTTATTCCAGAGAAAAATACGATCAGAGCTAGTTTTTCAATTTATAATAGTTATGAAGATATTGATTTGTTAGTATCGGCACTTGCAAATGAGAAAGATTTTTTAGGAAGGTTGGTTTAAATGGAATTTAATAAAAATGACCCAATGTTTTTACGACAAATTATTATTGATCATTATTCAGAACCACAATACAAAGGTTTAACAAAGAAACCGACAGTTTATTCAATTCATCAAGCTTCTGAATCATGTATTGATGATATTTATTTAGAATTAATGATTGAAGGGAATAAAATTATAAGTGCTCGGTTTGACGGTGTTGGTTGTGCAATTTCAACAGCATCAAGTGACATTATGGCGCAAGAACTAGAAGGAAAAACAATTAAGGATGGTTTAGCAATTATTGAAAATTATTTAGCAATGGTTTTTGACAAACGATATGATGAGAACAAGTTAAACGATTTAATTGCTTTTATTAATATTACAAAACAACATAATAGAATTAAATGTGCGACAATTGGTGTTACTGGTTTTCGAACATTATTATTAGATTTATTAAAAACAGATGATGATTAATGCTAAAAGAGGTATTATTAATACCAAAATTAAAGCAAGAAAAAGAAATTAAAGAAATTTCTAGTTATAAATATGGTTTTAATGATGGAGATATTTCTTACTATAATACTGGGAAAGGTTTTAATGAAACAATTATTAATGAAATTTCAGATCATAAAAATGAGCCAGATTGAATGCGAGAATATCGGTTACAGTCATATCATAATTTTTTAAAAATAAAAAATCCAAGTTGAGGGCCAAACTTAGAATTTATGGATTTTGATGAGTATATTTATTATATTAAACCAATATAACATATTGCAACAAAATGAGATGAGGTTCCTGAAAAAATTAAAAAAACCTTTAACCGGTTAGGTTTACCAGAAGCCGAACGTGAATATTTAGCTGGAATTAAAGCTCAATATGATAGTGAGCCAGTTTATAGAAGTATGTTAAAAGAAGTTGAAAAAAAAGGAATTATTTTTTTAGATTGTGATACCGCATTACGTCAACATCCAGTGTTATTTAAAAAATATTTTGGAACATTAGTACCAAATACAGATAATAAATATGCTGCTTTAAATGGAGTTGTTTGATCAGGTGGATCATTTATTTATGTTCCAAAGGGAGTTAAATTAGAAAAACCATTGCAGGCTTATTTCCGGATTAATTATCATAATAGTGGTCAGTTTGAACGTACATTAATTATTGTTGATGATGATTCAGAATTACACTATATTGAAGGATGCACAGCACCAATTTATTCTCATGATTATTTACATACCGCTATTGTTGAAATTTTTGTGGGAAAAAATGCAAAAATGCGTTATACAACTGTTCAAAACTGAAGTGATAATGTTTTAAATTTAGTAACAAAGCGTAGCATTGTTGATGAAAATGGTCAAATGGAATGAATTGATGGTAATATTGGATCAAAAATTAATATAAAGTATCCTAGTTGTTATTTTAAAAGGAAATAATAGTAAAGGAAAATGTATTTCAATTGCGGTAGCAAAGGAAAATGTTATTCAAGATGCTGGTTCAAAAATGATTCATTTTGGGAAAAATACTTCTTCTAAAATTATTTCTAAATCAATGACTTTTAATGTTGGGACAGTAAATTATCGCGGGTTAGTTCATATTGGACCAAAAGCATAGTATTCAAAAGCTAGGGTTGAATGTGATACTCTAATTCTAGATGGAAAATCACATTCCGATACAATTCCTCAGAATAAAGTTTATAATAATGAATCACAAATTGAGCATGAAGCAACAGTAAGTAAAGTTTCTGAGGAACAATTATTTTATTTACAAAGTCGTGGTTTATCAGAACAAGAAGCTTTGGAAATGATTATTATGGGATTTTTAGAACCATTTACAAGAGAACTACCAATGGAATATGCAGTTGAATTAAATCAGTTAATTAAAATGGATATGGAAGGTAGTGTTGGTTAATGATAACTCGTGCTAAACAAGAAATTCGACAAGAAAAATTACTTGTAATAAGTAAGATTTCATCTGAGTTACGACAGCAAAAAGAAACTCAGATTTTTAATACTTTTTTTCAACATCCGGGTGTACAAAATAGTAAAACAATTGCTCTTTATTATTCAATCAAAAATGAAGTTAATACTATTTTTATTATTAAACAATTATTTGCATTAAAAATTAATGTTTTATTACCACGAATGGATGGTAATAATTTAAAATTTTATCATATTACCAATTTAACGACTGATTTAGAATTTAATTCACGTTTTGGTCTTTATGAACCATTAAATTCATTACCAATAATTGATGCAGAAAAAATTGATGTTCTTGTTGTTCCAATCGTTGCTTTTGATAAAAACAATTTTCGGTTAGGATATGGGAAAGGTTATTATGATCGGTTTTTAAAAAATTATTATCATCTTGTGATTGGGCTAGCGTTTATTGAACAGTTAGTGCCAACCCCTTTGCCAGTTGAAGAACACGATGTTAAAATAGAAATTATTATTAGTGCTTAAAAATTAAGGAGCCAGAATGAACTTACCATTATTACGTGTTGTTAGTAAATATTGATTTACATAATGACATACTTATTTAGCAACATTTGTTTTACCAGTTATTTTATATTTTATTAGCATTCGTGTGACTAATATGTTTAATAGTAATGCCAGTTATTTATCGTTACCAGGGTCAATTTTATTAGTGGGGGTTCTTAGTGGTATTCTTGATTTAGCAATTGCTTTTTATGAATTTCGAAAAACTACTTTTGCACACCAATTGCATTTATTAAAAGCTTCAATTTATTAATTAATTTTAGTTTTAATTGTCATTAATTTAATTACTAGTTTAATTAGTTCACTTTGGTTATTTTTAATTGCTTTTTTAGTTATGGTGAAGGAATTCATATTGAATGAATTAATTGACTTGCATTATTTTGAGCAATTATATTAAGTTCTTTTTTAGCATCTTTAATTGGTATTTTGATTGCGCTTTTTTCAAATGATTTGAAGGTTATTTTAGTGATAGCAATTTTATTTTTTCCAATTGGTGTTGTCCGTAGTGACAAATTTTTAAATATTATTAGTTACTTGTTGCCGTTAAGTTATCCATCGTCAATTATGGGTAGTGCTTGTTTTTGAAATGTTCCTGCGTGAATTTTAGACTCTAATTTATATCCTAATTTAACATATTTTTCTGATTTACATAATATTTGAGTACCTTCCCTAGTTGGTTTAAGTTGAAGTTTTACTTTTTTTATTTTTATTATTAATTATTATAAATATAACTAAAAAATGTGGTATGATAATTTTAGATAATTTAATAAATAGTTATTTAGAGTTAGGGAATTGAGTACGAATCTTGAGTTGTCCCAGCAACTGTGATATTAACGAAAGCCACATTAGAGCCACTGAAAGGAAAACTTTTGGGAAGGCGGTTAGTAGGATGAAATTAAGCCAGTAGACCTTTCTAAATTTAATTAGTCTTCATTATATAACTCCTGGGTGTGAGTCATGTAATTATTTTGTAAATAAATAATTTAGTGATTGTTATATAAAAAGCATATTAGGTAATGCTTTTTAATTTACTGCAACTATAATTAAATTGTCCATTGTTAATTTGCTAGAAAAAAATAAGAAAATGAAAAAAATATTATTACTATTCCTAAGTTCTATATTTATTTTTTCACCAACATTAACAACAATTTCTTGTAAAAATGTTGATGAATCACTTTCCTATTGTGATCAAAATTGAATTTATCAAATGAAGACAGAGGAAAATGAAGAATTTGCAGTTGGTTATAATAATTATTATTTACCAACTGTATCAAGTACCTTCCAACAAAAAGATTGGTTAGATCTTAATCAAGAAGCACATATTTATCTTTATTTTAAAAATATTGTAAGTTTTGATAAAGTAATGCAAAAATTACAGTTTGGCGATACTGCTCATATACAATATGTAACACATCTTTATGAGCTAATAACATTTACAAAAACTGATGATGATAATGTTGGTAGTAAGAAAAAAGTTTAGGTTTTGGTATAAAAATTATTCTTTATTTTAAATATATTTCTAAAACACTGATAAATCAACCTTTTAAAAAGTTATCTAATTATTTTATTTATATTTTTTATAAAACCTAAGCTTTTGTAATACTATCATAATGTTTATATTTCTAATTCCTTTTTGACGCAAAATACCCCTGTTAATTGTTATACAATAATGGCACAAGATAAATGAAAAAGATCTTAAAAATAGTAAAAATATGAAGCAACTAAATGACAGATTTCAAAAAGAGTTTGAACAATGAGGAACAATTCGTGATTCTCATCCAGCGCAAGAAGTGGATGGAAAACAATTTGTTTGATGAAATTCTAACCGTTGGTATGTTTTATTGCAGACGGAAATCCAGAAGGTAATATATGGGGTTTGAAGTAGCACTAAAAATAAAATTCAAGTGGGAATGAATATTCCATTAAGCCTTGTTAGTAAAGGTTTAATTAGAGTGTCAAAAACTAAGGCTCAAAGTGTATTTCGAATAGATCTAAATTATCAAGAAGATTGAATAAATAATAGTTTTAATAAAATAAAATACCGATTATCCCACTGAGGTTTTTATTTTAAAATCATTGGCGAAAATAAGGCCCAATATATTTCACCACAACTAATTCCTGCAATTAATAATACTTTTCGTGTGGCTGATGTTTTTACATATTTAACATCGCGAAATTGAAATTCTTTTAATAATAAAGGTTATAAAAATGCTAAAATAATTTCGTAATTTTATTGTATAATTATTTCCAATTATCTTGGAAGGAGATGAAATTATTAAGACATTAACATGACCAAAAATTTTAATGTTTATTGGCGCAGCTTGAATTATTATTATTGGCATTTTATTCGCTGTTGGAGTTCCAACAAAAACTTCAATTTACGGATGAGACACAAGTTGACCAGTTCTATTGCTTTTAGGAATTTTGTATATTTTAGTTCCGCTATAAGTTAAACCAGGCTTTTGATCATTATTATGAGCACTTGCCATTACTGGTTTAGCAGTAATTTTCTTAGTTGGATTTTTTGTAAAAGAAGATTATCAATCACCCTGAACGTATTTAGGGGGCCATTCCTAATCTTTTTATTGGAGTTGTAGCATTAGGATGGATTTTTGTTCACGAGTAAAAATTTAATGCTATTAAGAAATGATATTAAAATAATTTTAATATCATTTTTTTATTTATAATAAACTTTATAGTAATAAAACAAAAAGAATAAAATCATTGTTCTATTTTTCTTGTTCAAGTTCTTGATTTTGTTCGGTTTGATTAAATTCTGTATAAATTTTTTTGAATATCTTTTATTCTTTGTGGTTTAGGAATTGGATTAATTTTTGTCGCAGGATTGTTAATTTTACTTGTTGATATGTTTGATTGTATTGGCACAAGTATACCATTTTTATCAATACATATTTTGTAATTCTGCTTGTCCTGTTTGGGGTAAAGAAATTTGATGTTTTTTCCCTTCTCTTGAAGCATCTGTAGCAATTGAACTTTATTCATTTATTACATTTTCATTAATTCCCATTTGTTTTCAATTTTTTGTTACATTTTTGCAAGTAGAACTTGCCATTTTTTCAGATTCTTTTTTATTAAAACCAAGTGTTGTAAAAAAGAATTAAGACCTTTTTTAAATGATTTATATATTTTTTTCAGATGGTTTTTCATTTCTGATGTAAATTCCATATTAAAATTTCCTTATTAAATTTAATTATTAATTAAGCCATTTATTTTGAAAATATTACATTTTCAAAATCATTTACAATATTTACCTTATCATATTTATTTAAAATTAACAATATTTTTTAATTAATAACTTTTTTTATCTATTGTTTTTATTTGTTTTTTTTACAAATAATAATTGCTTTAAAAATTGTCTATTATATGAATTTTTATTTCTAATTAGTTATTTAGGAGTTCTAAATATATAATTCTAACTTATTTTTGAAAAGAATTAATTGTAACAAAAATGGGAACAGTAATTACAGTAATAATAATTAAAATAAAGTTGTTTTTTATTTTTTTATTGTTATAATTAATTAGGCATTTATTCTATTATTTAGAATATGCTTAAATGTGGTAGTAATGGTAATATTACGTTTGGACCACAGCGAGAATTTAATTAAAAGGAGGAAATTGTTCGTGGCAAGAATTACAAGAATTGCAAAATTAGAATTTCAAGCAGGACAAGCAAAACCAGGGCCAGAATTAGCTTCATTAGGAATTAATATGCCTCAATTTTGTACACAGTTTAATGATGCAACAAAAGAACGAATGGGTGATGTTGTTCCAGTTGTTATTACTGCTTTTGATGATAAGACATTTAAATTTGAATTAAAAACAACACCAGCAGCGATTTTATTAAAAAAAGCAGCAAAAATCCAAAAGGGATCAGCAAAGGCAAAAGATGAAAAGGTAGCAACAATTTCAGCTGATGAAGTTCGCAAAATTGCGGAATATAAACTTGTTGATTTAAACGCAAATGATGTTGAAGCAGCAATGCATATTATTGAAGGAACTGCTCGTAATATGGGTATTTTTGTTGAAGGTATGCCAAGTAAGAAGGAGAGAAACTAAGAATGGCAAAATTTGGTAAAAAATATAATAAAGTTGCTGAATTAGTTGACAAAAGTAAGGTATACCCAATTGCAGAAGCAATTGAATTAGCAAAACAAACTGCAACAACAAAATTTGACTCAACAATTGAAGTTGCCTTTAATTTAAATGTTGATCCACGTCATGCTGATCAACAAATTCGTGGAGCTGTTGTGTTACCAAAAGGAACAGGAAAAACACAGCGAATCTTAGTTTTAACAAATAGCAAGGAAGATGATGCTAAAGCAGCGGGTGCTGATTTTGTTGGTGGTAAAGATTTAATTGAAAAAATTCAAAAAGAAAACTGATTTGATTATGATGTTATTATCGCAACACCAGATATTATGGCAGAATTAGGAAAAATTGGAAAATTATTAGGGCCAAAAGGATTAATGCCGAACCCTAAAACAGGAACAGTTACTCCAGATGTTGTTAAAGCAATTGGTGATGTTAAAAAAGGAAAAGTTGAATATCGTGTCGATAAAAATGGAAACATTCATTCAATTATTGGAAAAGCATCATTTAAAGTTGAAGATTTAAAAGCTAATTATGATGTAATTTATGAAACAATTCGTAAGGCAAAACCAGCGGCTGTTAAGGGAGTATATATTAAGAATATTGCTATCACAACAACAATGGGACCAGGAATTAAAGTTTTAATTGAATTATAAAAAAAGGAAAAGATTAACAATTGTTAATCTTTTCCTTTTTTTTGTTTCTTTTTAGTTCTTAATGAAAATAATGCTAGATAACTAACTAAAGTTTAAATGCCATAAATTCCAATACCTAAAAAGAGTACTAATAATAGTGCTAAAACTGGATGAAGATATGGGTTTATAAAATTTTATAGCTATTTCATCACATTATTCTTCCATCTGTTGGAGCATAACCATGACATTCAACATATATCACTAGTCTGGTTCATGAAAATATAATATATAAAATTGGCAATATTAAACTAAAGTAATTAATTCTTTTAATAAAATATTTAAAATTATGTTGTTCATAATATGAAAAAATACCAAATAATATAAATGAAATAATTGGAGTTATAAAATGAATTTTAATTGTAATAATGTTTTTTAAAATTGAATTTATAAAAATAAATCCTTTTCCAACAAATAATCGCTTAATAACATCTGGTCAAAAGACAAGAACAATCACAATTGAATGTGTTGCTAAAAAAACACAATTAAAAATAAATTTTTTAAATTCTGAAGGTTTATTTTTATATCCTAATTTTACAAGAAAAACTGTGGCGTAAATAACACAATATAAAGCATACAAATTTTTAAAATCAACAAATAATCATGCAATTAATTAATCAATTGTGTTTTCATTATGTCCATTTTTACTTGGCTTAAAATAATTATAATTAATCATTCTGTCACATAAATCTATGATAACACCAGAGATTGGGACAATAATTAAGAAAATCATTAAAGTGATAATTATTATTTTTAAATTTTTACTATACTTTGATAATTTATACATTTTAACCTCTTTATATAATATTAGATTTTATATAACTTATTTTAACATTATACTATAATTACAAATTAAATTACTATGTAACTTATATCTCTAATTTCAAAATATTTTTCTCCTTAGGATTTTAAACTTTGAATTTACCAAAATTTTTCATTTTTTATGTTATTCTGTTTAGTAATTGATTATAATATTAATAGTACAAAAAGTGCATCTAGATATTATTTAAAACTATAAAAAGAAAAAATAGAATTTATTTATATTTACAAGTGAATGTTGGTACAGCAGTCCTTGATACTTTAAAAGCGTGGGGTTTTTGAAGTGCAATTATTGCGACCATGTTTGTAATTTTTTTAGGTTGGTTTTTAATAAAACGTGGAACCTTTAAAAAATAATGAGAAGCTGTATTAATTAAAATTATTATGGTTGTTGGATTACCATGTTTAGAATTTGATGATTTTATGTCTGATACAACAGTTGAATAAGTTAAAACACAAGCAGAAATTTTATTAGTCGGGTTTTTATTTTATATTATTTTAGGAATTGTAGCAAAATATTTTTATATTAAATATGAGCAAGATGTTCGTGATACGTTAGCAATGTGTACAGTTTTTGCATCAACTACTTTCTTCGGAATTCCAATTGTTACAGCTTTATTTGACTTCGGACAAGCAACATTACCAGCTAATATCTTTAATATTCCTTATCAAGTATTTTTATATTCATTAGGATTTATTGTTATGAGTAAACCAGCGCAATGACAATTATCATAAGTAGTTGAAACAACAGCAGAAACAATTGTCGATGCAAAAATAGATCCTACTGGGTATGCGCAAGTAAAAGCCGAAATACGAGCTAAAAAAATGGCAACCGTGAAGGTAAATTTAAAACAAATTTTTATTAATCCAATTTTAATCGCAACAATTATTGGATTTATCTTTTGAGTAACACAATTAATTCCAGGAATTGAAATTGTTCCTGATCAAAATAAAATTGGTAGTGGTCTATTATTTTCACCATTACGATTATATAATACTTTTCCACCATTATTTAAAATAACAAAAACATTAGAATGATTATGTACACCATTAGCATGATTAGTAATTGGAATGACTTTAGCAAAAGGGAAATTGCGTGAAGCAATGCAAGATAAAAAAGTCTGATATGGAATGATTATGAAAGTTATTCTAGCACAAATTATTGGATTAGTTTTAGCAATTATTTTTGCTGTGATTGAAAAAGAAACAGGGGTATGAAAATTAGATTTAGTTGGCTTGACTGTTATTGCCATTATGTTGGCAGCACCACTAGCGTCTGTTATTATGACATATTCAATAGGATATAAAAAATAACCAATGTCAGCAAGTAATTTAACATTAGTTTCAACTTTATTTTCAATTATTTCGTTACCATTCTGAGTAATTATTACCATAGCAATTGGGGCAACTACATAATTTACATATTAGGAGAAAATAACAATGAATATAAAAATTAAAATGGTTTGTTATGGCGTTCGGAAAACCGAACGACCATTTTTTGAAAAACTAAATGAAAAATATGGTTATGATTTAACTTTAATTGAAGAATATTTAACAAAAGATAATATTATCACAGTTAAAGGACATCAAGCAGTGATGGTTAGTGTAAATTGTGATTGGTTATGAAGAAAATTTATTAAAAATGCAAGAATATGGGATTAAATATTTGTTAACAAGAACAGTTAGTTATAACCATATTGATTTAACAAAAGCACACGAATTAGGTTTTAAAATGGCTTATATACCAGGATATTCGCCTAATGCAGTTAGCGAATTAGCGGCAGCAATGGGAAATGCTTTTATACGTAATTTATTTTATATAGCTAATAATGAAGGTCAAACAAATTTTAAGGTTGATGATTTTATGTTTGCAAAAGAAATTCTTAATTCAACAATTGGAATTATTGGAACTGGTCGGATTGGATTTGAAGCAGTAAAGGCTTGATATGGAATGGGAGCTAAAGTATTAGGATATGATATTTATGAAAATTATAGTGTGCGAGCAGTTTTAACATATATTGATTTAAATACTTTACTTAAAAAATCAGACTTAGTTTCATTACATTGTCCATATATTAAAGACCAAAATCATAATTTTGTTAATAAAGAATTTCTAACATAAATTAAACCGGGGGCAGTGTTAATTAATGCAGCGCGCGGTCAACTAATGGATAGTGAAGCAGTTTATAAAGCTGCTAAGTCAAATTATTTAAAAGGTGTCGAATTAGATGTATTAGAAAATGAAGGTGATGTTTTTTTCCAAGATTTTAATGAAAATAAAACACCAGATAATCTGACAAATAAATTACTTACCTTATATCCATGAGTAATTATTACACCACATATAGGATCTTATACTAATGAAGATGTCAAAAATATGATTAAAACAACATATGAAAATTTAAAAGAAATTTTAACAAATTGTGAGTCAAAAAATAAAATATAAAACAAATTTTTAAAAAGTAGAGTTTTACTCTACTTTTTATTATTTAAAATAACTTTTAATAAAAAATAATAAAATAAATAAAATTATTATATAATTTACTTAGTAAAAAACTGTGATTTCTATTTATTTTTTATTTTATATTAATTAATAACACTTGTGGGGTGACAAAAAAGAAAAGCGAGGTATTTTTTTCCATGCAAAAAAATTGGCAGCAAATGATTTATGATAAATGTCAGTTTAAATTTAAATCTTTATTTAGAAAATGAAAATTAAATAATAATAACAATAAGTTATTTATTTTTCGTGTAAAAAAAATATCAAGCATTGAGCAAAAATATTGATTTAAGTAAATTAATTCCAGATTATGCTTTTGTTTGTAATTCAACTTGGTTTGCTATTTACAGTATACACTCTATTTATTCTTTCTACTAATGCTTTCTGACGAGGTTTACCAGCATCACAAAAATAGACTCTTATTTTAAAATGTTTTTCTATTGTTTTTCATCTATAAAATTCTTTTCCTCTATCAGTTAAAATACAACTAAATTTGCTAATACCAATTTGTTTAATCATTTTCATTAAAATTGTTAATACAATACTTGCCTTTTTACTAAATAAAATATCATAAAAAAGTATTTTAGATTTACGATTTACTAAAACTAACAAATGAAAATTACCACAATCAAGAGTATCCATTTCTCTCAAATTCCACTAAAACTTAAATCATCTCCATAATCATTTAAAAATTGCTTATAATCTCTAATATTAAGTAATTTTCCACGATTATCATTTTTTTCACCATTTTTTGTTTTTCTTTTTTTATTTTTAAAATATAACATTTCTTTTTTTAAAGGCGCTGTGCAAATATAAACGGCAAATTTATATCTTGTTAAGTTAATAATAAAATATTTTTAATAAATTGCAACAACTTTTTCAGAAAAAATTAAATTTTTGTAATTTTATCTTATTTTATTCATATTTAAGCACACTAAAAATAATTTATTAAATTTTAACTAATAAATTTATTTAAAATTTTGTAAAAACATTGTCTTTGCACTTAGTCAATTTAAACATAGTCGGAGTTTATCATTTATAACATTAACTACTCAATCTATCATTTTTTGACTAATATTATTAAAATCAATTCCCTTAGAAAGTCAATATCTAAATTCACCGTTCATATGCTCAATTAATGGTTTTTGTTGTGGTTTACCGGGGTCACAAAAATAAACTTGTGTTTTAGCAAATATTTCCATTTCTTTTCATTTACTAAATTCTTTTCCTCTATCAGTTATTATTCCTTTAATTTTCCTAATTAAATTATTATTTTTAACAATATCTTTAAATTTTTCTAAAACTTCATTAGCAGTATTATTTTTTAATTTCATTACAAAATAATTTTTACTTGATTGTTCTACTAAAACTAAATTACTAGATTGATGGTCTTTTCCTACAACAGTATCCATTTCAAATAATCCAACATTAGAAACTTTATTTTCAATATCTCAAATTGATTTAAAATTAATTAATTTTCCACGATTATCTGGTTTTTGTTTTATTTTATATTTTTTACCACGATGAGGTAAATTTTCTTTTTTTAATCCAAATTTACCTAAGCGAATTCATTTATACAATGTTTTAACACAAGCAGGAAATTTAACACCAAACTCCAAGAAATAACGATAAATTAATTGTTCAGGTGTATCGTGGTATTTATTAAATCTTATTTTAATAAAATCTAACTGCTCTTTTGTAAATTTAGGTAGTTTTTTAATGCATTTTTTACGTTTTTATTTATAATCTTTTTGTGATTGATATGGATTATAATCTTGTATATTTTTAAATCGTTTAATTTCTCTTTTAACGGTATTAACTCCACGACCCGTTTGTCGTGATATTTCAGATAAATTAATTGTGCTATTTTTCTTTTTACAAGTATCAGATAATAATAAATCCTTAAATAAATTTCGTTCATCAAATATTAAATGTTTAAATTTTCTTTTTTTAATCCAAATTCCTTTCATTTTTTCTTATAATGTATTATATATAAAATAAAGAGGTCAATAAATATGCAAGAATTTAGTAGAATTAATAATAAAAAACGAATTACTAGTTATGAACATTTAAATAAAAAATATGATTTAAATTTTAGTGACTATAATTTTGGTTTTGACTGAGAAGTATTTAAAGATTTTGTTGGTGATAGTTATGCCCGATATTTTACTTCGTCAATTTTTTTTAAGTTTGTCTCAGCGGGGCGTGGTACTAATAAGACATGAAATCACCTAGCAGAAAAATTATTTTTTGCTTGTAATTTTACCGATGCTTCATCTAATATTTTACGAAGATATGCTAACACTCATAAAGATACTACATTTAGGGATACAATTAATGTATGTAACTATCTATATGATAAATATGGGATTGATATAGGACCCGACAATGAAAATGGCATTGTTTGACCTAAAAATTTTAAAGAAGGTGGCGAAATTGTTTTTCCTAGTGGTGTTCGCATTGCTTTTGCGGGTTATGCCAATGGTAATAAAATTATGGGAAAAGTTGGCAAAGGTAGTGGTATTATATCGGCGTGAACAGATGAAATAATCCATGCTGAAGAAAAAGAAATTTTAACCGGCAAAGAACTAGATAAAAGATATAATAATTTAAGAGTTTCAATGTTTCGTTCAAAAAGTTTAAAAGTATCTTACGAAAAATACACAGATGAAAATGATAATGAGCAATATAATTTGGATAATCCTATTCCTATAAAAGAATTATCTTGGACATTTCAAGAATGAGATAACATAACAAAACAATACATAACCGTAACAACATATTTTCATAAAACATATTCTAATCAATTTACTTTTAACCCTTTTGATAAATACCATGTCTTTTATGAAAAATTTGTAACGACATATTTACCTTTAAATGCCCGAATGCAAACTATTTTAAAAGAACACAATCAAGTATATTCAAAAAATACAAAGGCATTTAATGGCTTGGGTGTTTTTAATTTGCGTTTAACTATGGGTGCTGTTTAAAATAAAATACCTGATATTACCAAAAAACTTGTTTTAGCAAACAAAGAAGAACGACCTGATTTATTTGAACTTGAATACTACGGTTTTGAATATAACGATAATGACCCCAGCATTTATGTTTTACGAAATTATCGTAAATATATTAAAGAGTATAATCTACAAGATTTTTATAATTCCAATACAAAACAATATGAATTTGATTGTTATTCGATTGGTGTTGATTATGCTAACGGTAGTGCCGATCATACTGTATTTTTATTTAGTGGTTATAAAATTAATGAAAATAATGAATATGATAAATATTTAATTGAAGAAAATGTTGTTACCCCAAAAAACGCAATGAATTTAAATGAAATAGTTGAACATTACGGACAATGAATAATCAATACTTTTGATAAATTTGATGGTTTTGAATATACCACATTTCATTATGATATTAATGCTCATGACTTTATGCAAAAATTACAAGAAGATGTTTACCCTTATTTGGGTTATAAAATTAAAATGTTTAAAGCTAAAAAACATCAAACTTCATTAAATAAAGAAGCAGGTATAATAAATCGTGTAACATGAATAAGAAAAATGTTTGTCTAAGGCAAAATATATAGCATTTTAAATAATTTTCCATTTTTAGATAAGTGTATTAGTGAATTAAGGTTTAGTGATACCAAAACAAACACACCCGACAGTAAAATGTATCATGACCCATATGATGCTTTGTTTTATGGTTCTTATCCATATCGTTTTAAAATGGGATTATAACTAATCTCGTTTTTGGGAGAGCGGTTGATTTTCTTAAATTTTTGTGATAAAATGACTTACAAGTTAAAAAAAGTTTTGAAGTTCTTTCAAATAAATTTAGGAACCTTTATAAAATTCTTCGCTTAACGCTTAGAATTTTTCCTAAGTATTTTGAAAAGCGCGGCAAAAGTTTTTTTAAACTTTAAGGCATTTTTCACAAACTTATGAAAATCACCGCGAGCCCAGATTAGTGCAAAAATATAATTTATAATAATCATTAAATAACTTCCCTTCTAAAAAGATACTCAAAAGTGCTTATATATATATATAATGTCAATAGATCTTGATAAAAAGTTTTAAGATTAAAGAAAGGAAATTATATAAAATGAAGAAACTTTTAAGTTTATTAAGTGTATTAACAATTAGCGGAACTGTTGTGCCAACATTGGTTGCAAATAAACCATATATAATAACAGTACCAACAGAAAAAATTAATATAACTAGATTAAAATCAATTCCTTTTATTGTTTATACAGAAAATTTAAATACAGAAAAAGAAATTGCTCAAGAAACCTTATTAGGATTAATGACTAATAATTTAGAGCAAGATATTTTTGTTGATATTTATTATTCTTTTTTAGAAAATAATGAATGATGAAACTTTAAAAATGTAAATTTGAAAAATACCGAACCAGGTAAATCTGAAGAATATAAAAATGCAACTTTAATTGCAAGCGTTGATAATAAAAACTATAAATGTGCAATGGTCTTTGATGTTACTTTAACAAATAACAAAAATTTTAAAGATGTTAAATTAAATACAAATTTAACAAATAAAGCTTTAAGATACATTCAAGATAGAATTAATGACCCTTCTCGACCCAACATAGGACCAGTTAATGAAGTAATTGATATAAATTGCGGGAATGGCGTTACCAAAAGTGTTATAGAAGATAATTTCGTTTCGGTTTATATTACAAAATATGCTTCATCAAAAGAAGAATTTTTGAAGTATTATTCGTCAATTATTTTAGAATATGATTATGGGTCAAATTGATGAACAGATAATGAAGGGTGATTTTATTCTGGTGGAAAAAACATTGGTTTCCCATTAAATAAAATAGTTACTATAAATGGAAATGATTTAAAAAATGGTTTCAATAATATGGAAACTTATAATGATAAAAGTAATTTAAGAAAAGGGCAACTTTGACATAATATATCATTAGAATGAAATGAAAATATTTTTAAAATGAAATTTGAACTAAGCGGTAATGTATGATGAACACCCGGTTCAAAACATGATAATGCTGTTTTAGGGCAACTTAGAAATGTGAAGTTAACTCTTAAGACTTCTATTATTAAATATAATGATTATAATAAAGCTATATTAGAAAATAGAAAATTATTAACAAATAAATTAGTTAAATAAATTAGTTAAAAATAAATATGAAAAAAATATTAAGTATTATTGGAACAATAACTTTAATAGCAACAAGTACAACAAATTTAGTTGCTTGTGATAAGGGTACTGATAATGACAATAAAAAAGAAATATTGCCAGAAGAATTAAAAAAACTAAAAGAAGAAAACAAAATAAATACAAAAAATGGTATTTTAGAATGAATAGCACCACAAGAAAAACCATTTAATCAAGTGGACAATAAATGATATTTTGTTATATGGAAACCTAATAATTCTATTTATTGAAAAATATCAAAATTTAAACACGATACAAATAATGGTAAAAAAATTGATGATTGAGATCCATTAAAACCATATTATATTGATCTCTTTTTATGGGTTTTTGAAACAAAAGAACAAGATTTATTAATAGATGATCAATCGGAAGGTAAATGAAAACGAATTTTTTGAAGGGAAAATAATGGACAAAATTTTAAAACAGTTTATCGTTGAAATTTAGAAGATAATAATGTACCTAATTTAATTATTGATAAAAATGGTAATGTAAAAGTTAATTAGAAATATAAAAAGTCATTTTAATAAATGACTTTTTATATTTCTAACGTAATTAATGATAATTTTTCATTATTTTTATTAAATAATTGTAAATTATTAATAATAATTTTTTCTTGTTCTGTAAAAATTATAACATCATAATTTCCATAACCTCATATACCCGATATTTCAATTTGATTTAAATTAAATAGTTTTAGATGCTTATCAAAAGTTATTTTAATATTATCTTCAACTAAATTTGTAGTCATATCCATTCAAACTGCCTTGGAATAAAGTAATCTATATCATTGAGAAAAATAGTTTAAATATTCTTCTATTTTGTCATTCGAAACAATTAAATTAGTTAAATACTTACCATATTCTCCATCAGATAATTTAATTTCAGCAGGAATAAGTGAAGGAATGTTGTTTGTTTCTAATTCGTTTGTTATTGATAATCAATTAAAATAATTTGTTTCTAGTTGATAAATAGGGTTTTCTGAAATATTTTTGTTTTTAACACTTACTTTAATTTCATTATCTTTGTTATTATTAACATTTGTTTGTTGTTTTAAATTTCATTCGATAATTTGTCCAGTACTTTAATCAATTAGAGGTTTAAGAGGTTCGCCTTCACTATTTCAATGATAAACTGTTTTAAAATTTTGCCCATTATTTTCCCTTCAAAAAATTCGTTTTCATTTACCTTCCGATTGATCATCTATTAATAAATCTTGTTCTTTTGTTTCAAAAACCCATAAAAAGAGATCAATATAATATGATTTTAATGGATCTCAATCATCAATTTTTTTACCATTATTTGTATCGTGTTTAAATTTTGATATTTTTCAATAAATAGAATTATTAGGTTTCCATATAACAAAATATCATTTATTGTCCACTTGATTAAATGGTTTTTCTTGTGCTTTAATTTCTTTTCAATAATTTACTGGAATTGGCGGATTAGAACCAATAAAATCAAAATATAATGAATATATTTGTGCTTGACAATCTGAAAAATAAAAATATCCTTCTTCTAATCTATTTGGTTTTGAAATTAGTTTGAAATAATAAGGAACAATTAATTTAATATCATCATTATAACCCTTGTTAATAGCATATTTACTATATGTATAATTTGATAACATATAGATAATTTGTTTAAATCTTTTAACGGCATTTTCATTCATAGATATTGGATTATCTAATTTTCAATTTTCAAATAAACCATCAATTACATCTTCGGGTTTTTGTCCTTCGAATTTTTTGCGTAGTTCTGCTGCTTTATTAGTGGGATTACCTTTTTCATCGTATTTTGCACCTCAAAATTTTCTATCATAATTATAACGATAAATTAAATAATTCAATAAAACTTGTTCTAAACCATTTTTATTTATTAAATCTAAAATATTTTTACCTTAAATATAATTTTTTGCAATACTTCATGGTAAAAAACTTTCGGTAAATCAATATTGAAATACTCTTAAATTAGGTTCTGTTTCTATTGGCATTGATAATAACGGCACTAAACTAGCATTTTCAACTATTGATGATGGATAAGAATAAACACTGTTGATATTACCCCAACACTTAATATTACCAAATAGCATTGATTTAGGATATTTAATTTCAATTCCAGTAAATATTATATCTTCGGGCAATGATTTTTGTAATACTAAATGAATACTATTTTGGTTTTTTCATTTAAAATCAGTTATTTTAACTAAATGGGTAGATTTAATAATATTAACACCATCAGGTGAATAGGGGTGTTTGTATTCTTCAATGATATAACATTCATTTTTGTTATCTTCATTTATTGGATCATTGATAGATACTATTTTTAAATCTAATGTTTCTAAAAATGCTTTGTCTTTTTTTGAAATATCATTAATTAAAATATCTTTTTCATCAATCATTACATAACTTGTGTTATTATCTTGGATTGTAGTGTTTTGTTGAATTTGTAATTTAAAATTAAAATCACTAATTTCATAACCAATAATTTTAATATATTCATCTTTGTCAATAAAACCTATTTTAACACTATTTTGAGAATAGTTTAATGTAGGTTTTTCTTTTGTCTTAACAAGATTATTAATTTTATAAATATATAAGGTTCTAGCACGGTCTTCAGTAAATAATTGTTCTAAATCGGGGTCGCTGTACTGCGATTGATTAGCAAAGTCTAACGGAATACTATCAATTGAATAGTCAATTGGTTCATCATTTTCTGCTAATTGTGCTAACATTTTTTCAGATGGTTTTAACATTATTCTTGTTTTCCTTTTTCATCATCATCGCAAATATTGATAATATTTTCATTATTTTTTAATTGTCTGTTTAAAGTAGTATTTACTGGTAAGCGAACATCAACAATTAACTCATCAATATTTTTAATATTAAATGTTCTACTGTTTAAAATCGCATTATCATATTTAATTAACTTAATAATAAATTCAGTTAATTTAATCTCTCTAATATATATCATTTGTTCGTATGATGCGTTTGTTTGAATATTAACTCCTGCAACTTCTGCCTGAGTTTGTTGGGCTCCCTTAGCAATAGCAGGAACATGATGGCGATTTATTTTATAGTAATTAGTTAATAATCAATCATATATTTTAGTTAATTGTTCACCTTTAAAATTACCAGCAATATAGTCTACTGGTTGAAAATTACTATCAGGATCACCTTCGACTAATAACAAGTCATTTTCAATAAATGAAGCCAACATTTTACTAATTTCTTGGTCAACAACACCAGTAACCCTATTAGTATTAATCGTAAATTTACCACTATTTAATAATGGGTCTAACATTATCTTTTCAGCAATAATATCTAAAATACTAGCAAATTATTTACCATAACGAGCTGAAGGTTAAAAATTAGGATTATTAGGAATAATTTAAATTGGAATAAAATTAAGTGGCAATATTTCTTCTCTTTGTAATGTTGTATAGTTATTTCATTTAGCATCATCAATATATAAGTTGGTAATAGTACTGTATAATTGTGTTTTTAACTTTCTAATAACTTTTACTTGTTTAGTTACATAATCAATTTCTAATTTTTCAGTAATAAAAACACTCTGGTCATTTTTAAGATAAGGGTCATAATTAAAAGTGCAAGATACTAAATTACCCAATTCATCATACTGGTCATTATAGAAATCAATAGTAATAAAATTAAGTTTTGAATTATTAGCAAAAATAAAATATACACCCTTACCATTCTTGTTAATTTTATATTCGTTATATCAATTATTATTAGTAAAGTCTTGCATTTTTAAAAAGTTATTAATTAATTTAGTATCTAATTGTTGATTAGTAAGTGGATTATAAATGCTAATTTCTAAATCACGCGGATTTAAAAAATTAGCATTATCTTCACAAATTCTTTTTTCTAAAATTTCATTATGTTTTTGAACAGTAACATTTTTACGATTAGTAATCGTTGATGCTAAATTAAGATAATAACTATCAATATCATAATCTTTTTTTATTTTCTTTTTTGCTGGTAATAATCCCATTTATAACACCTCTTTATTTTGTTTCTTCTTTTTTAATAACATCTTCAATACTATCTTATTTTTGTTTTTTGTTATGTGTTTTGATAAATCTAATTGTTTCAATAATCAAAACTATAATTCCAGCTCCGATAAGCATTGCTGAAACAATAACATATACAGGTCAAGAAATACCTAATGTTTTTTCTCCTATAAAACAAATAATAATTCCTGCAATAAAAAACAATGATGAAACTACAAAGATTTTAAAAAACATAATTAAATCTTTAATAGTTACCTTGGGCATAATAACATCTCCTTTCTAACTTACTTTTTTTCTTTCAATAAACATAAATCCCAAAGGTTTAAATGTTGCTGGACCATTAACTCCAATATTAATCAATCCATCAGGATGATTAATAGATAATGCTAAACACGCACTATTAACACCTATTTGATCATATATAACACCTATTGTTTGTCTAAAACTATACCTTGTTTGCAACATTCCTTGACTTTTTAAATCTCCTTTGCTATTTTTTCCTGAGGCTAAAATTCTATAAATATAATTTTCTTTATCAAAATTAGGAATATTATATCCGGTTTGACCAACTCTAAAATCACTAGTATCTACAATTTCTCAATCTGGAACATTTGGTATAACAATTGATTTTTTTAATTCATCTAAAATTTCTTTTTTTATTTTTGTAAGTTTTTCATCTTTAATTTTTTCTATAACAAGTTTTTCTATTAAAGCATCAACTTCTAATTGGGTATAATATGCTTCTAAATTTATCATTGTTAAATCAATACCTTCTTCTCGAAAAGTACGAAACATTTTCTTTAAAGTTGTTAAATTAGCCAATGATTTTACATAAGTTGGTAATAAACCTTGTCATGTTGCCATGGGGTCATTTTGTGAAGAATAATTAATATCACCAACACTCATATTTGCTGAAGTAAAAAATTCAATTGGAATGCGGTTAAATGTTAAATGTTCAATCGTAATAAACACCATATTAATACAAATTTTCTTTAATAATGGGTCTTTAAATGTTTCAAATTTTAATTTTGAAAATGGATAATTCAAATAAGAATTAATCATATTTTGGGCTCTTAAAGCAAATTTTTTAAATCATAATTCAACATCACCTTTAAAAAACTTATTATAACGAACCGGAACTTGTGTAATTTTACCTGTCATTGGAATAAAATTATTATAATTTTCCAAAGTAACATTTTGTCATAATTCATTTAACATTTAACCATCTCCTTATTATTTATTTCTTTTTGATTTTATTTTATTTAAGATAAACTTTTTACTACTTGATAGTGTCTTTGTTTTAATTGTTTTGTTTAAATCTTGTTTTGTTCTTAGTTGCTTGTATGTTTGAAATGCTGCGCCACCGCCCACCCAGTAAACTAGCAACACCACTATCTTCTAGTGTATTTAATAATTTATCTTTATTAAAGTTATTTTTAAATTGTTGTTGCATTTTTAATATTTTAGTAATTGTCCGATATATTTTAAAACTATCTTTTACTATTTGTTGATAAACAACTGGAGCAAAAGACAATAAATTAAACAAACTTGTTTTTTTAAATCCCCAACCAATAAACCACTCACTGTTCATATAGAATTTAAACGGTTCAGTAGCTAAAACAAATTGTTCTGCTTTGATTAAAGTTGTCATAACGACAATAGGGGCATATTTAGGATTTTTATAATATATTGTTAAAGCAACTTTGCCTGCAACTGATAAAGGAACAATTTTTACTGCTAAAAAAACATCAGAACCATAAGCAAAAGGTAATAATTGTCCTTTTTTAATAGCCTTAGTTTCAAATTTAGACAATATTTTTTTAGTTTTATCTGTAATTTTACTAATTACTTTTTGTTTAATAGTAATTATTTGTTTTTCAATTGGGGCTAATAATTTTTTAGTTACTTTTTGAATATAAAAATTTGAGTTTAAATGATTTAAAACTTTATTTAATTTAATTGGTGTTTGATGTAAGATATTTAATAATTTATTATTATATATTTTACTAACTCGCATTAAATTAGCATTTAATAGTAGGTTTTTACCAACACCTTTTTTGTGAAGATTAGTCATAATGTTATATCATTCATTAGTACTAATTTTGCTTATTTTATCAATATTTAATCCATATTCAGATAATCATTTATTAGCATTTTTTTCATTTACATGGGGTATTTTTTGAAACAATGTAGGGCTTATTTTTTGAATGTTTTTCTCAATTTTTAATAAATTATTAATTGTTTCTAAATTAGAAACTTTAAAACCTTTATAAAAATCATTTCGGACTAATTTTCCAATTGTATATAATAAAGTTTCATTATTAGCCTGCTTTGTAAAATCAAATATTAATTTATCAGATAAAACCTTTTTACCCGTAACTTGCTTTACAATATCTTCTAAATTATTAGCAGTTATTACACCTAATTTTTCAAGTAGTTTAGTTTCTTTTGTTAATTTTAAAATTCTAGTTGTTCGAGCAGCACGCGTTAATTTACCAACCCCACCAATTTCCGGTAACAAATTTAAGGCAGTACTTTTTATTATCACTTCTGATGTTAATTTATCATATATTTGATTTACGGCAAAATCGGTTGCTGTTTCTACTCCAAACGAGATAAATGCTGCGGCAAAATTAGATAATCCCGCACCAAGACCAACAACCGAAGCAATACCACCAGTTAAAACTGATAAACCAAGGGCTAAAACTTGAATTCCTAAAAATTCTAATAACTGTAAACCAAAACTTTTTTCTTGTTGTTGGATTGACAATCTAGTTGGATTTTTTTAACAGCATAAATAAGAGCTGTTTTAGATGTTCCAATTGGCATATTTATCAAACGAAAAAGCACTATTTTTTAGTACTATTAAGAATTTTTAATTTTAACATCAATCGGATTTGTTTGACCAGTAGCGTTGTTTTTACCTTCAATTTGAACTTCAACAGTTTTATCATTTGTAATATTAATTGGTTAATCTTCACCTTTACTTTCAATAAAATAATCAAAATCATTTTCAGTTAAAGAACTATCTGCGGTTTTAACTGCTTTTAAAACAACATATTTAAATTGTGGTTTTAATTGCTCTGTTGTCGCCTTTGTTGGATCTGTAACATGAATAGTTGGTTTATCTAATTTATTAATTCCACTAATATTTATTTGTGCATAAGTATGTTTAATAATTCCTTTTGGTTCAACTACTGCACCACCTAAATATAAAACTCTTTCCATAATCAAAGTATTACCCATACCAGTACCCAACGCGGCAGCACCAACCCTTAATGGAGTATGGTCTTTTTTGCGTAAAATAAGCGGGTTATATTTTTTGCTAAATTTAAAGGCAATTGCATTAACTCCATTTGTTAATAATTCAATTATTCCTTCTGAACCATCTTTATTAATAATTGGTAATTTTTTAGGAACCATATAGTAGGTTGTTCCTTCAATAGTTTTCATTGCGCCACTTGTTGTGATTACACTATTTATTTGTTCATTTGCTCCAAGTTGTAACTGTAATTTATTACGAATTCCACGAATAAAATTAGCCGAACCCAAGACAACTGTTTCTGATGGAGTAAAGCCATTTTCATATATTTTATCCATAATTTTATCGTGGATTTGTAATGCATTTGTATCATCCGCTTTTTTACCTTGAATAGTTGCAACTATTCCTTTATTAATAATTTCTAAAATTTTATTACGTTTATAATCAACCTCAGTATCCATTGCTTGCTCAATATCAGCGTCCCAAAGATTAGGATTAAAATCACTTTCTATGGGATCTAATTTACGAACAAAAGTTAAAATGGTGTCTAATTCAATAACTCCATCATCAAATTCTACGGTTGAGTATTTCAATAAATTATCGTCAGTATTAAATACTTATCCATTTTTTCCTAAACCTTCATTATATTTAATATTTTTCTTTCTTTTATATGTTAAACCAAATTTATTAGCTTCTTTTCACACAAATAATGCTTCTCAACTAAATTTTTGTTGATAAGTTTGTAAATATCATTGGTCAAATGTTTCTTAGTCTTTTTGTATTGCTTGGTTAACAATATCTCCGAAAATTCTTTGTGGGTTTTGTGCCATAATTATCTCCTTCTTTCTTATTTATTAAATACATTGTCTGTATCTAAAATATTGTTTTCTTTGTTTTTTACTTTTGGTACTCCACCAGTATTAACAGTTTGTACTTTAATTAATTCATCATAAACACTTTGTAGGTGTGTTTTAATTACTTCAATATCATCATTAATATCATAAGATTTTAATAAGACATTTTTAAATTCTTCATTATCAGTTAAAGAATTATTAAAATTATTAATTTCAATTTGTTTTAATTGCAGGGTTTGTTGTTCTAATTGTGAAATTAATTCAGTGTTTTTTGTTTGTAGTTCGTTGATTTGCTGATTGCTATTTTCTAAATTACTTTCATTAAATTCTTCAACTTCAGCAATATTTTCTAAAATAATTTCAGCAGTTTTAATATTTAAACCACCATCTTCATTTTTAATTGGTTCATTATTTTCATAAATAAGAACATATTTTACATTTTTTAATGCCATTGTTTTTCCTCCTATTTTTTAATATTTGTATTTGTTCTTTTTCTAATAGCCTTTTGTATAATTTCAAAACTATCAACTAGAAAAGATAAAAAATATCGTTTAGTTTTTAAATTTAGTTGATTAAATACTGAGCCTTTAATTTTTATCTCATCATCTTTTTTTAATTTCAAAAACTCAGATACAATTGGTGGATTATATATTGATAATGTTGAATAATTTAATCCGTCTCATTGACATTTAGCCGAACAAGCATCAACTTCAACACCACCAGCAATCAGTGCCTTAATTTTTGTTTTAATAGGGTTTTCATGTAATCTAACAGTTAATTCTAACTTGTTAATTCTTTTATTTTTTATTTTAGGTTTATTAGTTATTGATTTCTTAGGTAAATTACTTTTTAGCCGTGCCATTTTTTTCAACTTCCTTTGATAAAAAATATTGTAAATGTTTTCAAGCATTTAATTCATGTTCTGTCATTTTAATATTCCCTTTATAAATGTAATTTTTCTTAACAACTGGCGATTGTAAAACATAATTTAAATTAAATAGATATTTGCATAAAACTTTTAAACCACCAATAAATTTAGGAGTAGATAATGGATTTTTTATTTTTAAACCTTTATGAAGTTGATAATCTTCAATTATTACAATAACTTTATTTAAATAAGAACAAATTTTATTTTTAAATTGATTTAATACTAAATATATATTATTTATTGCTTCTTCTTCATTTTTAGAATTAAAAGTAATACTATTAATTATTTTCTTTTGCAAAATATTATAAATAATAATACCAGTTTGACCAATTCCGGCGGGGTCAATTGCAATAATATATTTTAATTTATTTGTTTTATTTTTTTCTCAATTTGTAATATTTTTCAACCATCCGCAGCCAAATCTAAAATATCGTTAATTTTATAGTGTTGCATATATGAATTAATAACATCTCATTTATCTTCAAATAAATTTAAGTACATTTTTGCTCATTCTAAACATTGCAAATCATAATGCTTTTTATGATGTGAAATACGACAATTAACAGACTGACAATTAACCCAATCAAATGATGTTGTTATTTCATATCAAGTTTTATTAATATACAAACTTTTATATTTTTGCATAATATTTTTCTCCTTTATTTTTATTTTTTAAAATAAACAGAAAATTCCTTTGTTGGTTAATATTTTGATATTTAGTAATTTATTTTAATATTTAATTACTTCGCCGCCCGCTTCACTTTGAAGGTGAGCGGGGGCGGATAGGATATTTTGATAGAGTTTACCCCATACGGAAATAAACAAAAAAACAGTTTACCCAGTTATTAATTACGCTTCATCCATCCCTATACAACTTTATACAAAGAAAATAACATTTTGGAGTTCCAACCCTCTTGTTTTTTTAGTGTCCGATATTGTTTTTTTCGGTTTAACAGCACTTTTTTGTGAAAACAAGCCAAAAAACACATGCTCTGACATTTCGCAAGTGATTAATCTTGCCGAGAATTAAAGAAATAAATAGGAGAGTAAATCCAATCGCTTTCATAGTTTCTTTAAGGCTTCGTGCCATAGATGAGTTATCAATCTTTAAGCATCAAAATATTAAGTTTTAAGCGTTGCATTATTCATCGGATAATACCTTTATTGAAAGGATTTATAAAATATCGTTTATTTTGTATAGGGAAAACAGAATTTAATCTTTTTTTATGATAAAAGTTCTAAATTTAAAGATACTATCTGATGAATAATGTAAATAAATTTATTTTTTTAATAGAAAAATAAAAAAACAATCTCACAAGAATTGTTTTTTGCCGGTTCATCGTACAGGACGCCAAATTAGTTTATTAATTAAAGAACCAATTTGTATCATTGCTAGTATGTATTGGAGTAAAGATTTAAAAGATAGTGTGTTTCAAAATATATGAAATATACTAGATGAAAATCATATTCCTTATACTATTAATTTATCAAATTTTACTTTTACTTTATCAAATGGTAGCAAAATATATTGTAAAGGATTGCATTCGCTAAGCCGGAAAGAAAAATTAAAAGATTTTGCTGATTTAAATAAATATAAATTAGTTATTGATTGGAGAGAATAATGTGACCAATTTCAACAAAAAGATTTAAGTGATTTAGAATTTGCTATTCGTGGTTATCAAAATAAAATAACAATTAATACATGTAATCCTGAAAGTTTAAAAAGATATATTGTTGGTTATTGTAATGAATTATTACCTTTTAATGAAGAAATAATGCGTAGTAAATATGAGCAAATTAAGTATATTGAAAAATGAAATATGAAAATTATTATTCATTATTCTAGTTGAAGATTAAATTATGAATTACCACAAGATAAAGTTAATGAACAATTAAGATTAGAACAACTAGATATTAAAAGAGCAATACTAATAGTTAATACACTTAATAAACTTAAAAGTTTTTTCATTTTGTATAATTTCCTTTCTTTCATCCTGAAACTTTTTATCAAGATCTATTGACATTATATATATACAAGTCAAGTATTTTTAAATATGTTATTTTAGAAAGGAAATAATTATGATTATTATTGTAATTATATTAAACTAATCTGGGCTAGCGGTGATTTTCATAAGTTTGTGAAAAATAACTTAAAGTTTAAAAAAAGTTTTGCCGCGTTTTTTAAAATACTTGGGAAAAATTCTAAGCGTTAAGCGAAGAATTTTATAAAGGTTCCCAAATTTGTTTGAAAGAACCTCAAAACTTTTTTTAACTTGTACGTCATTTTATCACAAAATTTCAGAAAATCAACCGCTCGCCCACAACCTTAAAAAACTATATAATTAGCTTTGTATATAAAAGAAAGGATTTTTTAAAATGGATAAAACAAAGCATCATTTTACTTTTAAAGAAAGAGTAATGTTAAAAGATTTATTAGAACTTGATTCTTTAAAAAGAAAAAATGGTAAACCCAATATATCTAAAATAGCAAAAATATTGCATAAAAATCGCAATACAATTAGACGAGAAATAAAAAGGTTAAAAGATAATGAATATGACGCTAAATTAGCACACGAAGATTATTTACAAAAACAACAAAAATATTTTAAAAAATCATCATTATTGCTAAATATTTTAGAATGACTAGATGAAAAATATAACAAATTTCATGATTCACCAGAACAAATCTATAAAAAATATGAAAAAGAGTTTGGTATTAAATTTCCGGTATGTTTTAAAACTTTATATAAATATATTCATTTAGGATTTTTAAATTTTAAGAAAGATAATTTATATTTTCATGGTAGAAAATATAAAACAAAAAATAGAATTGATAACCGTGGAAAAATAAGAAATTTTAGAACTATTGAAGAAGCAAAATATAATAAATATGAATTTGGTTGATTTCAAATGGATACTATTGTTGGTAAAAACAATAGTGTTTGTTTAGTTTTAATCGAAGAATTAACCCAATTTAAAATCATTGAACCATTAAAAGAAAAAACAACAAAAAAAGTTACAAACGCAGTAGAACGAATTTTTTCTAACAGATTTTTTAAAGATAGATGCAAAGGAATAATAATAGATCAAGGCAAAGAATTTGCTAATTGAGAAAAAATTGAAAAAATAACAAATGCTAAAGTATATTTTTGTGATGCTGGAACTCCAACACAAAAACCCGAAATTGAAAGAGCAATCCGCGATTTTAGACATTGATTTTCCAAAGAAATTGATTTAAGTATTTATTCAAGAAATTATTATCAAGAAGTTGCTAATATAATAAACTCTAAACTTAAAAAATCTTTACATTAACTATCTTCAAAAGAAGTTTTTATACAAATGTTTAATTTTTAATATAATTACCTATAAAAATTTTAATCATTTTATTTTTCAGTGTGCCAAAATTTATAAATTTAAAACAAAACTACTAAATTTTTTTAAAATAAATTATATTGAACATTTATTTTATTGGTATTATAATGAAATCAAATAAAGTGCTACACTTCATAGTACAATTTACAATATTTTTTTGAATCTTAAATGGTGCCGTTTCATTAAGCACATTTCCAGTAATATCACCAGTATCTGTCTCAAGAAATAATCGCATTTCAACATCATACGCTTTATCTGCTGTTAACAAATATTCACTCATTTTCGTAGCATTATTCACTAAAAAAACTAACAATCCTGTTGCTAATGGGTCTAATGTTCCTGCGTGACTAATTTTATTAATCTGCAATTTTTGTTTAATTTCTTAAATAACCTGATTACTTGTTTTTCCTGTTGGTTTATTTATTAAAAAAATACCGTCATACATAATAACCGCCCCACTTCCTGAAATATTATATCACTTTTTAATATATTCCTAACACTAATTTTAAAAGTATCTTATTTTTATCGTATTTTTTACAAAATTAATTGATTATTAGAAAAATATAGTTTATAATATTTATGTATGAAAAATAAATATTGTTACATTTATATCTTTCTTAAATTATTTTAGCCTTTCCTTTTGTGCTAAAATTTGTATTTTGTGACAATATTTAAATCTAAAATAATCTTAAAGTTTGTTTTTCATACGTTTTCAAAAATTAATTGAAGTTTTTTATAGGCTGTTCATTTTTCTTCAATTAATTTTTTTTATTTGTCTAAAACAAAAAAAATATTTTTAAAATCTTGTAATTTTAAAAATGTATGTTATTATTAAAAATGTCTTAAGTAGACAAATAAGTAAATCAAAATAAGAAAATTGTACATGTTAGGTAATCTTTATTTTTTAATAAAATAAAGCAACGAACACAAATAAATGTATTAAATACCTAAATGGCCTTTAAAATTAATAAAATATCTCAAAAAATATAAAAAATAGGACTAAAGTCCTATTTTTTATATTAATTTATTATCTTGTAAAATGGCAACTAATCCTTTAAAAAGTAAATCTTTATCATAATGGTAATTAACTAATTTTTTAATGTAAACAGCATTACCTCCTATTAAAATTACTTGTGGTTTTATTGCTTCAGTTGCAAGTTGGTTAACAAAAGCAGTAATTGCAAATAAATGACCATTAACTAATCCAATATTGATTGCTTGTTTAGTATTTTTTCCTAAAGTCTCATTGTCATAAGAAAAATCAAATTTTTGTAATAATTGTGCACGTTTAAATAAAGCTTCTGCTGCTGTTTCTAAACCTGGAATAATAATTGTTCCTAAGAGAATTCCTTGTTTTAGTAATGAAATTGTTGTTGCTGTTACCATATTAACTAAAATAACATCTTGTTTAGGAAGGCGTCCTGTACGATGAACCGGCAAAAAACAATTCTTGTGAGATTGTTTTTTTTATTTTTCTATTAAAAAAAATAAATTTATTTACATTATTCATCAGATAGTATCTTTAAATTTAAAACTTTTATCATAAAAAAAGATTAAATTCTGTTTTCCCTACACAAAATAAACGATATTTTATAAATCCTTTCAATAAAGGTATTATCCGATGAATAATGCAACACTTAAAACTTAATATTTTAATGCTTAAAGATGGATAACTCATCTATGACACGAAGCTTTAAAGAAAGTGTGAAAGTGATTGGATTTACTACTCCTATTTATTTCTTTAATTCTCGGTAATATTAATCACTTGCGAAATGTCAGAGCATGTGTTTTTTGGCTTGTTTTCATAAAAAGAGTGTTGTTAAACAGAAAAAAACAATATCGGACACTAAAAAAACAAGAGGGTTGGAACTCCAAAAGGTTATTTTATTTGTATAAAGTTGTCTAGGGATGGATGAAGCGTAATTAATAACTGGGTAAACTGTTTTTTGTTTATTTCCGTATGAGGGTAAACTCTATCAAAATATCCTATCCGCCCCCGCTCACCTTCAAAGTGAAGCGGGTGGCGAAATAATTAAATACTAAAATAAATTATTTACTAAATATCAAAATATTAACCAATAAAGGAATATTATGTTTTTTTACAGAAAGGAAAATATTTGGTAGTAAGAAAAAAGTTTAGGTTTTGGTATAAAAATTATTCTTTATTTTAAATATATTTCTAAAACACTGATAAATCAACCTTTTAAAAAGTTATCTAATTATTTTATTTATATTTTTTATAAAACCTAAGCTTTTGTAATACTATCAAATATTTGATGAAAAAATGAAATAAAAAAATTGAAAATAAATTACAAGAATTAATGATACGAGCTTATCCAGTAACGGTAAATGATATTAATGATGAAATTTGAGCAACAAATAAAAAGAATTAAGGAGTATAGATAAAATGCCAGAATATAAAAGTTTGTATATTAATAAAACTTGAAATGAAATAAAAACATCATTTGATTGAGTTAATTGTCAGCCTGTTAATTGTCGTATTTCACATCATAAAAATCATTATGATTTGCAATGTTTAGAATGAGCAAAAATGTATTTAAATTTATTTGAAGATAAATGAGATGTTATTAATTCATATATGCAACACTATAAAATTAACGATATTTTAGATTTGGCTGCGGATGGTTGAAAAATATTACAAATTGAGAAAAAAATAAAACAAATAAATTAAAATATATTATTGCAATTGAACCCTGCCCGGAATTGGTTAAATTGGTATTATTATTTATAATGTTTTGCAAAAGAAAATAATTAATAGTATTACTTTTAATTCTAAAAATGAAGAAGAAGCAATAAATAATATATTTTTAGTATTAAATCAATTTAAAAATCAAACTTGTTCTTATTTAAATAAAGTTATTGTAATAATTGAAGATTATCAACTTCATAAAGGTTTAAAAATAAAAAATCCATTATCTACTCCTAAATTTATTGGTGGTTTAAAAGTTTTATGCAAATATCTATTTAATTTAAATTATGTTTTACAATCGCCAGTTGTTAAGAAAAATTATATTTATAAAGGAAATATTAAAATGATAGAACATGAATTAGATGCTTGAAAACATTTACAGTATTTTTTACCAAAAGGAGTTGATAAAAATTATACAAACAAAAAGTAATTTACCTAAAAAATCAATAACCAATAAAACTAAAATAAAAAATAAAAAAGTTAATAAATTAGAATTAACTGTTAGATTACATAAAAACCCGATTAAAACAAAAATTAAGGCACTGGTTGCTGGTGGTGTTGAAGTTGATGCTTGTTCAGCTAAATGTCAATGAGACGGATTAAATTACTCAACATTATCAATATATAATCCACCAATTGTATCTGAGTTTTTGAAATTAAAAAAAGATGATGAGATAAAAATTAAAGGCTCAGTATTTAATCAACTAAATTTAAAAACTAAACGATATTTTTTATCTTTTCGAGTTGATAGTTTTGAAATTATACAAAAGGCTATTAGAAAAAGAACAAATACAAATATTAAAAAATAGGAGGAAAAACAATGGCATTAAAAAATGTAAGATATGTTCTTATTGATGAAAATAATGAACCAATTAAAAATGAAGATGGTGGTTTAAATATTAAAACTGCTGAAATTATTTTAGAAAATATTGCTGAAGTTGAAGAATTTAATGCAAGTAATTTAGAAAATAGCAATCAGCAAATCAACGAACTACAAACAAAAAACACTGAATTAATTTCACAATTAGAACAACAAACCCCGCAATTAAAACAAATTGAAATTAATAATTTTAATAATTCTTTAACTGATAATGAAGAATTTAAAAATGTCTTATTAAAATCTTATGATATTAATGATGATATTGAAGTAATTAAAACACACCTACAAAGTGTTTATGATGAATTAATTAAAGTACAAACTGTTAATACTGGTGGCGTACCAAAAGCAGAAAACAAAGAAAACAATATTTTAGATACAGAAAATGTATTTAATAAATAATAAAGAAGGAGATAATTATGGCACAAAACCCACAAAGAATTTTCGGAGATATTGTTAACCAAGCAACACAAAAAGACTGAGAAACATTTAGCCAATGATATTTACAAACTTATCAACAAAAATTTAGTTGGGAAGCATTATTTGCGTGAAAAGAAGCCAATAAATTTGGTTTAACATATAAAAGAAAGAAAAATATCCAATATAATGAATGTTTAGGAAAAGATGGAAAAGTATTTAATACTGACGATAATTTATTAAAATACTCAACCGTAGAATTTGATGATGGAGTTATTGAATTAGACACCATTTTAACTTTTGTTCGTAAATTAGATCCCATAGAAAGTTATTTTAATCCTAATATTTGGGCCGCTGATATTGAACAAGCAATGGATACTGAAGTTGCTTATAAACGCAATAAAATTTTAGAAATTATTAATAACTGAATAGTTACAACTATTCAAGAGGGAAAAGCGGATGATCCTAATGCATTACAAATCCACGATGAAATTATGGATAAAATATATAAAAATGGCTTTACTCCATCAGAAACAGTTGTTTTAGGTTCGGCTGATTTTATTCGTGGAATTTGTAATAAATTACAATTACAACTTGGAGCAAATGAACAAATAAATAGTGTAATTTCGACAAGTGGCGCAATGAAAACTGTTGAAGGAACAACATACTATATGGTTCCTAAAAAATTACCAATTATTAATAAAGATGGTTCAGAAGGAACAATTAATCTATTATCAGATGGTTTTAATGCAATTGCCTTTAAATTTAGTAAAAAATATGACCCTCTTATTTTACCAAAAAAAGACCATACTCCATTAAGAATTGGTGCGGCTGCATTGGATACTGGAATGGGTAATACTTTGATTATGGAAAGAGTTTTATATTTAGGTGGAACAGTAGTTGAACCTAAGGGAATTATTAAACATACTTATGCACAAATAAATATTAGTAAAATTAATAAATTAGATAAACCAACTATTCATGTTACAGACTCAACAAAAGCAACACCAGAACAATTAAAACCACAATTTAAAGATATTGTTTTAAAAGCAGTAAAAGCCGTAAATAATTCTTTAACAGAAAGTGATTTTGATTACTCTATTGAAAGTAAAGGTGAAGACTGACCAATTAATATTACAAATGATAAAACTGTTGAAGTTCAAATTCAAGGTAAAAATAACGCTACCAGTCAAACAAATCCGATTGATGTTAAAATTAAAAATTCTTAATAGTACTAAAAAATAGTACTTTTTAAAATGCCCATCGGAACATCTAAAACAGCTCTTATTTATACTGTTAAAAAAAATCCAACTAGATTGTCAATCCAACAACAAGAAAAAAGTTTTAGTTTACAGTTATTAGAATTTTTAGGAATTCAAGTTTTAGCCCTTGGTTTATCAGTTTTAACTGGTGGTGTAGCGTCTGCTGTTGGTTTAGGTGCTGGTTTATCTAATTTTGCCGCAGCATTTATCTAATTTGGAGTAGAAACAGCAACCGATTTTGCCGTAAATCAAATATATGATAAATTAACATCAAAAGTGACAATAAAAAGTGCTGCCTTAAATTTGTTACCGGCAATTGGTGGTGTTGGTAAATTAACGCGTGCTGCTCGAACAACTAGAATTTTAAAATTAACAAAAGAAACTAAAATACTTGAAAAATTAGGTGTAATAACTGCTAATAATTTAGAAGATATTGTAAAGCAAGTTACAGGTAAAAAGGTTTTATCTGATAAATTAATATTTGATTTTACAAAGCAGGCTAATAATGAAACTTTATTATATACAATTGGAAAATTAGCCCGAAATGATTTTTATAAAGGTTTTAAAGGTTCTAATTTAGAAACAATTAATAATTTATTAAAAATTGAGAAAAATATTCAAAAAATAAGCCCTACATTGGTTCAAAAAATACCCCATGTAAATGAAAAAAATGCTAATAAATGATTATCTGAATATGGATTAAATATTGATAAAATAAGCAAAATTAGTACTAATTAATGATATAACATTATGACTAATCTTCACAAAAAAAGGTGTTGGTAAAAACCTACTATTAAATGCTAATTTAATGCGAGTTAGTAAAATATATAATAATAAATTATTAAATATCTTGCATCAAACAACAATTAAATTAAATAATGCTTTAAATCATTTAAACCCAAATTTTTATATTCAAAAAGTAACTAAAAAATTATTAGCCCCAATTGAAAAACAAATAATTGTTATTAAACAAAAAGTAATTAGTAAAATTACAGATAAAACTAAAAAATTATTATCTAAATTTGAAACTAAGGCTATTAAAAAAGGCCAATTATTACCTTTTACTTATGGTTCTGATGTTTTTTTAGCAGTAAAAATTGTTACTTTATCAGTTACAGGCGAAGTTGCTCTTTAACAATATATTATAAAAATCCTAAATATGCCCCTATTGTTGTTATGACAACTTTAATCAAAGCAGAACAGTTTGTTTAATTTAGTTTATTTTGCTCCAGTTGTTTACAGCATTACTTAATAATTTTCATATTTCAACTGGAACACTAGGATAAATATAAGGACCATAAAACTTGGGGTGTTTTGCTGTTTTTGTATATATTAAAATAGTTAAATTACCTGTTAAAGTTAATTTATTTGTAATATTAAACATACCACTATCAAGTCAACTACTATTTAAAGGTTGTCATTTAGTATTTAGATAATTTTCATTTTTAAATTGTTTTCTATTTTTAATATTATTATCTTTTTCTAATTTACTTAATATTTGTTGAATTTCTTTTTTATGACCTTTTTTAATTAAATCTAAATAAGTAAATGGATTTAATCATTGATAAATATCTTCAACTTTATTTGTAATTTTATTATATTTATCAGTGACATAATTAATTGGTTTTAATACTTTATTTTTAACTTGATTAACTCTATTAATTAAATTTACAAATTTACTTATTAAAGGTTTATTTTCTAAATTAGATACTAATAAAGTTAAAACTCGTAATATTAGTAAATTCATTTTTTATTAACCTTATAAGTTTATTGTTTTTGGTGCTGGAATTACATAATCAACTGGCACTCTAAATGTTTTATTAAGATTATTTTTAGCAGTATTAATTTCATCTTGTGTTGGTTGTTTTTCTAAAATAATTTTACATGTTTTTGGATATAAAATAGTTGGTGTAGCATATTGCACTTTACCAATTCATTTAGGGTTAGCAGTATCATTATCTAAAACTTGTTGAATAGTATCCATATTAATTGGAAATGCTCATACTTGTTTGTTAATAATTAAACCATTTACATTAGTAAAATTATAACCTTTATCACGGTTTACTTGTCCTTTTGTATATGTTTTTTCTAAATGAAAACTTTTAGATACCGGAATACCCATTGCTGTATTTTCATATAATTCACCATTTACCATTGCTTTTAATTGGGCTTGTGAACCAATTACTTTTAAATAAGCAGGTGTTAATCCTAAATGGGCTCTTCATCCTAAAACTATAAACATTTTATTGGTTGGTAAACCAAAATATAAATTACTAATTTGATTTGTTAATTCAATCAAAGTTTCATTTAATGTAAAGAATGCTTTATTTGCATCATCAGCATTTTCGGCTGTATAACTACGAAATGGAATTACTTCATACTGACAATCTGTTAAACAATAATCATAAATAGCCTGAATTAATTCACATTCTAAATTAACAAATTTATTCTGCACAACACTAGAAATAGCATCAGCAATAACACCATTTTTAATATTTTGTTCTATCATTGCTAAATCAAATGCTGCATTCATTAATTTTAAATTAAATCTTTTATCAATAGGAACTGGAATTCTTGTTAATCCCATAGTTTGAGTTGTCCCACTATTTGGTAATGAATAATCATCTTGTCATATCACACAATGAGTTAAATTATATAATGCTTGTCCAGCATTAGGTAATCAAGCAACTTGTTCTGCTGTTGCAGTAGCATACTGCATAATACTTGCATATTCATTATATAAAGGTCCGCGCAATAAAGCATTAACCATATCAACATAAGCTTTTTGATCTGTTTTATTACCTTGTAATGTAAAAGGTACTTGTGGCAAATTAATTGTTGCCATAATATTCACTCCTTATTATCTAAGGTTTTTAAGTGTATAATCAGTTATTTTTTTAATTTCATCAGGAGTATATGCTCCTTTTTCTTTAATAGTTTCAATTTCATCATTCTTATTTTCATTTGATTTTTCAATCATATCTTTAATAAAATTAGTTGGTGAAACTGATGGTTGCTCTTTAACAAACAAATCAGGTTTTAATTCTTTTAAAGTTTGCATTTTTTCAGCTAAAGAACTACCACTAACTTTATTTAAATTAGTTTTAATATCTTCAATTTTAGTAGATGGAACATCTTTAAATGCTTTTAATTCATCTAATTCATTAGATAATTTAATAAAGTCTTCTTTTGATATAACATCTTCGCGTTTTTGCACACTTTCTCTAATTTGTTTTGCTTCATTATTAAACTGATTTAAGATATTTTCTGCAATTTCTTCACTTAAACCTTGTTCTATTAATTGTTTTTTTGTAAGTGCCATTTTATAAACCTCTTTTTTTATTCTTGTCCGATTAATAAGTCAGCATAAACTCTTTTTTATGGAAAAAGATTAAACCTATAAATTTAATTATACACCAATATTTTAGTAATACAATATATTTTGTATACACAAAAAAAAAATACTAAACTTAATATATTTAATTCCTAATTTACCCCTTAAAATGCGTAATAAGAGTATTTTAAAAGATAAAAGTTTTAAAATAATTCATAATTTTGCTTGTATATATATATATATATATATATAATGCAATTAAATCTTGATAAAAAGTTTCAAGATATGAAAAGGAGAAAAACAAGTATGAAAAAGTTACTTAGTTTATTAAGTGTATTAGCAATTAATGGAACTGCTGTACCAACAACAATTGCCGCTAGTCCTTATCAAAAAGAAGAAGCTAAATTAGAAAATAATGAAATTAGTTATTTACAAACAAATAATTTAAAAAATTTAAATAGAGTTAAAAGACAAGAAATAACATATCCAATATTAGAAGATGTGTTAATTGATTTAAGAAAAACTAGCATGAAAAAACAAATGCAATTTCAAATAGCTAATTCATGATGTGTTATTGCAATTTTAAAAAATATATTTGATAATAATATTCTTAATAATAAAGATCTTAAAGAAATGGAACAAGAAGAAATTACAAGTTTTTTTTCAGACAGCATAAATGATGAAGGTGTTTCGTTATCAAATGTAATTGAATTATTTAACACAAACCCGATAATTAAGGAAAGTTTGGGATATAATTTAAAGGAAATTGATTTAACTCGATTATTTTGAAATAGATTAAATGATATAGAAAAAAGAATGTGGATAAGACATTTAATATGGGAATCTCTTTCTAGACAAGTCCCTGTTATTTTTGGTGGTTTTTTTGAATTAGAATATTATGGCCAAATATTTAATAACGCTTCTCATTCTGCATTAATTGTTGGAATCAAACCAAATAAAGAAAATATACTTGAAGATACTTATTATGTTAGAGATCCATGAAGAGACAGTGAAGGTGAATTCATTCTAGATCAAACTACAGAAATTTCAATGACGGGTGAACAAATTTTTAATATTTTATTTAATCAAATAGAAAACGGTAGCGTATTAATACATGAAGATGTTTTTCAATTATTTTGTGAAAAAGCTATTAGTATTTTTTCATCAATTTGAGAAATAACAGAACCAGAATTAATGGCAGCTATAGGCTATAGTATAATATAATTAAAATATGAAAAAAATATTAAGTCTTTTGGGAACAATTACTTTAATTGGAACAAGTACAACAAGTTTAGTTGCTTGTAATACACCACAAGAATATACACCCGAAGAATTAGCAAAATTAAAAAAAGAAAACCAAATAAATACAACTAATGAAACTATTAAAAACAATTTAGAATGAATAGCATCACAAGAAAAACCATTTAATAATGTTGATAATAAATGATATTATGTAGTATGGCGTGGTAATAAAAATAATGATTGAAGAATTATTAAATTTTTAAATTATACAGATAATGAAAAAAAAATAGATAATTATGCTAAATATAGTCTTATTTTTAAACCGCCACGATTTCGTTATTATACTTTATTAATTAAATACGGAATTATTAATACAAATAATACTTTATATGCTGATGATGGTTCATATTTTAAATCAGTTTATCGTTGAAATTTAACCGATAATGTACCTGCCTTAATTATTGATGATAAAGGTAATGTAAAAGTTAATGGAGAATAGAAAAAGAGATTTTACATCTCTTTTTATTTTTATATTGGTTTTATTGTAATTTTAACTGGATTATCACTTTTATTTCTAATACCTAAAACATTAGGGTTATTAACATCTAATACAATATCTTTATCATTACCAAAACTTAAATAACTATCTGCCCCTAAAATTAATTCTGCATAAATTAATTTTGTAAATCTAATTTTTAATTTCATATCATTAGTATAATATGCTTGTAATTCTGTTTTTTTAATTTCATCTTTATCACTATTAAATAATTTTGTTGATTTAAGTGTAAAAGAAACTCTAATAGTTAATTCATTTTTTGATATATATTTGTTAAAATAATCATCATAACTTGGTAATACATTAGTATATGCAGTAGAAAATGTTTGAATATCATTTACTCTGATATTATCAGTATATAAAGTTATTGTATTATCAAAATTAACTTTATCGGTTTGTGAATGACCACTTTCTAGTAATTTTATACTAGACAATGGATTTTTATTAGTACATCCAGAAACTCCACCAAAAGTAATATTAATATTTCTATTAGGAATAAAATTTCCTATATTTGGTGGCCCACATTCAACTTGTAAATTATCTAGATTACTTATTTCAATCGTTTTATAAGAATCTTGGAATTTACTGATACTTTGAATTGTTGGATCGATTTGTTTTAAATCTATTTCAGTTTCATAATAAGCAGAATTAAATTCATTATAGAACAAATTAACATCAGAGTATAATGTAGTGTTAACTTTTCTACATTGTGCTGGTGCTGTAATTTTAGTTTTTAATGGTTGAATTGCATTAGCATCTCAGATATCTTTTGTATATTCTGAATAGTTATATGGAACTGGCGGTAATACATACTGTGGGTAATTAAATGTTGGTATTTCATAGTCGTGTGGTAATAAGAAACTAGTTTTATAGTTAGTTGTCATATCTCGTAAATAATTATTTAATACGCTTTTTGTTTTTCCACGAAAACTTCATACTGATAATTTTAAATAATCTTCTTCATTATTAGTATATGGATTATCAGCATAAAAGATAATTTCAAAATTACCTTTATATAGTGCTTGGATTGAAAACATATCAATAATATAACTACAATTTGTACCATCAGGTGTTTGTAAGAATTTGCAATCATTATCTTTTTCACTATCACTAACTGGTGTTTGTACATCAACTGCTCTTACTAATTCATTAATTAAATATATGCGATTAGTTTTAGGATTTAATTGTTTTAAATTATAAGTTGAATAAATTAATTCTTCGGTTGGTTTACCATCTTTTTCTAAAACATTACCTTGTATTTTATCAGTTAATAAAGTTGTAAACCCCAAACTAGTAGCATTTGCTCCAAAAATAGCACCAACTTTATCATTCCCTTGTTCTCTAAATATTTCGAATGGTAAATAACCTTTACCTTTTGATTTTTCAGACCAAAAGGCATCATTATAAAAACTATAAATATTAGCACTCATAAAGCCATTAAGTCATTGAAAATTAGGTCAAGTTTTTTCATCTTGATTAATAACTCATCCCCATGGAATACCAAATGAAATAAAGTTTAAGAACTTACCAACTCCACCTGGTATCGTAAAAGGGTTAAAAACTAATTTTTGCGTATAGTTTAAAGGTAATACTGTAATTTGGCGATTAATAAAATTATTCATATTTAAAATATCTCAAACATTACATTTACCCATTTTATTATATTCAATTTGTACTTGTCCAACAGTATTGCCAAATTCATCTTTTCTTCTAAAATATGATGATGCTGATAGTATTACAAAAGCTTAGGTTTTATAAAAAATATAAATAAAATAATTAGATAACTTTTTAAAAGGTTGATTTATCAGTGTTTTAGAAATATATTTAAAATAAAGAATAATTTTTATACCAAAACCTAAACTTTTTTCTTACTACCATGATGCTTGAGTACTAATAATATTATTAACATTTTCATTATTTATTTTTACTTTATCGGGTGGAGTAATCATTCAATTTTTAGATAAATAAAATTTAGAGTCATTATCTTCTTTATGAATATTTCTACCAACAGTAGAATTAGATGCTGATGTAGTAACGGGGTCAGTTATAATAATTCCCTCACTATTTTTTTGATTTCAAAAGTTATATCTACTTTCCATATCTTTTTTTCAATCTTCATAACCAGTTATCATTGTTGGTTGTATCCCTTGAATGTTATATCAACTTACTTCTGGTGATGCATAAGTATTTATTTTATCAGGTGGTGCAGGATACATGTTATACATTAATAAATCACGAGAATTCATTACTTTTTGATTAAATTGACCTTTAATAATTGGTCGGCCAATTACTGGCATATCAAAAAAGATTGGATTACCATAAAATTTAACTGCCATTGCTCTAACCCCTGGGTCTTTTAATAAAATTTCATCTAATTCAACAATTCCTTTATTTAGTTTTTCATCATAAGTTATTTTAGGAAAACAATAACCTTCACCTGGTGCACTTGTTTGAATAAATTGTCGTACTGATAAACCACTATTACTAATTTTGTCATTAATACTTGAAAATGTAATTTCTGGTAGTAAGAAAAAAGTTTAGGTTTTGGTATAAAAATTATTCTTTATTTTAAATATATTTCTAAAACACTGATAAATCAACCTTTTAAAAAGTTATCTAATTATTTTATTTATATTTTTTATAAAACCTAAGCTTTTGTAATACTATCTAATTTCTTGTCATAAGAAGCCACCACCATAAGGTGAATAATAATTAATAACATTTGAGGGATATAATCATTGTCTATCTTGTGGTGCAGAATTAATATCACCACCACCAATATTTAAACCCCGGTCATTAAATAAAGTATAAAAATTATAATAATCATTAATATTTAATTTATCTACATCTTCATCTAAAATTAATAATGTATATTGTCTTTCAGTTGATTGTTGAGTAAATACTTGTTCAAATTTTGCTTCACCAAGTTGAATTGAACTTCTGTCATCAATCATATAAGCATCTCAATATTTACCAACTTTAACTTCTTTTGTATAGTAATTATCTACTTTATTATCATTATTAATAAAATAACTTAATTTATATTGCTTTAAGTATTATAACATTCTATTAATATCATAAATATTTTCACCATCAATTAATTTTCAATAAACATTGCTATTTTCATCTTTTAATTTTATAGCGAAAGGTATTTCATTATTTGCTCATATAGTTGAGTTAATTGGTTGTTTACTAAAATCATCAAGCGTTAAGATATTGATTTCTTCACCTTTATATTTTTGTACTATTTTTAAACTATCTTGTCATTGTGCAATAGTGCTTTCCATATTATCAAATATTCTTGAATAACTACCATAATCACTTGGTTTAGTATTATTAGGTTTTCAACCTGTTTCAGTGTCGGGGATATATGAACTATAAACATTAAAAGGAAATACCATTCAATGTCTATTATTTCTTATGTTTTCTCTGATATCTATTAAAGTATCGTGGGCTTGTCTTCTTAATTATTCAATAACACTTGGATTAATTCTACTCATTTTTTAATTCTCCTTAATTTATGTTCTACCTTGTAAGGTATTTTGAATATTACCAGTTTCATCATATTCTAGTAATTTATTATTATGTTCTATTTCTTTGGTTTGTATTTTATCTTGTCATTTTTCTACTTTTTCATAATATTTTGTTGCTTCTAATTCATCAACATTATCATATTCAGTTATTGCTCTTATTGGTTCCATTGTGCCATTATCTAATCTAGCAGTAATTAATTCATTTTGTCGCATTTGGTCAACTAAACTAGCACTAATAAAATCAAATCCATAAGGTCGTTCGCCATTTCCATCTCATAAACCATAATATTTTAAAACAGTATCAAACATTTTTGTATAATATTGTTTACGATATGCCTGTAAATATGCTTGTTTTTCTAAGTCTTTGGTTTTAGTTAATAAAGATTGTGATTTATTTTGGTCATTATCTGATTTATCACCAAATGGACTAGAAAAATGACATGCTAAATATACTTGCTCAATAATTGATTTTTGGTCTTCGGTATATGTTTCTAAGGTTGGTGTCCCTTGTACTACTTGTAAAGATTGTGATAATTGACCATCTACGGCCGATTGACCTGATTGAATAAAAATATCATCAAAAGCATCTTGTAACACTTTTTTATTACCTTTGTTATAAGCAGTTATTAAATCATCATCTAATAACCCATATCAGTGCGTACGATTTGCTCATCTTTCTTTTGATTTAATATTAAAACTATCTTCTAAATCAAATTGTAATTTATAACAATTTGTCATAGTAGGTCATGGATTTAAAGTAGTTGATGTTGATAAAAATAAAGGATTAGGTTCATTTATCATTTCTCAAAAAGGTACTATACCTAATTTATTTTTAAATTCTTGTACTAAAACAGGTTTAACATCATCTTTAATTTGTGTTTTACTTTACCCAAAAACTACTTCATTATTTTTAGGTCAACCTTTAATAATTATTTTATCTTTAGTACAAATTAAATTTAAAATAAAACCACTATCTGATTGATGATAATTTAATCAAATATCAGCACCTTGTTCAATTTCGTTTATTTTACTTACTCTTGATGTAAAGTTAAATTGGTTAATTCATAAATCAATATTGCCATCACTAGTTTCTAATAAACCAAAAATAGTTTTACCCATTAAACTTGCTGTTAATTCATTTTTATCTAATTTTTCTTTTATTTTATAAGTTTCATATCATCAATTTAATTTTTCTAAAATGTCTTTACGATGAGACTTAAATAAAATATCTTTACCATTTACTAATCGCATTTGATGGCGAGCAATAATATTGGCTAAATTAATTGTTCAATCATAATTATAAAATTTTAAAACACTATTAATATCATTTAAGTTTGTGGTAAACTAGGTAAAATATTATTCATTGTTATTTTGCCCCTTTAATTTTAAAATAAGTGCATAATTAATTATATTTATTGTTAATAAATTTGGTTCATTTGCTAAAACTTGTACACATACTTTAACTTTTTTATACTTCTTAATATATTCGTTATATAAATTTAATTTACATATTGCGATATTATCTTTTTTTAATTCTTGACAAAGTCTTTTTTTAACTTGCCCACAAACAGACATATATGGTCTTTTTGCATTTATTACACGCTCATCATGTACTACATAAATATCTTTTTTCATTAAGTTATTCACTCCCTTTGTTGTCATAATTTATAATCTGCTGAACTATTATGTTTAACCATTGGTATTAATTTAAAATGTAAAGCATAAAAATCACTATCAAATGGATAGTATTACAAAAGCTTAGGTTTTATAAAAAATATAAATAAAATAATTAGATAACTTTTTAAAAGGTTGATTTATCAGTGTTTTAGAAATATATTTAAAATAAAGAATAATTTTTATACCAAAACCTAAACTTTTTTCTTACTACCATCAAATGTATCATCATATAAATCTAGCATTCGTTCTTCTCTGGCATATGGTTTATCTTCTCATTGTATTAATTCATATTGGGTTTTACTTACAGGACATTTTTCTCATAATCATTTTAATTGATTAGTATTTATTAACATTGTAAATGCCTCAATACGATGCTTTATTTAAAATTTTTGTTTTTGTGCTGGTTTAAAATGCATGTATTGACCAAAAGTATAATTATATTTTTCTCTATTTAAACTTTCTAATGTTGCATAAGCACTATCATCAACATTAATTAATATACCTTGTTGAATTAAATTAAAGTATTGGTTTAATTGATTGTTGTAAAACTCTAAAATATCTTTTACTTGTTCTAATGGTCTTTTAAATTGTTGAGTAGCATTTGAGTGTGTATATTCAGCAACTTTATAGGATTTTTTATCAAATGAGAATTATATATTCAAAAACTCGCTGCTGTTGTATGTCCTTTGGGACTAGTAGAGTTTGCTAAGTCAACACCACCTAATAACTTAATTGGTTGAATAATATCTGTTGCTTGCATAATATCAATATATCGCGCAAAGATTGAACCACTAGTATTGCCTGGTAAACCTCAACTCCACACTCTTGCTCTTTCAATATCTAATTGTTCTAATCTTAATTGTTCATTAATTTTATCTTGTGGTAATTCATAATTTAATCTTCAACTAGAATAATGAATAATAATCTTCATATTTCATTTTTCAATATATTTAATTTGCTCATATTTACTACGCATTATTTCTTCATTAAAAGGTAATAATTGATTACAATAACCAACGATATATCTTTTTAAACTTTCAGGATTACATGTATTAATTGTTATTTTATTTTGATAACCACGAATAGCAAACTCTAAATCACTTAAATCTTTTTGTTGAAACTGGTCACATTCTTCTCTTCAATCAATTACTAATTTATATTTATTCAAATCAGCAAAAGCTTTTAATTTTTCTTTCCGACTTGGTGAATGTAAACCTTTACAATATATTTTACTCCCATTTGATAAAGTAAAAGTAAAATTTGATAAATTAATAGTATAAGGAATATGATTTTCATTTAGCATATTTCATATATTTTGAAATACACTATCTTTTAAATCTTTACTCCAATACATACTAGCAATGATACAAATCAGTTCTTTAATCAATAAACTAATTTTTAATAATTCACCAAACATTTTAATATTTGATATAGTCTTACCACTATATCTTGTACCAATTTGATTAATTTCATTAACTAACTCAAACTTTTTAGCAAAAGGATATTTATTACCAATACTACTATTTTGTAATAACCAATAAGGTGTTTCTAATAAATAAGTAAAATGATTAAGTATTATTATCACTTTCTTTCTTAATATCTCTAATATCCGTTTGTAAATTAACAATTATTGGTTGTTGATTATTTAAGTTTAATTCTTTTTTAAGTTCTTTTTCTTGTAGTGAATATTTATAATTAAATGCTCGTTGTCAATATAATTTAGCACCATCTGGTGATTTCATCATAAAATTAATTATTTCACTTTCAATTCTATCAACTTGTCGTTGTATTAAAGATACTATCTTTTCGCTCTTGTAAGTTTCATGTCTTCATCTGCTAGAAAGGTTGAGTTTATCGGTTAAATCGTTCAAAGTATAAGGAATATTCTGTTTCTTATCTTTTCAAAATTCTTCGATTTTTCTTCAAATTGTTGTATAACTTGCTGTTTTTGGATTAAATTCTTTCATTTTTTACTCCTTTTTGCATATTAAAATTGCTATTATTTAATAAATATGATTAAATAAAAGGGTAAATAAATACTATAAAAATGTAACAAAAGAACCAACTCGGTTCTTTTTTATTATTTATATTTTACATCAAAATAAAAAAAAGTAAAGTAATTTACTTTTTTCAGTTAAATTAATTTGCTAATAATTAACACTTAAATTATAACATACTAAATAAAAATTGCTATCCTTTTTGCATTTTTATTATTTTTATGTTAATGTGTGAAATTAAGAAAGAGGGTAAAAAATGATAAATATTGATGAAAACTTTTTTAACAACTTTAATATTTTATTAGATAAACAAAGTATTGAAATTATTCAACAAAGTTTAGAAGATTGTGATGAATGAATTTTTAAAAATTATAAAATTAATGAAACTTTAAAAGAATTTAAAGATTATAAAGTAAAAGAAATAAAACCAAGAACATTAACTATTTTAAATGGGAAAATAACTTTTAAAAGAAGAAAATATTATAAAATTAATCCAGAAACAGGTAAAGAGGAATATATTTTTCCTTTGGATAAACTTTTAGGAATTGAAAAATGACAAAGAATAGATAATTCTGTTAAAGAAAAAATATTATCATTTATTGGCAAGAAAAAAACATATCAAGATATTTTAGATACTATGGAATATGTAAAAATTTGTATAAAAACAATTTAAAATATTATGAAAAATGCAAAAACTGATAAAGAATATTACCTTAATAAAACTGATAAAAAAATAAAGATACCTCATACTTTATATATTTAAATTGATGGAACTTATTTAAAAATGTGAAATGAAAAGAAAAAAGGAAAAGAAAAAATAAAAAAACATAGTATATTTTCAACTGTTCATACTGGTTTTGATAAGGCAAAATCAACAAAAAAAAGACCTGTAATTCAAGATAAATTAGATGTTATAGAGCTAGATAATATTCCATAATATATTAAAAAAATAGTAAATTAACTAATTTTGTTAATAAATTACTTACATTAATTACAAATTATTATGATATTAATGACAATATTTAATTTATGGTATTAGGAGATGGCGCACCTTGAATTAAAAATATTGTAAAATTTATTCAAGAATATTTTCCTAAAAATAAAGTACATTACACGATAGATAAATTTCACCTTACAAGTAGATTTAAAAAATTATATCCTTATCAAAGTAAAAACAAAGAAAACAGAGAAACATACCATAAAGCAGTCGATTATTTTTTTAATGCTAAATATGAAGAATTATTAGAATGTTTAGAAAACAGTGCTTATTTTATAAAAGAATCAAAAATGAAATTCTTAAAAGAGACAATTAAATTAATTAAAAATAATGAAGAAGGTGTCAGAAATCAAACATTATGAAATAATATTGGTTGTCATATTGAGGGTGATATATCACATTACTGTAAAGGTGTTTTGGTTAAAAAAGCAACTTATCATGAAAAAACTCTTAAAAATAAATTAAATACTAGTATGATGAATTTTAAAAATAAAATTAATTTATTTAATACTAATGAACCATTAGAAGAAAATAGAATTAATTATTCAGTTAATAATTTTGTAAATAATAATTTAAAACCAAACTTATATTTTTATTAATTTTATCTAATAAATTAAATAACTTTAATAAACATGTATTTTTGTCGTGGAAAAATTTAAAAAATGTTAAAATATTGTTGACAATAAAATTAAAAGTAATATAATTTAGATAAATAAGTGGTATTTTTATTCCACAATTTCTAAGATATTAATTAAAAACCTTAAATAATACATACAACCACATTGTATAAAAACTTCTTTTGAAGATAGTTAATGTAAAGATTTTTTAAGTTTAGAGTTTATTATATTAGCAACTTCTTGATAATAATTTCTTGAATAAATACTTAAATCAATTTCTTTGGAAAATCAATGTCTAAAATCGCGGATTGCTCTTTCAACTTCGGGTTTTTGTGTTGGAGTTCCCAGCATCACAAAAATATACTTTAGCATTTGTTATTTTTTCAATTTTTTCTCAATTAGCAAATTCTTTACCTTGATCTGTTATTATTCCTTTGCATCTATCTTTGAAAAATCTGTTAGAAAAAATTCGTTCTACTGCGTTTGTAACTTTTTTTGTTGTTTTTTCTTTTAATGGTTCAATGATTTTAAATTGGGTTAATTCTTCGATTAAAACTAAACAAACACTATTATTTTTACCAACAATAGTATCCATTTGAAATCAACCAAATTCATATTTATCATATTTTGCTTCTTCAATAGTTCTAAAATTTCTTATTTTTCCACAATTATCAATTTTATTTTTTGTTTTATATTTTCTACCATGAAAATATAAATTATCTTTCTTAAAATTTAAAAATCCTAAATGAATATATTTATATAAAGTTTTAAAACATACCGGAAATTTAATACCAAACTCTTTTTCATATTTTTTACAGATTTGTTCTGGCGAATCATGAAATTTATTATATTTTTCATCTAGTCATTCTAAAATATTTAGCAATAATGATGATTTTTTAAAACATTTTTGTCGTTTTTGTAAATAATCTTCGTGTGCTAATTTAGCGTCATATTTATTATCTTTTAACCTTTTTATTTCTCGTCTAATTGTATTGCGATTTTTATGCAATATTTTTGCTATTTTAGATATATTGGGTTTACCATTTTTTCTTTTTAAAGAATCAAGTTCTAATAAATCTTTTAACATTACTCTTTCTTTAAAAGTAAAATGATGCTTTGTTTTATCCATTTTAAAAAATCCTTTCTTTTATATACAAAGCTAATTATATAGTTTTTTGAGGTTGTGGGCGAGCGGTTGATTTTCTGAAATTTTATGATAAAATTACGCACAAGTTAAAAAAAGTTTTAAGGTTCTTTCAAACAAATTTAGGAACATTTATAAAATTCTTCGCTTAACGCTTAGAATTTTTCCCAAGTATTTTGAAAAGCGCGGCAAAAGTTTTTTTAAACTTTAAGGAATTTTTCACAAACTTATGAAAATCACCGCGAGCCCAAATTGGTTTAATATAATTACAATAATAATCATAATTATTTCCTTTCTAAAATAACATATTTAAAAATACTTGACTTGCATATATATAATGTCAATAGATCTTGATAAAAAGTTTCAGGATGAAAGAAAGGAAATTATACAAAATGAAAAAACTTTTAAGTTTATTAAGTGTATTAACTATTAGTGGGTGCGCTGTACCAACAACAATTACTGCTAGTCCTTATCAAAAAGAAAAATTATTAAAAATAATGAAAAAAGACAATAGTGAAAATCTAAAATTTAAAAAAAAATAACTTAAGTAATTTTAATTTTTTAGAAAAAGTATATAACAAAAATAATAATAATTGAGAATTATCTGTAATTTTATCAAAGAAACTAAAAAATTAATTACAGATATTAAAAAATATAGTTTTAATTTATCTGCTAAAGCATTTGATGAAAATACTGTTGATGCTTATGCTAATGTAATTTGAAAAAATTTTCCCTTTTTTTTATACTTATTTTTTAAGGTTAGGAATTAATCAACAAATTAATGTTGCTTTAAATATTAAAAATAATGAATGATTTTTTAGAGATAATAAATTATTTCAAGTTATTGGTGAACAAACATAATTTGAAAAAGATAGAGAAAAAAATATGTTGAAAAAGACAGAAAAAAAGAAATAATAAGCTATGAAACAAAAAATGCGATAAAAATGAAAATAACAAATATAATTTAGTTGAAAAATCAACATCAACTAAAATAAAAATTAGAATTAACAAAATAACTTTAACTAAAATAAAATTATTTTTTTTGTTACAAAACAAAAAAGTTTATTTGTTAGAGAATTAATAAAATTATTCTTAAAATTTCCTCCATTATATGGTTACTACAGTTATAAACTTAATGAAGAAGAAATTAAGTCTTTTACTTATTTAATTTGAAATAATTTTAGTTATTATTATAATTTATTTTGAAATTTAAGAATGAGTTAATCAATTCGAATCATTTCATACACCAGATACCCGTAAGGATATTGATTAAGTAATGATTTTGAATTCTATAATGAAATTATTAATCAAAAATGATGATACTATTGATTGACAAACATTTAATAATAGAAATGAAGAAAATAAATTTAATAAAAAATTAAAACATAATGATGAATTAATTAAGAACGGCATTAATAGATTTAAGAAATAACATGCCAGTACCAATAGAATTACAAGAACAAGATTCTTGATGTGCTATTGCAGTTTTACAAAATATCTTAGCTAATAGTCAAATAACAAATCTAAATATAAATAATTTTTCTCAACAACAACTTGCTGATTTATTTAGTAAAGCAGATAATTCTATAAATTATAAAGTTATGTATCTTTTTTATATTTATAGATTTATGATGGAAAATAATTTTATTAAAGATTATTTAGATTTTAGTTATTCTTATTTTCCTTTGGAAAGTTTCTTTTTTTATATTTTAGATAATGAAGAAAAATTTAATTTATTACAAAATTTAATATGAGAATCTCTTTCTAGAAGTACTGCTGTTCCAGTTAGTGGAGTTATAAATAGTAGTAGTCAGCTTACTGTACATATATGTTTTTAATTGTCGGAATTCAGCCAAACATAAACCCATTAAAAACACTTTATTTTGTTAGAGATTATGATCCCAAAGAAGCTCATGACTCAATTGACTATAATGATGAAGAAAATACAAAAACCTCACTAACTGGTCAAAAATTATTTGATATATTATTTTCTAATTTTAAATATGGTTATTTATTAATAAAAAGTGAAGTGTATTTACAATTTATTGTTGCATATATAAAATAAAAATAAAGAAACATATCATAAAGCTGTTGATTATTTTTTTAATGCTAAATATGAAAAATTATTAGAATGCTTAGAAAATAGTGCTTATTTTATAAAAGAAACAAAAATGAAATTCTTAAAAGAGACAATTAGATTAATTAAAAATAATGAAGAAGGTGTCAGAAATCAAACATTATGAAATAATATTGGTTGTCATATTAAGGGTGATATATCGCATTACCGTAAGGGTGTTTTGGTTAAAAAAGCAACTTATCATGAAAAAACTCTTAAAAATAAATTAAATACTAGTATGATAAATTTTAAAAATAAAATTAATTTATTTAGTACTAATGAATCATTAGAAGAAAATAAAATTAATTATTCAGTTAATAATTTTGTAAATAATAATTTACAACCAAACTTATATTTTTATTAATTTTATCTAATAAATTAAATAACTTTAATAAACATGTATTTTTGTTATGAAAAAATTTAAAAAAAAAATAGAAAAATATATTGACATTAAAATTAAAAGTAATAAAATTTAAATAAGTAAGTGGTATTTTTATTCCACAGTTTCTGAGATATATAAAACCCCAAAATAATATATACAACCAATAAATTTAAAAACTTCCTTTAAAAAATAGAAAAAATATTAATTATCCATTCCTTTTATATATATAACTTAAAATAAGAAAGAAATAATATTTAAGTCCTTATTTTATATTGATTAATTTAATGTTTAATAAAGGATAGAAAACAAATGAAGGTTACACCAATTATTTTAGGAACATTAGAAGCTATTAGTAGTGCAATACCTGCAATTAATACATTTAATACAAGTATAAATACAACTACGGTTGAAGTAAGTAGTATAAAATCAAATAGTGATAATTTATGAAATGATTTATTCCGTGAACAAATTGAAAATATGAAAAATTAACTTGATAATATGGATAGTTCACTTACTAATTCAAGTAAAATGTTAGAAGATCTTAATTAAGAATCATCAATAATTTCAATGGATGATTTGCAAGAAATTCTTAATGCAATAATGGGTGAAAATGATAGCGAAGATATTATTGCAGAAACAATTCAAAGTGGTTTTGCAGAAGTGAGTTATGACAGTATTACCGTTGGAGAAACAATTGAAAGTGGTCTTTTAACTGGTTCATTAGGAACGGAGGCAACAGCATTAGGGGTAGGCAACAGCCATTGCATTAGTAATATATGGTGGATATTATACTTATACACATTGAGATGATATTAAAGCTTTTTTAAATAAAGCTGTTAATAATGCTAAACATTATATTTCAACAACAACAGATTATTTAAAAAGTTTACTATCTTTTTAACATAACAATGTTTAAAACACGATAATTTTATATAAGAAAGGATAATTCAATATGAAAAAACTAATAGTTATTTTTAGGGCATTAGGACTTAGCAGCAGTGGCTTAAGTGGGGCATTAATGGCAACTCTTACTTTAAATCCTTAAAATCAAACTGTATCACAAGAATTTATTATGAAAGATATTATTGGGGATATATCAAATTCAGAATTAGTACCATCAAATGCTTACTCGTTATTAAATTCAGATAATAAACCATCTAAGGTTAAAATTAATTCTGGTTTTAAAATTTTTAAAAAATTTCAGAATTTTACTAAAAAAGCATATAAAGAATTTAAAGCAGATGCTAAAAGTATTGGTAAAAAAATTTGGAAAGAGATTAAAGCAACTGAAAAAATCCTTGGTAAAAAAATTATCCCGCCTAAAGCTATTAAAACAGGGATAGATAAAGTTGAAAAAATATCGGAAGCTGGCATTAAAGATATCACAAAAACAAACCATAGGATTAAAAACTTCTTTACAAAAAAAACTAATAAAGTAAAAAAAGTTGTTAATAGTGTATTCCAACGGATGAAAACAGCAGTCCTTGCTGTTAAAACCTTTGTAAAATAAGGGGGTAAGAATTTTAAAATTTTTCTAAAAACTCACGGCAAAAATATTAAAACAGGAATTAAAAAAAAGCAGTTTTAGCTTATAAAGGGCTAAAAAAAGCACCACGAATATTAGTGTAAGTAATAGGGCAATTTACTAATGGTTTAGTATGTGCTTTATTTGGACTTGCGCCATGATCAATAGGAATAGTATTAGGTTCAGCAGCCATTGGCGCAGTTGGCTACTATGCTTACAATCATCCTGATGAAGCGAAAAGTTTTGCTAATTCAGTGATTGATACAACAAATAATACTGCATCTTCAACAGTTCAGTTTTTAAAAACTTGATGACCATTTTAAGATTTTTATCTAAAAATAAATAAAAAAAGCAATTTATGAATATGTCAAAAAAATAGACATATAGAAAGTAAGTTATAGGAATGATTTTATGTATTCAATGGGATTCATTCCTTTTAATTTTGCTTGTGATTCTAAAATTATAATAAAATTCCTTTTAATTTCTAGGAAAAATGCTTTATTTTATTAAGTTTTTAAGATATACTTAATAAGTTGTTAAACTTTAATTTATTCTGTTATTTAAAATAATATTAATATGTAAATTCAACAGCTGTAATGTTAAAAAAACAACTAAACTATTTATACTAAATTTTAAAGGAGACTAAATGAATTTTAATACATTAAATTTATACCCAGCATTACAGCGAATTGTTGTTAAAATGGGTTATACTAACCTAACTGAAATCCAAGAAAAAGCTATTCCAGTGGCTCTTAATAATCAAGATATTATTGGTAAAAGTCATACGGGAACTGGTAAAACTATAGCTTTTATTTTGCCAATTTTACAAAACTTAAATACGCACTTAAAACAACCACAAGCGATTATTTTATGTCCAACCCATGAATTAGCAAGCCAAATAATTGACCAGGTTCGAAAATTTGCAACTTATTTAGAAGGTGTAAATGCAACATTAATTTGTGGCGGTTCACATATCCAACGTCAAATTTATGCTTTACTAAAAAGTAATATTATTGTGGGAACTCCGGGACGAATTGCTGATCATATTAATCGTAAAACATTACGATTAGATAAAATTAAAACAATTGTTTTAGATGAAGCTGATGAAATGTTAAAAATGGGATTTAAAAATGATCTTGATAAAGTATTTCAAAATGCTCCTAAACAATATCAAACATTATTATTTTCAGCAACAATGTCAAAACAAGTATTAGAAATTGCTAATAACTATCAAAATAATCCTGTTGAAATTGTTGTTACAAAAAATGTTATTGAACAAAATAATATTAGACAGCAATATGTAAATGCATTATCTTATCATAAGGAAGATGTTTTAATAGCATTATATAAACATTTGCAGCCAAAACGAAGTATTATTTTTTCAAATACAAAAGTTTTTACTAACAAAATTGCTGAAATGTTAACAAATAATGGTATTCCTTGTTGTGTCATTAATGGTGATAAAAGTCGTTATGAACGAGGGCGGGCAATGCATTTATTCCGAGATGGTAAAGTACAAGTTATGGTTGCCACTGATGTTGCGGCACGAGGAATTGATATTGATAATATTGATTATGTTATTAATTACGATATTCCAATAGAACGAGAAAGTTATATTCATCGGATTGGAAGAACAGCACGTGCTGGTGCTACTGGTGTAGCAATATCAATTGTTTCAAATCGTAATGATTTAAGAGAAATTCAGCATTTGGGTACATATCAAAAGAAAAAAATTGAGTTATTAGATATTACAACATATGATTTAAAACAAAAACCACAAGGAACAAAAAACTTTATTTCTAGTAATAAAAAAGCAACCTTTAATCAAAAAAATAATAGTTTTAAATATGAGTATTCAAATTTAGATAATAAAAAGAACCAATCTAATGCAAAAAAGAAATTTAATACCCAATGTAATAAAAAATGAAAACAAAAAAAACAAAAATTTGATAAATCCAATTTTAGTTTTAATCGAATTTAAGTTTGCTTATTTTTTAAGAAAGCAAAAACAATAAATCAACTTTTTATAAGTTGCTTTTTATTTATTATTATTTTATATAAAGCAATAATTTAATTTTTAACTAGTATGATAAATTTAAAATCTATTGCTAATTTAAATTAAATGTTATAGAATAAAAACCATATATGATTTTAAAAAATAAGTATTATGTTTTAAAATAAATTGCCTTAATTGAATAAGAAAGAAAAACAGAATGGAAATTACTGCAGAAATTAAAAGAGCATTAAAAAAAACTTATAAATCAATTAAAAAAAGCATTAATAAATTTTTTAAAAAACTTGGTTTTAATAAAATTGAAACTAATAAAATATCAAGTAAGATTTCTAATGATGTAAATGAATTAATAAATACATGCATAAATAGTAGATACTTTAAATAAATAGACTTGCTTTATCAAGCACCTAGTTTTTGACAAAATTTAGAAAATAAAAAAATTGTTAATTAATCAGTAGCACCAACATTAGCATGTTCGGAAGAAACACCAATTTATGAGAATGTTCCTTTTGTTAATAAAAACCAAGGAAATAAATACAAAGAATTACTTGATGATGTTAATAATCTTTTATTACATGAAAAAGAAGATACAGTAAATAAATTAGTAGGGCAAGTTGAAGATACAGATGACATCGTAATAGAAAAATAAGATTATTTTGTATCAAAATAATTTAAAAGACATTTTTATTGTAAAAATATCTGATTTAAAAAAAGATAATATTCATTTTATTATCTTTTTTTATTTTAGGCAAGGAGGATACCGTTCTGATTGTGACGGAATAAAATAAGTGTTTACTGGGAAAACCTAGTAAAATAGGCATAAATTTAATAAAGTTAACAAGACTGAATAAAATTCAGTCTTTTTTGTTGTAAAAGTACATATATATAAATCTTAGATTTAGTTGAGTTGGATCTCTTTCAAAATGTTTTACTTAATGCTAATTAAATAATAATTTCTAGTTTTAATTAAATTCAAAATTTATGTATGTGTACAGACTTTAAGAAAGAGGTTAACTTAATATAACAAGAAGAGAGTTATTATTAAATTTAACTTTTGATAAATCGATAAGATGTCCAAATGATAATAAGTTACTATTTAAACAAACTGATACTTTTTTTGAAACAAAATGTGGAAGATGTAAAACAACCATATGTATCTATTTGTAAAAAATAATAGTTTTAATCTTTAGAAAAATTTTATTTTTAGAAAAGAAAATTGTAATAAAATTAAAAAAATAGTTAATCAGTTGGTTGTATAATCAAATAGAATTGTTTTAGGTAAAATACGTGGTAATATGCAATTATACATTTTAAAGGAATATTGCACAAATCCTGATAGTATTACAAAAGCTTAGGTTTTATAAAAAATATAAATAAAATAATTAGATAACTTTTTAAAAGGTTGATTTATCAGTGTTTTAGAAATATATTTAAAATAAAGAATAATTTTTATACCAAAACCTAAACTTTTTTCTTACTACCCAAATCCTGATAATTCTGCTGATTGAAAAATTGAAGCTTCAAAAAAAGGATTTGCAAAAGAATTAATGAATTTGTTGATTGATATTGAAAAAATAGATATAATAAAAAATTTATTGATTATGTAAATTGTAAATGCCAACCGATAAAAAGTTAATTATTAATTTAGTTAACTTTTTTAAGTTAATTATAGGAGGTTGAAATTATGCAAACAAAGCAATATTTTATTTTGCGGTCATTAGTGAAAAAGTATGGTAAAGATATTGTTATTAATACTGTTAATAATATTGTAAAAGATATTGAAATTAAAAAGTAAAAGAATAAATTATCCGCTAATAAATTATGCGAAATAATTTATTAGCGGATAATTTATTCAATAATGTTTTTTAAATGGAGCAAAGCGACAACAAGCGGAGCGAGTTTGTAAATTTCAATTTTTCAATTTTTTAAAAGGAGTTATATTATGCCAGTATGATTAACATGAATATTTAGTATTTTGATTTTGTTAGGTATTTTTGCGTGAATTGGTTTATCAATTTATCAAAAAATTCGCCAAATTCAAGGTAAGAAAAAAGAAAAAAAAGAACTTAAAAAAAAGGAGAATAGAAAATAATGAATTTATTAACTGAAACAGTTACAAAAATCGGCTTTGGTGATGGAATTAATTCCATTTGAACTGGTTTAGATAATGCAATGGGTAAAGTAAAAGATGTTGTATATGGTATTTTACCGCAATTAATGACCTTTTTAGGTGATGCGTGAATTATTTTAATTCCATTTGGATTATTTATTATCATTAAGATATTAAACTTTTTCCATCATATGGTTAAAAGATTTTAATAGAATATAATGTTATATTCTAAGTTATTTTAAACAAAACTAAGGCACACTAGTTATATTTGTTTTAGTAATTAAATTTAAAGTATTATTATGGTTTTTCTCTGTATAAAAATGTTTATAAATTTGTTAATTTATTAAAAATTCAAATAATAAATTTAAATGTTATTATTGAAATTATTAGCAATGAATAAATTGTTTTAATTGGTGATACAATTCATGATAAACAAAAAATAGTTGGTATCATATTTGTAAAAAATTAACTTATTAAATAAAAAAATTAACTTATTATTTCTTCGATATTTTATTTCTCCTTTCTATTTAAAATAATTTATACAGAGAGAAAACCATAATAATATCAATTTAATTATAAATTATTAATTTTATATTTTAATAACTATTGTTAAAAATTAAATAGTATTTTTCAGTGTGCCAATTTTTATTATTTTATATATTTAACATTGTTAATAACATTGTTTATTAAACACTAAATAAACAATATATTAGCAATATGTATAACATTGATTAATAATCAATGTTTTTATCAATAAATTAGCAATATATAAACATTAAATATAACAATGTTTTTATCAATAAATTAGCAATATATAAACATTAAATATAACAATGTTTATTACAGTAAAGGAGTATTTATATAAAAAAAGTTATAGATAGTATTGATGAAATATTTTCTGAAAATGATCGTGAACAAATTTTAGAAAAAGTAAAAAGTTTTTATGAAAATAAACTTGATGAAAAAGATAATCAAATAATTTTTCTAGAAAATACAACATCAAGCGAAATTGTATTAAGAGATGAATTAATTGAAAAATTAAAACAACAACAATTATATAAAGAAGACTTTGTAATTTATAGTTTTTGATGTAACAAGTGTAATTTAACTTACAGCTGTAAAAATAAATGTAAATTATTTTGAGCTTTAAAAGACAATTTAAAATATGACACATTTCCTAGTAAGGAGTTGATAAAAATTGAGTAATTTTGTTAAGAAAAATCAGAATATAGCAAATTATTTTATTTCTAAGGAACTTATTCCTTTTGAAACAGATCAAGCAAGTTTTATAAATTTACCTAATCATAATCGCCATATTGGTTTTTGATTGAGTAATAAGTTTATTTATCCTAGTCAAAAACACTCTGAACAAGTAGCAATCGGCTTGATTTATGATAATTCTTATCGTATCATAAAATATGATGAAAATTTAAAACAACACGATTGAAAATTTTTAACTGGAACAGAAATAATTGATTTATATAATCAATATAAACAAAACTATTTTACGCGTATGCATAAAGCATTATTTCAAAATGAATCTAAAAAAGTAAAAACAAATAACAATAATAATTTAACAAATTGAAGTGATGAAAAAGTACAACAATTAATTAATGACTTATAAAGTTTAAATTAAATGAGTTTATATTATTATTGAGTTCAATTTGTTAGTTATATTATTGGTTCAAATGCCCCTGAATTTTTATATGTTATATCATTTGTGTTATTTATCATTTTATTTTTTGGAATATTTTTTAAACTTATTCAAAAAATGTGGAGTTTTTAAAGATGCAAAATGATTGAGAAAAATTAAAAGAGTTTTTTATTTATGTATTTTTATTTATAGATAAAACAAATGTTGAAACTATTACAACTTGAAATTTAACTCAAAATTAATATTTAACTTTAATGGTTTGTGTTTGAATTGTAATTTTGTTTTTAACTTGGTTCTTATTGTGAATGATTTTTAAAATAGTTGGGTATTTTAAGTAATGAAAAAGTTTGTATTTTTTCTAATATATTTTTGTTATATTAGTGGTTCAATGGTTTTGTTTAGTTTAATTGATTTATTACTTTGAATAATTTCATTAAATTATACTGGTTTAGTATTTTGACTATTATTTACTTTACAATCTGTTTACTTTATTTAATGAGTTTGAAAAAATGTTTTTTATCAGTTAAATGTCTTTCGTTTAGTTTACTTTATTTAAGATAATCCGTTATCAGTAATTATTGGTAAATTAGGAACTGGTAAAACATTACTTTTAACTTTTTTATCACAAGTTATGAAACTTTTAACGAAGAAAATTTATAGTAATTATCCAATTGAAGATAATGCAATAAAACTTTTAACTTTTAATAATTTAGACTTTACAGATAGAACAAAACCAGTTCCCTAGATGATAGTTTAATTTTGTTTGATGAGAGTTTTTTGTACATTGATGGAACTAGTCCTTGCGAAGTTAAAAAAGTTCATGGCGGTAAAAGTGTGTGGATTTTTTTAGCAAGACATTTTAAAAATAGAGCTATTTTTATCACACAGCGCGAGGGTATGATGTGAAATAATATTCGTCATTTAGCAAGCGGTATTATTATTCCGATTTCATTGAAAAAACCCGTTAAATCTAAATTAGGTAATATTTTTAATCGTAGTTTTGTTATGAGAATTGGTATTTTCCAAGATATTACAGATTATGAAATTTGAAAAACAAAATCAACAGAACGAACAGCCGAAGGTAAAAGAGCAAAACATAAATCGGATGTTGGTTTAGAAATTAGGTTTTTTAAGATAATTATTCCGCTTGAATTTGCCAATAAATATGATATCAAGTGGTATTGATCCTTAGAAAAGGCCTGATGTGGCTTTACAATGAGCGCGAGAGAAAGAATTATGAGCGTAAGAGGCAGATGCTATTGTTCAAAAACAATTATTACAAGCATTAGTAAATAATAATAAAATTCAAATACAACAAGTACAACATCAACAAGAGTTAGCACTTAGTGATTTACAACAAATTAGATTAAATGAATTAAAAAAACGAGAAGAATATTTGGCTACATTATCAAAACCAGTTAAATTACCAAAGATAAATAAAAAAATATTAAATAGTGAAGTTACTGGATTAGAATTGCAAGCAAAGCCAGTATTTAAAAATAGAAATGACATTAATAAAATTTCAACAGCAGAATATAATTATGGCACTATTTTTATGCGAGAAATTGGTGGTGCATTGTTAGATGAATATAATATGTATCATCAACCACAAGAACAAGAATCTTCACTGCTATCAACTGAAAAATTAATAAAAAGTAAGAGGCAGCGTTATCTTCGAAAAAAAGCTCAAAATCACGCTGATAATTTTTAGGTTAAAAAAAGATAAAATATTGTAAATAATTTATTAAAAAAAGCAAGGTTTTTAGTAAAAAAATTTTAAAAAAGTGCAAAAATTTTATATAATATATGTAAGTATCAAAAAACGAGAAAATAGATAAAAGAGGAATAGAAAATGGTAAAAGAAAAATACTCAGAATCTGTTGTAACTTCTCGTGTCAATTATGGAAACATTATTGATTCTGATTGAGATACAACATAACTAATGGATAAAAAATTAACGCCAGCAACAATCAAGGTTTTATTGGGACAATTAGATGAAAATAGTGCCAAATGCCAAGAGTTAAAACAAAAATATGTTAACGAAGTTGTTGGAACTAAAAAAACAGGTGTTATTCGTTTAAAGGATAAAAAAAGAAATACTTGAGAAGAACAAAGAGCTAAAAGTAAATTTATTGATTATAGTTATCGGGTTGAAAAATAAATTCCTGTTTTGCAAAGATTAAAGAATCATAAAGCAAAACAAGCAGTTAGTAATAAAGTGGGGTTAAAATCAAAGCCTTTCTTGCCACAATATTCACTAGTAATGTCATTATCAGAAGAAATAACAACTATTGCCAAGCAAACGAGTATGCCGAAGAAAATGTCTGTTAAAAATGCCAATTCTAAAACAAAAAATTTAATGAAACCGCCATCAAAAGACAGTGAGCACATTAATGACCAGTTTTCTACTTTCTCAACCTGAAATCATTTTGATGCTAATCAGGTTAAAAATAAATTAGAATTGATAAAGTAAAAGTAAAATTTGATAAATTAATAGTATAAGGAATATGATTTTCATCTAACATATTTCATATATTTTGAAATACACTATCTTTTAAATCTTTACTTAAATACATGCTAGCAATGATACAAATCGGCTCTTTAATTAATAAACTAATTTTTAATAATTCACCAAACATTTTAATATTTGATATAGTTTTACCAATAGCACACTAAAAATAATTTATTAAATTTTAACTAATAAATTTATTTAAAATTTTGTAAAAACATTGTCTTTGCACTTAGTCAATTTAAACATGGTCGGAGTTTATCATTTATAACATTAACTACTCAATCTATCATTTTTTGACTAATATTATTAAAATCAATTCCCTTAGAAAGTCAATATCTAAATTCACCGTTCATATGCTCAATTAATGGTTTTTGTTGTGGTTTACCGGGGTCACAAAAATAAACTTGTGTTTCAGCAAATATTTCCATTTCTTTTCATTTACTAAATTCTTTTCCTCTATCAGTTATTATTCCTTTAATTTTCCCAATTAAATTATTATTTTTAACAATATCTTTAAATTTTTATAAAACTTCATTAGCATTATTATTTTTTAATTTCATTACAAAATAATTTTTACTTGATTGTTCTACTAAAACTAAATTACTAGATTTATGGTCTTTTCCTACAACAGTATCCATTTCAAATCATCCAACATTAGAAACTTTATTTTCAATATCTCAAATTGATTTAAAGTTAGTTAATTTACCACGATTATCAGGTTTTCCTTTTGTTTTATATTTTTTACCACTATGGGGTAAATTTTCTTTTCTTAACCCCAATTTTCCTAAGTGAATTCATTTATATAAAGTTTTAACACAAGCAGGAAATTTAACACCAAATTCTATAAAATAACGATAAATTAATTGTTCAGGTGTATCATGGTATTTGTTAAATCTTGTTTTAATAAAATCTAATTGCTCTTTTGTAAATTCAGGTATTTTTTTAATACATTTTTTACGCTTTTGTTTGTAATCTTTTTGAGCATCTGATGGCTTATAATCTTATATATTTTTAAATCTCTTAACCTCTCTTTTAACAGTATTAATCCCGCGGCCCATTTGTCTTGCTATTTCAGATAAATTAATCGTGCCATTTTTATTTTTACAAGTATCAGATAACAATAAATCCTTAAATAAATTTCGTTCATCAAATATTAAATGTTTAAATTTTCTTATTTTTATATAAATTCCCTTCATTTTTTCTTATAATGTATTATATATAAAATAAAGAGGTTAATAAATATGCAAAAATTTAGTAAAGTTAACAATAAAAAATGAGTTAATAATTATGAACATTTAAATAAAAAATATGATTTAAATTTTAGTGACTATAATTTTGGTTTTGATTGAGAAGTATTTAAAGATTTTGTTGGTGATAGTTATGCCCGATATTTTACTTCGCCAACTTTTTTTAAATTTGTTTCCGCCGGAAGAGGTACTAATAAAACATGAAATAATCTAGCTGAAAAATTATTTTTTGCTTGTAATTTTACCGATGCTTCGTCGGTCATTTTACGAAGATATGCCAACACCCACGAAGATACTACATTTGGCGATACAATTAATGTATGTAATTATCTATACGATAAATATGGGATTGATATAGGACCCGACAATGAAAATGGTATTGTTTGACCTAAAAATATTAAAGAAGGTGGAGAGATTGTTTTTCCTAGTGGTGTTCGCATTGCTTTTGTGGGTTATGCTAATGGTAATAAAATTATGGGTAAAGTTGGTAAAGGTAGTGGCATTATATCAGCATGAACAGATGAAATGATCCATGCCGAAGAAAAATAAATATTAACTGATAAAGAACTAGATAAAAGATATAATAATTTAAGAGTTTCAATGTTTCGTTAAAAAAGTTTAAAAGTATCTTATGAAAAATACACGGATGAAAATGATAATGAACAATATAATTTAGATAATCCTATTCCAGTAAAAGAATTATCTTGGACATTTCAAGAATGAGACAACATAGCAAAACAATACATAACAGTAAAAACATATTTTCATAAAACATATTATAATCAATTTACTTTTAATCCTTTTGATAAATACCATGTCTTTTATGAAAAATTTGTAACCCTATATTTACCCTTAAATGAAAGAATTAAAAATATTTTAAAAGAACACAATCAAGTATATTCAGAAAACAAACAAGAATTTAATGGTTTGGGTATTTTTAATTTACGATTAAAACAATGGGTGCTGTTTGAAATAAAATACCTAATATTACTAAAAAACTTGTTTTAACCAACAAAGAAGAACGACCTGATTTATTTGAACTTGAATACTACGGTTCTGAATATAACGATAATGACCCCAGTATTTATGTTTTACGAAATTATCGTAAATATATTAAAGAATATAATTTACAAGATTTTGATAGTATTACAAAAGCTTAGGTTTTATAAAAAATATAAATAAAATAATTAGATAACTTTTTAAAAGGTTGATTTATCAGTGTTTTAGAAATATATTTAAAATAAATAATAATTTTTATACCAAAACCTAAACTTTTTTCTTACTACCAAGATTTTATAATCCAAATACAAAACAGTATCAATTTAATAGTTATTCGATTGGTGTTGATTATGCTAATGGTAGTGAAGACCATACGGTATTTTTATTTAGTGGTTATAAAATTAATGAAAATAATGAATATGATAAATATTTAATTGAAGAAAATGTTGTTACACCAAAAAACGCAATGAACTTAAATGAAATAGTTGAACATTACGGACAATGAATAATTAATACATTTGATAAATTTGATGGTTTTGAATATGCCACATTTCATTATGATATTAATGCCCACGATTTTATGCAAAAATTACAAGAAGATATTTACCCTTATTTAGGCTATAAAATTAAAATGTTTAAAGCTAAAAAACATCAAACTTCGTTTAATAAAGAAGCGGGTATAATCAATCGTGTAAAATGAATAAGAAAAATGTTTGTCCAAGGCAAAATATATGGCATTTTAAATAATTTTCCATTTTTAGATAAGTGTATTAGTGAATTAAGATTTAGTGATACCAAAACAAACACACCCGATAGTAAAATGTACCACGACCCATACGATGCTTTGTTTTATGGTTCTTATCCATATCGTTTTAAAATGGGATTATAACTATTTTTGTTATTGGGCGAGCGGTTGATTTTCTGAAATTTTGTGATAAAATGACTTACAAGTTAAAAAAAGTTTTGAGGTTCTTTTAAATAAATTTGGGAACCTTTATAAAATTCTTCGCTTAACGCTTAGAATTTTTCCCAAGTATTTTGAAAAGCGCGACAAAAGTTTTTTTAAACTTTAAGGAATTTTTCACAAACTTATGAAAATCACCGCGAGCCCAGATTAGTGCAAAAATATAATTTATAATAATCATTAAATAACTTCCTTTCTAAAAAGATACTCAGAAGTGCTTATATATATAATGTCAATAGATCTTGATAAAAAGTTTCAAGATTAAAGATAGTATTACAAAAGCTTAGGTTTTATAAAAAATATAAATAAAATAATTAGATAACTTTTTAAAAGGTTGATTTATCAGTGTTTTAGAAATATATTTAAAATAAAGAATAATTTTTATACCAAAACCTAAACTTTTTTCTTACTACCAGATTAAAGAAAGGAAATTATATAAAATGAAGAAACTTTTAAGTTTATTAAGTGTGTATTAACTATTAGCGGAACTGTTGTGCCAACATTGGTTGCAAATAAACCATATATAATAACAGTACCAACAGAAAAAATTAATATAACTAGATTAAAATCAATTCCTTTTATTGTTTATACAGAAAATTTAAATACAGAAAAAGAAATTGCTCAAGAAATCTTATTAGGATTAATGACTAATAATTCAGAGCAAGATATTTTTGTTGATATTTATTATTCTTTTTTAGAAAATAATGAATGATGAAACTTTAAAAATGTAAATTTGAAAAATCCCGAACCAGGTAAATCTGAAGAATATAAAAATGCAACTTTAATTGCAAGCGTTGATAATAAAAACTATAAAGGTGCAATGGTCTTTGATGTTACTTTAACAAATAACAAAAATTTTAAAGATGTTAAATTAAATACAAATTTAACAAATAAAGCTTTAAGATACATTCAAGATAGAAGCAATGACCCTTCTCGACCCAACATAGGACCAGTTAATGAAGTAATTGATATAAATTGCGGGAATGGCCGTTACCAAAAGTGTTATAGAAGATAATTTCGTTTCGGTTGATATTACAAAATATGCTTCATCAAAAGAAGAATTTTTGAAGTATTATTCATCAATTATTTTAGAATATGATTATGGGTTAAATTGATGAACAGATAATGAAGGGTGATCTTATTCTGGTGGAAAAAACATTGGTTTCCTATTAAATAAAATAGTTACTATAAATGGAAATGATTTAAAAAATGGTTTCAATAATATGGAAACTTATAATGATAAAAGTAATTTAAGAAAAGGGCAACTTTGACATAATATATCATTAGAATGAAATGAAAATATTTTTAAAATGAAATTTGAACTAAGCGGTAATGTATGATGAACACCCGGTTCAAAACATGATCATGCTGTTTTAGGGCAACTTAAAAATGTGAAGTTAACTCTTAAGACTTTTCTATTGTTAAATAGAATGATTATAATAAAGCTATAGTAGAAAATAGAAAATTATTAACAAATAAATTAGTTAAATAAATTAGTTAAAAATAAATATGAAAAAAATATTAAGTATTATTGGAACAATAACTTTAATAGCAACAAGTACAACAAATTTAGTTGCTTGTGATAAGGGTACTGATAATGAAAATAAAAAAGAAATATTGCCAGAAGAATTAAAAAAACTAAAAGAAGAAAACAAAATAAATACAAAAAATGGTATTTTAGAATGAATAGCACCACAAGAAAAACCATTTAATCAAGTGGACAATAAATGATATTTTGTTATATGGAAACCTAATAATTCTATTTATTGAAAAATATCAAAATTTAAACACGATACAAATAATGGTAAAAAATTGATGATTGAGATCCATTAAAACCATATTATATTGATCTCTTTTTATGGGTTTTTGAAACAAAAGAACAAGATTTATTAATAGATGATCAATCGGAAGGTAAATGAAAACGAATTTTTTGAAGGGAAAATAATGGGCAAAATTTTAAAACAGTTTATCGTTGAAATTTAGAAGATAATAATGTACCTAATTTAATTATTGATAAAAATGGTAATGTAAAAGTTAATTAGAAATATAAAAAGTCATTTTAATAAATGACTTTTTATATTTCTAACGTAATTAATGATAATTTTTCATTATTTTTATTAAATAATTGTAAATTATTAATAATAATTTTTTCTTGTTCTGTAAAAATTATAACATCATAATTTCCATAACCTCATATACCCGATATTTCAATTTGATTTAAATTAAATAGTTTTAGATACTTATCAAAAGTTATTTTAATATTATCTTCAACTAAATTTGTAGTCATATCCATTCAAACTGCCTTGGAATAAAGTAATCTATATCATTGAGAAAAATAGTTTAAATATTCTTCTATTTTGTCATTCGAAACAATTAAATTAGTTAAATACTTGCCATATTCTCCATCAGATAATTTAATTTCAGCAGGAATAAGTGAAGGAATGTTGTTTGTTTATAATTCGTTTGTTATTGATAATCAATTAAAATAATTTGTTTCTAGTTGATAAATAGGGTTTTCTGAAATATTTTTGTTTTTAACACTTACTTTAATTTCATTATCTTTGTTATTATTAACATTTGTTTGTTGTTTTAAATTTCATTCGATAATTTGTCCAGTACTTGAATCAATTAGAGGTTTAAGAGGTTCGCCTTCACTATTTCAACGATAAACTGTTTTAAAATTTTGCCCATTATTTTCCCTTCAAAAAATTCGTTTTCATTTACCTTCCGATTGATCATCTATTAATAAATCTTGTTCTTTTGTTTCAAAAACCCATAAAAAGAGATCAATATAATATGGTTTTAATGGATCTCAATCATCAATTTTTTTACCATTATTTGTATCGTGTTTAAATTTTGATATTTTTCAATAAATATAATTATTAGGTTTCCATATAACAAAATATCATTTATTGTCCACTTGATTAAATGGTTTTTCTTGTGCTTTAATTTCTTTTCAATAATTTACTGTAATTTGCGGGTTAGAACCAATAAAATCAAAATATAATGAATATATTTGTGCTTGACAATCTGAAAAATAAAAATATCCTTCTTCTAATCTATTTGGTTTTGAAATTAGTTTGAAATAATAAGGAACAATTAATTTAATATCATCATTATAACCCTTGTTAATAGCATATTTACTATATGTATAATTTGATAACATATAGATAATTTGTTTAAATTTTTTAACGGTATTTTCATTCATAGATATTGGATTATCTAATTTTCAATTTTCAAATAAACCATCAATTACATCTTCGGGTTTTTGTCCTTCGAATTTTTTGCGTAGTTCTGCTGCTTTATTAGTGGGATTACCTTTTTCATCGTATTTTGCACCTTGAAATTTTCTATCATAATTATAACGATAAATTAAATAATTCAATAAAATTTGTTCTAAACCATTTTTATTTATTAAATCTAAAATATTTTTACCTTGAATATAATTTTTTGCAATACTTCATGGTAAAAAACTTTCGGTAAATCAATATTGAAATACTCTTAAATTAGGTTCTGTTTCTATTGGCATTGATAATAACGGCACTAAACTTGCATTTTCAACTATTGATGATGGATAAGAATAAACACCATTAACATTACACCAACACTTAATATTTCCAAATAACATAGATTTAGGATATTTAATTTCAATTCCAGTAAATATTGTATCTTCGGGCAATGATTTTTGTAATACTAAATGAATACTATTTTGATTTTTTCATTTAAAATCAGTTATTTTAACTAAATGGGTAGATTTAATAATATTAATACCATCAGGTGAATAGGGGTGTTTGTATTCTTCAATGATATAACATTCATTTTTGTTATCTTCATTTATTGGATCATTGATAGATACTATTTTTAAATCTAATGTTTCTAAAAATGCTTTGTCTTTTTTTGAAATATCATTAATTAAAATATCTTTTTCATCAATCATTACATAACTTGTGTTATTATCTTGGATTGTAGTGTTTTGTTGAATTTGTAATTTAAAATTAAAATCACTAATTTCATAACCAATAATTTTAATATATTCATCTTTGTCAATAAAACCTATTTTAACACTATTTTGAGAATAGTTTAATGTAGGTTTTTCTTTTGTCTTAACAAAATTATTAATTTTATAAATATATAAGGTTCTAGCACGGTCTTCAGTAAATAATTGTTCTAAATCGGGGTCGCTGTACTGCGATTGATTAGCAAAGTCTAACGGAATACTATCAATTGAATAGTCAATTGGTTCATCATTTTCTGCTAATTGTGCTAACATTTTTTCAGATGGTTTTAACATTATTCTTGTTTTCCTTTTTCATCATCATCGCAAATATTGATAATATTTTCATTATTTTTTAATTGTCTGTTTAAAGTAGTATTTACTGGTAAGTGAACATCAACAATTAACTCATCAATATTTTTAATATTAAATGTTCTACTGTTTAAAATCGCATTATCATATTTAATTAACTTAATAATAAATTCAGTTAATTTAATCTCTCTAATATATATCATTTGTTCGTATGATGCGTTTGTTTGAATATTAACTCCTGCAACTTCTGCCTGAGTTTGTTGGGCTCCCTTAGCAATAGCAGGAACATGATGGCGATTTATTTTATAGTAATTAGTTAATAATCAATCATATATTTTAGTTAATTGTTCACCTTTAAAATTACCAGCAATATAGTCTACTGGTTGAAAATTACTATCAGGATCACCTTCGACTAATAACAAGTTATTTTCAATAAATGAAGCCAACATTTTACTAATTTCTTGGTCAACAACACCAGTAACCCTATTAGTATTAATCGTAAATTTACCACTATTTAATAATGGGTCTAACATTATCTTTTCAGCAATAATATCTAAAATACTAGCAAATTGTTTACCATAACGAGCTGAAGGTTCAAAATTAGGATTATTAGGAATAATTTTAATTGGAATAAAATTAAGTGGCAATATTTCTTCTCTTTGTAATGTTGTATAGTTATTTCATTTAGCATCATCAATATATAAGTTGGTAATAGTGCTGTATAATTGTGTTTTTAACTTTCTAATAACTTTTACTTGTTTAGTTACATAATCAATTTCTAATTTTTCAGTAATAAAAACACTCTGGTCATTTTTAAGATAAGGGTCATAATTAAAAGTGCAAGATACTAAATTATCCAATTCATCATACTGGTCATTATAGAAATCAATAGTAATAAAATTAAGTTTTGAATTATTAGCAAAAATAAAATATGCACCCTTACCATTCTTGTTAATTTTATATTCGTTATATCAATTCTTATTAGTAAAGTCTTGCATTTTTAAAAAGTTATTAATTAATTTAGTATCTAATTGTTGATTAGTAAGTGGATTATAAATGCTAATTTCTAAATCACGCGGATTTAAAAAATTAGCATTATCTTCACAAATTCTTTTTTCTAAAATTTCATTATGTTTTTGAACAGTAACATTTTTACGATTAGTAATCGTTGATGCTAAATTAAGATAATAACTATAAATATCATAATCTTTTTTTATTTTCTTTTTTGCTGGTAATAATCCCATTTATAACACATCTTTATTTTGTTTCTTCTTTTTTAATAACATCTTCAATACTATCTTCTTTTTTTTTTTTGTTATGTGTTTTGATAAATCTAATTGTTTCAATAATCAAAACTATAATTCCAGCTCCGATAAGCATTGCTGAAACAATAACATATACAAGGTCAAGAAATACCTAATGTTTTTTCTCCTATAAAACAAATAATAATTCCTGCAATAAAAAACAATGATGAAACTCCAAAGATTTTAAAAAACATAATTAAATCTTTAATAGTTACCTTGGGCATAATAACATCTCCTTTCTAACTTACTTTTTTTCTTTCAATAAACATAAATCCCAAAGGTTTAAATGTTGCTGGACCATTAACTCCAATATTAATCAATCCATCAGGATTAATAGATAATGCTAAACATGCACTATTAACACATATTTGATCATATATAACACCTATTGTTTGTCTAAAACTATACCTTGTTTGCAACATTCCTTGACTTTTTAAATCTCCTTTGCTATTTTTTCCTGAGGCTCAAATTCTATAAATATAATTTTCTTTATCAAAATTAGGAATATTATATCCGGTTTAACCAACTCTAAAATCACTAGTATCTACAATTTCTCAATCTGGAACATTTGGTATAACAATTGATTTTTTTAATTCATCTAAAATTTCTTTCTTTATTTTTGCAAGTTTTTCATCTTTAATTTTTTCTATAACAAGTTTTTCTAATAAAGCATCAACTTCTAATTGGGTATAATATGCTTCTAAATTTATCATTGTTAAATCAATACCTTCTTCTCGAAAAGTACGAAACATTTTCTTTAAAGTTGTTAAATTAGCCAATGATTTTGCATAAGTTGGTAATAAACCTTGTCATGTTACCATAGGATTATTTTGTGAAGAATAATTAATATCACCAACACTCATATTTGCTGAAGTAAAAAATTCAATTGGAATGCGGTTAAATGTTCAATGTTCAATCGTAATAAACACCATATTAATACAAATTTTCTTTAATAATGGGTCTTTAAATGTTTCAAATTTTAATTTTGAAAATGGATAATTTAAATAAGAATTAATCATATTTTGGGCTCTTAAAGCAAATTTTTTAAATCATAATTCAACATCACCTTTAAAAAACTTATTATAACGAACCGGAACTTGTGTAATTTTACCTGTCATTGGAATAAAATTATTATAATTTTCCAAAGTAACATTTTGTCATAATTCATTTAACATTTAACCATCTCCTTATCATTTATTTCTTTTTGATTTAATTTTATTTAAGATAAACTTTTTACTACTTGATAGTGTTTTTGTTTTAATTGTTTTGTTTAAATATTGTTTTGTTCTTAGTTGCTTGTATGTTTGAAATGTTGCGCCACCGCCCACCCAGTAAACTAGCAACACCACTATCTTCTAGTGTATTTAATAATTTATCTTTATTAAAGTTATTTTTAAATTGTTGTTGCATTTTTAATATTTTAGTAATTGTCCGATATATTTTAAAACTATCTTTTACTATTTGTTGATAAACAATGCAGGGACTTTATTTTGGCGTTATTGATTAAGAAAATGATTACCTAGTCATTTAAGAAATTATATTAAAAAACGATTACCACAAGCATTAAAAGAAAAATACCCCAAAGGAACTACTAAATTAACATTACCAACTATTCAAAAATTAAATCAAATTAAAAAGTTTATTAATAATTTAAAGATTGGACATTTTAATTTTAATTTTGCTGGTGAAATTAATAATAAAAAATGGTATCGTGAACGCCGAAGTGATGTTAAAAATATTAAGAATTTATATAAAACACCAGTTAAAAATATGTTTTATAAAACTAATCAAACTATTAAAAAAATTAAAAAAGTACAAAGAAAAATTAATAGTTATAAGCCAAGTAATTTAAAAAATAAATATCGTAATCAATTAAGAGGTGTTTTATATGGAAAATAATTTAAGTAATTTATTATTTATAACAGTTGAATATGTTAAAGAAAGTAAACTTTAACAACCTATTAATGATAGAAAACAATTTGCTTATAATGATAATTTAATTTATAATGCTATTTTAAAAACTAGTTTATGAATGGATAGATTATCAGGTGGGACAATTTCCGATAAAATTAATAAAAAAGATTTATTTCCTTGAGTAAAAAAAGATAATACTGGATTAATTGAATATGATAAATGATTAAGTTATATTCAATCTACTTGTTTATTAGCAGTTATTAATTGATATTTACCCAAAGGAGTTAATGATTTAACTGGTAGTGCTTCATTTTCACATGGCGGAATTGCTTATTCACAAACTAATGACCCTGAGGCAAATGAAAATATTACTCGTGATGTTAAAAATGCTTTAAAATTAGCAGGTGAAATAATTGATATTATATCTAGTAAAACAGCATCTAGACCTTATAATTATAGGTTAGATAATTATGCTCATTCATGAGAAGAAGAATATAAACATATTAGTAAAAAAACTTTTTATCCAACATTATTATTTTGATTAAAAGAACGATTACAAACTGATAATAGTATTAATATTTCTTATCCAATTATTAATGATTTTTCTAAAATTTATTATAACGAATATATTAAACTTATTGTTCCGTTTGATAATGATACTATTTATGAAGAAAATGGAGTATGAAAAGCAAAACAAAGTGGTGATATTCCATCAGATGTTATTAAAAATAGTGATTTGAATAAAGATTATATTGATAAAGAAAATGATAAATATATTGTAAAAACATCACAAGATATTAATCTTAAACAAGATAAATTAATAAGTGGAACAAATATTAAAAATATTAATGTAGTACCATTATTAGGTAATGGTGATATACCTATTAGTAATAATGATTGAGAAATTGTAGATACTAGTGATTTTAGAGTTGGTCAAAAAGGATATACTATTCCTAATTTTGATAAAGAAAATTATATTTATAGAATTTGAGCCTCAGGAAAAGACAGCAGTGGTGATTTAAAGAGTAAAGGAATGTTGCAAACAAGACGCGGCTTTACACAAATAATAGGTGTTATATATGATCAAATAGGCGTTAATAGTGCATGTTTAGCATTATCTATTAATCCTGATGGATTGATTAATATTGGAGTTAATGGTCCAGCAACATTTAGATCTTTGGGATTTGTGTTTATTGAAAGAAAAAAAGTAAGTTAGAAAGGAGTTTTAATTAATGAAACAAGATAAAACAACATTATTAAAGGGTGCCTTACCTTGAAATTGATTTAAAAAAGACCCTATTCCGACTTATAATTGAACTCATAAAGATATTAGAGAATGAGAAAGAAAATATAAAATTCGTAGTTGAGTAGTTAGTTTTTATACATTAATATTTTTAATATTAAATTGTTGATTAGAATATGGGATGATTAATGGCATTAAAGACTAAATTAATTGGTATAATTATGGACAATATTGAGGTAATGGAATTGCTATTTTACTAACACCTTTATTTACACACGGAATTCAAGGTATATTTGTTGCTAGTAGTAAACCAAAAGTAGATATGAAAATTGATATACCAAGATTAAAAATATCTAAAATGGGATTAGTATTTACAATATTACCTTTAATTACTTTAATAATTTCTTTAATTATTATTTGAATTGATAAATCAAAATGAAAAAAAGACCATTTAAGACATTGTTTTGACTGCCGTATTAATCCGCGTGTCGTTCAACCACGAATAGCAAAACAATGAAATAATTTAGATGGCATAACAGAAGAAAAATTAAAAAATATACAAAATGAAAATATTAAAAAACAAAAACAAGAAGAAAATAAACAAGAATTAAATATAAACAATAATAATTAAATTTTATTAAAATAGACTATATATAGGGGCGGTTGATATTTTTGGGTGGTTATATAGTTTAATTTATAAATTATTTTGTTCTGAAAGGATAGATGGCTACTGTTTGAGTAAGGATAAGAAAGGAATTAAATAAAATAAAATGAAACATTAATGATTGCTTTACTTGTTTTGGCAGGTGCCGGTGGAATGGGTAGTCTTGGCATTCTTGGATTATCTGCTAAAAAAATTAAAAAATATAAAGCAGAAATTAGAGAATTAAGAACTGCTGTTATTGCCCACGAAAAGCATTTAAGAGGGCCTGATTATGCAACAGAATTAGCATTAAAAACAGGTCAAATTAAAAATGTTAAAAAACAAGTTAAAGTAAACGACAAAAAACAAGCACAAAAAGATGCTATTAGAAAACTAACAAATAGTATTTAAAAAAATAACCTTAATTGGTTATTTTTTATTTTTTTTATTGTGTTTTATATAAAAATTAATAAGATGTTCTATTCGTTGTGAATAAGTATCAAAATTTAATTTATTTCAAACTTTTTCTTCATTTTCATTTAAGTAAACATTTATATTACGAATTTTACAAGAATAATATTTTCTTGTTTTTTGATTATATGATTGTTTCATAATATATTATCTCTCATAATTAGCAATAATAATTGCATCTCGTAAATGATTACTTATTTTATCATTATTATAAAATCAACCCTTACCATATTGATAAGTTAAATTAATATCTTTATCAAATTCTCATAAGCAACCATCATTATATTTACTTAAATTTTCCATATTTTTAACAACTGATTTAGTATGTTTTGGTGATACTCAATTAATAATATCATAGTATTCTTTTTCAATATAACCTAATAATCTTAATAAATCATCTCTGTCTTTTGAACCATTAGAATTTGTATATAAGCAATTTTCAATATTAAGTATATATTTATCGACATCAAATAAACTAATAATATATTTCTGAATTTCTGTTGCATGATTAAACCAAAAATTATTGGTAGTAAGAAAAAAGTTTAGGTTTTGGTATAAAAATTATTCTTTATTTTAAATATATTTCTAAAACACTGATAAATCAACCTTTTAAAAAGTTATCTAATTATTTTATTTATATTTTTTATAAAACCTAAGCTTTTGTAATACTATCAAATTATTAGTATATTCATTTTTTCATAATAATTTTTTATCTTCAAAATTAACAATAGCAGTAGTGCCGGTTCCTGATGGATCAATACCTATTTTTATCAAATTACTCATTCCTCATCATTGTTAACTGCTGGTACTACATTTGAAATATCTTCTTCTTTAACTACATTATTGTTTGTGTCCGCTATTTCTGTATAAGATGGGGTATTATTTGTATTATTATTTGATAGGGGCTCATCGCTCGCTCATCTGCCCCTGATTTTTGGCGACAGTAATATCATTATCAATATAAATCTTTTCATCATTAGTTGTAATAACTGCTTGATCTGATTTATATGCTTTGTTGTAATTCAACTGACATAATACCTCATTTTCGTAATAAACTAGTTAATACTGTTTTTAATGCCATTTCATCAAAAGTTGCAATATAAAATAATTTATTTTTAGCATAAGTTTTAGAATATTTCATAAAATGATTTTCCATTTGCTCTTTTGTCATATATAAAGTTTTTTCAAAACCATTAACCATTTTAAAATATGCTACATAATCTATAATTGGTAATTTTTCTCTTTTATCTTCATCTTGTATTCAATTAAAAACAGTACCTTTTAATCTATCATAATTTACTAATTCACCAGTTCTAACATCTGATACTGACATATCTAAATATTGACCGCTTTTTTGTGCTAATTGAATATAACCTTTATAACCCATTTGAAATTAGGCTTGATTAACTCACTCTTGGATTTCGCGACTATTAATAATTCTTGTTATTTTAGTATTATATGGAACGACATAAGCATAACCAAATTGTTTTTCCATTGGTAAATTTAATAAAACACCTTGATAACAAGCAGTCATAATAGTTTTTGGGTCTGCTTTTTGCAATAATTCATTACTATTTGATATTGCAACTAAATTACTTTTAAATCTTGCAATTTCATTTTCATTAGAAAATTTACTTTTTATTCATTCTGTTGCTCTATCTGTTCTTAAAAATTCAACAATATTTGCCATATTATTTTTCTCCTTTATTTATTTTAAAATTAATACCTTTAACACCAATTAAATTAATATCTTTATTACTATCTCATTGTTCTTTAATTTCATTTTTAACAATTTGTTCATCAACAATTAAATAATTTTTAATTAAATTAATAAGTTCTAATTTATTAGCATTTTGTAAAAAATTATCATTAATACCAATAACTTTAATATTTTTAATTAATAATTTATCTTTACGAAAATTACTAGTAATAATTTTTAATTCTTGTTCTTGTTTTGCTACACTTTTAATTTCTAAAAATTGTTCTTTTTTATGAGTTTCAATAATTTCATTTTGTTTTTGAAATTGAATATTAATTACACTATTTTTTAAAGAATAATGATTACTCTTAATATTATTTTCTAAATTCAAAATATCTTTTCTAATAAAATTTAATTCATCTTTAAAATTTTTTATTAATTCTAATGGTTCTCTAAAAATATAATCAATTTTTGAAACTACTAATTTTAAATCTTTTAATGATTGTGATTTATATTCTCCATTTATTAATCAAGCTTGTTGTCGATATATAAATTCTGCTAATTCTTGTCCATTTTCATCAATTCATTTTTTAATTGTTAATGCTTTTAAACTTAATTCTTTAAAATCATTTCCTTTTAAATAAAACGGATAAGTAATATTTTTAACTTCATTATTTAACTTTAAATATTCCATAATTAAATTTCCTCTAATTCCATTTCATTAATTAAATTATCAATATAGTCATAAGCACTTTCTTCTGAATAACATTCTTCTAATGCTATATTAAATAAATCTTCTTCGGTATAAACATTGCTATTTTCATCTTTTCACATATTATTCACACCCTTGTCATTTAATATTTTCATTTTATAAATTAATAATAGTTGTTAATCATTCTTGTTGATTTTCAATATTAACAGTAATTTTTGCTTCTTATAATATATAAAAACAGTTTGTTTTGGAATCACCATATTTACTTTTCATTACTAATAAGTATCTTTTATTCATAATTTATTTCTCCTAATTTTTTCTACATAATGCTCAATGCTCATCAGTGATATCTTTAAATGATACAGGATAAGCTCGTAGTATTAATTCTTGTAATTTGTTTTCTTGATTACATCTAAAACAATAACCTCAATATCTTTTTTTAAGACAAATTTTATTTAACTTTTTCATATATACCACCTAAATTATTCCTCCTTATTTTTAATTCGCTGGCACTCACTCCCAAGTGAAAGTGCCAAAGCGAGAATTAGTTATATAAGTATTTACTGCGCCATCCGCTTCACTGGGGTAAGCGGTGGCGGTATGTTGTTTAATAATCAACAGTTGTTTTTTTTATTTTTTACGCCAGAGAATTCTCTCTCTTCATCCGCACCATTTCAGGTCAAAACGTTCAGTTTTTAAAATAAATTCACTTGCACCTTGAAGAGCCTAATGCTGACTTTGTGGTTTTTATTAAACCGCCGTCACTTCTAAGAAGTAATATCTATCGCAAATTTATTTATAAAGTGATCATCTCTTTATTTATTGTCGTTTGATGTTGACATTGCACTTATCACGACTATCGCTTAATTCTAATGAACCAGCGCCGATTTACATTTTTCCTCATACAACTATTTCAGTACTTTCCTCGGCCGGCTGTGGGAATGAGTTTAATCTCATGTTCTTATGGAAGCACTTAGTTATTTAAAATAACCGTCCCACACTGCATTAAGTTGTTTTATAAAATTTAAGTTTTAAAAAACCAGTTTCATAATCAAAGATAATTTTTGAATTTTCCAGTTTCTGATAAAATCGCTTTTGTTTTTTATCTTTTGTGTGATTTAATAAATCTTTATGTTTTTCACAAGTTCATAAAACTTTATTTGATAAAAATTCTTCGGTAATGAATGATATTGCTTTATAGCAATTATCAACATCACATATTGTTTGTTGCTTATTAATTTTCATTACTTACTCCTTCCTTTATTAAGTTTTTTTTATTAGCAAATTAATTAACTGAAACAGAGAAAGGACAACACCTTAAAATTGGAGAAAAAACAGGTACACCTTATAAAGATTTCTAAGATATTTAATAAATGTGTAAACAACTTAAAGAGGGTATCAAAAAGTTGTAATAAAAAGTTTTTATTTTAAGAATTTAAGATGCTGTCCTTTCTCTGAATCAATTAATAATTTTGGTTTTACAAATAAATAAACCATTTTAGTAAATGGTTTATTATTTTTATTCAATTTCTATGTATTTGTTAAAACCCTTCTTTTTTCCATGCGATCACAAATGTTTAATTTTTAATATAATTACCTATAAAAATTTTAATTATTTTATTTTTCAGTGTGCCAAAATTTATAAATTTAAAACAAAACTACTAAATTTTTTTAAAATAAATTATATTGAACATTTATTTTATTGGTATTATAATGAAATCAAATAAAGCGCTACACTTCATAGTACAATTTACAAAGTTAAAAAAAATTTATTTACTGAGCGGTTAAAAACATACATTCCTAATCTTCGCAATCTTGGTGCTGATTTAATTATTGGTTCATATGTAACATTAGTTTTATTTCGGCGCTGTGTAGATATAAACGGCAAATTTATATCTTGTTAAGTTAATAATAAAATATTTTTAATAAATTGCAACAACTTTTTCAGAAAAAATTAAATTTTTGTAATTTTATCTTATTTTATTCATATACTATATCGTGTACCAATTTTATTAATTTCATTAACTAACTCATATTTCTTAGCAAAGGGGTATTTATTACCAATACTACTATTTTGTAATAACCAATAAGGAGTTTCTAATAAATAAGTAAAATGATTAAGCATTATTATTACTTTGTTTTTTAATATCTCCAATATCCGTTTGTAAATTAACAATTATTGGTTGTTGATTATTTAAGTTTAATTCTTTTTCAAGTTCTTTTTCTTGCAGTGAATATTTATAATTAAATGCTCGTTGTCAATATAATTTAGCACCATCAGGTGATTTCATCATAAAATTAATTATTTCACTTTCAATTCTATCAACTTGTTTTTCAAGTAAAGGAACTATCTTCTCGCTCGCATAAGTATCATATCTTCACTTGTGAGAAAGGTTGAATTCATTGGTTAAATCATTCAAAGTATATGGTTTATTAAGTGATTTATTTTCTCAAAATTGCTCTATTTTACGATAAAAAGTTGCCAAACTTGCTGTTTTTGGATTAAATTCTTTCATTTTTACTCCTTTTTACATATTAAAATTGCTATTATTTAATAAATATGATTAAATAAAAGAGTAGTAAATAACTATAAAAATGTATAAAAGAACTCTCACAAGTTCTTTTTTTATTATCTATATTTTATATCAAAATAAAAAAAAGTAAATTGCTTTACTTTTTTCAGTTAAATTAATTTACTAATAATTAACAATTAAATTATAACATACTAAATAAAAATTACTATTATTTTTTGCATTTTTATTATTTTTGTGTTAATGTGTGAAATTAAGAAAATAGGGTAAAAAAATGATAAATGTTGATAATAATTTTTTTAAAAATTTTATTAATTTGTTATATATACAAAGTATTGAAATTATTCAACAAAGTTTAGAAGATTATGATGAATGAATTTTTAAAAATTATAAAATTGATAAAAATTTAAAAGAATTTAAAGATTATAAAGTAAAAGATAAAATTGAAAGAACATTAATAATTTTAAATGGGAAAATAACTTTTAAAAGAAGAAGATTTTATAAAATTAATCCAAAAACAGGTAAAGAAGAATATATTTTTCCTTTGGATAAACTTTTAGTAATTGAAAAATGACAAAGAATAGATAATTCTGTTAAAGAAAAAATATCATCATTTATTACTGAGAACAAAAGATATAAAGATATTTTAGATACTATGGAAAATGTAAAAATTAGTTTAATGACAATATCTAATATTATGAAAAATGTAAAAACTGATGAAGAATATTATATTAATAAAACTAACAAAAAAATAGATATTCCACATACTTTATATATTCAAATGGATGGAACTTATTTGAAAATGTTAGATTCAACAAAACAAGGAAGAAAAAAGAAAACAAAACACACAATAGTTTCTAGTGTACATACTGGGTATGATGAAGAAAAATCAACTAAAAAAAGACCTGTAATTGCAAATAAAATGGGTGTTTTTGAAATGGATAATATTCCAGATTATCTTAAAAAAGAAGCAAATTTAAAACAAGTTCTTATAAAATTATTTACTTTAATTTAAGCTCATTTCAAAATAACACCCAATATTAAAATTATGATTTTAGGTGATGGTGCACTATGAATTAAAAATACTAAAAATTTTATGCATCAATATTTTCCTAAAAATAAAATTCACTATACAATATATAAATTTCATTTTACAAGTAGATTTAAAAAACTATATCCGTTTCAAAGTAAAAACAAGCAAAATAGAGAAACATATCATAAAGCTGTTGATTATTTTTTTAATGCTAAATATGAAAAATTATTACAGTGTTTAGAAGATAGTAAATCTTTTATAAGCGATTCTAAATTAGAATTTTTGAATAAAACTATTAGATTAATTAAAAATAATGAAGAAGGTGTCAAAAATCAAACACTATGAAAAAATGTGATAGTATTACAAAAGCTTAGGTTTTATAAAAAATATAAATAAAATAATTAGATAACTTTTTAAAAGGTTGATTTATCAGTGTTTTAGAAATATATTTAAAATAAAGAATAATTTTTATACCAAAACCTAAACTTTTTTCTTACTACCAAAAATGTTGGTTGTGATATTGAAGGTGATATTTCTCATTATTGAAAAGGAAATATGATTAAAAAAGCCATTTATAGTGAAAAAACTATTAAAAATAAATTAAATGCTAGTATGATGGGATTAAAAAATAGGATTAATTTATTTAATAGTAAGGAATAATTGTTAGAAGAAAATAATTTTAATTATTCAGTTAATAATTTTGTAAATAATAATTTACAAAAAAAATTTATATTTTTATTAATTTTATATAAGAAATTAAATAATTTTAATAAAAATGTATTTTTGTCGTGGAAAAATTTTAAAAAAATAGAAAAATATATTAACATTAAAATTAAAAGTAATAAAATTTAAATAAGTACGTGGTATATTATTCCACAATTTCTAAGATATTAATTTAAGACCCCAAAATAATTTATACGACCTATTTTAACTCTTCAGCTTGTTTTTCAGCAAGTGTAACTAATTCACTAATTATTGTTTCTAATCCTGATACATTTTCATTTTGCAAAATTTCAGTATCATGTACCGATAATTCTTCGGGTGTGAAAATAATTTCCGCAGTTTTAATATCTAAATTATCATCTTCATTTTTAATAGGTTCATTATTATTCATTAATAAGAACATATTTTACATTTTTTAACGCCATTGTTTTTCCTCCTATTTTTTAATATTTGTATTTGTTCTTTTTCTAATCGCTTTTTGTATAATTTCAAAACTATCTACTCGAAACGACAAAAAATAGCGTTTAGTTTTTATATTTAACTGATTAAATACTGAGCCTTTAATTTTTATCTCATCATCTTTTTTTAATTTCAAAAACTCAGATACAATTGGTGGATTATATATTGATAATGTTGAGTAATTTAATCCTTCTCACTGACATTTAGCCGAACAAGCATCAATTTCAACACCACCAGCAACCAGTGCCTTAATTTTAGTTTTAATAGGATTTTCATGTAATCTAACAGTTAATTCTAACTTATTAATTTTTTTATTTTTTATTTTAGGTTTATTGGTTATTGATTTTTTAGGTAAATTACTTTTTAATTGTGCCATTTTTATCAACTACTTTTGCTAAAAAATACTGTAAATGTTTTCAAGCATCGTGTTCGTGCTCTGACATTTTAATATTTCCTTTATAAATATAATTTTTCTTAACAACTGGCGATTGTAAAACATAATTTAAATTAAATAGATATTTGCATAAAACTTTTAAACCACCAATGAATTTAGGAGTAGATAATGGATTTTTTATTTTAAACCCTTATGAAGTTGATAATCTTCAATTATTACAATAACTTTATTTAAATAAGAACAAATTTTATTTTTAAATTGATTTAATATTAAATAAATATTATTTATTGCTTCTTCTTCATTTTTGGAGTTAAAAGTAATATTATTAATTATTTTCTTTTGCAAAACATTATAAATAATAATACCAGTTTGTCCAATTCCAGCAGGGTCAATTGCAATAATATATTTTAATTTATTTGTTTTATTTTTTTGTCAATTTGTAATATTTTTCATCCATCTGATGCTAAATCTAAAATATCGTTAATTTTGTAATGTTGCATATAAGAAGTAATTACATCTCACTTGTTTTCAAATAAAATTAAGTACATTTTGGCTCATTCTAAACATTGCAAATCATAATGCTTTTTATGATGTGAAATACGATAATTAACAGGCTGACAATTAACTCAATCAAATGATGTTGTTATTTCATTTCAAGTTTTATTAATATACAAACTTTTATATTCTGTCATTTATCTATACTCTTTAATTCTTTTTATTTGTTGCTCAAATTTCATCATTAATATCATTTACCGTTACTGGATAAGCTCGTATCATTAATTCTTGTAATTTACTTTCAATTTTTTTATTGTGTTTTTTTGCACTACAACATCTTGCTTTTTTATATTGTTTAAAACGCTTATAATTTGCTTTCATCAAATATTTTCCTTTCTGTAAAAAAACATAATATTCCTTTATTGGTTAATATTTTGATATTTAGTAAATAATTTATTTTAGTATTTAATTACTTCGCCGCCCGCTTCACTTTTAAGGTGAGCGGGGGCGGATAGGATATTTTGATAGAGTTTACCCCATATGGAAATAAACAAAAAAACAGTTTACCCAGTTATTAATTACGCTTTATCCATCCCTAGACAACTTTATATAAATAAAATAACCTTTTGGAGTTCCAACCCTTTTGTTTTTTTAGTATCCGATATTGTTTTTTTCAGTTTAACAACACTCTTTTTATGAAAACAAGCCAAAAAACACATGCTCTGACATTTCGCAAGTGATTAATCTTGCCGAGAATTAAAGAAATAAATAGGAGTAATAAATCAAACCGTTTTCACACTTTCTTTAAGGCTTCGTATCATAGATGAGTTATTCATCTTTAAGCATCAAAATATTAAGTTTTAGATTGCATTATTCATCAGATAGTACCTTTATTAAAAATGATATTATTAGTTGTTAAACCGAAAAAATATAATAAATTACAGAAAGGAAATTATAAAAATTAACTAATTTGTAAGGAAAAATAGGTTAATTTTTAATTTTAAAGATACTATCTGATGAATAATGCAAATAAAAAAATCGCTCTAATAAGCGATTACTTTAATTTATATTTAATTACTTTATTTATAATTTTTATAAAACCTAAGCTTTTTTCCAACTACCAAAAAACGGCTTATTAACAACAATAGCCTTATATTATCAAAACAAAATTACTTATACCTTAGAAGGGACAGTCTTTGTTGCTGGGGTTGCTATTCAATGACTTCGTGATCAAATTAAAATTTTTTATCATGCTAGTGAAACAGATTGATATAATAATCTTGTCCAAGATGACCAGCAAGTTTATGTCGTTCCTTACTTTACTGGGTTAGGGTCACCTTACTAATATTCTTATTCACGTGGTGCAATTTTTGGATTAGAGCGCGGAACAAAGCGGGAACATTTAGTTAAAGCAACATTAGAATCACTTGCTTATAAAGCATATAATGTTATTACTGCTATGGCTGAAGATTTACAACAGCCAATTAAATGAATTAAAGTTGATGATGGTGCTAGTTAAAATGAATATTTAATGTAATTTCAAGCTGATATTTCACAAGTTGAAGTAATTCGGCCTCAAAATATTGAAACCACTGCCATGGGAGCTACTTTTCTAGCTGGATTAGCTGTTGGATTCTGAACATCACCAATAGAAATTAAAAAAATATCCGCCGTTGGAAAAAAATATCATGCTAAATTAAAGCAAGAAATTGTAGCAAAATTATTAAAAGGATGAAAAGTTTCTGTTAAGCGTACTTTAAACTAATTAAAAGAGATTGAATAAATTAATACACTTATTAAGTAAGTTAAAATATTTTTAATTTTAAATAAAATGTATATGATATCAAATTTTATAGCATATCTTTAAATTTAAGATAAAAAAATGTGAATATATTTTTACTAACATTTTTTATTTATCTGATAAATTAATAAATAATTCTTTAAAAATAGGGTTGTTTTTAATTTCATTTATGGATACAACAACTTTATCAGAATTAATTTCTAATTTTTTCTTTTCATATTTAAAAACAATATTCATATTTTTAATTTTACTATTAATTTGTTTTTTTAAATTATTTCTCTCCAATTTCATTTTTATTACCCCTCTGTAATACAATATAATACTATCATATTATTACATATAGTATCAAAACGATGTTTCAACTATTTTTTTAAAATTTCAAATATTTGGCATTGTTACATTCTTTTATTATTCCACTTTTTTAAAAACAAAAGTTTTATTTAATGCATAAAAACTTATTCACCATAAATATTTATATAATCATAGTAAAAAAATAACCTTTTAAAAGGTTATTTTTTTAAATCCGCAACATGTTTTTTTAAATTATAAAATGTTTTAATTCCATCATATTCAGCCACTGTTCCTAGCTCATCTTCAATTAATAATAAACGATTATATTTTGCAATTCTATCACTTCGTGACATACTTCCTGTTTTAATTTGACCAGTATTTAAAGCGACTGCTAAATCAGCAATTGTTGAATCTTCTGTTTCTCCTGAACGATGTGAAACAACTGCTGTTCAACCTGCTTTTTGTGCTAATTGAATTGTATCAATTGTTTCAGTAACTGTTCCAATTTGGTTTAATTTAATTAAAACAGAATTTGCGGCGTTACGCGCAATTCCCTCTGCTGTAATTTTTGGATTTGTAACAAATAAGTCATCGCCAATAATTTGAATTTTATGCCCCATTGTTTTTACTTGTAATTCAAAACCAGCTCAATCACCTTCTGCTAAACCATCTTCAATTGAAATAATTGGATATTTATCAACTAATTTGTCTAAATATTTAATTAATTCTTCTGTTGTCATGGTATATTCTTTGCCAGTAACTTTTTCAATTTTCTTAAAGTGATATTTTTTATCATCAAAATATAATTCTGATGAAGCACAATCCATTGCAATCATAACACCCTCTTTACCTGGCTTATATCCTGCTTTTTCAATTGCTTCAACAATTAAATCTAAGGCAACCTCAGCTGGTGTTTTTGTTTGAAATGAAGCTAAAGTTTGATCTTTATATGCTCAATTAAAATGCGGAGCAAAACCACCTTCATCACCAACAGCAGTAATATCACTTTTTTCATGTAATATTTTTTTTAAAGTATGGAAAATTTCTGATGATCATCTTAAAGCTTCTTTAAAAGTTTCAGCTCCAACTGGCATAATCATAAATTCTTGGAAATCAATTGCACTATCAGCATGTTCTCCTCCATTAATAATATTCAACATTGGAACAGGCAATTTTTTCCCATTTACGCCACCTAAATATTTGTATAATGGTATTTCTAATTCCGAAGCAGCTGCTTTTGCAACAGCCATTGATACTCCTAACATTGCATTAGCACCTAAATTCTTTTTAAAATCAGTTCCATCTAAGGTAATCATGGCATGATCAATTTCAACTTGGTTTGTTACTTCCATTCCAACCAGTTGTTCGGCAATTTTTGTATTAACATTCCCAGCTGCTTTTAAAACACCTTTCCCTTGGTAACGTCCTTTATCACCATCTCTTAATTCTAATGCTTCACGACTTCCAGTTGAAGCTCCTGATGGTACCATTGCTGAACCATATCCGCCAAATTCTGTTCAAACTTCAACTTGAACAGTTGGATTTCCTCGTGAATCAATTACTTCACGAGCATTAATTTTCTCAATTCTCGACATAATTTTTTACTCTCCTTCTAAGTGTATAATGTTATTATATTATTTGTTCAAAAAATAGTAAACAAAATCGGTTCAAAATACAAGAAAAATACTACTTTTATTGTTTTTCTTTTGGAAAAACTAAAATATTTGCTATTATATTACTAAATATGTTATTAAATTTAGACAAGAAGGGAGAACATATGGAACAAAAAAAACCAACAATTGTTTCAGGCATCACTGCGACAGGACAATTAACTTTAGGAAATTATATTGGGGTGATAAAAAATTTTATTGAATTGCAAAAAGATAATAATTTAATTATTTTTGTGGCAAACTTACATGCAATTACAATTCCAATTAGCAAAGAAGAATTACGAAATAACATTAAAAATATGGTTGCATTATATTATGCATGTGGTTTGGGCTCACAAAAAGCAATTATTTTTGTTCAATCAGATGTCTTAGAAGTTACCTTATTAGCACATATTTTATTGTGCAATACAACTATTGGGGAATTATCACGAATGACACAATTTAAAGACAAATCAATAAAAATGAAAGCAGAAAATGGAACTGAATTTATTCCAACCGGATTATTAACTTACCCAACTTTAATGGCCGCAGATATTTTATTATATGATGCTGATTTAGTTCCAGTTGGAAAAGACCAAAAACAACACATTGAATTAACACGAAATATTGCCGAACGAATGAATAATCGTTATCAACAAGATTTATTTAAAATTCCGACCAACTTTATTCCACCAATTGGTGGTAAAATTATGGATTTACAAAATCCAACTAAAAAAATGAGTAAGTCTTCCAATAATCCTAAGTCTTTTATCGGCTTATTAGATGCACCTGAAGTAATTCGGGGGAAAATCCGTAGTGCCGTAACTGATTCAGAAGGAAAAATTGCTTATAATCCTGAGCAAAAACCAGGAGTAAGTAATCTTTTAACAATTTATTCTGTTTTAAAAAAAGTAACAATTGAAGCAGCTGTTAAGGAATTTACTCAACACGATTATGGCCAATTAAAAGAACAAGTTGCCAATACAATTATTGAAGTTTTAGAACAAATTCAAAAAAAATACCACAAATTAATGCAAGATCAAACAATTGATGAATTAATTGATTTAGGAGCAACAAAAGCACGAGCAATTGCTAATAAAAAAATAACAAAAGTTAAAAATGTTGTTGGATTAAATTATAAAAAAAGTAGCATTTAAATGAAAAATATACACATAAATTTTATATTTTATGTGTATATTTTTGTTATATTTAATTTTGAATTTGGTATTTTAATTCATTTAATTATCACATATAATTACCATTTTGGTCAGTTACTTTAAAATTAAATTTTCCATTTTGATTAACTTTACTAGTATATAACTGACCAAAATGAAAAGTAATTTTATTTTTTAAATAACAATATAACTTATCAATATTTTCAATTGTCTTAATATTACTAATTTTAAAATTATTTTATAGTATACCACACACATTTTGTACTTTTGTGGGATTTACATTTTTTACAAAATAAATTTTATTAATATTTTAAATAAGGAGTTGAAATTATGCAAACAAAGCAATATTTTATTTTGAGTTTGTTAGTGAAAAAGTATAGTAAAAATAATGTTATTAATACTGTCAATAAGATTGCAAAAGATATTGAAATTAAAAATTAAAGAATAAATTATTCCGCGTAATTTATTAGCGGATAATTTATTCAATAATGTTTTTTAATGGAGCAAAGTGCCAACGAGCGGAGCGAGTTTACAAATTTCAATTTTTTAATTTATTAAGAGGAGTTATATCATACCAATATGATTAACATGAATATTTAGTATTTTGATTTTGTTAGGTATTTTTGCGTGAATTGGTTTATCAATTTATCAAAAAGTTAGACAAATTCAAGGTAAGAAAAAAGAAAAAAAAGAAATCGAAAAAAAGGAGGATAGAAAATAATGAATTTATTAACTGAAACAGTTACAAAAATCAGCTTTGGTGATGGAATGAATTCCATTTGAACTGGTTTAGGTAATGCAATGGATAAAGTAAAAGATGCTGTATATGGTATTTTACCGCAATTAATTACCTTTTTAGGTTATGCGTGAATTATTTTAATTCCATTTGGATTATTTATTATTATTAAGATATTAAACTTTTTCCGTCATATGGTTAAAGGATTTTAATAGAATATAACATTATATTCTAAGTTATTTTAAACAAAACTAAGGCACATTATTTTTTTGTGTGATATTTAAGGTATTATTATAGTTTTATCTCTGTATAAAATATTTGGTAGTCGGAAAAAAGGAGGATATTTAAAAATGAATGACTTTACTAAAATTAATAACAAAAAACGAATTACTAGTTATGAACATTTAAATAAAAAATATGATTTAAATTTTAGTGACTATAATTTTGGTTTTGACTGAGAAGTATTTAAAGATTTTGTTGGAGATAGTTATGCCCGATATTTTACTTCGCCAACTTTTTTTAAGTTTGTTTCCGCCAGAAGAGGCGCTAATAAGACATGAAACCATTTAGCAGAAAAATTATTTTTTGCTTGTAATTTCACCGAATGCTTCATCTAATATTTTACGAAGATATGCCAACACTCGCGAAGATACTACATTTAGGGATACAATTAATGTATGTAACTATCTATATGATAAATATGGGATTGATATATGACCCGATAATTAAAATGGTATTGTTTGACCTAAAAATGTTAAAGAAGGTTGAGAGATTGTTTTTCCTAGTGGTGTTCGCATTGCTTTTGCGGGTTATGCTAATGGTAATAAAATTATAGGTAAAGTTTCTCCACGTATTTTTTCTGATAGTATTACAAAAGCTTAGGTTTTATAAAAAATATAAATAAAATAATTAGATAACTTTTTAAAAGGTTGATTTATCAGTGTTTTAGAAATATATTTAAAATAAAGAATAATTTTTATACCAAAACCTAAACTTTTTTCTTACTACCTTTTTTCTTTAGAACTAGTATCAATTAATTTTCAATTACTGGTTTCTGGCAGTTGTTCTGGTGTTGGTTCTGATTTATTATTTTCTATGTTTTTATTATCACAACTAATTAAATTACTACTTACGCTAGTAATTAAAATAATTGCACCTATTATACTAAGTAATTTTTTCATTTTTCTATTCCTCCTAAATTATAAAATAACTACCCATAGTATTTGAAATAATTTTTCAACCATGGTTAGGGTCAGATAAAAAATGATTATTTATTTCTTCAAAATGATTGTAAATAATATTAATTAAAGTATTAATATCTTCATCATTAATTTATCCGCCTCAACTACTATGATCTTCTTTATGAAAATTAGTAATTTCTGATTTGATTTTATTTTTAAATTCTTGATAATTATTTGCATTTTCTTGATAAATTTTTTTAATTTTATTTCATTAATTGATATTAATATCTAATTTTAGTTGATCATGAGCTAAAAATTTATAGTATTTTTCAATTTCATTATATTGATTATGCGATTCATGTTTAACTATTGTATGATCAGAATTAATTCATCAAAGAATAGCAGTTCCTGCAATTACTAATCCCCCAATTACTAATGATAAGCCTAAAGTTTCAGGTGCTAAGGCTGCAGCAGCACCAACTTCTGCACCAATAACTGTTCCTTCAGTTGCAATAACAGCAGTCCATTCTGTCACCGATAAAGTTTCGGCCGCTGTTAAACCTTCTGATAAAAGAGGTGTCATTTCGATAGCTTCACTTGTTAATACAGCAGCACTGCTTATAGAACCACTAACAGTTATTTTTGTTCCAACTACACTAATTCCTGCACCAATTGCCGATGTACCAATGACTGTTAATTTATCTTTAAAAACTTTTTTATCATTTTCAGATAATTTTTGAAAATGTTGATTGATTTCATTTAATTTTTGTTGTTTTTCTTCTTTTGAAAGAGAATTATATTTATTTACTGCTTTATTAGTTGTTATTTCTAAATTTTTAATATTTGTAGTTATTGGTTTATTTAATATTGTATCAAAATTACCTGATTGTGATTGTCCTCATCCTTTTTTTTGGAAAATTCAAACTATTGCTATTGCTAGCAAATTTATTTTTAGTATTTGTTCCAGCACTATTTTGGTTTTCTAAACCAAAATTATAATGATTTCTATTAACATGAAATATTTATATATTATTATTTGAATTTTGATTAACTGGTTGATAAGGGCTATTATTATTTACACTAATATTAGAATTTAAAAAGTTACTCATTCCTAATATTTCTATTTCTCCGCACCATGCAGTAGTATTTCTCATTTCTTCTAAATATTCATCAACATCAATTATATTTTCACTAATTTGAATCACAACTCGAAATGTTTCAATCTTATTTATTCTAGAATTTATTTGTTGTGTAGGATTATCTAAATTATCTATTATATAATTAATAACTCTATTACGAAAGACATTTGTAACTAATCTAATTGATGTTTCGTCATTATATCATAATTGATTATTGCTATGATTTTCTAAATTAAATTGTTGTAATAAATTTTGAATATGTGATAAATTTATTAATTTTGCTTCACCAAATAATTTAATAAATCTTGTTCTAAATTATTCATTATTATTTCTGACTGGAAATAAATAAGCCGTTGTTACAGATCAATACAAACAACTACCATCTGCAGGAACATCATATTGATTTATATTATTTAATAAAAATTTAATATCATCATTAACTTTATTTTGAAATGAATAATCAAAGTCACGTTCTTTATTATCTAAATTATTAGGTGTATCTGTTTTAAAATTTTTATTTTTAGTTGTAATATTATTTTTTTTATCACTTGTCATTAAAGAAAATATTTCTTTTAATGAATCAAAAATTAAAATTGAACTTCAAATTGTCGGAAAGTAATAAAAGGTAATATATTTACTAATTCTAGTTATGAATGTAAATAATGATGAATTCATTTTTTTATCATAATCAGGATTTGTTATTTTTCAAATTTCCCCTCTAATTTCATTAATATCGTTTCTAATATTATTAATATTTTCTTTTAAATTTTTTACTTCTTGTTCTATGGTATTATTTAATTCATGTATTTGAAATCTATTATCAATTGTTTCTAAAATATGATTTAAACTTAATAAATTATTATTAATTTGAGTTAATAACTCTCCTGTTCAAGTTCTTTCTAAAGCTTGTCATCTTTCGTCCTGTCCATATTTAAAGACATCTTCTATTATTTGACGAATTTTTTCGTTTTTTTATTGATTAAAATTTGAATTTCATTATTGAAATAATTTAGCATTTTCAATTTGATTTGAAATTTCTTGTATTTTTATTCTTGTAATAAAAACTAGTTTAGGTTTTAAAAAAATTTTATGGTATTTATCACTTTTATTTTCAATTTTAAATTTTATTTGATCAGAGGCTCTTTTTTTAGTTGTGAGTAGTCTTCTTTTTTAATTATTTCTAATTGAGAAATATCTAAATTTCGATTTTGTTTTTGAAGAGAATCAAGGATTGTTTTATTTTCATTATCATCAATTATGCCTAAATCTATTAAATATTTATTAAAATCTTTAAAATAACTTTTTAAATTATTAATTTTATAATTATCATTATAATTATTTCAATCATAGCGATTTTCATATTCATCATAATTATCTTCAATATTTGCGGAAATATAATTGTGGTATTATTCAAAAGTTCGCTCTATATATTTTATTTCCATTCAACGAGTATTGTCTGGAGGTGATTCTCAAGAAGAAAAATTAAATAAAATTCGTATTCTTTTGGTTTTATTACTTTTTTCTCATTCATTATTTATATTATTTCAATTGTTATATATCATTTTACCTAAATAATTTGAACTTTAATGATGCATAAGAATGCGTTTTCCATCATTATTTTTATATTCCGAATAACTCATATCAAAAAAATATTTAAATTCTTTTTTTATTTTTTTCAATTATCTTCGAAAATTATTCCTCATAATAAACCTTCTTCTGTTATTTCTCCAATTTCATTTTTTGTATCAATAGAAGGTTCTAATTTATCATTGTTATTTTATCTTTTTACTCTAATTATCTTTTTTAAATTATTTTTTTTTTATTTTGATAAGGACTAGCAGCAATTACAATTGGCATTGCGGTTCCGCTAATGGTTAATACACTTAATAAACTTAAAAGTTTTTTCATATTGGTATTATCCTTTCTTTTATTTTGAAACTTTTTTATCAATATGTATTGACATTATATATATAAGCATTTTTAAGTATATTTTAGAAAGGCGGGAAAATTATAATGATTATTATTGTAATTATGATTGTATTAATATAAATGGGCTCGGCTGCTTATTTATATTATTTTTTTTTTTATTTATAATAATAATTAGAATTAACCCCTAATATGGCGTTTAAAATGCTTAATAACCACAGATTATTTTAATTATTTATTTGACATTATATTTTAATGACGGTATCATCGTCATGTAAATTAAAACGAAAGGAGTAAATATATGAAAATTAATGATTTAAAAATAAAAAAAATCAATGACTCAAATGAAAAAGGCTATTTTGATGTTGAAAAAAATTATAATAAGGTTAAAGACTCAATATCAATTTCTATAACAGTTAATAATATTGATGATGCTATTGAATTTTTGGAAATAAGTAAAAAAATAGTTTAATTAAACTATTTTTATTTATAAAATAAAATACTAACAAGCAATTAATATTATTTTTTTAACTCCTATTTATTCTATTTCCCATACATCTACACACTTTATTTGTTAATGCTTCTATATCTTCAAGTTCAGATAATCTAATATTTGTATCATTTGTATATTTTTTAAATTCTTTTTCTAATAAAAATATTCTTTCTTTTAATCCCTTATTTTCTTTTAAAATTAAATCTAAATTATTTTCATTATTTTTATTCATGTATTTTTCACCTCCTTAATTTAATTAAAAAAGTGATTATAACCATTTAAATTTCTATTCTTTTTATTGATAAACATAATAATTATGTTATAATGAAATTATAGAGTGATAGTTGGTTTATCATTCTTTTTACTTATTAAATTAATTTAATAATATCATATTTATTTTTTTTAGGGAATGTTAATTGTCTTTTTTTTATCTGACATTATATTTTAATGACAGTATATATATAAAGCAAAATTCAAAAATGGTGTACCATTTGTTAAATGGGAATTAAAAAGTTTCTTTAAACTGGTTGGCATAAAGTCCTGCGAAAGTGGGTATTAGGTATTAATTACTATATATACAAAATCCTTGCTAGATTAAGTAAGCGATATGACAGAAAAAAAGCATATATAATTTGCATAGGCGGCGATAACCATAGCCGTCTGTTTTAATAAAAACTAAGATAGTTAATAATATTTAATTATCGCCGTCTCCTTTCTATTACAAGATTAATAAATAATCTTATTTTTTTATTAAAATTAATTTGACAAATATTTAAAGTGGAGTTAGTGTGTGAGTATTATTAATTTATAAATAAAAAAATAAAAGAGGGTAAAATAAATGATAAGTAACAATAATAATTTTTTTAATAAAATTAATATTTTTTTAGATAAACAAAGTATTGAAATTATTCAACAAAGTTTAGAATATTATGATGAATGAATTTTTAAAAATAAAAATATTGATAAAACTTTAAAAGAATTTAAAGATTATAAAGTAAAAGAAACAAAACCAAGAACATTAACTATTTTAAATGGGAAAATAACTTTTAAAAGAAGAAAATATTATAAAATTAAACCAGAAACAGGTAAAGAAGAATATATTTTTCCTTTGGATAAACTTTTAGGAATTGAAAAATGACAAAGAATAGATAATACTGTTAAAGAAAAAATATTATCATTTATTACTGAAAAAAAGATATAAAGATATTTTAGATACTATGGAGCATGTAAAAATTAGTTTAATGACAATATCTAATATTATGAAAAATGCAAAAACTGATGAAGAATATTATATTAATAAAACTAATAAAAAAATAGATATTCCACATACTTTATATATTCAAATGGATGGAACTTATTTGAAAATGTTAGATTCAACAAAACAAGGAAGAAAAAAGATAAAAAAACACACCATAGCATGTACTGTTAATACTGGTTTTAATGAAAAAAAATCAACTAAAAATAGACCTGTAATTGCAAATATGTTTTTAAAATGGATAATATTCCAGATTATCTTAAAAAAGAAGCAAATTTAAAACCAGTTCTTATAAAATTATTTACTTTAATTTAAACTTATTTCAACATGACACCCAATATTGAAATTATGATTTTAGGTGATGGCGCATTATGAATTAAAAATACTAAAAATTCTATGCATCAATATTTTCCTAAAAATAAAATTCACTATACAATAGATAAATTTCATCTTACAAGTAGATTTAAAAAACTATATCCGTTTCAAAGTAAAAACAAGCAAAATAGAGAAACATATCATAAAGCTGTTGATTATTTTTTTAATGCTAAATATGAAAAATTATTACAGTGTTTAGAAGATAGTAAATCTTTTATAAGCAATTCTAAATTAGAATTTTTGAATAAAACTATTAGATTAATTAAAAATAATGAAGAAGGTGTCAAAAATCAAACACTATGAAAAAATGTTGGTTGTGATATTGAGGGTGATATTTCTTATTATTGAAAAGGTGTTTTTATTAAAAAAGCAATTTATAGTGAAAAAACTATTAGAAATAAATATAGTAATGAACAACTGATAGAAGAAAATAAATTTAATTATTCAGTTAATAATTTTGTAAATAATAATTTACAAAAAAATTTATATTTTTATTAGTTTTATCTAAGAAATTAAATAATTTTAATAAAAATGTATTTTTGTCGTGGAAAAAATTAAAAAAATAGAAAAATATATTGACAATAAATTTTAAAGTAGTACAATCTAAATAAGTAAGTTGTATATTATTCCATAATTTCTAAGATATTAATTTAAGACCCTTAAATAATTTATACGACCATTTTTTTAGCAAATTAAAATAAAGCATTATTATTAATTTCCCATAATATGGAAGAAATTGAGAATTTTTGTAATACTTTAATTTTTATGGTTGCAAGAGAAATTACAAAAGTAACAAAAGTAGTTGATGTTGTTGCCGAATATGGCAGTGTTGAAGCTTTTGTTAAAGATCAATTTAAAGAATATAAAATTGGCGCTTATAAACAGGGCTATAGAACAGGAGTAATCTAACATGACAAATGAGTGAAAAACTGAGCAAAATACATCGATAAAAATAAAAAATAGTTGATTAGTTAATGAAAAAGTTAATTTATCAGCCCTATATCTTTTTTTTCTAAGTTATTTGCGATGTCAAAAAATGATTTTAATTCTTTCCGTTGTACTAATTCCAATTACAATATCTTCGTCAAGCAATTTTTGTTAACTCCCGCCAAGGACCTGAAGTTATAGCACTATCAATTGGGGTTACTTTTATTACAACAGGGGGAAGTTGTTGCTGTATATATGTTAATGGGTTTTTAAATTGATTTAAAAATGTCCGTTGTCTATAAACGCATTGGATTATTAGGAATTAAACCATTAGGTTTTGTTTTTATTGTTTACGCTTTTTATTTTACCTTAGTATTAATTGCTGATTTTCTAGTTTTAATTATTAGTTTCATTATTAATGCGGTGTTAAAGATTAATTTTGCTGTTGCGTATAATTTAATTGTTCTTTTGTTTTTCATTATTTCAATTTTTATTACTGCTTTTGCAATTGCTTTAATGATTATTGCTGTTATCTTAATTAATTCACGAACAATGCAATCAATAATAACTACCATTTTAACAATTTTATTTGTCGGAGGTTCATTCTTATTTATAGCTTTCATTCCAGCTTTATTTAGTGCACACTATAAAGAAGCAATTTTATCAATCAAGGGTTAATATTGGTTGTGGTGTTATGTTGGGTTCAGTTGTTTTAACTGGTCTCTTAATATGGTTAATTGTTCGAATTTTTCCGACTACCAATAATTTGTAATTAACTTCTGTGAAAGTGAGCATCAAATTAAATTTATTAAATTAAATAAATAACGAATTTGAACTCCCTACGCTAGTGTTAACTAGAACAGGTTCAAAGAGTATTTCTCAAACCTTATGTTTTATAAGTTACCTATGTCAATTACAATATTATCTTAACATTGTTGGAAAAAACTGCAAGAAATTTTAATAATTTATTATATAATAATGTATATGGAATTAGAGGCAAAGATATGTTTAAATGATGAAGGCGAAAAAAAACTGAACAAAGAATAGTAAATTTAGAAACAGCTAGTGCTTTTGATGATGAAATTGAAGCATTTAGTGGGGTTAATTTTAGTGATGAAACAATTGATTTTAAAGTGCCACAATCAATACAAGTGATGGTAAATAATTCAGAAAATTCTGAAATTAGAAATACTAAACAACACATCAAACCATCGAACCAAGAGAATGTTAATAATATTAATAGCCTTATTCAAAATGCACGTCATCAAATTAATAAATACAAAGAAGAATATAATGTTAATGAACATGAAAATGTTTTAGGACGCTTAGAACAATTAAAAAAATTACGTGATAGTTCACAAGTTCAACTAAATGAATTTCAACAAATGCTAAATCAAATTAAAGAACGGAATTTTAATTATCGAATGGTATATATTATGGATCGCATCAAAATTTCTCATCGTTATGATGATAAGTTAGAGTTAGACCATAATGGTGAACCATTAGAAGAGAATCTCTTAAAAGGGGTAAAAAAATAAAGTTATAATTACTGGTAATAAAAATGAAATTAATACTTTAAAACAAAACTTGCTAAAAAAATTGCTAATGATTTAAGTGAAAAAGAAAATATTACCATTACATTATCTATCAAACAATTTCAATAAGTTGTGCGTGATACTATCGAAGATGTTTTAGTTGAATTAGGAATTAAAAATAAAGATGAATAATTTTTATTTTGTTTGAATTTGCTGTTATTTTTGAAATGGGAGGAAGAATAAATGAAGATAGCATTATTTGGTGGTAGTTTTGACCCATTTCATACTGACCATTTAGCAATTATTAATCTTGTTAAAACAAAAACAGATATTGATGAAATTTGAATTATTCCAACAAATCAGAATCCTTTTAAAACGCGAAAATTATCTCTCCCTACGGATCGTGTCGCAATGATTAATTTAGCAATCGCTGATTTAGTGGATGTTAAAATTAATTTAATTGAATTAGAAAATGCAAAGCCTAATACAACATATGAAACTGTTTTAAAATTGCATCAGCAATTTCCTCATCATCAGTTTTATTTTATGATTGGTTCTGATCAACTAGCATCATTAAATAAATGAAACAATATTAATGAATTAGAAAGAATGCAAACTTTTATTGTTTTCCAACGAAATGAACCAATTGATCAAACAATTTTAAAACAATATCAAGCAATGTTAATTCCATTTCATAATAATTTACATTTATCATCAACAATGTTACGAGAAGGAAAAAACATTGCATTACAATTACCAAGTATTACTAATTATATTAATAATAATTTATTATATTTGCCAGAACGCCTAGGCCAAAATATGGATAAGGAACGCTATCAACATTGTTTAAATGTTGGCCAAAAAGCGCAGGAATTAGCATTAGTTCATAAGTTAAATCCGCAAAAAGCTTTAATTGCTGGGACTTATCATGATATTACAAAACAATGATCAGAACAAAAACAAAAAGCATATCTAATAAAATATTTACCAATGTTTTTATCAGAGCCAATTGCTACTTGGCATGCTTATACTAGTTATTGTCATTTAAAATATGATTTATTATTTAATGATGAAGATATTTTATCAGCAATTAAATGGCATACTGTTGGTTTGCCAGAAATGACTTTATTTGAAATGCTAATTTTTGTTGCGGATAAAATTAGTAGTGAGCGAAATTATTTAAAAGTTGATTATTATCGAACATTAGCACAAAAAGATTTAGTAAAGGCATTTCAAGAATTATTAATAGTTCAATTTGAACGAGCAGTCGCGAAGCAAGGTCTTGAGCATTTAGGAAAAAACATACAATTAACTTATCAACAATGAAAAGAGGATAAATAACGTTATGAATTTAATTATTAGTGCAATGAAAGAGGAATTGGCAGCAACTTTAAATGTTTTAAAACCAACAATAGTTGATAAATATGTCCAGATTGAACTATATCAAAAAGATAATTGATTATTTGCAATTAGCAAAATTGGGTTAGTTAATGCTGCTATGACTTTAACAACCTTACTTAAAGATTATGCAATTAAAACAGTTTATAATCTTGGAACAGTTGGGACTTTAAAACCAAATTTTAAACCATTATCAGTTTTAGCAATTACGGAAGCTTACTATACTTTTGCTGATGCCCAAGAGTTTGGTTATGCAATGGGGCAAATCCCTGGCGAATTACCTAGTTATCATAGTGATAAAAAATTAATAGCTACAATTACAACAAAAATACCACACATTGGAACAGCAGTTTTAGGCAGTAGTGATATTTTTATTAATAAAATAGAATATTTTGAGAACATTAAAACTAAATTTAAGAATAAGATTGATGTAGTCGATATGGAAGGTTGTGCTTTTTTTCAAGTTGCCTTAAATTATCAGATTCCAATTGTTAGTATTAAAATTGTTACAGATTATTTACAAGCAAATAAGAAAAGTTCAACAATACAATTTAAACAAAATTTATCACAAGCAGGAATTTTAATTTGTGAATTAATTTCAACAGAATTATTTAATAATCAAGAATAAAAAATTAAAAATTAAGATATAATTTAAACAATGTTATCAAATAGAAACTAATTATTTAACTAATTTACTGCATTTAGATAAAATGATTGTTACAAACAGTAATAACTAAGTGACATATTTATAAGCTGTTTATGATTAAACAGGCGCAATTAGTCATTGAAATTATGCTGGTTACACAATATGATGAATTTCATTTTTTACAACACAATCAAATTTTTTAATACTAATTTAATTTGTAATTGTAATTATTTGCCATCGGCAAGAAGGAATTATTAAACCATTAAAAACATATTTTTCATTATCAGTTGCTGTGTATATTACCGTTACTTGTTTAATTTACAATTTCGTATTATTACCAGCAATCTTAAAAAATAAAGATTTAATGTGAGGACCTCTACAATGAACAGAGCAAATTATTTTGCATGCTGTTGTACCAGTATTAACAATTATTTATATTGTTATCTTTATTAAGTAATCACCATTAGTTTCAACAAAACAATTTTATCAACAAAAATTAGGGTGATATTTTATTTATCCAATTTTATATGGTGTTTATGGGGTTATTAAAGGAATATTATGTTAATATAGTGGAATGCATCTAAAGATTGAATATCAATATTTCTTTTTACAAATTACAAATCCAAAAGTACAAGGTCTACCTGGTATTGTTTGATTTATAATTGCTATTATTTTAATTTCAGGGATTATTACTGCTTTTGGGGGCTTATATCATTTTAGTATGTTAAAAGTTACAAAACGTTATCAACAAGCAAAAAATTCTTAACAAATATTTTACTAAGGAATTAAGTTGTTAAAAGAACCCTTGTGCTTTTTTTAAAATATAATGTAATTATAGGTATCTTATTGAAGGAAGGTAAAATATAATGAAGAAGTTATTAACTCTTTTTAGTGTTTTTGTGTTTGGCGGCAGCAGTGCGTTTGGGGTGGTTAGTTGTAGAACACAGCCAAAGCACAACATTGATGATGAAGAAGTAAATGCTAATAAAGATCTTGAAATTTTAAATCAGATCAAAAAGGAAGTAACCAAAGGTTTAGAAGTGTGGCGGGATACAAATACAACAATTGATATTAATGATTATTTATATCAAATAACATCTTTTACAGAGTTAACCGCGGAGTTACACATTCAAAAGATGTTGGCTTAATGTTGACAAGTGAAACAATTAGTAAATATCGTTTTTTAACACAGTTGCTTACTGGTTTTAAAGCAGAGTTTGCTAATTTGAATCAAAGTTTACGAGATCGCTATTCAAATTATTATGTTGATACGATGACATTATTGTTAGCTGAGGATTATATTTCATTTACTTTGCATAATATTAATTTTAATAACCTTGCAAGGTTAGTAAAAGATACTCCGCAACATGTATTAGGAATTACAGTGCGAGTTAATATTGATTATGAAATTAAGTTTAAATAATTGCAAACAAGGGATAACATTCAAGCTCTAGTAGTTATAACTAATGATTTAGTTGCCTTAGGTAATATTTGAGATAAATTAGAAGATTTTTTTATTATTTTTATTGATAATATTTTTAAACCATTAGATTATAAATTTATTTATACAGGAGATGAGCATTTTAGTAAAATTAATTCCTTTACATTAGTTTGGAAATTCATTTCACAAGAACTAAAAAAGAATAAAATTAAATTTTATGATGCTATTCAGTCTGATATATTAACAAATACTTATTACACATTATTCCCCATTGACTACGTATTCTTGAGAAGAAACTTGGTATTAGAATGAGCAGGTGAGGGGTATCCTAATGACAAATTGATAGTAGAAAACTTTTTAAAATTTTATAAAAAAGATATAATAACAGATGGAGATTATTATATCCGACAGATTATAAAGAATTTTATACCAAGAACCAGTACAATTGATAATTTACCATTTACAAAGGCAAACAATGCGATATATTTTAAAACAGATATTAGATTTTTAGTATGGAAAGAAAAAATTGATTTAGACTTACAAAAATTAGCGGAAATAGTAATAGATTTTTGAAATTGTTATAAGCTAGAAACATATTATGAGAATTATCGTCTTGTTTTTAATATGCGGCAAAATGAGTTTGATGCATTAGTTAAAAGTTCTAGTGTTTTAGAATAAAAAGCAGAAACAAAAAACCTTTCGCTAATTTTTTAACCCATTTTTAATTTTTTTAAAAAGAATAAATTAAGTTTAAATTCTAAGTTCAATACAAGGATAAAAAATGTTAGTGGACTGTCATATAAGATTAACCTAACTAAAAGCGAAAAATCTTTTTGTTGTAGAATTATTTAAAGTAAAATTTACGAAGGATAAGGATACGTATGCGTTCTATGATATAAATTTTAGTTGAAATTCGTTTGGCTATAGTTTCTTTTTTAAACCTTATTGGAATGAGGCGAATATTGATGATGGTAAGTATAAGTTTTTGCAAAAAATTGAATTTAAGGTTGATAATTAATAGAACAAATAAGTCTTAGTAATTTAGGAGATTAAAAGTATAATTTATTAATAAGCAAAAATTTTAAAATTAAAAATGCTTTCATTATTAAAACTGAAAGCATTTTTAATTAGAATTATTAAATAATTAAAACTATGGATAATTCATTAATGTTTTTTGATTTTATTATGTTTTGGAATATTACCATTTTCTAAATAAGATTTCCCTTTAAAATTATAAGGTTTTTCGGTTCCTTTTAATAAACGAACAATATTTTGATGATGCTTTAAGATTAAGAAAATAGCACTTAAAGTAATAATAATATTAATTAAAGCTAAACTATCATAGTAATTGTTATAATTAACATAATGTAAGTAATTCACTCAAACAAGATGAGAATTTTGAAGTAAATCACCATTAAAGTTAATAACATCAATGCCACTTAATTGTGGGATTCAACATAATGCTCCTGTAAAGAATGCTGCTAAAATTGAAGAAACAGAAACTCGTTTTCAAATAAAAATTGTGCTTCATCAAACAACTGTAGCAATTAAAAAATAATATGGGTTAGTCATTCATAATAACCCTAAAAAAGATGAAACTGTTTTACCGCCTTTAAATTTATAATAAATTGGATAAGAATGACCAATTAAAACAAAAAAAGTTGGAATATAATAACTAGTTGAGCCAAAATTAACTCCATTAATATTAATACAACTAATACCACTAATACCAAAGGTAATAAACATTGTAATAGTAACTTTTAGCATATCTAAAAACATAATGGCAAAACCTCATTTTTTTCCTAAAACACGACTAGTATTTGTGGCTCCGGCATTTTTAGAATGATAATCACGCACATCAATTTTATAAATTTTTTTACTAATAAAGATTGATCAACTAAAAGAACCAATTAAGTAACTAATTATTGCCGTAATAGCTGTCTCTAAATATCCATATAATGTCATTCCTTCACCTCTCTTTTACTATTATATAGTAATTAGAAATAATTTAGTAAATAATTGTAAATAAAAGCATTATAATATAAGATATTAATAGTGAAAATTATATTTAAAAGGAATGATAGAGAATATGAGTATTGAAGATAAAACATTAAAGTATGATGAATCATCAATTCAGATTTTAGAAGGACTAGATGCGGTTCGAAAACGCCCAGGAATGTATATTGGTTCAACTGATGTTCGTGGATTACATCATTTAGTTTGAGAAATTATTGATAATTCAATTGATGAGGCATTAGCTGGTTATTGTAATGAAATTGATATTATTATTTATAAAAATAATGCAATTACGGTGGCAGATAATGGTCGTGGTGTTCCAACCGGAATTCATTCATCTGGAAAATCAACGCCAGAAGTAATTTTTTCAGTTTTACATGCTGGGGGAAAATTTGGTGGTGATGGTTATAAAACATCAGGAGGTTTACATGGTGTTGGTTCTTCTGTTGTTAATGCTTTATCGGCAGCTTTTGATGTCACAATTTATCGTGACCACAAAGTTTGAAGTATTAAATTTGCGAATGGTGGACAAGTTAAAGAACCGTTAACAAAAATTGGTACAACAACAAAAATGGGAACAACAGTTACCTTTTTACCTGATTATAAGATTTTTAAAGTAATTGATTTTTCTTTTTCCACAATTTCAGAACGAATTCGTGAATCAGCATTTTTAAATAGTGGGGTTAAGTTGACATTGACTGACCAACGCACTGATAAAAAAGTATCATATTTATTTAATAATGGTTTGGAAGAATTCATTACTTATATGAATGAAGGTAAGAAAAGTATTACTCCAATTATTATGTTAAAAGGGATAGAAAAACAAATTGAAGTTGAAATAGCGTTACAATATTCAACTGAATTTAATGAAAATTTACTTAGTTTTGCCAATAATGTTAAAACAAGTGAGGGGGGTAGTCATGTTGCTGGATTTCGAACAGGATTAACAAAAGTAATTAATGATTATGCTCGCAAAGAAGGTTTATTAAAAGAAAAAGATAAGAATCTTGATTCGGTTGATACACGGGAAGGATTAACAGCAATTGTTTCAGTAAAAATTCCTGAAAATTTAATTCAGTATGAAGGTCAAACGAAAGGAAAATTAGGGACTTATGAAGCGCGGCTTGTTGTTGAAACAATTGTAGCAAAGCAATTTGGATTTTGATTAACAGAAAATAAGGCAAATTCTTATACTATTATTGAAAAAGCATTATTAGCTCGTAATGTTCGTGAAGAAGCTCGGAAAGCACGTGAAGCAGCTCGTAATAGTAAAAAACGTGGTAATAGTGATCGCTTATTAACCGGAAAATTAACACCAGCTCAAAACCGAAATAAATTTAATAATGAGATTTTTTTAGTTGAAGGAGATTCGGCGGGGGGAAGTGCCAAGTTAGGGCGTGATCGTCGTTTTCAAGCAATTTTACCATTACGCGGGAAAGTGATTAATGCTGAAAAAGCAAAACTTCAAGATTTAATGAGTAATGAGGAAATTAATGTAATGATTAATGCCATTGGGGCTGGAGTCGGAAATGGCTTTGATATTAATGATGCCAATTATGGCAAAGTAATTATTATGACTGATGCGGATACCGATGGTGCGCATATTCAAACTTTATTGCTAACATTTTTTTATCGTTATATGCGACCATTAATTGAAAATCATCGGGTTTATCTTGCTTTACCACCTTTATTTAAAATTACTAGCACCAAAAATAAACATATTGAATACGCATGAGATGAAACAGAATTAAAAAATAAATTAAGTCAATTTTATGGTAAATTTGAATTACAGCGCTATAAAGGGCTAGGGGAAATGAATGCAGAACAATTATGAGAAACAACAATGGATCCCCAAACTCGTCAGCTAATTTTAGTAAGAATTGATGATGCTGTTATGGCTGAAAGACGGATTGTCACCTTAATGGGAGATGATGCTAAAAAACGAAAAGATTGAATTAATGAAAATGTTAAATTTACTTTAGAAGATGATTTTCAAGCAATCATTAATTAAGTAGGACAATAATGTTACAAGCAATCAAAAAATTAATTAATACCCTGAATCAAACCAATCTAACTCTTAGTCAATATCAAAATTTTCAGTTATGACTTATTAAAATAAAAGAAACAAAAACAAGATTGACATTAGAAGTTTGAACAAGTAATGGTAGTGAAGATAGTGAAAATACAATTGCAACAACGATTGAACTTGTTATAGCAGATGAAATAGCATTAAACTGATGCTATGAAGTTTACTATTAGCAGCACAACAAACTACGGAAAAAGAAATTTTTTGAAAAAAAATTATGCAACAAGCAACGCCGCTTTACCAATTAGAACCAAGTAGTAACTTGTACTTGTTAACAAAAGAAGGTATTCATTTTTTAACGATAAAATTGTTGCATTTAAATTAAACTATTATAATTATAATATATTAATAATTTTATTTGCTTGGAAAAAAATTAATATGGGAATTAATATTAAAAAAAGAACATTAATTAAACCTAACAATTTACCACTAAAAATTAATCAACAATTAAATACATTAAATTTAACAATTTATAAATTATTATTAATTGAAGGAACATTATTTTATCAATGTGAAATTGATTGGTTATCTAAAATAGGAAAATATATGATTAAATCAGCAACAACAATTTATTATTAACAAGAATTTATAATAAAAACAAATATTTTATCAGAGTTGTTACAGTTAATGGAAATTTGTAATAATCTTAATGACCGAATCTTAGCATATTTCCGGACATTGTTATTATTAACTCATCAACAGCAACTCTTTGCTCATGATAAACATAAGGATTATTGAATATTAACAAAATTAGGGCAAAAGTTATTTTATCAAATTGATTATAAAAAGTTTATAATCAAGAATGAAATGATGAAAGTTGATTTACAGAGAGGAATTTAAAAATGAGTAATAACGAAAAAGAAAATGAATTAGTTTATAGTTTGGCGCTGTGTAGATATAAACGGTAAATTTATATCTTGTTAAGTTAATAATAAAATATTTTTAATAAATTGCAACAACTTTTTCAGAAAAAATTAAATTTTTGTAATTTTATCTTATTTTATTCATATTTAAGCACACTAAAAATAATTTATTAAATTTTAACTAATAAATTTATTTAAAATTTTATAAAAACATTGTCTTTGCACTTAGTCAATTTAAACATGGTCGGAGTTTATCATTTATAACATTAACTACTCAATCTATCATTTTTTGACTAATATTATTAAAATCAATTTTCTTAGAAAGTCAATATCTAAATTAACCGTTCATATGCTCAATTAATGGTTTTTGTTGTGGTTTACCAGGGTCACAAAAATAAACTTGTGTTTTAGCAAATATTTCCATTTCTTTTCATTTACTAAATTCTTTTCCTCTATCAGTTATTATTCCTTTAATTTTTCCTATTAAATTATTATTTTTAACAATATCTTTAAATTTTTCTAAAACTTCATTAGCAGTATTATTTTTTAATTTCATTACAAAATAATTTTTACTTGATTGTTTTACTAAAACTAAATTACTAGATTGATGGTCTTTTCCTACAACAGTATTCATTTCAAATCATCCAACATTAGAAACTTTATTTTCAATATCTCAAATTGATTTAAAGTTAATTAATTTACCACGATTATCAGGTTTTCCTTTTGTTTTATATTTTTTACCACGATGGGGTAAATTTTCTTTTTTTAATCCAAATTCACATAAGCGAATTCATTTATACAATGTTTTAACACAAGCAGGAAATTTAACACCAAACTCCAAGAAATAACGACAAATTAATTGTTCAGGTGTATCGTGATATTTATTAAATCTTATTTTAATAAAATCTAACTGCTCTTTTGTAAATTTAGGTAGTTTTTTAATGCATTTTTTATGTTTTGTTTATAATCTTTTTGTGCTTGATATGGATTATAATCTTGTATATTTTTAAATCGCTTAATTTCTCTTTTAACAGTATTAACTTCACGACCCATTTGCCGCGCTATTTCCGATAAATTAATTGAACCATTTTTCTTTTTACAAGTATCAGATAATAATAAATCCTTAAATAAATTTCGTTCATCAAATATTAAATGTTTAAATTTTCTCATTTTTATACAAATTCCCTTCATTTTTTCTTATAATATATTATATATAAAATAAAGAGGTTAATAAATATGCAAGAATTTAGTAAAGTTAACAACAAAAAACGAATTACTAGTTATGAACATTTAAATAAAAAATATGATTTAAATTTTAGTGACTATAATTTTGGTTTTGATTGAGAAGTATTTAAAGATTTTGTTGGTGATAGTTATGCCCGATATTTTACTTCGCCAACTTTTTTTAAATTTGTTTCAGCAGGAAGAGGTACTAATAAAACATGAAATCATTTAGCAGAAAAATTATTTTTTGCTTGCAATTTTACTGATGCTTCGTCGGTCATTTTACGAAGATATGCCAACACCCATGAAGATACTACATTTGGCGATATGATTAATGTGTGTAATTACTTATATGATAAATATGGCATTGATTTGGGACCTGACAATGAAAATGGGGTATTGTTTGATGTTTGACCTAAAAATGTTAAAGAAGGTGGTGAAATTGTTTTTCCTAGTGGTATTCGGATTGCTTTTGCTGGTTATGTTAATGGTAATAAAATTATGGGTAAAGTTGGTAAAGGTAGTGGTATTATATCGGCGTGAACTGACGAAATGATACATGCCGAAGAAAAAGAAATCTTAACTGACAAAGAATTAGATAAAAGATATAATAATTTAAGAGTTTCAATGTTTCGTTCTAAAAGTTTAAAGGTGTCTTACGAAAAATACACGGATGAAAATGATAATGAACAATATAATTTAAATAATCCTATTACCGGTACTACATTAGAAATATATTCTTCTTTAACGACATTATCGTTTGTGTCCGCTATTTCTGTATAAGATGGGGTAAAAATTTATGTTATTTGATACAGGTTCATTGCTCATCTGCCTCTGATTTTTGGCGACAGTAATATCATTATCAATATAAATCTTTTCATCATTAGTAGTAATAACTGCTTGGTCTGATTTATATTCTTGTTGTAATTCAACAGACATAATACCTCATTTTCTTAATAATGATGTTAATACTGTTTTAAGTGCCATTTCATCAAAAGTAGCAATATAAAATTATTTATTTTTAGCATAAGTTTTAGAGTATTTCATAAAATGATTTTCCATTTGTTCTTTTGTCATATATAAAGTTTTTTCAAAACCATTAACCATTTTAAAATATGATACATAACCTATAATTGGTAATTTTTCTCGTTCATATTCATTTTGAATTCAATTAAAACTAGTTCCTTTTAAACTATCATAATTTATTAATTCACCATCTCTGACATATGATACTGCTATATATAGATATTGTCCACTTCTTTGTGCTAATTGAATATAACCTTTATAACCCATTTGAAATTGTGCTTGATTAACTCATTCTTGCACTTCACGACCATTAATAATTCTTGTTATTTTAGTATTATATGGTACTACATAAGCATATCAGAATTACTTTTCCATAGGTAAATTTAATAAAACACATTGATAGCAAGTGGCAATAATTGTTTTTGGGTCTGCTTTTTGTAATAATTCATTGCTATTTGATATTGCAACTATATTACTTTTAAATCTTGCAATTTCATTTTCGTTAGAAAATTTACTTTTAATTCACTCTGCTGCCTTATCTGTTCTTAAAAATTCAACAATATTTGCCATATTATTTTTCTCCTTTATTTATTTTAAAATTAATACCTTTAACACCAATTAAATTAATATCTTTATCACTATCTCATTGGTCTTTAATTTCGTTTTTAACAATTTGTTCATCAACAATTAAATAATTTTTAATTAAATTAATAAGTTCTAATTTATTAGCATTTTGTAAAAAATTATCATTAATACCCAATATTTCAATATCTTTAATTAATAATTTATTTTTACGAAAATTACTAGTAATAATTTTTAATTCTTGTTCTTGTTTTGCTACACTTTTAATTTCTAAAAATTGTTCTTTTTTATAAGTTTCAATAATTTCATTTTGTTTTTGAAATTGAATATTAATTACACTATTTTTTAAAGAATCATGATTACTCTTAATATTATTTTCTAAATTCAAAATATCTTTTCTAATAAAATTTAATTCATCTTTAAAATTTTTTATTAATTCTAATGATTCTCTAAAAATATAATCAATTTTTGAAACTACTAATTTTAAATCTTTTAATGATTGTGATTTGTATTCTCCATTTATTAATCAAGCTTGTTGTCGATATATAAATTCTGCTAATTCTTATCCATTTTCATCAATTCATTTTTTAATTGTTAATGCTTTTAAACTTAATTCTTTAAAATCATTTCCTTTTAAATAAAACGGATAAGTAATATTTTTAATTTCATTATTTAACTTTAAATCTTCCATAATTAAATTTCCTCTAATTCCATTTCATTAATTAAATTATCAATATAGTCATAAGCACTTTCTTCTGAATAACATTACCTGCTTATTTAAAAGTAATTGGTTCACAATCCCAATTAAAAGCGATGGTTAATGGTGAATTGTATGAAAATACTGCAATGGGAATTCCAGTATCTAAAAGTTTTCATTTAGAAAAAACATATACAAAAGGATAAGTTAATCGTGATAAAGGTTATAATTTTACTAATTTAAATGGTTTATTATTAAATAAACAAGTATGAGCATTTCCGATTAATATGGATACTATTCAACAAGTTTTAGATAATGATACTGCTAACCCTAAATGAATTGGTAAAGTGCAATATGCTACACCAACTATTTTATATCCAAAAACATGTAAAATTATTTTAGAAAAATAACCAACACAAGATGAAATTAATACTGCTAAAAATAATCTTAATAAAACATTTATAGTGCCAGTTGATTATGTAATTTCATCATCAAAACAAGAATCTAAACCAAATACGCAAGGTTAATAGAAAATTAATTTACTAATATTACAAGTTTTAACTTTATTAGTAACTAATTTAGAAAATAAACCTTTAATAAGTAAATTTGTAAATTTAATTAATAGAGTTAATAAAGTTTAAAATAAAGTATTAAAGCCAATTAATTATATTACTGATAAATATAATAAAATTACAAATAAAATTAAAGATATTTATCAGTGATTAAATCCATTTACTTATTTAGATTTAATTAAAAAAGGTCATAAAAAAGAAATACAACAAATATTAAGTCAATTAGAAAAAGATAATAATATTAAAAATAGAGAACAATTTAAAAAGGAAAATTATCTTAATACTAATTGACAACCTTTAAATAGTAGTTGACTTGATAGTGGTATGTTTAATATAACAAATAAGTTAATTTTAACAGGTAATTTAACTATTTTAATATATACACAAAAACAGCAAAACATCCTAAGTTTTATGAACCTTATGTTTATCCTAGTGTTCCAGTTGAAATATGAAAATTATTAAGTAATACTGTATCTAATGCGGGAACTTTATTTTGGCGTTATTGATTAAGAAAATAATTACCTAGTCATTTAAGAAATTATATTAAAAAACAATTACCACAAGCATTAAAAGAAAAATATCCCAAAGGAAATATTAAATTAACATTACCAACTATTCAAAAATTAAATAAACTTAAAAAGTTTATTAATAATTTAAAGGTTGGACATTTTAATTTTAATTTTACTGGTGGAATTAATAATAAAAAATGATATCGTGAACGCCGAAGTGATGTTAAAAATATTAAGAATTTATATAAAACACCAGTTAAAAATATGTTTTACAAAACTAATCAAACTATTAAAAAAATTAAGAAAACAAAAACAATAGTTAATAGTTATAAGCTAAGTAATTTAAAAAATAAATATTGTAATCAATTAAGAGTTGTTTTATATGGAAAATAATTTAAGTAATTTGTTATTTATAACAGTTGAAGATGTTAAAGAAAGTAAACTTTGACAACCTATTAATGATAGAAAACAATCTGCTTATAATGATAATTTAATTTATAATGCTATTTTAAAAACTAGTTTGTGAATGGATAGGTTATCGGGCGGGACAATTTCTGATAAGATTAATAAAAAAGATTTATTTCCATAAGTAAAAAAAGATAATACTGGATTAATTGAATATGATAAATGATTAAGTTATATTCAATCTGCTTGTTTATTAGCAGTTATTAATTGATATTTACCAAAAGGAGTTAATAATTTAACTGGTAGTGCTTAATTTTCGTAAGGTGGAGTTGCTTATTCACAAACTAATGACCCAGAAGCTAATGAAAATATTACTCGTGATGTTAAAAATGCTTTAAAATTAGAAGGTGAAATAATTGATATTATATATAGTAAAACAGCATCTAGACCTTATAATTATAGGTTAGATAATTATGCTCATTCATGAGAAGAAGAATATAAACATATTAGTAAAAAAACTTTTTATCCAACATTATTATTTTAATTAAAAGAACGATTACAAACAGATAATTCAATAAATATTTCTTATTCAACTATTAATGATTTTTCTAAAATTGATTATAATGAATATATTAAACTTATTGTTCTGTTTGATAATGATACTATTTATGAAGAAAGTGGTGTTTGAAAAGCAAAACAAAGTGGCGATATTCCATCAGATGTTATTAAAGATAGTGATTTAAATAAAAATTATATTGAAAAAGTTGATGGTAAATACATTGTAAAAACATCAAAAAATTTAGAAAATAATTATTATGATGCAAATACGATTGATAATTTTTTAGTTAATAAACAAGATAAATTAGTAAGTGGCACAAATATTAAAACTATTAATGGTAATTTATTATTAGGTAGTGGTGATATATCTATTAGTAATAATGATTGAGAAATTGTTAATACTAGTGATTTTATTATAAATTCAAAATAATATACTGTTAGAGCATTTGATAATAAATATTATTATCGTATAAATTGTTCTATTGAAACAAAATTTAGAATATATGGTTTTACAATTTTTGTAAATTCTAAATTTATAAATGAAAAAGTACCAACAACTCATTATATCGGAACATCAATAGAAGGTTATTTTTCAATATTTTAATGAGATAAAAATACTAATTATGGAAAAGTAACTATTGAAAAAGAAGAATTAGCACAATATTTAAATGGAATTTATATTGAAAGAAAAAGAATAAATTAAAAAGGAGTTTAATTAATGAAACAAGATAAAACAACTTGATTAAAGGGGTGCCTTACTTTGAAATTGATTTAAAAAATACCCTATGCCGACTTATAATTGAACTCATAAAGATATTAGAGAATGAGAAAGAAAATATAAAATTCGTAGTTGAGTAGTTAGTTTTTATACATTGATATTTTTAGCATTAAATTGTTGATTAGAATATGGGATGATTAATGACATTAAAGACCAAATTAATTGGTATAATTATGGACAATATTGAGGTAATGGAATTGCTATTTTACTAACACCTTTATTTACACACGGAATTCAAGGTATATTTGTTGCTAGTAGTAAACCAAAAGTAGATATGAAAATTGATATTCCACGATTAAAAATATCTAAAATGGGATTAGTATTTACAATTTTGCCTTTAATCACTTTAATAATTTCTTTAATTATTATTTGAATTGATAAATCAAAATGAAAAAAAGACCATTTAAGACATTGCTTAGATTGCCGGATTAATCAGCGTGTTATTCAACCAAGAGTAGCAAAAAAATGAAATAATTTAGATGGTATAACAGAAGAAAAATTAAAAAATATACAAAATGAAAATAACAAAGAATTAAATTTAAAATAAACTATATTTTATAAGGGTGGTTGATATTTTTGGGTGGTTATATAGTTTAATTTATAAATTATTTTGTTCTGAAAGGATAGATGGCCACTGTTTGAATAAGGATAAGAAAGGAATTAAAAAAATGTTAAATGATACATTAATAATTACTTTACTTATGTTAGCAGGTGCAGGAGGAATGGATAGTCTTAGGATTATTGGATTATCTGCTAAAAAAATTAAAAAATATAAATCAGAAATTAGAGAATTAAGAACTGCTGTTATTGCTCACGAAAAACATTTAAGAGGAGCTGATTATGCAACAGAATTAGCATTAAAAACAGGTCAAATTAAAAATGTTAAAAACAAGTTAAAGTAAACGATAAAAAACAAGCACAAAAAGATGCTATTAGACAACTAACAAATAGTATTTAAAAAAAATAACCTTAATTAGTTATTTTTTATTTGTTTTTAAGATAATTAAATTCTTTTCACCATATTTATTGATTAAATATTCTCAGTCTCAGATTGAATTGATATTTACATCTTTAATATCAGTACAAGTTATATATTAACCAAGTGGAGTTTTACAAGGGCGATTACCTTGTTCTGAACTATAACATAAAATATATTTATTCATATTTATCACCGATTTTATTGTGTTTTATATAAAAATTAATAAGATGTTTAATTCGTTGTGAATAAGTAAAGTCATTAAATTCATTTCAAACTTTTTCTTCATTTTCATTTAAGTAAATATTAACATTACGAATTAATTTAGAATAATATTTTCCTGTTTTTTAATTAAATGAATGTTTCATAATATTACCCCTTATAATTAGTAATAATAATTGCATCACGTAAATGATTACTTATTTTTTCATTATTATATTTTCAACCTTTACCATAATTCATAAGTTAAATTTTCATCTTTACTAAATTCTTGAATACAATTATTATTATATTTACTTAAATTTTCCATATTTTTAACAACTGATTTAGTGTGTTTTGGTGATACTCAATTAATGAGTAATCTTAGTCTTTAATTAATATCTTCTATTACACCTAGTAATCGTAATAAATAGTCTCTATATTTACTTGCATTAGCAGAGGTATATAAACAATCTTCAATATTTAAAATATAATTATTGTATTTTCATATATCACATAATATATCTCTTATAAAATCAATTTGTTTAATTCAATCTTTATTAATAAATTCATAATCATCAATTAATTTATTATTTTCAAAAACAACAATAGCGATAGTGCTAGTTCCTAATGGGTCAATCCCTATTTTTATCATGCGCATACATCCTCATCATTGTTATTATTAACTACTTGTACTACATTAGAAATATCTTCTTCTTTAACGACATTATCGTTTGTGTCCGCTATTTCTGTATAAGATGGGGTATAATTTATGTTGTTTGATACAGGTTCATTCCTCATCTGCCTCTGATTTTTGGCTACAGCAATATCATTATCAATATAAATCTTTTCATCATTAGTAGTAATAACTGCTTGGTCTGATTTATATGCTTGTTGTAATTCAACAGACATAATACCTCATTTTCTTAATAATGATGTTAATACTGTTTTAAGTGCCATTTCATCAAAAGTAGCAATATAAAATGATTTATTTTTAGCATAAGTTTTAGAATATTTCATAAAATAATTTTCCATTTGTTCTTTTGTCATATATAAAGTTTTTTCAAAACAATTAACCATTTTAAAATATTCTACATAATCTATAATTGGTAATTTTTCCCGTTCATCTTCATTTTGAATTCAATTAAAACTAGTTCCTTTTAAACGATCATAATTTATTAATTCACCATCTCTGACATCTGATACTGCTATATCTAGATATTGTCCACTTCTTTGTGCTAATTGAATATAACCTTTATAACCCATTTGAAATTGTGCTTAATTAACTCATTCTTGCACTTCACGATCATTAATAATTCTTGTTATTTTAGTATTATATAGAACTACATAAGCATATCCGAATTGTTTTTTCATTGGTAAGTTTAATAATACTCCTTAATAACAAGCTGTCATAATTGTTTTTGGGTCTACTTTTTGTAATAATTCATTACTATTTGATATTGCAACTATATTACTTTTAAATCTTGCAATTTCATTTTCGTTAGAAAATTTACTTTTAATTCACTCTGTTACCTTATCTGTTCTTAAAAATTCAACAATATTTGCCATATTATTTTTCTCCTTTATTTATTTTAAAATTAATACCTTTAACACCAATTAAATTAATATCTTTATCACTATCTTATTGGTCTTTAATTTCGTTTTTAACAATTTGTTTATCAACAATTAAATAATTTTTAATTAAATTAATAAGTTCTAATTTATTGGCATTTTGTAAAAAATTATCATTAATACCCAATATTTTAATATCTTTAATTAATAATTTATTTTTACGAAAATTACTAGTAATAATTTTTAATTCTTGTTCTTGTTTTGCTACACTTTTAATTTCTAAAAATTGTTCTTTTTTATGAGTTTCAATAATTTCATTTTGTTTTTGAAATTGAATATTAATTACATTATTTTTTAAAGAATCATGATTACTATTAATATTATTTTCTAAATTCAAAATATCTGATAGTATTACAAAAGCTTAGGTTTTATAAAAAATATAAATAAAATAATTAGATAACTTTTTAAAAGGTTGATTTATCAGTGTTTTAGAAATATATTTAAAATAAAGAATAATTTTTATACCAAAACCTAAACTTTTTTCTTACTACCATCAATTTTTGAAACTACTAATTTTAAATCTTTTAATGATTGTGATTTATATTCTCCATTTATTAATCAAGCTTGTTGTCAATATATAAATTCTGCTAATTCTTGTCCATTTTCATCAATTCATTTTTTAATTGTTAATGCTTTTAAGCTTAATTCTTTAAAATTATTTCCTTTTAAATAAAACGGATAAGTAATATTTTTAACTTCATTATTTAACTTTAAATCTTCCATAATTAAATTTCCTCTAATTCCATTTCATTAATTAAATTATCAATATAGTCATAAGCACTTTATTCTGAATAACATTCTTCTAATGCTATATTAAATAATTATTCTTCAGTATAAACATTGCCATCTTCATCTTTTCACATATTATTCACATCCTTGTCATTTAATATTTTCATTTTCTAAATTAATAATAGTTGTTAATCATTCTTGTTGATTTTCAATATTAGCAGTAATTTTTACTTCTTATAATGTATAAAAACAGTTTGTTTTGAAATTACCATATTTACTTTTCATTACTAATAAGTATCTTTTATTCATAATTTATTTCTCCTAATTTTTTCTGCCTAATACTCAATACTCATCAGTGATATCTTCAAATGATACAGGATAAGCTCGTAGTATTAATTCTTGTAATTTGTTTTCTTGATTACATCTAAAACAATAACCTCAATATCTTTTTTTAAGACAAATTTTATTTAACTTTTTCATATATACCTCCTAAATTATTCCTATTATTTTTAACTCGTTGGCACTCACTCCTAAGTGAAAGTGTTAAAGTGAGAATTAGTTATATAAGTATTTACTACACCATCCGCTTCACTAGGGTAAGTGGTGGTGGTATATTGTTTAATAATCCACAGTTGTTTTTTATTTTTTACGCCAGAGAGTTTTCTCTCTTCATCCGCACCATTTCAGGTCAAAACGTTCAGTTTTTAAAATAAATTCACTTGCGCCTTGAAGAGCCTAATGCTGACTTTGTGGTTTTTATTAAACCGCTGTCACTTCTAAGAAGTAATATCTATCGCAAATTTATTTATAAAGTGGCCATTTCAATATTTATTGTCGTTTGATGTTGACCTTGCACTTATCACGACTATCGCTTAGTTCTAATGAACCAGCGCCAATTTACATTTTTCCTCATACACTATTTCAGTGCTTGCCTCGGCCGGCTATGGGAATGAGTTTAAACTCATGTTTTTATGGAAGCACTTAGTTATTAATAAATAACCGTTCCCGCTCTGCATTAAGTTGTTTTATAAAATTTAAATTTTAAGAACCCAGTTTCATAATCAAAGATAATTTTTGAATTTTCTAAGCGTTTATAAAACCGCTTTTGTTTTTTATCTTTTGTGCCATTTAATAAATCTTTATGTTTTTCATAAGTTCATAAAACTTTATTTGATAAAAATTCTGGTAGTAAGAAAAAAGTTTAGGTTTTGGTATAAAAATTATTCTTTATTTTAAATATATTTCTAAAACACTGATAAATCAACCTTTTAAAAAGTTATCTAATTATTTTATTTATATTTTTTATAAAACCTAAGCTTTTGTAATACTATCAAAATTCTTCGGTAATGAATGATATTGATTTATAACAGTTATTAATATCACAAATTTGTTATTGCTTATTAATTTTCATTACCCATTCCTTTCTTTGATATTATTTTTTTATTAGCAAAATTAATTAACTGAAACAGAGGAAAGACAACACCTTAAATTAGGAGAAAAACAAGTACACTTTATAAAGATTTCTAAGATATTTAATAAATGTGTAACATAATTTTAAGTTAACAAAAAAGTTATGATAAAAAGTTTCTATTTTAAGATTTTAAGATGCTGTCCTTTCTCTGAATTAATTAATAATTTTGGTTTTATAAATAAAAAAACAACTCTTTTATTTAACAAGAGTTATTTTTTATCGCTTCATCGTACACGATGCCAAATAAAAAACAATAAAGTAAACTTTATTATTCTTAACCTATCATAATTAATATCTTATGATGGTCGATAGACATAGTCTTCTGGTTTAAACAAAATTCGATATTTATCAATTGGTTAAGGTGTATAATAAATATTATTCATTGTTTGGTTAACACCAAAACAAAATTTAAGTTCATAATATCATCCATAATGTCAAGTAAATGAACGATATTTACCAATGTCAACATTAAATTTGTTATGAGCTGTAACTCAGAACTTTCCAATATCAGGTAAAATTTTGATTTCAGGTTGTTCCTTAAATTCTCTTAAATAATCGTTCCAAATTGTTTGAAGCGATAAAGCAGGATTTTTGGTAGTAAGAAAAAAGTTTAGGTTTTGGTATAAAAATTATTCTTTATTTTAAATATATTTCTAAAACACTGATAAATCAACCTTTTAAAAAGTTATCTAATTATTTTATTTATATTTTTTATAAAACCTAAGCTTTTGTAATACTATCGGATTTTTTGCAAATTGGTTATTTAATGTTTCTCATTTTTTAATTGGTAATAAAATAACCCCTTCAGCATGGACACGAATATCTCATGTAATTTGGAAATATTTATAAAACGCAGCAATAATTCGTCCAAAGTTCTCAATCTTTTTGATCATTTCTGCTCGTGTTATTCCTACATTAATATAAATTGGTTTATTGTCATTTACTACAATCCCTGATAACGGCAATTCAGCAACTAAAATTTTTGCTAAATTAATTTTAAACTGTCCTAACTGTAATTTTTCACCATAAAATTCTAAGAAATTTTCAGGTGTTAATTTGTCTGGAGCATACCCAGTATTAACTCAGGCATATTTTTCATCATATAGCAAGACTGGTGTCACACCGTTTGTATCTGGATTAATAATTGAATTTGATAAAATTAATATTTTTTCATCACTAGCATAAGTGATATTTTCTCCAAGTTCTCCTAACGTATCATCTTTTTTTAAACCTTCTTCTAATTCTCTTTGGACAATTGCATCTAACATACTGTGATCATAAGCATAATTTAAATCAAAATTATCATAAATACTTTTGAAAGCTTCATGTTTATAAACAATAATATCACCCGACATCTTCTCATTAAAAAATTTAATGATTGAATTTGATATTTTTTCTACTACTGCTTTTAAAATTTTTTGCATTTTATCAATATCATTGGTAATAGTATATTGAATTAAAAATGGTACAACTGTTTCTAATTTTTTAAATTTAATGTTAACATCAAATTTAAAGTCTAAACGAACAGCTTTTAAACCTTTCGGATTAATATATGCTAGTTTGCCTAATTTTTCAACATAAATAAAATTTAAAATAAAGTTCACACTATCCGGTCCAATATTCAACGGAAAACTATTTGGATAATAGTTTGAATATTTATTAGCAATTTCTCGATTAATATTGTTAAAAAATGCCATAAAACCAGTTTTAAGAGTTGCTAAAACTGGCGCAACCTTACCATCTTCTTCTTTTAATACTTCCTTTTAGCGATCATTTCTTATCATTGAAAATAAGTTTTCAAAATCAATATTTGGGTAAAAATTAGTATCAATTAAAGTTTTTTCTGCTGTGTATTTTTGAATTGCATTTGATGCTGCTTTTGTTATATCATTTAAAATTTTTAAATATCCATTATAATCAATTTCATTTTCATTATTATGGTGATTATTGTTTCAAGCATTTTTACAACTAATAACAGAACCAACACTAACCACACTAAAATTTGCCAACTCCCAACATTGCTAATAGCTTTTTCATAGTATTTAAATCCATCCTTTTTAAAAAATAACTATATCCCAAATATCTTATATATATTTTAATATCATATATATTCGAAATATTTTTTATGTTATTAAAAAAAATCAAAGGGGTTAACAATTATTTTAAAATATATTTTTTGATCCGTAAATAATTTCTAATTTATGGCATAAATTAACCCATATATAAAATTTTAATCTTTAGTTTGAATTAAATATGTATAATTTAATGAAGAGTTTTGTGGAATAATACGAAATAAACGTTTCAAAGAGCGATTTTTTCAACAAATAATTAAATAATTTTTTCTTTTTATTTTTAATGCTTTTGATAAGGATTTTTTAATAAATCGTTCTAATGACATTAAACCCGGTAATGTTTTATTATTTTTAAAATCAGCATTTTTAAAAAACGCAGTTTGTGTGGCTCCAGGACAAATAGCAATTACACGAACTGGTGATTTTTTTTTCTTTAATTCAGTATTAATAGCAACAGATAAACTTAAAATATATGCTTTTGTTGCATAATAAGTTTCCATTCCTGGCCCAAAGGAAAAGGCAGCTAGGGAAGAAATATTAATAATTCGTCCTTTTTTCTGCTCAATAAAATATTGCGTAAAAAGTTTTGTTAAAATATGGGCTGCTTTAATATTTAAATTAATCATTTTTAATTCATCTGCTAGAGGAATTATTATAAAAAGACCTTTTTTCCCAAAACCAGCATTATTAATAAATAAAACAATATGATACTGTTTTATTTCTTCAAATAAAGCATAACAATTTTCAGGAACAGACAAATCATATGATAAATCAACAATTGTTTGTTCAGGAAATTGTTGTTGTAATTCTTTTGCTCATTCTGTATGGCGAGATACTCTAATAATATAATAACCTTGCTTCAACAATCACTGACAATAACCATATCCAATTCCTGATGATGCTCCTGTTACTACAGCAAATTCTTTTTCCATAATATATCACCCTTTTCATTACCTTAATTCTAACATTAAGTAAAATAATCTTTTTTTAAATGTAAATTAAATGCACAATAACAAATTTATTAACTAAATAATAGTAATTGTTGCAATTAAATAAATTATTAATTTATCTTATTATACTCCATATTAAACTTTAAAAAAAAAGGTTAAAAACTTAAACCTTATTTTCTAATTCCTAATGTTTCAATGATTGCTTTATATTCATTAAAATCAGTTTTGGTTAAATATGCAAGCAAGTGTTTTCTTTGTGCTACTTTTTGCAATAAACTTCTTCTTGAAACAATATCTTTTCGATGTAATTTTAAGTGTTCGGTCAAATTGTTAATATCTTCTGTTAAGATTGCAATTTGAACTTTTGTTGAACCAGTATCTTTGGCATTTTGGCCAAACTTTGTAACTAATTCTGCTTTTTTTCTTTTAAAACCATTACTATTTTCTCCCTTCATTTAGTGGCTTATTATGTTAAAACAAAGAATTTAAGAAAGGGTTATCTTAAATCAATGAAATAACAACCTCATTAATATTATGTTTTTTTAGCAAAAAAAGCAAGGGTATTAACTAAATCTTGTTCTAAAAGCGCAACTAATTCTGCTAAATTATTAATTTTAATATTTTCTCGAAGATATTTTTTAAAATAAACAATGATTTCCTGACCATATAAATCCAAATTAACATTTAGCAAATATGTTTCAACAACTTCTTTCCCTTCAAATAACCGATAAGATGTCATTGAAGGATAAAGTTTGCCTTGTGCTAATGTTTCTGTTACATAAACACCATACGGTAAAATTACTTTTTGTGGCAAATAAATATTTGCCGTTGGAAAATTAATTGTTCGTCCTAATTGTTTTCCTGGTTTTACTTCTCAACGTAAATTATAATCTTCATACAATAATTTATTTGCTGATTCTAAATTATATTCTAATAAAAAATTTCGAATTGTTGTTGAAGAAAACAAATTATCTTGACGAGTAATTAAATAAACATTTTCTTGACCAAAAAAAGCAATAATATCATTAAAATTCCCTTCACGATTTTTTCCAAACAGAAAATCAGAACCAATGACAATTTTTGTAACATTAAATTGTTTTTTTAAAATTGTTAAAAATTGTTGTGCAGATAAATTTATAAATGCAGTACTAAGCGGCACTTCTAAATAATAATCAAATCCTAATTTTTCAACAATTTGTTGTTTTGAATGATTATCTACTATTTTTGTATTTGTTTGTTGTAAAAAATCACTAACACTTTGTGACATAGTAAAAAATAATGTTGCAAGGTTATACTGTTTTTTAATCTCCATTAAACGTGTAATTAATTTTAAATGACCTTGATGAAACCCATCAAACAAACCTAAACAAGCAACTTTTGGTTTCTTATCACTTGGCTTATTTCATACTAAAGTTTTCATTAATAATGATCATCCTTCTCTCTGCCATCTTGGTTTTTAGGTTTAATATGTCCTCATAGTCCACGTTGACAGGCATAAACATGTTTTCCAATATGTTTATAAATTGCTAAAACATTTTTATTTTTATCAATAATAAAAATAATTGGGTCAGTATGATTAATAATAACAATAGGTTTTCCTTGTCGAATTTCTTCATCATGATGATAAAGTAATAATTGTTGATTATTAATAAATAAAGAATCATACATCGATATTAACTCATTAAAATTTACTGCTTCAAGGTTAATTGCTTTAGATAGCATAAAATTCCCTGATTGCGTACGGCATAAAGCTGTAACAGTAGCAATAGTATTTAATTTTGCTGCAATATCAGTCACTAAACTTCTAATATATGTTCCTTTAGTACATAACACACTAAATTTAATTGTATGATTATGTGCATCATATTTTTTTAATTTAATTGCCTTAATTGTAACAGTTCGTGGTTTAATTTTTACTTCTTTATCTTGGCGTGCATACTCGTAAAGTTTTTTACCATTAACTTTAATAGCAGAATATTTTGGCGGATATTGTTCATACATAAATCCATTAAATTCATTAAATATTTTTTCTAATATTTTTTTTTGAATCTTAAATGGTGCTGTTTTATTAAGCACATTCCCAGTAATATCGCCAGTATCTGTCTCAACAAATAATCACATTTCAACATCATACGCTTTATCTGCTGTTAACAAATATTCACTCATTTTCGTAGCATTATTCACTAAAACAACTAACAATCCTGTTGTTAATGGGTCTAATGTTCCTGCGTGACCAATTTTATTAATCTGCAATTTTTGTTTAATTTCTTGAATAACCTTATTACTTGTTTTTCCTGTTGGTTTATTGATTAAAAAAATACCGTCATGCATAATAACCACCCCACTTCCTGAAATATTATATCATTTTTTAATATATTCCTAACACTGATTAAAAAAGTACCTTATTTTTATCGTATTTTTTACAAAATTAATTGATTATTAGAAAAATATAGTTTATGATATTTATGTATGAAAAATAAATATTGTTACATTTATATCTTTTTTAAATTATTCTAGCCTTTCCTTTTGTGCTAAAATTTGTATTTTATGGCAATATTTAAATCTAAAATAATCTTAAAGTTTGTTTTTCATACGTTTTTAAAAATTAATTGAAGTTTCTTATAGGCTGTTCATTTTTCTTCAATTAATTTTTTTTATTTGTCTAAAACAAAAAAATATTTTTAAAATCTTGCAATTTTAAAAATGTATGTTAATATTAAAAATGTCTTAAGTAGACAAATAAGTAAATCAAAATAAGAAAATTGGACATGTTGGGTAATCTTTATTTTTTAATAAAATAAAGCAACGAACACAAATAAATGTATTAAATACCTAAATGGCCTTTAAAATTAATAAAATATCTCAAAAAATATAAAAAATAGGACTAAAGTCCTATTTTTTATATTAATTTATTATCTTGTAAAATGGCAACTAATCCTTTAAAAAGTAAATCTTTATTATAATGGTAATTAACTAATTTTTTGATGTAAACAGCATTACCTCCTGTTAAAATTACTTGTGGTTTTATTGCTTCAGTTGCAAGTTGGTTAACAAAAGTAGTAATTGTTAATAAATGACCATTGACTAATCCAATATTGATTGCTTGTTTAGTATTTTTTCCTAAAGTCGCATTGTCATAAGAAAAATCAAATTTTTGTAATAATTGTGCACGTTCAAATAAAGCTTCTGCTGCTGTTTCTAAACCTGGCATAATAATTGTTCCTAAGAGAATTCCTTGTTTTAGTAATGAAATTGTTGTTGCTGTTCCCATATTAACTAAAATAACATCTTGTTTAGGAAATAAAACTAATGTTGCATATGAACCAACAATTAAATCAGCACCAAGATTGCTAATATTAGTAATGTCTGTTTTTAACCGCTCAGTAAACAAATTTTTTTTAACTTGATAAAAAGGAATTTTTAAATCTGCAGCTAATTGATAAAATAAATCATCTCACATTGGCTGAACAGAAGATAAAGCTAATAATGTAAGATCTGTTAAAACTAATTTTATTGTACTTAAACCAGTTATTATTTTTTGCCGAAAATTCTTTTCAACAAATAATTCGCGACTAGATATTATTAAAAAAACAATAATCTTTTTTTGAGAATTAAGAATTGCAAATTTAATTGCTGTATTGCCAATATCAACTAATAATTTCATTACTGTGTTCGCTCCTTTATTAATTCACTAATTGCTGCTAAAATTTCTTTTGCAATAATAATTTTGTTTTGACTAGGAATTTGTTGATGCCCTTTTTTTGTTAATAAAATGATTTCATTTTGATCAGTACCAATAACATTAATTTGATTGATAATAATTAAATCTAAATTTTTGTCAATTAACTTTTGGTGAGCATAATCTAAATCAAAATTATTTTGAGCACTAAAACCAACTAAAATTTGGTGCTGTTTTAACTTACCTAATTCAGATAAGACATCAACATTAGGAAGTAATGATACAGCAAGTTGAGGATTTTTTCGCTTGCTAATTTTTCCTTTAATAGGAACAGCAACTTGATAATCGTTTAAAGCAGCACACGCAATAATAATGTCTTGTTCTTTATACATTTTTAACATTGCTGTTAACATTTCATCATTTGTGTTTGCTTTAACATGCTCATAATAAATTGAAAAATCACAATCACCAACAATTGTTGTTAAAGAACAGTTTGTTCATGTTAATACAGTATGCAATGCATTTCCCATTTTCCCGCTCGAATTATTTGTCAAATAACGAATATCATCTAAATATGTTTTTGTTCGACCAAAATTAAGCATAACTTTTTTATCTTTTCACAAGTTTTTTCAAACCAAAAATTGCTTTATTTCCTTTAGAACATCTTCTCATTCTCAGGCGCGACCAATCCCAACCATATTGCAAGCAAGCATCCCTGAACGAGGTTCATAAATTTGATTCCCATCTGCTATTAATTGTGCTAAATTCCGTAAATTAACTGGTGATAAATACATCTTACTATTCATTGCAGGAAAAATCATTTTATAACTTTGCGTAGCACTATATACTAAACTCGCTAACGTATTTGTAAAACCATGAGCAATCTGAGCAATAAAGTTTTGTGTTGCTGGGTAAACAACAAATAAATCAGCTTGCTCAGCAATTGTAATATGTTCTGATAAGTCTTTTTTATCATAATATTGTTTCATAAAAATTTCGGTTTTTGCTGTTGCTGGTCAATCCTTTAAAAATTTTAAAGCATCTTGTGTTAAAAGTAATTCAACATCATGTTCTTTTTTTAATGCTTCATATAAATGAAGGCCCTTATGAGCAGCAATGCTTCCTGTAATAACTAAAATAATTTTTGTCATCTTAACACCTCATTCATTTTTATAATTATATAAATAAAAATCGATATATTTATGTTAATATATCGATTTTTATTTATTACATTGTTGTTTTCTTTGTAAAAAAACAGCCTGCATTCTTCGTTGCGATTCGGCAATAATTCCTTCTACTAATTCTTGTCACTGTTGTTGCTCTAAATAACGGAAATAAAAGTTACTAATAATATTTAATCGTTCACCATAACGTTCTTGGGTAAAATATTTTACCTTTTTTAAGATTGAGATATAGGCATATTGTAAATATAATGGTTTTTGATAAATTTTTTGATAAACCTGTGCATATTTTTTAATTAACTCGGTTGCCTTATATTCTAAGGCTTTTGTTCGTTAAATAATCATTCGTTTTAAAATTTCATCTTTTTGTGTTGAATTATATTTTGAACTTTTCATAACATAATACAATTTTATTTCTAATGCTAAGACAGGATTATTATGTGATATAATTTTTTCATTATTCACAATCATTGATAATTCACGAATAACATTATCATAAAATTAGCTATAATTATTACCTCCTAAAGTTGACACTTTTTCACCCCACATAATAAATAGTTTTTAAATCCTTATAAATAGTTTCCATCAAGTACCTTTCTCATAATAATATTATACCGTATATTTATTATTTTTAATTAAAAACTTAACTAGGAAAAGTTCTAATCCATAGTTTTTATCCTTTAATTATCATTATCTAAACTTACTGGTACTACATTAGAAATATCTTCTTCTTTAACGACATTATCGTTTGTGTCCGCTATTTCTGTATAAGATGGGGTTTTTGTTTACATTATTTGATAAGGGTTCATTACTCATCTGCCCCTGATTTTTGGCGACAGTAATATCATTATTAATATAAATCTTTTCATCATTAGTAGTAATAACTGCTTGGTCTGATTTATATGCTTGTTGTAATTCAACAGACATAATACCTCATTTTCTTAATAATGATGTTAATACTGTTTTAAGTGCCATTTCATCAAAAGTAGCAATATAAAATGATTTATTTTTAGCATAAGTTTTAGAATATTTCATAAAATGATTTTCCATTCGTTATTTTGTCATATACAATGTTTTTTCAAAACCATTAACCATTTTAAAATAAGATACATAACCTATAATTGGTAATTTTTCTCATTCATCTTCATTTTTAATTCAATTAAAACTAGTTCCTTTTAAACGATCATAATTTATTAATTCACCATCTCTAACATCTGATGCTGCTATATCTAGATATTGTCCACTTCTTTGTGCTAATTGAATATAACCTTTATAACCCATTTGAAATTGTGCTTGATTAACTCATTCTTGCACTTCACGACCATTAATAATTCTTGTTATTTTAGTATTATATGGAACTACATAAGCATATCCGAATTGTTTTTCCATTGGTAAGTTTAATAATACTCCTTGATAACAAGCGGTCATAATTGTTTTTGGGTCTGCTTTTTGTAATAATTCATTACTATTTGATATTGCAACTATATTACTTTTAAATCTTGCAATTTCATTTTCGTTAGAAAATTTACTTTTAATTCACTCTGTTACCTTATCTGTTCTTAAAAATTCAACAATATTTACCATATTATTTTTCTCCTTTATTTATTTTAAAATTAATACCTTTAACACCAATTAAATTAATATCTTTATCACTATCTCATTGGTCTTTAATTTCGTTTTTAACAATTTGTTCATCAACAATTAAATAGTTTTTAATAAGATTAATAAGTTCTAATTTATTTGCTTTTTCTAAAAAATCATCATCAATATCCAATATTTCAATATCTTTAATTAATAATTTATTTTTACGAAAATTACTAGTAATAATTTTTAATTCTTGTTCTTGTTTTGCTACACTTTTAATTTCTAAAAATTTTTCTTTTCTATGAGTTTCAATAATTTCATTTTGTTTTTGAAATTGAATATTAATTACACTATTTTTTAAAGAATCATGATTACTCTTAATATTATTTTCTAAATTCAAAATATCTTTTCTAATAAAATTTAATTTATCTTTAAAATTTTTTATTAATTCTAATGGTTCTCTAAAAATATAATCAATTTTTGAAACTACTAATTTTAAATCTTTCAATGATTGTGATTTATATTCTCCATTTATTAATCAAGCTTGTTGTCGATATATAAATTCTGCTAATTCTTGTCCATTTTCATCAATTCATTTTTTAATTGTTAATGCTTTTAAACTTAATTCTTTAAAATCATTTCCTTTTAAATAAAACGGATAAGTAATATTTTTAACTTCATTATTTAACTTTAAATCTTCCATAATTAAATTTCCTCTAATTCCATTTCATTAATTAAATTATCAATATAGTCATAAGCACTTTCTTCTGAATAACATTCTTCTAATGCTATATTAAATAAATCTTCTTCAGTATAAACATTGCCATTTTCATCTTTTCACATATTATTCACATCCTTTTCATTTAATATTTTCATTTTCTAAATTAATAATAGTTGTTAATCATTCTTGTTGATTTTAAATATTAGCAGTAATTTTTGCTTCTTATAATGTATAAAAACAGTTTGTTTTAAAATCACCATATTTACTTTTCATTACTAATAAGTATCTTTTATTCATAATTTATTTCTCCTAATTTTTTATACCTAATGCTCAATGCTCATCAGTGATATCTTTAAATGATACGGGATAAGCTCGTAGTATTAATTCTTGTAATTTGTTTTCTTGATTACATCTAAAACAATAACCTCAATATCTTTTTTTAAGACAAATTTTATTTAACTTTTTCATATATACCTCCTAAATTATTCCTTTTATTTTTAACTCTTTGGCACTCACCCATAAAGTTAAAGTGCCAAAGCGAGAATTAATTATATAAGTATTTACTACGCCGCCATCCGCTTCACTAAGGTAAGTGGTGGTGGTATATTGTTTAATAATCCACAGTTGTTTTTTTACACCAGAGAGTTTTCTCTCTCTTCATCCGCACCATTTCAGGTCAAAACGTTCAGTTTTTAAAATAAATTCACTTGCGCCTTGAAGAGCCTAATGCTGACTTTGTGGTTTTTATTAAACCGCCGTCACTTCTAAGAAGTAATATCTATCGCAAATTTATTTATAAAGTGGCCATCTCAATATTTATTGTCGTTTGATGTTGACCTTGCACTTATCACGACTATCGCTTGTTAAAGCGTCTGTTATTTCCGGACTGATTACCGTTGGGCTAGACCGTATATGTGGAATAAAAACACTTAGTTATTTAAAATAACCGTCCCACACTGCATTAAGTTGTTTTAATAAATCAAAGTTTTAAAGAACCAGTTTCATAATCAAAGATAATTTTTGAATTTTCTAAACGTTTATAAAACCGCTTTTGTTTTTTATCTTTTGTGTGATTTAATAAATCTTTGTGTTTTTCACAAGTTCATAAAACTTTATTTGATAAAAATTCTTCGGTAATAAATGATACTTTTTTATAACAATCATTAACATCACATATTTTTTGTTGTTTAATTATCATTACCTCCTTTTAGAGATTGTTTTATTTCAAATAAAAAAAACTCTAACAAGAGTTGTTTTTTTGGAGCTTCATCTTACATTATACGAGTGTTAAGTTAAAAAACTTGACTCTTTTTTAATTTCAGGCATTATATAAAGGATGTTAAGTTTTATAGTTTAACATGAAGGCAGAATTAGAAAGGAAATTATTAATGGTAAAATTACGTTTAAAAAGAATAGGTAAAAAGAAAGCAGCATTCTACCGAATTGTTGCAACAGATGCTCGTGTCAAACGTGATGGAGAATATATTGAGTTAATTGGAACATATAATCCTATTAATGGTGATGTGAAAATTAATCATAATCTTGCTTACAAATGATTATTAACAGGAGCACAACCAACTGATACTGTTCGTAATTTGTTAAGTAAAGAAGGTTTAATGACTAAATTGCATAATGAAAAATATGCTGATAAAACAACAAAGAGTACAAAAGAAAAGGCAGCAACAGATAAAAAAGCAAAGGTAACAAAGAAAATCCGAAGGCAAAGACAACAACAGATGCTAAAAAATAGTTGTAATTAAGTGTGGTGTTAATTAATGTATATTACTGAACTTAAAAATTTAATTAATCCATTAATTTGTCAGAATGATAATGAATTATATTATGAAATTCGCCAAATGCCATCAACAAACGTAGGAGAAATTAATTTATTAGTAATGTGTAATGAAGAAGTGTTAGGATATGTTATTGGTAAAGCAGGAATAATTGCTAATAGCTTAAGAACTTTATTAAATATTAGAGCACATGTTGACAAAAATAAAGTTAATATTAAGTTTGAGGTTTTATAGATTGAAGCTTTATTAAAAATTTTTAAACTTAAAAATCCCTATGCAATTAAAGGTGAAATTAAAGCAACTTTATTAATAAACATTAAAAATATAAATAAATTGCTTAATAAATTAATGTTTATTCAAGTTCAAATGATGTATATGCCAGTAACATTAATTAAAATTACTGCTACTAAGCAAGATTATATTTTAAAGTTTAAAGATTTTACTAATATTAATGAGGTAATAACTTTTAAAGAATGCTATTTATTTGCTCAAAAAGCAGATTTGAATTATATAGAAGTTATTAATAAAGAAAATTTAATTAATTTTACAGTCTTTCATAATCAAAAAAAAATTGGGATTTTAGTAAATCAATTTGAAACTAAAGCACATCTTGTTTTTGAAATTAAAACAACAGATGGTACATTAATGATGATTCCAAATGTTGATGCATATGTTGAACAAGTTAATCTGCAACAACAAGAAATTATTTTAAAAAAGGTGATTTAGAATGAAAAAGTTTACAGTATTAACTTTATTTCCAGAAATGTTCAATAATTTTATGACAACATCAATTATTAAAAAAGCACTTTATGAAAAATTAATTGCAATTAAAATTGTTGATATTAGTGATTATAGCATTGGCAAACATCATCAAGTTGATGATTACCAATATGGCGGTGGTGAAGGAATGGTTTTAATGATTGAACCATTAGTAGCAGCGATTAAAGCTCACCAAACAAAAGACAGTGTAACAATTTTGTTAACACCACAAGGCAAGCAATATGTGCAAGAACAAGTGCAACAATTTGCAGCAAATGATAATGATTTAATTTTAGTTTGTGGGCATTATGAAGGTTTTGATGAAAGAGTTTTATATTATATTGATTATGAATTGTCAATTGGTGATTATATTTTAACTGGCGGCGAATTAGCTAGTATGGTCGTAATTGATAGTGTTACTCGTTTATGTGAAAATGTAATTAATACACAGTCACATCTCAATGATTCTTTTTCTAACAATTTATTAGATTATCCTGTTTATACAAAACCAGTTGAATATGATGGTCATTATGTTCCTGAAGTTTTATTAAGTGGTCATCATCAGAAAATTGCTCAATGACGAGAATATGAAGCATTAAAAAAAACTTGATTAAAACGTCCCGACCTTTTAGAAAAAAAAATTTTAACCACAGAACAACAAATATTATTAGAAAAAATTAAAAACGAAAAAAAGGTTTAACTACCGTAGAAAGGAAAAAACAATTATGAAGATGAATTTAACAGAAGAAATTACAAAAGATCAATTTCGTAGTGATTTGCCACAATTTTCTTCAGGAGATACAATTAAAGTACATTATAAAATCCAGGAAGGAAATAAGTTTAGAATTCAAGCTTTTGAAGGAGTAGTAATTAAGTTACAAGGTAGCGGAATTGCAGAATCAGTTACAATTCGTAAAATTAGTAATGGAGCTGGCGTTGAAAGAAAATTCCCCTTACATTCACCATTAATTGATAAGATTGAAATTATAAAATATGGACGAGTTCGTCGTGCTAGAATTTATTACATGCGTAATCGAACTGGTAAAGCTGCTCGAATTAAAGAGATTATTAAAACAAAATAACCCTAAAAGACTGATAAAGTCTTTTTAATTTGTATTAAAATAATAACACAAGGAGGAAACACAATTATGTGTGATAAGAAATTTTCAATTCCCAAAGAATTTATTAAAAATAATAATAGGGTTTATAAACTTGCTGAAACAGCTGATGTTATTATTGAAGTAGTTGATGCAAGAATTGCACATTCTGGTTCTAATCTTTTAAATTATGCGAAATTAAATGATGTGAAAAGAATAATTTTATTTTCAAACACACAAAAAGCTGATGTTGAACAAACAAAAAAATGAATGGAATATTATCATAGCCAAGAAATTTATTGTCAAATGTTATTATGTCATGAAGAGCAAACTAGTAAAGAATATCAGCGGTGTTTAGTTAATTTTAAGAAACTTTTAAAAAAGTATGCTAATAAGAAAATATTAATTATTAGTTTACCAGATAGTAATAAAGAACTTTTATTAGAAAAAATATTTGATAATAATGAAGCATTTGAAAAAGGAAGAGGAATATTTTTTACCCGTGAAAAAATTTATCGTTATAATAATGTTGAATTTATTGACACAGCACCAATTACAGGGATTAATTTTTCTCAACCAAATGTTTATTGAAATACACAAATTTTAGGACTTTTTAAAATAGAGGATAATACAGAAATAGTAGCAATTAAAGCATTCCAATTATTATTAACAAAATATCAAAAAAAATTAGAAACAGCATATAGTGTTAGAATTCAACCAAAATCATCAGTAAAACAAATTGTTAAAGAATTTATTAAATTAATGACAACAAATATATCTTTACCTGACAGTGAAACAATCGATAATTTATTTCTATGTGCTAAATTTTTAGAATATATTAAAAAAGGGAAGAAAATTCCCGCAATTTCATTGGAATGAATTGAAGATTATGTTAAATAATTTTTATTTAAAATGATAAAAATTATTAAAAAAAGATTAAAAGGAGGAAAATAAAATGACAACAAATATTCATTGGTTTCCTGGCCATATGGCAAAGGCAATTAAACAAATTGATGAGCAAAACAAATTAATTGATTTAGTAATTGAAATTGTTGATAGTCGAATTCCGTTTTCCTCTTCAAATCCGTTGGTTGATAACTTACGTGGTTTAAAACCAAAGTTAATTATTTTAAATAAAAAAGATTTAGCGGACCCAGTTGCCATCAAGGCATGACTTGAATATTACCAATCTCAACAAATTGCTGTTTTACCATTGGATAGTAAGTATGGTAATATTACAAAATTAATTATTGAAAAAATTTATTTTGTTTTAGCTGGTAAAATTGAACATGATCAAAATAGAGGAATTAAATCACCAAAACTAAAAGTAATGGTAATTGGTATTCCTAATGTTGGAAAATCTACTTTTATTAATACTTTAATAAAACGAAATTCAACTCAAGTTGGTAATAAACCAGGTGTAACAAAAGGCCAACAATGATTAAAATTAAATCATCAAATTGATTTAGTTGATACTCCGGGAATTTTATGGCCTAAAATTAATAACCCACAAGTAGCGATGAATTTAGCTTTTACACGGTCAATCAAAGAAGATATTTTACCAAAAGAAGAAATTTGCTTAGCTGCAATAAAATGAATGCATAAATATTATTTTTCTTTGTTAGCGAAGCAATATCATCTTTCACTAAGTGATAATTTTAATGTAACAGATGAACAAAAACTTTTTGAATTATTGTTAGTAATGAAACAAAATCGTTTTCATAAAGTTGATGAAGATAATGTTAATAATATTGTTACTGATTTTTTAAATAATTTATGAAATAATAAGTTTGGTTTAATGTCTTTTGAGTTTCCGCCTGGAAGAGGAACATTTAATCATGAATAAATTTGAACAAGAGATTTTAATATCATATCCTAATACAACAATTATGGCAGGAACTGATGAAGCTGGCCGCGGGTGTTTAGCAGGTCCTTTAGTTGTTAGCGCTGTTATTTTACCGCTAAATTATGTTAACGATGAAATTAAGGATAGTAAAAAATTAACAGCAAACCAACGAAATAAATTAGCAGATGAAATTATGTCTATTGCAATTAGTTATATTATTGAGATTATTTCTGTTGTAATGGTTTAAACTTTAAATCCCAAGCAAGCAAGTATTAATGGTATGCAACAAGCAATTGATAATTTAATGGTTAAACCAGATATAATTTTAACTGATGCATAAAAGTTAGGCCATCTTATCATCACCAAGTAATTATTAAAGGAGATAGTCTTTCGCAATCAATTGCGGCAGCTTCAATTTTAGCAAAAGTAATAAGAGATAATTTAATGCTCAAATTTGATCAAGATTATCCAAAATATGATTTTAAAAATAATAAAGGGTACGGAACCAAAAAACATTTATTAGCATTATAAGAATTTAGAATTACATCATTGCATCGGAAAACTTATCGCCCCGTTCGTGAATCTATGTTAAAAAATAATGTTAATTATAAATAAAAATAACAAAAGTAAAACTGTTAATGTTATATTTCTTATATTAAGAAAATTCTAATTATTAAATAGAAAGGAATTAATATGCGTTAAGTTTTACTTTTTTCCGACTACCATATTTTTTACTAAATTTAAAGACAATTGCATTAACTCCATTTGGTAATAATTCAATTGTTCCTTCTGAACCATCTTTATTAATAATTGGTAATTTTTTAGGAACTATATAGCATGTTGTTCCTTCAACAGTTTTCATTGCTCCACTTGTTTAAATTACGCTATTTATTTGGTCGTTTGCTCCAAGTTGTAACTGTAATTTATTGCTAATTCCACGAATAAAATCAGCAGAACCCAATACAACTGTTTCTGATGGAGTAAAACCATTTTCATATATTTTATCCATAATTTCATCGTGGATTTGTAAAGCATTAGTATAATCTGCTTTTCTGCCTTTAATGGTTGTAACTGTTTCTTTATTAATAATTTCTAAAATTTTATTGCGTTTATAAGCAACCTCAGTATCCATTACTTACTCAATATCAGCAGCCCAAAGATTAGGATTAAAATCACTTTCTACAGGATCTAATTTACGAGCAAAAGTTAAAATTGTATCTAATTCAACAATTCCATCTTTAAATTCCACTGTTGAATATTTTAGTAGGTTATCATCAGTATTAAATACTTGTCCATTTTTTCATAGACATTTATTATATTTAATATTTTTCTTTCTTTTATATGTTAAACCAAATTTATTAGCTTTTTTTCACGCAAATAATACCTCTCAACTAAATTTTTGTTGATAAGTTTGTAAATATCATTGTTCAAATGTTTCGATAGTATTACAAAAGCTTAGGTTTTATAAAAAATATAAATAAAATAATTAGATAACTTTTTAAAAGGTTGATTTATCAGTGTTTTAGAAATATATTTAAAATAAAGAATAATTTTTATACCAAAACCTAAACTTTTTTCTTACTACCAAAATAAGGCTCAGTATTTAATTAGTTAAATATAAAAACTAAACGCCATTTTTTATCTTTTCGAGTCGATAGTTTTGAAATTATACAAAAAGCGATTAGAAAAAGAACAAATACAAATATTAAAAAATAGGAGAAAAAACAATGGCATTAAAAAATGTAAAATATATTCATTATTAATGAAAATAATGAACCTATTAAAAATGAAGATGGTGGTTTAAATATTAAAAATGCTGAAATTATTTTAGAAAATATTGCTGAAGTTGAAGAATTTAATGCAAGTAATTTAGAAAATAATAATCAGCAAATCAACGAATTACAAACAAAAAATACTGAATTAACTTCACAAATTGAACAAAAAACAATTCAATTAAAACAAATTAAAGTAATTAACTTTATTAATTCTTTAACTGATAATGAAGAATTTAAAAATGTTTTATTAAAGTCTTATGATATTAGCGATGATATTGAAATCATTAAAGCACAATTGTAAAGTGTTTATGATGAATTAATTAAGGTACAAACAGTTAATACTGGTGGCGTATAAAAAGTAGAAAACAAATAAAACAATATTTTAGATACAGACAATGTATTTAATAAATAGAAAGAAGGAAGTAAATTATGGCACAAAACCCACAAAGAATTTTCGGAAATATTACTAATCAAGCAACACAAAGAGACCGAGAAACATTGGTAGTAAGAAAAAAGTTTAGGTTTTGGTATAAAAATTATTCTTTATTTTAAATATATTTCTAAAACACTGATAAATCAACCTTTTAAAAAGTTATCTAATTATTTTATTTATATTTTTTATAAAACCTAAGCTTTTGTAATACTATCTTAATTTTTATCTCATCATCTTTTTTTAATTTCAAAAACTCAGTTAAAATAGATGGGTTATATATTGATAATGTTGAGTAATTTAATCCGTCTAATTGACATTTAGCCGAACAAGTATCAACTTCAACACCACCAGCAACCAGTGCCTTAATTTTAGTTTTAATCGAATTTTCATGTAATATAACAGTTAACTCTAATTTATTAATTTTTTTATTTTTTATTTTAGATTTATTAGTTATTGATTTTTTAGGTAAATTACTTTTTTTTATGCCATTTTTATCAACTCCTTTTGTTATAAAATATTGTAAATATTTTCAAGCATCTAATTCGTGCTCTGACATTTTAATATTTCCTTTATAAATATAATTTTTCTTAACAACTGGCGATTGTAAAACATAATTTAAATTAAATAGATATTTGCATAAAACTTTTAAACCACCAATGAATTTAGGAGTAGATAATGGATTTTTTATTTTTAAACCTTTGTGAAGTTGATAATCTTCAATTATTACAATAACTTTATTTAAATAAGAACAAATTTTATTTTTAAACTCATTTAATATTAAATACATATTATTTATTGCTTCTTCATCATTTTTGGAATTAAAAGTAATATTATTAATTATTTTTTTTGCAAAACATTATAAATAATAATACCAGTTCGCCCAATTCCAGTAGGGTAAATTGCAATAATATATTTTAATTTATTTGTTTTATTTTTTTGTCAATTTGTAATATTTTTCATCCATCTGATGCTAAATCTAAAATATTGTTAATTTTGTAATGTTTCATATAAGAAGTAATTACATCTCGCTTGTTTTCAAATAAAATTAAGTACATTTTAGCTCATTCTAAACATTGCAAATCATAATGTTTTTTATGATGTGAAATACAACAATTAACAGGCTGAGAATTAACTCAATCAAATGATGTTGTTATTTCATTTCAAGTTTTATTAATATACAAACTTTTATATTCTGTCATTTATCTATACTCCTTAATTCTTTTTATTTGTTGCTCAAATTTCATCATTAATATCATTTACCGTTACTGGATAAGCTTGTATCATTAATTCTTGTAATTTATTTTTAATTTTTTTATTTCATTTTTTCATCAAATATTTTCCTTTCTGTAAAAAAACATAATATTCCTTTATTGGTTAATATTTTGATATTTAGTAATTTATTTTAATATTTAATTACTTCGCTACCCACTTCACTTCGGGGGTGAGCGGGGGCGGATAGGATATTTTGATAGAGTTTACCCTCATACGGAAATAAACAAAAAACAGTTTACCCAGTTATTAATTACGCTTCATCCATCCCTAGACAACTTTATATAAAGAAAATAACCTTTTGGAGTTCCAACCCTCTTATTTTTTTAGTGTCCGATATTGTTTTTTTGGTTTAACAACACTCTTTTTATGAAAACAAGCCAAAAAACACATGCTCTGACATTTCGCAAGTGATTAATCTTTCCGAGAATTAAAGAAATAAATAGGAGTAGTAAATCCAATCGCTTTCACACTTTCTTTAAAGCTTCGTGCCATAGATGAGTTATCCATCTTTAAGCATCAAAAAATATTAAGTTTTAAAGATTGAATTTTAGATTAATCGTTAGATAGTATCTTTATTTTTTTTGTCTCATTATCTTTTTTAATTCTTTGTTTATTAAATATATTTTTTAGTAATATATTTAATAATTAACTAACAACTAAATAAAACAATTATTCAAAATTTTTGATAGTATTACAAAAGCTTAGGTTTTATAAAAAATATAAATAAAATAATTAGATAACTTTTTAAAAGGTTGATTTATCAGTGTTTTAGAAATATATTTAAAATAAAGAATAATTTTTATACCAAAACCTAAACTTTTTTCTTACTACCAAATTTTTTAAGAAAAGAAAGGATGGATTTTTCTGAAAAAACATATTTTATTAAGTGTAAAAGATACTATCTAACGATTAATCCAATAAATATAAGTATTTTTTACAAAATAAAAAGCACTTTATTCTTTTTCAATAAAGTGCTACATTTGCATTTACAATTTACAACTATAAATAATACTTTTGGAGAACAATGATAATTACAAGAAAAAGCACTTTGGGATTATATTTATAAGAAGTGTTATATGGCAACAGTATTAAATAGTTATATTAATAAAATTATTAGAAATGTTTATTTTGTTACTCATTTTGAAATTACATTAAAGCAGTTGATTGATCCTTATACATTGTGGACGTTTGCCCAAGGGTCTTTCTCAACTCAAGTTTTATATGATGTACATAAATTAAATAATAAGTATTATTAAGATGACTTTAAAACAATGGCTCTTAATAATAAGAGAAGTTTAATTGGAACGTTAACAACCTTATTTATTGTTAATGCTTTTGCAACATGATTATTATGTTATTTATTTAACCGTTATAAATTTATGGATCATAGTTAAAAATAAAATATCTGAATTATCATTATGGTTTATATGTTTACTTTATAAGTTGTTTGAGCACAAATAATGGCATTATTATCAGTTAATAAAATAGTTTCAGCAATCTGTTTAAATATTATTAGGGAATAGTTATTATTGCCATATAAACATTATCTTTATATTCACCATTATAATTAATAGTAACTTTCTTAGGTGGTCTAAAATATCTATGGTTTTTACTAACATATAATTTAATGGGGTTGCTTTTTTTAAAAAAAGTGTAGAATTACTCTTGGTGTTAGAAAATTAGACATAAAATATGTGAGGATTATGATGTTATATCGGTTAAAAAATTCAATTATATGAGCAGATATTTTAAGTTTTAGTTTTAGTTTCTTAGGAGTTACTTTTGGAATCCTAAGTGTTTTAGCGTTAGAACCATTTTGAAGTTTTGATGCTAATATTTGTGATGCTCAATCATTTGCTTTAACAGCAACAACCATTTGTTGTGATAGTTTAAGTGTTTTAAGCGCGATGGTTGTTTATTATTTAGGATTAAAATTATATAATAGAACAAAAAATGAAACACGAAATGATAAACCAGAAGTTTTAAAATGTGAACGTTATTCATTTTATTTTGATTTTTGAAGTTTTATCTTTGGAATTATTAGTTTTGTCACATTGTTTCCAACTTTCTTTAATGAATATACTTCATGATGAGCAACAATAACTTTAGTTTGTTTTGATACCATATCATGTGCTTTAGTCGGTGTTGCAATGGGTTATTTTAATAAAGGAGTTAAATTAACAAAATAGAATTTTATTTTTTTTTCCTATTTTGGTAATTATTTCGTTATAATATAATTAACTAGGTTCAATGGAAATTATTTAATAGTTTTAAAATAATTATCAATTAGAAGGAAAAAATATAATGTTAAACAATCTTTCAAAGAAAATGAAGTTTATTTAACTAGGAATTTTAAGCGGAGTTCTTAGTATTTTTTTAATTCCAGGAATTGGATTAACCCTTCCTGGAATGGGATTAGAATCTTTAAAATTTATTAATAGTTTAAAAACTCAAATTCAACAAACATTTCCGCAAGGAAAGTTTGTAATAAATAGTAAGATTAAAATTTATAAAACGCTAACTAATACTGTTTTAAAATCATCATATGAAGCTGATATTTTATCATCGTTAAATTTTTATGAAAAACCAGATGAAAATGAAACAATCAAACAGGAGTATTTACAGTTTGCCGAGACATTATTTTATAATCACTGAGGGCCAACCATCGAAAAGCACGAAAATATTGATTTATATGATGTTGGGCTTGATTTAATTGAATTTGATAAAACAGTTGCCGTTAAATTTCATTCGTATGGGTATGTTAATACTGGCATTCAATGAATGTTTAAAAGTGGTGGGATTCAACAAATGTTTAGTTCAGGGTTAAAAGAGCATGCATTAATCCAACAAACAATTAATAATCAAGAAGATTATAATCAAATGGTCGATAGTGTTGGACATGATATCAATGGGTTAGTTGTCAACAAATCAATTGGAACCTATATTGTTAATAATAAAGTTTGATTTTTAAATATGCAATTAAAAAATCTTGCTTATGCTATGACAGCAATGGTTTGTGAAAGTGTTTTTGTTAATCCGACTTTAACACCACAAGATATTATTGCGTCAATTACTGTGGATGATTTATATCATCCAAATTTTGTTAGTGCATTAGATGCAACAATAGCAGGGACTATTTTTATCTTAATGTGACCATTTTTATTACTTAGCATTAGACCAATTATTATTATCATTATTAGAAAAAAAATTAACAAAGGAGAAAAAATATGAAAAGATTTTTTACTTTACTTGCTGTTTTAAATGTAACAACAGGGAGTACTGTTATGGTTGCGAGTTGTGCGATTGAACAAGGCTGAAATCTCAATCCTTATGATTCGTTATTATTAATTGGAAAAGATATTGATAAATCAAAAGCAATTGATGATGCAAAAAGTAATTTACAATTTACAAATTATTATATTTTAGGGGATAGTTTAAGTGATTCACATGGAATTGAAAAACTAGTAAAAAATAGTTTTAAATTAGATATTAAAATTGGAACTGATGATCCAAATAATTTAGAAAATTATCAAAATGGCAGTTTGACAAATGGAAATACAGCAGCTGTCTTATTAAATGATAAACTTGGTTTTGATAAAATTAAACCAGGAATTCCAAATGATCGTGATAGTGATTTTGGACGGAATTATGCAATTGCTGGGGCAACTGCTGCGGATGTGGAGGGAACAACAGGGGTATTATTAAATCGTGTTACAATTGAAAAACAAGCCCAAGCATTAGTTAGCCAGCATAAATTGCGTTCTACAGACTTAGTTTTATTTGAAATAGGTGGCAATGATTTGTTTCAAATTATTGATACAATAGATCCGCAGGTGGAGTTAGCAATGATGCAACAAAGTGTTAGACGAATTAAAATAGCATTATTTACCCTATTAAATAATGGGATTCGAAAAATATTATTTTCTGATGCACCAAATGTCAGCATAATTCCACGTTATAATAACCAAGATTCGGATGAGAATTTAAAAAAACGCGCAAATAATATATCAACCGAATTTCATTCCCGATTAGCAAAAATGATTGAGTTAGCAAATAGCTATTACAATAATGTGATTCGAAATTGAGGATTATATGATAATTTACCTGTTTTAATGACAGAATTTAAAACGCGTCATCCTCAGGGTGATGTAACAGTTAATTTTAATAATTTAAATTTAGATTTTATGAAAATTATTTCCGAAAAAAGGTTAAATGCGCAACGTAATCCAACATTACCACATAATGCTAATATTGATGATTATTTCTTTTTTGATATTGTTCATACAACAAGAGAAGTTCATCAGTTAGCAATGGAACATTATTATCAAACTGTAAAGGAGTGAACTTAAAATGAAAAGATTATTAGCGTATTTAGGGAGTTTGACATTACTAACGACTTTAGTTGCCCCAACGATTGGGTGTCTTAATCCTGAAACTAATGCTCCACCATTACACTATTATCAAGCAAGTTTAGATTCCTTAAATAGTCAAGTTGTCAAAATGGCTTACATTAGTGATCAACATAAATATGATTTCAATTATTTAATGTATCAGTTTGCTCAACCAATGTATTTAAAAGACTTACCAAGGCAACCAGACAAACAGGAAAACTTACAAGAATATAATCGTTATGCTGAATTATTTAATCGATATTATGGGAATGCTTATTTAAAAAGCGATTTAAAAACAAATTTAAACTTAACCAATCCTTTTAAACCAGAACAAGCAAATAAAATGATTTCAAATGTTGCTCAATTAGGTTCACAAATTTTTAATATTCTTACTAAAGAAGGATTACCTGGTTTATTAACATTAATTGCGAATGGTCATTTATTAAATGAGTTCTTATCACCAACCATTTTAAAATTTGCAAGTGATATTCTTGACCAAGAAACATTAATTTCTTTCCGTAATGCTTTTGATGATTTAATTTATCAAGGGATGACTTATCAAGAATCCTTGACATCAGGGGTGATTGGTCTTGTTAATGCTGTAAATGAATTAACAGGGCAGTCAGAACGATTTGATTATAAAAATAAAGCAAATTTACAAGCAACAGCAGAAAACTATACAATAGAGTTAAAGACATTTGAAACAACAATTGTCGAAATAATGCAACAAAAAATTAATTTTAAATTTAATCTAATTAATAATTTGACAGCAATTAGTGAAGTCATTCGGTTTATTCGCATTGTCCTAAATTATTTACAACAATTTGATGCAAATCAAGATGTGGCATGAAGTGATATTGTCAGAGTTCGCTCAGCTTCTTATCAACTTAATTCAAAAATAGATTTACAACAAATTATGCGGAATTTATCACAATGATTAGAAGATTCAACCGGGAAGGGATTACGAACGTTAATTACCATTTTATTGCAAAGTTCTGAACATCATCAAATTAGTCCGACGCTTTGAAAAAATCTTCCCTTTTTAGTAACAAAAGATTTAACACCAGCTGGATTATCCGCTTTTGGTAAAGTTATCGTTAATATTTATCAACACCTTGATTTATTTGGAACAAAAGGTTATTCAGGAAATTTAGTATGAGATTTAATTAATACAATGGCAGCTGGTGAAACATTAAATGATATGGTTACTTTTTTAACAAACTCATTAGTTAAAAAGAACTTACCAGCAAATTTAAAACCAATTATCACTAAAATTGTTGATAATCCAGACGCTGTTAATGATTTATTCTTGGAATTATATCACGGCGATATCTTGGGTGATATTTTGACAATGTTATTACCAAATTAATCTGTTTCAAAAATTAAAAATTTAAAAATGGTTTTTACAGAACAATTACAAAATTGATTGCCAAGTAATGAACTAACTAATTTTATTAAACATAAAAGTATTGTTGAAGTTTGCAAAGAAATAATTACAGCAATAACTCAACCAGCATTTATTGATGCAAAAGATGTTTATCATCTATTTGACCAGTTTTTAACACCAACTACGAATCATTCATAACTTTTACGTGATGCCTTATTAAACTCAGATAGTTTTTTAGAAATATTAGGATTTAAAGATAAGATAATTATTAGCAACAGTCCCTTATTTTATTTAAATCATATTTTAGGAAATATAAAAGGGATTAATGGTGTTTTTACAACTTTAACAAAATATCTTACTGATTTTGATAAAAGTCAAAATATCATTTTACAAGAAATGCAAAAGACTATTGCTAAAATCGATATTACTGTTCTAGCACAACCAATAGATAATGTTTTTGAATATCAAATTAATGATAAAACTATTACAATTACTGTTGAATTACATAATAATAAGTATTTTATTAGTGAAATTATAATTAATTAAATATGCTAAAAAGGTTATGATTTATAGAAAAGAATAACCTTTTTTATTGAAAATTGATATAATAAATAATAGCAAGAAATGAGGGTTTTAAATAATGGCAAAGAATATTTTTGGTAAAAAAAGAATAGCAATTTATTACTAAATTATTTTAAACCATAAATTTATGTGAAAAATGTTAATAAAATTAATCTTGAATTATTAAAAAAACATGGGATTAAAGTTTTTATTTGTGATTTAGATAATACTTTAACCCCATTTTACCACGGTATTCCGAATACTAATAATTTAAATTTAATTCAAAAGGTCAAGGAATTAGGGGTGATTTTTGTGTTAGTATAAAATAATGCCCGAAAACGAGTTGAACGGTTTGCTCAAAAAGCAGGGATTGAACATTATTATTGAAATGCTAAAAAACAATTATTAAAATATTTTCGTGTGATTTCACGGCAATTTAATACTAATCCCTATGAAATGATTATGGTCGGCAATCAATTAATTACGGATGTTTTATTCGCTAATCGAGCTCATATGGGAAGTATTTTAGTTGTTCCCAGTAACAGGTGTTAATGAATAAAACTGATTAATGCTTTTATTAGAAAATTTACTTTATAAACGGTTAGCTCAAAAAAATATTTTACATAAAGGTTTCTTTGATGAAGGAGAATATGGATTAGACTATGATATCTTATAAGAAGTGTGTTGGTTGTGGGATTATTTTACAAACCACAACCCCAAACGATCTTGGTTATGTGGAAACATTAACGCAAAATTATTGTTATCGTTGTTTTCGGTTAACTCATTATAATGAACTAGTTCCTTATAATATAACAGCAATTGATTTTCTTGCAAAGTTACGTCAAGATTATCATTTGAATTGACATTATTTTTATGTTTTAGATGTTTATGATTTGGATGGAACACGGAATTTGGAATTAGAACAACTATTACAAAATAATAAAGTAACTTTAATTATTAATAAAATTGATTTAGTAAATAAATTAATTAATGCTAATAAAATTATTACTTATATTAGTGAACTTTTTCGAAATTCAGTGCTTTTTTTAAAGCTAGAAGATATTATTTTAGTGAGTAGCTTAAAGAATTATGGTTTAGATGAATTATGACGATATATTAAACGCCAAGATAATGATCTTGTTTTTGTTGGAAGTTCTAATACAGGGAAAAGTACATTATTAAATAGTTTAATTAAGTTAACTAACAAACAACAAAAAATTACTGTTTCAAATAACCTTGCAACAACATTAGATAAAATTGTTGTTAATTTAGGAACTATACAGAAAGTTTATGATACTCCTGGTATCATTAATAAGCATAGTCTACTTCCATATCTTGCTGAAAATAATAAAAATATGCTTACTAAACAACTATTAAAACCAATTACATTTCAATTGTCTGCAGAGCAAACAATTTTTTATGAAGGATTAGCTAGTTTTTCATATCTTACAGGTTTAAAAAAAAGTTTTCATTTTTATAAAAATAACAATTTGAAATTACACCGTACCAAATTAAGTAATAAAGATTATTATTTTACCCAGCATGTACCAACTGCTGTTGTTAGATTAAAAGATTATCAGGAATGAACTGAACGAATGATCGAAATTAAGGAACCAGGTAATTATTCGCTATTTATTGTTGGATTAGGATGAATTAGTTTTAAAGGGCAAAGTGGCCAAAAAATAATGGTTGGAACCCATCAAAACATTAAAATTACACTACGAAAACAGTTTATTTAGTTTTATAATTAAAAGTAGATAAGTAGAAAGGAAATAAAATATTATGAATCTTGTTAAAAAATATCCTTATGTAATTACTGATTTAGATGGCACAATTGCAGGGAAAGGTTATATAATTAATCCTGAAACATATGAAGCATTACAAACATATCAACTAGCTAGTGATTATCACTTGTTTTTAGCTTCAGGACGATTAGACTTAATGGCAAAAGAATATTTTGCAAAATTAAAAATTAAAACACCAATTATTTCCTGTAATGGTGCATTAATTCGTGACAGTTTAACAAATGAAATATTATATCAACAACCTTTACCACAAACATTAGCTCTTACGGCATTAACAAAGGCCATTGCAGCAAATGTTGATCACATTGTTTATACTGCTAATATGGTTTATGGTCATCATGAATCTGGTCGGATTGCTTTTATGCTAAAGTATAATGCCCAATTAGATAATGATAATTATCGCATTCCAATTGATACAGAAACGGATTATGTAGCGTTATTAAAAAATAATGAAATTGAAGTTTTAAAAATTTTATTTCCTTTTAATTCATCAGCTGAATTAAAGCAAGTCCAAGCTATTTATCATCCATTTAAAGCTGCAGTTGATGGTGTTTTCTCCCAAAAAGATTTATTTGATATTCAAGCATTAAATATTAATAAGGGTAATGCTTTTAAAAAATTATGTGCTTTAAAAGGGTATGATCCACAACAGTTTATTTTTTATGGGGATAATTATAATGACCTTGAACTTGCTAAAATTGTTGGTTATATTGTTGCGATGGGGAATAGTGTCTTAGAATTAAAAAAAATTGCTAATACAACAACAATGACAGTTACCGATAATGGGGTTCGTGAACATCTTTTTACCGAAGTATTATCAAAAGAACAACTAGCAGAATTTCTTCCCCAAGTTAAAAATATTTTTAAATAAAACATTTTTTTATTTACCAAGTTGCTGTTTTTTATTATGATATAATGATTCCATGAAGATGTGAAATTTTATGAGAGACACAAAACAAAAGTTCTATGTTGACGGTTCTGCATTTATGAACAAAGATAGTAAGAATAAATTTGTTTTTAAAATATTAAAAGTTATTGCCTTAACTGTTGTTATAACACTTTTTATTGTAGGAAGCATTTGAGACCGCCAAATTACAAAGGCGATTGGTGATTTAAATGATAATGGTGTTGTCAGTTGATTAAGTTTATTTTGAGATAAACTAGCTTATACAATGACCGTTCCATTTATGTTTGCAGGAGTAGGGATTTTATTAGAAAGTTTAAATATCAAATATAAATAAAAATTTAAATTCTTAGCAATTATCATTATTACTGTTTATGCTTTATTTATAATTTTATTTGCCTTAATTATTAGTAGAATGATTTATCAGCAATCAACATTTATTGCTTTTGGTGGTAAAGGAAGAGATTATTGATTTGGTCTTGATGGAACAAGCACAATCGTTGCAATGACAATTCAACTTAGTATTGAAGTTATCTTAATGGGTGGGATTGTTTGATTTTTAAGAGTTAAATTTTCAAAACGAGATGATTTATTAACTAATAATTATTGAATTTATGCATTAAAAAAATATTTGTAGTGTTTGCGCTTTTTGGCATTACTTTTGATCCACTTTTGAAAACTTTCTTTGGGCGGCCATATTGAGTCCATGTTGATTATCAATATGTTATTGACCATTTACCAGATAGTTGAATAAACAAACTAACTAATATTATTAATGCTGAATATTTAGATTGGTGGCAAATTCAAGGTTTTAAAGCTGAATACTGAGCTTTCTTATTAGGGAAAGCAGGAGAAGGAACACATCGCTGAAGTGATAAGGCATTTCCATATGGCAACATGAATTCATTATCAATGCCTGTTTATGGTTTTTTGTTATATTTCATGAATGAAAAACGTAAACAAAAGATTACTTACTGAAAATGATTCATATTTGGATTTTTTATTGCAAATATTGCAATGATGGCATTTATGCAAATTCTTTCAAGAACACATTACTTAACTGATTTAATTTTTAGTTTAATAGGTTTTATTAATATTCTTTCAATTAGTTGCTTATGCAACTGACCATGTCATTTATAAAGTTTTTATTATTAATTTGAAACAAACAAAACAAACGCCATCCGATGGTTGAATTAAATAATGGTCAGAAAACAATTTTATTGCTTGATATTGATGGTGTTTTATTAATTGTAGCGAAAGTAAGAACTGCAAAAATTAATAAATCTAAAAAATATAAATATTGACATCGTGACAATATTATTTACAAAAAATAAGAACTGGATGTGTGATATAGTCTAAAAATTAAAAAAATCTAGATATAATATAGATTGTTGGGGCAACTTATAGTAAACAATAGATAATTTTTCAAATTATCTATCGTATGATTGTTCTTCAGTTTTTTCTTTTGTTTTTTTATGTAATTCATTCATAACATCCATAAAGTTTCTAAAAACTTCTTGGTTAATTTCTGGAGATTGTGCGCGAACTTGGTTATGAATTTTTGGGCTTGTTTTTTTGTCATTGCTTGTCGTTTTGCGATTTCTTTTCCGGCCTTCTATTAGATGAGAAATAAAAAGGTTAAAAGATAATGAATATGACGCTAAATTAGCACACGAAGATTATTTACAAAAACGACAAAAATGTTTTAAAAAATCATCATTATTGCTAAATATTTTAGAATGACTAGATGAAAAATATAACAAATTTCATGATTCACCAGAACAAATCTGTAAAAAATATAAAAAAGAGTTTGGTATTAAATTTCCGGTATGTTTTAAAAATTTATATAAATATATTCATTTGGGATTTTTAAATTTCAAGAAAGATAATTTATATTTTCATGGTAGAAAATATAAAACAAAAAATAGAATTGATAACCGTGGAAAAATAAGAAATTTTAGAACTATTGAAGAAGCAAAACATGATAAATATGAATTTGGTTGATTTCAAATGGATACTATGGTTGGTAAAAACAATAGTGTTTGTTTAGTTTTAATCGAATAATTAACCCAATTTAAAATCATTAAACCATTAAAAGAAAAAACAACAAAAGAAGTTACAAACGCAGTATAACGAATTTTTTCTAACAGATTTTTAAAAGATAGATGCAAAGGAATAATAACAGATCAATGCAAAGAATTTGCTGATTGAGAAAAAATTGAAAAAATAACAAATGCTAAAGTATATTTTTGTGATGCTGGAACTCCAACACAAAAACTAAAAGTTTAAAGAGTAATCCGCGATTTTAGACATTGATTTTCCAAAGGAATTGATTTAAGTATTTATTCAAGAAATTATTATAAAGAAGTTGCCAATATAATAAACTCTAAACTTAAAAAATCTTTACATTGACTATCTTCAAAAGAAGTTTTTATACAAATGTTTAATTTTTAATATAATTACCTATAAAAATTTTAATCATTTTATTTTTCAGTGTGCCAAAATTCATAAATTTAAAACAAAACTACTAAATTTTTTTAAAATAAATTATATTGAATATTTATTTTATTGGTGTTATAATGAAATTAAATAAAGTGCTACGCTTCATAGTACAATTTACAGATTTTAAAAATAAAAATTATAAGATACCGCCAAATGATAGTTTAATTTTATTTGATGAAATATTTTTATATATGAATGGTGCTAAACCCGACGAAAACAATAAAAAGTTTAGCGGTTTAATTCCATATTTTTTATTATGTCGTCAGTTTGATAATAATATTGTTTTTGCTGGACAACGAATTAATCAGAATTGAGTGGAATATAGAGAGATTGCTAATATGATTATTGTTCCTATGTAATGTATTAAAACAAGTATATTTTTTCCTTATTTTAAAATGAAAATAGGTTTATTTGATGATTTAGATGATTATTTAGTATGAAAAACTGAAACGGTTAAACGAACAGCAAATGGTAAAAGAGTTCGTAAAAAATCTAATAAAGATATTGATATTAATTTTGTTAAGATAACAATTCCTTTATCTATTGCAATGCAATATGATAGTAAATATTTAAAATTTGTGCGTGATTTAAAAAATTATAAAGTACCAAGTTATATTAAACAAAATTGACCTAGTATTGTTAAAAAAGATATTACACTTAATGAATTACGAGAGATGGGTATGGAACATTTATTAAAGAATTTTGGGGAATTATAAAATGATTAATTTACTTATTGATGATGTATGAAATGGTGCCATTAATGTTGTAGTTGATATATTTATGAAAATTATGGATTGAATGTGAGCATTAAAATTGCCTGGTACGGATATTCCTTTATTTGTTTTATGAGTAATTGGCGGTGTGATAAATGTTATTTTTTTGTTAGTTAATAGTTCTCGTGGTTTAAGTTCAATTTCTCGTTCTTCTTTACAAGCAAGTAAACAAATATCTAATGGAGTTAAAAATATAAGTAATAATTCTAAAAGCGATAATAATGAAAGTGATAAATAATGATTAAATTAATATTTTTCTTTGTTATTGGTTTAACTGTTGGTTTTGGTTTTATTGCTAATATTGTTATGGCAACAGATTTAGGTTTTTCTACTGTTAAGCATTATTTGGAGTCTGCTAACGATTTTTATAAATTAGTGGTACAGTTATTTATTATTGCTACACATCCTATTTTTCAGTTATATATGGCGTTTGGAATTATTATTATGGGTATTATAAGTTATTTTTATTGTTTAAGGGGGTTAAAACAATGCGAAAACGATTATTAAATATCTTTGTTGTTTTTTATTTAATGTTAGGTTTAATATTTCTTTTTTGTGGTACTATAACTACAAATTATTTTATTAATGTTTATAAATTGGAGTTGAAAAATAATGATAGTTTTAGTGATTTAACTTATGCAGAAGTAAATAAGTATGATTTTCAGTCTACTTTAATGTTGCGGCAAGACTATTTTATGCAAGGTTTAGACACTAGTAATTATGCGTTTAGTTTTGGCGTTGAAACTCTTTTTATTTCAAATGTGAGTGCTGATAAAAATGGTGATAATTATTGATTTAATAAAATTAAAAACAATGCTTGAAATTATAGATTAAGTTGAAATTCAGTAGATAGTTCTAAGGGTTCTGTAGGTAGATTAATTGTAGATTATGAAATACCAACTAAATTATTAGATATTTTTGTTTATAAAAATAATGTAAAATATGAATTTACTTTTAATTGATAAATAATACCATATTTGTTTATGCCGATTATTGGCAATCAAAGTTATCGGCATTTTGATATTAAATATTTAGTTTTAAATTTTAATTATAAAAAAATAGTTAATATGGATGTTCTTAAAAAATCTAAAAGTAATTATTATATTAATGATATTAAACAAAAATTTTATTCGTTAAATAATTTGTTTCAAATTTTAGATTATTTTTATTCTAATGTTTTAAGAACTATATTTGATATTTCAAATTTTAGAGAGCAAATTCATTTTTCATAAAATAATGGTAATTTGGGTTTTGTTTTTTTATAAAAAATGGTTTTTTATTATATCCAAAATCAATGCTTTTTAATATTTTGATATTCCCAGATACAGATGTAGGTTATTTAGGGCCACAAGTGCAATTGTATAATACTTATACGATAAATAGTACTAATGATTATTTTTCTTATTTTTCAAATTGAGATTATATTACTGATGTTTTACCTTCTAATAATGAAAAATATATTCAATCAATAAAGTTATTAGATATGACAGATAAATCAAAATATCAGGGTTTTAATTTAATTAGATTTAATACGACTAGGTTAACAGAAAAAAGGAGTATTGCAATTTTAGGCTTTAATTTTAGCATTTATAATGCTACTGATTGAAATGATGAAATTAATAATGGTAATATTTGAGAAATACCATATAAAAGTTGTAGTTGATATAATGTTGCGTGTCATATACAAAATGCGGCGGTTTGATTAGTAAATAATTTGCCGGGTATGAAAGATGTTTATAATTTTGTTTGCGTTTGATATTACATTTAAGATTATGTTAAGTTCTATATTGGTTTTAGCAATGGTTAATGGACTTTTACGCTATTTTTAGTAGTAAATAATAATGTTGTTAGTAAAAAAGTAAGGTGGTGCGGCGGTTTATCACACACCACCTTACTTAAAAGGGTAAAAGTTGCGTAGCGACTTAGGGGAGGAGCCCCTTTCCTTGATAGAATTAATAAATTATTTTTTATTTATTATTTTTAAAAAAAATGAAAAATATTGATAATTTAGAAATTCCAAAAGGAGATAATAAATCACTAAAAATTGGTTATCAAGCAATTTCAATTAATTTAAAAATGAATTACACAAATAATCTTATGAGTGTTATGTTAATTAATGTTCAACCAATTAGTAGCGGAACTGGAGATGAATATAATTTATTGCAAGAAAGAGCTTATATTGAAGAAAAAGCTGCAAAAGCTATTTTTGACCAAATTCGTGAAAATCCAGTTGATGGATCATCATTAACAGAACGTTAAGTAATCAATAGCGCAAAAGATTTAATATATAATAAAATTGATGAAGTAAAATTTGATGCAGCAGGGTCTTGTGACAATTAAACACTATCTAATACAATATGTATTGTATCTTTTGCAAAACCAAGTTGTAAATTAATTAAGATCTCATTATTTCCTGTTCTTAAAATAACATTTTCTTCAATGATTTTTGCATCACTATTTTTCAAGCTATTTATTAATCTAATAATCTCTTTTCTGACGTTTTTATCACTAATATTGTTTGCTTTTTCTACTGCTTTAATTTTCGCTTACTCAATTGCAACTTATAATAATTAGAAAGCAGTATTATAAATTTGTCCTGCATATAAAGTTGATCCATCAACTGATTCAATTTCGCCAATTACTTCTTTAATGTAAGTTAAAGAAATTGCTTCTAATCCACAGTTACAATCAGAATCTCTTAAAACATCTTGATTTGAGTTTAAACTTGGTAATGAAGTCGTTGTAACAATTGGTCCAGTTAAAAATCCTGCTAATGTAAGGCATTTAATTAATTTATACATAGTAATTCATTTCCTTTTTTATTTTTTAATAATTAAATAAATTGCTTCATACAATTTATTTATATGAAGCAATTTTAGTATTAATTTTATTCTAATTATTTTTACTGTTTATTAAACTTCAAGTGCTTTAACATTAACTAAGATTACAGACATAATATTATTTGTTTCTTTAATTTTTAAATTAATTGTTATTTTTTGATATCCAGCTTTTAAAAGTTTAGTATCTCCACTTGGAATTATTAAATTTTCTGCTTTAATATAATTAATTGCGGCTGTAATTTCTCTAGCATCCATATCATCAGTTATCGAACCTGATACATTAGAATATACTGTATATGTAATTTTAGTTCAAATTCTAAACAAAGGAATGGCTGATGGTTCAGAATTGAATGCAAAACAAAAATTAGAAGTAGCATTGCCTTATATATGAGACTTTATTGATAAAAACAAAAAATATACGATAGAGGTAATAACAAACAGAGAAGATATTAAAAATATTAAAATTAAATAAAAACTTGTTAACTTAGTAAAAGAGTTATCTAGTGAAAATATAACAATTGCAAAAACTAATAAAACTACAATTTTAACTGAAGGATTTAATCATATTATAGTTACTATATGTTTTCCTAAAAATGAATACAATGCAACAATTGGTTTAGGAAATGTTAAACCTGAAACAGAATAAATTATTGGATATAAAATGCTTTGTATGAATCATGTACAAAGCATTTTATATCTAACTGAATAATTTTTACAATTAGTTTTTACTTTGCTATATTTTAAAAATAATTTATAATTAAAAAAGGTGATAATATGCAAACAAAAATAAAAAATTTATTTTACTTAGATACAAAAAGAATTGTGGCAATGGCAATTGTGATTGCTTTATATGTTTTATTGTCATGATTAAGTAAAATAATGAATTTAACAGTTTTCCCCGTTGCTCCATTTTTAAAAATTGAGTTAACTGATTTTTTAATGTTATTATCTGTTCGTTTGTTTGATATTATTTATGCTAGTTTTTTAACTATTAGTGTTAGTTGATTACGAATGGTTTATTTAGGCGATACTCTAATTGAGGTATTTGCTTTAATGTTAGCAGATTTAATTTTTTTATTAGTTTTTTGATTAGGGGATAATTTTTTACGAAAAGGATTTAATCACTTGTTTAAAAATAATTTTTCAAAAGAAGCTGATTATTTAATTACAGCAATAAATGTTAGTTTAGCAACAATTATTGTTTCATTTGTAATGACATTATTTAATTTATTATTTATTTATGACATGTATGCTCATTTATTACATCTTCCCCGCGAAACAGTACAATGATTTAAAAGTATTTTAGTACCGATAGTTATTCCTTTTAATTTATTGAAATTTACAATTAATAGTATTGTTTTTATATTAATTTATCGTGCAGTAATTCACCTTCAAAAGCAATTTATAATAATAAAACCAACAAAAAAAGCAACAGAAGTATTACATGATTATAATATTATTGAGGAAATTTATTTTTAAAAAAGCAAACTTATTTTCTTGAAAATATTCTTTAATTTATGTTATTATTTTTATGGTATGCCCGCGTAGCTCAGTAGGAGAGAGCATGCGCCTTCTAAGCGTAGGGTCGGGAGTTCGAATCTCTCCGTGGGCGCCATTTTTTAAATTGTAATTAAATTAAAAACCTTATTTAAATAATTAAATAAGGTTTTATTTTTTTAAAATTGTTATAATAATATAAAAGATTGTTTTATCTAAGGAGGATTTATTAAATGCAAACACCATTAAATTATTATGATGAATTAATTGATGAAATTAAAGAATTAATTAGTAATAATAATTACAATGGTGCACTTATCAAAATTAATGATGAATTGATGATGCCTTATATTCCTCAACTTGTTGAGGAAGTATTAACAACATTATTACAAGAAGTTAATGAAAAAATTCGAGAACAAAAACTAAGTGAAACAACAGTTTGAACATTAGCAAAAATTAGTGATATTTTAGCGAATCCATCTGATGAGGAAACCCAATTATTAGCTTTTCAATATTTAAAAGACCAAAATTTACGACAAATTTTACCAGTAATTCGTCAATATTTTCTGAATAAAAAAGTCACTGATTTTGCAAAGATTTATTTATTATACTTATTAAAAAAACAAGAAATTACAGAAATATTTGAAGTGAAAAAAACAAATGGTATTTTTCACTTGAATCCAAGTCAAATAATACCATATAAAGAAAATGAACAAGTTAAAACCATAATGAAATTATTAGACCAATGAGTTTATAATGATAATCCTAGTTTATACCATACTTGTTTATATTTGCTAGAAACGTATTATTATAACTTATATCCTTATTTTTTAGAAAATAATGAAGAAAAAGCATTAACAATTGCAATTATATATCAAGGTCATCGGATGTATGGTGAAGAAATAGTAATCCAAGATCTTGCAGAACAATTTACAGTTCAAGTTGAAATAGTAAAAAAATATCTTCCTTACTTAGCCCAACAAGAATTATAAAATAAATTATTATTTAGAAATAGACCAAAAAAGCAAAATAAATTGGGGAAAAAAGTTATTTAAAGTCATTCTTTTTGTTATAATAAATTATGTGCAATAATTAGTTAAGGAGTAAAATATGAAATTTAAAGCGGAAAAAATACAAGATAAAGGAATTGGAAAATGATATGTAATCATTAATGGTACAGAATGAACAGATTATATTAAAAAAGCTGAAAAAAAAGCAGCAGAGCAATTAGAGGTTCCTGGCTTTCGAAAAGGGAAAGTACCTACTGATTTAATTAAAAAACATCTAACTGAAGCAAAAATTTTAGATGCTGCACATCATTTAGTTGTTAATAAAGCTTATAAGTTTGCGTTTGATCAAAAATCAGATATTGAACCATTTTCATCACCAGTTCCAAGTGTACAAAAAATTAGTAAAATAGAGTATATATTACAATTAGAATTTGATTTAAAACCAGAAGTTAAAATTAGTAAATATACTGGTTTTACTGATAAAGAATTAAAAAAGACAAAAATTGAAGTTAAAAAATCAGATATTGACGATAATATTAATCAATTGCGTAATCGTTTTGCAATTTTTAAACCAAAAACAACAGAAATTACAACTGGAGATACAGTAATTTTTGATTTTGAAGGTTTTGTTGATGGAAAACCATTTAAAGGTGGTAAAGCAACAGATTTTACTTTAGAAATTGGGAGTGGTCAATTTATTCCCGGTTTTGAAGAAGCTATGATTGGTTTAAAAACAGGTGATAAAAAAGAAATTAATGTTACTTTCCCGGATGATTATCATGTTGAAGAATTAAAATCAACTCCGGCTATTTTTAAGTTAAATATTAAGGAAGTTAAAACAAAAGAATTACCAGAATTAAATGATGAATTAGTAAAAGATGTTAATTTAAAAGGTATTGATACATTAACTAAATTGGAAGCGCATGTTAAAAATAATATTTATGAGCAATTATTAAAACAAGAATATGATCATTTTATTTGCCATTTATTTCGCTTAATTGCAGAAGATTCAAAGATTTCTTTACCAGAATCAATTATTCGTAAAGAAGCAAATCAATTAAAACATGAGTTTGAACAAAAGTTACAAGGTCAACAAATGGATATAAAAACGTATAAAAAAAGAACAGGAATGTCAGAAGAAGATATTTTTAATGAGTTATTTAAAGACGCTAAGAATCGTTTAGAAAATAGTGTTATTGTTGATGCAGTTGTTCAAAATGAAAATATTACTGCAACTGAGGCAGAAATTGATGAACAATATGAAAAGTTAGGAAAACAATTTGGAATTGATGGTAAAGCATTAAAAGAAACAAAATTAGTATCCGACCAACAAGTAAAAGAACAAGTTATGCATGATAAGGTATTTGCCTTTTTATATCAAAATAATGGTGAATAGAATAAAAACTAACATTATTGTTAGTTTTTTTATATAGGATGATAATCTGGATTAGCGTGAAAAGTGCTGAATTTTCTTTCTTTTTATGATAGGCGCTGTGTATATATAAACGGCAAATTTATATCTTGTTAAGTTAATAATAAAATATTTTTAATAAATTGCAACAACTTTTTCAGAAAAAATTAAATTTTTGTAATTTTATCTTATTTTATTCATATTTAAGCACACTAAAAAATAATTTATTAAATTTTAACTAATAAATTTATTTAAAATTTTGTAAAAACATTGTCTTTGCACTTAGTCAATTTAAACATGGTCGGAGTTTATCATTTATAACATTAACTACTCAATCTATCATTTTTTGACTAATATTAGTAAAATCAATTCCCTTAGAAAGTCAATATCTAAATTCACCGTTCATATGCTCAATTAATGGTTTTTGTTGTGGTTTACCGGGGTCACAAAAATAAACTTGTGTTTCAGCAAATATTTCCATTTCTTTTCATTTACTAAATTCTTTTCCACGATCTGTTATTATTCCTTTAATTTTTCCAATTAAATTATTATTTTTAGCAATATCTTTAAATTTTTCTAAAACTTCATTAGCAGTATTATTTTTTAATTTCATTACAAAATAATTTTTACTTGATTGTTCTACTAAAACTAAATTACCAGATTGATGGTCTTTTCCTACAACAGTATCCATTTCAAATCATCCAACATTAGAAACTTTATTTTCAATATCTCAAATTGATTTAAAGTTAGTTAATTTACCACGATTATCAGTTTTTCCTTTTGTTTTATATTTTTTACCACGATGGGGTAAATTTTCTTTTTTTAATCCAAATTCACCTAAGCGAATTCATTTATACAATGTTTTAACACAAGCAGGAAATTTAACACCAAACTCCAAGAAATAACGATAAATTAATTGTTCGGGTGTATCGTGGTATTTATTAAATCTTATTTTAATAAAATCTAACTGCTCTTTTGTAAATCTAGGTAGTTTTTTAATGCATTTTTTACGTTTTTGTTTATAATCTTTTTGTGCTTGATATGGATTATAATCTTATATATTTTTAAATCGATTTATTTCTCTTTTAACAGTATTAACTACACGACCCGTTTGTCGTGATATTTCAGATAAATTAATTGTGCCATTTTTCTTTTTACAAGTATCAGATAATAATAAATCCTTAAATAAATCTCGTTCATCAAATATTAAATGTTTAAATTTTCTCATTTTTATACAAATTCCCTTCATTTTTTCTTATAATGTATTATATATAAAATAAAGAGGTTAATAAATATGCAAGAATTTAGTAAAGTTAACAATAAAAAACGAATTATTAGTTATGAACATTTAAATAAAAAATATGATTTAAATTTTAGTGACTATAATTTTGGTTTTGATTGAGAAGTATTTAAAGACTTTGTTGGTGATAGTTATGCCCGATATTTTACTTCACCAACTTTTTTTAAGTTTGTTTCAGCGGGGCGTGGTACTAATAAAACATGAAATCATTTAGCAGAAAAATTATTTTTTGCTTGTAATTTTACTGATGCTTCATCTAATATTTTGCGAAGATACGCCAACACCCACGAAGATACTACATTTGGCGATACAATTAATGTGTGTAATTATCTATATGATAAATATGGGATTGATATAGGACCCGACAATGAAAACGGCATTGTTTGACCTAAAAATGTTAAAGAAGGTGGAGAAATTATTTTTCCTAGTGGTGTTCGCATCGCTTTTGCGGGTTATGCTAATGGTAATAAAATTATGGGTAAAGTTGGCAAAGGAAGCGGTATTATATCAGCCTGAACAGATGAAATGATACATGCTGAAGAAAAAGAAATCTTAACTGATAAAGAACTAGATAAAAGATATAATAATTTAAGAGTTTCAATGTTTCGTTCAAAAAGTTTAAAAGTATCTTATGAAAAATACACGGATGAAAATGATAATGAACAATATAATTTAGATAATCCTATTCCAGTAAAAGAATTATCTTGGACACTTCAAGAATGAGACAACATAGCAAAACAATACATAACAGTAACAACATATTTTCATAAAACATATTCTAATCAATTTACTTTTAACCCTTTTGATAAATACCATGTCTTTTATGAAAAATTTGTAACGCCATTTTTACCTTTAAATGAAAGAATTAAAAACATTTTAAAAGAACACAATCAAGTATATTCAGAAAATACACAGGCGTTTAATGGCTTAGGTGTTTTTAATTTACGATTAACAATGGGTGCTGTTTGAAACAAAATACCTGATATTACTAAAAAACTTGTTTTAACAAATAAAGAAGAACGACCTGATTTATTTGAACTTGAATACTATGGTTTTGAATATAATGACAATGACCCCAGTATTTATGTTTTACGAAATTATCGTAAATATATTAAAGATTATAATCTACAAGATTTTTATAATACCAATAAAAAACAATATCAATTTGATAGTTATTCAATTGGTGTTGATTATGCTAATGGTAGTGAAGACCATACGATATTTTTATTTAGTGGTTATAAAATTAATGAAAATAATGAATATGATAAATATTTAATTGAAGAAAATGTTGTTACACCAAAAAACGCAATGAATTTAAATGAAATAGTTGAACATTACGGACAATGAATAATTAATACATTTGATAAATTTGATAGTTTTGAATATGCTACATTTCATTATGATATTAATGCCCACGATTTTATGCAAAAATTGCAAGAAGATATTTACCCTTATTTGGGTTATAAAATTAAAATGTTTAAAGCTAAAAAACATCAGACATCCCTTAATAAAGAAGCAGGTATAATCAATCGTGTAACATGAATAAGAAAAATGTTTGTTCAAGGCAAAATATATGGCATGTTAGATAACTTCCCATTTTTAGATAAGTGTGTTAGTGAACTAAGATTTAGTGATACCAAAACAAACACACCTGATATTAAAATGTACCATGACCCATATGATGCTTTGTTTTATGGTTCTTATCCGTATCGTTTTAAAATGGGAATTTAAAATATTTTATGTTATAATACTATTGAAATAAAATTAAAGAATATTTCACTTAACTTTTATCTATATGTTTATTAAATCTGAAATAGCAGATTTTTTTAGGTTTTGGGCGAGTGGTTGATTTTCTTAAATTTTTGTGATAAAATGACTTAAAAGTTAAAAAAGATTTTGAGGTTCTTTCAAACAAATTTGGGAACCTTTATAAAATTCTTCGCTTAACGCTTAGAATTTTTCCCAAGTATTTTGAAAAGGCTTGCAAAAGTTTTTTTAAACTTTAAGTAATTTTTCGCAAAACTTATGAAAATTACCGCGAGCCCAGATTAGTGCAATATAATCACAATAATAACCATTATAATTCATCTCCTTTCTAAAATATATTTAAAGTACTTGACTTATATATATATATATATAATGTCAATAGATCTTGATAAAAAGTTTCAAGGTTAAGAAAAGGAGAAATATAATTATGAAAAAAATTTTAAGTTTATTAAGTGTATTAACAATTAGCGGAACTGCTGTGCCAACAACAATTGCCGCTAGTTCTTATCAAAAAAAAGAAAATAATTTAGAAAATTTAATAATTAGAAATAAAAGACAAAATAATGAAAATAAAATTACTGGAATAACAAAAATTGTAATTACAACAAATGAATTTGTAAAATCTTCTGGTGTTGTTTTAAATGATAAAGTGTACTTTGGTTCAGCAGACAATAAAGTTTATTAATATGATCCAGCAACAGGACAACAAAAAATTGTTATTACAACAAATGCAATTGTTAGTTCTTCTGGTGTTGTATTAAACAATAAACTTTACTTTGGTTCACGGAATCATAAAGTTTATGAATATGATCCCGCAACAAACCAACAAAGAATAGTTATTAATACAAATGGAATGATTCTTTCTTCTGGTGTTGTTTTAAATGATAAAGTGTACTTTGGTTCAGCAGACAATAAAGTTTATGAATATGATCCCGCAGCAAACCAACAAAGAATAGTTATTAATACAAATGGGGATGTTGATTATTCTGGTGTTGTTCTAAACAATAAATTGTATATTGGTTCAGATGATGGAAAAGTTTACGAATATGATCCATTTGAATTAATTGAGTCTGATATTATTGATATGAAAGAACAAATAAAAAGAGGGTTATACTTAAATTATAAAAAACAAAATCCTAATTCTGAAATTAAAAATATTTTAAACATTAATTTAGAAAATTTAACAGTATCTGATGTTACTATAAAACAAACGCAAAAAAATAAAGCATTAAATTTAGAACAAGATCTAAATATTTGTGAAAAGGTTAATGCAACACTTATAAATAATGATAATATTGAACAAACCGCAAATACATCCTCTTGTTCTGAACAATTGATAAAAACAAATACATTTCAAAAAATGAATGGATTTTCTAAATCAAAAACCGAAGCAAATGTTGATAATTGAAGTGCAAATGTAAACACTAAAGTTACCACAAAGAGTACTGTTAAAACTGGTATACCATTTTTTGTAAAAGGACATGTTGAAGTTGGTGTTGAAGTTGGAGGCGGATATACATGGGGAGGATCAAAAACTTATACTATTGGAGATACCTCAAATTCTTCTGATACAGAAATTAAAACAACCACAAAGTCTATGACAATAACAATACCGACTCAATCAATAAAAATTAAACCACATAGTAAAATTTCAGTTTCTGTTATGGTATGAAAAAGCAATATAATACTTATTTTAAATTATTATCAAAAAGTTCAAGGTATTGTTAGTGCAGATTTTATTGATCAAAATAATAATAAAACCACAATTTCTATTTCAATCAAAGAATCTATGCTTAGCTTACAAGAAAATAATATTTTACCTTCAAAAATTAAAATAAATAATGATGATAGTATAAATTTTTCTTATGATATTAAAAGCAACGAGGAAATAATTATGCAACAAATTGAAATCGGAAAATCTATTCCATTAAGTTTAGATGAACAAAATATAACATTTAAAAATAACAGAACAGGTATAGCGGTAATAAAAAATTAATTATAAACAAAGTATGAAAAAGATATTAAGTATTTTGGTAACAACCATCTTAATGGTAACAAACACAACAAGTTTAGTTGCTTGTAATACACCACAACAATATACCGAAGAACAATTAAAAGAACTAAAAGACAAAAATAATATAAAAACAAACGATGGTATTTTAGAATGAATAGCACCACAAGAAAAACCATTTAACAAAATTGATAATAAATGATATTTTGTTGTGTGGCATGGTAATGTAAATGATGATTGAAAAATTATTAAATTTAAATATGATAAGTATGAAAAAAATAAAGTACTTGATAAGTATAATAATTATGAACTTCAATTATTTCAAACCGGAAAAGCAGGACAAGGTTATTGAAAAAGTATTTGTTTAGTTGATAATAATGGAATATCCAAATATTTTGCGTGAAGTTTTTATCCTAATTATTTTAAATCAGTTTATCGTTGAAATAATGATAGTGAACCAAACATACTAATTATTGATCCAAAAACCGGACAAATAAAAGTTAAAAGAGAATAAAAAAATATAAAAAGTCATTTATTAAAATGACTTTTTATATTTCTAATGTAATTAATGAAATTTTTTCATTATTTTTATTAAATAATTGTAAATTATTAATATTAATTTGTTCTTTTTCAGTAAAAATTGTAATATCATAAATTCCATAACCCCATATCCCAGATATTTCAATTTGATTTAAAATAAATAGTTTAACATCATAAATTATTTTAATATTATCTTCAACTAAATTTTTAGTTGTACTTGTCCAAACTGCTTTTGAATAAAGTAATCTATATCATTGAGAAAAATAGTTTAAATATTCTTCTATTTTGTCATTAGAAACAATTAAATTAGTTAAATATTTACCATATTCTCCATCTGATAATTTAATTTCAGCCGGAATAAGAGAGGAGATATTATTTGTTTCTAATTCATTTGTTATTGATAACCAATTAAAATAATTTGCTTCTAATTGATAAATGGGGTTTTCTGAAATATCATTATTTTTAACATTTACTTTAATTTCATTATTTTTATTGTTATTAATATTAACTTGTTGCTTTAAATTTCAATCTGTAATTTGACCAGTTTTAGGTGAAATAAAAGGTAGATTTGGCTCACTATCATTATTTCAACGATAAACTGATTTAAAATAATTAGGATAAAAACTTCACGCAAAATATTTGGATATTCCATTATTATCAACTAAACAAATACTTTTTCAATAACCTTGTCCTGCTTTTCCGGTTTGAAATAATTGAAGTTCATAATTATTATACTTATCAAGTACTTTATTTTTTTCATACTTATCATATTTAAATTTAATAATTTTTCAATCATCATTTACATTACCATGCCACACAACAAAATAATATTTATCATCAATTTTGTTAAATGGTTTTTCCGTTGCATCAACTTCTTCTCAATAATTTATTGATGTTGGTGGGGTAGAGCCACCACTAAAATTAAAATATGATGAATTTAATTTAACTTTACAATGTTCAAATTCTCAATATCCAGTTTCTACCTCTCTTGGATTAGATATTAATTCAAAATAATAAGGAGCAAATAACTTAATATCATCATTATAGCCTTTATTAATTGCATACTTGCTATATGTATAATTTGATAACATATAAATAATTTGTTTAAATCTTTTGACAACATTTTCATTAAGAGATGTGGAATTATCTAATTTTCAATTTTCAAATAAACCATCAATTACATCTTCTGGTTTTTGTCCTTCAAATTTTTGGCGCAGTTCAGCCGCTTTATTGGTAGGATTACCTTTTTCATCGTATTTTGCTCCTTGAAATTTATGGTCATAATTATAACGATATGTTAAATAATTTAATAAAATTTTTTCTAAACCATTTTTATTTACCAAATCTAAAATATATTTTCCTTGAATATAGTTTTTGGCTATACTTCATGGTAAAAAACTTTCAGTAAATCAATACTGAAATATTCTTACATTAAGGTTTGTTTCAATGGGCATTGATAATAAAGGTACTAAACTAGCATTTTCAATATTTGATGATGGATAAGAATAAACACCATTAACATTGCCTCAACACTTAATATTTCCAAATAACATTGATTTAGGGTATTTAATTTCAATCCCAGTAAATACTGTGTCTTCGGATAATGATTTTTGTAATACTAAATGAATACTATTTTGGTTTTTTCATTTAAAATCAGTTATTTTAACTAAATGCATAGATTTAATAATATTAACACCATCGGGTGAATAAGGGCGTTTGTATTCTTCAATGATATAACATTCATTTTTATTGTCTTCACTAATTGTTTCGTTAATAGATACTATTTTTAAGTCATAGGATTCTAAAAATTCTTTGTCTTTTTTTGAAATATCATTAATTAAAATATCTTTTTCATCAATCATTACATAACTTGTGCTATTATCTTGGACTGTGGTATTTTGTTGAATTTGTAATTTAAAGTTAAAATCACTAATTTCATAACCAGTTATTTTAATATATTCATCTTTGCCAATAAAACCTATTTTAACGCTATTTTGAGAGTAATTTAAGATTGGTTTTTGCTTTGTCTTAACAAGATATTATTAATTTTATAAATATATAAGGTTCTTGCACGGTCTTCAGTAAATAATTGTTCTAAGTCAGGGTTGCTGTACTGCGATTGATTAGCAAAATCTAACGGAATACTATCGATTGAATAGTCAATTGGTTCATCATTTTCTGCTAATTGTGCTAACATTTTTTCAGATGGTTTTAACATTATTCTGATAGTATTACAAAAGCTTAGGTTTTATAAAAAATATAAATAAAATAATTAGATAACTTTTTAAAAGGTTGATTTATCAGTGTTTTAGAAATATATTTAAAATAAAGAATAATTTTTATACCAAAACCTAAACTTTTTTCTTACTACCATTATTCTTGTTCTCCTTCTTCATTAGGCATATTGATAATAGTTTCGTTGTTTTTTAATTGTCTGTTTAAAGTAGCATTTACTGGTAAGCGAACATCAAAAATTAACTCATCAATATTTTTAATATTGAATGTTCTACTGTTTAAAATCGCATTATCATATTTAATTAACTTAATAATGAATTCAGTTAATTTAATTTCTCTAATATATATCATTTGTTCGTATGATGCGTTTGTTTGAATATTAACACCAGCAACTTCCGCTTGTGTTTGTTGAGCCCCCTTAGCGATTGCGGGAACATGGTGGCGATTTATTTTATAGTAATTAGTTAATAATCAATCATATATTTTGGTTAATTGTTCACCTTTAAAGTTACCAGCAATATAGTCTACTGGTTGAAAATTACTATCGGGGTCTCCTTCAACTAATAACAAGTCATTTTCAATAAACGAAGCTAACATTTTACTAATTTCTTGGTCAACAACACCAGTAACTCCATTAGTATTAATGGTAAATTTACCACTATTTAATAATGGGTCTAACATAATCTTTTCCGCAATAATATCTAAAATACTAGCAAATTGTTTACCATAACGAGCAGAAGGTTCAAAATTAGGGTTATTAGGAATAATTTCAATTGGAATAAAATTAAGTGGTAATATTTCTTCTTTTTGTAATGTTGTATAGTTATTTCATTTAGCATCATCAATATATAAGTCGGTAATAGTACTGTATAATCGTGTTTTTAACTTTCTAATAACTTTTACTTGTTTAGTTACAGCATCAATTTCTAATTTTTCAGTAATAAAAACACTATGGTTATTTTTAATATAAGGGTCATAATCAAAAGTACAAGATACTAAATTACCTAATTCATCATATTGGTCATTGTAAAAATCAATAGTAATAAAATTAAGTTTTGAATTATTAGCAAAAATAAAATATGCACCCTTACCATTCTTATTAATTTTATATTCGTTATATCAATTCTTATTGGTAAAGTCCTGCATTTTTAAAAAGCTATTAATTAATTTAGTATCTATTTTTTGATTAGTAAGTGGATTATAAATGCTAATTTCTAAATCTCGCGGATTTAAAAAATTAGCATTATCTTCACAAATTCTTTTTTCTAAAATCTCATTATGTTTTTGAACAGTAACATTTTTACTATTAGTAATCGTTGATGCTAAATTAAGATAATAACTATCAATATCATAACTCTTTTTTAATTTCTTTTTTGCTGGCAACAACCCCATTTATAACACCTCTTTATTTTGTTTCTTCTTTTTTAATAACATCTTCAATACTATCTTCTTTTTGTTTTTTGTTATGTGTTTTGATAAATCTAATTGTTTCAATAATCAAAACTATAATTCCAGCTCCGATAAGCATTGCTGAAACAATAACATATGCTGGTCAAGAAATACCTAATGTTTTTTCTCCTATAAAACAAATAATAATTCCTGCGATAAAAAACAATGATGAAACTCCAAATATTTTCAAAAACATAATTACATCTTTAACTTCTACTTTTGGCATAATAACATCTCCTTTCTAATTTACCTTTTTTCTTTCAATAAACACAAATCCCAAAGGTCTAAATGTTGCTGGACCATTGACTCCAATATTAATCAATCCATCAGGATTAATAGATAATGCTAAACATGCACTATTAACACCTATTTGATCATATATAACACCTATTGTTTGTTTAAAACTATGCCTTGTTTGCAACATCCCTTGACTTTTTAAATCTCCTTTGCTATCTTTTCCTGAGGCTCAAATTCTATAAATATAATTTTCTTTATCAAAATTAGGAATATTATATCCAGTTTGACCAACTATAAAATCACTAGTATCAACAATTTCTCAATCTGGAACTTTTGGTATAACAATTGATTTTTTTAATTCATCTAAAATTTCTTCTTTTATTTTTGCAAGTTTTTCATCTTTAATTTTTTCTATAACAAGTTTATCTAATAAAGCATCAACTTCTAATTGAGTATAATATGCTTCTAAATCAATCATTGTTAAATCAATACCTTCTTCTTGAAAAGTACGAAACATTTTCTTTAAAGTTGTTAAATTAGCCAATGATTTTGCATAGGTAGGCAATAGACCTTGCCATGTTGCCATAGGGTCATTTTGTGAAGAAATAATTAATATCACCAACACTCATATTTGCCGAAGTAAAAAACTCAATTGGAATACGATTAAATGTTCAATGCTCAATCGTAATAAACACCATATTAATACAAATTTTCTTTAATAACGGGTCTTTAAATGTTTCAAACTTTAATTTTGAAAATGGATAGTTTAAGTAAGAATTAATCATATTTTGGGATCTTAAAGCAAATGTTTTAAATCATAATTCTACATCACCTTTAAAGAACTTATTATAACGAACTGGAATTTGTGTAATTTTACCTGTCATTGGAATAAAATTATTATAATTTTCCAAAGTAACATTTTGTCATAATTCATTTAACATTTAATCATCTCCTTATCATTTACTTTTTTTAGAATATATTTTCTTTAATATAAATTTTTTACTATTTAGTAATGTTTTTGTTTTAATTGTTTTGTTTAAATCTTGTTTTGTTCTGAATTGCTTGTATGTTTGAAATGCTACTCCATTACCCAATAAACTAGTAACCACACTATCTTCTAGCGTATTTAACAATTTATCTTTATTAAAGTTATTTTTAAATTGTTCTTGTAATTTTAATACTTTAGCAATTGTTCGATATATTTTAAAACTATCTTTTACTACTTGTTGATAAGCAAGTTGGGCAAAAGAAACTAAATTAAACAAACTTGTTTTTTTAAATCCCCAACCAATAAATCATTCACTATGCATATAGGATTTAAAAGGTTTGGGGGATAAAACAAATTGTTCTGTTTTGATTAAAGTTGTCATAACGACAATTGGGGCATATTTAGGATTTTTATAATATATTGTTAAAGCAACTTCACCCGCAACTGATAATGGAACAATTTTAACTGCTAAAAAAACATCAGAGCCATAAGTAAAGGGTAATAATTGTCCCTTTTTAATAGCCTTAGTTTCAAATTTAGATAATATTTTTTTAGTTTTATCAGTAATTTTATTAATTACTTTTTGTTTAATAGTAATTATTTGTTTTTCAATTGGGGCTAATAATTTTTTAGTTACTTTTTGAATATAAAAATTTGGGTTTAAATGATTTAAAACTTTATTTAATTTAATTGGTGTTTGATGCAAGATATTTAATAATTTATTATTATATATTTTACTGCCCCGCATTAAATTAGCATTTAATATCAGGTTTTTACCAACACCTTTTTTATGAAGATTGGTCATAATGTTATATCACTCATTAGTACCAATTTTGCTTATTTTCTCAATATTTAATCCATATTCAGACAATCATTTATTAGCATTTTTTTCATTTACGCGTGGTATTTTTTGAACTAATGTAGGACTTATTTTTTGAATATTTTTCTCAATTTTTAATAAATTATTAATTGTTTCTAAATTAAAAACTTTAAAGCCTTTATAAAAATCATTTCGGGCTAATTTACCAATTGTATATAATAAAGTTTCATTATTAGCCTGCTTTGTAAAATCAAATATTAATTTATCAGATAAAATCTTTTTACCTGTAACTTGCCTTACAACATCTTCTAAGTTATTAGCAGTTATTACACCTAATTTTTCAAGTAATTTAGTTTCTTTTGCTAATTTTAAAATTCTAGTTGTGCGAGCAGCACGCGTTAATTTACCAATTCCACCAATTGCTGGTAACAAATTTAAGGCGGTACTTTTTGCTGTCACTTCTGATGTTAATTTATCGTATATTTGATTTACGGCAAAATCAGTTGCTGTTTCTACTCCAAATGAGATAAATGCTGCGGCAAAATTAGATAAACCAGCACCTAAACCAACAGCAGATGCTACACCACCAGTTAAAACCGATAAACCAACAGCTAAAACTTGAATTCCTAAAAATTCTAATAACTGTAAACCAAAACTTTTTTCTTGTTGTTGGATTGTCAATCTAGTTGGATTTTTTTTAACAGCATAAATAAAGGCTGTTTTAGATGTTCCAATTGGCATATCTATCAAACGAAAAAGTACTATTTTTTAGTACTATTAAGAATTTTTAATTTTAACATCAATCGGATTTGTTTGACCAGTAGCGTTGTTTTTACCTTCAATTTGAACAGAAATAGTTTTATCATTTGTAATATTAATTGGTCAATCTTCACCTTTACTTTCAATAAAGTAATCAAAATCATTTTCAGTTAAAGAACTATTTACTGCTTTTACTGCTTTTAAAACAACAGTTTTAAATTGTGGTTTTAACTGTTCTGGTGTTGCTTTTGTTGGGTCTGTAACATGTATAGTTGGTTTATCTATTTTATTAATTTTACTAATATCAATTTTTGTAACAATATGTTTAATAATTCCCTTAAGTTCAACTACTGCTCCACCTAAATATAAAACTCTTTCCATAATCAAAGTATTACCCATTCCAGTACCCAATGCAGCAGCACCAACTCTTAACGGAGTATGGTCTTTTTTGCGTAAAATAAGGGGGTCATATTTTTTACTAAACTTAAATGCAATTGCATTAACACCTTCTGGTAATAAACTAATTGTTCCTTCTGAACCATCTTTATTGATAATTGGTAATTTTTTAGGAACCATATAGTATGTTGTTCCTTCAACAGTTTTCATTGCTCCACTTGTTTCAATTACGCTATTTATTTGGTCGTTTGCTCCAAGTTGTAACTGTAATTTATTACGAATTCCACGAATAAAATCAGCCGAACCTAAAACAACTGTTTCTGATGGAGTAAAGCCGTTTTCATATATTTTATCCATAATTTCATCATGGATTTGTACAACATTTGTGTCATCTGCTTTTTGTCCTTGAATAGTTGTAACTGTTCCTTTATTAATAATTTCTAAAATTTTATTACGTTTATAAGCAACTTCAGTATCCATTGCTTGCTCAATATCGGCAGCCCAAAGATTAGGATTAAAATCACTTTCTACAGGGTCTAATTTACGAGCAAAAGTTAAAATTGTATCTAATTCAACAATTCCATCTTCAAATTCCACTGTTTAATATTTTAGTAGGTTATCATCAGTATTAAATACTTGTCCGTTTGTTCCTAAACCTTCATTGTATTTAATATTTTTCTTTCTTTTGTATGTCAAACCAAACTTATTTGCTTCTTTTCACGCAAATAATGCCTCTCAGCTAAATTTTTGTTGATAAGTTTGTAAATATCATTGTTCAAATGTTTCTCGGTCTCTTTGTGTTGCTTGATTAGCAATATCTCCGAAAATTCTTTGTGGGTTTTGTGCCATAATTTACTTCCTTCTTTCTATTTATTAAATACATTGTCTGTATCTAAAATATTGTTTTCTTTGTTTTCTACTTTTGGTACGCCACCAGTATTAACTGTTTGTACCTTAATTAATTCATCATAAACACTTTGCAATTGTGTTTTAATGATTTCAATATCATCGCTAATATCATAAGACTTTAATAAAACATTTTTAAATTCTTCATTATCAGTTAAAGAATTAATAAAGTCAATTACTTCAATTTGTTTTAATTGAATTGTTTGTTGTTCAATTTGTGAAGTTAATTCAGTATTTTTTGTTTGTAGTTCGTTGATTTGTTGATTGCTATTTTCTAAATTACTTGCATTAAATTCTTCAATTTCAGCAGTATTTTCTAAAATAATTTCAGCAGTTTTAATATCAAAACTACCATCTTCATTTTTAATAGGCTCATTATTTTCATCAATAAGAACATATTTTACATTTTTTAATGCCATTGTTTTTCCTCCTATTTTTTAATATTTGTATTTGTTCTTTTTCTAATCACTTTTTGTATAATTTCAAAACTATCGACTCGAAAAGATAAAAAATAGCGTTTAGATTTTATATTTAACTGATTAAATACTGAGCCTTTAATTTTTATCTCATCACCTTTTCTTAATTTCAAAAACTCAGTTAAAATAGATGGGTTATATATTGATAATGTTGAGTAATTTAATCCGTCTCATTGACATTTAGCCGAACAAGCATCAATTTCAACCCCACCAGCAACCAGTGCCTTAATTTTAGTTTTAATCGGATTTTCATGTAATCTAACAGTTAGTTCTAATTTGTTAACTCTTTTATTTTTTATTTTAGGTTTATTATTTATTGATTTTTTAGGTAAATTACTTTTTGTTTGTGCCATTTTTATCAACTCCTTTTGCTAAAAAATATTGTAAATGTTTTCATGCATCGTGTTCGTGCTCTGTCATTTTAATATTTCCTTTATAAATATAATTTTTCTTAGCAACTGGCGATTGTAAAACATAATTTAAATTAAATAGATATTTACATAAAACCTTTAAACCACCAATAAATTTAGGAGTAGATAGTGGGTTTGTTATTTTTAATCCCTTATGAAGTTGATAATCTTCAATTATTACAAGAACTTTATTTAAATAAGAACAAGTTTTATTTTTAAATTCATTTAATATTAAATAGATATTATTTATTGCTTCATCTTCATTTTTAGAATGAAAGGTAATATTATTAATTATTTTCTTTTGTAAAACATTATAAATAATAATACCGGTTTGTCCACTTCCGGCTGGGTCAATTGCAATAATATATTTTAATTTATTTGTTTTATTTTTTTCTCAATTTGTAATATTTTTCAACCATCTGTAGCCAAATCTAAAATATCGTTAATTTTGTAATGTTGCATATATGAATTAATAACATCTCATTTATCTTCAAATAAATTTAAATACATTTTTGCTCATTCTAAACATTGTAAATCATAATGATTTTTATGGTGCGAAATACAACAATCAACGTGCTTACAATTAACTCAATCAAATGATGTTGTTATTTCATTTCAAGTTTTATTGATATATTTACTTTTATATTTTTGCATAATATTTTATTCCTTTCTTTTTTTAAAAAAATAAACAGAAAATCCCTTTGTTGGTTAATATTTTGATATTTAGTAAGAATATTTGTATTTTGATTTAATTAGCTTAATTCGCCATCCACCTCACTTTAGGGGTGAGTGGTGGCGATACTAAAATTCTATATTTAAACAGAGTTTATCCCCCAACGGAAGTAAAACAAAATTTACCCAGTTATTAATTACGCTTCATCCATCCCTAGACAACTTTATATAAAGAAAATAACCTTTTGGAGTTCCAACCCTCTTGTTTTTTTTAGTGTCCGATATTGTTTTTTTCGGTTTAAAATCACTCTTTTTATGAAAACAAGCAAAAAACACGCGCTCTGACATTTCGCAAGTGATTAATCTTGCCGAGAATTAAAGAAATAAATAGGAGAATAAATCCATTCGCTTTCACACTTTCTTTAAGGCTTCGTGCCATAGATGAGTTATCCATCTTTAAGCATCAAAAAATATTAAGTTTTAGGGGCTGCATTATTCATCGGATAATATCTTTATTTAAAAGGAAATTTATAAAAATATCGTTTATTTTGTGTAGGAAAAACAAAATAATATCTGTTTTATGATAAAAATTCTAAATTTAAAGATACTATCCGATGAATAATGCAAATAAATTTATGTTTTTTAATATAAAAATAAAAAAACAATCTCACAAGAATTGTTTTTTGCCGGTTCATCGTACAGGACGCCATATAATAAAAGTATTATTAAGTATTAAACTGGTATTCCTTAATTTTGTTATAAAGATATAATAAACAATAGGTGAGATGATTTTTTAAAAATTAGCACTTACCTATTGTAAGTGCTAATTTTTTTGTTATAATTTTTGTGTAACTTAAATTTATATTGCGATATTTTTTAAAATAATATAAGATATTGTCAATATAAGTGAAGAAAAGAAACAGGAGGTGTTTTGAAGATGGATTCAAAAATAACACAATTAAAAAATGTACCCGTTCTTATAACACGGGGTAGTTATATTTTTCCAGGCTTTGAACAAGTATTAGAGGTAGGACGAGATAAATCAATTTTAGCGGTGAATACAGCTAGCAAGGATTTTGATAATCATATTGTGTTAGTTAGCCAAAAAAAACCGTTAGAAGATAATCCAAAATTATCTGAAATTTATCGAATTGGGATTTTAGCAGAGTTAAAAATTCGTAAAGTATGGGAAGATGGTAGTCTAACAGTTAATTTTAAAGCAGTTGATCGAGTAAAAATTTTAGATTTACGCGAAGGAGAATTTTATGCTGCTGATATTGATATTTTAAAATCATTTGTTAAATCAGAAGATAAAATTATTGAAAAATTAACAGTGAATATTAAAGAATTAATGAAATTACAAGATATTTTACCAGAAGATTTATTAGATCAAATTGGTGATTCAGTTGATGGGAATGAAGTTGTTGATACAATTGCCCAATTTTTACCATTTATTCCAGTGGCAAAAAAACAAGAAATTATTGAAGAATTAGATGTTGAAAAAAGACTTCAAATTATTTTTGATCATTTAGTTAATAAACAACAAGCAAATGATATTGATAATAAAATTAGCAAAAAAATTAAAGAACGAGTTGATGAACAACAACGTGAATATTACTTACGAGAAAAATTAAAAGCAATTAAAGATGAACTAGATGAATTTGATGGCGCCGCTGACGAAATGAAATTATATAAAGAACGATTAGCAAAAGAACCATTTCCAAAAAATATTAAAGAACGAATTGAACAAGAAATCACTCGTTATGAAGCATTGCCACAAGTATCAAGTGAATCAAATATTATTAGAACTTATATTGATTGAATAATGCAAATTCCATGATGGGAAAAAACAGAAGAAAAAAATGATTTAAAATTTGCAAAAGAAGTGTTAGATAAATATCATTTTGGTTTAGATAAAGTTAAGGAAAGAATTATTGAATACTTAGCCGTTAAAACAATGACTAAATCTTTAAAAGGACAAATTATTTGTTTAGTAGGACCACCAGGGGTTGGGAAAACAAGTTTAGCAAAATCAATAGCTGAAGCAACGGGACGAAAATTTGTTAAAATGGCCTTGGGAGGCGTAAAAGATGAATCAGAAATTCGCGGGCATCGTAAAACATATATTGGAGCGATGCCAGGACGCATTATTCAATCAATGAAACGTGTTGGTTCAATAAATCCATTATTTTTATTAGATGAAATTGACAAAATGGCATCAGATTATCGTGGCGACCCCGCTAGTGCAATGTTAGAAGTATTAGATCCAGAACAAAATTCAACCTTTTCTGACCACTACTTAGAAGAAACATATGATTTAAGTGATGTTATGTTTATTGCAACAGCCAATTATTATGATAATATTCCAGAAGCTTTAATTGACCGAATGGAAATTATTCAATTATCATCATATACTGAATTAGAGAAATTACATATTACAAAAGATTATTTAGTTCCAAAAGTATTAAGTAATAATGGTTTAGCAGATGGACAATTAATAATTACCGATGATGCAATTAATGAAATAATTAAATATTATACGCGTGAAGCAGGAGTTCGTCAGTTAGAACGAGATTTAAATGCTGTTGCACGGAAATTTATTGTTAAGTTCTTAAATAAAGAAATGGTTAATTTAACAGTTAAACCAGATATTGTTAATGATTTATTAGGTAAACGTCGTTTTGAACATACCGAAAAAGAAAAAGAATCACAAGTTGGAGTTGTAACAGGATTAGCATATACTCAATTTGGTGGTGATATTTTACCAATTGAAGTTAATAGTTTCTTAGGAAAAGGTTCATTAGTGTTAACTGGAAAATTAGGTGACATAATGAAAGAATCAGCATCAATTGCGTTAGACTATGTAAAAGCAAATTCTAGCAAATTTAACATTGATCCAAAATTCTTTGAAACACATGATATTCATATTCATGTTCCAGAAGGAGCAGTTCCAAAAGATGGACCATCAGCTGGAATTACCTTAACAACAGCAATTATCAGTGCTTTAAGTAATCGCCCAGTATCGAAAGATATTGGAATGACTGGTGAAATTACTTTACGAGGACAAGTCTTACCAATTGGTGGCTTACGAGAAAAATCAATTTCAGCCAACCGTAGTGGTTTAAAAACAATTTTAATTCCACATAAAAATATTAAAGATATTGAAGATATTCCAAAAGAAGTGCAAGAAACATTGAATATTATTCCAGTTGGAACATATGATGAAGTTTTCAAAAATGTTTTTGGCACAAACTAATTTTTAAAATGTATCAATTTTATACATTTTTATTTTCTTTGTTTTAACTCTAAATTGACAAAATAATTTAAGTATAGTAGTATCTTGTTGTATATGATTTAAAAAATAGTTTTTTAAAGTACATGACTTATATTTGTTAATCCTTAATAAATATAATAATGATAAAGGGCAAAAACTATGCGTGCTATGGTAAAAGTTGAAAAATTAGTAAAAAAAATTCTAAAAAATACAAGTGCAATATATTAGCAATATGTATAACATTGTTAATAACATTGTTTATTAAACACTAAATTAACAATATATTAGCAATATGTATAACATTGTTAATAACATTGTTTATTAAACACTAAATTAACAATATATTAGCAATATGTATAACATTGTTAATAACATTGTTTATTAAACACTAAATTAACAATATATTAGCAATATATATAACATTGTTAATAACATTGTTTATTAAACACTAAATTAACAATATATTAGCAATATGTATAACATTGTTAATAACATTGTTTATTAAACACTAAATTAACAATATATTAGCAATATGTATAACATTGTTAATAACATTGTTTATTAAACACTAAATTAACAATATATTAGCAATATATATAACATTGTTAATAACATTGTTTATTAAACACTAAATTAACAATATATTAGCAATATATATAACATTGTTAATAACATTGTTTATTAAACACTAAATTAACAATATATTAGCAATATGTATAACATTGTTAATAACATTGTTTATTAAACACTAAATTAACAATATATTAGCAATATATATAACATTGTTAATAATCAATGTTTTTATCAATAAATTAACAATATATAAACATTAAATATAACAATGTTAATAATTAATGTTTTTATCAATAAATTAACAATATATAAACATTAAATATAACAATGTTAATAATTAATGTTTTTATCAATAAATTAACAATATATAAACATTAAATATAACAATGTTAATAATCAATGTTTTTATCAATAAATTAACAATATATAAACATTAAATATAACAATGTTAATAATCAATGTTTTTATCAATAAATTAACAATATATAAACATTAAATATAACAATGTTAATAATCAATGTTTTTATCAATAAATTAACAATATATAAACATTAAATATAACAATGTTAATAATCAATGTTTTTATCAATAAATTAACAATATATAAACATTAAATATAACAATGTTAATAATCAATGTTTTTATCAATAAATTAACAATATATAAACATTAAATATAACAATGTTAATAATCAATGTTTTTATCAATAAATTAACAATATATAAACATTAAATATAACAATGTTAATAATCAATGTTTTTATCAATAAATTAACAATATATAAACATTAAATATAACAATGTTAATAATCAATGTTTTTATCAATAAATTAACAATATATTAGCAATATATATAACAATGTTAATAATCAATGTTTTTATCAATAAATTAACAATATATTAGCAATATATATAACAATGTTAATAATCAATGTTTTTATCAATAAATTAACAATATATTAGCAATATATATAACAATGTTAATAATCAATGTTTTTATCAATAAATTAACAATATATTAGCAATATATATAACAATGTTAATAATCAATGTTTTTATCAATAAATTAACAATATATAAACATTAAATATAACAATGTTAATAATCAATGTTTTTATCAATAAATTAACAATATATAAACATTAAATATAACAATGTTAATAATCAATGTTTTTATCAATAAATTAACAATATATTAGCAATATATATAACAATGTTAATAATCAATGTTTTTATCAATAAATTAACAATATATTAGCAATATATATAACAATGTTAATAATCAATGTTTTTATCAATAAATTAACAATATATTAGCAATATATATAATAATGTTAATAATAAATGTTTTTATCAATAAATTAACAATATATTAGCAATATATATAATAATGTTAATAATAAATGTTTTTATCAATAAATTAACAATATATAAACATTAAATATAACAATGTTAATAATCAATGTTTTTATCAATAAATTAACAATATATAAACATTAAATATAACAATGTTAATAATCAATGTTTTTATCAATAAATTAACAATATATAAACATTAAATATAACAATGTTAATAATCAATGTTTTTATCAATAAATTAACAATATATAAACATTAAATATAACAATGTTAATAATCAATGTTTTTATCAATAAATTAACAATATATAAACATTAAATATAACAATGTTAATAATCAATGTTTTTATCAATAAATTAACAATATATAAACATTAAATATAACAATGTTAATAATCAATGTTTTTATCAATAAATTAACAATATATAAACATTAAATATAACAATGTTAATAATCAATGTTTTTATCAATAAATTAACAATATATAAACATTAAATATAACAATGTTAATAATCAATGTTTTTATCAATAAATTAACAATATATAAACATTAAATATAACAATGTTAATAATCAATGTTTTTATCAATAAATTAACAATATATAAACATTAAATATAACAATGTTAATAATCAATGTTTTTATCAATAAATTAACAATATATAAACATTAAATATAACAATGTTAATAATCAATGTTTTTATCAATAAATTAACAATATATAAACATTAAATATAACAATGTTAATAATCAATGTTTTTATCAATAAATTAACAATATATAAACATTAAATATAACAATGTTAATAATCAATGTTTTTATCAATAAATTAACAATATATAAACATTAAATATAACAATGTTAATAATCAATGTTTTTATCAATAAATTAACAATATATAAACATTAAATATAACAATATTAATAATCAATGTTTTTATCAATAAATTAACAATATATAAACATTAAATATAACAATATTAATAATCAATGTTTTTATCAATAAATTAACAATATATAAACATTAAATATAACAATATTAATAATCAATGTTTTTATCAATAAATTAACAATATATAAACATTAAATATAACAATGTTAATTACAGTAAAGGAGTATTTATATGAAAAAAGTTATAGATAGTATTGATTAAATATTTTCTGAAAATGATCGTGAACAAATTTTAGAAAAAGTAAAAAGTTTTTATGAAAATAAACTTGCTGAAAAAGAGAAAGAAATTGAAAAATTAAAACAACAACAATTATATAAAGAAGACTTTGTAATTTATAGTTTTTGATGTGACAAGTGTAATTTAACTTACAGCTGTAAAAATAAATGTAAATTATTTTGAGATTTAAAAGACAATTTAAAATATGATACATTACCTAGTAAGGAGTTGATAAAAATTGAGTAATTTTGTTAAGAAAAATCAGAATATAGCAAATTATTTTATTTCTAAAGAACTTATCCCTTTTGAAACAGATAAAGCAATTTTTATAAATTTACCTAATCATAATCACCATATTGGTTTTTAGTTGAGTAATAAGTTTATTTATCCTAGTCAAAAACATTCTGAACAAGTAGCAATCGGTTTGATTTATGATAATTCTTATCGTATTATAAAATATGATGAAAATTTAAAACAACACGATTGAAAATATTTAACTTGAACAGAATTAATCAATTTATATAATCAATATAAACAAAATTATTTTACACAAATGAAAAAAGCATTATTCCCTGGTGAACCTAAAAAAGTAAAAACAAATAACAATTTAACAAATTGAAGTCTTGAAAAAGAGCAAGAATTAATTAATGATTTAGAAAGTTTAAATTAAATGAGTTTATATAATTATTGAGTTCAATTTGTTAGTTATATTATTGGTTCAAATGCTCCTGAATTTTTATATGTTTTATCGTTTGTATTATTTATCATTTTATTTTTTGGAATGTTTTTTAAATTTATTTAAAAAATGTGGAGTTTTTAAAGATGAAAAATGATTAAGAAAAATTAAAAGAGTTTTTTATTCATATATTTTTGTTTATAGATAAAACGAATGTTTAAAATATTACAACTTGAAATTTAACTCAAAATGAATATTTAACTTTGATGGTTGGTGTTTGAATTGTTATTTTGTTTTTAACTTAGTTTTTCTTGTGAATGGTTTTTAAAATAGTTAGTTATTTTAAATAATTAAATTTTGTTATTATTATGGTTTTCTCTCCCCACAAAAGTTTAAAATCTTTTTTTGAATATAATATTTGACTAATATTTTTAAATATTCATTCTACAAAATTAATTGTATTAATTAATTTTCCGATAGGATTAATTAAAAAGTTTATAATTCCAATAATAGGCAGTAATATTAAAATTATTTTTAAAATTTTCTTAATTTTTATCACTCTCCTTTTTGATTTGTAGGAAGAGAAAATAATAATAATACCAGTTTAATTATAAATAACTATTGGAGATAAAATGAAAAAGTTTGTATTTTTTCTAATAAATTTTTGTTATATTAGTGGTTCAATGGTTTTGTTTGGTTTAATTGATTTATTACTTTGAATAATTTCATTAAATTATACTGGTTTAGTATTTTGACTATTATTTGCTTTACAATCTGTTTATTTTATTTGGTGAGTTTGAAAAAATGTTTTTTATCAGTTAAATGTCTTTCGTTTAGTTTACTTTATTTAAGATAATCCGTTATCCGTAATTATTGGTAAGTTAGGAACGGTAAAAACTTTACTTTTAACTTTTTTATCACAATTTATTAAACTTTTAACGAAGAAAATTTATAGTAATTATCCAATTGAAGATTATGCAATAAAACTTTTAACTTTTAATAATTTAGATTTTACTGATAGAACTAAATTAGTGCCACCTGATGATAGTTTAATTTTGTTTGATGAAAGTTTTTTATATATTGACGGAACTAGTCCTCACGAAGTTAAAAAAGTTTATGGTGGTAAAAGTGTGTGGATTGTTTTAGCAAGACATTTTAAAAATAGAACGATTTTTACCGTACAGCGTGAAGGTATGATGTGAAATAATATTCGTCATTTAGCAAATTGAAAAAACCCGTTAAATCTAAATTAGGTAATATTTTTAATCGTAGTTTTGTTATGCGAATTGGTATTTTTCAAGATATTACAGATTATGAAATTTGAAAAACAAAATCAGCAGAACGAACAGCAGAAGCTAAAAGAGCAAAACATAAGTCGGATGTTGGATTAGGAAATTCGGTTTTTTAAGATAATTATTCCGCTTGAATTTGCCAATAAATATGATAGTCATTGATTAAGTTTTGTTCGTGATTTAAAAAATGATGAAGTTGTTAATAAAAAAGAATACTTTTGAAAAGATATATCAAAATTAAATAATAAACAACGCTTAGAATTGTTTGATATTGATATTTTGAAAGAAAATTTAAAAGCAAAAAAAGGGAAAGGAAAGATAAAAAATGAGTAATTTATTAAGTGAAAGCGTTAATAACGATAATTGAAATAAGATTTTTAGTTTTATTTTTAATACTTTTTTATTTGTTTTTGATGTAATTTGAAATACTAAATTACCAATGACAAATATAACGATTGCTTATTTTTTAATCTTTTTTATGGTTATTAAGTTATCAATTTATGCTATTCACGGAACATAAACTAATTATAACGATTTAGCTTCAACAGTTAAAAGTGGTGTTATTAATAGTTCTAAACTATACGGCGCTACTGTTCGGGGTGTTTCTAGTACTAAAGCTTACAAAAATACATTAAAGAACGAAAACAATTTAAAGTTAGTCGTAATAAACAGCAATTATCAAGTTTAGCAAGACAAGAAAAAACAAGAGAACAAGCATATATAAGGATACATAAATAATGATTAGATTAGTTTTATTAGTTGCAGCAATTGCTATTTTTGGTGCAGGTTTTATAACAGTTATTATAAATCAACTTACATCAGCAAAAAATAGGTAGTCGGAAAGCATTAGTAGAAAGAATAAATAGAGATATAAGGCGATGATTAGGTTAAAATGAGTAATTAATTAATATTCGTAGTAGATTAAAATCTATTTTAGATATATTAAATACTACAATTATACCTTGTTTGGGAAATTTTACATCAAGACAACATTTTAAAAAAATTTTTTTAAATTAAATTAATGTTTGTATATGATTAATAAAATCTATTTTTTTTGTTATGTTTAATTTTAAAATTTTGAAAATAAATATTAAAAATATTATTTTTAATTTATTATTTTTTGTAATTATTTATTTTTATTTTTAATTTGTTATAATTTTATTAACTTTTTATCGTTTAGTTTTACAGATTGTTAATTTAGTGTTTAATAAACAATGTTATTAACAATGTTATACATATTGCTAATATATTGTTAATTTAGTGTTTAATAAACAATGTTATTAACAATGTTATACATATTGCTAATATATTGTTAATTTAGTGTTTAATAAACAATGTTATTAACAATGTTATATATATTGCTAATATATTGTTAATTTAGTGTTTAATAAACAATGTTATTAACAATGTTATATATATTGCTAATATATTGTTAATTTAGTGTTTAATAAACAATGTTATTAACAATGTTATACATATTGCTAATATATTGTTAATTTAGTGTTTAATAAACAATGTTATTAACAATGTTATACATATTGCTAATATATTGTTAATTTAGTGTTTAATAAACAATGTTATTAACAATGTTATATATATTGCTAATATATTGTTAATTTAGTGTTTAATAAACAATGTTATTAACAATGTTATATATATTGCTAATATATTGTTAATTTAGTGTTTAATAAACAATGTTATTAACAATGTTATATATATTGCTAATATATTGTTAATTTATTGATAAAAACATTGATTATTAACAATGTTATATATATTGCTAATATATTGTTAATTTATTGATAAAAACATTGATTATTAACAATGTTATATATATTGCTAATATATTGTTAATTTATTGATAAAAACATTGATTATTAACAATGTTATATATATTGCTAATATATTGTTAATTTATTGATAAAAACATTGATTATTAACAATGTTATACATATTGCTAATATATTGTTAATTTATTGATAAAAACATTGATTATTAACAATGTTATATATATTGCTAATATATTGTTAATTTATTGATAAAAACATTGATTATTAACAATGTTATATATATTGCTAATATATTGTTAATTTATTGATAAAAACATTGATTATTAACAATGTTATATATATTGCTAATATATTGTTAATTTATTGATAAAAACATTGATTATTAACAATGTTATACATATTGCTAATATATTGTTAATTTATTGATAAAAACATTGATTATTAACAATGTTATACATATTGCTAATATATTGTTAATTTATTGATAAAAACATTGATTATTAACAATGTTATACATATTGCTAATATATTGTTAATTTATTGATAAAAACATTGATTATTAACAATGTTATATATATTGCTAATATATTGTTAATTTATTGATAAAAACATTGATTATTAACAATGTTATACATATTGCTAATATATTGTTAATTTAGTGTTTAATAAACAATGTTATTAACAATGTTATACATATTGCTAATATATTGTTAATTTAGTGTTTAATAAACAATGTTATTAACAATGTTATACATATTGCTAATATATTGTTAATTTAGTGTTTAATAAACAATGTTATTAACAATGTTATACATATTGCTAATATATTGTTAATTTAGTGTTTAATAAACAATGTTATTAACAATGTTATACATATTGCTAATATATTGTTAATTTATTGATAAAAACATTGATTATTAACAATGTTATACATATTGCTAATATATTGTTAATTTAGTGTTTAATAAACAATGTTATTAACAATGTTATACATATTGCTAATATATTGTTAATTTAGTGTTTAATAAACAATGTTTTTAGTGTTTAATAAACAATGTTTATTAACAATGTTATATATATTGCTAATATATTGTTAATTTAATGTTTAATAAACAATGTTATTAACAATGTTATATATATTGCTAATATATTGTTAATTTAGTGTTTAATAAACAATGTTATTAACAATGTTATACATATTGCTAATATATTGTTAATTTAGTGTTTAATAAACAATGTTATTAACAATGTTATACATATTGCTAATATATTGTTAATTTAGTGTTTAATAAACAATGTTTTTAGTGTTTAATAAACAATGTTTATTAACAATGTTATATATATTGCTAATATATTGTTAATTTAATGTTTAATAAACAATGTTATTAACAATGTTATATATATTGCTAATATATTGTTAATTTAGTGTTTAATAAACAATGTTATTAACAATGTTATACATATTGCTAATATATTGTTAATTTAGTGTTTAATAAACAATGTTATTAACAATGTTATACATATTGCTAATATATTGTTAATTTAGTGTTTAATAAACAATGTTATTAACAATGTTTATATATATTGCTAATATATTGTTAATTTAGTGTTTAATAAACAATGTTATTAACAATGTTTATATATATTGCTAATATATTGTTAATTTAGTGTTTAATAAACAATGTTATTAACAATGTTATATATATTGCTAATATATTGTTAATTTATTGATAAAAACATTGATTATTAACAATGTTATATATATTGCTAATATATTGTTAATTTATTGATAAAAACATTGATTATTAACAATGTTATACATATTGCTAATATATTGTTAATTTAGTGTTTAATAAACAATGTTATTAACAATGTTATACATATTGCTAATATATTGTTAATTTAGTGTTTAATAAACAATGTTATTAACAATGTTATACATATTGCTAATATATTGTTAATTTAGTGTTTAATAAACAATGTTATTAACAATGTTATATATATTGCTAATATATTGTTAATTTAGTGTTTAATAAACAATGTTATTAACAATGTTATACATATTGCTAATATATTGTTAATTTAGTGTTTAATAAACAATGTTATTAACAATGTTATACATATTGCTAATATATTGTTAATTTAGTGTTTAATAAACAATGTTATTAACAATGTTATACATATTGCTAATATATTGTTAATTTAGTGTTTAATAAACAATGTTATTAACAATGTTATACATATTGCTAATATATTGTTAATTTAGTGTTTAATAAACAATGTTATTAACAATGTTATACATATTGCTAATATATTGTTAATTTAGTGTTTAATAAACAATGTTATTAACAATGTTATACATATTGCTAATATATTGTTAATTTAGTGTTTAATAAACAATGTTATTAACAATGTTATATATGATATGATGAAACATGCTGACAATTATGGGATTGATGTTGCAAAAGCAGCAGTAGCACCAAATTGAGTAAAAATGCAAGAACGAAAAGCAAAAGTAGTAACGCAGTTAACAAAAGTGGTTGAATTTTTATTGAAAAAAAATAAACTTGACATAGTTAAAGGTGAAGAAAAAGCAATTGACAAAAATACTGTTGAAGTTGCTGGTAAACGTTATTTATGTACTAATTTAATTATTGCAACTGGAAGTGTTTCACGTGGATTACCATTACTAGGGTTTGAGCAAGCTGAAAAAGCTGGTTATGTTATATCATCAACAGAAGCTTTAGCATTACCAGCAATTCCAAAAAAATTTATTATTATTATTGGCATTGAATTTGCTTGCTTATATCATCGTTTAGGGACTGAAGTAACAATTTTGCAAGGTTTAGACACCATTTTAGAGTTATTGGATAAAGATATTCGTGAAGAATTAACAAAATTGTTGATTAAAAATAAGGTAAAAATTGAGACTTTAGTGAAAATTAAAGCAATTAAAGGTAAATCAGTAATTTATGATAATAGTGATGGTAAAGAAGTAAAACTAACATCATATTATTGTTTAGTTTCAGTTGGCCGAACACCAGTAACAACTTGTTTTGAAAACATTGGGTTAAAAATCTGAGAAAGAAAAAACATTGAAGTTGATGAGTAATGTAAAACAAACTTACCAGGTGTTTATGCAATTAGAGATGTTGTGGGACGTGCGATTCTGGCTTATGTTGCTTCAGCACAAGGAATTTTAGTAATTGATAATATTAAAGGAAAAAATGTAAAAATGAATTATAATCGAATCCCTTTATGTATTTACTCATTCCCAGAGGTAGCAACAGTTGGAATTATTGAAGAACAAGCAATTAAAGCTAAAATTGCTTATAAAGCATTTAAATTTCCGTTATCAGCAAATGGTAAAGTAATAGCTGATGGTTTAGAGGGCTATGCAATTCATTTTTAAAGTTACAGAAGTAACTTTTTTTATTTAAAAAGAACAATTAAAAAGCTTAATTTTATTCAAAAAGGCTGCTTTGCATTTAATATTAATTTTGTTATAATAAACCCATTCAATAGTTCTATTATTAAGCTTACTAAAGGAGATTTCAATGGCAAGAAAACCAGGTAGTTGACATAAACTTAATAACTTAACAAAGAATGTTACTGTAGCATCACGTAAAAAAGGGTGACTTGCTGCAATTTGTGCTATGTCATATCTTGGTGCTTTAATTCCCTCTGCTTATCTTGGTGTGTTATTTTTAGCAAATGTTTTAAATTATGGTGGAATTGAAACTAATGGGCCCTTACCTAATGTTAATGATGGGGATTATTTTGAAGTTAACTTTGCAAAAACACAACTACGCGATAATACAACAACAACTCCGGTTTTTGAAATTTATGAAATTCCTACTAACCCTAATACTGGACAAGTTGGACAAACTCGCGCTCGTGCGAGATCATTGCGATTAGAATATGCTTATAATTTAATTTTTAAAAAAGCGCCTAGTTTATACATTACAAACAATATCTTTTTTAAGAATAAATACAAAGATCCTAAGCAAATTCAAATTTTAAATATTTATACTGATTCACAAGGGACACAACAGTTAAGTCTTGCTGATGTGCAACAAAACCAATTTAATTTGATGAAAAATTTATTATTTTTAAAAATCAAATATGAGGACGTAATCCAAAAAAATCTGGTTTGAATGCCAACCCTATTTGTTGGAAATGAAGGATTTTTATCAAACTTTTTAAGTTTTAAATTAGGAGAAACAAGAAAAAAAGATAATTTAAAACCAACAGTTTGAGAAAAACAAACAAATGTTCTAGGTGAACAAGCTCATAATATTATGATTAATGGTACTAATGATAGTTTGGTGTTAGCAGATCAAGTTTATGCTGCCTATAAAGAACGTTTTGCTGCTTTTTATGCAGAAAATAAAGGAAATGATAAAGAATTTATTGGTGATTATAATCCATATAGTAATTTTGCTATTTCAAGTGTTAATCAAAATGATCAACTGTTTCCAGGAACTGCTATTGATAGTACGCATTACATGCTTGATATTAATCGGGTAATTCAGTCAGCATATAAAAAGGGTGATTCAGAGCAAAGTTTTGTAAAAACAGATACTCAAATTAATGGCAAATATATTCCACAATTATTAATTTTTTTAATTAATATTTTAGAAACATCACAAAATCGTGGTTTAGTCTTACCAAAAGAACTTATACCAACAGAGTGACAATTTTGATATCAACATCTTCAACCAAAACGTTTAAATGTTAATCAACCAGAGCAATTTTACTTTATGTTTTTACCGCAAGGTGAAACAATTCAAAATGTGATTGCAAATCGACTGGGAGAGCAAATTAAAGATGTTTTAAATAGAAAATATTCATTAGCAACAGCAATTAGAAAATTGCAAGAAGATGTTTTGAGTAACCCTAATAGTTCAAAATATAAATGAGTTTATGATTGAAATATTTTACCATTTCAATCATATGGAATAATTGAAAAAGCAGATTATACTGTTGTTAAAAGAACGATTCAAGAAAATGGAGATTTAACAGTTAGTTTTAGTAATAATCAAGTGGCAAAAACAAACTATGTAATAATTGATCAACCATCATTACATTCAATTACTAATTTAGTTAATCCTGGCGATCATGATGCCTATTTAATTAGTGATAAACAAAAACGAAATACTTTATTTACAAAATATTGAAGTGCTAATTTATATGGGACACAAAAACTATTAAATTATATTGATATTGATGTTCGAAATATTCCACATTATGTAACTTCATTTAAAACAATGCTACAAAAACAAATTGTTAATCGTACATGGGAATTTATACAAAATATTAGTCAAATGGTAGGAAACAATTTAAACATTAGTGATAATGTATCACAAATAGATTATGCTAATGGAATTGCAGAAGATATTATCATATTTACACCTTTAAATAATTATCATAATAGTGCTGCTACTTTTAATGATTGATTTTATGCATTGCAAATTAGCAGTGAAGAAAGATATAATAATTTAACTGTTCTTGATATTAAATTAGAATTAAAAGCAAAAGAAAATGTTCCAGACCATCTTCAAGTAATTACTTTCCGTTTTAATATTAATTATATTTAAAATTTATGTATAAAATATGAAAATGTGTATAATGATAGTAAGTATTAATGTTTGAAAAGGAAGCGATTTACATGCGTAAAATTTTAACACTCCTAACAACATTTCTGACTACAAGTGCTCCGATAGCTAGTGTTATATCGTGCGGAACGCCTTCTCCATTAAAAATTGCTGGAAGAGAGAATATTTCAACAGAATTCACTTTAACTAATAATGTTATTGTTACTGATGATAATATTACTGTAGAAGAATCAATTTTTAATCAAGCAAAAATTAAAGGGAGGCTTTCTCAAGATTTACTTTTAGATTTTTTTGAAATTACTGATTCGGAAAATATGGTAAAACCGGTTACTGCTAATACACCACAAACTGGATATGTTGTTTTAACAATTCGCCACGATGAAGATATTCCATATGTTGGCTCAGTTACCGTTCGTTTTACTTTAGTTAAAAAGTTGTCAATGGATATTAGTCAAACTGTTAACTTAGAAAATATATGAGATGTCACAAAATATGAAAATGTTGAGGAATTATATAATGAGATTTGAGAAAAGGCTGTTGGTAGTTTTAAACCAGAAACGCCAATTGATGCAGAAAATTATGATATCTCAGGTTTTCAATTGCCGGGCGATTATAACAAAGCATTACCTGTAACAATGCTTGCTGAATATAATGGCAAAGCAAATACGTCAACGAGTCTTTTTAGTGGGACAATTACAATTAAATTAAACATTATTAGTTATCGTGCTGTGGTTAATTTGAAATTACAGCAGAATAACTTAGAACCAGCAAAGTTATATGACTTAGTGTGAAAAGAAGTTAAACAACAGTTTAACGATGATTCGCAAGTTTCAAGTGATTATAATGACTATCAAATTGATTGAAGTACTGTAATAGAACCAAATATTGGTGGTAATACAGAGTTAAATTTTTTAGCAACACCAATTAATGGAAGAATTCATCATTATATGCGAGTTGTTGGATTTATTGTTAAAGATCAAATTGAATTACCACCAACAATAGAATTATCAATTCCAATTGTTGTAACCCAACAAGAACGGCCAAATGTTGATAAAGATTGAATTTGAAAATTAGTAATGCGTGAAGTAAATATTAATAGTGGTCCAGCATTAACTAATTTTGACACCACAAGTTGACAATCAATATTTAATAAGAATTGACCTAATATTGGGCGAAGAGAAAAAGTTACTTTTCAGGCACTTAATATTAACACTGACCTAATGTTTAAAGGTAATATCGCAATCACATTAACATTAATTAATCAAGGAATTGATCCTGGTTTATTAGCATTAGAGACAATTTTATTGACTGAAGATGACAAACACACAACAAACTCAGTTTTAGATTTAGTATGAGATAAACTGATTAATAATAAGGTATGGAATCCGCATTTATCACGTGATTTAGTGAATTTTGAACATCAAGACCTAGACAGACTAAGTAATGCTTTAAAAGAAACTGAAAAAAGTGGAAAATGAGAAACTTATGTAATGAATATTTCTGGAAAACAAGAGGTTGCTGGTCGTGATTTTAAAGTTACTGTTTACGGTAAAATTAAAATGGTTAATAAGCAAATCGAAGAAAACCCCGTAGTTGATTTATCCTATAAAACTTATCAATTTTTACCAAGAAAACAAAGTAGTTCGGACAACCAAGTGCCATATTTAGCTCATCAAATTTGAGGCGATATTATTAAAAATCCAATATTTATTGATGAAGATAAACCAACTTTTGGGCTTTCTAAAATTCAAATGGATTGAAACTACTTTGAGTCAATTTGTCAACAACTAGATGAAGTGATTAATAAATATGATGTAAGTAGTAGTGAAAATAAAATTCCTTTAGAGTTGCAGTTTTCATATAAAAATAATGCTATTTTTACAGGTCAAGTTACTCTTAAATTTAATTTAACCCCAACTGTACCAATTAAGTTTGATCTTAATTTAACAAGTTCAATGTTGCCAATCTTTATTCGCAGTTTACCAATAACATTAGCGGATAAAAAAGAATTAGTAAAAAATATGGTTAATACAATCCTATATGATGGAATCATAAAAAATCCAAGTTTAAAAGGACAACAGCCAAATATTTTATGAGAATTATTATCTTATGATACAGAATCAGAAGAATTTATTGAACAATTTAATTTTCCAACAGAAAGTAATCCACAACAAGAATTAATTATTAAGGTTAAAACATCAACTGGCCAATTCGCCAATGGTACATTTATGTTAAAAATAAACTTAATTTATCAACCTTAAAACTCTTCAAAAAAATAAGAGTTTTTTTATTAGATAGAATAAAAGTTAGGTACCTCCTAATATTAGAAAACCGCCCATATTTATAGGCGGTTTTCTAATAAATTAAATTAAAACCAGCTGTCTATGCACTAATTTCATATGCATGAAATAAATTTGGTAAATCAAAAATTAGTGAATCTGTAGTCTTAGATATACTATCTGAAACTGACAAAGATAAAAATTTTTCAAAGTCAGTTTCAAGCCTAAATAGATTTAGACATAATATTCAAGATTTTTTATCTAAATTTTAGACCAAATGATTACTTTATTATGTTAATTTTTAAGAAAAATTTAACAGATATTAAAACTACAAAAAGGTAGTTTTATCATATTTTTTAATGTTGAAATAGATATGATGAACTACCTAATTATGATACAATTTTGCATATAAAAATAATTATATTAATTATTAGCTTATTAAAATAATAACAACTAAATATAAAAAATAAAAAGCTATTAAATGTATTAAGTATTTAAAATTAATATAGATAGTTAATATTATACAAATAATCAATCTCGGTAATAATTTGAAAATTAATTTATTTTTTTAAAATTTGTTAATTATGGAAGGAAGATATTTAGTGAAAAAAATAAGTATTTTAGTTGAAATAATATTATTTGTATATATTTTAATAACAATAATGATAATGAAAAATATAGAAAAATTCCAAACCGGAAATAGAATAAAGATTGAAGAAAAAAATAGTGACAATATTGAAGGACCATCGGTCTTAGAATTAAAATCACCAAAAATAACTCTATCTAGGACAGCAACAGTCTCAAAGGTAATATATTCATTAAAAGGAGGAACATCAGTTGGAAGTACATCACATAGAAGAACATCAAGCAGAATATCATCAGGAAGAAGAACAAATCCAAGAGAATTTCCACCAATAAAACCAAATGAAGAATCAGGAGGGTCTGGACCATCAGTTCCGCCATCAAGTAGTGCCTCAAATTCTTCGAATTCTTTAAGAAAAGAAAAGATAGTATCATCAACAAGTTTATAGGAGTAAGTTTAAACATCAAGAGCAGCAAATGAAAATCTAAAGGTGTCAAGAAATAACAGTGAAACATTAAATTCACAAGTAGAAGATGAAAATAAAGCGGATAAATTAAAAACACTTGAAATTGTAGATGAACAATATGAAGAAGTTTTAAAAAATAAAACAGAATTAGAATTAAAATTTAAAATAAACTTGGTCAAAACAGAAGCAGAAACAGCATAATTAAAGTTGTAAATTGTACTATGAAGTGTAGCACTTTATTTAATTTCATTATAACACCAATAAAATAAATGTTCAATATAATTTATTTTAAAAAAATTTAGTAGTTTTGTTTTAAATTTATGAATTTTGGTACACTGAAAAATAAAATGATTAAAATTTTTATAGGTAATTATATTAAAAATTAAACATTTGTATAAAAACTTCTTTTGAAGATAGTCAATGTAAAGATTTTTTAAGTTTAGAGTTTATTATATTAGCAACTTCTTGATAATAATTTCTTGAATAAATACTTAAATCAATTTCTTTGAAAAATTAATGTCTAAAATCGTGGATTGCTCTTTCAACTTTAGGTTTTCGTGTTGGAGTTCCAGCATCACAAAAATATACTTTAGCATTTGTTATTTTTTCAATTTTTTCTCAATCATCAAATTCTTTGCCTTGATCTGTTATTATTCCTTTGCATCTATCTTTGAAAAATCTGTTAGAAAAAATTCGTTCTACTGCGTTTGTAACTTCTTTTGTTATTTTTTCTTTTAATGGTTCAATGATTTTAAATTGGGTTAATTCTTTGATTAAAACTAAACAAACACTATTGTTTTTACCAACCATAGTATCCATTTGAAATCAACCAAATTCATATTTATTATGTTTTACTTCTTTAATAGTTCTAAAATTTCTTATTTTTCCACGGTTATCAATTCTATTTTTTGTTTTATATTTTCTACCATGAAAATATAAATTATCTTTCTTGAAATTTAAAAATCCCAAATGAATATATTTATATAAAGTTTTAAAACATACCGGAAATTTAATACCAAACTCTTTTTCATATTTTTTACAGATTTGTTCTAGTGAATCATGAAATTTGTTATATTTTTCATCTAGTCATTGTAAAATATTTAGCAATAATGATGATTTTTTAAAATATTTTTGTTGTTTTTGTAAATAATCTTCGTGTGCTAATTTAGCGTCATATTTATTATCTTTTAACCTTTTTATTTCTCGTCTAATTGTATTGCAATTTTTATGCAATATTTTTGCTATTTTAGATATATTGGGTTTACCATTTTTTCTTTTTAAAGAATCAAGTTTTAATAAATCTTTTAACATTACTCTTTCTTTAAAAGTAAAATGATGCTTTGTTTTATCCATTTTAAAAAATCCTTTCTTTTATATACAAAGCTAATTATATAGTTTTTTGAGGTTGTGGGCGAGCGGTTGATTTTCTGAAATTTTGTGATAAAATGATTTACAAGTTAAAAAAAGTTTTGAGGTTCTTTCAAACAAATTTAAGAATCTTTATAAAATTCTCCGCTTAACGCTTAGAATTTTTCCTAAGTATTTTGAAAAGTGCGGCAAAAGTTTTTTTAAACTTTAAGACATTTTTCACAAACTTATGAAAATCACCGCGAGCACATATCTCTACAACATAATCACAATAATAATCATTTGTATAATTTTCTTTCTAAAATATATTTAAAAGTGCTTATATATATAATGTCAATATATTTTGAAAAAAGTTTCAAGATAAAAGATAGGAAATTATAAAAAATGAAAAAATTATTTAGTTTATTAAGTGTATTAACAATTAGTGGAACTTCTATGCCAACAACAATTGCGGCCAGTAATTATGAAAAAGACACAAATACAGAAACTTTAAAAAGAAGAAAAAGATAAAATTTACCAAAAGAAGAAAAAATAATAGAAGAAATAAAAGTATTTAAAATTTCAGATTTTAGTGGTTTTGCAAAAATATGTTTTATATTAAGTATAATGTCTATTTTAATATTTTATAATCCAGAGATAGAAGATAGTATTGCACAAGAAATTGCGCAAAAACTAGTTGATTATTTAAATATAAATGATTTTGGCACAGATATTGTGACTGTCAAAAAAAACTTAATAATTTTTTAAAAAATCATTATAACATAAACAATATTTTTTCTGCTGAACAAACCTATGCTCAATTTCATACTTTACGTCCTGGTTTTAGGACAAGATCAAGCGAACTTAATAATTTTTAAAAATTTATTTCTAATAATATAGAAAATAATAACCCAATAATTTTAAATGTAAATGGATTTCTTTCATACAATAACCACAACAGTAATAAAAAAACATTTAATGCTAATTACTATGACAAAAATTTTATTAAACATGCAGTTATTATTTATGGTATAAGAATAGACAAAAATAATCCGGAAAATACAGAATATTTAATTTTAGATCCAAATTTTCCAGAAACATAAAATATAATATATGATCATCAAATTATTGATTTAAGTTGTCTAGGAGGGCCGGTTGAATTAATGGTTTTTGTAGATTCAGATTCTTTTTTAATAATGTTGGTATAGAAAATAACCTCAATGAAAATGAATAAAAAAATAAAAATTTAGAAAAACTTATTTTAAATACTAATTTATGTGAACTACCAGATAATAGAGAAGAAACAATTATAAAACGTTTGCTTGAATTAAATCAAAATATTCAAATATATTATCCTAATATAGGATAATTTACTAATGATTTATATATTGATTATATTTCAAATACAGCTGTAAATATTTTTGAAATTAATGGTGAAAATGATTTTATTGGTTTAGTATTAAATTTTATTCCACGAATAAGTCAAATATCTTCTGTTATTTTAAATACTGATTTAGGTGAGATACCAAATAATTTACCAGAAACAATTTTAGAAAGATTAGTATTATTAAATAATAATCTAAATTTAAGTAATATTAATTTATCAGAAATTACAATAGATTCTGCAATAATTAGTGTTACTGAAAATAGGGTAGTAGGAAAAAAGCTTAGGTTTTATAAAAATTATAAATAAAGTAATTAAATATAAATTAAAGCAATCGCTTATTAGAGCGATTTTTTTATTTGCATTATTCATCAGATAGTATCTTTAAAATTAAAAATTAACCTATTTGGCCCTACAAATTAGTTAATATTTATAATTTCCTTTCTGTGATTTATTATATTTTTTCGGTTTAACAACTAAGTAATATCATTTTTAATAAAGGTACTATCTGATGAATAATGCAATCTAAAACTTAATATTTTGATGCTTAAAGATGGATAACTCATCTATGGCACGAAGCCCTTAAAGAAAGTGTGAAAGCGATTGGATTTACTATTCCTATTTATTTCTTTAATTCTCGGCAAGATTAATCACTTGCGAAATGTCAGAGCATGTGTTTTTTGCTTGTTTTCATAAAAAGAGTGCTGTTAAACCGAAAAAAAACAATATCGGACACTAAAAAAACAAGAGGGTTGGAACTCCAAAAGGTTATTTTCTTTGTATAAAGTTGTCTAGGGATGGATGAAGCGTAATTAATAACTAGGTAAATTTGTTTTACTTCCGTGGGGGATAAACTCTGTCTAAATATAAAGTTTAGTATCGCCATCCACCTCACTTTGGAGGTGAGTGGTGGCGAATTAAGCTAATTAAATCAAAATACAAATATTCTTACTAAATATCAAAATATTAACCAACAAAGGGATTTTCTGTTTATTTAAAAAGATAAATAAAAAGAAAGGAATAAAATATTATGCAAGAATATAAAAGTAAATATATCAATAAAACTTGAAATGAAATAACAACTTCATTTGATTGAGTTAATTGTCAACCTGTTAATTGTCGTATTTCACATCATAAAAATCATTATGATTTGCAATGTTTAGAATGAGCAAAAATGTATTTAAATTTATTTAAAAATAAATGAGATGTTATTGCTTCTTATATGCAACATTATAAAATTAATGATATTTTGGACTTGGCTGCAGATGGTTGAAAAATATTACAAATCGATAAAAAAATAAACCAAATAATTTAGGAGGTAAATATGAAAAAGTTAAATTTAAAGAAGACAACAACTGCTGAATTAACTGAAAAAGCTAATAGTCGTTATTGTTTTAAATCATCTAATGATGATTTCCGTTGTCTACTTTTAATAGAAGATATTACGGATAAAATTAGAAATAATTATGTTGAATAATTTTAAATATATTATTGCAATTGACCCCGCTGGAAGTGGTCAAACCGGTATTATTATTTATAATGTTTTGCAAAAGAAAATAATTAATAATATTACTTTTAATTCTAAAAACGAAGAAGAAGCAATAAATAATATGTATTTAATATTAAATCAATTTAAAAATAAAATATGTTCTTATTTAAATAAAGTTATTGTAATAATTGAAGATTATCAACTGCATAAGGGATTAAAAATAACAAATCCATTATCTACTCCTAAATTTATTGGTGGTTTAAAAGTTTTATTCAAATATTTGTTTAATTTAAAATATGTTTTACAATCACCAGTTGTTAAGAAAAATTATAGCTATAAAGGAAATATTAAAATGACAGAGCATGAACATGACGCTTGAAAACATTTACAATATTTTTTAGCAAAAGGAGTTGATAAAAATGGCAGAAATAAAAAGTAATTTACTGAAAAAAACAACAACTAATAAACCTAAAATAAAAAATAAAAGAGTTAATAAATTAGAATTAACTGTTAGATTACATGAAAACCCGATTAAAACTAAAATTAAAGCGCTTGTTGCTGGCGGAGTTGAAGTTGATGCTTGTTCTGCTAAATGTCAATGAGACGGATTAAATTACTCAACATTATCAATATATAACCCATCTATTTTAACTGAGTTTTTGAAATTAAAAAAAGATGATGAGATAAAAATTAAAGGCTCAGTATTTAATCAGTTAAATATAAAAACTAAACGGTATTTTTTATCTTTTCGAGTCGATAGTTTTGAAATTATACAAAAGGCAATTAGAAAAAGAAAAAATATTAAAAAATAGGAGGAAAAATGATGGCATTAAAAAATGTAAAATATGTTCTTATTAATGAAAATAGTGAACCTATTAAAAATGAAGATGGTAGTTTAGACATTAAGACTGCTGAAATTATTTTTGAAAATACTACTGAAGTTGAAGAATTTAATGCAAATAATTTAGAAAATAGTAATCAACAAATTAACGAACTACAAACAAAAAATATTGAATTAACTTCACAAATTGAACAACAAACAATTCAATTAAAACAAATTGAAGTAATTGACTTTATTAATTCTTTAACTGATAATGAAGATTTTAAAAATGTTTTATTAAAGTCTTATGATATTACTGATGATATTGAAATAATTAAAGCACAATTGCAAAGTGTTTATGATCAATTAATTAAGGTACAAACAGTTAATACTGGTGGCGTACCAAAAGTAGAAAACAAAGAAAACAATATTTTAGATACAGACAATGTATTTAATAAATAGAAAGAAGGAAGTAAATTATGGCACAAAACCCACAAAGAATTTTCGGAGATATTGTTAACCAAGCAACAGTTAATGATAGAGAAACATTTGAACAATGATATTTACAAACTTATCAACAAAAATTTAGTTGAGAAGCTTTATTTGCGTGAAAAGAAGCCAATAAATTTGGTTTAACATATAAAAGAAAGAAAAATATTAAATATAATGAAGGTTTAGGAAAAGATGGGCAAGTACTTAATACTGATGATAAATTATTAAATTATTCAGAAGTAGAATTTGATGATGGAATTGTTGAATTAGATACAATTTTAACTTTTGCTCGTAAATTAGACCCTGTAGAAAGTGATTTTAATCCCAATCTTTGGGCTGCTGATATTGAGCAAGCAATGGATACTGAGGTTGCTTATAAACGCAATAAAATTTTAGAAATTATTAATAAAGGAACAGTTACAACTATTCAAGGGAAAAAAGCAGATGATACAAATGCTTTACAAATTCATGATGAAATTATGGATAAAATATATGAAAATGGCTTTACTCCATCAGAAACAGTTGTTTTAGGTTCGGCTGATTTTATTCGTGGAATTCGTAATAAATTACAGTTACAACTTGGAGCAAATGACCAAATAAATAGTGTAATTGCAACAAGTGGGGCAATGAAAACTGTTGAAGGAACAACATATTATATGGTTCCGAAAAAATTACCAATTATTAATAAAGATGGTTCAGAAGGAACAATTGAATTATTACAAAATGGAGTTAATGCAATTGCCTTTAAATTTAGCAAAAAATATGACCCGCTTATTTTACGCAAAAAAGACCATACTCCGTTAAGAGTTGGTGCTGCTGCGTTAGGAACTGGTATGGGTAATACTTTGATTATGGAAAGAGTTTTATATTTAGGTGGAGCAGTAGTTGAACCGAGGGGAATTATTAAACATATTGTTGCAAAAATTGATATTAGTAAAATTAATAAAGTAGATAGACCAACTATTAATGTTACAGACCCAACAAAAGCAACACCAGAACAGTTAAAACCACAATTTAAAGATGTTGTTTTAAAAGCAGTTAAAACCGTAGATAGTTCTTTAACTGAAAATGATTTTGATTATTCTATTAAACCCAAAGGTGGTGATTGACCACTTGATATTACAACTGAAAAAATTGTTGAAGTATGAATTGAAGGTAAAAACAACGCTACTGGTCAAACAAATCCGATTGATGTTAAAATTAAAAATTCTTAATAGTACTAAAAAATAGTACTTTTTCGTTTGATAAATATGCCAATAGGTACATCTAAAACAGCTCTTATTTATGCTGTTAAAAAAAATCCAACTAGATTGTCAATCCAACAACAAGAAAAAAGTTTTGGTTTACAGTTATTAGAATTTTTAGGAATTCAAGTTTTAGCGCTTAGTTTAGCGGTTTTGACTGGGGGAATTGCTTCAGCTGTTGGATTGGGAGCAGGATTGTCTAATTTTTCTGCAGCGTTTATCTCATTTGGAATAGAAACAGCAACTGATTTTGCCGTAAATCAAATATATGATAGTTTAACTTCTGAAGTTAGCGCAAAAAGTACAGCTTTAAATTTATTACCAGCAATTGGTGGGATTGGTAAATTAACGCGCGCTGCTCGCACAACAAGAATTTTAAAATTAGCCAAAGAAACTAAATTACTTGAAAAATTAGGTGTAATAACTGCTAATAATTTAGAAGATGTTGTAAGACAAGTTACAGGTAAAAAGATTTTATCTGATAAATTAATATTTGATTTTACAAAGCAGGCTAATAATGAAACTTTATTATATACAATTGGAAAATTAGCCCGAAATGATTTTTATAAAGGTTTTAAAGTTTCTAATTTAGAAACAATTAATAATTTATTAAAAATTGAGAAAAATATTCAAAAAATAAGTCCTAAATTAGTTCAAAAAATACCACGCGTAAATGAAAAAAATGATAATAAATGATTGTCTGAATATGGATTAAATATTGATAAAATAAACAAAATTAATACTAATGAGTGATATAACATTATGACTAATCTTCATAAAAAAGGTGTTGGTAAAAATCTACTATTAAATGCTAATTTAATGCGGGGCAGTAAAATATATAATAATAAATTATTAAATATTTTGCATCAAACACCAATTAAATTAAATAAAATTTTAAATCATTTAAACCCAAATTTTTATATTCAAAAAGTAACTAAAAAATTATTAGCACCAATTGAAAAACAAATAATTACTATTAAACAAAAAGTAATTAATAAAATTACTGATAAAACTAAAAAAATATTGTCTAAATTTGAAACTAAAGCTATTAAAAAAGGCCAATTATTACCTTTTGCTTATGGTTCTGATGTTTTTTTAGCAGTTAAAATTGTTCCTTTATCAGTTGCGGGTGAAGTTTTGCTTTAACAATATATTATAAAAATCCTAAATATGCCCCTATTGTCGTTATGACAACTTTAATCAAAGCAGAACAGTTTGTTTTGGCTCATGAACCGTTTAAATTCTATATGAACAGCGAGTGATTTATTGGTTGGGGATTTAAAAAAACAAGTTTGTTTAATTTAGTTTCTTTTGCCCCTCTTGCTTATCAGCAAGTAGTAAAAGATAGTTTTAAAATATATCGGACAATTGCTAAGATATTAAAAATGCAAGAGCAAATTAAAAATAACTTTAATAAAGATAAATTTTTAAATACATTAGAAGATAGTGCAGTTAATAGTTTATTGGGTAAAGTATTAGCATTTCAAACACACAAACAACTAAGAACAAAACAAAATTTAAACAAAACAATTAAAACAAAAACATTACTAAATAGTAAAAAATTTATATTAAAGAAAATATATTCTAAAAAAAGTAAATGATAGAGGGGTTGATTAAATGTTAAATGAATTATAACAAAATGTTACTTTGGAAAATTATAATAATTTTATTCCAATGACCGGCAAGATTACTCAAGTTCCAGCTCGATATAATAAGTTCTTTAAAGGTGATGTTGAATTATGATTTAAAACATTTGCTTTAAGAGCTCAAAATATGATTAATTCATATTTAAATTATCCTTTTACAAAATTAAAGTTTGAAACATTTAAAGACCCATTATTAAAGAAAATTTGTATTAATATGGTATTTATTACGATTGAGCATTGAACATTTAATCGTATTCCAATTGAGTTTTTTACATCAGCAAATATGAGTGTTGGTAATATGAATTATTCTTCACAAAATGACCCAATGGCAACATGACAAGGTTTATTGCCTAGCTATGCAAAATCATTGGCTAATTTAACAACTTTAAAGAAAATGTTTCGCACTTTTCAAGAAGAAGGTATTGATTTAACAATGATAGATTTAGAAGCATATTATACACAATTAGAAGTTGATGCATTACTAGATAAACTTGTTATAGAAAAAATTAAAGATGAAAAACTTGCAGAAATAAAAAAAGAAATATTAAAGGAATCAATAAAATTTATTATTTCCATTAAAAAACCTGATTGAGAAATAGTTGATACTAGTGATTTTGTACCTGGTCAAACCGGATATAATATTCCTAATTTTGATAAAGAAAATTATATTTATAGAATTTGAGCCTCAGGAAAAGAAAGCAAAGGAGATTTAAAAAGCCAAGGAATGTTGCAAACAAGACATGATTTTACACAAACAATAGGTATTATATATGACCAAATAGGTGTTAATAGTGCGTGTTTAGCATTATCTATTAATTCTGATGGATTGATTAATATTGGAGTTAATGGTCCAGCAACATTTAAACCTTTGGGATTTGTGTTTATTGAAAGAAAAAAGGTAAATTAGAAAGGAGATGTTATTATGCCAAAATTTACTATTAAAGATTTAATTATGTTTTTGAAAATATTCGGAATTTCATCATTATTTTTTACTACCGGAATTATTATTTGTTTTATCGGAGAAAAAACATTGGGTATTTCTTGACCAGCATGTGTTATTGTTTCATCAATGCTTATCGGAGCTGGAATTATTGTTTTAATTATTGAAACAATTAGATTTATCAAAATACATAAAAAAGAGCAAAAACAAGATAGCATTGAAGATGTTATTAAAAAATAAGATACAAAATAAAGAGGTGATATAAATGGGATTGTTACCAGCCAAAAAGAAGTTAAAGAAAAGCTATGATATTGATAGTTATTATCTTAATTTAGCATCAACGATTACTAATCGTAAAAATGTTACTGTTCAAAAACATAATGAGATTTTAGAAAAAAGAATTTGTGAAGATAATGCTAATTTTTTAAATCCACGTGATTTAGAAATTAGCATTTATAATCCACTTACTAATCAACAATTAGATACTAAATTAATTAATAACTTTTTAAAAATGCAAGATTTTACTAATAAGAATTGATATAACGAATATAAAATTAATAAGAATGGTAAAGGTGCATATTTTATTTTTGCTAATAATTCAAAACTTAATTTTATTACTATTGATTTTTACAATGACCAATATGATGAATTAGGTAATTTAGTATCTTGTACTTTTGATTATGACCCTTATATTAAAAATGACCAGAGTGTTTTTATTACTGAAAAATTAGAAATTGATTATGTAACTAAACAAGTAAAAGTTATTAGAAAATTAAAAACACGATTATACAACACTATTACTGACTTATATATTGATGATGCTAAATGAAATAACTATACAACATTGCAAAGAGAAGAAATATTGCCACTTAATTTTATTCCAATTGAAATTATTCCTAATAACCCCAATTTTGAACCTTCTGCTCGTTATGGTAAACAATTTGCTAGTATTTTAGATATTATTGCTGAAAAAATAATGTTAGACCCATTATTAAATAGTGGTAAATTTACCATTAATACTAATGGGGTGACTGGTGTTGTTGACCAAGAAATTAGTAAAATGTTGGCTTCATTTATTGAAAATGACTTATTATTAGTTGAAGGAGACCCTGATAGTAATTTTCAACCAGTAGACTATATCGCTGGTAATTTTAAAGGTGAACAATTAACCAAAATATATGATTGATTATTAACTAATTACTATAAAATAAATCGCCATCATGTTCCCGCCATTGCTAAAGGTGCACAACAAACCCAAGCCGAAGTTGCTGGTGTAAATATTCAAACAAACGCATCATACGAACAAATGATATATATTAGAGAAATTAAATTAACTGAATTTATTATTAAGTTAATTAAATATGATAATGCTATTTTAAACAGTAGAACATTCAATATTAAAAATATTGACGAGTTAATTGTTGATGTTCGCTTACCAGTAAATGCTACTTTAAACAGACAACTAAAAAACAACGAAACTATTATCAATATGCCTAATGAAGAAGGAGAACAAGAATAATGTTAAAACCATCTGAAAAAATGTTAGCACAATTAGCAGAAAATGATGAACCAATTAACTATTCAATTGATAGTATTCCATTAGATTTTGCTACTCAATCACAATATAGCGACCCTGAATTAGAACAATTATTTACAAAAGACCGTGCAAGAACCTTATATATTTATAAAATTAATAATCTTTTGTTAAGACAAAGCAAAAACCAACCTTAAACTACTCTCAAAATAGCGTTAAAATAGGTTTTATTGACAAAGATGAATATATTAAAATAACTGGTTATGAAATTAGTGATTTTAATTTTAAATTACAAATTCAACAAAATACCACAGTCCAAGATAATAGCACAAGTTATGTAATGATTGATGAAAAAGATATTTTAATTAATAATATTTCAAAACAAGACAAAGAATTTTTAGAATCCTATGACTTAAAAATAGTATCTATTAATGAACAAATTACAGAAGACAACAAAAATGAATGTTACATCATTGAAGAATACAAACACCCTTATTCACCCGATGGTGTTAATATTATTAAATCTACCCACTTAGTTAAAATAACTGATTTTAAGTGAAAAAATCAGAATAGTATTCATTTAGTTTTACAAAAATCATTGCCAGAAGACACAGTATTTACTGGAATTGAAATTAAATACCCCAAATCTATGTTATTTGGAAATATTAAATGTTGAGGAAATGTGAATGGTGTTTATTCTTATCCATCTTCAATTGTTGAAAATGCTAGTTTAGTACCTTTATTATCAATGCCAATAGAAACCAACCCTAATGTACGAATATTTCAGTATTGATTTACGGAAAGTTTTTTACCATGGTTTATTGCAAAAATATATATTCAACCAGATGATATTTTAAGTTTAATAAAAAATAATGGTTTAGAAAAAGTTTTATTAAATTATTTAACATATCGTTGTAATTATGATCGAAAATTTCAAGGGGCAACATATGATGAAAAAGGTAATCCTACTAATAAAGCAGCAGAATTACGCCAAAAATTCGAAGGACAAAAACCAGAAGATGTAATTGATGGTTTATTTGAAAACTGAAAATTAGACAATCCAAGTGAATTACATAAAACATATGTAAAAAGAATTAAACAAGTTATATATATGTTATCAAATTATACATATAGTAAATACGCTATTAATAAAGGTTATAATGATGATGTTAAATTATTTTCTCCCTATTATTTTGAATTAATATCCAATCCAAGAGAACTAGAAACTGGGTATTGAGAATTTGAACATTGTAAAGTTAAATTAAATTCATCATATTTTAATTTTAGTGGCGGGTCTATTCCACCACAGCCAATAAATTATTGAGAAGAGGTTTATTCAAATGACAAACCATTTAATGAAGTAGATAATAAATATTATTTTGTTGTGTGGCGTGGTGATAAAAATGCTGATTGGCGTATTATTAAGTTTAAAAATAATGAAATGACTATTAAAATTGGTAATTCTAATAATCGACAATTGCAGAAAACTGATTTAGGTATGGGAAGAGATTTATATATTACAAATGATTCAGGGTTTGTTAAATATGTGACACATTGAACAGATGATAATGGTTCTTACTTTAAATCGGTTTATCGTTGAAATAATGATGGCGAACCAAATACACCATTTATTTTACCTAAAACAGGACAAATTACAGACTGAAATTTAAAGCAACAAAATAATATTAATTGTAATGATGAAATTAAAGTAACTGTTAAAAACAAAGATATTTCAGAAAACCCTATTTATCAATTAGAAGCAAATTATTTTAATTGATTATCAATAACAAATGAATTAGAAACAAATAATATTCCTTCCCTTATTCCTGCTGAAATTAAACTATCAGATGCTACCATTAGCATAATCAACGCCAATTGAATAACTATCAAATTGATACTGTTTTGTATTTGTATTATAAAAATCTTGTAAATTATATTCTTTAATATATTTACGATAATTTCGTAAAACATAAATGCTGGGGTCATTATCGTTATATTCAAAACCGTAGTATTCAAGTTCAAATAAATCGGGTCGTTCTTCTTTGTTTGTTAAAACAAGTTTTTTAGTAATATCAGGTATTTTATTTCAAACAGCCCCCATAGTTAAACGCAAATTAAAAATACCCAAATTATTAAATGCTTGTTTGTTTTCTGAATATACCTGATTGTGTTCTTTTAAAATATTTTTAATTCTTTCATTTAAAGGTAAAAATGGCGTTACAAATTTTTCATAAAAGACATGGTATTTATCAAAAGGGTTAAAAGTAAATTGATTAGAATATGTTTTATGAAAATATGTTTTTACTGTTATGTATTGTTTTTCTATGTTGTTTCATTCTTGAAATGTCCAAGATAATTTCTTTTACTGGAATAGGATTATCTAAATTATATTGTTCATTATCATTTTCATCCGTGTATTTTTCATAAGATACTTTTAAACTTTTAGAACGAAACATTGAAACTCTTAAATTATTATATCTTTTATCTAGTTCTTTATCAGTTAAGATTTCTTTTTCTTCAGCATGTATCATTTCATCTGTTCACGCCGATATAATACCACTACCTTTACCAACTTTCCCCATAATTTTATTACCATTAGCATAACCCGCAAAAGCAATGCGAACACCACTAGGAAAAACAATTTCTCCACCTTCTTTAACATTTTTAGGTCAAACAATTCCATTTTCATTGTCGGGTCCTATATCAATCCCATATTTATCATATAAATAGTTACATACATTAATTGTATCGCCAAATGTAGTATCTTCATGGGTATTGGTATATCTTCGCAAAATATTAGATGAAGCATCGGTAAAATTACAAGCAAAAAATAATTTTTCTGCTAAATGATTTCATGTTTTATTAGTGCCACGCCCCGCTGAAACAAACTTAAAAAAACTTGGCGAAGTAAAATATCGGGCATAACTATCACCAACAAAGTCTTTAAATACTTCTCAATCAAAACCAAAATTATAGTCACTAAAATTTAAATCATATTTTTTATTTAAATGTTCATAACTAGTAATTCGTTTTTTGTTATTAATTTTAGTAAATTCTTGCATAAAAAATGCCTCCTATGCTTATGTTATAATTAGATAATATAAATATATTTTTTTAATAAATACGAAGGGATGTGTAAATATGGATTTACAAAATAATTTATTAGAAAATTATAAAAAAGATAAAACAATAGAAACAAACAATGAAATTAAAAATTTATTTATTAATAGAGATAATGAGATATTTAAATTATATCAACAAGGACAAATATTACAAGAATATAAGGTGATATCAAAATTGCCAAAAACAATTAAAACAGAATATGGAGATATTCCTATTAAAAGAATATTATATGTTAAATATGATGAAGAAAAAAAAGAAAATATAAATCGTTATCCTTTAGATGAAGAATTAGGTTTAAAAAAATACGAAAGAATCGAAATAAATTTAAAAGATAAATATATGTATTTTATGGGTGATGGAAAAAGATATAAAGATATTTTACATACAACAGAGAATGCAAATATTAGCGAAAGAATAATATCTAATATTTTTAAAAATGCCGATTTAAAAGAAACCGATTACATTAGTAATAAAAATAACAATAAAATCAAAATTCCAAATAATGTTTTATATATTCAAATTGACGGAGTTTTTGAACCTATGTGAGAAAATAAAAAAAGAGTTGAAAATAAAATATTTTTGTCAACTATGCATGTTGGTGTTGATGAAGAAAAGTCAACAAAAACTAGAAAAAAAATGAAAAAGAAAAAAGGCGTTTTTCAAATGATGAATAAAAATCATAAGAATAAAAATGATAAATCAAATATTGATAATTTTATTGATAAAATTTTTAAATCAATGGAGACTTATGAAATTAATAAAGATACTAAAATATTAATATTAAGTGATGGCGAAAAACAAATTAAAAAAATTTACAAAGCAATAAAAACAATATATAAAAATAATACTGTATCATATAGTTTAGATAAATTTCATTTAGTAAAAAGATTTAAAGAATTATTCCCAAATCGTAAGAAAAACCGAATTCATAGATTAAAATATAAATTATCAAAAATATATTTTTTTACTGGAAATTATGAAGCATTATTAGATTTTTTAATGTGTCATTTGCCCTATGTTATTGATAATAAAAAGAAATTTTTATTAGAAACAATTAAATTAATTAAAAATAATAAAGAAGAAATTGAAAATCAAGCGTTAGAATATAATATTGGTTGTCACATGGAAGGTGATATATCACACTATATTAAGGCTGTTAAAGGACGTGGCGCGAAAATATATTGTAAAGAAACATTTATCAATATGTTAATTGCTTCTATGTTAAGACTTAATAGTCAAACCAATGAAGAAAAAATTGATAAAACTAGTAAAAATAAAGAAAAAATTGAATTTAATATTTTTAATTTAAATCAATCTCAAAATAAATTTTTATCTTTATAAAAAATCAAAAACCTTTTAAAATTAGTAATAACTTTAAAAAGTATTTTTTATTATGTCAAAATTCATAAATTTATAAATTATTTCTTCAAATAAAAATTATATTTTTAAAAAAGTTGCATTTTTTATAAATTTTGTTATCATTTATTCATAAGCGAAACTTAATTTGTTTATAATTACTTAATTTTATTAAAAACCTAAGAATAATGAATACTACCGAAAATAGTGATAGATATTTTGGCGGTGTTATCGTTCAATTTATTTTAAATAATGTAGAAAATAAAATTAGTAAAAAAGCAGGACCAAGTTCTGATTCAGATGATAATATTGTTAATAAAATAATTAGTAAATTTGATAATTTAAATTCTAATAATAATTTAAATCGTATAAAAGTTTTGGATAAAAATGCAAAAGGTGGAAATTTAAAAGAAGGTGATACCTATATTGGAACAAATAATGGCATTTATTTAAAACATGGTCATGGTCAAATTGACAAGTTTGATGGCTTGGATTTTCCAATCATTGATATTGAATTAGATGGTAAAGGAAGTGCATATGTATTAAATAATACTTGCGAAATTTATCATTTAAACTTATATGGCTGAGATCATACAATTATTTATGAAAAATTAGAAAAGGAAGAATTATAAAAAATAAAATAATAATGAAAAAATTATTAAGTCTTTTGGGAACAATCACTTTAATTGTAACAAGTACAACAAGTATAGTTGCTTGTAATAATACACCACAAGAATATACAAAGGAAGAATTAGAACATTTAAAAAAAGAAAACCAAATAAATATCCTAGTGTTACAGTTGAAATATGAAAATTATTAAGTAATGCTGTATCTAATGCAGGAACTTTATTTTGGCGTTATTTATTAAGAAAATGATTACCTAGTCATTTAAAATGATTATATTAAAAAACAATTACTACAAGCATTAAAAGAAAAATATCCAAAAGGAAATATTAAATTAACATTACCAACAGTTCAAAAATTAAATCAAATTAAAAAGTTTATTAATAATTTAAAGATTGGACATTTTAATTTTAATTTTGCTGGTGGAATTAATAATAAAAAATGATATCGTGAACGCCGAAGTGATGTTAAAAATATTAAGAATTTATATAAAACACCAGTTAAAAATATGTTTTACAAAACTAATCAAACTATTAAAACAATTAAGAAAACAAAAACAAGAGTTAATAGTTATAAGCCAAGTAATTTAAAAAATAAATATCGTAATCAATTAAGAGGTGTTTTATATGGAAAATAATTTAAGTAATTTGTTATTTATAACAGTTGAAGATGTTAAATAAAGCAAACTTTGACAACCTATTAATGATAGAAAACAATCTGCTTATAATGATAATTTAATTTATAATGCTATTTTAAAAACTATTTTATGAATGGATAGATTATCAGGTTGGAAAATTTCTAATAAAATTAATAAAAAAGATTTATTTCCATGAGTAAAAAAAGATAATACTGGATTAATTGAATATGATAAATGATTAAGTTATATTCAATTTGCTTGTTTATTAGCAGTTATTAATTTATATTTACCAAAAGGAGTTAATGATTTAACTGGTAGTGCTTCATTTTCACAAGGTGGAGTTGCTTATTCACAAACTAATGATCCTGAGGTAAATGAAAATATTACTCGTAATGTTAAAAATGCTTTAAAATTAGCAAGTGAAATAATTGATATTATATCTAGTAAAACAGTATCTAGACCTTATAATTATAGTTTAGATAATTATGCTCATCCATGAGAAGAAGAATATAAACATATTAGTAAAAAAACTTTTTATCCAACATTATTATTTTGATTAAAAGAACAATTACAAACTGATAATTCAATAAATATTACTTATCCAATTATTAATGACTTTTCTAAAATTAGTTATAATGAATATATTAAATTAATAGTTCAATTTGATAATGACACAATTTATTTGGTAGTAAGAAAAAAGTTTAGGTTTTGGTATAAAAATTATTCTTTATTTTAAATATATTTCTAAAACACTGATAAATCAACCTTTTAAAAAGTTATCTAATTATTTTATTTATATTTTTTATAAAACCTAAGCTTTTGTAATACTATCATTTATTTTGAAAATAATGTATGAAAAGCAAAACAAGGTGGTTCAGAATCAAATTTACATATTGTAACTGGTGAATCAGGTGGAGCGAATTCTGATTATGATAAAGAAACCTAGGGGTTTAAGAATTTGAGACCCAAGTTTTGGTAGTGGTAAGCAAACAGCTGATTATGGCATAATTGATAGTTCTGTTGCTGGAATTGAAAGTACAGATGATACTTTTGGAACTACAAAATATAGTATGAAACAATTTGTTTACTAAATTTTTTAATAATTAGTATCTTTTATTAAAATTATTTATATATTTAGTTCCTTCCATAATACTTAACATTAATTATTTTGTTATATATAAAAATAATTGTAAATTGTAAATAAATCAAAAAGTGTATTAATTTAATTAAAATGATTTTCACAACAAATAAGATAGTATTTTATAAACTATAAAAAAATATGTTAAGAATAAAAAAACAGAAAGGAAACAAATAAAATGGTAGTCGGAAAAAAGCTTAGGTTTTTTCCGACTACCAAGATATTCCTAAATTAATTAAACCTGAAAATCGTTTTTTAGTTCAAGCACGTTGAGTTAAATATAGAAATGCATATCTTGAAGACAGTCAATGGTTTGCTTTAACTTGATATTATGAAAATAATAGTTATTATATTCAAGTTTTAACACAGCATTGAGTAAGTGTTACAGGTTCATCTATCGACGGTGGAGCATGAATGGGAATTGGAACCTGTATTAGATTATATAATGATTAATAATAATATTGATATAAATAAATCTCTAAAGAATCTTTTTTAGAAAATAATTCATTGTCTTAGAACATAACTAATTAAATAAATATATCTGTATAAGTTTGTTTCAAAAAAAATAAAAAGCACTTTAGTGCTTTTTTAAAATTAATTATGCTAAAAATTTTGGTGCAGCAAGCATTAAAATAGCAACAATACAATTATAACCAGCATGTGGAATTATGGTATATGTAACATTTCCATTAACAAAAAGAAATAGCATTCCCAGTGTTAATGATGCTCCAATATATCCAATAAAATGTTCTCAATCACCGGTTCCAGCGACATGCATGCCGGCAAAGAAAATTGTTGATGCAACAAATCCAAGTCATTTGTTACCACTTAAACTAAAAATTCCGTGTCTAGTTGCTAATTCTTCAACAATTGGAGCAATTAAAATTGTATAAATAAATAAGAAAGCAATATTTCACCATTTATCTAGTCATTCAATTAAATTATTTTGATTGTTTGAAGGTGTTCTTGTTATTAATGATTGTAAATAAATAAAAAATAAATGAATTGAAAAAACAGCAATAATACCAATTGAGCAAACAACAAAAAGACGTTTGTAATCTTGTTTTAAAGTTAATTTAATTTTTTCAAAAATTAATGGTGATGACCGATAAAGAATAAAAATTGTCACCAATCCCGCAATTATTAATGTTAATAAATTAATTGTTGTTTTAACACTAGCATATGGATGAAACTGGTTTACAATGGTTCCAATTACTAAACCAATAATATTTGGAATAAAATAAAAATAATAAAAGGCAATAGCACCTGACCGCATAATTTTATTTTGTGCACCACTAATAACAAAATATGAACCAACTGCAACAATAATCCAAATAATAAAGTTCATCCCCGCTAAAGCATATTCATTATGTGTAAACATATATGAAATTATAATATTAATAAAAAAGGGAGAAAAAATAGCTGTTCCTAAAAAAATATAACCCGTATTTTTAAGTTTAACTAAATTAAAATCAAAGGAAGCAACACGATCAACTAATGTTGGTTTTAACTCATATCATTCTCTTTTAGGATTATAAACATTATCATTATTAGTCATTTTTATTACTCCTTTAAATCCTACTTTTTATTATATAATAAATTAGTTAAAAATCCATTTAAAATTTAAAATTATTTGGCAAAGAATTTTAAATCCATCTATTAAAAAAGACATTTTGCAATGTCTTTTATTTAATAATTAATGATGGTTGTGTCATTTCAAGGGGAATTTCTTCACCTAATAAATATAAGATTGTCGGAGTAATATCAGCAATTGCCGGATTATCTTTTCGTAATTGTAATCCCTCTTTTGTGATAATAATTGGAACCAATTGTGAAGTATGCTTTTTATTAGTACTCACTGTTTCATCAATCATAATTTCAGCATTTACGTGGTCAGCAGTAATAATCATAATTCCGTTAACTTTCTCAATTGCTGCATAAATTTTACCAAGACAATCATCAATAGCTTTAACTGCTTCGATTGCTAATAAAATTAGTTGTTTAACTTTCATTTTATTATTTCTCCTCTTTTTCTCTTTTCTTAATAATTATATAATTATTTTTTATTATTGAGAATATATTTTTCAATAATTTTTGCAACACCGCCAGTTTCAACGGTTGTCGTTACTTCTTTTGCAATTGCCTTGATTTGTTCTTGACTATTCTCCATTGCAATTCCTAATCCTACATTTTTAATCATTCAATAATCATTTATACTGTCACCAATTGCCATCATTTCTAATAAAACAATATTCCATTGGGATAAAATTCATTTCAAACCAGATAATTTACTAATCCCTGGAGCATTTATTTCTGCTGTTCCTGAGGCATCAATTGCAATTTCAATATTTTGCCCACGAGCTGTAATAATAAAATCGTCGTTTTCATGAACATCCATTACAATACATTTATAACTTTCATTTTGAATTGTTAATGCAGAATCATATTTAATAAACTATCCATGAAAAAATTCTAATTCAGGATTATTTTCAACAACAGGATTAAAATTAACAATAACTTTGGTTAAATCATCAACATAACATCATAATTTTTTATGATATTTTTTTGCCAATTGGAATAAAAAATTAACTTGAAAAGCAGACAAGGTTTGTTGATGAACAATTGTATGTGTCTTAATATCATAAATACATGCACCATTAAAACCAATAAAGTATTAATGAAAATAATCCATTTTTACTTTAATAGCTTCTGATAACGAAGTTAATACTGGTCGTTCTGTTGCGAAAATAACTCGTACGCCCATTCCTTGTGCTTTAATAATTGGCATAATATTAGCCTCGTGGATCCCTTGATGAAAGGAACAAGCAGTTCCATCCATATCTAATGCAATTAATTTAATTTTAGTCATAATTCCCTACTTTCTATTAAAATCTCATAATTATATTGTAAAAGAAAAAACCATATTTTTAAATATGGTTTAAAAATTAAATTCTTAAACAAGAATTATCCCTTAAACAACTGCATTTGCATTTTCAGTTGCTACTTCATCTTTCAAAAGTCAATCTCTTAATTGCGGACAAAAACCATAAATAGCACCTACACAACCACCTAAAATCGCTAAAACAATTAAAATAGTAATAAAAACAGTTAATCAAGGACGTATTTTCTTTGCACAATTTTTACATTGACATTGAATTTTTTCAATATTTGCTTGATGTTTTTTGCTATTAGTTCCTTTTTGCTGATTATCATCAAATAAATCGGAAGGCCCTGGTACTCCAATATTCATATTTTTGCCAAGTCCAACTTTAATATTTGAATCGATTGGGGCATTTAAGAAATCTGATGGTTTAATTGAAATACGATTTTGCATATTAGCAATTAGTTCAGCAATTGTTTGAGGTTGAGTTTCTTGTCATGATAATTGTTGTGAATTTTCTTGCATAGTATTTATTTATTGGTTATTTTGTTGTACTTAATTACTAACATTAGGAGAATATTGTTGATTTACATTTTGTTGTTGATATTGCGACGATGATTGAGCCCATTTGTTAGTACTAAGCTGATTATAATTTTGACTATTACCATTTTGTTGTTGATATTGTTGTGAACTAATATTTCTTGTTGGTGAATATTGTTGTTGCGAAATATTTTGTCCGATCCGTCCAGATGTTACTGGATTATAATTTTAATTAGGTCTATTTTGTTGGTAATTTTGTTGTGAAACATTAAAATTATTTCCATGGTTAAGAGAAGTTTGTTGTTGGTTACTTTCTGGCTTGTTGCATGAACCATTGTTAAAAGAATGTTTAAAATTCATTTTATGCCCTTCCATTTCATTAATAATTACATACTCTTTATTTTTATATACTTCGCGCAGTAATTATAACATAAAATGGCCGCAATTTTAGGATAATATTGCTTTTGTAAAAACATTATTAATAATTACACTTGGTCGTTTATTATGATATAAAATATCATATAAAGCTTCAAATAAAGGTAATGTAATATTATTTGCACGCGCATCTAACACAATTGTTTTACAAGTTAAAACACCTTCTACTGTTTTTACTTGCTCTGATAAAATTTTTTGAGCATCATCAACTTGAGAAATTTCAAAACCAAGCGAATAATTCCGCGATTTACTTGAGGTAGTTGTTAAAATTAAATCAGCTAATCCTGCAAAGTTAAAAAAAGTTTCAATTTGAGCTCCTTTTGTTTTGGCAAAAAGTTGAATCTCATTTAATCCCATTGTAATTAATGATGCTTTAGCATTATCAGATTCATAAAGACCATTAAAAATTCCTGAGGCAATTGCTACTGCATTTTTTAAAGCAACCGCATATTCACTACCAATCACATCCGTATTAGCAAAAGTAACAAAATATTTATTATTAAACAAATCACGAACTTCTTGCGCAATTACTAAATCCTGTGAAACTGCCATAATACACGTTGGTTTTTGTTGTAGAACTTCTTTTGCAATGCTTGGACCATAAATGCCTGCATATGCTTTTAAAATTTTTGGATTTATTAATTTTATAATTGATTTTGATAAAACTTCGTGTGTTTCAGGATCTAATCCTTTAGCAACATTAATGATAACAACTGGTTTCGTTACTGTTTGATTAATTTTCTCAATTATTAATTTAATAGCAACAACAGGAATTCCTAAAATAATATATTCAGAATCTTCAACTGCTTTAGAAAAATTTGTTGTAGCCTTAATTTCTTTATTAATTTTTAAATTACCAAAAAAATGACGATTTAAATGTTTGTTATTAATATCATTAACTTCTTTATTATCAATTCCATACATAATAACATTATGATTATTATCTGTCAAAACATTTGCTAAAACTGTCCCATATGCTCCTGTTCCAATAACAGTAATATTTTTTTGTGTTTTTTTCATAATAATTTTCCTCGTTACTTTCTCTCTCTAAATAATATTTTAATTGGTACTCCCTCAAATCCAAAATATTCTCGAAGTTGATTTTCAAGAAACCTTTTATAAGAAAAATGAAGATATTTTGGATTATTACAAAACATAATAAAAGTCGGCACAACACCTTCAGGCTGAGTAGCATAATAAATTTTTAAACGCCCACCATTAAAATCTGGTGGTGGATTTAACAATTGTGCTTTTACTAAAATTTCATTTAGAACACTAGTTTTTACTCGCTGCGTTAAACCAGTATAAACTTCATCAATTGTTTGAAATAAAATATGTAATCGTTTTTTTTCTAAAGCAGAAACAAAAACCATTTTCGCATAATTTAGATATTTAAAATATCCACGAATACTTTGTTCAATTTTTTTAATTGACCGCTCATCTTTTTCCATTACCGCATCTCACTTATTAACTACCAAAATAATTGGTTTATTTTGTTCAAATGCAATACCAGTAATATTTGTATCTTGGTCAGTAATAGGAACTGTCCCATCAATAATTAATAAAACAAGGTCACTTCGTTCGATTGCACTAACAACACGAAGAACACTATATTTCTCTAATTTTTCATAAACTTTCCCTTTTCTACGAATTCCAGCAGTATCAATCGCAGTATAAAGTTGATTATTCCGTTTAAATGATGTATCAATTGAATCTGTTGTTGTTCCTGCAATTGGTGATACAATGACTCGTTCTTCACCTAAAATAGCATTTGTTAAAGAAGATTTTCCAACATTTGGTTTACCAATTAAAGAAAAATGAATTCCTTCTGTTTTTGGTTGAACTGGAATTTGATCTAAATGAGAAATTACTTTGTCTAATAAATCACCAATTCCAATTCCATGGGTAGCAGATACAGCAATTGGCTCACCAAATCCTAATGTCATATATTCATACAATTCACTTTCTTTTTCTTGCTTATCATATTTATTAACAACTAAAAGAACCGGTTTTTTGGCACGATATAGTATTTTTGCAACCATTTCATCATCTGGGGTAATTCCTTCTTTGTACGATAAAACAAAAATAATAATATCAGCTTCTGCAATTGCAACTTCTGCTTGCATTTTAATCTCTTGTGCAAACATTGCCGTATTATTTAATGTAATTCCCCCCGTATCAATTATTAAAAATTCTCTTGTTAATCATTCTGAGAAAGCATAAATTCGATCGCGTGTTACACCAGGAGTATCTTCGACAATTGCAAGGCGATTTTTAATAACACGATTAAATAATGTTGATTTCCCAACATTTGTACGCCCTACAATTGCAACAGTTCCTTTTTGTGCCATTTATTTTCCTGCTTTCTTATAATTACATACTATTTCATAAATTTTAGTTACTGTTTGTTCAAATGTTAACTTACTACTATCCACAATAACTGCATCAGGAGCAATTTTTAATGGTCCAACGGCTCGGGTTGTGTCAACATAATCTCGTTCTTTTAATTTAGTAGTAATTTCTGCCAAATTATTCGGAACAATATGGTTTTCTTGATTTTGATTTCATCGGCGGTTAGCTCGCGCTGTAATACTCGCTGTTAAGTAAATTTTCACTTCGGCATCAGGAAGAACAACAGTAGTAATATCTCGCCCAACAACAACATTACCTTTTTTAATCACTAATTTTCGTTGCAGGCAAACCATTTCTGCTCGAATAAAATCAAGTCCAGTAATTTTATTGATATTATCTAGAACAAGATCAGTTTGCAACTTATCAGTAATATCTTCCCTATTGATATAAACACGGTTATTAATCACTTGATACTTAAAGTTTGTTAATTGTGCTTTTAACTGATAATGATTTGTAAAATCAACTCCAACTTTTACACAAAAATAAGTAAAAGAACGGTAAGTTAACCCAGTATCAATAAACTGATAATTTAGTTTTTTAGCCAATTCATAACTAGCAGAAGATTTTCCACTACCAGCGGGGCCATCAATCGCAATATTTATTTTCATCATCTACTCCTATTTTTGATAGTATTACAAAAGCTTAGGTTTTATAAAAAATATAAATAAAATAATTAGATAACTTTTTAAAAGGTTGATTTATCAGTGTTTTAGAAATATATTTAAAATAAAGAATAATTTTTATACCAAAACCTAAACTTTTTTCTTACTACCCTATTTTTTATAACATAAAGATTAAAACTAAACAAATAGCTAATAAAACAACAAGCAAAAGCATAGTACTAAATAACATTTTATAACCTGGTTTTATTTTTCGATAAACAACTAATACATTATTATGTTTTTCTTCTAAAAGAGCACTTGATTCTTTTAGCATTTCTACTGTTGAGCGTTGATCATTTTTACGCATATGTGTAATTGTGCTAAATTCAATATTAGCTGAATTAATTTTAAAATCACTATTTTCTACTTGAATTTTATCACTTACTCGATGATAAGTAATTTTTTCTGCTAAAATACTTTCTAAAATTGCTTGATATTTTTGATATGCTGGTTTATTTAACAATGTTTCAGCAATTAAAATATTATACATAACATCACCAGCATCTTGGTCATTTTTTTGATTAGTTTTAATTGTTGCTTTAGTTGTATTAACAACTTGTTCTAGTAATTGTTGCAAATCATATTTAAAATCAGATGGGTGCGGTTGTTCATCTGGGTTTTTATCCAAATATACTTTTTCTCAACTAAATTCTTGTTCAAAATCTGATTTAACACTACCAAAAAAATTATAATCAATAGCGTTTAATTTCGCCATGTAACTATTAATGACTTTACTTGTTTGATTAATTTCTTGATCAATCTCAATCTCTTTCTTAATCATTTCACGTAGCTGGGCAAATTTCTCCATTCTAGTTTCCATGTTAAACCTCCAACTTTTTTAAACTACATTAAAATTATATATTATTATTAAAATTTTTGTTATTATTATAGTAAATAAATAATGGAGTGATAAATATGGCAAATCGTGATATATTAAAAAAAAGAACATATGTAAATACTGACTTATGTATTTCTTGTGGTAGCTGTATTATTATTGATGAAACTGAAACATTTTTTATGGATGATGATGGTTTTGCAAATACAATTGATAATGATAAGGAACTAGTGGAAGCACAAATGGTGTGTCCAACGGCAACAATTTTTATTAAAACATTAGAATAATTTAAAGAAAATCGGAAAAGTAGTCTTGATATTGATTAAAAAAATGTTTTATAAAAATTATAAAACATTTTTTTAATAATTATTTTCTTGGCGAGTAAAATTAATTTTATTTTTTTTATTATAAGCGGTAAGTAAATCATCTTCAGTAAATTTTAACTGTTCAGCAATTATTAAATACTGATTTAAAACTTTAAAATAAACTTCTGATGTTTGATTTTTAATTAGTTCTGTTGCAACAGCAAAACAATCTAAATAAAGTTTTGTCAAATTAATATTTTCCCGACAATATTCATTATGGTATTGATATGCTTTAAAGTAAACGGTTAAACTATTACCAATACTAATTAAAAAATGAATTCTATCAATATATTCTTCTAATAAAATATCTTTTATTGAAGCTGGTTTAACACTTCAATATTTAAAATCACGTTGTTCATTAATAAATTCTGCTAACTCAACTAAAAAAGCTAAAATTCGTTTCTCAAATGTTTCATTATCATTTAAGTTAAATTTTGTTAAAATATGCTTATCTAATTTTTTTTGGTTTTCTAACAAATAATTAAAAGTATTGTTACTTAACATTTTTACTAATCTCCTTTGCAGTTCTCATTTGTCCTAAAATTGTTTTTGCACTAGGAACCTTATCATATTTCTTTACAATTTGCCCTGTTAACGAAGCAATAATTCGTTCTGAAGCAAATGGATCACGTGGGTCATAAATTCAAGCATTATTAAAAATTGTTTCTACATTTTCTGAACCCATTGTCCCAATGACAATAGCATGAAAGCGATTCCGACGTTGTTTTAATAAATTTATCTTTGTTATTAAATCAGGTGATAAATCAGAAGTTAAAAAATCACTAATTAATAACAAATCAGCATTAAAATATTCATTACTATCCATTACTGTTAAAGTATGTTCTAATGCTGGCTCAACATCTGTATCCCCAGTAAAACTTTTTGACAAAAATTCAATTAATTTTGGTAGTGAATCTTTTAAAGAAGATAAATTATAAACGTCTAAACTTTTAGAAAAATTAATCATATAGCAAGGGCGATGCTCTGATAAAGCAATTTTTGCAATTGCTAAAGCAAGAGCTTTGGCAATTTGTTCAGGACTACCTCGCATTGAAGAAGAGGTATCAATTGATAAAATGATTGGTCCTTTTTCTTCAGGAACATATGTTTCAATTGTTCGTAATTTAATTTGTTCTTTAGGAACTTTATCTTGTGATAAAAATTCAAATGTTGTTAATTTGCCCTCAATATATTTTTTATAAAAAATATATTTTAAAACTGGATCTTTTAATAAAACTAATTCGGCGGGAAACATATGTTCTAAATCCTTAGATTCAGTTGCTCCAATAATTTCTTCTGGTGAAAAATCAATTGGTTTTCATTCATAATCCATTACAATTTCTTCTAAAATTCGTTGTTCAATTAAATTACTTTCACCTTGAAAACGCCCTAATAATGTTGCAATTTCCATAATTGCTGGATTAGTTTCTAAAAATTTTGCAAATTTATCAATAGCTGACATATTAATACCTTTTTTTAGTTCTACTGGATTTCATATTTTGCCAAAAAAGTTTCATACTGTTTTTAATAGACTATTAGCTTTATTATAAATTTCCACTTTATTATATAAATCTTGCATAAACTTTATTCTTAATTCTTCAATTTTTGCAAAACGATAATCATTAATTCTTTTAATTAAAATGGATTCTCAAATTCCAATAAAATCACGAAATAACATATTTGGATTATTGTTTTGTTTTTTATTAAATTCATAACAATAATAATTTAGCCGATCATAAAATGGTGAATTAACTTTAAATAAAAAATCTTGTGTTGAAGAATAATTCTTTTTTAAACCATCATAACCATTAACTTTAATCCAATGAAATAAATAAATTTCTTTTTCAATATTTGAATCTAACTTAATTTTCATAATTTCATTTTCAATTTGATGATCATAAAAATTATTAACAGCTTGGTCAAACATTTCACTTAATCACCGGTTCGTTGTTTTCATCAGAGCAAACCTTGGATTAACTAAATCCGTATTTTTTAATGCTGTTAACTTATTAGCTAGTTGAACTCCCGCTTTTTGCTCTAAATATGGATTCACATTAAATCCTCCCTTGTTTTACTTATTTAATTTTTTGTTAATTGTTCAAAATTACTATTATTTATTTTTTATTCTGGATTTGAAAAATATTCTAATTATAACCCATCTTCATTAAAATTTATTTTATTATCACTAAAGGCGTTATTAACTGCTAACATAAAACGTTCTTTAAAAAATAGACAATTTAAAGATAATAATCGTTCTTTTTCATCCGGAAAAGCAGTTGTTAAACTATCAATTTCTCGTTCAACAGCTAAAATTCTTTTTTCAAGTTTTGAATTATTATCCACTTTTGAATTTTTAATTTCAATTTTAATTTCTTCATTTGTTTTAATAATTTTAAAAGTACTATCATTAACATAACTAATTTCTGTTTGCAAAACATCTGCCATATTATCTAAATCTTCACCATAATATAATTCAATTAATGTGGGTTGTATCTTGTTATGACGAGCATCAATAAAATCCTCAACACGAATAAAACAAATTGGATACTGTTGATTTTTTCAAAAAATTCGATGAAATGTTCCTTGTAATTTCCCATCAAAAACATCCCAATATTCACTTTTGCGACTATTAACTTCTTGAATATCTTCATACTGAGCTGATAATTCTTCTAATTCTTTGCTTAAACGATTCTTTTTTTCACGAACATCATACGTTAAAGCATCTAAATAAAATTCATTAAAAATAGCATTATATGTTTCTTCTTGTTGTTCATCATCTCAAATACAATATGGAATGACTAACCAATCAGCTTTATCAACTGTATCACGACCATTATAAAATGCTGAAGCTTTCATTAAATGAGCAATCTTCTTTCAACGACGATCTGAAATATAATATTCACCTTCAGTCGCAATATACATTGCTTTTCGAAATCGAGAAATAAAATCAAAAGTTACTGGTGTTATTTTAATCTTATTAATTTCTTTTCGTCATGTATAATATTCTTCATGTGTAATTTGTAAAGCTTCATCAACTTTTACATCTAATTCAGTTACTCCAGCAATCATATCATTAAAGTTTTCTTCATCTTTTAACCCTTGTGCAATATAACGAATAATAAAACGGTCATATAAAGCTTCAAGACCTTGTCCTTCTGCTGGCAACTCATTTGACGCTGAAATTAATAATTTCATTGGCACTTTTATATCTACTCCAGCATTACGAAAAATCTTTTCATTAATAATTGTTAATAAAGTATTTTGAATTGATGGTCCTGCTTTACAAATTTCATCTAAGAATACAATTTCGGCGGTTGGTAAATATTTATCAATTAAGCGCTTATACACTCCTTTTTGTAAATCTTCAATTGAGATTGGTCCAAAAATTTCTTCTGGTGTTGAAAAACAATTCATTAAATATTCAAAAATAGTACCATTTTTAAAAGCATGTTTTAAACGACGAGAAACTAACGATTTAGCAATTCCGGGTTTTCCTAAAAGAAAAATTGATTCACCACTTAGCATCGCTAACATTGCTAAATTAAAAATTTCTTCTTTTTCATAAACATTTTGTTGTAATTGTTTGGTTAATTCTTCTAATCTTTCTGTAAGTGTGATCATCGTCTTCTTTTCTCCTAAACTTCTAAATTAATTCTTCGTTTAACATCATCTGATTTAACAATTAAGAGGCATGCTCCAACAATTCAAATAGAAGCAATTATTAGAACCAAAACAATAAAAACTAATAATCAAATATTAATTGGTTCAGCGGGATTTCCTTTAATACTTCCTAGAATCAATAAAATTGCACATAAAATTTCAACAAATAAAAAATATAAAATTGCTAACATAATATAAGCAATACCTCATCCATAAATAGCGCCCGCAGTTCGGACCATTGTCATCGGAATAAAATATAATAAACTAAATAATAAGCTAAGAAATAAAAACCCATAACTTAAAATGTCTTTAACATAAATCTCAGCAAAAACTTTAATATTTGGATCAAGATAATTACTTAAAGCAACTAAAATTACCTTTTGACCAATAAAATAAGCTAAAACAATTGCTACTAACTGTCCAAAAATAATAAAACTTCGCCCTACTCGTTCAAGTGGATTATCCCAAAACATTCGTCGTTGTGAAAAATCATTGTGTTGAGTTGGTGATAAATAACTAAAACGTTTCTGCTCCTGTTTAGATAATTCTTTAACTTCCTCCTCATATTTTCGGCGTTCTTCTTCAATATCAAGCAACTCTAAATCTGGAAATTTACTTCCATATGTTGGCTTATTTTTAAACATTTTGTTCCCCCTTTGGTATTTAACCTTATTTTAATTTGTGTAAACATTTTAACATTTTCCCTAAATTTAGGCAATTAAATTATTTTTTTCCTATTTTTTAACAATTAAAATATTTGATATTTTTTCCTTAAAATATTTTACTCCAAAACTTGTTACTTTAATATAATATCAATAATTACCTTCTTCTAAAAAGACATCATTAGCATATAATTCACGATTATTTTCAGTTAAAATAATAACATTAAAATATTTACGCAAATTTACAATATTATATCCATCTTTATTAACTACTTGTTGTAATTGTGCAAAAATACTGTTTATTGTTTAGCTAATTGAATTATTTACTTTTTGAAACCCCAGTTTAAGTGCACTATTATATTTTCTAATATTAACTGAATTTACAATTAAATCAACAACTGCTGTTCCAGTAACAACATTATCATTTCCCACAGCAGTAATGGTAATTGTTTTATTTCCAGTTGGTAATTTTTCAACATTATTTTCTGAAATTCCACTAATCCTAAAATCACTATCTGTTAAATTTAAACCATACCTTGCAGCTTGATTTAAAATACTAGTTTTAATTTGTCGATAAGCTTGTTGCTGTGTCCATGAACTATCTGCAAACAATGATTGTACTGTAAGATGTTCAATTGGCGCTGCTTTTACATAAATTGAATTAGTTGTGAATGTTACTTGATAATTTAGTGATCCTTTTGTTGCTGTCACACTAGCATTATAGGTTCCAACTCGTAAATTATTATTATTATTCCGTCCAACATTAACTTGATTTAATTTAATTGCAAACGAATTTCGATTTGAAAATTCAACTGGATAATTATTATCTTTATTTCCTGCTCCCATTGGATTATTATTTTCTCATATATTAGCAACATCAATTATTTCCTCACGATAATCATTTTCTAAACTTGTTATTTTATCAAGGGTTGTATAATTACCAAAAAAGTTAAAACCACTTTGTAAAACACTGAGATTATTTTTATCAACACCACGTCAATCTTTAATCACTTTAGATGCAACATCATATTGATAAGATAAATTATAGGTGTTACTGTTAGTGCCACCATAAGAAAAACGTACTGTAATATCAATTTTTGGTAAAGTTAACAATTTATCTTGATATACTTTATTATCATTCCCACGCAAAGTTCCATTAATAGGTGACTGTTTTACAAAAACTGTTCCTTCAATTGTAGAAGCATTATTTGTAACGCCAACAGTAATCTCTTTTACAATATTATCAATTTTAATATAGGGATTATTTAATTGATTTAATAAATAATCTTTTAAATTGGTTTTAATAATTCCACTTTGATTTGTTAAACGACGATCAATTTCTACTGCATAATCATCATATTGAACTTTTTCAATAACATCTTTAACATTTGCTGATAAATAAAATGCTTGTAAATTAATTGAAGTATTTGTATAACGTTGTTGGTCATAGTAAATTTTAGTTGGACTTCGATAAATATTATTTCCTAAATTGTTATTAATATTTAAAAATTTAATTTTAACTTCATTATAAAAAATTTGATGTTCTGAGCCTCAAACATACTGGCTATTATCATTAGTAACATAATTAAAGTTATCAGTAATATTATCGGAATCAATGCCCATTTCTTTAATAAATCCTCGATAAGAGTTTACTCGTTGGTCAATCATCCCATCAGTAAGAAAAGTATCTTCACTGTTTCTATTATATAAATCATAACTATTTTTAACATTTTCAAATGTTGGCATTGTAACTCCAATTTTAGTAAAAATATTAGCAATTGCTGAATAATTTTTATCATGATAATTAAAAAGATTAGCACCAAATTGGTGCAATGAACTAAATTTTTTAGAATCATACTTAATATTTAATGTTAAGTCACTTGCCAACGGCTTTTTAACAATTGGCGCAAAAGGAACACCATCTTTGTTTGCAATTTCTTCATTAATAAGAATACTATTATCTGGTTTTGCAATTGGATAATATTCACTTAAAAGACTATTTAAAATTACTTCATTATTACTATCTAATCTGATATGATATTTCTGAACTAAATTAATAATTTTTTGGTTGCTAATTAAATTTAAAAGTTGACTTAATGTTAAAGCAACTGGATAAGCGCCCTCTGTTGTATTATATTTATAATCAAATGTTTTCTTTAAATCAATATAATAACCAGCAAAATCAGTTGCAATTAATTGCAAAGCAAAACGAACTTTATATGTAAAGAGCCTTTGTTGATAATCCACTGGGACAATTGTTACTAAACCATATTTATCATCACCATTATTATATGGATAAGATAAAATTTTTGGTTGCAAAACTAAATTCAAGAGATTATTTTGATAAATTACTTTGGTTCCTGATAAACTAGCCCCTGTTCCTTTTAGCATTGTTTCAACAATACTTAAATTATCTTCAATTCAATTATTTTTTGCAAAAATATCTTGAATAATTTGAATATTAGTTAGATTAGCATAAATATCAATTCTATCTTTTTCACCAGCATTAAACTGAACATAACTAGTTAAATTATCTGGTTTTGCAACCCCATTAGAATCAACTAATGCTTTTGACAATTGTGAATTAACCTTTTTTGTAATTTTATCATCTAACAAAATAGCATTTGCTCACGGATTTTTATTATGATAAAAAGAAGCAGCAATAATTGAGTAAATAACTCCCCCTAACCCAGTAGTAATTGCTATTATTGCAATAATAGCAAAAAGATTTAAATTTGCTTTCCGAGAAATTTTTCGACGAACTGGTTGAGTTGTTAATTTCACCACATTATTATTGTTATCTTCTTTATTCATTAATACAGTCTCCTCTAATATTTATTATATTATTCTTGTTTAGATAATTTTAAAACTTCTTGTTCTTGCTCTTCTAAAACAGGTTTTTGTACATAAATATTTTTCTTTTTTTCCTTTAAATGATTTAAATTATACTTTTCTTTATTATACTTAATTGTTTCTAATTCAACAAGGCGCTGACGTCGTAATTCTAAAGTTGCTAATTTTGTTTCTACTTGTTTCATTTGTTCTTCATCTCCTAAATACTCAAATTTTTTTCGTAAAATTCATTGTTTTTTTACTTCACGTCATAATAAAAAATACGATAAAAAAATTACTAAAAAACAAATAATAAGTAAAGTAAAACCCACAATAAAATAATTATTCATAGTGTTAAACATATTCATAAAAATTACTGCTAAGGTAAAACATGTTGTATAATGTATTATTGCAAAAATACTTGAAATAATAATTCAACTTTTAAAAATAGCTGCTTTTTTTAATTTTACATATGGCAAACCAATAAAACAAAAGAAAAAACAAGCACAAATTAAACCAACAATACCAGCAAAAATATAATGTAATTCATAAGTTTGATGGGAAATAACACCTGTTAAATTTTTAATATTATTATAAGCCATTGCACAACCAGCACTAATAAAATAACTCATAAAAGTTCCTAAAATTGAAAAACTAATAACTAATAAACGTGCTGCAACTTCAATTCGTGTATTTCATTGGAGTGCTAATTCATCTCGTTTTGAACTAATTTTTGTTAACATAATATTTTTTCCCCTTACTCACTTAGTGCCCTAATTTGGTTTGATATTTCATTTTCTAATTTGGTTTGATATTTTTTACGATCACTTTTTAAAAATAAGCACCCCAATATAAAACAACAAAAAGCAACAATCGCAATTGAAGGTAACACAAATGGGTTAATATTTAATACAGCAACTGAATTTTTAGCATAAATAAATTGTAAAATAGCTAATCCAAGAATTGAAGAGTAATTAATATTACCAACAATACTAACAATAATTATTCAAATATTAACAGTTTTTAATGTTTTAGTAATTAAAATTGGAATTGTTATAAAAAAGAATGTTGTAACCCATAAAATAGCTAATAAAATAATTATTACAATTACAATTGGTTGACCAATTGCTACAATTTGATCAGTAAATGAAGTTTTAAATTTTGATAATAAAGAAATAATAAATTGTGCTCCTACATGCCCTAACGTTGGAATATATATTAGAGCAACTACAATTAACAATAATTGTGAAAAGACAATTAAAGTTCTTGCTATTGTTTCACTTTTAGTAGAAAAATAATACTTACTTGCTTCAATGTTGTATTGATAAGGTAACGGACGAATTTGTTGTTTTCGATTTAATTCATATTCCCCTAATGATTTTACGGTGTGATCAATAACATTTTTATCTAAATTTTTTAAAACTGGCGGACGATTATCAACAACAAACTGCATTTTTTTTACTACTTTTGCTGATTGTTCTTGATTTATTGTTTTACTATTTTCTGTTTTTTTCATTAAAACACCTTCCTATTCAACTATGTTTAATTTAGAACTAAAATCTAAACTTTCAGCAACAGCAAGGTTAATTCGTTTCTGCTGACGAATTGCTGAGAATCATAATAAAAAACTGCCTCAAAATAACATTAACATACAAAGTCCAGCCATAATTACCCCTGGTAAATTTAGCCTAACAGGAATATAAAGATATGCAATAATGCTTAATCCTAACATTAGTAAAACAAATATGCATCCGACTGTATTAAAAATAATTCCAGTTACCTTTAAAAGTTTAATATTACGAACAATTAATGTTGGAATTACAAATATTAAAGAAAAGATAATCCCAAACAGAGCAATAATAATAGTAAGACCACGAAAAACACCATTAGCTAAACCAAAATTATTAAAAACGGCAGGAATTGGTAATTTACTAGTTGCAATCATTGCTAAAGAAGCTGATACAATAATAATTACTCCTAGCACAACCGCTTGCCCAATTAAAATCATAATTCTAGCAATAACTTCCATTGGTGTAGTAAAATACATTCTTGTTAACCTAACATCATTTTTTTGAAAATCTTGTGTTGCTTTCTCCATCAATATCACCTAATTTAATAATTTCTCCCTTGTTTACAATGATTATAGCATTTTCTTTTAAAAATACTATCTTTATTAATAAAAGGTTAGAATAAAGTTTTAGGTACCGACTATATATAAAAAAGCAAGATTAAATGATTAAAATGCCACCAAAAAATAATCATTAATCTTGAAGTTATAAACTATATTAGACAAAAATTAAAATTACGTTGATTATCAGAATAAATTTTAGGAGAATATCAAACAAAATATCATGAAAAATTAGGACCAAGTTTATCAGAAAAATCACTATATACCTTATATTGTTTAATTGATTTTTTTATAATTCTTCTTGTATTTTTTTAAGGTCTTCTTCTGCTAAATCAAATTCTTTTTTTACTTCTTCTAATTTTACTTCTTCTAATTTTACTTTTTCATAATTAAGTTTTTGTTTTGTAACATTTTTATCTTTTATTGTATAACTATTATTTTCTTTTACTAAAAATATTTCATAATCAAATGTTTTTATTATAAATTCGTCTTTTTCTTCATTATATTTTTCCGCTGTTTTTATATATTTTTCTGCTGCTGGTTTATATTCTGCTTGTGCCTTTTCATATTCTTGCTTTAAACTATGAAAAGATGTTTTTATTTCAAGTTTTTCTTCTTCTTCACCAAATATTTCTGATGTATTTTCACCAACAACTCTATTTTTTCTAGAAGGATCAGCATGGTCTCAATATCCCTGGTCATATTTAGAATAGGAAGTAATTTTTACATCTTGATTAGCATTTAAATTCCATAATAAATTATAATAATAATTAAAATGCTCTTAAATTAAATATGCTAAAGAACTTATATTAACATCAGTAATTGAATATCCCAAATACTCATTCTTATGAAAACTAGTAATTTGATTTTTTAATTCAATTAAAAATACTTCTTTTGGATTATCTTTAAATAATGAAACTATTATTTTTCAAGTACTATCCGTTATTATTAATCACAATTCATTATTGTTTTTTTCAATCTCATTAATTAGTGGGAAAAAAATAATTCTCCTACATATTCTCTATTTTTTTTTGTTTATTTCTAATTTTATTTTTTGAATTTTTTCTTCTGTAACTCTTTTTTTTCTAGTAAACTATTATATTTTTGCTTTATTTTAACTAATTCCAACTCATCTGTGTTTTATACCTGTAAATTGTAAATGCAAATGTAGCACTTTATCAAAAAAGAATAAAGTGCTTTTTATTTTGTAAAAAATACTTATATTTATTAGATTAATCGTTAGATAATATCTTTTGCACTTAATAAAATATTGATTTAACTATGATAGATTTAGAAGCATATTATACACAATTAGAAGTTGATGATTTAATAGAAAAAGAAAAAACTAAGATTGACAATAAAAGTATTATAAAAAATAACAATAATGAAATAAATGTTCCATTTAATAATAAAACGATTTATTATGAAAATAATGTCTGAAAAGCAAAACAAAGTGGTTATATTCCATCAGATGTTATTAAAGATAGTGATTTGAATAAAGATTATATTGATAAAGAAAGTGGTAAATATATTATAAAAACATCACAAGATATTAATCTTAAACAAGATAAATTAATAAGTGGAACAAATATTAAAACTATTAATGGAGTACTATTATTTAGGTAATGGTGATATACCTATTAGTAATAATTATTGAGAAGTTGTTAATACTAGTGATTTTATTAGAAATTCAAAAGAATATACTGTTAGAGCATTTGATAATAAATATTATTATCGCATAAATTGTTCTATTGAAACAAAATTTAGAATATATTGTTTTACAATTTTTGTAAATCCTAAATTTATAAGTGAAAAAGTACCAACAACTCATTATATTAGAACATCAATAGAAGGATATTCTTCAATATTTGAATGAGATAAAAATACTAATTATTGAAAAATAACTATTGAAAAAGCAGAATCAGAGCAATATTTAAATGGAATTTATATTGAAAGAAAAAAATCAATTATTCAAATAATACAGAATTAATGGCAGATGAACCACATACTATTTATAAGTATGATATGGATACTGATTTACCAAAAGAAACATTAGATTCTTGTGATATAGTGATAAGAAAAAAAATAGTGCAACAACTATTAATGAATTAAATTTAATTGAAAAACACCCAATATGAAGAATTATTTAAAATAATAGAAATGATATTAAAGAATTATTTAATAAAAAACGATTAGAGTTAAATAAAAATCAAAAGTAAGTTAGAAAGGAGATGTTATTATGCCAAAAGTAGAAGTTAAAGATGTAATTATGTTTTTAAAAATCTTTGGCGTTTCATCATTATTTTTTATCGCAGGAATTATTGTTTGTTTTATTGGATAAAAAACATTAGGTATTTCTTGGCCTGCATATGTTATTGTTTCAGCAATGTTTATCAGAGCAGTAATTATTGTTTTAATTATTGAAACAATTAGATTTATTAAAACACATAAAAAAGAACAAAAACAAGATAATATTGAAGATGTTATTAAAAAAGAAGATACAAAATAAAGAGGTGTTTATAAATGGGGTTGTTACCAGTAAAAAAGAAATTAAAAAAAGAATATGATATTGATAGTTATTATCTTAATTTAGCATCAACGATTACTAATCGTAAAAATGTTACTGTTTAAAAACATAATGAGATTTTAGAAAAAAGAATTTGTGAAGATAATGCTAATTTTTTAAATCCACGAGATTTAGAAATTAGCATTTATAATCCACTTACTAATAAACAATTAGATACTAAATTAATTAATAACTTTTTAAAAATGCAAGACTTTACTAATAAGAATTGATATAACGAATATAAAATTAATAAAAATGGTAAAGGTGTATATTTTATTTTTGCTAATAATTCAAAACTTAATTTTATTACTATTGATTTTTACAATGACCAATATGATGAATTGGGTAATTTAGTATCTTGTACTTTTGATTATGACCCCTATATTAAAAATAACGAGAGTATTTTTATTACTGAAAAACTAGAAATTGTTTATGTAACTAAACAAGTAAAAGTTATTATAAAGTTAAAAACAAGATTATACAGTACTATTACCGACTTATATATTGATGATGCTAAATGAAATAACTATACAACATTGCAAAGAGAAGAAATATTGCCACTTAATTTTATTCCAATTGAAATTATTCCTAATAATCCTAATTTTAAACCTTCTGCTAGTTATAGAAAACAATTTGCTAGTATTTTAGATATTATTGCTGAAAAAATAATGTTAGACCCATTATTAAATAGTGGTAAATTTACCATTAATACTAATGGAGTGACTGGTGTTGTTGACCAAGAAATTAGTAAAATGTTAGCTTAATTTATTGAAAATGACTTGTTATTAGTCGAAGGAGACCCTGATAGTAATTTTCAACCAGTAGACTATATTGCTGGTAATTTTAAAGGTGAGCAATTAACCAAAATATATGATTGATTATTAACTAATTACTATAAAATAAATCGCCATCATGTTCCTGCAATCGCTAAGGGAGTACAACAAACTCAGGTAGAAGTTGCTGGTGTAAATATTCAAACAAACGCTTCTTACGAACAAATGATATACATTAGAGAAATTAAATTAACTGAATTTATTATTAAGTTAATTAAATATGATAATGCAATTTTAAATAATAGAACATTCAATATCAAAAATATTGATGAGATAATTGTTGATGTTCACTTACCAGTAAATGGTACTTTAAACAGATAATTAAAAAACAACGAAACTATTATCAATATGTCTAATGAAGAAGGAGAACAAGAATAATGTTAAAACCATCAGAAAAAATATTAGCACAATTAGCAGAAAATGATGAACCAATTGATTATTCAATTGATGGTATTCCGTTATATTTTGTTAATCAATCGCAGTACAGTGACCCTGACTTAGAACAATTATTTACAGAAGATCGTGCTAGAACCTTATATATTTATAAAATTAATATCTTGTTATTAATTTGGTGATTAATAAAATTATTCATATTTAAAATATCTCAAACATTACATGCACCCATTTTATTATATTCAATTTGAACTTGTCCTACGGTATTGCTAAATTCATCTTTTCTTCTAAAATATGATGATGCTTGTGTACTAATTATATTATTAACATCTTCATTATTTACTTTTATTTTATCTGGTGGAGTAATCATTCAATTTTTAGACCAATAAAATTTAGAGTCATTATCTTCTTTATGAATAGTTGTTCCAACAGTCGGATTAGTTGCTGTTGAACTAGCTTTATCAGTTATTACAATTCCCTCACTATTTTTTTAATTTCAAAAGTGGTATAAAATATAAAAGTAAACAAAATATTGATAATCGAGATAAATTAACTAATTTTCGAACTATTGTAGAATCTTAAGGAAAGAACTTAACCCTTTTTCATATTAATAAAGTATTAAACATCTTCTTTATAATATTTATTTCATGATGCAATATCATCACTATCATTCTTATTAACTGGTTCTAATGATGGCTGTTTTTCTAATTCAATTTCGTCTTCAACATTATTATTTTTTTTCCGCGAATCAAGGATAAATTCTTTATCTGGTGCTGTCCGGTTTTGTAACGCTTGAATTTGCATTCTAATTTGTGACATCGTTATTTTTTTATCTTTAAATTCAATCATTCACTGTATTGGTAACATTAATGGATCAAGTTTTTCCCCATTACAAATAATCATTAATAGAATATTAATAAATTTACCAAATCCTTCTTCCCCTTTTCAATATTCCATTTCTAATGGATCATACATTAATTGATTTTTAACCAAATCATAATTGGAAGCATGTGATTCTGTAATTTTTTCTGCTCATTCTATTTCAGGAATTAAATAAAAATTAGTTGATAAACTACAATTAAATAAATGTTGTTGATTTTTAAATAATGAGAAATTAAACTTATCAACAATAATGGCACTAATACTAATTGTTAAGCCAGTTACTTCTTTCATTCATTGAAAGATTGCTTGAACATAACGAAGAATAAATTTTAATTTTCCTGACGAATAAAGAATTGTTTTTCAGCTTTCATAATCAAACTGATATTCTGCATCATGTCGTACTTAACGAATATTTTCATCAGGTTCTAATACTAAGAAGTCTTCAACTGATAAAATAATTATATCTTTTTTCATATGGTTTGTTTCTCCTAGGTGACCTATCTCATTGACACATTTTCTACTTGATTATATCTTAAAACTAAGGAGAAAACTAGGTATTAGGGAGGTGATTTAGCGCCTATGTTGGATATTTAATAAATTATTTCTTTAACATATTAATTTTATTATTTTATCTTAAAATAATTCATATAAATTTACTAAGAATTTTTTTTTTTTTATTACATTTTACATGGACTGCTTGCAAATTCTCAATAGAATTTAGGTTTAATTGATAAAACTGTTGAATATTATGTCTGTATGGTAGTTATATGATTGTTTATTTTCTTTACTATATGGTTTGTTATTTATATGATTTCTAAAATATGTAAGGTGGTGTTTTAAATGTTAAATAATAGAAAATGAATTATAAATTGATATTTAATGAATTGGTTTTTTACATTAATTATGATTGTTTTAAATTGCTTAATTATATTTAAAAAAATATGTTTAGTGGTTGATTAAATATTGTTTTTATAGTTTTTGTTTATATATTTAGTATATATATAATATTTTTATTTTTTAAGGACTGGAAAAATCAACTTGCATTTTTTAAAACTATTAAATAAAGCCCTATAACGATGATGATTGGTGATTTAGGCTCTGGCAAAACAGCGTTATCAACTTATTTGTTAATATATTCAAAATATGAAAATAAATATTCTAATTATCTAATTTTTAACAATGATATAGCATTAGGAACATTTGATATGTTTGATAATAATAATTTAAAAAATCCGATACCTTATAGTGAAAGTAATTTAGTTGTTTTAGATGAAATGGTTTTATATATTCCCGCTAACGAGGTTAAAGATGGTGCTATGAAAAAATATAGTGGCATTATTCCTAGTTTAGTTATTATGCGTCAATATAATATTAATGTTGTATTTATTGGACAAAGAGAAAAACATCATTGAGTAGAATATAGAGAGTTAGCAACCGCATTAATGTTGCCGTTAGATTGTAAAACACCACCCCTACAATTTAAAGGTATATTAAAATATTTTATTTGATTTTTTCCTAAGTTTAAATTTAATATTGGTATTTTTAAAGATAAGGATAATTATGATATTTGAAAATCTAAAAGTGTTAAGCGTTCTGCTAATGGTAAAAAAAGTAAAATTAAAAAATACTAGTGCTATTGGTATGCGTAATTTTAAAATTACAGTATCTTTATTAGATGTTATGAATTATGATAAAAAATATTTGCAATTTGTTAGGGATATTAAAAATTATAAAGTTAAAGATAAATCATTAACTTATTGAGATTATGTTAATTTTGATAGTTTATAAGACTTAGAAAAAATGGTAGCAACAAGATTAGTTGAAAATTTACAAAAAGGAGGTAAATAATGGTAGTCGGAAAAAAGCTTAGGTTTTATAAATATGATAGTATTACAAAAGCTTAGGTTTTGTAATACTATCAGTTTTTTTCTACTTGCATTTATAATTTACAATATAATAAATTTTCTTTTTATATAATATAACTAATATAACGTTATTTTAATAACTGAGTAAGATTATTAATCATTTCTGTTAATTTTGTAATCAAGCCATTATAAACATTAGCATCAGTATAATTAATTCCGATATCTTTTAAAATTGCTAACGGTTCTTTACGACCACCTTGTTTTAAAAAGTTTAGTAAATATTCTGGATGGCCATTAATGACATCATTATAAAGTTTAAATGAAGCAACAATACAAGTTGCATATTTATAAACATAATATGGTGAATGAAAGAAATGTAAAATTCGTGGTCAACTATATGTTTTTTGTTGTAACTCATGTTTATCAAAAACAGTATAACCAAATTCATTAGCTTTTTTATCAAAAATATTTGCTAATTTATCAGCATCTAATGGCTCATTATTTTCAACCATTTTATGCGCAGCTCATTCAAAATCAGCAAAATGAATTTGGCGAAAGAAAGTTGCCATAATTTCATCAATTCGATTTTGTAATAAATAAATTTTTTCTTCTTTACTTTCAGTATATTTATATAAATAATCAAATAATAAGTGCTCATTAACTGTTGAAGCAACTTCTGCTAAAATAATTGGATAACTATTTAATGGATATTTATTATTTAAATCTGCTAATAATGTGTGAACAGAATGACCGGCTTCATGTGCTAATGTATTAACTGAAACAATTGTATCATCTCAATTCATTAAAATAATTGGTTCAACTCCTGAACCACCAGATGAATAAGCACCACTACGTTTATTAGTATCTTCAAAGTAATCAATGCTATGATCACTTCAAGCTAACTCTAATTGGGTTAAATATTCATTTCCTAATGGTTGTAGGGATTCACGTATCATTTTTTTTGCATCTTCAACAGTATATTTCTTATCTAATGATGTAATGTTTTTAACTAATTTCAAACTACGATCAGTTGGATAAAACTTTTTAAATTTAAAATGTTTTTTTAATAACTCATTATATTGAATAAATAAATGACTATTTTCACGACCATATTTAATTAAACTTGCATAAATTTCTTCAGATACATCATCATTATTTAATGATGCTTGTAAAGTATTTTTATAACCACGTAAGCGAACAGATTCAACACTATGTTGAATGATTCCCTCATAAATTCGTGCAAAAGAATGTTTTTTATCAACTAAATGCTCAGAAAACAATTGTGCTGTTTTAATTCGAAATTCTTGTTCACCTAATGGATCAGATTTCTCCATAATTTCACTATATACACTATTTGTTAATTCTGTTTTTGTTCCTTGATAATCAATAAAAGTTGGATTTTTATCAGCATATGCTGATAAATCATACAATTCATAAGCTACACTTCGTGACCGTGTTACTAAAGCTAAAATTTCTTCATCACGTTCTGATAAAATATATTTTGCATTTTTAAAAAACTTACGATAACTATATTCATATGCACTTAATGCAGAATCTTCTTTAATTAATGTCATAATTGTTTTTTCACCGATTACTTTTAATTCGGGAGCAACAAAAGCTAATTGACTTGAAATTTGATTTAAAGTATTTGAATAAGTTCCTGCTAATTCTTGATATGATAAATCAGTTGTATCAATATCACCCATATGTAAATATTGCCCCATTTTATTTGCAATTAAATCAATTTCTTCATCTAAAAAAATATATTTTTTAAAAACAGTTATTTGATTTAATTTTCCTTTAAAGGTGGTAATTTCTTCTAATTTTTTTACAATTTTTACTAAATCTTTTTTCCATGCTTCATGATTGGAATATAAATGATTAAAATCTCATTTATATTGTGCTGGTGCTTCATTTCGTTTCATTTTTTTCTCCTCTTTCTTCTAAATTTACCTTTTTATATTATAACTGAAAATAAAATATTTTTATTGTTATTCTAGATAATGTTATGATATTGTGTATATAATTATCTATATAGAAAGAAGGAATTTTACAATGGTATTATTAAATGATAAAAAACAAAATTTAACACTAAAAGCAATTTTTAAAGGTGATGAAATCAATCCATTAGTTGTTCAAGAGAACGGTGCAACAACTTTAATTTCAGAAGAAAAAACAATTTATGCTTATTTCGAAAAAGCATTAACTTTTAAAAATGCTGAAGATTTTATACAAAATTTTATGAAAACAATTAAATATAGTTTAAACATTGATGTTGACACTTTCAAAAAAGGTGCTGAGGAAAATACTTATATTTTTAAAGCGCTAACAGAAGGAATATTATATGCTTTAAATGATAATTATAATTTAAAAACAGATAAAAAAGAAAAATCAGTTTATACAATTAATTTAATCCATAACTGTGACAAGGCACCTACTATTTTTAAAGAAATTCAAATTAAAATGGAATTTGTTAATTTTGCTCGCATGTTACAAGATACACCACCAAATTTAATGTATCCAGAAGTTTTTGCTGAAAAAATTACAACAATGGCAAAAGGAATCCTAAATTTAAAAGTAACAGTTTTAGATAAAAAAGAAATTGAAAAAGAAAAAATGGGTTTACTTTTAGCTGTTAATGCGGGAAGCTATTTAGAACCTCGAGTTGTTATCTTAGAATATATAGGTGATAGTAGTAAAAAAGAAAAAGTTGGCTTAATAGGAAAGGGAATTACCTTTGATAGTGGTGGATATAACTTGAAGCCATCAACAGCATTAACTGGAATGAAATTTGATATGTCAGGAGCAGCTATTGTTTGCTCAACAGTATTAGCTTTAGTAAAAGCACAAGTTAAAACAAATATTGCTGCGGTGGCTTGTTTAACAGAAAATCGAATTGGAGGAAAAGCAACTTTAACTGAATCAGTTATTACGTCAATGAACGGAAAAACTGTTCAAATTGATAATACTGATGCCGAAGGAAGATTAGTTCTAGCTGATGGTATTACTTACGCTATACGTAAATTAAATGTGGATAAATTAATTGAATCCTCAACATTAACTGGTGCAATTCTAGTATCTTTAGGAAAATGATTAACTGGTGTTTTTGCTAATAATGATGCATGATATGAACAATTTGCACAAGCAGCTTCTAAAGCTCATGAAGGAATTTGAAGAATGCCAATTTTAGAAGAACATACCGCTGTAATGCGTAAAACACCAATTGCTGATCTAACAAATGCTGAAAGTTCACGCTTTGCTGGTAGTTCAACTGCCGCTGCATTTTTATGTGAATTTGTAGAAGAAAAACCATATATTCATTTAGATATCGCTGGAACAGCCGATACTAAAGATGGACGTGGAACTGGAGTAATGATTAAAACATTATTTGAATTATTTAAAGAATAATTTTAAACATCTTGTAAAAGCAAGATGTTTTTTTATTTTGCATTAAAAATAGATTTACTAAAAGTAAATCTATAATCATCGCTTAAAAATTTTAATATATAAATCTTTGACTCCTTGACTCATTAAACAATATCCAATCACTAATGCAGTAAAGAAAGCAAAATACATTGCGGGTAATGGTACTAAACTTAGTTTTGGTCCTAATGATATAAATGGTAAGGTCATTCCAATCAAAATGACAGCAATGCTGGATACCAATAATTGCCATGATGGCATTGATTGAAAGAACGGAATTTTTCTTGTTCGATACATTTGAACAATTAAGGTTTGGGTCACTAATCCTTCAACAAATCAACCTGTTTGAAATAAAGTAATTTGTTCAGCTGTGATGTGTTGTGGATTGGTAAGAACCCTAAAATAATACCCTATAACAACAAAAGTTAAAATATCAAAAATTGAGGAGACAGGTCCATTAATAAAAACAAACGGTAAAATATCCTTTGTTGTTCAAGTTTGTGGTTTTGATAAAAAGTCTACATCAACCTTATCAAATGCTACTGCTAATTGGGATATATCATATAATAAATTTTGAAATAGAATTTGAATTGGCATCATTGGTTGAAATGGTAATAATGCTGAAGCAATTAAAATACTCAGAACATTTCCAAAGTTAGAAGCTATTGTAATCTTAATATATTTTAAAATATTTCCAAAAATTTGTCGTCCCTGAATAATTCCCTTTTCCATAACTAATAAGGACTTTTCTAATAAAATAATATCTGATGCTTCTTTTGCAATATCAGTTGCATTATCAACAGATATTGCAACATCACTTTGGCGCAAAACAGGTGCATCATTAATTCCATCACCCATAAAACCAACAACATGTTGATTTTGTTTTAAAGCTGTAATAATTTTTGCTTTTTGTAATGGATTTAATTTAACAAAAATATTATTTTGTTCAACAATATCACGGAGTTCAAATTCACTTAATTTTTCAATATAATCGCCAGTTATAACACCACGAATTTTTAAATGAACTCGATCACAAATTGCTCTTGTGACTTGTTCATTATCACCCGTTAAAATTTTTAATTGTACTCCATTTTTTCGCAATAATTGAATCATTTTTGCTGCAGAAGGTTTTGGTTTATCAAGAAAAGAAACAAAACCATAAAAAATTAAATTTTTCTCATCTTTTGTTGAATAATAAGTATCGGCATCATGACCATGGTTATATGCTAATCCGATAACTCTTAATCCTTCACTATTCATTCGTTCTGCTGTTGCAGAAATCATTCGTAAATGTTCTTCTGTTATCTTTTCAACTTTTCCTTTATATTCAATTCTTGTACAATTTTTAATAATTTCTTCAATTGCCCCTTTACAGATTAAAGTGTGATTTTTGTCTTTGCCTGAAACAACAACCGTTAATTTACGCCGATTAAAATCAAAGGGGATTTCATCAATTTTTTGATAATCATCCTTAAAACTAGATAAATGATGATTATCAATATAATGAATAATTGCTTTATCTAAAGGATTTTTTAATCCCGTTTGAAAATAACTATTTAAATATAAATATGTTAATAAACGATCATCTTTTTTATTATCTAATAACTGATAATCAACCAATTCAATTTTATCATTTGTTAAAGTTCCTGTTTTATCTGTACATAAAACATCAATTGCCCCTAAATTTTGAATTGCTTCTAATTTTTTAACAACTACTTTGGCTTTACTCATTCGACTGGCACCACGAGCAAGATTAGAAGTCACAATCATTGGTAACATTTCTGGAGTTAAACCAACAGCAACTGAAATAGCGAATAATAAAGCAGATAACCAATCATTTTTTGTAATTCCATTGATAATAAAAACAATAGGAACCATTACAAACATAAATGATAATAGTAATCAGGTCGTTCTTTTAATTCCGCGATTAAAACTATTTTCTGGTGGTTTAGCTTGTAATGTTTTTGAAATTGTCGCATAATATGTTTCTGTTCACACACCAATAACAACTGCAATTGAACTACCTGAAACAACACTTGTTCCTGTATAACAAATATTTTCTAACTCTAGTAAACTTGCTTTATGACGGTTATAACTAGCATGTTTTTCAACAGGTAACGACTCACCGTTTAAACTGGATTGATTAATAAAAAGTTCATTACTTCATAATATTCGAACATCAGCAGGAACCATATCACCACTTGATAAATAAATTAAATCACCTGGTACTAACTCATGAATTTCTAATTCTTTTGCTTCTCGAATTAAACTAGTATTATTTTTAACTGATACTTCAGAAACTTTTTCATCATCTTCTAATCTAATTACTGTAATTGTATTACTAACTAAATCTGTTAGTTTTTTTGTCACTAAAAAACTGCGGATATCTTGAACATATGCAATTGTAGTACTAATAATAATCATAATAGCAATAATAATAACTCCAATAACTTCAAAACTATCGCCACCTAAAGTAAAATAACTAATTATATTATAGGTCGCAATTAAAGCCAAAACAATATTAAAAGGATTTAACAATACTTTTAAAAAATGTTTAAATCAATGAAATTTCATTTTTTCTTGCGAATTATCACCATATTTTTTACCCATTTCTTCTGCTTCATCATAATTTAAACCAAAATTTTTAAGTTCAAAATGTTCTAAAATTTCGCTTTGAGAAAACTGGGAAATTTGTTTAATCTCATCAGTTTTTAAAAAACCAATTTCTTTTTTTCGTCCCTTAAACTCTTTATTATTTCTTTTAAATTTAGTTATTATTTTTACCATTCCAAGACCCCTTTCTTAAAAAATATTTTTACATAAATTATAAATTTAGGACTTTTAACACATACATTAACAATTTATAAATCAAATAAGACTTAAAGTAATAAAATTCCTAAATAAATAATATTTTTTATCCTTTTTAAATAATTTCACCTTAACCCCTTATAATTTTATTCTTATGTTAATTATAACGAAAATAATTTAAATAAAACATAATTAATAATAAATAAAAAAATAAGAATACATTAAAATTCTTAGTACTATTATTTTTAATAACCTAACAATAAAAACTGGCTAATTAGATTGTATTGTAGCAGAAATATAGTTTGAAACATAAAATATGTTATAGCGGTTAAATCAATCTGAATTTATTCGTTTTGCAATTAAAACTTCTATTTTAATAGGAGACAACTTATCACTATTATTTCAAACAGAATTAATAGTCTCTCAATTATCATATATTTGTTCTGTTAACCCAAGAAGATATTTTCCTTAATTAACACTTGAATCAATTTCAATAGATTTAAACATTCTATTTATCAACACATTACTAAAACCTAATTTGCTATTAATACTATAAATTAATTTTAATATGTTCTCAAAATGGGGGTTCAAAAACAGCATATAAAATTGTTGTTTCCGTAAAAAATTATAAGAATATGTAATTTTATTTATGCTACTTTTACTACTAGTTTGTGCTAAACTTGTTGGTTTATCATACATACTGACAGCGCCTATTACAGGCATTACATTGGGAGTTATACTAATTATTCCTAAAAAAGCTAGTATTTTTTTTATGAAATAATATCCTTTCTCTTTTTAATATAACTTTAAATTAATACTATTTTATTATAACAAAGTTGAAAATTAATAAAACATTGGTATTTAATAAATTATGTCTTATCCTTTTCTTTTGTATCTGAATTTTCTACTAAATTTCTTTTTAAATCCTTACTAGAATTTTTATCATTAAATAACATTGTCATAGTTAACTTTTTATTAATTGTATCATTATCTTTCATTCATATTCCAAATCATGGCAAAACTAAAATTAACAATAATAATACAATTGTTAAAATTGGGCCAGTTTTTTCTGGCATTACAATAGCATTTAAAAAATATGAATAGATATTATATCCAATAATAGCAATAATACAAAGTACACTAATAACTGCAGCTGGAAGAAAATATCAATTTTTAATTGTTGCAATCCGTTGATGATAACGATTCAATATTCCCAAAGCAATAATTGTTCCATACATCAGAAATGCCATCACAACACCTGCATTACTAATAAAATCGTAAAAATTATAAGTTTCTTTTGCAAAAATAGTTGGAATACCCATAATTAGTCCTCATACTAATGTAATAATAACTGATACTAAAAAAATTGCAAAATTAATACTATATTTTTTCATAATTTTATTCCATAGTTTTGCACCAATAATAAAATTATCTTCAATTGAAGAATGACTTAGTTTAACTAAAGAAAAACTATATCCATTTAAAGTTCCAAAAGCACTAATTAAAATAAAGAAGAAAATAATTCGTTCAAAAATTTTATTAATAACAGGATTACTAAAAATTTTACCCACAGCAACAACAACACTTCCTTGAGCATCTAAATTTAAAGTTCCAATTGAAACAAGTAAATAAAGTATTGTTACTGATGCTAAACCTAATACTAAAGCTAATGGAATATTTTGCTCTGGTTTTTTAACATCCTTTTGAATATATGTTGTCGATAAAAAACCATCAAATGAAAATAGAATCCCTGGCAAAGCCATTAAAATCATTTCAAATCCAGTTTTATTCACAACTAATTTATATTTATCATGATCACCTAAACCACTCTTACTTAATGCATTAGGGTCATTATTAAAAAAGAACATTCCAATTAACCCAATTAAAATTAATGGAATTAATTTTAAAACAACGGTTGTCATTTGAATATATTTTCCTGTTTTTTCTAAATAAGTACAAATATAAATTAATAAAACAGTATAAATAATTGAAAAACTCGTTAAAATTAATTGATAATTAGAATAACCTCCAACTTTTTCACTAAATGCGATTTCTGCGGTCAAACCACCACCAAAAGCTCAAATTGAAGCTTTTGTTGTATAATACGCAACAGTAAAAGTTGTTAACGGAATATAAATATGGTTCATAGCGTTTCTCACTACACGGCCAAACCATTTTCCCCCGAACATCTTTGCATACAAAGCAATACCTGAATTCGAATCTTGTTTTGCTGATGAAATTTCCATAAATGATAATCCAAATGAGAGAGCCATTAGACCACCAATTATTCATGCAATTAAACCTATGACTCCATTCCCATTAGTTAATCCATATACACCTTCATTTTTAAAAAAGATTCCTGTTCCAACAACTGTTCCAACAACCATACAAAAGCACATAAAAAATCCATATTTTTGTGCTGTTTTTTTCTGCATAACTTCACCTCATCATTCTTACTTATTTTTATTGTTTTTTAAAACTATGAAAATTTAAATAATACTTAGTATATTATTCCATAATCAAAATTTTAACATAAATCTGATAATTATTTTAACATTAAAATAATAATAATTAAAATTAAAATGAATGGTTCTGATAAATAAACATTCCTTTTAACTATTTTTAAAATTATTTTATAATTAATTTTTTGTCACTTTAATATAACCAACTTTTGATAATTGAGCAGTGATACAATGCGCCCCAATAACTCCAATGACGATTGGAATATATACTAATAGTGGTGCTGCTATTGGAAAGACATTGTTCAATGCATATGGAATTAATAATCCTAATAATACAACAATTCCTGTGGCAACATTAACTGGTCAAGTTGGTTTTGATTAAATAAATGGAATTTGTTTTGTTCTAAACATTAACATAACAACGGTTTGAGTAATTAATCCTTCAATAAATCAATCCGATTGAAAAATTGCAACATAATAATCGGCATTTGCCGAAGTAGGATTAGTATGATATGCACTAAAGACACCAAAACCGCTGTCCATGTTATTCCTCCTAATCAATCACTTTTTGTTCCTGAGTAAATTAAGTAAATAATTGGTGCTATAATCAATACAAACATAATTAATAGTAATGTTACTCGTTGCACTCCTGTTTGAAAATTAGTTAAAGGGTGTTTTTCTTGCAATACACTTGAAATTGACTAAAAATATTTTTTAACTCCCCGTTTTAATAACCATTGCAATTGCACTACCTGAAACAACACTTGTACCCATTAAATAAATGTTTTCTAATTCTAATAAATTAACCTTATCTGTTGTTGCATGTTTCTCAACTTGCATTGATTCTCAGGTTAATGAAGCATGATTAATAAATAAATCAAGACTAACTAAAATACGAACATCAGCAGGAACCATATCCCCACTTGATAGGTAAATCAAATCTCCTGGTACTAAATAACGAACATCAATATCTTCTGATTTTTTGATTAATTCAAACATATTTTCGTAATTAATATCAGTATATCCCTTACCATCTCGAATCACTGTTGCTTTATTACTAACAATATTAATTAATTTTTTCGTCACAAAATGTACTTTTATTGTTTTAATATAAACAACTATTCCACTTGCAAAAATCATAACTGCTACAATAATTGCTGGTAAAATATCAGCAATTCCCCGGCCTGCAATAGAAGTTGAAAAATATTCATAAAAATTATAAATACTAATTGCAATTAGTACTAAATTAAAAGGTCTAAAAAATGATTTAAAAAAGTTTGATAGTATTACAAAAGCTTAGGTTTTATAAAAAATATAAATAAAATAATTAGATAACTTTTTAAAAGGTTGATTTATCAGTGTTTTAGAAATATATTTAAAATAAAGAATAATTTTTATACCAAAACCTAAACTTTTTTCTTACTACCAAAAGTTAGAACTCAATTAAATTTAGTAGTATCTACTTTATTGTGTCCATATTCTTTTTATAAATCTTCGACATCAGCTGTCTTTATCCCAAACTGATTACTTTTAAATTTGTTTAATAATTCAGGTTGGTTAAGTTTTGAACATACTTTTAATTTTTTATCATTAAAACTTAGCTTTTTAAATAAAACTTCTTTTGTTCTATCTTTTCTAAATATGATTTGTTTCCTCTCTTACTTTGTTTCATGACACAACAAAATAAGATAAATTAACACAACTAAAAATAGTAGCAATTATAAATAACTGCGGTGATTATCTTCTTGATGGTCAGAAACAATATTAAATAACGTATTACTTTTGTAAAAATTGATACCCTTAATAATACGGCTTAATTGTAAAAACAGTCCGGACTGTTTCTGCTGTCCAAGCATAGAAATCACCACTCTTTCTTTCTTAAAAATAATACCTGTATATTTTAGCATAAAAAATAAGGTAAATATACCTTATTTAAAAAAATTATCGTAAAATTGAATAAAACAAAAATTTTTTAACAAAAAATTTGAACTTATAACGTATTAACAAAATCAATAATCCCTTTAGAATCATTATTAATATATAATTCTGATGGTAAAACAGCAACTTTGCTATTATTCGCAATAGCAACTACTTTTGTTGATAAATATTCTACTTGAGGAGCTAATAAAATAATATTGTAATTATTATCTAATTGCTCTGGTGTTATCACAAAAAATTGCATATCATAATTATTTTTAACAATAACATCATTAATTTTATCTAAAATTCGATTAGCACTAATTCCTGCCGAACAAATTAAAGCAATTTTTATCATTTATACCTCCATTTATTACTTATAATCTTTTTAAATTATACTGATTATAATTTAAAATGCAATCATAACAATAAAATGTTATTATATTAAATTAATTCAATAATTTCTTAAAATAAAAAGAATACTTCTGTTAATTAATAATTAAAGTATTCTTTTCCTATTTTATTTTTTAAAATAATTATTTCCCCAAAATTTTAGAATCAATATCTGGAATAAAGATTAGATGTAAATCCAGATTAGTTGTTTCAAGTAAAATCATCGTATCATTAATTGATTTAACTTTAAACTTAATATTATTAATATTAATTCGCATTTCTAGTGCTGATGCTAAATCAGTAATTTCAGTAGCTGTTTTCCATACCCCTCCTTTTTCATCTTGATATTCAATTTGAACTAATCCACTAACTAATTCTATAGCAGTATTATCAATTGCATCACTACTATGTCCACTAATTTTTAATATTGATGGTATAAGTTTTTTAATTTGCCCATTAAGTAGAATTGGTAAATTAAAATCTCGCTTAATAAATTTTACTTTTATTGATAAATCAGTTGTTAAATCATAATTAAATAATTGGTTAATAAACGCTTTAATTTTATCAATAGAAAGGATATCAATAAGTCCATCTGCCCCAGACGTTAATTGTCATAAACTTGCCGGAATTTTTTCATATTTAATATTAATCGTTGTAGTTAAGACTAATCAATCAACTTTTACTACAATTGAAATTGGAGTTCTATTAGCTGACCATTCACCACTTTTGCTTTTTCATCCTTCTAACAAATTATGTAAAATATGTTCTAAATTAGTACTAAATTGAAGGTTTTCTTTTTTATTTTTAGTACTTTGAATATTTTTATTAACATCTAAAAACCCATCATTGTTAATTTCTCGTGGCTTTTCAAATAAATATTTTAATAGTAATAAGATTAAATTTTGTGATTTTTGTTGTTCACGTTTCTCAAGAACAAAATTACGGAAATGAATAATATCTGTTGCTAAACTATTTAAAATATTAAGATATTTTGCTTTAATTTTTATTTCTGCAGTAGCACCTAACAAGATATCTTTCTTTATTGTTTCATTAATTTCGCCATTTTTAAGCATTTCATCAGCAAGTGGTAAATTCATTAATTCATTATTAACAAAGGCTTCTCATTTTTTTCAATTTTCATCATCCGCATTAAATGAAGTTGGAATAACTTTTGGCAAATTATCAAAAAGATGAAACGTTGTAACCAACGATAAAATCTTACCAATTGCTAAGTTAGTGCCTTGAAATGGAAGATTCATTTTAGTTAAAACCATTGTCATACTTTTATTTAATTTTTGAACTGTATCATTTGTTCATTTTAAATTATTAGTAGCAACAGGAATTAAAAAATTTGAATCTTTTGTTTTTGGATTAGTTAATTCTTTATCATTATAATCAGCAACAACTGTTAATTCTCCATAATGAGCAGTTCCATCTTCTGTAATTTCAATAGGCGTAAAATTTGTTTGTGTTAGCATTAAATCATCACTAAATTCTTTAAATTTACTTTCTAAAATGCTGAAAGCAGCATTATTATTAACAGTTTGGTATTCATCACTGTCAACAACAAGAGGTGACAATTCACTAAAACTAGTTAATCGTTTAATAATTCGATTTTTTTCATAATCAACACTAGTTCCCCTATTGTTATCATTATCTCCCCCACTTGTTATATCAATATCACGGTGACCAGCAGGGGTAGGTGCACATCCACTCAAACCAAAAACAGGTGAACTTGTTAAAATAACACTACTTAAGATAACTAAAATTTTTTTCATTATTTATATCTCCTTTTTTATTTTTTAACTTGTAAAATTTTATTTAATTAAAAATAACATTTAGAAGACTATACTAATTTAAACACTCTCGTTGATAACCATTTACAATAATTTTTAATTCTTTTTCACTACGTTTATTTACTAGCATATGCATTTGCAAAGACTTAATAGCATTATCTAATTCACATAAATTAATGAAACTAAAATTTTCCCTAATATTTTGTTGTTTTAAAATTAATGAAAGTTTTTTAAACATAATTGTACTATTAACAGAAAAAGCAAGGGAAATTAAAACAAAAACATTTTGTGAAAATAATACAAGAGAAATATTATTTTCATTTAAAGCACGATGAAATGACTTAAATGTATTGATATAAGCTAAAATTTTATTAATTAAGACAATTTTTAAATATTTTGTTCAATATTGTTTAAAAAAATATATTGTTGCAATAAATGAAATAAAAACTAGAAAAATAAGAATAATCATATTGTCTGAGCCTTTGATACTAGCTTTATGAATTGCAAATATTGTTATTAAACTAACTTTAAATATAATTGAAAAAAGACAAATAATTGAATCATTATAATAATTAGGAAGCAATTGTTTCCCAATTAAGATTCATAAACTAATTAAGCAAACTGTTAAGTAAAGGAGATTACGAATAACCAATAAATTCGTTGTATACATTAGTAAAAAATAAAAACTAGTTTGAATTCCAACTAAAAAAATAATTGTTAAACTTTGTTTTATTTTTTTCTTTAAAACAGTAAGATTTGTAAGATATGAAGCAAAATAAACAACAGTAAAAAAGACTAATACCTTAGCAATAAATAATATTAATAGTCAATCAATATAATAATTAATTTCAAATAGCCTGTTCATTTTACTACACCTTACCTTTAAAGAATTATTTTACCTTATTTGCAAATATTATATAGATTTATTATCAAAAATGCAAAAATGTTTTTTTAAAAATAAATATTATAATTAAAGTGAACTTAATAATGTCAATAATTAAAAATTATTAATATTATTTATATACTGTAAAACTAAATCATAAAAAGTTAATAAGATTATAACAAATTAAAAATAAAAAAAGAAAAACAAAAAATGGTGAAAAGAATGATAATCGTGGTGTATTGCTTAATATTAGAGATTATAAGCAATTTTTAAATGATTATGGAGATAATTTAAATTTTAGTGGGATTTGAGAGATGGATACTTTTGATTGTGGTAATTTTCATTTGTTAGTTTTAGTAAATCGTAAATATAAAATACTTTTTTATTATATTTTATTTAGTAAAAAGGTAAGTATTGTATTAATAATTTTAATGAAAATGATTAAACAAATTGGTATTAGCAAATTTAGTTGTATTTTAACTGATATAGGAAAAGAATTTTATAGATGAAAAACAATAGAAAAACATTTTAAAATAAGAGTTTATTTTTGTGATGCTGGTAAACCTCGTCAGAAAGCATTAGTAGAAAGAATAAATAGAGATATAAGGCGTTGATTAGGCCAAAATGAGCCATTAGTTAATATTCGTAGTAGATTAAAATCTATTTTAGATATATTAAATACTACAATTAGACCTTGTTTGGGAAATTTTACATCAAGACAATATTTTAAAAAAATTTATTCAAATTAAATTAATGTTTGCATAAGATTAGTAAAATTTATTTTTTGTTGTGCTTATTTTTATAATTTTGAAAATAAATATTAAAAATAATATTTTTAATTTGTTATTTTTTGTAATTATTGATTTTTATTTTTAATTTGTTATAATATTATTAACTTTTTATGATTTAGTTTTACAGTATACAAATAATATTAATAATTTTTAATTATTGACATTATTAAGTTCACTTTAATTATAACATTTATTTTTAAAAAAAAATTTTTGCATTTTTGACAATAAATCTATATAATATTTGCAAATAAGGCAAAATAATTCTTTAAAGGTAGGGTGTAGTAAAATGAACAGGCTATTTGAAATTAATTATTATATTGATGTCCGCATTAAATTTTAAAAACTAAAATTTTATCTTTATCAAATTATTTGTAAAATTATAATAATAAATTACAAATAATTTGATAAATGTTAAATTTATTTTTGTTTACATTATTTTAAATAATGATAACTATATAATTAATTTTGAAAAATATTAAATAGTAAAGGTAATAATAGTAATGAAAAAACAAAAAAAAATTAATTTATACAACCAACATAGTATTAATTTTTATCGTAGGATTTTTATTAAGCATTATTTTATATCTGCTATATCATACTTATTTAAACCAAAAAATAATACTACTAAATACAATTATTAGTAACCCAAATTTACAAGCAATTAAAACTAATGGTACCCATCTTCCAACAGAAGAGTAAATTAAAATTATATTAAAACAAAAGTTCCCAGCATTAAATATTAATAAAATTCAAATTAAAAATAATATTAAGGATACAACGGCTGCAATTACTTCTAGTGATTTTAAAATTTATCGAGGTTAAGTTACCCTTAATTATCTTCTTGATAAATCAGTGTTAAATCAAATTAATTTAAATCAACAATATGTTCCAAATCAAACTTGAATGCAACAACGCGGCTATAATGGCTTATGAATTAAGTAAGAACCCAGCAACAGATCTTGAAAAAAATTTAACAAATGCCTTTTTAAGTAATTCTGAATATCTAACTTACCATTTTATGAAAAATCAGAATTTAATTCATATGAAGAATTATTAAATTTTTTAAATCCAAAAACTAAATAATTTTTAACGAATTTTATTAATACTTATTATCCGACATATATTAATGAATTAAAACAATTAATGGTAAGATTTTATAATTATATAGCTAGTAGTTGAGGGAAAAATAATGTTCATAATGTATTAAAATGAATTAATATTGCTCAAGTTCTTGATGCATATGGATATTATCATTTTGACCATCATATTCAAATTCATGCACGAACATTACAATGTTATTATAATTCTATGGGAAATCATTCATTTTATAGTGGTTATTCTTCTGTTCTTGACCCTTTTAGAGTTTTCTTTCATGAATTAAGGTATATGTTAGATCATTTTTTAAAAAATAATATACATATTAAGTATAAGTAATAAACTAAAAGATTTTTTAATAAGTAAAATTATTAATTTTAATAATTGACCAAGTTTAGACAAAGAAAAAATTTTTAAATTATTTCATCTTAGTTAATATTCTTTTTCTAGTTTATATGAAGTTATTGGTGAAGGATTTGTATATTGATTTTTAATACCAAATGAATTAAAAACAAGAGCATGAGAATTTTGACATGAATTTTTGACATTATATTTACCAAAATCAAATTAATTTTAAAATGTTTATTTTTATATTATATATTACTATTTAGTTAAGAAATTTATTACATTTACAATTTAATGTAAAAATATCTTAATTTAAAAAAAAATCTAATATTTTTAGACTAAAATGATACTAAGTGTAATTTTACACATATTGAATATGGAAAAATTCAAAGAAAGGTCATAAGTATGAAAAAAGGTCAAAAAAGAAAACTAAAATTATGACATAAAATTACAATTTTGGGAATCTTAAATGCTTATGCGTTATCATTATTAATTGCTGTGTTTGCTTTACCACAAACACCTTGACATTATCGTTTATTCGTGTTTATCAATATTTTTGTTATATTATTAGCACAAGTAATTTATTATACTCGTCTTTATTTTAAAAATAAAAAGAAAGTAACTAAAAATAAACCTATTAAATTGCAATAATTTTAAAAAACTAAAAAGAGGTAGTCGGAAAAAAGCTTAGGTTTTATAAAAATTATAAATAAAGTAATTAAATATAAATTAAAGTAATCGTTCTAATAAGCGATTACTTTAATTTATATTTAATTACTTTATTTATAATTTTTATAAAACCTAAGCTTTTTTCCGACTACCCAGAATTATATAAATCCATAATAATATTTTTTGCTGATGTCAACTGATTAATAATAACTGTAATAAATCCAGTGCCAAATATAGCGATTGCCGCTACTAATAAAACTAATTTAATCATATAAAATCAACTCCTTACTTATTTTTTTATTCTTTTAGTGGTATGAATTCTTTTAAACCCTTGTTCTCTTGTTTTTGCTTGTCTTGCTAAACTTGATAATTGTTGTTTATTGCGACTAACTTTAAATTGTTTTCGTTCTTTAATATGTTTTTGTAAACCTTGTTTAGTACTAGAAATACCCCGAACAGTAGAACCATATAGTTTAGAACTATTAATAATACCACTTTTAACCGTTGAACCTAAATCGTTATAATTAGTTGATGTTCCGTGAATTGCATAAATAGATAACTTAATAACCATAAAAAAGATTAAAAAATAAGCAATCGTTATATTTGTCATTGGCAATTTAGTATTTCAAATCACATCAAAAATAAATAAAAAAGTATCAAAAATAAAACTAAAAATCTTATTTCAACTATCGTTATTAACGCTTTCACTTAATAAATTACTCATTTTTTATTTCCTTTCACTTTTTTTACTTTTAAATTTTCTTTTAAAATATCAATATCAAATAACTATAAGCGTTGTTTATTATTTAATTTTGATATATCTTTTCAAAAATATTCTTTTTTATTAACAACTTTATCATTTTTTAAATCACGAACAAAACTTAATCAATTACTATCATATTTATTAGAAAATTAAAGCGGAATAATTATCTTAAAAAACCGAATTCCTAATCCAACATTCGACTTATGTTTTGCTCTTTTACCTTCTACTGTTCGTTCTACTGATTTTGTTTTTCAAATTTCATAATCCATAATATCTTGGAAAATACCAATTCGCATAACAAAACTACGATTAAAAATATTACCTAATTTTGACTTAACGGGTTTTTTCAATGAAATCGGAATAATAATACCACTTGCTAAATTACGAATACTATTTCACATCACACCCTCACGCTGAACTGTAAATATAGCACGATGACAAAAATGTCTTGCTAAAACAATCCACACACTTTTACCACCATGAACTTTTTTAACTTCACAGGGACTTGTTCCATCAATATATAAAAAATTCTCATCAAACAAAATTAAACTATCATCTGGTGGTTGTAGAAACCACACACATTTTGTACTTTTGTGGTATTTACATTAAATGGTAAAATGTTCTTTTTTTATTTTTTGTTAGTTGTAAGATAAATTAAATGATATTTTCGTTTTCCACGACGAATAATTAAATATTTATCAAATAAAAACTTATCTTTTGCTACAAGTCAAGTTTCTTCTTTAACAATTTGCCCATTAATAGTAATTGCACCTTGTTCTAAAAACTCACGTCCTTCACGTTTAGAAGAAACAATTTGTGCTTGTACTAATAAATCAAGCAGTGGTAAATTAAGCTTTGTTAAATGAAAATTAGGTAAATTGTTGTCAAGTTGGTCTAACTGTTGCTCTGATAATTCATGCAAACTGCCTTTAAATAAAGCTTCGCTAACAATTTGTGCTGTTTTTAATCCTGTTGCTTGATGAACAAATAAAGTTACTTCTTCTGCTAGTTTTTTTTGTGCAATACGTTGTGCTGGTTCATTTTGGTGAGCTGCTTCAATAGTAATAATTTCTTTTTCAGATAACATTGTTAAATAACGTAATAATTTCCCTGCTTCTTGGTCATCTTGGTTATAAAAGAATTGATAAAATTCATAAGGTGGTGTTTTTTTTGAATCTAATCAAACTGCCCCTGATTCTGTTTTTCCAAATTTGGAACCATCAGCTTTTGTTAATAAATTCATTGTCAAACCACAAGCTAAATTATCTTCTCCAATTTGTTTATAAATATAATCTGTACCCGAAGTAATATTTCCTCATTGATCACTACCGCCAGTTTGAACAGCACAATCATAATTAATATATAATTGATAAAAGTCATAAACCTGCAATAATGTGTAAGTAAATTCAGTATATGATAAACCAACTTCAATTCTAGTTGCAATATTTTCTTTTGCTAATAAATAACTAATATTAAAATCTTTACCAACATTTCGCAAAAAATCAATCAAGGTCATTTTTTGCAATCATTCAGCATTATTAACCATTTTAACTTTTGTTCCAATTAATTGTTGCATTTGATTACTAATGGTTTCCGCATTATGTTTAATTGTTTTATCATCTAGCAATACCCGTTCTGCTTTTTTCCCACTAGGATCACCAATCATCCCTGTCCCACCACCAATAATAGCAATTGGTTGAAATCCAAACATTTCAAAACGTTTTAATAACATAATTTGAATTAAATGCCCAACATGTAATGAATCACCGGTTGGATCAAAACCACAATAAACTCCTTTTTTTAATTCTTGCGCTTTTAATAATTTTGCTTCATTAGTTACTTGTTTTAATAGTCCTCTTCATCTTAATTCTTCTAAAATATTTTTTACCATCATTTATCTCCTTTGCTATTTAAAAAACTCTAAATTATTAGAGTTATTTCTTATCTACTTTTGAATCTTTTTTAATTGGGGCAGACTTTCCTTATTCAATAATTTTTTCAGAAATTGATGCTGATGTTTTTTTTAAATCTTCAGTTACCTTAATTCCAACGTCAATTGCTGAAACTGTTATTTTTGCTAAATCTTTTGCCACTGCGCGCACATTAGGTGATTTTGCTGCTGCTTTAATTAATTTAACTGCACCATTATCAATTTTCTTTAATGTCTTATAAACCATTTTTTTGTTGAAGCAGAATCTAAAATTTCAACTGCACCTTTGACATTTTTAATGTGCAATTCAATATCAGCTGAAACTTCATCTGATTCTATTCCTTGCGATTTTTCTCATACAATCTCAATTTTATTAACCATTTTTTAAGTTGTAGATTATATTTTTTAACTAAATTAATGAAATCTTGTTGTAATTCTGAACCTTTTTTCGGAGCAATTAACATTCCTGCTACCATCACTGCCAATGTTTTAACAAATTTAAATGCCATAATTATTCCTTCTCATCATGATTAGCAAAATCTTTTAATTTATCAACAATTCGATAGGTAATATATTTATTACGAGCAATAATTTTCACTCACACTTTAACGTTTCATTTTGCAAAAGCTTCAAAAACATCAATATAATTTGAAACTTTAACAACGGTATCAACAGTAGAATTTAACATTTCTGATTTATAAGTTAAGTCTTCAACAAAATAATCAAATTTCTTAGCAACAATTACAACTTTTCGCGCAGCAATAATGCAATAACAACAAAAAACAATTGCTAAACATAATAAAACAATTATTAAAATTGTTTGTTAAATTAATAAATTATCATTTGTTGCTAACATATATATCATTCTTTTCCACCATTTTTCTAATCGTATTAAATATTACTTTTATATTATAACTTATTTTATAATTTATTTTAAATAATATTAGAATAATTAGTTAACTTAATAATAAAAATAAATATATACTAATTTATAACAATATATAATTTATCTTTACAAGATAGTATTAAACCAGTTTTTACATTAATTTGTTTTATGTTATATCAAAGAATAAAATCAGTAGTTAATGCAAAATACTCAAAAATTTACGATATTGTAGTATTTTTTTACTTTTATTAATTATTATGTAAATTAAGTTGTTAAAAAATATTAAAAATTTGCAATTAATTTGTTAAAAATTAAAAAATATACTTATCTTTTTCTTTTTTTATAAAATATTATTAATGAGAAAAAAATGAAAAAAATATAAATAATAAATGCATTTTTAATTTTAATTAATATTATATTAATATCTTTTATAATTTTTTGTCGGTATATATATTATAAAAATAAATGAAAACAAGAACCTTTAATTAAAAATTATGAACAATTATATAAAGAAAAAAATGAAAATATTATAAAACATAAATCAATTTCATTACACGTTGAATTATTTTATCAAGAAACAAATTATTGATGTGGCCCCGCTAGTGTACAAATGGTAATAAATTATGTTGCTAATAAAAAAAATATCACAAGAAAAATTAGCAAATTATTTACAAACTATAAAAACAGAAACTTATCCAGGAAATATTCCAGCAATTTTAAATAAATTCACAAACCAAAATAATCATAAATATACACGAAAAATATTAGGACTCAATTATGGTTTAACCGAAAAAGAACAAAAAATATTTTATAATGATGTAAACAATAGTTTAAAGCATAATTTTCCAGTTATATTAAGTATGCATGGTAAATATCCTTGAAACAACCATATGATAAGACATATTATTGTTATACATGGAATTCAAGTATCAGAAAAATTTGAAGAATATACATATATTAATTGCTGATCCGTGATCCGGAGAAGTAGAAGTTAAACAATCACAAATAAGTAGTCTATTTACTTATGATGCAAATAGTAGCATTATTAAATCTAATTAAAATATTTTAAAATTATTTGTGAATTTTTAACTACTATCACCATCAATTCTTCAACTAATTGGATATATAATATTTTAAACATTGCATAATTTATTTTATTAACACTTAATTGCAATCCTTCTTTTACTATTTTTAATTTTTCTTCTATTCTATATCTTTTTTTAAAAATAAAATATCCAATTACTTTTGTTTTAATTTTATATTACAAATTAGTTGTCAAATCATTTATTTGGTTAGTTTTAAGATATATTCAATACAATACATTAATAACTTAAAAAGATTTAACAACCTAATGTTAAATCTCTAATTTGCACAAAAATTTTTAATTCGCTGACTTGGAGGTGTTTTAAAGGCACCAACTACATTACAAATAAGGTCATTTTTTCGATCTCATTCTGATAATGCCATTTCAAATAAAATTTCACGAAAAGGACGATCTTTTTTAGGGTCAAGGCCAAGGCCATTTGTACCAAAATTAGCACTACCGGATCAAAAAGCTAATATTTCATTATTTGCATTGTATCACACATATAATTTAGTATGCGTTTTAGGTTTAGTGTACTTAATAAAATCAGAATTATAAACATTAGGTTTCGGATGTTCACGAATAATATTTAATCGATTAATATTTTTTTCATCTTTTAATAACTCTGCTTCAAGATCCGGATTATATCCAGAACTAATATTGCCAACAAAAAGATCTAAATTAATATTATCCTTTTCCGTTTAATCTAAATATTGTTTAATAACATTCGTATCACCATCACCAGTCAATACTAATAATCATGTTGCTGTTTTCATTTTTTCATTTGTTTTACGTGCTTTTACAATCTCATTAAATTGGCTTTTTTCTTTCAAAACATTTACTTCTGACTAATAAGTTGTCTTATCATTAAAATCGAAGCCAACGCAATTTTATTGATATAAATCACTAATTCGTGTTGTATTAACCTGCTCTGTTGCATTAATTCCTCCGCAAAAAATATCACAACCAAGGCATTTATAATTTGTAATATTGTATAGAACTTCTTTATAAGATGGGGACTTTTAATAAGGCAGATTCTGAAAAATTACCACTGCCTGTAAAAGAACGAATAATTTCTTTTTTATCATTAAACCAAAAATACAATTTCATATGCGACAACCTATTAGGTTTATCAATACATTAGCTTGGTTATTTAAATTATTGTGTGAAAACTCTTGATTATATTTAGCAACACGTTCTTATTCATTTTTTACACTACCTAAAGCCATATAACTACGAATAATATCAACTGAAAATTTACCCTTAAAACTTTCAAATAGATACTTTTCAACAAGAGATGTACCAACAAATCCGTTAATAAAAACAACATGCGCAGTATCCTTAGGCGTTTCTCTAACCATTTCTCATATTTGTCTTTTTCCAGTTTCAAAATCACCATTTATATGTCTAATGCCAAAAACAATACCTGCAATAGCTCCTGCTGTTGCTAAAACACCAAAAGTTGTTCCTCTAATTATTATTGTTTGTTTTTTTACTTTTCTATTAATTTAATTAAATTCGGTAGTAAGAAAAAAGTTTAGGTTTTGGTATAAAAATTATTCTTTATTTTAAATATATTTCTAAAACACTGATAAATCAACCTTTTAAAAAGTTATCTAATTATTTTATTTATATTTTTTATAAAACCTAAGCTTTTGTAATACTATCTTAAATTCTATCTTTTTGTTAAATTATTTAAATATATGTGTTTTCATAATTTCATTCATACTATTATTTTATAATATTTTTTAAATTATTTTTTTATAATAAAGGTTTTAACAAAAAATTAGCAACAGTAAAATTGCTTGATTCCCCTATTCATTCTTTTAACCACCCTATTAGTTTTTAAAATTTTCCTTACCTATTCATTATTATTTTCATTATACATTTGAACATTATTAATTTGTGTTTTAATTCGTTCACGACGTTTTACTTCTGCTTCCTTTGCTGTTTGCTCTTCAATTTCTAACATGCGTGATAAATAAAGATTACGATTAGTATGATATTCTTTAACGTGGTTCATATCTGGTTCAGAATTACTGTTTCGTAAATCATGCAATTTCTTATGATATCCTTATGCATTTTGTGATAATGGTTTCGGGCGACGAAGAAACTGATTATTTAAATTATTTTCTTGTAAATTAAGTAGCGTTTTAAATATGACTGCTCCCGCTTTTGTTGAATTATGTTGAATTAATCGACGACGTTGCTCTAATGGTATATCTTCAGAAAAATTATCATCAATATGGTAAGCTTCAGCAACTACATTGCGAATCTGTTCATTATTTTCTCTTTACTCTTCAATTCCTTCAAACATTGCTGTTTGCTCATAATCATCAACATTATGTTGTGGCATTGGATTACGAATTTTTTCTTTAATTTGTTCTAATTCTACTTTTAGCTCAGCTGTTCTATCGCCAAAAATATTTACTCCACTTTTTCGCGGCTTTAATAAAAATGATACCGTTTGTGCTGTTGGTTCAGATAATTTATTTTTAGTTTTTAAAGTTGATGGAATAATTTCTTTATTTGTAACTGGGTCATATTTTCGAAAATATGGTTCAATGTTAGTTTTATCAAAAGACGAAATTTTTTCTTCAGTAATATGAATTTTCGCTAACTCCACCCTCTTCTCACTCGCCCGATGAGCAATAATATCCTCAATCGAAGTTATGGGACTATTTTCTTTTTGTTGTTTATATGAATGCGACATATTAACTTTAAATTCATCAGCACCATCTATTTTTTCTATATAAAGGTGAAATAACTTCACATAATGATGTTAAAGGATATTTATTCTTATTATTTTCAATTGTAATTTTTTCGTTTTCATTTTGATATTGTTTTCGTTTCTGTTTTAAATGAGGATAAGCATCATCATGATTATAATAAGACTCTATTTTATGGTTTTTATTTTCACTCATCATAAAAACCCCCTTTATTTGCATATATTATAAAACATTTCTTATTTTTTAACTAGTCGATTTGAAACAATATTACTCCGCCCAACCTTTGCTTGATCAACGCCATTTAATTGAACAGCATCACCAGTAAAGCCAATATTAATTTTTGCCAACGATTCACCAACGCCATAAATATCAACAGGAACACCTTCTTTTTCAAAATCCTGGATTTTTTGAGCATTAAATCCTGATGAAACAATAATTTTAATATGTTGATATCCTGCCTTATCTAGAGTTTGACGTAAAGCACGAATTAAGTGTTTATTAACACCATTAATTTCACTACTTGTATACTTATCTTCTTTTCCAAGAAAATATTTATCAATTAATGATTGAGAAGTATCAACACGAACTGCATATAAATTTGAAAATGCATGTGCTACTTGCAAAGTATCAGTAATAACATCATTATTATAATCAACCAAAGCCACTAATTTATCAGTTGGATAAAACTTTTGATAAGCTTTTAAAGCTGCAATTAAATCACCATTAAAAGCTTGGATTAAAGCATGCGGAACAGTCCCTATAGGCTCATAATTGCCAACTAATTTTGTTACTTGTGCTGTTGTAACAAAATTAGTTATTCCACCAATTTTTGCAGCATAACCATCATTTTCTTGATTATAATAATAATCACTACGATCATTCATATATATCACTGGCTTATTATTAGCTGCTTGTAATACACGATAACAATTTGTTGCAATACTTGTCTGTCGTGCTAAAATACCATCAATAATAACTTCTAAATGACCAAACTGATAATAATGCCCAGTTACTTTTAAAACTGGTTCATTAGCTTGAATTAAATCACCATCCGTTAAGGCAGTGATTTCTAAACTTTCTGCATTAAAAGCTTCTGTTTTTAATAATTCAACACATTCATTAACGCCTGCCAAAATAACATTTTCTTCACGTTGAAAAAACTGCATTGTTATTAAATCATTTGGTTTTTCATTTTTTAAAATATTTGCTGTTTTTAAAAAATAAATTGCACTATAATATCCTGCCTTAATTTTACCCATTATAATATTCCTTTCAAAAACTATTTACCAGATGATATTATTGCTTTTATAATAACATAATTTTCTTACCAATAATAGTAACTGGTAATCCCAATTCGCGTTCAGAACAAAGCATTCCATTTGAAATAACTCCTAGTAATTCACTATGAACAATTTTTAAACCTGAAAGCATAATTGCCCCAACACGCGTAACAACAACCAATTGGCCAATATCACAATTATCAGCTCCATAAATAATTTGTTCAGTTGATAAACCAATGTCTACTTGATAAATATTTAATTTATCTAAATTAGGATTTTTTTACGCTCAAGAATTTTACCAACAATAAATTGTGGTTGTTGATTAATATTAAAAGAATAATCTTTTTGTTTAAAAATAGTTCCTAACTCTGCTAATAAATCAGAATTGTCACTATTAATTCCTAACTTCAAAGATGTTGTCAAATTTTTACTAGCATTTAATAAATCAAACCCACAACATTTGTGGTTTTGATTATAAAATAAGACATAATCATTATTAATGACATAATTAACTGCATCAAGCGTTGATTCATATCCCATTAAAACATCAAAGCCTTGATTATAAAATAAACCAATTATTTTTGTTCCTATTTTTACTCCTTACTACTTCAATTAAATCCTTTAATTTTTGTTTCATCTAAATCTTCAATAATTTTTGTTACTAACTTAATTGTTTCATTAAAGTCATCTAAATCAATAATACCACTAATTGTATGCAAATTACAGGCAATTAAACACGCTTGAATAGTTGGAATACCAGTTGTTGTTAAATAAACAGCTCTATCATCAGTTCATCCTAGAGAAATATAAAATTGATATTTTATTACATGCTCTTTCATCAATTTAAGTTGATATTGAATTAAATCATAACGCGTAATGTAGTTATTATCCATTCCACGTAACATTACACCTTGCCCTAATTGGCTAAAAGTTGTTGTTGATTAATAATCTTGTCCTGGTGAAACATCAGTTACAATTGCAAAATCAGGGTTAATTAATGCTGTCTCTGTTTTAGCGCCGCGAGTCCCAACTTTTTCTTACAAACTAAAACCAACATATAAATCATAATCTAATTGTTTATTTTTAACTTGTTCTAAAACTTCTAATCCTAAAATAACACCAATTCGGTTATCAATCGCTTTTGATAATAATAGTTTATCATTTAAGAAAACTGTTGGACCTTCACAAATTACAAAATTTCCTTCTCGAATTCCTACTTTATAGGCTTCTGCTCGCGAAGAAAAACCAAAATCAACTAACATATTAGCAATTAGTGTTGGTCTTAATCGAGCTTCTGGTGATAACAAATGCGGTGCAATTGCTGAAATCGCACCAATCAAAAAACATTCCATCATATTTTAATAACTTTACTAGTTTAGCTAATAATGTTTGTTTTAAAATACCTCCTAATGGATTAATAGGAACTAAACCTTTACTATTAATTTAGCTGACCATAAAGCCAAAACTTCATCACCATGCGCCATTAACATTACCTTTTTTGGATTTGTAATTCCTTTTTGATTTCGAATTACAGCAAAGCAACTCCCTAAATTATCCTGAATTATTTCTGAAGTATATTTTTGATAATATTATTTTAATAGTTTAACAACTTCTTATTCACATCCAGATGGTCAAAATGCTTATAAAATAGTCTCATACATTTTTTCTGTTCAGTAGTAATTTTCATTGGTATCTTCCTTTAATCCTTGAAATTATTATATCAAAGTTTATAATTAATATATTGTTAAGACTTTAACAATATATTAACTTAATTCAATGATACTTAAGAGATAGAAATAAATGGAGGAAAAATATGCGTAAAGTTGCATTAATAATCGACTCATCGTCTGGAATTAAGAAAGACGATTTAAAAAAATATAAAGATACTTATTTATTACCATTATTACTAAATTTTCCAGATGGAAGTGAAGTGGAAGATGATGAATATTTTATTTCATTTAATGAATTTTATGATATTTTAGAACATCAAGTTATCAAAACTAGTCAAATTCCAATGGGAAAAATGTTAAGTACTTGAAACGAATTGTTAAAAAAATATGATGGCATTGTTTTTATGGGATTATCAAAGGGGCTATCTGGTCAGCATGAAAATATTTCAATGTTAGCTCAAGGCGATGAATATAAAAACAAAGTATTTGTTATTGATACTGACGGGGTAAGTCAACTGCTAGTATATATGATTGATCTAGTATATCAATGAATTGGAGAAGGAATTGAATTAACAAAAATTCAATCAAAACTTGATTTAATTAAAACAAAAGTTAGCGCATTTATTATCCCAAAAAGTTTGGAAACTTTAAAACGCGGGGGGCGAATTACAGCGGCAGCTTTAGCATCGCTTTTGAAGATAACCCCTATTTTAAGATATGATGGTCGCATTGATAAATTTGATAAAACTAGAACATTTAAAAAAGCTGTTGAAACAGCTTTAGGACAAATAAAAAAAGAACGGCAAAATTGAAAAAACATTATTTTATTGCATTCAAAAACAGACGATGAAACATTAAAAGAAGTTTACAATATTATTGAAGACGCGGGTGCTAAAATTACTTTAACATACATTTTATCAAATGTTATAGCAGCTCATACAGGAGCAAATACGGTTGTGCTAGTATGTTGAGATGAATAAAAGGAGGTACAACTAATGAGTAAAAAAATTGCAATCTTAACTGATTCATCAGCAGGTTTCACAACAGCGGAAATTAAACAATTAGGTATTCATGTTATTCCTTTACACATTATTTTAAATAATGAAGTTGATATCTTAGATACAGAAGAAGAAACAACAAAACATAATTTTTATGAAGTTGTTCAAACAGGAACAACAAAAACAAGTCAAGCATCAACTGGTGAATTAATGGTTAAATACGACGAAATTTTAAAAACATATGATGAAATTATTCATTATCCAATTGCTGAGAAACTTTCAAGCCAATATGCAACTGCTTATATTTTAAGTCAAGATGAAAAATATCGTGGAAAAGTTCATGTTGTCCGTAATCATACAGCAGCTTTTGCTTTAAAAACATTAATAATTTATGCTAATAAATTAACAAAACAAAAGCTTAGTGTCGAAGAAATTATTGCAAAAACAAATGAACTTGAGCAAAAAACATATATGGTAATGATACCTGGTAGTTTAGATCGTTTATCAAAAGGTGGGCGTGTTGGAAAAGTTTTATTATCATTAATTAACTTATTTAAAATTAAAATTTTAATTCAATGAGAAGAACATCCTAAGAAAATTGCCTCATCACGAACTTTAAATAATTTAATTGAAACTTTAGTTGAAACATGAGAAAAATTTAAAAAAACAGTTAAAATAAACCTTCAATTATTTGTTTTAAAAACAAGTGAATGTGCTAGCAAAGTTTGAGATAATGTTACACAAAAATTAAATGAATTAAAAGTTAATTATCACACTGAAAATTTAGCTAATATCTTTGTTGCACATGCAGGGTTAAACACAATTGCTTTTGTTGCTGTCCCACAAATTAAATAGTAATAAAAAATCATTTCTAATATTAGAAATGATTTTTTATTTTTTCTTCATTAAATGGAGGAAGTAAAGAGATTCGAACTCTTGCATGGATCACTCCATCTAACGGTTTTCGAAACCGCCCCCTTCAACCAGACTTGGGTATACTTCCGCTGTTTAAACTGGCAGGGGTGGCAGGACTTGAACCCACAACGTACGGTGTTGGAGACCGCTGTTCTACCATTAAACTACACCCCTAAATCCTTTTTAAATCATAACATAATAACATAAATATGGCAAAATAAAAAAGTATTTCCACACTTTCATCTTTTTATGTTATGGCAGGGGTAGCAGGACTTGAACCCACAACACCCGGATTTGAAGTCCGGTGTTCTACCGATTGAACTATACCCCTAACAAGATAAATTAAGCGCCTAAATTGGCACTTAACCATTTTAACAAAATAATAGAAAATAGCAAATAATTTTACTTATTTTCTTCATTGAAGTACTCTTCAAATTGAAGTGATTCATATTTTTTATTATGGCACTGGTCACAGATTCCATGCCCTTCAATTTTAAAATGGACTGGTTCTCAATTAATATTTGTCATTACATCTTTTAAATTATCTAACTTAATTTCATGTAAAATATTCGTATCTTTAATATGAACAACATTTTTACAAATATCACAAACCATATGAAAGGATGGGTTTTCTGCTAAATCATATCAAATTTGTTTACCATCAAAAGAATTTGTAAAAACAATATGCTCACTAATTAATAAATCAATTGTGTTGTAAACTGACATTAAATTAACATTTTTAAATTCTTGTTCTAATAATGTTACAATTTCAGTTAACGTTAAATGTTGCTTTTCTGATAAAATTTTAATAATTGATAACCTAATTTCAGTAATTCGGTAATTTTTACTTTTTAATAACTGTACAATCCCGTTATATGATAATGCCATTGCCACCAGCTCCTTTATTTTTTAATTTCTTTAATAACTTCAACTAAATCTGCAACTGTTTTAATATCCATTAATTTATCATCTGGTATTTGAATCCCACATTTTTTCTCAGCCTCAATAACTAAATCCATCAAATCTAATGAATCTAATCCTAATGTTTTAAACTCCGTATTTAAATCAATTGGTTTATAAATTCCACGTTCTTTTAAAACTTTTTTAATTTCATCTAGCACATTCATTTAAAATCTCTCACATTCTCTTAATATAATTAATGTAATTATAACAAGTTTAGCAATAAAATAATAGCATTCACTAGTGTAACCTTTATATTGTAAGCTTCCAAGCTTAATATAATTGTTGTTCATTATGACAATGATAGACAATTATTGTTTTTAAATAACTAATTTTTTCATTACTATAATAGAAACTAAGATAACTTGTTGGATGATAAAAAAACATCATTTGCGGAATTCAACATTTTAAAAAATAATAATGAAAACGAATATTATTAAAATAATATTGACCATATACATAATTAATTTTTGTTCATAATTTTCTAGGATATAAAACAAATTTTTGTTCTTGTTGCAACTCAATATTCTCATCGTCTTTATTAAAAACACGCAAATTAACTTTAGGTTTATTATTACTAATTAAAATATTTTTATAAACTGTAAAGTAAAGATACAAGTAGGACAATTCGCCCTTATTAATCCAATAGTATATCTTTTATTAAAAATTGCAACTATTTTTTAAAAATACCTCTTTGGAGGATAATCAACCTAAGCTCGGTCGGGGCTTTTCATTAATAATTTTCATAACTTTATTAATTTCTTTTTAAGTAATTTTATTAAAATCTGTTCCCTTAGGAAGATATTCTCTAATATCTCTATTCATTCTTTCAACTTTTGGTTTTTGTGTTGGAGTTCCAGCATCACAAAAATATACATTTGCATTAGTAATATTTTCAATTTCTTTTCATTTGCTAAATTCTTTACCTTGATCAGTTATTATTCCTTTTATGTTTTGTTTATAAAGTTTATTTCTAAAAATACTTTTAATGGCTTTATTAACATCTTCTGAATTATGGTGGTCTAATTTAAAACAAATCGTATATAAACTTTTTTCTTCTGTAAAAATTAAGAAAGCAAACTGATGTTCTTTTACAACAATACAATCCATTTGAAATCAACCAAATTCATATTTATCATGTTTTGCTTCTTCAATAAATCTAATATTAATTAATTGATCACTATCATCTTTTCTCTTTTTTGTTTTAAACTTTTTACCTTTAAATGGTAATTTTTTCTTAGTTTCATTATTTTAATCATCAAAAACTCCATAATCAATATATTTGTAAAGTGTCACATGTGAAAATGGAAAATTTTCATTATTTTTTTTCATATTCATGAATAATTAACATTGGTTAATATCGCTTTTTGCTTAAAATTTTTATTACATGATTTACAACTTTTTTGTAATTGTTGTATATTTAATAGATTTTTTTCTTTTCTTTTGATAATCATGATTTGCTTTTTCAGGTTCATAATCTTCTTCAAGTCTTTTGGCCTCTAATCTAATTGTATTACAACTTTTATTCATTACTTTTCCTATTTTAGAATAATTGGGTGTGCCATCTTTCTTTTTAAATTTTTCTGATACTAAATATTATTTTAAATCATATCTTTTATCAAAAATAAAATGTTTAAATTTTTTCTTTTCTTTTTTCATAAGACAACATAGCCCTTTCTATTAAAATAGTTATACAATAAAAATTAAAATTTTGTTGACAATCCGTTAAATGATGATAGGATAGTGATGTAATTTAATACAAGTAGGATTTACTAGCCCTTAATCACTTGTTTAAAAATTACTAAAAATAGAGACTTGAAAAAGTTTTTTTTAATTTATTTTACTTTTTAATATTTTTTTGTAGAATGGTGATGACAAAAAGAGGTAAAAAAGATGCAAAAAGAGGTAAAAAAGACGGTAAAAAAGGTATCAAAGGTATCAAAAGGATGATGAAATAGTGTAAAAGAGCGTCGGATTAAAGATAAATTAACAAAATTTGATGAATATTGTAAAGAAAATAATATCAAACTTGCCACAAAAGAAACCTTATTAATCTTTTGTAATTTAGAAGAAGATTATAGTATACCACACACATTTTAGAGATTGCAAGAAAACAAGAAAAAATAATAAAATATATAATTAAAAATATAAAAACATTATTAAAAATGATACATATATAAATAAAAATTCTAAAATTGGCACACTAAAAAATAGTGGGCGAATAAAAATGATACGTGTTTTATAAAAACAAGAAAAAAAACATCATTAATTTATTGGACTAAATAACATTTGAAAATAAAAACCCGTATCATTTTTATTCTCCCAAAATAGTTTAAATAAAACTTTATAAATTTAAAATTATTTAGTTAAATTAGTTAAAAATTCAAATGGTGTCTGAAAATTCAAAGATTTATGCACTCTTTCAAAATTATAAAAATAATGATAGTATTACAAAAGCTTAGGTTTTATAAAAAATATAAATAAAATAATTAGATAACTTTTTAAAAGGTTGATTTATCAGTGTTTTAGAAATATATTTAAAATAAAGAATAATTTTTATACCAAAACCTAAACTTTTTTCTTACTACCAAAATAATAGTAATCATTTATTTTATTTTGTAAACAAACTGCATCCAATATTTTTTCATCAAATACAAATAACTTACTATAATTTTGATGAAATCTTTCAATTTTACCGTTTGACTGTGGAGAACGAACGGGTGTTGTTTGATGTAAAATATTTTTATCTATTAAAAATTGAGTAAAAATAGTTTCTTTAACAGTACTTTTTTGATTATTCCGATGACTATTAATAAATTCAGAATCGTCATCAGTTCTAATTAGTGTTATTTTGATACCAAATATTTTTTCAAAATCACTAATTGCTCTTTTAACAGCATCAATAGCATTCTCAGCGCTTAATTTATCATAAATATAACCGAATACTCCTCTCATTCTTTCGTCAATAAAATCATAAACATAATAATTTTTATCAACTGGAAATTTACTTGGCATAAAATATTTAGCATCCATTTGTATTAATACTAATTCTTTAACCTCATATCTTGGATGTTGTCTTTTAATTTCTTTAATTTTATTTTTTATTTTTAATCATCGTTTATCTTTTTTAAGTTAACGAAAAAATGTTTTTAAATTTTTTGGTGCTTTATTTTTTAATTATTCGCCATGAATTCCTTTTTTTAAATTATAATACAAAGATAAAACACCACCAGCGTGTTTATCACAATATTCAAAATATAAATCACAGATATTTTTACGAGTATCTTCACTATATTAATAATTAATATTATTAGGAACTGTTGATTTTAATAATAACTCTTCAAAATTATTATTTGCATATGCAACTAAAATTTTATTTGCTCAATAATAAAAAGTTGAAAATTTATTTTTAAAATATTTTTTAATCAAGTCTTTTAATAACAGCTTAGTTTTAAGAAAAAACTCCTTACATAAATTAATATATGCAAATATTTTCTTTTTTATTCTTTTATAATATTTATTTTAACAATTTTTACTTAAAAAATCTTGCAATTTTGCTTGTAAATAGCTTAAATTAGAATTATTAATAATATATTTCATTAATTCACCTCATTTTTTAAAAAATATAGTATAATCATATCATTTAAAATAATTTTTATAAAACTTCAAACTTTTTTAAACAATAACAATAAATAAAATAAGTAAATATTGTTTCTAAAATATATTTAAAAATGCTTATATATATAATGTCAATATAATTTGATAAAAAAATAAGGAACAGAAATGAAAAAATTACTTAGTATTTTAGGAGCAATTGGATTAACAGCAACAAGTACAACATCATTAATTAGTTGTGTGAAAAACCAAATAACAACGAAAACAGAGGAGGTAGTAAACCAGAACCTAAACCTACACCAGAAACAGAAAAACTACAACAACAACCACCAAAAAATAGTAATTGAAAATTAGTTGATAATAATAAATACGTGCAAAAAGATAGTGGGTGATATATTATTATTTATAAATGTAAATTGTAAATGCAAATGTAGCACTTTATTGAAAAAGAATAAAGTGCTTTTTATTTTGTAAAAAATACTTATATTTATTGGATTAATCGTTAGATAGTATCTTTTACACTTAATAAAATATGTTTTTTCAGAAAAATCCACCCTTTATTTTCTTAAAAAATTTTGAATAATTGTTTTATTTAGTTGTTAGTTAATTGTTAAATATATTACTAAAAAATATATTTAATAAACAAAGAATTAAAAAAGATAATGAGATAAAAAAATAAAGATACTATCTAATGATTAATCCAAAATTCAATCTTTAAAACTTAATATTTTTTAATGCTTAAAGATTGATAACTCATCTATGGCACGAAGCTTTAAAGAAAGTGTGAAAGCGGTTGGATTTATTACTCTTATTTATTTCTTTAATTCTCGGCAAGATTAATCACTTGCGAAATGTCAGAGCATGTGTTTTTTGGCTTGTTTTCATAAAAAGAGTGTTGTTAAACCGAAAAAAATAATATCGGACACTAAAAAAACAAGAGGGTTGGAACTCCAAAAGGTTATTTTCTTTATATAAAGTTGTCTAGGGATGGATGAAACGTAATTAATAACTGGGTAAACTGTTTTTTGTTTATTTCCGTATGGGGGTAAACTCTATCAAAATATCCTATCCGCCCCCGCTCACCTTCAAAGTGAAGCGGGCGGCGAAGTAATTAAATATTAAAATAAATTACTAAATATCAAAATATTAACCAATAAAGGAATATTATGTTTTTTTACAGAAAGGAAAATATTTGATGAAAAAATGAAATAAAAAAATTAAAAATAAATTACAAGAATTAATACTACGAGCTTATCCAGTAACGGTAAATGATATTAATGATGAAATTTGAGCAACAAATAAAAAGAATTAAGGAGTATAGATAAATGACAGAATATGAAAGTTTGTATATTAATAAAACTTGAAATAAAATAACAACATCATTTAATTGAGTTAATTGTCAGCCTGTTAATTGTCGTATTGCTCATCATAAAAATCATTATGATTTGCAATGTTTAGAATGAGCCAAAATGTACTTAATTTTATTTAAAAACAAGTGATATGTAATTGCTTCTTATATGCAATATTATAAAATTAACGATATTTTAGATTTAGCATCAGATGGATGAAAAATATTACAAATTGACAAAAAAATAAAACAAATAAATTAAAATATATTATTGTAATTGACCCTGCTGGAATTGGACAAACTGGTATTATTATTTATAATGTTTTGCAAAAGAAAATAATTAATAATATTACTTTTAATTCCAAAAATGATGAAGAAGCAATAAATAATATGTATTTAATATTAAATGAGTTTAAAAATAAAATTTGTTCTTATTTAAATAAAGTTATTGTAATAATTGAAGATTATCAACTTCACAAAGGTTTAAAAATAAAAAATCCATTATCTACCCCTAAATTCATTGGTGGTTTAAAAGTTTTATGCAAATATCTATTTAATTTAAATTATGTTTTACAATCGCCAGTTGTTAAGAAAAATTATATTTATAAAGGAAATATTAAAATGTCAGAGCACGAATTAGATGCTTGAAAACATTTACAATATTTTATAACAAAAGGAGTTGATAAAAATGGCACAAACAAAAAGTAATTTACCTAAAAAATCAATAACCAATAAATCTAAAATAAAAAATAAAAAAGTTAATAAATTAGAGTTAACTGTTAGATTACATGAAAATCCGATTAAAACTAAAATTAAGGCACTGGTTGCTGGTGGTGTTGAAGTTGATGCTTGTTCGGCTAAATGTCAATGAGACGGATTAAATTACTCAACATTATCAATTTTAACTGAGTTTTTGAAATTAAAAAAAGATGATGAGATAAAAATTAAAGGCTCAGTATTTAATCAGTTAAATATAAAAACTAAACGCTATTTTTTATCTTTTAGAGTCGATAGTTTTGAAATTATACAAAAATCGATTAGAAAAAGAACAAATAAAAATATTAAAAAATAGGAGGAAAAACAATGGCATTAAAAAATGTAAAATATATTCTTATTGATGAAAATAATGAACCTATTAAAAATGAAGATGGTAGTTTAGATATTAAAACTGCTTAAATTATTTTAGAAAATACTGCTGAAGTTGAAGAATTTAATGTAAGTAATTTATAAAAAAATAATCAGTAAATCAACGAACTACAAACAAAAAATACTGAATTAACTTCACAAATTGAACAACAAACAATTCAATTAAAACAAATTGAAGTAATTGACTTTATTAATTCTTTAACTGATAATGAAGAATTTAAAAATGTTTTATTAAAGTCTTATGATATTAGCGATGATATTGAAATCATTAAAGCACAATTGCAAAGTGTTTATGATGAATTAATTAAGGTACAAACAGTTAATGCTGGTGGCGTACCAAAAGTAGAAAACAAAGAAAACAATATTTTAGATACAGACAATGTATTTAATAAATAGAAAGAAGGAAGTAAATTATGGCACAAAACCCACAAATAATTTTCAGAGATATTGCTAATCAAGCAACACAAAGAGACTGAGAAATATTTAAACAATGGATATTTATAAACTTATCAACAAAAATTTGGTTGAGAGGCATTATTTGTGTGAAAAGAAGCCAATAAATTTTGTTTAACATATAAAAGAAAGAAAAATATTAAATATAATGAAGGTCTAGGAAAAAATGGACAAGTATTTAATACTGATGATAACCTACTAAAATATTCAACAGCGGAATTTAAAGATGGAATTGTTGAATTAGATACAATTTTAACTTTTGCTCGTAAATTATATCCTGTAGAAAGCTAATACATTAGGTTTTTTAACTTCTAATATAATATCTTTGTCATTCCCTTCATAACTCAAGTTAATTTGAGCCAATAATAATAACTGAACAAATAATACTTTTGTAAACCTAATTTTTAGTTTTACATCATTAGTATAATATGTTTGTAAATAAATTTCTTTAATTTTATCATTATCACCATTAGATAATTTTGTTATTTGAAGTAAAAAATTAACTGCTCCACTTTTTTCTGTATAATAAATGCTTTTATAATTTTCATTAGATAAACCATTAGTTTTAAAAGTATCAAGCGTTTTAATATCATTAGTTATTTCTTTTGTATCTATTGAAAAAGTATTTGGAAAATTAACTTTATCAGTTTGTGATAATCCTTCTTTTTTTAAAGTTATTTTAGACAATAATCCATTATTAAAATAGCAACTATTAGTACCACCCAAAAGATTAATATCTCTATTATGTATAAAATTTTCTATATTTGGTGGTCCACACTCAACTTGCATATTACTAAAATTACTTATTTCTATTGTTTTATAAGCATCTTTAAATTTACTAATACTTTTAATTGTTGGGTCAATTTGTTTTAAATCAATTTCTATTTCATAATAAGCAGAATTAAATTCATAAGAAAATAAATTAACAGGAATTCCATAATTTTGTGCTTTTTTGCATTGTGCTGGTGCTGTAATTTTAGTTATTAATGGTTGGATTGTATTAGCATCTCAGATATCTTTGGTATATTCTTTAAAATTATATGGAACTGGCGGAAGAACATATTCAGGGTAATTAAATGTTGGTATTTTATAATCGTGTGATAATAAAAAACTAGTTTTATAATTAGTTGTCATATCACGTAAATAATTATTTAATGTACTTTTTGTTTTACCACGAAAACTCCATACTGATAAGCGTAAATAATCTTCTTCATTATTGGTATATGGGTTATCAGCATAAAAGATAATTTCAAAATTACCTTTATATAGTGCTTGGATTGAAAACATATCAATAATATAACTACAATTTGTACCATCAGGTGTTTGTAAGAATTCGCAATCATTATCTTTTTCACTATCACTAACTGGTGTTTGTGCATCAACTACTCTTACTAATTCATTAATTAAATATATGCGATTAGTTTTAGGATTTAATTGTTTTAAATTATAAGTTGAATAAGTTATTCTTTCTGTTGATTTACCATCTTTTTCTAAAACATTATCTTGTATTTTATCAGTTAATAAAGTTGTAAACTCTAAACTAGTAGCATTTGCTCTAAAAATAGCACCAACTTTATCATTCCCTTGTTCTCTAAATATTTCAAATGGTAAATAACCTTTGCCTTTTGATTTTTCAGACCAAAATCATTATAAAAACTATAAATATTAGCACTCATAAAGCCATTAAGTCATTGGAAATTAGGTCAAGTTTTTTCATCTTGGTTAATTACTCATCCTCAGGGAATACCAAATGAAATAAAGTTTAAAAACTTACCAACTCCACCCGGTATCGTAAAAGGGTTAAAAACTAATTTTTGTGTATAATTTAATGGTAATACTGTTATTTGGCGATTAATAAAATTATTCATATTTAAAATATCTCAAACATTACATTTACCTATTTTATTATATTCAATTTGAACTTAACCAACAGTATTACCAAATTCATCTTTTCTTCTAAAATATGATGATGCTTGGGTACTAATTATATTATTAATATCTTCATTATTTACTTTTATTTTATCTGGTGGAGTAATCATTCAATTTTTAGACCAATAAAATTTAGAGTCATTATCTTCTTTATGAATAATTGTTCCAACAGTCGGATTGGTTGCTGTTGAACTAGCTTTATCAGTTATTATAATTCCCTCACTATTTTTTTAATTTCAAAAGTCATATCTACTTTCCATATCTTTTTTTTCAATCTTCATAACCAGTTATCATAGTTGGTTGTATCCCTTGAATGTTATATCAACTTACTTTCTGGTGATGCATAAGTATTAACTTTGTCAGGCGGACAAGAATATATGTTATACATTAATAAATCGCGTGAATTTATTACTTTTTTATTAAATTGACCTTTAATAATTAGCCTTCCTATAACTGGCATATCAAAAAAGATTGGATTACCATAAAATTTAACTGCAATTACTCTAACCCCTGGGTCTTTTAATAAAATCTCATCTAATTCAACAATACCTTTATTTAGTTTTTCATCATAAGTTATTTTAGGAAAAAATAACCTTCCCTTGGGGCACTTGTTTGAATAAATTGTCGTACTGATAAACCACTGTGACTAATTTTGTCATTAATACTTGAAAAGATAATTTCTTGTCATAAAAAACTACCATCATAAGGTGAAAAATAATTAATAACATTTAAGGGATATAATCATTGTCTATCTTGGGGAGCAGAATTAATATCACCACCACCAATATTTAAACCACAGTCATTAAATACAGTATAAAAATTATAATAATCATTAATATTTAATTTACTTGCATTTTTATTTAAAATTAATAAAGTATATTATCTTTAAGTTGATTGTTGAGTAAATACTTCTTCAAATTTAGCATCTCCAAATTGAATTGAACTTCTATCATCAATCATATAAGCATCTCAATATTTACCAAATTTAACCTCTTTTGTATAAAAGTTATCGGCTTTATTATCATTATTAATAAAATAACTTAATTTATATTACTTTAAATATTCTAACATTTTATTAATATCATAAATATTTTCACCATCAATTAATTTTCAATAAACATTGCTATTTTCATCTTTTAATTTTATAGCGAAAGGTATTTCATTATTTACTCATATTGTTGAATTAATTGGTTGTTTATTAAAATCATCAATAGTTAATATATTAATTTATTCACATTTATATTTTTGAACTATTTTTAAACTACCTTGTCATTGAGCAATAGTACTTTCGATATTATCAAATATTCGTGAATAACTACCATAATCACTTGGTTTAGCACTATTAGGTTTTCAACCCGTCTCTGTATCAGGTATATATGAACTATAAACATTAAAATGAAATACCATTCAATGTCTATTATCTCTTATGTTTTCTCTAATATCTATTAAAGTATCGTGGGCTTGTCTTCTTAATTCTTCCATAACACCTGAGTTAATTCTACTCATTTTTTAATTCTCCTTAATTTCTGTTCTACCTTGTAAGGCATTTTGATTATTACCAGTTTCATCATATTCCATTAATTTATTATTATGTTCAATTTCTTTGGCTTGTATTTTATCTTGTCATGCTTTTACTTTTTTAAAATATTTGGTTGCTTCTAATTCATCAATATTATCATATTCAGTTATGGCTCTTATTGGTTCCATTGTGTCATTATCTAATCTAGCAGTAATTAATTCATTTTGTCGCATTTGGTCTACTAAACTATAACTAACAAAATCAAATCCATAAGGGCGTTCACCATTTCCATCTCATAAACCATAATATTTTAAAACTGTATAAAACATCTTAGTATAATATTGTTTACGATATGTTTGTAAATATGCTTGTTTTTCTAAGTCTTTGGTTTTAGTTAATAATGACTGTGTTTTATTTTGGTTATTATCTGATTTATCACCAAAAGGACTAGAAAAATGACATGCTAAATATACTTGCTCAATAATAGATTTTTGGTCTTCGGTATATGTTTCTAAGGTTGGTGTACCTTGAACTACTTGTAAAGATTGGGATAATTGACCATCGACCGCTGATGACCTGATTGAATAAAAATATCATCAAAAGCATCTTGCAATACTTTTTTATTACCTTTGTTATAAGCAGTCATTAAATCATCATCTAATATCCCATATCAATGCGTACGGTTTGCTCATCTTTCTTTTGATTTAATATTAAAACTATCTTCTAAATCAAATTGTAATTTATAACAATTTGCCATCGTAGGCCAAGGATTTAAAGTGGTTGATGTTGATAAAAATAATGGATTAGGTTCATTTATCATTTCTCAAAAAGGTACAATGCCTAATTTGTTTTTAAATTCTTGGACTAAAATAGGTATAACATCATCTTTAATTTGTGTTTTACTTTGACTAACAACTACTTCATTATTTTTTGGTCAACCTTTAATAATTATTTTATCTTTGGTATAAATTAAATTTAAAATAAAACCACTATCTAATTGATGATAATTTAATCAAATGTCAGCACCTTGTTTAATTTCATTTATTTTACTTACACGAGATGTAAAATTAAATGGATTAATTCATAAATCAATATTGCCATCACTAGTTTCTAATAAACCGAATATTGTTTTACCCATTAAACTTACTGTTAATTCGTTTTTATCTAATTTTTCTTTTATTTTATAAGTTTCATATCATCAATTTAATTTTTCTAAAATTTCTTTACGATGCGATTTAAATAAAATATCTTTACCATTTATTAATCGTATTTTATGACGAGCAATAATATTTACTAAATTAATTGTTCAATCATAATTATAAAATTTTAAAACACTATTAATATCATTTAAGTTTGGTAAACTAGAGAAAGTATTATTCATGGTTATTTTGCTCCTTTAATTTTAAAATAAGTTCATAATTAATTATATTTACTGTTAATAAACTAGGTTCATTTACTAAAACTTGGACACATACTTTAACTTTTTGATATTTCTTAATATATTCGTTATATAAATTTAATTTACATATTGCGATATTATCTTTTTTTAATTCTTGACAAAGTCTTTTTTTAACTTGTCCACAAACAGACATATATGGTCTTTTTGCATTTATTACACGCTCATCATGTATTACATAAATATCTTTTTTCATTAAGTTATTCACTCCCTTTGTTGTCATAATTTATAATCTGCTGAACTATTATGTTTAACCATATTAACTAATTCAAAGTGTAAAGCATAAAAATCACTATCAAATGTATCATCATATAAATCTAATATTCGTTCTTCTCTGGCATCTGGTTTATCTTCTCATTTAATTAATTCATATTGATTTTTACTTACAGGACATTTTTCTCATAATCATTTTAATTAATTTGTATTTATTAACATAGTAAATGCTTCAATACGATGTCTTATTTTAAATTTTTGTTTTTGTGCTGGTTTAAATGTCATATATTGACCAAAAGTATAATTATATTTTTCTCTATTTAAACTTTGTAATGTTGAATAAGCACTATCATCAACATTAATTGATATTCCTTGCTTTATTAAATTAAAATATTGATTTAATTGATTATTATAAAATTCTAAAATATCTTTAACTTGTTCTAATTCAGTTTTAAATTGTTGAGTAGCATTTGAGTGTGTATATTTTGCTACTTTATAGGCTTTTTTATCAAATGAATTATATAATCAAAAACTAGCAGTAGTAGTATGCCCCTTAGGACTAGTATCATTAGTAATATCAACACCACCTAATAATTTCGTTGGTTGAATAATATCTGTTGCTTGCATAATATCAATATATCTTGCAAAGATTGAACCATTAGTATTACCAGGCAATCCTCAACTTCATACTCTTGCTCTTTCAATATCTAACTGTTCTAATTTTAATTGTTCATTAACTTTATTTTGTGGCAGTTCATAATTTAATCTTCAACTAGAATAATGAATAATAATTTTCATATTTCATTTTTCTATATAAGTAATTTGCTCATATTTACTACGCATTATTTCTTCATTAAAAGGCAATAATTCATTACAATAACCAACAATATATCTTTTTAAACTTTCAGGATTACATGTATTAATTGTTATTTTATTTTGATAACCACGAATAGCAAACTCTAAATCACTTAAATCTTTTTGTTGAAATTGGTCACATTCTTCTCATCAATTAATAACTAATTTATATTTATTCAAATCAGCAAATGCTTTTAATTTTTCTTTTCAACTTGGTGAATGCAAACCTTTACAATATATTTTACTACCATTTGATAAAGTAAAAGTAAAATTTAATAAATTATGATAAATTAATAGTATAAGGAATATGATTTTCATCTAACATATTTCATATATTTTGAAATACACTATCTTTTAAATCTTTACTTAAATACATGCTAGCAATGATACAAATCGGCTCTTTAATTAATAAACTAATTTTTAATAATTCACCAAACATTTTAATATTTGATATAGTTTTACCACTATATCGTGTACCAATTTGATTAATTTCATTAACTAACTCATATTTCTTAGCAAAGGGGTATTTATTACCAATACTACTATTTTGTAATAACCAATAAGTAGTTTCTAATAAATAAGTAAAATAATGATTAAGCATTATTATCACTTTGTTTTTTAATATCTCTAATATCCGTTTGTAAATTAACTATGATTGGTTGTTGATTATTTAAGTTTAATTCTTTTTCAAGTTCTTTTTCTTGTAATGAATATTTATAATTAAATTATCGTTGTTAATATAATTTAGCACCATCAAGTGATTTCATAATAAACTCTATTATTTCCATTTCTATTTTTTGAATATTTCTTTCAATTAATAGAATTATGTTTTCGCTCCGGTAATTTTCTTGTCTTCAATACTTAGAAAGATTAAGTTTATTAGTTAAATGATTAACAGAATATAATTGATTTGGTTTCTTATCGGCTCAAAATTCTTCTATTTTACACTTAATTGTGCTTAAACTTGTTGTTTTTTGATTAAATTCTTTCATTTTTTACTCCTTTTTGTATATTAAAATTGCTATTATTTAATAAATATGATTAAATAAAAGGGTAAATAAATACTATAAAAATGTAACAAAAGAACCAACTCGGTTCTTTTTTATTATCTATATTTTACATCAAAATAAAAAAAAGTAAAGTAATTTACTTTTTTCAGTTAAATTAATTTGCTAATAATTAACACTTAAATTATAACACAATAAATAAAAAATAATATCTTTTTTGCATTTTCATTATTTTTATGATAAAGTCCTAAACTAAGAAAGAGGGTATAAAAATGAAGAATATTGATAACAACTTTTTTAATAATTTTAATAATTTGTTATATATATAAAGTATTGAAATTATTCAACAAAATTTAGAAAATTCTGATAAATGAATTTTTAAAAATTATAAAATTGATGAAATTTTAAAAGAATTTAAAGATTATAAAGTAAAAGAAATAAAACCAAAAACATTAACTATTTTAAATGGGAAAATAACTTTTAAAAGAAGAATATATTATAAAATTAATCCAGAAACAGGTAAAGAAGAATATATTTTTCCTTTGGATAAACTTTTAGGAATTAAAAAATGACAAAGAATAGATAATTCTGTTAAAGAAAAAATATTATCATTTATTGGCAATAAAAAAACATATCAAGATATTTTATATACTATGAAACATGTAAAAATTTGTATAAAAACAATTTCAAATATTATGAAAAATGCAAAAACTGATAAAGAATATTATCTTAATAAAACTAATAAAAAAATAAAGATACCTCATACTTTATATATTCAAATTTATGGTACTTATTTAAAAATTTAAAATGAAAAGAAAAAAGGGAAAGAAAAAATAAAAAAACATAGTATATTTTCGACTGTTTATGCTGGTTTTGATGAAACAAAATCAACTAAAAAAAGACCTGTAATTAAAGATAAATTAGGTGTTATAGAATTGGATAATATCCCAGAATATATTAAAAAAAATAGTAAATTAACTAATTTTGTTAATAAATTACTTACATTAATTACAAGTTATTATGATATTAATAACAATATTGAATTTATAGTATTAGTAGACGGAGCACCTTGAATTAAAAATATTGCAAAATTTATTCAAGAATATTTTCCTAAAAATAAAGTACATTACAAGAGAGATAAATTTCATCTTACAAGTAGATTTAAAAAATTATATCCCTATCAAAGTAAAAATAAGCAAAACAAAGAAACATACCATAAAACAGTTTATTATTTTTTTAATGCTAAATATGAAAAATTATTAGAATGTTTAGAAAACAGTTCTTTTTTTATAAAAGAATCAAAAATGAAATTATTAAAAGAAACAATTAGATTAATTAAAAATAATGAAGAAGGTATCAGAAATCAAACATTATAAAATAATATTGGTTGTCATATTGAAGGTGATATTTCTCATTATTGAAAAGGTGTTTTGTTTAAAAAAGCAACTTATCATGAAAAAACTATTAAAAATAAATTAAATACTAGTATGATTAATTTTAAAAATAAAATTAATTTATTTAATACTAATCAACCATTAGAAGAAAATAGAATTAATCATTCAGTTAATAATTTTGTAAATAATAATTTACAACTAAACTTATATTTTTATTAATTTTATCTAATAAATTAAATAACTTTAATAAACATGTATTTTTGTCGTGGAAAAATTTTAAAAAAATAGAAAAATATATTGACAATAAAATTTAAAGTAATACACTTTAAATAAGTAAGTGGTATATTATTCCACAATTTCTAAGATATTAATTAAAACCCTTAAATAATACATACAACCTAAAAATTAAACATTTGTATAAAAACTTCTTTTGAAGATAGTCAATGTAAAGATTTTTTAAGTTTAGAGTTTATTATATTAGCAACTTCTTGATAATAATTTCTTGAATAAATACTTAAATCAATTCCTTTGGAAAATCAATGTCTAAAATCGTGGATTGCTCTTTCAACTTTGGGTTTTTGTGTCGGAGTTCCAGCATCACAAAAATATACTTTAGCATTTGTTATTTTTTCAATTTTTTCTCAATCAGCAAATTCTTTGCCTTGATCTGTTATTATTCCTTTGCATCTATCTTTGAAAAATCTGTTAGAAAAAATTCGTTCTACTGCGTTTGTAACTTTTTTTATTGTTTTTTCTTTTAATGGTTCAATGATTTTAAATTGGGTTAATTCTTCGATTAAAACTAAACAAACACTATTGTTTTTACCAACCATAGTATCTATTTAAAATCAACAAAATTCATTTTTATCATGTTTTGCTTCTTTAATAGTTCTAAAATTTCTTATTTTTCCACGGTTATCAATTCTATTTTTTGTTTTATATTTTCTACCACGAAAATACAAATTATCTTTCTTGAAATTTAAAAATCCCAAATGAATATATTTATATAAAGTTTTAAAACATACCGGAAATTTAACACCAAACTCTTTTTAATATTTTTGGTAGTAAGAAAAAAGTTTAGGTTTTGGTATAAAAATTATTCTTTATTTTAAATATATTTCTAAAACACTGATAAATCAACCTTTTAAAAAGTTATCTAATTATTTTATTTATATTTTTTATAAAACCTAAGCTTTTGTAATACTATCATATTTTTTACAGATTTGTTCTGGTGAATCATGAAATTTGTTATATTTTTCATCTAGTTATTCTAAAATATTTAGCAATAATGATGATTTTTTAAAACATTTTTGTCGTTTTTGTAAATAATCTTCGTGTGCTAATTTAGCGTCATATTCATTATCTTTTAACCTTTTTATTTCTTGTCTAATTGTATTGCGATTTTTATGCAATATTTTTGCTATTTTAGATATATTGGGTTTACCATTTTTTCTTTTTAAAGAATCAAGTTCTAATAAATCTTTTAACATTACTCTTTCTTTAAAAGTAAAATGATGCTTTGTTTTATCCATTTTAAAAAATCCTTTCTTTTATATACAAAGCTAATTATATAGTTTTTTGAGGTTGTGGGCCAGCAGTTGATTTTCTGAAATTTTGTGATAAAATGACTTACAAGTTAAAAAAAGTTTTAAGATTCTTTCAAACAAATTTGGGAACCTTTATAAAATTCTTCGCTTAACGCTTAGAATTTTTCCCAAGCATTTTGAAAAGCGTGGTAAAAGTTTTTTTAAACTTTAAGGAATTTTTCGTAAAACTTATGAAAATCACCGCGATCCCAGATTAACCCTTTGCATATAATAAATTAAATAATTTTCTTTCAAAATCTTAAATAATCCTTATATATATAATATTAATAGATCTTGATAAAATGTTTCAAGATAAAGAAAAGGAGAAAAATAAGTATGAAAAAATTACTTAGTTTATTAAGTGTATTAACAATTAGTGGAACTGCTCCGTTGATTGAAAGTTCTTGTTCTAATAAAAAAAATAAAAATAATTATGAAAATGATATTAATAAATTAAATTGAGGAAATTTAGGCATAGAAAAAATAAATAGAGTAAAAAGAAATACAATAAATAATAAATCTCAACATATATTTAAAACTAATAATGGATTAAACAAGCCAACAGAACAACAAATTAAAGAAGCAATAATAGAGTTAAATCCACAGTTAGATACAAAAAACATCAATGTTACAAATATTACTGAAAATAGTGCAGTAATTTACTATAGCAAATTTTAGTGGCCAAAAAACAATTCATTTTAAAGTTGAAACAAATACTAGCAATAATAAACCTTTTGTAAGTAGTCCTAGTTATAATGCCAGTTCTGATGGTGTTTCATTAAATTTTAAAGTAGAAAAAATTAATACACCAGAAAAAATAATTGCTAAAGATGTTAAAAATGTTACAGAAGAAGAATTAATTATAGCATTATTACAAAAAATTTATGAAGAATATGATAGATTAAATCCTAATTTTAATAATAACAGTAAATATCTTTTAAAATACGAAATGGTAAAAATAAAAAATATGAACTTTCCTGTTGATTTATCATCTGAAAAAATAATTAATAATTTTTCTATTAGTGGAAAATTTTATTATTGATTTTTCTATCCTGTTTTTGATTTAGAAATACCTAATTTTAAATTGTCTGCTGCACAATTAATTTAAATAGAAAGAAGTTAAAAAAATGAAAAGATTATTAAGTTTATTAGTAGCAATTTCATTAGTAGGAACAAGTACCACAAGCTTAGTTGCTTGTAATACACCAAAATATAGCGAAAAAGAATTAGCAGATTTAAAAGAAAAAAATAATATAAATATAAATGGAAATATTTTAGAATGAATAGCATCACAAGAAAAACGATAGTATTACAAAAGCTTAGGTTTTATAAAAAATATAAATAAAATAATTAGATAACTTTTTAAAAGGTTGATTTATCAGTGTTTTAGAAATATATTTAAAATAAAGAATAATTTTTATACCAAAACCTAAACTTTTTTCTTACTACCAGAAAAACTATGTTAATCAAGTTGATAATAAATGATATTTTGTTGTATGGCGTGGTGATGAAAATTCTAATTGAAGGATTGCTAAATTTAAAAATGATAAATCTCCTTTAATTAATATTGACAGTTTTAATAATCGTTGAGTTTTAACTTATGATATAGGTTTTGCGAGCAAAGATATGGATTTATTTATTAAAAATCAAACAGGAATTGTTAAAGATATGGTAAATTGAAGAAAAGATAAAGGTAATTATTTTAAATCAGTTTATTATTGAAATGGTGATAACGAACCAAATATTCCATAAATTGATAATAACGGAAATATTAAAAATTAATAATAAAAAAATATAATTAATGATAGTTTCTCATTATTTTTATTAAATAATTGTAAATTATTAATATTAATTTGTTCTTTTTCAGTAAAAATTTTAATATCATAATCTCCATCGCCTCATATTCCAGATATTTAAATTTGATTTAAAGTAAAAAGTTTTTCGTGTTTATAAAAAGTTATTTTAATGTTATTTATCAGATGGCGAATATGGAAAATATTTAACTAATTTAATTGTTTCTAATGACAAAATAGAAGAATATTTAAACTATTTTTCTCAATGATATAAATTACTTTATTCTAAGGCAGTTTGAACAAGTACTATTAAAAATTTAGTTGAAGATAATATTAAAATAAATTTTTATAAATACGAAAAACTATTTATTTTAAATCAAATTAAAATATCAGGGATATGGGGTTATGGTAACTATGATATTATAATTTTTACAGAAAAAGAACAAATTAATATTGATAATTTACAATTATTTAATAAAAATAATGAAAAATTATCATTAATTACATTAGAAATATAAAAAGTCATTTAATAAATGACTTTTTATTAATGTATTAACTTTTATATTATCATTTTCATCAATATCTAAATTAGGTAATTTATTTTCTTCACCATTTCAACGATAAACTGATTTAAAATAAGTTCCATAATCTTCTTTTCAAACACTCATATTTTTTATTTCTGGAACTCTTATAGCCAAATCATATTCATTACCAAATTTCGTTTTTTGTAATCTTGTATCACCAGTTATTAAAATAATTTCTTTATTATTATTAAATTTATTAATATTTCAATTACTATTTTTACTATCACGCCACACCACAAAATAATATTTATTATCAATTTGATTAAATGGTTTTTCTTGTGATGTCATTCATTCTAAATTGTCTCTTATTTTTTGGTTATCAGTGTTTATTTGGTTTTCTTTTTTTAAATGTTCTAATTCATCTTTTGTATATTCTTGTAGTGTATTACAAGCAACTAAACTTGTTGTACTTGTTCCTATTAAAGTGATTGTTCTTAAGAAACTTAATATTTTTTTCATATTATAGTTCCTTTCTATTCTGAATCAAAAATAAAATAAAAACAAGTATTTGCTAATAAATTTTTTTCATCATCGCTACTATCATCAGAAAATAAATTGGGGTTTCTAAAATCGATAATAGGTGCTAATAAATTCTGAAAATTTCAAATTTTGTTATAATATTTTATATATGCAACAATAAATTGTAAATACACTTCATTATTTATTAATAAATCGCCATATTCAGAATTAGAAAATAATATATCAAATAATTCTTGACCAGTTAGTGAAGTTTCTGTATTTTCTTCATCATTGGGGTCAATTGAGCCATGATCTTCTTCGGGATCAGAATCTCTAACAAAATAAAGTGTTTTTAATGGGTCGATGTTTGGATGAATTCCGACAATTAAAAATATATGTCCATCAGACTCACTACTATTACTACTATTTACAATTCCACTAGCTGGAACAGGAGTACTTCTAGAAAGAGATTCTCATATTAAATTTTGTAATAAATTAATTTTTTCTTCATTACCTAAAATATAAAAAAAGAAACTTTCTAAAGGAAAATAAACATAACCAAAACCTAAAGAATCTTTAATAAAATTATTTTCCATAATAAATCTATAAATAGAAAAAGAGTATAAACCTTCATTATCTACAGAATAACCTGCTTTATTAAATAAATCAGCAAGTTGTCGTTGAGAAAAATTATTTACATTTGGATTTCTTATTTGACTATTAACTAAGATATTTTGTAAAACTGCAATAGCACATCAAGAATCTTGTTCTTGTAATTCCATTGGTACTGGCATGTTATTTCTTAAATCTATTGATGCAGTTCTTAAATTGATATCGAATAAATTCATTTGTGGTTCGGGTGTGGTTGTTTGTCTTTTTTTAATTTCATCATGATGTTTGAATTCTTTATTAAATTTATTTTCTTCATTTCTATTATTAAATGTTTGTCAATTAATAGTATCAGTATTTTGATTAATAATTTCATTATAATATTCAAAATCATCACTTGATCAATATCCTTGTGGGTATCCAGTATATGAATTGATTCGAATTGATTCATTCATTTTTAAATTTCAAGATAAATTATAATAATAACTAAAATTATTTCAAATTAAATAAGCAAAAGACTTAATTTCTTCTTCATTAAGTTTATAACTGTTGTCATTATATGGAGGAAATTTTAAGAATAATTTTGTTAATTCTCTAACAAATAAAACTTTTTGTTTTGTAACAAAAAAAAGTAATTTTATTTTAGTTAAAGTTATTTTATTAATTCTAATTTTTATTTTAGTTGATGTTGATTTTTCAACTAAATTATATTTTTTATTTAATTCACTATTTTTTTTATTTTTGCATTGATGTTCAATATTTTTTGTTTTATTTTTTATTTTTTTAAAATTTTGTTGTTTTTTTTCTAATTCAGTTTTTATACCAATAATTTCTGTAAATTTATTATTTTTAATATATTTATTATTTTTATTAATATATAAAATACTACGAATTGATTGATTTATACCTAAATTTCAAAATCAAAAATAATAATGACCAAAATTTTTTCAAATTAAACGAGCAAAACTATCAATATCTAAATTATTAATTTTTCTAGATGATAATAAATTGCTATTATTTTCTTTTATTTTTAGAAATATTTTATTTAAACCTAATATAAAACTATTTTTATCGCTATAAAGAAATAATTTTATTATTTCTAATAATTTATTTTTTGTTAAAATCAAGGATAATGTTCAAGTATAATTTTCGTTATATAATTTTTCAATAAAATTATTTTGAATTAAAAAATTATTTTTTTCTTGTTTTTGATACGGGCTGGCGGCAATTGTTGTTGGTATAAAAGTTCCACTAATTGTTAAGACACTTAATAAACTTAAAAGTTTCTTCATTTTATATAATTTCCTTTCTTTAATCTTGAAACTTTTTACCAAGATCTATTGACATTATATATATATAAGCACTTTTGAGTATCTTTTTAGAAGGGAAGTTATTTAATGATTATTATAAATTATATTTTTGCACTAATCTTGGCTCGCGGTGATTTTCATAAGTTTGTGAAAAATGCCTTAAAGTTTAAAAAAACTTTTTCCGCGCTTTTCAAAATACTTAGGAAAAATTCTAAGCGTTAAGCGAAGAATTTTATAAAGGTTCCCAAATTTGTTTGAAAGAATCTCAAAACTTTTTTTAACTTACAAATAATTTTATCATAAAATTTCAGAAAATCAACTGCTGGCCCACAACCTCAAAAAACTATATAATTAGCTTTGTATATAAAAGAAAGGATTTTTTAAAATGTATAAAACAAAGCATCATTTTACTTTTAAAGAAAGAGTAATGTTAAAAGATTTATTAGAACTTGATTCTTTAAAAAGAAAAAATAGTAAACCCAATATATCTAAAATAGCAAAAATATTGCATAAAAATCGCAATACAATTAGACAAGAAATAAAAAGGTTAAAAGATAATGAATATGACGCTAAATTAGCACACGAAGATTATTTACAAAAACGACAAAAATGTTTTAAAAAATCATCATTATTGCTAAATATTTTAGAATAACTAGATGAAAAATATAACAAATTTTATGATTCACCAGAACAAATCTATAAAAAATATAAAAAAGAGTTTGGTATTAAATTTCCGGTATGTTTTAAAACTTTATATAAATATATTCATTTGGGATTTTTAAATTTCAAGAAAGATAATTTGTATTTTCATGGTAGAAAATATAAAACAAAAAAATAGAATTGATAACCGTGGAAAAATAAGAAATTTTAGAAATATTGAAGAAGCAAAATATGATAAATATAAATTTAGTTGATTTCAAATGGATACTATGGTTGGTAAAAACAATAGTGTTTGTTTAGTTTTAATCGAAGAATTAACCCAATTTAAAATCATTAAATAAACCATTAAAAGAAAAAACAACAAAAGAAGTTACAAACGCAGTAGAACGAATTTTTTCTAACAGATTTTTCAAAGATAGATGCAAAGGAATAATAACAGATCAAGGCAAAGAATTTGCTGATTGAGAAAAAATTAAAAAAATAACAAATGCTAAAGTATATTTTTGTGATGCTTGAACTCCAACACAAAAACCCAAAGTTGAAAGAGCAATCCGCGATTTTAGACATTGATTTTCCAAAGGAATTGATTTAAGTATTTATTCAAGAAATTATTATCAAGAAGTTGCTAATATAATAAACTCTAAACTTAAAAAATCTTTACATTAACTATCTTCAAAAGAAGTTTTTATACAAATGTTTAATTTTTAATATAATTACCTATAAAAATTTTAATCATTTTATTTTTCAGTGTACCAAAATTCATAAATTTAAAACAAAACTACTAAATTTTTTTAAAATAAATTATATCGAACATTTATTTTATTAGTGTTATAATGAAATCAAATAAAGTGCTACACTTCATAGTACAATTTACAATGTAAAATATAGGTAATAACAAAGAATCAAATTGGTTCTTTGTTATATTTTAATACAGTTTTTTTACTCTTTTATTTAATCATATTCATTAAATAATAGCAATTTTAATGTGCAAAAAGGAGTAAAAATGAAAGAATTTAATCCAAAAACAGCAAGTTTAGCGACATTTTATCGGAAAATTGATGAATTTTGAGAAAATAAATCACCCAATAAACCTTATACTTTGAACGATTTAACCAATAAATTCAACCTTTCTCACCATTGAATACAAGAAACTTATCGGAGCGAAAAAATAGTTCCTTTACTTGAACGACAAGTTAATAGAATTGAAAGTGAAATAATTAATTTTATGATGAAATCACCAGATGGTGCTAAATTATATTGACAACGAACATTTAATTATAAATATTCACTACAAGAAAAAGAACTTGAAAAAGAATTAAACTTAAATCAACAACAGTTAATAATTGTTAATTTACAAACTGATATTAGAGATATTAAGAAAGAAAGTGATAATAATGCTTAATCATTTTACTTATTTGTTAGAAACGCCTTATTGGTTATTACAAAATAATAGTATTGGTAATAAATATCCCTTTGCTAAGAAATATGAATTAGTGAATGAAATTAATCAAATTGGTACACGTTATAGTGGTAAGACTATATCAAATATTAAAATGTTTGGTGAATTATTAAAAATTAGATAGTATTACAAAAGCTTAGGTTTTATAAAAAATATAAATAAAATAATTAGATAACTTTTTAAAAGGTTGATTTATCAGTGTTTTAGAAATATATTTAAAATAAAGAATAATTTTTATACCAAAACCTAAACTTTTTTCTTACTACCAAAAATTAGTTTATTAATTAAAGAACCAATTTGTATCATTGCTAGTATGTATTGGAGTAAAGATTTAAAAGATAGTGTATTTCAAAATATATGAAATATGCTAGATGAAAATAATATTCCCTATATTATTAATTTATCAAATTTTACTTTTATTTTATCAAATTGTAGCAAAATATATTGTAAAGGTTTACATTCACCAAGTCGAAAAGAAAAATTAAAAGCCTTTGCTGATTTAAATAAATATAAATTAGTTATTGATTAAAGAGAAGAATGTGACCAATTTCAATAAAAAGATTTAAGTGATTTAGAGTTTGCTATTCGTGGTTATCAAAATAAAATAACAATTAATACCTGTAATCCTGAAAGTTTAAAAAGATATATTGTTGGTTATTGTAATGAATTATTACCTTTTAATGAAGAAATAATGCGTAGTAAATATGAGCAAATTAAGTATATTGAAAAATGAAATATTAAGATTATTATTCATTATTCTAGTTGAAGATTAAATTATGAATTACCACAAGATAAAGTTAATGAACAATTAAGATTAGAATAACTAGATATTGAAAGAGCAAGAATATGAAGTTGAGGTTTACCAGGTAATACTAGTGGGTCAATCTTTGTAAGATATATTGATATTATGCAAGCAACAGATATTATTCAACCAACTAAATTATTAGGTGGTGTTGATATTGCTATGCTACTAGTCCTAAGGGACATACTACTACTGCTAGTTTTTGATTATATAATTCATTTGATAAAAAAGCCTATAAAGTAGTAGAATATACACATTCAAATACTACTCAACAATTTAAAACTGAATTAGAACAAGTTAAAGATATTTTAGAATTTTATAATAATCAATTAAATCAATATTTTAATTTAATAAAGCAAGGAATATCAATTAATGTTGATGATAGTGCTTATTCAACATTACAAAGTTTAAATAGAGAAAAATATAATTATAGTTTTGGTCAATATATGACATTTAAACCAGCACAAAAACAAAAATTTAAAATAAGACATCGTATTTAAGCATTTATTATGTTAATAAACACAAACCAATTAAAATGATTATAAGAAAAATGTCCTGCAAGTAAAACTCAATATTAATTAATACAATGAGAAGATAAACCAGATGACATAGAAGAGCGAATGTTAGACTTATATGATGATACATTTGATAGTTATTTTTATGCTTTACACTTTAAATTAATACCAATGGTTAAACATAATAGTTCAGCAGATTATAAATTATGACAAGAAAGAGAGTGAATAACTTAATAAAAAAAGATATTTATGTAATACATGATGAGCGTGTAATAAATGCAAAAAGACCATATATGGCAGTTTGTGGACAAGTTAAAAAAAAGACTTTGTCAAGAATTAAAAAAAGATAATATCGCAATATGTAAATTAAATTTATATAACGAATATATTAAGAAATATCAAAAAGTTAAAGTATGTATTCAAGTTTTAGTAAATGAACAAAATTTATTAACAGTAAATATAATTAATTATGCACTTATCTTAAAATTAAAAGGAGCAAAATAACAATAAATAATACTTTCCCTAGTTTATCAAACTTAAATGATATTAATAGTGTTTTAAAATTTTATAATTATGATTGAATAATTAATTTGGCCAATATTATTGCTCGCCATCAAATGCGATTAGTAAATGGTAAAAATATATTATTTGATAGTCATGATAAAAAAATATTAAATAAATTAAATTGATGATATGAAACTTATAAAATAAAAGAAAGATTAGATAAGAATGAATTAACAGCAAGTTTAATGGGTAAAACTATCTTTGGTTTATTAGAAACTAGTGATGGTAATATTGATTTATGAATTAATCCATTTAATTTTACATCAAAAGTAAGTAAAATAAATGAAATTGAACAAGGTGCTGATATTTAATTAAATTATCATCAATCAGATAGTGGTTTTATTTTAAATTTAATTTGTACCAAAGATAAAATAGTTATTAAAGGTTGATCTAAAAATAATGAAGTAGTTGTTGGTTAAAGTAAAACACAAATTAAAGATGATGTTATACCTATTTTAGTCCAAGAATTTAAAAACAAATTAAGTATAGTACCTTTTTGAGAAATGATAAATGAGCCTAATCCTTTATTTTTATCTACATCAACTACTTTAAACACATGACCTACAATAGCAAATTGTTATAAATTACAATTTTATTTAGAAGATAGTTTTAATATTAAATCAAAAGAAAGATGAGCAAATCGTACGCATTGATATAGTCAATTAGATGATAGTTTACTTGCTGCTTACAATAAAGATAATAAAAAAGTATATCAAGATATTTTTGATGATATTTTTATTCAATCAGGTCAAACAGCAGCAGATGGCACATCATCCCAATCTTTATAAGTAGTACAAGGTACACCAACCTTATAAACATATACTGAATGCCAGAAAGTAATTATTGAACAAGTATATATAGCATGTCATTTTTCTAGTCCTTTTGGTGATAAATCAGATAATGACCAAAATAAAACACAGTCATTATTAACTAAAACCAAAGACTTAGAAAAACAATCATATTTACAAGCATATCGTAAATCATATTATACTAAAATGTTTGATGTAGTTTTAAAATATTATGGCTTATGAGATGGTACCGGTGAAAGACTATATACTTTTAAATTTATGAGTGCTAGTTTAGTAGACTAAATGCGACAAAATGAAATATTAACTGCTAGATGAAATAATGAAACAATAGAGCTAATTAAAATGATTAGTGAATATGAAGAAATGAATGGATTAGAAGCAGAAAGATATAATAAAAAAATAGAAGAATACTTAGATAAAAGGCGTGCCCAAGAAATAGAACATAATAATAAATTACTATAATATGATGAAACTGTTAATAATCAAAATACCTTACAAGGTAGAACAGGAATTAAGGAGAATTAAAAAATGAGTAGAATTAACCCAGGTGTTATGGAAGAATTAATAAGACAAGCCCACGATACTTTAATAGATATTAGAGAAAACATAAGAGATAATAGACATTGAATGGTATTTCCTTTTAATGTTTATAGTTCATATATCCCCGATACTGAAACAGGTTGAAAACCTAATAATGCTAAACAAAGTGATTATAGTAGTTATTCACGAATATTTGATAATATGGAAAGTACTATTGCTCAATGACAAGGTAGTTTAAAAATAGTCCAAAAATATAAAGGTGAAGAAATTAAGATATTAATGCTTGATGATTTTAAAAATCAACCAGTTAATTCAACTATATAAGCAAATAATGAAACACCTTTTACGATAAAATTAAAAGATGAAAATAGCAATGTTTATTGAAAATTAATTGATGGTGAAAATATTTATGATATTAATAGAATGTTAGAATACTTAAATAAATATAAATTAAGTTATTTTATGAATAATGATAATAAAGACGATAATTACTATATAAAATAGGTTAAAGTTGGTAAATATTGAGATGCTTATATGATTGATGATAGAAGTTCAATTCAATTTGGTGAAGCAAAATTTGAACAAGTATTTACTCAGCAATCAATTAAAAGACAATATACTTTATTAATTTTAGATGAATATGCAGATAAATTAAATATTAATAATTATTATAATTTTTATACTGTATTTAATGACAGTTGTTTAAATATTGGTGGTGGTGATATTAATTCTGCTCCCCAAGATAGATAATGATTATATCCCTTAAATGTTATTAATTATTTTTCACCTTATGATGGTATTTTTTTATGACAAGAAATTACCTTTTCAAGTATTAATAACAAAATTAGTCACAGTGGTTTATCAGTACGACAATTTATTTAAACAAGTGCGCCAGGTGTTAGAGTAACGGCAGTTAAATTTTATGGTAATCCGATATTTTTTGATATGCCAGTAATTAGGAGACCAATTATTAAAGGTTAATTTAATCAAAAAGTAATGAATTCTCGTGATTTATTAATGTATAACATGTATCCTGCACCACCTTATAAAATAAATACTTATGTATCACCCGAGGTAAGTTGATATAACATTCAAGGGATACAACCAACTATGATAACTGGTTATGAAGATTGAAAAAAAGATATTGAAAATAGATATGACTTTTGAAATCAAAAAAATAGTGAGGTAATTGTAATAACTGATAAAGCTAGTTCAACAGCAACCAATCCAACTGTTGGAACAACTATTCATAAAGAAGATAATAACTCTAAATTTTATTGGTCTAAAAATTGAATGATTACTTCACCTGATAAAATAAAAGTAAATAATGAAGATGTTAATAATATAATTAGTACCCAAGCATCATCATACTTTAGAAGAAAAGATGAATTTGGTAATACTGTTGGTCAAGTTCAAATTGAATATAATAAAATGGGTAAATTTAATGTTTGAGATATTTTAAATATAAATAATTTTATTAATCGCCAAATTACAGTATTACCCTTAAACTATACGCAAAAATTAGTTTTTAACCCTTTTACGATACCAGGTGGAGTTGGTAAGTTCTTAAACTTTATTTCATTTGTCATTCCCTGAGGATGAGTAATTAACCAAGATGAAAAAACTTGACATAATTTCTAATGACTTAATGGCTTTATGAGTGCTAATATTTATAGTTTTTATAATGATGCCTTTTGGTCTGAAAAATCAAAAGGTAAAGGTTATTTACCATTTGAAATATTTAGAGAACAAGGGAATGATAAAGTTGGTGCTATCTTTGTAGTAAATGCTACTAGTTTAGGGTTTACTACTTTATTAACTGATAAAATACAAGGTAATGTTTTAGAAAAAGATGGAAAACCAATTAAACGAATAACTTATTCAACTTATAATTTAAAACAATTAAATACTAAAACTAATCGCATATATTTAATTAATGAATTAGTAAGAGTAGTTGATTATCAAACACCAGTTAGTGATAGTGAAAAAGATAATTATTTAGAATTCTTACAAACACCAGATGGCACAAATTGTAGTTATATTATTAATATGTTTTCAATACAAGCTTTATATAAAAGTAATTTTGAAATTATCTTTTATGCTGATAACCCATATACCAATAATGAAGAAGATTATTTACGCTTATCAGTATGGAGCTTTTGTGGAAAAACAAAAAGTACATTAAATAATTATTTACGCGATATGACAACTAATTATAAAACTAGTTTCTTATTACCACACGACTATGAAATACCAACATTTAATTACCCACAGTATGTATTACCGCCAGTTCCATATAACTATTCAGAATATACAAAAGATATCTGAGATGCTAATGCAATTCAACCATTAAAAATTAAAATTATTGCACCAGCATAATGTACTAACAACAGGTATAAAATTGGGACAATTAATTACTTTAATTTATTTTCTGATGAATTTAATTAAGGTTATTATGAAGTTGAAATTGATTTAAAACAAATTGACCCAGCAATTCAAAGTATAGATAAATTTATTAGCTCTTATAAAATAATAAAAATAAGTAATTTTAATAATTTACAAGTTGAATGTGGATTACCAAATATAGAAAATTTTATTTTTGATATAAATACAAATATTTTAAATGGAACAACAGGTTGTGATTATGTTTTATGACAATTAAATAATTTTGTTTTTAAAAATGAGGGTCAATCACAATCTAATAAAATTAATTTTGATAATACAATAACTTTATATACTGATAATATAAGAGTAAATGATATTCAAGCATTCTCTATCGTATATACCGATAAAAAAACTGATAGTATTACTTCAATATGAAATTTTTATCATTATAGTAAAAATTCCGAATATTACGATGAACAAATGTATTTTGCTGTTAAAACTTCATCATTTAGTGATGACAATAATAACAAACTTACAGAAACTTATTTACAAGCATATTATACTAATGATGTAAAATTAAAAATTAGATTTTCAAAAATAATAAAATTATATTTACTTTTTAACCGTAAAAGTTATAAACCACCTTATCTAAATATTCAAAAAATGGGTAATGATAAAAATATAACAATAGATATTAATAATCGAAATGTTTTAGGTATTAAAAATAAAAGTACTAATCCAGTTAAAATTAAAATTAAACCAAAATAATAAAAGGTGTAGTAAGAAAAAAGAGATAATTAAATCTTTTTTTTATTCTCCTTTAACTTTTATATTATCGTTTTCATCTAAAATTAAATCAGGCTTAAATTTATCTAAATTTCAGCGATAAACTGATTTAATTCAGTTTTTTAATAGTGGAAAAGCACCATTTTCAAATTTATTATATCATGGAATTATTAATTTTCTTTTATTATCATAAACAGTTAATAGTTTATTATTTTCTCCTTTTATATGATACATATTTAATGTATCATCATTTAATTTATCAATATTATATTTTTTGTTTTCTTCTAAATTTATAATATTTTGAAATTTAATAATTCTTCAATCATTATTTTCATTACCACGCCATACTACATAATAATATTTATTATCAACTGTATTAAATGGTTTTTCTTGTGGTGCTATTCACTCTAAATTGTCTCTAATTTCTTGATTAGAAATATTTATTTTGTTTTCTTCTTTTAATTTTGCTAATTCTTTGGGTGTATATTCGTGTGGTGTATTACAAGCAACTAAACTAGTTGTATTTGTTCCAATTAAAGTGATTGCTCCTATGATACTTAATATTTTTTTCATATTTTAATTCCACTATACTATAGCTGCTATTAATTCTGGTTCTGCCATTTCTCAAATTGATGAAAAAATACTAATAGCTTTTTCACAAAATAATTGAAAAACATCTTCATGAATTAATACGATACCGTTTTCTACTTGATTAAATAAAATATTAAAAATTTGTTCCCCTGTCATTGAAATTTCTGTAGTTTGATTTGGAATAAATTTGATAGTATTACAAAAGCTTAGGTTTTATAAAAAATATAAATAAAATAATTAGATAACTTTTTAAAAGGTTGATTTATCAGTGTTTTAGAAATATATTTAAAATAAAGAATAATTTTTATACCAAAACCTAAACTTTTTTCTTACTACCATAAATTTAGCTTCACTGTCTCTTCATGGATTTCTAACATAATAAGTATCTTCAAGTATATTTTCTTTATTTGGTTTGATTCCAACAATTAATGCAGCATGAGAAGAGTCTAAGTCTATTATACCATCAGATTCTTCATCAAAAAAACCACCAAACATAATAGGAGATTGTCTAGAAAGAGATTCCCATATTAAATGTCTTATCCACATTCTTTTTTCTATATCATTTAATCTATCTCAAAATAATTGATTTAAATCAATTTTATTTAAATTATATCCCAAACTTTCCTTAATTATCAGGTTTGTGTTAAATAATTCAATTACTTCTAAAAACAAAGCGCCATCATTTGCATTATTTGGAAATAAACTTGCAATTTCTTCTTGTTCCATTTCTTTAAGATCTTTATTATTAAGAATATTATTATCAAATATATTTTTTAAAACTGCAATAGTACATCATGAATCAGTTATTTGAAATTGCATTGGTTTTTTCATGCTAGTTTTTCTTAAATCAATTAACACATCTTCTAATATTGGATATGTTATTACTTGTCTTTTAACTCTATTTAATTTTTTTAAATTATTTGTTTGTAAATAACTAATTTCATTATTTTCTAATTTAGTTTCTTCTTTTGGATAAGGACTAGCGGCAATTGTTGTTGGTACATCAGTTCCACTAATAGTTAATACACTTAATAAACTAAATAATTTTTTCATGCTTGTTTTTCTCCTTTTGTTAATCTTGAAACTTTTTATCAAGATTTACCTGCATTATATATATAAGTAAAATTAGAAATTATTTTAAAAATTTATCTTTAGAAATAACTCTTATTACGCGTTTTAAGACCTAAATTAGCAATAAAATATATTAAGTTTATATTTGTATAAACAAAATATATTGAATTTATGAACTATTGGTATATAATTAAAAACATAGGTTTAATCTTTTTCTGTAAAAAAGAGTTTATGCTGACTTGTTAATAGGACAAGAATAAAAAAAGAGGTTTATAAAATGGCACTTACAAAATAACAATTAATAGAACAAGGTTTAAGTGAAGAGATTGCTGAAAATATCTTAAATCAGTTTAATAATAAAGCAAAGCAAATTAGAGAAAGTGTGCAAAAACGCGAAGATGTTATATTAAAAGAAGACTTTATTAAATTATCTAATGAATTAGATGAATTAAAAGCTTTTAAAGATATTCATCTACTAAAATTGAAGATATTAAAACTAATTTAAATAAAGTTAGTGGTAGTTCTTTATCTGAAAAAATGCAAACTTTAAAAGAATTAAAACCTGATTTGTTTATACAAAAACAACAAGCAGTTTCACCAACTAATTTTATTAAAGATATGATAGAAAATTCGGTTGAAAATAAAAATAATGAAATTGAAACTATTAAAGAAAAAGGAGCATATACTCCAGATGAAATTAAAAAAATAAATGATTATACACTTAAAAACCTTAGATAATAGGGGAGTGAAATATTATGGCAACAATTAATTTTCCACAAGTACCTTTTACATTACAAGGTAATACAACAGGTCAAAAAGCTTATGTTGATGTGGTTAATGCTTTATTGCGTGGACCTTTATATAATTAATATGCAAGTATTATGCAGTGGTATGACAAGATGATTATTCATTACCAAATAGTGGGACAACTCAAACTATGGGATTAACAAGAATTCCAGTTCCTATTGATAAAAGATTTAATTTAAAATTAATGAATGAGGCTTTTGACTTAGCATTAATAGAACAAAATATTAAAAATGGTGTTATTGCTGATGCTATTTCTAGTGTTGTACAGAATAAATTTGTTAATTTAGAATGTGAATTAATTCAGGCTATTTATGATTATTGTTTAGCAGATGGTTAGTATGAAGTAATTCCATTTCGTAGTTATACAGCTGAAAATGCAGATGATGCAAATAAAGCATTCTTTACATTAAATGAAAATTTGATGGAATTAACAAATCAAATTAGTAATTTATATTTTGGTTTGCCAACCAATAAAATGTTTATGGTTTTAGGTTGTAGGGCGTATTTAGGATTAACCTTCTAATGCTATATTAAATAAATCTTCTTCGGCATAAACATTGCCATTTTCATCTTTTCATATATTATTCACATCCTTGTCATTTAATATTTTCATTTTCTAAATTAATAATAGTTGTTAATCATTCTTGTTGATTTTCAATATTAGCAGTAATTTTTGATTCTTCTAATGTATAAAAACAGTTTGTTTTAAAATAACCATATTTACTTTTTATTACTAATAAGTATCTTTTATTCATAATTTATTTCTCCTAATTCTTTCTGCCTAATGCTCAATGCTCATCAGTCATTTCTTCAAATGAAACTGAATAACTTCTAAGCATTAGATCTTATAATTTATTTTCTTGATTGCATTCTTTATGAAAACAATAACCTCAATATCTTTTTTTAAGACAAATTTTATTTAACTTTTTCATATAAACCTCCTAAATTATTCCTCTTATTTTTAACTCGCTAGCACTCACTCCCAAGCGAAAGTGCTAAAGCGAAAATTAATTATATAAGTATTTACTACACCATCCGCTTCACTAGGGTAAGTGGTGGTGGTATATTGTTTAATAATCCACAGTTGTTTTTTATTTTTTACGCCAGAGAGTTTTCTCTCTCTTCATCCGCACCATTTCAGGTCAAAACGTTCAGTTTTTAAAATAAATTCACTTGCACCTTGAAGAGCTTAATGCTGACTTTGTGGTTTTTATTAAACCGCTGTCACTTCCAAGAAGTAATATCTATCGCAAATTTATTTATAAAGTGGCCATCTCAATATTTATTGTCGTTTGATGTTGACCTTGCACTTATCACGACTATCGCTTAGTTCTAATGAACCAGCGCCGATTTACATTTTTCATCATACACCATTTCAGTACTTGCCTCGGCCGGCTGTGGGAATGATTTTAAAATCATATTCTTATGAAAGCACTTAGTTATTTAAAATAACCGTCCCACACTGCATTAAGTTGTTTTATAAAATCAAAGTTTTAAAGAACCAGTTTTATAATCAAAGATAATTTTTGAATTTTCTAAGCGTTTATAAAACCACTTTTGTTTTTTATCTTTTGTGCGACTTAATAAATATTTATGTTTTTCACAAGTTCATAAAACTTTATTTGATAAAAATTCTTCAGTAATGAATAATATTGCTTTATAGCAGTTATCAATATCACAAATTTGTTGTTGCTTATTAATTTTCATTACTTACTCCTTCCTTTTTATTAAGTTTTTTATTAGCAAATTAATTGGTAGTAAGAAAAAAGTTTAGGTTTTGGTATAAAAATTATTCTTTATTTTAAATATATTTCTAAAAAACTGATAAATCAACCTTTTAAAAAGTTATCTAATTATTTTATTTATATTTTTTATAAAACCTAAGCTTTTGTAATACTATCAATTAATTAACTGAAACAGAGAAAGGACAACACCTTAAATTAGGAGAAAAACAGGTACACTTTGTAAAGATTTCTAAGATATTTAATAAATGTGTAAACAACTTAAAGAGGGTATCAAAAAGTTGTTATAGTTTTTTTGTAAATATTTAAGATACTATCCTTTCTCTGAATCAATTAATAATTTTGGTAGTAAGAAAAAAGTTTAGGTTTTGGTATAAAAATTATTCTTTATTTTAAATATATTTCTAAAACACTGATAAATCAACCTTTTAAAAAGTTATCTAATTATTTTATTTATATTTTTTATAAAACCTAAGCTTTTGTAATACTATCATAATTTTGGTTTTACAAATAAAAAAACCATTTTAGTAAATGGTTTAATTATTATTCTTATTCAATTTCCGAGTTTTTTTCCAAAACCCCAATCTTTTTTATACGGCCTACTTTATTTATAATTTTTATAAAACCTAAGCTTTTTTCCGACTACCTTGTTTTCGATAAAATTTATTAATATTAGTACATTTAACTAAAAAGTCTGTTCCCAAATTAGTCATTTTTTATTCACTCCTCGTGTTTTTATCTTTCATTACTAAAATTATATATTAAAAATCAGTCAAAATTGACTGATTTTTAATATATTTTTTACTTTTATCTAAAATATAATGAATAGTTAATTGCAATTCTTTTGTTTCATCAATTGCTAAATCTTTTTTAAATTTAGCTTTCGTTACTCTTTTATTTTTAATTTGTTTAAAATCAACTTTTTGCATTGTTTGCTCATGATTATTTGAAGAAACATTTCTTAATCCAACATTAATTGTTCCAGCTGGATCTTGTTCAATTGCTTTTAATCATTCTGTTCGTGATTTTGCTTTTATAATAGGTTTATCTTTTTCGCTATTATTAAACTCAAAATTAATTTGTTGTTGTCTATTTTTAAGCAGAGTTCCCACTGTTGTGACCACTTTTCCAAAGGTTTTTCGAACAAATAATGGCGATAGTCCTTGTTCAGGTGAAGATACTATTGTACTAGTTTCCACATTTGTTGAGGTTTGCTCTAATTGTTGTTTACTTTATTGTTCTTTTCGAACTTTCTTTTTTGTCTCTTTTATATTTTTACTTTTCTGGCGTATTTTTTCTCCGCGTAGTTTACCCACAATGTTTTTGTTAATCGTTTTCTTACTGTTTGCATTATAGTCAAGCGTTGTTATTGGTTCTGCTGTTGCAATAACTTGCTCAACTTGATAAATTTCTTCTAGTGGAATCATTAATGCTAATTTAACATTGAGATCACTTTCTTCATCATTAGTATTTTCTGAGGTGATTGTTTCTTGATTATAACTTTTTTCATTTGGTTCTGTCTTATTAACAGCAGAATTATTCGTTGGTTTTGTTACTTCAATTTGGGACTTGATATTGTTTATATTATCATGTTCATTATGATGAAGTGAATGCTTTTTTTGCATCTGCACTACTACTTTCTAATCCTTTTTTTGATGGGATTAGTTTTAAATTATAATAATGGGGAATAACAATATCAACAATATTTTCAAAGCCTAACGTATGATTATCAGTAACTAATTTATGAACAGGCATTTTATCAGTATTAAATACCTCAATTTCATCATTTTGATTTAACATATGTAAAATATCTTTCCCTTTTGTTAAAAACGTTCAGCGGACAAGTTCATTAATATCTTTATTTAACTTATATAATCGTGTTCCTTTTACTGGCCGTGTTGATGTAGGAATTTCTGTTAAATCAATTTTTTTCCCAGTATTAAGATTAGTAATTAATACTAAATTATCATCTTCACAATAACCCGCATTAATAACTACATCATCACGTAGATTAATTGATTTTACCCCTGCTGTTCGTAACCCTAATGTGGGAATTTGTTTTTTACGATATTTAACAATAAAACCGTTTGCTGTTGTTATGACAACATATGTATGGTGATCAACTAATTGGCTAGCAACAACTTCATCATCATTTTTTAAATTAATAGCTTTAAGAGCCTTACTAATTCGTGTTGCTTCAAAATCTTTAACAGCTGTTTTTTTAATCATTCCATTTTTAGTTGCCAACATAATGTATTGTTCTTTTTTATTAAAATCATTTAATAAGAAAGCACTAATAATTTTTTCTTCTCCTGGTAACTCAGAAATAGTATTAACATGTTCACCAATATCACGTAACCTAACAGTTTTAATTTTATAAACCGGAATAATAACATAATTTCCTTTTGAAGTAATTAATAAAATTTTATCAGAAGTATTAGCTTGAAAATCAGCAATTCATAAATCCCCTGGTTTTCGTTTAAATTCTTCAGTTGCTAACCGCGCTAATTGATTATTTTCTAACGCTTTTAAATACCCATCTCGTGAAATTCAAATGTTCAAATCTTTTTCAATAATTATTTCTGTTTTTTGAATTTCAATTGCTTCAATTTCATTCTCAATCACACTACGACGACGTGAAATAAACTTTTTCTTAATTAATTCTAATTGGTGAATAATAACACTATTTAATTTATTAATATCACGTAAAATTGCTTTTAATTCAGAAATTGTTGCAATTAATTCTTTTTGTTCTGCTTTTAATTGTAAAATATCTGTTGAAGTTAACCGGTATAATCGTAACTGGACAATTGCTTCGGCTTGAATTTGGGTAAAACCGAATTTTTTCCCTAAATTATAAATTGCATCACTGCGATCTTTTGAATGGCGAATAACAGCAATTACTTCATCTAAAATACTAATTGTTTTGATTAACCCAGCAACAATTTCTGAGCGTTTTTGTGCTCGTGCTAATTCAAAGCGAGAACGATGAGTAACAACTGCTTGTTGGTGTTCAACATAGTGGGTTAAGATTTCCTTTAATCCTAATTGTCGGGGTTGTTTATTTGCAATAGCAACCATATTAAAATTATATGAAATTTGTAAATTAGTATTTTTTAATAAAAATTTCCGTACTGTTTCAACATTAGCTTGTTTACCTAATTCAATCACAATTCGTAACCCTTCGCGGTCTGTTTCATCACGAACTTCCTTAATATTTAATCCTGGTTCATTATATTTAATATCATCAATCTTTTTAACTAAGTCTTGTTTAACAACTTCATATGAAATTTCAGTAATTACTAAAGAATTGTTTTCAAATTCAATTTTGCTACGAACAATAATTTTACCTTTTCCTGTTTGGTATGCCTCTAAAATTCCACTTTTCCCCTGAATAATTCCCCCCGTTGGGAAATCAGGTCCTTTAATATATTTTACTAAATCCTTAACCGTACTGTCTGGTTTTTCAATAAAATGAATTGTTGCATTAATAATTTCATGTAAATTATGTGGGGGAATATTTGTTGCATATCCAGCAGCAATTCCAGTTGAACCATTAACTAATAAATTTGGAAATAAAGCTGGTAATACAACAGGTTCTTGTTCTGAATCATCAAAATTAGGGGCAAAAGCAACTGTTTTTTTATCAAGATCTTGTAATAAAAATGAGGAAATTTCACTTAAACGAGTTTCAGTATAACGCATTGCAGCCGCTGGGTCCCCATCAATTGAACCATTGTTTCCATGCATATCAATTAATGGATAACGGACTTTTCAATCTTGCGATAACCTTACCATTGCATCATAAACTGATGTATCACCATGCGGATGATATTTACCAATTACTTCTCCGACAATCCGTGCCGATTTTTTATAACTCGTATTAAAAGTTAATCGTAATTCATTCATTGCAAATAAAATACGGCGTTGCACTGGTTTTAAACCATCACGAACATCAGGCAAGGCTCGATCTTGAATAATATATTTGGCATAACGACCAAAGCGTTCTGACATAATATCATTTAAACTATAAACTAATTCATTTTCTTTTTCGTTATTACTCATTTTTAAATTCCTCTCTGTAAATCAACTTTAATCATTTCATTCTTGATTATAAACTTTTTATAATCAATTTGATAAAATAACTTTTGCCCTAATTTTGTTAATATTCAATAATCTTTATGTTTATCATAAGTAAAGAGTTGCTTTTGATGAGTTAATAATAACAATGTCCGGAAATATGCTAAGATTCGGTCATTAAGATTATTACAAATTTCCATTAACTGTAACAACTCTGATAAAATATTTGTTTTGATTATAAATTCTTGTTGATAATAAATTGTTGTTGCTGATTTAATCATATATTTTCCCATTTTAGATAACCAATCAATTTCACATTGATAAAATAATGTTCCTTCAATTAATAATAATTTATAAATTGTTAGGTTTAATGTATTTAATTGTTGATTAATTTTTAGTGGTAAATTGTTAGGTTTAATGTATTTAATTGTTGATTAATTTTTAGTGGTAAATTGTTAGGTTTAATGTATTTAATTGTTGATTAATTTTTAGTGGTAAATTGTTAGGTTTAATGTATTTAATTGTTGATTAATTTTTAGTGGTAAATTGTTAGGTTTAATGTATTTAATTGTTGATTAATTTTTAGTGGTAAATTGTTAGGTTTAATGTATTTAATTGTTGATTAATTTTTAGTGGTAAATTGTTAGGTTTAATGTATTTAATTGTTGATTAATTTTTAGTGGTAAATTGTTAGGTTTAATGTATTTAATTGTTGATTAATTTTTAGTGGTAAATTGTTAGGTTTAATGTATTTAATTGTTGATTAATTTTTAGTGGTAAATTGTTAGGTTTAATGTATTTAATTGTTGATTAATTTTTAGTGGTAAATTGTTAGGTTTAATGTATTTAATTGTTGATTAATTTTTAGTGGTAAATTGTTAGGTTTAATTAATGTTCTTTTTTTAATATTAATTCCCATATTAATTTTTTGCCAAGCAAATAAAATTATTAATATATTATAATTATAATAGTTTAATTCAAATGCAACAATTTTATCGTTAAAAAAAATAAATACCTTCTTTTGTTAACAAGTACAAGTTACTACTTGGTTCTAATTGGTAAAGCGGCGTTACTTGTTGCATAATTTTTTTTCAAAAAATTTCTTTTTCCGTAGTTTGTTGCGCTGCTAATAGTAAACTTTCATAGCATCAGTTTAATGCTATTTCATCTGCTATCACAAGTTCAATCGTTGTTACAATTGTATTTTCACTATCTTCACTACCATTACTTGTTCAAACTTATAATGTCAATCTTGTTTTTGTTTCTTTTATTTTAATAAGTCATAACTGAAAATTTTGATATTGACTAAGAGTTAGATTGGTTTTATTTAGGGTATTAATTAATTTTTTGATTGCTTATAACATTTCGTTTTTTAGCATCATCCCCCATTAAGGTGACAATCCGTCTCTCAGCTATAACAGCATCATCAATTTTTACTAAAATTAGCTGACGAGTTTAGGGATCTATTGTTGTTTATCATAATTGTTATGCATTCATTTCCCCTATCCCTTTATAACGCTGTAATTCAAATTTACCATGAAATTGACTTAATTTATTTTTTAATTCTGTTTCATCTCATGCGTATTCAATATGTTTATTTTTGGTGCTAGTAATTTTAAATAAAGGTGGTAAAGCAAGATAAACACGATGATTTTCAATTAATGGTCGCATATAACGATAAAAAAATGTTAGCAATAAAGTTTGAATATGCGCACCATCGGTATCCGCACCAGTCATAATAATTACTTTGCCATAATTGGCATCGTTAATATCAAAGCCATTTCCGACTCCGCCCCCAATGGCATTAATCATTACATTAATTTCCTCATTACTCATTAAATCTTGAAGTTTTTCTTTTTCAGCATTAATCACTTTTCCGCGTAATGGTAAAATTGCTTGAAAACCACGATCACGCACTAACTTGGCGCCCCCCGCCGCCGAATCTCCTTCAACTAAAAAAATCTCATTATTAAATTTATTTCGGTTTTGAGCTGGTGTTAATTTTCCGGTTAATAAGCGATCACTATTACCACGTTTTTTACTATTACGAGCTGCTTCACGTGCTTTCCGAGCTAATAATGCTTTTTCAATAATAGTATAAGCATTTGCCTTATTTTCTGGTAATCAAAATCTAAATTGCTTTGCTACAATTGTTTAAACAACAAGCCGTGCTTCATAAGTCCCTAATTTTCCTTTCGTTTGACCTTTTCATACTGAATTAAATTTTCGAGAATTTTTACTGAAACAATAGCTGTTAATCCTTCCTGTGTATCACTGAATCAAGATTCTTATCTTTTTTTAATAAGCCTTCTTTGCGAGCATAATCATTAATTACTTTTGTTAATCCTGTTCGGAATCCAGCAACATAACTACCCCCTTCAATTGTTTTAACATTATTGGCAAAACTAAGTAAATTTTCATTAAATTCAGTTGAATATTGTAACGCTATTTCAACTTCAATTTGTTTTTCTATCCCTTTTAACATAATAATTGGAGTAATACTTTTCTTACCTTTATTAATATAAGTAATTAATTCTTCCAAACCATTATTAAATAAATATGATACTTTTTTATGAGTGCGTTGGTCAGTTAATTCCAACTTAACCCCACTATTTAAAAATGCTGATTCACGAATTCGTTCTGAAATTGTGGAAAAAGAAAAATCAATTACTTTAAAAATCTTATGATCAGGTAAAAAAGTAACTGTTGTTCCCGTTTTTGTTGTTGTACCAATTTTTATTAACGGTTCTTTAACTTGTCCACCATTCGCAAATTTAATACTTCAAACTTTGTGGTCACGATAAATTGTGACATCAAAAGCCGCCGATAAAGCATTAACAACAGAAGAACCAACACCATGTAAACCTCCTGATGTTTTATAACCATCACCACCAAATTTTCCCCCAATCATGTAAAACTGAAAAAATTACTTCTGGCGTTGATTTTCCAGATGAATGAATTACGGTTGGAACACCACGACCATTATCTGCCACCGTAATCGCATTATTTTTATAAATAATAATATCAATTTCATTACAATAACCAGCTAATGCCTCATCAATTGAATTATCAATAATTTCTCAAACTAAATGATGTAATCCACGAACATCAGTTGAACCAATATACATTCCTGGACGTTTTCGAACCGCATCTAGTCCTTCTAAAATCTGAATTGATGATTCATCATACTTTAATGTTTTATCTTTAATACTCATATTCTCTATCATTCCTTTTAAATATAATTTTCACTATTAATATCTTATATTATAATGCTTTTATTTACAATTATTTACTAAATTATTTCTAATTGCTATATAATAGTAAAAGAGAGGCGAAGGAATGACATTATATGGATATTTAGATACAGCTATTACAGCAATAATTGGTTACTTAATTAATTCTTTTAGTTGATCAATCTTTATTAGTAAAAAAATTTATAAAATTGATGTGCGTGATTATCATTCTAAAAATGCCAGAGCCACAAATACTAGTCGTTTTTTAGGAAAAAAATGAGGTTTTGTTATTATGTTTTTATATATGCTAAAAGTTACTATTACAATGTTTATTCCTTTTAGTATTAGTTGTATTAATATTAATGGAGTTAATTTTGGCTCAACTAATTATTATATTCCAGCTTTTTTTGTTTTAATTGGTCATTCTTATCCAATTTATTATAAATTTAAAGGCGGTAAAACAGTTTCATCTTTTTTAGGGTTATTATGAATGACTAACCCATATTATTTTTTAATTGCTACAGTTGTTCGATTAAGCACAATTTTTATTTGAAAACGAGTTTCTGTTTCTTCAATTTTAGCAGCATTCTTTACAGGAGCATTATGTTGAATCCCGCAATTAAGTGGCATTAATGTTATTAACTTTAATGGTGATTTACTTCAAAATTCTCATCTTGTTTGAGTGAATTACTTACATTATGTTAATTATGATAATTACTATGATAGTTTAGCTTTAATTAATATTATTATTACTTTAAGTGCTATTTTCTTAATCTAAAGCATCATCAAAATATTGTTCGTTTATTAAAAGGAACCGAAAAACCTTATGATTTTAAAGGGAAATCTTATTTAGAAAATGGTAATATTCCAAAACATAATAAAATCAAAAAACATTAATGAATTATCCATAGTTTTAATTATTTAATAATTCTAATTAAAAATGCTTTCATTATTAAAACTGAAAGCATTTTTAATTTTAAAATTTTTGCTTATTAATAAATTATACTTTTAATCTCCTAAATTACTAAAAATTATTTGTTCTATTAATTATCAACCTTAAATTCAATTTTTTGCAAAAACTTATACTTACCATCATCAATATTCGTCTCATTACAATAAAGTTTAAAAAAGAAACTATAGCCAAACGAATTTCAACCAAAATTTATATCATAGAACGCATACGTATCCTTATCATTCGTAAATTTTGCTCTAAATAATTATACAACAAAAGATTTTTCACTTTTAGTTAGGTTAATCTTATATAACAGTCCACTAACATTTTTTATCCTTGTATTGAACTTAGAATTTAAACTTAATTTATTCTTTTTAAAAAAATTAAAAATGGGTTGAAAAATTAGCGAAAGGTTTTTTGTTTCTGCTTTTTTTCTAAAACACTAGCACTTTTAACTAATGCATCAAACTCATTTTGCCGCATATTAAAAACAAGGCGATAATTCTCATAATATGTTTCTAACTTATAATAATTTCAAAAATCTATTATTATTTCCGCTAATTTTTGTAAGTCTAAATCAATTTTTTTTCCATACTAAAAATCATAACTAGGTAATTCGCCAGGGATTTGCCCCATTGCATAACCAAACTCTTGGGCATCAGTAAAAGTATAGTAAGCTTCCGTAATTACTAAAACTGATAATGGTTTAAAATTTGGTTTTAAAATCCCAACTGTTCCAAGATTATAAACTGTTTTAATTGCATAATATTTAAGTAAGGTTGTTAAAGTCATAGCAGCATTAAATAACCCAATTTTGCTAATTGCAAATAATCAATTATCTTTTTGATATAGTTCAATCTGGGCATATTTATCAACTATTGTTGGTTTTAAAACATTTAAAGTTGCTGCCAATTCCTCTTTCATTGCACTAATAATTAAATTCATAACGTTATTTATCCTCTTTTTATTGCTGATAAGTCAATTGTATGTTTTTTCCTAAATGCTCAAGACCTTGCTTCGCGACTGCTCGTTCAAATTGAACTATTAATAATTCTTGAAATACCTTTACTAAATCTTTTTGTGCTAATGTTCCATAATAATCAACTTTCGAATAATTTCGCTCACTACTAATTTTATCCGTAACAAAAATTAGCATTTCAAATAAAGTCATTTATAACCAACCAACAGTACGCCATTTAATTGCTGATAAAATATCTTCATAATTAAATAATAAATCATATTTTAAATGACAATAACAAGTATAAGCATACCAAGTAGCAATTAGCTCTGATAAAAACGTTGGTAAATATTTTGTTAGATATGCTTTTTGTTTTTGTTATGATAATTGTTTTATAATATCATGATAAGTCCCAGCAATTAAAGCTTTTTGCGGATTTAACTTATGAACTAATGCTAATTCCTGCGCTTTTTAGCCAACATTTAAACAATGTTGATAGTGTTCCTTATCCATATTTTGGCCTAGGCGTTCTGGCAAATATAATAAATTATTATTAATATAATTCGTAATACTTAGCAATTGTAATGCAATGTTTTTTCCTTCTCGTAACATTGTTGATGATAAATGTAAATTATTATGAAATGGAATTAACATTACTTGATATTGTTTTAAAATTGTTTGATCAATTAGTTCATTTCGTTGGAAAACAATAAAAGTTTACATTCTTACTGATGATGAGGAAATTGCTGCTGCAATTTTAAAACAGTTTCATATGTTGTACTAGGCTTTGTATTTTCTAATTCAATTAAATTAATTTTAACATCCACTAAATCAGCGATTGCTAAATTAATCATTGCGACACGATCCGTAGTGGGAGATAATTTTCGCGTTTTAAAAGGATTCTGATTTGTTGGAATAATTTAAATTTCATCAATATCTGTTTTTATTTTAACAAGATTAATTATTGCTAAATGGTCAGTATGAAATGGATCAAAACTACCACCAAATAATGCTATCTTTATTTATTCTTCCTACCATTTCAAAAATAACAGCAAATTCAAACAAAATAAAAATTATTCATCTTTATTTTTAATTCCTAATTCAACTAAAACATCTTCGACAGTATCACGCACAACTTCTTGAAATTGTTTAATAGATAATGTAGTGGTAACATTTTTTTTTCACTTAAATCATTAGCAATTTTTTTGGCAAGTTTTGTTTTAAAGTATTAATTTCATTTTTATTACCAGTAATTATAACTTTATTTTTTTTACCCCTTTTAAGATATTCTCTTCTAATTGTTCACCATTATGGTCTAACTCTAACTTATCATCATCACGATGAGAAATTTTAATGCGATCCATAATATATACCATTCTATCATTAAAATTACGTTCTTTAATTTGATTTAGCATTTGTTAAAATTCATTTAGTTGAACTTGTGAACTATCACGTAATTTTTTTAATTGTTCTAAGCGTTCTAAAATATTTTTATGTTCATTAACATTATATTCTTCTTTGTATTTATTAATTTGATGACGTGCATTTTGAACAAGGCTATTAATATTATTAACATTCTCTTGGTTCGATGGTTTGATGTGTTGTTTAGTATTTCTAATTTCAGAATTTTCTGAATTATTTACCATCACTTGTATTGATTGTGGCACTTTAAAATCAATTGTTTCATCACTAAAATTAACCCCACTAAATGCTTCAATTTCATCATCAAAAGCACTAGCTGTTTCTGAATTTACTATTTTTTTTCAGTTTTTTTTCGTCTTAATCATTTAAACATATCTTTGCCTCTAATTCCATATATATTATTATATAATAAATTATTAAAATTTCTTGCAGTTTTTTCCGACTACCTAAAAAATTGTAATAATTATGTTCCAATAATTTTATTCATTTCATCTTTTATTGCTAAACTGATATTTCCAAATGGCAAAATAACAGTTTGGGCAACAATATCAATATCTTTTAATTTAAATTTAGTTTTTAACAAGACAAAATCAACTTCGTATAAATCTTTTACTGTTACTAGCAACCTAGTTAAGGTTGCTTTGACCATTGTAATATTTGTTTTTGTTCCTAAAATACTGATTAAATCATTAATAGAAAAAGAAAGCGTTTTTTTTGGAACAAGAATTTTTTGAAAATTAAAAATCTTTTTCCGAAAAATCATCATTAAAATAAACAACAACATCAAAATCATTGCCACAACAATGATAATAATATATTCAGCTCGCATTATTAATCATCTCCTCTATTATCATTGTAATGAGCAAATAATAACTTCATCTTCGCAATTAGACTCAAATCATTTTCTTTATCATAGCATAAGTTTAATGTTTTTTGACTAATTTTTAACTCTACATCGGAACTTAAAATTTCTGATTCATAAGTATCAATAACTAAACTTTTTCCTTTCAACTCACCATTTAACCTTATTATTTGATCTTGGTCTAAAATAATTGAAGCGTTAATTGTGGAAAAAGTGGAATTTGCCACCGGAGCAATTTCTTTTAATTGCCATATAGTGGAAATATTAGCTGCAATAATAGAACCATTAATTGCTCGCATATAACCTGTTGAACCAGTTTTAGTTGCAAAAACAAGACCACTTCCCCGGAAATGCTCCAATAAATCATTATTAACATAAATGTCAGTACGAATTGTTTTAACATGGTCAACAACTTTTACTTCATTTAATGCATAGCGAATAAGATTACCATTATATTTAATTTCTAATAATGGCATTTTGCGAATATGAACTTTATTATTAATAATTGCTTTAATTACTTTAGGATAAGTATTTTCATCATAGTTGGCATAAAATCCTAATGAACCAGATTTAATTACAATAAAAAAAACTTTATCAATAATATCTTGAAATTTATTAACCGCTCTTAATAAAGTTCCATCCCCGCCAATGATAAAAACATACTGTGGATTACTAAGATCTTCTTTTAATTGATTTTCTTGTAAAAGTTTACTAATTTTATTAACTAACTGCGTTGATTCTTGATAATCATTTGCAATAATTGCATATTTAACCATTGTTCTCGCCACCTTTTCTTTCATTTAGTTATATTATACCTTTATTTTAAATTGGAAACTTAATTAAATAAATAATAGTTAGCTTTGCTAACTATTATTCTTATTGCGAATTGTTAATAATTCAATATCAGTAAATTTTAATAAATTAGTTTGATTAAGATGATAATGAATTTTATTATCTGGTCAAAAAATATATTTAAAAGTAAAAGTAATGTAAGTTAATCCTTATTTAGTATGAAATTTATTACATACGCCGCGAGGAACAGATTCTATTTTTTTGTTTTTTTATCATATAAAAAACTTTGTGGTAGATAAAATAATAAAATATGGGTTAATGAAACAATTACAATCCCTAAGAAAAACATTGGTAATCAAGCAAATGGCCACATATATTTTGCACCAATAAAGTTTGTATTTCAACCACCAACATTAAAACAACCATTGTTTCATGTTTCGCCGCTACTTGGTCCCACAAATAATTGGTTTGTTTTAAAAATTCAGTCTCAAATTACTGCAATAATAGAAAATAATGTTAATCATAATAACTGTCATTTAAATAATAAACCACTATAAGGCTTTTCAACTAAACCATATTTATAAACATATAAATAAGCAAAAATAATTAATGTATGAAGAATAAAGTAATCATAGTAAAAGAAATTATCTAAACTTAAATAACCATTAACTGGTGTTATAATTGCTAAAATTGGTAAAACAATTGCTGAAGGAGCAACAACTTCAAAAAATTTTCGACTAGGAAAAATTAGGTAGTAAGAAAAAAGTTTAGGTTTTGGTATAAAAATTATTCTTTATTTTAAATATATTTCTAAAACACTGATAAATCAACCTTTTAAAAAGTTATCTAATTATTTTATTTATATTTTTTATAAAACCTAAGCTTTTGTAATACTATCAAAAATTAAGATAAAGCCCGATAATAACTGGTATAAACTACATAAGTGTAAGGCATAACTTCACTTAAACCACGAATTTGCGAAGGTCCCACCGGTCCTCAAATTCACTCTGTTTTTAAAACAACTGCTAAATAAGTTACTCAAATCGCATATGTTAAGAAATAAGTTATAATTTGATATATCCCGATTGAAATCCGAAACCATTTTCAATTAACAGTTTTTACATAATACTTTCTGCAAACAAATAATGAGCTAATAATTAAAACAAAAATACTAATGCCAGCTAATTGAAAGACATAATTATGACCTTTAAAAAATCACTTGTCAGTTCAATCAGACCCTGGTAGATATGAACCTGCTGGGTCAAAAAACCTCATGGTCCATTGCTAGAACGAATAAATTCCATTACTTTTCTCCTTTGATTAAATAATTAATATTTTTTTCTATTTATTTTATAACAAAATTAACAATTTTATTTTTAATAATAATTTCTTTAATAATCTCATGCTTATCTAAAAAGGTTTGAACATTGCTATTAGCTTTAGCCAAAGCTGATAATTCTTCTTCTGATGTATCAAGTGGTACTTCTAATTTAGCACGTAATTTACCATTAACTTGAACTACAATTATAACCTCATTTTTTTGTAAATATTTTTCATCATATGTTGGTCATGTTGATAATGTAACTGATGATGGTTGATTTAATTTTGCTCAAATTTCTTCTGCTAAATGTGGAGCAAACAAACTTAACATTTTAGTAAACCCTTCAAAATACTGTTGATAAATTGCACCTTTTATTTTATAACAAACATTAATAAAGACCATTAGTTGTGAAATTGCTGTATTAAAACTTAATTTTTCTAACATTTCTGTGCTGTTTTTAACCATTCTATGATAAACAAAATCTAATTCATGATTATTATCTTGTGAAAAATTATTATTTTTAATAAGACGATAAACACGATCTAATCATTTTCGTGCTGAATCTAACCCATTTGGATTTCAAGGCAATGATGCTTCAATTGGTCCCATAAACATTTCATATAAACGTAATGTATCAGCCCCATGTGATTTAATAATATCATCAGGATTAATCACATTTCCTTTTGATTTACTCATTTTTGAACCATCTGTCCCTAAAATCATTCCTTGATTAACTAATTTATAAAATGGTTCAGAAGTTGGAACTAATTTTTGGTCATATAAAAATTTATGTCAAAAACGTGAATATAATAAATGCAAAACAGCATGTTCTTGCCCACCAACATATAAATCAACTGGTAATCATTTTTTTAACAAAGCTTGTGCTTTAGCACTACGTAAGTTTAACAGTTGCTTATCTTCCATTAAAATATAAGCTAAATAATATCAACAACTACCCGCTCATTGTGGCATCGTATTAGTTTCTCGGCGTCCTTTTTTTCCAGTACTATCAATAACACTTAATCATTCTGTGGCATTAGCTAATGGTGATTCTCCCGTTTGTGATGGTTTAATATTTGTCATTTTTGGTAATTCTAACGGTAATTCTGTTTTATCAACCAAACTAATTGAACCGTCTTCTCAATGAATAACTGGAAAAGGTTCTCCTCAATATCGTTGACGAGAAAATAACCAATCACGAAGCTTATAAGTAGTTTTAACTTTTGCTTTTCCAGCTGTTGTTAAAACATCAATTGCTTTTTTTGTTGCTTCTTCTGTCATTAAACCATTCAAAAAATCAGAATTAATATGTTTACCATCTTTATTATGTAATTTATTATGATGTTCTCCTTCAATAACATAACTAATTGGTAAATGATATTTTAAAGCAAATAAATAATCCCATTCATCATGACCTGGCACAGCCATCACGGCACCAGTTGCATAAAATGGTAACACATAATCAGCAATTCAAATTGTAATAAGCTTTTCATTAATTGGATTAATAGCATAACTACCAATAAACATTCCATTTTTTTCTTTACTAATATCTTGCCGATCTAAGTCAGCTTTTGCTTTTGTTGCTGCTAAAAATTTTGTAACAGCAGCTTCATATTCGGGTGTTGTTAATTTTGAAACTAATGGATGCTCAGGTGCTAAAACAAGATACTCAACACCAAAAATTGTATCAGCACGGGTTGTAAAAACATTAATAATTTCTGGATTATTTTGGACCGCAAACTTAATTTCAGCACCAATGGATTTTCCAATTCAATTTCGTTGTAACTCTTTAACTGATTCTGGTCAATCAACTTCATCTAATCCTGCTAATAATTTTTCTGCATAGGCAGTAATTTTTAAAACCCATTGTCGCATTGGTTTCTTAAAAACTGGAAAATGTCCACGTTCAGAAACCATTTTTCCATTAATATTTAAGACTTCTTCATTAGCTAAGACTGTGCCTAATTTAGGACATCAATTAACATCAACATCACGCATCTCAGCTAATTCATTTTGATATAATAATTCAAAAATTAATTGTGTTGTTTTAAAAAACTCTGGTGAAGAAGTATTAACTTCTTTTTCATAGTCATAACTAAAGCCAAGTGCTTTTAATTGGTTACGAAAATTAGCAATGTTTTGCAAAGTAAATTCCACTGGATCACTCCCTGTTTGTAAGGCATATTGTTCAGCTGGTAAACCAAATGCATCTCAACCAATTGGATGCAAAACATCATAACCTTGCAATTTTCGCATACGACTAATTACATCAGTTGCAACATATCCTTTTGGATGTCCAACATGTAAACCTACTCCTGATGGGTATGGAAACATATCTAAAATATAAGCTTTTTGCTCTGAATTATTTGTTGTTTTAAAAGTTTGATGTTCTTCTCAATATTGTTGTCATTTTTGTTCAATTGCTTTATGCGAAAATTCCATCTTTATTACCCTTTCTAAATTTTTATCTTTTTAATTATAACATTGTTCCAAAATTTGTTAGTAATTTAAGCACTTTTAATTCCATTTTTATTAGCGTATAATAAATTTATAAATAAATTACAGAATGGGAGAAAAACATGAGCGTGCAAGAAGCAGCAAAATTTCGAAAAGCAATTAAAATCTATGATAAAACAAAAACAGTTAGTGAAAGTGATTTAAAAACAATTTTAACAACTGGAGCCTTAGCACCTAGTTCTAATTGCTTAGAACCAGTAAAAGTTATTATTATAAAAGATCAGAAATTAAAAGAACAAGCAGCATTAAACTGTTTTATGCCCGGCAATCAGCAAAAAGTAAAGGATGCCCCAATTTTAGCATTACTATTAGGAGCAAATGGTGATTATTTAACATCTGAAGAATTTTTAACCAATCGCTTAGAACGAATTTTTAGTGGTGAAACATTAAAAACAAATGTGCGAGGAATGAGTAATTACTTAAAAAGTTATCCAAGTCCAGATATGTTTTCTGATGAACAAACACATCTTGTCGCTAGTTTTATGGCATTACAAGCTGCTGAATTAAAAATTGGATCAAGTATTATGGGCGGAATTATACCACTGCAGGCAACCTCATTTTTTACAGAACATAATATTGTGGACTCAACAAAATGACATTTATCGTTAGGAATGCTATTTGGATATTATGATGACAATGTTAAAGGAACGAGTTTCCCTCGCTTAAGAATTGCTGAGGATGAATTTGTTAGCATTTTTTAAACTTACTCAATAAAAATTTTACTAAAAAATTTAATTAACTAATGAAAACATCTCTTAAAAATTTTTGAATTATTAGTTTAATTACTAATATTATTTTTTTATTAATCCAAGTTAGCATCATGACGCCACTAATATTATGTCAAAAACAATTACAGTTAAGTAATAGTGACTTATTGCAAATTTTCTTTGGTATTCTAATTATTATTATTTTAGTAATGTTTATTACTAACTGAATTCTAGTTAAAAATCCACTCCGAAAACTAAATACAACAAAAGAATTAGCGCCCTGACAAGCAGACCTTGGTTTTCATATTATTACAAAATATTCACATTTGAAAACGGAATATAATGGTTATGTCTGATATTTAAAGAAAAAAGGTTTTATTCTGCTTGCTACGCTTGGAATTAACTTTGGTTTTGCTTTAATTTCTGCTGTTGTGTTTTCTATTTTAGGATAAAATAAAAACTACTTTTTTATTTCTAAATTTATTATTTTAAATTATTACTATTTTATAAACTTTTTTTTATTGTAAAATATTTTTTAATTTTATAAAAATCCTTAGATAAATTAGGGTTATAATTGATGATTTAATAAATTTTTGATTTAAAAAGTTCATTACTATATCTTCATTAAATTAAACATTATACATTAAAGATTAAATATCCTACTTTGAAACTTTTGTTTCTTCTTTTTGTCTTTTTGCAGCTTCTTTACGAGACAAGATTTTCGCCGCTTTTTTCCGACTACCAAAAACTTTGTTAACTTAATAAATCTTGTTCAATTTCGTTAGCAGTTACAAATCCTGTTTTACGTTTTAATTCATTTCCATTTTGAAAGGTAATTAATGTTGGGATTGATAAAATTCCATAATGCTGAGCAAGATCTTGTAAAACATCAACATTAACTTTAATAAAATTAACATCACTACGCGTTTTTGCTAATTCATTAATAATTGGAGCAATCATTTTACATGGTCCACATCAATCAGCATAAAAATCAACTAAAGTTAACTTTGCATCACAAATTGTTTTTTCGAATTCATCAATATTTTTTACTTCATTTACAGCCATTTTAATTCTCTCCTTTACTGAATTCTCTTGCTTTTTTATCATATCATAAAAGTACTATTTTTTTAAGAAAAACTGTTGCAAATATTTTGCTGGCCCATTTTCACGATTTGATAATGTTACTTCATTTGCCATTGTTTTTAACTCATCAATCGCATTGCTAACCGCAATCCCAACTCCAGCTTGACGAATTAATTCAAGATCATTATAAGAATCGCCAAATGAATAAGTTTTACTAATATCAATTCCAATATGATGGGATAAAAATTGTAAGGCACTACCTTTTGAAATCCCTTTGCAAGAAATTTCAAAAACACGATTATTATATTGAGTAATATCTAATTGCGGTAATGATTGTCGTAACTTTATCATTAATTCACTAGCAGCCTTATCATCTAAGGAGTGATGGGTAATAACACTAGCATGTGTAATATCTTCTGTAATATCAGCGACCTTGGTAATAATTTTATATTTTGTTCGCATTATTTTTGATCAATAATAAGAATTCTCACCATATTCGTAAACATAAGTACTATTATTACTAAAAAAATGAACTTTATATTTGCGATAAGTAAAATCAAAAATAGTTTTAATTTCTGCTGTTGTAAAAATCATCATTCATAAAAAACTATTAGTCTTAAAAGAATAAGCACTTGCTCCATTATTTGCCAAAACATAACCATTATACTTATGAACTTTTAGTTTTCGCGCTTGACGAATTGCATCATTAGCTAGGCGCCCTGTTGTAACAACAAAGGGGATTCCTTTTTTTTGAATTGAATTAACTGTTTTTTTTGTTAACCGACTAAACCGATGATTATCCTTTAATAAAGTTCCATCCAAATCAGAAAAAACTGCTTTTTTCATCTACTTATGTTCCTTTCTCTTTCCTTAAAATTTGTATGATACATTATTTAAAAATATTGATCAAACATTAATTTTATAGTTTTAATAATTATAGTAGAAAATACTTAAATTTAAAAATTTTTTATAAATTATAAACTTTAAGTTAATTAAAAAAACTGAGTTTTAAAAAGTAATTAAACAAACTTTTTGAAGTTCAGTTTTTAATATATTTTATGATACACAATTTTCTAATATACTTTAACTTGATTAATTTTTAAATTTGTTCAAACATGATAAACAACTCAAAAAGAAAAAGTATATAACACTAAATTCATTGTTAAATATTCGTTTTCAAATCATAAACCTTTAATATATAACACTGCTTTTTGTTCAACATAAAAAAAGGAAAAAAGACAGAATAATTGTACTTTAAAAAAGAAACATGATTTTGATTAGAATCCCAATTTTCCTTAATATTTTCTGTATTAAACTTAATATTTGTTTTAATATTAAAAATTGTTGTTCACTGACCACCTGCAGAAGAATCAACATTATTAATTTCAATATACTTGTATTTTTCTTTAAATTCTTGCAAAATATTAGCATAGTCTGACCATTTAATTAAATTTATTGTTTTTTCTCATACTTTTTTATCATCTGTTATTGGCCCCATTATTTTTCAATTTAAGTTTATATTGTTTTTAATTATTTTTTACACTTGGTGATGTCCTCAGCCATATAAATCTAAATGATAAATTTTACCAGTATTATTTAAAACATAAGCGCTTCCTTTATTATCTAATTCAATTGCAATTATAGGAAACTCCAAGCCATCAAACTTGTCAATTTGACCATGACCATGTTTTAAATAAATACCATTGTTTGTCCCAAGATATATATCTCCTGCATGTAAACGACCACCACTAGTATTTCCTGTTAGAACTTTTTTAGGATTTAAATTATTAATTTCGTTATTTGAACATAATTTATTAACACTATCATTAGTATTTGAATTTGGATCTTGTTTATTTTTATTTTCTTTGATTGTTTTTACTTCCTTATTATTTAAAGCAAAATGAACAATAACTCTGCCATAATATCTAGGTGCTATTTGAATTACTACTAATTATTGCTAAATCATGTGTAATGTCACGAATAACAACTTCATCTAAATCAATATCCGTATTTAAAAGTATTACTCTTTCAAAAATTGTTTCTGGTAAATTATCCGGTAAATAACCTAATTCTGTATTTAATAAAAGATTATTTAATTTTCGAGGTGGAACCAGTGGCGGAACATTATCTTGCTTATTTTTTTAACTTTTTGGCAAAACTGTTGCATAAATTGGTTATTCAATTTGATTTTTGTTAGTTTCTTCACTTGAAGTAGACGCTAAAGACTGACAAGTTCCTAAACTTGGATTATCATTATAAAATACTGAATTACTTGAATCGTAAACTGTAAAATAAACATTAGTAAAATTTGTTTTGCTATCAACATCTTCATCTCAAATTATTCTAGCTACGTTTCCCCTAACATTAATTATTCTTAAACTATTTTTTTTAATTTTTTTATTTAATTTATATATTTTTTTTAAAATTGTTTCTGGTAAATTATCAACTAACTCACCTAAGATTCAATTTTTAATTTCTTCATTTAATGCTTTAAAATTTCCTTGCCGTTTACTTCTGTTTAATATTTGTACTTGTGGATTATAACTACTATTAGCATTAACCATTGGTCAACTGCTTCCTATTAAACTAATACCGCTTAATAAATTCACTATTTTTTTCATATTTAGATATTCCCTTTCGTTAAAATTATTATTATTTAATGTAAATTGTAAATGCAAATGTAGCACTTTATTGAAAAAGAATAAAGTGCTTTTTATTTTGTAAAAAATACTTATATTTATTGGATTAATCGTTAGATAGTATCTTTTACACTTAATAAAATATGTTTTTTCAGAAAAATCCATCCTTTCTTTTCTTAAAAAATTTTGAATAATTGTTTTATTTAGTTGTTAGTTAATTGTTAAATATATTACTAAAAAATATATTTAATAAACAAAGAATTAAAAAAGATAATGAGACAAAAAAATAAAGATACTATCTAACGATTAATCCAAAATTCAATCTTTAAAACTTAATATTTTTTGATGCTTAAAGATGAATAACTCATCTATGGCACGAAGCTTTAAAGAAAGTGTGAAAACGGTTGGATTTATTACTCCTATTTATTTCTTTAATTCTCGGCAAGATTAATCACTTGTGAAATGTCAGAGCATGTGTTTTTTGGATTGTTTTCATAAAAAGAGTGTTGTTAAACCAAAAAAAACAATATCGGACACTAAAAAAAACAAGAGGGTTGGAACTCCAAAAGGTTATTTTCTTTATATAAAGTTGTCTAGGGATGAATGAAGCGTAATTAATAACTTGGTAAACTGTTTTTTGTTTATTTTACCCTTAAATGCCCGAATGAAAACTATTTTAAAAGAACACAATCAAGTATATTCAGAAAATACACAGGCATTTAATGCTTTGGGAGTTTTTAATTTACGATTAACAATGGGAGCTGTTTGAAACAAAATTCCTGATATTACTAAAAAAATTGTTTTAACAAATAAAGAAGAGCGCCCCGATTTATTTGAAATTGAATACTATGGTTTTGAATATAACGATAATGACCCCAGTATTTATGTTTTACGAAATTATCGTAAATATATTAAAAAGTATAATTTACAAGATTTTTATAATACCAATACAAAGCAGTATCAATTTGATAGTTATTCAATTGGTGTTGACTATGCTAATGGTAGTGCCGATCATACCGTATTTTTATTTAGTGGTTATAAAATTAATGAAAATAATGAATATGATAAATATTTAGTTGAATAAAATATTGTTACACAAAAAAACGCAATGAACTTAAATGAAATAGTTGAACATTATGGGCAATGAATAATTAATACATTTGATAAATTTGATGGTTTTGAATATACCACATTTCATTATGATATTAATGCTCATGACTTTATGCAAAAATTGCAAGAAGATATTTACCTCTATTTAGGATATAAAATTAAAATATTTAAAGCCAAAAAACATCAAACATCACTTAATAAAGAAGCGGGTATAATTAATCGTGTAACATGAATAAGAAAAATGTTTGTTCAAGGTAAAATATATGGCACATTAGATAACTTTCCGTTTTTGGATAAGTGCATTAGTGATTAAGATTTAGTGATACCAAAACAAACACACCCGATAGTAAAATGTATCATAACCCATATAATGCGTTGTTTTATGGTTCTTATCCGTATCGTTTTAAAATGGGTATATAAAAATCATATTTTATAGTTTTTTTGGGGTTTTGGGCGAGCGGTTGATTTTCTAAAATTTTGTGATAAAATGACTTACAAGTTAAAAAAGATTTTGAGGTTCTTTCAAACAAATTTGGGAACCTTTATAAAATTCTTCGCTTAACGCTTAGAATTTTTCCCAAGTACTTTGAAAAGCGCGGCAAAAGTTTTTTTAAACTTTAAGACATTTTTCATAAAATTATTAAAATCACCGCGAGTCCAGATTAGTGCAAAAATATAATTTATAATAATCATTAAATAACTTCCCTTATAAAAAGATACTCAGAAGTGCTTATATATATAATGTCAATAGATCTTGATAAAAAGTTTCAAGATTAAAGAAAGGAAATTATATAAAATGAAGAAACTTTTAAGTTTATTAAGTGTATTAACTATTAGGTGGGGGCGCTGTACCAACAACAATTGCTGCCAGTTCTTATCAAAAACAAGATAAATTAAATAGTAATATTAATTATCCACAAACATATGATTTTAAAAAAATAATTAGAAATAAGAGAGAAAATCAAAGAGCGATTACTAGGGTAAGAAATAACATTAATGGTAGTGGAGTTATACTAGATAATAAATTATATTTGGGTACAGATGGTAGTAAAGTATATGAATATGATTTAATAACCGATCAACAAAAAGTTGTCATTAATACTGAAAATTCAAATACTTGAGTTCGTGGTCCTGCTTTAACATGAAATAATAAAGTTTATTTTGCTGCTAATGATAGAAGAATATATGAATATATAATACCTAAATATGATTTAAATAATTTACCTAAATATGATTTAAAAAAAATTAACAATAATTCTGATAATGTAATTTTAAATGAATTAAATTATTTAAATATAAATTTAGATATTTCACAATTAGAAGTAATTAATAAAACAAACACTTCAGCTACAATCAAAGCAAAAAATAATTCAAATAATTATGCTGGAAATATAAAAGTATATTATTTACTTGATAGTAATCCATAACATAAAATTATTAATTTAGATGAATTAATTAAAAAAGGAATATTTTTAAATTTTAGAGATAAAAATCAAGAAATTATAAAAGAAATTATAAATATTAATAAAAATAATTTAATATATTCAAATGTAACAGCAACAAAAATTATTGAACCAATATATGATAAAAAAAGTAAAAGTATTTGTTTTGGAACAACAATATTATTTCATAATTTACCTGAAAAACAAAATATGAAAACTACAAGTTGCAAGTATACAAAAGAAATAACTATAAATACTCAAATTACAACAGGTTTAAGTAAAACAGATAGTGAAGAAAAAAGAACAGAACAAAGTTCTAGTTCGAGTGTTGAAGATAACTTAAGTTTTGAATTAGGTGTTAATGTTCATGGAGAAGCGGGTGTATGACCCTTTGCTAAAGTTTCAACCGATATTAATACAAAAATTGGAGTTGGAAGTAATTATTGTTCTTCAACAACAAATACATCATCAGAAACTAAAACTTTAAGCAATACATTTGATTTTTCAGATAGTAAAACAAATGAATATAAAGAAAGTTCAGAAGTAGAATTACCATCCCAAGGAATTAGAGTTAAACCAAACCAAAAAATTAAAGTTACAGCTTCATTAGATGAGGTTTTAGCACAAGTAACATTAAATTTAAAACAAGATATTTATGGCACAATTATTGCAAAAGTAATTGCTTTAAATAATGAAGAAAAAAATATTACATTATCAATTAAAGAAATTATGCAAAAACTAAAACAATATGATATCTTGCCACAAGAAATTAATATAAATAATGATGATAGTATAACTTTTAATGGTAAAGCCAGCAGATCATTAAAACAAGGATTTGATGGTAATATTGAATTTCATGAAGTTAATTAAAAATTAAAAAGTATTTATGGAAATAAATTATTAATTTATTTCCATTTATTTTAATTAATAAATTTTTCTAAAAAAATATAAAGGAAATAACGAAATAAAAAAAATATTAAGTATTTTGGGAACAATCACTCTAATTGGAACAAGTACAACAAACTTAGTTTCTTGTAATACACCACAATATAGCGAAGATTAATTAAAAAAAGAAAAAGAAAAAAATAATATAAAAACAAATGATTGTATTTTAGAATGAATAGCACCACAAGAAAAGCCATTTAATACGGTTGATAATAAATGATATTTTGTTGTATGGCATGGTAATGTAAATGATGATTGAAAAATTATTAAATTTAAATATAATAAGTATGAAAAAAATAAAGTACTTGATGAGTATAATAATTATAAACTTCAATTATTTAAAACCGGAACAGCAGGACAAGGTTATTGAAAAGACATTTGTTTAGTTGATAATAATGGAATGCCGCGTTATTTTGCATGAAGTTTTTATCCTAATTATTTTAAATCAGTTTATCGTTGAAATAATGATAAAGAAGATGTACCCAATTTAAGTGTGAATAATAAAACTGGTGAAGTAAAGGTTAATGAATAATAAAAAGTCATTTATTAAAATGACTTTTTATATTTCTAATGTAATTAGTGATAATTTTTCAATGTTCTTATTAAATAATTCTAAATTATTAATATTAATTTTTTCTTGTTCTGTATAAATTGTAACATTATAATTTCCGTAACCTCAAATACCTGATATTTCAATTTTATTTAAATTAAATAGTTTTCTATCAAAAGTTATTTTAATATTATCTACAACTATTTTTTTAGTCATACTCATTCAAACTGCCTTAGAATAAAGTAATCTATATCATTGCGAAAAATAATTTAAATAATCTTCTATTTTGTCATTAAAAACAATTAAATTAGTTAAATATTTACCATATTCTCCATCTGATAATTTAATTTCAGCCGGAATAAGGGAGGGAATGTTGTTTGTTTCTAATTCGTTTATCAATGATAATCAATTAAAAAAAAAATTGCTTCTAATTGATAAACAGGATTTTCTGAAATATCTTTATTTTTAATAATTACTTTAATTTCATTATCTTTGTTGTTATTAACATTTGTTTGTTGTTTTAAATTTCAATCTGTAATTTGTCCAGTTTTAGGTGAAATAAAAGGTGTATTATGTTCACTGTTATTATTTCAACGATAAACTGATTTAAAATAATTAGGATAAAAACTTCATGCAAAATAACGCGGCATTCCATTATTATTAACTAAACAAATGTCTTTTCAATAACCTTGTCCTGCTGTTCCGGTTTGAAATAATTGAAGTTTATAATTATTATACTCATCAAGTACTTTATTTTTTTTCATACTTATCATATTTAAATTTAATAATTTTTCAATCATCATTTACATTACCATGCCATACAACAAAATAATATTTATCATCAACTTTATTAAATGGTGTTTCACTTGCATAAACTTCTTTTTAATAATTTTTAGGTGGAGTAGGACCGCCAGCAAAATTAAAATATAATGAATTTAATAGTACTTGACAATCTTTAAATTCTCAATAGCCATCTTCTATTTTTTTAGGAGTTGAAATTAATTCGAAATAATAAGGAGCAAATAATTTAACATCGTCATTATAACCTTTATTAATTGCATATTTACTATATGTATAGTTTGATAACATGTAAATAATTTGTTTAAATCTTTTGACAGCATTATCATTTAAAGATTTATAATTATCTAATTTTCAGTTTTCAAATAAACCATCAATTACATCTTCTGGTTTTTGTCCTTCGAATTTTTGGCGTAATATAGCTGATTTATTTGTAGGGTTACCTTTTTCGTCGTATTTTGCTCCTTGAAATTTTCTATCATAATTATAACGATATGTTAAATAATTTAATAAAACAATATTTAATTCTTTAATATCTAATAAACCTAATATATCTTTACCTTTAATATAGTTTTTGGCAATACTTCATGGTAAAAAACTTTCGGTAAATCAATACTGAAATACTCTTAAAGTAGGATTTGTTTCAATAGGCATTGATAACAAAGGCACTAAACTAGCATTTTCAACAATTGATGATGGATAAGAATAAACACCATTGACATTGCCTCAGTACTTAATATTGCTAAATAGCATCGATTTAGGATATTTGATTTCAATTCCAGTAAATACTGTGTCTTCGGGTAATGATTTTTGTAAAACTAAGTGAATACTATTTTGATTTTTTCACTTAAAATCAGTTATTTTAACTAAATGGATAGATTTAATAATGTCAAAACCACCAGGTGAATAAGGTTGTTTGTATTCTTCAATGATATATCATTTATTTTTATTGTCTTCACTAATTGGTTCATTAATAGATACTATTTTTAATTCTAATGTTTCTAAAAATTCTTTATCTTGTTTTGAAATATCATTAATTAAAATATCTTTTTCATCAATCATTACATAACTTGTGCTATTATCTTGGACTGTGGTATTTTGTTGAATTTGTAATTTAAAGTTAAAATCACTAATTTCATAACCAGTTATTTTAATATATTCATCTTTGTCAATAAAACCTATTTTAACGCTATTTTTAGAGTAATTTAAGATTGGTTTTTGCTTTGTCTTAACAAGATTATTAATTTTATAAATATATAAGGTTCTGGCACGGTCTTCAGTAAATAATTGTTCTAAGTCAGGGTCGCTGTACTGCGATTGACTGGCAAAATCTAACGGAATACTATCGATTGAATAGTCAATTGGTTCATCATTTTCCGCTAATTGTGCTAACATTTTTTCAGATGGTTTTAACATTATTCTTGTTCTCCTTCTTCTTTATTAGGCATATTGATAATAGTTTCATTGTTTTTTAATTATCTGTTTAAAATCGCATTTACTGGTAATTTAATATCAACAATTAATTCATCAATATTTTTAATATTGAATGTTCTACTGTTTAAAATCGCATTATCATATTTAATTAACTTAATAATAAATTCAGTTAATTTAATCTCTCTAATATATATCATTTGTTCGTATGATGCGTTTGTTTGAATATTAACTCCTGCAACTTCTGCCTGAGTTTGTTGGGCTCCCTTAGCAATAGCAGGAACATGATGGCGATTTATTTTATAGTAATTAGTTAATAATCAATCATATATTTTAGTTAATTGTTCACCTTTAAAATTACCCGCAATATAGTCTACTGGTTGAAAATTACTATCAGGGTCACCTTCAACCAATAACAAGTCATTTTCAATAAATGAAGCCAACATTTTACTAATTTCTTGGTCAACAACACCAGTAACTCCATTAGTATTAATCGTAAATTTACTACTATTTAATAATGGGTCTAACATTATTTTTTCAGCAATAATATCTAAAATACTAGCAAATTGTTTTCCATAACGAGCAGAAGGTTCAAAATTAGGATTATTAGGAATAATTTCAATTGGTATAAAATTAAGTGGCAATATTTCTTCTCTTTGTAATGTAGTATAATTATTTCATTTAGCATCATCAATATATAAGTCGGTAATAGTACTGTATAATTGTGTTTTTAACTTTCTAATAACTTTTACTTGTTTAGTTACATAATCAATTTCTAATTTTTCAGTAATAAAAACACTCTGGTCATTTTTAATATAAGGGTCATAATCAAAAGTGCAAGATACTAAATTACCCAATTCATCATACTGGTCATTGTAAAAATCAATAGTAATAAAATTAAGTTTTGAATTATTAGCAAAAATAAAATATGCACCTTTACCATTTTTATTAATTTTATATTCGTTATATCAATTCTTATTAGTAAAGTCCTACATTTTTAAAAAGTTATTAATTAATTTAGTATCTATTTTTTGATTAGTAAGTGGATTATAAATGCTAATTTTTTAAATCTCGTGGATTTAAAAAATTAGCATTATCTTCACAAATTCTTTTTTCTAAAATCTCATTATGTTTTTAAACAGTAACATTTTTACGATTAGTAATAGTTGATGCTAAATTAAGATAATAACTATCAATATCATATTCTTTTTTTAATTTCTTTTTTGCTGGTAATAATCCCATTTATATCACCTCTTTATTTTGTATCTTCTTTTTTAATAAAATCTTCAATACTATCTTCTTTTTGTTTTTTGTTATGATTTTTGATAAATCTAATAGTTTCAATAATCAAAACTATAATTCCAGCTCCGATAAATATTGCTGAAACAATAACATACGCTGGTCAAGAAATACCTAATGTTTTTTTCTCCTATAAAACAAATAATAATTCCTGCGATAAAAAACAACGATGAAACTCCGAAGATTTTAAAAAACATAATTAAATCTTTAATAGTTACCTTAGGCATAATAACATCTCCTTTCTAACTTATTCTTTTTCTTTCAATATAAATTCCATTTAAATATTGCGCTGATTCTTCTTTTTCAATAGTTACTTCTCCATAATTAGTATTTTTATCTCATTCAAATATTGATGAATAACCTTCTATTGATGTTCCAATATAATAAGTTGTTGGCATTTGTTCACTTATAAATTTAGGATTTACAAAAATTGTAAAACCATATATTCTAAATTGTGTTTCAACAGAACAATTTATGCGATAATAATATTTATTATCAAATGCTCTAACAGTATATTCTTTTGAATTTCTAATAAAATCACTAGTATTAACAATTTCTCAATCATTACCATCTCTATCTTTTAATTGATAATGTTCATTAATATATTTAGTAGTTGGTAATGTATCATCAGTTGCTTCTAGTCAGGGCGTTTTGTTTGTTTTAATAACACTAAAATCTGCAACTTGGTCATTATTTTGAAAACTAGGATCTCATATTCTTAATTCTCCTTTTTCAACATTAAAATCAGCATTATTACGACCACTAGAATTAGACATTAAAGTTATTTTATTTTGTTTTAAATCTGAAACTGAAATTTTTCCACCATCATTTTTAATAATAGTTTTATTATCAAATGGAACACTTAATTAATTGTTAGAATTATATATAACTGATTTATTATCAATTTTAAATAAATTACCTATTTTCTTTTCTAATTTATCATCAGTTTCTATTCTTTCTGTTTTTTCTTTTTCTATTAAAGCATCAACTTCTAATTGTGTATAATATGCTTCTAAATCTATCATAGTTAAATCAATACCTTCTTCTTGAAAAGTGCGAAACATTTTCTTTAAAGTTGTTAGATTAGCCAATTATTTTGCATAAGTTGGTAATAAACCTTGCCATGCTGCCATAGGGTCATTTTGTGAAGAATAATTAATATCACCAACACTCATATTTGCCGAAGTAAAAAACTCAATTGGAATACGATTAAATGTTCAATGCTTAATCGCAATAAACACCATATTAATACAAATTTTCTTTAATAATGGGTCTTTAAATGTTTCAAATTTTAATTTTGAAAATGGATAATTTAAATAGGAATTAATCATATTTTGGGATCTTAAAGCAAATGTTTTAAATCATAATTCTACATCACCTTTAAAGAACTTATTATAACGAACTGGAACTTGTGTAATTTTACCTGTCATTGGATTAAAATTATTATAATTTTCCAAAGTAACATTTTGTCATAATTCATTTAACATTTAATAATCTACTTATCATTTACTTTTTTTAGAATATTTTTTATTTAAAATAAACTTTTTACTATTTAATAGTGTTTTTATTTTAATTGTTTTGTTGAAATCTTGTTTTGTTATGAGTTGTTTGTATGCTTGAAATACTAGTCCATTACCCAATAAACTAGTAACCGCACTATCTTCTAATGTATTTAACAATTTATCTTTATTAAAGTTATTTTTAAATTGTTCTTGCAATTTTAATACCTTAGCAATTGTTCGATATATTTTAAAACTATCTTTTACTACTTGCCGATAAGAAAGTGGGGCAAAAGAAACTAAATTAAACAAACTTGTTTTTTTAAATCCCCACCCAATAAATCACTCACTGTTAATATATAATTTAAACGGTTAAGGAGCCAAAACAAACTATTCTGCTTTGATTAAAGTTGTCATAACGACAATAGGGGTATATTTAGGATTTTTATAATATATTGTTAAAGCAACTTCACCCGCAACTGATAAAGGAACAATTTTTACTGCTAAAAAAACATCAGAACCATAAGTAAAAGGTAATAATTGGCCTTTTTTAATAGCCTTAGTTTCAAATTTAGAAAATATTTTTTTAGTTTTATCAGTAATTTTATTAATTACTTTTTGTTTAATAGTAATTATTTGTTTTTCAATTAGGGCTAATAATTTTTTAGTTACTTTTTGAATATAAAAATTTGGGTTTAAATGATTCAAAATTTTATTTAATTTAATTGGTGTTTGATGCAAAATATTTAATAATTTATTATTATATATTTTACTGCCCCGCATTAAATTAGCATTTAATAGTAGGTTTTTACCAACACCTTTTTTATGAAGATTAGTTATAATGTTATATCATTCATTAGTACTAATTTTGCTTATTTTATCAATATTTAATCCATATTCAGATAATCATTTATTAGCATTTTTTTCATTTACGCGTGGTATTTTTTGAACTAATTTAGGACTTATTTTTTGAATATTTTTTTCAATTTTTAATAAATTATTAATTGTTTCTAATTTATAAACTTTAAAACCTTTATAAAAATCATTTCGTGCTAATTTTCCAATTGTATATAACAAAGTCTTATTATTAGCTTGTTTTGTAAAATCAAATATTAATTTATCAGATAAAATATTTTTACCTGTAACTTGTCTGACAGCATCCTTTAAGTTATTAGCATTTATTATACCTAATTTTCCAAGTAATTTATTTTCTTTTGCTAATTTTAAAATTTTAGTTGTTCGAGCAGCGCGCGTTAATTTACCAATTACACCAATTGCTGGTAGTAAATTTAAGGCAGTACTTTTTGCAGTTACTTCTGATGTTAAACTATCATATATTTGATTTACAGCAAAATCGGTTGCTGTTTCTACTCTAAATGAGATAAAGGCTGCGGCAAAATTAGATAAACCAGCACCCAAACTAACAGAAGATGCTACACAGCCAGTTAAAACTGATAAACCAAGGGCTAAAACTTGAATTCCTAAAAATTCTAATAATTGTAAACCAAAACTTTTTTCTTGTTGTTGAATAGACAATCTAGTTGGTATTTTTTTAACAGAATAAATAAGAGCAGTTTTAGATGTTCTAATTGGCATATATATCAAACAAAAAAAAATACTATTTTTTAGTACTATTATTAATAATTTTTAATTTTAACATCAATTGGATTTGTTTGACAAGTAGCATTATTTTTACCTTGAATTTGAACTTCAACAGTTTTATCATTTGTAATATCAATAGGTCAATCTTCACCTTTACTTTCGATAAAGTAATCAAAATCACTTTCAGTTAAAGAATTATTTACGGCTTTTACGGCTTTTAAAACAACATCTTTAAATTATGGTTTTAACTGTTCTGGTGTTGCTTTTGTTGGGTCTGCAACATGAATAGTTGGTTTATCTAATTTATTAATTTTACTAATATCAATTTTTGCAACAATATGTTTAATAATTCCCTTCGGTTCAACTACTGCTCCACCTAAATATAAAACATGCTCCATAATCAAAGTATTACCCATTCCAGTACCTAACACAGCAGCACCAACCCTTAATGGAGTATGGTCTTTTTTGTGTAAAATAAGAGGGTCATATTTTTTACTAAATTTAAAGGCAATTGCATTAACATCTTCTGGTAATAAACTAATTGTTCCTTCTGAACCATCTTTATTAATAATTGGTAATTTTTTAGGAACCATATAGTATGTTGTTCCTTCAACAGTTTTCATTGCGCCACTTGTTGTGATTACACTGTTTATTTGGTCGTTTGCTCCAAGTTGTAACTGTAATTTATTACGAATTCCACGAATAAAATCAGCCGAACCCAAGACAACTGTTTCTGATGGAGTAAAGCCATTTTCATATATTTTATCTATGATTTCATCGTGGATTTGTAATGCATTTGTATCATCCACTTTTTTACCTTGAATATTTGTAACTTTTCCTTTATTAATAATTTCTAAAATTTTATTGCGTTTATAAGCAACCTCAGTGTCCATTACTTGCTCAATATCAGCAGCTCAAAGATTAGGATTAAAATCACTTTCTACGGGATCTAATTTACGAGCAAATGTTAAAATGGTATCTAATTCAACAACTCCATCATCAAATTCTACGGTTGAGTATTTTAATAAATTATCGTCAGTATTAAATACTTTTCCATCTTTTCCTAAACCTTCATTGTATTGAATATTTTTCTTTCTTTTATATGTTAAACCAAACTTATTTGCTTCTTTTCACGCAAATAGTGCTTCTCAACTAAATTTTTGTTGATAAGTTTGTAAATATCATTGGTCAAATGATTCACGATCATTTTTTGTTGCTTGATTAATAATATCTCCAAATATTCTTTGTGGATTTTGTGCCATAATTATCTCCTCCTTTCTTATTTATTAAAAACATTGTCTGTATCTAAAATATTGTTTTCTTTATTATCTGTTTTTGACACGCCACCGGTATTAACGGTTTGTACCTTAATTAATTCATCATAAACACTTTGTAAATGTGTTTTAATTACTTCAATATCATCAGTAATATTATAAGATTTTAATAAGACATTTTTAAATTCTTCATTATCAGTTAAAGAATTATTAAAATTATTAATTTCAATTTGTTTTAATTGCAGGGTTTGTTGTTCTAATTGTGAAATTAATTCAGTGTTTTTTGTTTATAATTCATTGATTTGTTGATTGCTATTTTCTAAATTACTTGCATTAAATTCATTAATTTCTTCATAATTTTCTAAAATAACTTCTGCAGTTTTAATATCAAAACTATCATTTTCGTTTTTAATAGGTTTATTATTTTCATCAATAAGAACATATCTTACATTTTTTACCATTTTTTCACCTCCTTATTTTTTAAAATTTGTTCTTTTTCTAATTGCCTTTTGTATAATTTCAAAACTATCCACTCTAAAAGATAAAAAATAGCGTTTAGTTTTTAAGTTTAGTTGATTAAATACCGAGCCTTTAATTTTTATCTCATCATCTTTTCTTAATTTTAAAAACTCAGATACAATTGGTGGATTATATATTGATAATGTTGAGTAATTCAACCCCTCTCATTGACATTTGGCCGAACAAGCATCAACTTCAACACAACCAGCAACCAGTGATTTTAATTGATTTAAAAATGTCCGTTGTCTATAAACGCATTGAATTATTAGGAATTAAACCATTAGGTTTTGTTTTGATTGTTTACGCTTTTTATTTTACCTTAGTATTAATTGCTGATTTTATAGTTTTAATTACTAGTTTAATTATTAATGCGGTGTTAAAGATTAATTTTGCTGTTGCGTATAATTTAATTGTTCTTTTGTTTTTCATTATTTCAATTTTTATTACTGCTTTTGCAATTGCTTTAATGATTATTGCTGTTATCTTAATTAATTCACGAACAATGCAATCAATAGTAACTACCATTTTAACAATTTTATTTGTCGGAGGTTCATTCTTATTTGTAGCTTTCATTCCAGCTTTATTTGGTGCACACTATAAAGAAGTAATTTTATCAATCAAGGGCTTAAGTATTGGTTGTGGTGTTATGTTGGGTTCAGTTGTTTTAACTGGTCTCTTAATATGGTTAATTGTTCGAATTTTTCCTACTACCATTTTTCGTTGAGATAATTAAAAAAATGCGGAAAGCAGCGAAAATAATTGGCAAATTTAAATTATTTTGTTATAATTTACTTGTTGTAAAATTTGGGAAGAATAATATTTAAGCAGAAAAGAGGAGTAAACAAATGCGTGAAGGAATAATTTTACGTTGTGAACAATGTAAGGAAGAAAACTACATTGCAAAACGTGACAAAAAGAAACAACAGGACAAATTAGAAGTGAAAAAATATTGTTCAAAATGTAACCAACATACTTTACATAAAGAAAAAAAATAACTCATCCTAATGAGTTATTTTTTTAAAATTATTTTCATCAAAGATTAGACTTAACATCTGTTTGGATTAACAGGTTTTATGTTATGATTAAGGTAAAGTAGATAATAATACTTTCGTGTCGGTGTTTTTTGATTATTTTAAAATAGCAAAGGAAAAATGTGAAAGGAATCACGAATGATTCGAAAAGCTATAATTATTGATCAAGACCAAATTAATCAGTTAAGACAAAAAATAATTAAGAAAATTAGTATTGATGATTATAATCTTTTAGAACAAGAAGCTATTTTACAGTATTTTCAGAATAATAATTTTTATAAAAAATTAGAAACCGAAGTAGGATATGTAATTAGTTTTGAAAATAAAATTTTAGGTTATGGTGCTTATCATCCCCAACAAAATCAAATCACTGATTTATATATTGACCCTGAATATCAAGGGTGATATTTTTGCAAAAAATTGCTAAAACAGTTAGAATTAGAAGCACAAACAAACGGGTTTTTAGATATTACTGTAAATGCTTTTTTACCAGCTGTTGCTTTTTTTCAAAAGCATCATTATATTGCAATGAAGAAAAATATTCATATTTATTCACAACAAGAAGTTTTAACCTATTTTATGAAAAAATATTTTTAATTTAATAGAAAAAAATGTATAATATACCCAATAAAAGGAATGATGGGTAATGTTGAACAAATTAAATTTAGATCCAAAAGCGTTAAAAACTTTTAAATTTTTAAATTCACTAAAATTAAATTTTCTTTCAATTGAACGAATTTTAAAAGCAAAAACAGAATTAACTTTTGTTCAAAAAGAAACAATTTTAAATTTAATGCGACAAGAATATAATATTAAGATTAAAGCAAATTATAATGCACATCCAATAAGTCAAACCCAGTATCAAAAACGAGCACTTAGTTTAAAAAAATTAAAAAATATACAAAAAAACATTATCAGCAAAGGACATTAAAAAATAAAAAACAACAAGAGGTAACAAACATTTATCAAAAGCGGCCTTCTTTTAGTAAAGGTAATTTATTAGAATTAAAGAAGCAAAGGATTAATTTATTACGTAATGCTTCAAACAATTACAATCGAATGGGGTAAGGTGTTGTAAAATGAATAAATCCTTATTATTCAATGTTTTGCATTAACCAAACGAATATTGTTAAGCGCCATAAAAATTTATAATTTAAGTAAAATTAAAATCAGAAATAATATTTCTGATTTTAATTTTTTATTTACATCTTAAATAAAAATAAATAATTTTATTTTCAAAAAAAATTCATGATTAAGAAGTAAAAATAACTTTTTTAAAATAAAATTTTTAAGGTATAATGATTAACAACATAGTAAAATAGAAAGGTCACTAGTAATGGAAGAATACATATCCCAGAATAATAGCAACTTAGAAACTAATTTAAAAACTAATTTTAAAACGGGCTTAACTTCAGAAGAAGTAATTGCTCGGCAAAAACAATATGTAAAAAATGAATTACCAAAAAGTAAAGTAACCCCATGATATGTTATTTTTGGCAAAGCCTTAATTGAACCAATCCAATTAATTTTAATTACAGCTGCTGTAATTTCAGTAATTGCGCCAATGATTGGAAATAATTGACAAATTCAGGGCGAATACTTTATTGATTTTTCAGTAATTGCAGCAATTGTTATCCTTGATGCAATTTTAGAAACAATCCAAACAGTAAAAGCGCGGAAATCAATGGCCGATTTAAAATCTTTATCAAAACCAAAAGCGGTCGTAATTCGAAATGATTCTCAGCAAGAAATTCCAGCCAATGAATTAACAGTTGGTGATATTGTTATTTTAGAAGCAGGAAAATATGTTCCAGCGGAACTACGCATTATTGAACAATCTGATGTATTTATTGATGAAGCAATTTTAACAGGGGAAAGTGTTCCTGCTTATAAAACAGCTTACCCAATTGAATCAACAACAATTTTGGCAGAAATGAAAAATATTGCTTTTATGTCAACTTTTATTACAGCTGGGCGAGCAGTTGGTGTAGTTATTAAGGTTGGTCAACAAACAGAAATTGGAAAAATTGCAACAACAATTAATGAAACAGAAGAAACTGCTACAAATTTAGAAAAAAAACTAACAAAGTTTTCGTATTGAATTGCAGGCTTAAGTTTTATTATTGCTATTGTTATTTTTTTAGCATTATACTTTAATGGTAATAAAAGTGGATGAACTAATTATTTAATGGTAGCAATTACTTTAGCAATTGGGGTGATTCCAGAATCATTAGCGGCAGTTGTTTCGATTACTTTATCATTTTCAACCAAACGAATGGCAAAACAAAATGTGATTGTCAAAAAACTTGCTAGTATGGAAACATTAGGAAGTATCAATGTTATTTGTACTGATAAAACAGGTACTTTAACACAAAATAAAATGACAGTTAAAAAAGTAATGATGAATAATGCTGTAATTAATGCTGATGAATACGTTAATAGTAGTCTGGATCGGCACCAAGATTTGTTTTTAAAAGCATTAGTTTTATGTAACGATAGTGTTACTGAAGATAAAGAACGGATTGGTGATCCAACAGAATTAGCATTAGTGGATTATGCTGAATTATTTTCTTATGATGAGCAAGATTCACGTGATAAATGAGAACGAATTGATGAAGTTCCTTTTGATTCTGAACGGAAATTAATGTCAACTTTAAATGTGATTGAAGGGGTTAGCACAACTTTTACAAAAGGCGCATTGGATAGTTTATTAGAACGCTGTGATCGCATTATGATTAAGAATGAAATTTTAACATTAACAAAAAAAGATAAAGCATTGTTGTTAAAGTTAGCAGATGATTTATCAGCGCAAGCATTACGGGTATTAGCTTTTGCTTATAATACTAATTTTGATGATGAACAAGACCCAGAGGTATTGGAAAAAAATTTAATTTTTTTAGGATCTGTTGGAATGATTGACCCTGTTCGTCAATCTGCTATTGAAGCAGTAAAAAAAGCACATGCTGCTGGAATTAAAGTTGTTATGATTACTGGTGATCATGCAACAACTGCCCTAGCAATTGCAAAAGAATTAGACTTAGCTTATTCAGAATATGAAGTAATTTCTTCAGAACAGTTAAATGCAATGACAGATGAGCAATTAATTAGAATTGTTGATAATATTAAAGTATTTGCACGAGTTAATCCTGAACATAAAGTTAGGATTGTTAATATTTTACAGCAGAAAGATTATCTTGTGTCAATGACAGGGGATGGGGTTAATGATGCTCCAAGTTTAGTAAAAGCTGATATTGGGGTAGCAATGGGAATTACCGGAACAGATGTTGCGAAACAAGCAGCTGATGTTATTTTAACGGATGATAATTTTGAAACAATTATTAAAGGGGTTAATGAAGGCCGTAATGTTTATCAAAAAATCCGCCGAGCAATTACGTTTGTTATTGGAGTTAATTTAGCAAATGTCTTATCAATTTTTATTTTATCCTTAATTAACCATGTTTCACCCGTTGAAGCAACTGATATTTTATGAATGAATTTAGTTATTGAATCAATTTTAGCAATTTGTATTGGAATGGCTGATAATGATGATACATTAATGACAATTAAACCAGTGCAAGGGAAGAATCCTTTATTTCGGAATATTTGAGGACCAATGATTCGCATTACAATTTTAACAACAAGTGTTTGTGTTGGTGCTTATTATTTTGGGATGAGTTTTGTTCCAACCCAAGCATACAAAACTCATGGTTATCAAACAGTTTTTGATTTTTTACGAAGTAGTGATCATAATATTGCGATTGAAATGAAATTGCAAATTTCTTATTTTGGTCGAACAGGGATTTTTATTGCTTTAACTTGTGCACCAAGTATGTTTGTTAATACTGTTACTTTAACAAATTGAAAAATAAAACAACGTTTTACTCCAATTATTAATCGACCATTAATTTATGCCGCAATAGGAGCAGTTTTATTAAATATTGTTATTTTGTTTATTCCTTGAATTAATAATAAAGTATTAAACTTAAATGATTTAGAAGTTTATAATTTAAATAATTGATATTTTATTCCTTCTTGTTTAGCAATGGCAATGATTCCTGTAACAATTATTGTGATAACTGATGCTTGTCATTTTTGATGACATCATGGATTAAAACAACACTTACGAAAACTTGGTAAAATTAAAATAAGAAAGTTATAAAGGAATAATTGTGTTTGTAAATTGTACTATGAAGTGTAGCGCTTTATTTGATTTCATTATAATACCAATAAAATAAATGTTCAATATAATTTATTTTAAAAAAATTTAGTAGTTTTGTTTTAAATTTATGAATTTTGGCACACTGAAAAATAAAATGATTAAAATTTTTATAGGTAATTATATTAAAAATTAAACATTTGTATAAAAACTTCTTTTGAAGATAGTTAATGTAAATATTTTTTAAGTTTAGAGTTTATTATATTAGCAACTTCTTGATAATAATTTCTTGAATAAATACTTAAATCAATTCCTTTGGAAAATCAATGTCTAAAATTACGGATTACTCTTTCAACTTCGGGTTTTTGTGTTGGAGTTCCATTATCACAAAAATATACTTTAGCATTTGTTATTTTTTCAATTTTTTCTCAATCAGCAAATTCTTTGCCTTGATCTGTTATTATTCCTTTGCATCTATCTTTAAAAAATCTGTTAGAAAAAATTCGTTCTACTGCGTTTGTAACTTCTTTTGTTGTTTTTTCTTTTAATGGTTTAATGATTTTAAATTGGGTTAATTCTTCGATTAAAACTAAACAAACACTATTGTTTTTACCAACCATAGTATCCATTTGAAATCAACCAAATTCATATTTATCATGTTTTGCTTCTTCAATAGTTTTAAAATTTCTTATTTTTCCACGGTTATCAATTCTATTTTTTGTTTTATATTTTCTACCATGAAAATACAAATTATCTTTCTTGAAATTTAAAAATCCCAAATTAATATATTTATATAAAGTTTTAAAACATACCGGAAATTTAATACCAAACTCTTTTTCATATTTTTTACAGATTTGTTCTGGTGAATCATGAAATTTGTTATATTTTTCATCTAGTCATTCTAAAATATTTAGCAATAATGATGATTTTTTAAAACATTTTTGTCGTTTTTGTAAATAATCTTCGTGTGCTAATTTAGCGTCATATTCATTATCTTTTAACCTTTTTATTTCTCGTCTAATTGTATTGCGATTTTTATGCAATATTTTTGCTATTTTAGATATATTAGGTTTACCATTTTTTCTTTTTAAAGAATCAAGTTCTAATAAATCTTTTAACATTATTCTTTCTTTAAAAGTAAAATGATGCTTTGTTTTATCCATTTTAAAAAATCCTTTCTTTTATATACAAAGCTAATTATATAGTTTTTTGAGGTTATGGGCGAGCGGTTGATTTTCTGAAATTTTGTGATAAAATGACTTACAAGTTAAAAATTGTTTTGAGGTTCTTTCAAATAAATTTGGGAACCTTTATAAAATTCTTCGCTTAACGCTTAGAATTTTTCCCAAGTATTTTAAAAAGCGCGGCAAAAGTTTTTTTAAACTTTAAGGCATTTTTCGCAAAACTTATGAAAATCACCGTGATCCCAGATTGGTTTAATATAGTTACAATAATAATTATAATTATTTCCTTTCTAAAATAACATATTTAAAAATACTTGACTTGCATATATATAATGTCAATAGATCTTGATAAAAAGTTTCAGGATGAAAGAAAGGAAATTATACAAAATGAAAAAACTTTTAAGTTTATTAAGTGTATTAACTATTAGTGGGGGTGCTGTACCAACAACAATTGCTGCTAGTCCTTATTAAAAAGAAGAAATATTAAAAATAATAAAAAAAGACAATAGTGAAAATCTAAAATTTAAAAAAAAATAACTTAAGTAATTTTAATTTTTTAGAAAAAGTATATAACAAAAATAATAATAATTGAGAATTATCTGTAATTTTATCAAGAGAAAAATTATTAAAAATAATGAAATTATTTATTGGAAATAATAAAGGTAATTTTATCAAAGAAACTAAAAAATTAATTACAGATATTAAAAAATATATTTTTAATTTATCTACTAAAGCATTTGATGAAAATGCTATTGATGCTTATGCTAATGTAATTTGAAAAAATTTCCCCCTTTTTTGTACTTATTTTTTAAGGTTAGAAATTAATCAACAAATTAATGTTGCTTTAAATATTAAAGATAATGAATGATTTTTTAGAGATAATAAATTATTTCAAGTTATTGGCGAACAAACAGAATTTGAAAAAGACAGAAAAAAAATATGTTGAAAAAGACAGAAAAAAAGAAATAATAAGCTATGAAACAAAAAATGCGATAAAAATGAAAATAACAAATATAATTTAGTTGAAAAATCAACATCAACTAAAATAAAAATTAGAATTAACAAAATAACTTTAACTAAAATAAAATTACTTTTTTTGTTACAAAACAAAAAAGTTTATTTGTTAGAGAATTAACAAAATTATTCTTAAAATTTCCTCCATCATATGGTGACTACAGTTATAAACTTAATGAAGAAGAAATTAAGTCTTTTACTTATTTAATTTGAAATAATTTTAGTTATTATTATAATTTATCTTGAAATTTAAGAATGAGTGAATAAATTCGAATCATTTCATACACCAGATACCCGTAAGGATATTGATCAAGTAATGATTTTGAATTCTATAATGAAATTATTAATAAAAATGATGATACTATTGATTGACAAACATTTAATAATAGAAATGAAGAAAATAAATTTAATAAAAAATTCAAACATAATGATGAATTAATTAAGAACGGCATTAATAGATTTAAGAAATAACATGCCAGTACCAATGGAATTACAAGAACAAGATTCTTGATGTTCTATTGCAGTTTTACAAAATATCTTAGCTAATAGTCAAATAACAAATCAAAATATAAATAATTTTTCTCAACAACAACTTGCTGATTTATTTAGTAAAGCAGATAATTCTATAAATTATAAAGGTATGTATCTTTTTTATATTTATAGATTTATGATGGAAAATAATTTTATTAAAGATTATTTAGGTTTTAGTTATTCTTATTTTCCTCTGGAAAGTTTCTTTTTTATATTTTAGATAATGAAGAAAAATTTAATTTATTACAAAATTTAATATGAGAATCTTTTTCTAGAAGTACTGCTGTTCCAGTTAGTGGAGTTATAAATAGTAGTAGTCAGCTTACTGCACATATGTTTTTAATTGTCGGAATTCAGCCAAACATCGACCCATTAAAAACACTTTATTTTGTTAGAAATTCTGATCCCGAAGAAGCTCGTGACTCAATTGACTATAATGATGAAGAAAATACAGAAACCTCACTAACTGGTCAAAAATTATTTGATATATTATTTTCTAATTTTGAATATGGCGATTTATTAATAAATAGTGAAGTGTATTTACAATTTATTGTTGCATATATAAAATATTATAGCAAAATTTGAAATTTTCAGAATTTATTAGCACCTATTGTCTATTTTCGAAACCCCGATTTATTTTCTGATGATAATGATGAAGAAAATTTATTAGCAAATAGTTGTTTTGATTTTAGTTCTGATTCAGATTAGAAAAGGACTATAATAATATGAAAAAAATATTAAGTATTTTAGGAACAATCACTCTAATTAGAACAAGTACAACAAGTTTAGTTTCTTGTAATAAAATGGCATATACCGAGGCACAATTAACAGAACTAAAAGAAAAAAACAATATAAAAACAAACGATGGTATTTTAGAATGAATAGCCCCGCAAGAAAAACCATTTAATCAAGTTGATAATAAATGATATTTTGTTGTATGACGGGGTAATAAAACTAATGATTGAAAAATTATTAAATTTTTAAATGATACAAATGATTAGAAAAAAAATAGATGATTATAATAAATATAGTCTTGTTTTTAAACCACCACGATTTCGTTATTATACATTGTTAATTAAAGAGGGAATTATTTCTACGAATAATACTTGGCATACTGATGATGGTTCATATTTTAAATCTGTTTATCATTAAAATAGTCATAAAGATTTACCTAATTTATCTGTAGATAATAAAAATGGTGAAGTAAAAATTAAATAACAATATAAAATCTCATTTTAATTAATTAAAATGAGATTTTATATTTCTAATGTAATTAATGACATTTTTTCATTATTTTTATTAAATAATTGTAAATTATTAATATTAATTTGTTCTTTTTCAATAAAAATTGTAATATCATAATTTCCATCGCCTCATATATACCTGATATTTCAATTTAATTTAAAGTAAAAAGTTTTTCGTGTTTATAAAAAGTTATTTTAATGTTATCTTCAACTAAATCTTTAGTTATACTTGTTCAAACTGCTTTTGAATAAAGTAATCTATATCATTGAGAAAAGTAATTTAAATATTCTTCTATTTTGTCGTTAGAAACAATTAAATTAGTTAAATATTTACCATATTCTCCATTAGATAATTTAATTTCAGTAGGTATAAGAGAAGGTATGTTATTTGTTTCTAGTTCATTTGTTATGGATAATCAATTAAAATAGTTTGCTTCTAATTGATAAACTTTGTTTTCTGAAATATCTTTATGAACGTATAAAAAAGATTGGGGTTTTGGAAAAAAACTCGGAAATTGAATAAGAATAATAAATTAAACCATTTACTAAAATGGTTTAATTTATTTGTAAAACCAAAATTATTAATTAATTCAGAGGAAGGATAGTATTTTAAATATTTATAAAAAACTATAACAACTTTTTGATGCCCTCTTTAAGTTGTTTACACATTTATTAAATATATTAGAAATCTTTACAAAGTGTAACCTGTTTTTCTCCTAATTTGAGGTGTTGTCCTTTCTCTGTTTAAGTTAATTAATTTGCTAATAAAGAAACTTAATAAAAGAAAGGAGTAAGTAATGAAAATTAATAAGCAACAACAAATTTGCGATATTTATAGCTGCTATAAAGCAATATCATTCATTACTAAAGAATTTTTATCAAATAAAGTTTTATGAACTTGTGAAAAACACAAAGATTTATTAAGTCGCACAAAAGATAAAAAACAAAAGCGGTTTTATAAACACTTAGAAAATTCAAAAATTATCTTTGATTATGAAAATGGGTTTTTAAAACTTTGATTTAATAAAACAACTTAATGCAGTGTGAGACGGTTATTTTAAATAACTAAGTGCTTTTTCCCCATAAAAACTTAATATATTTCATTCTTAATTTAGCCCTTAAAATGCGTAATAAAGGTATTTAAAATAACTAATTTACCCTTGATTATATATATATATATATATATAATGTAGATAAATCTTGGTAAAAAGTTTCAAGATAAAAAAAGGAGAAAAACAAGTATGAAAAAATTACTTAGTTTATTAAGTGTATTAATTAGTGGAACTACTGTACCAACACTAATTACTGATATTCCTTATAAAAAAAATACTATTAAAAATTTATCTGAATTAAATTGAACAGGTTTAAATATAAATAAAAATAAAAGAGACACAAAAAATAATCAAACCAAACATATATTTAAAACTAATGGAGTTGAAAAACCATCTGAACAACAAATTAAAGAAAAAGTAAAGGAATTAAATCCGCAATTAGATATTAATAAAATTAATGTCACAGATGTTACTGAAAATAGTGCAGTAATAACTATAAATTGTTTTAGTAGTCAAAAAACAATTAATTTTAAAGTTGATAAATCTGTACCAATAAACGATGTTATTAAAAATAATTATTTAGGAGAAATTGATATAGATGAATTTGGTGGTAATTATGATGAACAATTATTTAAAAATTTTTTAAAACAATTAAATCCGCAATTAGATATTAATAAAATTAATGTCACAGATGTTAAAACAAATACCGCTAAAGTTAATTCAAATGATACAAGTATTTATACTGGCAAAATAAATATTACTTATAGTAGGCCAGTAAAATCAATTATTAAAAATTTTGAATTAGGCTCAATTATAGTTAATGGTTATTTACCAACAGAACAACAAATTAAAGATAAATTAAAAGAAAAAAATCCAAGTTTAACATATATTAATATAAATAATTTTGAAGTTAAAGATATAACTTCAAGAAATGCAAAAATATCTTTTGTAAAAAAAGATATTTTAAGCGGTGAAGTAGTTGTTAATTTTATATCTAATATTAATTTAAATAAAATTATTACAAATAGTAATCTAGGTGAATTTAAAACTGAAAATTTATCTAATCCAACAGAACAACAAATTAAAGATAAACTAAAAGAAATATATTCCGACTTAGATATTACAAAAATTAAAGTTAAAAATATTAGCAATAACAATGCAACAATTGTTTTTTCTGATAACAATTTTTATAGTGGAGGTGTAATTGTTAATTATACTATTTCAGTAGAATCATTTAATTGATAATAAAAAAGGGAAATAATTAAATGAAAAGATTATTAATTATTATTGGTGCAATATCATTAGTAGCAACAAGTACAACTAGTTTAGTTTCTTGTAAAGATAAAATACATGAATATACACCTGAAGAATTAGCAAAATTAAAAGAAGAAAATAAAATAGATACAAAAAATCAAATTATTAGAGATAATTTAGAATGAATAGCATCACAAGAAAAACCATTTAATGAGGTTGATAATAAATGATATTATGTAGTATGACGTGGTGATGAAAATAATAATTGAAGAATTGTTAAATTTCAAAATAGTGAAAAAATTGAAAGATTTCACCCAAAAAATCTTGATAAACAAAATGAAATTAATTTAAATTTAAATAATTATTCACAAATACCAGTTGATATTGATTTGGCTATTAATGCAAATTCTATTTTGTGTTGAAATAAAGATAATGGCACTTATTTTAAATCAGTTTATCGTTGAAATTTAGATACACAAGAACCAAATTTAATTATTGATGATAATGGTAATGTAAAAGTTAATGAATAATAAAAAAAAGAGATTAAATCTCTTTTTATTTTTATCTTGGTTTAAATGTAATTTTAACATCACTATCGCTTTTATTTCTAATACCCAAAACATTAGCATTATCAATATCTATTGTTATATTTTTATCATTACCAAAATAAATTATAAATAAATTATTACTGCCTAAAAATAATTGAGATAATAATGTTTTTGAAAATCTAATTTTTAATTTTAAATCATTAGTATAATATGCTTGTAAATAAGTTTCTGTTATTTTTCCATTATAATTATTAGATAATTTTGTTATTTGTAATAAAAATTTTACATTATCACTATTTTTAGTTTTATATATATTTTGATAATTATCACTTGATAAACCATCAGTAGAAGCAGTAGCAAATATTTTAATTTCATTATTTATATTATCTGTATATAAAGTTATTGTATTTTCAAAATTAACTTTATTAGTTTGTGAACGACCACTTTGCTGTAAAGTTAAATCCGATAATAAACCAGAAATAAAATTACAACTAGTATTTCCAATCGTTAAATCAACATTTAGATTAGAAATAAAATTTTCTATATTTGGTGGCCCACATTCAACTTGCAAATTACCTAAATTACTTATTTCAATAGTTTTATAAGAACTAATAAATTTATCAATACCTTGAATTGTTGGGTCAATTTGTTTTATCTCAATTTCTACCTCATAATAACAATAATTAAATTCATCAGAAAATAAATTAATATAATTTCCAGAAGAACCTTTTTTACATTGTGCTGGTGCTGTAATTTTAGTTTTTAATGTTTGTACTACACCAGCAGGCATAATATCTTTTGTATACTCTTTATAATTATATAGGCACTGGTGGTAAGACATATTCAGGGTAATTAAAGGTTGGTATTTCATAGTCGTGTGGTAGTAAGAAACTAGTTTTATAATTAGTTGTCATATCGAGTAAATAATTATTTAATGTACTTTTTATTTTTCCACGAAAGCTCCATACTGATAAGTGTAAATAATCTTCTTCATTGTTGGCATATGGGTTATCAGCATAAAAGATAATTTCAAAATTACCTTTATATAATGCTTGTATTGAAAACATATCAATAATATAACTACAATTTGTGCCATCAGATGTTTGTAAGAATTCGCAATCATTATCTTTTTCAATATCACTAACTGGTGTTTGAGCATCTATTGCTCTTACTAATTCATTAATTAAATATATGCGATTAGTTTTAGGATTTAATTGTTTTAAATTATAAGTTGAATAAGTTATTCGTTCTGTTGGTTTACCATCTTTTTCTAAAACATTACCTTGTATTTTATCAGTTAATAAAGTAGTAAAACCTAAACTCGTAGCATTTGCTCCAAATATAGCGCCAACTTTATCATTCCCTTGTTCTCTAAATATTTCAAATGGTAAATAACCTTTACCTTTTTATTTTTCAGACCAAAATGCATCATTATAAAAACTATAAATATTAGCACTCATAAAGCAATTAAGTCATTGAAAATTAGGTCAAGTTTTTTCATCTTGATTAATTACTCAACCTCGGGGAATACCAAATGAAATAAAGTTTAAGAACTTACCAACTCCGCCCGGAATCGTAAAAGGATTAAACACTAATTTTTGCGTATAGTTTAAAGGTAATACATTACAAAGAAAGCAAAAACCAACCTTAAACTACTCTCAAAATAGAGTTAAAATAGGTTTTATTGACAAAGATGAGTATATTAAAATAACTGGTTATTAAATTAGTGATTTTAATTTTAAATTACAAATTCAACAAAATACTACAATTCAAGATAATAGCATTAGTTATGTAATGATTGATGAAAAAGATATTTTAATTAATGATATTTCAAAAAAAAGACAAAGAATTTTTAGAATCTTATGATTTAAAAATAGTATCTATTAATGAACCAATTAGTGAAAACAATAAAAATGAATGTTATATCATTGAAGAATATAAACACCCTTATTCACCTTACAGTGTTGATATTATTAAATCTACTCATTTAGTTAAAATAACTGATTTTAAATGAAAAAACCAAAATAATATTCATTTAGTATTACAAAAATCATTACCCGAAGACACAGTATTTACTGGGATTGAGATTAAATATCCTAAATCTATGCTATTTGGAAATATTAAATGCTGAGGTAATATTAATGGTGTTTATTCTTATCCATCATCAAATATTGAAAACGCTAGTTTAGTACCTTTGTTGTCAATGCTAATTGAAACAAAACCTAATTTAATAATATTTAAGTATTGATTTACGGAAAGTTTGATAGTATTACAAAAGCTTAGATTTTATAAAAAATATAAATAAAATAATTAGATAACTTTTTAAAAGGTTGATTTATCAGTGTTTTAGAAATATATTTAAAATAAAGAATAATTTTTATACCAAAACCTAAACTTTTTTCTTACTACCGAAAGTTTTTTACCGTGAAATATTGCAAAAAATTATATTAAATGTAAAGATATACTAGGTTTATTAGATGTTAAAGAATTAAATATTGTTTTATTAAATTATTTAACTTATCGCTATAATTATGATAGAAAATTTCAAGGAGCAAAATATGATGAAAAAGGTAACCCTACAAATAAATCAGCTATATTACGCCAAAAATTCGAAGGACAAAAACCAGAAGATGTAATTGATGATTTATTTGAAAACTGAAAATTAGATAATTATAAATCTTTAAATGATAATGCTATCAAAAGATTTAAACAAATTATCTATATGTTATCAAATTATACATATAGTAAATACAGAATTAATAAAGGTTATAATGATGATATTAAATTATTTTCTCCTTATTATTTTGAATTAATTTCAACTCCTAATAAAATAGAAGATGATTATTGAGAATTTAAAGATTGTTAAGTACTATTAAATTCATCATATTTTAATTTTTCTGGTGGACCTACTCCGCCTAAAAATTATTAAAAAGAAGTTTATGTAAGTGAAAAGCCATTTAATGAAGTAGATAATAAATATTATTTTGTTGTGTGGCGTGGCGATAAAAATGATAATTGAAGAATTATTAAATTTCAAAATTATGATTTACAACACAATAAAATTTTAGATAAACATAATGAATGTGTACTTGTATTAGAATTTTTATCATCACGTTATACAGATTTATTTATTCAAGAAAATAAATCTCCAAATCGCCGTTGATATTAAAAAAATGATAATGGTATATATTTTAAATCAGTTTATCGTTGAAAAAATAACAGTGAACCTAATACACCAATTATTGACACAAAAACCGGACAAATTATTGATTGAAATTTAAAACAGCAAAATAATAACAACAAAAATGATGAAATTAAAGTAACTGTTAAAAATAAAGATATTTCCGAAAACCCTATTTATCAATTAGAAGTAAATTATTTTAATTGGTTATCAATAACAAATGAATTAGAAACAAATAGCATTCTTTCTCTTATTCCTGCTGAAATTAAATTATCAGATGGAGAATATGGCAAATATTTAACAAATTTAATTATTTCTAATAACAAAATAGAAGACTATTTAACCCATTTTTCTCAATGATATAGATTACTTTATTCAAAAGCAGTTTGAATAAGTATGACTAAAAATTTAGTTGAATATAATATTAATATAACATATAATGAAAAACTATTTAATTTAAATAAAATTGAATTATCTGGAATATGGGATTATGGTAATTATGACATTAAAATTATTACAGAAAAAGAATAAATTAATATTAATAATTTACAATTATTTAACAGAAATAACGAAAAAATAGCATTAATTACACTAGAAATATAAAAAGTCATTTTAATAAATGACTTTTTATTATTCATCAACTTTTATATTACTATCATTATCAATTATTAAATTAGGTGGCTCTTGTGTTATTAAGTTTCAACGATAAACTGATTTAAAATATATACCATTATCATTTTTTTAATATCAACGGCGATTTGGAGATTTATTTTCTTGAATAAATAAATCTGTATAACGTGATGATAAAAATTCTAATACAAGTACACATTCATTATGTTTATCTAAAATTTTATTGTGTTGTAAATCATAATTTTGAAATTTAATAATTCTTCAATTATCATTTTTATCGCCACGCCACACAACAAAATAATATTTATTATCTACTTCATTAAATGGTTTTTCTTGTGCTGCCATTCATTCTAAATTGTTTTTAATTTCTTGGTTAGTAGTATTCATAAGGACTATAAAACTTGGGGTGTTTTGCTGTTTTTATATATATTAAAATAGTTAAATTACCTGTTAAAGTTAATTTATTTGTAATATTAAACATACCACTATCAAGTCAACTACTATTTAAAGGTTGTCATTTAGTATTTAGATAATTTTCATTTTTAAATTGTTCTCTATTTTTAATATTATTATATTTTTCTAATTGACTTAATATTTGTTGAATTTCTTTTTTATGACCTTTTTTAATTAAATCTAAATAAGTAAATGGATTTAATCATTAATAAATATCTTCAACTTTATTTGTAATTTTATTATATTTATCAGTGACATAATTAATTGGTTTTAATACTTTATTTTTAACTTGATTAACTCTATTAATTAAATTTACAAATTTACTTATTAAAGGTTTATTTTCTAAATTAGATACTAATAAAGTTAAAACTCGTAATATTAGTAAATTCATTTTTTATTAACCTTATAAGGTTATTGTTTTTGGTGCTGAAATTACATAATCAACTGGCACTATAAATGTTTTATTAAGATTATTTTTAGCAGTATTAATTTCATCTTGTGTTGGTTTTTTTTCTAAAATAATTTTACATGTTTCTGGATATAAAATAGTTGGTGTAGCATATTGCACTTTACCAATTCATTTAGGGTTAGCAGTATCATTATCTAAAACTTGTTGAATAGTATCTATATTAATCGGAAATGCTCATACTTGTTTGTTAATAATTAAACCATTTACATTAGTAAAATTATAACCTTTATCACGGTTAACTTGTCCTTTTGTATATGTTTTTTCTAAATGAAAACTTTTAGATACCGGAATACCCATTGCTGTATTTTCATATAATTCACCATTAACCATTGCTTTAAATTGAGCTTGTGAACCAATTACTTTTAAATAGGCTGGTGTTAATCCTAAATATGCTCTTCGTCCTAAAACCATAAACATTTTATCGGTTGGCAAACCAAAATATAAATTACTAATTTGATTTGTTAATTCAATCAAATTTTCATTTAATGTAAAGAATGCTTTATTTGCATAATCTGCATTTTCGGCTGTATAACTACGAAATGGAATTACTTCATACTGACCATCTGCTAAACAATAATCATAAATAGCCTGAATTAATTCACATTCTAAATTAACAAATTTATTCTGTACAACACTAGAAATAGCATCAGCAATAACACCATTTTTAATATTTTGTTCTATCATTGCTAAATCAAATGCTTCATTCATTAATTTTAAATTAAATATTTTATCAATAGGAACTGGAATTCTTGTTAATCCCATAGTTTGAGTTGTCCCACCATTTGGTAATGAATAATCATCTTGTCATACCACACGATGAGTTAAATTATATAATGCTTGTCCAGCATTAGGTAATCAAGCAACTTGTTCTGCCGTTGCAGTAGCATACTGCATAATACTTGCATATTCATTATATAAAGGTCCACGCAATAAAGCATTAACCATATCAACATAAGCTTTTTGATCTGTTGTATTACCTTGTAATGTAAAAGGTACTTGTGGCAAATTAATTGTTGCCATAATATTCACTCCTTATTATCTAAGGTTTTTAAGTGTATAATCAGTTATTTTTTTAATTTCATCAGGAGTATATGCTCCTTTTTCTTTAATAGTTTCAATTTCATCATTCTTATTTTCATTTGATTTTTCAATCATATCTTTAATAAAATTAGTTGGTGAAACTGATGGTTGCTCTTTAACAAACAAATCAGGTTTTAATTCTTTTAAAGTTTGCATTTTTTCAGTTAAAGAACTACCACTAACTTTATTTAAATTAGTTTTAATATCTTCAATTTTAGTAGATGGAACATCTTTAAATGCTTTTAATTCATCTAATTCATTAGATAATTTAATAAAGTCTTCTTTTGATATAACATCTTCGCGTTTTTGCACACTTTCTCTAATTTGTTTTGCTTCATTATTAAACTGATTTAAGATATTTTCTGCAATTTCTTCACTTAAACCTTGTTATATTAATTGTTTTTTTGTAAGTGCCATTTTATAAACCTCTTTTTTTATTCTTGTCCGATTAACAAGTCAGCATAAACTCTTTTTTATGGAAAAAGATTAAACCTATAAATTTAATTATACACCAATATTTTAGTAATACAATATATTTTGTATACACAAAAAAAAAAATACTAAACTTAATATATTTAATTCCTAATTTACCCCTTAAAATGCGTAATAAGAGTATTTTAAAAGATAAAAGTTTTAAAATAATTCATAATTTTGCTTGTATATATATATATATATATATATAATGCAATTAAATCTTGATAAAAAGTTTCAAGATATGAAAAGGAGAAAAACAAGTATGAAAAAGTTACTTAGTTTATTAAGTGTATTAACAATTAATGGAACTGCTGTACCAACAACAATTGCTGCTAGCCCTTATCAAAAAGAAGAAACTATCAAAAATAATGATATTAATTATTTACAAATAAATAATTTAGATAAATTAAATAGAACAAAAAGAAATAACATTAAATTTAATGTTAATGGGCAAATAACTTTTGATATAGGTAGTATTTATACAACTAAAAATATTCGTATTAGAAGAAATCATTCATCATGGGGAATTACAGGAAATAATCCTCCAAGTGATTGAGAAATAATTAGTGCATTACATTCTATAAATCGTTATAATTCAAGTATAATTAAAAATCAAGATGCATCTTATAGTGAAGATATATTAAATGTTAGTAATGCATATAAATATTGTGCTTATATTAGTGCTAAACCAAACACTCCCTTCACGGGCGGATTTTGAGTATATTATGGTTATATGTAAATAGGTATAATACACATGAAAAGATTATTAAGTATCATTAGTATAATATTATTAGTAGGAACAAGTACAACAAGTTTGGTGGCTTGTAATGCGTTACAAGAATATACAAAAGAAGAATTAGCAAAACTAAAAGAAGAAAACAAAATAAATACCGCTAACCAAGAAATTAAAGACAATTTAGAATGAATAGCACCACAAGAAAAACCATTTAATGAGGTTGATAATAAATATTATTATGTAGTATGGCGTGGTAATGAAAATAATGATTGAAGAATTATTAAGTTTCAAAATATTATAAATTTAGAAGAAAACAAAAAATATAATATTGATAAATTAAATGATGATACATTAAATATGTATCATATAAAAGGAGAAAATAATCAACTATTAACTGTTTGTGATAATAAAAGAAAATTAATAATTCCATGATATAATAAATTTGAGAATGGTGCTTTTCCACTATTAAAAAACTGAATTAAATCAGTTTATCGCTGAAATTTAGATAAATTTAAGCCTGATTTAATTTTAGATGAAAACGATAATATAAAAGTTAAAGGAGAATAAAAAAAAGATTTAATTATCTCTTTTTTCTTACTACCTTTTATTATCTTGGTTTAATTTTAATTTTAACTGGATTAGTACTTTTATTTTTAATACCTAAAACATTTTGATTATTAATATCTATTGTTATATTTTTATCATTACCCATTTTTTGAATATTTGGATAAGGCGGTTTATAACTTTAGCGGTTAAAAAGTAAATATGATTTTATTACTTTTGAAAATCTAATTTTTAATTTTACATCATTAGTATAATATGCTTGTAAATAAGTTTCTGTAAGTTTGTTATTATTGTCATCACTAAATGATGAAGTTTTAACAGCAAAATACATTTGTTCATCGTAATATTCGGAATTTTTACTATAATGATAAAAATTTCATATTGAAGTAATACTATCAGTTTTTTTATTGGTATATCCGATAGAGAATGCTTGAATATCATTTACTCTTATATTATCAGTATATAAAGTTATTGTATTATCAAAATTAATTTTATTAGATTGTGATTGACCCTCATTTTTAAAAACAAAATTATTTAATTGTCCTAAAACATAATCACAACCTGTTGTTCCATTTAAAATATTTGTATTTCTATCAAAAATAAAATTTTCTATATTTGGTAATCAACATTCAACTTGTAAATTATTAAGATTACTTATTTTTATTGTTTTATAAGAGCTAATAAATTTATCTATACTTTGAATTGTTGGGTCAATTTGTTTTAAATCAATTTCAACTTCATAATAACCTTGATTAAATTCATTAGAAAATAAATTAAAGTAATTAATTGTCCCAATTTTATACCTGTTATTAGTGCATTGTGCTGGTGCTGTAATTTTAGTTTTTAATGGTTGAATTGCATTAGCATCTCATATATCTTTTGTATATTCTGAATAGTTATATGGAACTGGCGGTAATACATACTGTGGGTAATTAAATGTTGGTATTTCATAGTTGTGTGGTAATAAGAAACTAGTTTTATAGTTAGTTGTCATATCGCGTAAATAATTATTTAATACGCTTTTTGTTTTTCCACGAAAACTTCATACTGATAATTTTAAATAATCTTCTTCATTATTAGTATATGGATTATCAGCATAAAAGATAATTTCAAAATTACCTTTATATAGTGCTTGGATTGAAAACATATCAATAATATAACTACAATTTGTATCATCAGGTGTTTGTAAGAATTTGCAATCATTATCTTTTTCACTATCACTAACTGGTGTTTGTACATCAACTGCTCTTACTAATTCATTAATTAAATATATGCGATTAGTTTTAGGATTTAATTGTTTTAAATTATAAGTTGAATAAATTAATTCTTCGGTTGGTTTACCATCTTTTTCTAAAACATTACCTTGTATTTTATCAGTTAATAAAATTGTAAACCCCAAACTAGTAGCATTTGCTCCAAAAATAGCACCAACTTTATCATTCCCTTGTTCTCTAAATATTTCGAATGGTAAATAACCTTTACCTTTTGATTTTTCAGACCAAAAGGCATCATTATAAAAACTATAAATATTAGCACTCATAAAGCCATTAAGTCATTGAAAATTATGTCAAGTTTTTTCATCTTGATTAATAACTCATCCCCATGGAATACCAAATGAAATAAAGTTTAAGAACTTACCAACTCCACCTGGTATCGTAAAAGGGTTAAAAACTAATTTTTGCGTATAGTTTAAAGGTAATACTGTAATTTGGCGATTAATAAAATTATTCATATTTAAAATATCTCAAACATTACATTTACCCATTTTATTATATTCAATTTGTACTTGTCCAACAGTATTGCTAAATTCATCTTTTCTTCTAAAATATGATGATGCTTGAGTACTAATAATATTATTAACATCTTCATTATTTACTTTTATTTTATCTGGTGGAGTAATCATTCAATCTTTATACCAGTAAAATTTAGAATCTTTATCTTCTTTATGAATATTTCTACCAACAGTAGAATTAGATGCTGATGTAGTAACGGGGTCAGTTATAATAATGTCTTCACTATTTTTTTGTTTTCAAAAGTCATAGCTACTTTCCATATCTTTTTTTCAATCTTCATAACCTGTTATCATTGTTGGTTGAATACCTTGAATGTTATATCAACTTACTTCGGGTGATGCATAAGTATTTATTTTATCAGGTGGTGCAGGATACATGTTATACATTAATAAATCACGAGAATTCATTACTTCTTGATTAAATTGACCTTTAATAATTGGTCGGCCAATTACTGGCATATCAAAAAAGATTGGATTACCATAAAATTTAACTGCCATTGCTCTAACCCCTGGGTCTTTTAATAAAATATCATCTAATTCAACAATACTTTTATTTAGTTTTTCATCATAAGTTATTTTAGGAAAACAATAACCTTCACCTGGAGCACTTGTTTGTATAAATTGTCGTACTGATAAACCACTATTACTAATTTTGTCATTAATACTTGAAAATGTAATTTCTTGTCATAAAAAACCACCATCATAAGGTGAATAATAATTAATAACATTTGATGGATATAATCATTGTCTATCTTGTGGTGCAGAATTAATATCACCACCACCAATATTTAAACCACGGTCATTAAAAACAGTATAAAAATTATAATAATCATTAATATTTAATTTATCAGCATATTCATCTAAAATTAATAAAGTATATTGTCTTTCGGTTGATTGTTGAGTAAATACTTGTTCAAATTTTGCTTCACCAAATTGAATTGAACTTTTATCATCAATCATATAAGCATCTCAATATTTACCAACTTTAACTTCTTTTGTATAGTAATTATCTGCTTTATTATCATTATTAATAAAATAACTTAATTTATATTGCTTTAAGTATTCTAACATTCTATTAATATCATAAATATTTTCACCATCAATTAATTTTCAATAAACATTGCTATTTTCATCTTTTAATTTTATAGCGAAAGGTATTTCATTATTTGCTCATATAGTTGAGTTAATTGGTTGTTTACTAAAATCATCAAGCGTTAAGCTGCTTTTGGTACGCCACCAGTATTAACAGTTTGTACTTTAATTAATTCATCATAAACACTTTGTAGGTGTGTTTTAATTACTTCAATATCATCATTAATATCATAAGATTTTAATAAGACATTTTTAAATTCTTCATTATCAGTTAAAGAATTATTAAAATTATTAATTTCAATTTGTTTTAATTGCGGGGTTTGTTGTTTTAATTGTGAAATTAATTCAGTGTTTTTTGTTTGTAGTTCGTTGATTTGCTGATTGCTATTTTCTAAATTACTTGCATTAAATTCTTCAACTTCAGCAATATTTTCTAAAATAATTTCAGCAGTTTTAATATTTAAACCACCATCTTCATTTTTAATTGGTTCATTATTTTCATCAATAAGAACATATCTTACATTTTTTAATGCCATTGTTTTTCCTCCTATTTTTGGTAGTAAGAAAAAAGTTTAGGTTTTGGTATAAAAATTATTCTTTATTTTAAATATATTTCTAAAACACTGATAAATCAACCTTTTAAAAAGTTATCTAATTATTTTATTTATATTTTTTATAAAACCTAAGCTTTTGTAATACTATCCTATTTTTTAATATTTGTATTTGTTCTTTTTCTAATAGCCTTTTGTATAATTTCAAAACTATCAACTCGAAAAGATAAAAAATATCGTTTAGTTTTTAAATTTAGTTGATTAAATACTGAGCCTTTAATTTTTATATCATCATCTTTTTTTAATTTCAAAAACTCAGATACAATTGGTGGATTATATATTGATAATGTTGAGTAATTTAATCCGTCTCATTGACATTTAGCTGAACAAGCATCAACTTCAACACCACCAGCAACCAGTGCCTTAATTTTTGTTTTAATCGGGTTTTCATGTAATCTAACAGTTAATTCTAATTTATTAACTTTTTTATTTTTTATTTTAGGTTTATTGGTTATTGATTTTTTAGGTAAATTACTTTTTGTTTGTATAATTTTTATCAACTCCTTTTGCTAAAAAATACTGTAAATGTTTTCAAGCATCTAATTCATGTTCTGTCATTTTAATATTTCCTTTATAAATATAATTTTTCTTAACAACTGGCGATTGTAAAACATAATTTAAATTAAATAGATATTTGCATAAAACTTTTAAACTACCAATAAATTTAGGAGTAGATAATGGATTTTTTATTTTTAAACCTTTGTGAAGTTGATAATCTTCAATTATTACAATAACTTTATTTAAATAAGAACAAATTTTATTTTTAAACTCATTTAATATTAAATACATATTATTTATTGATTCTTCATCATTTTTGGAATTAAAAGTAATATTATTAATTATTTTCTTTTGCAAAACATTATAAATAATAATACCAGTTTGTCCAATTCCAGCGGGGTAAATTGCAATAATATATTTTAATTTATTTGTTTTATTTTTTTGTCAATTTGTAATATTTTTCATCCATCTGATGCTAAATCTAAAATATAGTTAATTTTGTAATGTTGCATATATGAAGCAATAACATCTCACTTGTTTTCAAATAAAATTAAGTACATTTTGGCTCATTCTAAACATTGCAAATAATAATGCTTTTTATAATGTGAAATACGACAATTAACAGGCTGACAATTAACTCAATCAAATTATGTTGTTATTTCATTTCAAGTTTTATTAATATACAAACTTTTATATTCTGTCATTTATCTATACTCCTTAATTCTTTTTATTTGTTGCTCAAATTTCATCATTAATATCATTTACCGTTACTGGATAAGCTCGTATCATTAATTCTTGTAATTTATTTTTAATTTTTTTATTTCATTTTTTCATCAAATATTTTCCTTTCTGTAAAAAAAATAATATTCCTTTATTGGTTAATATTTTGATATTTAGTAATTTATTTTAATATTTAATTACTTCGACGCCCGCTTCACTTCAGGGGTGAGTGGGGGCGGATAGGATATTTTGATAGAGTTTACCTCCATATGGAAATAAACAAAAAAACAGTTTACCCAGTTATTAATTACGCTTCATCTATCCCTAGACAACTTTATATAAAGAAAATAACTTTTTGGAGTTCCAACCCTCTTATTTTTTTAGTGTCAGATATTGTTTTTTTTGGTTTAACAACACTCTTTTTATTAAAACAAGCCAAAAAACACATGCTCTGACATTTCGCAAGTGATTAATCTTGCCGAGAATTAAAGAAATAAATATGAATAGTAAATCCAATCAAATCGCTTTCACAGTTTCTTTAAGGCTTCATGTAATAAATGAGTTATCCATCTTTAAGCATCAAAATATTAAGTTTTAGATTACATTATTCATCAGAAAGTACCTTTATTAAAAATGATATTATTAGTTGTTAAACCGAAAAAATATAATAAATCACAGAAAGGAAATTATAAAAATTAACTAATTTGTAAGGAAAAATAGGTTAATTTTTAATTTTAAAGATACTATCTGATGAATAATGTAAATAAAAAAATCGCTCTAATAAGCTATTACTTTAATTTATATTTAATTACTTTATTTATAATTTTTATAAAACCTAAGCTTTTTTCCGACTACCAAAAAATTAAATTTTCATTAAGTTTATTTATTCCCGGCACATTTAATCCTCTACGGAGCAAATATGAAAATGAAGCCGAATTTGATTATGCATATATTTTAAACAATTCAATTCATCAACAAAATGTTATTGATAAAACTAAAATTATATTAGAAGAAAAAGATAATAATTGTCAATATGATAAACAAATTATTAAAAAAATTAATCGTTTTAAAAAACCTAATAAAAATAATATTTTAGTAATTTTAGGTTTTGTTGTTTGGTTTTTTAAAATCAAAAATAGTACATTACCACCATAAGATTTTAAAAAGACAATACAAGAAAAATAAATTAACGATCTAAAATAATAAAATAATTTTTTTAAGTAAAAAACCTTTCAAATTTTAAATAATAGTTAAAAATCTAGATTTTAACCCTTGTCTAGATTTTTTTTATTTTATTAAGATAAATAAAAAAATGTTATTTAATAACATTTTTAAAACCACGGCTCAAATGATACATCAAGACCAAATAAGCAATTAATTAAGTTATGAACTGCTTCTATATTAAAATACAACATTACAATTGTTATAACTGCTAAAACTAAAAGTACTAGCACAACAATTAAAACTATTGCTCAAACTTGTAATTTTCGCTTGCTTGTTTCTTCATCATATTGAAATGGCATTTTTGTTGCATCAATTTTACCCAAAACATTGCTATTATTAAAATCATCTGATGGAGCAAAATCAGGTGATGAACTAAAGCTTGGTGCTGCATTAAAATCTGGTGTTGGTCCAAAATTTGAATTTCCTTGGCCAAAATCATTTTGACCAGAAAAATTAGCACTACCAAAGTCATTTGTTTGATTAAAATCATGGTTTGACCCAAAAGGAGTTCCCTCATTAAACGTATCATCAAAATTATCATCAAAATCGTTATTGATGCCTTGTTGTTGTTTCATTAAATCTGGATTCATAATTGCGTAATGACGACCTGAATCTTGCGAATACTGTCTTTTATTAAAATTAGAATCTTGACCAGCAAATTGTTGCTCTACTTCTGGTCCTGCCATTGGAGGATAAGTTAACATTCTAGGATATTGTGACATTTGCGGATAACCCATCATCATTGGAAATTGTGACATCATTGGATAAGGAAACATTTGCGGATAACCCATCATTGGATTATATGCCCCCATTCCCATCGCATTCATTGGATTAGCCATAATAGGCATAACAAATGGTTGATAAATAATTGGTTGATAAATTGGTTTATTGTGCTGCGGTTTAACTTCTGTCCTATTAATTCCTAAGGATTTTGAAATGTAAGAAGAATTAAAAGGTGGATTAGTTTTTGTTTTAAAATCATTTGGATTACCAGGAACTCTAATTGGTTTTGTTAGTGGTGTTACTGGTGCATTTTGGTTTAATAAATTATCATTGCCAAAACTATTGTTATTTTCAAACAAATTAAAATGATTTTCATTTCCTCCGCTAAATTTTGGATCATTATTATTCATGCGATACCCTCCATATCAATATACCCACTTTTATTATAGATAAATTATACCATATATTTAAGTAAAATTAAAGTAAACTATTGTCATAATTATTAGAAAGGTATATAATTATTTATCATTTTATTTAAGTTTAATACCTTGTTTGTTGTTTTTTACTTTGCAAATATTCTTGATCTTTTTCATCAACTTCATTAAAAATATGATAACGATGTTTGTATCAAAATAAATATAAAATAATACCTACAATGATAGCTGAAATTAAATCATTTAACCCTAATAATATAAAATAATAAATATTACTTTGGTCTGTGCCATCCGATAATCCATGTGCTAAGAAATATCAACATAACATTAAAATTGGTAACACAATAAAAGCACGAAATGAAGAGCATAATGCTGCTTTCCGTGCATTATTCATCCCTTGAAATAACTAAACACCTAAAAATAAAATAGCAGCACAAGGATAACTCATTAACATTAAAACTGCTATTCACCGATATTCATCAACTAAATCAGCAGGAAAAGCAAAAGCCATTAACAATTGTGGCCCAAGAGTAATAAATAATAATAAAGTAAAAAGTAATCAACAACTAATAATTGCTAATCAATATCAACAAGTTTGATACATTCGTAAATATTTTTTTTCTCCATAGTTATACCCAATAATTGTTTTCGTCCCTTGTTCAATCCCTAATGCAATTGCAGTAAAAAATGTAAATACCACAAAAGTACAAAATGTGTGTGGTTTCTACAATAAATTTATCGAAGATTGGATATAATGCTGTCATTGCCACAATAAAGACAGTTGGTAAAGAAAATATAAAAATTGTTTTTCATAAATTGTCATAACGTAACTTAATCTTGTTTTTTGAAAAAACGGTTTTGTTCATTATCTTCGTTCCCCCTTTACAATACCATGTGTCTATCATTTTATCATATTTTTAGTTAAATTGCTAGATTAAAAAAGGGGCATATTTTAGTTAAAAGGGAATTATTTTTTTATACTAACATTGTCTCTTTATTTTTGCTAAGCAATATTAAATACATTATAAGATTAACAATAAATGACCCTAATAAAGAAAAACTATAAATTAAAATAATTAATTTTATGTTTAGGAATAAAATATTAACTGCAATTAATATAAATGGAATTAAATAAACTGTAAAATTTATTACACATGATTTTATTAATAAGAATTTTAATTTGTTAATTCCAATAAAAACTGCATCAATCAAAGTCGCTCAAGTATAAAAAAAATAAAATCAAATAACAATTCTCATAATTTGCATTGATTCGGTCATTTTTGTTTGATCATTATCAGTTAAAAATATAGAAAAAGGAATTCATAGTCCATAAAATGTGCTTGCTGAAACAACAAATAAAAGAAATGAAAGCTTAAAATATTTAATAAATTTTTTATTAAGTTCTTTACTATTTATGCCCTCATCTACATTAATGGCAACTATAGCTTTAAATACTTCAATTAAAGCAATTATTGGTAATAAAATTCAATTCCAAATTAATTGATTCGCTAATCAATATGAACCAGATGCAGTTAATGAATTTAATGTTTTTGCAATTACAAATAAATAGAAAAAGTTATTAATTGCCGATGATAAAAAAGTAAAAATAAAATTAAGAAAAAAACTTTATTAAATTCTAATTTTGTTAATAGAAAAGTTTTAATATTTCAAAAAGTTTTAAAACTAAAAAAGTTTACAATAATTAATAAAGAAAAAAGAAATAAAAATATATTAGTTAAAATACTACTTAATCCCAAACCAATATATGTATTTGCAAAAACATTTTCATTTGCTAACGTAAAATCTAAAATAATATAAATTATTATTTTACCTAATAATAGAAAAAAGAACGACTTACTTTTACCAACATTTAATAAAAAAACAGTAGAAATTAATAACAAAACTTCTGTAATTTTTGAAAATAATTGCAAATTAAAAAATATTATTTGATCATTATAATTATAGCCATCAATAAATTTAATTAAATTATCAGTAGAAAAAAAGAAAAAAGAAAAATAATTCCTAAGTAAATTAAAAAAACAAATAAATAAATTTGACGAATTTTATTTAAGTCATAAATTTTGTTATTTTTAATTTTTCCAATAAAAAAGAATAATGGAAAAACAAAAACTTCTTGAAGAATTTCAAGCATAATATTAAGATATTCTCATTGAGTATAAGTATCTAATGAAACATCCATATATTTTGTAATAATTATTGTACGAACTAAAATTCATATTGATGGAATTAAAGAATATAAGAAAAAACTTAAATATAAATTAGTCTCATTTTTATTTAATTTTACATTAAAAAATGTTTTTAAATTCAAAGATTTTTTCATTTAGATTTAACCCACTTTATACAGTTTAAATACCATTTTAACAATCAATCATTGCTTTTAATTTGATAAGAATGTTTTTTCATTTCACTTATTATAACTTTATAAATTCACAGTTTAAGATACTTAAGGTCTTTTTGATTATAATGCAAAGTGTTTTTAAAAACATTAGCTTCTTTTTTCATTTCACTAAAACTTTTATTATTTCCACAAAAATTTATTCATAATCAAAAAACATATGCTTGATCTTGATATTTTGAACCAAGTTTAACATTATCTCAATCAATTATTTTTTTAATTTTTAAATCTTGTTCAAAAATAACATTAATGGGACTTAAATCGCCATGAACAATATATTTATTTTTATATTTTAATTTTTGTAAACTTTGTAGGACTGACAAAATACTTTTTAATTCTAACATCCCAGTATTTTCAATTTTAGTAAAATTATATCCTGCAATTAAATCATATGAAATATAATCTGGAAAAATAGTTATATTAGGAATATAATTATTATTACTTAATAATCAATTAATATTTTTTTTGTTTTATTGTTTAATTTAATATATTTAAAAACTTTATTATAATGTATTATGTAAATCTAAGCTCCAAATTTATCTATTGTTATTTCGATAATAGCACTCTTTAAAATAAATGCAACTATTTTTTTAAAAAAATAAATTATTTGTTAAATTATTTGTAAATTTACCTTAATTTTAGCACACTGAAAAATAGTTTATTAAATTATTCAAATAAACTTATTTAAAATTCTCTGAAAATACCTCTTTTGCTGTTATTCAATTCAAAACAGGCCTTAATTTTTCATTTATAATATCAACTACTAAATCTATTTCTTGTTGTGTAACAGGATTAAAATCTGTTCCTTTACGATATCGTTTTCTAAATTCACGGTTCATTCTTTCAATTAATGGTTTTTGATTAGGTGAAGCAGGGTCACAATAATAAATATTAGAACCAGTAATCTTTTCCATTTCTTCAAATTTACTAAATTCTTTTCCTCTATCAGTTATTATTCCTTTAATTTTTCCAACCAAACCATTAATTCTAACTAATTCTTCAAGTTTTTTTAAAACTTCATTAGCAGTATGTTCTTCTAATTTCATAGCAAAGTATTTTTTACTTGATTTCTCTACCAAAACTAAACAACTAGATTGATGGTCTTTACCAACTACGGTATCCATTTAAAATCAGCTAACATCAGATTCTTTATTTTCAATATCTCATATTGACCTAAATAAATTCATTTATAAAATGTTTTAAGGCAGGCAGGAAATTTGACACCAAATTTTATTAAAAATCGCTGAATAATTTCTGCTGGTGAATCATAAAAAATATTAAATCGTAAATTTAAAAATTCTTCTTGTTTATACCAATTAATTTGGTCTTTAATGCCATTAATCATCCCATATTCTAATCAACAATTTAATATTAAAAATATTAATGTATAAAAACTAACTACTCAACTACGAATTTTATATTTTCTTTCTCATTCTCTAATATCTTTATGAGTTCAATTATAAGTCGGAATAGGGTCTTTTTTAAATCAATTTCAAGGTAAGGCACTCTTTAATCAAGTTGCTTTATCTTGTTTCATTAATTAAACTACTTTTTAATTTATTCTTTTTCTTTCAATATAAATTCCATTTAAATATTGTGCTAATTCTTCTTTTTCAATAGTTACTTTTCCATAATTAGTATTTTTATCTCATTCAAATATTGAAAAATAACCTTCTATTGATGTTCCGATATAATGAGTTGTTGGTACTTTTTCATTTATAAATTTAGAATTTATAAAAATTGTAAAACTATATATTCTAAATTGTGTTTCAACAGAACAATTTATGCGATAATAATATTTATTATCAAATACTCTAACAGTATATTCTTTTGAATTTCTAATAAAATCACTAGTATTAACAATTTCTCAATCATTATTACTAATAGATATATCACCACTACTTAATAATGAATTACCATTAATAGTTTTAATATTTGTGCCACTTACTAATTTATCTTGTTTATTAACTAAAAAATTATCAATCGTATTTGCATTATAATAATTATTTTCTAAATTTTTTGATGTTTTTACAATGTATTTACCATCAACTTTTTCAATATAATTTTTATTTAAATCACTATCTTTAATAATATCTGATGGAATATCGCCGCTTTGTTTTGCTTTTCAAACACCATTTTTTTCATAAATAGTATCATTATCAAATGGAACAATAAGTTTAATATATTCATTATAATAAATTTTAGAAAAATCAGATAGTATTACAAAAGCTTAGGTTTTATAAAAAATATAAATAAAATAATTAGATAACTTTTTAAAAGGTTGATTTATCAGTGTTTTAGAAATATATTTAAAATAAAGAATAATTTTTATACCAAAACCTAAACTTTTTTCTTACTACCTTTATTTTTATATTATCAGTATATAAACTTATTGTATTATCAAAATTAATTTTATCAGTTTGTGATAAACCAATGTTTTTTAAAGTTATATTTTTTAATGAAAATAAATTATTGCTACAATCATCAGTTCCGCCAAATATATTAATATTTCTATTAGGAATAAAATTCTCTATATTTGCTTGTCCACATTCAACTTGTAAATTATCTAAATTACTTATTTCTATTGTTTTATAAGAACTAATAAATTTATCTATACTTTGAATTGTGGAGTCAATTTGTTTTAAATCAATTTCAGTTTCATAATAACCTGTATATTGTTCTGTATCATCAAATATATTAACCATAAACATAGTTGCTATTTGAGTATCAGTTATTTTACATTGTGGTTGCGCAGTAATTTTTGTTAATAATGGTTGTATTACACCAGCAGCTATAATATCTTTTGTATAAGGTTTATAATTATATGGAACTGGCGGTAATACATACTGTGGGTAATTAAATGTTGGTATTTCATAATCATGAGGTAATAAGAAACTAGTTTTATAGTTAGTTGTCATATCGCGTAAATAATTATTTAATACGCTTTTTGTTTTTCCACGAAAACTTCATACTGATAATTTTAAATAATCTTCTTCATTATTAGTATATGGATTATCAGCATAAAAGATAATTTCAAAATTACCTTTATATAGTGCTTGGATTGAAAACATATCAATAATATAACTACAATTTGTACCATCAGGTGTTTGTAAGAATTTGCAATCATTATCTTTTTCACTATCACTAACTGGTGTTTGTACATCAACTGTTCTTACTAATTCATTAATTAAATATATGCGATTAGTTTTAGGATTTAATTGTTTTAAATTATAAGTTAAATAAATTAATTCTTCGGTTGGTTTACCATCTTTTTCTAAAACATTACCTTGTATTTTATCAGTTAATAAAGTTGTAAACCCCAAACTAGTAGCATTTGCTCCAAAAATAGCACCAACTTTATCATTCCCTTGTTCTCTAAATATTTCGAATGGTAAATAACCTTTACCTTTTGATTTTTCAGACCAAAAGGCATCATTATAAAAACTATAAATATTAGCACTCATAAAGCCATTAAGTCATTGAAAATTAGGTCAAGTTTTTTCATCTTGATTAATAACTCATCCCCATGGAATACCAAATGAAATAAAGTTTAAGAACTTACCAACTCCACCTGGTATCGTAAAAGGGTTAAAAACTAATTTTTGCGTATAGTTTAAAGGTAATACTGTAATTTGGCGATTAATAAAATTATTCATATTTAAAATATCTCAAACATTACATTTACCCATTTTATTATATTCAATTTGTACTTGTCCAACAGTATTGCCAAATTCATCTTTTCTGGTAGTAAGAAAAAAGTTTAGGTTTTGGTATAAAAATTATTCTTTATTTTAAATATATTTCTAAAACACTGATAAATCAACCTTTTAAAAAGTTATCTAATTATTTTATTTATATTTTTTATAAAACCTAAGCTTTTGTAATACTATCTCTTTTCTTCTAAAATATGATGATGCTTGAGTACTAATAATATTATTAACATTTTCATTATTTATTTTTACTTTATCGGGTGGAGTAATCATTCAATTTTTAGATCAATAAAATTTAGAGTCATTATCTTCTTTATGAATATTTCTACCAACAGTAGAATTAGATGCTGATGTAGTAACGGGGTCAGTTATAATAATTCCCTCACTATTTTTTTGATTTCAAAAGTTATATCTACTTTCCATATCTTTTTTTCAATCTTCATAGCCAGTTATCATAGTTGGTTGAATACCTTGAATATTATATCAACTTACTTCGGGTGATGCATAAGTATTAATTTTATCAAGAGGAGCAGGATACATGTTATACATTAATAAATCACGAGAATTCATTACTTTTTGATTAAATTGACCTTTAATAATTGGTTGGCCAATTACTGGCATATCAAAAAAGATTGGATTACCATAAAATTTAACTGCCATCGCACGAACACCTGGGTCTTTTAATAAAATCTCATCTAATTCAACAATACCTTTATTTAGTTTTTCATCATAAGTTATTTTAGGAAAACAATAACCTTCTCCTGGGGCACTTGTTTGTATAAATTGACGGCACTGACAAACCGCTATTACTAATTTTGTCATTAATACTTGAAAATGTAATTTCTTGTCATAAAAAACCACCATCATAAGGTGAATAATAATTAATAACATTTGATGGATATAATCATTGTCTATCTTGTGGTGCAGAATTAATATCACCACCACCAATATTTAAATCACGGTCATTAAAAACAGTATAAAAATTATAATAATCATTAATATTTAATTTATCAGCATCTTCATCTAAAATTAATAAAGTATATTGTCTTTCGGTTGATTGTTGAGTAAATACTTGTTCAAATTTTGCTTCACCAAATTGAATTGAACTTCTATCATCAATCATATAAGCATCTCAATATTTACCAACTTTAACCTCTTTTGTATAAAAGTTATCGGCTTTATTATCATTATTAATAAAATAACTTAATTTATATTGCTTTAAATATTCTAACATTTTATTAATATCATAAATATTTTCACCATCAATTAATTTTCAATAAAGATTATTATTTTCATCTTTTAATTTTATTGCAAAAGGTGTTTCATTATTTGCTTATATAGTTGAGTTAATTGGCTGTTTATTAAAATCAGCAATCGTTAAGATATTAACTTCTTCACCTTTATATTTTTGGACTATTTTTAAACTACCTTGTCATTGTGTAATAGTGCTTTCCATATTATCAAATATTCGTGAATAACTACCATAATCACTGGGTTTGGCATTATTAAGTTTTCAACCTGTTTCTGTATCAGGTATATATGAACTATAAACATTAAAAGGAAATACCATTCAATGTCTATTATCTCTTATGTTTTCTCTGATATCTATTAAAGTATCATGGGCTTGTCTTCTTAATTATTCTATAACTCCGGGGTTAATTCTACTCATTTTTTAATTCTCCTTTATTTCTGCTCTACTTTGTAAGGCATTTTGATTATTACCAGTTTAATCATATTCCATTAATTTATTATTATGTTCAATTTCTTTGGCTTGCATTTTATCTTGTCATGCTTCTACTTTTTCAAAATATTTGGTTGCTTCTAATTCATCAATATTATCATATTCAGTAATTACCCTTATTAGTTCCATTGTGCCATTATCTAATCTAGCAGTAATTAATTCATTTTGTCGCATTTGGTCTACTAAACTAGCACTAATAAAATCAAATCCATAAGGTCGTTCACCAACACCATCTCATAAACTATAATATTTTAAAACTGTATCAAAAATTTTTGTATAATATTGCTTACGATATTCTTGTAAATATGCTTGTTTTTCTAAATCTTTTGTTTTAGTTAATAATGACTGTGTTTTATTTTGGTCATTATCTGATTTATCACCAAAAGGACTAGAAAAATGACATGCTATATATACTTGTTCAATAATAGATTTTTGGTCTTCGGTATATGTTTCTAAGGTTGGTGTACCTTGTACTACTTGTAAAGATTGAGATAATTAACCATCTACTGTTGATGAACTTGATTGAACAAAAATATCATCAAATACATCTTGTAGTACTTTTTTATTACCTTTGTTATAAGCAGTCATTAAATCATCACTTAGTATCCCATATCAATGCGTACGATTTGCATATCTTTCTTTTGATTTAATATTAAAACTATCTTCTAAATCAAATTGTAATTTATAACAATTTGTCATAGTAGGTCATGGATTTAAAGTAGTTGATGTTGATAAAAATAAAGGATTAGGTTCATTTATCATTTCTCAAAAAGGTACTATACCTAATTTGTTTTTAAATTCTTGTACTAAAACAGGTTTAACATCATCTTTAATTTGTGTTTTACTTTGACCAACAACTACTTCATTATTTTTAGGTCAACCTTTAATAACTATTTTATCTTTAGTACAAATTAAATTTAAAATAAAACCACTATCTGATTGATGATAATTTAATCAAATATCAGCACCTTGTTCAATTTCGTTTATTTTACTTACTCTTGATGTAAAGTTAAATGGGTTAATTCATAAATCAATATTGCCATCTGATGTTTCTAACAAACCAAAAATAGTTTTACCCATTAAACTTGCTGTTAATTCATTTTTATCTAATTTTTCTTTTATTTTATAAGTTTCATATCATCAATTTAATTTTTCTAAAATATCTTTACGATGAGACTTAAATAAAATATCTTTACCATTTACTAATCGCATTTGATGGCGAGCAATAATATTGGCCAAATTAATTGTTCAATCATAATTATAAAATTTTAAAACACTATTAATATCATTTAAGTTTGGTAAACTAGGTGAAATATTATTCATTGTTATTTTGCTCCTTTAATTTTAAAATAAGTGCATAATTAATTATATTTATTGTTAATAAATTTGGTTCATTTACTAAAACTTGTACACATACTTTAACTTTTTTATACTTCTTAATATATTCGTTATATAAATTTAATTTACATATTGCGATATTATCTTTTTTTAATTCTTGACAAAGTCTTTTTTTAACTTGTCCACAAACAGACATATATGGTCTTTTTGCATTTATTACACGCTCATCATGTACTACATAAATATTTTTTTTCATTAAGTTATTCACTCCCTTTGTTGTCATAATTTATAATCTGCTGAACTATTATGTTTAACCATTGGTATTAATTTAAAGTGTAAAGCATAAAAATCACTATCAAATGTATCATCGTACAAATCTAGCATTCGTTCTTCTCTGGCATCTGGTTTATCTTCTCATTGAATTAATTCATATTGGGTTTTACTTACAGGACATTTTTCTCATAATCATTTTAATTGATTAGTATTTATTAACATTGTAAATGCCTCAATACGATGCTTTATTTTAAATTTTTGTTTTTGTGCTGGTTTAAAATGCATGTATTGACCAAAAGTATAATTATATTTTTCTCTATTTAAACTTTCTAATGTTGCATAAGCACTATCATCAACATTAATTGATATACCTTGTTGAATTAAATTAAAGTATTGGTTTAATTGATTGTTGTAAAACTCTAAAATATCTTTTACTTGTTCTAATGGTCCTTTAAATTATTGAGTAGCATTTGAGTGTGTATATTCAGCAACTTTATAGGATTTTTTATCAAATGAATTATATATTCAAAAACTCGCTGCTGTTGTATGTCCTTTGGGACTAGTAGAGTTTGCTAAGTCAACACCACCTAATAACTTAGTTGGTTGAATAATATCTGTTGCTTGCATAATATCAATATATCTCACAAAGATTGACCCACTAGTATTGCCTGGTAAACCTCAACTTCATACTCTTGCTCTTTCAATATCTAATTGTTCTAATCTTAATTGTTCATTAACTTTATCTTGTGGTAATTCATAATTTAATCTTCAACTAGAATAGTGAATAATAATCTTCATATTTCATTTTTCAATATATTTAATTTGTTCATATTTACTACGCATTATTTCTTCATTAAAAGGTAATAATTCATTACAATAACCAACAATATATCTTTTTAAACTTTCAGGATTACATGTATTAATTGTTATTTTATTTTGATAACCACGAATAGCAAACTCTAAATCACTTAAATTTTTTTGTTGAAACTGGTCACATTCTTCTCTTCAATCAATTACTAATTTATATTTATTCAAATCAGCAAAAGCTTTTAATTTTTCTTTCCGACTTGGTGAATGTAAACCTTTACAATATATTTTACTCCCATTTGATAAAGTAAAAGTAAAATTTGATAAATTAATAGTATAAGGAATATGATTTTCATTTAGCATATTTCATATATTTTGAAATACACTATCTTTTAAATCTTTACTCCAATACATACTAGCAATGATACAAATCGACTCTTTAATTAATAAACTAATTTTTAATAATTCACCAAACATTTTAATATTTGATATAGTCTTACCACTATATCTTGTACCAATTTGATTAATTTCATTAACTAACTCAAACTTTTTAGCAAAAGGATATTTATTACCAATACTACTATTTTGTAATAACCAATAAGGTGTTTCTAACAAATAAGTAAAATGATTAAGCATTATTATCACTTTCTTTCTTAATATCTCTAATATCCGTTTGTAAATTAACAATTATTGGCTGTTGATTATTTAAGTTTAATTCTTGTTCTAATTGTTTTTCTTGTATTGAATATTTATAATTAAATGCTCGTTGTCAATATATTTTTACTCCATCAGGCGTTTTAACCATTGCTTTAATTAATTCACTTTCAATTTTATCAACTTGTCGTTCAAGTAAAGGAACTATTTTTTCGCTCTTGTAATTTTCATATCTTCATCTGTTAGAAAGGTTGAATTCATTGGTTAAATCATTCAAAGTATATGGTTTATTAGGTGATTTATTTTCTCAAAATTGCTCTATTTTACGATAAAAAGTTGCCAAACTTGCTGTTTTTGGATTAAATTCTTTCATTTTTTACTCCTTTTTGCATATTAAAATTGCTATTATTTAATAAATATGATTAAATAAAAGGGTAAATAAATACTATAAAAATGTAACAAAAGAACCAACTCGGTTCTTTTTTATTATTTATATTTTACATCAAAATAAAAAAAAGTAAAGTAATTTACTTTTTTCAGTTAAATTAATTTGCTAATAATTAACACTTAAATTATAACATACTAAATAAAAATTGCTATCCTTTTTGCATTTTTATTATTTTTATGTTAATGTGTGAAATTAAGAAAGAGGGTAAAAAATGATAAATATTGATAAAAACTTTTTTAACAACTTTAATATTTTATTAGATAAACAAAGTATTGAAATTATTCAACAAAGTTTAGAAGATTGTGATGAATGAATTTTTAAAAATTATAAAATTAATGAAACTTTAAAAGAATTTAAAGATTATAAAGTAAAAGAAATAAAACCAAGAACATTAACTATTTTAAATGGGAAAATAACTTTTAAAAGAAGAAAATATTATAAAATTAATCCAGAAACAGGTAAAGAGGAATATATTTTTCCTTTGGATAAACTTTTAGGAATTGAAAAATGACAAAGAATAGATAATTCTGTTAAAGAAAAAATATTATTATTTATTGGCAAGAAAAAAACATATCAAGATATTTTAGATACTATGGAACATGTAAAAATTTGTATAAAAACAATTTCAAATATTATGAAAAATGCAAAAACTGATAAAGAATATTACCTTAATAAAACTGATAAAAAAATAAAGATACCTCATACTTTATATATTCAAATTGATGGAACTTATTTAAAAATGTGAAATGAAAAGAAAAAAGGAAAAGAAAAAATAAAAAAACATAGTATATTTTCAACTGTTCATACTGGTTTTGATAAGGCAAAATCAACAAAAAAAAGACCTGTAATTCAAGATAAATTAGGTGTTATAGAGCTAGATAATATTCCAGAATATATTAAAAAAAATAGTAAATTAACTAATTTTGTTAATAAATTACTTACATTAATTACAAATTATTATGATATTAATGACAATATTGAATTTATGGTATTAGGAGATGGCGCACCTTGAATTAAAAATATTGTAAAATTTATTCAAGAATATTTTCCTAAAAATAAAGTACATTACACGATAGATAAATTTCACCTTACAAGTAGATTTAAAAAATTATATCCTTATCAAAGTAAAAACAAAGAAAACAGAGAAACATACCATAAAGCAGTCGATTATTTTTTTAATGCTAAATATGAAGAATTATTAGAATGTTTAGAAAACAGTGCTTCTTTTATAAAAGAATCAAAAATGAAATTCTTAAAAGAGACAATTAAATTAATTAAAAATAATGAAGAAGGTGTCAGAAATCAAACATTATGAAATAATATTGGTTGTCATATTGAGGGTGATATATCACATTACTGTAAAGGTGTTTTGGTTAAAAAAGCAACTTATCATGAAAAAACTCTTAAAAATAAATTAAATACTAGTATGATGAATTTTAAAAATAAAATTAATTTATTTAATACTAATGAACCATTAGAAGAAAATAGAATTAATTATTCAGTTAATAATTTTGTAAATAATAATTTACAACCAAACTTATATTTTTATTAATTTTATCTAATAAATTAAATAACTTTAATAAACATGTATTTTTGTCGTGGAAAAATTTAAAAAATGTTAAAATATTGTTGACAATAAAATTAAAAGTAATATAATTTAGATAAGTAAGTGGTATTTTTATTCCACAATTTCTAAGATATTAATTAAAAACCTTAAATAATACATACAACCAATTATTTTCTTTTGTAAAACATTATAAATAACAACACCAGTTTGACCAATTCCAACAGGGTCAATTGCAATAATATATTTTAATTTATCTGGTTTATTTTTTTGTCAATTTGTAATATTTTTCATCCATCTGATGCTAAATCTAAAATATCGTTAATTTTGTAATGTTGCATATATGAATTAATAACATCTCATTTATCTTCAAATAAATTTAAATACATTTTTGCTCATTCTAAACATTGCAAATCATAATGATTTTTATGATGTGAAATACGACAATTAACAGGTTGGTAATTAACCCAATCAAATGATGTTGTTATTTCATGTCAAGTTTTATGATAGTATTACAAAAGCTTAGGTTTTATAAAAAATATAAATAAAATAATTAGATAACTTTTTAAAAGGTTGATTTATCAGTGTTTTAGAAATATATTTAAAATAAAGAATAATTTTTATACCAAAACCTAAACTTTTTTCTTACTACCAGTTTTATTAATATATAAACTTTTATATTTTTGCATAATATTTTTCTCCTTTATTTTTATTTTTTAAAATAAACAGAAAATTCCTTTGTTGGTTAATATTTTGATATTTAGTAAATAATTTGTTTTAGTATTTATTTATTTCGCCGCCCGCTTTGCTTTGAAGGTGAGCGGGGACGGATAGGATATTTTGATAGAGTTTACCCCCATACGGAAATAAACAAAAAAACAAGTTTACCCAGTTATTAATTACGCTTCATCCATCCCTAGACAACTTTATACAAAGAAAATAACCTTTTGGAGTTCCAACCCTCTTGTTTTTTTTAATGTCCGATATTGTTTTTTTTCGGTTTAACAGCACTCTTTTTATGAAAACAAGCCAAAAAACACATGCTCTGACATTTCGCAAGTGATTAATCTTGCCGAGAATTAAAGAAATAAATAGGAGTAGTAAATCCAATCGCTTTCACACTTTCTTTAAGGCTTCGTACCATATATGAGTTATCCATCTTTAAGCATCAAAATATTAAGTTTTAAGCGTTGCATTATTCATCGGATAATACCTTTATTGAAAGGATTTATAAAATATCATTTATTTTTTTGTAGGGAAAACAGAATTTAATCTTTTTTTATGATAAAAGTTCTAAATTTAAAGATACTATCTGATGAATAATGCAAATAAATTTATTTTTTTAATAGAAAAATAAAAAAAACAATCTCACAAGAATTGTTTTTTGTCGGTTCATAGTACAGGACGCCATTTTCAAACTAATTTCCTTTTTATATCTTTATTATAAAAAAGCAATAGAAATTAACTTTTTGAAAATATTTTCAATGAAAGCAAAATGTGTAACTAAAAGGAGATTTTAATTACACATTTTAAATATAAAATAATGAAAACTATAAAATATATATTTATCTGTTTGCTTAAAATTAAGTTATTTATTAATATTAATTTTAAGCGCCCCAATTATAACAAAAAAACTGGTTTGGTGAAAAAAAGTAAATTATTTCACTACTAAATCAATAAATTTCAAATAAACAAAATGATTTTAAAAAATAATTTGTTAATTTTTTAAATTATGATAAAACTATCTTAAAATATTTTAAGAAAAAGAAAGGATAAATTAAAATGTTAAAAATGATAAATGTATTAAGTATTGCCTTATTTATCATTGTCACTTTATTTATTACTAATATAACAACACAAAATACTGTAATAAATCCACCAACTTATATTTCATTAAAACATAATTTTCCTAACTTCCAATAAGAATAAAAATATTATTGTGTTCCAGCATCAGTTAAATCTATTATTAGTTACATAAATAATAATGATTTATTATCACAAGATGAATTAGCTAATGAAATGAAAATAAATGATGGAACTTTGATGGAGAATGCTATTCCAATATTAAATAAACATATTAATTTGCAACTACATCCAAATTTTTTAGAATATCAAAACTATGTCTTAGAACAAAATTTTGGTAAAAAATATGAACAAAAACTATGACTACAAAATCTAGTTAAACTTAGTCTTAAAAATGATATGCCAGTAATACTTGGTATTAAAGGCAGTCCGTCTCTTGATGACCAACTAGTCAAGTAAAACATGTTGTTATTATAATAGCAATATTGATTGATAATAATCAGGATGAAACCATTTACTATATTAGTGATGCTTTTGATGGCACTATTAATAAAACTTTTACAGGACATAATTTAATAAATATGTTTACAATAGCATCTGCTAATCTTAGCGCCATTGCAACGCCTCTATAATTTAATAAGTTTTATGTTAAATTTTTTGGTAGTAAGAAAAAAGTTTAGGTTTTGGTATAAAAATTATTCTTTATTTTAAATATATTTCTAAAACACTGATAAATCAACCTTTTAAAAAGTTATCTAATTATTTTATTTATATTTTTTATAAAACATAAGCTTTTGTAATACTATCAATTTTTTACGATAACATTAAAACTAGGTAAAATATGATAATTATTATTGTTCTTTTAAAAATGTTTTAATTTTTTCTTGTAAAGTTGTTCGCCGTTTTTGTGGTAAATTATTAACACCATATAAAAATGCTGATGTTTCACCAATTAAATATAATTTAGTTTTAGCACGAGTAATTGCTGTATAAATTAGATTTCGTTTTAACATCATTCAAAAACTTTTTGTTATTACAAAAATAATATTATCATATTCACTGCCCTGCAATTTATGAACACTACAAGCATAAGCTAAAGTAATATCATAATAAAGTTCTTTACTATATGCAATTACATTATCGTATTTTACTAAGATCACATCATTTAAATTTTTATCTTTTTTAATATCAACAATAATGCCAACATCGCCATTATAAATTTCTAATTCAGGTCGATTTTTAAGTTGCATAACTTTATCATTAACTCGGAAAAAACGATGCCCAATCTTAATTTCTTTTTGACCACTTGCATAATTCATTCGATTTTGCAAATAAGTATTTAATGCATTAATTCCAACTGGACCATTATACATTGGTGCAATTACTTGAATAGCATTATAATCTGCTCCATATTCATCACTAAGTTTTTGATATAAATTACCAACAATTGTTAATAATGTTTGTGAATCAGTTTCATTAATAAAAGTAAAATCTTTTTTATCAAATAAATTATTACCTTCAAAATGTTCTTGTTCAATTGCATAAGATAGTTCTAAAATGTCATTTCCAGCTTCTTGGCGATAAACTTCTTCTAATTTAATAACATTAAAAACATCACTTTGAATAATATCTCGTAACAAATCACCACAAGCAACTGACGGTAATTGATTTGGGTCACCAATTAAAATTAATTTACGCAGATTAACACTAGCTTTTGCAATTTGTGATAATAACAAACTATCAACCATACTAACTTCATCTAAAATTAAAATATCATTTTCCAAAGGATTATTTTCATTATAAAAAAATTGATTAGTTAAAGCATCATATTTTAATAATTTATGAATTGTTAAAGCTTTTTGCCTAGTTTTTTCTCGTAATCGTTTAGTTGCTTTTCCGGTTGGTGCTGCTAATACAATTTTTGATTGCTGGTAAACTTTTTTTAAAAGACTAACAATACCATCAACAACTGTTGTTTTACCCGTGCCAGGTCCTCCAATAATAACTAAAAAATTAGAATGCACAGCAGCCTTTATTGCTTTTGTTTGATTAATATTATAAGTAATTTGTTTTTTATTTGTTAACTTTTCTAACTCTTCTGTTAATTTTTGATCATCATATTTATCAATCGTATTCAAACCAACTAACATTGCAGCAATATTAATTTCACTATGATATACTTCTGCAACATAAATTTTATCATCCTTAAAAATTAATAATTTAATTTCTTTACTATATTTTAATCCGGCTAACAACTGTTCTTTTGTTAAAAAAGGAAAATTCTTTTGTAAGATTTTTGTTAATTCATTTAACGTTAAATAAGTATCACCATTATTATTACAAAATTCTTTTGCTAAATATCAGGCATAATAACCAATTCGAATGTTAGTAAAAGGTTCTTGTTCAAATGCTAAATAAATCTTATCAATTGTTTTAAAAGTAATATTATCCTTTAATAATAATGAATAAGGATCTTTTTTTAATAAAGCATAAATCTGATCAACATTATATTTTGTTTTTAATAAAGATAAAACTTGTAAAGATAATCCTTTTTGATTAAACTGATGATTTAATTCATCATCACGGCTCATTAACTTAAATACCTTTGTAATAATATTAGCTTGCTTAACACTAATACCTGGGATTTCATGTAAGACTGATAAATTTTCTTTAATCTTAGTAATCACATCGGTTTGATAATAATCAATAATTATTTGTGCTGCTTTTTCACCAATTGTGGGAAATAAACTACTAGTTAAATATTTTAAAACCTCATTATTACTCCGTGGGGAAAGTTTATGAATTTCCTTAACTTCAAAATTTTCACCATAGCGTTCATTATAGATAAAGTCCCCTTGTAATTCATATAATTGTTCTGGCTGTAAAATTGATAAAAATCCTTTAATAAAAATAAAATGTGTTTTATCATTTTCTAATTTAAATTTGCAAATCCGATAACCATTATTGGACTCAAAAACAATTAATTTTAAATAACCCCGTATTTTTTCAGCCATTTTAGTAATCCTTTCTTATAAATATCATAATTTTTGATTATCTAAATAAACATTATTAATAACTCCGCCCCCAAGACAAACTTCATCATCATAAAAAACAGCATCTTGTCCTGGTGTAATCGCTTTTACTTTTGTTGCAAATTGCACAAGACATTTATTATCACTTAAAACTGTTACTTTAACAGGAATATCTTTTTGACGATAACGAAATTTAGCTGTACAATTAAATTCTTTTTCACGTAAAGTATTAATTCAATTAACATCAGTAATAATACAACTGGTTGAATATAGTCATTTTTCTTCACTACTTTTTGCAACATATAAAATATTGTTTTCTACATTTTTACCAGCCACAAAATATGGTTCACTCATCCCACCTAAATTTAAGCCACGACGTTGACCAATTGTATAATACATCACCCCATTATGATGACCAACAACTTCTTTTGTTTCAATATCAACAATATCACCATTTTGATTTGGAATATAATTTTGTAAAAAGTTTTTAAAATCACGTTCTCCAATAAAACAAATTCCTGTTGAATCTTTTTTATTAGCTGTGCTTAAATTTTGTGCACTTGCAATTTCTCTAACTTCTTTTTTTGTTAAATTTCATAAGGGAAAAAATGTTTTTGATAATTGCCCTTGGTTCAACTGACTTAAAAAATAAGTTTGATCTTTATCCCGGTCAATTCCCCGTAATAATTGATATTCTTGTAATTTTTCATTAAATCGCACTTGAGCATAATGTCCCATGGCAATAAAATCAGCATGATAGTTATTAATTGCATAGTTTAAAAAATAGTCAAATTTAATATACTTATTACATAAAATATCTGGATTAGGAGTTTGCCCTTTTTGATATTCATTAATAAAATGTTTAAACACATATTCTCAATATTCTTTAATAAAATCAACACGGTGCAATGGTACTTGTAATGTTTTACTAACATTAACAGCATCATTATAATCAAGTTCTTGTGGACAAATCACATTATTAATTGCTTTATTTCCTAAAATATCATTATTTAATTGACTGTCTCAATTCCGCATAAAAAGACCTTCTACATCATAACCTGCTTGTTGTAATAAATATAAACTAACTGAAGAATCAACCCCCCCAGATAATCCTACAACAACTTTTTTCATTGCACATCACTTCCTTTTTTATAATAAATAATAATTAATTAGTACTATTATTTTAACATTGAAAATTAAAAATCCCAAGATAAGAAATTGGTTCCCTATTGTTTAAATAATTTACTATATAAATTTTAAGACCTTTCTTTTTTTCTTTTTAAAACTGCTGCTAACATTAAAATATTTGCCAACAATAAAAAACTATAACTAATAATTTGTATAATATTACTGGACCAATTAAAAATATTGTTCATAAAAAAAATAACTATATAATGTAATCCCAATCATACTACATAAGAAAAGTAAACTTAATGGTAAAAAACAATAAAGATGAATTTTAAAATTTGATACCAAGCAAAATGGAAGAACAACAATAATTACATAAATCCCAATTAAAATTAACATAAATATTCGATTCACAAAAAAATAATGATGATTAACAGTAATAAAATTAAATTTACCAAAATTAACTACAAAAAAATTATATAAATCTAAAGCTGAATTATTAATTCAATTATTAAACACTTAAAAATGCACTACATAATACTATTAATCCAATAATCACCATAAGGCGAGCAATTAAAACAATTGGATCACGTTATTTAAGAATGTTGTTTTTCTTAATTTTAGTAATTCGTTGACGCCCATTTGGTAATTGCTGAATTTGATAATTATTATTAAACATTGTTGTTACTTAAACAGTAGACTTTGAGTGCTTATTTGTCAAAGGCAAAACATTAGGATTAAGGTCTTTTGCTTTTCTTCTTCCAATTTGTTTTATTTTAAGTTTACCGCCTTGTTTTATTAAATCTTCTTTGACATTAGAATTAAATAACTTAGCATAAAAATTAGATAGTATTACAAAAGCTTAGGTTTTATAAAAAATATAAATAAAATAATTAGATAACTTTTTAAAAGGTTGATTTATCAGTGTTTTAGAAATATATTTAAAATAAAGAATAATTTTTATACCAAAACCTAAACTTTTTTCTTACTACCTAAAAATTATCTATTTGATAAGTTCCCTCTGCTTATTCAAGTTCAATTGCTCTAGGAGTTTCATCTTGAAGTTTTACTTTTTCTGATAAAACTTGTGAAGCTTCTTTTGTTTCCAAATTCTTTTCTTCTTGATAATAATATTTATTTGTTGTTTGTTCCACTCCTAAATTTAGTCGTTTTGTTATATCCCATTCCATCGTATCAATTTCATCATAAAATTGATTTCCCTTGTCAGTACGAACAATTAAATCTACTCCTTTTCCTGTTTTTTTATTTTCATTTTGTTTAATATCAAACTTTTTATTATAAGTTTTTTCTTCAATATTTTTTGCTTGGATTGGAGGCATATTATGTATTATTTTTTGCGAAATATTTATTTTTTGACCTGGTATTTTATTATAACTTTGAGTAAAAAAAACATCTTTTTGTGGTGATGATTTTAGTAAAGAAAGTTTAGGAAAATGATTTGTTAGAACTGACTTTGATTTTATAGTTTGTTTATTATCAATATTAGTTAATGACTTCTTTAATTTTTCTTGATCTTTTTGCATTATTTTTTGAGCAACAGCACGAGCTTGTGCTTTAACTGCTGTATGATCAATTTTAACTTCAACAGGTTTATTGTTAAACTGAGCATCATTATTTTTCTTATTAAAATTTAATAAATCAATGTTTTTTGTAATAGTATGTGGCTCATATAAATGTTCTTCATTATCCAATTGAATTTTTTCATCAAAAGTTGATTTAATTTTATTTAATCGGTGATGAAAACTTGTTTTTTCTTGTTGTAACTTTTCAGTTTGATGATGTAAAATTTTTAATGCATTTAGATTATCTAAATTTAAAATCATTTTCCGTAGTTGTATAAATGAATTTAAACCACTATTTTGATTAACATTTTGGGTTTTAGTAAAAAAATAATTATTCTTAAAAAAATGACTATTTTCTTGTAGAAAAAAAGTTGCATCATTATTTAAAGCAAACTCTTGCTGTTCAATGCTTTGATAATTATGTGCACTTTGCTTAATTGGTTTAATTTTTAAAATTTTAATATCATTACTCTTCATTATCAACACCTATTTCAAGAAAGCTCAAAACTAATACATGTTAATTATATCCTAAAACAGTTAAAAAACAAAGGAAATATTGGGTCTTTTTCGCAATAACAAAGAAACAATAAAAAGCAATTAAAATTTTAATTGATATTTTATATTGTAAACTGTAATATGAAGTGCAACAAATAAATTTAGAAAGGAGTTGATTTGTTAATGGAAAGAAAACATTATTTTATTTTACGGTACTTAGTAACCAAGTGTTGAAAAGATAATGTTATTAATATTGTTAATAAGATGGTAACTAATAATGTAAAAGAAAATGAATAAATTATCCGCGTAATTTATTAGCGGTAATTTATTAAATATTGTTTATTTTGAGCGTAGCGAACACGCGAAGCGTGCCGCGCAAGCTAAATTTCTAGGAGGAATTAAGTTATGCCAGTATGGTTAATATGAATATTGTAGAATAAAGGATGAAATAGGACAAAAAAAAATCGACCCAATAAGGGTCGATTTTTTTTTGTCCTATTTCATCCTTTATTCTACAATATTCATATTAACCACTCTTTATGTGTCATAATTATATGCTAATTTAATAAAAATAGTTTTAATAAGTTTATTAATTTAAAATATTTTAACTATTCATTAAAATTTAATAATTTTGCAAATAATGCTCAACATTCATCACGGGCAATTTTATTTCGACTTGATGTTTTAATAAAATAATCACTATCAGCAAAATTTAATTTAGCTTTAATAATCTTTTCATGCTTTTTAATATCATTCTTTTTGACCTTATCAAGTTTTGTTCCAATTAAAATGGTCAAAATGTTAAAATGCTTTAAATATTGATACATTTCATAATCATATTGAGTTGGTGGATGACGTAAATCTACTAACAAACAGACAAATTTTAAATTTTGGCGTTGAGTTAAATATTCTTCCATCATTTTTGCAAAATCCATCTTATATTGGTTGCCAACTTTTGCAAACCCATATCCGGGTGCATCAACAATTCGAAATTGATTATTATTAATTGCAAAAAAATTTAACATACGGGTTTTCCCAGGAATTTGCGAAACTTTTGCTAATTGGCGCTGATTTGTCAACATATTTAAAAAACTTGATTTACCAACATTACTTTTCCCTAAAAAAGCAATTTCCAATAAATCATCATTAATTCAACCCGCTTTATTAACCGCTGATGTAACATAACTCGCATTTTTAAACTTAAACATTATTTTTCCTCCATCTGACGATTAATTTCATACATTAAAATTGTTCCTGCCTGAGCAACATTTAATGACTCAAGTTGTGAATTAATTTTAATTTGAACATTATAATCACTAATTTCTTGCAATGTGACTGAAAGGCCATATCCCTCATTACCCAATGCTAAAATATACCGGTCATTTTGTTTAAACTGACAATCTTGTAAATAAACACTTTTTTGTTTTAAACCTGTCGTAATAATTTTATATTGGTTTAGTTGGAAGTTTTTAATTTCATTTAAACCAATCTCTTTAATTGCAACTTTAAAAATCGCACCTTGACTAGCACGTAAGACTTTATCATTAAAAAGATCAACAGTATGATTATACAAAATAATATTTGTAAAACCAAAACCAAGGCCAGTTCTGATTAATGTTCCTACATTACCTGGATCTTGAATATTTTCTAATAAAAGAATATTTTGATTAAATTGAAAATTATTTTGTTCCTTAACCTTTATTAAATCAATCACACCGATAATATTTTGACTATTTTTGCTTTGGCTCAACTTAGTTAAAATTAATTCCGGAACTATTGTTAATAAAATATTATTAAAATTCTTTAATTTTAGTTGATTTGCTTTTGTTGTTAAAATTTCAACAACAATATTTTGTTGTAATGCTTCATCAATAATGTTTCATCCTTCAATTAAGGCTAAATTAAATTCTTTTCGGTATTTTTTTTCTTTTAATTTTGCAAATAATTTAATATGTTCATTTTGCGTTGAATTAATTTCTCGATAATTCATAATATGGAATGCTTTCTTAATTGACATACATAAAACCAACAAGGTATTTTTTGGTTTTTGGGTCATCTCATTTTTCTTTTGTCTTTGCTGTTTCGCGCATTACAACAGCCATTGCTCGGGGGCGTTTTGGTGGGTCTTGCATTTTCCCTAATAAAACCGCTAATCCAGACCTATTATTTTTATCATTAATTTCTTTATTATAATCTTCGGCATCCTTAACTCCAATTTGTTTTGCCATAATTTTAACCTTGTTTTTTTCATATCAACGCTGAAATTTTTGATATTTTTCAAAAGACCATTCTTTTTCTTCTCAACCTAAGAAAATTCGGTCTTTCTCTTCATCTCAACTAGTTAAATAATCACGAAAATTTGTTTGTGCAGTTGGTCCTTGTTCCATCATTTTAAAAGTTTGATTAATTGTTTCTTCTAAGGTATCATACCCATAACCAATAAAAGCATTACCAATTCAATGATGTTTATAAATTGGTTTTAATGGATTAAGAGGTTCAGTAAATGTAAGAGCATATGCTCAATATTTGCCGTCTGCTTTACTACGAAAAAGTTCATATCCAAATTTTTGATGCTTAATAACAACAACAACTTTTTTAATTTTACAAACTAAATGCTTAAAAGCTGTTACAATAGCATTAATTTCCTCATCAGTTAATGGTGCTTTTAATTTTGGCTGTTTTAATTTTAAAATATGTTTTGTATAATATGATGGCATTCCCTCAACCTCCTTTTTAGTTAAAATTAACTACTAATTATGATTTTATCTTGGATATTTTGTTAAGTAAAGTAATAATTTGAAATTAACAAACAATCCATTATAATCATAATTTCATAATAATTAAAAAAGGAAATTAATTTCCTTTTTTAATTATAAAATTTATTTTACTTGAGCATTTAAATAATCTTTTAAACATTTTAATGAACAAACATTAACGTTATCAATGCGCATTATTTTTAGTTTAAGTTTATCACATTGATAGCAAACAAATGCTTTTGATTCATTTAAGTGATGACTACAAGTTTTTTTCTTTATGAACTCAACATTCAGTAATTGCTTCTCATAATAATTCAAAATTATCGCCATGGTCATTCACAATGCGTGAAAAATTAACTCCTTTCGCAATATCATACCCACAAGTTGTTTTAATTAAAACTGATAATATTTCATATGATTAATTAGTAAAAAGTAAATTTGACGATTGATTTTCATAATTACATGTATGACAATCAACATATAGGATATTTGTTAGTGTTTGAATTTTTACTACTGATTCAGCTATTTTATCTAATCATTTATTGTTATTTAAAACTTTGGTTTTCATAACTTACTCTCCTTCTTTAATTGTTTTATTCAGATATTTGCGTAAACATTCTCGTGAGAAATAATTATTATTATCAAGTAATAAGTGTTCATCATCTTGGTAAAGTAATTTCTTGCAATAAATACATGCAACATTATTTTGTAATACTTTAATATATGAATTAGTAACATCATTCATTTGATTACATTAATTACATAACTCAACAATAAAATGACCAATTGTTTCTGTTTTAACATTAATCTTATCAAAACTAAATCCGAAAAAAAGATCATAAATATTTAAATCATCAATATCTTTCCCCTGCTGGCAATTATTACAATAAAACATCTTAATCTTACCAAGTTTTATTATCTCTAATAAGTACTCAAATAACTCATCTTTAAATTTGATTCAATATTTATAATGTTTTTTAACAAGTTCTTCGTTATTTTTTAAATTTGCAAGGTCATTATTGTTATGTGAGTTTTTTACATTTATTATTATTTCCTCCAAAAACTGAGCATAATTATTATATCATAAATTAAAATAAAGAAAATTTTTGAATTAGATAATAAGTTTGTAATAAACATTATATAATTATATATATCTGAAAGGAGGCTATATTATAGCTAAAAGAATGCTATCATCGTTTTTTAATATTCTTTTTTGTTGATTAAATGTTATTTTATGAATTTTCAATGTTAATCCTGTTGGGACTTTAATTTTTGGAACAGATTATCCAAAGGATCGAAAAGGAAAGTTTATTTACGGATTATGTTCCTTTTTACAATGAATTTTAATGGCAACAATTATTGGAACCGTTTTTGTTATTATCTTCTGAGCAAAAGGTGAACCATCAATTGCTCAACGTCTTGCTAAAACAGTATAATAAAATAAAAAGATAATATATTTAATATTATCTTTTTTAATAATTACATTTATTTGGTTCAAAATATTATTTGTTTGGAAGAAATGGTAATATTTTTTTTAATTTCTTTTCATTTGTAATATTTTTTTGATGATACAAAGGATTAATATCTTTTTTAACATCTAACTGATGGATATTATTAAAATTCTTTTCAGTAATGATATTTGTTAAAACTTTTTCTAATTTTTGATTTCATTTTTGGACTTTTTTATGATAATTAAAATATTGTTTTTCAATATCATATAATGAATTAAATCGTTCTCATGAATCATTTTAATATTTAATTAAAAAGACATTATTTAATCTAATAACATATTTGTTAACAATATCATTTTCTTCTTTTAATAAATTTGAAAATTTTGGTCGTATAAATAAAAGTAGGGTAAAAATATAAAAGTTAGAAATTAATTAATGCAAAAGCAATACCATTTACATAAAAGTGGTTTTTTTGTTTTTAACAATAAATATTTGAAATAGTGAAAAGGCAATATCTTTTTAATTAACTCTAAGCATTTCCACTTCCTTGTTTAATTTAATTTTAATAATATATTTATTAAATTAAGGTATTGCCCTTCCACTATTTCAAAACACTTTTAAAAACTTAATGGCACACTAGTTTTATATTATTTTAGTTAATTTAATATTTTGTTTAATAACTAACTGTTCTTTGAAAACTTAATAGTATTTTTCGGTGTGCCAATTTTTACTATTTTGCATATTTTCAATGTGCCAAAATTTATTTTTACTATATATTTAATATATTTATTTAAAAGACAGAGAGATAAAGATATAAAAAGAAAATATTAGTATTTCTCTCACTATCTCATAAATAATTAGTTAATAACAAAATTAATATATTTGTTAATAAATAAATTAGAGTAAAAAGAAGTAAAAAAGTATTAATAATATATTTATTTCAATCTCTATCATAAACAAACAATATAAATATATTAAATTAAATATTTTTGATAAACATATCTTAAAATTATATATAAAAAATAATGTTAAAAAAATATTTAATAATTTTAGTTTAATAAAATATAAAAAATAGGATGATAATTTAATGAAAGAATTTAAGACTAATTTATGTAAGTTAATAAATGGTGATGCTTTATCTTTTGTAAAAAATTAGAAAATGATAGCATTGATTTAATATTAACTAATCCACCTTATTTATATGATTTACCAATAAGGAAAAAAGAACAAATAAATTCCAGTGAAATATCAAAAAGTATAAATAAATATATTAATGCTATTTATGATAATAATTTACATAATTCATTTGATATAAATACTTATTTAGATGAGTTTTACCGAATTTCAAAAAATAAATTTATATTAATTTGAATGAATAGATGACAAATTAAAGATTATTTAGATTGGGTTTATAAAAATAATATAAATTTTGATTTTTATTTTTGAGAAAAAACAAATCCAATGCCAACTAATAATTTTATTTTGCAAGATAAAGAATATTGTATGATTATTTATTCTAAAAAAGATCCAATACCAAATTATATAAAAAATTATGAAAATAAAAAAACAATATTTAAAAACCCAATAGGTTCATCTTATAAAATAACAGAACACCCAACAGAAAAACCATTAAATATATTTGGCGATTTGATTAAAAAACACAGTAAGGAAAATGATTTAATTTTAGATCCTTTTATGGGAAGTGGTACAACCGCATATGCTTGTAAACAATTAAACCGAAAATGATTAGGTTGTGAAATAAATAATAATTATTTTGCAATAATACAAAAGCGATTAGAAAAAATACAACTTAAATTAAATTTTTAAAAAATGAATAATTTTCAATTAATCAAAAACATAAATTATGTCGCAGTTTTAATTGCAAAGATGGTTGTATTATCACAAGTAATGCGAATACAAATTATTCCAAGAACATCAATTCCATTATTTTTAATCCCTATTTTTATAAGCGGATTTATTTTAAATTGATATTGGTGTTTCTTAATTGGATTTATGGGACATTTTCTATCAGATTTAACATTATGAGGTTTTACTTTAGGATCATTATGTTGAAATATTGGTACGGGTTTATTGGCCATTTTAATTAAACTAATTAATTGAATAAAAATAAATCATATTATTAAAATTATTCTTATTTTATTATCAAACATAATTATTTATTTTCCGATTGATTTTATTTTTTTTTGATTAAATCTTGGAGTTTTAAGTATAGAACAAATAATTATCGGAATATTAATTACAAATACAATATGTTTACCAATTTTATATTTTATAACATTAAAAATAATCAAAGTATTTAATAGTAAATAACGAAAGGAAGAATTAAAAAATATGGAATTAACAACTATAAAAGAATTAATAACTAAAAATGATATTGAAGATGAAAAAATAAAACTAAGGAATTCACTTAATGATTCTTTAAATTATTTGAAAGATTTTATATCAAAAATAACTGATAAAAATAATATTGATTATTTTAATTCTTTACAAAATAAAATCATTAATTACACAATTAATAATAAAAAAGATACAGATAATGGTAGCGAATTAAAGTCTATTTTAAAAATGGAAGAAAAAAAATACTTAAATCCACTTTCTTCATCAAAAACTATTTTAAATCAAGTAAGAAGAATTTTATTATTATTTGAAAAAGAAATTAGTAATAAATTTAAAGATTTAACAGATGAAATTTTACAAAAACAAGTTTATTGGTATGAAAAACAGCAACAACTAATTTTAAAAAATAAGAATTTAACTAATAATGTTGTAATTATTGATAAATTAATTAGTGAAAACTAATTAAAAATTAGAGGATTAAAACAAAAAAAAGAATATGATATTAAAATAATTGACATTGATAAAGTTCCTAATAAATTTATTAAAAAAGAACTTGATACAGATTATGTTTTAAATTGAATAAAAAATCAGCAAATTGAAAATCCTAAAATTGATGGATTAGAAATTAATTATAAAACAAAGTTTCATTATTAAATTATTTATGAAATTTATTGATAAAAATATTAATTTAAAATATGAAGCTTAATTTTGAAAAGATGAACATAGATATAAATTTAATAATAAATTTTTGCCAAGTGTTACACCTATAGTTAGTAATTATTTTAATACAAATTATTCTAATATTAAAGGTTCTGCATATTTTAATAAAGCAATAATTAGGGGAAATATTATTCATGAATTTGCATCAAGAATATTATACGATTGTGTTAAAAATGAAAACTCACGAAACAATATCAATCAAATATTAGAATTATTAAATGTTTAATATAATGAAATTAAAGAGTTATTTCCATTAATAAAAAAGTTTAATAATTTTATTAAAAAAATTGAAAAAGAATTTAAAAAAATTATAGCAATAATATAACAACCAATTTCAGATGGATTAATTTGTGGTACACCCGATTTGGTTTATATGGAAAATAATAATGCTATTATTGTTGATTTTAAAACTTGAAAAAATGTTGAACTTAAAAAAATTAAAATGGCACAATTACAAATTACAGGATATGCACATTTATTAAAAGTCAATGGTATTAATGTTGCTGATAAAGGCGAAATTTGAATTATAAATGAAAATGGAATTGAAAGAATTAATTTTAAAATAACAACTAAATTAAATTTAGAATGACAAGATGCAAAAGCACTATTTTTTAAAAAATAGTGCAAATTTTAAAGAGGAGATTTAAAATGGAAATTAAAAATTATTTAGAACAATCAAATACGAAAAATTGATTAGATACAAAATTTAAAAATAAAAAAGAAAAAGATATTTTTGTCAAAAATGTTCTTTTAATTTGAAATAAAAACAAATTATTCAGCAAATGTGAATTAAATAGTATTTTATAAGCGTGTTATCAAGGTATGTTATTAAATTTACCATTAGATCAAAATTTAGGTTTTATTTATGTTTTACCTTACTACAATGAAAAAGAAAATAAGTATTTGGCACAACTTTAAATCGGTTATAAAGGATATATTCAACTTGCTATTAGAACTGGACAATATTTAACTATTAATGCTATTGAAGTTAAGGATGGTGAATTAAAAAATTATAATTTTTTAAAGGAAGAATATAATTTTAATTGAATAGAAGATAAAAACCAAAGAATTAAAAAAGAAAATATTGGATATGTCGCATATTTTAAACTATTAAATGGTTTTGAAAAAACTTTATTTTGAACAAAAGAACAATGCGAAAGTCATTTTAGTAAATACTCACAAACTTATAAAAAATATGGAAAATTTATGGTTAGTAGTTTTGGTGACATGGCTCTTAAAACTGTTTTATCTACTTTATTAAAAAAATGAGGAATTATGAATATTGAAATGCAAGAAGAATATAAATATGATCAAACGGTTATTAATGATGATAACAATATAAATTATATTGACAATCAACAACTTGTTAACATTGAATCAAACAATAATATTATTAATGATAATTAAAAAAATAACAATTTTGATGAAAATGTTTTAATTAATGATGATTTAACATTAGAATAATAATTTTTAATGAATAATAAATATAAAACTCGTCCAATTCGTAATAAATTTTATCATACTACTGAATGAAAAAAAGTAAGGGATTATTACTTCACTTTAAAAATTGGTATGTGTGAAAGATGCAAAAAAGATAAGGGTTATTTAAATAAAGGAATAATAGTTCATCATAAAAAATATATAAAAGATCAAGATTTTATTAATTGAAATAAAGAAATATTATTATCAATAAATAATTTAGAGTTATTATGTTTAGAATGTCATAACAAAGAACATATGCTTGAAAAAACGTTTAACGATAACGCTGAAATTAATTTAGAAACTGGTGAATACATAATAAATAAAAAATAATTCTAAAAGTAAATATAAAAAAATAAAATTAAAAGTTTTTTAATTCTGTTAATTAATGGAGGATATATGAAAAAGAAAAAATTAAATAAATACATATCTACTAAACTAGAACTAACAAAATCAAATCCATAAGGGCGTTCACCATTTCCGTCTCATAAACCATAATATTTTAAAACTGTATCAAACATCTTAGTATAATATTGTTTACGATATGTTTGTAAATATGCTTGTTTTTCTAAGTTTTTGGTTTTAGTTAATAATGACTGTGTTTTATTTTGGTCATTATCTGATTTATCACCAAAAGGACTAGAAAAATGACATGCTATATATACTTGTTCAATAATTATTTTTTGGTCTTCAGTATATGTTTCTAAGGTTGGTGTACCTTGAACTACTTGTAAAGATTGGGATAATTGACCATCGACCGCTGATTGACCTGATTGAATAAAAATATCATCAAATACATCTTGTAGTACTTTTTTATTACCTTTGTTATAAGCAGTCATTAAATCATCACTTAGCATCCCATATTAATGAGCACGATTTGCACATCTTTCTTTTGATTTAATATTAAAACTATCTTCTAAATCAAATTATAATTTATAACAATTTGTCATAGTTGGTCATGGATTTAAAGTGGTTGATGTTGATAAAAATAAAGGATTAGGTTCATTTATCATTTCTCAAAAAAGTACTATACCTAATTTATTTTTAAATTCTTGTACTAAAACAGGTTTAACATCATCTTTAATTTGTGTTTTACTTTAACCAACAACTACTTCATTATTTTTAGGTCAACCTTTAATAACTATTTTATCTTTAGTACAAATTAAATTTAAAATAAAACCACTATCTGATTGATGATAATTTAATCAAATATCAGCACCTTGTTCAATTTCATTTATTTTACTTACTCTTGATGTAAAGTTAAATGGGTTAATTCATAAATCAATATTACCATCTGATGTTTCTAACAAACCAAAAATAGTTTTACCAATTAAACTTGATGTTAATTCATTTTTATCTAATTTTTCTTTTATTTTATAAGTTTCATATCATAAATTTAATTTTTCTAAAATATCTTTACGATGATACTTAAATAAAATATCTTTATCATTTACTAATCGCATTTGATGGCGAGAAATAATATTGGCCAAATTAATTGTTCAATCATAATTATAAAATTTTAAAACACTATTAATATAATTTAAGTTTGGTAAACTAGGTGAAATATTATTCATTGTTATTTTTCTCCTTTAATTTTAAAATAAGTGCATAATTAATTATATTTATTGTTAATAAATTTAGTTCATTTGCTAAAACTTGTACACATACTTTAACTTTTTGATATTTCTTAATATATTCGTTATATAAATTTAATTTACATATTGCAATATTATCTTTTTTTAATTCTTGACAAAGTCTTTTTTTAACTTGTCCACAAACAGACATATAAGATCTTTTTGCATTTATTACACGCTCATCATGTATTACATAAATATCTTTTTTCATTAAGTTATTCACTCCCTTTGTTGTCATAATTTATAATCTGCTGAACTATTATGTTTAACCATTGGTATTAATTCAAAATGTAAAGCATAAAAATCACTATCAAATGTATCATCATATAAATCTATCATTCGTTCTTCTCTGGCATCTGGTCTATCTTCTCATTGAATTAATTCATATTGAGTTTTACCTACAGGGCATTTTTCTTATAATCATTTTAATTGTTTTGTATTTATTAACATTGTAAAAGCTTCAATACGATGCCGTATTTTAAATTTCTGTTTTTGTGCTGGTTTAAAATGCATGCATTGACCAAAAGTATAATTATATTTCTCTCTGTTTAAACTTTCTAATGTTGCATAAGCACTATCATCAACATTGATTGATATACCTTGTTGAATTAAATTAAAATATTGGTTTAATTGATTGTTATAAAACTCTAAAATATCTTTTACTTGTTCTAATGGTCCTTTAAATTGTTGTGTAGAATTTGAGTGTGTATATTCAGAAACTTTATATGCTTTTTTATCAAATGAATTATATATTCAAAAACTCGCCGCTGTTGTATGTCTTTTAGAACTAGTAGAGTTTGCTAAGTCAACACCACATAATAATTTAGTTGGTTGAATAATATCTGTTGCTTGCATAATATCAATATATCTTGCAAAGATTGACCCACTAGTATTGTGCCTGGTAAACCTCAACTCCAAACTCTTACCCTTTCAATATCTAATTGTTATAATCTTAATTGTTCATTAACTTTATCTTGTGATAATTCATAATTAAGTCTTCAACTAGAATAATGAATAATAATATTCATATTTCATTTTTCAATATATTTAATTTGCTCATATCTACTACGCATTATTTATTCATTAAAAGGTAATAATTCATTACAATAACCAACAATATATCTTTTTAAACTTTCAGGATTACATGTATTAATTGTTATTTTATTTTGATAACCACGAATAGCAAACTCTAAATCACTTAAATCTTTTTGTTGAAATTGGTAACATTCTTCTCTTCAATCAATAACTAATTTATATTTATTTAAATCAGCAAAGGCTTTTAATTTTTCTTTTCGACTTGGTGAATGTAAACATTTACAATATATTTTACTACCATTTAATAAAATAAAAGTAAAATTTGATAAATTAATAGTATAAGGAATATTATTTTCATCTAACATATTTCATATATTTTGAAATACATTATCTTTTAAATCTTTACTCCAATACATACTAGCGATGATACAAATTGGTTCTTTAATTAATAAACTAATTTTTAATAATTCACCAAACATTTTAATATTTGATATAGTTTTACCACTATATCGTGTTCCAATTTGATTAATTTCATTAACTAACTCAAACTTTTTAGCAAATGGATATTTATTACCAATACTACTATTTTGTAATAACCAATAAGGCGTTTCTAAAAAATAAGTAAAATGATTAAGCATTATTATCACTTTCTTTCTTAATATATCTAATATCCGTTTGTAAATTAACTATTATTGGTTGTTGATTATTTATACTTGTATCGTTAACATATTTCTCAACATATATCTTTTTACCCCCGCCATATTAGTTATTTAATAAAGCCAATTCCAATTCTATTTCTAATTGATTTATCGTATCCCTAATAAAATCAGTAGTTTCTGTATTAACTTTATCTTGTCAATTATCAAATGGTAGTTTTAAATAGTATAAATATACTCTTTTATTGCTTAATTTGGTGCCTTTTTGTTCCAAAAATGCTGTAGTTTTGTCACTAATTGTTCTATTTTTGGCCATTTTTTACTCCTTTTTGCATATTAAAATTGCTATTATTTAATAAATATGATTAAATAAAAGAGTAAACTATGTCTAAAAATGTAACAAAAGAACCAACTCGGTTCTTTTTTATTATCTATATTTTAAATCAAAATAAAAAAAAGTAAATTACTTTACTTTTTATTTTAGTACACAAGCATATAGAGATAAATTGGAGCTTATTACAATGTAATTATATAATTAATAATATATTTGTCAATAATTTTAATTTAAAAAAATGTGAAAATTTATCTTTTTTTATAAATTTAATGTATAACTTTTTTATAAAAAGAATTGGAGGAAATATAGAGTAATGAAAGACTATACACATGTAAAATATGATAAACGAAGTTTATTTAAGGATTTATTGTTATCTGATAGTTGTAAAAAGAAAAATGGTAAACTTAATTTATCTGAAATTGGAAGACAAATGGGAAGAGATATTAATACTGTTAAAAGAGAAATTAATATATTTACAAATATAGAAGATTATAATCCATATGAAGCGCAAAAAGATTATAAACAAAAGCGTAAAAAATCTATTAAAAAACTACCTACATTTACAGAAAAACAAGAAGAATTTTTAAATTTACGATTTAATATTTTTTATAATTCACCGGCAGAAATTATTCAGCGATTTTTAATAAAATTTGGTGTCAAATTTCCTGCCTGCCTTAAAACATTTTATAAATGAATTTATTTAGGTCTTTTGGGTTTGTTAAAGAAAAATTTATTAAATGGTGGTAGAAAAAATAGAACAAAGAAAAGACCTGATAATCATGGTAAATTAGATAAAAGATTTAGGTCAATATGAGATATTGAAAATAAAGAATATGATGTTGGTTGATTTGAAATGAATACCGTAGTTGGCAAAGACCATCAATCTAGTTGTTTAGTTTTGGCAGAGAAATCAAGTAAAAAATACTTTGCTATGAAATTAGAAGAACATACTGCTAATGAAGTTTTAAAAAAACTTGAAGAATTAGTTAGAATTAATGGTTTAGTTGGAAAAATTAAAGGAATAATAACTTATAGAGGAAAATAATTTAGTAAGTTTGAAGAAATGGAAAATATTACTGGTTATAATATTTATTATTGTGACCCTGCTTCACCTAATCAAAAACCATTAATTGAAAGAATGAACCGTGAATTTAGAAAACGATATCGTAAAGGAATAGATTTTAATCCTGTTATACAACAAGAAATAGATTTAGTAGTTTATATTATAAATGAAAAATTAAGGCCTGTTTTGAATTGAAGAACAGCAAAAGAGGTATTTTCAGAGAATTTTAAATAAATTTATTTGAATAATTTAATAAACTATTTTTCAGTGTGCTAAAATTAAGATAAATTTACAAATAATTTAACAAATAATTTATTTTTTTAAAAAAATAGTTGCATTTATTTTAAAGAGTGCTATTATCAAAATAACAAGAGATAAATTTGGAGCTTAGATTTACATAATACATTATATGATAATATTACTTTGTTATAAGTTTTAGAACATTCTAAAGGAGCTTTAAAAGATGTTTTTAATATATGGAGAAGATGCTTTTTTAATTAAAATGCAAAAAAATAAGATTTTAAAAAAAATTAATCCTGATAATGAGTATGATTTACAAGAATATAATTATTTAGAAGACCCCTTATTATCTATTATGAATGATGCCAACACAATTCCGATGTTTTCAGAAAAAAGAATAATAATAGTTAATGATAGTTATTTTCTTACAGAAGAAAAGATTAAGACAAAAATAGAGAATAAAAGCTATTTAACAAGTTTAATGGAATATTTATCAGCTCCAAATCCGAGTACTTTTATTATTTTTATTTGTCCAGTCAATAAACTTAGTAATCGTTTAAAAATAACTAAACAAATGTTAGCATTAACTAGTGTTTTAAAAGCAACAAATTTATCATATAATGAATTAATTAAGTTTATTGATAATTATATTACAAAGAATAATGGGACGATTAAACAAAATTTAATTCCTAAGATTGTTGAATATTTGCCAAATAATTTATATATTATTAAAAATGAATTAGAAAAATTGTTATTAATAAATTCAAATATTACGATGGAATTAATTGAAAATAATATGACAAAGTATTTAGATACCGATATTTTTAAATTAGTTGATGATTTATTAAAAAATGATTTGAATAGTTTTTTAATAAATTATCATTATTTACAAGAACGCGGCTTAAATAGTATTGCTTTATTAGCATTAATTACCAATAGTATTATTTTTACAAGAGATATTATTGTTTTATCTGCTTTAAAAAAAACACCTTCACAAATTGCAGAAATTTTACAAATTCATCCGTTTCGAGTAAAAAAAATTTCAGAACATATGCATAATTTCAGTATTAATAAAGCAAATAATATTATTCAAGAATTATTTTGAATTGATTATAATATAAAAAAAGGTATAATAAGAAAAGAAATTAGTAGTGATTTGTATTTAATTAAATTATTTGATATAAATTAAATTATTACAAAAAGAGAGATGAGGGACATAAATAAATGAAAGAAAATAAATTATATGCCCATATAGTTTATACATTATATAATATCTTTAACGATGATAATATTAAGGCACAAGTAATAGTTAACCAGGACTTTAAAAAATTAGTAATTCAACAAATTTGTAATTTATTAACATTAGAAAAAGAATTTACTGCAAATTTAAATGATAATAAATTTACTCTTTCATTTGCTCAAGTTTTGGCTGATATTACTAATGAATCAGAAACAATTGAAAAGGTTGACGGGGCTACTTTTAATATGTTAGATGAAGAATATGTTGCTTTTGTGCAATATATTGTTTCAAATTTTGATGTTGAAAAAAATTATATTACAAGAGAAAACATCATCACTAATGAGTTAATTGATGCCACAGCTGATTTTACTGATGAAAAAGCAATTGATAATGCTCGTGAGAAGTTAAAAGTTAAAGCTAATGAAGAAGGGGTAGACGAATCACAACCGGAAGTAGGACCAGCAAGAGGAATTGGAGGCATAGGAGCGCCAATGGGCGGCGTTGGCCCAGACTTTAGTGATCCAAGTAAATTTGATATGTCACAAATGATGCAGCAAATGGCAAATATGCCAATTCATCCACGCTTAGATCCGCGGTTTTACTTCTATACTTCAAAACCAAAGTATATGCCAATTTTAAAGAAAATTGTTGCTGGTTTTGTTATTTTAGCTTCTGCTTTGTTAATTTTATTGTGATTTTTAAATTCCTATTTAAATATCTATTTAGACACAAAAGTAATTGTTTATACAATCCCGGGTACTAGTGCAATTGTTATTATTGGTGGTGGGGCCGATAGTGCTTTACATAATGCTAACAATAATTTTAGTGAATTATTTAGTTTTGGTTTAAAATATAAATTTTTATTAATGCAGTCCGCCGGGTTGCAAACCTTCTCAGGAATTTTATCTATTTTACCAGGAATTTTCTTGGGTTATGAATTATTAGGGAAAAAGCGTTTTAAACGGGATAATTATGTTGTTAGATTCTGACCAGTTGTATTATCAATCATTATTCTTCTTTATTCTTCATTGTCATTAATTCAAGTATTATTACCAAATGTTGTTGAGAAATATTTTAATAGTATATCAGTACCTAATGGTGGCTATATTATTAAAAACGACCCACAATTAGAAATAACAGGATGATTATTATTACCAGATTCAGATTTAACTATGACAATTAATAGTTTAGTAAGCGAAGTTTATAATAGCACAACTTACCAAGTATTACATATTTTTACAATTATTTCAATGATTACTGGTCTTCTTGCAGGAATTATGGTTATTATTTTAGCAGTTTTAGCTCCTAAAACAGACCGTAATAAATTAATTCGTGCCAATACAGAATACCAAAAAGCAGCTACTGCAATGATGAATGGACAAAAATATGAAATAGATCCAACACTATTCGATGATGAGTTTAAGGGTGATAATGTTTTTGAAAAAGATGACTCTAATAAATAAAAAAATAAATAAAAAAAATCATATTAATTATGATTTTTTTTATTTTTTTAATATTTACTGTCTTTGTTGAAAATGATTTTGAAATTAATGTGCTTTAAGCATTAATCTGCTTTTAACACGAGCTGCTTTATTAGTATGATAAATTCCTTTAGTAACTACTTTGTCAACTAAACTAATTGCAGTATTAATTAATTCTGATGCGTTTGCTTCTTGTGCGTTAATAGCGATTTCTGCTTTTTTGATTGCTGTTTTTACTGATGATTTAAAAGATTTATTTGCTAAATTAGCTTTTGAATTTGTTTTAACTCTTTTAATTTGTGATTTAATATTAGCCATTTTTGCTCTCCTTTCAACTTTTAAGACACAAATAAATTATAGCAAATAGATAAAAAAGTGTAAAGGAAAGTGCTATTTTTTTTAATATTTTATCATTATTTTTTTTAAATATATCTGTATAATAATTGTAAAGTAGGTGGATATAGAAATGGGATATTATTATCAACACCGTTTAGGGTTTTCTTTTCATTGTTTGCAACGAATTCGAGAACGAATTCCTGCTTTTAAAAATGAAAATGACTGAATTATTAAAGAAAAAATTATTAAAATGATTGATAATTCTTCTGATCGAATTGAAACAACAAAAAATTTATATATTAAATTAGATGATTTAAAAGGGAACTTATATGTTGTGGTTGCAAAACAGACAAGATTAATTGTAACAGTAACGCCAATGAGTACTGGAAAATTATTGGATATTATTACAAGGAATTAATTTTTGTTTTTTATTTAAAAAAGCAATATGTTATAGTTAAATTGTAGGAAAAGGAGAACAACAAGAATGAAAATTGTGATTGGGAATGATCATACAGGTATTGAAATGAAAAATGCAATTGTTAAATATTTAATTGCACAAAAATATGAAATTATTAATTTAGGTACAGATAGTATTGAGGCAGTTGATTATCCTGATATTGGCCAAGCTGTTGGTGAACGAGTAATTAAAGAAAAAAATAGTATTGGAATTATAATTTGTGGAACAGGAATTGGAATTTCAATTGCGGCAAATAAAGTAAAAGGAATTAGAGTAGCATTGTGTAATGAAACAATGCTAGCAAAATTAGCGCGCGAACATAATAATGCTAATGTTTTGGCATTGGGCGCTAGAGTTATTGCAAATCAAAATGCAATTTGAATTGTTGATATGTTTTTAAATAGCACTTTTGATGCTGGTCGTCATGCCCTTCGTGTTAAAAAACTTAATAACCTTTAGGATAAAATTATGAATAATTGAGATAATTTATTTTTGTATCCTTTTTTAATAATTTTACTTATGTTAGGATATATAACTAACTTGGTTAAAAAAGGAATAAAATCTTTTTATCAATTAGTTTTTATTATTCAGCATTTTTGTTTTTGGTTAGCATTATCATGTTCACTAACTTTAAATTATAATTTTATCATCTTTTATTTTGCTAAAAATATTAATTCAATTACTCTTTTATTAGTAGTTAGCACATCTTTATATGCGGCAATCTTTTTTATTCCAGCTTCATGAATTACAGGATTATTTTAAAGTCGGAAATTATGGTTTTGAATTTCATATTGCTTAATGTTTTTAGGAATTTTATTAGTTTTTATTTTACCGAAAAATTGAATTACTATGACTATTTGTGCGATTGCTTTTGGCTTTGGTGTTTCAATAAATTCATTATGATATTTAAGTTTTAATGAGATTTATTTTTATCGAACTAATCCTTTTGCAACAGTAACTTTAAATTTACCAATTTTTGTAATAGCGAATATGACTGGTGTTAATGTATTGATGTTTGTTAAAAATTTTAATAATAGTGAATTAACATTCCATTATATTATTTTTGGAATAATTACTATTATCCTAATGTTTTCATTTGCTTTTTGTTTTTATATGCCGGAAATTAAAAACAATATTGGCGCTTTTTCTCCGAAAGTTTTAAAACATTTTAGTACATTTTCATGATGAAAAATTATTGTTATTCTTAGTTTATTATTTTTTATTGCTATTTTAAGAGAATTAAGTCAAGGTGATTTTTTAAATATTATTTTAGCACAAGAAACTTGAGTACGTTATCACAGTAAAATGATGGTGGAACATTATTTACATTTAGTTCAGGAAATTTGATGGTTTGCGCAAATTATTAGAGCAATGTTTATTTATTTTTTTATTAGAAAAATTGGAATTAAGAATTCATTAATTTTAGCATTAATAATTTTAAGTCTATATTTTATTTTTGTTGCTATCATTTTAATTCCGGAAGTTTTATTAATTTGTCAATTTTTAAATGGTTTTGCAATGATATTTTTGTTTGTAATTTTATTTTCAATTACAATGATGTGGAATTATCGGATTCAAAATTAACCTGTAACGGGTTGTTTTTCAGTATTAAATGCTTTAGTAACATTTCTTGTACAATTCTTATACTTATATAACTAATTCTCGCTTTAACACTTTCACTTGGGAGTGAGTGCCAACGAGTTAAAAATAAGAGGAATAATTTAGGGGTATATATGAAAAAGTTAAATAAAATTTGTCTTAAAAAAAGATATTGAGGTTATTGTTTTAGATGTAATCAAGAAAACAAATTACAAGAATTAATACTACGAGCTTATCCCGTATCATTTGAAGATATCACTGATGAGCATTGAGCATTAGGTAGAAAAAAATAGGAGAAATAAATTATGAATAAAATATACTTATTAGTAATGAAAAGTAAATATGGTGATTTCAAAACAAACTGTTTTTATACATTAGAAGAAGTAAAAATTACTGCTAATATTGAAAATCAACAAGAATGATTAACAACTATTATTAATTTAGAAAATGAAAATATTAAATGACAAGTATGTGAATAATATGTGAAAAGATGAAAATGGCAATGTTTATACTGAAGAAGATTTATTTAATATAGCATTAGAAGAATGTTATTCAGAAGAAAGTGCTTATGACTATATTGATAATTTAATTAATGAAATGGAATTAGAGGAAATTTAATTATGGAAGATTTAAAGTTAAATAATGAAGTTAAAAATATTACTTATCCGTTTTATTTAAAAGGAAATGATTTTAAATAATTAAGTTTAAAAGCATTAACAATTAAAAAAATGAATTGATAAAAATGGACAAGAATTAGCAGAATTTATATATCGACAACAAGCTTGATTAATAAATGGAGAATATAAATCACAATCATTAAAATATTTAAAATTAGTAGTTTTAAAAATTGATTATATTTTTAGAGAACCATTAGAATTAATAAAAAATTTTAAAGATGAATTAAATTTTATTAGAAAAGATATTTTGAATTTAGAAAATAATATTAAGAGTAATCATGATTCTTTAAAAAATAGTGTAATTAATATTCAATTTCAAAAACAAAATGAAATTATTGAAACTCATAAAAAAGAACAATTTTTAGAAATTAAAAGTGTAGCAAAACAATAACAAGAATTAAAAATTATTACTAGTAATTTTCGTAAAGATAAATTATTAATTAAAGATATTGAAATATTAAGTATTTATGATGATTTTTTAGAAAAAGCAAATAAATTAGAACTTATTAATCTTATTAAAAACTATTTAATTGTTGATGAACAAATTGTTAAAAATGAAATTAAAGAACAATGAGATAGTAATAAAGATATTAATTTAATTGGTGTTAAAGGTATTAATTTTAAAATAAATAAAGGAGAAAAATAATATGGCAAATATTGTTGAATTTTTAATAACATATAAGGCGACAGAGTGAATTAAAAGTAAATTTTCTAACGAAAATGAAATTGCAAGATTTAAAAGTAATATAGTTGCAATATCAAATAGTAATGAATTATTACAAAAAGCAGACCCAAAAACAATTATTACCGCTTGTTATCAAGGTGTTTTATTAAATTTACCTATGGAAAAGCAATTTGGATATGCTTATGTAGTACCATATAATACTAAAATAACAAGAATTATTAATGGTTGTGAAGTGCAAGAATGAGTTAATCAAGAACAATTTCAAATAGGTTATAAAGGTTATATTCAATTAGCACAAAGAAGTGGACAATATCTAGATATAGCAGTATCAGATGTCAGAGATGGTGAATTAATAAATTATGATAGTTTAAAAGGAACTAGTTTTAATTGAATTCAAAATGAAGATGAACGAGAAAAATTACCAATTATAGGTTATGTATCATATTTTAAAATGGCTAATGGTTTTGAAAAAACTTTATATATGACAAAAGAACAAATGGAAAATCATTTTATGAAATACTCTAAAACTTATGCTAAAAATAAATCATTTTATATTGCTACTTTTGATGAAATGGCACTTAAAACAGTATTAACATCATTATTAAGAAAATGAGGTATTATTTCTGTTGAATTACAACAAACATAAATGATAGTATTACAAAAGCTTAGGTTTTATAAAAAATATAAATAAAATAATTAGATAACTTTTTAAAAGGTTGATTTATCAGTGTTTTAGAAATATATTTAAAATAAAGAATAATTTTTATACCAAAACCTAAACTTTTTTCTTACTACCATATAAATCAGACCAAGCAGTTATTACTACTAATGATGAAAAGATTTATATTGATAATGATATTACTGTCGCCAAAAATCAGAGGCAGATGAGCAATGAACCTGTATCAAATAACATAAATTACCCCATCTTATACAGAAATAGCGGACACAAACGATAATGTCGTTAAAGAAGAAGATATTTCTAATGTAGTACCAGTAGTTAATAATAACAATGATGAGGATGTATACGCATGATAAAAATAGGTATTGACCCATTAGGGACTGGCACTACCACTATTGTTGTTTTTGAAAATAATAAATTAATTGATGATTATGAATTTATTAATAAAGATTGAATTAAACAAATTGATTTTATAAGAGATATATTATGTAATATATGAAAATACAATAATTATATTTTAAATATTGAAGATTGTTTATATACCTCTGCTAATGCAAGTAAAGATAGAGACGATTTATTACAATTACTAGGTGTAATAGAAGATATTAATCAAAGACTAAGATTACTCATTAATTGAGTATCACCAAAACACACTAAATCAGTTGTTAAAAATATGGAAAATTTGAGTAAATATAATAATAATTGTATTCAAGAATTTAGTAAAGATGAAAATTTAACTTATGAATATGGTAAAGGTTGAAAATATAATAATGAAAAAATAAGTAATCATTTACGCGATGCAATTATTATTGCTAATTATGAGGGTTAATATGGTAAAAGAATCATATAATCAAAAAACGGGGGAATATTATTCTTATAAAATTCGTAATATAAATGTTTACTTAAATGAAAATGAAGAAAAAGTTTGAAATAAATTAAATTTTGATACTTATTCTCAAAAAAAATAGAATATCTTATTAATTATTATATTGTAAATAATAAAGGAGATGGTAAAAATGAGTAATAATTATATTTTATGTTATCGTTCAGAAAAAGGTAATCAGCCTTATAAAACTCCGCTTGGTGAATATATAACTGGTATTGATCCTAAAGATGTATATTTAAATTCACTATGAAACTGAAAATATTTAATTAAAAAATATGGCGAAAATAATTTAATTATATTAGAAAATAAAAAATAACCTTAATTGGTTATTTTTTAAATACTATTTGTTAATTTTCTAATAGCATCTTTTTGTGCTTGTTTTTTATCGTTTACTTTAACTTGTTTTTTAACGTTTTTAATTTGACCTGTTTTAAGGGTTAATTCGATAGTATTACAAAAGCTTAGGTTTTATAAAAAATATAAATAAAATAATTAGATAACTTTTTTAAAGGTTGATTTATCAGTGTTTTAGAAATATATTTAAAATAAAGAATAATTTTTATACCAAAACCTAAACTTTTTTCTTACTACCGTTAATTCTGTTGCATAATCAGGTCCTCTTAAATATTTTTCGTATGCAATAACAGCTGTTCTTAATTCTCTAATTTCTGCTTTATATTTTTTAATTTTCTTAGCAGATAATCCTAGAATACCAAGACTACCCATTCCACCAGCACCTGCTAAAACAAGTAAAGTAATCATCATTCCTTGACTTTTTAAATCTCCTTTGCTATTTTTTCCTGAGGCTCAAATTCTATAAATATAATTTTCTTTATCAAAATTAGGAATATTATATCCGGTTTGACCAACTCTAAAATCACTAGTATCTACAATTTCTCAATCTGGAACATTTGGTATAACAATTGATTTTTTTAATTCATCTAAAATTTCTTTTTTTATTTTTGCAAGTTTTTCATCTTTAATTTTTTCTATAACAAGTTTTTCTAATAAAGCATCAACTTCTAATTGGGTATAATATGCTTCTAAATTTATCATTGTTAAATCAATACCTTCTTCTCGAAAAGTACGAAACATTTTCTTTAAAGTTGTTAAATTAGCCAATGATTTTGCATAAGTTGGTAATAAACCTTGTCATGTTGCCATGGGGTCATTTTGTGAAGAATAATTAATATCACCAACACTCATATTTGCTGAAGTAAAAAATTCAATTGGAATGCGGTTAAATGTTCAATGTTCAATCGTAATAAACACCATATTAATACAAATTTTCTTTAATAATGGGTCTTTAAATGTTTCAAATTTTAATTTTGAAAATGGATAATTCAAATAAGAATTAATCATATTTTGGGCTATTAAAGCAAATTTTTTAAATCATAATTCAACATCACCTTTAAAAAACTTATTATAACGAACCGGAACTTGTGTAATTTTACCTGTCATTGGAATAAAATTATTATAATTTTCCAAAGTAACATTTTGTCATAATTCATTTAACATTTAACCATCTCCTTATCATTTATTTCTTTTTGATTTGATTTTATTTAAGATAAACTTTTTACTACTTGATAGTGTCTTTGTTTTAATTGTTTTGTTTAAATCTTGTTTTGTTCTTAGTTGATTGTATGTTTGAAATGTTGCGCCACCGCCCACCCAGTAAACTAGCAACACCACTATCTTCTAGTGTATTTAATAATTTATCTTTATTAAAGTTATTTTTAAATTGTTGTTGCATTTTTAATATTTTAGTAATTGTCCGATATATTTTAAAACTATCTTTTACTATTTGTTGATAAACAACTGGAGCAAAAGACAATAAATTAAACAAACTTGTTTTTTTAAATCCCCAACCAATAAACCACTCACTGTTCATATAGAATTTAAACGGTTCAGGATCTAAAACAAACTGTTCTGCTTTGATTAAAGTTGTCATAACAACAATAGGGGCATATTTAGGATTTTTATAATATATTGTTAAAGCAAAACTTCGCCTGTAACTGATAAAGGAACAATTTTTACTGCTAAAAAAACATCAGAACCATAAGTAAAAGGTAATAATTAGCCTTTTTTAATAGCCTTAGTTTCAAATTTAGATAATAATTTTTTAGTTTTATCTGTAATTTGATAGTATTACAAAAGCTTAGGTTTTATAAAAAATATAAATAAAATAATTAGATAACTTTTTAAAAGGTTGATTTATCAGTGTTTTAGAAATATATTTAAAATAAAGAATAATTTTTATACCAAAACCTAAACTTTTTTCTTACTACCTGTAATTTTACTAATTACTTTTTGTTTAATAACAATTATTTGTTTTTCAATTGGTGCTAATAATTTTTTAGTTACTTTTTGAATATAAAAATTTGGGTTTAAATGATTTAAAGTATTATTTAATTTAATTGTTGTTTGATGCAAGATATTTAATAATTTATTATTATATATTTTACTAACTCGCATTAAATTAGCATTTAATAGTAGGTTTTTACCAACACCTTTTTTTGTGAAGATTAGTCATAATGTTATATCATTCATTAGTACTAATTTTGCTTATTTTATCAATATTTAATCCATATTCAGATAATCATTTATTAGCATTTTTTTCATTTACATGGGGTATTTTTTGAACCAATGTAGGGCTTATTTTTTGAATGTTTTTCTCAATTTTTAATAAATTATTAATTGTTTCTAAATTAGAAACTTTAAAACCTTTATAAAAATCATTTCGGGATAATTTTCCAATTGTATATAATAAAGTTTCATTATTAGCCTGCTTTGTAAAATCAAATATTAATTTATCAGATAAAACCTTTTTACCCGTAACTTGCTTTACAATATCTTCTAAATTATTAGCAGTTATTACACCTAATTTTTCAAGTAATTTAGTTTCTTTTGCTAATTTTAAAATTCTAGTTGTACGAGCAGCACGCGTTAATTTGCCAACCCCACTAATTGCTGGTAACAAATTTAAGGCAGTACTTTTTGCTGTCACTTCTGATGTTAATTTATCGTATATTTGATTTACGGCAAAATCGGTTGCTGTTTCTACTCCAAACGAGATAAATGCTGCGGCAAAATTAGATAATCCCGCACCAAGACCAACAACCTAAGCAATACCACTAGTTAAAACTGATAAACCAAGGGTTAAAACTTGAATTCCTAAAAATTCTAATAACTGTAAACCAAAACTTTTTTCTTATTGTTGGATTGACAATCTAGTTGGATTTTTTTTAACAGCATAAATAAGAGCTGTTTTAGATGTTCCAATTGGTATATTTATCAAACCAAAAAGTACTATTTTTTAGTACTATTAAGAATTTTTAATTTTAACATCAATCGGATTTGTTTGACTAGTAGCGTTGTTTTTACCTTGAATTTGAACTTCAACAGTTTTATCATTTGTAATATTAATTGGTCAGTCTTCACCTTTACTTTCAATAGAGTAATCAAAATCACTTTCTGTTAAAGAACTATTTACGGCTTTTACTGCTTTTAAAACAATATCTTTAAATTGTGGTTTTAATTGTTCTGGTGTTGCTTTTGTTGAGTCTGTAACATGAATAGTTGGTTTATCTAATTTATTAATTTTACTAATATTTATTTGTGCATAAGTATGTTTAATAATTCCCTTAGGTTCAACTAATGTTCCACCTAAATATAAAACTCTTTCCATAATCAAAGTATTACCCATTCCAGTACCCAATGCAGCCGCACCAACTCTTAATGGAGTATGGTCTTTTTTTCGTAAAATAAGAGGGTTATATTTTTTACTAAATTTAAAGGCAATTGCATTAAAACCATCTGATAATAGATTAATTGTTCCTTCTGAACCATCTTTATTAATAATTGGTAATTTTTTAGGAACCATATAGTATGTTGTTCCTTCAACAGTTTTCATTGCGCCACTTGTCGAAATTACACTATTTATTTGTTCATTTGCTCCAAGTTGTAATTGTAATTTATTACGAATTCCACGAATAAAATCAGCCGAACCTAAAATAACTGTTTCTGATGGAGTAAAGCCATTTTCATATATTTTATCCATAATTTCATCGTGGATTTGTAATGCATTTGTATCATCCGCTTTTTCCTCTTGAATAGTTGTAACTATTCAGTTATTAATAATTTCTAAAATTTTATTGCGTTTATAAGCAACCTCAGTATCCATTGCTTGTTCAATATCAGCGGCCCAAATATTAGGATTAAAATCACTTTCTATGGGATCTAATTTACGAACAAAAGTTAAAATGGTTTCTAATTCAATAACTCCATCATCAAATTCTACGGTTGAGTATTTTAATAAATTATCGTCAGTATTAAATACTTTTCCATCTTTTCCTAAACCTTCATTATATTGGATATTTTTCTTTCTTTTATATGTTAAACCAAATTTATTAGCTTCTTTTCACGCAAATAATGCTTCCCAACTAAATTTTTGTTGATAAGTTTGTAAATATCATTGGCCAAATGTTTCTCAGTCTTTTTGTGTTGCTTGGTTAACAATATCTCCGAAAATTCTTTGTGGGTTTTGTGCCATAATTATCTCCTTCTTTCTTATTTATTAAATACATTGTCTGTATCTAAAATATTGTTTTCTTTGTTTTCTGCTTTTGGTACGCCACCAGTATTAACAGTTTGTACTTTAATTAATTCATCATAAACACTTTGTAGGTGTGTTTTAATTACTTCAATATCATCATTAATATCATAAGATTTTAATAAGACATTTTTAAATTCTTCATTATCAGTTAAAGAATTATTAAAATTATTAATTTCAATTTGTTTTAATTGTGGGGTTTGTTGTTCTAATTGTGAAATTAATTCAGTGTTTTTTGTTTGTAATTCGTTGATTTGCTGATTGCTATTTTCTAAATTACTTGCATTAAATTCTTCAACTTCAGCAATATTTTCTAAAATAATTTCAGCAGTTTTAATATTTAAACCACCATCTTCATTTTTAATTGGTTCATTATTTTCATCAATAAGAACATATCTTACATTTTTTAATGACATTGTTTTTCCTCCTATTTTTTAATATTTGTATTTGTTCTTTTTCTAATAGCCTTTTGTATAATTTAAAAACTATCAACTCGAAAAGATAAAAAATATCGTTTAGTTTTTAAATTTAGTTGATTAAATACTGAGCCTTTAATTTTTATCTCATCATCTTTTTTTAATTTCAAAAACTCAGATACAATTGGTGGATTATATATTGATAATGTTGAGTAATTTAATCCGTCTCATTGACATTTAGCTGAACAAGCATCAACTTCAACACCACCAGCAACCAGTGCCTTAATTTTTGTTTTAATCGGGTTTTCATGTAATCTAACAGTTAATTCTAATTTATTAACTTTTTTATTTTTTATTTTAGGTTTATTGGTTATTGATTTTTTAGGTAAATTACTTTTTGTTTGTATAATTTTTATCAACTCCTTTTGATAAAAAATACTGTAAATGTTTTCAAGCATCTAATTCATGTTCTGTCATTTTAATATTTCCTTTATAAATATAATTTTTCTTAACAACTGGCGATTGTAAAACATAATTTAAATTAAATAGATATTTACATAAAACTTTTAAACCACCAATAAATTTAGGAGTAGATAATGGATTTTTTATTTTTAAACCTTTGTTAAGTTGATAATCTTCAATTATTACAATAACTTTATTTAAATAAGAACAAGTTTGATTTTTAAATTGATTTAATACTAAAAATATATTATTTATTGCTTCTTCTTCATTTTTAGAATTAAAAGTAATACTATTAATTATTTTCTTTTGCAAAACATTATAAATAATAATACCAATTTGACCAATTCCGGCAGGGTCAATTGCAATAATATATTTTAATTTATTTGTTTTATTTTTTTCTCAATTTGTAATATTTTTCAACCATCCGCAGCCAAATCTAAAATATCGTTAATTTTATAGTGTTGCATATATAAATTAATAACATCTCATTTATCTTCAAATAAATTTAAATACATTTTTGCTCATTCTAAACATTGCAAATCATAATGATTTTTATGATGTGAAATACGACAATTAACAGGCTGACAATTAACTCAATCAAATGATGTTGTTATTTCATTTCAAGTTTTATTAATATACAAACTTTTATATTCTGGCATTTTATCTATACTCCTTAATTATTTTTATTTGTTGCTCAAATTTCATCATTAATATCATTTACCGTTACTGGATAAGCTCGTATCATTAATTCTTGTAATTTATTTTTAATTTTTTTATTTCATTTTTTCATCAAATATTTTCCTTTCTGTAAAAAAACATAATATTCCTTTATTGGTTAATATTTTGATATTTAGTAAATAATTTATTTTAGTATTTAATTATTTCGCCGCACGCTTCACTTTGAAGGTGAGTGGGGGCGGATAGGATATTTTGATAGAGTTTACCCCTATACGGAAATAAACAAAAAACAGTTTACCTAGTTATTAATTACGCTTCATCCATCCCTATACAACTTTATACAAAGAAAATAACCTTTTGGAGTTCCAACCCTCTTGTTTTTTTAGTGTCCGATATTGTTTTTTTCTGTTTAACAACACTCTTTTTATGAAAACAAGCCAAAAAACACATGCTCTGACATTTCGCAAGTGATTAATCTTACCGAGAATTAAAGAAGTAAATAGGAGAATAAATCCAATCGCTTTCACACTTTCTTTAAAGATTCGTGTCATAGATGAGTTATCCATCTTTAAGCATCAAAATATTAAGTTTTAAGCGTTGCATTATTCATCGGATAATACCTTTATTGAAAGGATTTATAAAATATCGTTTATTTTGTGTAGGGAAAACAGAATTTAATCTTTTTTTATGATAAAAGTTTTAAATTTAAAGATACTATCCGATGAATAATGCAAATAAATTTATTTTTTTAATAGAAAAATAAAAAAAAACAATCTCACAAGAATTGTTTTTTGCCGGTTCATCGTACAGGACGCCAATAAGTTAATGGAATATGGACGGTTAGTGGTTGCTTTTTATGATAATTTTAAATTATAATCAAATGAAAATTCAAGAGTATTCCATCTTAGCAAAGAAGCTTTTACTAAAATTTTAAATTTAAAAACCCGAAAATATAAAGATGTTTTAAAAATATTAATTGATGATTTTAAAGAAGCATATCAAGCAAAAAAATTTACCAGGAATTGATATTTTTACAACTGGTAATTAGGAAAAACGTGTTCACGAAGTGAGTTTAAATGAAACTAAAGATACTTTTTCACTTCGTCGGCGAGCAGTTTGAAACTTTGATTTATTATTTGGAAAAAATAATGCGGTTTATTATACTGGATGAACATCAACATTGTTTACCTTAGAATTTACTAAAAAATAAGTTTAATTTAAAAAAGCAAAGTTTTATTGCTTTTTTAAATTAACAATAAAAATTTCTAGCATTAATGCTAGCAGGTATGTAAATAATAAATCTGGTCCATTTATTTTAATAATAATTAAGGTTAGTATGTGAATAATAATTACCACATTATTCATTTAATAGTTTATAAATGTTATTGTGTTGCTGATTACTACTAATAAGGAATATAACAAAATTTAAAACTAAACCTAAATTATTTATTTAATAATATTGCAAATAAATAACTATTTGTTATTGATTGCTTATTATTTGATTTACTATGTTATCTATTATTTTTTATGGCGGGCTAGATTGTTGACTATTTTTTGATTCTATATTGGTATTGAAAGGAGTAAAAATACTTAATAAGGTCCATAAATATTATTTACAATCTTTATTATATGCTTCTAGATTTTTCTGACAATAGTTTCATTTTTAATTATAAAAATATCAACTTTTTTCCTAGTTTGTTTTTAGTTGGTAAATAATTTATTAATTTTAACTTGCATTTTAAAAGTAAACTTTATATTATTATTTTAACAACTTTAAAAAGCAATTTTGGATGTTACGGGAATTAGGTATGAATCCTAGGCTGTCCCAGCAACTGTAAAGTTGATGAAAGCTAACATCATTCCATTGAGAAAATATTTCTTGAGAAGGAATAGTGAGTAAAGTGAAACTAAGCCAGTAGACCGATCTAAAAAAAACATTGGTAAAATATCAATGCTGCACTTATAGTTATTATCTCTGGTGTTAGATTATTAATTATTTATTAGTGAAAACTATTAAATAATAATTTGAAAGACGTCAAAAAGCGTTTTTTAGTTGTTAATTTAAAGCAGTAATCCTATCAAAAGGTATTATTTAAAAGATAATAAATAATAAAATTAATTAATAATTAAGTTTAATAGCATTTTATTTAAAATGGTTTTATTTTTGCTATTATCTTAAACTATTAATTAAAATAATCGTAGAAATTAAACATCATTTATGTGGATATGCAACAATATTCTTTTTCGTGTTGTTTTAATATCCTTACTTTTTAAATAAAAATAGTATTGATAGGTATTTATTGGTAATTAAATTAAGCGGAAAAGAGAGGAATAAAAAAATGACACCACATATTAATGCTAAAAAAGAAGAAATTGCAAAAGTTGTTTTAATGCCGGGAGACCCATTACGGGCAAAAACTGTTGCTGAAAAATATTTAACAAATTTAAAATTAGTAAATGAAGTTCGAAATATGTTAATGTATACTGGCAAATATAAAAACATTGAAGTAACAATTGCTGGAAGTGGAATGGGTTGTCCAAGTATTGGAATTTATTCATACGAATTATTTAAGTTTTATGATGTTGATTATATTATTAGAATTGGTTCAGCCGGGAGTTATAATCCAGATATTAAAGTTTATGATATCTTTAATGTTCGTGAAGCATTTGGCGAAAGTAATTATGCAAAAATTGCAGCTAATATTGATAGTAATTTAATTGCTGCAAGTGAAAAATTATTTAATGAAATTGAAACTGTAGCACAAGCAAAAGGAATTAAAACTCACACAGGAATTGCTCATGCAGCAGATGTTTTTTACCGTTATGATGATTCATTAGACTTTACTCATACTCATAAGTTAGATGTTGTTGAAATGGAATCATATGCTTTGTTTACTAATGCAATTTTTACACAAAAACATGCAGCAACATTATTAACAGTTTCTGACAATCTTATAACTAAAGAAGTTACTACAGCATTGGAACGCCAAAATAATTTTATGACAATGGTTGAATTAGCATTAGATACTGCTGTTCAATTAATTGGTTAAAAACGAAAGGAGTAATAAAATGAAAATTGCAGTCTTTGGAACCGTTGGAGCAGGAAAAACAAAAGTTAGTGAAGAGTTATGTAAACAATTAAACTATAATTTATTTAAAGAACCATTAGAAGAAAATCCATATTTTAAAGATTTTTACCAAGATATGGAAGGATTTGCCTTTAAAATGCAAATTTATATGTTAACAACAAGAATTGAGCAATTTCTCAACATTGATAATTTAGAGGATACTGTTTTTGACCGCACAATTTTAGAAGACCCTGTTTTTGTGCGAGTTTCTCACTTATTAAAAATTATGAATGAAATTGATTTTAAAGTTTATAATCGTTTTTTTCAAAATGTTATTGTTCCAATTTTGAAGAAAAAGTTAGGATTTGATGTCATTATTTATTTAAAAGTTTCAACTGAAAAAGCGGTTGAACGAATTAAACAACGTGGGCGTCAATTAGAATTAAAAACCCCGTATTATTACTGGGAAAAGTTAAATGAACAATATGAAATTTTATATCATGAATTAAAAAATGATTATAAATTTATTGTTATTGATGCTGATAATGATGATTTTTCAGAAAAAATAAGCATTATTATGCAACATTTATTACCTCTTGATAATAAAGTTCCTTGTTTAATTTAAAAAATAATTATTATTAATATTTTAATTTAGTAAGGAGGGAATTAAAATGAAAAGCACAAATAATAATATAGAAACAAAAAGTTTAAGTAATTTAAGAATTTTAGGACTAGATCCTATTATTTATAATAAAACTGGCCACCCAGGTATTGTATTAAGTGCAGCGCCACTAATGCAAGCAATTTATTTAAATAATTTAATTGCTAATCCAGCAGTACCTGATTGAATTAATCGTGATCGTTTTGTATTATCCCCAGGACATGCTTCAACTTTACAATATGCGATTTTACATTTAGCTGGTTATAATTTAACAATTGATGATTTAAAAAATTATCGTCATATTAATTCAAAAACGCCAGCTCATCCAGAATATGGTGTTACTCCTGGAGTGGATAATTCTTCTGGTCCACTAGGACAAGGAGTTGGCTATGGAGTTGGAATGGCATTAGCTGAACAACATTTAGCGGCTAAATTTAATAAACCAGATTATAGAATCATTGGCCATTATACTTATGTTATATGATTCAAATGATTGCCAATTAGATACAAAATGTGATGCTGTTTTAAAAATTAATTATCAACGTTTTTTTGAAGCACAAAATTGAAATTATATTAGAATTGAAAACGCAGATGAGGATCTACCAGCAATTCAAAAAGCAATTAAACAAGCGCAAAAATCTGATAAACCAACATTAATTGAATGTAAAACAATTATTGGTTATGGACATCCAAAACAAGGTTCACCTATGCATTCTTCACCATTTACTCCCAAGGAGATGGAGCGAGTAAAAGTATTTTATGATTTTAATCATCCTCAATTTTATGTTGATAATGATGTTAAAAAACATTGACAAGATACTTTCGCTAAACGAGGAGTAACAAAATATGAAGAATGAAAGAAAAAAATAACTGCTTACAAAGCAAGATTTTCAAAATAATATGAAGAATTATTTTTAATTCCATCGGTTGATTTAAAAGCTTTTGAAGCATTATTAACAACTGATAAAGATAAAAAAGCAGGAACACGAATTATTATGGGTGATGTGTTTAAACATTATCAACAAAAATGTTTAAATAATATGTTTGGAGGTAGTGCTGATTTGGGAACTGCAACCAAAATTATTGGTTATAACGGTTCATGAACAACATCAACTCCACAAAATAATAATGTTCATTTTGGAGTGCGTGAATTTGCTGCCGTAACAATTAGCATTGGTGTTGAATTACACCAAGGTTTGAAAGGATTTAATTCAACATTTTTAATTTTTGCTGACTATATGAAACCATGTATTCGAATGGCTTGTATTCAAAACTTACCCGTAATTTTTGCTTTTTCACATGATTCAATCGGTGTTGGTTTTGATGGAAAATCACATCAACCAGTTGAACAATTAGCAATGCTACGAAATTGTCCGAATTTAAATGTGTTTCGTCCAGCGGATATTAAAGAAGTAATTGGGTGTTTGAAAGTAAGCGTAGAAGCGAAAAGTGCTCCATCAGCTTTAATCTTATCGCGACAAGATACCCTGTATCAATTAGCAGAAACATGTTGAGAACAAACGTTAAAAGGGGGATATATTGTTGTTGCTGAAGATGAGACAAAACCATTGGAGGCAATTATTATTACAACAGGAACTGAAGTAGCTCAAGCAATTATTGCAGCTAAGACAATTAAGAAAAACATTCGTGTCGTATCAATGCCTTGTGTTGAATTATTTAAACAACAGTCAAAAGCGTATCGAGAAAAAATTGTACCAAATAATATAACAAAAGTAATTGCAATTGAATTTTCAAATGATTATGTTTGATATAAATTTGTTGGTAAAACTGGCTTAATGTTAGGTGTTGATGATTATGGTTTATCAGGAAGTGCTGATGCTGTTATTAAGTATAAGAAATTAGATCAAACTTCTATTATTAATAGAATTACAGCATATTTAAGAGAATAATGATTACATTAGAAAAACTATTAGAGTATAAAACTTTTTATGTAATTCGAAATCATAATTATGTTGTTGCTCAACAAATTTGTGAACAGTTAATTAATTTACAAGTTAAATGTTTAGAATTAACTTTCACAATTCCTAATGCTGCAGAATTAATTAGTTTTGTTCGTAACAAGTATCCAACAATTTTAGTTGGAGCAGGAACAGTTTTAATATTAGAACAAGCAATGCAAGCAGCAACAGCCGGAGCTCAATTTTTAGTAGGTCCAGTTTTTAACCAAGCAGTTAGTGAATATTGTTATCAAAATAATTTACTGTATATTCCGGGGGCAATGACACTACAAGAAGTTAATAATATTGTTAATGCTAAATGAGAAATTATTAAAATTTTCCCAGCAACAGCACTTAAATTAAATTTTATTCAAACAATTAAAACATTTTTTCCAACAAAAGTTTATATGGCTTCGGGATGAATTAATTTAACAAATTACGAAGAAGTAAAAAACTTAGGATATGATTTAATTGCTGTCGGCGCTTTTATCACTGGTGATATTAATAGTACAGGTCTTGATATGGAAAAATTTAAAACATTTAAAACAATAATTAATCAATAAAGGAGAAAAAATAATATTAGAGATAATAAAAAAGTAATTTACAATGCGGGTAGTATGTTTACTGAGGCCCAATGAAACACAAGAAACGGGTAGTTGGAAAAAAGTTTAGGTTTTGGTATAAAAATTATTCTTTATTTTAAATATATTTCTAAAACACTGATAAATCAACCTTTTAAAAAGTTATCTAATTATTTTATTTATATTTTTTATAAAACCTAAGCTTTTGTAATACTATCCGAAAACTTACTAAAAATTTAACCGATAATGAAAAAATAAGAAAAGAAATTTATTGAGATATGAATAAATTATTTAAAAATGGTGTTCCTTATGAAGCAATAAAATATTTAAAAAAATTAATTACAAGAAAAAATATTAAAGAATATCCATTCTTAAAAGATAAAAAAGATAAAATCAAAGATTTCATTAAATATATCAAAAATAATTCTGAGGGTATTAAAGTTTATAAAGAGGATTGATATATAGGGTATTGTAATAAATCACAAATTTAGCATAATGTAAAATGATTAAAAGGATATGGTGCTAAATCATATAGTAAAAAGTTTTTAAAAATATGATTGCAATAAAAATGGCGAAAGAAAATGGTGTTAATTTAATTGAGTTTTATCTTAATAAATTAAACAAAAAAAATGAAAAAGAATATAATTATTATTTTAAAAATGAAGATAAGCATAATCAGTAATTTTTAATAAATAAAAATATTGCTCACCAAGCACAAGGTTTTTTCTAAAATTTAAAGTAAAAATCAATAATTTAAAATAAATTTATTAAATAATTTGTGAATTATTATTTTTTGTATTGTAAATTATTACTTTTATGTTATGATTAAATTAATTAAAAAAGATAAATTTATTTTTTTATTAGGAATTTTATTTTAATAGATAAATATTTATTAGAATAAGGTACCACCAACCGAATAATTTATGCCATCTTTTATTTCACAGTTTTTTATTAAAATTAATTTTACATTAATTTAGGAATAATGTTATAATAATATGAACAAAATATAATGAAAGCTATAAAGGTGATGGTAATGAAAATATATATTCTAAAAAAATATCAAAAATTTATTAATATTTTCTTTATTATTTTTCTTGCTTATATTTTATTTTCATCATCGTTTTCAATTATTGATATTGCTGGTAATTATAGTTTTTTAAATATTACATTAAATTTATTTTATCTTATTTGATCAAGTTTTATTTTTCTTTTTTTTATGGGAATTTTAGTTCAAATTTTGATTAATTTTAAACAATTAAAAAAGACAACAATTTCAGCGTGGAAATTAATTTTATTTTCTAATTGACAAATTATTATTTTATGACTTTGTAATATTGTTTTAATTTCATGCATATTATTTTTTGGTTATACTTCAATAATTTTTCAATTGCAAAATATAATTGCATATGAAACAATATATTCTTTTTTAGTTATTTTATGCTATGTTTTTTATGCAATTTTTACCATTAGTTTTATTGTAATGCTAATATTGTTTCGGTTATATATAGGTTATTTAAAAAACATTAATGATGTGATTGCTTCTAGTTACTATACATTTTGTAAATGTACTTTAACTAGTATTGTTATTCCCCAACAAAGTCAATTAACAATGTCAATTTTATTAATAATTTATCCAAATTATAATTTTAATCAATGATTTATTAAAAAAGCTAGTATTGTTGATAATCTTCGTAAAACAGAATTATTAACACAATTTAAAAAACAAACAACACCACCTAATCTTTATTTTAACTAAATTCAAATATTAACAAAAGAGAAGAAGAAAGAGTGTGGAAAAATGACAGGTTTTAAGTTATTATTTAAAAATAATTTTAAAAACACGGTTAAAAATAAAATTCAATTTTTTGGTTTAGTTGTTTTAGTATTTTTGACTAGTTTTATTTTTACAATTATTGAAGTTTCTAAACAACGAGTAGAGAATAATTATAATACTTTTATTTCTGAACAATTAAGTAATCAACATGATTTTGTTGTTAGTTTTACTAATACTACTTATATTAAAAATTCAAATGGGGAACCAGATCAGTTTGAAAAAATTACAGATAGTGGGGTTCATCAAAATGCAATTTTAGAATTTATTAACGAACAATTAAAAAATCAAAATGAACATTTTATTTATAATCGTGTTGAAGCACGAACATTTAGTTTGGGAAATAATAAAGTTATTAAAGCAGTAACATTAAATCCTTATCAAGAAATTGATAAATTTATTGTTGCTAATGGAATGCCGTTAAGTTTTTATATGAAATATTTATTATCAATTAATCAAGAAACAATGCATTGGATTTATTTGACCCCTGAGTTTGCTCGTAAAAATAATATTAAAATTAATGATATTATTCGATTACAACCCGATAGATATGGAACAAAAATTAAAGTTGTTGATAGTGAATTAAAAGGTGTTGATTTAACTTCATATGAAATAGAAGATATTAATAAATGATTGCCAAAATCACCATATTCAAATGAAAATTGGTTTCGAGTGGTTGGGTTTGGACGATCAGCGGATTATGTTACACCAATTATTAATGCAGGACATCCGTTTCCAAATATGAAAAATGAAGGAATTGCATATTTAGATCCGCGATTATTTGGCTTAGTTGAAGATATAGTTGAAGATACAGCTGGGAATAAATATCCTGTAACAAAGTTAGATTTAACAAAACAAATTTTAATTCCAGAAAGTCAATTAGAACGAGAAATTTATTATGTTGGAAAATTTCAACAGACAAAAGTTGACCAAATGCGAAGTAATTATAGTCAAATAATTAATAATTATTTAAATACTGACCAAGGGAAACATATTGGTTTAAATGAATATTATGTTAAAACACTATCAACTGGTTTACCAATTGCTACGTTTCGGACAGATAATCGTTATGAATTTTCAAAACGAATTACATACTTTACGTCAACATTAAGTGCTTTTATTAGTGGTTCTTATATTTTAATTACAATTTTACTAATTATTTCATTCTTTGTATTAATTCTAGTTGTTCGTCGACAAATTGATGCAACTGGCCCACAAAATGGATTGTTACGAGCATTAGGATATCGTCGTCGTGTATTAACCTTTAGTTATATTTCCTATCCATTAATGATTGCATTAATTGGCGGAATAGTTGGTTATGGAACGGGAATTAGTGGCCAATTTACTGTTAAATATTTATTTGGTTCATATTTTAATTTACCATATGGAAATTTTGTATTTGCACCATTAGCATTAGTAACTTGTGTTTTATTTATTTTTGCTTTACTAACTTGTGTCACAATGATTAGTGGAACAATTATGATGGTTTCAAGAACACCGCTACAATTAATTCGTAAAGAAAAAACAGTTTCACATGGTCGTTTTAAAAAAATTGTTTATAAAATGTTTGCAATTCGCAAAACATTTGATGCACGATTTCAAGCAGTACAATTATCTAATTCAATTGGAAAAATGGTAGGTGTATCTTTAACAATGATTATTAGTACCATTATGATTACGATGTCAACAACAATTCCAATTATCTTACAAAATAATATTCGTTATTCATACGAAGGAGATAATTATAAGACCCTAGTTGAATATAATAGCCCGATTTATAATTTACCAACAAGTTTTTTGCGAACATATGATCCAAGTCAAAAACCATGAGATAGTAAAAACAGTCTTTTAACTAATACAAATATGACAACAGATGTTAATCAATATCTTATTGATTTTGAAACAGGGAAAATTAATTCTGAAAATTTTGCTCCAACTTATCAAGCAGATGATATGCGATCATTGTTATATCGTAATATTTCAAAAGAATTTTTGCAAAGTAATAAATTAACTTCAAGTAATCCTGGTTTATCAAAAGCAATTTGTAGTACGACATGAGGTAATTACAATGATTTTGCTCTAAATCTTTTAACAAAATCAACCATTGAGCAATATTTATGAACAACAGAAACAGCTCGCGAACATATTGATATTTTAGAAAAATCTCGATTATTTTATTGAAAATATCGGGAAACTGTTGGTTTAAACATTAAACGTGCAAATTATTTTGATTCACGAGGGAATTTAAATTTAAATGATAAGTTAAGAAACAATATTTTTACCCAAAGTGATTATAAACGAGATTTTGGAGAAGGAAATCCAACGATTACATTAGCTAATAATCATTTTCGTCCAGCATTAGAGCAACCATTGTCTGTATCGTTTTATGATGTTTTAAATTCAGCGACAGGAAATGAGTTTAATACACGTTTAAAAAAACAAATGTATGATTTATATAATTGAATTTATGCTTACTTTGTAGAAAATGTTAATCAATGTTTTATTCAAGGAGTATATTCGCGTTCTCCGCAAACTGTTCGGTTAAAAATGCAAGAAGCATTTAATCAAAATAATGGTAATTTTAATTTAACATTCGGAGTAATTCCGTTTAATCCATTAACAGATGATCGGGGAACAATGATTAATGCTGAATTAAATAGTATTGAGTTTAAGATTTACGGAATTAATCGTACATTTAAAAACCAAGCATTAACTAATGAAAATGGTGCGAATTTAAATGAAAAATTATTTGTAGCAAGTAATAATATTGTTTTAAATGAATCATTAGCTAAACGCTTAAATGTTACAGTTGGAAATCAAATTAGTCCGTATTTGATTCGCAAAGCATTAGTTGATAGTAACCAAGGTGTTACTTCTGATCAAATTTTACAAGGTTGAGATGAAAGTGATGTAACAGGTGATGATGCGCAAGCAAAAGGGTTAGTTGGTAAATTAATGTTTAATGGGGATAATAAATATAAAAATAAGGTTATAGATGAAAATAATGAATATGTTTTAGAAAGTAAAATTGATGCACTTGACCTAAATTTTACAAAACCATCAATTTTAAACGATAAAATTGTTGATGGAAGTTATCTAGTAAGTAATCAAACGAACAATCAAACTTTTACAGTTGTTGGTATTACTAATCAATATGGTTCACCACGCGCTTGAATTAATGAAGATAGGGCACAACAATTACTAGGATATGATAAAACACGTAATTATTTATTACAATTGTTTTTAAATGAATGAATGAATTCATTTATCAAGGACAATCCTAAATTAACATCATCAAGAAAAGAGAGTTTAAACTTGTTAGAAAAATTTATTAAAGACCATTCAAGTACGCTTGTTAATAACTTATGAAATGAGTTTGTTAAATATTGAAGCGCACATCAAAGCGCAGTTAATTGAATTGCTGTCTTTGAAAATGAATATCCGATTTTTAATTATAAAATTTCTAATAGTGCTAAAATTGATGATATTGAAACAGGACTAGGAACAAGTCAATTATTTGGTGACTATAGTTTTTATGGTTTAAATGGTGGCATTAGAAGTGAAATTTATTATCCACCATATGCAAATAGTACTTTTGGTAGTTTAATGCCAATTGCTGAAGCACAAGCAATTTTAGGAAATATTTCAAAAGCAGTTAATGGGATTATCTTCTTTATTATTGGAATTTCGTTTGTATTAAGTTTTATGATTATTATTTTAACAAGTAATATTGTTATTGCAGAAAACCAAACAATTATTGCAACAATGAAAGTATTAGGATATAGAAATCGTTATATCACAAAATTAGTTATTGGAATGTATATTCCTATTATTGTAATAATGACAATTGCCGGCTTTGGTTTTGGATGATTATTCTTAATTATTTCTAACATGATATTAATTGGAATTGGAATAGTTTTACCACTGTTTATGGATGTCATGATTCCATTTATTACAATTGGAAGTGGATTATTATTATACTTTATTGCATATTTGATTAGTTGATTCAATATGAATCGAATTAATCCATTGATTGCAATTATGAATGCGGATTAAGGAGGAATTAAAATGAAAAAATTATTAGCAACTGTTGCCGTTGGAATTCTAATTTCAGGGCCAGTAATGTCTGTAGTTAGTTGTACTAAAAATGATAATTGAAATAATATTTCAGTTGATCCACCAGTTTTACCAGTTGAAGTAACTGGTTTTGTTGGAGTTGATTTTAAAACAATTGATCAACAAAATAATAAACAAACTATTCCTGAATTATTCCAGCAATTAGTGCAATTGTTTCAAGGAACAAAATGAAATTTTGATCAGTTAATAAAAAATTATAAATTTAATAATCAATCAAAACCAATTGATAAAATTGATTTGTATCGTAATGGTCAATATGAATTGAACTTTAGTTATGGAACAAATTTAAATACAATAAAAATTAATAAAACAGTAACAACTTCAAATCATTTAGCTGATAAAGTAAAGAGTATTGATTTAGGACAAATTACTGATTCACAACCAAAAACAATTTTAATTGCAACTATTTTTAACAATATGCAACTTATTTCAGAATTAGATAAGTTTGGTGAGTATTTTATTGGGCCACAAACATCAGAAATATGAAACCGACAAATTGATAAAGTTGATAAAATTATAATTGAACCTTATCAAACTGGAGCAACTTTAATTTCAGGAAAAGACCATTGGTCAGAAGATAATAACCCAAGAACAGATTATTATGGTTCAGTTAAAGTGTCTTTTTCTGTTGTACCGCCCGAACATCCAACAGTAAAAGAGGATTTAGGACAAATGAAGTTAACAACAAATTTAGGCAAATTACCAAAAGTAAGTATTTTACAAGTAATGATGATTTTTATTAGTGTTAATTTTGTTAGCCAGTTAAATCGACTAAGTGCTTTATTAAATGATTTATATTTAGAAATTAACCCTGATAACAAAAAGGGAACAATTACTGCTTATGATAAATCAGAATACTATACTGGTAGTGTTAACATAAGTTTTAGTTAATTAAATATTAATAAAAACCGCTAATTAGCGGTTTTTATTTGTGATTTTTATTTTAGTGGTTAGTAAAAATTATTTGCATTAATTTTGATAGTATTACAAAAGCTTAGGTTTTATAAAAAATATAAATAAAATAATTAGATAACTTTTTAAAAGGTTGATTTATCAGTGTTTTAGAAATATATTTAAAATAAAGAATAATTTTTATACCAAAACCTAAACTTTTTTCTTACTACCTTAATTTTATAATTATGCAATTTATTATTTATTTTTAATAATTTGAATAAAATATTTATTTTTAATTTAAGAATATGATATAATTAAATACCTTTTTTAGAATAAATATGGTCTAATTATAATAGAAAAAATGGTTCCATAAGAAAATTCTATGATGTAATAATTATAAAATGTATTGGGACCGTTGCAAAGATGCGGGTTTTAGTTAAAAATAATATATAATATTATTTTTAACTAAAACCCGCATCTTTGCAACGGTCCCAATGTATTAAATTATTTTAAATTAATTATGTAAGGAGTTTTTATGTTGAAAGATATTTTTTATATTGCCGAAGAAGAAATGTGCAATAAATGTTGAAATAAATTGGCACAAGCAATAAAAGAAGTTAAAAATAATAACCCGCAAGAAATTAATAATTTAATGTTTTTCAAATATTATTTTAAAGATCAAATTACTGCACTTACTTCAAAGGTTATTACAATTATTAAATGTAATAATAATTTTTATACATTATTTTGAAAACAAGATTTATTAAAATAAGAGATTAATAGTGATAACGTTGAGTCAGAGTATCTTCCGTAAGGTTTAATATTAAGTGAAGAAATTGTTGATAATGTTGTATTAAGTTTAAGGAATAAGAATAATCAACGTTATAAGTTAAATGATAACAAAAATTTAATTGTTTTAAGTAACAATAGTTCAGTATTATTTGATGATAATATGTTAGGTGCATTTTTACCAATTCCCGTTTCTAATGCAGAAGTTATTCAAATTACTAATGTTAAACGAAAAAGTAAATATTGACTTTGAATTTTAGTAATTATTTCTATCCTCTTATTAACAAGCGGGATTGGTGTAATTGGTTATGAAATGCATCGGCAATCATCTCATTCTAATTTAGTTAATTCTAAAATTATTGTAAGTGATGATAATACTGTTGGTGAAGTTAAAGATGAAAATAAAGATTTTATTTTAGAAGACAATAATTTTGATGAACAAATTATTGATGAAGAAATAATTGATATTTCACAATATAGTTATGATTTTACTAAAAATTCGCTGAATTTAATTGAAGTACAGGCATTAGATATTGCTTTAATTAAACCAGAATTATTAAAATTATCAGAGGTTTCCCACCCATTACAAACATTATTAGAAAATAACAAACTAAAAATTACATTACTGCAAGAACCAGAAATGATAAATGATAACGTTGAATATATTATTATGTTGCAATTAGATGCAACAAATATTGAAGGATATACTGGGCAAGTAGTTTTGCATCTTGGTGTTAAGGTCAAACCAGTAGTTGCTTCTGGTGTTATTAATATCAATGGTGTTGTTGATTTAAACTGTGGTATAGTGGGGAAATATGAGCAAACAGATTTTACAAAACATTTTAATTCTCTTTTAAAATTATATGATAACTCAATGGTCTTTATTATTGATGCATGACAAGCTTATTTACCAACATTAGGGACAAGAATTGAAATTTCCCAAGCACAAAAAATACTTTAGCATCGGTGTTAAATAAACAATATCTACCAAAACTTAAAGTTACAAATATTTATCAAAACGGCGATGTCAAACACTTAAAAATTAGTTGAAAATTTGTTGATTTAAAAAATAATAAAAAAATTATTAATATTATGCCATATGTTCATGAACAAGCGTTTGATCAATTTCACTTACAAGGTAATTTTAAATATAATTTAAAAATTAGTTTTGTAAGGTACCATATACATTTAAGACCACCTTAGTGGTCTTAAATGTATATGGTTTCCACAATTTAAAAATTAGTTATACTAGTAAAACAAATTAAAAAATGATAAAATACATATTGTATAAATACCTTGCTATAAAATTAACAAACATAAATTGAGTAATTTAAGAAAATAGATGGAGAATAAAATGCTTAAAAAAGGTAAATCAAATTTATGATATTCAATAATATCATTTTCAATTTTTAAAATCCGCCGTTCAATGGCAGTTTGAGTTTTAGTGTTGTTGTCACTTGTTTTATTTGCTGCAATTGCGATTACTCTTTTTTTATCTTCAACAAATATTTATGATTTTTTAAAAAATTTTCAATACGGAGTGTTTATTTTTAATAATATTTTATTATTATTGTTTGTGTTGTTAGTTATCATTAAAATTTTTGGTCGAGAATTTGAAGATGGGACATATTTACTTTTAATTTCTAAACCATATTCTCGATTTATTTTATTTTTCTTAAAATTAATTTCACTTTGAATTTTGATTATCTTTTTCTTAAAGACAATTATTTTATTTGCTTTAGGAATTGGCTATATTGGTTATTTAATTAATAATAATTCAGAGTATTTACAAGTTTATCAAAATTTATTATTGAAATTATTTTTATATTCTTTAGCATTATCTTTTTTTGCATCAAGTGGTATTTTATTTGCGGCAACTTTTTTAAACTCACAAGTAGTTTTATTAATTGTTGTTATTTTCTGCAGTTTATTTTTAGTTGGTGGGATGCCATATTCGTTAATTATGAGTTTAGCTAATACAATTGATTTATCATTTGTTGACACTAATATGACTAAGCAACCTTATCCTGTGCATATTATTAAAAGTACAATTAATTTTAAAAGAAATTTAGAAAAAAAATTAATTAAATATGATAATTTAACTAGCAAAATTTGAGATTTTTATAATTCGTGAGATTATGATGATTTAGATAAAGTTTTTAAAACGCGAGACTATGAAAATATTACAAGTGATCCTACTTTGCGAATTAAACGATTAGAATTTTATCAATCATTAGGTTTAATAAAACCAAAAGAAGCTAGTTATACAATTAGCCAACTTAATAAGTGAGATAAAATAACAAAATATAAATATGATAATAAGGATGAAACCATTTTTGAAATTATTAATAAAGTTGGCGGAAGTAATCTTCAAATGAAAGTAAACTTTGCGACAAATTTCTTTTTTAAATCACCAGGAGAATTAGATTCAGATAATCAAATTCATCAAGAATTACTTGACGCTATTAACTTTATTGGAAAAAGTGCAAAATCGTGAGACTTGTATCTTAGAATAAATGATTTAAATGGAAATTCATTATTTTACTTTAATTTAGATAAATCCTATTATAGTTTATCATCATCTGATAGTAAGACAGGAACAGGAGAACGAAAGTTATCTGAGCCAAATGGATTTAATCCAGTAAATGTTTTTCGTTCTGAATTTGCTCGAACTGGTGGGATATCATCAGTTAATTCAGAATATGATAATGGTACTGAGTTTCAAGATTGAATTCTTAATTATTTTGGAGCTGAAGATAGAATTGAAGATGGCTTTGAAATTAAAACACTTTATGTTTTAAGAGAAATTGAAATTAATATTTTAAAAAAAATAATGGATTATAAATTACTTGAAGGTGTACCAATTAAAATAAATACTGAATGACAAAAATATGATGATTTAATGCAAACTTATGAATTAATTTCTAAAATTAATATTATTGAACATTGAAATCAAATTTGAACAAGTTCTTTATCATATGTTCCATTTTGATTTGGACCACTGCAACGAAGTAACATTGATTTTAGTGTTCAAAACAATTATTTAATGAGTTATCAAGATTTCCAAATATCATTACAACAAGATAAAAATGTTGACCTTGATGTACCACCATTTTTAAATATTAATTTATTGTTATATGTTTATTTAGGAATATCTGGTTTATTTTTAATTAATGCTTATTTAATTTTACGTCGCAAAAATATTACTTAAGGCAGGGGAAAGGAGATGTTAAGATATGAATAATAATGCATTTGTACTTAGCGATGTTGCAATTGCTTCGCGTAATTTTAGCAAAAAGTTTAAAAATAGTATTGTTGGTCCATTTAATTTTAATGTTAGTCGTGGGAAATTACATTCCATTTTAGGTGCTTCTGGAAGTGGAAAAACAGTTTTCATTAAATCTTTAATTGGTGGTTTAAAGGGCTTTCATGGTGATATTACAATTTTTGGTAAAAAAGCAACAAAAATTAGTATAAAAAAAATGATTGGTTATGTTCCTGAGTTTGTTACCTTTCCTGAAAACATTAGTTCTTATAATTTTTTAAAATATTTAGGAAAAACAAATGGTTTACGAGGGAAATATCTTCGTGACCGCATTGAATACTTAATGAAATCATTAGAAATTTGAGAACACCGCGATAAAGATGTTAATTCATTTTCATCAGGAATGAAAAAAAGAGTAATGATTATTCAAGGTATTATTCATGATCCTGAAATTTTAATTTTGGATGAACCAGAAGCAGGATTAGATATTAATAATCGAAAAAAAATTATTTTTTACTTAAAACAATTAACACTTCGCGGTAAAACTGTCTTTTTTTCATCCCATTTACTAGATGAAATTAAAGACTATATTGATGAATTTACAATGGTTATGAATGGAACACAAATTTATACAGGGCAATTAGCTGCCTTTAATATTAAAAATAGTTATTATCTAGTGACTAATAATCCCCAAGCAATGATTCGTTTTTTTAATTCAAACCGAGTACCAAACTGATATGATCGAGCAAATAATTCGTTAAATTTTGTTTTAAATTCACCATTACATTTATATTATGTCACTCAATATGCATTAAAAAAACAAATTAAAATTGCTAAAATTAGTGAAGTTGAATTTTCATTTGATTTTCTATTACAAAAATTAAATATTACACTACCTCCTAATATGACTACTAATCGTAAATTACGAAAGAAACAGTTGAAGAAATAGCAATAAGGTTAATTAACCAGCATAAGTTTTAAATGTAATTATGTAACAAAATTAAAGAAAGTAATCTTTAAAAATATTTTAATGGGTATTAAAGTATTTTTTTTATGTAAATTGTAAATGCAAATGTAGCGCTTTATTCTTTTTCAATAAAGTGCTACATTTGCATTTACAATTTACATTTTTTAAAATTTTGTTTTTTTCTAATTCAGTTTTTATACCAATAATTTCTGTAAATTCATTATTTTTAATATATTCATTATTTTTATTAATATTGTATTATGTAAATCTAAGCTCCAAATTTATCTCTTGTTATTTTGATAATAGCACTCTTTAAAATAAATGCAACTATTTTTTTAAAAAAATAAATTATTTGTTAAATTATTTGTAAATTTACCTTAATTTTAGCACACTGAAAAATAGTTTATTAAATTATTCAAATAAACTTATTTAAAATTCTCTGAAAATACCTCTTTTGCTGTTCTTCAATTCAAAACAGGCCTTAATTTTTCATTTATAATATCAACTACTAAATCTATTTCTTGTTGTGTAACAGGATTAAAATCTGTTCCTTTACGATATCGTTTTCTAAATTCACGGTTCATTCTTTCAATTAATGGTTTTTGATTAGGTGAAGCAGGGTCACAATAATAAATATTAGAACCAGTAATCTTTTCCATTTCTTCAAATTTACTAAATTCTTTTCCTCTATCAGTTATTATTCCTTTAATTTTTCCAACAAAACCATTAATTCTAACTAATTCTTCAAGTTTTTTTAAAACTTCATTAGCAGTATGTTCTTCTAATTTCATAGCAAAGTATTTTTTACTTGATTTCTCTACCAAAACTAAACAACTAGATTGATGGTATTTACCAACTACGGTATCCATTTCAAATCAACCAACATCAGATTCTTTATTTTCAATATCTCATATTGACCTAAATCTTTCATCTAATTTACGGTAGTAAGAAAAAAGTTTAGGTTTTGGTATAAAAATTATTCTTTATTTTAAATATATTTCTAAAACACTGATAAATCAACCTTTTAAAAAGTTATCTAATTATTTTATTTATATTTTTTATAAAACCTAAGCTTTTGTAATACTATCTAATTTACCACGATTATCAGGTCTTTTCTTTGTTCTATTTCTTTTTCCACCATTTAATAAATTTTTCTTTAACAAACCCAAAAGACCTAAATAAATTCATTTATAAAATGTTTTAAGGCAGGCAGGAAATTTGACACCAAATTTTATTAAAAATCGCTGAATAATTTCTGCTGGTGAATCATAAAAAATATTAAATAGTAAATTTAAAAATTCTTCTTGTTCTTCTGTAAATGTAGGTAGTTTTTTAATAGATTTTTTACGTTTTTGTTTATAATCTTTTTGTGCTTGATATAGATTATAATCTTGTATATTTTTAAATCGCTTAATTTCTCTTTTAACAGTATTAATATCTCTTCCCATTTGTCTTCCAATTTCAGATAAATTAAGTTTACCATTTTTCTTTTTACAACTATCAGATAACAATAAATCCTTAAATAAACTTCGTTCATTATATTTTACATGTGTATAGTCTTTCATTACTCTATATTTCCTCCAATTCTTTTTATAAAAAAGTTATACATTAAATTTATAAAAAAAGATAAATTTTCACATTTTTTTAAATTAAAATTATTGACAAATATATTATTAATTATATAATTACATTGTAACAATCTCCAATTTATCTCTATATGCTTGTGTACTAAAATAAAAAGTAAAGTAATTTACTTTTTTTTATTTTGATGTAAAATATAGATAATTAAAAAAAGAACTTGTGAAAGTTCTTTTGTATATTTATCAGGATTTATTACTCTTTTATTTAATCATATTTATTAAATAATAGCAATTTTAATATGCAAAAAGGAGTAAAAAATGAAAGAATTTAATCCAAAAACAGCAAGTTTGGCAACTTTTTATCGTAAAATAGAGCAATTTTAAGAAAATAAATCACCTAATAAACCATATACTTTGAATGATTTAACCAATGAATTCAACCTTTCTAACAGATGAAGATATGAAAATTACAAGAGCGAAAAAATAGTTCCTTTACTTGAACGACAAGTTGATAAAATTGAAAGTGAATTAATTAAAGCAATGGTTAAAACGCCTGATGGAGTAAAAATATATTGACAACGAGCATTTAATTATAAATATTCAATACAAGAAAAACAATTAGAACAAGAATTAAACTTAAATAATCAACAGCCAATAATTGTTAATTTACAAACGGATATTAGAGATATTAAGAAAGAAAGTGATAATAATGCTTAATCATTTTACTTATTTGTTAGAAACACCTTATTGGTTATTACAAAATAGTAGTATTGGTAATAAATATCCTTTTGCTAAAAAGTTTGAGTTAGTTAATGAAATTAATCAAATTGGTACAAGATATAGTGGTAAGACTATATCAAATATTAAAATGTTTGGTGAATTATTAAAAATTAGTTTATTAATTAAAGAGTCGATTTGTATCATTGCTAGTATGTATTGGAGTAAAGATTTAAAAGATAGTGTATTTCAAAATATATGAAATATGTTAGATGAAAATCATATTCCTTATACTATTAATTTATCAAATTTTACTTTTACTTTATCAAATGGTAGCAAAATATATTGTAAAGGTTTACATTCACCAAGTCGGAAAGAAAAATTAAAAGCATTTGCTGATTTGAATAAATATAAATTAGTTATTGATTGAAGAGAAGAATGTGACCAATTTCAACAAAAAGATTTAAGTGATTTAGAGTTTGCTATTCGTGGTTATCAAAATAAAATAACAATTAATACATGTAATCCTGAAAGTTTAAAAAGATATATTGTTGGTTATTGTAATGAATTATTACCTTTTAATGAAGAAATAATACGTAGTAAATATGAACAAATAAAATATATTGAAAAATGAAATATGAAGATTATTATTCACTATTCTAGTTGAAGATTAAATTATGAATTACCACAAGATAAAGTTAATGAACAATTAAGATTAGAACAATTAGATATTGAAAGAGCAAGAGTTTGGAGTTGAGGTTTACCAGGCAATACTAGTGGGTCAATCTTTGCAAGATATATTGATATTATGCAAGCAACAGATATTATTCAACCAACGAAATTATTAGGTGGTGTTGATATTGCTAATGCTACTAGTCCTAAAGGACATACAACAGCAGCTAGTTTTTGATTATATAATTCATTTGATAAAAAAGCCTATAAAGTAGCAGAATATACACACTAAAATGCTACTCAACAATTTAAAACTGAATTAGAACAAGTTAAAGATATTTTAGAGTTTTATAACAATCAATTAAATCAATATTTTAATTTAATACAACAAGGAATTAGTATAAATGTTGATGATAGTGCTTATTCAACATTACAAAGTTTAAACCGAGAGAAATATAATTATAATTTTGGTCAATATATAACATTTAAACCAGCGCAAAAACAAAAATTTAAAATAAGACATCGTATTGAAGCCTTTACTATGTTAATAAATACTAATCAATTAAAATGATTATGAGAAAAATGTCCTGTAAGTAAAGCACAATATGAATTAATTCAATGAGAAGATAAACCAGATGCCAGAGAAGAACGAATGCTAGATTTGTACGATGATACATTTGATAGTGATTTTTATGCTTTACACTTTAAATTAATACCAATGGTTAAACATAATAGTTCAGCAGATTATAAATTATGACAACAAAGGGAGTGAATAACTTAATGAAAAAAAATATTTATGTAGTACATGATGAGCGTGTAATAAATGCAAAAAGACCATATATGTCTGTTTGTGGACAAGTTAAAAAAAGACTTTGTCAAGAATTAAAAAAAGATAATATCGCAATATGTAAATTAAATTTATATAACGAATATATTAAGAAGTATAAAAAAGTTAAAGTATGTGTACAAGTTTTAGCAAATGAACCAAATTTATTAACAATAAATATAATTAATTATGCACTTATTTTAAAATTAAAGGAGCAAAATAACAATGAATAATATTTCACCTAGTTTACCAAACTTAAATGATATTAATAGTGTTTTAAAATTTTATAATTATGATTGAACAATTAATTTGGCCAATATTATTGCTCGCCATCAAATGCGATTAGTAAATGGTAAAGATATTTTATTTAAGTCTCATCGTAAAGATATTTTAGAAAAATTAAATTGATGATATGAAACTTATAAAATAAAAGAAAAATTAGATAAAAATGAATTAACAGCAAGTTTAATGGGTAAAACTATTTTTGGTTTGTTAGAAACATCAGATGGCAATATTGATTTATGAATTAACCCATTTAACTTTACATCAAGAGTAAGTAAAATAAACGAAATTGAACAAGGTGCTGATATTTTATTAAATTATCATCAATCAGATAGTGGTTTTATTTTAAATTTAATTTGTACTAAAGATAAAATAGTTATTAAAGGTTGACCTAAAAATAATGAAGTAATTGTTGGTCAAAGTAAAACACAAATTAAAGATGATGTTAAACCTGTTTTAGTACAAGAATTTAAAAACAAATTAGGTATAGTACCTTTTTGAGAAATGATAAATGAACCTAATCCTTTATTTTTATCAACATCAACCACTTTAAATCCATGACCAACTATGGCAAATTGTTATAAATTACAATTTGATTTAGAAGATAGTTTTAATATTAAATCAAAAGAAAGATATGCAAATCGTACGCATTGATATGGGATACTAAGTGATGATTTAATGACTGCTTATAACAAAGGTAATAAAAAAGTACTACAAGATGTATTTGATGATATTTTTGTTCAATCAAGTTCATCAACAGTAGATGGTTAATTATTTCAATCTTTACAAGTAGTACAAGGTACACCAACCTTAGAAATATATACCGAAGACCAAAAATCTATTATTGAACAAGTATATATAGCATGTCATTTTTCTAGTCCTTTTGGTGATAAATCAGATAATGACCAAAATAAAACACAGTCATTATTAACTAAAACAAAAGATTTAGAAAAACAAGCATATTTACAAGCATATCGTAAGCAATATTATACAAAAATTTTTGATACAGTTTTAAAATATTATGGTTTATGAGATGGAAATGGCGAACGAGAATATGGTTTTGATTTTGTTAGTGCTAATTTAGTAGACCAAATGCGAAAAAATGAATTAATTACCGCCAGACTAGATAATGGCACAATAGAACCAATAAGAGCCATTACTGAATATGATAATATTGATGAATTAGAAGCAACAAAATATTATGAAAAAGTAGAACAATGACAAGATAAAATGCAAGCCAAAAAAATCGAACATAATAATAAATTAATGGAATATGATGAAACTGGTAATAATCAAAATGCCTTACAAGGTAGAATAGAAATTAAGGAGAATTAACAAATGAGTAGAATTAATCCAAGTGTTATGGAAGAATTAAGAAGACAAGCCCACGATACTTTAATAGATATCAGAGAAAACATACGAGATAACAGACATTGAATGGTATTTCCTTTTAATGTTTATAGTTCATATATTCCTGATACTAAAACAGGTTGAAAACCTAATAATGCTAACCCAAGTGACTATGGTAGTTATTCACGAATATTTGATAATATGAAAGTACTATTGCTCAATGACAAGATAGTTTAAAAATAGTACAAAAATATAAAGGTGAAGAAATTAATATTTTAACAATTGCTGATTTTAATAAACATCCTATTAATTCAACTATATGAGCAAATAATGAAACACCTTTTGCAATAAAATTAAAAGATGAAAATAGCAATGTTTATTGAAAATTAATTGATGGTGAAAATATTTATGATATTAATAAAATGTTAGAATATTTAAAGCAATATAAATTAAGTTATTTTATTAATAATGATAATAAAGCCGATAACTTTTATACAAAAGAGGTTAAAGTTGGTAAATATTGAGATGCTTATATGATTGATGATAGAAGTTCAATTCAATTTGGTGAAGCAAAATTTGAACAAGTATTTACTCAACAATCAACCGAAAGACAATATACTTTATTAATTTTAGATGAAGATGCTGATAAATTAAATATTAGTGATTATTATAATTTTTATACTGTTTTTAATGACCGTGGTTTAAATATTGGTGGTGGTGATATTAATTCTGCACCACAAGATAGACAATGATTATATCCATCAAATGTTATTAATTATTATTCACCTTATGATGGTGGTTTTTTATGACAAGAAATTACCTTTTCAAGTATTAATGACAAAATTAGTAATAGTGGTTTATCAGTACGACAATTTATACAAACAAATGCTCCAGGTGAAGGTTATTGTTTTCCTAAAATAACTTATGATGAAAAACTAAATAAAGGTATTGTTGAATTAGATGAGATTTTATTAAAAGACCCAGGGGTTAGAGTAATGGTAGTTAAATTTTATGGTAATCCAATCTTTTTTGATATGCCAGTAATTGGCCGACCAATTATTAAAGGTCAATTTAATCAAAAAGTAATGAATTCTCGTGATTTATTAATGTATAACATGTATCCTGCACCACCTTATAAAATAAATACTTATGCATCACCCGAAGTAAGTTGATATAACATTCAAGGTATTCAACCAACAATAATAACAGGTTATGAAGATTGAAAAAAAGATATGGAAAGTAGATATAACTTTTGAAATCAAAAAAATAGTGAAGGCATTATTATAACTGACACCGTTACTACATCAGCATCTAATTCTACTGTTGGTAGAAATATTCATAAAGAAGATAAAGATTCTAAATTTTACTGGTCTAAAGATTGAATGATTACTCCACCAGATAAAATAAAAGTAAATAATGAAGATGTTAATAATATAATTAGTACCCAAGCATCATCATATTTTAGAAGAAAAGATGAATTTGGTAATACTGTTGGTCAAGTTCAAATTGAATATAATAAAATGGGTTCTTGTAATGTTTGAGATATTTTAAATATGAATAATTTTATTAATCGACAAATTACAGTATTACCTTTAAACTATACGCAAAAATTAGTTTTTAACCCTTTTACGATACCAGGTGGAGTTGGTAAGTTCTTAAACTTTATTTCATTTGGTATTCCCTGATGTTGAGTAATTAACCAAGATGAAAAAACTTGACCTAATTTTCAATGATTAAATAGCTTTATGAGTGCTAATATTTATAGTTTTTATAATGATGCATTTTGGTCTGAAAAATCAAAAGGTAAAGGTTATTTACCATTTGAAATATTTAGAGAACAAGGAAATGATAAAGTTGGTGCTATTTTTGGAGCAAATACTACTAGTTTAGGGTTTACAACTTTATTAACTGATAAAATACAAGGTAATGTTTTAGAAAAAGATGGTAAACCAACTGAACGAATAACTTATTCAACTTATAATTTAAAACAATTAAATCCCAAAACTAATCGCATATATTTAATTAATGAATTAGTAAGATCAGTAGATTCTCAAACACCAGTTAGTAATAGTGAAAAAGATAATGATTGCGAATTCTTACAAACACCAGATGGAACAAATTGTAGTTATATAATTGATATGTTTTCAATCCAAGCCTTATATAAAGGTAATTTTGAAATTATCTTTTATGCTGATAACCCATATACAAATAATGAAGAAGATTATTTAAAATTATCAGTATGAAGTTTTCGTGGCAAAACAAAAAGTACACTAAATAATTATTTACGCGATATGACAACTAACTATAAAACTAGTTTTCTATTACCACATTACTATGAAATACCAACATTTAATTACCCACAATATGTTCTCCCGCCAGTTCCATATAACTATAAAACCTATACAAAAGATATTATACCTTCTAATGTAGTACAACCATTAAAAACTAAAATTACAGCACCAGCACAATGTAAATTTAATTCCAATAAATATGTTAATTTATTTTCTGATGAATTTAATGAAGGTTATTATGAAACTGAAATTGTTTAAAACAAATTGACCCAACAATTCAAAGTATTGATAAATTTATTAGTTCTTATAAAACAATAGAAATAAGTAATCTAAGTAATTTACAAGTTGAATGTGGACCATGTGAAATAGAAAATTTTATTCCTAATAGAAATGTTAATTTAACTCTTGGAAATGATAAATGTAATTTAAATGATGGTCTACTATATAATAATATAACTTTACAAGAAAGTGGTCGTTCTCAAACTGATAAAGTTAATTTTGAAAATACAATAACTTTATATACCGATAATATCAAAGCAAACGATACTGAAACAAAATATGCTACTGCTTATACTAATGGTTTGCCAAGTGGAAATTATTTAAATAAATATATAACTAAAAGTAATTTTTATATTGATTTTTTATTACAAATAACAAAATTATCTAATAATTATAAAAATAAAATTAAAGAAACATATTTACAAGTATATTATACTAATGATGTAAAATTAAAAATTAGACTTTCAAAAGTATTAATTGCCAAATTAATTAGAAGTTATGGATTTATTTTTTGAGGTAATGATAAAGATATAATAATAGATGTTTCTAACCCAAGTGTTTTAGGTATTAGAAATAAAAGCAACAACCCAGTTAAAATAACAATTAAACCAAGATAAAACAAAAAAGCGATTATTAAATCTCTTTTTTATTCTCTATCAACTTTTACATTACTAACATCATCAATAATTAAATCAGGCTCATTAGTATCTAAATTTCAACGATAAACTGATTTAAAAGGTATATTAGATGATGGTTAGCTAAATTTTAAAGTAAAATAATTATTTTTTTCAGCATATCCTACAGTAATATCTTTGGGAAATTCTACTTCCATTTGGCCAATAAATCCTCGTGTGTTTGTTAATATAAATAATTTATCTTCATTATTTTCTATAACAATTTTTCTTTTGCCATTAGATTTTGATGTTGGGGTATCATTTTTAAATTTTGTAATTTTTCAATTATCATTTTTATTGCTACGCCATACCACATAATAATTTTTATTATCTAGCTTATTAAAAACTTTTTGGTCGCATGTAAAAAAGAAGGGTTTTAAGAAAATAGATAGAAATTGAATAAAAATAATAAACCATTTACTAAAATGGTTTTTTTATTTGTAAAACCAAAATTATTAATTGATTCAGAGAAAGGACAGCATCTTAAATTCTTAAAATAAAAACCTTTTATTACAACTTTTTGATACCCTCTTTAAGTTGTTTACACATTTATTAAATATCTTAGAAATCTTTACAAAGTGTACCTGTTTTTTCTCCAATTTTAAGGTGTTGTCCTTTCTCTGTTTCAGTTAATTAATTTGCTAATAAAAAACTTAATAAAGGAATGAATAAGTAATGGAAATTAATAAGCAACAAACAATATGTGATGTTGATAATTGCTATAAAGCAATATCATTCATTACTGAAGAATTTTTATCAAATAAAGTTTTATGAACTTGTGAAAAATACAAAGATTTATTAAGTCGCACAAAAGATAAAAAACAAAAGCGGTTTTATAAACGTTTAGAAAATTCAAAAATTATCTTTGATTATGAAACTGGTTCTTTAAAACTTTGATTTATTAAAACAACTTAATGCAGTGTGGGGACGGTTATTTTAAATAACTAAGTGTTTTTATTCCACATAGGCGGTCTAGCCCAACGGTAATCAGTCCGGAAATAACAGACGCTTTAACAAGTGATAGTCGTGATAAGTGCAAGGTCAACATCAAACGACAATAAATATTGAGATGGCCACTTTATAAATAAATTTGCGATAGATATTACTTCTTAGAAGTGACGGCGGTTTAATAAAAACCACAAAGTCAGCATTAGGCTCTTCAAGGTGCAAGTGAATTTATTTTAAAAACTGAACGCTTTGACCTGAAATGGTGCGGATGAAGAGAGAGAAAACTCTCTGGCGTAAAAAATAAAAAACAACTGTGGATTATTAAACAATATACCACCACCACTTACCTTAGTGAAGTGGATGGCGTAGTAAATACTTATATAACTAATTCTCGCTTTGGCACTTTCACTTGGGAGTTAGTGCCAACGAGTTAAAAATAAAAGGAATAATTTAGGAGGTATATATGAAAAAGTTAAATAAAATTTGTCTTAAAAAAAGATATTGAGGTTATTGTTTTAGATGTAATCAAGAAAACAAATTACAAGAATTAATACTACGAGCTTATCCCGTATCATTTAAAGATATCACTGATGAGCATTGAGCATTAGGTATAAAAAATTAGGAGAAATAAATTGTGAATAAAAGATACTTATTAGTAATGAAAAGTAAATATGGTGATTTTAAAACAAACTGTTTTTATACATTATAAGAAGCAAAAATTACTGCTAATATTTAAAATCAACAAGAATGATTAACAACTATTATTAATTTAGAAAATAAAAATATTAAATGACAAAGATGTGAATAATATGTGAAAAGATGAAAATGGCAATGTTTATACTGAAGAAGATTTATTTAATATAGCATTAGAAGAATGTTATTCAGAAGAAAGTGCTTATGACTATATTGATAATTTAATTAATGAAATGGAATTAGAGGAAATTTAATTATGGAAGATTTAAAGTTAAATAATGAAGTTAAAAATATTACTTATCCGTTTTATTTAAAAGGAAATTATTTTAAAGAATTAAGTTTAAAAGCATTAACAATTAAAAAATGAATTGATGAAAATGGACAAGAATTAGCAGAATTTATATATCGACAACAAGCTTGATTAATAAATGGAGAATATAAATCACAATCATTGAAAGATTTAAAATTAGTAGTTTCAAAAAGTGTAATTAATATTCAATTTCAAAAACAAAATGAAATTATTGAAACTCATAGAAAAGAACAATTTTTAGAAATTAAAAGTGTAGCAAAACAAGAACAAGAATTAAAAATTATTACTAGTAATTTTCGTAAAAATAAATTATTAATTAAAGATATTGAAATATTGGGTATTGATGATGATTTTTTAGAAAAAGCAAATAAATTAGAACTTATTAATCTTATTAAAAACTATTTAATTGTTGATGAACAAATTGTTAAAAACGAAATTAAAGACCAATGAGATAGTGATAAAGATATTAATTTAATTGGTGTTAAAGGTATTAATTTTAAAATAAATAAAGGAGAAAAATAATATGGCAAATATTGTTGAATTTTTAAGAACAGATAAGGTAACAGAGTGAATTAAAAGTAAATTTTCTAACGAAAATGAAATTGCAAGATTTAAAAGTAATATAGTTGCAATATCAAATAGTAATGAATTATTACAAAAAGCAGACCCAAAAACAATTATGACCGCTTGTTATCAAGGAGTATTATTAAACTTACCAATGGAAAAACAATTCGGATATGCTTATGTAGTTCCATATAATACTAAAATAACAAGAATTATTAATGGTTGTGAAGTGCAAGAATGATTTAATCAAGCACAATTTCAAATGGGTTATAAAGGTTATATTCAATTAGCCCAAAGAAGTGGATAATATCTAGATATAGCAGCATCAGATGTTAGAGATGGTGAATTAATAAATTATGATCGTTTAAAAGGAACTAGTTTTAATTGAATTCAAAATGAAGATGAACGAGAAAAATTACCAATTATAGGTTATGTATCTTATTTTAAAATTGTTAATGGTTTTGAAAAAACATTGTATATGACAAAAGAACGAATGGAAAATCATTTTATGAAATATTCTAAAACTTATGCTAAAAATAAATCATTTTATATTGCTACTTTTGATGAAATGGCACTTAAAACAGTATTAACATCATTATTAAGAAAATGAGGTATTATGTCTGTTGAATTACAACAAGCATATAAATCAGACCAAGCAGTTATTACTACTAATGATGAAAAGATTTATATTGATAATGATATTACTGTCGCCAAAAATCAGGGGCAGATGAGTAATGAACCCTTATTAAATAATGTAAATATACCCCATCTTATACAGAAATAGCGGACACAAACGATAATGTCGTTAAAGAAGAAGATATTTCTAATGTAGTACCAGTAGTTAATAATAATATTGATGAGGATGTATACGCATGGTAAAAATAGGTATTGACCCATCAGGAACTGGTACTACCGCTATTGTTGTTTTTGAAAATAATAAATTAATTGATGATTATGAATTTATTAATAAAGATTGAATTAAACAAATTGATTTTATAAGAGATATATTATGTGATATATGAAAATACAATAATTATATTTTAAATATTGAAGATTGTTTATATACCTCTGCTAATGCAAGTAAAGATAGAGACGATTTATTACGATTACTAGGTGTAATAGAAGATATTAATCAAAGACTAAGATTACTCATTAATTGAGTATCACCAAAACACACTAAATCAGTTGTTAAAAATATGGAAAATTTTAGTAAATATAATAATAATTGTATTCAAGAATTTAGTAAAGATGAAAATTTAACTTATGAATATGGTAAAGGTTGAAAATATAATAATGAAAAAATAAGTAATCATTTACGCGATGCAATTATTATTGCTAATTATAAGGGGTAATATTATGAAACATTCATTTAATCAAAAAACAGGAAAATATTATTCTAAATTAATTCGTAATGTTAATATTTACTTAAATGAAAATGAAGAAAAAGTTTGAAATGAATTTAATGACTTTACTTATTCACAACGAATTGAACATCTTATTAATTTTTATATAAAACACAATAAAATAAGTGATAAATATGAATAAATATATTTTATGTTATAGTTCAGAACAAAGTAATCGCCCTTGTAAAACTCCACTTGGTGAATAATATATATATATATAATTACCAATAACATAATCATCATTTTTTAAGTTATCAACAGAAGTCATAATAGCTTGCAATCGCATATAATAATTTGATGATGAAATAATTGGATATTTTTTATCAAAATAAACCTTAATATATATTAACTTTTTACGATAAGTTGTTAATCATTTATGTTCAATTAAATTTAGTTCCTCCATAATCTCTCGTTGATTAACACTTATCGCATCTTTTCGCTTTGCCGGATCCAGTTTTTTAAATAGACCTGTTGCTTTTTGTTTAAAATTAATTGCGTAATCAATAAAACCAACTACCCCTGAAATTTTAACTAGTGTAACATAAATTCCTAAATCATAATTACGGCAGTAATCATACTGAATTCGCGAAAAATTAGTATTTTTAAACTCTGATTGAACATAATTTAAATCATTAAATTCTTTAATATTATAAATTTTAAAATCCACATAATAATCATATGGTGTTAAAAAACAATTATTGGTATATCAACTATAGCCTAAAATTGATTCAAAAATTTCTTCTTCAATAAATTCAAATTCACGAAAATAATATGTTTCTGTTTTTCAAAACCGTTCTAAAATATAAAAAATTAATATTACGATACTTAATTAAATATTGTTTTTCAATCCGCTTACTCATATAAATTTTTTGTAAATAATTATCATATTTTTTTGTAAAATATTCATAAAACCATCGTAAGGTTAAGGTATATAAAATATAATAATATGGAAAATCATCTTTCAAAACATACTTAATCAGTTTTATTAATGTTCGTAATAAATTATTAGAAATATTATTAGCTTTATTAAAACCTTGGACAATTTGAATAACATTATCATTTTTTTCAATTCCATTTCGTCAAAAAATATATGTTAATTCTCCTTCTGATTTTTTTTATAACAAAAAGGAATAATTCTCACAATAAAATTAATTTTATCGTTAACTTTATATTCTAAATAACCATCATTTTGACTATCCTTGATAACTGTTCCTTTGCTAATATTTTTGCGCATTTCATTTAAAACAACTTGAAACATTTGTTCACGTAAACCTGTTTTATTTTTAGGATGATACTTAATAATGGCTAATTCTAACTCTAACTTGTTATATTTTGTTAATGTTTTAAAACCATATTCACCAAGAGCAATTGTTTGATAAACTAATTTTTGAAAACTATTTTTATAAATTATAAAAATTTCCTGCATTTTTTTCGAATATTAGTTGCTAAATTAAGTTGTTTACTAACAATACTATTTAATTCTAAAAACTTTGCTTTTTTCTGCATTAAGTTCACCCCTATTTTCTACTTAAAAATATTATAACAAAAATTATTTAATATTTATAATCTCATCATTCACAACATCAATATTAACAACATTAGGAACTTTATTTAAACCAGGCATCGTAATAATATCTGCTAAATAAGCAATAAAATATTCTGCTCCTGAATTAATTTTTAAGTCACGAATAATAATTTGATCATCATAAGGATTTTTATTACCAAAAATTGTTTGATGATTTTTAGCCATACAAACTGGTCAATGTTGATATTTTGTATTTTGTTGATAAAAATAAATCTTTGTTTGTGCCAATGGACTAAAAACAATTTTTGTTGTTTGATAAATTTTTGTACAAATTATTTTAATTTTTTCAGTAAGCGATGTTGTTGATGGATTAAATAATAATTGATATTGTTGTGGTTTTTCAATTTCTTTAAGAATAGTTTTAACAAAAGTTGGATTATCTTTAATTCCTAAATGATATGTATTATTAATTCCAAATGGAATTTTTTGTTCTTTTAACCATTCAGTCGCGACAGCAATTTCTTCAGGAGTGTCAGTTGCGAATTGATTTAAACAAACAACAAAATTTAAATGGTAATTTTGAATAATATTAATATGGTGTTGTAAATGCCCTAATCCTTTTTTTAAATTACCAATATCAGCTGTTGCTAATGTTGTTTCAACAGCATCACCGTGTAATTTTAATGCTCTAATTGTTGCTACTAACACGGTACAATCTGGTGTATATTCCTCGTTTAAATTAATAATATCATTAAATTTTTCAAACCCTAAGTCACTCCCAAATCCAACTTCACTAACAACATAATCACTTAATTTTAATGCTAAATTTGTTGCAATTAAAGAATTTGTCCCATGGGAAATATTTGCAAATGGCCCACAATGGATTAATAATGGTGTACCATATTTTGTTTGCGCTAAATTTGGCAATAAAGCATTTTTTAATAAGGCTAATAATGAACCCGTAATTTTTAATTCGTGTAGATAAACTGGTTCATTATTCAAATTATAAACAACTATTGCTTGGTCTAAACGACGACGTAAATCATCAAAATCTTTACTTAAACCTAAAATTGCCATAATTTCGCTAGCAGCAGTAATTTGGAAATGTTCTGAACGATGTAATTTATCATTAATTTTTATTTCAATATTTCGTAAAGCACGATCATTAACATCCAAACAACGTTGTCAAACAATTTGTTTAGGATCAATTTGCAGTGGATTTCCTCAATAAAGAAGGTTATCAATCATAGCGCTGACCATATTATTTGCTGTTGTAATTGCATGAAAATCACCAGTATAATGTAAATTAATTTCATTTTCTGGTTCCATAATGCATTCGCCACCACCTGTTGCTGAACCTTTTAATCCAAACACTGGTCCTAACGATGGTTCTCGTAATGCTAAAGTTGTTTGATATCCTAAATGATTCAACATATCAGCAATACCAATTGAACAAGTTGTTTTTCCCTCTCCTGCTTTGGTTGGATTAATTGCCGTCACTAAAATAAACTTTGCTTTTTTAGGTAAATTAATAAAATTAAAGGCTTTTACTTTTGCCATATAATCACCATATTTAATTAAGTCATCATCTTTTAAATTAATTTTTGTTCCAATTGTGATAATTTTTTCCATTTTCTTTTACTCCTTTTAATTAATAATGTCCTATTTTTAGGGAGTGTCAATAATTTTTAAACACGATGCTATTTTAAAAATGCTAAGATTTTGTATTTAATTATTTAACTCTTTCAGATACAATAATTTATATACAGGTATTTTAGCATAGAAAAGAGCGAAAATTTAATAGATAAAACAAAAATAATTGATGGGAAAATGGTTAGTGAATTAATCAAAGTAAAAATAACTAAACAAATTTTAAAAATTAAGGCAAAAAAGCAACGTGTACCTGCTTTAACAATTATTCAAATTGGTAATAATAAAGACAGTACCACTTATATTAAAAATAAAAAAAATTGCTTGTGAAAAAGTTGGTGTTACTTGTAATGTATTAAATTATCCAGATAGTATTACCGAATCAGCTTTAATAAAAATTATTAATGACTTAAATAATAATTCTAACATTGATGCAATTCTTGTTCAACTTCCATTACAAAGGCATATTAATAGTGAAAAAGTTATTAACACAATAACAACTAAAAAAGATGTTGATGGCTTTACTCTAGAAATATTAGGCAATTTAATGCTTGGACATTATAACTTATTACCAAGGACGCCAAAAGGAATTATCGCCCTTTTAAAAAACTACCAAATTCAATTAGCAGGACAGCATGTTGTAATTATTAGCCGTAGTAACATTGTTGATAAACCCCTTGCTAATCTTTTAATAAATGCCTCAGCAACTGTAACAGTTTGCCATTCACAAACAAAAAATTTATCTGTTTTTACAAAACAAGCTGATATTTTAATTTCTGCCGTGGGAAAAGATAAATTTGTTACAGCAGAGATGATTAAAGAAAATGCTATTGTGGTTGATGTTGAAATTAATAGTGTTGGACTAATGACAATTGCCACATTATTAGAAAACATCTTATATCTTTATCAATTAAATCAAGAAATATAAAAATGTTTCTTTTAACTTTTATATCACCAATATTTTAGTTAAAAGAAACATGCATAGTATTTTTTGGGAGTGTTGCAAAGATACGGGTTTTAGTTAAAAACAAGATATAATCTTGTTTTTTCTTTTATACATAGAAATTATTAATATTAAAGTTATTAAGTTTTTAAAAATTTTAAGGAGTTAAAATTATGCAAACAAAGCAATATTTTATTTTGCGGTCGTTAGTGAAAAAGTATGGTAAAGATAATGTTATTAATACTGTTAACAAGATTGCAAAAGATATTGAAATTAAAAAGTAAAATAATAAATTATTCCGCGTAATTTATTAGCGGATAATTTATTCAATAATGTTTTTTAAGTGGAGCAAAGCGACAACGGGCGGAGCGAGTTTGCAAATTTCAATTTTTTAATTTATGAAAGGAGTTATATCGTGCCAGTATGATTAACATGAATATTTAGTATTTTGATTTTGTTAGGTATTTTTGCGTGAATTGGTTTATCAATTTATCAAAAAATTCGACAAATTCAAGGTAAGAAAAAAGAAAAAAAAGAACTTGAAAAAAAGGAGGATAGAAAATAATGAATTTTTTAGCAGATGCAGTTACTTTTGGGACTGGAATGGACTCTATTTGAACTGGTTTGGGTAATGCAATGGGCAAAGTAAAAGATGCTGTATATGGTATTTTACCTCAATTAATGACCTTTTTAGGCGATGCGTGAATTATTTTAATTCCATTTGGATTATTTATTATTATTAAGATATTAAACTTTTTCCGTCATATGGTTAAAGGATTTTAAGAGTATATTACTCTATATTCAAAGTATTTTAACAAAACTAAGGCACACTAGTTTATTCATTTTTTATTAATTTATTTTATATAACTATTACTTTAAAACTTAATAGTATTTTTCAGTGTGCCAATTTTTATTATTTTATATATTTAACATTGTTAAAAACATTGTTTATTAAACATTAAATAAACAATATATTAGCATTATGTATAACAATGTTAATAATCAATGCTTTTATTAATAAATAAGCAATATATAAACATTAAATATAACATTGTTTATTAAACAAATATTTAGTTAGGAGTTGATTTTATGAAAATTAATAAAACTAATTTATTATTTACTATTTTGGTTTCATTGTTTGTTTCTATTATTTTATCTTTTGTAATTTGAGTTTTATATTATTTAGTTACAAGATATTTAAACAATTCATTAGATAAAGGAGATTTAATATTTCATGTTTCAATTTTAATTATATTAACTTTAAATATTTTCATTATATATATTCAATTTTTATATGCAACATATTTTTATAAATATAATGAAAAATCAATTAAAAAAGAAGTTGATAAATAATGAAAAAGTTTATATTTTTCTTAAAAAATTTTTCTTATATTAATGGTTCAATGGTTTTGTTTAGTTTAATTGATTTATTACTTTGAATAATTTCATTAAATTATACTGGATTATTATTTTGACTATTATTTGCTTTACAATGTGTATATTTTATTTGGTGAATTTGAAAAAATGTTTTTTATCAGTTAAATGTTTTTCGGTTAGTTAATTCTGTTCGAGATAATCCATTATCGGTAATTATTGGTAAATTAGAAGAAGGTAAAAAATTAAGATAAAAAATAATTCAAAGAAAGAAGTTGATAAAATTGATTAATTTTGTTAAGAAAAATCAGAATATAGCAAATTATTTTATTTCTAAGGAACTTATTCCTTTTGAAACAGATAAAGCAAGTTTTATAAATTTACCTAATCATAATCGCCATATTGGTTTTTGATTGAGTAATAAATTTATTTATCCTAGTGAAAAACATTCTGAACAAGTAGCAATAGGTTTGATTTATGATAATTCTTATCGTATTGTAAAATATGATGAAAATTTAAAACAACACGATTGAAAATTTTTAACTGGAACAGAAATAATTGATTTGTATAATCAATATAAAAAAAAACTATTTTACGCGTATGCATAAAGTATTATTTTCAAATGAACCTAAAAAAGTAAAAACAAATAACAATAATAATTTAACAAATTGAAGTGATGAAAAAGTAGAACAATTAATTCGTGATTTGGAGGAATTATAAAATGGAAGTTAAATCAATAAAAGAAGAACAAAGAGAAGATATAATAAAGTACGAAAAAAATAAAGATTATAAATCATGTGATAATGGTTATATTATTTATAATTCAAATGAACATTATTTTAAATTATTTGGTTGTTCTAACAAATTTATAAAAGCAAAAGTTTATTTTAGAAAGTTTGGTGGCAAATATAAGATTGCATTTTTATGTAAAAAATGTTATAAAAAATTCTTATCTTATCAGTTTTTAGAAATTTTAGATGAGGAATGTTACAAAAAACCCGTGGAATTTAGTATGTTTAGTTTTGATTATGAAAATGAATATAAATATGATAGAGGTTTTTTATAATGAGTTTATATAATTACTGAGTTCAATTTGTTAGTTATATTATTGGTTCAAATGCCCCTGAATTTTTATATGTCATATCATTTGTATTATTTATTGTTTTATTTTTTGGAATGTTTTTTAAACTTATTCAAAAAATGTGGAGTTTTTAAAGATGCAAAATGATTGAGAAAAATTAAAAGAGTTTTTTATTCATGTTTTTTTATTTATAAATAAAACAAATGTTGAAACTATTACAACTTGAAATTTAACTCAAAATGAATATTTAATTTTAATGATTGGTGTTTGAATTGTAATTTTGTTTTTAACTTGGTTCTTATTGTGAATGATTTTTAAAATAGTTGGGTATTTTAAGTAATGAAAAAGTTTGTATTTTTTCTAATAAACTTTTGTTATATTAGTGGTTCAATGGTTTTGTTTAGTTTAATTGATTTATTACTTTGAATAATTTCATTAAATTATACTGGATTATTATTTTGACTATTATTTGCTTTACAATGTGTATATTTTATTTGGTGAATTTGAAAAAATGTTTTTTATCAGTTAAATGTTTTTCGTTTAGTTTACTTTATTTAAGATAATTCGTTATCAGTAATTATTGGTAAATTAGGAACTGGTAAAACATTACTTTTAACTTTTTTATCACAAGTTATGAAACTTTTAACGAAGAAAATTTATAGTAATTATCCAATTGAAGATGATGCAATAAAACTTTTAACTTTTAATAATTTAGATTTTACTGATAGAACCAAATTAGTACCACCTGATGATAGTTTAATTCTGTTTTATGAGAGTTTTTTATATATTGATGGAACTAGTCCCCACGAAGTTAAAAAAGTTCATGGTGGTAAAAGTGTGTGGATTGTTTTAGCAAGACATTTTAAAAATAGAGCGATTTTTACTGTACAGCGTGAGGGTATGATGTGAAATAATATTCGTCATTTAGCAAGTGGTATTATTATTCCGATTTCATTGAAAAAACCCGTTAAGTCAAAATTAGGTAATATTTTTAATCGTAGTTTTGTTATGCGAATTGGTATTTTTCAAGATATTACAGATTATGAAATTTGAAAAACAAAATCAGTAGAACGAACAGCCGAAGGTAAAAGAGCAAAACATAAGTCGGATGTTGGATTAGGAATTCTGTTTTTTAAGATAATTATTCCGCTTGAATTTGCGAATAAATATGATAGTCATTGATTAAGTTTTGTCCGTGATTTAAAAAATGATGAAGTTGTTAATAAAAAAGAATATTTTTGAAAAGATATATCAAAATTAAATAACAAACAACGCTTAGAATTGTTTGATATTGATATTTTGAAAGAAAATTTAAAAGCAAAAAAAGTGAAAGGAAAGAAAAAAGATGATTAATTTATTAAGTGAAATCGTTAATAACGATAATTGAAATAAGATTTTTAGTTTTATTTTTGATACTTTTTTATTTGTTTTTGATGTGATTTGAAATACTAAATTGCCAATGACAAATATAACGATTGCTTATTTTTTAATCTTTTTTATGGTTATTAAGTTATCAATTTATGCAATTCATGGAACATCAACTAATTATAACGATTTAGGTTCAACAGTTAAAAGTGGTGTTATTAATAGTTCTAAACTATACGGTGCTACTGTTCGGGGTGTTTCTAGTACTAAACAAGGTTTACAAAAACATATTAAAGAACGAAAACAATTTAAAGTTAGTCGCAATAAACAACAATTATCAGGTTTAACAATACAAGAAAAAACAAGATAACAAGGGTTTAAAAGAATTCATACCACTAAAAGAATAAAAAAATAAGTAAGGAGTTGATTTTATATGATTAAGTTAGTTTTATTAGTAGCGGCAATTGCTATATTTGGTACTGGTTTTATTACAGTTATTATTAATCAGTTAACATCAGCAAAAAATATTATTATGGATTTATATAACTCTGATACTTGGTTGTTATCTATTTTTGGTAAAATGGCGATTTTATTTAGTCATCCGTTAATGTTAACGATATCAAGTTTATATATTATTGGTTTTATTATTTCAAAAACATTGTATAGTTAGGAGTTGAATTTATGAAAAGTAATGTAGAAAATAAAAAAGAAAAGAAACAAAATGGTTTATTTATTTCTTGGGTTGATTTAATTTTATATCTTATTATAAGTTTTTCGTTAACGCTTGTATGTATTTTAGATACAGTTTCAACGATTGAAGAATTAAAAGAGAAATATGCTGGTATAAATGGTTATATAATTTATGGTTTATGATTTATTATATTATGAGATATTTTAATAATTCATTATTTTTATGGTTATTTATTTAATGAAATTATCAAATTAATAAAAGAAAATCGTAAAAATAAGTTGGTAGAGAATAATGCGTAAGTTTTTAGTATTATTTTCGTTTATACCAATTTTATTGATTTCTTTTTTCTCATTAGGGGCAATGACATTACAACAAAACCATCAATCACAACAAACAGCAGAAAAAGTAAGAACAAAGCGAAGTGTAGAAACTGGTATAAATGAAACTGATTTTATTAATACGATGTTTTTACGCGGTACTTTTTTCGAAAATTGAAGTGATACCAATTATTTTATTAATCCTACTTTAAAAACATCAAAATCGCTAACTTATAATGATAAATGATATTTAGATTTTTTAAAGGATAGTTATTCAACTGGTGTTTCTTATGATAAACCTAGTGATAAATTTATGGATTTATATAAAAATTGAGATAATTATGTTAAACAGTATAGCATTAACAAATTTTATGATGTTGATAGAAAACAATTTTTAAGAGAATTAACTAATTTTATTTATTCTTTTACAACTAAATATAATTTAACTCAAATACTAAATAAATTAAAAACAAATATAAATGATTTACAATCAGTTAACTTAATTGAAAATAATTGAAAATTAATTAATGATTACAATTCTTTTGAAAATAATGTTGATAATAAATATTATTTTGTTGGTTGAAAAAATACAAGTAATGAATGAAAAATTGCCAAGTTTAAACATGATACATCTGATGTAAAAAAAATAGGAGAGGTAATTTATGTTCATAGTATAAAATATTATGCTAAAAATAATAACCTTAAAGGTCTTTATCGTTGAGACGGAGTTGGTGAACCACAAATACCAGCAATTAACTCTAATACTGGTAAAATTACAGATTGAAATATTGATAATCAAAATAAAGTTAAAGATTTTTTAAATAAGTATTTAGATGTTATTATCCAAGAAAATATTAGAGTTCAGCAAGGTGGAAATCCCAATTATGATAGTTCTATTGTTGGTACACAACGAATAATTTTTGATTTTGAAATTATTGATGAAAGTCAAAAAATAGATAGTTGATATTTTATTAAAAAATCAATTTATAGGATGATTTTAACGATTGATAAAAGTAATAATATTATTGCTGGTAGTTTAGAATTAACACATACTAAGGCACGCAGTTTTGATGTATCTGAATCTACTCATAAAGATGAAAAATTAGGTTTTTTGTTTACTTTTATGAAAGAAAAAGAAAATATCTTTAATTTTAAAGGAAATATTTATTCTATTGGACAATGAAATCTTTATAATACTATTTATTATCAAAAAATGACTGGAAAAATAGATATTAATAACTTTTTAAAATCTTTTTTTACTTATGCTTTGGTACCTGTTTTTCAAAATCGTAGTAATTTTATTGAAAGTGGTTATATTGATAATTTACAATATGATACTGTTTTGATTAACTTTTTTGGTTTAAAATTAGAAAATTTTAAAGATGTTATTTTAGATGAAAATGGAAAGTCAATAAAATATTTTAATGACTATAATAATTATATTTATAAATTTGAAAATAATAAAAAAGTTTTAAAAACCGAAGCAGAGAAAAAAGAATTTGAAGAACAAAAGAAAAAATTTTTAGTTTCTTATGATAAATTAAAAGAATTATTGAATAGTATGTTTGTTGTATCTAAAAATTTTTATAAGGATTATTTACGAACAATGTTTGATTTAGATAATAATACTTATACGCAAGGATATAACAAAAATATGGTTTGTTAGCAAATAATGGTTTTAAAATTTATCCACGATATTTTTATTTTTCTGATAAATATAAATTATTAGATTTTAAGATGTATTCAGCCTATAAAAATCGGTTTTATAACACAAATTATAGAGATGTATTTAACTATGATTTTTCAGTCTCAAATGATTATAATATTAATCAAAATGAGGGCTATGTTTTTAACGATAGTAATTTACAGAATAAATATGGTTTAAAATATAAAAAAATGGAAGAACAAAAAATCGATTATAATGTTTTTGAATTACAAGCACAAAAAGATAATGATATGTATCGTTATTATGATTTTAATTTTGGGATTTATAACTGACAAGAAATTAATAACGGTGGATTATTCCCCGATAGTCAATGATGACAAGCACAATATGAAAGTTGTAGTTGATATAATTTAGCGTGTCATATCAGAAATGCGGCAATTTGAATCGTTAATAATATCCCTGGTATAAAACAAGTAAACGAATTAGCGAGTGGTGTTGGAAAAATATTTCAAACAATATATAGTTTTTTTAGCCAAACATTTGAAGTATGAAAATTTAGTACCGCATTGTATAGTACAATAACTAATTTATTCTTATTAATTATTTTTATGAAATTTGTAAGATTAATATAAAAAGGAACTTAAAAATAGTTCCTTTTTAACCTTTTCATTCTGTAATTTCACCAGTATTAGAGTTAATTGCTGGTATTTGTGGTTCACCAACTCCGTCTCAACGATAAAGACCTTTAAGGTTATTATTTTTAGCATAATATTTTATACTATGAACATAAATTACCTCTCCTATTTTTTTTACATCAGATGTATCATGTTTAAACTTGGCAATTTTTCATTCATTACTTGTATTTTTTCAACCAACAAAATAATATTTATTATCAACATTATTTTCAAAATAATTGTAATCAGTAATTAATTTTCAATTACTATTTTCTGGTGGTTGTTGTGGTTCTCATGTAGGCTCTGGTTTATTCCCATCGTTTTCATTATTAATATCTGATTTTGGTTTTTCACAACTAATTAATGATGTTGTGCTTGTTGCAGTTAATCCGATTGCTCCTAAAATACTTAATAACTTTTTCATATATTTATCCTTTTCTGTGAAATATTATAATTAATATAATTATACTATACTTTTTTTAAAGTAGGTGTAAATTTATGAAATATATTAACTAATAATTTTAATTTAATAAAGAAAGGAAATAATAAAATGTTTAATTTTAATAAATTTAGTGAAAATATTTATGAAAATGCTTTAAATCAGTTAAAAGAAAAGATAGAAAGAACTGATGATATAATTTTTATAAAACGAGATAAAACAAAATATTTTGTAAAAGAAATAAAAACTAGAAAAATTAAAACAGAATTTGGAATATTAATTTATAAGAGAAGAATTTACAAATATCTTTATAAGGGTAAGTGAAAATATGTTCCTCTTGTTGATAAACAATTTGGAGTTAAAAAATGGCAAAGAATAATTAATGATTTAAGACTAAAAATAACTGCTGAAATAGTAAAAAATAAAAGATATAGTGATATATTAGATATGTTTAATTGCAAATTACATTGTTTATCTGTTTCGCGTATTTTACAAAAAGCATTAATAAAAAGAAAAAATAAAAAAATAGATTTAAAAAATTGAGAAAATTTATATATTAATTTGGATGATGCCCATGTAACTTTAAAAAATAAAAATAATAAATCTTATTTGCAAACCGTTAGAATAATTTCATTTAATATTGGAAAAGAAAACAATGAATCTTTAAATAAAAAATATTGTTATTTTTTTCTTAATAAGAAGACTCGAGGAGCAGAATTTAATTCTTTATTTATTAAAAAACAAATGCAAAAATTATGATAGTATTACAAAAGCTTAGGTTTTATAAAAAATATAAATAAAATAATTAGATAACTTTTTAAAAGGTTGATTTATCAGTGTTTTAGAAATATATTTAAAATAAAGAATAATTTTTATACCAAAACCTAAACTTTTTTCTTACTACCAAAATTATTTAAAAATTATAAAAATATTAAATTAATTATTGGTGGGGATAGTGCTAAGTGAATTAAAAAAACTGCTAAAATTTTAGATGGTATGTTTATATCTGACAGGTTTCATGTAATAAAAGAATTAAAAAATAATATATATTGTGGTAATCGTAGTAAAGAATCATTTAAAAATTATTTACACGCAAAAAAATTATTTTTACAAGGAAAATATGATGAACTTATAACTTTTTAAAATCATTACAGAATGAAAAAATTAAATTAAGGTATTTTATTAATTTAAAAAATGGTATTTTAAATCAAAATAAAGACTGAAATATTGGCGTATCTGCTGAAAGTGATGTTTCAAGAGTTGTAAAATCTTGTTTAGGATACGGTAATAAAACATTTTCATTCTCAACATTTAAAAAAATTTTAGATTTAAAAATTATAAGATTTAATTTTAGTTAATTTAAAATAATTTAATCTTAGTTTTTTAAACTATTTTTTAGTGTGCTAAAATATGAAATTATTATTTAGGTAGTAAGAAAAAAGTTTAGGTTTTTGTATAAAAATTATTCTTTATTTTAAATATATTTCTAAAACACTGATAAATCAACCTTTTAAAAAGTTATCTAATTATTTTATTTATATTTTTTATAAAACCTAAGCTTTTGTAATACTATCATTATTTATATTTTTATTTTTTTGTGTTATTATTTCTTTATAAAAGAAAAAAGTTTCTTGTTTTTAAATAAATTAAATAATACACGTTTATATGCAACACTCCCTATTTTTTACTAACTAATAAACATTCTTTAATGTCTATGTATTTGTACTTTGATAAGGTTTTTTATTTTAAATTTTTCAAGATTGCTTCAATATTATTCGAATTATCTAATGAATGATCAAAAACAAATTCTAAATCCGGACAACGATAAATTTCTAATTTATACGCTAATTTACTTCGAATTTCATTTTTATAATTCTGAACAATATTGTGAAGTTCTGCCTCTGATTTATTTAATAATGATAAATAATAAATTTTTGCATGACTCAAATCATTTGATAATTTGACAGCATGAATTGATATAGTATTTAAAATTTCATCACGAATTTCTCGTTGCATAATAATTGTTAAATCACGGGCAATCAAAGATTGCATTCTTTCAACTTTAATTTTATTTGCCATTATCTCACCTTTTTCTAACTTATTAGCATTATAACAAAGCATTTTATAAAAAGGAATAATTTTATTAATAAACAAAATTATTTTTAAAAAGAACTGAAAAAAGGATTAGATGTCATTAAAAAAACAATTTTTATGTGATAGTATGTAAAATATACCAAGGAGGGACTATGAAACGTTGAAATTATCGGATTTGATACAAAGATTATCTCTGATATTATAAAGTAATAATTGCCAGTTTAGCTTTTTGGTTCTTAACTTATGGATTTTACATGGATATTTTTAAAGAATTTTGATATGTAAAAGGAGCAAAGATTACTAGTTTGCAAAATTATGACATCTTATTAAGTTTTTATTCTGTTCAAGTTAATATCATAACTATTACTTGATTAATATTAGCAATTTTTAATCATCATCGTGAACAAAAAAGTTGGTTTTTTTCAAATAATGCTAAATTAAGTATTTTAAACTGAAATTTATTAATGTTTTTTATTTTTTGAATTGGAATTATTATTGGTTATAAAAATTGAGAAGTAACAATTACTGAATATAGTAAAGCACAAATTAGTTGTACTGTTGTTACTCATTTTATTATGCCAATTCTCTTTTTTGGTTATACCTTCTTGTCATTTGGTGATCATCGTCTTGGTTGAAAAAAAGACTTTTTACAAAAAGATTGATGAATTAGTTTAAGTTATCCATTTTTTTATTTAATGTATGTTATTGCGCGGGCAGCAGCTTGAAAACGAGATGGCAATATTACTTGAGCATATCCTTATCAATTTTTAGACATTGATAATCCAATTATTTCAGGATTATCAAGAATACAAGCAGCATGTTTTATTGCTTTTATTTTTATTATTGTTTTTACTATTTTTCACATTAGTTTGCATAGTCTTAACAATGGTATGTATCGTGTTTTTAATAAAAATCAAACTAAAAATAAAAAAAGAAAATAGTGATAAATAAAGTTATTTATCACTATTTTCTTTTTGCAGTTGTAATAAAATTTATTATTGCTATTAAATATTCCGTTGGATTATGATATATTTCGCGAACATGATTGCAATCAAAAACAATTCGACGACTAATTTTTTGTTTTTCATACTTACACTTATTTTAGTAAGCAACCCGGCCTATTATTTAAGATATATAACACTAGCAATTTTGCTAATGCTTCCAAATTTTCACCAGGATTAATTTGTTCTGGATCATATCCACGTGTTTCAATCGCGTAACGACGAATTGCATAATAATGTTCATAATAATTAACTTTTGTCTTTAACATATAATAACGATATAAAACATTTAAATTACTAATTGTTGAATCTAAAACAGCACTATTAATTAATTTATTTTCATCAAATGCAAATTTTAAATATTCCATAATAACAAAAGTTCCTATTGACCAACCATGAAAATTAAGTTCCTTTAATTTTGAATCAATTTTAGTTTGTAAAAAATCAACTACTACTGCTAAATCATATTTTTCATAGTAACCCATTGTCGTCATTTTAGTAGTTGATTCGCCATGATTTCGTTGGTCAAAAACAAGAATATTATAACCTAACCGAAGATAAATTAAACCAAAAAAATGCACGGAATTTATGTGAATTTAATCCATGAACAACAACAACTCATTTTTTATTGTTGTCATTTTTTACTCATGAACGAATTGAACTCCTTTTAACATCACATCTTAATAACCAGGAATATCATATTCCTGAATATCTCATTTTTGTGCTAATTCATCAGAAGTTAATGCCATTTTTTCAAAATGCAAACGCTTGGTTAAATCCATAATATACTTTTTACAATATGCTTCTAAATAATTATCAGCTTTTTTATCAAGTATTATGAGTTAATAAAAACCATTTGTCATGAAAAGCATAAAAGATTTTAATATAAATAGCATTATTATGCATATATTCTTGTAATTGATCATCAAGAACAAGACGATAACTATGGTCAGTAACGAAATCTTGTTAAAAATATTCCTCATCTTTATGTTTCTTGACCATCCTACTGTAAATCCTCCTCCCCGAAGCCATATGGTAGTAAATCTTTAATTGTTAAAACATATGATTCACCTTTTTGATTATAAATTTCAATTGGAATCCGATGATCAACTAATTCTCATAAAAATTGCCGGCATATTCCACAAGGAGAACCTGCTTGTTTACTGTCAGTATATAAATAAAATTTTATAATATCTGTTTTATGATAACCTAACGCACAAACCTGAGCTAAAGCTGTCCGTTCTGCACAAATCGTAGCAGCATATGCTGCATTTTCAACATTAACACCGATAACTTCTGTACCATCTTTTAACAAACAAATTGCACTAACACGAAAATTTGAATATGGTGCATAAGCTTTTTTACTTAATAATTTTAACTTTTCAAAATAAGTTGGCATTTCATTAACTCCCCTTTTTAACTAATGTGTAAATATAACTTAATAACATACACCAATGGTGGTAACATTATTAATAATCCAATTGCAATTGCCAAAATAGAATTAATTAATGTTGCCGCGGCACAAATATCTTTAATTTTTTTTGCTTTAATATTATATTCAAATGATAATAAATCAACAAAATTTTCAACCATTGTATTAATTAACTCAAAACCAATGACAATTCCAATGGTTAATAATAAAATTGCTCATTGAACATATCCAAACTGGTTAGGAACCATTTTTTGCAATCAAATTCCTATACCAATAACAACCAATGACACAATAAAATGAATAATTAAACTTGATTCTTCTTTAATTTCTGTATAAATTCCACGAAAATCATTTGAAAATTTATTCCGTAATTTAAAAAATATTTTTTTTTGACTGGTGACTCTTTTGCCATTATGTATCCCTTTCTTCTTTCTGTTTTTATTTTATTGGAATTAGGTTAATTTGTAAATCATTTAATACTTTTCGTTGTAAATTAAACATTTTTTCTTCATCAGTCGGAGTTTGATGATCATAACCTAAAATATGTAACATACCATGAGTAAATAAAAAAGCAAATTCACGACGAAGAGAATGGTTATATTCAGCAGCTTGAGCAAGAGCTTTTTTATAGCAAATAAAAATATCCCCTAAACTGCGTAGTCCGGTTAATTGAAATAAATCAATCTTATTTTCTTCTTCTAAAGCAAAGGTAATAACATCAGCAACATAATCTTTGTTACGATATTTTCGATTAAGTTCTAATTGTTCTTGTGCATCAACAATAATTAATGATAATTCTAATGGCTCAGTTATTGCTAACAAAGTTTTAATTTTTTTGAAAATTGCATTAAAATCATCTTGATATGGTTTAATATCAAACTTTGTTTCATTGTAAATCACAAAATCATCTTTCATTACCTCACCAGACCCTTCTCTTTTTTTTATTATAACAAATTAAATCATTATCTTCAGTAAATAATCTAATGTTGTTTGCGAACCAATTTCAATTTTCACTGATAAATATCAAACATTAATAATAAATTCTGGCTGATTTAAAATAAGATAATAATCATTCTCTCTTTTAACTTACGTTATAATTATTTACCATTGTTTCTATACAAAATATTTTATTTTTACTTGTTGTCCTGGTTTAATAACTCAAGGTGTCTGATGGGGAACAAAAATATAGGTTAACTCATAGCCATTAGTTTTAAGAATTGTTAAATAACCATCATAATATAAACTAATTGGAAAATAAGCAAGTAACAGAACAAACCCAATTAACATTAAACATAATATTCACATTAAAATTAAACTTTTTTTATTCATTAATAATATTTAACTATGTTAAATAAATCACAGTTGGGAAATATTGTTCAACAATTTAGTCATGGCCGGCATATACAATTAATTGTGATGATTTTAATTGAAATAATAATTTTAATAAAATAATTTTACTATCATAGTCAACATTACTTAATACTTCATTAAGGAAATAGACCTCACAACGTTGTAACAATAAATTCGTATAATGTACGATGAAGCTCCAAAAAACAACTCTTGTTAGAGTTGTTTTTTTATTTGAAATAAAACAATCTCTAAAAGGAGGTAATGATAATTAAACAACAAAAAATATGTGATGTTAATGATTGTTATAAAAAAGTATCATTTATTACCGAAGAATTTTTATCAAATAAAGTTTTATGAACTTGTGAAAAACACAAAGATTTATTAAATCACACAAAAGATAAAAAACAAAAGCGGTTTTATAAACGTTTAGAAAATTCAAAAATTATCTTTGATTATAAAACTGGTTCTTTAAAACTTTGATTTATTAAAACAACTTAATGCAGTGTGGGACGGTTATTTTAAATAACTAAGTGTTTTTATTCCACATAGGCGGTCTAGCCCAACGGTAATCAGTCCGGAAATAACAGACGCTTTAACAAGTGATAGTCGCGATAAGTGCAAGGTCAACATCAAACGACAATAAATATTGAGATGGCCACTTTATAAATAAATTTGCGATAGATATTACTTCTTAGAAGTGACGGCGGTTTAATAAAAACCACAAAGTCAGCATTAGACTCTTCAAGGTGCAAGTGAATTTATTTTAAAAACTGAACGTTTTTACCTGAAATGGTGCGGATGAAGAAAGAGAAAACTCTCTGGCGTAAAAAATAAAAAACAACTGTGGATTATTAAACAATATACCACCACCACTTACCCTAGTGAAGCGGATGGAGTAGTAAATATTTATATAACTAATTCTCGCTTTGGCACTTTCACTTGGGAGTGAGTGCCAACGAGTTAAAAATAAAAGGAATAATTTAGGAGGTATATATGAAAAAGTTAAATAAAATTTGTCTTAAAAAAAGATATTGAGGTTATTGTTTTAGATGTAATCAAGAAAACAAATTACAAGAATTAATACTACAAGCTTATCCTGTATCATTTGAAGATATCACTGATGAGTATTGAGTATTAGGCAGAAAAAATTAGGAGAAATAAATTATGAATAAAATATACTTATTAGTAATGAAAAGTAAATATGGTGATTTCAAAACAAACTGTTTTTATACATTATAAGAAGCAAAAATTACTGCTAATATTGAAAATCAACAAGAATGATTAACAACTATTATTAATTTAGAAAATGAAAATATTAAATGACAAGGATGTGAATAATATGTGAAAAGATGAAAATAGCAATGTTTATACCGAAGAAGATTTATTTAATATAGCATTAGAAGAATGCTATTTAGAAGAAAGTGCTTATAACTATATTGATAATTTAATTAATGAAATGGAATTAGAGGAAATTTAATTATGGAAGATTTAAAGTTAAATAATGAAGTTAAAAATATTACTTATCCGTTTTATTTAAAAGGAAATGATTTTAAATAATTAAGTTTAAAAGCATTAACAATTAAAAAATGAATTGATGAAAATGGACAAGAATTAGAAGAATTTATATATCAACAACAAGCTTGATTAATAAATGGAGAATATAAATCACAATCATTGAAAGATTTAAAATTAGTAGTTTCAAAAATTGATTATATTTTTAGAGAACCATTAGAATTAATAAAAAATTTTAAAGATAAATTAAATTTTATTAGAAAAGATATTTTTAATTTAGAAAATAATATTAAGAGTAATCATGATTCTTTAAAAAATAGTGTAATTAATATTCAATTTCAAAAAAAAATGAAATTATTGAAACTCATAGAAAAGAACAATTTTTAGAAATTAAAAGTGTAGCAAAACAAGAACAAGAATTAAAAATTATTACTAGTAATTTTCGTAAAAATAAATTATTAATTAAAGATATTGAAATATTGGGTATTAATGATAATTTTTTACAAAATGCCAATAAATTAGAACTTATTAATCTTATTAAAAACTATTTAATTGTTGATGAACAAATTGTTAAAAACGAAATTAAAGACCAATGAGATAGTGATAAAGATATTAATTTAATTGGTGTTAAAGGTATTAATTTTAAAATAAATAAAGGAGAAAAATAATATGGCAAATATTGTTGAATTTTTAAGAACAGATAAGGTAACAGAGTGAATTAAAAGTAAATTTTCTAACGAAAATGAAATTGCAAGATTTAAAAGTAATATAGTTGCGATATCAAATAGTAATGAATTATTACAAAAAGCAGACCCAAAAACAATTATGACCGCTTGTTATCAAGGAGTATTATTAAACTTACCAATGGAAAAACAATTTGGATATGCTTATGTAGTTCCATATAATACTAAAATAACAAGAATTATTAATGGTCGTGAAGTGCAAGAATGAGTTAATCAAGCACAATTTCAAATGGGTTATAAAGGTTATATTCAATTATCACAAAGAAGTGGACAATATCTAGATATAGCAGCATCAGATGTCAGAGATGGTGAATTAATAAATTATGATCGTTTAAAAGGAACTAGTTTTAATTGAATTCAAAATGAAGATGAACGAGAAAAATTACCAATTATAGGTTATGTATCTTATTTTAAAATGGTTAATTGTTTTGAAAAAACATTATATATGACAAAAGAACGAATGTAAAATCATTTTATGAAATATTCTAAAACTTATGCTAAAAATAAATCATTTTATATTGCTACTTTTGATGAAATGGCACTTAAAACAGTATTAACATCATTATTAAGAAAATGAGGTATTATGTCTGTTGAATTACAACAAGCATATAAATCAAACCAAGCAGTTATTACTACTAATGATGAAAAGATTTATATTGATAATGATATTACTGTCGCCAAAAATCAGGGGCAGAGGAGCAATGAACCCTTATCAAATAATGTTAAATACCCCATCTTATACAGAAATAGCGGACACAAACGATAATGTCGTTAAAGAAGAAGATATTTCTAATGTAGTACCAGTAGTTAATAATAATATTGATGAGGATGTATACGCATGATAAAAATAGGTATTGACCCATCAGGAACTGGTACTACCGCTATTGTTGTTTTTGAAAATAATAAATTAATTGATGATTATGAATTTATTAATAAAGATTGAATTAAACAAATTGATTTTATAAGATATATATTATGTGATATATGAAAATACAATAATTATATTTTAAATATTGAAGATTGTTTATATACCTCTGCTAATGCAAGTAAAGATAGAGACGATTTATTACGATTACTAGGTGTAATAGAAGATATTAATCAAAGACTAAGATTACTCATTAATTGAGTATCACCAAAACACACTAAATCAGTTTTTAAAAATATGGAAAATTTGAGTAAATATAATAATAATTGTATTCAAGAATTTAGTAAAGATGAAAATTTAACTTATGAATATGGTAAATGTTGAAAATATAATAATGAAAAAATAAGTAATAATTTACGCGATGCAATTATTATTGCTAATTATAAGGGGTAATATTATGAAACATTCATTTAATCAAAAAACAGGAAAATATTATTCTAAATTAATTCGTAATGTTAATATTTACTTAAATGAAAATGAAGAAAAAGTTTGAAATGAATTTAATGACTTTACTTATTCACAAGGAATTGAACATCTTATTAATTTTTATATAAAACACAATAAAATCAGTGATAAATATGAATAAATATATTTTATGTTATAGTTCAGAACAAAGTAATCGCCCTTGTAAAACTCCACTTGGTGAATATATAACTGATAACGATATTGAAGATGTAAATATTAATTCAACCTGAGACTTAGAATATTTAATCAATAAATATGGTGAAAAGAATTTAATTATCTTAAAAACAAATAAAAAATAACCAATTAAGGTTATTTTTAAATACTATTTGTTAGTTGTCTAATAGCATCTTTTTGTGCTTGTTTTTTATCGTTTACTTTAACTTGTTTTTTTACATTTTTAATTTGACCTGTTTTTAATGCTAATTCTGTTGCATAATCAGCTCCTCTTAAATGTTTTTCGTGGGCAATAACAGCAGTTCTTAATTCTCTAATTTCTGCTTTATATTTTTTAATTTTTTTAGCAGATAATCCAAGAATGCCAAGACTGCCCATTCCTCCTGCCCCCGCTAACACAAGTAAAGTAATCATTAATGTATCATTTAACATTTTTTTAATTCCTTTCTTATCCTTACTCAAACAGTGGCCATTCATCATTTCAGAACAAAATAATTTATAAATTAAACTATATAAACACCCAAAAATATCAACCGCCCCTATAATATAGTTTATTTTAAATTTAATTCTTTGTTATTTTCATTTTGTATATTTTTTAATTTTTCTTCTGTTATACCATCTAAATTATTTAATTGTTTTGATACTCTTGGTTGAATAACGCGCGGATTAATCCGACAATCTAAGCAATGTCTTAAATGGTCTTTTTTTCATTTTTATTTATCAATTCAAATGATAATTAAAGAAATTATTAAAGTAATTAAAGGTAATATTGTAAATACTAATCCTATTTTAGATATTTTTAATCTTGGTATATCAATTTTCATATCTACTTTTGGTTTACTACTAGCAACAAATATACCTTGAATTCCGTGTGTAAATAAAGGTGTTAGTAAAATAGTAATTCCATTGCCTTAATATTGTCCATAATTATACCAATTAATTTGGTTTTTAATGCCATTAATCATCCTATATTCTAATCAACAATTTAATGCTAAAAATATTAATGTATAAAAACTAACTACTCAACTATGAATTTTATATTTTCTTTCTCTTTCTCTAATATCTTTATGAGTTCAATTATAAGTCGGAATAGGGTCTTTTTTAAATCAATTTCAAGGTAAGGCACCCTTTAATCAAGTTGTTTTATCTTGTTTCATTAATTAAACTCATTTTTAATTTATTCTTTTTCTTTCAATATAAATTCCATTTAAATATTGTGCTAATTCTTATTTTTCAATAGTTACTTTTCCATAATTAGTATTTTTATCTCATTCAAATATTGAAAAATAACCTTCTATTGATGTTCCGATATAATGAGTTGTTGGTACTTTTTCGTTTATAAATTTAGAATTTACAAAAATTGTAAAACAATATATTCTAAATTGTGTTTCAACAGAACAATTTATGCAATAATAATATTTATTATGAAATGCTCTAACAGTATATTCTTTTGAATTTATAATAAAATCACTAGTATTAACAATTTCTCAATCATTATTACTAATAGATATATCACCACTACATAATAATGAATTACCATTAATAGTTTTAATATTTGTGCCACTTACTAATTTATCTTGTTTATTAACTAAAAAATTATCAATCGTATTTGCATCATAATAATTATTTTCTAAATTTTTTGATGTTTTTACAATGTATTTACCATCAACTTTTTCAATATAATTTTTATTTAAATCACTATCTTTAATAACATATGATGGAATATCACCACTTTGTTTTGCTTTTCAAACACCATTTTCTTCATAAATAGTATCATTATCAAATGGAACAATAAGTTTAATATATTCGTTATAATCAATTTTAGAAAAGTCATTAATAATTGGATAAGTAATATTTATTGAATTATCCGTTTGTAATCGTTTTTTTAATCGAAATAATAATGTTGGATAAAAAGTTTTTTTACTAATATGTTTATATTCTTCTTCTAATGAATGAGCATAATTATCTAACCTATAATTATAAGGTCTAGATGCTGTTTTACTAGATATAATATCAATTATTTCACCTGCTAATTTTAAAGTATTTTTAACATCACGAGTAATATTTTCATTAGCTTCTGGGTCATTAGTTTGTGAATAAGCAACTACACCTTGTGAAAATGAAGCACTACCAGTTAAATCATTAACTCCTTTTGGTAAATATCAATTAATAATTGCTAATAAACAAGTAGATTGAATATAACTTAATCATTTATCATATTCAATTAATCCAGTATTATCTTTTTTTACTCATGGAAATAAATCTTTTTTATTAATCTTATCTGAAATTGCCCCGCCTGATAATCTATCCATTCACAAACTAGTTTTTAAAATAGCATTATAAATTAAATTATCATTATAAGCAGATTGTTTTCTATCATTAATAGGTTGTCAAAGTTTACTTTCTTTAACATCTTCAACTGTTATAAATAACAAATTACTTAAATTATTTTCCATATAAAACACCTCTTAATTGATTACGATATTTATTTTTTAAATTACTTGGCTTATAACTATTAACTCTTGTTTTTGTTTTCTTAATTGTTTTAATAGTTTGATTAGTTTTGTAAAACATATTTTTAACTGGTGTTTTATATAAATTCTTAATATTTTTAACATCACTTCGGCGTTCACGATATCATTTTTTATTATTAATTCCACCAGCAAAATTAAAATTAAAATGTCCAATCTTTAAATTATTAATAAACTTTTTAATTTAATTTAATTTTTGAATAGTTGGTAATGTTAATTTAATATTTCCTTTTGGATATTTTTCTTTTAATGCTTGTGGTAATCGTTTTTTAATATAATCTTTTAAATGACTAGGTAATCATTTTCTTAATAAATAACGCCAAAATAAAGTTCCTGCATTAGATACAGCATTACTTAATAATTTTCATATTTCAACTGGAACACTAGGATAAACATAAGGACCATAAAACTTGGGGTGTTTTGCTGTTTTTGTATATATTAAAATAGTTAAATTACCTGTTAAAGTTAATTTATTTGTAATATTAAACATGCCACTATCAAATCAACTACTATTTAAAGGTTGTCATTTAGTATTTAGATAATTTTCATTTTTAAATTGTTCTCTATTTTTAATATTATTATCTTTTTCTAATTGACTTAATATTTGTTGAATTTCTTTTTTATGACCTTTTTTAATTAAATCTAAATAAGTAAATGGATTTAATCATTGATAAATATCTTCAACTTTATTTGTAATTTTATTATATTTATCAGTGACATAATTAATTGGTTTTAATACTTTATTTTTAACTTGATTAACTTTATTAATTAAATTTACAAATTTACTTATTAAAGGTTTATTTTCTAAATTAGATACTAATAAAGTTAAAACTCGTAATATTAGTAAATTCATTTTTTATTAACCTTATAAGTTTATTGTTTTTGGTGCTGGAATTACATAATCAACTGGCACTCTAAATGTTTTATTAAGATTATTTTTAGCAGTATTAATTTTATCTTGTGTTGGTTGTTTTTCTAAAATAATTTTACATGTTTTTGGATATAAAATAGTTGGTGTAGCATATTGCACTTTACCAATTCATTTAGGGTTAGCAGTATCATTATATAAAACTTGTTGAATAGTATCCATATTAATCGGGAATGCTCATACTTGTTTGTTAATAATTAAACCATTTACATTAGTAAAATTATAACCTTTATCACAGTTAACTTGTCTTTTTGTATATGTTTTTTCTAAATGAAAACTTTTAGATACCGGAATACCCATTGCTGTATTTTCATATAATTCACCATTAACCATTGCTTTTAATTGAGCTTGTGAACCAATTACTTTTAAATATGCTGGTGTTAATCCTAAATATGTTCTTCGTCCTAAAACCATAAACATTTTATCAGTTGGTAAACCAAAATATAAATTACTAATTTGATTTGTTAATTCAATCAAAGTTTCATTTAATGTAAAGAATGATTTATTTGCATCATCAGCATTTTCAGCTGTATAACTACGAAATGGAATTACTTAATATTGACCATCTGCTAAACAATAATCATAAATAGCCTGAATTAATTCACACTATAAATTAACAAATTTATTCTGTACAACACTAGAAATAGCATCAGCAATAACACCATTTTTAATATTTTGTTCTATTAATGCTAAATCAAAAGCCTCATTCATTAATTTTAAATTAAATCTTTTATCAATAGGAACTGGAATTCTTGTTAATCCCATATTTTGAGTTATCCCACCATTTGGTAATAAATAATCATCTTGTCATACCACACGATGAGTTAAATTATATAGTGCTTGTCAAACATTAGGTAATCAAACAACTTGTTCTGCTATTGCAGTAGCATACTGCATAATACTTGCATATTCATTATATAAATGTCCACGCAATAAAGCATTAATCATATCAACATAATCTTTTTGACCTGTTGTATTACCTTCTAATGTAAAAGGTACTTGTGGTAAATTAATTGTTGCCATAATATTTCACTCCCTTATTATCTAAGGTTTTTAAGTGTATAATCAGTTATTTTTTTAATTTCATTAGGAGTATATGCTCCTTTTTCTTTAATAGTTACAATTTCATCATTCTTATTTTCAGTAGACTTTTCAATCATATCTTTAATAAAATTAGTTGGTGAAACTGATTGTTGTTCTTCAACAAACAAATCAGGTTTTAATTCTTTTAAAGTTTGCATTTTTTCAGTTAAAGAATTACCACTAACTTTATCTAAATTAGTTTTAATATCTTCAATTTTAGTAGATGGAACATCTTTAAATGCTTTTAATTCATCTAATTCACTAACAACTTTTAAATACTCTTCTTTTGAAATAGTATCTTTTCGTTTTTGAATACCTTCAATAATTTGTTTTGTTTCATTATGAAATTCATTTAAAATATTATCTGCTATTTCTTCACTTAAACCTTGTTCTATTAATTGTTCTTTTGTAAGTGCCATTTTATAAACCTCTTTTTTTTATTCTTGTCCGAATAACAAGTCAGCATAAGTCTTTTTAAGGCGGAAAGCATAAACAATTAACTTCATTTTACACTATTATTTTAGTAATACAATACTTTATATAAATTTATAATATTATTTTTTTTTTATTTCTAAACTTAATATATTTCATTGCTAATATACCCCTTAAAACGCGTAATAAGAGTATTTACAAACAAATATATTTATATATAATTAAATTACATAGAGTAAGTACCTATTTTAAAAAGTAATAAGCTAAGTGGTTTCTGGTGAAATTGACAGCTTATACTCTATATGGATATCTAAAATAAACGAGAATAGATGAGCCATATGGACTTGTCCGCTATTGGTAAGGGCGTAGTTCGCTTCCTCATCTAAAAAAGATTTAATTATCTCTTTTTTATTGTATAATTCATCTAAGTAATTTATTAAATTAAATAAATTACTTATCCTTCTTGTAAAATATTTGTAGTAATCTTTTCTATGAATAATTATTTATCAAAATATCAACAAAAGTGCTTATTATTGGCACTTTTTTATTTTTATTAACTAATTTACTCTTGATTATATATATATGTATATATATAATGCAAGTAAATCTTGATAAAAATTTTCAAGATAAAAAAGGAGAAAAACAAGTATGAAAAAATTACTTAGTTTATTAAGTGTATTAACAATTAGTGGAACTGCTGTACCAACAACTGCTGCTCTAAGTTCGTACGAAAAAGAAGAAATTATCAAAAATAATGATATTAATTATTTACAAATAAATAATTTAGATAAATTAAATAGAACAAAAAGAAATAACATTAAATTTAATGTTAATGGGCAAATAACTTTTGATATAGGTAGTATTTATACAACTAAAAATATTCGTATTAGAAGAAATCATTCATCATGGGGAGTTACAGGAAATAATGCTCCAAGTGATTGAGAAATAACTAGTGCATTACATTCTATAAATTGTTATAATTCAAGTTTACTTGAAAATCAAGATGCATTTTATAGTAGAGATATATTAAATGTTAGTAATGCATCTAAATATTGTGCTTATATTAGTGCTAAACCAGACACTCCCTTCACGGGCGCGGCTTTTGAGTATATTATGGTCATTAAATATTTTTAAATAAATAGGTAGAATACACATGAAAAGATTATTAAGTATTATTTGTGCAATATCATTATTAGGAACAAGTACAACCAGTTTAGTTAGTTGTCATGATTCAAAAACATTTACTAAAAAAACAGATGATATTGGCAATTGAAAAGGTATTTCATTACCATTAAATTATTTTATTAAAAATAATGATAATAAATATTATGTTATTAGCCATATATCATCAGAAAATAAAAAATGAGTTATTAATTTAATTTATAATAATACAACAATAGGTAAATTTGCAATGGAGCCAAATTATAAAGTTTGGCAATGAACATTAGAAACTATTCCAACTTTATCAAATATTGATGAAGATGGTAATATAATAATATAAAAATTAATAGAGAATATAAAAAGAGATATAAATAAAAATTAATATTTTAAATAAATCTCTTTTTTATTTTTATCTAGGTTTAAATGTAATTTAAACAGGATTATTACCATTATTTGTAAAATATATTAAATAATTAGAATTTTGTGAAAAAGTTAAATTATATTGATTTCCTCAATTAGGATAACCAACAGTCCCCATAAATCTTGGTAATATTGTTTTTGTAAATCTAATTTTTAATTTTACATCATTAGTATAATATAATTCTAAATATACATTTTTAGTATTATGAGATTTTATATTATTAATTGTTGATATTTGCATTAAAAATAATACCATTTGATTTTGATATTTAGTTTTATATTGAGAATAATCTCCCACAGCTAAATCATCTACATAACTTGTAACAAAGTGTTTAATTTCTGTTGAAATTTCATTTGTTTTAATAATTTTATTTTGAGGAAAATTAGCATTTGTTATTTGTTGACTTCCACCTCCTTCATAATTAAGGTCATATATTTTACCTAAATTAAAATTACATTGTCCTCTTCCTGCAAATAATTCTATATCTTTATATTCGTACATATGTATTTTAGTTGCAATATTAGTAATAGAAAAATTATTTATATTACTTATTTTAATAGTTTTATAAGTATCTATAAACTTATTTATACTTTGAATTGTTGGGTCAATTTGTTTTAAATCAATTTCTAATTCATAATAACCTTTATACTCATTTAAAGTATCAAATAAATTAACCATATTACTTAATGTAATTTTACATTGAGGTTGTACTGTAAAATTAAAGTTAATAGGCAATTTTGCATTAGCGGGAATAATATCTTTTGTATAAGGTTGATAGTTATATGGAACTGGTGGTAATACATATTCGGGATAATTAAAAGTAGGTATTTCATAGTCATGTGGTAATAGAAAACTAGTTTTATAGTTAGTTGTCATATCGCGTAAATAATTATTTAGTGTACTTTTTGTTTTGCCACGAAAACTTCATACTGATAATTTTAAATAATCTTCTTCATTATTTGTATATGGGTTATCAGCATAAAAGATAATTTCAAAATTACCTTTATATAAAGCTTGAATTGAAAACATATCAATTATATAACTACAATTTGTACCATCTGGTGTTTGTAAGAATTCTAAATCATTATCTTTTTCACTATCACTAACTGGTGTTTGTGCATCAACTGCTATTACTAATTCATTAATTAAATATATGCTATTAGTTTTAGGATTTAATTGTTCTAAATTATAAGTTGAATAAGTTATTCGTTCTGTTGGTTTACCATCTTTTTCTAAAACATTACCTTGTATTTTATCAGTTAATAAAGTTGTAAACCCTAAACTAGTAGCATTAGCACCAAAGATAGCACCAACTTTATCATTCCCTTGTTCTCTAAAAATTTCAAATGGTAAATAACCTTTACCTTTTGATTTTTCAGACCAAAAAGCATCATTATAAAAACTATAAATATTGGTACTCATAAAACCATTAAGTCATTGGAAATTAGGTCAAGTTTTCTCATCTTGATTAATAACTCATCCCCAAGGAATACCAAAACTAATTTTATTTAAAAATTTACCAAGAACAGGAATTGTAAAAGGGTTAAAAACTAATTTTTGCGTATAGTTTAAGGGTAATACTGTAATTTGGCGATTAATAAAATTATTTATATTTAAAATATCTCAAACATTACATTTACCCATTTTATTATATTAAATTTGAACACTACCAACAGTATTACCAAATTCATCTTTTCTTCTAAAATATGATGATGCTTGGGTACTAATTATATTATTAACATCTTCATTATTTACTTTTATTTTATCTGATGGAGTAATCATTTAATTTTTAGACCAATAAAATTTAGAGTCATTATCTTCTTTATAAATAGTTGTTCCAACAGTTGGATTATTTGCTGTCGAACTTACTTTATCAGTTATTACAATTCCCTCACTATTTTTTTGACTTCAAAAGTCATATCTACTTTCCATATCTTTTTTTCAATCTTCATAACCTGTTATCATTGTTGGTTGAATACCTTGAATGTTATATCAACTTACTTCTGGTGATGCATAAGTATTAACTTTGTCAGGTGGACAAGGATACATGTTATACATTAATAAATATCTTGAATTAATTACTTTTTTATTAAATTGACCTTTAATAATTGGTCGGCCAATTACTGGCATATCAAAAAAGATAGGATTACCATAAAATTTAACTGCCATTGCTCTAATACCAGGGTCTTTTAATAAAATATCATCTAATTCAACAATTCCTTTATTTAGTTTTTTATCATAAGTTATTTTAGGAAAACAATAACCTTCACCTGGGGTACTTGTTTGAATAAATTGTCGTACTGATAAACCACTGTGACTAATTTTGTCATTAATACTTGAAAAGGTAATTTCTTGTCATAAAAAACTACCATCATAAGGTGAATAATAATTAATAACATTTTATGGATATAATCATTGTCTATCTTGGGGTGCAGAATTAATATCACCACCACCAATATTTAAACCACGGTCATTAAATACAGTATAAAAATTATAATAATCATTAATATTTAATTTATCAGCATCTTCATCTAAAATTAATAAAGTATATTGTCGTTCTGTTGATTGTTGAGTAAATACTTGTTCAAATTTTGCTTCACCAAATTGAATTGAACTTCTATCATCAATCATATAAGCATCTCAATATTTACCAACTTTAACTTCTTTTATATAAAAGTTATCAGCTTTATTATCATTATTCATAAAATAACTTAATTTATATTGATTTAAATATTCTAACATTCTATTAATATCATAAATGTTTTCACCATCAATTAATTTTTAATAAAGATTATTATTTTCATCTTTTAATTTTATAGCAAAAGGTGTTTCATTATTAGCTCATATAGTTGAGTTAATTGGCTGTTTATTAAAATCATCAATCGTTAAAATATTAATTTCTTCACCTTTATATTTTTGAACTATTTTTAAACTATCTTGTCATTGAGCAATAGTACTTTCCATATTATCAAATATTCGTTAATAACTACCATAGTCACTTAGGTTAGCATTATTAGGTTTTCAACCTGTTTCAGTATCAGGAATATATGAACTATAAACATTAAAAGGAAATACCATTCAATGTCTGTTATCTTGTATGTTTTCTCTGATATCTATTAAAGTATCGTGGGCTTGTCTTCTTAATTCTTCCATAACACTTATATTAATTCTACTCATTTGTTAATTCTCCTTAATTTCTGTTCTACCTTGTAAGGAATTTTGATTATTACCAGTTTCATCATATTCCATTAATTTATTATTATGTTTAATTTCTTTGGCTTTCATTTTATCTTGTCATGCTTCTACTTTTTCAAAATATTTGGTTGCTTCTAATTCATTAATATTATCATATTCAGTTATAGCTCTTATTGGTTCCATTGTGCTATTATCTAATCTAGCAGTAATTAATTAATTTTGTCGCATTTGGTCTACTAAACTAGCACTAATAAAATCAAAACCATAAGGTCGTTCACCAACACCATCTCATAAACAATAATATTTTAAAACTGCATCAAATATCTTAGTATAATATTGTTTACGATATGCTTGTAAATATGCTTGTTTTTCTAAATCTTTGGTTTTAGTTAATAAAGATTGTGTTTTATTTTGGTCATTATCTGATTTATCACCAAAAGGACTAGAAAAATGACATGCTATATATACTTGTTCAATAATTGCTTTTTGGTCTTCGGTATATGTTTCTAAGGTTGGTGTACTTGTACTACTTGTAAAGATTGAGATAATTGACCATCTACTGTTGATGAACTTGATTGAACAAAAATATCGGTAGTAAGAAAAAAGTTTAGGTTTTGGTATAAAAATTATTCTTTATTTTAAATATATTTCTAAAACACTGATAAATCAACCTTTTAAAAAGTTATCTAATTATTTTATTTATATTTTTTATAAAACCTAAGCTTTTGTAATACTATCAAAATATCATCAAATACATCTTGTAGTACTTTTTTATTACCTTTGTTATAAGCAGTCATTAAATCATCACTTAATATCCCATATCAATGCGTACGATTTGCATATCTTTCTTTTGATTTAATATTAAAACTATCTTCTAAATCAAATTGTAATTTATAACAATTTGCCATAGTTGGTCATGGATTTAAAGTGGTTGATGTTGATAAAAATAAAGGATTAGGTTCATTTATCATTTCTCAAAAAGGTACTATACCTAATTTGTTTTTAAATTCTTGTACTAAAACAGGTTTAACATCATCTTTAATTTATGTTTTACTTTGACCAACAACTACTTCATTATTTTTAGGTTAACCTTTAATAACTATTTTATCTTTAGTACAAATTAAATTTAAAATAAAACCACTATCTGATTGATGATAATTTAATCAAATATCAGCACCTTGTTCAATTTCATTTATTTTACTTACTCTTGATGTAAAGTTAAATGGGTTAATTCATAAATTAATATTTCCATCTGATGTTTCTAACAAACCAAAAATAGTTTTACCCATCAAACTTGCTGTTAATTCATTTTTATCTAATTTTTCTTTTATTTTATAAGTTTCATATCATCAATTTAATTTTTCTAAAATATCTTTACGATGAGACTTAAATAAAATATCTTTACCATTTACTAATCGCATTTGATGGCGAGCAATAATATTGGCCAAATTAATTGTTCAATCATAATTATAAAATTTTAAAACACTATTAATATCCATTTAAGTTTGGTAAACTAGGTGAAATATTATTCATTGTTATTTTGCTCCTTTAATTTTAAAATAAGTGCATAATTAATTATATTTATTGTTAATAAATTTGGTTCATTTGCTAAAAATTGTACACATACTTTAACTTTTTTTATACTTCTTAATATATTAGTTATATAAATTTAATTTACATATTGCGATATTATCTTTTTTTAATTCTTGACAAAGTCTTTTTTTAACTTATCCACAAACAGACATATATGGTCTTTTTGCATTTATTACACGCTCATCATGTACTACATAAATATTTTTTTTTATTAATTTATTCACTCCCTTTGTTGTCATAATTTATAATCTGCTGAACTATTATGTTTAACCATTGGTATTAATTTAAAGTGTAAAGCATAAAAATCACTATCAAATGTATCATCGTACAAATCTAGCATTCGTTCTTCTCTGGCATCTGGTTTATCTTCTTATTGAATTAATTCATATTGTGCTTTACTTACAGGACATTTTTCTCATAATCATTTTAATTGATTAGTATTTATTAACATAGTAAAGGCTTCAATACGATGTCTTATTTTAAATTTTTGTTTTTGCGCTGGTTTAAATGTCATATATTGACCAAAATTATAATTATATTTCTCTCGGTTTAAACTTTGTAATGTTGAATAATCACTATCATCAACATTTATACTAATTCCTTGTTGTATTAAATTAAAATATTGATTTAATTGATTATTATAAAACTCTAAAATATCTTTAACTTGTTCTAATTCAGTTTTAAATTGTTGAGTAGTATTTGAGTGTGTATATTCTGCTACTTTATAGGCTTTTTTATCAAATGAGTTATATATTCAAAAACTAGCTGCTGTTGTATGTCCTTTAGGACTAGTAGCATTAGCAATATCAACACCACCTAATAATTTCGTTGGTTGAATAATATCTGTTGCTTACATAATATCAATATATCTCACAAAGATTGACCCACTAGTATTGCCTAGTAAACCTCAATTTTATACTCTTGCTTTTTCAATATCTAATTGTTCTAATCTTAATTGTTCATTAACTTTATCTTGTGGTAATTCATAATTTAATCTTCAACTAGAATAGTGAATAATAATCTTCATATTTCATTTTTCAATATATTTTATTTGTTCATATTTACTACGTATTATTTCTTCATTAAAAGGTAATAATTCATTACAATAACCAACAATATATCTTTTTAAACTTTCATGATTACATGTATTAATTGTTATTTTATTTTGATAACCACGAATAGCAAACTCTAAATCACTTAAATCTTTTTGTTGAAATTGGTCACATTCTTCTCTTCAATCAATAACTAATTTATATTTATTCAAATCAGCAAAAGCTTTTAATTTTTCTTTTCGACTTGGTGAATGTAAACCTTTACAATATATTTTGCTACCATTTGATAAAGTAAAAGTAAAATTTGATAAATTAATAATATAAGGAATATGATTTTCATCTAACATATTTCATATATTTTGAAATACACTATCTTTTAAATCTTTACTCCAATACATACTAGCAATGATACAAATTTGTTCTTTAATTAATAAACTAATTTTTAATAATTCACCAAACATTTTAATATTTGATATAGTCTTACCACTATATCTTGTACCAATTTAATTAATTTCATTAACTAACTCAAACTTTTTAACAAAAGGATATTTATTACCAATACTACTATTTTGTAATAACCAATAAGGTGTTTCTAACAAATAAGTAAAATGATTAATCATTATTATCACTTTCTTTCTTAATATCTCTAATATCCGTTTGTAAATTAATTATTATTGGTTGTTGATTATTTATACTTGTATCGTTAACATATTTCTCAAAATATATATTTTTGCCCCCGCCATATTGGTCATTTAATAAAACCAATTCCAATTCTATTTCTAATTGATTTATCATATCCCTAATAAAATCAGCAGTTTCTGTATTAACTTTATCTTGTCAATTATCAAATGGTAGTTTTAAATAGTATAAATATTCTCTTTTATTGCTTAATTTGGTGCCTTTTTGTTCCAAAAATGCTGTAGTTTTGTCACTAATTGTTCTATTTTTGGCCATTTTTTACTCCTTTTTGCATATTAAAATTACTATTATTTAATAAATATGATTAAATAAAGGAGTAAACTATGTCTAAAAATATAACAAAAGAACCAACTCGGTTCTTTTTCATTATCTATATTTTACATCAAAATAAAAAAAAGTAAATTACTTTACTTTTTATTTTAGTACACAAGCATATAGAGATAAATTGGAGCTTATTACAATGTAATTATATAATTAATAATATATTTGTCAATAATTTTAATTTAAAAAAATGTGAAAATTTATCTTTTTTTTATAAATTTAATGTATAACTTTTTTATAAAAAGAATTGGAGGAAATATAGAGTAATTAAAGACTATACACATGTAAAATATGATGAACGAAGTTTATTTAAGGATTTATTGTTATCTGATAGTTGTAAAAAGAAAAATGGTAAACTTAATTTATCTGAAATTGGAAGACAAATGAGAAGAAATATTAATACTGTTAAAAGAGAAATTAATATATTTACAAATATAGAAGATTATAATCCATATGAAGCATAAAAAGATTATAAACAAAAGCGTAAAAAATATATTAAAAAACTACCTACATTTACAGAAGAACAAGAAGAATTTTTAAATTTACGATTTAATATTTTTGATAGTATTACAAAAGCTTAGGTTTTATAAAAAATATAAATAAAATAATTAGATAACTTTTTAAAAGGTTGATTTATCAGTGTTTTAGAAATATATTTAAAATAAAGAATAATTTTTATACCAAAACCTAAACTTTTTTCTTACTACCATATTTTTTATGATTCACCAGCAGAAATTATTCAGCGATTTTTAATAAAATTTGGTGTCAAATTTCCTGCCTGCCTTAAAACATTTTATAAATGAATTTATTTATGTCTTTTGGGTTTGTTAAAGAAAAATTTATTAAATGGTGGTAGAAAAAATAGAACAAAGAGAAGACCTGATAATCGTGGTAAATTAGATAAAAGATTTAGGTCAATATAAGATATTGAAAATAAAGAATCTGATGTTGGTTGATTTTAAATGGATACCGTAGTTGGTAAAGACAATCAATCTAGTTGTTTAGTTTTGGCAGAGAAATCAAGTAAAAAATACTTTGCTATGAAATTAAAAGAACATACTGCTAATGAAGTTTTAAAAAAACTTGAAGAATTAGTTATAATTAATGGTTTAGTTGGAAAAATTAAAGGAATAATAACTGATAGAGGAAAATAATTTAGTAAGTTTGAAGAAATGGAAAGGATTACTGGTTCTAATATTTATTATTGTGACCCTGCTTCACATAATCAAAAACCATTAATTGAAAGAATTAACCGTGAATTTAGAAAACGATATCGTAAAGGAACAGATTTTAATCCTGTTATACAACAAGAAATAGATTTAGTAGTTGATATTATAAATGAAAAATTAAGGCCTGTTTTGAATTGAAGAACAGCAAAAGAGGTATTTTCAGAGAATTTTAAATAAGTTTATTTGAATAATTTAATAAACTATTTTTCAGTGTGCTAAAATTAAGATAAATTCACAAATAATTTAACAAATAATTTATTTTTTTAAAAAAATAGTTGCATTTATTTTAAAGAGTGCTATTATCAAAATAACAAGAGATAAATTTGGAGCTTAGATTTACATAATACATATTAATAAAATTTGTTTCTAAAAATGTAAATACCGCAAAAGTATAAAATGTGTGTGGTTTCTACACGAAGATTAGGTGCATTAATAACTAAACTAATTTTATTTGTTTTATTAATATCAAAACACTGGACTGGAATAATAACTTTTCCTCATTTTGAGTATTCCACTTCTGTTTGTGATATTTTTAAAATTGTTGAACTAGCGGTTGCTTGTAATTCCGTTGTGATTTGAAATTGTTTTTTATTGTTAATATTTCAATATACTTTTAACATTGAAAAATTAAAATTAAATTGAAAAAAACGTTTTTTTAAAACGTCAAGCAATTTTGTGTTTGGTTCATGGTCAGTTTTATATGCTGTTGTTAATTCGCCGGTTGGAGTAAACCATGGTTTTAAATTGCTAATATTAGGACGAATATAAAAAGCATAGGCTTTACTATTATCACCATTATCAAAAGCAAATAAAGGGATTGTTAAATCTAATGCTAAATTAATTTTATTATTAGAAGCAAACTGAAAAGAATTATAAACTGCTAATGGCTCTTCAATAAAATTTTGATTAAACAAATAAAAACCTCCTTTACAATTGAAATTTATCAAAAATAAAAGAGATTTCCTTGTTATTAGTAAGCTCGCGCAAAATAAACTAAATTAGTTGCTGGTTGCCCGCAATGAAAACAAGTTGTTTTTTTTGTTGGCACATCAAATGGAATACAACGTGATGTTGTTTGTGTTTCAGCTTTAATTGTATCTTCGCACTCAATGCGACCACAAAACGGCACTAAAAATAAACCATTCATTTTTGCTAAAGTTTTTTTATACTCTGAATAATTATCAATTTCTTTTGTTCGTTGGTGACGATTATCCAAAGCTCTTTGGTATAAATTTATTGCAATTTTATCTAATAAATCAGAAACTACTTTTTCAACTTCTGTTCAGGAAACAGTAATTTTTTCAAAAGTATCACGCCGAGCAATTGTAACTTGTTGCTGTGCTAAATCACGAGCTCCAATTTCAATTCGCAATGGAATTCCCTTAATTTCCGCATTAGCTGCACGAAACCCAAAACCTTTGTCTGATTGATCAATTTCACAACGATATTTGTGTAATTTTTTTTGTAGTTGCTCAACTACAGATAATTGCTCATCATTATCATTATTAATTGGTAAAATCATAATTTGAATTGGCGCAATTTGCGGTGGTAATACTAGTCCATTATCATCACTATGTGTCATAATAATCCCCCCTATCAAACGCGTTGAAACCCCTCACGATGTTGAGTAAGCATATTCTAAAGTATTTTTTTGATTTGAAAATTTAATATCAAATGCTTTAGAAAAATTTTGACCAAAATAATGACTAGTTCCACATTGTAAAGCTTGACCATCATACATTAATGATTCAATCGTATAAGTTTCTTCTGCTCCAGCAAATTTTTCACGTTCTGTTTTTTGCCCTTTAATCACAGGTAATAATAAAGTTTTTTCTGCAAAAGTAGCATAAATATCTAAAATTTTTAAAGTAAATTGCTGTGCTTCTTGTTTTGAACTATGAATTGTATGCCCCTCTTGTCATAAAAATTCACTTGTACGTAAAAACGGACGGGTTGTTTTTTCTCAACGTAAAACATTAACTCATTGATTATATAACAATGGTAAATCATGATAACCTTGGATTTCTTTACTAAAAAAGGTTCCAAAAAGAACTTCTGATGTTGATCGAATATATAATTCTTCATCTAAAACTTTATCTCCAACTTTTGTTACTGTTGCAATTTCTGGTGAAAACCCTTCAATATGTTCTTTTTCTTTATTAAAAAGAGTTTTTGGAATTAGTAAAGGAAAATAAACATTTTTTACACCATTTTTTTTAAATTCAGCATCTAAAATTTTTTGAATATTTTCTCAAATTACATATCCATAAGGTTTAAAAATGGTTGTTCCTTTGACTGGCCCATAGGCAATTAAATCAGCATTTAAAACAATATCAGTATATCATTGCGCAAAATCAACTTCACGTAGAGTAATTTTCTCTAACTTTCTCTTCATTTTTTACTTCTTTCTACCTTCTGTTAATACATTAGAAATATTTCCTTTTTCACCTTGAAAAATTTTAAGTTTTAAATTATTACTTTTAACATACATTTGAATTCGATTTAAATACTGATTATTTTTAATTAATACTCATCGAATTGCTGCTGGTTTCACATCTTCAAAAACTTTTACGCGGCGGGTTACATAATCATATTCTCAATCTTTTTTTGTTAAATGAAATAAATTTTGAATATCAATTGCAATCACAGCAATTTGACTTGGATCAACTTTTTGCTCTGCAATTCAACTTCAAAAATAATGTCGCGTTGAATTATCTAATTCAAACTCTAAATGATCAGGTTTTTCTAAATATGTTCAAACAATATATTCACTTTCTTTTGCTAAATGAATATTCTTAACTGGCTGTAGCCCAAATTCCAATTGTCGTAAAACATTACTAATATCAGTATAAAATAATAATGACTTAATTCGCTGGCGATTTAATTCTTTAATAATTTTGTGCGTTTTACGCCGTTTAAAACTAAAACCAGTTTTAATTTTACTATTATCATCTTCATCTTCAAACAAACTACTTTCTAAATTATCTAATGATGATAATGATTTTTCTTGTAATAAGTTATGCTTTTTTTCTGTCTTATGTTCCTTTTCTTTGTCATCTTTATTTTTTAATTTATTAAATAGCATTATACCCCATCCTTCACATATTAATTATACAAAAAATTATTCTTAATATTAGCATTAACTTATAAAATTGGTGCGACTAATTTTAAACATGTTAACAATAGTCGATAACTTAAGGGTTTATATTTAATTGGTCATTCCTGCCATAAAATTGAATGTTCATAATCTCATTCCCAACGAGGAATAAAACTTGCGACTACCTCTGGACCATAAATAACTGCTGTTGTTTGATGGTCAGAAAAGAAACTACGGTAATCTAAATTACAAGTCCCAATCACAGCAATATCATCATCAAAAATAGCAATTTTATTATGACTAAAAATATTATTCATTTCATAAATTTTAATACCACTAGCAAATAAATGTTTACAGTAACTTTTTGTTATATCTAAAACAAAAATTTTATCAGTCAAACCTGGAATTGTTAAACGAACATCAACTCCAGCACGCGCTGCAAGAATTAAAGCTTGAATAAGATCATCTGGTGGAATAAAATAAGGAGTTGATAATCAAACTCGTTTACGAGCTTTGTTAATTAATGAAATATATAGGTCTTTGGTAATGGAATGATCAATGCTAGGACTATGATTAACAATTTGTAAATGTGATTTACCCTTAATATTGTATTGTTTTGGCGCTAAAATGGCTGGTTCTAAATCTGTGATTATTTCATGACGTTTAGTTGCAAAAAATCAGTCATCAGCAAAAATTATTTCCAAACCTCGAACCGCTTCACCTTCAATTCGTACTTGCGTATCATGAAAAATTCCAAACTTTCATGATTTATCAGCATATAAATCGGCTAAATTAATCCCACCTGTATAGCCAATTAAACCATCAATAATAACATCTTTACGATGATTACGATAATTGGCATTCCCAGTAATAAAAGGTGTAATAATTGGTAAATATTTATGAACTCGAACTCCAGCTTTAATTAATTTTTTAATACTTTTTTTACTAATTTTAAAGTAACTACCAACATGGTCATAAATCATATAAACCCGAACTCCAACAGCAATTCGCTCCTTTAAAACTGCTAAAAAAGATTCAAATAGTTCACCATCAGCAACAATAAAATAAGTTAATAAAATATATTGTTGTGCTTGTTGTAAATCTGTTAATAATGATTTAAAAACACGGGTCCCATTTGTAATTATTTTAATTTTATTATTTTGGTATAATGGCTTATTTGCATGCAGCATTAATAATTCAACAACATTCCCAAATTTTTGATTAGGAGCAGTATATTTTATTAAACATGTCTTATTTTTTTTACAATAAGTATCATATTCTAATTTATTTAAATGATTGTACAATAATGATTTTTTATTTGAATAATGGTATTTTCGACCAAAAAAAACATATGAACATAGACCAATAAATGGAACAAGATTAATAAAAATAATTCAAGAAAATTTAACTTCATAACGTCGTTTGGAAAAAAAGAAAAAGAATGAGAAAATTAAATCAATAATAACAATTCCTAAAAAAATATATAAGAATTTAACATTGAAAATAATAACTACAACAAGCAACCCCATAATCGCCATACCAAATAAAAAAATCATTGATAAAATAATTTTTAATCAATTTTTCATTATGCTTCCCCTTTATTGCACAATATTACTACTTTTATTATACCAATAATTTAAAAAGAGTTATAAAAATTATTTATAACTCTTTATTACTTTTTTCGTTAAATGTAATTAAATGGCGGAACAGGAGAGACTTGAACTCTCGCGCCGGTTACCCGACCTAACACCTTAGCAGGGTGCCCTCTTCACCAACTTGAGTACTGTTCCGTGGTGATACCATATATATTATACAAAAGATATCATTTTAAACAAGAGAAAAAGATTATTTTTTCAACCTATCCAATTAAAATATTTTCTTCAACATAACTGTATTCTTTTTCACCACTTCCACGAATTGAAACTAATAATCTTGAAGAAAATCCTAATTGCCCAATAAACATTAATAGAATCAATATTAAAGTACTTAAAATACCAATGTTATATAGTTCGGTAAAATTTAAAGTACTTAATCCTGTTGTCCCAAATGCACTACAAATTGTAAAAAAAGTATTTAAAACATCAAGATGAGGATTTTCAGCACTAATACAAATAATAGCAATTACAATTAAACCTCCTGAAATAACAGTAACTCCTAACGCTCATTTTACTGTTTCATTTGGAATTTTCCGTTTAAAAGCATTAACACTATTATTATTTCGAATAATAGACCAAATTGTAATGATAATAACAGCTAAGGTTGTTGTTCGAATCCCCCCTGCGGTAGAAGAAGGCGCTGATCCAATAAACATCATAATTGACATCACTATTCGTGATCCTGGTAAAAAGTTACTCATTTCAACTGTTGAATAACCTGCATTTCTGGTTGACATTGTATTAAAGAAAATATTCATAAAACCATTTCAATTTGATTTTGAATTTCGTAAAATACTTTCAATATGCTGAGCAGTTTTAGGGTGGATTGTATTAATATTCGTAAATTCAATTAATCAAACACTAAAAACACCAATAATTGATAAACCAATATAAGTAATTAAATTAATTTTAGTAAATAAGGTAAATTTAACATATTCTTTTCGTCGTCATGCTACAAATTTTTGTTTTAAATCGTAAAAAGTTGGAAAACCTAAGCCACCAATAATAAATTGAAATAAAAACACAAATTGAATAAAATAATTAGTATTATAAGGCATTAATGATGAATTACCAATAATATCAAACCCAGCATTATTGATTGATGAAATTGAGTGGAAAACACCGCTTCATAAACTTCGTCAAAAATTATGATAAGTAACATTATCAATCATGAATTTTCCTTCTACTGATAACGGTGAAAAATAAAAATTACAAAATAATAAAATTGCCCCAAAACATTCCAAAATAATTAAAAAAATAAAACTATTTTTAATTAAATCCATTGTATGTCCAAAGTTACTACTTCCTCGTTCACCTTGCACTAGCATTTTATCCTTAATTGAAATTCGACGCCCTAATCATACAAAAATCATAATTTTAAAAGTAGCAGTTCCAAAACCACCTGTTTGAATTAAAATTAAAATTACCAACTGTCCTCAAAAAATATAATCCGCTGCAGGATTACTAATTGTAATCCCAGTATCAGAAAAAGCACTAGCGGCAGTAAATAAACCAATTAAATAATTTCACGCAAAAGTAACTGAAGGGTTTAAAATTTTACCTTTTCCATCAAGAATCATCCGTTCTCCGCCATGAACAAAACCTGGAATTGATAATAGTAGTCCGCCTAAAAGAACAATTAAAATATAAACTAAAAATAATTTTCCCGATATTTTTGAGAAGGGTAACCAATGACGATGTCGTGTTAATGGTACAGTTGGATCATTATTACGTTGTCGTTTATTATCATTTTTTCTTTTAAAAATATTTTTGAAATATAATTGAAAAAAAACCATTTGTGTCCCTCTTTCATTAATATTATTATATACTACAAGTTAGTAATTATTGCTAATAATAAAAAAAATAGTATAATTAAAAGTGCAATAAGGGGGAAGGGAATGGCAAGAAGAAAAAGTTTTGCAATTATTGGACTAAATAATTTTGGACATTCAATAATTGAAACACTAATTGCGCGAAAACAACACATTATGGTCTTTGATATTAACCAAACTAAGGTTAATAATATGATTGCTAGTTATGAACAAGTTGATGGCGTAGCATTAGACGCAACAGTTAAAACAAATCTAATTGAGCAAGGACTAGGTGAATATGATACTGTCATTATCACAATCGCAAGTAATATTGAAGCTAGTATTTTAACAATTATTGGATTACAAGACCTTGGAATTACTAATATTATTGCGAAAGTAAAAGATATTCGTCATGCACGAATTCTAAAAGCATTAGGAATTAACAATATTATCCAACCCGATACAATGGCTGGAAGTATTACTGCAACTAAAGCAATGTTTAATATTGACATTGAAATGCAAACTGTTGATGAAAATTATGCATCATTAATTATTCAAGTGACTGATCCAAATATTGAAGGACAAACATTATCAGAATTACGTTTTATTAATAATAAAGATTATAATATTGTTTATGTTAAACGCAAAGGCCGTGTTATTTTACCTGGAGATGTTGAAACAATTAAATTAGATGATGAATTATTATTTATTGCTAAAATTAGTGCAATTAATGATTTAACAATTAAATTACAAAAAATTGATCAATAATATGAAAAAGATGGTTATTTACCATCTTTTTTTATTTACCTTGTTTCGCTGTAATTAATTCAATAATTACTTGTTGACCAATTTCTGGAGCAACTTGTCCTTTTGTTAATTTCATTAATTCACCCATAAAAAATTTAATTACTCGTTCTGGTCGTTGTTCATATTTTTCTGACATTACTATATTAGCATTAAAAACTGGTTCAATAATTTTTTTAATTTCAACTGGGTCACTAATTTGTTTTAATCCTAATTCAGCAACAATTTTAGTTGGAGCACAATCTTCATTTAAAATTCGTTGTAGCACTGTTTTAGCTTGTTTATTTGAAATTACATTTTGATTAATTAACATAATCATTTCAACTAAATTTTGTGGTGATAATGCTGTTTCACTTATTGTTAATCCTTTTTGATTTAAATAAGCACTAATAACGCCAATTAAATAATGAGCAATCATTTCATAATGTGACGATAACTTAATTGCTGCTTCAAAAAAATTCATTAAGGCATAATCTTGTAAAATAATTTCAATATCAGCTGGTTTTAAATTTAATTTTGATAAATAACGTTTACGTTTAACAGCTGGTAATTCTGGCATATTTTTAAGAACTTTTGTCATTCAATTTGGATCTAATTTAATTGGAAAAATATTTGGTTCAGAAAAATATTTATAATCAATAGCATCAGTTTTATGACGCATTAAAACCGTTGTTTTTGTTTTTTCATCAAATCGGCGTGTTTCTTGTTCAATTCTTTTTCCCATTAATAAAAGTTCACTTTGTCTTTTAATTTCATATTCAATTACCTTTTCAACATTTGCAATTGAATTAAGATTTTTTAATTCAACCTTATCACCAAATGTTTTCACACCAATTGGACGTAACGAAATGTTAACATCGCATCGTAATGATCCCTCATTCATTTTAGCATCACTAACTTTGGTATAAACTAAAATTTCACGTAAAGCTTCTAAATATTGACTAACTTGAAACGCTGACCGTAATACAGGGCGAGTTACAATTTCAATTAAACCAATTCCAGCACGATTATAATCTAATAACGTTTGGTCTTCTTCATGCAACTGTTTAGCAGTATCTTCTTCAATATGCAGACGTTCAATTTCTACTTTAAAAGATTTATTATTCTCATCAATAATCGTTAAATATCCATTTTGACCAATTGGATAATATTGCTGCGTAATTTGAAAACCTTTTGCTAAATCAGGGTAATAATAATTTTTACGATCAAATTGAACAACTGGATCAATTGTCAAATTAAGTGCTTGGCAAGCAATTAACGCTAACTCAATCCCCTTTTTATTAACTGTTGGCATTACTCCTGGATAACCAACATCCATTGGATTAACCATACTATTAGGTTTAGCCCCATAACTCACTGCGCCAGAAGAAAACATTTTTGTCTTTGTTTTTAATTCAACATGATTTTCAATTCCAATTACTACCTCAAAATTAATCATGATTGTTCCCCCTTTCTGATGCAACTTTATTTTTAATTCCAACAATCTCTTCAATTAATAAACTAGCATTAAAGACCTTTTGGTCAGCAAAAGGAGCAGCATTAACATTTATTCCAATTGGCATTTTATCAACAAAAGCAAGTGGAACAGTTAATGATGGATTACCCATTAAATTACCTAATACTAATAAATCATCAACATAATTTTCTAGTTCTGCCTCTGTTAAAATTTGATCTTTAATAGTAGTAATTTTTGGAGCAATCGTTGATGCAGCTGGTAATAATAAAAAGTCATATTTTGCAAAAACAGTAGTTAAAGCATTAACAATTAAACGTCGTACTCGTTTCGCTTTTAAAAATAATAATGTTTGGTTATTTTTTGTTAAGGTGTACGAACCAATAACATAACGACGTTTAACAACATGGCCAAAACCATTAGTTCGTGAATTCATCATTACTTCCTGATAAGTGTCCCCATCAACTCGTGTTCCATAATTAATTCCATCCAACATTGAATGACTACTTACTGCTTCGGCAAAAGAAATCACCATATAAACTGGCATTAATGCTTTTAGTAAATCTTCTGGAAAATCAATTGCTGTAACACTAATCCCGCGGGCTGTTAATTCATCATATAAATGATCAAAATTAATTCTAATTTCATCCGGAAGAATCGCATGCGCATTTTTTAAATAAGAAAATTTTTGTTCTTTAATTTTTTCTGATGATAAATTTTTAAAATAACCTTGTTCCTTACTCTTTAATGAGGTTGCATCCTTGTGATCTTCTTGTGCTAAATAATCAAAAATAATTGCACTGTCTTCAACAGTTCGAGTAAAATATCCAACCGTATCTAATGATTGCGCATAAGGAAAAACACCATACCGTGAAATTAAACCATAAGTTGGTTTAAAACCAACAACACCACAATAACCTGCTGGTTTTCGTACTGAATCACCTGTATCTGTTCCTAATGCAAATGGAACAACACCGGCCGCAACTAAAACTGCTGATCCAGATGATGAGCCACCAGTAATCCGACTTAAATCTCAAGGGTTTAAAACATCTCCTGTTAAGGCATATAAGCCATGCCCGCCCATTCCTAACTCATCCAAAGCTGCTTTTCCTAATAAAATACTATTATTTTCTTTCAAAATATTAGTTACTGTTGATTCATAATTTGGAATAAAATTTTCTAAAATTTTTGAACTCGCTGTTGTCTTAATTCCTTTTGTTGCAAAATTATCTTTTGCAAAATATGGTAAAGCAAATAAATAATTATTTTTAGGAACAACAAGGTGGTCTAATTTAGTTGCCAAAGCTGTGGCTTCTGTTTTTAATTCTGTCACTGTTGCATTTAAAACCTGATATTTGTCTAAATTAGTAAAAGCATCCTTAACTATTTGCGATGGAGTAATTTTTTTAGTAACTAAAAGATGATGTAATTCTTTAATTGAATAAGTTTCCATTCTATTTAACCACCTTATTAATTACAATATAATCATCTATTTTTTTTGGTGCTGCCGCTAAAATTTCAGCTTGCGGAGCAACATCAATCTCATCATCCTCACGCAAATAGTCAACTGTTAAATCAAATGGAAAATGCATTGAATGAACATTAGTTGTATCAATTTTTTGTACTAAATCCATTTGTTTTAAAATAACATCAAATTCTTGACTTAAATTAGTTAGTTCCTCATCTTGTAAATCTAGCATAATATCATGTGCTAACATTTGTAACACTTCTTTTGTAATTCGTGCCATCTTAGCCCTCCTTATTTAATAATTGTTGAAATTCTTCTTCATTAATAATTTTAACATTTAATTTTTGTGCTTTTACTAATTTATTACCAGCATCAGCCCCTGCCAGTAAATAAGTGGTTTTTGCACTAACACTTTCAGAAATTTGCCCACCATAACTTTCAATTAATTCTTTAAAATATTCTCGTGGTTTTGATAAAACTCCGGTAATCACAAACCGATAATTTTCAAACTTCTGTGCTAAATGCTGATTAGTAGCATAATACTCCATTTTAACCCCTTTTTGGCGTAGTAAGGTAAGTTCTTGTTGATTAGCTGGAACTGCAAAATAATCAACAACACTAGCTGCTACAATTGGACCAATATCATTAATAATTGATAATTGTTCAATATTCATTGCAGCTAAATTATCAATTGTTTTAAATTGTCGTGCTAATAATTTTGCTGTTTTTTGACCAATATGTCGAATTCCTAATGCAAACAATAGTCGCTCTAAGGAATTATTTTTTGAATTATTAATTGAAGCAATCATATTTTTAAATGATTTTTCACCAAAATTTTCTAATTCAATAATTTCTGATCGGCATTGCTCTAATTGATATAAATCACTAAAACTTTTTAAATATCCTAATTTAAATAATCGTTCAATAATTTTTTCACTAATTCCTTCAATATTCATCGCATTTCGTGAACAATAATGTTCTAACCCCCGAGTAATTTTTTTAGGACAAACAGAATTAATACAATACTGGTCAACCTCATCTTCAACACGTTCTAATAAAGAATTACATTCTAGGCAATGCGTTGCCTCATGTCATTTTTGAGTATTTTTTTGGCGACAAGCTACAACATAATTAATCACTTCCGGAATAATATCCCCCGCTTTTTTAACTTGGACATTATCACCAATCCGAATATCACGCTCAGTAATAAAATCAGCATTATGTAATATTGCTGCTCGCACAATTGTTCCTGCAATACGAACTGGCTCAAGAACAGCATTATAAGTAATACGTCCTGTTCTTCCAACAGAAGGAAAAATATTAAGCAATTTTGTAACCACAACTTCTGCTGGAAATTTATAAGCTATTGCTCATTTTGGATTTTTAGCAGTATAACCTATACGATTATATAAATTTAAGTTATTAACTTTAATCACAATTCCATCAATTTCATAACCTAATTGATGACGTTTTGGTTCATACTCTTGAATATATGCTCACACTGCCGCAATATTTGAACAATAATGATACTCAGGATTTGTTTTAAATTTCAATTGTTCTAATCTTTGTAACGCTTCGTATTGTGATTGAATTCCATCCTGCAAAGCATTAACATAATAATATAAAAATGCATTTAACTTTCGTTTTGCAACAATTGTTGAATCTAATTGCCGTAAAGTTCCTGCTGCTGCATTTCGAGGATTAGCAAATTCAGATTCGCCATTTTTCACACGTTTCTCATTTATCTTCTTAAATTCTTCAACCGATAAATAAACTTCACCCCGAACAGTTAAAGTTGGTTGGTCAATTCGAAGCTGAATTGATTTAATTTGTTTAATATTAACAGTAACATCTTCACCAGTAAGACCATCTCCACGAGTTGCCCCCATCACTAAAAGATGATTATCATAAACTAATGAAATTGATAATCCATCAATTTTTAATTCACAAGTATATTCAACCTCTGGCAAACCAGTCAATTCTTTAATTTGTTCATCAAAATGAATTAAATCATCATAATTAAATGCGTTTCCCAAACTTAACATTGGGCTTGTATGAACATATTTATTAAACTTTTCGCTAACTTGACCAGAAACACGTTGCGTTGGAGAATCAATTGTAATTAATTCACTATATCGTTGTTCAATTGCAATTAATTCTTGCATTGCTAGATCATATTCTTGATCACTGACACTAGGGTTATCATTCACATAATATTCATAATTTCATTGTTCTAACTGTTCTTTTAATACTAAACTACGTTTTTTTGCTTGTTCAAAAGTCATAATATCCTCCTTTATTTTATTATTTTTATGTTCTTTTTATGATGTGGGGGAATTGTTGGTTTTTTAAAATGCCATTTTTTAAACGGTTTAATTTTCAATGCATAAACACTAATATTTAAGGCAACTAATAACACAACAATAAAAATCGTAGCATTGTTTAACAAATCCTGTTCATTAAAAATTAAAATTAAAAAACACCCAATTAACAGATTAAAGAAAGTTACTGTTAAAATTGATAGTATATTAATTGGAGTTTTTGCAACAAAATTCGGAATTAGTTCAAAAAGGAATAATCAAATTAAAGCTAAACCTAAAAAGACAAAAGAAATAATTAAGAAGACAATATTTGTTCATAGTTCTCAACGCCCCAATTCTAACTGCACATATAAGGTTGATGCAATTGTTTCTAATGTTCAAAAATTTAAGTTATTTTCCCCCATTACTAAAACAATGACTACTGAAATTAGAGTAAAAATAATTGGTACAACAAATAATATTTTTTTTCTAGGTATATTATTATTTCAATATCATGTACTCGTGAATAATTGCGATATAACAAAAATGATAGTATTACAAAAGCTTAGGTTTTATAAAAAATATAAATAAAATAATTAGATAACTTTTTAAAAGGTTGATTTATCAGTGTTTTAGAAATATATTTAAAATAAAGAATAATTTTTATACCAAAACCTAAACTTTTTTCTTACTACCACAAAAATGATAAAATTATCATTAACAAAAATAATCCTAAAAAAATAAAAATTAATAAAATATTTTTTATTTGTGCGTTGTAAAAGATAAAACATAATGTTGAAAATAAGGTAAACTTAACCATATCTTTTAAGAAATTAGTTTTATATTTTAACATACTAATTAATGTTGAAACATAAATAATAAATAACATAATATACAATGCATCTCATTCAAAGGTAATATAACTTGCAAAAATAATACCAATAATTCAAGGCATATTACGACTGCGGTATTCTTTATTTGTGTAAATTGTCATTAAAATAAAAGTGACAAAAAATAAACCAGTTAACATATTATGTTGATGCCATGAATCATATCCAAAATAATAAATTAACAATTTTGAAACAGATAAAACAAGGAGTGATAAAGTACTAATTAAAAAACGATTACTTTTTTTATTAGCAAAATTACTCAATAATGTTACAAAAATTGAAGCAAATAGCATTGCATCTAAAATATTTAGTAAATTTCAAATAATATCACTTGGATCAATTCCAGTCATTACAAATCAAACTGAAACATTTGTAAACCAAGATAATATTGCTAAAGCTTGAGCATTAGCAACTATAACATTTGGATTTAATTTAAAAATAATATTATTATTAACTGAAGTAAAAAAGTAAAAACTTAAAATATAACTATTAGTAATGTTTGAACCTGAAGGAGTAATAAAATAATTTTTAGCATAATATAACGCCATAAAAACACCAAATGCAACAAAAAAAATGGCGTAATTTCAATCTCATAAATTAATATTAAATCAATAACGAATAAATAATAACAAAAATAATGAATATAAAATATTAATTGATAATAATGAATAAACTAAAATAATATAACGTAAATTAGGAATAAATTCTAATGGAATTAGCAAAAAAGAAATAACAGCAAAATAAAAGAAAAAACCCATAATCATCCCAAAATAAATATTTTTAGTTTGAATTTTTAAAAATTCGGCTAAAATTGCCCCCGCCGAAGAAAAGACTCAGTAATAATATAAGAAAAAAACAATTACAATTAAAACTATTTTCACTATTTAACATTCTTCCTTTCTTAACAATTATAGCAAAAACACTCTAGAATATACCTTATAAACAAAAATAAAAGTGATTTCCATTTTATAAATCACTTATTAGTTTAAAATTATTTCCTATTTAATATAACAGCAATAATTTCTCCTTGTTTAACATTGCCTGTTTTAACAATATTAATTGTCTTACCGCTCATTGTTTCTGGTGTAAAAACAATTGGCGTATCTAAACTTGGTACATTTTTAGCTTTTAAAACTGCTAAATCAACATTACATAATAAATCCCCTTGTTTAACATTATCATCTTGTTTTACTTGAATATCGAATCCTTTTCCATTTAATGAAACTGTATCCATTCCGATGTGTAATAACATTTCAACACCATTATTACTTTTAATTCCATAAGCATGACCTGTCGAAAAAACGGTAATTAATTTCCCAACAATTGGAGAAATAAAATTACCAGCACTTGGTTTAATTGCTAAACCCTCACCTAACATTTTTTGTGAAAATACTTCATCTTCAACTTTATCTAAAGCAATAACTTCACCATCTACAGGGGCAATTATTTCAAGTTCTTTTGATTTTTTACTAAATAATCCCATCTTTTCTTCTCCTTTTTTTATTAAGCAGACAACTTTGTCATCTATCTTTAGTATACTATAAAATTATTAAATTTATGTGCTATTTTAAAAACAATGGGAAACCAACTAGTTGTTTAACTAAAACCAAAATAGAGCCAATTAAGCAAAAGAAACATAATAAAAATAAAATTAAATACTTATTTTTTTGAAAAGCAGCCCGAATTGTTACCTTCTGTTTAACTACAAAATTATTGTAGTCGGAAAAAAGCTTAGGTTTTATAAAAATCATAATTTTTAGCATTATGGCGTTTTTTACACCATTGTCTTCAATATCAAAATCCACTAATAATTGATAATGCCGTAAAAATAACAACAAAAGCAATTAAAACTGGCAATGGAAGGTCAATTATTGCGTATGTATTTAGATTTATCATTTAAACCACCTATTTTAATAAAAAATAACACTATATAGTGTTATTTTATCAAAATTTTAGGCTTCTAAAGCATTTTTTGTTCTTTTTTCAACTAAAGCTAAAACTTCATCACCCGTTTGACATTCTAATGCTTCTGTTGCTAATTGTTCCATTGCCGAAACTTCTAATTTGCTAATAATACGACGAGCATTTAAAATACTTGTGGCAGACATTGAAAAGTAATCTAATTTCATTCCCATTAAAAGCGGAATTGCTTGTTCCTCTCCAGCCATTTCACCACACATTCCAACCCATTTTCTTTCTTTATGGGCACTATCAATAATTGTTTTAATTAAACGTAAAACAGATGGGTTATATGGTTGGTATAAATATGCCACAAATTGACTCATTCGATCAGCTGCCATTGTATATTGAATTAAATCATTAGTTCCAATCGAAAAGAAATCAGCGTGTTTTGCAAACTGATCAGCTAACATTGCTGCTGCTGGAATTTCCATCATCATTCCAATTTCAATATTATCTGCAACTTTATATCCTTCTTTAATTAAAATTGCTTTTTCTTCTAAGGTATTTTTTTTTGCAGTTTTAAATTCATCAACTGTCGCAATCATTGGAAACATAATACCAACTTTCCCATGCACACTAGCACGTAATAAAGCACGTAATTGTGTTCGAAAAACATCTGTTTTATCTAAACAAAGGCGAATTGCACGATATCCTAAAAATGGGTTCATTTCTTCTGGAAATTTAAAATATGATAATTTTTTATCACCACCAATATCTAATGTTCGAATAATCACTGGACGCCCTTGCATTCCTTCTAAAACACCTTTATAAGCTTCATATTGCTCATCTTCAGTTGGGAAATGGTCATTATCCATATATAAGAACTCACTTCTAAATAATCCAATTCCTTGCCCACCATTATCCAAAACACCTTGAACATCTTTTGGTGCTCCAATATTTCCTTCTAAAACAAATTTTTGATATCCATCTTTTGAAACTGTTGGTTTATCTTTAAACACCAATAGTTCTTGTTGCAATTGTAAAAATTTTTCTTTTTCTGTTGTCCAAGTTTTAATATCCGTAGATGTTGGATTTAAGATAACTTCTCCTGTTGTTCCATTAATCATAATTATTTCATGATGGTTTGCTTGTTTTGTAATATCTTTTAATCCTAAGACAGCTGGAATTTCTAAACTACGGGCCATAATTGCAGCATGACTAGTGCGCCCCCCCATATCACAACTAAATCCTTTCACAAATTTAGGATTTAACTGCGCTGTTTGTGAAGGTGTTAAATCTTCAGCAACAATAACAACTTCTTCATTAATAGTTGCTAAATCTAAGACCGGAACATTTAAAATATACTTAATTAAACGATCAGTTACATCTTTAACATCAGCTGCACGCTCCTTAAAATATGGATCATCCATACTTGCAAACATTGTAATAAACTTTTGAGCAACAGTATGAATTGCATATGCTGCATTATTGTTATTACTCTTAACGATATTTTTTGCTTCATCAATCATTGCTGGATCACGCAAAATTTCCTTATGTGCTTCAAAAATTGCTGCTTTTTCCGCTCCTAATTTGTCTAAAGCAATCTTTTGTAGTTTTTCAATATCTGTGTTTGCCTTTTGCATTGCTGCTTCTAGTATTTTAATTTCTTTTGCCAAATCAGAAACCGTATTATTCGAAATTTCATATTTTGGTTCTTCTAATTTAAAAACTTTGGCAATTGCAATTCCATTGCTAGCACCTATCCCGTGCAGTTTTTTTGACATAATAAAAAATCCTCACCTCTCTTTTTACTAAAACTATTTTTATTATATACCGAAAACTGGAAAATTGTTGCATTTTAACTAGACTTTTTGTTATAAGACATTATTTTCTGTAAAAAAACAATAAATTTAAGTAACTATTTTATTTTTTTATTTTATAAAATTAAAAAACATTATTATACTCGTGGAAGATTATATCAACGAGTTTGCATAATTCCGTTAATAAAAATCCGATATCAATAAAATCCAATTTGTATACTGTAAAACTAAATGATAAAAAGTTAGATAAAATTATAACAAATTAAAAATAAAAATCAATAATTACAAAAAATGGCGCCCTGTACGATGAACCGGCAAAAAACAATTCTTGTGAGATTGTTTTTTTTATTTTTCTATTAAAAAAATAAATTTATTTGCATTATTCATCAGATAGTATCTTTAAATTTAGAACTTTTATCATAAAAAAAGATTAAATTCTGTTTTACCTACACAAAATAAACGATATTTTATAAATCCTTTCAATAAAGGTATTATCCGATGAATAATGCAACGCTTAAAACTTAATATTTTGATGCTTAAAGATGGATAACTCATCTATAGCACGAAGCCTTAAAGAAAGTGTGAAAGCGATTGGATTTACTCTCCTATTTATTTCTTTAATTCTCGGCAAGATTAATCACTTACGAAATGTCAGAGCATGTGTTTTTTGGCTTGTTTTCATAAAAAGAGTGCTATTAAACCGAAAAAAACAATATCGGACACTAAAAAAACAAGAGGGTTGGAGCTCCAAAAGATTATTTTCTTTGTATAAAGTTGTCTAGGGATGGATTAAGCGTAATTAATAACTGGGTAAACTGTTTTTTTGTTTATTTCCGTATTGGGGTAAACTCTATCAAAATATCCTATCCGCCCCCGCTCACCTTCAAAGTGAAGCGGGCGGCGAAATAAATAAATACTAAAACAAATTATTTACTAAATATCAAAATATTAACCAACAAAGGAATTTTCTGTTTATTTTAAAAAATAAAAATAAAGGAGAAAAATATTATGCAAAAATATAAAAGTTTGTATATTAATAAAACTTGATATGAAATAACAACATCATTTGATTGGGTTAATTGTCAACCTGTTAATTGTCGTATTTCACATCATAAAAATAATTATGATTTACAATGTTTAGAATGAGCAAAAATGTATTTAAATTTATTTGAAGATAAATGAAATGTTATTAATTCATATATGCAACACTATAAAATTAACGATATTTTAGATTTTGCTGCGGATGGTTGAAAAATATTACAAATTGACAAAAAAATAAAACAAATAAATTAAAATATATTATTGTAATTGCCCTACCGGAATTTGTCAAACTGGTATTATTATTTATAATGTTTTGCAAAAGAAAATAATTAATAATATTACTTTTAATTCCAAAAATGAAGAAGAAGTAATAAATAATATATATTTAGTATTAAATCAATTTAAAAATCAAACTTGTTCTTATTTAAATAAAGTTATTGTAATAATTGAAGATTATCAACTTCACAAAGGTTTAAAAATAAAAAATCCATTATCTACTCCTAAATTTATTGGTGGTTTAAAAGTTTTATGCAAATATCTATTTAAATTAAATTATGTTTTAAAATCGCAAGTTGTTAAGAAAAATTACATTTATAAAGGGAATATTAAAATGTCAGAGCACCAATTAGATGCTTGAAAACATTTACAATATTTTATAACAAAAGGAGTTGATAAAAATGGCACGGCTAAAAAGTAATTTACCTAAGAAATCAATAACTAATAAACCTAAAATAAAAAATAAAAGAATTAACAAATTAGAATTAACTGTTAGATTACATGAAAACCCTATTAAAACAAAAATTAAGGCACTGGTTGCCGGTGGTGTTGAAGTTGATGATTGTTCAGTTAAATGTCAATGAGACGGATTAAATTATTCAACATTATCAATATATAATCCACCAATTGTATCTGAGTTTTTGAAATTGTAAATTGTACTATGAAGTGTAGCGCTTTATTTGATTTCATTATAATACCAATAAAATAAATGTTCAATATAATTTATTTTAAAAAAATTTAGTAGTTTTGTTTTAAATTTATGAATTTTGGCACACTGAAAAATAAAATGATTAAAATTTTTATAGGTAATTATATTAAAAATTAAATATTTGTATAAAAACTTCTTTTGAAGATAGTCAATGTAAATATTTTTTAAGTTTAAAGTTTATTATATTAGCAACTTCTTGATAATAATTTATTGAATAAATACTTAAATCAATTCCTTTGGAAAATCAATGTCTAAAATCGCGGATTGCTCTTTCAACTTTGGGTTTTTGTGTTGGAGTTCCAGCATCGCAAAAATATACTTTAGCATTTGTTATTTTTTCAATTTTTTCTCAATCAGCAAATTCTTTGCCTTGATCTGTTATTATTCCTTTGCATCTATCTTTGAAAAATCTGTTAGAAAAAATTCGTTCTACTGCGATAAACATTGTTATATTTAATGTTTATATATTGCTAATTTATTGATAAAAACATTGATTCTTATCAATGTTATACATATTGCTAATATATTATTTATTTAGTGTTTAATAAACAATGTTATTAACAATGTTAAATATATAAAATAATAAAAATTGGCACACTGAAAAATACTATTTAATTTTTAACAATAGTTATTAAAATATAAAATTAATAATTTATAATTAAATTGATATTATTATGGTTTTCTCTATGTATAAATTATTTTAAATAGAAAGGAGAAATAAAATATCGAAGAAATAATAAATTCATTTTTCTATTTAATAAATTCATTTTTTACAAATGTGATACCAACTATTTTTTGTTTATCATGAATGGTATCACCAATTAAAACAATTTATTTATTACTAATAATTTCAATAATAACATTTAAATTTATTATTTGAATTTTTAATAAATTAACAAATTTATAAATATTTTTATACAGAGAGAAAACTATAATAATACTTTAAATTTAATTACTAAAAAAATATAGCTAATAGTGTGCCTTAGTTTTGTTTAAAATAACTTAGAATATATATAATGTTATATTCTATTAAAATCCTTTAACCATATGATGGAAAAAGTTTAATATCTTAATAATAATAAATAATCCAAATGGAATTAAAATAATTCACGCATCTCCTAAAAAGGTCATTAATTGTGGTAAAATACCAGGTAGTCGGGGAAAAGTCTTATTAACAAAATAAAACAAAATTTAAATTCCTTTAATACTAGACTTTTATTAATAGCACCAAAGAAAAAACCCTTTGAAAAGGGTTTTTATTGTTTTACTTTAAAATCAAAGAATGAATTAATTAGTAAAAGCAAAATCACGAACACTATAACGAGTTTTACCAGTAAAATCATTAAAATTCTTTTTATAAGTAATAGTAATTGTTGTAAAGCTTTCAAGATTAAATTCAGCATTTAATTTTTGTGCTAAATCATTTCATACTACACATTGTACTTCTTCACCATTATCTAAAACTCAAAATTCACATAAATCTCTTATTTGTCCATCTTTACTAGTAACTGTTTTTAATTGCGGTTGTTTTGATGCTAATAAAAACTTTTCATCGTTAATAAATTGTTCATTTTTTTTATTAAATCTGTGTTGTGGTTTATTATTATACATTCTTACTGCCCTCCTTTCTTATTCAAATGAATATCTAAAATCATACTTTAAATTTTAAAAAGAAAAAAAGGAAGATTTATTATATTGTCATATGAACAACAATATTATATCATTAAATTTTTTTTAAAGAGATTATTTTGTAAAAGATTCTCCATTTTCTTTGCTATTAATATTAATATTGTCTTTTTGCTTTTTAGGCTTTAATTTCTGAGTACATGATTTTTTAACATAATAAAGTGGATAACCACTTAATATGCCGCCTAATACAAGTAAACAATTTCATAACTCTCACATATTATGGGTATTTTGTGCATAATAATACATTGCTAAGATTGAACCAATAAAAGTAATCAAACAAGAACTTAATGCTAAAATAAATAAGATAATAAAAAGTGGTTTTTGATATAATGGTTCATACTTTGAATCATTAATCCGTAAATAAATTAAACTAAGCATTGTAATAAATTTTAAAACACTAACTGCTAAAATAAAATAATTTGTAACATTAAATAATGATGTTAATAAAATATAAATAACTGCTAATATAACTAAAAATAGCATTGCTAAGTATGGAATATTAGTTTGTTTTGTTGTTTTTTGAAAAAAAGCAAAAAAATCTTTTTCTTCACTCATTTTAAAAATCAACCGCGAATTATAGACTAAAAATGAATTTAATGAACCAACAAAAATAAAAATTGCTAAAATAGAAAACAAATAATTCAAAACTAGTGGAATTGCTGGATTATTCATAATAGCATAATATCAAAAATTATTAAATACATTCGGTCCGATTCATGCTTGTGGTTTATTAATTGTTAGTAAACCAATTGCTAAAATGATATAAAGAATTACAATCATAATCCTCGCAATAATTATTGCCCGGGGAATATTTTTGCGAGGATTAATAACTTCTCCACTAACATAGGTAATTGCTTCCGCGCCAGAATAAGCAAACATCGTCATAGCTGTTTCTGGTAGCAATAAAAAGGAAGATAAATAAATTTGACTTAAGTTTTGGTTAATTGTATAATCCGCAAAACTACTTGTATTACCATATACAATTGCAATAATTAATACTAATACAATTGGCAAACCCTTTAGTGAGGCAAAAATAATTTGTGAATAACCACTACTCTTTTTAATCAATAGTTGCATTAAAACTAAACCAAATAAAATAAAAATCCCAAACATTTTACCATATTATTGATTTTCTAATTTTAATAATGCCACAACAATATTACCAAAAGCTAAACAAGCAGTTGCAACTGCTTTCGCACTAACAAATAACACCATAATTCATCCAAATCAAAATGAACAAGCACTCCATTTTTCTCGTTTAATTCAATAATAACCTTGTCCCATTTTCAGTATACGATGTTGCACCCTCGGATAATAATAACATTTCTAGTAAAACTAATAAGCCCCCTAAAATTCATGCAATAATAATTAAAATTGGATTAAATTGCGCTTGAAAAGCAACTTGCCCAAACGAAACTAAAATTGAAGAACCTAATGTGGATTAAATGGCTAAGGCTAAAATTTGTTAAAAGCCGTATTTTTTTTGTAATTTCATTATTTTTTCCTTTCTTGTTGTATTAAAAATGTTTTAATTGCTGCTTAAATAACTTTTATGACCTTTTGAAATTGCTTCAACATGTCCTAAATTTAATAATGATACCAACTGACTTTGTCCTAATGGTTCTGATTTAATTTTCTGAGTATAAAATTCTTTACTCATAAAATAAGGGGCAAAATCATCATTAGTACCATGAAAAATTAACATTGGTATAAATTTTTTAATCGTTCTGTATGTTTTAATAAATCATAATGGCAAAGATTAAAACTAAGTTCTTGTTTAAATTTCTTTCTTAAACCAAAACTAATTAATCATCAACAACGATGATAACGATATTGCATCACATACCGAAATTGTACTAATAATGTACTAATAAGTTACTAAACCCACAATCACTAATTGCTCATTTAATTAAAGCATTTTGGTACCCGTGATCTAGTAAATATTTTGTTAAACAAGCCGGCCCCCATACTATTTCCAATTAATCCAATTTGATTGACGGTAAAATTATTTGTTATCCATGCAATAACATCATTTAAATTTTGTGCATTTAAATAATAAATCCCACTATATTTTCCAGCGCTTAAACCGTGTGCAACACTATCAAATGTCAAAACATTATAACCTTGTTGATAAAAATAATAAACTTATCATAACGCTAAATATTTGTTTTCTGTTCACCCATGTAAACCAATTACTCACTTTTGAGAATGTGGATGTTGTAAATAAAGAGCACTAATGGATTCTTGTTGTTTGTTTAAAATTGTTACGGCTTTCATTTGTGTTTCTTCTATTGTGTTAAAATAAAAATTTAATTACTTTAATTCTTTTGCAATAAGATCTTGATGATATGTTTCAAAACTATTAAAATTAAAATTTTTTGAATTCATTTTTAACATCCCAGTTCGTTGATAATTTTGGGTGAAATTAAAAAAATATCGCACATATTTTTTTGATCAAAAAATAATAATTGGAAATAATAAAACGGTTAATAATATTCGTCATCAATTAAAATAAAATTATTGATACCCATTAAGAATAATTTATTTTACTTGGTTTTTTTGTAACTACTTTCATTTTTTCCCTTTCATCAATACAACAAGAATAATTTATTTAAGATATTATTTTTTACAAAAAAAACTTAATTAAAGTTTATTGGTAATTGTATTAATAACCTTAATTCTAACCAACTACGATAAAAACATTTGTTCAATTACATTAGCAATGCCGTCATGGTCATTATCATCAGTCACTAAATCAGCAATTGTTTTAACATCATCAGGAGCATTCTCCATTGCAACACCAATTCCAACTCATTGCAACATTGCAACATCATTATGTTCATTCCCAAAAGCTAACACATTTTTTGCTGTTAATTGGTACTTCGCACAAATTTTAGCAATTCCAGTTGCTTTATTAACATTACAACTAGTAATTTCTAACGATGAACGATCACCGCGAATTTCTTGGGAAATTTCAATCTTTCCTTGTCATTTTGTTACAAACCGATTAATATCAAGGGTATAACTACTAATATAAACTTTATTAACATTAATATTAAAATCAGCGGAATATAAACATGCTGTTACTTCATCTTTAACTACAGCAAAACTTGCTAAATAACTTTTGGTTATTTTATCTTCAAATCCTTTACAATGTAAAAGCATTTTATTAAATGAAGGCTGATCAGCATCAAACATAATTAATGTTTCTAAATCAAGTTTAATAACATCTAAATAAATATCTCGCAATAACTGCTGATTCAAAAAATCACAAAACAAAACTTCTTTTGTGGCATTATTTATTACAACAGACCCATTTAAACTAACAGTAAAATCATTACTATTAGTTAAACCTAACTTTGCGGCAATATCCTTGCATTGATATAAAGGGCGACCTGTTGCAATAACTAATTTAATATCTTTGCTAACTAATCCTTTTAAAACTTGCAAAGTACGTGGGGACATTTCCCCGTTAGAATTTAAAGCTGTTCCATCTAAGTCAACAGCAATTAATTTAATATCTAGCATAATCATTTTTCTCCTATATAACATAATTCTAATATATTTTATAAAAGTTCAAAAATTTATTTTTAATAATTGATAAAAAGGCGTCCTGTACGATGAACCGGCAAAAAACAATTCTTGTGAGATTGTTTTTTTTTATTTTTCTATTAAAAAAATAAATTTATTTGCATTATTCATCAGATAGTATCTTTAAATTTAGAACTTTTATCATAAAAAAAGATTAAATTCTGTTTTCCCTACAAAAAATAAATGATATTTTATAAATCCTTTCAATAAAGGTATTATCCGATGAATAATGCAACGCTTAAAATTTAATATTTTGATGCTTAAAGATGGATAACTCATATATGGTACGAAGCCTTAAAGAAAGTATGAAAGCGATTGGATTTACTACTCCTATTTATTTCTTTAATTCTCGGCAAGATTAATCACTTGCGAAATGTCAGAGCATGTGTTTTTTGGCTTGTTTTCATAAAAAGAGTGCTATTAAACCGAAAAAAACAATATCGGACATTAAAAAAACAAGAGGGTTGGAACTCCAAAAGGTTATTTTCTTTGTATAAAGTTGTCTAGGGATGGATGAAGCGTAATTAATAACTGGGTAAACTTGTTTTTTTGTTTATTTCCGTATGGGGGTAAACTCTATCAAAATATCCTATCCGCCCCCGCTCACCTTCAAAGCTAAGCGGGCGGCGAAATAAATAAATACTAAAACAAATTATTTACTAAATATCAAAATATTAACCAACAAAGGAATTTTCTGTTTATTTTAAAAAATAAAAATAAAGGAGAAAAATATTATGCAAAAATATAAAAGTTTATATATTAATAAAACTTGACATGAAATAACAACATCATTTGATTGGGTTAATTGCCAACCTGTTAATTGTCGTATTTCACATCATAAAAATCATTATGATTTGCAATGTTTAGAATGAGCAAAAATGTATTTAAATTTATTTGAAGATAAATGAGATGTTATTAATTCATATATGCAACATTACAAAATTAACGATATTTTAGATTTAGCATCAGATGGATGAAAAATATTACAAATTGACAAAAAAATAAACCAGATAAATTAAAATATATTATTGCAATTGACCCTGCTGTAATTGGTCAAACTGGTGTTGTTATTTATAATGTTTTACAAAAGAAAATAATTAATAATATTACTTTTAATTATAAAAACGAAGAAGAAGCAATCAATAATAGCTATTTAATATTAAATGAATTCAAAAAGCAAATTTGTTCTTATTTAAATAAAGTTCTTGTAATAATTGAAGATTATCAACTTCATAAAGGATTAAAAATAAAAAATCCATTATCTACTCTTAAATTAATTGGTGGTTTAAAAGTATTATGCAAATATTTATTTAATTTAAAGTATTTTTTACAATCACCAGTTGTTAAGAAAAATTATATTTATAAAGGAAATATTAAAATGTCAGAACATGAACACGATGCTTGAAAGCATCTACAATATTTTTTAGCAAAAGGAGGTATTATTAATGTCACAAACAAAAAGTAATTTATCTAAAAAAACAGTAAATACTAATAAGACAAAATCAAAAAATAAAAGAGTTAACAAGTTAGAATTAACTGTTAGATTACATGAAAATCCTATTAAAACTAAAATTAAGGCACTGGTTGCTGGTGGTGTTGAAGTTGATGCTTGTTCGGCCAAATGTCAATTATAGGGGTTGAATTACTCAACATTATCAATATATAATCCACCAATTGTATCTGAGTTTTTAAAATTAAGAAAAGATGATAAGATAAAAATTAAAGGCTCGGTATTTAATCAACTAAACTTAAAAACTAAACGCTATTTTTTATCTTTTAGAGTGGATAGTTTTGAAATTATACAAAAGGCAATTAGAAAAAGAATAAATTTTAAAAAATAAGGAGGTGAAAAAATGGTAAAAAATGTAAGATATGTTCTTATTGATGAAAATAATAAACCTATTAAAAACGAAAATGATAGTTTTGATATTAAAACTGCAGAAGTTATTTTAGAAAATTATGAAGAAATTAATGAATTTAATGCAAGTAATTTAGAAAATAGCAATCAACAAATCAATGAATTACAAACAAAAAACACTGAATTAATTTCACAATTAGAACAACAAACCCTGCAATTAAAACAAATTGAAATTAATAATTTTAATAATTCTTTAACTGATAATGAAGAATTTAAAAATGTCTTATTAAAATCTTATAATATTACTGATGATATTGAAGTAATTAAAACACATTTACAAAGTGTTTATGATGAATTAATTAAGGTACAAACAGTTAATACCGGTTGTGTGCCAAAAACAGATAATAAAGAAAACAATATTTTATATACAGACAATGTTTTTAATAAATAAGAAAGAAGGAGATAATTATGGCACAAAATCCACAAAGAATATTTGGAGATATTGTTAATCAAGCAACAAAAAATGATCGTGAATCATTTGACCAATGATATTTACAAACTTATTAACAAAAATTTAGTTGAGAAGCACTATTTGCGTGAAAAGAAGCAAATAAGTTTGGTTTAACATATAAAAGAAAGAAAAATATTCAATACAATGAAGGTTTAGGAAAAGATGGAAAAGTATTTAATACTGACGATAATTTATTAAAATACTCAACCGTAGAATTTGATGATGGAGTTGTTGAATTAGATACCATTTTAGCATTTGCTCGTAAATTAGATCCCGTAGAAAGTGATTTTAATCCTAATCTTTGAGCTGCTGATATTGAGCAAGCAATGGACACTGAGGTTGCTTATAAACGCAATAAAATTTTAGAAATTATTAATAAAGGAAAAGTTACAAATATTCAAGGTAAAAAAGTGGATGATACAAATGCATTACAAATCCACGATGAAATCATGGATAAAATATATGAAAATGGCTTTACTCCATCAGAAACAGTTGTCTTGGGTTCGGCTGATTTTATTCGTGGAATTCGTAATAAATTACAGTTACAACTTGGAGCAAACGACCAAATAAACAGTGTAATCACAACAAGTGGCGCAATGAAAACTGTTGAAGGAACAACATACTATATGGTTACTAAAAAATTACCAATTATTAATAAATATGGTTCAGAAGGAATAATTAGTTTATTACCAGAAGGTGTTAATGCAATTTCCTTTAAATTTGGTAGTAAGAAAAAAGTTTAGGTTTTGGTATAAAAATTATTCTTTATTTTAAATATATTTCTAAAACACTGATAAATCAACCTTTTAAAAAGTTATCTAATTATTTTATTTATATTTTTTATAAAACCTAAGCTTTTGTAATACTATCTTAAATTTAGTAAAAAATATAACCCTCTTATTTTACGCAAAAAAGACCATACTCCATTAAGGGTTGGTGCTGCTGCGTTAGGTACTGGAATGGGTAATACTTTGATTATGGAGCGTGTTTTATATTTAGGTGGAGCAGTAGTTGAACCGAAGGGAATTATTAAACATATTGTTGCAAAAATTGATATTAGTAAAATTAATAAATTAGATAAACCAACTATTCATGTTGCAGACCCAACACAAGCAACAGTTGAACAACTAAAACCACAATTTAAAAATGTTGTTTTAAAAGCAGTTAAAACCGTAGATAGTTCTTTAACTGAAAGTGATTTTGATTACTTTATTGAAAGTAAAGGTGAAGATTGACCTATTGATATTACAAATGATAAAACTGTTGAAGTTCAAATTCAAGGTAAAAATAACGCTACTGGTCAAACAAATCCAATTGATGTTAAAATTAAAAATTCTTAATAATAGTACTAAAAAATAGTATTTTTTTCGTTTGATATATATGCCAATTGGAACATCTAAAACTGCTCTTATTTATTCTGTTAAAAAAATACCAACTAGATTGTTTATTCAACAACAAGAAAAAAGTTTTGGTTTACAATTATTAGAATTTTTAGGAATTCAAGTTTTAGCCCTTGGTTTATCAGTTTTAACTGGCGGTGTAGCATCTTCTGTTGGTTTGGGTGCTGGTTTATCTAATTTTGCCGCAGCCTTTATATCATTTGGAGTAGAAACAGCAACCGATTTTGCAGTAAACCAAATATATGATAGTTTAACATCAGAAGTAACTGCAAAAAGTACTGCCTTAAATTTACTACCAGCAATTGGTGTAATTGGTAAATTAACGCGCGCTGCTCGAACAACTAAAATTTTAAAATTAGCAAAAGAAACTAAATTACTTGAAAAATTAGGTATAATAAATGCTAATAATTTAAAGGATGCTGTCAGACAAGTTACAGGTAAAAATATTTTATCTGATAAATTAATATTTGATTTTACAAAACAAGCTAATAATGAGACTTTGTTATATACAATTGGAAAATTAGCACGAAATGATTTTTATAAAGGTTTTAAAGTTTCTAAATTAGAAACAATTAATAATTTATTAAAAATTGAAAAAAATATTCAAAAAATAAGTCCTAAATTAGTTCAAAAAATACCACGCGTAAATGAAAAAAATGCTAATAAATGATTATCTGAATATGGATTAAATATTAATAAAATAAGCAAAATAAGTCCTAATGAATGATATAACATTATGACTAATATTCACAAAAAAGGTGTTGGTAAAAACCTACTATTAAATGCTAATTTAATGCGAGTTAATAAAATATATAATAATAAATTATTAAATATCTTGCATCAAACAACAATTAAATTAAATAATGCTTTAAATCATTTAAACCCAAATTTTTATATTCAAAAAGTAACTAAAAAATTATTAGCCCCAATTGAAAAACAAATAATTATTATTAAACAAAAAGTAATTAGTAAAATTACAGATAAAACTAAAAAAATATTATCTAAATTTGAAACTAAGGCTATTAAAAAAGGCTAATTATTACCCTTTACTTACGGTTCTGATGTTTTTTTAGCAGTTAAAATTGTTCCTTTATCAGTTGCGGGTGAAGTTGCTTTAACAATATATTATAAAAATCATAAATATCCCCCTATTGTCGTTATGACAACTTTAATCAAAGCAGAACAGTTTGTTTTATATCCTGAACCGTTTAAATTCTATATGAACAGTGAATGATTTATTGGTTGGGGATTTAAAAAAACAAGTTTGTTTAATTTATTGTCTTTTGTTCCAGTTGATTATCAATAAATAGTAAAAGATAGTTTTAAAATATATCGGACAATTGCTAAAATATTAAAAATGCAACAACAATTTAAAAATAACTTTAATAAAGATAAATTGTTAAATACGCTAGAAGATAGTGCTGTTGCTAGTTTACTGGGCGGTGGCGCAGCATTTCAAACATACAAGCAACTAATAACAAAACAAGATTTAAACAAAACAATTAAAACAAAAACATTACTAAATAGTAAAAAAATTATATTAAATAAAATATATTCTAAAAAAAGTAAATGATAATGAGATGATTAAATGTTAAATGAATTATGACAAAATGTTACTTTGGAAAATTATAATAATTTTAATCCAATGACAGGTAAAATTACACAAGTTCCAGTTCGTTATAATAAGTTCTTTAAAGGTGATGTAGAATTATGATTTAAAACATTTGCTTTAAGAGCCCAAAATATGATTAATTCCTATTTAAATTATCCATTTTCAAAATTAAAATTTGAAACATTTAAAGACCCATTATTAAAGAAAATTTGTATTAATATGGTGTTTATTACGATTGAGCATTGAACATTTAATCGTATTCCAATTGAGTTTTTTACTTCGGCAAATATGAGTGTTGGTTATATTAATTATTCTTCACAAAATAACCCTATGGCAACATGGCAAGGTTATTGCCTACCTATGCAAAATCATTGGCTAATTTAACAACTTTAAAGAAAATGTTTCGTACTTTTCAAGAAGAAGGTATTGATTTAACTATGATAGATTTAGAAGCATATTATACCCAGTTAGAAGTTGATGCTTTATTAGAAAAAGAAAAAACAGAAAGAATAGAAACTGATAATAAATTAGAAAAGAAAATAGGTAATTTATTTAAAATTGATAATAAATCAGTTATATATAATTCTAACAATGAATTAAGTGTTCTATTTGATAATAAAACTATCATTAAAAATGATGGTGGAAAAATTTCAGTTTCAGATTTAAAACAAAATAAAATAACTTTAATGTCTAATTCTAGTGGTCGTAATAATGCTGATTTTAATGTTGAAAAAGGAGAATTAAGAATATGAGATCCTAGTTTTCAAAATAATGACCAAGTTGCAGATTTTAGTGTTATTAAAACAAACAAAACGCCCGGACTAGAAGCAACTGATGATACATTACCAACTACTAAATATATTAATGAACATTATCAATTAAAAGATAGAGATGGTAATGATTGAGAAATTATTAATACTAGTGATTTTATTAGAAATTCAAAAGAATATACTGTTAGAGCATTTGATAATAAATATTATTATCGCATAAATTGTTCTGTTGAAACATAATTTATAATATATGGTTTTACAATTTTTGTAAATCCTAAATTTATAAGTGAACAAATGCCAACAACTTATTATATTAGAACATCAATAGAAGGTTATTCATCAATATTTGAATGAGATAAAAATACTAATTATAGAGAAGTAACTATTGAAAAAGAAGAATCAGCGCAATATTTAAATGGAATTTATATTGAAAGAAAAAAAATAAGTTAGAAAGGAGATGTTATTATGCCTAAGGTAACTATTAAAGATTTAATTATGTTTTTTAAAATCTTCGGAGTTTCATCGTTGTTTTTTATCGCAGGAATTATTATTTGTTTTATAGGAGAAAAAACATTAGGTATTTCTTGACCAGCGTATGTTATTGTTTCAGCAATGCTTATCGGAGCTGGAATTATAGTTTTGATTATTGAAACTATTAGATTTATCAAAACTAATAATAAACAACAAAAAGAAGATAGTATTGAAGATTTTATTAAAAAAGAAGATACAAAATAAAGAGGTGTTATAAATGGGATTATTACCAGCAAAAAAGAAATTAAAAAAAGAATATGATATTGATAGTTATTATCTTAATTTAACATCAACGATTACTAATCGTAAAAATGTTACTGTTCAAAAACATAATGAGATTTTAGAAAAAATAATTTGTGAAGATAATGCTAATTTTTTAAATCCACGAGATTTAGAAATTAGCATTTATAATCCACTTACTAATCAAAAAATAGATACTAAATTAATTAATAACTTTTTAAAAATGCAGGACTTTACTAATAAGAATTGATATAACGAATATAAAATTAATAAAAATGGTAAAGGTGCATATTTTATTTTTGCTAATAATTCAAAACTTAATTTTATTACTATTGATTTTTACAATGACCAGTATGATGAATTGGGTAATTTAGTATCTTGCACTTTTGATTATGACCCTTATATTAAAAATGACCAGAGTGTTTTTATTACTGAAAAATTAGAAATTGATTATGTAACTAAACAAGTAAAAGTTATTAGAAAGTTAAAAACACAATTATACAGTACTATTACCGACTTATATATTGAATGATGCTAAATGAAATAATTATACTACATTACAAAGAGAAGAAATATTGCCACTTAATTTTATACCAATTGAAATTATTCCTAATAATCCTAATTTTGAGCCTTCTGCTCGTTATGGTAAACAATTTGCTAGTATTTTAGATATTATTGCTGAAAAGATAATGTTAGACCCATTATTAAATAGTGGTAAATTTACGATTAATACTAATGGAGTTACTGGTGTTGTTGACCAAGAAATTAGTAAAATGTTGGCTTCATTTATTGAAAATGACTTGTTATTGGTTGAAGGTGATCCTGATAGTAATTTTCAACCAGTAGACTATATTGCGGGTAATTTTAAAGGTGAACAATTAACTAAAATATATGATTGATTATTAACTAATTATTATAAAATAAATCGGCCATCATGTTCCTGCTATTACTAAGGGAGCCCAACAAACTCAGGCAGAAGTTGCAGGAGTTAATATTCAAACAAACGCATCATACGAACAAATGATATATATTAGAGAGATTAAATTAACTGAATTTATTATTAAGTTAATTAAATATGATAATGCGATTTTAAACAGTAGAACATTCAATATTAAAAATATTGATGAATTAATTGTTGATGTTCGCTTACCAGTAAATGCGATTTTAAACAGACAATTAAAAAACAATGAAACTATTATCAATATGCCTAATAAAGAAGAAGGAGAACAAGAATAATGTTAAAACCATCTAAAAAAATGTTAGCACAATTAGCGGAAAATGATGAACCAATTGACTATTCAATCGATAGTATTCCGTTAGATTTTGCCAGTCAATCGCAGTACAGCGACCCTGATTTAGAACAATTATTTACTGAAGACCGTGCCAGAATCTTATATATTTATAAAATTAATAATATCTTGTTAAGACAAAACAAAAACCTACCTTAAACTATTCTCAAAATAGCGTTAAAATCGGTTTTATTGATAAAGATGAATATATTAAAATAACTGGTTATGAAATTAGTGACTTTAATTTTAAATTACAAATTCAGCAAAACACCACAATCCATGATAATAGCACAAGTTATGTCATGATTGATGAAAAAGATATTTTAATTAATGATATATCAAAACAAGATAAAGAATTTTTAGAAACATTATAATTAAAAATAGTATCTATTAATGAGCCAATTAGTGAAGACAATAAAAATAAATGCTATATCATTGAAGAATACAAACAACCTTATTCACCTGATGGTTTTGACATTATTAAATCTACCCATTTAGTTAACCCATTTAGTTAAAATAACTGACTTTAAATGAAAAAATCAGAATAGTATTCACTTAGTTTTACAAAAATCATTACCCAAAGACACAGTATTTACTGGAATTGAAATCAAATATCCTAAATCGATGCTATTTAGTAATATTAAGTGCTGAGGTAATGTCAATGGTGTTTATTCTTATCCATCATCAATTGTTGAAAATGCTAGTTTAGTGCCTTTGTTATCAATGCCTATTGAAACAAATCCTACTTTAAGAGTATTTCAGTATTGATTTACCGAAAGTTTTTTACCATGAAGTATTACCAAAAACTATATTAAAGGTAAAGATATATTAGGTTTATTAGATGTTAAAGAATTAAATATTGTTTTATTAAATTATTTAACATATCGTTATAATTATGATAGAAAATTTCAAGGAGCAAAATACGATGAAAAAGGTAACCCTACAAATAAATCAGCTATATTACGCCAAAAATTCGAAGGACAAAAACCAGAATATGTAATTGATGGTTTATTTGAAAACTGAAAATTAGATAATTATAAATCTTTAAATGATAATGCTGTCAAAAGATTTAAACAAATTATTTACATGTTATCAAACTATACATATAGTAAATATGCAATTAATAAAGGTTATAATGACGATGTTAAATTATTTGCTCCTTATTATTTCGAATTAATTTCAACTCCTAAAAAAATAGAAGATGGCTATTGAGAATTTAAAGATTGTCAAGTACTATTAAATTCATCATATTTTAATTTTGCTGGCGGTCCTACTCCACCTAAAAATTATTGAAAAGAAGTTTATGCAAGTGAAACACCATTTAATAAAGTTGATGATAAATATTATTTTGTTGTATGGCATGGTAATGTAAATGATGATTGAAAAATTATTAAATTTAAATATGATAAGTATGAAAAAAATAAAGTACTTGATTAGTATAATAATTATAAACTTCAATTATTTCAAACCGGAACAGCAGGACAAGGTTATTGAAAAGACATTTGTTTAGTTGATAATAATGGAATGCAGCGTTATTTTGCATGAAGTTTTTATCCTAATTATTTTAAATCAGTTTATCGTTGAAATAATAACAGTGAACCTAATACACCTTTTATTTCACCTAAAACTGGATAAATTACAGATTGAAATTTAAAACAACAAACAAATGTTAATAACAACAAAGATAATAAAATTAAAGTAATTATTAAAAACAAAGATATTTCAGAAAATCCTGTTTATCAATTAGAAGCAAATTTTTTTAATTGATTATCATTGACAAACGAATTAGAAACAAACAACATTCCCTCCCTTATTCCGGCTGAAATTAAATTATCAGATGGAGAATATGGTAAATATTTAATTAATTTAATTGTTTTTAATGACAAAATAGAAGATTATTTAAATTATTTTTCGCAATGATATAGATTACTTTATTCTAAGGCAGTTTTAATGAGTATGACTAAAAAAATAGTTGTAGATAATATTAAAATAACTTTTGATAGAAAACTATTTAATTTAAATAAAATTGAAATATCAGGTATTTGAGGTTACGGAAATTATAATGTTACAATTTATACAGAACAAGAAAAAATTAATATTAATAATTTAGAATTATTTAATAAGAATATTGAAAAATTATCACTAATTACATTAGAAATATAAAAAGTCATTTTAATAAATGACTTTTTATTATTCATTAACCTTTACTTCACCAGTTTTATTATTCCCACTTAAATTGGGTACATCTTCTTTATCATTATTTCAACGATAAACTGATTTAAAATAATTAGGATAAAAACTTCATGCAAAATAACGCGGCATTCCATTATTATCAACTAAACAAATGTCTTTTCAATAACCTTGTCCTGCTGTTCCGGTTTGAAATAATTGAAGTTTATAATTATTATACTCATCAAGTACTTTATTTTTTTCATACTTATCATATTTAAATTTAATAATTTTTCAATCATCATTTACATTACCATGCCATACAACAAAATATCATTTATTATCAACCGTATTAAATGGCTTTTCTTGTGGTGCTATTCATTCTAAAATACAATCATTTGTTTTTATATTATTTTTTTCTTTTTCTTTTTTTAATTCATCTTCGCTATATTGTGGTGTATTACAAAAAACTAAGTTTGTTGTACTTGTTCCAATTAGAGTGATTGTTCCCAAAATACTTAATATTTTTTTTATTTCGTTATTTCCTTTCTATTTTTTTAGAAAAATTTATTAATTAAAATAAATGGAAATAAATTAATAATTTATTTCCATAAATACTTTTTAATTTTTAATTAACTTTATGAAATTCAATATTACCATCAAATCCTTGTTTTAATGATCTGCTGGCTTTACCATTAAAAGTTATACTATCATTATTATTTATATTAATTTCTTGTGGCAAGATATCATATTGTTTTAGTTTTTGCATAATTTCTTTAATTGACAATGTAATATTTTTTTCTTCATTATTTAAAGCAATTACTTTTGCAATAATTGTGCCATAAATATCTTGTTTTAAATTTAATGTTACTTGTGCTAAAACCTCATCTAATGAAGCTGTAACTTTAATTTTTTGGTTTGGTTTAACTCCAATTTCTTGGGATGGTAATTCTACTTCTGAACTTTCTTTATATTCATTTGTTTTACTATCTGAAAAATCAAATGTATTGCTTAAAGTTTTAGTTTCTGATGATGTATTTGTTGTTGAAGAACCATAATTACTTCCAACTCCAATTTTTGTATTAATATCGGTTGAAACTTTAGCAAAGGGTCATACACCCGCTTCTCCATGAACATTAACACCTAATTCAAAACTTAAGTTATCTTCAACACTCGAACTAGAACTTTGTTCTGTTCTTTTTTCTTCACTATCTGTTTTACTTAAACCTGTTGTAATTTGAGTATTTATAGTTGTTTCTTTTGTATACTTGCAACTTGTAGTTTTCATATTTTGTTTTTCAGGTAAATTATGAAATAATATTGTTGTTCCAAAACAAATACTTTTACTTTTTTTATCATATATTGGTTCAATAATTTTTGTTGCTGTTACATTTGAATATATTAAATTATTTTTATTAATATTTATAATTTCTTTTATAATTTCTTGATTTTTATCTCTAAAATTTAAAAATATTCCTTTTTTAATTAATTCATCTAAATTAATAATTTTATGTTGTGGATTACTATCAAGTAAATAATATACTTTTATATTTCCAGCATAATTATTTGAATTATTTTTTGCTTTGATTGTAGCTGAAGTGTTTGTTTTATTAATTACTTCTAATTGTGAAATATCTAAATTTATATTTAAATAATTTAATTCATTTAAAATTACATTATAAGAATTATTGTTAATTTTTTTTAAATCATATTTAGGTAAATTATTTAAATCATATTTAGGTATTATATATTCATATATTCTTCTATCATTAGCAGCAAAATAAACTTTATTGTTTCATGTTAAAGCAGGACCACGAACTCAAGTATTTGAATTTTCAGTATTAATGACAACTTTTTGTTGATCGGTTATTAAATCATATTCATATACTTTACTACCATCTGTACCCAAATATAATTTATTATCTAGTATAACTCCACTACCATTAATGTCATTTCTTACCCTAGTAATCGTTCTTTGTTGTTTTGTTGATAGATTATATTCATATATTCTTCTATCATTAGCAGCAAAATAAACTTTATTGTTTCATGTTAAAGCAGGACCACGAACTCAAGTATTTGAATTTTCAGTATTAATGACAACTTTTTGTTGATCGGTTATTAAATCATATTCATATACTTTACTACCATCTGTACCCAAATATAATTTATTATCTAGTATAACTCCACTACCATTAATGTCATTTCTTACCCTAGTAATCGTTCTTTGTTGTTTTGTTGATAGATTATATTCATATATTCTTCTATCATTAGCAGCAAAATAAACTTTATTGTTTCATGTTAAAGCAGAACCACGAACTCAAGTATTTGAATTTTCAGTATTAATGACAACTTTTTGTTGATCGGTTATTAAATCATATTCATATACTTTACTACCATCTGTACCCAAATATAATTTATTATCTAGTATAACTCCACTACCATTAATGTCATTTCTTACCCTAGTAATCGTTCTTTGATTTTCTCTCTTATTTCTAATTATTTTTTTAAAATCATATGTTTGTGGATAATTAATATTACTATTTAATTTATCTTCTTTTTGATAAGGACTAGCAGCAATTGTTGTTGGAACAACAGTTCCACTAATTGTTAATACACTTAATAAACTTAACAGTTTTTTCATTAATTGTATTTCTCCTTTTCTTAATCTTGAAACTTTTTATCAAGATCTATTGACATTATATATATAAGCACTTCTGAGTATCTTTTTAGAAGGGAAGTTGTTTAATGATTATTATAAATTATATTTTTGCACTAATCTGGGCTCGCGGTGATTTTAATAATTTTATGAAAAATGTCTTAAAGTTTAAAAAAACTTTTGCCGCGCTTTTCAAAATACTTGGGAAAAATTCTAAGCGTTAAGCGAAGAATTTTATAAAGGTTCCCAAATTTGTTTGAAAAAACCTCAAAACTTTTTTAACTTGTAAGTCATTTTATCACAAAATTTCAGAAAATCAACCGCTCGCCCAAAACCCCAAAAAAACTATAAAATATGATTTTTATATACCCATTTTAAAACGATACGGATAAGAACCATAAAACAACGCATCATATGGGTCATGATACATTTTACTATCGGGTGTGTTTGTTTTGGTATCACTAAATCTTAATTCACTAATGCACTTATCCAAAAACGGAAAGTTATCTAACGTGCATATATTTTACCTTGAACAAACATTTTTCTTATTCATGTTACACGATTAATTATACCCGCTTCTTTATTAAGTGATGTCTGATGTTTTTTGGCTTTAAATATTTTAATTTTATATCCTAAATAGGGGTAAATATCTTCTTGCAATTTTTGCATAAAGTCATGAGCATTAATATCATAATGAAATGTGGTATATTCAAAACCATCAAATTTATCAAATGTATTAATTATTCATTACCAATAATGTTCAACTATTTCATTTAAGTTCATTGCGTTTTTTGGTGTAACAACATTTTCTTCAATTAAATATTTATCATATTCATTATTTTCATTAATTTTATAACCACTAAATAAAAATACGGTATGATCGGCACTACCATTAGCATAGTCAACACCAATTGAATAACTATCAAATTGATACTGTTTTGTATTGGTATTATAAAAATCTTGTAAATTATACTTTTTAATATATTTACGATAATTTCGTAAAACATAAATACTGGGGTCATTATCGTTATATTCAAAACCATAGTATTCAAGTTCAAATAAATCAGGCCGTTCTTCTTTGTTTGTTAAAACAAGTTTTTTAGTAATATCAGTAATTTTGTTTCAAACAGCTCCCATTGTTAATCGTAAATTAAAAACTCCCAAAGCATTAAATGCCTGTGTATTTTCTGAATATACTTGATTGTGTTCTTTTAAAATAGTTTTCATTCGGGCATTTAATGGCAAATATGGCGTTACAAATTTTTCATAAAAAACATGGTATTTATCAAAAGGATTAAAAGTAAATTGATTAGAATATGTTTTATGAAAATATGTTGTTACTGTTTCATATTGCTTTATTATATTATCTCATTCTTGAAATATCCAAGATAATTCTTTTACTGGAATAGGATTATTTAAATTATATTGTTCATTATCATTTTCATCCGTGTATTTTTCGTAAGACACCTTTAAACTTTTAGAACGAAACATTGAAACTCTTAAATTATTATATCTTTTATCTAATTCTTTGTCAGTTAAGATTTCTTTTTCTTCGGCATGTATCATTTCGTCAGTTCACGCTGATATAATACCACTACCTTTACCAACTTTACCCATAATTTTATTACCATTAGCATAACCAGCAAAAGCAATACGAATACCACTAGGAAAAACAATTTCACCACCTTCTTTAACATTTTTAGGTCAAACAATACCATTTTCATTGTCAGGTCCCAAATCAATGCCATATTTATCATATAAGTAATTACACACATTAATCATATCGCCAAATGTAGTATCTTCATGGGTGTTGGCATATCTTCGTAAAATGACCGACGAAGCATCAGTAAAATTGCAAGCAAAAAATAATTTTTCTGCTAAATGATTTCATGTTTTATTAGTACCTCTTCCTGCTGAAACAAATTTAAAAAAAGTTGGCGAAGTAAAATATTGGGCATAACTATCACCAACAAAATCTTTAAATACTTCTCAATCAAAACCAAAATTATAGTCACTAAAATTTAAATCATATTTTTTATTTAAATGTTCATAACTAGTAATTCGTTTTTTGTTGTTAACTTTACTAAATTCTTGCATATTTATTAACCTCTTTATTTTATATATAATATATTATAAGAAAAAATGAAGGGAATTTGTATAAAAATGAGAAAATTTAAACATTTAATATTTGATGAACGAAATTTATTTAAGGATTTATTATTATCTGATACTTGTAAAAAGAAAAATGGTTCAATTAATTTATCAGAAATAGAGCGGCAAATGGGTCGTGGAGTTAATACTGTTAAAAGAGAAATTAAGCGATTTAAAAATATACAAGATTATAATCCATATCAAGCACAAAAAGGTTATAAACAAAAACGTAAAAAATGCATTAAAAAACTACCTAAATTTACAAAAGAGCAGTTAGATTTTATTAAAATAAGATTTAATAAATACCACGATACACCTGAACAATTAATTTATCGTTATTTCTTGGAGTTTGGTGTTAAATTTCCTGCTTGTGTTAAAACATTATATAAATGAATTCGCTTATGTGAATTTGGATTAAAAAAAGAAAATTTACCCCATAGTGGTAAAAAATATAAAACAAAAGGAAAACCTGATAATCGTGGTAAATTAATTAACTTTAAATCAATTTGAGATATTGAAAATAAAGTTTATAATGTTGGATGATTTGAAATGGATACTGTTGTAGGAAAAGACCATCAATCTAGTAATTTAGTTTTAGTAGAATAATCAAGTAAAAATTATTTTGTAATGAAATTAAAAAATAATACTGCTAATGAAGTTTTAGAAAAATTTAAAGATATTGTTAAAAATAATAATTTAATAGGAAAAATTAAAGGAATAATAACTGATAGAGGAAAAGAATTTAGTAAATGAAAAGAAATGGAAATATTTGCTGAAACACAAGTTTATTTTTGTGACCCTGGTAAACCACAACAAAAACCATTAATTGAGCATATGAACGGTGAATTTAGATATTGACTTTCTAAGAAAATTGATTTTAATAATATTAGTCAAAAAATGATAGATTGAGTAGTTAATGTTATAAATGATAAACTCCGACCATGTTTAAATTGACTAAGTGCAAAGACAATGTTTTTACAAAATTTTAAATAAATTTATTAGTTAAAATTTAATAAATTATTTTTAGTGTGCTTAAATATGAATAAAATAAGATAAAATTACAAAAATTTAATTTTTTCTGAAAAAGTTGTTGCAATTTATTAAAAATATTTTATTATTAACTTAACAAGATATAAATTTGCCGTTTATATCTACACAGCGCCTTTTGTATATATTTTCCTTTCTTTTACATTGAAATTTTTTGTCAAGATCTATTGACATTATATATATATATATATATATGTAAGTCAAGTATTTTTAAATATGTTTTATAAAGGAGGGATATTTATATTATTATTATTGTGATTATACTGTACTAATCTGGGCTCGCGGTGATTTTCATAAGTTTGTGAAAAATAACTTAAAGTTTAAAAAAACTTTTGCCACGCTTTTCAAAATACTTGGGAAAAATTCTAAGCGTTAAGCGAAGAATTTTATAAAGGTTCCCAAATTTGTTTGAAAAAACCTCAAAACTTTTTTAACTTGTAAGTCATTTTATCACAAAATTTCAGAAAATCAACCACGCGCCCACAACATCAAAAAACTATATAATTAACTTTGTATATAAAAGAAAGGATTTTTTAAAATGAATAAAACAAAGCATCATTTTACTTTTAAAGAAAGAGTAATGTTAAAAGATTTATTAGAACTTGATTCTTTAAAAAGAAAAAATGGTAAGCCCAATATATCTAAAATAGCAAAAATATTGCATAAAAATCGCAATACAATTAGACGAGAAATAAAAAGGTTAAAAGATAGTGAATATTACGCTAAATTAGCACACGAAGATTATTTACAAAAACGACAAAAATGTTTTAAAAAATCATCATTATTGCTAAATATTTTAGAATGACTAGATGAAAAATATAACAAATTTCATGATTCACCAGAACAAATCTGTAAAAAATATAAAAAAGAGTTTGGTATTAAATTTCCGGTATGTTTTAAAACTTTATATAAATATATTCATTTGAGATTTTTAAATTTCAAGAAAGATAATTTGTATTTTCATGGTAGAAAATATAAAACAAAAAATAGAATTGATAACCGTGGAAAAATAAGAAATTTTAGAACTATTGAAGAAGTAAAATATGATAAATATGAATTTGGTTGATTTCAAATGGATACTATGGTTGGTAAAAACAATAGTATTTGTTTAGTTTTAATCGAATAATTAACCCAATTTAAAATCATTGAACCATTAAAAGAAAAAACAACAAAAGAAGTTACAAACGCAGTAGAACGAATTTTTTCTAACAGATTTTTCAAAGATAGATGCAAAGGAATAATAACAAATCAAGGCAAACAATTTGCTGATTGAGAAAAAATTGAAAAAATAACAAATGCTAAAGTATATTTTTGTGATGCTGGAACTACAACACAAAAACCTAAAGTTGAAAGAGCAATCCGCAATTTTAGACATTGATTTTCCAAAGGAATTGATTTAAGTATTTATTCAAGAAATTATTATCAAGAAGTTGCTAATATAATAAACTCTAAACTTAAAAAATCTTTACATTGACTATCTTCAAAAGAATTTTTTATACAAATGTTTAATTTTTAATATAATTACCTATAAAAATTTTAATCATTTTATTTTTAAGTGTGCCAAAATTCATAAATTTAAAACAAAACTACTAAATTTTTTTAAAATAAATTATATTGAACATTTATTTTATTGATGTTATAATTAAATTAAATAAAGTGCTACACTTCATAGTACAATTTACAACAATTTGATAATTAATACCAAATAATATAATTTATTATATCTAATTTGAGCATAAAATAAATTAATATCAAAAAGCAACTTTTATTTTTAGGATTATTTCATTATCCTTTCAGTTGAATCTAATGTTATTCATAGTTCAAATGATATAACTTAATATATCCGGTAGTCGGAAAAAAGCTTAGGTTTTATAAAAATTATACAAGCATAATTTTTATTACAACAGAATCCTTAATCAACCTTTTTATATTCCATTCATATTTCATAACTAGCACTAGCACTAATACGATTATCACTTTTACTAGTAAAAGTTAATGTTATCTCTGCACGAACACCATTATTGTTATATAATCTGGTTGGTGTTTGTCCTAAATATTCATATCTTATAACATTAACATGAAATTGTTTATCTTTATAAAATCATAACCCTCCTGTTGTATTTGCATCATTTCATAAATTTGCATAATATTCTGAAAGTAACCTTAATACATATGAATTATTATTTTTCATAAAAAGTACCTTTGAATGTTTACTAGTTCATTGAGCATCAGGATGGTATGGTAATGACCCATTTTTTTCATAACCAAGATATTTCCTTTGTCATAAATAAGTACTACAATTTTTTAAATAATCTAAATAAACTTTTAATCATTTCTCATTATTATATTGCTTAGTTTCTTTAAATCTCAATACTAAATTATCTTGTTGAAAATAAAATCGATTTTGAAAATCAATAATTAATTGAAAATTAAAATCATAAAATTGATTTAATTTATAACTAGGATAATGCTTTAATTTTGTAATTTTAAAATAATATTCACTTGGTTTATAACTAAAATGGTTACGAATTTTGTTGCCTAAAGTTTGATCAAGCAAACTTTTAAACATATGTTCAATGCTACCTTTTGTCATACGTAAAGTTTCTTTATCTGTTTGGGTATCAGCATCTTTAAAAAAGTATTCACCTGTATATTCTAAGACATTGTTTTTTTTAAAAAAAGTTGTTAAATTTACAGGAGTAAGAGACACTTTACGAACTATTATATCATTAATATTTTTACAAGCACAAACTGCTAAAAATGAAATAACCGGAAAGACTACGACATTTAACAACATTAAAAATTTTTTCATAGTAATGTTTTTTCCCTTTCTAAATATGTTGCCTTGTTTTCATTATTTTATAATTTTTTACGATCCAGTTAAGTTCTTTGTTTATTCATGAGATTTATATTTAATATTATTTCATCTTTTTTATATTCTTAATTATTATTTATACTATATTATTAAGATATATCTTAAAAATATATCTATTTTAAAGATAACATAAAAAAATTAAAAACAAATAATTTTTAATAAAAAAGTTTTTTACTTTTTAACTAAAGTAAAAATTTATTATTAGCCATAATTTTACTTAAATTTTACTTTTATATTATTAAAAAATAATGAATTTAATAAAACTAATAATTGACTAACACCATTATAATTGCGCCAATTAAAGGTGGGATAATACAAAGAATAGCTAATGGAATTGAAATTAAATTATAACTAAAAGCTCAAAAAAAGTTTTATCAAATTAAGCTTCGTGTTAATTTTGTTAGCACAAATACCTTATATATATTAAAAATACTTGGTTTAATAATTGTAATATCACTATTTTGAATTGCAACTTCACTACCTTGTTCCATTGCAATTGCAAAATCATCTTGTTTTAAAGCAACTAAATAATTAATTCCATCATCAACATAAGCAATAACATTTCCTGCTGCTTGAATTGCTGCAACAATTGTTGCTTTTGTTAGTGGCGAAACATTAGCATAATAACTTGTAATTCCAACTTCATTAGCAATTGCCTTTGTTGTTTGTTCATTATCACCGCTAATCATATGCGTTGCAATATGTTTTTTAGTAAACTTTGTAATTGCTAATTGCGCATCAAACCGAATTGTATCCGTTAAGATAATCACATTCGTAATTGTTTTATTAATTACAAGCGCAATTAAAATTGGATTAATCACCGTCATTTTTTGAACTGCTAATTCCATTTGATTTTGAAAACCTTTAGCTACTGCTGTTTGATAAGATAATAATTGATACATTTGATGATGGTAAACCCCGCTCACGCCAAGTCCTGGTTGTTCTTGAAATTGTTCAAATGAAATTTCATCTTGACAATTAGCAAAATAATGCTGAATACTTCTTGTAATTGGATGTGATGATAATTTTTCAAAATTATAAATATATTTAATATTTTCTTTATCTCCTAATAAATCATGAACAGTTAACTGACCATTAGTAATTGTTCCTGTTTTGCCAAAAGCAATAGCATCAATTTTAGTAATTTTTTCAAATGCATCGGTATTATTAAAATAACTCCTTCTTTTAAAGCTTTACCAAAACCAACCGCAACTGCTAAGGGGGGGTTGCTAAACCTAATGCACAAGGACAGCTAATAACAATGACAGTAATGGCAATATCAATCGCTTTTGCAATATCATAAGGATGAAAAATAAAATATTGACATAAAAATGTAATAATCGCAATAATTAAAATAAATGGTGTAAATCATTTTGTAATTTGATAAGCAATTCGTTGAATTCGTGGTTTTTGACTTTAAATTTCATCAACTTTTTCTAAAATATTTGCTAAAACAGTATCAGCGCCAACTTTTTTTGCTTGACAATAAAATGGTTCACACATATTGACGGTTCCACCAATCACCTCATCACCAATTTGCTTTTCAATAATATTACTTTCGCCAGTTAACATTGCTTCATTTAAATATTCAATCCCTTTTGTAATAACTCCATCAACTGGAATTTTTTCCCCTTTTTTTGATTAATAAAAGATCATTAACTTGAACATCTTTAGTATTAATAACATCAATGGTTTGGTTCTTCCCTGCACGGTTCGCGTGCTCAATTTGCAACGAAATAACACTTTCAATTCCCATTGTTACTTTTCGTTGCACTCTTGTATTAATTAGATTACCTAATAACATAATAGTAATAATTGTTCCAGCAGTTTCAAATAATAACATATAATGACTACGTGATGCAATCAAATAAATACTATAACTATATGAAATTAATGTTCCCAAACCAATTAACGTATTCATTCTTAATAGATGCCAGCGAAATATTTCATTAAACATATTAATATAATAACGACTGCCACAATAAAATAAAATAACACTAGTAAGGGTTTTAATTGTAATCATTCATTATGGAGCACAGCCCTAACCCTGGTATCATTCCTAATAATAAAGGAATATCTAAAATTATTGCAATAATTAATTTATACATATTTCGAATTTGCCGTTTTGTTAACTTTGATTTTTATTGCTTTTTCATTAAATAATAACCATATTATAACTGTTTTGTTTTAATTTCATCAAAATCATAACCGGCTTTTAAAATCTGCTGAAAAATTGTTTCTTTATCTAAAGTTGTTTCATCATAAGTAATTTTAATAGTTCTTGTTACAATCCAAATTTGAAATTTAATTTATGGAATTTTTGTTAACTTTTTTTCAATTGCCATCGCACAACTACCACATGTTAATTCTGGCACATGAATTTTTACGACTATCATTTCTCTCATCTCCATTTCTTTAATTTTATTCTAGCACTAACAAAAAATAAACCAAGTAGTTCTTTCGAAAGTTCTACTTACCTTTTTTGTAAACTGTTCTGTAAATTGTAAATGCCAACCGATAAAAAGTTAACTATTAATTTAGTTAAATTTTTTAAGTTAATTATAGGAGGTTGAAATTATGCAAACAAAGCAATATTTTATTTTACGGTCATTAGTGAAAAAGTATGGTAAAGATATTGTTATTAATACTGTTAATAGGATTGCAAAAGATATTGAAATTAAAAAGTAAAAGAATAAATTATTACGCGTAATTTATTAGCGGATAATTTATTCAATAATGTTTTTTAAATGGAGCAAAGCGACAACGGGCGGAGCGAGTTTGCAAATTTCAATTTTTTAATTTATTAAAAGGAATTATATCATACCAGTATGATTAACATGAATATTTAGTATTTTTATTTTGTTAGGTATTTTTTTGTGAATTGGTTTATTAATTTATCAAAAAGTTAGACAAATTCAAGGTAAGAAAAAAGAAAAAAAACTTGAAAAAAAGGAGGATAGAAAATAATGAATTTTTTAGCAGATGCAGTTGCAACAATTGGATTCGGGTATGGAATGAATTCTATTTGAACTGGTTTAGGTCATGCAATGGGTAAAGTAAAAGATGCTGTATATGGTATTTTACCGCAATTAATGACCTTTTTAGGCGGTGCGTAAATTATTTTAATTCCATTTGTATTATTTATTATTATTAATATATTAAACTTTTTCCGTCATATGGTTAAAGGATTTTAATAGAATATAACATTATATTCTAAGTTATTTTAAACAAAACTAAGGAACATTATTAGTTATATTTTTTTAGTAATTAAATTTAAAGTATTATTATGGTTTTCTCTCTGTATAAAAATATTTATAAATTTGTTAATTTATTAAAAATTCAAATAATAAATTTAAATGTTATTATTGAAATTATTAGTAATGAATAAATTTTTTTAATTGGCGATACCATTCATGATAAACAAAAAATAGTTGGTATCACATTTGTAAAAAATGAATTTATTAAATAGAAAAATGAATTTATTATTTCTTCGATATTTTATTTTTCCTTTCTATTTAAAATAATTTATACAGAGAGAAAACCATAATAATATCAATTTAATTATAAATTATTAATTTTATATTTTAATAACTATTGTTAAAAATTAAATAGTATTTTTCAGTGTGCCAATTTTTATTATTTTATATATTTAACATTGTTAATAACATTGTTTATTAAACACTAAATTAACAATATATTAGCAATATGTATAACATTGTTAATAACATTGTTTATTAAACACTAAATTAACAATATATTAGCAATATGTATAACATTGTTAATAACATTGTTTATTAAACACTAAATTAACAATATATTAGCAATATGTATAACATTGTTAATAACATTGTTTATTAAACACTAAATTAACAATATATTAGCAATATGTATAACATTGTTAATAACATTGTTTATTAAACACTAAATTAACAATATATTAGCAATATGTATAACATTGTTAATAACATTGTTTATTAAACACTAAATTAACAATATATTAGCAATATGTATAACATTGTTAATAACATTGTTTATTAAACACTAAATTAACAATATATTAGCAATATGTATAACATTGTTAATAACATTGTTTATTAAACACTAAATTAACAATATATTAGCAATATGTATAACATTGTTAATAACATTGTTTATTAAACACTAAATTAACAATATATTAGCAATATGTATAACATTGTTAATAACATTGTTTATTAAACACTAAATTAACAATATATTAGCAATATGTATAACATTGTTAATAACATTGTTTATTAAACACTAAATTAACAATATATTAGCAATATGTATAACATTGTTAATAACATTGTTTATTAAACACTAAATTAACAATATATTAGCAATATGTATAACATTCTTAATAACATTGTTTATTAAACACTAAATTAACAATATATTAGCAATATGTATAACATTGTTAATAACATTGTTTATTAAACACTAAATTAACAATATATTAGCAATATGTATAACATTCTTAATAACATTGTTTATTAAACACTAAATTAACAATATATTAGCAATATGTATAACATTGTTAATAACATTGTTTATTAAACACTAAATTAACAATATATTAGCAACATATACTTTACTACTTTTTAATAACGCTTTTGTTTGAATACAACCAACATTTAAACAAACACCACCATAATATTCTTTTTCAATAATTAGTGTCTTTAAACCTTCTTTTGCTGCTTTAATTGCTGTAACATAACCACCTGGACCTGCTCCAACAATAATTACATCATATTTGTTTTCCATTTCATAACCTCTTCTCTTACAATAATAATAAAGCTGGTGGTTCTAGTAACGCTGTTACTCGTGCTAAAAAGCGACCACCACCACCATCAATTAAACGATGATCAATCGTTAATAATAATGGTAAGATTGAGCTTATTTCTATTTCATTATTTTTATTAATAACTGGTGCTTTTTTAATAATTCCAACCCCTAAGATTGCTACCTCTAGGAAATTAATTACTGGTGTGGTAAATTCAATGCCCGCTGACACAAAATTAGTAATTGTGAAGATTCCATCTTTCATTTCATCAGGTTTTATAATTTACGTTCACGTGTTTTTGCTGCTAAATCATTAATCATTTTTGCAATTTGCATAATATTTAACTGATCAACCCCTTTAACAATAGGAACCATTAAACCAGCCGGTGTATCAGTTGCCATTCCAATATTATAGTAGTCTTTAAAAATAATTTCTTGTTGTTCTTGATCATATAACGCATTTAAAATTGGAAAATCTTTTAAAGCAATTGCACAAACTTTCATAAAAAGGCATATATGTTAACTTGACTCCTTGTTGTTCTGCTTGACCTTTTAATTGTGTTCTAATTTCAATTAATTTTGTTACATCAATATTTTTCATTAATGTTGTCTCAGCAATAACAGTTTTTAATAAAGTCATTTGTTTTGCAATTGCTTTACGAATTGGTGACATTGCTTCGCGGCGAACAACACCAGTTGCATTAATTTAAGGAATATCAATTGGTAATATTGATAAAGCAGGACCAGTTGCTGCCCTTTTCGCCCTTTGGATTAAATCAGCTTTCATAATTTTACCGTTTGGTCCTGAACCTTGAATTTGTGTTAAATCAATTTTTAAATCAGCTGCCATTTTTCGCACAATTGGTGTTGATAACACATTTTTATTATGATCAACATTAGTATTACCATTACTTGGTAAATGACGTGGCGCTAAAACGGTATTAGAAATAGGGACTGCCCCAACTACTCCTGCTGCTTTTTCTTCTTCAACTGGCGCTACTGTTGGCTGTTCGGGAACCGCTGGTGCTGGACTATCGCCAACAGTACCATCATCAATTTCAACTACTTATATCACCAACATAAATTGTATCGCCAAATTTCATATTAATTTTGCTAACAATACCATCATATTGTGCAAAAATTTCTGTATTAACTTTATCAGTTTCAACGGCAAACATTTCATCTCCGTCTTTAATTTTGTCACCAACTTTAATCATAATGTTGGCTACTTTTCCTTCTGTTAATCCTTCGCTGATGTCGGCGAATTTAAATTTTACCATTTTTACTTTCAACTACTATCTAAAATTGGTAGTTAACTAATTCTTTAATTTTAACTACAATTTTTTAAACTTATGGTTGATGATAATGTTCATCACGATCAAATGGAATAATAATATCATAACCAGTTACTCGTCCCGCTGGGGCTTTTAAATATTCAAAACATTTTTCATTAACAGTTGTAATAACTTCGGATGCGACTAAAAATGAACGAACAGCTTCATGAACAACTAAAATTCGTCCTGTTTTTTTAATAGATTCAATAACGATTTCACGATCTCATGGTTGAATTGTTCGCAAATCAATTAAATAAGCATTAACAGAAAACCCTTCTTCTTTTAATTGTGCTAAAGCTTTTTCACATTCACTAACTTGTGCTCCATAAGTAATAATTGTTAAATCATCTTCTTTTTGAATTTTATAACCTTCACCAATTTGTAAAGTATAATATTCATCAGGAATTTCTTGTTTAAAAGCGCGATATATCTTCGTTGGTTCTAAAAAAATGACTGGATCAGGTGATTCAGCAGCTGCTAATAATAACCCTTTGGTATTATATGTAGTTGAAGGAATAACTACTTTTAGACCTGGATTATGCGCAAACATTACTTCAACTGCTTCAGAATGATGTTCTAACGAACGAATTCCGCCACCCATTGGCATACGAACAATTAATAGACAAGTAAAACCCGACCGCGTGAGCGATTACGTAATCAAGCAACATGGGTAAAAAGTTGCTGAAATGCTGGATACGAAAATCCTTCAAATTGCATTTCAACAATTGGTTTCATTCCGTTAATGGCCACCCCCACTGCTGTTCCAACTAATGTTGCTTCGGCAATTGGTACATCAAAACAACGATATTCACCATATTTTGCTCGCAGACCAAGAGTAGCACGAAAGAACCCCTCCTTTAAAACCAACATTCTCACCATAAATCACAATATTTTGGTGTTTTTCCATTGATAAATCTAAAGCATAGGTTAATGCTTGGATATTATTTACAACTGGCATTAGTGGCGTCCTCCTTTACTTGGATATTTTGCAAAAAATGTAGAAACCACACACATTTTGTACTTTTGTGGTATTTACATTTTTAGAAACAAATTTTATTAATATTTTAATTAAGGAGTTGAAATTATGCAAACAAAGCAATATTTTATTTTGCGGTCATTAGTGAAAAAGTATGGTAAAGATATTGTTATTAATACTGTTAATAATATTGCAAAAGATATTAAAATTAAAAAGTAAAAGAATAAATTATTCTGCGTAATTTATTAGCGGATAATTTATTCAATTGTAAATTGTTTTAATTGGTGATACCATTCATGATAAACAAAAAATAATTGGTATCACATTTGTAAAAAATGAATTTATTAAATAGAAAAATGAATTTATTATTTCTTCAATATTTTATTTCTCCTTTCTATTTAAAATAATTTATACAGAGAGAAAACCATAATAATATCAATTTAATTATAAATTATTAATTTTATATTTTAATAACTATTGTTAAAAATTAAATAGTATTTTTCAGTGTGCCAATTTTTATTATTTTATATTTTAATAACTATTGTTAAAAATTAAATAGTATTTTTCAGTGTGCCAATTTTTATTATTTTATATTTTAATAACTATTGTTAAAAATTAAATAGTATTTTTCAGTGTGCCAATTTTTATTATTTTATATTTTAATAATTATTGTTAAAAATTAAATAGTATTTTTCAGTGTGCCAATTTTTATTATTTTATATTTTAATAACTATTGTTAAAAATTAAATAGTATTTTTCAGTGTGCCAATTTTTATTATTTTATATTTTAATAACTATTGTTAAAAATTAAATAGTATTTTTCAGTGTGCCAATTTTTATTATTTTATATTTTAATAACTATTGTTAAAAATTAAATAGTATTTTTCAGTGTGCCAATTTTTATTATTTTATATTTTAATAACTATTGTTAAAAATTAAATAGTATTTTTCAGTGTGCCAATTTTTATTATTTTATATTTTAATAACTATTGTTAAAAATTAAATAGTATTTTTCAGTGTGCCAATTTTTATTATTTTATATTTTAATAACTATTGTTAAAAATTAAATAGTATTTTTCAGTGTGCCAATTTTTATTATTTTATATTTTAATAACTATTGTTAAAAATTAAATAGTATTTTTCAGTGTGCCAATTTTTATTATTTTATATTTTAATAACTATTGTTAAAAATTAAATAGTATTTTTCAGTGTGCCAATTTTTATTATTTTATATATTTAACATTGTTAATAACATTATTTATTAAACACTAAATAAACAATATATTAGCAATATATATATAACATTGTTAATAATCAATGTTTTTATCAATAAATTAGCAATATATAAACATTAAATATAACAATGTTTATTACAGTAAAGGAGTATTTATATAAAAAAAGTTATAGATAGTATTGATGAAATATTTTCTGAAAATGATCGTGAACAAATTTTAGAAAAAGTAAAAAATTTTTATGAAAATAAACTTGCTGAAAAAGATAGACAAATAACTTTTCTAGAAAATACAACATCAATCGAAATTGTATTAAGAGATAAATTAATTGAAAAATTAAGAAAAAATCAATTATTTAAAGAAGATTTTTATTATCAAAAAATATGTAATGATTGTGATTTATCAGATAATTTTAAATTAAATATTAATGATGATAGTTATTGTTAAAATTGCTCAGGAGATAGTTTTGATTTAAAGGAATTTACTGAAATTATATGTTTTAAAGATAATTCAAAATATGACAAATTACCTAGTAAGGATGTGAAATAATGAGTAATTTTGTTAAGAAAAATCAGAATATAGCAAATTATTTTATTTCTAAGGAACTTATTGTTTTTGAAACAGATAAAGTAAGTTTTATAAATTTACCTAATCATAATCGCCATATTAGTTTTTGGTTGAGTAATAGTTTATTTATCCTAGTCAAAAATACTCTGAATAAGTAGCAATTGGTTTGATTTATGATAATTCTTATCGTATTGTAAAATATGATGAAAATTTAAAAAAACACGATTGAAAATATTTAACTGGAACAGAATTAATCAATTTATATAATCAATATAAACCAAACTATTTTGCGTGTATACACAAAGCATTATTTTTAAATGAACCTAAAAAAGTAAAAACAAATAACAATAATAATTTAATAAATTGAAATGATGAAAAAGTAGAGCAATTAATTCGCGATTTGGAATAATTAGATAATGAGTTTATATAATTATTGAGTTCAATTTGTTAGTTATATTTTTGGTTCAAATGCCCCTGAATTTTTATATGTTTTATCGTTTGTATTATTTATCGTTTTATTTTTTGGATTTTTTTTAAAATTATTTAAAAAATGTGGAGTTTTTAAAGATGAAAAATGATTAAGAAAAATTAAAAGAGTTTTTGATAGTATTACAAAAGCTTAGGTTTTATAAAAAATATAAATAAAATAATTAGATAACTTTTTAAAAGGTTGATTTATCAGTGTTTTAGAAATATATTTAAAATAAAGAATAATTTTTATACCAAAACCTAAACTTTTTTCTTACTACCGAGTTTTTTATTCATATATTTTTGTTTATAGATAAAACGAATGTTGAAAATATTACAGCTTGGAATTTAACTCAAAATGAATATTTAACTCTGATGGTTGGTGTTTGAATTGTTATTTTGTTTTTAACTTGGTTTTTCTTGTGAATGGTTTTTAAAATAGTCAGTTGTTTTAAATAATTAAATTTTTGTTATTATTATGGTTTTCTCTCCTTACAAAATTTTAAAATCTTTTTTTGAATATAATATATATTTTTATTATGAATGCAGTAAATTAATATAAATAATGTTGTAAAAAATATTTCTTTTGCGTTTATTTGACTAATATTTTTAAATATTCATTGTACAAAATTAATTGTAGTAATTAATTTTCTGATAGGATTGATTAAAAAGTTTATAATTCCAATAATAGGTAATAATATTGAAATTATTTTTAAAATTTTCTTAATTTTTATCACTCTCCTTTAAATTTATAGGGAGAGAAAACCATAATAATACTAGTTTAATTATAAATAACTATTGGAGGTAAAATGAAAAAGTTTGTATTTTTTTTAATATATTTTTGTTATATTAGTGGCTCAATGTTTTTATTTAGTTTAATTGATTTATTAATTTGGATAATTTCTTTAAATTGTACTGGTTTAGTTTTTTGATTATTATTTGTTTTACAATGTGTATATTTTGTTTGATGAATTTGAAAAATTATTTATTATCAGTTAAATATTATTAGTTTAGTTTACTTTATTTGAGATAATCCGCTATCAGTAATTATTGGTAAGTTAGGAACTGATAAAACATTGCTTTTAACTTTTTTATCACAAGGGAATTATGTAAAATGAAGTGCAATCTGGTAGTAAGAAAAAAGTTTAGGTTTTGGTATAAAAATTATTCTTTATTTTAAATATATTTCTAAAACACTGATAAATCAACCTTTTAAAAAGTTATCTAATTATTTTATTTATATTTTTTATAAAACCTAAGCTTTTGTAATACTATCACAAATCTTATTAGTCAAATAATATAATAAAAATTATAAAAAATCAATTATAAATTTTTAAAAATTAAAATATTTATAATTTTTGTTTTATTTTAAACACACTTAACCATACTAAAAAATAATTTATTAATTTAAGTAATAAATTTATTTAAAAATTCTGTAAAAATACTTCTTTTGCACTTATTCAATTTAAACAAGGCCTTAATTTATCATTTATAACATTAACTACTCAATTTATTTTTTGTTGACTAACATTATTAAAATCAGTTCCCTTAGGATATCATTCTCTAAGTTCAGAATTCATATATTCAATTAAAGGTTTTTGTTGTGGTTTACCAGGATCACAAAAATAAACTTGTGTTTCAGCAAATATTTCTAATTCTCTTCATTTACTAAATTCTTTTCCTCTATCTGTTATTATTCCTTTAATTTTTCCAATTAAATTATTACTTATAACAATATCTTTAAACTTTTCCACAACTTCATTAGCAGTATGATTTTTTAATTTCATTACAAAGTAATTTTTACTTAATTTTTCAACCAAAACTAAACAACTAGATTGATGTTTTTTACCAACTACAGTGTCCATTTCAAATCAACCAGCATCAAATTTTTTATTTTCAATATCTCATATTGATTTAAAATTATTTAATTTACCACGATTATCAAATTTTCCTTTTGTTTTATATTTTTTACCACGATGACGTAAATTCTGTTTTAAAAAACCATAAAAACCCAAACGAATTCATTTATACAATGTTTTAACACAAACAGGAAATTTAATACCAAACTTTATAAAATAACGATGAATAAGTTGTGATGGAGAATCACGATAAACATTAAATCTTATATTAATAAAATTTAATTGTTCTTCTGTAAACTTATATCTTTTATTATTCTTTTTTCTTTTCTCATAATACATTTTATCTGACTTATAAGCACTATATTCATTAATTGTTTTAAAACACTTAATTTCTCGCAAAATAGTACTACGATGTTTATTCAAACATTTAGCAATCTGTGAAATATTTATTTCACTATTCTTTTTTAAAAATAATTTTGATAATAATAATTTTTCCAATTTAACCTTATCAATAAAACTTAAATGACTATACATAACATTTATATACCTTTCATTAATTTATAAATTTAATATTAAAATTATTTAATACATTATTGATATATGATAAAATCAATTATAGCATTCAAGTAATTTTAATAAAAGAGAAGTAAAATATGAAAAAATGACTTAGCATTTTAGGAGCAATCGGATTAACAGCAACAAGTACAACCACATTAATTAGTTGTGAAAAACCAAATAACAATGAAAATGGGGGAAATAAACCAGATAAACCTTGAATTCCACAACAACCACCAGAAAATAGTAGTTGAAAGTTAATTGATGGTTCTTTAAATAATATACAAAAAGAATTTGAAAAGCATAATGATAAATGATATTTTATTATTTGAAAAAGAGGAAATAGTTCAAATTGAATATGACAATCAATGTTTTTTAAATATGATGAGTCTGCTCCTAGAATGACAGGTGCTTGACTTTCTTCTATAAAATCAATTTATCGTTGAGATAATACAAATAAACCTAAAAAATTAGAATTTAATGAAAGTACTGGTGAAATTACAAATTGAAAAGAACAAAAGGACTAACAAGTCCTTTTTATATTAATCGCACAAATTTCATAAATATAATTAATAGAAATATATTTGTTATTGTATTATATAATGCTGGACTAAATTTTCATACCTCAAATGTTTGATTAAAAAAACTATATATTGTTTGAAATATTTTACCAACCCCACTTGCTAATTCATTAACTTGTTTTACACCATGAATATTATTAACAATTAATATTGCTGCATTACGAATATGACATGCTAAATTATATCAACTACAGCTTTCATATTGTGCTTGTCATCATTGTCCATCAGGAAATAATCCGCCATTATTTATTTCTTGTCAATTATAAATACCAAAATTAAAATCATAATAACGGTACATATCATTTTCTTTTTGGGCTTGTAATTCAAAAACATTATAACCAATTTTTTGTTCTTCAATTTTCTTATATTTTAAACCATATTTATCTTTTAAAGCACCTTCAAAAATATAACTCTCATTTTGATTAATATTATAATCATTTGCAACTGAAAAATCATAGTTAAATACATTACCGTAATTAGTGTTATAAAACCGATTTTTAAATGCTGAATACAATTTAATATCTAATTGATTATATTTATCAGAAAAATAAAAATAACGCGGATAAATTTTAAAACCATTATTTGCTAATAAACCATATTTTTTATTATATCCTTGCACATAAGTATTATTTTCTAAGTCAAAAATCGTTCGTAAATAATCTTTATAAAAATTTTGCGAAACAGTAAACATACTATTTAATAATCTTTCAAATTGATTCTTATTAGTATTATTTTCATCAATTAAAACATCTCTAAAATTAATTAATTTTAAACCAAAAAAGTTAATTAAAACAGTATCATATTGTAAATTATCAATATAACTACTTTCAATAAAATTACTACGATTTTGAAACACAGGTACTAATGCATGAGCAAAAAATGATTTTAAAAATTTATTAATATCAATTTGACTTTTCATCTGCTCAAAAACCTTTTTACCAGTATTAGGAGTACTACTTTGATTATAATTATAAGTTTCAACACTAAAATTAAAGATATTTTCTTTATCTTTCATAAAAGAAAATAAAAACCCTAAATCATCAGTATACCGATAACTATTATAATCATATCCATTCCAATATTGTTTAAAATGTGTTAATTTTAAACTTCCAGCAACAATATTTTTATGCTCATCAATCGTTAAAATCATCCGATAAATTGATTTTTTAGTTAAAATAGTACCAGTACTAGACTTATCCAAATTATTAATAATTTCAAAATCAAAAATTATTCTTTGACTACCCAAATTTGGATCATCATAATCAGGGTTACTACCTTGTTGAACTCGAATATTTTCTTGCACAATTAAATTAATATATTTTAATAAAAAAGAACGAGTATTTTGATATTCATTATCAGTTCAAAAAATAACATCACCAGTACTTTCATTAAATTCTAATTTTTTAGGTTTATTTGTATTATCTCAACGATAAATTGATTTTATAGAAGAAAGTCAAGCACCCGTCATTCTAGGAGCAGACTCATCATATTTAAAAAACATTGATTGTCATATTCAATTTGAACTATTTCCTCTTTTTCAAATAATAAAATATCATTTATCATTATGCTTTTCAAATTCTTTTTGTATATTATTTAAAGAACCATCAATTAACTTTTAATTTTGATAAACCAAATTAACTTGTTGTAAGTTATCCACATTTTTTTCTAATTTGTTAATAACTTCCACAGTATTAAAATACTTAGCAAAAGAATAAAAAAAATTAGTTAATTCTTTTAAAAATTGTTTTTTATCAACATCATAAAACTTATCAATGTTATATTGTTTAGCATAAGTATCTCAATTTTTATATAAATCCATAAATTCATCACTAGGTTTATCAAATGAAATTCCAGTAGAATAACTATCCTTTAAAAAATCTAAATATCACTTATCATTATAAGTTAATGATTGTGATGTTTTTAAAGTAGGATTAATAAAATAATTTGTTTCTGACCAATTTTCAAAAAAACTACTGCGTAAAAACATTGTATTAATAAAATCAGTTTCATTCATTCCCGTTGTTTGTTGATTAACAGTATAATTTTGCTGATTTAATGGTTTGAATGCTGTTAAAGTAATAAAAGGAATAATTAAACCTAAAATACCTAAAATAGATATGGCAAATAAAGATAATGATTTTTTCATATTTATAATTCAACTCCTAACTATACAATGTTTTTGAAACAATAAACCCAACTATATATAAACTTGATATTGTTAACATCAACGGATGACTAAACAAAATTGCCATTTTACCAAATAAAGAAAGTAAAAAAGTATCTGAATTATATAAATCCATAATGATATTTTTTGCTGATGTAAGTTGATTAATAATAACTGTTATAAAACCTGTACCAAAAATAGCGATTGCTGCAACCAATAAAACTAATCTAATCATTATTTATTCACTCTCCGATATCCTTGTTCTCTTGTTTTTGCTTGTTTTGCTAAATTTGATAATTGTTGTTTATTACGATTAATTTTAAACTGTTTACGATCTTTAATATGTTTTTGCATACCTTGTTTAGTATCTGAAACTCCACGAGCAGTTGCAGAATAAATATTTGATACACCTGTTTGTACTGTTGAACCTAATTCATTGTATTGAGTTCTTGTACCGTGAATTGCATAAATAGATAACTTAACAACCATAAAAAAGATAATAAAATAAGCAATTGTCGTATTTGTCATTGGTAATTTTGTATTTCAAATTACATCAAAAATAAACAAAAATACATCAAAAATAAAACTAAAAATTTTGTCTCAATTACTATTATTTTCAGCTAATAAATTAATCATTTTTACCACTTCCTTTTTCTTTTTTAGGTTTTAAATTCTTTTTCAAAATATCAATATCAAACAATTCTAAACGCTCTTTAACACTCAATTTAGTAATTTCTGACCAGTAATATTCTTTATAATTAACTATTTCATCATTTTTTAAATCACGCACAAACTTTAATCATTGACTATCATATTTCTGTGCAAATTCTAACGGAATAATTATTTTAAAAAACCGAATTCCTAACCCAACATCTGACTTATGTTTTGCTCGCTTACCTTCTACTGTTCGTTCTACTGATTTTGTTTTTCAAATTTCATAATCCGTAATATCTGGTAGTAAGAAAAAAGTTTAGGTTTTGGTATAAAAATTATTCTTTATTTTAAATATATTTCTAAAACACTGATAAATCAACCTTTTAAAAAGTTATCTAATTATTTTATTTATATTTTTTATAAAACCTAAGCTTTTGTAATACTATCTAATATCTTGAAAAATACCAATTCGCATAATAAAGAAACCATTAAAAAAATTAAATCCTTTTTTAACAATAGGTTTTTTCAATGAAATCGGAATAATAATACCACTTGCTAATTGTCGGATATTATTTCAAATCATACCCTCACGTTGAGCTGTAAACAAAGCACGATTACCAAAATGTCTTGCTAAAACAATTCACGGAATTTTACCACTATGAACTTTTTTCTCATCGTGGGGACTAGTTCCATCAATATATAAATAACTTTCATCAAATAAAATAACACTGTCATCAGGGGGAACTGGTTTTGTTCTATCTGTAAAATATAAATTTTTAAATGTTAAAACTTTAACTTTATCATCTTCTAACGGATAATTACTATAAATTTTATCTGTTAATAATTTCATAGTTTGTGATAAATAAGTTAAAAGTAAAGTTTTTCCAGTTCCTAATTTACCAATAATAACTGATAACGGATTATCTCAAACAAAATTAACTAACCGAAAAGCATTTAACTGATAAAATATGTTTTTTCAAACTCATCATACAAAATAAACACATTGAAAAGCAAATAATAATCAGAATACTAAACCAGTATAATTTAATGAAATTATTCAAAGTAATAAATCAATTAAACTAAACAAAATCATTGAACCACTAATATAACAATAATTTTTTAAGAAAAATATAAACTTTTTCATTACTTAAAATACCCAACTATTTTAAAAATCATTCATAACAAAAACCAAGTTAAAAACAAAATAACAATTCAAACACCAACCATCAGAGTTAAATATTCATTTTGAGTCAAAGTCCAAGTTGTAATACTTTCAACATTTATTTTATCTATAAACAAAAATATATGAATAAAAAACTCTTTTAATTTTTCTCAATCATTTTGCATTTTTAAAAACTCCACATTTTTTGAATAAGTTTAAAAAACATCCCAAAAAATAAAACGATAAATAATACAAACGATATAACATATAAAAATTCAGGGGCATTTGAGCCAATAATATAACTAACAAATTGAACTCAATAGTCATATAAACTCATTTAATTTAAACTTTCTAAATCATTAATTAATTCTTGCTCTTTTTCAACACTTCAATTTGTTAAATTATTATTGTTATTATTTACTTTTACTTTTTTAGGTTCATTTGAAAATAATTCTTTGTGCATACGATTAAAATAATTTTGTTTATATTGATTATATAAATTAATTAATTCTGTTCCAGTTAAATACTTTCAAATATGGCGTTTTAAATTTTCATCATATTTTACAATAGGATAAGAATTATCATAAATCAAACCAATAGCAACTTGATCAGAATGTTTTTCACTCGGATAAATAAATTTATTACTCAGTCAAAAACCAATATGGCAATTATGATTAGGTAAATTTATAAAACTTGCTTTATCTGTTTCAAAAGGAATAAGTTCCTTGCTAATAAAATAATTTTCTATATTTTGATTTTTCTTAACAAAACTACTCAATTTTATCAACTCCTAACTAATTATTTGCTTAATAAACAATGTTATATTTAATGTTTATATATTGCTTATTTATTGTTAAATAAACATTGTTATATCTAATGTTTAATAATGTTTATATATTGTAATAAACATTGTTAAATAAACATTGTTATATCTAATGTTTAATAATGTTTATATATTGTAATAAACATTGTTAAATAAACATTGTTATATCTAATGTTTAATAATGTTTATATATTGTAATAAACATTGTTAAATAAACATTGTTATATCTAATGTTTAATAATGTTTATATATTGTAATAAACATTGTTAAATAAACATTGTTATATCTAATGTTTAATAATGTTTATATATTGTAATAAACATTGTTAAATAAACATTGTTATATCTAATGTTTAATAATGTTTATATATTGTAATAAACATTGTTAAATAAACATTGTTATATCTAATGTTTAATAATGTTTATATATTGTAATAAACATTGTTAAATAAACATTGTTATATCTAATGTTTAATAATGTTTATATATTGTAATAAACATTGTTAAATAAACATTGTTATATCTAATGTTTAATAATGTTTATATATTGTAATAAACATTGTTAAATAAACATTGTTATATCTAATGTTTAATAATGTTTATATATTGTAATAAACATTGTTAAATAAACATTGTTATATCTAATGTTTAATAATGTTTATATATTGTAATAAACATTGTTAAATAAACATTGTTATATCTAATGTTTAATAATGTTTATATATTGTAATAAACATTGTTAAATAAACATTGTTATATCTAATGTTTAATAATGTTTATATATTGTAATAAACATTGTTAAATAAACATTGTTATATCTAATGTTTAATAATGTTTATATATTGTAATAAACATTGTTAAATAAACATTGTTATATCTAATGTTTAATAATGTTTATATATTGTAATAAACATTGTTAAATAAACATTGTTATATCTAATGTTTAATAATGTTTATATATTGTAATAAACATTGTTAAATAAACATTGTTATATCTAATGTTTAATAATGTTTATATATTGTAATAAACATTGTTAAATATATAAAATAATAAAAATTGGCACACTGAAAAATACTATTTAATTTATAACTAATAGTTATTAAAATATAAAATTAATAATTTATAATTAAGTCGATATTTTTACACTATATACTGCCTACAAGTTTTTAGAAAAAGAAATATTTTTTACAACATTATTTATATTAAATCCTACTAATAAACTCAATATTATGAGCAATAAACAATATAAATTCAGTTAACATTATCAATAATAACCAAAATAATTAAATTTATTTAAAAATAAATTTGTAGACAGTGTATAGTGCAAAAATAAACAACAAAATTATTTATTCAACTCACATAAAAACTAGTGTGCATTAGTTTTGTTTAAAATAACTTATAATATAATGTTATATTCTATTAAAATCCTTTAACCATAACACGGAAAAAGTTTAATATCTTAACAATAACAAAAATACCAAATGGAATTAAAATAATTCACGCATCACCTAAAAAAGTCATTAATTGTGGTAATACAGCATAAATTGCTTCTTTAACTTTCATCATTGCTTGTCCTAAACCACTTCAAATAGAACCCATTCCATCTGAAATAGTAGGATTATCACCAACTGCTAAAAAATTAATTGCTGTTGTTAAATACATACCTAACATTATTCTTTATCCTCCTTACTTTTAATTTCTTTTTTATCTTTTTTCTTACCTCGAATTTGGCGAATTTTTTGATAAATTGATAAACCAATTCAAGCAAAAATACCTAATATAATAACAACACTAAATATTGTCGTTAATCAAACTGGCATAACTTAATTCCTCCTAAAATCTAATTTTCGCGACACGCTCCGCGTGTTCGCTACGCTCAAAATAAACTATATATTGAATAAATTACCGCTAATAAATTACGCGGATAATTTATTCATCTTCTTTTACATTATTAATTACAATATTATTAACAATATTAATAACATTATCTCTTCCATACTTAATTACTAAGAACCACAAAATAAAATAATGTTTCTTTTCAATAAAAAATCAACCCCTTTCTAAGTTGATTTGTTGCACTTCACTTACACGATGCCATTTTTAATTTGCATTGTAAAAATAAAATTAAAACCATATTGTATGATAAAAAACACGTATGGAAAATTTTGAACACCTTTTTTAACACCAAAACCACTAGTACCAACTAATCCTAATTGATGATTATTCGAAAGAATATAATAAATTTCTTTACCAGCAATAATAATTAGTAACAATGATAAGAATAGAAACAAAAGCATGAAAATAAAAAAGATAAGAATAGAAATTTATGTTTTTGTTAATTTTGTTTTAATTATATTAAATTAAAATTAATTCACGTTTTGCTTCTGTTAAAAGATTAAATCCATTTTCGGTGACTAAAATATCATCTTCAATACGAACACCACCTAAATCAGGAATATAAATTCCTGGCTCAACAGTAATAACCATTCCTGGTTCTAATAAGACATCACAAAATGGTGATACACGAGGAAATTCATGGATTTCAATCCCAACCCCATGCCCTGTTGAATGTGTGAAATATTCGCCATAACCTTTACTTATGATATAATCACGACAAATTTTATCAATCATTGCTGGTGTAACGCCCGGTTTAATTGCATGAATTCCTAACCTTTGTGCTTCATAAACAACATCATAAATTTCTAACATTTTAGATGATGGTGTTCCTAACCCAATTGTTCGTGTTGTATCAGAACAATAACCATTATAAATACAACCAAAATCAATTGTAATTAATTCATTATTCGCAATTTTTTTATCAGTTGCACGTCCATGTGGCAATGCTCCTCGTCATCCAGAAGCAACAATTGTATCAAAACTAGGTTTATCAGCACCAGCTTTAATAAAACTATTAATAATAATTTGTTCAACTTGACGTTCTGTCATTCCAGCTTTAATTTTGTTAATAACATTATTAATTGCAATATCACCAATTGCACATGCTTGCTTTAAAGCTTCAATCTCAGAATTTGTTTTAATTGCTCGTAATTCTGAGAAATCAACTGGTTTTAAAGTAACGGATGATAAATTTGTTGTTAAATTTTGATAAGTCAAATATGTTAAGTAATCACTCTCAAAAGCTAAAGTTTTGACCTTGTTTTTAACCAAATCACTTTGCAACATTCCAAAAAAGCCACCAGGATGATTGGTTGTTATTTCAATAACATGTGTAACATTTTTTACTTCCTTCTTACCAGTAGTAATATATCGTCCATCTAAATACAAGATTGATTCAGTTTTTGTGAATAACAAATAGCCTTCGGAAGAAGTAAATTCAGATAGTCAAAAACGATTAACGGTTGAATGAAATAAAATACCATCAACTTTATATTTTTCTAAATACTGCTCTAATTTTGCTTTTTTATCTAATTTTACTTTAACATATTCCATTAGCATTATTCTCCTTTTCTTCTCTATAAATTTAACTCTTATTTTTTTCATAATACAAGGATATTTATTAATTAATTAAGTTTCTTAAAATTTCTTCAAGATTATTCATCTCTTTTTTAATTAAACCATTTTCATAACCATAATGTGAAATTGTTGCATTATGGTTAATTAATAAATCAATAATCTTCGCATATAAACCAGTTTCTTTGATAACTTCTTCAAAAATAATAATTTGTTGATATTTTTCCATGTTAATTTGTTTTAACATTTCTCTATCAACTGGATTAATAAAGCGAGCATTAATAACATTAATTTTTTTTGTATCTAATTTTGTGATAACTGTTTTTGTTTTAATTACATTATTTCCATATGTGATTAATAAAATTCAAGCTTTAGGATTTTTAATAACATATTCTCATTATCCAACTGAGAATGGTACTGACAAAACTTGCTGCGTAATTCCATTTTTTGGGTAACGAATAAAAAAAGGATCTTTTTTATTAATTAAAGCTAACTTTAATAACCAGTCAAACTCGCCACTAGTTGCTGGTTGACTAATAATTGGTAAATCACCCATACTATTTAAAAACCCAATATCATAAATTCCATGGTGACTATCCCCATCTACAAGTGCTAAACTAGCTCGGTCAATTAAAAAAACAACTGGCAAATGATTACGAATAACATCATGTAAAACTTGATCATAAGTTCGTTGTAAAAAACTAACATACATATTCACAATTACTTTTTGATGGTCTAAAGCAAAACCAGCAGCTAAGGTAATAGCATGTTCTTCTGATAAAGCAACATCTAAACAATATTGCGGATTTTGAAGCATAAATTCTTCTAAATGAACTGAAGCTTGCATTGCAGCAGAAATAAAATAAAATTTTTCTGATGCTATCTGAAATACTTTTTCCAACGTTTTTGCAACATAATAACTTCATTCATTATATTTATTATCAGTTAAACTATAAGAATGATATTTCTCTTGTTCTACTTGGGTTAACCCATAACCATAACCTTTTTTTATTTTAAGATGAATAACAACACTTGTATTTCGTTTTTTTGCTTGGCGAAGACTTTTGGATAATTTACGAAAATTATAGCCATCCACTGTACCAATATAATCTAAATTAAAACCAGCAAATAACCCTGGAATTGCAAAACTACAAATAATTTTTTCAACTAATAGGTGACCTAATCATAATAATGTTAATAGGGGGATATAACGTAAAACTTTTGCAACTTTACTAGCACTATGATATAGTCATCCAGTTCTAACTTTACTAACTGTTGTATGTAAAATATTAACATTTTTAGAAATACTCATTCCATTATCATTTAAAATAACAATAATTTTATTGGAAATTATCCCTAAATAAGTTAAAGCTTCTAAAGTTAAACCATTAGTAAATGCTGCATCCCCAATTACACAAATAATATTATTATATTTTTGATTATAACTATAAGCAATTGCTGTGGATAAACCAGTTCCCGCATGACCCATGACCATTAGAAAGATGATCATATTTACTCTCATTAATATGCTGAAAAGCCGCTAAGCCATTAGGTAAGCGAATCGTTGAAAAATGTGCTTTACGATAAGTTAAAATTTTATAAGCATAAGTTTGATGACCAGTATCAAAAATAATCAAATCATTATTGTCAATGTCAAAAGTTTTTAATAAACTAATTATTAATTCAACTGCCCCTAAATTACTAGCTAAATGTCCCCCATTTTTGGTAACTGTTTCAATAATAAGACGACAAATATCCGCCGCTAATTCAATTAAAGCTTTTGTTTTTAAATTTTTTAAATCAGTATGATGCTGATAATCTTGTAATTTCATCTTTTAACCCCCCTTAATACTTTTGTAAAAAATAATTAATTTGTTGAACAAAATTATTGAAATATAATGGTGTAATTTTTCCAATCAAATAATAACAATAAGCTGTTACATCTAATTTTATTTTATAAATTTCGACATTACTGCTATCCTTTAATAATTTTCTCATTACTGTTAAATTAATTAAAAAAACAAGATAATAACCATAATTAAAATATAATTCATGATTTGGAAGGTTAACAAAAGGTTGATAAAAAACATTAGCAATAAAATTATAAAGTAAATTAAAATTATAATACATCTTAATTTTTGAATTTGTAATGTCATTATTTGTAAAAATTGTTTCCTCATAATTATCATTAAGGTAGTTAACAAAAATTTTGCTTTTTAATTCCTTAATTACTTTTAAAATTTGTTCTTGTTCATGTTTTACACCAGTATGACGAATATATTGCATATGATAATAAATTAAAACTAATTTAATTAAAATAATACTATCAAAATATTCTTGCTCATCTAAATTATTTAATCGTAATAAATAAACAAAATTTTTAATTAAAATATCTTTTTCATCAAAAGTTTTAAAATCTTTTAAAATCACCCGACTTAATTTTAACTCATGCAATTTTTTTCAAATTTTAATATTATTTTTTTTAACTCAGCCACTACGTTCAAAAATCTGCCCTGCCATAATAAATTATTCTTCATCAACTTTAAAATCAGTTGGGTTATTATCCTTAACAATTTTAGTGACTTTATCTTTAATATCTTGTAATTTAGTTTCCGATAATTTTGTTAATTTAATGCCCGTTTCAAAAGCATCAATTGCTTGATCTAATGGCAATTGATTATTTTCTAAATCATTAACAATTTGCTTTAATTGTTCTAAAATTTGTTCAAATGATTTATTATTTGTCATTTTTTTCACCATCCTTATTAATTACTTGTACAATTGATTGAATAATTCCATCTTGCACACGTGTCATTATTATATCATTATTCTGAACATCATTGGTTGCTGATATCACATTTTTATTTTCATTGTAAGTAATACTATAACCACGAGTTAATGTTTTTAAAGGGCTTAATAAGTCTAATTTACTTATTAAATTATTTTTATTATGTTCAATTGTTAAAATTTGTTGTTGAATTGTTCTTACTAATTTTTGATAATAATTTTGAATCATATTTTTATTTACTATAAAGAATGTTTCTTGTAAAACATTAAACTGCTTTAATAATAATTGATAAGAATGCTCAGATTGTGTATATAATGCTTGGGGCTTGGTTAAAACATAACTATTTTTTAATTCGCTTAGTTTATCTTCTATCCTATCAACTTTGCCTTTAATAAGATTAATTAAATGACGGCGTTGTTGTTGCAAATAATTAACTAATTCTTTCTGATTAGGTGTTGCTAATTCAGCCGCCGCCGTTGGTGTCGGTGCTCGTAAATCACTAACAAAATCAGCTAAAGTAAAATCAATTTCATGACCAACAGCTGAAATAATTGGGATAGTTGCTTGATAAATTACCTCAACAACTTCAAGTTCATTAAAAGCTCATAAATCTTCAATACTACCCCCGCCACGACCAACAATTAATGTATCAAGATGCGGAGTAAATGCCTGTGCTGCCTTAATTTTTGCTTGAATATCATGTTTTGCGTCACTTCCTTGTACTAAACTTGGAAATAAATAAATGTTTGCTTGGGGAAAACGGCGATGAATTGTAGTAATAATATCACGAATCGCAGCACCAGTTGGAGCTGTTATTACACCAATATTATTTGGAAAACGTGGAATTGGTTTTTTTAAAGATTGATCAAACCAACCTTTTTTACTTAATTCTTGTTTTAAGGCTTCATATTTTAAAAACAAAGTACCAACACCTTGCAAAGATAAAGTAACTACTTGTAAACTATATGTTCCTTGCGGCTCATATACCTTAATAGAACCTGTTGCAATAATTTTTAAACCTTCTTTTAATTTAAATTGTAAGTTTTTTGCATTAAACGCAAACATAATTGCCCGAATTTGGGCTTTTTCATCTTTGATTGTAAAATAAACATGTCCCGAAGAGTGATTTGTAATATTAGAAATTTCTCCTTGTAAAGAAATATTAATTAGATTTGGTTCTTGTTCAATTATTGTTTTTAAATAATAATTAATTTCACTAACTGTATAAATATTTTTACTCATTTTCCCTCCATTATCAATATCTTCCAATTAATAATATCATTTAAACAATAAAATAATTAAAAAAGAAATGTTATTAAAGTAACAACATTTCTTTTTTTCAAAAGCAATTAAAATGTTAATTTTTCTTTTACATCTTTTCGATAAATAAAATAATATAAAAATGGTAAGAAAATTCCTCCACTTAAGAAATTTCCAATTAAAGTTGGTAATTGAACATTGTAAGCAAATTTTCCAAAATCTGCTCAACCATCACTTGTTCCAAAAATTTTTAAAAATGGTTGTAAAAATCATAAATATGAATTAGCAACTACATGCGAAAATCCAGAAATTGCAAAAGCCATAATAATTAAATTTACAACAAAGAATTTAGTAACGGATGATTTAGTTGTATGTGCAGCATAAATAGAACCAGCAACTAAAAAATTACATAAAATGGCACTCCCAAAGTTTTCTCATCATTTTTGTTCTAATTTTCCATTAATTAAGATTACCGCATTATTATAAAAATCAGTTTCAGAACCAGACGTATGATTTGAAAAACCACCTCATGCTGTTAAGCCAACCATCACTAAACAACCTAGGAAATTGCCACTTAAAACAATAAATAAATTACTAACAAATCTTCCAACATTTAATTGTTTTTTAAAAACAACAATTAATGCTAAAGAATTTGATGTAAACATTTCTCCCCCAAGAAAAACAATCATTGTAATTGCAACAGTAAAGACAAGGCCAAATACTAAACTTTTTAAACCAATTGGGATATTATCTCAATTTCCCTTTGTTGCCGTAATTGCAGCAATATAACCAAATCCAATAAATAAACCAGCGGCTAAACCCATTAAAAAGGTTTTATAAAATGGACTATTTCCTTTTTTTAACGCATACTTATAAATATTTACAAAACTATCCTCATTGCTATAACTATCGGAATTATCTACTTTTTCTTCTTTTTTTAATTTCGTCACTCATTTTTTCTCCTCTTTTTCACATTTTATTTCTCTATAAATAATACTTTATTATTCTATCATAAAAAATAAAAACCTAAATATAATCTAAGCTTAAAATAATTGATAATCAGTATTTTTAAATAAAAAACTTTTTAATGTCATTTATCTGGCAATAATTATTTTTATCATCCACCATATCAAACAAGACCCAAAATTTTTAATATATAAAAATTCGGTAAGACAAAAGGTAAATCACATAAATCCTTCTTATTTTCTTACAAATTGTTTTTATTTTATTACCACAAGGCAAATGTTTTACAATTTCATTATAAAAAAATTGATATAATTTACCTATTAAGGTAATGAATGATAAATTTTACAACTTAGAAAGGGTAAAAAACTATGTTATTTTTAACAAATATAACAAAATTACAAGAAATTTGAAACAAAATTATTTCAATTGGAATGTCATCAACAATTGCTGTTATCGTAATTATTTTATTATGTTTAATTATTAAATATCTTAAAATTAAACGAATTATTTATACAATTATTTTATTAGTAATTATCGCTTTAATTTGTATTGCAATTTTATATTTTAAAGACGATATCTTAGGAATTGTTTCAGAATATATTAAAATTGAAAACATAAAAACATTATAAATCTAATAAAATAAAAATAAATTTATAAAAAGACTGATTGAAATCAGTCTTTTTATAATGTTTCTTTAATTAAATTCCTAAGTCAGGATAGCTTGGTGCTTTTGGTTGTTTGTCTTCATTATTATTTACTACAACAGCTTCCGTTGTTAACAACAAAGCACTAACACTACCAGCGTGTTGTAAAGCATAATGTGTTACTTTAACTGGATCAATAATTCCTGCCTCAATCATATTTTCTCATGTATTTGTTGCAGCATTATAACCAAAATTGTCGCTTTGTTCTTTTAATTTATTAACAATAATTGAACCATCAACACCAGCGTTAGCAGCAATTTGACGAATTGGTTCTTCAATTGCTCGTAACACAATATTTAATCCTAATTTTTCTTCATCATTTAATTTTAAATTTCCTAATTTTTTCCCAACTTGTACTAATGCCGTTCCACCACCAGCAACAATACCTTCTTCAATAGCAGCTTTAGTTGAATTTAAGGCATCTTCAATTCGTAATTTTTTCTCTTTCATTTCTGTTTCAGTTGGTGCACCAACTTTAATGATTCCAACACCATTAGCAAGTTTAGCTAATCTTTTTTTCAATTTATCTTGCTCAAATGTTGATTTTTCATTTTTAATTTGATTACGAATAAATTCTTTACGATCTTCAATTTCTGCACGTGTTGCTTTTCCTTCGATAATTGTTGTTGTATCTTTTGAAACAATTACTTTTTTTGCAGTTCCTAAATCATCTAAAGTTAAAGTTTTGAAATCCATTCCTAAATCACCATTAACAAATTTACCTTTTACTAGCATAGCAATATCTTCCAATAAATCTTTACGATTGTTCCCAAATTCCGGCGCTTTAACAACACAAATATTAAAAGCACCACGCATTTTGTTTAGTAATAATGTTGGTAAAACATCACCATCAACATCATCAACAATAATTAATAATGGACGTCCTTCTTCAATAATTTTTTCTAAAATTGGTAGAATTTCTTTTATATTACTAATTTTTTTATCAGTAATTAAAATATATGGATTTTCAAATTCTGTTAACATTTTTTCACTATCAGTTACCATGTATTGTGATAAATATCCCTTATCAAATTGTAATCCTTCAGTAACACTTGTTTCAGTATTGATTGTTTTTGATTCTTCAATCGTAATAACCCCATCATTACCAACTTTAGCTATAATTTCAGCAATTAAGGCACCAATTTCAGGATCTTTTGAACTAACACTCGCAACTTGTGCAATTTCTTCTTTTGACTTAATTTCTTTTGCTGATTGTTTTAATAAATCCACAATTGCTTTAACTGTTTTTTCAATTCCATTACGAATAGCTACAGCATTTGCGCCAGCAGTAATATTTTTTAATCCTTCTTTAACAATCGCTTGAGTTAAAACAATTGCCGTTGTTGTTCCATCACCAGCAACATCATTTGTTTTATTAGCAACTTCAGCAACTAACTTAGCTCCCATATTTTCAAAATGATTGCTTAATTCAATTTCCTTTGAAATTGTAACACCATCATTTGTAATTAATGGTAAACCATAAGTTTTTTCTAATAAAACATATTTTCCTTTTGGCCCTAAAGTCACTTTTACTGCATCAGTTAATTTATTAATTCCATTAAGTAATTTCATTCTTGCTTCTTCAGCAAATTTAATTGATTTTGACATATTTCTATTCCCCCTATAATTTTATTCTTCAATCACACCTAAAATATCTTCATTAGAAATTAAAACTAATTTTTTATTATTAAATTCAATTTCAGTTCCGGCATATTCGCGATAAAGAACTTTATTATTTATTTTTCCTTCAAAGGTCTCATCTTTACTAACTTTAGTACTAATTGCAATTATTTTTCCAATATGACTTTTACTTTTTTCATCTTCTGGTAAATAAATTCCATTAATAAATGTTTCTTTTTTTTCTTTTTTTTCTAAGACAATATTTTTTCCTAGTGGTTTAATCATATAACATTCCTCCTTATTAACATAACTATTAGCAAATGGCATATGTAACTGCCAATAATATATTTAACAAATTTTATTAAAAAATGCAAGTATTTTTATAGTAATATAAATCAACTTTTTGCTAATTTTATTTTAATAAGCCATTTCATCTTCATCATATCTAATATTAGTTGAAAGATACTCAGATAAGATTCTTTTTTAACGTTTTCCATGATAAGTTTCTCAAACAATAATGTTTGGTAATATTTTTACAACGATTCGTATACGATGTTTTTTATCACTATTATTTTAAATCGCATTAATTTTATTTCAATTATTTCAGATTAAATTAGCGAATGATGACATATATTCTAATCTTCTAATTCTTCCATCAATGGAAACATTTCTTGCTTCAGAAAATATCTCTGCAATAAAAAAATTAATAAACTCTTTTTTTTGTTTGTACAATAGTACGATAAATAATGATTTGGGTTTATAATATTGGTCGAAATGAAGTATATAAAATTTTAGTATCTGTAAAAATACTTTCTAATGATGCTTCAATTTCATTTTGATTATCATTAAAACTTCTTTTAACCCTAGTTTCTTGTTTAACATTATTTACTAAATTTCCTTGGTTGTCTTGACTCATAAAATGGACATTTATTAATAACGAACCGATATTAATAATACCAACTAAAATTAGTTATAATGTGCTTTTTTTCATTAACAATTTTCCTTTCTGTCTATGTTTTTAATTGATATATTTAAATCTTATAGTATTAACTAATTTTAAGGTAAATTAATAAAAATCTCTCAGATTGAGAGAGATTTTTATTCTAAAAAAGTTTTATGCTTGTCAACGTAATTTTTATCCAGCAACACTAACATATGTTCCAATTAAAGCAAGTGAAACTCCTAAGTATATCCTATATGTTGGTGTAAAGACAAAGTTTTGGCCACTTTATGCTTTTAAAAATGGATCCATGGTATATTTAAACGGATTAATATAAGTAACATATTTTAGTACATCACTATTATTAATTAACTCAGCTGGGATAAAAGCCTACTTAGAAAAGCAATTGGCATGAAAATAACATTTGACCCTGCAATAAATAATGTTGTTGATTTAAAAATTGACGCTAGCATTAATTCTAATGCGATTGTTGAAATAAATACTAAGATAACGAACGGAATTGCAGCAACAAAATTATTTGGTGCAGCAATTTCTTTTCAACCAAAAGTTGGTCCAAATAAAATACCCGCACATAATAGTGTTCATAAGAATGATAACACAATAAAAATCATTCCAACAATCATTACTGAAAAAACAAAAAAGACTGGTTTAATATTTGTAGCCCCAATTCGTTTTATTAAGACACTATTCTTAAATTTTAAAATTGTCTGCGGAATAATAAAAATTCCAACTGACATTGCTTGAACCATTGCGATTGAACCAACTAAGGTATGAATGTTTTGTCCTGGATTATTATTTAATTACTTAAAAGCAAATCCATTTAAAAATAATAATAAAATTGGATAAACAATTAAAAAGAATGGCACAAAAAAACCTTTGTAATAGTATTTTAACATTAAATCAATTAATGGTTTATTTTTACCGCGTAAACGGCCATCACAAATCCATTTATCAACTTTATTAACCTGTGAATTTGTTTTTATTTTTTTAACTACAGATTGATATTGTTGTTCTAAATCAGCTTTTTTATTTTTCTCAAACATTTGTCACGTAAAATTATGCACTGAACCATATTTTGCGACAATATCTTTAGCTTGACCAGCTTCTTTAATTTGACCATTGTGAACATAAATATATTTTTCACAAAACTCTTAAACTTCACTCATCATATGTGTTACTAAAAACATCACTTTTCCTTTATCAACAATGTTTTCTTGCAAAAAGTGAAAAATTTCTGATCGAACCTTAATATCTAATCCAGTTGAAATTTCATCTAAAATAACTAAGTCTGGGTCATGGATTACTGACAATAAAATATTTAATCGTTGTTGTTGGCCGCCAGAAAGACCTTTAACAAATTTATTTTCCATTCCAATTAATTTATATGTTCGTAACAATTCACGTAAATACCCATCTTTCATTAGAATATTAAAGGTACTTAAATAGTATTTAACCATATCCATTACTGAAATCCTAATTAGATATTTTGATTCTTAGAACTGTAAACCAATTGTTAAATTTTTCTTGTTGATGGACTTTACCACTTGTTGGTTGGCGAATTCCACCAATAATTTCACTTAATGTTTATTTACCACTTCCATTGGCTCCAATTACCCCGATGCGTTCACCTGAATTAATCACTAAATTAACGTTATTTAAAGCAACTTTATTTTTATATTTTTTTGTAACATCAACTATTTCTACTAGTGGTTTTGTTGAATCAATTGCTTTGCGTTACTTTATAACTACTTGTTTCATATGTTACCCCTTTCCTAGCTATATCTATTTAGTTTTAATTAATAAATACGCTCAGAACATTTTACTAAAAAAATAAAAAAAGGATATAAATATCCATTTTTATTTGTATGAACTCATTCTTATATTTTAGAAATTAAACTTGATCTAAGACTGAATTAATGTAACTAAAATCAGTATCTTCGCCATATAATTTTAAAATTTCTAAACTTTCATTAATGACAATTGCCTTTGTTAATTGTTGATAACAAATTTCATAAACTCCATATACTAAAACAGCCTTATGATAATTACTTAAGCGAGTAAAATTTCATCCTGGTTTTAAATGTTGATTAATTTTCACAATAATATCTGATAGATTTGCTAATATTTCCTCAACTTGAATTGTTTCTGTAGAAATTGTTACCATTTGCGATAAATCATATGCTTCTTGTTTTGTTGTTAAAACATCATGTTGTAAAACAAAGTGACGATATAACAAATTAATAATATTAATGCGTTCTTGGCGTTTTGACACATTACATACTCCTTTAAATATAATGATATAAACAAAATAAACTACTTTTTTGTAACCGATAATTATGGCGATGACTATGCTCGCTTAACAAATGATGTAACATTAAAATTGTTTCATCGGCAAAAAGATCAATCGTTAAATCATCGTTTTTTTCAATATGTTTTATTATATCACTTCAATGCATTTCTTGCTGATTAATTATTTGAATATTATTATAAGACACTAAGTCAGTAACAATAAATGGTTCTTTACTATTAATCACAACCAAATTAATTATAGCAGTACGTAAAAATTGTTTTGCATCAAGTAATTTGACCATTCGATTAATCATAAATTGTTGTGTTACAATTGGAGAAGTAATTAAACCTTTCCTTTGCTCTCACACTGGAGTTGTTAATGTTGTTGTTACTGGTTCAGATAATGTTCTGATTTTTAAAAAATAAAGATTTTTTCGCGTTAAAATTAAGCGTGGAAAATAATATGTAATACGGCTAAAATCATCATAAAAAGCAACATTTTTAAAATATCACATATAATTAACAGTACGAACATATCGTTCAATAATCTTATCAAATCCATGATATTGCTCAGAATATAACTCTTGTTTTCAATTCAACAGTGGTAAACCAAGCTCCTGCCTAATTTTAACTAAATAACGTCGTTTTTTAAATATTAATATCTTATTTCCCCCTTCTTTAAATTAAGTAAAAAATAAACCTATGGTTTCTTACGATGTTAAAAATGATTAGTTCGTTTTTGATGCGCATATCGATATTGAATTTCATCTTCTTCTGTTAATTTTTCAACTAATTCTTCATTATATCGACGCTCTAAAGCTTCTTGATAATCAAAGATTTTTTCTTGTACCCGAACATGAATCCCATCTACTAGTAATGGGGCTTTAATTTCTGCCAACTTTAAAAATCTAATTTCTTTTGCATGTAAATATAGTAATTTCCTATGTAATTTAGCATTTATCAATAAGATATATTCCTTTTTATTACATACTTCTATAACATTATCTTCAGTATAAACATTATAACTAATAAAATGATTTTTATCTTGTGTTATTACCTGCAAAAAACATTTCATTAGGGTCCATCCGATCAATGCAAATGATTTTTCCATTGCGCAAAAAGTAAAGATGCCCTGTTTTTATATCTATTATCATTTCTCGTTACCTCCTATCTCCTTAAGGTTTATAAATATTTGGTTAATACTTAACGAGATGATAATTAATAATTAATACACTATTTTCTACTACGTGCGTCTTGCATTAATTTTTCTTGCACTCGCAATGATTTAATTAAAACTTGTCGATTTTCTTTAACTTCATCGCGAATTCTTAATAACCGTCAAAATTCCTTTTGACGTTTAATAAACTCTTCAAGGTTTCCTTTTTTATCTTTATATTTAAGCACTTGTTTATTTAGTAATTTAATTTCAGCATATTGCTTTTGGTTTAATAGCATAAAATGCTTACGTAACAGGGAAATTGATTCACTACGGTTTTTTAAAATTGCATCGTTTAATTCTTCATCATTAGTTTTAATTACTCGTGATAAATTAATAGCTCAATTAAAATCAGCTAATTCTTGAGAAATTTGATGATTATATCCTTGTTCATATTGATGTCGAACTTCAAATAAATATTCCGTCATTTTTTGATCATAAACTAATCATTCTTCAATATTTGGCCGTTTTGTTTCATCATAACGATGATTATAATTTGTTTTTTTATAAAGATCTTCATCAAACAATAATTCTTGTCCATCAGTTATTACTTCGTTTGATTGATTATTAATCGCTTTCTTTGTTTTTGCAGTTTCTAGATCTTTTTTTCTTTGTTTATAGTTTATTTTTGCTGCAAAAGTTGCTTTTAATTTTTCTAATTGCGTTTGCTCTGCATCAATCAATTTCTGAAAACGACTTTTATTTTCTAATCGTAAAATTAATGATAGTATTACAAAAGCTTAGGTTTTATAAAAAATATAAATAAAATAATTAGATAACTTTTTAAAAGGTTGATTTATCAGTGTTTTAGAAATATATTTAAAATAAAGAATAATTTTTATACCAAAACCTAAACTTTTTTCTTACTACCAAATTAATCGTTCTTCAATTTATAATGGAACTTCTGCTATCCGAATTATTTTAACTGGCTTTGGTTTTGGCGGAGTAATATCTTTTTCAGCAAATTCATTTAAACTAATTTCAACTGGTGATTGTTTAATTAAACGAACAAAAATTTCTTCATCTCCTTTTTCAATTTCAATTTTATCATTTTGATCAACAACAAAATTAACAATTGATAAACCATTCGTTTAATTTGAGAAATTTGTTGTGCCAAGATTGGTTGTAAATCACGACGAATTGTTGTTACTTCTTCTGTTTCTTTTTGATGAATAATTGTTTTAGGTTCGTCTTCAAACGAGTTTGATAATTGGTAGCAAAATATATTGTAAAGGTTTGCATTCACCAAGTCGAAAAGAAAAATTAAAATCATTTGCTGATTTGAATAAATATAAATTAGTTATTGATTGACGAGAAGAATGTGACCAATTTCAACAAAAAGATTTAAGTGATTTAGAGTTTGCTATTCGTGGTTATCAAAATAAAATAACAATTAATACATGTAATCCTGAAAGTTTAAAAAGATATATTGTTGGTTATTGTAATGAATTATTACCTTTTAATGAAGAAATAATGCGTAGTAAATATGAACAAATTAAATATATTGAAAAATGAAATATGAAGATTATTATTCACTATTCTAGTTGAAGATTAAATTATGAATTACCACAAGATAAAGTTAATGAACAATTAAGATTAGAACAATTAGATATTGAAAGAGCAAGAGTATGAAGTTGAGGTTTACCAGGCAATACTAGTGGGTCAATCTTTGTGAGATATATTGATATTATGCAAGCAACAGATATTATTCAACCAACTAAGTTATTAGGTGGTGTTGACTTAGCAAACTCTACTAGTCCCAAAGGACATACAACAGCAGCGAGTTTTTGAATATATAATTCATTTGATAAAAAAGCATATAAAGTTGCTGAATATACACACTCAAATGCTACACAACAATTTAAATGACCATTAGAACAAGTAAAAGATATTTTAGAGTTTTACAACAATCAATTAAAACAATATTTTAATTTAATTCAGCAAGGTATATCAATTAATGTTGATGATAGTGCTTATGCAACATTAGAAAGTTTAAGCCGAGAGAAATATAATTATACTTTTGGTCAATACATGCATTTTAAACCAGCACAAAAACAAAAATTTAAAATAAAGCATCGTATTGAAGCATTCACAATGTTAATAAATACTAATCAATTAAAATGATTATGATAAAAATGTCCTGTAAGTAAAACTCAATATGAATTAATACAATGAGAAGATAAATCAGGTGCCAGAGAAGAACGAATGTTAGACTTATACTATGATATATTTGATAGTGATTTTTATGCTTTACATTTTAAATTAATACCAATGGTTAAACATAATAGTTCAGCAGATTATAAATTATGACAACAAAGGGAGTGAATAACTTAATGAAAAAAAATATTTATGTAGTACATGATGAGCGTGTAATAAATGCAAAAATACCATATATGTCTGTTTGTGGACAAGTTAAAAAAAGACTTTATCAATAATTAAAAAAAGATAATATCGCAATATGTAAATTAAATTTATATAACGAATATATTAAGAAATATCAAAAAGTTAAAGTATGTGTCAAAGTTTTAGTAAATGAACCAAATTTATTAACAATAAATATAATTAATTATGCACTTATTTTAAAATTAAAGGAGCAAAATAATTATGAATAATACTTTCCCTAGTTTACCAAACTTAAATGATATTAATAGTGTTTTAAAATTTTATAATTATGATTGAACAATTAATTTAGCAAATATTATTGCTCGTCATCAAATGCGATTAATAAATGGTAAATATATTTTATTTAAATCGCATCGTAAAGACATTTTAGAAAAATTAAATTGATGATATGAAACTTATAAAATAAAAGAAAAATTAGATAAAAACGAATTAACAGCAAGTTTAATGGGCAAAACAATATTTGGTTTATTAGAAACTAGTGATGGCAATATTTATTTATGAATTAATCCATTTAATTTTACATCTCGTGTAAGTAAAATAAATGAAATTGAACAAGGTGCTGACATTTGATTAAATTATCATCAATCAGATAGTGGTTTTATTTTAAATTTAATTTGTACCAAAGATAAAATAATTATTAAAGGTTGACAAAAAAATAATGAAGTAGTTGTTGGTCAAAGTAAAACACAAATTAAAGATGATGTTAGACCTATTTTAGTCCAAGAATTTAAAAACAAATTAGGCATTGTACCTTTTTGAGAAATGATAAATGAACCTAATCCTTTATTTTTATCAACATCAACCACTTTAAATCCATAACCAACTATGGCAAATTGTTATAAATTACAATTTGATTTAGAATATAGTTTTAATATTAAATCAAAAGAAAGATGAGCAAACCGTACGCATTGATATGGGATATTAGATGATGATTTAATGACCGCTTATAACAAAGGTAATAAAAAAGTATTACAAGATGCTTTTGATGATATTTTTATTCAATCAGGTCAATCAGCGATTGATGGTCAATTATCCCAATCTTTACAAGTAGTTCAAGGTACACCAACCTTAGAAACATATACCGAAGACCAAAAATCTATTATTGAGCAAGTATATTTAGCATGTCATTTTTCTAGTCCTTTTGGTGATAAATAAGATAATGACCAAAATAAAACACAGTCATTATTAAATAAAACCAAAGACTTAGAAAAACAAGCATATTTACAAACATATCGTAAACAATATTATACTAAGATGTTTTATACAGTTTTAAAATATTATGGTTTATGAGATGGAAATGGTGAACGCCCTTATGGATTTGATTTTGTTAGTTCTAGTTTAGTAGACCAAATGCGACAAAATGAATTAATTACTGCTAGATTAGATAATGGCACAATGGAACCAATAAGAGCCATAACTGAATATGATAATATTGATAAATTAGAAGCAACCAAATATTTTGAAAAAGTAGAAGCATGACAAGATAAAATACAAGCTAAAGAAATTGAACATAATAATAAATTAATAGAATATGATGAAACTGGTAATAATCAAAATGCCTTACAAGGTAGAACAGAAATTAAGGATAATTAAAAAATGAGTAGAATTAACCCAGGGGTTATGGAAGAATTAAGAAGACAAGCCCACGATACTTTAATAGATATTAGAGAAAACATAAGAGATAATAGACATTGAATGGTATTTCCTTTTAATGTTTATAGTTCATATATACCTGATACAGAGACGGGTTGAAAACCTAATAGTGCTAAACCAAGTGATTATGGTAGTTATTCACGAATATTTGATAATATGGAAAGTACTATTACTTAATGACAAGGTAGTTTAAAAATAGTTCAAAAATATAAAGGTGAAGAAATTAATATATTAACTATTGATTATTTTAATAAACAACCAATTAATTCAACAATATGAGTAAATAATGAAATACCTTTCGCTATAAAATTAAAAGATGAAAATAGCAATGTTTATTGAAAATTAATTGATGGTGAAAATATTTATGATATTAATAAAATGTTAGAATATTTAAAGCAATATAAATTAAGTTATTTTATTAATAATGATAATAAAGCCGATAACTTTTGTACAAAAGAGGTTAAAGTTGGTAAATATTGAGATGCTTATATGATTTATGATAGAAGTTCAATTTAATTTGTAGATGCTAAATTTGAAGAAGTATTTACTCAACAATCAACTGAAAGATAATATACTTTATTAATTTTAGATGAAGATGCAAGTAAATTAAATATTAATGATTATTATAATTTTTATACTGTATTTAATGATCGTGGTTTAAATATTAGTGGTGGTGATATTAATTCTGCACCCCAAGATAGACAATGATTATATCCATCAAATGTTATTAATTATTATTCACCTTATGATGGTAGTTTTTTATGACAAGAAATTACCTTTTCAAGTATTAATGACAAAATTAGTTACAGTGGTTTATCAGTACGACAATTTATTCAAACAAGTGCCCCAGGTGAAGGTTATTGTTTTCCTAAAATAACTTATGATGAAAAACTAAATAAAGGAATTGTTGAATTAGATGATATTTTATTAAAAGACCCTGGTGTTAGAGCAATTGCAGTTAAATTTTATGGTAATCCAATCTTTTTTGATATGCCAGTAATTGTCCGACCAATTATTAAAGGTCAATTTAATAAAAAAGTAATGAATTCAAGAGATTTATTAATGTATAAAATGTATCCTTGTCCACCTGACAAAGTTAATACTTATGCATCACCAGAAAGTAAGTTGATATAACATTCAAGGTATTCAACCAACAATGATAACAGGTTATGAAGATTGAAAAAAAGATATGGAAAGTAGATATGACTTTTGAAGTCAAAAAAATAGTGCGGGAATTGTAATAACTGATAAAGTAAGTTCGACAGCAACTAATCCAACTGTTGGAACAACTATTCATAAAGAAGATAATGACTCTAAATTTTATTGGTCTAAAAATTGAATGATTACTCCATCAGATAAAATAAAAGTAAATAATGAAGATGTTAATAATATAATTAGTACCCAAGCATCATCATATTTTAGAAGAAAAGATGAATTTGGTAATACTGTTGGTAGTGTTCAAATTGAATATAATAAAATGGGTAAATGTAATGTTTGAGATATTTTAAATATAAATAATTTTATTAATCGCCAAATTACAGTATTACCCTTAAACTATACGCAAAAATTAGTTTTTAACCCTTTTACAATTCCTGTTCTTGGTAAATTTTTAAATCAAATTAGTTTTGGTATTCCTTGGGGATTAGTTATTAATCAAGATGAGAAAACTTGACCTAATTTCCAATGACTTAATAGTTTTATGAGTGCCAATATTTATAGTTTTTATAATGATGCTTTTTGGTCTGAAAAATCAAAAGGTAAAGGTTATTTACCATTTGAAATTTTTAGAGAACAAGAGAATGATAAAGTTGGTGCTATCTTTGGTTCTAATGCTACTAGTTTAGGGTTTACAACTTTATTAACTGATAAAATACAAGGTAATGTTTTAGAAAAAGATTGTAAACCAACAGAACGAATAACTTATTCAACTTATAATTTAAAACAATTAAATCCTAAAACTAATCGCATATATTTAATTAATGAATTAGTAATAGCAGTTGATGCACAAACACCAGTTAGTGATAGTGAAAAAGATAATGATTTAGAATTCTTACAAACACCAGATGGTACAAATTGTAGTTATATAATTGATATGTTTTCAATTCAAGCTTTATAATAAAGGTAATTTTAAAATTATCTTTTATGCTGATAATCCATATACCAATAATGAAGAATATTATTTATGATTATCAGTATGGAGTTTCAGAGGTAAAACAAAAAGTACATTAAATAATTATTTACGCGATATGACAACTAATTATAAAACCAGTTTTTTATTACCACACGACTATGAAATACCAACATTTAATTACCCTGAATATGTATTACCACCAGTACCATATAACTATAAACCTTATACAAAAGATATTATGCCCGCTGGTGTAGTACTACCATTAAAAACTAGAATTACCGCACCAGCACAATGTAAAAAAGAAATTAGAGAAAGTGGTCTTCCAGTTAATTTATTTTATGATGATGAATTTAATTATGGTTATTATGGGATTGAAGTTGATTTAAAACAAATTGACCCAACAATTCAAAGTATCAACAAATTCCAAGATGCTTATAAAACTATTGAAATAAGTAATTTAGGTAATTTACAAGTTGAATGTGGGGCCATATGATATAGAGAATTTTATTCCTAATAGAAATATTAATTTAAATGGTGGTGGTTATAATTGTGATGATTATAATTTCAGCTTATTATCCAATATAACTTTACAAGAAAGTGGTCGTTCACAAGTTTATAAAGTTAATTTCCCAAATACTTTTACAATAAAAGATATGAAAGAAATAACTAATGAAATTCAAACATTTACTACTACGTATACTAATGGTTTACCAAGTCATAATGATTATGAAAATAGATATAAAACAAAAAATAGTGGTTATATAAAATTTTTATTACAAATAACAAAATTATCTAATAATGATAAAGATAAAATCAAAGAAACATATTTACAAGCATATTATACTAATGATGTCAAATTAAAAATTAGGTTCTCAAAAACACTATTATCTAAATTATTTTTAGGTATTAATAATTCTGCTTTTTATCATTTTGGTAATAATAAAGAAATTGTATTAGATGTTTATAATCCAAATGTTCTGGGAATTAGAAATAAAAGTAATAACCCAGTTAAAATTATATTTAAACCAAGATAAAAACAAAAAGAGATTTACATCTCTTTTTTTCTACTCTCCATTAACTTTTACATTACCTTTATCATCAATAATTAAAGTAGGTTCTTGTGTATCTAAATTTCAACGATAAACTGATTTAAAATGAGTTCCATCATCTTTTTTTTAGTCAAAAATAACTTACAGGCTCTTTTAAAATAAATAAATTAAATAAATTTTTTTCATCATTTGATGATATAAGTTTATAGATAGTATTACAAAAGCTTAGGTTTTATAAAAAATATAAATAAAATAATTAGATAACTTTTTAAAAGGTTGATTTATCAGTGTTTTAGAAATATATTTAAAATAAAGAATAATTTTTATACCAAAACCTAAACTTTTTTCTTACTACCAGTTTATATGTATCATACTTATCAATAACTTTTTGACCATTACTATTATAATGTTTAAATTTAACAATTCTTCAATTATCATTTTTATTACCGCGTCATATTACATAGTAATATTTATCTTCATTAAATGGAGATTCTTGTGGCGCCATTAATTCTAAATTATCTCTTATTTCTTGGTTAGCAGTATTTATTTGGTTTTCTTTTTTTAATGCGTCTAATTCTTCTTTTGTATATTCTTGTGGTGTATTACAAGCAACTAAACTTGTTGTACTTGTTCCTATTAAAGTGATTGTCCCTAAAAGACTTAATATTTTTTTCATATTTTAATTCTACTATACTATAGCTGCTATTAATTCTGGTTCTGCTATTTCTCAAATTGATGAAAAAATACTAATAGCTTTTTCACAAAATAATTGAAAAACATTTTCATGTATTAATAACCTACCGTTTTCTGTTTGATTAAATAAAATATTAAAAATTTGTTCCCCTGTCATTGTATTTTCTGTAGTTACTGGAATAAATTCATCTTCCATGTCTATTCATGGATTTCTAACATAATAAGTATTATCTTCAAGTATATTTTCTTTATTTGGTTTGATTCCAACAATTAATGCAGTATGACGATTAATATCTTCACTTGTAAAAAAACCACCAAACATAACAGGAGCTTGTCTATAAAGAGATTCCCATATTAAATGTCTTATCCACATTCTTTTTTCTATATCATTTAATCTATTTCAAAATAATCGATTTAAATCAATTTTCTTTAAATTAAATCCCAAACTTTCCTCAATTATCGGGTTTAATTTTAATAGTTTAATTATTTCTGATAATTTAACACCATTATTTGCATTTTCTGGAAAAAAACTTGCAATTTCTTCTTGTTCCATTTCTTTAAGATCTTTATTATTAAGATTATTATCAAATATATTTTTTAAAATTACCACAACACATCATGAATCAGTTATTTGAAATTCCATTGGTTTTTTCATGATAGTTTCTCTTAAATCAATTAACACATCTTCTAATATTGGATATGTTATTTATTGTCTTTTAACTCTATTTAAATTTTTTAAATTATTTGTTTGTAAATAACTAATTTCATTATTTTCTAATTTAGTTTCTTCATTTTGATAAGGACTAGCAGCAACTATTGTTGGCACTGCATTTCCACTAATTGCTACAAAACTTAATAAATTAAGTAATTTTTTCATAATTGTATTTCTCCTTTTCTTAATCTTGAAACTTTTTATCAAAATCTATCTGTATTATATATATATATATAAGCAAAATTAGCGCTTATTTTAATAAATTTATCTTTTAAAATACTCTTATTACGCGTTTTAAGGGGTATATTAGTAATAAAATATATTAAGTTTAGTATTTTGTATATTTGTATACAAAATATATTTCATTTGTGAACTATTGATATATAATTAAACCATAGGTTTAATCTTTTACCGTTAAAAAAGAGTTTATGCTGACTTGTTAATCGAACAAGAATAAAAAAAAAGTTTATAAAATGGCACTTACAAAAGAACAATTAATAGAACAAGGTTTAAGTGAAGAAATTGCAGAAAATATCTTAAATCAGTTTAATAATGAAGAAAAGCAAATTAGAGAAAGCGTGCAAAAACGCGAAGATGTTATATCAAAAGAAGACTTTATTAAATTATCTAATTAATTAGATGAATTAAAAGCATTTAAAGATGTTCCATCTACTAAAATTGAAGATATTAAAACTAATTTAGATAAAATTAGTGGTAATTCTTTAACTGAAAAAATGCAAAATTTAAAAGAATTAAAACCTGATTTGTTTGTACAAGAACAACCATCAGTTTCACCAACTAATTTTATTAAAGATATTATTGAAAAGTCTACTGAAAATAAAAATGATGGTAGTAAGAAAAAAGTTTAGGTTTTGGTATAAAAATTATTCTTTATTTTAAATATATTTCTAAAACACTGATAAATCAACCTTTTAAAAAGTTATCTAATTATTTTATTTATATTTTTTATAAAACCTAAGCTTTTGTAATACTATCTTTTTAAGACAAATTTTATTTAACTTTTTCATATATACCTCCTAAATTATTCCTCTTATTTTTAACTCGTTGGCACTCACTCCCAAGTGAAAGTACTAAAGCGAGAATTAGTTATATAAGTATTTATCTATTTTATTTACTACGCCATCCGCCTAACTAGGGGTGAGTGGTGGCGGTATGTTAATTGTTTGAATGTTTAATAATCCACAGTTGTTTTTTATTTTTTACGCCAGAGAATTCTCTATCTTCATCCGCACCATTTCAGGTCAAAGCGTTCAGTTTTTAAAATAAATTCACTTGCACCTTGAAGAGCCTAATGCTGACTTTGTGGTTTTTATTAAACAGCTGTCACTTCTAAGAAGTAATATCTATCGCAAATTTATTTATAAAGTGGCCATATCAATATTTATTGTCGTTTGATGCTGACCTTGCACTTATCACGACTATCGCTTGTTAAAGCGTCTATTATTTCCGGACTAATTACCGTTGGGCTAGACCGCCTATGTGGAATAAAAACACTTAGTTATTTAAAATAACCGTCCCACTCTGTATTAAGTTGTTTTAATAAATCAAAGTTTTAAAGAACCAGTTTTATAATTAAAGATAATTTTTGAATTTTCTAAGCGTTTATAAAACCGCTTTTGTTTTTTATCTTTTGTGCGATTTAATAAATCTTTATGTTTTTCACAAGTTCATAAAACTTTATTTTATAAAAATTCTTTGGTAATGAATGATATTGCTTTATAGCAGGTTATTAATATCACAAATTTGTTGTTGCTTATTAATTTTCATTACTTACTCCTTCCTTTTTATTAAGTTTTTTTATTAGCAAATTAATTAACTTAAACAGAGAAAGGACAACACCTTAAATTAGGAGAAAAACAGGTACACTTTGTAAAGATTTCTAAGATATTTAATAAGTGTGTAAACAACTTAAAGAGGGTATCAAAAAGTTATTATAGTTTTTTTGTTAATATTTAAGATACTATCCTTTCTCTGAATCAATTAATAATTTTGGTTTTACAAATAAAAAAACCATTTTAGTAAATGGTTTAATTATTATTCTTATTCAATCTCCGAGTTTTTTTCCAAAACGCCAATATTTTTTATACGGCCTAAAATAATTGATATTAATAATTTTATTAATTCAATTAGCAATGATGAAGATATTAAAAATTTATTATTTAAAGTTAAATATGATATTAAGAAAGATATTTCACTAATTAAAGCTAATTTATAAAGTAATTATCAAGATTTAATTAAAGTTAAACCAATTAGTGCTGGTGGAGTACCAAACACTATAGAAGTTGAAGTAAAAATGGAAGTTACAAATACACCATATATTGAAGACAATTAAAAAAAATAAAATATATTTTTAAGGAGGAATTAAAAAATTGCACAAAACAACGATTATAGAATAACACCTGGTTTAGATAAAATAAAAATTAAATACACTGATAAATTTGCAGGTATTGTTGCAAAAAAATTAAATGAAAGTCCAATTATGCAATGAACAGCAAAAACTGGAATTAAAATTGAAAATGGTAATTTAATTTATTTTAAAGATGGAGCTGACGAAGAAATTGAAGCCGCTAGATAAAAAGTAAATATTAATGCATGAAGTAATGTAGAAGATGAATTAAAAATTCCATTTAATACAGAATATTCAACAAAGGGTGTTCTGTTAGATAAAAATGAATATATTCAATTTGAATTGGGGGGCAATACCTAAGCATTAAATGACCAATCATTATTAGTTAAAGTTGATAAACTTAGAAAATTAATTGGTCGTGTAACTATGGGTTTGTGAATGTCAGGTAAAACTGAGGATAATTTAAAATGTGGAGATGGAGCAATTCCAGTTCATTCTTTTGAATGAAAAACAGACTTAACAACCAATACAATAAAAGAAATTGCAGAAGATTTTGATAGATTTCAAAGATTTATGGATATTAAAATTGAAGAAATTAAACGAATTGGTATTAATGATATTAACGGAAAAAATGTACAAGATTTGTATAGAACTGGCATAGAAGTTGGTAACTCATCTTATAGTATTGCAACATCACCAAATTTTAGAAGATGATATCAAATTTGGGTATCAGTTTACAACGAAACAATAAATAATTTGCAAGAAGGTTCTTATGGTAACTTAAATGGGTTTAATTTATATGAAGATATTTTCTTGACATATGTTGATATAACAACAAAAGGAATGACAACTAAAGGTGGTTATGGAAATGAAAATAAAATTGAAATTATTGAGGGTAATCAATCAGCAGAATTTATGTTTATTAAAAAAGGAAACTTAATTAAAGGCAATGTATTTGATTTTATGTGAACAAAACAAATTGATAGATCAGAAGCAAAATTAGTTGTATGAAGTGGCAAATTGGGTGCTGGAACAATTTTTTCTGATTAAATGTTTGCAATTGATTTTGTTAAAACAACAAGAAAAATAAATATTAGTAAAATTAATAAAATAGATAAACCAACTATACATGTTACAGATCCAATAAAGGCGACACCAGAACAGTTAAAACCACAATTTAAAGATGTTGTTTTAAAAGCGGTAAAATCCGTAAATAGTTCTTTAACTTAAAGTGATTTTGATTACTTTATTGAAAGTAAAGGTGAAGATTGACCAATTAATATTACAAATGATAAAACTGTTGAAGTTCAAATTGAAGGTAAAAACAACGCTACTGGTTAAATAAATCCGATTGATGTTAAAATTAAAAATTCTTAATAGTACTAAAAAATAGTACTTTTTGGTTTGATAAATATGCCAATTGGAACATCTAAAACAGCTCTTATTTATGCTGTTAAAAAAATCCAACTAGATTGTCAATCCAACAATAAGAAAAAAGTTTTGGTTTACAGTTATTAGAATTTTTAGGAATTCAAGTTTTAGCCCTTGGTTTATCAGTTTTAACTGGTGGTATTGCTTAGGTTGTTGGTCTTGGTGCGGGATTATCTAATTTTGCCGCAGCATTTATCTCGTTTGGAGTAGAAACAGCAACCGATTTTGCCGTAAATCAAATATACGATAAATTAACATCAGAAGTGACAGCAAAAAGTACTGCCCTAAATTTGTTACTAGCAATTGGTGGGGTTGGCAAATTAACGCGTGCTGCTCGCACAACTAGAATTTTAAAATTAGCAAAAAAAATTAGGTGTAATAACTGCTAATAACTTAGAAGATATTGTAAAACAAGTTACAGGTAAAAAGGTTTTATCTGATAAATTAATATTTAATTTTACAAAACAGGCTAATAATGAAACTTTATTATATACAATTGGAAAATTAGCCCGAAATGATTTTTATAAGGGTTTTAAAGTTTCTAATTTAGAAACAATTAATAATTTATTAAAAATTGAGAAAAACATTCAAAAAATAATCCCTACATTTGTTCAAGAAATACCACGCGTAAATGAAAAAAATACTAATAAATGATTATCTGAATATGGATTAAATATTAATAAAATAAGCAAAATTAGTACTAATGAATGATATAATATTATGACTAATCTTCATAAAAAAGTGTTGGTAAAAACCTACTATTAAATACTAATTTAATGCGGGGTAGTAAAATATATAATAATAAATTATTAAATATCTTACATCAAACACCAATTAAATTAAATAAAGTTTTAAATCATTTAAACCTAAATTTTTATATTCAAAAAGTAACTAAAAAATTATGGTAGTCGGAAAAAAGCTTAGGTTTTATAAAAACAAGAAAAAAACATTCTTAATTTATTGAACTAAATAACATTTGAAAATAAAAACCCGTATCATTTTTATTAGCCCACTATTTTTTAGTGTGTTAATTTTAGAATTTTTATTTATATATGTATCATTTTTAATAATGTTTTTATATTTTTAATTATATATTTTATTATTTTTTCTTGTTTTCTTGCAATCTCCAAAATGTGTGTGGTATACTACAATTAAAGAAAAAAACGACTTAAAAAAAGAAGGTATCGAATAGTGAATATTTTAGAATTAATTGATAAAAAGAAAAATAGACAAGAGTTATCACGAGAAGAAATTAACTTTATTGTCAAAGGATATACATCAGGGATTATTCCAGATTATCAAATGTCAGCTTTTTTAATGGTAATTTATTTTCAATTAATGTCAGTTACAGAAATTTCGTTTTTAACTGAAGCAATGATTAATTCAGGGGAAGTATATGATTTAACTACGATTCCTGGTTTTAAAGTTGATAAGCATTCTTCTGGCGGAGTTGGTGATAAGGTTAGTTTAATTTATGCGCCTTTAGTTGCTGCATTTGGTTTAAAAGTGGCAAAAATGTCAGGACGGGGATTAGGGCAAACAGGAGGAACAATTGATAAGTTGGAAAGTATTCCTGGTTTTAAAGTTGAACTTTCTTTTAATGAATTTAAGGATGTTATTAATAAAACAAATTTATCAATTATGGCTCAATCTGATAATCTTGTTCCTGCTGATAAAAAGATTTATGCCTTACGGGATGTGACAGCAACAGTTGATTCATTACCATTAGTGGCAGCAAGTATTATGTGTAAAAAAATTGCGACTGGTAGTGATGGAATTGTGTTAGATGTTAAATGTGGTAGTGGCGCTTTTATGAAAACAATATCTGATGCACGGAAATTAGCACAAATTATGGTTGAACTTGGAATTAAATTTAATAAGAAGATTGCTGCTGAAATTACTAATATGACAGAACCATTAGGCCGTACTATTGGTAATGCAATTGAAATTTATGAAGCATTTCAAATCTTACAAGGGAAAGGGCCTGATGATTTGACTTACATTGTATGTGAATCAGCAGCTTTAAGTTTATGCCAAGCAGGGCTTTTTAAAGATTTAGCAATGGCAGTTAAAGCTTGTGAAGAAAAATTACAAACAGAAGAGCCGTTAAATTACTTCCGTGCTTTTGTGAACGAGCAAGGTGGAGATTTAAGTTTTATTGATAATGATTTAACTTTAAAAGAAGTATTAAAAGTAAAAAATATAGTTGAAATTAAAGCAACCCAAGCCGGATTTATGGAAATTATTGATACTAATGAGTTAGGATTATTAGCTGTTCGTTTAGGAGCTGGCCGTAATACAAAAGATGAAACAATTGATTATCATGCTGGTATTTATTTAAACAAAAAAACTGGTGAAAAAGTTGCAAAAAATGATGTTGTAATGACTTTATATACTAACCGTTATGTTACTGCCCCAGTTTATGATTGAGCACAACGAACTTTTCGAATTATTTCAACAAAACCACCACAAAAAGAATTAGTTTATGAGATAATTCAATAAAAGTGATGCTTTAAGTTAATCATTTTTTTGTTTTAATATCTTTAATTTTTTTTAAAATAGCGGTATTATTAACTGAGAAAATAAACATGGGAGAGAAAGAATGTTACATTTGCCGCGCTATGAAGTAAAACTTGATAATTTTTTAGGACCATTAGATTTGTTGTTGCATTTAGTTAAAGAAAAGGAGATAGACCTTTTTGCAATTAAATTGACAGAAATTACTGATCAATTTTTAGTGTATATTAGAGAAATGGAACAATTAAATATTGAAATTGCATCAGAATATTTAACAATGGCAAGTTATTTAGTTGAGACAAAAACAAAATTAGTGTTACCAAAAGAAGAAGTTGAAATTGATGATAATTATGAAAAAGATGCTCGTGATGAACTAATTAATCGTTTACTAGAATATAAAAAAATTAAAGAAGTTAGTCAATATTTTAAAGATCAACATCAAGAGGGAATTCGCTATTTGTCAAAACCACGAACAATTATTAAAGGAAATCCAATTAAAGAAGAAGATTTACCATTATCTCCCAAAATTAATATTGATAAATTAACTAATAGTTTTTTAAAAATGCTAGAACGAATTAATGCAGCAAAACCATTAGAATCAAATGTTGTTATTACTGAAGTTTCTCCAGAAGAAATGGCGGAGCGAATTATGGTATTATTAGCGCAAGATGATAAAGAATGAACATTAGAAGAATTGCTAGGTAATTTTACTTTATCATTACAAGTTTTTGTTGCTTGTTTTATTACTTTGTTAGATTTAGCTCGTCATCAAAAAATTGAAATTGAGCAATACCAACATTTAGAAGCAATTTACATTAGACCACACTTACAGAAAGAGGGGAATTAAATCAGATGAATTTAAATGAAAAAATGGCTGTTTTAGAAGGGCTATTATTTATCAGTGGTGATGAAGGAATTAATTTAAAAGAAATTACTCATATTCTTGAAATTTCTGTTCCTGAGTGTGAGGAGGTTTTAGCAAAATTAAAAGTAGAATATCAAACTAATAATAATCGTGGGTTAACAATAACATCTTTTGCTGATAAATATCGCTTAGCAACAAAGCAAGAATATTATCAATTTTATTTAAAATTAGCTAATAATAAAATAGAAGCACGTTTATCACAAGCAGCATTAGAAACATTAGCAATTATTGCCTATCGTGGGCCAATTAGTAAACCAGAAATTGAAGAGTTACGAGGAATTAATTCTGACAGTGTTATTAACAAATTACGCGCACGTGATTTAATTGATGAAGTTGGTAAAAGCGAATTACCAGGGAAACCAATGACATATCATATTACTGAAGAATTTTTAAAAGTTTTTAATTTAACTTCCTTAGCAGATTTACCACAAATTAAGGAAACTGTTATAGAAAAAGAGCAGGATTTATTTAAATAATGGAACGTTTACAAAAAGTTATTGCAGCAAAAGGTTATTGTTCACAACGAAAAGCAGAAGAATTAATTATTCAAGGACGAATTAAAGTTAATAATATTGTGGTAACAACGTTGGGTACTAAAGTTAGCAAAAATGATCAAATACAGATAAACAATCAAATCCTTACGAATGAAAATGCAAATAAGTTTTATTTGATGTTGAATAAACCACGAAATTGTGTTTCAACGATTATGACCCGCAGCATCGCAAAACAGTTTTAAACTATGTTAAAGGTGTTTCAGAGCGAATTTATCCGGTGGGTCGCTTATATACTATGATACTAGTGGGCTTTTGCTATTGACTAATGATGGAGAATTTACTAATATTATTACACACCCAAGTCATATTATTAATAAGATATATCATTTTTTGGTTTCTAGTTATCTTTCAAAACAACAATTACAACAATTAGCAACAGGACTTGAAATCGAGCCAGGAATTATAACAAGCAAAGCGCAAGCAAAATTAGTAAAATATGAAGAAGCAAAAAATGTTTCGATTCTTTTATTAACAATTAATGAAGGCAGAAAACATCAAGTTAAAAAAATGATACAAGCATTAGGGCATGAAGTTATTAAATTAAAACGAATTGCAATTGGTTTTTTACAATTAGATGAAACATTAAAGCCTGGTAAATGACGTTATTTAAAACCTAAAGAAATTAAACGTTTTTTTGGAATAGCATCACACTTAAAAACAAAATAAAGGAGAAAAAAACAATGCGGATTACATTAGCAGGAGTTGTTGGAGTAGGAAAATCAACTGTTAGTAAGTTATTGGGAGAAAAACATTATTATATGGTAATGGATGAGCCAGTTGAGGAAAATCCATATTTAGATCAGTATTATGCCGATCCAAAAGATATGGCTTTTAAAATGCAAGTATATATGGTAATGGCGCGTAGTAAACAATTAAAACAAGCAAAAATAACATCTAATATTATTTTTGACCGTAGTATTTTAGAGGATCCAATTTTTGTTGATGTCTTATATGAACTAGGATATATGAATACAACAGATTATAAAGTTTATAAAGAATTTTATGATGTTGTTGTTTTACAAAGTTTATATTTAGATGAAAACATTAAACCAGAATTAGTTGTTTATTTACGAGTTGATCCAGAAATAGCAATGGAACGAATTACCAAAAGAGGCCGAGCTAGTGAACAAAATATTGGCAACGCTTATTGAACATTATTAAACCGAAAATATGAGGAATGATATGAACGCTCAAAAGATAAGTTTAATTTTTTAGTTATTGATGCCAATCATAAGACACCAGAAGAAATTGTTGCCATAATTTCAGAAAAATTAATTGAAAAGAAATAAAACAATATAAAAACTAGTGTTAACACTAGTTTTTATATTGTTTAAATTTGCCCTAATCCTTTTTTTTTTCAAATTTTCATTACAGCATCTTTTCCTTTTGTCTCTAAAATATCTTTGTATTCTAAATAACGTTCTTGACATTCTTTAATTTCTTTTAAAGCTTGGTCTAAGCCACTTCAAACATTAATTTTAACTTCTTTTTTTTGCAAGGTTTTATATTGTAAAAAGAAAGTTTCAATTTCATTTCGTATTGCTAACGGGACATCTTCTAAAGTTTGAATATGATTAAAACGCGGATCATCAGCCATAACAGCCATTAATTTTGTGTCAATTTCCCCGTTATCAATCATATTAATTGTTCCCAAAATACGAACATTGATTTGACAACCAGGAATTGTGGGGTAAGTGCTTAATGAAATTACATCAAGGGGATCACCATCTCAATCTAATGTGTTTTCAATAAAACCATATTCTCCTGGATAAAAATTAGCACCATATAAAACCCGGTCTAAAACAATTCGCCCTGTTTTAAGATCATATTCATATTTATGACCAGACCCCTTAGGGATTTCAACGATAATTGGTAAAACATTATTTTTACTCATTATTTTTCTTCCTTTCATTACTTTCCTAATTATTAATATAGCATAGAAAGGTAAATAATGTTAGGTCTTTTTAATCCTTTTTATTTTTTCGCAGTAAGATCAAATAAAAGTATTGTATTATATTCAAAAAAATAAAAGATAATTATTATTTTTATGTAAGTTATAAATTTAAAAAACAAATACATTGAATTATATATTAACATATTTTATTAACTAACACAACTGCACATCAAAAAACCAATAAACATTGGAGTTTAAAAAATAACAACCCCATAAAATAAGGGTTTTAAAGCAGTGTTTTCCGACATTTTTAATTTTAAAAATTTAATTGTAAAATTATAATTTATGTATTACAATAAAAATAACTTTCAAATATAAACACTCAATTATATTGAAAGTTTCAAACTATTTATAGTTTCCTGATCCGAAACTTTTAAATGTAATTTAGTGTTTTTTTATTTGGAAGGAGTTTATAAAATGAATAATGTTTTTATTCAAGATAATTTAATAAATAAAGGTCATAATGTAATTATGAATGCTTTAAATTATGTTAAAAAAGAGTATTATTTAAAAAAAGTATTTTATGGTAATTATGTTAAAAATATTGTTTTACCATTAGAATTAATTAATAATAATCCCTGTAATAAAACGGGAATTAAAAATACTGGCAAAAATGATAAAAAACTATGGAATAGTCGTATTCGTTCGTAAGGTAATTGTATTCGTAAAGCTTATCATAATTTTGGTAGTTGGAAAAAAGCAGATAAGTCTGTTGAATAAGTTAATATCAATAAAATACCTTGCCAAGTAGAAAATTGATTTTAGTTTTTAGTGTTAATTACTAAAATCAAGGTTAGAGTATGGCAAGGTTTTATTATGAATTATTAGTATTTAAAGGAGTGAGTTTTAAATGAATGTAAATTTATTAGCAGATAACCCTGATGCAAGTGTTATTAAATAAATCTGCGATTTTGCTGGAATTCTTGCTGATTGGGCAGTTTTATTAATTTTATAAATATATAAGGTTCTAGTACTGTCTTCACTAAATAATTGTTCTAAATCATGGTCGCTGTACTGTGATTGATTAGAAAAATCTAACGGAATACTATCAATTGAATAATCAATTGGTTCATCATTTTCTGCTAATTGTGCTAACATTTTTTCAGATGGTTTTAACATTATTTTTGTTTTCCTTTTTCATCATCATCGCGAATATTGATAATATTTTCATTATTTTTTAATTGTCTGTTTAAAGTAGCATTTACTGGTAATTTAACATCAACAATTAACTTATCAATATTTTTAATATTAAATATTCTACCATTTAAAATAGCATTATAATATTTAATTAACTTAATAATAAATTCAGTTAATTTAATTTCTCTAATATATATCATTTGTTCGTATGAGGCGTTTATTTGAATATTTACACCCGCAACTTCTGCCTGAGTTTGTTGTGTTCCCTTAGAAATGGCAGGAACATGATGGCGATTTATTTTATAGTAATTAGTTAATAATCAATCATATATTTTAGTTAATTGTTCACCTTTAAAATTACCAGCAATATAGTCTACTGGCTGAAAATTACTATCAGGGTCTCCTTTAAATAATAATAAGTCATTTTCAATAAACGAAGCCAACATTTTACTAATTTCTTGGTCAACAACATCAGTCACCCCATTAGTATTAATGGTAAATTTACCACTATTTAATAATGGGTCTAACATTATTTTTTCAGCAATAATATCTAAAATACTAGAAAATTGTTTTCCATAACAAGCAGAAGGTTCGAAATTAGGATTATTAGGAATAATTTCAATTGGAATAAAATTAAGTGTTAATATTTCTTCTCTTTGCAATGTTGTATAGTTATTTCATTTAGCATCATCAATATATAAGTCGGTAATAGTACTGTATAATTGTGTTTTTAACTTTCTAATAACTTTTAATTGTTTAGTTACATAATCAATTTATAATTTTTCAGTAATAAAAACACTCTGGTCATTTTTAATATAAGGGTCATAATCAAAAGTACAAGATACTAAATTACCTAATTCATCATATTGGTCATTGCAAAAATCAATAGTAATAAAATTAAGTTTTGAATTATTAGCAAAAATAAAGTATGCACCTTTACCATTTTTATTAATTTTATATTCGTTATATCAATTTTTATTAGTAAAGTTTTGCATTTTTAAAAAGTTATTAATTAATTTAGTATCTATTTTTTTATTAGTAAGCGGATTATAAATGCTAATTTCTAACTCACGTGGATTTAAAAAATTAGCATTATCTTCACAAATTCTTTTTTCTAAAATTTCATTATGTTTTTAAACAGTAACATTTTTGCGATTAGTAATCGTTGATGCTAAATTAAGATAATAACTATCAATATCATAATCTTTTTTTATTTTCTTTTTTGCTGGTAACAATCCCATTTATAACACCTCTTTATTTTATATCTTCTTTTTTAATAACATCTTCAATATTATCTTGTTTTTGTTATTTTTTATGTGTTTTGATAAATCTAATTGTTTCAATAATTAAAATAATAATTCCTGCTCAGATAAGCATTGCTGAAACAATAACATATGCAGGTTAAGAAATACCTAATGTTTTTTCTCTAATAAAACAAATAATAATTCCTGCGATAAAAAATAATGATGAAACGCCAAAGATTTTCAAAAACATAATTACATCTTTAACTTCTACTTTTGGCATAATAACATCTCCTTTTTAACTTACTTTTGATTTTTATTTAACTCTAATCATTTTTTATTAAATAATTCTTTAATATCATTTCTATTATTTGAAATAATTCTTCATATTGGGTGTTTTTCAATTAAATTTAATTCATTAATAGTTGTTGCACTATTTATTTTTCTTATCACTATATCATAAGAATCTAATATTTCTTTTGGTAAATCAGTATCCATATAACGCTTATAAAATAGCATGTGGTTAATCTACCATTAATTCGATAGTATTACAAAAGCTTAGGTTTTATAAAAAATATAAATAAAATAATTAGATAACTTTTTAAAAGGTTGATTTATCAGTGTTTTAGAAATATATTTAAAATAAAGAATAATTTTTATACCAAAACCTAAACTTTTTTCTTACTACCATTAATTCTGTATTATTTGAATAATTTATTTTTTTTCTTTCAATATAAATTCCATTTAAATATTGCTCTGATTCTGCTTTTTCAATAGTTACTTTTCCATAATTAGTATTTTTATCTCATTCAAATATTGAAGAATATCCTTCTATTGATGTTCCAATATAATGAGTTGTTGGTACTTTTTCAATTATAAATTTAGGATTTACAAAAATTGTAAAACCATATATTATAAATTGTGTTTCAATAGAACAATTTATGCGATAATAATATTTATTATCAAATGCTCTAACAGGATATTCTTTTGAATTTCTAATAAAATCACTAGTATTAACAACTTATCAATCATTATTACTAATAGGTACATCACCATTACCTAATAATGGTACTCCATTAATAGTTTTAATATTTGTTCCACTTATTAATTTATCTTGTTTAAGATTAATATCTTGTGATGTTTTTACAATATATTTACCATTTTCTTTATAAATATAATCTTTATTCAAATCACTATCTTTAATAATATCTGATGGAATATAACCACTTTGTTTTGCTTTTCATACATTATTTTCATAATAAATAGTTTTATTATCAAATGGAACAATTATTTCATTATTGTTATTTTTTATAATACTTTTATTGTCAATCTTAGTTTTTTCTTTTTCTATTAAAGCATCAACTTCTAATTGTGTATAATATGCTTCTAAATCTATCATAGTTAAATCAATACCTTCTTCTTGAAAAGTACGAAACATTTTCTTTAAAGTTGTTAAATTAGCCAATGATTTTGCATAGGTAGGCAATAGACCTTGTCATGTTGCTATAGTGTCATTTTGTGAAGAATAATTAATATCACCAACACTCATATTTGCCGAAGTAAAAAACTCAATTGTAATACGATTAAATGTTCAATGCTCAATCGTAATAAACACCATATTAATACAAATTTTCTTTAATAATGGGTCTTTAAATGTTTCAAATTTTAATTTTGAAAATGGATAATTTAAATAGGAATTAATCATATTTTGGGCTATTAAAGCAAATGTTTTAAATCATAATTCTACATTACCTTTAAAGAACTTATTATAACGAACTGGAACTTGGGTAATTTTACCTGTCATTGGATTAAAATTATTATAATTTTCCAAAGTAACATTTTGTCATAATTCATTTAACATTTAATCATCTCCTTATCATTTACTTTTTTTAGAATATATTTTCTTTAATATAAATTTTTTACTATTTAATAGTGTTTTTGTTTTAATTGTTTTGTTTAAATCTTGTTTTGTTATTAGTTGTTTGTATATTTGAAATACTAGTCCATTACCCAATAAATTAGTAACAACAATATCTTCTAGTGTATTTAACAATTTATCTTTATTAAAGTTATTTTTAAATTGTTCTTGCAATTTTAATACCTTAGCAATTGTTCGATATATTTTAAAACTATCTTTTACTACTTGCTGATAAGCAAGTGGGGTAAAAGAAACTAAATTAAACAAACTTGTTTTTTTAAATCCCCAACCAATAAACCACGCACTGTTCATATAGAATTTAAACGGTTCAGGAGCTAAAACAAACTGTTCTGCTTTAATTAAAGCTGTTATAACGACAATAGGGGGATATTTAGGATTTTTATAATATATTGTTAAAGCAACTTTTCACCCGCAACTGATAAAGGAACAATTTTTACTGCTAAAAAAACATCAAAACCATAAGCAAAAGATAATAATTGGCCTTTTTAATAGCTTTAGTTTCAAATTTAGACAATATTTTTTTAGTTTTATCAGTAATTTTATTAATTACTTTTTGTTTAAAAGTAATTATTTGTTTTTCAATTAGGGCTAATAATTTTTTAGTTACTTTTTGAATATAAAAATTTAGGTTTAAATGATTTAAAACTTTATTTAATTTAATTGGTGTTTGATGTAAGATATTTAATAATTTATTATTATATATTTTACTACCCCGCATTAAATTAGTATTTAATAGTAGGTTTTTACCAAAACCCTTTTTATGAAGATTAGTAATAATATTATATCATTCATTAGTACTAATTTTGCTTATTTTATCAATATTTAATCCATATTCAGATAATAATTTATTAGTATTTTTTTCATTTACGCGTGGTATTTTTTGAACAAATGTAGGGATTATTTTTTGAATGTTTTTCTCAATTTTTAATAAATTATTAATTGTTTCTAAATTAGAAACTTTAAAACCCTTATAAAAATCATTTCGGGATAATTTTCCAATTGTATATAATAAAGTTTCATTATTAGCCTGTTTTGTAAAATCAAATATTAATTTATCAGATAAAACCTTTTTACCTGTAACTTGTTTTACAATATCTTCTAAGTTATTAGCAGTTATTACACACCTAATTTTTCAAGTAATTTAGTTTCTTTTGCTAATTTTAAAATTCTAGTTGTGCGAGCAGCGCGCGCTAATTTACCAACCCCACCAATTGCTGGTAACAAATTTAGGGCAGTACTTTTTGCTGTCACTTCTGATGTTAATTTATCGTATATTTTATTTACGGCAAAATCGGTTGCTGTTTCTACTCCAAATGAGATAAATGCTGCGGCCAAATTAGATAAACCGCCACTTAAACACCAACAGCAGATGCTACACCACCAGTTAAAACTGATAAATCAAGGGCTAAAACTTGAATTCCTAAAAATTATAATAACTGTAAACCAAAACTTTTTTCTTGTTGTTGGATTGACAATCTAGTTGGATTTTTTTAACAGCATAAATAAGAGCTGTTTTAGATGTTCCAATTGGCATATTTATCAAACGAAAAAGTACTATTTTTTAGTACTATTAAGAATTTTTAATTTTAACATCAATCGGATTTGTTTGACTAGTAGCGTTGTTTTTGCCTTCAATTTTAACTTCAACAGTTTTATCATTTGTAATATTAATTAGTCAATCTTCACCTTTACTTTCAATAAAGTAATTAAAATCACTTTTAGTTAAAGAACTATCTACGGTTTTAACTGCTTTTAAAACAACATCTTTAAATTGTGGTTTTAATTGCTCTGCTGTCGTCTTTGTTGGATCTGTAACATGAATAGTTGGTTTATCTAATTTATTAATTCCACTAATATTTATTTGTGCATAAGTATGTTTAATAATTCCTTTTGGTTCAACTACTGCACCACCTAAATATAAAACTCTTTCCATAATCAAAGTATTACCCATGCCAGCACCTAATGCAGCAGCACCAACTCTTAATGGAGTGTGGTCTTTTTTGCGTAAAATAAGGGGGTCATATTTTTTACTAAATTTAAAGGCAATTGCATTAACTCCATTTGGTAATAATTCAATTGTTACTTCTGAACCATCTTTATTAATAATTGGTAATTTTTTAGGAACCATATAGTATGTTGTTCCTTCAAAAGTTTTCATTTCTCCACTTGTTGCAATTACGCTATTTATTTGGTCATTTGCTCCAAGTTGTAACTGTAATTTATTGTGAATTACACGAATAAAATCAGCCGAACCCAATACAACTGTTTCTAATGGAGTAAAACCATTTTCATATATTTTATCCATAATTTCATCGTGGATTTGTAAAGCATTAGTATTATCTGCTTTTTGGCCTTGAATGGTTGTAACTGTTTCTTTATTAATAATTTCTAAAATTTTATTGCGTTTATAAGCAACCTCAGTATCCATTGCTTGCTCAATATCAGCAGCCCAAAGATTAGGATTAAAATCACTTTCTACGGGATCTAATTTACGAGCAAAAGTTAAAATTGTATTTAATTAAACAATTCCATCTTTAAATTCCACTGTTGAATATTTGGTAGTAAGAAAAAAGTTTAGGTTTTGGTATAAAAATTATTCTTTATTTTAAATATATTTCTAAAACACTGATAAATCAACCTTTTAAAAAGTTATCTAATTATTTTATTTATATTTTTTATAAAACCTAAGCTTTTGTAATACTATCGAATATTTTAGTAGGTTATCATCAGTATTAAATACTTGTCCATTTTTTCCTAGACCTTCATTATATTTAATATTTTTCTTTCTTTTATATGTTAAACCAAATTTATTGGCTTCTTTTCACGTAAATAATGCTTCTCAACTAAATTTGATAGTATTACAAAAGCTTAGGTTTTATAAAAAATATAAATAAAATAATTAGATAACTTTTTAAAAGGTTGATTTATCAGTGTTTTAGAAATATATTTAAAATAAAGAATAATTTTTATACCAAAACCTAAACTTTTTTCTTACTACCCTAAATTTTTGTTGATAAGTTTGTAAATATCATTGTTCAAATGTTTCTCGGTCTCTTTGTGTTGTTTGATTAGCAATATCTCCGAAAATTCTTTGTGGGTTTTGTGCCATAATTTACTTCCTTCTTTCTATTTATTAAATACATTGTCTTTATCTAAAATATTGTTTTCTTTGTTTTCTACTTTTTATACGCAACCAGTATTAACTGTTTGTACCTTAATTAATTAATCATAAACACTTTGCAATTGTGCTTTAATGATTTCAATATCATCGCTAATATCATAAGACTTTAATAAAACATTTTTAAATTCTTCATTATCAGTTAAAGAATTAATAAAGTCAATTACTTCAATTTGTTTTAATTGAATTGTTTGTTGTTCAATTTGTGAAGTTAATTCAGTATTTTTTGTTTGTAGTTCGTTGATTTGCTGATTATTATTTTCTAAATTACTTGCATTAAATTCTTTAACTTCAGCAGTATTTTCTAAAATAATTTTAGCAGTTTTAATATCTAAACTACCATCTTCATTTTTAATATGTTCATTATTTTCATCAATAAGAACATATTTTACATTTTTTAATGCCATTGTTTTTCCTCCTATTTTTTAATATTTGTATTTGTTCTTTTTCTAATCGCTTTTTGTATAATTTCAAAAATATCTACTCGAAAAGATAAAAAATAGCGTTTAGTTTTTATATTTAACTGATTAAAAAATACTGAGCCTTTAATTTTTATCTCATCATCTTTTTTTAATTTCAAAAACTCAGTTAAAATAGATGGGTTATATATTGATAATGTTGAGTAATTTAATCCGTCTCACTTACATTTAGCCGAACAAGCATCAATTTCAACACCACCAGTAACCAGTGCCTTAATTTTAGTTTTAATCGGATTTTCATGTAATCTAACAGTTAATTCTAACTTATTAATTTTTTTATTTTTTATTTTAGGTTTATTGGTTATTGATTTTTTAGGTAAATTACTTTTTAATTGTGCCATTTTTATCAACTCCTTTTGCTAAAAAATACTGTAAATGTTTTCAAGCATCGTGTTCGTGCTCTGACATTTTAATATTTCCTTTATAAATATAATTTTTCTTAACAACTGGCGATTGTAAAACATAATTTAAATTAAATAGATATTTGCATAAAACTTTTAAACCACCAATGAATTTAGGAGTAAATAATGGATTTTTTATTTTTAAACCTTTGTGAAGTTGATAATATTCAATTATTACAATAACTTTATTTAAATAAGAACAAATTTTATTTTTAAACTCATTTAATATTAAATACATATTATTTATTACTTCTTCATCATTTTTGGAATTAAAAGTAATATTATTAATTATTTTCTTTTGCAAAACATTATAAATAATAATACCAGTTTGTCCAATTCCAGCAGGGTCAATTGCAATAATATATTTTAATTTATTTGTTTTATTTTTTTGTCAATTTGTAATATTTTTCATCCATCTGATGCTAAATCTAAAATATCGTTAATTTTGTAATGTTGCATATAAGAAGTAATTACATATCACTTGTTTTCAAATAAAATTAAGTACATTTTGGCTCATTATAAACATTACAAATCATAATGCTTTTTATGATGTGAAATACGACAATTAACAGGTTGACAATTAACTCAATCAAATGATGTTGTTATTTCATATCAAGTTTTATTAATATACAAACTTTTATATTCTGTCATTTATCTATACTCCTTAATTCTTTTTATTTGTTGCTCAAATTTCATCATTAATATCATTTGCCGTTACTGGATAAGCTCGTATCATTAATTCTTGTAATTTATTTTTAATTTTTTTATTTCATTTTTTCATCAAATATTTGATAGTATTACAAAAGCTTAGGTTTTATAAAAAATATAAATAAAATAATTAGATAACTTTTTAAAAGGTTGATTTATCAGTGTTTTAGAAATATATTTAAAATAAAGAATAATTTTTATACCAAAACCTAAACTTTTTTCTTACTACCAAATATTTTCCTTTCTGTAAAAAAACATAATATTCCTTTATTGGTTAATATTTTGATATTTAGTAATTTATTTTAATATTTAATTACTTCACCGCCTGCTTCACTTCGGGATGGGCGGGGGCGGATAGGATATTTTGATAGAGTTTATCCCCCATACGGAAATAAACAAAAAACAGTTTACCCAGTTATTAATTACGCTTCATCCATTCCTAGACAACTTTATACAAAGAAAATAACTTTTTAGAGTTCCAACCCTCTTGTTTTTTTAGTGTCCGATATTGTTTTTTTCGGTTTAACAACACTCTTTTTATGAAAACAAGCCAAAAAATACATGCTCTGACATTTCGCAAGTGATTAATCTTGCCGAGAATTAAAGAAATAAATATGAGTAGTAAATCCAATCGCTTTCACACTTTCTTTAAAGTTTCGTGCCATAGATGAGTTATCCATCTTTAAACATCAAAAAATATTAAGTTTTAAAGATTGAATTTTGGATTAATCGTTAGATAGTATCTTTATTTTTTTATCTCATTATCTTTTTTAATTCTTTGTTTATTAAATATATTTTTTAGTAATATATTTAACAATTAACTAACAACTAAATAAAACAATTATTCAAAATTTTTTAAGAAAAGAAAGGATGGATTTTTCTGAAAAAACATATTTTATTAAGTGTAAAAGATACTATCTAACGATTAATCCAATAAATATAAGTATTTTTTACAAAATAAAAAGCACTTTATTCTTTTTCAATAAAGTGCTACATTTGCATTTACAATTTACAAAACATAAAAAATTGTTAAGGGATAATATACTTATTTTTGTTTTTTTTTGATATAATGAGTAAGTATATTTTAAAGGAGGAAATTTAATGGCATCATTTAAAGCTGTTATCGCTGATCCTGTTGGTATGCATGCACGTCCAGCGGCATTAATTGTAGGAGAAGCAGGAAAATACCAGTCAGATATTACTATTTTCTCAGGAGGAAAAACTGGTAACTTAAAATCAATCATGACTATTATTGCATTGGGAATTCATCAAGGTGCAGAAGTAGAAATTGTTGCAAGTGGTTCTGATGAAGACGCTGCAATTGTAGGGATTGAAAAAGTAATGAAGGATAACAAGGTTATTTAGGGTAATTTTATTAAATATACAAAAATTAAAAAATAATAGATTTATCTATTATTTTTTGTATATTTTTGTTACTTGTTTCTTTCTTAGTATTTTAAGGGAAAATTATTATATAATAATGAGGAGGTGGATGAAATGATAATTCTTGCAATTGAGACAAGCTGTGACGAAACTAGTATTGCTATTTTTAAGAATGGAAAAATTTTAGCAAATATTATTTCATCACAAATTAAGGAACATACAAAATACGGTGGAGTTGTGCCAGAACTTGCTTCGCGGTTACATTTAAAAAACTTTTCTTATGTTCTACTTGAAGCTTTGCAAAAAGCTAATATTCATATAACAGAATTACAATACATTGCATACACAAGGAAACCTGGTTTAATTGGAGCACTACATATTGGGAAAATAATAGCAGAAACATTGTCTAATTATTTAGAAATTCCAATTTTACCTTTAAACCATTTATATGGTCATATCTATGCTAGTGCAATCGATAATGATTTTTTATTTCCTATTTTAGCAGTGCTAGTTAGTGGTGGCCATACTCAGTTAATATTAATGAAAAAACATTTGAATTTTGAAATTTTAGGCTCAACATTGGATGATGCAATTGGCGAATGTTATGATAAGGTTGCTCGAATGCTAGACTTAGGGTATCCGGGCGGACATGTTATTGATAAGCTTGCATCGACAGGAACAACAACACAATATCACTTACCACTACCATTAAATGATCAAAGTTATAATTTCTCTTTTAGCGGATTAAAATCAGCTGTAGCTAATTTAATTGCAAAAGAACAACGTAATACTAAAATTAACTTGTCTAATTTTTGTGCGACATTTCAAAAAACATGTGTTGATATTATTATGCGAAAAACAAAATTAGCAATTCAAAATTTTCAACCGCAAATGGTTACGTTAGTCGGTGGAGTTTCAGCTAATAGCGCATTACGAGCAGCAATTTTAAATTTAGCAACAACACCAAATTTAAAAATAGTTATTCCAAAATTAGAATATTGTACGGATAATGCTGCAATGATTGCTCGCTTGGCAGCACAAGAAATACTGGAAAATAACATAAAAGGAGATTATATAAAATGGCATCATTTTTATCAAAATTAGAAACATTCGATTCAAAGAATTTTACTAAAAAAGAAAATGAAATTATTAAATATATTAAAGAAAATATGAAAGAAGTAACAACAATGAATATTGAAGTTTTAGCGCAACAAGTAAATACTGGTTATAGCGCAATATATGGTTTGTTACGAAAGATGCAAATTGATGGTTATCGAGACTTTTTAATTGCGATTGCTGCTGATATTGAAATTAAATCATTAGATTTTGAAAATATGGAGATTCTAATGAAGAAAACATATTTTGATATTCTTAATCAAAATGATACGATGATTAATAATGAAAAGATGAATCAAACAATTAATGCAATTAAAGGAGCATATCGAATTTTTGTAATTGGGATGGGTTCAACAAATGCATTGTCACAAACATTAGCGATAGAATTATATCGTTTTGGTTTTAATTCTTTTAATCTAAATGAAAATGAAGAAGACTTAATGGTTCGTTCTCGGATTATGAATAAAAATGATTTAATTATAGCTTATTCATTATTTGGTGATAATGAAGCAGTTAGCAAAGCATTAACAATTGCAAAAGAAAAAGGAGTAACGATTGTAGTAATTTCTGGGAAAGATATGTCAAAAGCAGTTAAATTAGCAAATTGGTCGCATATTATTTCAACCCCAAATCAACGAGTAAATGATCATAAAATTTATGTTAATAAATTATTACCTTGAATGTATTTTACTGATGATTTAATTAATAAAGTCTGGTCATCAGATATTGTTGATAAAGATTTTGTAATGGATCAACAAGATAATTGTTGAGATTATTAAAACAATGGATAATATTTCAATTCTCTCAAAATTATCAATGATTAAAGGAACTTGCATAAAAAAAGAAATTAAAATTGCAAACTATATTCGTGAAAATATTCATAATATTCGAAACCTTAAAATTAAATATTTATCAAAAGCGACTGGAATAGGTTATTCACCAATTTATTCTTTAATTAAAAAGTTAGACTTTATTGGTTATCGTGATTTTATTATTGCAATAGTTGCAGAACAAGAACGTTTAGAAACCAATAATTTGCATTTAGATGAAACAGAAAGTATTTTTTTATATTATCAAGATATGCTAGAGCGTAATCAGCAAACTTTTAATGATGTTAAGTTTTTAAAAACAGTTACTTTATTAAAAAAAGCGAAAGGAATTTATTTAGCTGGTTTAGGAATTTCATCTTTAGCAGTAAAAGAACTAGCTACCCGTTTATTTAGTTTTGGCTTTACTTGTAGTTTGTTGGTGGAAAATGAAAATAATATTATTACTCGTGCGAGTTTGATCCAACCAGATGATTTATTAATCTGTGTAAGTTTAGAAGGAAGAACAATGGCTGTAATAGCAGCAGCTAAGGAAGTTAAAAATAATGGGGTAAATGTAATTGGTGTTACATCAAAATATAATTCGGATTTATCAAAATATACTGATATTATACATACTGTTGTTTCTTCAACTTTATATGAAAAAAATGAAATTTTTATTTCTTCTTTATTACCATTAATATATTGAAATGATAATTTAATTAAAGCGCTTTTATTTATTGATAAAGAGCACCAATATTTAGAAAATAGGATTAAAAGTAATAAAATTTTAAAAAAATATTGTTAAAATTAAAGGAACTAATGTTCCTTTTTATTTTTTATAGTACAATATAAATTAAATATAGAAAATGTTAAGAGGGAATGAAAATGACACCACATATCAATGCTAAACAAGAAGAAATTGCTGAAACAGTTTTAATGCCCGGAGATCCATTACGAGCAAAGTTTATTGAGGAAACTTTTCTCGAAAATATAAAATTAGTGAATGAAATTCGAAATATGTTTATGTACACCGGAACTTATAAAAATAAAACAATTACAATTACTGGAAGTGGAATGGGATGTCATAGCATTGGAATTTATTCATATGAATTATTTAAATTTTATAATGTTGATAATATTATTCGAATTGGTTCAGCAGGTAGTTATGATGCTGAACTAAAGATTTATGATATTGTTAACGCAACAGCAGCTTATGGCGAAAATAATTATGCTAGAATTGTAGCAGGAATAGAAGATGATGTTTTAAATTCTTCACAAAATCTTTTTGCAACAATTAAAGAAGTTGATAAAGTAAAACAAATTAAAACTTTTCCTGGAATTGTTCATTCATCTGATGTTTTTTATTGTAAAAATGATGATGATTGAAAAAAATTAAAGCCAAGTATAAGACAGTATGTGTCGAAATGGAAGAATTTGCTTTGTTCGCAAATACCTTAGCATTAAAGAAAAATGCAGCAACATTATTAACAATTTCTGATTCCTTTATTACCGGTGCTGTGGCAACAGCAGCTGAGCGGCAAAATAATTTTTACCAAATGGTAGAATTAGCATTAGAAAGTGCAATTAAATTATAAAAGAAAAAAGGAGAAAAAATATGGCAACAGTTTTAGAGCTATACCAAGATCAAGTTAAAGATCAAAGTGAAGTTACAATTTTGGGGTGAGTTAATTCTAATCGCAGTAGTGGTAAATTAGGTTTTTTAGTTATGAATGATGGGACAGTTTTTAATAATGTGCAAATTGTTTATAAAGCGGAGCAACTTGCTAATTTTTTAGCAATTAGTAGTTTACGAATTTCATCAGCAATTAAAGTAGTTGGGAAGTTTTGTGTAACACCATCTGCAAAACAACCATTCGAAATTCAAGCATCCGTAATTGAAATTCTTGATGAGGTAAGTGAAGATTATCCATTACAAAAAAAAGAGCATTCTTATGAATATTTACGTGAAATTGCTCATTTACGTGCAAAAACAAACACTTTTAATGCGGTGTTCCGAATTCGTAGTAGTAGTTCTTTTGCAATTCATGAATTTTTTAATAAAAATAATTTTATTTATGTTCATACACCAATCATTACCGGAAATGATGCTGAAGGTGCCGGCGAATCATTTATTGTAACAACAAGAACTGATAACAATTATAATGAAGATTTTTTTGGGAAAAAAGCTAGTTTAACTGTTTCAGGTCAGCTTCATGCTGAAGGATTTGCACAAGCTTTTCGAAATGTTTATACTTTTGGTCCAACATTTCGTGCTGAAAATTCTAATACAACAAGACATGCTGCTGAATTTTGAATGATTGAGCCTGAAATTGCTTTTATTGACCTGGAAGAAAATATGACATTAATTGAAAAAATGATTAAGAATATTATTAATTATTTATTTGTTAACAACCATCATGAACTTGATTTTTTAAATAGTAATGTTGATGATAAATTATTGGAAAGATTAAAAAGTGTTTTAAATGATGAATTTGTTCATTTATCATATACAAAAGCAATTGAAATTTTGCAGAAAGCTGTTACAAAAGGTCAAAAATTTGAAAATACAGATATTTTTTGAGGAATGGATTTACAAACTGAGCATGAAAGATATTTGTGTGAAATAGAAACAAAAAAACCAACCTTTTTATTTAATTATCCGAAAGAAATTAAATCATTTTATATGAAAATTAATGATGATAATAAAACAGTTGCTGCGTGTGATTTACTAGTACCAGAAATTGGAGAATTAGTTGGCGGTAGTGTTCGTGAAAATGATTATGATAAAATTCTTGGTCGTTGTAATGAACTAAAAATTCCAACGACAGATTTACAATGATATATTGATTTACGAAAATATGGTTATTATAAAAGTGCAGGTTTTGGATTAGGATTTGAACGTTTTATTATGTATGTGACAGGAATGACAAATATTCGTGATGTTATTCCATTTCCGTGTATGCCACGAAACTTATTATTTTAATTTGATGCATATAAAAATTTTATTTAATTATAATTTTTTTGTTATAATTTTAGCATTTCATAGATAGGGGGACATAAAATATTTAACTTAGTTACTTATGATAATATTAAAGGAACATATATAAATGAACGAAGTTATTAAACAATTACGAATTCATAAAGGATTAACTCAACGTGAATTAGCTAAAATGTCAGGGTTACAACAATCAACTATTTGTCGAATTGAAAAAGATTGTTCAAAAACAAGTTGAAATAAAATTTTAAAATTACTTGTTGCACTAAAATTAGATGTTAAAAAATTTATTGACAAATTATATACATACAATGAATACAAAGTATATGAATTTTTATCATTAATTATTGATAACCCTAAAATTCGTAAAGAGCTTAATCAAAATTCACGATTATTAGCATTAAAAGTATTACGAATTTTTACTAATTAAGAAAAAAGTTAGATAATTTTGTCTTACCATGCAGTTGAATTAACTATGAAAATAAAATAAAGACCTAACAGGTCTTTTGTGTTTTAATAAATGGTTTAATAAAAAAATGATATAATAATGCTATATATTAATTATTAATTATAGCAATGTGAGGAATAAAAATTGATTTGAGATTATTATTTTATCTTTGATGGTAACGGTAAAGAACAAAATTTGCGATGTATTTGTAAAACAGCTACTGATGTAGAACTAGCGTTAGAAGATTGTTATTTAGATAACAAATATAATGCAGATATTATTAAAGCAATTTCATTTTATTTAATATTTACATTTGATAGTACAACTGATAATTACGAATTAAACAAGCAAGTAACAGAAGACTTTATTAAAAAGTTATCAATTTGTCAATAATGTAATCGTGTTAAAAGCAAATTAGATCGTTGTCAACTTTGTTCAGAATGTGAAAGTGAATTAGTTGGTTTGGAAAATTTTCAATGTGATTTATGTAAAAAACATCATCTTGTTCGAGATTATTTTAATCGCGAATTATTTGGAAAATTATTAGTAAATAATAAAGAATATATAATTTGTTTTAAATGTGCTGCACAAAATTTTCAAAAGGATACAAAAACAGAAGGGATGAAAAAATAGTGAATACAATTAAAAATTTATATATTGTTTTTTACACTGATAATGCTGATACTTCTAACCAAGGGAAAGTTGTTAAAGTTTTTACTGATAGTGAACTAACAAGAAAATATTTGTTAACAAAAGTTAATTTAAATGGAAAAAAAATTACAAAGGATAATAAATGAATTTTAAAAGTGTATGGTTATGTTGGATCTAATGATTCTTATGAATATTCAAAATGAGAAACAACTCAATTTAAAAATATGGTTGGTAATTGTATCCATTGTCATAAATATTTTTTACGAGAAAATAATGCCAATATGTGTGATGAGTGTTTAGGGTAAGTGAGACAGGGCTTAAAAGAATGTGAAGTTTGTTATAATTTTTTTAATCCAGTTGGGATTAAATTTGTTTCAAATGGTGATGTTTTTCCCTCTTTAACTTACCAAGAATGTTCACAAATATTATTACAAAATTTAAATGTTAAATAGTTCTTTTAAAAAATAAAATTTTAACAAAAAGATACCATCAAAGATAAAATAATATTAATTATTAGGAGTTTTTTTATGTTAAAGTAAAATACTAAAATTTTATTTTATGTACGATTAAGTGTTTTATTTTTAATTTTATTTTTTTTAATTACTGATTTAGTGTTAGTAATAATTAGTCCACAACTTCAATTTCGTGATTTAGGATATGCAGAACGAGTATCAAATTATTATTCGTTTTTTACAACGCAAACTAATTATATTGTTGCTGTTTATTTTTTCATTTATTTATTTGAAAAAAAGTTTAAAATTCAAAGTCCTAGTTATTTAATTAAATTAGCTGTGACAACATATATTACAATTACAATGGTAGTTTTTTGACTTGGAATTTTTACAAGTACACAAGATGATAATCAATACAATGTATATGCTTGAATATCAACAATTGTTTTGCACTTAGTAATTCCAATTAGTATGATTATTAGTTATATTTTAACAGCCGGAACTTTTGAATATAATTTAAAACAACATTATAAATTAGCATTATGATTAATTTTAATTTATCCAGTTTGTTATTTTATTGTAATTTTAATTCGAGGAACATTGCGTCATTTAGATAAGAGACCACCTGATACTTGATATCCTTATTTTTTTCTTAATGTTTATCAAGAATGGGGATGATTAATTTTAACTTTTTCTTTTATTTGTATTTTAACCTTATTCATTGGTTTACAATATTTATATATTTTTTTAAATAATGTATTATGTAAATCTAAGCTCCAAATTTATCTCTTGTTATTTTGATAATAGCACTCTTTAAAATAAATGCAACTATTTTTTTAAAAAAATAAATTATTTGTTAAATTATTTGTAAATTTACCTTAATTTTAGCACACTGAAAAATAGTTTATTAAATTATTCAAATAAACTTATTTAAAATTCTCTGAAAATACCTCTTTTGCTGTTCTTCAATTCAAAACAGGCCTTAATTTTTCATTTATAATATCAACTATTAAATCTATTTCTTGTTGTGTAACAGGATTAAAATCTGTTCCTTTACGATATCGTTTTCTAAATTCACGGTTCATTCTTTCAATTAATGGTTTTTGATTAGGTGAAGCATGGCCACAATAATAAATATTAGAACCAGTAATCTTTTCCATTTCTTCAAATTTACTAAATTCTTTTCCTCTATCAGTTATTATTCCTTTAATTTTTCCAACAAAACCATTAATTCTAACTAATTCTTCAATTTTTTTTAAAACTTCATTAGCAGTATGTTCTTCTAATTTCATAGCAAAGTATTTTTTACTTGATTTCTCTACCAAAACTAAACAACTAGATTGATGGTCTTTACCAACTACGGTATCAATTTCAAATCAGCTAACATCATATTCTTTATTTTCAATATCTCATATTGACCTAAATATTTCATCTAATTTACCACGATTATCAGGTCTTTTCTTTGTTCTATTTCTTTTTCCGCCATTTAATAAATTTTTCTTTAACAAACCCAAAAGACCTAAATAAATTCATTTATAAAATGTTTTAAGGCAGGCAGGAAATTTGACACCAAATTTTATTAAAAATCGCTGAATAATTTCTGCTGGTGAATCATAAAAAATATTAAATCGTAAATTTAAAAATTCTTCTTGTTCTTCTGTAAATGTAGGTAGTTTTTTAATAGATTTTTTACGTTTTTGTTTATAATCTTTTTGTGCTTGATATAGATTATAATCTTGTATATTTTTAAATCGCTTAATTTCTCTTTTAACAGTATTAATATCTCTTCCCATTTGTCTTCCAATTTCAGATAAATTAAGTTTACCATTTTTCTTTTTACAACTATCAGATAACAATAAATCCTTAAATAAACTTCGTTCATTATATTTTACATGTGTATAGTCTTTCATTACTCTATATTTCCTCCAATTCTTTTTATAAAAAAGTTATACATTAAATTTATAAAAAAAGATAAATTTTCACATTTTTTTAAATTAAAATTATTGACAAATATATTATTAATTATATAATTACATTGTAACAAGCTCCAATTTATCTCTATATGCTTGTGTACTAAAATAAAAAGTAAAGTAATTTACTTTTTTTTTATTTTGATGTAAAATATAGATAATTAAAAAAAGAACTTGTGAAAGTTCTTTTGTATATTTATCAGGATTTATTACTCTTTTATTTAATCATATTTATTAAATAATAGTAATTTTAATATGCAAAAAGGAGTAAAAAATGAAAGAATTTAATCCAAAAACAGCAAGTTTGGCAACTTTTTATCGTAAAATAGAGCAATTTTGAGAAAATAAATCACCTAATAAACCATATACTTTGAATGATTTAACCAATGAATTCAACCTTTCTAACAGATGAAGATATGAAAATTACAAGAGCGAAAAAATAGTTCCTTTACTTGAACGACAAGTTGATAAAATTGAAAGTGAATTAATTAAAGCAATGGTTAAAACGCCTGATGGAGTAAAAATATATTGACAACGAGCATTTAATTATAAATATTCAATACAAGAAAAACAATTAGAACAAGAATTAAACTTAAATAATCAACAGCCAATAATTGTTAATTTACAAACGGATATTAGAGATATTAAGAAAGAAAGTGATAATAATGCTTAATCATTTTACTTATTTGTTAGAAACACCTTATTGGTTATTACAAAATAGTAGTATTGGTAATAAATATCCTTTTGCTAAAAAGTTTGAGTTAGTTAATGAAATTAATCAAATTGGTACAAGATATAGTGGTAAGACTATATCAAATATTAAAATGTTTGGTGAATTATTAAAAATTAGTTTATTAATTAAAGAGTCGATTTGTATCATTGCTAGTATGTATTGGAGTAAAGATTTAAAAGATAGTGTATTTCAAAATATATGAAATATGTTAGATGAAAATCATATTCCTTATACTATTAATTTATCAAATTTTACTTTTACTTTATCAAATGGTAGCAAAATATATTGTAAAGGTTTACATTCACCAAGTCGAAAAGAAAAATTAAAAGCTTTTGCTGATTTGAATAAATATAAATTAGTTATTGATTGAAGAGAAGAATGTGACCAATTTCAACAAAAAGATTTAAGTGATTTAGAGTTTGCTATTCGTGGTTATCAAAATAAAATAACAATTAATACATGTAATCCTGAAAGTTTAAAAAGATATATTGTTGGTTATTGTAATGAATTATTACCTTTTAATGAAGAAATAATACGTAGTAAATATGAACAAATAAAATATATTGAAAAATTAAATATGAAGATTATTATTCACTATTCTAGTTGAAGATTAAATTATGAATTACCACAAGATAAAGTTAATGAACAATTAAGATTAGAACAATTAGATATTGAAAGAGAAATAGTTTGGAGTTGATGTTTACCAGGAAATACTAGTGGGTCAATCTTTGCAAGATATATTGATATTATGCAAGCAACAGATATTATTCAACCAACGAAATTATTAGGTGGTGTTGATATTGCTAATGCTACTAGTCCTAAAGGACATACAACAGCAGCTAGTTTTTGATTATATAATTCATTTGATAAAAAAGCCTATAAAGTAGCAGAATATTACACACTCAAATGCTACTCAACAATTTAAAACTGAATTAGAACAAGTTAAAGATATTTTAGAGTTTTATAACAATCAATTAAATCAATATTTTAATTTAATACAACAAGGAATTAGTATAAATGTTGATGATAGTGCTTATTCAACATTACAAAGTTTAAACCGAGAGAAATATAATTATAATTTTGGTCAATATATGACATTTAAACCAGCGCAAAAACAAAAATTTAAAATAAGACATCGTATTGAAGCCTTTACTATGTTAATAAATACTAATCAATTAAAATGATTATGAGAAAAATGTCCTGTAAGTAAAGCACAATATGAATTAATTCAATGAGAAGATAAACCAGATGCCAGAGAAGAACGAATGCTAGATTTGTACGATGATACATTTGATAGTGATTTTTATGCTTTACACTTTAAATTAATACCAATGGTTAAACATAATAGTTCAGCAGATTATAAATTATGACAACAAAGGGAGTGAATAACTTAATGAAAAAAAATATTTATGTAGTACATGATGAGCGTGTAATAAATGCAAAAATACCATATATGTCTGTTTGTGGACAAGTTAAAAAAAGACTTTGTCAAGAATTAAAAAAAGATAATATCGCAATATGTAAATTAAATTTATATAACGAATATATTAAAGAAGTATAAAAAAGTTAAAGTATGTGTACAAGTTTTAGCAAATGAACAAAATTTATTAACAATAAATATAATTAATTATGCACTTATTTTAAAATTAAAGGAGCAAAATAACAATGAATAATATTTCACCTAGTTTACCAAACTTAAATGATATTAATAGTGTTTTAAAATTTTATAATTATGATTGAACAATTAATTTGGCCAATATTATTGCTCGCCATCAAATGCGATTAGTAAATGGTAAAGATATTTTGATAGTATTACAAAAGCTTAGGTTTTATAAAAAATATAAATAAAATAATTAGATAACTTTTTAAAAGGTTGATTTATCAGTGTTTTAGAAATATATTTAAAATAAAGAATAATTTTTATACCAAAACCTAAACTTTTTTCTTACTACCGATATTTTATTTAAGTCTCATCGTAAAGACATTTTAGAAAAATTAAATTGATGATATGAAACTTATAAAATAAAAGAAAAATTAGATAAAAATGAATTAACAGCAAGTTTAATGGGTAAAACTATTTTTGGTTTGTTAGAAACATCAGATGGCAATATTGATTTATGAATTAACCCATTTAACTTTACATCAATAGTAAGTAAAATAAACGAAATTGAACAAGGTGCTGATATTTGATTAAATTATCATCAATCAGATAGTGGTTTTATTTTAAATTTAATTTGTACTAAAGATAAAATAATTATTAAGGGTTGACCTAAAAATAATGAAGTAGTTGTTGGGCAAAGTAAAACACAAATTAAAGATGATGTTAAACCTGTTTTAGTACAAGAATTTAAAAACAAATTAGGTATAGTACCTTTTTGAGAAATGATAAATGAACCTAATCCTTTATTTTTATCAACATCAATCACTTTAAATCCATGACCAACTATGGCAAATTGTTATAAATTACAATTTGATTTAGAAGATAGTTTTAATATTAAATCAAAATAAAGATATGCAAATCGTACGCATTGATATGGGATACTAAGTGATGATTTAATGACTGCTTATAACAAAGGTAATAAAAAAGTACTACAAGATGTATTTGATGATATTTTTGTTCAATCAAGTTCATCAACAGTAGATGGTCAATTATCTCAATCTTTACAAGTAGTACAAGGTACACCAACCTTAGAAACATATACCGAAGACCAAAAATCTATTATTGAACAAGTATATATAGCATGTCATTTTTCTAGTCCTTTTGGTGATAAATCAGATAATGACCAAAATAAAACACAGTCATTATTAACTAAAACAAAAGATTTAGAAAAACAAGCATATTTACAAGCATATCGTAAGCAATATTATACAAAAATTTTTGATACAGTTTTAAAATATTATGGTTTATGAGATGGAAATGGCGAACGAGAATATGGTTTTGATTTTGTTAGTGCTAATTTAGTAGACCAAATGCGACAAAATGAATTAATTACCGCCAGACTAGATAATGGTACAATAGAACCAATAAGAGCCATTACTGAATATGATAATATTGATGAATTAGAAGCAACAAAATATTATGAAAAAGTAGAACAATAACAAGATAAAATGCAAGCCAAAGAAATCGAACATAATAATAAATTAATGGAATATGATGAAACTGGTAATAATCAAAATGCCTTACAAGGTAGAACAGAAATTAAGGAGAATTAACAAATGAGTAGAATTAATCCAAGTGTTATGGAAGAATTAAGAAGACAAGCCCACGATAATTTAATAGATATCAGAGAAAACATACGAGATAACAGACATTGAATGGTATTTCCTTTTAATGTTTATAGTTCATATATTCCTGATACTGAAACAGGTTGAAAACCTAATAATGCTAACCCAAGTGACTATGGTAGTTATTCACGAATATTTGATAATATGGAAAGTACTATTGCTCAATGACAAGATAGTTTAAAAATAGTACAAAAATATAAAGGTGAAGAAATTAATATTTTAACAATTGCTGATTTTAATAAACAGCCTATTAATTCAACTATATGAGCAAATAATGAAACACCTTTTGCAATAAAATTAAAAGATGAAAATAGCAATGTTTATTGAAAATTAATTGATGGTGAAAATATTTATGATATTAATAAAATGTTAGAATATTTAAAGCAATATAAATTAAGTTATTTTATTAATAATGATAATAAAGCCGATAACTTTTATACAAAAGAGGTTAAAGTTGGTAAATATTGAGATGCTTATATGATTGATGATAGAAGTTCAATTCAATTTGGTGAAGCAAAATTTGAACAAGTATTTACTCAACAATCAACCGAAAGACAATATACTTTATTAATTTTAGATGAATATGCTGATAAATTAAATATTAATGATTATTATAATTTTTATACTGTTTTTAATGACCGTGGTTTAAATATTGTTGGTGGTGATATTAATTCTGCACCACAAGATAGACAATGATTATATCCATCAAATGTTATTAATTATTATTCACCTTATGATGGTGGTTTTTTATGACAAGAAATTACATTTTCAAGTATTAATGACAAAATTAGTAATAGTGGTTTATCAGTACGACAATTTATACAAACAAGTGCTCCAGGTGAAGGTTATTGTTTTCCTAAAATAACTTATGATGAAAAACTAAATAAAGGTATTGTTGAATTAGATAAGATTTTATTAAAAGACCCAGGGGTTAGAGCAATGGCAGTTAAATTTTATGGTAATCCAATCTTTTTTGATATGCCAGTAATTGGCCGACAAATTATTAAAGGTCAATTTAATCAAAAAGTAATGAATTCTCGTGATTTATTAATGTATAACATGTATCCTGCACCACCTGATAAAATAAATACTTATGCATCACCCGAAGTAAGTTGATATAACATTCAAGGTATTAAACCAACAATAATAACAGGTTATGAAGATTGAAAAAAAGATATGGAAAGTAGATATAACTTTTGAAATCAAAAAAATAGTGAAGGCATTATTACAACTGACCCCGTTACTACATCAGCATCTAATTCTACTGTTGGTATAAATATTCATAAAGAAGATAAAGATTCTAAATTTTACTGGTCTAAAGATTGAATGATTACTCCACCAGATAAAATAAAAGTAAATAATGAAGATGTTAATAATATAATTAGTACCCAAGCATCATCATATTTTAGAAGAAAAGATGAATTTGGTAATACTGTTGGTCAAGTTCAAATTGAATATAATAAAATGGGTTCTTGTAATGTTTGAGATATTTTAAATATGAATAATTTTATTAATCGACAAATTACAGTATTACCTTTAAACTATACGCAAAAATTAGTTTTTAACCCTTTTACGATACCAGGTGGAGTTGGTAAGTTCTTAAACTTTATTTCATTCGGCATTCCCTGAGGTTGAGTAATTAACCAAGATTAAAAAACTTGACCTAATTTTCAATGATTAAATGGCTTTATGAGTGCTAATATTTATAGTTTTTATAATGATGCATTTTGGTCTGAAAAATCAAAAGGTAAAGGTTATTTACCATTTGAAATATTTAGAGAACAAGGAAATGATAAAGTTGGTGCTATTTTTGGAGCAAATACTACTAGTTTAGGGTTTACAACTTTATTAACTGATAAAATACAAGGTAATGTTTTAGAAAAAGATGGTAAACCAACTGAACGAATAACTTATTCAACTTATAATTTAAAACAATTAAATCCCAAAACTAATCGCATATATTTAATTAATGAATTAGTAAGATCAGTAGATTCTCAAACACCAGTTAGTAATAGTGAAAAAGATAATGATTGCGAATTCTTACAAACACCAGATGGAACAAATTGTAGTTATATAATTGATATGTTTTCAATTCAAGCCTTATATAAAGGTAATTTTGAAATTATCTTTTATGATGATAACCCATATACAAATAATGAAGAAGATTATTTAAAATTATCAGTATGAAGTTTTCGTGGCAAAACAAAAAGTACACTAAATAATTATTTACGCGATATGACAACTAACTATAAAACTAGTTTCTTATTACCACATGACTATGAAATACCAACATTTAATTACCCTGAATATGTTCTACCACCAGCCCCATATAACTATAAACCTTATACAAAAGATATTATACCTGCTGGTGTAGTACTACCATTAAAAACCAAAATTACTGCAACACCAAAATGTCAACTTGCACCAGCCCCATTTGGTGGTGTTAATTTATTTGATAATACAACAGAATATAAGGGTTATTATGATGTTGAAATTGATTTAAAACAAATTGAACCAGCAATTCAAAGTATCAGTAAATTTCAAGATGCTTATAAAACAATAGAAATAAGTAATCTTAATAATATACAAGTTGAATGTGGTCAACCTGATATAGATAATTTTATTCCTAATAGGAATGTTAATTTATTAACTGGATATACAAATTGTAATAAAACAATATGCTTGTTAGAAGATTTAAATTTATTAGAAAGTGGTTATTCGCAAACTGATAAAGTTAATTTCCCAAATACCTTTACAATAAATACAAAAGAAATAACTATTGATATTAAAACGCTTGATACTTTTAAAACTAATGGATTATCAGAAAAATATTATGAAAACACTTATGAACCTAGAAACAAACCTCCTTTGGGACTTTGAAAAATTTACTTTTTATTACAAATAACAAAACTATATAATAATGATAATAATAAAATTAAGGAATTATATTTACAAGTATATTATACTAATTATGTAAAATTAAAAATTAGATTTTCAAAAGTATTAATTGCTAAATTAGTAGGAATACCAAATACTAAAATTAATTTAGGTAATGATAAAGAAATTGTAATAAATGTTTCTAACCCAAATGTTTTAGGAATTAGAAATAAAAGTACTAACCCAGTTAAAATTACATTTAAGCCAAGATAAAATAAAAAGAGATATTAAATCTCTTTTTCTATTTTTAATTGACTTTTACATTACCATTTTCATCTAAAATTAAATCAGGTTTCTTAGTATCTAAATTTCAGCGATAAATTAATTTAAAATAATTATCATTTTTATTATTTCAATAGTGGAAATAAGATTCTTTTCCTTCAAAATTATTTTTTTTACTATGTATTCCAAAATAACCATTAACTCTATACATTAAGCTATAATCATCTTTATAACCTCTAATAATTATTGTATCGTATGTATTATTATTAAATTTAGTTAAATATCAACTATCATTTTCATCACCACGTCATACTACATAATATCATTTATTATCAACCTCATTAAATGGTTTTTCTTGTGGTGCTATTCATTCTAAATTATCTTTTATTTCTTGGTTAGCAGTATTTATTTTGTTTTCTTCTTTTAGTTTTTTTAATTCATCTTCGCTATATTGTGGTTTATTACAAGCAATTAAACTTGTTGTACTTGTTCCAACTAATGATATTGCACCAATTATGCTTAAAATATTTTTCATAGTTTTATTGTTGATTTAAATATTGAATACGTTGAATATAAAGACTTTTTGTATTTTCCATAATATTTAAATGTTTTCTAAATAATTTAATTTGTTTTCTATAATTATTGGCATATTCAAGATATCCTGTATCTAAAGTTTCTGCGTATAATTTTGAATATTTTTCATAATATTCTCTTGCATCTGAAATTTCTGTTTCTTTCTTCTCAATATCATAATTTAAAAGAAATAATTTATATTCAATTGTATTTTTTTGATTATCATATACTAAATTTTTATTTAAATTATTTGATAAAACAGATTTATCAATTGTAAATAAAACTTGCCTTGGTTCACCATCATTAAAAGTTTTATCATTTGAATTTAATGTTGCGCTTGATTCTGTAATATTTGTAATATTAATTTTACTTACATCAATATTGTATATTTCACGCAATTTATCTTTAATTTGTTGTTCTGTTGGTAAATCTAAACCATTAGTTTTAATTACTGTTTGATATTTTTGTTCATAAGTACTGGCAGCAATTGCTGTTGGTACAGAGGTTCCACTAATAGTTAATGCACTTAATAAACTTAGTAATTTTTTCATACTTGTATTTCCCCTTTTCATATCTTAAAACTTTTTATCAAGATTTATTTTCATTATATATATATATATATATGCAAGGGTAAATTAGTTGATTTAAATATCTTTATTACGTGTTTTAAGGGCTAAATTAGCAATAAAATATATTAAGTTTAGTTATTTTTTGTTTATAAAAAGTATTTTATTGGTAAAATAGTATAATATTATTACTTCAGTTAAATAAAAAAGAGAATGACCCGACATCATTCTTACTGATTATTATATATTAATAAATAATTATTACAAGTAAGAATGATAAGATTTTTACCTCTTTATTAATTTAATCAAAGGGGTGAAAAAAAATGATTTTTAAAATAAATAATTTAATATTATCAATTAATAGCAATAATTTTAAGATTAAAAAATTTAAAGAGTATAGTAGTTTTTTAATTAAACTTATTGACTTAAAAACACAAAATGATTATATATTGGGTGTATGAGATAATTTAGAAGACCAAGAAAAATGTTTTAATGATGTTTTTGATTCAATTTCAAAATTTAATAATAAAATTAAATAAGAAAAAGAATTAATTATAAAATTGGAACAAAATAAAAGAGAGATAAATTAATTTATTTCTCTTTTTTATATTCTTGTAAAAAATTAATAGCATCTTCAATATCAAATGTGTCCATTTCTATTTTTATTTTTTTAACATCTAATTTATCTTTATTAAGACTTATTATACAACCATCTTTTCTATATGTGAAATATTCTTCTAAATAATATTTATTATTTTCAATATATAATAAATTTGGATTTTTTTCTTTTTCAATAATCATTCTTTTGTTATTTTTAATATTCATTTTATTACCCCACTTTATTTTTATTATAACATTTTTATATTATTTGTTTAGTATTTGTATACAAAATATATTTTAATTGTGAACTATTGGTATATAATTAAATTATGTTTTAATCTTTTTATATTAAAAAAGAGTTTATGCTGACTTGTTAATCGAACAAGAATAAAAAAAAGAGGTTTATAAAATGGCACTTACAAAAGGACAATTAATAGAACAATGTTTAAGTGAAGAAATTGCAGAAAATATCTTAAATCAGTTTAATAATGAAGCAAAGAAAATTAGATAAAGCGTGCAAAAACGCGAAGATGTTATATCAAAAGAAGACTTTATTAAATTATCTAATGAATTAGATGAATTAAAAGCATTTAAAGATGTTCCATCTACTAAAATTGAAGATATTAAAACTAATTTAGATAAAGTTAGTGGTAATTCTTTAACTGAAAAAATGCAAAATTTAAAAGAATTAAAACCTAATTTGTTTGTACAAGAACAACCATCAGTTTCACCAACTAATTTTATTAAAGATATGATTGAAAAATCAACTGAAAATAAGAATGATGAAATTGAAAGTATTAAAGAAAAAGGAGCATATACTCCTGATGAAATTAAAAAAATAACTGATTATACACTTAAAAACCTTAGATAATAAGGGAGTGAAATATTATGGCAACAATTAATTTGCCACAAGTACCTTTTACATTACAAGGTAATACAACAGGGCAAAAAGCGTATGTTGATATGGTTAATGCATTATTGCGTGGACCTTTATATAATGAATATGCAAGTATTATGCAATATGCAACTGCAACTGCAGAACAAGTTGCTTGATTACCTAATGCTGGACAAGCATTATATAATTTAACTCATCGTGTGGTATGACAAGATGATTATTCATTACCAAATGGTGGGACAACTCAAACTATGGGATTAACAAGAATTCCAGTTCCTATTGATAAAAGATTTAATTTAAAATTAATGAATGAGGCTTTTGACTTAGCATTAATAGAACAAAATATTAAAAATGGTGTTATTGCTGATGCTATTTCTAGTGTTGTACAGAATAAATTTGTTAATTTAGAATGTGAATTAATTCAGGCTATTTATGATTATTGTTTAACAGATGGTCAGTATGAAGTAATTCCATTTCGTAGTTATACAGCTGAAAATGCTGATGATGCAAATAAAGCATTCTTTACATTAAATGAAACTTTGATTGAATTAACAAATCAAATTAGTAATTTATATTTTGGTTTGCCAACCGATAAAATGTTTATGGTTTTAGGGCGTAGGGCGTATTTAGGATTAACACCAGCTTATTTAAAAGTAATTGGTTCACAAGCACAATTAAAAGCGATGGTTAATGGTGAATTATATGAAAATACTGCAATGGGTATTCCTTTATAAAAAAGTTTTCATTTAGAAAAAACATATACAAAAGGACAAGTTAATCGTGATAAAGGTTATAATTTTACTAATATAAATGGTTTAATTATTAATAAACAAGTATGAGCATATCCAATTAATATGGATACTATTCAACAAGTTTTAGATAATGATACTGCTAACCCTAAATGAATTGGTAAAGTGCAATATGCCACACCAACTATTTTATATCCAAAAACATGTAAAATTATTTTAGAAAAACAACCAACACAAGAAGAAATTAAACAAGCATATGATAATTTAAATAAAACTTATCGTGTTCCTATTGATTATGTAATTCCAGCACCAAAAACAATAAACTTATAAGGTTAATAAAAAATGAATTTACTAATATTACGCGTTTTAACTTTATTAGTATCTAATTTAGAAAATAAACCTTTGATAAGTAAATTTGTAAATTTAATTAATAAAGTTAATCAAGTTCAAAATAAAGTATTAAAGCCAATTAATTATATTACTGATAAATATAATAAAATTACAAATAAAGTTGAAGATATTTATCAGTGATTAAATCCATTTACTTATTTAGATTTAATTAAAAAAGGTCATAAAAAAGAAATACAACAAATATTAACTCAATTAGAAAAAGATAATAATATTAAAAATAGAGAACAATTTAAAAATGAAAATTATCTAAATACTAATTGACAACCTTTAAATAGTAGTTGACTTGATAGTGGGATGTTTAATATTACAAATAAATTAACTTTAACAGGTAATTTAACTATTTTAATATATAAAAAAACAGCAAAACATCCGAAATTTTATGGACCTTATATTTATCCTAGTGTTCCAGTTGAAATATGAAAATTATTAAGTAATGCTGTTTCTAATGCAGGGACTTTATTTTGGCGTTATTGATTACAAAAATGATTGCCTAGTCATTTAAGAGATTATATTAAAAAACGATTACCACAAGCATTAAAAGAAAAATACCCAAAAGGAACTACTAAATTAACATTACCAACAGTTCAAAAATTACAACAAATTAAAAAGTTTATTAATAATTTAAAAATTGGACATTTTAATTTTAATTTTGCTGGTGAAATTAATAATAAAAAATGGTATAGTGAACGCAAAAGTGATGTTAAAAATATTAAGAATTTATATAAAACACCAGTTAAAAATATGTTTTACAAAACTAATCAAACTATTAAAACAATTAAGAAAACAAAAACAAGAGTTAATAGTTATAAGCCAAGTAATTTAAAAAATAAATATCGTAATCAATTAAGAGGTGTTTTATATGGAAAATAATTTAAGTAATTTGTTATTTATAACAGTTGAAGATGTTAAAGAAAGTAAACTTTGACAGCCTATTAATGATAGAAAACAATCTGCTTATAATGATAATTTAATTTATAATGCTATTTTAAAAACTAGTTTATGAATGGATATATTATCAGGTGGGACAATTTTCGATAAAATTAATAAAAAAGATTTATTTCCTTGAGTAAAAAAAGATAATACTGGATTAATTGAATATAATAAATGATTAAGTTATATTCAATCTACTTGTTTATTAGCAGTTATAAATTGATATTTACCAAAAGGAGTTAATGATTTAACTGGGGTAGTGCATCATTTTCACAAGGTGGTGTTGCATATTCACAAACTAATGACCCTGAAGCAAATGAAAATATTACCAGAGATGTTAAAAATGCTTTAAAATTAGCAGGTGAAATAATTGATATTATATCTAGTAAAACAGTATCTAGACCTTATAATTATAGTTTAGATAATTATACTTATCCATGAGAAGAAGAATATAAATATATTAGTAAAAAAACTTTTTATCTCACATTATTATTTTGATTAAAAGAACGATTACAAACAGATAATTCAATAAATATTTCTTATCCAACTATTAATGATTTTTCTAAAATTTATTATAATGAATATATTAAACTTATTGTTCCATTTGATAATGATACTATTTATGAAAAAAATGGTGTTTGAAAAGCAAAACAAAGCGGCGATATTCCATCAGATATTATTAAAGATAGTGATTTAAATAAAAATTATATTGAAAAAGTTGATGGTAAATACATTGTAAAAACATCAAAAAATTTAGAAAATAATTATTATGATGCAAATACGATTGATAATTTTTTAGTTAATAAACAAGATAAATTAGTAAGTGGCACAAATATTAAAACTATTAATGGTAATTCATTATTAAGTAGTGGTGATATATCTATTAGTAATAATGATTGAGAAATTGTTAATACTAGTGATTTTATTAGAAATTCAAAAGAATATACTGTTAGAGCATTTGATAATAAATATTATTATCGCATAAATTGTTCTGTTGAAACACAATTTAGAATATATAGTTTTACAATTTTTATAAATTCTAAATTTATAAATGAAAAAGTACCAACAACTCATTATATCGGAACTTCAATAGAAGGTTATTTTTCAATATTTGAATGAGATAAAAATACTAATTATGGAAAAGTAACTATTGAAAAAGAAGAATTAGCACAATATTTAAATGGAATTTATATTGAAAGAAAAAGAATAAATTAAAAAGGAGTTTAATTAATGAAACAAGATAAAACAACTTGATTAAAGGGTGCCTTACCTTGAAATTGATTTTAAAAAGACCCTATTCCTACCTATAATTGAACTCATAAAGATATTAGAGAATGAGAAAGAAAATATAAAATTCGTAGTTGAGTAGTTATTTTTTATACATTGATATTTTTAGCATTAAATTGTTGATTAGAATATGGGATGATTAATGGCATTAAAGACCAAATTAATTGGTATAATTATGGACAATATTGAGGTAATGGAATTGCTATTTTACTAACACCTTTATTTACACACGGAATTCAAGGTATATTTGTTGCTAGTAGTAAACAAAAAGTAGATATGAAAATTGATATTCCACGATTAAAAATATCTAAAATGGGATTAGTATTTACAATATTACCTTTAATTACTTTAATAATTTCTTTAATTATTATTTGAATTGATAAATCAAAATGAAAAAAAGACCATTTAAGACATTGTTTGGATTGCCGTATTAATCCGCGTGTCATTCAACCACGAATAGCTAAACAATGAAATAATTTAGATGGAATAACAGAAGAAAAATTAAAAAATATAAAAAATGAAAATATTAAAAAACAAAAACAAGAAGAAAATAAACAAGAATTAAATATAAACAAATAATTAAATTTTATTAAAATAGACTATATTATAAGGGTGGTTGATATTTTTGGGTGGTTATATAGTTTAATTTATAAATTATTTTGTTCTGAAAGGATAGATGGCCACTGTTTGAGTAAGGATAAGAAAGGGGTTAAAAAAAATGAATGAAACATTAATGATTGCTTTACTTGTTTTAGCAGGTGCCGGGGGAACTGGTAGTCTTGGTATTCTAGGATTAACTGCTAAAAAAAATAAAAAATATAAAGTAGAAATTAGAGAATTAAGAACTGCTGTTATTGCCCATGAAAAACATTTAAGAGGAGCTGATTATGCAACAGAATTAGCATTAAAAACAGGTCAAATTAAAAATGTAAAAAAAACAAGTTAAAGTAAACGATAAAAAACAAGCACAAAAAGATGCTATTAGACAACTAACAAATAGTATTTAAAAAAATAACCTTAATTGGTTATTTTTTATTTGTTTTTAAGATAATTAAATTCTTTTCACCATATTTATTGATTAAATATTCTCAGTCTCAGGTTGAATTAATATTTACATCTTCAATATCATTACCAGTTATATATTCACCAAGTGGAGTTTTACAAGGGCGATTACTTTGTTCTGAACTATAACATAAAATATATTTATTCATATTTATCACTGATTTTATTGTGTTTTATATAAAAATTAATAAGATGTTCAATTCGTTGTGAATAAGTAAAGTCATTAAATTCATTTCAAACTTTTTCTTCATTTTCATTTAAGTAAATATTAACATTACGAATTAATTTAGAATAATATTTTCCTGTTTTTTGATTAAATGAATGTTTCATAATATTACCCCTTATAATTAGCAATAATAATTGCATCGCGTAAATGATTACTTATTTTTTCATTATTATATTTTCAACCTTTACCATATTCATAAGTTAAATTTTCATCTTTACTAAATTCTTGAATACAATTATTATTATATTTACTAAAATTTTCCATATTTTTGACAACTGATTTAGTGTGTTTTGGTGATACTCAATTAATGAGTAATCTTAGTCTTTGATTAATATCTTCTATTACACCTAGTAATCGTAATAAATCGTCTCTATCTTTACTTGCATTAGCATAGGTATATAAACAATCTTCAATATTTAAAATATAATTATTGTATTTTCATATATCACATAATATATCTCTTATAAAATCAATTTGTTTAATTCAATCTTTATTAATAAATTCATAATCATCAATTAATTTATTATTTTCAAAAACAACAATAGCGGTAGTACCAGTTCCTGATGGGTCAATACCTATTTTTACCATGCGTATACATCCTCATCAATATTATTATTAACTAATATATTTCATTGCTAATATACCCCTTAAAACGCGTAATAAAAGTATTTACAAACAAATATATTTATATATAATTAAATTACATAGAGTAAGTACCTATTTTAAAAAGTAATAGGCTAAGTGGTTTCTGGCGAAATTAACAGCTTATACTCTATATGGATATCCAAAATAAATGAGAATAGATGAGCCATATGGACTTGTCCGATTGGTAAGAGCGTAGTCGCTTCCTCATTTAAAAAGAGATTTAATTATCTCTTTTTTATTGTATAATTCATCTAAGTAATTTATTAAATTAAACAAATTACTTATCCTTCTTGTAAAATATTTGTAGTAATCTTTTCTATGAATAATTATTTATCAAAGTATCAACAAAAGTGCTTATTATTAGCACTTTTTTATTTTTATTAACTAATTTACCCTTGTATATATATATATATATAATGTCAATAATATCTTGATAAAAAGTTTCAAGATATGAAAAGGAGAAATATAAGTATGAAAAAATTACTTAGTTTATTAAGTGTATTAACTATTAGCGGAACTGCTTTACCAACAAAAATTGTCGCTAGTCCTTATCAAAAAGAAGAAACTAAATTAGAAAATAATGAAATTAGTTATTTACAAACAAATAATTTAAAAAATTTAAATAGAGTTAAAAGACAAGAAATAACATATCCAATATTAGAAGATGTGTTAATTGATTTAAGAAAAACTAGCATGAAAAAACCAATGCAATTTCAAATAACTGATTCATGGTGTGTTATGGCAATTTTAAAAAATATATTTGATAATAATATTCTTAATAATAAAGATCTTAAAGAAACGGAACAAGAAGAAATTGCAAGTTTTTTTCAAAAAAATGAAAATGATGGTATTTCATTATCAAATGTAATTGAAATGTTAAAAATAAACCCGATAATTGAGAAAAGTTTGGGATTTAATTTAAATAAAATTGATTTAAAACAATTATTTTGAAATAGATTAAATGATATAGAAAAAAGAATGTGGATAAGACATTTAATATGGGAATCTCTTTCTAGACAAACTCCTGTTATATTTGGTGGTTTATTTGATGAAGAATATGATGAAGAAGAAGAAGCATATAATAGCAACCCTCATGCTGCATTAATTGTTGGAATAAAACCAAATAAAGAAAATATACTTGAAGATACTTATTATGTTAGAGATCCATGAAGAGACAGTGAAGCTGAATTTATTATAGATCAAACTACAGAAATTTCAATGACAGGGGAACAAATTTTTAATATTTTATTTAATCAAATAGAAAACGGTAGCGTATTAATACATGAAGATGTTTTTCAATTATTTTGTGAAAAAGCTATTAGTATTTTTTCATCAATTTGAGAAATGGCAGAACCAGAATTAATAGCAGCTATAGTATAATAGAATTAAAATATGAAAAATATATTAAGTCTTTTAGGAACAATCACTTTAATTGGAACAAGTACAACCAGTTTGGTTGGTTGTAATAAGAATATAACTATACCAAAATATAGTGAAGATGAATTAAAACAACTAAAAGAAGAAAACAAAAAAAATACAAAAGATGGTATTTTAGAATGAATAGCAGCACAGGAAAAACCATTTAATACAGTTGATAATAAATGATATTATGTAGTATGGCGTGGAGATGAAAATGATAGTTGAAAAATCATTAATTTTAAAAACGATATAGATTTAAATTCTATATCATTAAAAAGAAAACTTGACCATTGAAAACAATATGATTTATTTGTTTCTCCAAAAGGTTTAGTTATACATAGATATGATATTAATTCAAATGGTAATTGATGAAAAATAAATAATGACTATTTTAAATCAGTATATCGTTGAAATTTAGATACTAATAAATCAGATTTAATTATTGATGATAAAGGTAATGTAAAAGTTAATGGAGAATAAAAAAAGAGATTTAATCTCTTTTTTTATCTTGGTTTAAATGTAATTTTAACTGGGTTATCACTTTTATTGCGAATACCCAATATATTTGGATTATTAATATCTATTGTTATATTTTTATCATTACCAAAATATCCATAATAAATTCTAGTTGATGTATCCAAATAAAATGATGAAAAATCTGGGCGAACTACTTTTGAAAATCTGATTTTTAATTTCATATCATTAGTATAATATGCTTGTAATTCTATTTCTTTAATTTTATCATTATCACTATTGGACAATTTTGTTATTTGAAGTAATAAACTTAAATCAGTTTTTCCAAATTTATAGCGACTTTGATAAGTAAATCCAGTTGTTAATCCATTAGTATATGCTATAGGTTCGAATGTTTTAATTTCATTAGTTATATTATTAGTATATAAAGTTCTTGTATTTTCAAAATTAACTTTATCAACTTGTGCTCTACCATTTAATTTTAAAGTTGCATTAGATAATAAACCAAAATTAATATTACAATTATTACCGTATGATAAATTAACATTTCTATTAGGAATAAAATTTTCTATTTCAGGTGGCCCACATTCAACTTGTAAATTACCTATATTACTTATTTCAATAGTTTTATAAGAATCTTGGAATTTACTTATACTTTGAATTGTTGGGTCAATTTGTTTTAAATCAATTTCTACTTCATAATAAGCATTATAATAATTATTACTAAATAAATTAATAAAATCTTTTTTTCAAAAAAAAGAAATAGTTGTGCTACATTGTGCTGGTGCTGTAATTTTAGTTATTAATGGTAGTACTACACCAGCATGTATAATATCTTTTGTATAATGTTTATAGTTATATGGGGCTGGTGGTAAAATATATTCAGGGTAATTAAATGTTGGTATTTCATAGTCATGTGGTAATAAGAAACTATTTTTATAATTAGCTGTCATATCGCGCAAATAATTATTTAATACGCTTTTTGTTTTTCCACGAAAACTTCATACTGATAATTTTAAATAATCTTCTTCATTATTAGTATATGGATTATCAGCATAAAAGATAATTTCAAAATTACCTTTATATAGTGCTTGGATTGAAAACATATCAATAATATAACTACAATTTGTACCATCAGGTGTTTGTAAGAATTCGCAATCATTATCTTTTTCACTATCACTAACTGGTGTTTGTACATCAACTGCTCTTACTAATTCATTAATTAAATATATGCGATTAGTTTTAGGATTTAATTGTTTTAAATTATAAGTTGAATAAATTAATTCTTCGGTTGGTTTACCATCTTTTTCTAAAACATTACCTTGTATTTTATCAGTTAATAAAGTTGTAAACCCCAAACTAGTAGCATTTGCTCCAAAAATAGCACCAACTTTATCATTCCCTTGTTCTCTAAATATTTCGAATGGTAAATAACCTTTACCTTTTGATTTTTCAGACCAAAAGGCATCATTATAAAAACTATAAATATTAGCACTCATAAAGCCATTAAGTCATTGAAAATTAGGTCAAGTTTTTTCATCTTGATTAATAACTCATCCCCATGGAATACCAAATGAAATAAAGTTTAAGAACTTACCAACTCCACCTGGTATCGTAAAAGGGTTAAAAACTAATTTTTGCGTATAGTTTAAAGGTAATACTGTAATTTGGCGATTAATAAAATTATTCATATTTAAAATATCTCAAACATTACATTTACCCATTTTATTATATTCAATTTGTACTTGTCCAACAGTATTGCCAAATTCATCTTTTCTTCTAAAATATGATGATGCTTGAGTACTAATAATATTATTAACATTTTCATTATTTATTTTTACTTTATCGGGTGGAGTAATCATTCAATTTTTAGATCAATAAAATTTAGAGTCATTATCTTCTTTATGAATATTTCTACCAACAGTAGAATTAGATGCTGATGTAGTAACGGGGTCAGTTATAATAATTCCCTCACTATTTTTTTGATTTCAAAAGTTATATCTACTTTCCATATCTTTTTTTCAATCTTCATAGCCAGTTATCATAGTTGGTTGAATACCTTGAATATTATATCAACTTACTTCGGGTGATGCATAAGTATTAATTTTATCAAGAGGAGCAGGAAACATGTTATACATTAATAAATCTCGTGAATTCATTACTTTTTGATTAAATTAACCTTTAATTATTGGTGGGCCAATAACAGGCATATCAAAAAAGATTGGATTACCATAAAATTTAACTGCCATTGCTCTAACCCCTGGGTCTTTTAATAAAATCTCATCTAATTCAACAATTCCTTTATTTAGTTTTTCATCATAAGTTATTTTAGGAAAACAATATCCTTCACCTGGTGCACTTGTTTGAATAAATTGTCGTACTGATAAACCACTATTACTAATTTTGTCATTAATACTTGAAAATGTAATTTCTTGTCATAAAAAACTACCATCATAAGGTGAATAATAATTAATAACATTTGATGGATATAATCATTGTCTATCTTGGGGGGAGAATTAATATCACCACCAATATTTAAACCACGGTCATTAAATACAGTATAAAAATTATAATAATCATTAATATTTAATTTATCAGCATCTTCATCTAAAATTAATAAAGTATATTGTCTTTCAGTTGATTGTTAAGTAAATACTTGTTCAAATTTTGCTTCACCAAATTGAATTGAACTTCTATCATCAATCATATAAGCATCTCAATATTTACCAACTTTAACCTCTTTTGTATAAAAGTTATCGGCTTTATTATCATTATTCATAAAATAACTTAATTTATATTGATTTAAATATTCTAACATTCTATTAATATCATAAATGTTTTCACCATCAATTAATTTTCAATAAAGATTATTATTTTCATCTTTTAATTTTATAGCAAAAGGTGTTTCATTATTAGCTCATATAGTTGAGTTAATTGGCTGTTTATTAAAATCAGCAATTGTTAAAATATTAATTTCTTCACCTTTATATTTTTGAACTATTTTTAAACTATCTTGTCATTGAGCAATAGTACTTTCCATATTATCAAATATTCGTGAATAACTACCATAGTCACTTGGGTTAGCATTATTAGGTTTTAAACCTGTTTCAGTATCAGGAATATATGAACTATAAACATTAAAAGGAAATACCATTCAATGTCTGTTATCTCGTATGTTTTCTCTGATATCTATTAAAGTATCGTGGGCTTGTCTTCTTAATTCTTCCATAACACTTGGATTAATTCTACTCATTTGTTAATTCTCCTTAATTTCTGTTCTACCTTGTAAGGCATTTTGATTATTACCAGTTTCATCATATTTTAGTAATTTATTATTATGTTCTATTTCTTTGGCTTGTATTTTATCTTGTCATTTTTCTACTTTTTCATAATATTTTGTTGCTTCTAATTCATCAACATTATCATATTTTGTTATTGCTCTTATTGGTTCCATTGCGCCATTATCTAATCTAGCAGTAATTAATTCATTTTGTTGCATTTTGTCAACTAAACTAGCACTAATAAAATCAAATCCATAAGGTCGTTCGCCATTTCCATCTCATAAACCATAATATTTTAAAACAGTATCAAACATTTTTGTATAATATTGTTTACGATATGCCTGTAAATATGCTTGTTTTTCTAAGTCTTTGGTTTTAATTAATAAAGATTGTGTTTTATTTTGGTCATTATCTGATTTATCACCAAATGGACTAGAAAAATGACATGCTAAATATACTTGCTCAATAATTGATTTTTGGTCTTCGGTATATGTTTCTAAGGTTGGTGTCCCTTGTACTACTTGTAAAGATTGTGATAATTGACCATCTACGGCCGATTGACCTGATTGAATAAAAATATCATCAAAAGCATCTTGTAACACTTTTTTATTACCTTTGTTATAGGCAGTCATTAAATCATCATCTAATACCCCATATCAGTGCGTACGATTTGCTCATCTTTCTTTTGATTTAATATCAAAACTATCTTATAAATCAAATTGTAATTTATAACAATTTGCCATAGTTGGCCATGGGTTTAAAGTGGTTGATGTTGATAAAAATAAAGGATTAGGTTCATTTATCATTTCTCAAAAAGGTACTATACCTAATTTATTTTTAAATTCTTGTACTAAAATAGGTTTTACATTATCTTTAATTTGTGTTTTACTTTGGTCAACAACTACTTCATTATTTTTAGGTCAACCTTTAATAATTATTTTATCTTTAGTACAAATTAAATTTAAAATAAAACCACTATCTGATTGATGATAATTTAATCAAATATCAGCACCTTGTTCAATTTCGTTTATTTTACTTACTCTTGATGTAAAGTTAAATGGGTTAATTCATAAATCAATATTGCCATCACTAGTTTCTAATAAACCAAAAATAGTTTTACCCATTAAACTTGCTGTTAATTCATTTTTATCTAATTTTTCTTTTATTTTATAAGTTTCATATCATCAATTTAATTTTTCTAAAATGTCTTTATGATGAGACTTGAATAAAATATCTTTACCATTTACTAATCGCATTTGATGGCGAGCAATAATATTGGCTAAATTAATTGTTCAATCATAATTATAAAATTTTAAAACACTATTAATATCATTTAAGTTTGGTAAACTAGGTAAAATATTATTCATTGTTATTTTGCCCCTTTAATTTTAAAATAAGTGCATAATTAATTATATTTATTGTTAATAAATTTGGTTCATTTGCTAAAACTTGTACACATACTTTAACTTTTTTATACTTCTTAATATATTCGTTATATAAATTTAATTTACATATTGCGATATTATCTTTTTTTAATTCTTGACAAAGTCTTTTTTTAACTTGCCCACAAACAGACATATATGGTCTTTTTGTATTTATTACACGCTCATCATGTACTAAATAAATATCTTTTTTCATTAAGTTATTCACTCCCTTTGTTGTCATAATTTATAATCTGCTGAACTATTATATTTAACCATTGGTATTAATTCAAAATGTAAAGCATAAAAATCACTATCAAATGTATCATCATATAAATCTAGCATTCGTTCTTCTCCGGCATCTGGTTTATCTTCTCATTGTATTAATTCATATTGGGTTTTACTTACAGGACATTTTTCTCATAATCATTTTAATTGATTAGTATTTATTAACATTGTAAATGCCTCAATACGATGCTTTATTTTAAATTTTTGTTTTTGTGCTGGTTTAAAATGCATGTATTGACCAAAAGTATAATTATATTTTTCTCTATTTAAACTTTCTAATGTTGCATAAGCACTATCATCAACATTAATTGATATACATTGTTGAATTAAATTAAAGTATTGGTTTAATTGATTGTTGTAAAACTCTAAAATATCTTTTACTTGTTCTAATGGTCCTTTAAATTGTTGAGTAGCATTTGAGTGTGTATATTCAAGCAACTTTATAGGATTTTTTATCAAATGAATTATATATTCAAAAACTCGCTGCTGTTGTATGTCCTTTGGGACTAGTAGAGTTTGCTAAGTCAACACCACCTAATAACTTAGTTGGTTGAATAATATCTGTTGCTTGCATAATATCAATATATCGCGCAAAGATTGAACCACTAGTATTGCCTGGTAAACCTCAACTCCACACTCTTGCTCTTTCAATATCTAATTGTTCTAATCTTAATTGTTCATTAATTTTATCTTGTGGTAATTCATAATTTAATCTTCAACTAGAATAATGAATAATAATCTTCATATTTCATTTTTCAATATATTTAATTTGCTCATATTTACTACGCATTATTTCTTCATTAAAAGGTAATAATTGATTACAATAACCAACGATATATCTTTTTAAACTTTCAGGATTACATGTATTAATTTTTATTTTATTTTGATAACCACGAATAGCAAACTCTAAATCACTTAAATCTTTTTGTTGAAACTGGTCACATTCTTCTCTTCAATCAATTATTAATTTATATTTATTCAAATCAGCAAAAGCTTTTAATTTTTCTTTCCGACTTGGTGAATGTAAACCTTTACAATATATTTTACTCCCATTTGATAAAGTAAAAGTAAAATTTGATAAATTAATAGTATAAGGAATATGATTTTCATTTAGCATATTTCATATATTTTGAAATACACTATCTTTTAAATCTTTACTCCAATACATACTAGCAATGATACAAATCGGTTCTTTAATCAATAAACTAATTTTTAATAATTCACCAAACATTTTAATATTTGATATAGTCTTACCACTATATCTTGTACCAATTTGATTAATTTCATTAACTAACTCAAACTTTTTAGCAAAAGGATATTTATTACCAATACTACTATTTTGTAATAACCAATAAGGTGTTTCTAACAAATAAGTAAAATGATTAAGTATTATTATCACTTTATTTCTTAATATCTCTAATATCCGTTTGTAAATTAACAATTATTGGTTGTTGATTATTTAAGTTTAATTCTTTTTTAAGTTATTTTTCTTGTAGTGAATATTTATAATTAAATGCTCGTTGTCAATATAATTTAGCACCATCTGGTGATTTCATCATAAAATTAATTATTTCACTTTCAATTCTATCAACTTGTCGTTGTATTAAAGATACTATCTTTTCGCTCTTGTAAGTTTCATGTCTTCATCTGCTAGAAAGGTTGAGTTTATCGGTTAAATCGTTCAAAGTATAAGGAATATTCGGTTTCTTATCTTTTCAAAATTTTTCGATTTTTCTTCAAATTTTTGTATAACTTGCTGTTTTTGGATTAAATTCTTTCATTTTTTACTCCTTTTTGCATATTAAAATTGCTATTATTTAATAAATATGATTAAATAAAAGGGTAAATAAATACTATAAAAATGTAACAAAAGAACCAACTCGGTTCTTTTTTATTATTTATATTTTACATCAAAATAAAAAAAGTAAAGTAATTTACTTTTTTCAGTTAAATTAATTTGCTAATAATTAACACTTAAATTATAACATACTAAATAAAAATTGCTATCCTTTTTGCATTTTTATTATTTTTATGTTAATGTGTGAAATTAAGAAAGAGGGTAAAAAATGATAAATATTGATGAAAACTTTTTTAACAACTTTAATATTTTATTAGATAAACAAAGTATTGAAATTATTCAACAAAGTTTAGAAGATTGTGATGAATGAATTTTTAAAAATTATAAAATTGATGAAACTTTAAAAGAATTTAAAGATTATAAAGTAAAAGAAATAAAACCAAGAACATTAACTATTTTAAATGGGAAAATAACTTTTAAAAGAAGAAAATATTATAAAATTAATCCAGAAACAGGTAAAGAGGAATATATTTTTCCTTTGGATAAACTTTTAGGAATTGAAAAATGACAAAGAATAGATAATTCTGTTAAAGAAAAAATATTATCATTTATTGGCAAGAAAAAAACATATCAAGATATTTTAGATACTATGGAACATGTAAAAATTTGTATAAAAACAATTTCAAATATTATGAAAAATGCAAAAACTGATAAAGAATATTACCTTAATAAAACTGATAAAAAAATAAAGATACCTCATACTTTATATATTCAAATTGATGGAACTTATTTAAAAATGTGAAATGAAAAGAAAAAAGGAAAAGAAAAAATAAAAAAACATAGTATATTTTCAACTGTTCATACTGGTTTTGATAAGGCAAAATCAACAAAAAAAAGACCTGTAATTCAAGATAAATTAGGTGTTATAGAGCTAGATAATATTCCAGAATATATTAAAAAAAATAGTAAATTAACTAATTTTGTTAATAAATTACTTACATTAATTACAAATTATTATGATATTAATGGCAATATTGAATTTATGGTATTAGGATATGGCGCACCTTTAATTAAAAATATTGTAAAATTTATTCAAGAATATTTTCCTAAAAATAAAGTACATTACACGATAGATAAATTTCACCTTACAAGTAGATTTAAAAAATTATATCCTTATCAAAGTAAAAACAAAGAAAACAGAGAAACATACCATAAAGCAGTCGATTATTTTTTTAATGCTAAATATGAAGAATTATTAGAATGTTTAGAAAACAGTGCTTCTTTTATAAAAGAATCAAAAATGAAATTCTTAAAAGAGACAATTAAATTAATTAAAAATAATGAAGAAGGTGTCAGAAATCAAACATTATGAAATAATATTGGTTGTCATATTGAGGGTGATATATCACATTACTGTAAAGGTGTTTTGGTTAAAAAAGCAACTTATCATGAAAAAACTCTTAAAAATAAATTAAATACTAGTATGATGAATTTTAAAAATAAAATTAATTTATTTAATACTAATGAACCATTAGAAGAAAATAGAATTAATTATTCAGTTAATAATTTTGTAAATAATAATTTACAACCAAACTTATATTTTTATTAATTTTATCTAATAAATTAAATAACTTTAATAAACATGTATTTTTGTCGTGGAAAAATTTAAAAAATGTTAAAATATTGTTGACAATAAAATTAAAAGTAATATAATTTAGATAAGTAAGTGGTATTTTTATTCCACAATTTCTAAGATATTAATTAAAACCCTTAAATAATACATACAAACAACTTTTCTTGTGGTGCTATTCATTCTAAATTGTTTTTAATTTGTTGATTTGTTGTATTTATTTTGTTTTCTTTTTTTAATTTTGCTAACTCTTCAGGTGTATATTCTGCTATATTATCACAAGCAACCAAACTTGTTATACTTGTTCCAATTAAAGTGATTGTTCCTAAAAGACTTAATATCTTTTTCATTTAATTATTTCCTTTTTATTATAAATTAAGTGATTCTACTAAAACAGTATAATTAACAATTACATTTTCAGTATAACTATTTTTATCAAAAAAACTAATATTTGCACTATTACTAGTAATATTTTCAACTTTAATTTTATTAATATCTAAAATAGGAACTAATTCTTTTAATTTATCTTTAATTTGTTGCTCGGTTGGATTAGACAAATTATTAGTCATAAATTCACCTAAATTATTTTTTTAATATAAATATTTAATGGAAAAATATATTTAACTGTTACCTCATAAGTATAAACACTTGTATCAATTGAATAAATAGTTACGCTATTGTTATTAATATTTTTAATTTTAACTTTCGTTATATCTAAATTTGGATTTAATTCTTTTAATTTATAAATTATTTCCATTTCAAAAATTGGTATAGTTTCATCTTTTAATTCATTGTAATTTAATTTACCCAACTGGTTTTCTGTAATGATTTCATTTAACGGAATAGATTTGTCAACTATAAAATTAACCATAATTTCATTTTCAAAGTAAATGGGGTCATTTGAAGTAATTCATGCTTCTTTATAATTATCTCGTATAAATGTAACTTTAATTTTATTAATATTTAATTTTGGATTTAATTATTTTAATTTATCTTTAATTTGTTGTTCAGACGGTTTATTATTACCATTGGTTTTTAATATTCCTAAATTATTATTTGTAATAACTTCCTTTATTAATACAGATTTATCAACTGTAAAATTGATTATTTTTTTACCAACAAAGCCAATAATACTAATTTCTGCACTATTTTCAGTAATATTTTCAACTTTAATTTTTGTTATATCTAGTGAATTATTTTTTTCTAATACTTTTTCTTTTATTTGTTGTTTTGTTGGTTTGTCGTCGCCATTAGTTTTAAATACAGGTACAGATTGATTTTTATTATTGGTATCTCTTTTATTTCTGATTATAGTTAAATATTTTCAGTTTAATTTAGATAAATTTTTAATATTATTTTTTTGATAAGAACTAGCAGCAATTCTTGTTGGTACAGCAGTTCCACTAATTGTTAATACACTTAATAAACTTAGTAATTTTTTCATACTTATATTTCTCCTTTTCATACCTTGAAACTTTTTATCAAGTTTTACTTGCATTATATATATATATAAGCAAAATTATGAATTATTTTAATAATTTTATCTTGTTAAATACCCTATTATTACGCGTTTTAAGACCTAAATTAGCAATAAAATATATTAAGTTTATTATTTGTAAACAAAATATATTGCATTTGTTAACTATTGGTATATAATTAAAAATATGGGTTTAATCTTTTTCTGTAAAAAAGAGTTTATGCTGACTTGTTAATCGGACAAGAATAAAAAAAAGAGGTTTATAAAATGGCACTTATAAAAGAACAATTAATAGAACAAGGTTTAAGTGAAGAGATTGCAGATAATATCTTAAATCAGTTTAATAATGAAGCAAAGAAAATTAGAAAAAGTGTGCAAAAACGCGAAGATGTTATATCAAAAGAAGACTTTACTAAATTATCTAATGAATTAGATGAATTAAAAGCATTTAAAGATGTTCCATCTACTAAAATTGAAGATATTAAAACTAATTTAAATAAAGTTAGTGGTAGTTCTTTATCTGAAAAAATGCAAACTTTAAAAGAATTAAAACCTGATTTGTTTGTAAATGAACAACCATCAGTTTCACCCGGTAATCTTATTAAAGAAATGATTGAAAAGTCTACTGAAAATAAAAATGATGAAATTGAAACTATTAAAGAAAAAGTAGCATATACTCCTGATGAAATTAAAAAAATAACTGATTATACACTTAAAAACCTTAGATAATAAGGGAGTGAAATATTATGGCAACAATTAATTTGCCACAAGTACCTTTTACATTACAAGGTAATACAACAGGGCAAAAAGCTTATGTTGATATGGTTAATGATTTATTGCGTGGACCTTTATATAATGAATATGCAAGTATTATGCAGATAAATAATCCAAATAGAATTAAAATAATTCACGCATCACCTAAAAAGGTCATTAATTGCGGTAAAATACCATATACAGCATCTTTTACTTTACCCATTGCATTACCTAAACCAGTTCAAATGGAATTCATTCCATCACTAAAGCCGATTTTTGTAACTGTTTCAGTTAATAAATTCATTATTTTCTATCATCCTTTTTTTAAGTTCTTTTTTTTTTTCTTTTTTCTTACCTTGAATTTGTCTAACTTTTTGATAAATTGATAAACCAATTAACGCAAAAATACCTAACAAAATCAAAATACTAAATATTCATGTTAATCATACTGGCATGATATAACTCCTTTCAATAAATTAAAAAATTGAAATTTACAAACTCGATACGCTCGTTGTCGCTTTTTTTCATTAAAAACATTATTGAATAAATTATCCGCTAATAAATTACGCGGAATAATTTATTCTTTACTTTTTAATTTCAATATCTTTTGCAATCTTATTAACAGTATTAATAACATTATCTTTACCATACTTTTTCACTAACGACCGCAAAATAAAATATTGCTTTGTTTGCATAATTTCAACTCCTTAATTAAAATATTAATAAAATTTATTTTGTAAAAAATGTAAATCCCACAAAAGTACAAAATGTGTGTGGTTTCTACATATTTACACGGGTTATCTGGTGATGAAATTTCACAATACAAAAAACCAGTGTTACCAATAGATATTATTGACCAAATTGGTTTTGTTTTAGCAGAGCTTATTAGAAGTGACGATTAGCTTAATTTCAAAAAATAGTTATTTTGGTTATTTCGATAACTTTTTAATTTGTTATAATTAATTAAAATGAAAGATGGAGAATAATAATGCGCCAAATTTTAAAAAGTTATTTAAAATCATATTTTAAAAATTGAATTGAAGCCGGAGGTTTAATTCTTTTTATTATCATTATTATTACAACAATTGCCGGAATTTTATCAGGCGCTTTACAATATAAAATAAAATATAATGATTTAGTATATACATCTGAACAATGAGATTATAATTTTAGTGTTGAAGATTATGAACCTAATTTTATGGAAGATTATTATTTACATAATAAGTTTATTGATAAAAATAAGCAAGAAATTAATGTTACAGGAGTTCCCCAAGCAATTTTAAATGAAAACAGTAGTTGGTGAAAAGCAGCAAAAAGTGTGTGTGGTACTCTTGCAAGTCCAGAATTACAGCAAATTTGTTCAATAAGTCAAATTATTACTAAATTAGCGGAAGTTGCGCAATATCGAGGAATGAAGCAAAACATTGATGGTGTTAATCCGATTGGTTATTTTTATTTTAAAAAATATAATTGAAATCAACCAAAAGAAATGCTAACACGGTTATTACGACAAAAAACTTTGCCAGAATATTCTGTTGGTGTTTTTGAAGCCATTTCTTTTAAACAAGAAAGTGGTTCAAATTATACTTTAAAGATTACTCCTGTGGTAGTATACAATCTAGAACAGACAGCCTCCGTTAATTTTAACCAATTGAAATTATACCAAGGACAGTTGCCAACAGCAGATGATGAAGCGGTTGTTAGTAGTTTATTTGCGGAGCAAAATCATTTAAAAATTGGAGATATTTTTCCAGTCATTCCGAACAACCTAAAATTTAATTTAAAAATTGTTGGGATTGGAAATAATTTAGATAATTTTATTAAGCGGACAAATTTAAAAATTAATAGTAGCAATGATATTCGAAAATACGGTGTGTTATTTACAACTGAGCGTTTCCAAACTCAATTGCAGGATGCAAATGTTCGTGGTGAGTTAGGGAATATTACTTTAAAACCAAGTCAAAAAATTTTAATTAAATTAAATTCAACAAATGCAATTTTAACTTTAAAAGAAAATTTAGCGCAGGGCTATATTAATCCAACAGCAACTTTAATTCCATATGAAAATAGTGATATTGCAATGCAAACGCAAAATATTAATATTCAAATTATTTTGTATAGTGCAATTGGCTCTGTGTTGTTATTTTTAGGTTTTATTTTTATTAATTATACAATGAAAAAAGAGATGAATAAAACTCGTCGCCAAATTGGAATTTTTAAAGCTTTTGGTTATCAAACAACGGAATTATCATGAATTTTTTCAACAAAGTTTTTTATTACGATGTTATTTGGTATTATCTTAGGATATTGTGTTAGTATTCCTATTCAGTTATATGTTAATACATTATATACAACGGGATTATTAATTCCATTTAAATTAATTTATGTTTACTTATGATTTATGCTAATTTTGTTTTTAGTTATCCCCATCTTTTTTACTACTTTATCATTTTTATTTACAATGAGTTATTTAAAAAAACCAAGTTTAGTATTAATTAATGTTGCTGGAAAAATGCATTTTTATGGTTTAATAATTGGGATTAAAAAAATTTTTAGTAAAACAAGTTTCTTGTTTCGAATTCAATTAGCATTTACTTTAAAAGGATTTTGAAAATGAATGATTGTAATGTTTATTTTCTTTATTTCTTCATTACTCTTTATCATTCAATTTAATGCATCTGATATTTTTCGGCAAATTGTTTATTCGTTTAGTAATGTTTATCAAAAAGATGTTGACCATCGATTACAATTTCCAAGTTTATTAACAATAGCAACAAGTCATAGAACTCCAATAGGAGAAGAAAAATTAAAATTAATAAATAATAATCATTTTCGAGTGTTACCAATAAGTGATGTTGAACAAACCCAAGCTGTTTCATTAGCAAAATTTAATGAATTAGCAACAGCTATTCATCATAATCCGATGGATATGGAATTATGAAAAAAACTCTTTCTTTATAAACTAATTTATCAGTCAGTTTATTTAACTGATTTAATTCAAGTTGTTAAAGATATAACAAATATAAAATGAGGAAATTTACCAGATTGAGGAAAAAATATTGTTAATTTAAGTAATCTGATTGACCAGACACATATTAAGACAGTTGTTAGTTTTAATACATTGTATTATAATCCTCAAACAGAATTGCCAGTTCTTAATTTGGCTGTAACTCCAAGTAATCGTGAAACAGCAGTAATTAGTGATCTTAATTTAAAAGGGATTGAACCAAATACTTGAACAAAGTTTTATCAAATGGAAGGTGTTAACAAAACGGTTATTAACGAATTGTTTGCGGCACCATTAACGAGAACACAAATTCCTGCAATTATTTCAGAAAAAATAGCTAAATTAAATAATTTAAAAATTAATGACACTTTTGAATTTACTGTTAAAAATGTAAGATCTCCGTATAATATATTAATTGTTGTAAAGGGAATTAATAAAAATGATACAACACGAAGCAATGTTTTTATTAACGCTAATACTATTCGGTTTTTATTTTATGATTTTAACGAAAAACCAGTACCAAATGATTTTTATGATGGAGTTATTTCTAAGGAAAAAATGATTTATGATAAGATCAACCCAAAAGAATTGCTAATGGGTAAACAAGATTATAAGATTACATTGCAAAACTTAACAATTAATATTTTTAACCATGATATTACGGATAATTTAGGAAAAATTATGACAACAATAACTAGCGATGGTAGTGATATTAGTATCTTTACGGGCCCAAATAATGTTGAATTAATTACCTTACAAAAATTATTAGCATCAGCAGGCTTGGGGATGTTAAATTATTCATTGTTAATTTTACAAATATTAAATGGAATTATTATTTTCATTATTTTAGCAGTTATTACTTCTTCAGTAATTGATGAAGCTAGCCAAGTTATTTTAACAATGCGAGCATTAGGATATAAACAATGGCAAGTAAACTTTATTGCAATTGGTAATTATGTTCTTGGTGTTTTATTTTCCTTCTTCATGGCATATGTTATTTCCTTACTAATTTGGCACTTTGCTGTTAACATTATTTTAGAACAGTTTAAATTTGTTATTAATTTACCATTAAATTGACAAACACCATTAAAAGTTGGGACTATTATTAGTATTATTTTAGTTCTATCATGACTATTATCTATGTATTTAGTAAAAAAACAAAAACTAAATGAATTAACTGAGTAAAATAGGTTATAATAAAATTATAAAATTTCAGATTAAATCGTTGATTTAGGAATAGTAATTAATATACTTATCTTCAGAGAGGTTATGATTGGTGCAAATAACTGGTGAGATATTAAGGAATTCACCTAATGAGAGCTGCTAATCCCAGCCGGATTATTAATATTAATGATTCGTTAACTGTAATTAAGACTATTTATTAGTAAAAAAAGGATGGTACCGTAAGAAATTGCTCCTTGTTTATATTTTTTTAATATAGACAAGGATTTTTCTAACCTAATTAGACTTCAGCAAGAAAGGATTAAACAATGGAAAAAGAATTAGACTTATTATTTACCCAAGCAACAAAAAACATTAAAGCAGCAAAAACAGTGGCGGAAGTTAATGCAGTTCAATTAAAATATTTAGGGAAAAAATCAATGTTGAATGATTTGTTGAAAAAAATGAAAGATTTAACACATCAAGAACGTTTAACAATTGGTAAAAAAGCAAATCAAATTAAAGGAGAATTAACTGAATTATGTAAAGTTAAAAAAACCGAATTAGAAAATGCTTTATTAATTGCAACAATTGAACAAGAAAAAATTGATTTATCATTACCAGGATATAATTTAGTATTAGCAACAAAGCATCCATTAAACCAAGTTATTGATGAAATTTCGCAATTATTTCAAGAATTAGGATATGATATTGTGTTTGGAACTGAAGTTGATGATGATGAATATAATTTTCAACGCTTAAATTTACCATTAGGGCATCCAGCTCGTGATATGCAAGATACATTTTATTTGTCTAAAAACACATTATTACGAACACACTGTACCAATATGACGGCCCGTGCAATTTCACAGATGAAAAGTAAAAATGAAATAATTGCAATGATTTCAACTGGAAATACTTATCGCCGTGATGATGATGATGCTACACATTCACATCAATTTATGCAAGTTGATGGGTTTTTAGTTGCTACAAATATCACTTTTGCTAATTTAAAATGAACAATTCAATACTTTTGCCAACGGATGTTTGGTGAAGCAACACAAATCCGTTTACGGCCAAGTTTTTTTCCATTTACAGAACCATCTGTTGAAGTTGATGTTACTTGTGTTAATTGTCAAGGTAAAGGTTGTTCAATTTGCAAGCAAACTGGTTGAATTGAGATTATGGGCTCTGGGATGATTAATCCGCTTGTTTATCAAGCGTGTGGACAAGATCCAACATTAACTGGTTTTGCCTTTGGCATTGGGATTGAACGAATTGCGATGTTAAAATATGGGATTGATGATATTCGTCGTTTTTATACGAATGACATCCGCTTTTTAGAACAATTTAAGAAATTTGATTAGGAGGTTTAAAATAATTATTACAAGAAGATGATTAAATAAATATATTGATTTTACTGATATTAGTAATGCTGATATTGTTGCTGCTTTAAATAGTTTAGGTTTTGAAGTAGAACGTATGCATAATTTTGATCGTAATAGTAATATTGTTTGTGGTCGAATTCAAATTGTTAATGAAATTCCTGATACGCATTTAAAGTTTTGTCTAGTTGATACAGGACAAGAATTAGTTGATCCAATTATTTGCGGAGCTAGTAACCCAGCGGAAAATGGATATGTTGTTGTTGCTCGTCCAGGAGCAGTGTTGGCAGATGGCACAAAAATTGCAAAACGTGAAATTAAAGGATATGCTTCGGAAGGAATGATGTGTTCATTAAGTGAATTAGGAATTGTTGAAAAATATTTAACGCCAACCGAACAAGATGAAATTATTTTAACTTTTAATGAAAAAGAAGGTTCATATAATATGATTGGTGCTGAGGATGTTTTAACTAAAATTGGTTTAACCGATTATTTGTTTAAGATTGATTTAACATTAAACCGCAGTGATTGCCTAAGTGCTTATGAATTAGCCCGTGAATTAGCCCGCTATTTTAAACGTGAATTATTTCCGTTAGAATTAGAATCAACAGAAAATTTAAAAGAATATCAAAATCCATTAAAAGTAGGAATTGCAACATCAGCAGTTGAATCAGCAATTAGTGTTAATATTAAATTAACGCCGGGGGAAACTCCGTTAAAATTATCAGATCGAATTTGGTTAAAAATTAATGAATATCAATCAAATGTAGCAGACCCATTTGGTGATTTAGCAATTAAAGCAACCCTTGAAACAGGGCAACCATTATTACTTTATGATTTTAATAAAATTAAAAACCCTTTAAAAATTACTGATGATTATGAAAATAAAACTTTTAATATTAAAAAAGGTGATTTAGTAGTTCTTGATGGGAATGAATTTGTGGAATTAATTGGTGTTCACGTTAATCCGACTTATGCTATTAGTGCTGCAACAACAGAAATAACAGTCTTAGCACTCCATTTAAATCATATTATAATGCGTCAACAACAACGAAAAGTTGGTATTAGTAACATTAATTTACAACGTTATATCAAACCCATTAGTTATGCCACTGTTGGATTAGGATTATCACGTTATTTGTATTTATTAAAAATTAATGGCTTCTTAGCCGAGTTATCAGTTTTAAACTTTATTAAAGAATATAAGAAAACAGTTGATCCAATTAACATTACTTTACTTGAGATTAATCAATTTATCGGTCATTCTTTTACCTTATTAGAAATTAAAGCTTTATTAGAACCATTATCTTTCCAATTTAAAGCAGAAGGTGAACAATTATTTGTTACACCACCAGTAACTCGTACCGATATTTTTCAAAAAGCTGATTTGATTGAAGAAATTGCCCGGTTATTTGGTTATAATAACATTGTTGCTCAACCGCCAGTCTTACCAAATTTAGTTAAAGCTAAACGTCCTACTGAAAAAACAATTAAAAATTTTGAAACTTTCTTTTTAAATAATGGTTTTTATCAGTCAAAAACATATGCGCTAGTTAAACAAGAAGAAATTACTCATTTTAACTTTTTTAATTATCAAAAACCATATCAATTACTATCTCCATTATCGGAAGAACATGCTGTAATGCGGTTAAGTTTAACAAATAGTTTATTAAACAGTGTTAAATATAATAATGCTCGAAATCAAAAAAATGTTAAGTTATTTACTGTTGAAAAAATTTATGTAAATGAGAAAAGTTATTATCATGGGGCATTTGCAAGTCAAGCAGAAATTGTTCAAAATAAAATAACAGGCGATAGTCTTTCTAATTCCTATTATTATATTAAAAGTTTATTGGAAGCTTATTTGCAAAGTGAACAAATTGATATTGATGAATTATCATATCAACCAGCACCAAAAAATAAAATTTACCATCCTCATCAAACTAGTCATGTTTTTTTAGTAAAACAATTATTAGCAATTATTGGTATAATTCATCCTAGTTATCAAAAAGAAGTTGATTTAAAAAGTACAACTTATTTTGGTGAAATTAATTTTGATGTAATTTTTAATTATCCGCATAAGAAACAAACATTTTTCATACCACCTTCTAAATTTAGTGCAAGTAGTCGTGACATTTCAATTTGAGTACCAGCAACAGTAACCTACGAACAAATTAAGAAAAAGATTTTAACAGGAGTTAAAAATGTTGTTGCAATAGAAGAGATTGACCAGTATTTTGATCATAAAGAAATGCCTAATCATGTTGCTTTAACAATTAGTTTTACATTTAATGATATGGCAAAACAGTTAACTGAAACAGATATTAACCAACAATTTGAACAAATTAAAATGAATTTGAAGAAATTACAATTACAAATTCGTTAGAAAAAACATTTATGTATTTAAGGATTAAGGTAATTTATGAACACTAAATCTTAATCCTTTTAATTAGAACTTGGTTTATTTTTAATATAAAAAGAACATCTTTTAAAACAGATGTTCACTAGTTATTTTATTTTTTTAATATATTCGTGTCATTCATCAATGGCTGCATAATAATCTTTATATTTTTCATTGTGAGTGGGATGATATTTTGTAATTAACAAAGTAAAATGATGCTTTGTTTTATCCATTTTAAAAAATCCTTTCTTTTATATACAAAGCTAATTATATAGTTTTTTGAGGTTGTGGGCGAGCGGTTGATTTTCTGAAATTTTGTGATAAAATGACTTACAAGTTAAAAAAAGTTTTGAGGTTCTTTCAAATAAATTTGGGAACTTTTATAAAATTCTTCGCTTAACGCTTAGAATTTTTCCCAAGTATTTTGAAAAGCGCGGCAAAAGTTTTTTTAAACTTTAAGGAATTTTTTACAAACTTATCAAAATCACCGCGAGCCCAGATTAATTAAAAACATAAAATAATATTGAAAGGATAATTATTATGAAGTTGTTGAAATTAGTTAAAAAACATAAAATAATATTGAAAGGATAATTATTATGAAGTTGTTGAAATTAGTTAAAAAACATAAAATAATATTGAAAGGATAATTATTATGAAGTTGTTGAAATTAGTTAAAAAACATAAAATAATATTGAAAGGATAATTATTATGAAGTTGTTGAAATTAGTTAAAAAACATAAAATAATATTGAAAGGATAATTATTATGAAGTTGTTGAAATTAGTTAAAAAACATAAAATAATATTGAAAGGATAATTATTATGAAGTTGTTGAAATTAGTTAAAAAACATAAAATAATATTGAAAGGATAATTATTATGAAGTTGTTGAAATTAGTTAAAAAACATAAAATAATATTGAAAGGATAATTATTATGAAGTTGTTGAAATTAGTTAAAAAACATAAAATAATATTGAAAGGATAATTATTATGAAGTTGTTGAAATTAGTTAAAAAACATAAAATAATATTGAAAGGATAATTATTATGAAGTTGTTGAAATTAGTTAAAAAACATAAAATAATATCAATATATATAATATTATCTACCATTTTAATTTTATGCATGATTGTATTAGTTACACTTACTGCAATTACTCATGAAAAAGATAAAAAATACAGAACTTTTCTTGAAAGAGATAATACTACAATAGTTTGTAATAAAGGCGAAAAAATTGGAAAAATGAAAATAATATACAAAACAAAAGATAATAAAAATTTACAAAAATATACAATAAAACTTTATTGCATAAACAATCCAATTGTTGAAGGAAGTTACCCTGATAAATTATATTCTATTGCATTAGGAGGATTTTTCAATAGATTTGAAAAAAAATGAATTTATATAGTTTTAATATAGATACATGAAATTCAACTTTTTATTCAAAAGAATGAGATAGAAAATATCCTGATGATTATTTCATAAATTAAAAAAGTCATTTAATAAAATGACTTTTTTATATTTCTATTGTAATTAATGATAATTTTTCATTGTTTTTATTAAATAATTCTAAATTATTAATATTAATTTGTTCTTTTTCAGTAAAAATTGTAATATTATAATCTCCATAACCTCATATTCCTGATATTTCAATTTTGCTTAAAAAATTAATATTTTGTGAAAAAAGTATTTTAATATTATTTTCAACAAAATTATTAATTAAATTTAATCATTCTGATTTTGAATATATAATGCTTTCTTTATGAAAATCAAATAATTTTTCTAAACATATTTCTAATTTATTATTAGAAATAATTAAACTAGTTAAGTATTTGCTATATTCTCCATCTGATAGTTTAATTTCTGCCGGAATAAGTGAAGGAATATTATTTGTTTCTAATTCGTTTGTTATTGATAATCAATTAAAAAAATTTGTTTCTAATTGATAAACTTTATTTTATGAAATATTATTATTTATATTTTTTAAATTATTTAATTTTATATTTTCTAAATTAATATTTTTTAAATCATAAAAATAAAAATATGATGATTTTAATTTAACTCTGCAATCTTCAAATATTCAATAATCTTTTTCTAATTCATTTGGTATTGAAACTAATTAAAAATAATATGGAGTAATTAATTTAATATCATCATTATAACCTTTATTTACTTCCATATTACTATATACATAATTTGACAACATGTATACAATTTGTTTAAATCTTTTTACTGCCCTATCATTAAGATAGGATGGGTTTCTAAATTTTCATTCTTCAAATAAACCATCAATAACATTTTCTGGTTTTTGTCCTTCAAATTTTTGGCGTAATTCAGCAATTTTATTTATAGGATTTCCTTTTTCATCATATTTTGCACCTCAAAATTTTCTATCGTAATTATATCTATATTCTACCATTTTTTTTAATACATCTGCTAAATTACCTTTTATAGGTGCTTGTTTAAATTCTAAAACAACATTACCATAATTATTATCATTATTATTTCCAATTGTTGATACTCATTTTGCAACATCCACTAGTACCAATACCAATACCTAATGAATAATTTGCTACTTGAACATAATCATTATCTTTTATAGTTATTTGATTACCTTCTGGTCAATTTGGTTTTGGTGCTTCTAAGGGAAATATTGCGCTTGTTCCAGCAAGATTTATTTTTCCACTAGCAATTCTAACATTATTAAATACTTGTTTTTATTTACTGGATGGTAAATCATCTATACTAGTTAAAATTAAACAATCATTTTCCTCAATATAATTTAATGCAATTACTCATGATAAAAAACTATATCCTAATCAATACTGAAATACTTTTACATTAGGGTTTGTTTAAATAGGTATTGATAGTAAAGATACTAAGTTAGCGTTTTGAATAATAGACTGTGGATAAGAATAAACACCATTGACATTTCCTCAACATTTTATATTTCCAAATAGCATAGATTTAGGATATTTAATTTCAATCCCAGTAAAGACAGTATCTTCTGGCAATAATTTTTGTAAAACTAAGTGAATACTATTTTGATTTTTTCATTTAAAGTCAGTTATTTTTACTAAATGCGTAGATTTAATAATTTTAATTCCATCAGGCGAATAAGGGTGTTTATATTCTTCAATGATATAGCATTCATTTTTGTTGTTTTCAGTAATTGGTTTATTAATAGATACTATTTTTAAGTATAATATTTCTAAAAATTCTTTGTCTTGTTTTGAAATATCATTAATTAAAATATCTTTTTCATCAATCATTACATAACTTGTGCTATTATCTTGGACTGTGGTATTTTGTTGAATTTGTAATTTAAAATTAAAGTCGCTAATTTCATAACCCGTAATTTTAATATATTCATCTTTGTCAATAAAACTAATTTTAACGCTATTTTGAGAGTAGTTTAAGATTGGTTTTTACTTTGTCTTAACAAGATTATTAATTTTATAAATATATAAGTTTCTAGCACGGTCTTCAGTAAATAATTGTTCTAAATCAGGGTCGCTGTACTGCGATTGATTAGCAAAATCTAACGGAATACTATCAATTTAATAATCAATTGGTTCATCATTTTCTGCTAATTGTGCTAACATTTTTTCAGATGGTTTTAACATTATTCTTGTTCTCCTTCTTCATTAGGTATATTGATAATAGTTTCGTTGTTTTTTAGTTGTCTGTTTAAAGTAGCATTTACTAGTAAGCGAACATTAACAATTAATTCATCAATATTTTTAATATTAAATGTTCTACTGTTTAAAATCGCATTATCATATTTAATTAACTTAATAATAAATTCAGTTAATTTAATCTCTCTAATATATATCATTTGTTCGTATGATGCGTTTGTTTGAATATTTACACCAGCAACTTCTGCTTGAGTTTGTTGTGATCCCTTAGCGATTGCGGGAACATGATGGCGATTTATTTTATAGTAATTAGTTAATAATCAATCATATATTTTAGTTAATTGTTCACCTTTAAAATTACCAGCAATATAGTCTACTTGTTGAAAATTACTATCATGGCCTCCTTCAACTAATAACAAGTTATTTTCAATAAATGAAGTCAACATTTTACTAATTTCTTGGTCAACAACGCCAGTCACTCTATTAGTATTAATGGTAAATTTACCGCTATTTAATAATGGGTCTAACATTATCTTTTCAGCAATAATATCTAAAATACTAGCAAATTGTTTGCCATAACGAGTATAAGGTTTAAAATTAGGGTTATTAGAAATAATTTGAATTGGAATAAAATTAAGTGTCAATATTTCTTCTTTTTGTAATGTTGTATAGTTATTTCATTTAGTATCATCAATATATAATTCAGTAATAGTACTGTATAATCTTGTTTTTAACTTTCTAATAACTTTAACTTGTTTAGTTACATAATCAATTTCTAATTTTTTAGTAATAAAAACACTCTGGTCATTTTTAATATATGGGTCATAATCAAAAGTACAAGATACTAAATTACCTAATTCATCATACTGGTAATTATAAAAATCAATAGTAATAAAATTAAGTTTTGAATTATTAGCAAAAATAAAATATACACCTTTACCATTCTTATTAATTTTATATTCGTTATATCAATTTTTATTGATAAAGTCCTGCATTTTTAAATAGTTATTAATTAATTTAGTATCTAGCTGTTGATTATTAATTGGATTATAAATGCTAATTTCTAACTCGCGCGGATTTAAAAAATTAGCATTATCTTCACAAATTCTTTTTTCTAAAATTTCATTATGTTTTTGAACAGTAACATTTTTACGATTAGTAATAATTGATGCTAAATTAAGATAATAACTATCAATATCATAATATTTTTTTATTTTCTTTTTTGCTGGTAACAATCCCATTTATAACACCCCTTTATTTTGTATCTTCTTTTTTAATAACATCTTCAATACTATCTTGTTTTTTATCTTTTTTAAAAAATTCAAAAATTTTATCAATTAAATAGATTAAAACACCACTAATAAGTAATAATAAGCCAATATAAAAATATTCTGGTCATGAAATTTCAATTATATTAAATGCTTTGCAAAAAAAATAACACAATTGCACTTATTATTAAAATTGCTCCTAATCATTAAATAAATATTTTGCGAATTAATAATAAAATTTCTGATTTATACTCTTTTAAATTCATTTATAACACTCCACTTTATTTATAAATTATTTTTTTCTTTTAATAAATTAGCATTCATTTGTAATTAATTTATTATTATTTTTAATTGTAATATTTTTATTAACCATAATTATCTTCGTTAATTTATTGTAACTCTTCTAATTTTAGAATTGTTGGCGAATATTCATCACCTGTCATTGAAATTACTACTTTATGATTATTAAGAGAATTATATGCACTTAAAAAACCAATTCTTGTTGTTCCATTCGTTCCCAAGGCTAAACTAGTTGAAATAGTTTGCAAACCACCATGATTATCTTTACATTCAAAACAAGTTGTTATAACAAAATCTGCAGTTGGTCGTTCTCAAATAAAATGAACTTTATATTTTTTCCCTAAAATAAATTTATATTTAATTTCTTTTTCGTTTACTTTTTCTCCAATTTCTTTTCACTGCTTGATACTTTCTTTTAAAGCATAATGTTTATTAATATATTTAGTAGTTGGTAATGTGTCATCTGTTGCTTCTAGTCCGGACATTTTGTTTGTTTTAATAACACTAAAATCTGCAACTTGGTCATTATTTTGAAAGCTTGGGTCTCATATTCTTAATTCACCAGTTTCAGTATTAAAATCAGCATTATTACGCTTACTAGCATTTGACATTAAAGTAATTTTATTTTGTTTTAAATCTGAAACCACAATTTTTCCATCATTATTTTTAATAATACTTTTATTATTAAATGGAACACTTATTTCATTTTTATTATTATTAATAATACTTTTATTATCAATCTTAGTTTTTTCTTTTTCTATTAAAGCATCAACTTCTAATTGTGTATAATAAGCTTCTAAATCAATCATAGTTAAATCAATACCTTCTTCTTGAAAAGTACGAAACATTTTCTTTAAAGTTGTTAAATTAGCCAATGATTTTGCATAGGTAGGCAATAGACCTTTTCATGTTGCCATGTGGTCATTTTGTGAAGAATAATTAATATCACCAACACTCATATTTGCCGAAGTAAAAAACTCAATTGGAATACGGTTAAATGTTCAATGCTCAATCGTAATAAACACCATATTAATACAAATTTTCTTTAATAATGGGTCTTTAAATGTTTCAAACCTTAATTTTGTAAAATGATAATTTAAATAGGAATTAATCATATTTTAGGCTCTTAAAGCAAATGTTTTAAATCATAATTCTACATCACCTTTAAAGAACTTATTATAACGAACTGGAACTTGTGTAATTTTACCTGTCATTGGAATAAAATTATTATAATTTTCCAAAGTAACATTTTGTCATAATTCATTTAACATTTAATCATCTCCTTATCATTTACTTTTTTTAGAATATATTTTCTTTAATATAAATTTTTTACTATTTAGTAATGTTTTTGTTTTAATTGTTTTGTTTAAATCTTGTTTTGTTCTTAGTTTTTTGTATGTTTGAAATACCAATCCTTTACCCAATAAACTAGTAACCACACTATCTTCTAGCGTATTTAACAATTTATCTTTATTAGTAAAATTATTTTTAAATTGTTCTTGCATTTTTAATATCTTAGCAATTGTCCGATATATTTTAAAACTATCTTTTACTACTTGTTGATAAGCAACTGGAGCAAAAGAAACTAAATTAAACAAACTTGTTTTTTTAAATCCCCACCCAATAAACCACTCACTGTTCATATAGAATTTAAACGGCTCAGGAGCCAAAACAAACTGTTCTGCTTTGATTAAAGTTGTCATAACGACAATAGGGGCATATTTAGGATTTTTATAATATATTGTTAAAGCAACTTCACCCGCAACTGATAAAGGAATAATTTTTACTGCTAAAAAAACATCAGAACCATAAGTAAAAGGTAATAATTAGCCTTTTTAATAGCCTTAGTTTCAAATTTAGACAATATTTTTTTAGTTTTATCAGTAATTTTATTAATTACTTTTTTTTTTAATAGTAATTATTTGTTTTTCAATTGGGGCTAATAATTTTTTAGTTACTTTTTGAATATAAAAATTTAGGTTTAAATGATTCAAAATTTTATTTAATTTAATTGGTGTTTGATGTAAGATATTTAATAATTTATTATTATATATTTTGCTACCACGCACTAAATTAGTATTTAATAATAGGTTTTTACCAACACCTTTTTTATGAAGATTAGTCATAATGTTATATCACTCATTAGTATTAATTTTGCTTATTCTATCAATATTTAATCCATATTCAGACAATCATTTATTAGCATTTTTTTATTTACGCGTGGTATTTTTTGAACTAATTTAGGACTTATTTTTTGAATATTTTTCTCAATTTTTAATAAATTATTAATTATTTCTAAATTATAAACTTTAAAACCCTTATAAAAATCATTTCGGGCTAATTTTCCAATTGTATATAATAAAGTTTCATTATTAGCCTGCTTTGTAAAAACAAATATTAATTTATCAGATAAAATCTTTTTACCTGTAACTTGTCTTACAACATCTTCCAAGTTATTAGCAGTTATTACACCTAATTTTTTAAGTAATTTAGTTTCTTTTGCTAATTTTAAAATTCTAGTTGTTCGAGCAGCACGCGTTAATTTACCAACCCCACCAATTACTGGCAACAAATTTGAGGAAGTACTTTTTGCTGTTACTTCTGATGTTAAACTATCGTATATTTGATTTACAGCAAAATCTGTTGCTGTTTCTACTCCAAATGAGATAAATGTTGCAGCAAAATTAGATAAACCAGCGCCTAAACCAACAGCAGATGCTACACCACCAGTTAAAACTGATAAACCAAGGGCTAAAACTTGAATTCCTAAAAATTATAATAACTGTAAACCAAAACTTTTTTCTTGTTGTTGGATTGACAATCTAGTTGGATTTTTTTAACAACATAAATAAGGGCTGTTTTAGATGTTCCAATTAGCATATTTATCAAACGAAAAGGTACTATTTTTTAGTACTTAAGAATTTTTAATTTTAACATCAATCGGATTTGTTTGACCAGTAGCGTTGTTTTTACCTTGAATTTGAACTTCAACAGTTTTATCATTTGTAATATTTATTGGTCAGTCTTAACCTTTACTTTCAATAAAGTAATCAAAATCATTTTCAGTTAAAGAACTATCTATGGTTTTAACTGCTTTTAAAACAACATCTTTAAATTGTGGTTTTAACTGTTCTGGTGTTGCTTTTGTTGGGTCTGCAACATTAATAGTTGGTTTATCTAATTTATTAATTTTACTAATATCAATTTTTGAAATAATATGTTTAATAATTCCCTTAGGTTCAACTACTGCACCACCTAAATATAAAACTCTTTCCATAATCAAAGTATTACCCATGCCAGTACCTAACGCAGCAGCACCAACTCTTAATTGAGTGTGGTCTTTTTTGCGTAAAATAAGAGGGTCATATTTTTTACTAAATTTAAAGGCAATTGCATTAACTCCATTTGGTAATAATTCAATTATTCCTTCTGAACCATCTTTATTAATTAATTGGTAATTTTTTTGGAACCATATAGTATGTTGTTCCTTCAACAGGTTTCATTGCTCCACTTGTTGCAATTACGCTATTTATTTGGTTGTTTACTCCAAGTTGTAACTGTAATTTATTACGAATTCCACGAATAAAATCAGCCGAACCCAAGACAACTGTTTCTGATGGGGTAAAACCATTTTCATATATTTTATCCATAATTTCATCGTGGATTTGTAAAGTATTTGTATTATCTGCTTTTTGCCCTTGAATAGTTGTAACCGTTCCTTTATTAATAATTTCTAAAATTTTATTGCGTTTATAAGCAACTTATATATCCATTGCTTACTCAATATCAGCAGCCTAAAGATTAGGATTAAAATCACTTTCTACGGGGTCTAATTTACGAGCAAAAGTTAAAATTGTATCTAATTCAACAATTCCATCTTCAAATTCTACTGTTGAATATTTTAATAAATTATCATCAGTATTAAATACTTGTCCGTTTGTTCCCAAACCTTCATTGTATTTAATATTTTTCTTTCTTTTATATGTTAAATCAAACTTATTTGCTTCTTTTCATGCAAATAAAGCTTCTCAACTAAATTTATATTGATAAGTTTGTAAATATCATTATTCAAATGTTTCTCGGTCTCTTTTTGTTGCTTGATTAGCAATATCTCCGAAAATTCTTTGTGGGTTTTGTGCCATAATTTACTTCCTTCTTTCTAATTATTAAATACATTGTCGGTATCTAAAATATTGTTTTCTTTGTTTTCTACTTTTGGTACACCACCAGTATTAACTGTTTGTACCTTAATTAATTTATCATAAACACTTTGCAATTGTGCTTTAATGATTTCAATATTATCAGTAATATCATAAGACTTTAATAAAACATTTTTAAATTCTTCATTATCAGTTAAAGAATTAATAAAGTCAATTACTTCATTTTGTTTTAATTGAATTGTTTGTTGTTTAATTTGTGAAGTTAATTCAGTATTTTTTGTTTGTAGTTCGTTGATTTGTTGATTGCTATTTTCTAAATTACTTGCATTAAATTCTTCAACTTCAACAGTATTTTCTAAAATAATTTCAGCAGTTTTAATATCTAAACTACCATCTTCATTTTTAATAGGTTCATTATTTTCATTTATAAGAACATATTTTACATTTTTTAATGCAATTGTTTTTCCTCCTATTTTTTAATATTTGTATTTGTTCTTGTTCTAATCGCTTTTTGTATAATTTCAAAACTATCTACTCGAAATGACAAAAAATAGCGCTTAGTTTTTATATTTAACTGATTAAATACTGATCCTTTAATTTTTATCTCATCATCTTTTTTTAATTTCAAAAACTCAGTTAAAATAGATGGGTTATATATTGATAATGTTGAGTAATTTAATCCATCTCATTGACATTTAGCAGAACAAGCATCAACTTCAACACCACCAGCAACCAGTGCCTTAATTTTAGTTTTAATCGGATTTTCATGTAATCTAACAGTTAATTCTAATTTATTAACTTTTTTATTTTTTATTTTAGATTTATTAGTTATTGATTTTTTAGGTAAATTACTTTTTGTTTGTGCCATTTTTATAAACTCCTTTTGTTATAAAATATTGCAAATGTTTTCAAGCATCTAATTCATGTTCTAACATTTTAATATTTCCTTTATAAATATAATTTTTCTTAACAACTGGCTATTGTAAAACATAATTTAAATTAAATAGATATTTGCATAAAACTTTTAAACCACCAATGAATTTAGGAGTAGATAATGGATTTTTTATTTTTAAACCTTTGTGAAGTTGATAATCTTCAATTATTACAATAACTTTATTTAAATAAGAACAAATTTTATTTTTAAACTCATTTAATATTAAATAAATATTATTTATTGCTTCTTCTTCATTTTTGGAATTAAAAGTAATATTATTAATTTTTTTCTTTTGCAAAACATTATAAATAATAATACCAGTTTGTCCAATTCCAGCAGGGTCAATTGCAATAATATATTTTAATTTATTTGTTTTATTTTTTTGTCAATTTGTAATATTTTTCATCCATCTAATGCTAAATCTAAAATATCGTTAATTTTGTAATGTTGTATATAAGAAGTAATAACATCTCACTTATCTTTAAATAAATTTAAGTACATTTTTGCTCATTCTAAACATTGCAAATCATAATGCTTTTTATGATGTGAAATACGACAATTAACAGGTTGATAATTAGCTCAATCAAATGATGTTGTTATTTCATTTCAAGTTTTATTAATATATTTACTTTTATATTCTGTCATTTATCTATACTCCTTAATTCTTTTTATTTGTTGCTCAAATTTCATTATTAATATCATTTACCGTTACTGGATAAGCTCGTATCATTTAATTCTTGTAATTTATTTTTAATTTTTTTATTTCATTTTTTCATCAAATATTTTCCTTTATGTAAAAAAACATAATATTCCTTTATTGGTTAATATTTTGATATTTAGTAATTTATTTTAATATTTAATTACTTCGCAGCCCGCTTCACTTTTAAGGTGAGCGGGGGTGGATAGGATATTTTGATAGAGTTTGCCCCCATACGGAAATAAACAAAAAAACAGTTTATCCAGTTATTAATTACGCTTCATCCATCCCTAGACAACTTTATATAAAGAAAATAACCTTTTGGAGTTCCAACCCTCTTGTTTTTTTAGTGTCCGATATTGTTTTTTTGGTTTAACAACACTCTTTTTATGAAAACAAGCCAAAAAACACATGCTCTGACATTTCGCAAGTGATTAATCTTGCCGAGAATTAAAGAAATAAATAGGAGTAGTAAATCCAATCGCTTTCACACTTTTTTTAAAGCTTCGTGCCATAGATGAGTTATCCATCTTTAAGAATCAAAAAATATTAAGTTTTAAAGATTGAATTTTGTATTAATCTTTAGATAGTATCTTTATTTTTTTATCTCATTATCTTTTTTAATTCTTTGTTTATTAACTAACAACTAAATAAAACAATTATTCAAAATTTTTTAAGAAAAGAAAGGATGGATTTTTCTAAAAAAACATATTTTATTAAGTGCAAAAGATACTATCTAACGATTAATCCAATAAATATAAGTATTTTTTACAAAATAAAAAGCACTTTATTCTTTTTCAATAAAGTGCTACATTTGCATTTACAATTTACAGGCATAATAATTAACAAGATAAGTTGAGTTATATTTTAAAACATTTAAGTGTAAATTTAAATTTTCGCAAATTAAAGTATGGCGACTAATTCCCTAAATAACAATTCGTTCACTCGCATGAATTGTATCAATGAATTTTTCTAATTGATTAACTTTTAAATTTCAATAAGTTTCATCTAATGCATAAGTATGCAGTTTATAAATATTATCAATAATATTATGGATAGTTGTCTCATTTTCTTGGATATCAAATTCCTTGATATTATTATACTTTCCAGCAACTCACACTTTAAATTTACTATAATTTTCAAACCTCAATTTTTTAATTAAACGACTTAAGGTAGAAGTATTGATGAAAAGACTATCTGCTAATTCGTTAATAGTTAACTCTAGAACACTCTGAATGTCATTATTTAATTTTTCAATTAATTGAATTTGTAAATCAGTTAATTGGTTTTCTTTTTCGTATGTTATAATTTTCATTTTGGCTCCTAATTTTTTTTTACAGCACATTTATATTTTATAAAAATAAAGGTAGTAAGAAAAAAGTTTAGGTTTTGGTATAAAAATTATTCTTTATTTTAAATATATTTCTAAAACACTGATAAATCAACCTTTTAAAAAGTTATCTAATTATTTTATTTATATTTTTTATAAAACCTAAGCTTTTGTAATACTATCAAAATAAATGTATAATTATATTATATTATATTAATGAATAATTTAATAAAAGATTTATTAGGGTAAGATTATTCAAATTTGGCAACAAAAGTCAATAAAATAATGAGGGAACAAAATGATTTATACAGAAACAGATTTTATTAAACAACCGCAAGTTAGTGTCGATATACCATTAAATATTAGCCCAGAATTACTAGATTATTCAGTTAATATTAGAGGAATCAAGGATGTTAATATTAAGGGAATAATTACTTATCATCCAAATCTTAATGTAATTAATATTGTTGCGACAATTATTGGTGAAGTTGTTGTTGAGGATGCTCAGACATTAGAACATTTTGCTGTTCCAATTAATTTAGAATGAAATGATGAGTATAGTTTTAAATTTTATAAAAAAAGTGATATTAATTACTTAAATGAGCAAAATTTTGATATAATAAAATATGCGTGAGATGAAATAATTATGAATATTCCTATTAATTTATCTAAAAATAGTGATAAAATAATTAGTGGTGATTCAACTTGGCAAGTTTTTTCTGAGGAAGAATTTGCAGCGTATCAAGCAGCTCAAGTGGATTCATGATGAGAACAATTACACGAAAAATTAGTTAAAACAACAAAGGAGGAGAAATAATGGCGGTACCATTTCGAAAAACATCCAAACAGGCAAAAAGAAAACGCCGAACACATTTTAAATTAGTTGGAGCAACTTTTATAGCATGTAAAAATTGTGGAGCATTAATTAAACCACATAGAGTTTGTTGTGAATGTGGATATTATAAGGATAAAGAAGTTATTAGAGTTGATTAGGTTATAATAACTAATTATAGAAAAGGATAAAGAGATTCTTTTTTTGTCGTATAAATTATTTTGGGGTGTATACTGTAAAACTAAACGATAAAAAGTTAATAAAATTATAACAAATTAAAAATAAAAATCAATAATTACAAAAAATAACAAAATAAAAATATTATTTTTAATATTCATTTTCAAAATTATAAAAATAAGCACAACAAAAAATAAATTTTACTAATCTTATACAAACATTAATTTAATTTGAATAAATTTTTTTAAAATATTGTCTTGATGTAAAATTTCCCAAACAAGGCCTAATTGTAGTATTTAATATATCTAAAACATTTTTTAATCTAGTACGAATATTAATTAAAGGTTAATTTGCTCCAAACCATGGCCTTATATCTCTATTTATCCGTTCAACTAATGCTTTTTGTTTTGTAGTCGGAAAAAACCTAATCTTTTTTCCGACTACCAAATTTTCAACCTTTACCATATTCATAAGTTAAATTATTATCTTTACTAAATTCTTGTATATAACCATCATTATATTTACTTAAATTTTCCATATTTTTAACAACTGATTTAGTATGGCGTGGTGATATTCAATTAATAATGTCATAATATTCTTTTTCAATTAGAACCTAATAATCTTAATAAATCATCTCTATCTTTTGAACCGTTAGCATTTATTGGTAAACAATTTTCAATTATTAAAATAGATTCATCATATTTATACAATCTTTGATAGTATTACAAAAGCTTAGGTTTTATAAAAAATATAAATAAAATAATTAGATAACTTTTTAAAAGGTTGATTTATCAGTGTTTTAGAAATATATTTAAAATAAAGAATAATTTTTATACCAAAACCTAAACTTTTTTCTTACTACCCAATCTTTTAATAAATGATATAATTTCATTTGCATGATTAATTCAATATTTATTATTATATTCATGATGTATTTTTAAATTATTATTTTCAAATAATACAATAGCAGTAGTGTCAGTTCCTGATGGGTCAATACCTATTTTTATCATTATCTTAAAAATCTTTCTTTAAATTGATAATAAAAATCTTCGCTTTGTTTTCTAATCAAAACTGGTGATAATTTTTCAACATTTAATTTTTCTTTTAATTAATTTTTACCTTTTGAAATAATATCTTGTTCTATTTTTGTATTTGTAATAAAATCTTTAATATTATTAAAATGCTCTTCACTCATTCAATTTGGATTTGAATTATTAATAATTTCTTTTTGTTCTTTTTCTTGCTTAGAATTAATTTTACTTACTTCACTATTATCAGGGTCTAATTCTTCGGTTGGCAAACATAATAATTTACTTAAAACATATTTAACTCCATAAGTTAATGCTGAACCAATACTTTTAGCAGGGCTAGTATTTTTTCTAGTAAAATGTCAGTAAGTTTTAATTTCTTCTGTTTCTTTACATAAAGTTAATTACATTTCAAAATATAGGATATCATTAATTACTTTTAAAGTATCTTTTACATAACTTCAAATATATGTTATATGATGTTTTTTAAATTCTTTTTTAACTAATTCTAATACTTGTGTTTCACCAAAATAGTTATACATTATTCTACCATTCATTTGCATTGTTTGATTTTTTTCTAAATATAATGATAAATCTTGTTGTATTTCGCCAATACTTGCTATTAATGTTTTTTCAGTTTCTTGTGGCATTTTCTCATTCCTCTCTTTCTTGTCATATTAAAATTGCTTTTTTAATTTGTTCTAAATCTTGTTTAGTAATATTAACTTTTTCTTTAATTACTATTTTTAATTTTGGATTTATAATTATTATTAATATTTTTTTACTATCTATACAAAAATCTTTTTCTAATAAATAATAAAGTTTTAATTGTCAAATATAGCGTTCAATATCAGTTTTTTCATTAGAACTTGTAATTTTTCAATCACATATTATATATTCATTATCAGTCGTTATTACAATAAAATCAGTTGTTCCACATAATAAAGGATGATAATATGTTTTTTCAGTTTCATAATGTTTAAATTTAATATCTTTAAAAGTTTCTTTATATAATTTTGTAAAATTTTTAAATAATTCACGATGTGATTTTATATCACAATCAATAAATTCAATTAATTCATCATCAAAATTATTTTTTATTCAACAATCAATCATATGGTGCAAACAATTTCCATGAATTTGTGCTAATTTTAAAATATTAACAATTTGACTAACACTAGGGATTAAAATACTATATTTATATAATTCATCATTATAAATATATAATGGTTTTAAATCTAATATCATAAAATTGTTTCATCATTACCAATATTTTGATTATCATTATTAAATAATTCTTTTGTATCAGATGAATTAAATTCTATTTTTTCTTGTGCTTTTTCAGATTTTTTTAAATCATTATTTGTATGTAAAAATTCATAATTAAATACTTGAATTATTTATTCAGTTTTATTATCTTTATTTTTAAAAGATTGTAAAATACCGGTAGTAAGAAAAAAGTTTAGGTTTTGGTATAAAAATTATTCTTTATTTTAAATATATTTCTAAAACACTGATAAATCAACCTTTTAAAAAGTTATCTAATTATTTTATTTATATTTTTTATAAAACCTAAGCTTTTGTAATACTATCAAAATACCAGTAATTGCTATTTGACTATCTTTTTGTAAAGTAATTGCTTGTTTATTTCAAATTTGACAAGGAATAAAATCAGTTTCTTTTTATTTTGAATATGTGCGAGTTACTGCTAAATTAAAAATAGCATATTCTTTTCCATTACTTGTTTTCTTAATTTTAATATCTTTTGTTGTTCTTCCAATTCCAATAAAGTTATTCATTATTTATCCTCCTTACTAGGTAATTTGTCATATTTTGAATTATCTTTAAAACATATAATTTCAGTAAATTCCTTTAAATCAAAACTATATGCTGAACAATTTTAACAATAACTATCATCATTAATATTTAATTTAAAATTATCTGATAAATCACAATCATTACATATTTTTTGATAATAAAAATCTTCTTTAAATAATTGATTTTTTCTTAATTTTTCAATTAATTCATCTCTTAATACAATTTCGCTTGATGTTGTATTTTCTAGAAAAGTTATTTGATTATCTTTTTCGGCAAGTTCTTTTTTAAGTTTTTCATTTTCTTCTTTAATTTTGTAAAATTTAATTGATTCTGTTATAGTCATTTTAAAGTTCCTCCAAATTCTTTTCTGCAATTAAAGTATAAATATAGTCATAAACACTTTCTTCTGAATAGCATTTATCGCAAATTTATTTATAAAGTGGCCATCTCAATATTTATTGTCGTTTGATGTTGACCTTGCACTTATCACGACTATCGCTTAGTTCTAATGAACCAGCGCCGATTTACATTTTTCCTCATACACTATTTCAGTACTTGCCTCGGCTGGCTGTGGGAATGAGTTTAAACTCATGTTCTTATGGAAGTACTTAGTTATTAATAAATAACCGTTCCCGCTCTGCATTAAGTTGTTTTATTAAATCAAAGTTTTAAAAACCCAGTTTCATAATCAAAGATAATTTTTGAATTTTCTAAGTGTTTATAAAACCGCTTTTGTTTTTTATCTTTTGTGCGATTTAATAAATATTTATGTTTTTCACAAGTTCATAAAACTTTATTTGATAAAAATTCTTCGGTAATGAATGATATTGATTTATAACAATCATTAACATCACAAATTTGTTGTTGCTTATTAATCATCATTACTTATTCCTTCATTTTATTGAGTTTTTTTATTAGCCAAATTAATTAACTGAAACAGAGAAAGGACAACACCTTAAATTAGGAGAAAAACAGGTACATTTTGTAAAGATTTCTAAGATATTTAATAAATGTGTAACACAATTTTAAGTTAACAAAAAAGTTATGATAAAAAGTTTCTATTTTAAGATTTTAAGATTCTGTCCTTTCTCTGAATCAATTAATAATTTTGGTTTTACAAATAAAAAAACCATTTTAGTAAATTGTTTAATTTATTATTCTTATTCAATTTATGAGTTTTTTCCAAAACCCAAATCTTTTTTATACGTCCTTCTTTTTTTAAAAACTATAATGTTGTATTTATAATTTGTCTTTTTAAAAAGCCTTTAAATTATTGACCCAGTAGTAGGGTTATTTTTTTTGTAAAAAATTTTTTAGGAAAAGTGTTGTAATATGGGAAAGAGTATAATACAATATATATGAAAGTGGGGGATAATGGGGGGAATGGCATTATTAGGAACTTACAATCATACATTAGATGATAAAGGACGATTAACAATTCCTTCTAAAATGAGAGAACAGTTTAAAGATTATAAAGTCTTTATTTCTCTTGGTTTTGATGGTTGTATTGATGTTCGTAATGAAGATGAATGGTTAAAGTGAACAGAAAAAGTTGCTTCAACTGGACAAGCCACAATCGAAGGAAGGGCTTTGACACGAAAAATTATGTCAATGTCTGATGAAACTACTTTCGATAATGCTGGACGAATTAAAATTTCGTCCATTTTGCAAAATAAAGCAAATATTACAAAAGATGTTGTTATTATTGGAAACAATGACCACTTAGAATTATGAGATCCGAAAGTTTGAGAAGTATACATTGAACAAGCACCAGGAATTGAAGAAGCGGCAAAAAATTTTGAGGAAAAAATTTAACGTATGGAATTTAAACATCAGACAGTCTTATTACAAGAAGCAATTGCCGGTTTAAATGTTCAAAACAATGGAATTTATGTTGATTGTACCTTAGGGCGAGCTGGACATAGTCTTGAAATTTTAAATCATCTTCCAAATGGAAAGTTATATTGCTTTGAGCAAGATGAAGCAGCAATTGTTGCTTCTGAACAAATTTTGCAGAAGAGTAAATATTGTAATTATGAAATTATTAAAAATAATTTTGTTAATTTAGCTGCTGAATTACAACTACGACATGTTAAGGTAGTTAATGGGATTTTATATGACCTCGGAGTATCATCGCCACAATTAGATGATGATAACCGTGGTTTTAGTTATCGCTATGATAGTCCATTGGATATGCGGATGAATCAACATCAAGGATTAACGGCAAAAATCATTGTTAATAATTATTCGCAAGAAGCTTTAGTAAAACTTTTTCAAGATTATGGTGAAGAACCATTTGCAAAAGTAATTGCAAAAAACATTGTTATTGCTCGTAATGAACAAGAAATTGTTACTACTTTCCATCTTGTTGAAATTATTAAAAAAAGTTTGCCACAAAAGATTTTAAAAAAGGCAAAACATCCGGCAAAACGAGCTTTTCAAGCATTACGAATTGAAGTAAATCAAGAGTTATTTGTTTTACAAGAATCATTACGACAAGCAACAACTTTATTAGCGGTGCATGGTCGGTTAGTTGTAATTTCGTTTCATTCATTAGAAGATTGTATTGTTAAAAAATATTTTCAAAGTTTAACAAAAGATCCTAATTATGAAATAAATCAACAGCTACCAGTAATATCACATTTTAAAAGTGATTATCAGATTATTACTAAGAAAGCAATTGTACCTTCGGTAACTGAACAAACAAACAACCATCGGAGTACAAGTGCTAAACTAAGAATATTAGAACGGGTGAAATAATATTCTAAAATTTGAAAAGGAGGTGAACGAAGTGTATTATAAGTTAAAAGAAGTATATGCTGTGTTAGAAATTAAAAATTATAGTTTTAGTTTTATGGTTGGTGTTTATACTGAATCACAAATTAAAGTGCTTTATAAAAGGCATCTTGAATATCATTTTTGTGATAATGGTATCATTATTGATGAAAAAAATGTGGCTAAAGAATTAGTTAATTTAATTAAAGATGCAAATCGACAATTAGGAATTGCAATTGAACGGGTGGCAATTAGTATTACAGCAAATAATATGACAATTAAAACTTCAACCAAAATGCTAAATTTAACACATGATCGTCTAATTGCAAAGAATGATATTGATTCATTAATTACATTAGCAAAAGAAGTTCCTTTATTAGATGATGAAACTGCTTTTTTTATTAGACCATATCGTTACATTCTTAATGAACAAAAAGCATTATCAGCGCCACCAATAGGGCAGGCGGCGCACAAAGTAAGTATTAAGGCAATTGTTTATGTAACAAAAAAACAGATTATTCAAAGTATTTTTGCGACACTTAAATATGCCAAAATTGAAGTTATGGGTATCCTTCCAGAAGGGTTTAGTCTTGCGTGAAATATTGCATCACCAGTTGATTTGCAAAATGGAATTACAATTATTAATTGAGATTATGATAATATTATCGCTTATGTTTTTGTTTGTGAAACTTTATGTGAACAAATTATTATTCCTGGTGGAATTAAAAAAATAATTACGCGATTACGTAATGTTTTAAGTTGTGACAATAAGCAAGCACTAAAGTATTTATATAAAATTATTAATTTAAATAATAATAGTAAAGATAATTTAATTATTTATAGCAAATATGATCAGCAGCAACAAACACAATTAAATTTTACCCATTATGATTTAAAACGAATTGTTAATCATGTTTTAACAGAAGAAATGGAAAAATTGAGTGAAAAGTTAGCTAATAGCTTAGGGCGCTATAACTATCCAGTGGTTGTTGTTGGTGAAATTTTACGAATTAGTGGGTTTAAAGAAAATTTATTGGCGTTAAATAAAGATAAAAATGTTACCGTTTATATTGCTTCAACATTAGGAGCAAAAGAAACATGATGTACTGGCTTATTGGGAAATATTTATTATCAACATTTAGCAAATAAAGTTAGTGCAACAAATATTCAATCAGTTGATCATCGTTATATTCGTTATTTAAATAATAATGGTGATAAAAAAGGACCACAAAATGACAAATATGGTGATAATAATCAACCAGGTGGCAATGGTAACCCGGCACAAGGTGTTATGCCGCTAAGTAAGCAGCATTTAAACGCGGTTCACAACAATATCAACAAAAATACTACCAAAATATTAAATAAATAGTATAATATATAAAAAATGGAGGAATTAAGGTTATGGACAATTTTGATAATTATGAACAAGTCGCGTCAATAAAAGTTATCGGTATTGGCGGTGCTGGTAATAATGCTGTCAATCGGATGATTGAAGCATGCGTACAAGGGGTTGAATTTATTGTTGCTAATACTGATGCCCAGATTATTAGTGTTTCAAAGTCAAAAAATAAAATTGTATTAGGTAAAGAAACATCAAAAGGGCTAGGGGCAGGTGCTAATCCTGATGTTGGTCGCCAAGCAGCAATTGAATCAGTAGAAGAAATTAAAGACGCTTTAAAAGGGGCAGATATGGTTTTTGTCGCCGCTGGAATGGGTGGCGGAACTGGAACTGGGGCTGCTCCTATTATTGCCAAACTTGCCAGAGAACAAGGTGCTTTAACCGTTGGAATTATTACAACGCCATTTTCATTTGAAGGACGTGCGCGCAATAGTTATGCTATCCAAGGGACCGAAGAACTACGTAAACATGTTGATTCATTAATTATTATTTCAAATGATCGCTTATTAGAAGTAATTGGGGGTGTCCCATTAAAAGATTCATTTAAAGAAGCAGATAATATTTTACGCCAAGGAGTTCAAACCATTACTGATTTAATTGCAGTACCATCCTTAATTAATTTAGACTTTGCAGATATTAAGACTGTTATGAAAAATAAAGGGAATGCTTTATTTGGCATTGGGATTGGTTCAGGTAAAGATAAAGCAATTGAAGCTGCTAATAAAGCAATTATTTCTCCATTATTAGAAGCATCAATTCGCGGTGCTCGTGATGCTATTATTAATGTTACTGGCGGCAATACCTTAACCTTAAATGATGCTAATGATGCTGTTGATATTGTTAAACAAGCAATTGGTGGCGAAGTTAATATTATTTTTGGAACAGCAGTTAATGAGCATTTAGATGATGAAATGATTGTAACTGTCATTGCAACTGGGTTTGATGAAGACAAAAATTTTACTAATCCAGATAATGGTTATCGTGCTTCAATGGAAGAATACGAAGCACCAGCTCCACGTCCGACATGGGATGCTGAGGTTAGTGATGACAATGATCAAGATGTTGTTCGTAAACAGCCAAGTTATTTCACTAATTTATCTGAAAATGCTGAACGTGAAACAGCGAATGCAAACCGTCGGATTAATGTGCGACGAGAACATGTTAATAATAATCAAATCGTTGAACATGACGATGAAGATGATGATTTACCACCATTTGTTCGTCGTAGTTGATAATAATGAGCATTTTTAAGAAAAAACAACGAAGTATTTACGAATCACAACCACGAATTGATTTTAATGATAACCCAACCACACCAATTGTCCATAGTGATCAACCATTAGATAAATTATTAACAAAACCTGTTCTTGCCCCAGAAACACCCTTTCAAAAGGTGAATTTTGAGCGCGAAAGCGAAGTATAGCATTCTTCTGAAGTTAGTATATAGTAACACAAGTACTTACAGCTGGTTTTATTACTGATAGTTATAATGATGCTCCCAAAATGGCTGATTTATTATTGACAAAAGGGCAATTAATTGTTCATTTAGAAAAATTACCAAAAGGAGAGCGGGTGCTGCTATTAGATTTTATTAGTGGTGTGATGTATGCTTTTAATGGTGATGTTTAAAAAATTGAACATAGAACTTATCAATTTACAATTCAAAAAGATTCTTAATAAGACACAATTATTGCAACATTATCAGCAAGATTATGAATTAATTAATAAAATTAAAGGATGATGTTAACAAGTTCGCCGTGGGCAAGTTGTTAACACAGATTTTCTTGATTTACGTCAAATTGCAATTTTGCAAGCAATCTTTGCACAAGAAAACATTACTAATTATTTTATTCATAAACCATTAACAAATAGTTTTCTAGCAACAGTTAGTTTTAATGCTAAGCACGATAATACGGTTATTTTACACAGGAAACAACCAACACCGCATTTTTTTCAACATCATCAGGTGCTTTGTTTTATTTTAAACCAATTACAATTAGAAATACGAGTGATTGGTGATTTATATATCACAGCAAATGATTTATATTTAAGTGTTTTAAAGAAAATTACGCCAGTGTTTAATTAATGCTTCATTAATTATTCAAAAGAACTTATTAACTTAAACTATTAACCCTACCCCTGTTGTTATTGAATATCAATTTACTTTTTTTACAAAAACAGTAAAAAGTTTACGCCTAGATGCTGTGGTAAGTGCACTTTGCAATGTTTCACGCCAACAAGCACAAAAATATGTTGAACAAAATTATGTTTATGTTAATTTTTCAGTGGTAAATAATAAGACTTTTCAAGTTGCTTGTGATATTATAATATCAATAAAACAGTATGGTCGTTTTAAAATTAATGCAATTTTACCATCAAAAAATCAACATTATAGAATTACAATTGCAAAGTTTGCATAAAGTAGGGGAAAATATGGAAGAACAAGAGAAAGATTTACGGACAGTTATTTATGAACAAAATGAAATTATAGAAAAATTAACATACGATAATCGCCAATTAATGTTGCGTTTACAAGAATTACAACATTTAGAGCATATTTCGCGGTATAATATTGAAAAATCACGTGAAGCATTTGAAGTTGCAAGTAATAATGCAGGACGGATTATTATGAAAGCAGTTGATTTTTCTTATGCTTTTAAAGAAGAAATTGCAGTATTACTTGATGACATTGATCATAATCGGCATAATCCCCAGAATGTGTTAAAAGTAATTGATGATTTTTTAGAACGAAATAAGCGCATTTATGCCTTTTCCATTAATGATTGTAGTATACCACACACATTTTGGAGATTGCAAGAAAACAAGAAAAAATAATAAAATATATAATTTAAAATATAAAAACATCATCAAAAATGATACATATAAATAAAAATTATAAAATTAGCACACTAAAAATAGTTTAAATAAAACTTTATAAATTTTAAATTATTTAATTAAATTATTTAAAAATTCAAATGGTGTATGAAAGTTTAAAGATTTATGTACTCTTTCAAAATTATAAAAATAATAGTAATCATTTAGTTTATTTTGTAAACAACTGCATCCAATATTTTTTCATCGAATACAAATAACTTAGTATAATTTTGATGAAATCTTTCAATTTTACCGTTTGACTGCGGAGAACGAACAGGTGTTGTTTGATGTAAAATATTTTTATCTGTTAAAAATTGAGTAAAAGTAGTTTCTTTAACAGTACTTTTTTAATTATTCCGATGACTATTAATAAATTCAGACCCGTTATAAGTTTTAATTCGTGTTATTTTAATACCAATTTTTCAAAATCACCAATTGCTCTTTTAACAGCATCAATAGCATTCTCAGTGCTTAATTTAATCATAAATATAACCGAATACTCCTATCATTCTTTCATCAATAAAATCATAAACATAATACTTTTTATCAACTGGAAATTTACTTGGTATAAAATATTTGGCATACATTTGTAGTAATCCTAATTCTTTAACTTCATATCTTGGATGTTGTCTTTTAATTTCTTTAATTTTATTTTTTATTTTTAATCAACGGTTATCTTTTTTAAGTCAACGAAAAAATGTTTTTAAGTTTTTGTGTGCTTTATTTTTTAACTCTTCACCATGAATTCCTTTTTTTAAATTATAATACAAAGATAAAACACCCCCAATGTGTTTATCGCAATATTCAAAATATAAATCACAGATATTTTCACGAACATCATTACTATATTGATAATTAATATTATTAGGAACGGTTGATTTTAATAATAAATCTTCAAAATTATTATTTGCATATGCAATTAAAATTTGTATAGTGTAAACCAATTAGAATAAAACAACTCTTATTAAAGGGTTGTTTTTTATTTGAAATAAAACAACTCCTAAAAGGAGGTAATGATAATTAAACAACAAAAAAATATGTGATGTTAATGATTGTTATAAATCAATATCATTCATTACTGAAGAATTTTTATCAAATAAAGTTTTATGAACTTGTGAAAAACATAAAGATTTATTAAATCGCACAAAAGATAAAAAACAAAAGCGGTTTTATAAACGATTAGAAAATTCAAAAATTATCTTTGATTATGAAATTGGTTCTTTAAAACTTTGATTTATTAAAACAACTTAATGTAGAGTGGAAAGGTTATTTTGTAAATAACTAAGTGTTTTTATTCCACATAGGCGGTCTAGCCCAACGGTAATTAGTCCGGAAATAATAGACGCTTTAACAAGTGATAGTCGTGATAAGTGCAATGTCAACATCGAACGACAATAAATATTGAGATGGCAACTTTATAAATAAATTTGCGTATATCATTAGGCTTTTCAAGGTGCAAGTAGATTTATTTTAAAAACTGAACGCTTTGACCTGAAATGGTGCGGATGAAGAGAGAGAATTCTCTGGCGCCAAAAATAAAAAATAACTGTGGATTTTTAAACATTCAAACAATTAACACGCCACCACTGCTCACCCCAGTGAAGCGGATGGCGTAGTAAATAAATAGATAAATACTTTATGTAACTAATTCTCGCTTTGCACTTTCACTCGGGAGTGAGTGCCAGCGAGTTAAAAATAGGAGGAAAAATAAATGACAGAATATAAAAGTTTGTATATTAATAAAACTTGAAATGAAATAACAACATCATTTGATTGAGTTAATTGTCAGCCTGTTAATTGTCGTATTTCACATCATAAAAAGAATTATGATTTGCAATGTTTAGAATGAGCAAAAATGTACTTAAATTTATTTAAAGATAAATGATATGTTATTGCTTCATATATGCAAAATTACAAAATTAACGATATTTTAGATTTAGCATCATACGTATAAAATATTATTCGTAGTTTACATGATACATTCCGATTAACATTAAATCAAAAGGGTATTATTAATAATGTTATTAAACATTTTAAAGAAGCACGTCGAATTGTTGTTTTTGCAATTGGCGGAACATACAATGTTGCAAAGGATTTTCAAGAAAAATTATTACGGATTGGTTTTAATATTATTGCAATTAATGATTTTCATAATGGATATTTTTTAGCACAGCAATTAAATTAAAATGATTTAGCCTTTTTTGTTTCATACTCAGGTGAAACATTAGATTTAATTAAATTAGCAAGAATTTGTCATCAAAATCATACTCCAATTGCAATCGTTTGTCGACAATCAAATAATACTTTATCTAATTTAGCAGATTATGAAATTACAATTAGTAGCAATGGATTAATTGAACGTTTAATTTCAACAACTAATCGCTTTGCATTATTATTTGTACTAGATATGATTTATTTTTCTTTGTTAGCAACTGATTTAGAATATTATCGCGTTATGTTAGAAAAAACATTAGTACTAAAATTTTAAAATTTCCAAATTTTGAGATGAAATTACAGATTAAGGATTATGTCTTGTAATTATTACGCTTTCTTTTATCATATATATAGATAGCAAAAAATATATATATGTTTATTGAAAGTGAGGAAAATGAAATGGCAAAAGATCCGAAACAAACAGCAAAAGATATTGTTGATATTGTTAAAGCGTATAATGTTGTCTCATATACCAATTGTTTAACGAGACTGCGTATTAATTTGAAACCAACAGCAGAAATTTATCTAGATAAATTAAAAGCAACACAAAATGTAATGGATGTTTTGAAACCATCACGAACAGAGTTACAAATTGTCTTGGGACCAGGTTTTTTGCAAATGTTACACAAGATTTTAGGAAATTAGTTAATGCTAATAAAACTGCTTATAACGAAAATGATGGTACGGATGAATTTGTTAGTGCTGCACAAACAGCTAAGGCTGTAAAAGACGAAATTAAAGAAAAGGAAAATAAAGTACGAACTTTTTTTACTAAATTTTCAAAAATCTTTTCACCAATTATTATTGGTTTTATTGGTACTGGGATTTTATCGGGAATTGCTGGAATTATGCAATATGCATATGGTGGAACAATGGATACTAGTCATGCCCCAGCAGCTGCCGCATCTTGATTTAAGGCATTAAACTTAATTCTAGATATTTGAAAAAATGCTTTTATAATTATTGTTGGATGACGAACTTGTGAAGTTTGAGAAGGTAGTGGTGTCTTAGGGGCAATGACTGCAGCAATTTATTCGCCAGTTTTTGTAAGTAGTGTAATTCCAATGTTAGTCATTAGTGATGCTAATCATGTTAATTATTTAGGGATTAATATTACTAATCCATTAACAAATTGATTAACAGTTGGTTTTCGTCCAGCATTAGATGCTAATGGTAATTTAGTGTTTGTGGATATCCGTCAGGAAATATTTTATGGGCCTTATTAACAGCAACAGCGGCCTTATGAATGGAACGTGGTGTTCGTAAAATTATGCCAGGAGTCTTAGACACAATTAGGACTCCAACATTAGTATTATTTGGTCTATTATTATCTTGTAAAGTAAAGATGCAAGTAGGACAATTCACCCTTATTAATCAAATAGTATATCTTTTATTAAAAATTGCAACTATTTTTTTAAATTATGTAGTTATTTCGGAACCACGAAAAATGATTTTTGTTAAAAATCTAAAATTAATAATTAAAATATTAAATATTTTTTAAAAATACCTCTTTGGAGGATAATCAACCTAAGCTCGGTCGGGGCTTTTCAATAATAATTTTCAAAACTTTATTAATTTCTTTTTGAGTAATTTGATTAAAATCTATTCCCTTAGGAAGATATTTTCTAATATCTCTATTCATTCTTTCGACTTTGGGTTTTTGTGTTGGAGTTCCAGCATCACAAAAATATACATTTGCATTAGTAATCTTTTCAATTTCTTTTCATTTACTGAATTCTTTACCTTGATCAGTTATTATTCCTTTTATGTTTTGTTTATAAAGTTTATTTATAAAAATACTTTTAATGGCTTTATTAACCTCTTCTGAATTATGGTGGTCTAATTTAAGACAAATCGTATATAAACTTTTTTCTTCTGTAAAAGTTAAGCAAGCAGACTGATGTTCTTTTCAAAGAATACAATCAATTTGAAATAAACCAAAAGTCCCTTTTTAATGTTCTCCTTCTTCAATAAATCTAATATTAGTTAATTGACAACGATCATCTTTTCTCTTTTTTTGTTTTAAACTTTTTACCTTTAAATGGTAATTTTTTCTTAGTTTCATTATTTTCATCATCAAAAACTCCATGATCAATATATTTGTAAAGTGTCACATGTGAAAATGGAAACTTTTCATTATATTTTTTTTCATATTCATGAATAATTAACATTGGTGAATATCGCTTTTTGCTTAAAATTTTTATTACATGATTTACAACTTTTTTTGTAATTGTTGTATATTTAATAGATTTTTTTCTTTTCTTTTGATAATCATGATTTGCTTTTTCAGGTTCATAATCTTCTTCAAGTCTTTTAGCCCCTAATCTAATTTTATTGCGACTTTTATTCATTACTTTTCCTATTTTAGAATAATTGGGCGTACCTTCTTTCTTTTTAAATTTTTCTGATACTAAATGTTCTTTTAAATCATATCTTTCATCAAGAATAAAATGTTTAAATTTTTTCTTTTCTTTTTTCATAAGACAACCTAGCCATTTCTATTAAAATAGTTATACAATAAAAATTAAAATTTTGTTGATAATCTGTTAAATGATGGTAGGATGGTGATGTAATTTAATACAAGTAGGATTTACTAGCCCTTAATCACTTGTTAAAAAATTACTAAAAATAGAGACTTGAAAAAGTCTTTTTTTAATTTATTTTACTTTTTGATATTTTTTTATAGAATGGTGATGATAAAAAGAGGTAAAAAAGACGGTAAAAAAGGTATCAAAGGTACTAAAAGAATGATGAAATAGTGTAAAATAGCGTCAGATTAAAGATAAATTAACAAAATTTGATGAATATTGTAAAGAAAATAATATCAAACTTGCCAAAAAATAAACCTTATTAATCTTTTGTAATTTATAAGAAGATGAATATAATGCCTTAAAAGACACTAATTTATTATCATTTAATGAACTTAAAATGAAAATAAGAATATTAGAAAATAATATAAAATTACATCTTTTAAACGAAACTAAGGGGGTGTATTAGTATATGCACAGTATACACTTTTCATAATATTAGATATTGTCATTAAACTAATTTTTACATGTTCCATAGTATCTAAAATATCTTTATATCTTTTGTTCTCAGTAATAAATGATGATATTTTTTCTTTAATAGTATTATCTATTCTTTGTCATTTTTCAATTCCTAAAAGTTTATCCAAAGGAAAAATATATTCTTCTTTACCTGTTTCTGGATTAATTTTATAATATTTTTTTCTTTTAAAAGTTATTTTTACATTTAAAATAGTTAATGTTCTTGGTTTTATTTCTTTTTACTTTATAATCTTTAAATTCTTTTAAAGTTTTATCAGTTTTATAATTTTTAAAAATTCATTTATCAGAATTTTCTAAATTTTGTTGAATAATTTCAATACTTTGTATATATAACAAATTATTAAAATTATTAAAAAAGTTGTTATCAACAGTTATCATTTTTTTACCCTCTTTCCTTAGTTCTACACATTAACACAAAAATAATAAAAATGCAAAAAATAATAGTAATTTTTATTTATTGTGTTAAAATTTAAGTGTTAATTATTAGCAAATTAATTTAACTGAAAAAAGTAAAGAAATTTACTTTTTTTATTTTGATGTAAAATATAGATAATAAAAAAAGAACTTGTGAGAGTTCTTTTGTATATTTATCAGATATTTATTTACTCTTTTATTTAATCATATTGTTTAAATAATAGCAATTTTAATATGCAAAAAGGAGTAAAAAATGAAATAATTTAATCCAAAAACAGCAAGTTTAAGCACATTTAAGCGTAAAATAGAGCAATTTTGAGCCGATAAGGAAAAACCTTCTAATAAACCTTATACTTTGAATGATTTAATCAATAAATTCAAGCTTTCTAATAGATGAAGATATGAAACTTGCAAGAGCTAAAAGATAGTTCCTTTGCTTGAACGACAAGTTGATAAAATTGAAAGTGAATTAATTAAAGCGATGGTTAAAACGCCTGATGGAGTAAAAACATATTGACAACGAGCATTTAATTATAAATATTCAATACAAGAAAAACAGTTAGAACAATAATTAAACTTAAATAATCAACAGCCAATAATTGTTAATTTACAAACGGATATTAGAGATATTAAAAAAGAAAATCATAATAATGCTTAATCATTTTACTTATTTGTTAGAAACGCTTTATTGGTTATTACAAAATAGTAATATTGGTAATAAATATCCCTTTGTTAAGAAATATGAGTTAGTTAATGAAATTAATCAAATTGGAACACGATACTCTTATTTATGCTGTTAAAAAAACCAACTAGATTGTAAATCCAACAACAATAAAAAAGTTTTGGTTTACAGTTATTAGAATTTTTAGGAATTCAAGTTTTAGCCCTTGGTTTATCAGTTTTAACTGGTGGTGTAGCATCTGCTGTTGGTTTGGGTGCTGGTTTATCTAATTTTGCCGCAGCATTTATCTCATTTGGAGTAGAAACAGCAACCGATTTTACCGTAAATCAAATATACGATAAATTAACATCAGAAGTGACAGAAAAAAGTGCTGCCTTAAATTTGTTACAAGCAATTGGTGGAAATTGGTAAATTAACGCGTGCTGCTCGCACAACTAGAATTTTAAAATTAGCAAAAGAAACTAAATTACTTGAAAAATTAGGTGTAATAACTGCTAATAACTTAGAAGATATTGTAAAACAAGTTACAGGTAAAAAGGTTTTATCTGATAAATTAATATTTTATTTTACAAAACAGGCTAATAATGAAACTTTATTATATACAATTGGAAAATTAGCCCGAAATGATTTTTATAAGGGTTTTAAAGTTTCTAATTTAGAAACAATTAATAATTTATTAAAAATTGAGAAAAACATTTAAAAAATAATCCCTACATTGGTTTAAAAAATACCACGCGTAAATGAAAAAAATGCTAATAAATGATTATCTGAATATGGATTAAATATTGATAAAATAAGCAAAATTAGTACTAATGAATGATATAACATTATGACTAATCTTCATAAAAAAGGTGTTGGCAAAAACCTACTATAAACACCAATTAAATTAAATAAAGTTTTAAATCATTTAAACCCAAATTTTTATATTCAAAAAGTAACTAAAAAATTATTAGCCCCAATTGAAAAACAAATAATTACTATTAAACAAAAAGTAATTAATAAAATTACTGATAAAACTAAAAAAATATTATCTAAATTTGAAACTAAGGCTATTAAAAAGGGACAATTATTACCCTTTGCTTATGGCTCTGATGTTTTTTTAGCAGTTAAAATTGTTCCATTATCAGTTGCGGGTGAAGTTGCTTTAACAATATATTATAAAAATCCTAAATATGCCCCAATTGTCGTTATAACAACTTTAATTTATTAATTTTATAAATATATAAGGTTCTAGCACGGTCTTCACTAAATAATTGTTCTAAATCAGGGTCGCTGTACTGCGATTGATTAGCAAAATCTAACGGAATACTATCAATTGAATAATCAATTTGTTCATCATTTTCTGCTAATTGTGCTAACATTTTTTCAGATGGTTTTAACATTATTTTTGTTTTCCTTTTTCATCATCATCGCGAATATTTATAATATTTTCATTATTTTTTAATTGTTTGTTTAAAGTAGTATTTACTAGTAATTTAACATCAACAATTAACTTATCAATATTTTTAATATTAAATGTTCTACTGTTTAAAATCGCATTATCATATTTAATTAACTTAATAATAAATTCAGTTAATTTAATTTCTCTAATATATATCATTTGTTCATATGAGGCGTTTGTTTGAATATTTACACCCGCAACTTCTACCTGAGTTTGTTGTACTCCCTTAGCGATTACAGGAACATGATGGCGATTTATTTTATAGTAATTAGTTAATAATCAATCGTATATTTTGGTTAATTGTTCACCTTTAAAATTACCAGCAATATAGTCTACTTGCTGAAAATTACTATCAGGGTTACCCTCAACTAATAACAAGTAATTTTCAATAAATAAAGCTAACATTTTACTAATTTCTTGGTCAACAACACCAGTAACTCCATTAGTATTAATGGTAAATTTACCACTATTTAATAATGGGTCTAACATTATTTTTTCAGCAATAATATCTAAAATACTAGCAAATTGTTTTCCATAACGAGCAGAAGGTTTAAAATTAGGATTATTAGGAATAATTTCAATTGGAATAAAATTAAGTGGCAATATTTATTCTCTTTGCAATGTTGTATAGTTATTTCATTTAGCATCACCAATATATAAGTCGGTAATAGTACTGTATAATCGTGTTTTTAACTTTCTAATAACTTTTAATTGTTTAGTTACATAATCAATTTCTAATTTTTCAATAATAAAAACACTCTGGTCATTTTTAATATAAGGGTCATAATCAAAAGTACAAGATACTAAATTACCTAATTCATCATATTGGTCATTGTAAAAATCAATAGTAATAAAATTAAGTTTTGAATTATTAGCAAAAATAAAGTATGCACCTTTACCATTTTTATTAATTTCATATTAATTATATCAATTTTTATTAGTAAAGTCTTGCATTTTTAAAAAGTTATTAATTAATTTAGTATCTATTTTTTTATTAGTAAGCGAATTATAAATGCTAATTTCTAACTCACGTGGATTTAAAAAATTAGCATTATCTTCACAAATTATTTTTTCTAAAATCTCATTATGTTTTTGAACAGTAACATTTTTACGATTAGTAATCGTTGATGCTAAATTAAGATAATAACTATCAATATCATAATCTTTTTTTATTTTCTTTTTTGCTGGTAACAATCCCATTTATAACACCTCTTTATTTTGTTTCTTCTTTTTTAATAACATCTTCAATACTATCTTTATTTTCTTCTTTTTTATTATGTGTTTTGATAAATCTAATTGTTTCAATAATTAAAACTATAATTCCTGCTCCGATAAGCATTGCTGAAACAATAACATATGCAGGTCAAGAAATACCTAATGTTTTTTCTCCAATAAAACAAATAATAATTCCTGCGATAAAAAATAATGATGAAACTCCAAAGATTTTCAAAAACATAATTACATCTTTAACTTTTACTTTTGGCATAATAACATCTCCTTTCTAACTTACTTTTGATTTTTATTTAACTCTAATCGTTTTTTATTAAATAATTCTTTAATATCATTTCTATTATTTGAAATAATTCTTCATATTTGGTGTTTTTCAATTAAATTTAATTCATTAATAGTTGTTGCACTATTTATTTTTCTTATCACTATATCATAAGAATTTAATGTTTCTTTTGGTAAATCAGTATCCATATAACGCTTATAAATAGCATGTGGTTCATCTGCTATTAATTCTGTATTATTTGAATAATTTATTTTTTTCTTTCAATATAAATTCCATTTAAATATTGCTCTGATTCTACTTTTTTAATAGTTATTTTTCCATAATTAGTATTTTTATCTCATTCAAATATTGAATAATATCCTTCTATTGATGTTCCAATATAATGAGTTGTTGGCACTTTTTCACTTATAAATTTATGATTTACAAAAATTGTAAAACCATATATTCTAAATTGTGTTTCAACAGAACAATTTATGCGATAATAATATTTATTATCAAATGCTCTAACAGTATATTCTTTTGAATTTCTAATAAAATCACTAGTATTAACAACTTCTCAATCATTATTACTAATAGGTATATCACCATTACCTAATAATGGTACTCCATTAATAGTTTTAATATTTGTTCCACTTATTAATTTATCTTGTTTAAGATTAATATATTGTGATGTTTTTACAATATATTTACCATTTTCTTTATCAATATAATCTTTATTCAAATCACTATCTTTAATAACATCTGAAGGAATATCACCACTTTGTTTTGCTTTTCATACATTATTTTCATAATAAATCGTTTTATTATCAAATAGAACATTTATTTCATTATTGTTATTTTTTATAATACTTTTATTGTCAATCTTAGTTTTTTCTTTTTCTATTAAAGCATCAACTTCTAATTGTGTATAATATGCTTCTAAATCTATCATAGTTAAATCAATACCTTCTTCTTAAAAAGTACGAAACATTTTCTTTAAAGTTGTTAAATTAGTCAATGATTTTGCATATGTAGGCAGGCAATAGACCTTGTCATGTTGCCATAGGGTCATTTTGTGAAGAATAATTAATATCACCAACACTCATATTTGCCGAAGTAAAAAACTCAATTGGAATACTATTAAATGTTCAATGCTCAATCGTAATAAACACCATATTAATACAAATTTTCTTTAATAATAGGTCTTTAAATGTTTCAAATTTTAATTTTGAAAATTGATAATTTAAATAGGAATTAATCATATTTTGGGCTCTTAAAGAAAATGTTTTAAATTATAATTCTACATCACCTTTAAATGTTGTTGAGAAAAATTATTTATATTTAGATTTGTTATTTGACTATTAGCTAAGATATTTTGTAAAACTGCAATAGCACATCAAGAATCTTGTTCTTGTAATTCCATTGGTACTGGCATGTTATTTCTTAAATCTATTGATGCCGTTCTTAAATTGATATCGAATAAATTCATTTATGGTTCGGGTGTGGTTGTTTGTCTTTTTTTAATTTCATCATTATGTTTGAATTCTTTATTAAATTTATTTTCTTCATTTCTATTATTAAATGTTTGTCAATCAATAGTATCAGTATTTTGATTAATAATTTCATTATAGAATTCAAAATAATTACTTTATCAATATCCTTGCAGGTATATGGTGTATGAAATGATTCGAATTGATTCACTCATTCTTAAATTTCAAGATAAATTATAATAATAACTAAAATTATTTCAAATTAAATAAGCAAAATACTTAATTTCTTTTTCATTAAATTTATAACTGTAGTCACCATATGATTGAGGAAATTTTAAAAATAATTTTATTAATTCTCTAACAAATAAACCTTTTTGTTTTGTAACAAAAAAAGTAATTTTATTTTAGTTAAAGTTATTTTGTTAATTCTAATTTTTATTTTAGTTGATGTTGATTTTTAAAATAAATTATATTTGTTATTTTCATTTTTATCGCATTTTTTTGTTTCATAGCTTATTATTTCTTTTTTTCTGTCTTTTTCAAATTCTGTTTGTTCGCCAATAACTTGAAATAATTTATTATCTCTAAAAAATCATTCATTATCTTTAATATTTAAAGCAACATTAATTTGTTAAATTAATTCCTAACCTTAAAAAATAAGTACAAAAAATGGAAAAATTTTTTCAAATTACATTAGCATAAGCATCAATAGCATTTTCATCAAATGCTTTAGCAGATAAATTAAAACTATGTTTTTTAATATTTGTAATTAATTTTTTAGTTTCTTTGATAAAATTACAGATAATTCTTAATTATTATTATTTTTGTTATATACTTTTTCTAAAAAATTAAAATTACTTAAGTTATTTTTTTTAAATTTTAGATTTTCACTATTGTCTTTTTTTATTATTTTTAATATTTCTTCTTTTTGATAATGACTAGCAGCAATTGTTGTTGGCACAGCACCCCCACTAATAGTTAATGCACTTAATAAACTTAAAAGTTTTTTCATTTTGTATAATTTCCTTTCTTTCATCCTGAAACTTTTTATCAATATCTATTGACATTATATATATGCAAGTCAAGTATTTTTAAATATGTTATTTTAGAAAGAAAATAATTATGATTATTATTGTAATTATATTAAACTAATCTGGGATCGCGGTGATTTTCATAAGTTTTGCGAAAAATGCCTTAAAGTTTAAAAAAACTTTTGTCGCGCTTTTCAAAATACTTGGGAAAAATTCTAAGCGTTAAGCGAAGAATTTTATAAAGGTTCCCAAATTTGTTTGAAAGAACCTCAAAACTTTTTTTAACTTGTAAGTCATTTTATCACAAAATTTCAGAAAATCAACCGCTCGCCAACAACCTCAAAAAACTATATAATTATCTTTGTATATAAAAGAAAGGATTTTTTAAAATGGATAAAACAAAGCATCATTTTACTTTTAAAGAAAGAGTAATGTTAAAAGATTTATTAGAACTTGATTCTTTAAAAAGAAAAAATGGTAAACCTAATATATCTAAAATAGCAAAAATATTGCATAAAAATCGCAATACAATTAGACGAGAAATAAAAAGGTTAAAAGATAATGAATATGACGCTAAATTAGCACACGAAGATTATTTACAAAAACGACAAAAATGTTTTAAAAAATAATCATTATTACTAAATATTTTAGAATAACTAGATGAAAAATATAACAAATTTCATGATTCACCATAACAAATCTGTAAAAAATATGAAAAAGAGTTTGGTATTAAATTTCTGGTATGTTTTAAAACTTTATATAAATATATTCATTTGGGATTTTTAAATTTCAAAAAAGATAATTTATATTTTCATGGTAGAAAATATAAAACAAAAAATAGAATTGATAACCGTGGAAAAATAAGAAATTTTAGAACTATTGAAGAAGCAAAAAATGATAAATATGAATTTGGTTGATTTCAAATGGATACTATGGTTGGTAAAAACAATAGTGTTTGTTTAGTTTTAATCGAAGAATTAACCCAATTTAAAATCATTGAACCATTAAAAGAAAAAACAACAAAAGAAGTTACAAACGCAGTAGAACGAATTTTTTCTAACAGATTTTTCAAAGATAGATGCAAAGGAATAATAACAAATCAAGGCAAACAATTTGCTGATTGAGAAAAAATTGAAAAAATAACAAATGCTAAAGTATATTTTTGTGATGCTGGAACTCCAACACGAAAACCAAAGTTGAAAGAGCAATCCGCGATTTTAGACATTGATTTTCCAAAGGAATTGATTTAAGTATTTATTTAAGAAATTATTATAAAGAAGTTGCAAATATAATAAACTCTAAACTTAAAAAATCTTTACATTGACTATCTTCAAAAGAAGTTTTTATACAAATGTTTAATTTTTAATATAATTACCTATAAAAATTTTAATTATTTTATTTTTCAGTGTGCCAAAATTTATAAATTTAAAACAAAACTACTAAATTTTTTTAAAATAAATTATATTGAACATTTATTTTATTGGTATTATAATGAAATCAAATAAAGTGCTACACTTCATAGTACAATTTACAATATGTATTATTTTAAATTATATATTTTATTATTTTTTCTTCTTTTCTTGCAATCTCCAAAATGTGTGTGGTACACCATATAAAGTTTATTTTTGTGATAAAGCTAAACCTACTCAGAAACCTATTTTCGAACGAATTAATCGTGATTTTAGACATTGATTTCCTAAGGGGATAGATTTAGATGTTTATTCACAAGAATATTACGATAAAATAGTTAATATTATTAATGAAAGACCACGACAATGTTTAGGTTGAAATTCAGCAAAAAATTATTTTGTCAATTTTATTAAAAAATATGTTAATATAAAAATATAAGATTTTTTTCTACTTGTATTTACAATTTACAATTTAAAATAAATTTTTTAAATTTACTTTGGTGTTGCACAATATTTGCTTCAATTTCAAGGTTTTTTGGTAAAGAAGCTGCAAAGAAAAAGTAATTTTCAGAACGCTTCATTTCAATTCATAATAATAAATATATGGATATTAATTCCATTTGCAATACTATTTGATGTTTTTTGGTCTTTTGATTTACTATTAGAAAGAGAAGCTAAAACAATTAAACCAATAAAAAGACAAAAAATTAATGTTTTTAAAAAAACCATTGTTTTACGAACCGTAATAATACCTAATGAAAAGGTATTATTTTTTATTGGGCCATTGATAACTTTATTATCAATTTTTTCTTCTAAGCTACTAACGCGAATTAAACTTTGTTGTAATAAATTATTTTTTTTGGGATTTTTACTAAAACTAGTGAAATTTGGTTCTGGGATAATCTTAAAATTATTACTTATTTCATCTAAAATAACTTCATCTTTTCAAAGATCAGCAATTGCAATTCGGTAATATTCATTATAATCTAATCGATTAAGAAAAAGACTAATACTAATAGCACCAGTTTTAATCAACATATAAACAATAATTGTTATTACTAACAGCGGTAAAGGTAAGTATATTAAATAAAATGTAAGTACAGGGTCATTATTATTAGCAATAAAAGTAAGAATAATACCAATAAATAAAGCAGTAGTAAAAATTAAGATTAATGAACTGAAAATAACATCAATAATGATTGATTTACGTCAAAAACTAGTAATTTTTCGATAATGATTTTGTATATGTTCTTGGTGAAGTGCTTTAATTTTATTAACTGCTGTTTCTGATAACGCAGTGCTAGTCATTTGTTATTTCACATCGCTTTCTAAAAGTAATATTGTTTTAGGTAAATTATAATTTAAAAAAAGTAAGATTAAAATTAAGTCCTAAAAATAAATAGACTTTTTTATTTAAACTTGGTATATAATAATTATGCATTGTTTTATAATTTAGAAAATAAAAACACTTAAGGAGTGAAAAAATAGATGAACAGTTTATTATTAACAAGCGTACCACCAAATCCAGAATGAATTACGCCAAGTAATACACCACATAATATTTTAGAAACATATGGCGGATGAATTCATATGTATGCTGTTTTTATTACAATAGGAATGATTTGTTCGGTTTTAGCCTGTTTTATTCGACTAAAATTAAAAAAGGTTCCAATTGAACCATTAATTTGATCAATTTTTGCTATTATTCTATTTTCATTATTTGGAGCAAGTTTTTTTGGAAAATTTAATAATGATGTTAATCATCCTTGAATTTTAGAACCAGGTGATGCTCCATTTTGGTCTTTATTTGCATTTTGAAAAGCTGGGATGAGTATTCATGGTGGTGTTTTGTTCGGAACAATTACTGGCTTAATTGTTTTTGGCATTGTTGGTCGAAAAGCAAAAGTTTCACTTTGAGTTTATACTGATTGTATTATTCCAAACATTTTATTAGGACAAGTATTAGGTCGTTGAGGTAATTTTTTTAATCATGAATTATTAGGAAGTGTTACTTCATATAATTCATTACGTTGATTACCAGCTTTTATTTGGGATAACTTATGGCAGTGAGATGGTTTATCACCAGAAACAAATAACCTTGGTGAAATTATCTTTCGCCAACCGATCTTTTTATATGAATCATTCTTTAATTTCTTAGCATGATTATTTATTACTTTTTTTATTCCTGTTGTTGGACAATTATTTAGTAAAAAACCATGGGGGAAAGACCCTAAAGAATATCCTTTTGATTTAAAATATAATTTTATTCATTTTTTTAATCGAAAATATCTTAAACCTGATAAAATGACTTGAAAAGAAGTTTGGGATAAAGCATATTTTAACTATGTACCAAACCAAAAGCAATTAGATGAAATGGCTAAAAGAAGTGGGCAAATAGATAGTTCAAAAAAACAAACTGGTTTTACCAATAGAATTAAAAAATGATGACATAATGATAGTGCTGCATTAACAAAATTAAATAATCTGGGGCGTTATGCAATCACACGTAGCGGGGTGCAAACTGGTTTTTATTTCTTTTTATGAAATTTGATTCGTTTTATTTTAGAAACACAACGTGATGATGACACAAGTTTATTTATTAAAAATCATCGTACGCTAGATTATACGGTCTTAATTTTAATTGCCCTAATTGGTTTAGGATTAGCAATTTATGCGCAATGAGGAGCGCCGAAAAAATTTCGTAAAAATGGATTTATGTATGAAAAAGAATATGTTGATTTTCATAGTTTGCAAACATGAAAATTTGAAAAATATTTAAATAATAATATCATTATTGGTGAAGATAATTATGTTAATAAATTACCAGTAGTCATTAAGACAAAAGTTATGGAATTCTTAGGATATCAAGGTGAACCTTTTGAAAAATATTTTGAATTAAAATATGTTAAAATAAATGAACAAGAAGCAAGCAAGCACGAAGTTATTAATTATAGTTTTAAAATAGTTGCTTTACCAGGAACAAATAATAAATTTATCGATGAATTAGTTGTTAACCAAACTTTTAAATTTAATTTAAGTAAAATTTTACAATAAACAACATTAATCTTATCAAAACTTGATGATAATAATTATTTTACCTTAACGAAAAAACAATTGGGATTATTATTAAATGATATTATTCATACTCCTGAAAAGGCGAATGAAATTAAAACGAGTTGGTATCAATTTTATCCTTATATTAATGAACAAAAAACAACAATTTTTGATCTTGATTTGAATAATTTAATTGCTTTTGATGAATTAAAAATTAATCCAAAAGCGAAAAAAATTGAAATATCAAAATTCCAATTTAAAGAAAAGCAATTTTATTACTTTAATAAAAAAATTGCTTTTAAATTAAAATGAGAATAATTAACTTTTAAGAATGTACAATAAGAATAGAAAGAGAGGGAAAATTATGTTAACAAACGACATTGAAAAAGATTTACAACATTATATTGATGAACATATCAAAATGCAATTCTTTTGCTATAATTTAAGTTCGGCCGCTGATAAGTTAGGGTTTCCTGGTTTTAGCCATTATTTCCAAGTTCAAGCACAAGATGAAGTTTTACATCAACGTCGAATTATTAATTTTGTTTTAGACCGCGATGGACATTATCAAATTAAAAATATTGCTGAAGAATATAAAGATATTAAAAATATTATTGAATTAATGGAAACCTATCAAACAAAACGAGCATATTTTGCTGAATTAACAAATAAATTAGCACAGCATGCTAATACAGTTGGTGATTTAGTTACTTATAAATTTTATTATTGATTTATTATTGACTTTTATGAAGAATTAGCTGAAGTAAAAGATATTATTGAATGAATTAAAATGTCAAATAATAGTTATTATAAAATTGATTGAAAAATGGGAGAAAAAGAAGAACCAGATACTTTAACAGTTATTAACCCCTTTAGTCCCCATGCATAAAAAATGTTTTTTCTTTTTAAGAAAAAACATTTTTTTCATTTGTAAATTGTAATTGCAAATGCAACAAAAACTATTAACTAAGTAATAATATATATTTAATATTTATGTATAATAAAATTACTAAATCAAAATGAAAAGGTTTAGGTTGTTAATAATTAAATTATAAAAATAAATTTTATTTTTTTATTAATCATTTAATATCAAACAACCGTAGTATGAATTCTAAAAAATAATAAATAAAAAAAGAAAGGACACAAATAGAATGAAAAAAATTTTAAGTTTATTAACTGCTACAAGTTTTGTTACTATGATGCCAGAACTTGTTGCCATAAATTATTATGAAAAAGAATATAAATTATCAACAAGTAATTTTGAAAATGAATTTTTTCAATATTTTCAATCAGTTATTGAAAATTTTGAAAGTAATAATTTTGAAGTATCAAAATTAAAAACATATACAAGAGTAAAAGCATATTCTTATCTTGATGATGATAATCAAAAAGTTCCTTTTGTAACAGATACGACTGAGGTAGAACATGATTTTGTTAATTTAATTAATAAATTTGTAAAAGCATATGGTTTAAAAACTTTAAATAATATAGTGAAAAAAATTTCTGTTGTTAAGGGCCTAAAATATGACAACTATTTTATGTATTCTGATTTATGACCAGAATGATTATTCACATTAAATAAAAAATTAAATGTAATTAGAACACAAATGTGTGGTATGGGATGTACTTATAATCATTTTGTTAAAACAAATAATGATATTTTATATTCTCCTGCAATAGCGTTTGATATGTTTGACTTTGTTAATACTGCGTCGATTGGTATTTTAGCTAAAGATCAAAATTATTTTTCAACTAATAGTAAAACCAATCTTCATATAATAGCACATGAATTTGCGCATGCTTTTGAAACATATTTTTCGTTTAAAAAGGAATACCGAAATTTATTAAAAGATGGGATAAGTTTAAGCAAGTTTTTTAAAAATAAAGATATGTATTATAATATTTTACCAAGTGATTATTTAATTACATATTTAGCAAAAGCAAAGGATAAAGAAGATGAATATTGAGAAAATAAAAAAAAGCTTGCTTATTCAATTATTAATTCCAAGTATGCTCGATACAATTATGATGATGTAAAAGAACCTAATGTTATTAGTTGATTAGTAAATTTTTTATTTGAAAATTTATTTAGTATAATAGAATATCGCTATGGATCAGAAAACAATGCGAAATTATTTGTTGAAGCTTTTGCTTATTGAATTTTAGCAACACAAGAAGAAAAGCAAACAGATAATTGAAAAATATTAAATGATTTTTTTTTCTAATGAAATTAAAAAGAAATATGACGTTGAAATTGATTAAAATTAGATTAAAAGTTAATAAAAATAATAAAAAAATATTAAAATATAGGGTTTAAATGAAAAAATATTCGTATAAAATTGAAATCTTCTGCGAAAATTTTTCTAAAAAAGAGTATAATAACATGTAGCAATGATTTCATTGCTAGTATTCCACTTATATATTTAAAATTAATACTTCTTACTTAATTTTTTAAGTAAAGGAGAAATAATTATGCAAACACACATATGAGTAATTATCCTTATTGCTGTTGCAATAGGTTCTTACTTTCTTGGATATTTATTTGAAAAATATTTAAGATTTAAATTAATTAAAAAAACAAAATTAAAAATTAAACAAGCAGAAGATAAATCGAAAAAAATTATTAATGCTGCTAAAGCAGATGGACGCCTTGAGGCAGCACAAATTAGGCAAGAAATGAAAGATGAATTAACTATCAAACGTGAAGAATTTTTAGCAACCGAAAAATTTTTAGTAGATAGAGAACGTTTAATTGTTGAGAGAAAAGAAGTATTAAATGGCAAAGAGCAAGAAGTGTTTCGCAAGAAAGAAGAATTGCAAGGAAAGATTAACTATTATCAAGAAATGGTAGAACGAAATCTTCATCAACTTGAAAAAGTTGCCGGATATTCACTTGAAGAAGCAAAAGATGTTCTTTTTAAAGAAATAAGTGATCGGTATCAAAAGGAAATTGGTGAATTTTTACGAAATGCTGAAAATACTGCAAAAATTAATGCCAAACAAACAGCCATTAACATTATTACTACTGCAATTGAACGTTATGGAGCGAAAGTTGTGGCAGAAAAAACAACAACTTTAATTTATTTAGAAGATGATAATATGAAAGGACGAATTATTGGGAAAGATGGACGTAATATTCGTACATTTGAAATAGCGGCAGGGGTTGATTTAATTATTGATGATACAACTAATGTTGTACAAATTTCATCTTTTAACCCAATTCGTCGGGAAATTGCAAAAAAAACTTTAGAAAAATTATTACTTGATGGCCGAATTCAACCAACGCGAATTGAAGAAACAATCCAATTAGAACAAGAAGAAATAGAAATGAAAATTCTTGAAGCAGGAAAAGAAATTGCGGCTGAATTAGCAATTGATAATTTAGATATTGAATTAATTCGTCACTTAGGAATTTTAAAATATCGAACTAGTTATAGTCAAAATGTCTTATTACATTCTGTCGAAGTAGCAAAATTAGCAGCAATAATGGCAAGTGAATTGGGGTTAGACCCTTCAATTGCAATGCGTGCTGGATTATTACACGATATTGGAAAAGCGGTTGATTTTGAAAATGAAGGAAGTCATGTTACTTTAGGTGTTCAAATTGCAACAAAATGTAATGAACATCCAATTATTATTAATGCAATAGCTTCGCATCATGGTGAAGTGCCAGTAACTAATCCTTATTCTGTTTTAGTATCAGCAGCTGATACGTTGTCAGCTGCTCGTCCGGGTAGTCGTAATAATACTGTTGAAAATTATATTGCTCGAATAAATGAGTTAGAAAAAATTTGCCAAACAGTCCATGGTGTCCAATCAGCTTATGTTTTACAAGCAGGACGACAAATTCGAGTTATTGTTAATCCAATTATTAATGATGATGCTCGTACTCATAAAATTGCACTTGATATTAAGGAAAAAATTAAACAAGTAAAAGCAATTCCTGGTGATATTGTTATTACAGTTATCCGTGAATTACGAGTTACGGAAACTGTTGTTTAAAGAATAAAATTTTTATTCTTTTTTTATGTTAATTTTAGTATAATTAATTAATAAGAGTGTATTTGTTACAAAAATTAAAGGAGGAAAAAATGATTGGAGATTTTTTAGCGAATTGATTGAAAAAATCAATTGAAAAAAATATGAAAAAATCAACTTTAACGACTGATGCTATTACTGAAACAATGCGTGAAATTCGATTAGCATTATTGGAAGCTGATGTTAATAATGAAGTAGTTAAAGATTTTATTAAAGCTGTTGAAGCAAAAGCGCGGGGTGAATATATTCTTGATGGATTAAATGCATCACAAATGATGGTTAAAATTGTGCATGAAGAATTAGTTAATATATTTGGAAAAACAGTTAAAGAATTATCATTTACTTCAAAACCAACAATTGTAATGATGGTTGGTTTACAAGGAAGTGGTAAAACAACCACAACAGGGAAAATTGCTAAGTTAGTTGAAAAGAAATATCACAAAAAACCATTATTAGTTGCTTGTGATATTTATCGACCAGCAGCGATTGAACAATTAAAAACAATTGGGAAAAATTTAAATATTGAAGTTTTTGAACGTGGAACGCAAAATACAGTAACAACTGCGCAACAAGCAATTACTTATGCAAAAGATAATAAAAATGATGTTATTTTAATTGATACAGCTGGACGTTTACATATTGATGCTGAGTTAATGCAAGAATTAAAAGAAATTAAAAATAATATTACCCCAGATGAAATTATTCTCGTTGTTGATGGGATGACAGGGCAAGACATTATTAATGTTGCCACTGAATTTAATCAGTTATTAAAATTAACAGGAGTGGTTGTTACAAAACTAGATGGTGATGCTCGTGGTGGGGCTGCTTTGTCAATTACACATTTAACAAAATTACCAATTACTTTTATTGGAACTGGAGAAGGAATGAGTAATTTACAAATCTTTTATCCTGACCGAATGGCTGATCGAATTTTAGGAATGGGGGACGTTCAAACCTTAGTTGAAAAAGCAAAAGATGTATTAGATGAACGTGATATCAAAAAAACAATTAATCGAATGATGATGGGACAGTTTGATTTGCAAGATTTATTAAACCAAATGCGACAAATTTCAAAAATGGGTAAAATGGGTGGAATTATGAAATTATTACCTGGAATGCCAAAATTAAGTGATGAAAAAATTGCTGATGCTGAACGAAAATTAAAAGTAACCGAAGTATTATTATCATCAATGACAGTGAAAGAACGTCGTGAACCACGATTATTAAAACATTTATCACGAAAAAATCGTATTTTAAAAGGCTCAGGACGAACTGAAAAAGAATATAATGAGTTAATTAATCAATTTGAAAAAACAAAAAAACAAGTTGATGAAATTGCTCGTCAAATTAAATCAGGGCGTATGCCAAATATTCCTGGGATGGGTGGTCTAAGCGGAATGGGTTTTAATTAATCTATTTAAGAAAACTGTTTAAAAACAGTTTTTATTTTGTTATACAAAATAGTGTTGTTTTAACAAAATTATTTCTAAATAATAAAATGACTATCCAAGATTGCATGTAGAAACCACACACATTTTGTAATTTTGTGGTATTTACATTTTTAGAAACAAATTTTATTAATATTTTAATTAAGGAGTTGAAATTATGCAAACAAAGCAATATTTTATTTTGCGGTCATTAGTGAAAAAGTATGGTAAAGATATTGTTATTAATACCGTTAATAAGATTGCAAAAGATATTGAAATTAAAAAGTAAAAGAATAAATTATCCGCTAATAAATTGCGCGGAATAATTTATTCTTTTACTTTTTAATTTCAATTTTTTAATTTATTGAAAGGAGTTATATCATGCCAGTATGATTAACATGAATATTTAGTATTTTGATTTTGTTAGGTATTTTTGTGCGAATTGGTTTATCAATTTATCAAAAATTTAGACAAATTCAAGGTAAGAAAAAAGAAAAAAAATTTAAAAAAAAGGAGGATAGAAAATAATGAATTTTTTAGCAGATGCAGTTGCAACAATTGGATTCGGGGTTGGAATGAATTCTATCTGAACTGGTTTAGGTCATGCAATGGGTAAAGTAAAAGGTGCTGTATATGGTATTTTACCGTAATTAATAACCTTTTTAGGCGATGCGTGAATTATTTTAATTCCATTTGGATTATTTATTATTATTAAGATATTAAACTTTTTCTGTCATATGGTTAAAGGATTTTAATAGAATATAACATTATATATATTCTAAGTTATTTTAAACAAAACTAAGGCACACTATTAGTTATATTTTTTTAGTAATTAAATTTAAAGTATTATTATGGTTTTCTCTCTGTATAAATTATTTTAAATAGAAAGGAGAAATAAAATATCGAAGAAATAATAAATTCATTTTTTCTATTTAATAAATTCATTTTTTACAAATGTGATACCAACTATTTTTTGTTTATCATGAATGGTATCACCAATTAAAACAATTTATTCATTACTAATAATTTCAATAATAACATTTAAATTTATTATTTGAATTTTGATAGTATTACAAAAGCTTAGGTTTTATAAAAAATATAAATAAAATAATTAGATAACTTTTTAAAAGGTTGATTTATCAGTGTTTTAGAAATATTTTTAAAATAAAGAATAATTTTTATACCAAAACCTAAACTTTTTTCTTACTACCTGAATTTTTAATAAATTTCATTGTGTAAATTCAAGCAGCAAATTCTGTCTCTTGTTATTTTGATAATAACACTCTTTAAAATAAATGCAACTATTTTTTCAAAAAAAAATAAAATATTTGTAATTTTAGTATATTTTAAGCATATTTAGGCGCACTGAAAAATAATTTATTAAATTTTGTAAATAAAACCTAGCTAAAATTATCTAAAAATACTTCCCTAGATGTTCTTCAATTTAAACAAGGCCTTTATTTTTCATTCATAATATAAACTACTCAATCTATTTTTTTGTTGAGTGGCATTATTAAAATCTGTTCCCTTTTTAAATCAATGTCTAAACTCACCATTTATATATTCAATTAATGGTTTTTGTTGTGGTTTACCAGAGCCACAAAAATAAATATTAGAACCAGTAATCTTTTCCATTTATTCAAATTTACTAAATTCTTTGCCTTGATCTGTTATTATTCCTTTAATTTTTCCAACTAAACCATTAATTATAACTATATGTTCAAGTTTTTCTAAAACTTCACTTGAATTATTTTTTTCTAATTTCATTGCAAAATAATTTTTACTATTTTGTTCAACTAAAACTAAAACAGCAGATTGATGGTCTTTTCCAACCACCGTATCCATTTCAAAAAATCCAACATCAATCTCTTTATTTTTAATATCTCATATTGACTTAAATTTATCATCTAATTTTCCACGATTATCAGATTTTCCTTTTATTTTGTATTTTTTACCATGATGGCGTAAATTTTGTTTATTTAATCATAATAAATTTAAATAAATTCATTTATATAAAGTTTTTTTACATGCTGGAAATTTAACACCAAACTTTTTTTAAATTTTTTAATAATTTGTGAAGGTGTATCGTGATATTTATTAAATCTTACATTTAATCATTCTTCTTGTTCTTCTGTAAATTCAGGCATTTTTTTAATAGATTTTTTTCGTTTTTTCTTATAATCTTTTTGTGCTTAATATGGATTATAATCTTCTATATTTTTAAATCTATTAATTTCTCTTTTAACAGTATTAACTGCACGACCCATTTGTCTTGATATTTCAGATAAATTAATTGTGCCATTTTTCTTTTTACAAGCATTAGATAACAATAAATCCTTAAATAAATTTCGTTCATCAAATTTTACATGTGTATAGTCTTGCATTTTTTCTGTCTCCAATCTTTTAATTTATTTATAACATTAAATTAAAAAATTTAAATTATTATATTAACAAATATTTTTATAGGAATATAATGTACTTAATAAACAGTAGTTAAATTCTGTCTCTTAAAAACTGTTTATATCAAAAATAAAAAGTAAAGTAATTTACTTTTTTTTATTTTGATGTAAAATATAGATAATAAAAAAGAACCAAATTTGTTCTTTGTTATATTTTAATACAGTTTTTTACTCTTTTATTTAATCATATTCATTAAATAATAGCAATTTTAATGTGCAAAAAGGAGTAAAAATGAAAGAATTTAATCCAAAAACAGCAAGTTTAGCAACTTTTTATCGCAAAATTGATGAATTTTGAGAAAATAAATCACCCAATAAACCTTATACTTTGAACGATTTAACTAATAAATTTAACCTTTCTAACAGATGAAAGCACGAAACTTACAAGAGCGAGAAGATAGTTCCTTTGCTTGAAAAACAAGTTGATAGAATTGAAAGTGAAATAATTAATTTTATGATGAAATCACTAGATGGTGCTAAATTATATTGACAACGAGCATTTAATTATAAATATTCACTGCAAGAAAAAGAACTTGAAAAAGAATTAAACTTAAATAATCAACAACCAATAATTGTTAATTTACAAACTGATATTAGAGATATTAAGAAAGAAAGTGATAATAATGCTTAATCATTTTACTTATTTGTTAGAAATTCCTTATTGGTTATTACAAAATAGTAGTATTGGTAATAAATATCCATTTGCTAAGAAATATGAGTTAGTTAATGAAATTAATCAAATTGGTACACGATATAGTGGTAATACTATATCAAATATTAAAATGTTTGGTGAATTATTAAAAATTAGTTTATTAATTAAAGAACCAATTTGTATCATTGCTAGTATGTATTGAAGTAAAGATTTAAAAGATAGTGTATTTCAAAATATATGAAATATGCTAGATGAAAATCATATTCCTTATACTATTAATTTATCAAATTTTACTTTTACTTTATCAAATGGTAGCAAAATATATTGTAAATGTTTACATTCACCAAGCCGAAAAGAAAAATTAAAAGCCTTTGCTGATTTGAATAAATATAAATTAGTTATTGATTGACGAGAAGAATGTTACCAATTTCAACAAAAAGATTTAAGTGATTTAGAGTTTGATATTCGTGGTTATCAAAATAAAATAACAATTAATACCTGTAATCCTGAAAGTTTAAAAATATATATTGTTGGTTATTGTAATGAATTATTACCTTTTAATGAAGAAATAATGCGTAGTAAATATGAGCAAATTAAGTATATTGAAAAATGAAATATGAAGATTATTATTAATTATTCTAGTTGAAGATTAAATTATGAATTACCACAAAATAAAGTTAATGAACAATTAATATTAGAACAACTAGGTATTGAAAGAGCGAGAGTATGAAGTTGAGGTTTGCCAGGCAATACTAGTGGGTCAATCTTTGTAAGATATATTGATATTATGCAAGCAACAGATATTATTCAACAAACTAAATTATTAGGTGGTGTTGATATTGCTAATGCTACTAGTCCTAAGGGACATACTACTACTGCTAGTTTTTGATTATATAATTCATTTGATAAAAAAGCCTATAAAGTAGCGGAATACACACATTCAAATTCTACTCAACAATTTAAAACTGAATTAGAACAAGTTAAAGATATTTTAGAATTTTATAATAATCAATTAAATCAATATTTTAATTTAATAAAGCAAGGAATATCAATTAATGTTGATGATAGTGCTTATTCAACATTACAAAGTTTAAATAGAGAAAAATATAATTATAGTTTTGGTCAATATATGATATTTAAACCAGCACAAAAACAAAAATTTAAAATAAGACATCGTATTGAAGCCTTTACAATGTTAATAAATACAAACCAATTAAAATGATTATGAGAAAAATGTCCTGCAAGTAAAACTCAATATGAATTAATACAATGAGAAGATAAACCAGATGCCAGAGAAGAATGAATGTTAGACTTATACGATGATACATTTGATAGTGATTTTTATGCTTTACATTTTGAATTAGTTAATATGGTTAAACATAATAGTTCAGCAGATTATAAATTATGACAAGAAGGGGAGTGAATAACTTAATGAAAAAAGATATTTATGTAATACATGATGGGCGTGTAATAAATGTAAAAAGATCTTATATATCTGTTTGTGGACAAGTTAAAAAAAAGACTTTGTCAAGAATTAAAAAAAGATAATATCGCAATATGTAAATTAAATTTATATAACGAATATATTAAAAAATATCAAAAAGTTAAAGTATGTGTGCAAGTTTTAGCAAATGAACCAAATTTATTAACAATAAATATAATTAATTATGCACTTATCTTAAAATTAAAGGAGCAAAATAACAATGAATAATACCTATCCATCTTTACCAAACTTAAATGATATTAATAGTGTTTTAAAATATTATAACTATGATTGAACAATTAATTTAGCAAATATTATTGCTCGTCATCAAACGCGATTAGTAAATGGCAAAAATATATTATTTAATTCTCATCATAAAGATATCTTAGATAAATTAAATTGATTATATGAAACTTATAAAATAAAAAAAAATTAGACAAAAACGAATTAACAGCAAGTTTAATGGGTAAAACTATTTTTGGTTTATTAGAAACTAGTGATGGCAATATTTATTTATGAATTAACCCATTTAACTTTACATCACACGTAAGTAAAATAAATGAAATTGAACAGGGTGCTGATATTTGATTAAATTATCATCAATCAGATAGTGGTTTTATTTTAAATTTAATTTGTACCAAAGATAAAATAGTTATTAAAGGTTTACCTAAAAATAATGAAGTAGTTGTTGGGTAAAGTAAAACACAAATTAAAGATGATGTTAGACCTGTTTTAGTACAAGAATTTAAAAATAAATTAGGTATAGTACCTTTTTGATAAATGATAAATGAACCTAATCCATTATTCTTATCAACATCAACCACTTTAAATCCATGACCAACTATGGCAAATTGTTATAAATTACAATTTGATTTAGAAGATAGTTTTAATATTAAATCAAAAGAAAGATATGCAAATCGTACGCATTAATATGGGATACTAAGTGATGATTTAATGACTTCTTATAACAAAGGTAATAAAAAAGTACTACAAGATGTATTTGATGATATTTTTGTTCAATCAGGTCAATCGGCCGTAGATGGTCAATTATCTCAATCTTTACAAGTAGTACAAGGTACACCAACCTTAGAAACATATACCGAAGACTAAAAATTAATTATTAAATAAATATATTTAGCATGTCATTTTTCTAGCCCATTTAGGGATATTTCTATAAAGGTAATGGTTTAATCTTTTACCATTAAAAAAGAGTTTATGCTGACTTGTTAATCGGACAAGAATAAAAAAAGAGGAGTTTATAAAATGGCACTTGCAAAAGAACAATTAATCGAACAAGGTTTAAGTGAAGAAATTGCAGATAATATCTTAAATCAGTTTAATAATGAAGCAAAGCAAATTAGAGAAAGTGTGCAAAAACGAGAAGATGTTATATCAAAAGAAGATTTTATTAAATTATCTAATGAATTAGATGAATTAAAATCCTTTAAAGATATTCCATCTACTAAAATTGAAGATATTAAAACTAATTTAGATAAAGTTAGTGGTAGTTCTTTAGCTGAAAAAATGCAAACTTTAAAAGAATTAAAACCTGATTTGTTTGTACAAGAACAGCCGTCAGTTTCACCAACTAATTTTATTAAAGAAATGATTGAAAAGTCTACTGAAAATAAAAATGATAAAATTGAAACTATTAAAGAAAAAGGAGCATATACTCCTGATGAAATTAAAAAAATAACTGATTATACACTTAAAAACCTTAGATAATAAGGGAGTGAAATATTATGGCAACAATTAATTTGACACAAGTATCTTTTACATTAGAAGGTAATACAACAGGTCAAAAAGCTTATGTTGATATGATTAATGCTTTATTGCGTGGACCTTTATATAATGAATATGCAAGTATTATGCAGTATGCTACTGCAATAGCAGAACAAGTTGTTTGATTACCTAATGCTGGACAAGCATTATATAATTTAACTCATCGTGTGGTATGACAAGATGATTATTCATTACCAAATGGTGGGACAACTCAAACTATGGGATTAACAAGAATTCCAGTTCCTATTGATAAAAGATTTAATTTAAAATTAATGAATGAGGCTTTTGACTTAGCATTAATAGAACAAAATATTAAAAATGGCGTTATTGCTGATGCTATTTCTAGTGTTGTACAGAATAAATTTGTTAATTTAGAATGTGAATTAATTCAGGCTATTTATGATTATTGTTTAGCAGATGGTCAGTATGAAGTAATTCCATTTCGTAGTTATACAGCCGAAAATGCAGATGATGCAAATAAAGTATTCTTTACATTAAATGAAAATTTTATTGAATTAACAAATCAAATTAGTAATTTATATTTTGGTTTGCCAACCGATAAAATGTTTATGGTTTTAGGGCGTAGGGCGTATTTAGGATTAACACCAGCTTATTTAAAAGTAATTGGTTCACAAGCACACAATTAAAAGCGATAGTTAATGGTGAATTATATGAAAATACTGCAATGGGTATTCCTGTATCAAAAAGTTTTCATTTAGAAAAAACATATACAAAAGGACAAGTTAACCGTGATAAAGGTTATAATTTTACTAATGTAAATGGTTTATTATTAAATAAACAAGTATGAGCATATCCAATTAATATGGATACTATTCAACAAGTTTTAGATAATGATACTGCTAACCCCAAATGAATTGGTAAAGTGCAATATTCTACACAAACTATTTTATATCCAAAAACATGTAAAATTATTTTAGAAAAACAACCAACACAAGATGAAATTAATACTGCTAAAAATAATCTTAATAAAACATTTAGGGTGCCAGTTGATTATGTAATTCCAGCACCAAAAACAATAAACTTATAAGGTTAATAAAAAATGAATTTACTAATATTACGCGTTTTAACTTTATTAGTATCTAATTTAGAAAATAAACCTTTGATAAGTAAATTTGTAAATTTAATTAATATAGTTAATCAAGTTCAAAATAAAGTATTAAAGCCAATTAATTATATTACTGATAAATATAATAAAATTACAAATAAAGTTGAAGATATTTATCAATGATTAAATCCATTTACTTATTTAGATTTAATTAAAAAAGGTCATAAAAAAGAAATACAACAAATATTAACTCAATTAGAAAAAGATAATAATATTAAAAATAGAGAACAATTTAAAAATGAAAATTATCTAAATACTAATTGACAACCTTTAAATAGTAGTTTACTTGATAGTGGGATGTTTAATATTACAAATAAATTAACTTTAACAGGTAATTTAACTATTTTAATATATACAAAAACAGCAAAACATCCGAAATTTTATGGACCTTATGTTTATCCTAGTGTTCCAGTTGAAATATGAAAATTATTAAGTAATGCTGTTTCTAATGCAGGGACTTTATTTTGGCGTTATTGATTACGAAAATGATTGCCTAGTCATTTAAGAGATTATATTAAAAAACGATTACCACAAGCATTAAAAGAAAAATACCCAAAAGGAACTACTAAATTAACATTACCAACAGTTCAAAAATTACAACAAATTAAAAAATTTATTAATAATTTAAAAATTGGACATTTTAATTTTAATTTTGCTGGTGAAATTAATAATAAAAAATGGTATCGTGAACGCCAAAGTGATGTTAAAAATATTAAGAATTTATATAAAACACCAGTTAAAAATATGTTTTACAAAACTAATCAAACTATTAAAACAATTAAGAAAACAAAAACAAGAGTTAATAGTTATAAGCCAAGTAATTTAAAAAATAAATATCGTAATCAATTAAGGGGTGTTTTATATGGAAAATAATTTAAGTAATTTGTTATTTATAACTGTTGAAGATGTTAAAGAAAGTAAAATTTGACAACCTATTAATGATAGAAAACAATCTGCTTATAATAATAATTTAATTTATAATGCTATTTTAAAAACTAGTTTATGAATGGATAGATTATCAGGGGGGACAATTTCAAATAAAATCAATAAAAGTGGTTTATTTCCCTGAGTAAAAAAAGATAATACTGGTTTAATTGAATATGATAAATGATTAAGTTATATTCAATCTGCTTGTTTATTAGCAGTTATTAATTGATATTTACCAAAAGGAGTTAATGATTTAACTGGTAGTGCTTCATTTTCACAAGGCGGTGTTGCATATTCACAAACTAATGACCCTGAAGCAAATGAAAATATTACCAGAGATGTTAAAAATGCTTTAAAATTAGCAGGTGAAATAATTGATATTATATCTAGTAAAAAAGTATCTAGACCTTATAATTATAGTTTAGATAATTATACTCATCCATGAGAAGAAGAATATAAACATATTAGTAAAAAAACTTTTTATCCAACATTATTATTTTGATTAAAAGAACGATTACAAACAAATAATTCAATAAATATTTCTTATCCAACTATTAATGATTTTTCTAAAATTGATTATAATGAATATATTAAACTTATTGTTCCATTTGATAATGATACTATATATTATAATGAAATTAATAAAGTATGAAAATCTAATACTGGCAATATTATTAATCCCGAATCTATAATGAAAACATTAAATCCTAATGATTTTGTTATTACTGAGGGTGGTAATAATAAAGGTAAAATATCTGTAACAAATGGTTATAATGATGAATTAGCAATTGATGACCCAACTAGTGGTGGTGAATTTGTTAATTATATGAGAACACAACAAATTGGAATTAAATTAATACCTACCAAAAGTGGTAAAGCGAATGCTTCATTTAATCAAAAAACAGGTGAATTAGAAATTTAAGACCCAACATTTAAAAATAATGATATAACTAGTGATTTTGAAATAATTAAAGCAAGTACAACATCAGAATTAAAAATAACTGATGATTCATTGCCAACTACTAAATATATTAATGAACATTATCAATTAAAAGGTAGTGGTTATAATAATTGAGAAGTTGTTAATACTAATGATTTTACTCCTAATGATACTCAATATATTTTACCAATTACTCCTAATGGAATATATAAGTATAAAGTTGAATTAGGGTATTTAAAAGAAAATAAAACTATTTATAAAAGTTCATTAATTTTTAGTGAAAAAAACTTTGATAAAAATTATGATGTAGTAGTTGGAAATACCTTTCAATTTTCAGGTTTACCTATTTTTACAATATATATTAGTTTAAGAAAATGTTATCAAAATGGTGTTATTAATTTATTAAATCAAAATGTTGTTAAATATGCAATGCAAACATTAAGTATTGAAAGAAAAAGAATAAGTTAGAAAGGATTTTTAATTAATGAAACAAGATAAAACAACTTTATTAAAGGGCGCATTACCTTGAAATTGATTTAAAAAAGACCCTATTCCGACTTATAATTGAACTCATAAAGATATTAGAGAATGAGAAAGAAAATATAAAATTCGTAGTTGAGTGTAGTTAGTTTTTATACATTGATATTTTTAGGATTAAATTGTTGATTAGAATATGGGATGATTAATGGTATTAAAGACCAAATTAATTGGTATAATTATGGACAATATTGAGGTAATGGAATTGCTATTTTACTAACACCTTTATTTACACACGGAATTCAAGGTATATTTGTTGCTAGTAGTAAACCCAAAGTAGATATGAAAATTGTAATGATCATAACGTTATTATGTATGGAATTGATAAGAAAGAAGTTAATGATATTAACAACTAACATTTAAATCGTCATTTTTTTGGTAATTTAAAAATTAATAAAGAAATTAAGGCCACAATAAATTTTGCTGAAGCAGTTGAAGATGCTGAATATATTATTTTAGGAATTCCTGTTGTTGCTATTAAATTAATAATTGAGAAAATTAATCAAACAGTAACGAAACCAGTTGTTATCATTAATGTTGCTAAAGGATTAGATCCTGAAACACACGAAGTTTTATTAAAATCAATTATAAAATTAATAAATCCAAAAATTTTAAAAGCATATGCAGGCATTTATGGTCCAAGCATTGCAAAAGAAGTTCTACAACAAAAACCAACGTGGTATTATGGCAGTTTCACAGGATTTAGTAATTGCGCAAGAAGTTTGTGATTTGTTTAATAATGAATATTTTGTTACTTTTGCTAATACGGATGTGATTGGTAGTGAATATGCGGTTGCTTTAAAAAAAGCAGTAGCAATTGCCTTAGGAATTTTTAATGGTCTTTATGAACCTGATAATGCTAAAGCATCATTAATTACAATGGGATTAAATGAGATTCAACTTTTTACCAAAACAAAATGAGCTCAAATTTAAACTTTTTTTAACTTTGCAGGATTAGCTGATTTAATTTTAACAACTACCTCAAGTAAATCGCGGAATTATTCGCTTTGTTTTGTAATTGCTCAAGTTGATGATGCTAAAAAAGTTTTATCAGAGCAAGTAAAAACAGTAGAAGGTGTTTTAACTTGTAAAACAATTGTGTTAGATGCGCGTGCAAATAATATTACATTACCTTTATTTGAAGCTTTATATGATATTTTATATCATAATAAACGACCAAGTGTAATTATTAATAATGTTTTTACAAAAGCAATATTATCCTAAAATTGTGGCCATTTTATGTTAAAATCACTATACGAAGTATACAAAAATAAAGAGTATGTAATTATTGATGAAATGGAAGGGCACAAAATGAATTTTAAACATTCTTTTAACAATTGTTCAGGCAACAAGCTAGAAAGTAACCAACAACAAACTTCTCTTAACCATGGAAATAATTTTAATGTTTCACAACAAAATTATCAACAAAATGGACCTAATCAAAATTATAATCCAGTAACATCTGGACAGGTCGGACAAAATATTTCGCAACAACAATATTCACCAACAAGAAATATTGGTTCACAACAATATCAACAACAAAATAGTAATAGTCAAAATTATAATCAACTTAGTACTAACCAAGGGGTTCAATCAGCGCCGCAATATCAACAACAAAATAGTAATAGTCAAAATTATAATCAACTTAATACTAACCAAGGGGTTCAATCAGCGCCGCAATATCAACAACAAAATAGTAATAGTCAAAATTATAATCAACTTAATACTAACCAAGGGGTTCAATCAGCGCCGCAATATCAACAACAAAATGTAAATCAACAATATTCTCCTAATTTTAGTAATTGAGAACAACAAAATAACCAACAAATAAATACTATGCAAGAAAATTCACAACAATTATCGGGACAAGGAACTCAACCTCAAACGATTGCTGAACGAATTGCTAATATGCAAAATCGTACTTCAATTAAACCATCAGATTTCTTAAATGCCCCAATCGATCCAAATATTAAAGTTGGACTTGGCAAAAATATGAATATTGGAGTACCAGAGACACCCGATTTATTTGATGATAAGCAGCAAAAAGGAACTAATAGCAAAAAACATCAAGCAAATATTAAAAAAATTCAATGTCAATGTAAAAATTGTGCAAAGAAAATACGTCCTTGATTAACTGTTTTTATTACTATTTTAATTGTTTTAGCGATTTTAGGCGGTTGTGTAGGTGCTATTTATGGTTTTCGTCCGCAATTAAGAGATTGACTTTTGAAAGATGAAGTAGCAACTGAAAATGCAAATGCAGTTGTTTAAGGGATAATTCTTGTTTAAGAATTTAATTTTTAAACCATATTTAAAAATATGGTTTTTTCTTTTACAATATAATTATGATATTTTAATAGAAAGTAGGAAATTATGACTAAAATTAAATTAATTGCATTAGATATGGATGGAACTGCTTGTTTCTTCCATTAGGGGGATCCACGAGGCCAATATTATGCCAATTATTAAAGCACAAGAAATGGGCGTACGAGTTATTTTTGCAACAGGACTACCAGTATTAACTTCGTTATCAGAAGCTATTAAAAAGTAAAAATGGATTATTTTCATCAATACTTTACTGGTTTTAATGGTGCATGTATTTATGATATTAAGACACATACAATTGTTCAACAACAAACCTTGTATGCTTCTCAAGTTAATTTTTTATTCAAATTGGCAAAAAAATATCATAAAAAATTATGATGTTATGTTGATGATTTAACCAAAGTTATTGTTAATTTTAATCCTGTTGTTGAAAATAATCCTGAATTAGCATTTTTTCATGGAGAGTTTATTCAATATGATTCTGCATTAACAATTCAAAATGAAAGTTATAAATGTATTGTAATGGAGGTTTATGAAAACGACGATTTTATTATTGCAGATCGTGTGCAAAATATTGAAATTGCAATTGATGCCTCAGGAACAGCAGAAATAAATGCTCCAGGGATTAATAAATTAGCTCGTTTGAAATTAATTTCATCCCAATGGAATATTGTTTTATCAGAAATAATGGCAATTGATGATAGTATGAATGATTATTGAATTATTAAAAATGTAGGATTGGGGATTGCAATGGAGAATAGTCAAGAACAAATCAAGGTAATTGCAAAAGAAGTAACGACAAATGTTAAAACAGGTGGTGTTGCAAAAATGATTGAAAAATATATTCTCAATAATATAAAATAATTATATAATTGTTAAGAAAAGATAAAAAGAGGAGAAATAATAAAATGAAAGTTAAACAACCAATTTTATTGGCAATTCTTGATGGATGAGGAATTGCACCTGATTCAAAAGGAAATGCTGTAACACAAGGGCATATGGTCAATGTTGAAAAGTTAAAAGCAAAATATCCATGAGTCTCAGCACATGCGGCAGGAGAATGAGTTGGTTTACCAGAAGGACAAATGGGAAATTCTGAAGTTGGACATATTCATTTAGGAGCAGGTCGCATTAAATATGAATCATTAACTTTAATTAATAAAGCAATTAAAGATGGAACATTTAATCAAAATCCAGAACTTTTAGCTGAAATTAATTTTGCAAAAAAAAATAATGGTGCTTTTCATATTATGGGATTATTTTCAGATGGTGGTGTTCATTCACATTTAAACCATATTTTTACTGCTTATAAATTAGCAGCACAAGAAGGAGTAAAAGAAATTTACTTACATATTTTTGGTGATGGACGTGATACTAAACCAGAATGTATTAAAATTTATCTTAAACAATTTCAACAATTACAAAAAGAATTAAAAGTTGGCGAAATTGCAACCATTGGTGGTCGTTATTATGCAATGGATCGTGATAAAAAATATGACCGAGTGCAGGTTGCTTATGATGTTTTAGTTTCAAGAAAAGGCTCGGAATTTAGTGACCCAATAGAATATATTGACCGTGAATATCAATCTGGTCGTAATGATGAATTTTTAATGCCAGCATATAATATTAATACTCCAAAAGGTTATATTAAATCAGGTGATGCTGTCTTTTTTACTAATTTTCGTCCTGATCGTGCTATTGCAATAGCTTCAGCTTTAACAAATCCTAATTTTCTGGGTAATGATGCACAAACTTATTTTATGCCAAAATTACATGATATTTATTTTGTTTCAATGATGGAATATGCAGAAACAGTTGTTTCAAAACATGTTGCTTTTAAACCAATTAAAGTTATTAATGGTTTAGGAGAATGATTAAGTAAAAAAGGTTATCGTCAATTGAGAATTGCTGAAACAGAAAAAATTGCTCATGTTACATTTTTCTTTGATAGTGGAAAAGATTATTTTAAAAATGATCTAGCAACACAAGCTGAAATTACATTACCAGGGGCTTCAGCAGATTTAATTCCATCACCAAAAGTAGCAACTTATGATTTAAAACCAGAAATGTCAGCGTATGAAATTACTGATAAATTAATTACTGAACTTAATCGAAATGAATTTGATGTTATTATTTTAAATTTTGCAAATTGTGATATGGTTGGACATACTGGAATCTTACCAGCAGCAATCGAAGCAGTTAAAGCTATTGATGATTGTCTTGGTAAAATTTATGCAGCAATTGAGAAAGTTAACGGAATTATGATTATTACTTCTGACCACGGAAATGCTGAAATTATGATTGATGAAACAGGTGGTCCTAATAAAAAGCATACTTCACAATTGGTTCCAATTATTATTACAAAAGAGGGGTTACAATTACAAAAAGATAATCCGGCAATTGCTGATATTGCTCCGACAATCTTAGATTTATTAGGTGAAGAAATTCCCCCTGAAATGACACAACCATCATTAATTATTAAATAAAAGACATTGCAAAATGTCTTTTTTAATAGATGGATTTAAAATTCTTTGGCAAAGAATTTTAAATTTTGAATGGATTTTTAACTAATTCATTATATATAATGTAAATTGTAAATGCAAATGTAGCACTTTATTGAAAAAGAATAAAGTGCTTTTTATTTTGTAAAAAATACTTATATTTATTGGATTAATCGTTAGATAGTATCTTTTGCACTTAATAAAATATGTTTTTTCAGAAAAATCCATCCTTTCTTTTCTTAAAAAATTTTGAATAATTGTTTTATTTAGTTGTTAGTTAATAAACAAAGAATTAAAAAAGATAATGAGATAAAAAAATAAAGATACTATCTAAAGATTAATACAAAATTCAATCTTTAAAACTTAATATTTTTTGATGCTTAAAGATGGATAACTCATCTATGGCACAAAGCTTTAAAGAAAGTGTGAAAGCGATTGGATTTACTACTCCTATTTATTGATAGTATTACAAAAGCTTAGGTTTTATAAAAAATATAAATAAAATAATTAGATAACTTTTTAAAAGGTTGATTTATCAGTGTTTTAGAAATATATTTAAAATAAAGAATAATTTTTATACCAAAACCTAAACTTTTTTCTTACTACCTATTTATTTCTTTAATTTTCGGCAAGATTAATCACTTGCGAAATGTCAGAGCATGTGTTTTTTGGCTTGTTTTTATAAAAAGAGTGTTGTTAAACTGAAAAAAACAATATCGGACACTAAAAAAACAAGAGGGTTGGAACTCCAAAAGGTTATTTTCTTTATATAAAGTTGTCTAGGGATAGATGAAGCATAATTAATAACTGGGTAAACTGTTTTTTGTTTATTTCCGTATGGGGGGTAAACTCTATCAAAATAAAATATTCGTGAATAACTACCATAATCACTTGGTTTAGCATTATTAGGTTTTCATCCTGTTTCAGTATCAGGTATATATGAACTATAAACATTAAAAGGAAATACCATTCAATGTCTATTATCTCTTATGTTTTCTCTAATATCTATTAAAGTATCTTGGGCTTGTCTTCTTAATTCTTCCATAACACCTAGGTTAATTCTACTCATTTTTTAATTCTCCTTAATTTCTGTTCTACCTTATAAGGCATTTTGATTATTACCAGTTTCATCATATTCCATTAATTTATTATTATGTTCAATTTCTTGGGCACGCCTTTTATCTAAATATTCTTCTACTTTTTTATTATATTTTTCTGTTTATAATCCATTCATTTCTTCATATTCACTAATCATTTTAATTGGCTCTATTGTTTCATTATTTCATATAGCAGTTAATATTTCATTTTGTCGCATTTGGTCTACTAAACTAGCACTCATAAATTTAAAAGTATATGGTCTTTCACCAGTACCATTTCATAAGTCATAATATTTTAAAATTACATCAAACATTTTAGTATAATATGATTTACGATATGCTTGTAAATATGCTTGTTTTTCTAAATCTTTTGTTTTAGTTAATAATGACTGTGTTTTATTTTGGTCATTATCTGATTTATCATAAAACCTAATATATTTGATTGCTAATTTAGCCCTTAAAACGCGTAATAAAGGTATTTAACAAGATAAAATTTTTAAAATAATTGATAATTTTGCTTGTATATATATATATATATATATATAATGAAAATAAATCTTGATAAAAAGTTTTAAGATAAAAAAGGAGAAAAACAAGTATGAAAAAATTACTTAGCTTATTAAGTGTATTAACTATTAGTGGAACTGCTGTACCAACAAAAATTGCCGCTAGTCCTTATCAAAAAGAAGAAACTAAATTAGAAAATAATAAAATTAGTTATTTACAAACAAATAATTTAAAAAATTTAAATAGAGTTAAAAGACAAGAAATAACATATCCAATATTAGAAGATGTGTTAATTGATTTAAGAAAAACTAGCATGAAAAAACCAATGCAATTTCAAATAACTGGTTCATGATGTATTATTGCAGTTTTAAAAAATATATTTGATAATAATATTCTTAATAATAAATATCTTAAAGAAATGGAACAAGAAGAAATTGCAAGTTTATTTCCAAACAATGCAAATAATGGTGTTAAATTATCAGAAATAATTAAACTATTAAAATCAAACCCGATAATTGAGGAAAGTTTGGGATTTAATTTAAAGAAAATTGATTTAAATCGATTATTTTGAAATAGATTAAATGATATAGAAAAAAAATGTGGATAAGACATTTAATATGGGAATCTCTTTCTAGACAAGTTCCTGTTATGTTTGGTGGTTTATTTGATGAAGAATATGATGAAGAAGAAGCATATAATAGCAACCCTCATGCTGCATTAATTGTTGGAATCAAACCAAATAAAGAAAATATACTTGAAGATACTTATTATGTTAGAGACCCATGAAGAGACAGTGAAGCTGAATTTATTCTAGATCAAACTACAGAAATTTCAATGACGGGGGAACAAATTTTTAATATTTTATTTAATCAAACAAAAAACGGTAGGTTGTTAATACATGAAAATGTTTTTCAATTATTTTGTGAAAAAGCTATTAGTATTTTTTCATCAATTTGAGAAATAGCAGAACCAGAATTAATAGCAGCTATAGTATAGTAGAATTAAAATATGAAAAAAATATTAAGTCTTTTAGGAACAATCACTTTAATTGGAACAAGTACAACAAGTTTAGTTGCTTGTAATAAAATAAAAGAATATACAAAAGAAGAATTAGAACAATTAAAAGAAGAAAACAAAATTAAAACAAATAACAAAGAAATTAGAGATAACTTAGAATGAATAGCATCACAAGAAAAACCATTTAATAAGGTTGATAATAAGTGATATTTTGTTATATGCCGTATCAATAAAAATGATAATTGAGAAATTTTTAAATTTCAAAATAAAGAAATTAAACCTGGATATATTATGAAAACATCAAATCCTAAAATAAATATGTCATATTGATTAGCATCAAATTATTATACCATTGGGATTAATAAAGATGATGACTGGTCAACATTTCAGGGTTGAATAAAAGAAAATAAAAACTTTAATTCAGTTTATCGCTTGAATGGTGAAGAACAAAAATTACCTAATTTAGGTATTGATGAAAATGGTAATATAAAAGTTAATTAAGAATAAAATAAAAAGAGAAATTAAATCTCTTTTTATTTTGGTTTAAATGTAATTTTAATAGGATTATTACTATTGTTTTTAATTCCTAATGTAGCTCAGTTAGAAACATTTAATTTTATATCTTGAATATTACCAAAATAATTAAAGGTTGTTTCAAGAAGACCAAATAATAATTTAGGTAGTAATGTTTTTGAAAATATAATTTTTAATTTTACATCATTAGTATAATATGCTTGTAAATATGTTTCTTTAATTTTATTATTAATATTATTAGACCAAGCAGTTATTTGCAATGAAAATAACATAGTTATTCTTTTTTTATCATCAACATATCGATTTGTATAACTATTAAGTGGCAATCCATTAGTATATGCAGTATAAAATGTTTTAATATCATTTACTTCTATATTTTTAGTATATAAAGTTATTGTATTTTCAAAATTAACATTATCAACTTGTGGCAAACCCTCCAACCTTGGTACAGAAAAATCTGTTAATGAGCATATATTATTACTACAATTATTAATTCCTCTATTTATATTAACATTTCTATTAAGAATAAATCATTGTATCTTAGGTTCAGAACATGAAACTTGTAAATTATTAAGATTACTTATTTCAAATGTTTTATAAGCATCTTGAAATTTACTGATACTTTGAATTGTTGGGTCCAGTTGTTTTAAGTCAATTTCTAATTCATAATAACAATTATATTCAGCTGTATCATCAAATAAATTAACATCTAATCTATCTTTTTCTTTTTTCTTACATTGTGCTGGTGCTGTAATTTTAGTTTTTAATGGTTGAATTGTATTAGCATCTCAGATATCTTTTGTATAAGGTTTATACTGATATGGAATTGGTGGCAGAACATATTCGGGGTAATTAAATGTTGGTATTTCATAGTCGTGGGGTAATAAGAAACTAGTTTTATAATTAGTTGTCATATCTCATAAATAATTATTTAATACGCTTTTTGTTTTACCACGAAAATTTCATACTGATAAACGTAAATAATCTTCTTTATTGTTAGTATATGGGTTATCAGCATAAAAGATAATTTCAAAATTACCTTTATATAATGCTTTAATTGAAAACATATCAATTATATAACTACAATTTGTTCCATATGGTGTTTGTAAGAATTCTAAATCATTATCTTTTTCACTATCACTAACTGGTGTTTGAGCATCTACTGCTTTAGTTTGTTCATTAATTAAATAAACTCGATTAGTTTTAGGATTTAATTGTTTTAAATTATAAGTTGAATATACTAATTCTTCTGTTGGTTTACCATCAGCTGTTAAAACAGTACCTTTGCATTTATCAGTTAATAAAGTAGTAAAACCTAAACTAGTAGCATTTGCTCCAAAAATAGCACCAACTTTATCATTCCCTTGTTCTCTAAATATTTCAAATGGCAAATAACCTTTACCTTTTGATTTTTCAGACCAAAAGGCATCATTATAAAAACTATAAATATTAGCACTCATTAAGTCATTGAAAATTAGGTCAAGTTTTTTCATCTTAATTAATTACTCAACCTCATGGAATACCAAATGAAATAAAGTTTAAGAACTTACCAACTCCACCTGGTATCGTAAAAGGGTTAAAAACTAATTTTTGCGTATAGTTTAAAGGTAATACTGTAATTTGGCGATTAATAAAATTATTCATATTTAAAATATCTCAAACATTACAAGAACCCATTTTATTATATTTAATTTAAACTTGACCAACAGTATTACCAAATTCATCTTTTCTTCTAAAATATGATGATGCTCGGGTACTAATTATATTATTAACATCTTCATTATTTACTTTTATTTTATCTGGTGGAGTAATCATTCAATCTTTAGACCAGTAAAATTTAGAATCTTTATCTTCTTTATAAATATTTCTACCAACAGTAGAATTAGATGCTGATGTAGTAACGGGGTCAGTTATAATAATGCCTTCACTATTTTTTTGTTTTCAAAAGTCATATCTACTTTCCATATCTTTTTTTCAATCTTCATAACCTGTTATCATTGTTGGTTGAATACCTTGAATGTTATATCAACTTACTTCGGGTGATTCATAAGTATTTATTTTATCAGGTGGTGCAGGATACATGTTATACATTAATAAATCACGAGAATTCATTACTTTTTGATTAAATTGACCTTTAATAATTGGTCGGACAATTACTGGCATATCAAAAAAGATTGGATTACCATAAAATTTAACTGCCATTGCTCTAACCCCTGGGTCTTTTAATAAAATATCATCTAATTCAACAATACCTTTATTTAGTTTTTCATCATAAGTTATTTTAGGAAAACAATAACCTTCACCTGGAGTACTTGTGGTAGTAAGAAAAAAGTTTAGGTTTTGGTATAAAAATTATTCTTTATTTTAAATATATTTCTAAAACACTGATAAATCAACCTTTTAAAAAGTTATCTAATTATTTTATTTATATTTTTTATAAAACCTAAGCTTTTATAATACTATCGTACTTGTTTGTATAAATTGTCGTACTGATAACCACTATTACTAATTTTGTCATTAATACTTGAAAATGTAATTTCTTGTCATAAAAAACCACCATCATAAGGTGAATAATAATTAATAACATTTGATGGATATAATCATTGTCTATCTTGTGGTGCAGAATTAATATCACCACCACCAATATTTAAACCACGGTCATTAAAAACAGTATAAAAATTATAATAATCATTAATATTTAATTTATCAGCATATTCATCTAAAATTAATAAAGTATATTGTCTTTCGGTTGATTGTTGAGTAAATACTTGTTCAAATTTTGCTTCACCAAATTGAATTGAACTTTTATCATCAATCATATAAGCATCTCAATATTTACCAACTTTAACTTCTTTTGTATAAAAGTTATCAGCTTTATTATCATTATTCATAAAATAACTTAATTTATATTGATTTAAATATTCTAACATTCTATTAATATCATAAATGTTTTCACCATCAATTAATTTTCAATAAAGATTATTATTTTCATCTTTTAATTTTATAGCAAAAGGCGTTTCATTATTAGCTCATATAGTTGAGTTAATTGGCTGTTTATTAAAATCAGCAATCGTTAAAATATTAATTTCTTCACCTTTATATTTTTGGACTATTTTTAAACTATTTTGTCATTGTGCAATAGTACTTTCCATATTATCAAATATTCGTGAATAAAACTACCATAGTCACTTGGGTTAGCATTATTAGGTTTTAAACCTGTTTCAGTATCAGGAATATATGAACTATAAACATTAAAAGGAAATACCATTCAATGTCTGTTATCTCGTATGTTTTCTCTGATATCTATTAAAGTATCGTGGGCTTGTCTTCTTAATTCTTCCATAACACTTGGATTAATTCTACTCATTTGTTAATTCTCCTTAATTTCTGTTCTACCTTGTAAGGCATTTTGATTATTACCAGTTTCATCATATTCCATTAATTTATTATTATGTTAAATTTCTTTGGCTTGCATTTTATCTTGTCATGCTTCTACTTTTTCGAAATATTTGGTTGCTTCTAATTCATCAATATTATCATATTCAGTTATAGCTATTATTGGTTCCATTGTGCCATTATCTAATCTAGCAGTAATTAATTCATTTTGCCGCATTTGGTCTACTAAACTAGCACTAATAAAATCAAAACCATAAGGTCGTTCACCAACACCATCTCATAAACCATAATATTTTAAAACTGCATAAAATATCTTAGTATAATATTGTTTACGATATGCTTGTAAATATGCTTGTTTTTATAAATCTTTGGTTTTAGTTAATAAAGATTGTGTTTTATTTTGGTCATTATCTGATTTATCACCAAAAGGACTAGAAAAATGACATGCTATATATACTTGTTCAATAATTGCTTTTTGTCTTCGGTATATGTTTCTAAGGTTGGTGTATCTTGTACTACTTGTAAAGATTGAGATAATTGACCATCTACTGTTGATGAACTTGATTGAACAAAAATATCATCAAATACATCTTGTAGTACTTTTTTATTACCTTTGTTATAAGCAGTTATTAAATTATCACTTAGTATCCCATATCAATGCGTACGATTTGCATATCTTTCTTTTGATTTAATATTAAAACTATCTTCTAAATCAAATTGTAATTTATAACAATTTGCCATAGTTGGTCATGGATTTAAAGTGGTTGATGTTGATAAAAATAAAGGATTAGGTTCATTTATCATTTCTCAAAAAAGTACTATACCTAATTTGTTTTTAAATTCTTGTACTAAAACAGGTTTAACATCATCTTTAATTTGTGTTTTACTTTGACCAACAACTACTTCATTATTTTTAGGTCAACCTTTAATAACTATTTTATCTTTAGTACAAATTAAATTTAAAATAAAACCACTATCTGATTGATGATAATTTAATCAAATATCAGCACCTTGTTCAATTTCGTTTATTTTACTTACTCTTGATGTAAAGTTAAATGGGTTAATTCATAAATCAATATTGCCATCTGATGTTTCTAACAAACCAAAAATAGTTTTACCCATTAAACTTGCTGTTAATTCATTTTTATCTAATTTTTCTTTTATTTTATAAGTTTCATATCATCAATTTAATTTTTCTAAAATGTCTTTACAATGAGACTTAAATAAAATATCTTTACCATTTATTAATCGCATTTGATGGCGAGCAATAATATTGGCTAAATTAATTGTTCAATCATAATTATAAAATTTTAAAACACTATTAATATCATTTAAGTTTGGTAAACTAGGTGAAATATTATTCATTGTTATTTTACTCCTTTAATTTTAAAATAAGTGCATAATTAATTATATTTATTGTTAATAAATTTGGTTAATTTGCTAAAACTTGTACACATACTTTAACTTTTTATACTTATTAATATATTCGTTATATAAATTTAATTTACATATTGCGATATTATCTTTTTTTAATTCTTGACAAAGTCTTTTTTTAACTTGTACACAAACAGACATATATGGTCTTTTTGCATTTATTACACGCTCATCATGTACTACATAAATATCTTTTTTCATTAAGTTATTCACTCCCTTTGTTGTCATAATTTATAATCTGCTGAACTATTATGTTTAACCATTGGTATTAATTCAAAATGCAAAGAATAAAAATCACTATCAAATGTATCATCATATAAATCTAGCATTCGTTCTTCTCTTGCATCAGGCTTATCTTCTCATTGAATTAATTCATATTGGGTTTTACTTACAGGACATTTTTCTCATAACCATTTTAATTGATTAGTATTTATTAACATTGTGAACGCTTCAATGCGATGCTTTATTTTAAATTTTTGTTTTTGTGCCGGTTTAAAATGCATGTATTGACCAAAAGTATAATTATATTTCTCTCGGTTTAAACTTTCTAATGTTACATAAGCGCTATCATCAACATTAATTGATATACCTTGCTGAATTAAATTAAAATATTGGTTTAATTAATTGTTGTAAAACTCTAAAATATCTTTTGCTTGTTCTAATGGTCCTTTAAATTGTTGTGTAGCATTTGAGTGTGTATATTCAGCAACTTTATATGCTTTTTTATCAAATGAAAATTATATATTCAAAAACTCGCTGCTGTTGTATGCCCTTTGGGACTAGTAGAGTTTGCTAAGTCAACACCGCCCAATAATTTAGTTGGTTGAATAATATCTGTTGCTTGCATAATATCAATATATCTTGCAAAGATTGACCCACTAGTATTGCCTGGCAAACCTCAACTTCATACTCTTGCTCTTTCAATATCTAGTTGTTCTAATCTTAATTGTTAATTAAATTTATCTTGTGGTAATTCATAATTTAATCTTCAACTAGAATAATGAATAATAATCTTCATATTTCATTTTTTAATATACTTAATTTGCTCATATTTACTACACATTATTTCTTTATTAAAAGGTAATAATTCATTACAATAACCAACGATATATCTTTTTAAACTTTCAGGATTACATGTATTAATTGTTATTTTATTTTGATAACCACGAATAGCAAACTCTAAATCACTTAAATCTTTTTGTTGAAATTGGTCACATTCTTCTCGTCAATCAATAACTAATTTATATTTATTCAAACCAGCAAATGCTTTTAATTTTTCTTTCCGACTTGGTGAATGTAAACCTTTACAATATATTTTGCTACCATTTGATAAAGTAAAAGTAAAATTTGATAAATTAATAGTATAAGGAATATGATTTTCATCTAGCATATTTAATATATTTTGAAATACACTATCTTTTAAATCTTTACTCCAATACATACTAGCAATGATACAAATCGGTTCTTTAATCAATAAACTAATTTTTAATAATTCACCAAACATTTTAATATTTGATATAGTCTTACCACTATATTTTGTACCAATTTGATTAATTTCATTAACTAACTCAAACTTTTTAGCAAAAGGAATCGTTTTATTATCAAATAGAACACTTAATTCATTGTTAGAATTATATATAACTGATTTATTATCAATCTTAAATAAATTACCTATTTTCTTTTCTAATTTATCATAAGTTTATATTCTTTCTGTTTTTTCTTTTTCTATTAAAGCATCAACTTCTAATTGTGTATAATATGCTTCTAAATCTATCATGGTTAAATCAATACCTTCTTCTTGAAAAGTGCGAAACATTTTCTTTAAAGTTGTTAAATTAACCAATGATTTTGCATAAGTAGGCAATAGACATTGTTATGTTGCCATAGGGTCATTTTGTGAAGAATAATTAATATCACCAACACTAATATTTGCCGGAGTAAAAAACTCAATTGGAATGCGGTTAAATGTTCAATGCTCAATCGTAATAAACACCATATTAATACAAATTTTCTTTAATAATGGGTCTTTAAATGTTTTAAATTTTAATTTTGAAAATGGATAATTTAAATAGGAATTAATCATATTTTGGGCTATTAAAGCAAATGTTTTAAATCATAATTCTACATCACCTTTAAAGAACTTATTATAACGAACTGGAACTTGTGTAATTTTACCTGTCATTGGATTAAAATTATTATAATTTTCCAAAGTAACATTTTGTCATAATTCATTTAACATTTAATTATCTCCTTATCATTTACTTTTTTTAGAATATATTTTATTTAATATAAATTTTTTACTATTTAGTAATGTTTTTGTTTTAATTGTTTTGTTTAAATCTTGTTTTGTTCTTAGTTGCTTGTATGTTTGAAATGCTGCGCCACCACACAGCAAACTAGCAACAGCACTATCTTCTAGCGTATTTAACAATTTATCTTTATTAAAGTTATTTTTAAATTGTTGTTGCATTTTTAATATTTTAGCAATTGTCCGATATATTTTAAAACTATCTTTTACTATTTGTTGATAAGCAACTGGAGCAAAAGACAATAAATTAAACAAACTGTTCTGCTTTGATTAAAGTTTTCATAACTACAATAGGGGCATATTTAGGATTTTTATAATATATTGTTAAAGCAACTTCACCCGCAACTGATAAAGGAACAATTTTTACTGCTAAAAAAACATCAGAACCATAAGCAAAGGGTAATAATTACCCCTTTTTAATATCCTTATTTTCAAATTTAGACAATATTTTTTTAGTTTTATCTGTAATTTTACTAATTACTTTTTGTTTAATAGTAATTATTTGTTTTTCAATTGGGGCTAATAATTTTTTAGTTACTTTTTGAATATAAAAATTTGGGTTTAAATTATTTAAAGCATTATTTAATTTAATTGGTGTTTGATGTAAGATATTTAATAATTTATTATGATATATTTTGCTACTACGCACTAAATTAGCATTTAATAGTAGGTTTTTACCAACACCTTTTTTGTGAAGATTAGTCATAATGTTATATCATTCATTAGTACTTATTTTACTTATTTTATCAATATTTAATCCATATTAAGATAATCATTTATTAGCATTTTTTTCATTTACGCGTGGTATTTTTTGAACTAATTTAGGACTTATTTTTTGAATATTTTTTTCAATTTTTAATAAATTATTAATTGTTTCTAATTTAGAAACTTTAAAACCCCTATAAAAATCATTTCGGGCTAATTTTCCAATTGTATATAATAAAGTTTCATTATTAGCCTGTTTTGTAAAATCAAATATTAATTTATCAGATAAAATATTTTTACCTGTAACTTGTCTGACAACATCCTCTAAGTTATTAGCATTTATTATACCTAATTTTTCAAGTAATTTAGTTTCTTTTGCTAATTTTAAAATTTTAGTTGTGCGAGCAGCGCGTGTTAATTTACCAATTCCACCAATTGCTGGTAGTAAATTTAAGGCAGTACTTTTTGCAGTTACTTCTGATGTTAAACTATCATATATTTGATTTACAGCAAAATCGGTTGCTGTTTCTACTTCAAATGAGATAAAGGCTGCGGCAAAATTAGATAATCCCGCACCTAAACCAACAGCAGATGCTACACCACCAGTTAAAACTGATAAACCAAGGGCTAAAACTTGAATTCCTAAAAATTCTAATAATTGTAAACCAAAACTTTTTTCTTGTTGTTGAATAGACAATCTAGTTGGTATTTTTTTAACAGCATAAATAAGAGCAGTTTTAGATGTTCCATTGGTATATATATCAAACGAAAAAAATACTATTTTTTAGTACTATTATTAAGAATTTTTAATTTTAACATCAATCGGATTTGTTTGACTAGTAGGGTTGTTGATAGTATTACAAAAGCTTAGGTTTTATAAAAAATATAAATAAAATAATTAGATAACTTTTTAAAAGGTTGATTTATCAGTGTTTTAGAAATATATTTAAAATAAAGAATAATTTTTATACCAAAACCTAAACTTTTTTCTTACTACCGCGTTGTTTTTACCTTGAATTTGAACTTCAACAGTTTTATCATTTGTAATATCAATAGGTTAATCTTCACCTTTACTTTCAATAAAGTAATCAAAATCACTTTAAGTTAAAGAATTATTTACGGCTTTTACGGCTTTTAAAACAACATCTTTAAATTGTGGTTTTAATTGTTCTGGTGTTGCTTTTATTGGGTCTACAACATGAATAGTTGGTTTATCTAATTTATTAATTTTACTAATATCAATTTTTACAACAATATGTTTAATAATTACCTTAGGTTCAAATACTGCTCCACCTAAATATAAAACTCTTTCCATAATCAAAGTATTACCCATTCCAGTACCTAATGCAGCAGCACCAACCCTTAATGGAGTATGGTCTTTTTTGCGTAAAATAAGAGGGTCATATTTTTTGCTAAATTTAAAGGCAATTGCATTAATTCCATTTGGTAATAATTCAATTGTTCCTTCTGAACCATCTTTATTAATAATTGGTAATTTTTTAGGAACCATATAGTAGGTTGTTCCTTCAACAGTTTTCATTGCGCCACTTGTTGTGATTACACTGTTTATTTGGTAGTTTGCTCCAAGTTGTAACTGTTCTTTTATTAATAATTTCTAAAATTTTATTGCGTTTATAAGCAACTTCTGTATCCATTGCTTGTTCAATATCAGCAGCCCAAAGATTAGGGTTAAAATCACTTTCTACGGGTTCTAATTTACGAGCAAATGTTAAAATGGTATCTAATTCAACAACTCCATCATCAAATTCTGCGGTTGAGTATTTTAATAAATTATCGTCAGTATTAAATACTTTTCCATCTTTTCCTAAACCTTCATTATATTGAATATTTTTCTTTCTTTTATATGTTAAACCAAATTTATTGGCTTCTTTTCATACAAATAATGTCTCTCAACTAAATTTTTGTTGATAAGTTTGTAAATATCATTGTTCAAATGTTTCTTGGTCTTTTTGTGTTGCTTGGTTAACAATATCTCTGAAAATTCTTTGTGGGTTTTGTGCCATAATTATCTCCTTCTTTCTTATTTATTAAATACATTGTCTGTATCTAAAATATTGTTTTCTTTGTTTTCTACTTTTGGTACGCCACCAGTATTAATAGTTTATACTTTAATTAATTCATCATAAACACTTTGTAGGCGTGTTTTAATTACTTCAATATCATCATTAATATCATAAGATTTTAATAAGACATTTTTAAATTCTTCATTATCAGTTAAAGAATTATTAAAATTATTAATTTCAATTTGTTTTAATTGCAGGGTTTGTTGTTCTAATTGTGAAATTAATTCAGTGTTTTTTGTTTGTAATTCGTTGATTTGGTGATTGCTATTTTCTAAATTACTTACATTAAATTCTTCAACTTCAGCAGTATTTTCTAAAATAATTTCAGCAGCTTTAATATATAAACTACCATCTTTATTTTTAATAGGTTCATTATTTTCATCAATAACAACATATTTTACATTTTTTAATGTCATTCTATTCCTCCTTATTTTTTAATATTTATATTTATTCTTTTTCTAATCGCTTTTTGTATAATTTCAAAACTATCTACTCGAAAAGATAAAAAATATCGTTTAGTTTTTATATTTAACTGATTAAATACTGAGCCTTTAATTTTTATCTCATCATATTTTTTTAATTTCAAAAACTCAGTTAAAACAGATGGATTATATATTGATAATGTTGAGTAATTTAATCCGTCTCATTGACATTTAGCCGAACAAGCATCAACTTCAACACCACCAGCAACCAGTGCCTTAATTTTTGTTTTAATAGGGTTTTCATGTAATCTAATAGTTAATTCTAACTTGTTAATTCTTTTATTTTTTATTTTAGGTTTATTAGTTATTGATTTCTTAGGTAAATTACTTTTTAGCCGTGCCATTTTTTTCAACTCCCTTTGATAAAAAATATTGTAAATATTTTCAAGCATCTAATTCATGCTCTGTCATTTTAATATTTACTTTATAAATGTAATTTTTCTTAACAACTGGTGATTGTAAAACATAATTTAAATTAAATAGATATTTGCATAAAACTTTTAAACCACCAATAAATTTAGGAGTAGATAATGGATTTTTTATTTTTAAACCTTTGTGAAGTTGATAATCTTCAATTATTACAATAACTTTATTTAAATAAGAACAAGTTTGATTTTTAAATTGATTTAATACTAAATATATATTATTTATTGCTTCTTCTTCATTTTTAGAATTAAAAGTAATACTATTAATTATTTTCTTTTGCAAAACATTATAAATAATAATACCAGTTTGACCAATTCCGGCAGGGTCAATTGCAATAATATATTTTAATTTATTTATTTTATTTTTTTCTCAATTTGTAATATTTTTCAACCATCCGCAGCCAAATCTAAAATATCGTTAATTTTATAGTGTTGCATATATGAATTAATAACATCTCATTTATCTTCAAATAAATTTAAATACATTTTTGCTCATTCTAAACATTGTAAATCATAATGATTTTTATGATGTGAAATACGACAATTAACAGGTTGACAATTAACCCAATCAAATGATATTGTTATTTCATATCAAGTTTTATTAATATACAAACTTTTATATTTTTGCATGATATTTTTCTCCTTTATTTTTATTTTTTAAAATAAACAAAAAATTCCTTTGTTGGTTAATATTTTGATATTTAGTAAATAATTTGTTTTAGTATTTATTTATTTCGCCGCCCGCTTCACTTTGAAGGTGAACAGGGGCGGATAGTATATTTTGATAGAGTTTACCCCATACGGAAATAAACAAAAAAACAGTTTACCCAGTTATTAATTACGCTTCATCCATCCCTAGACAACTTTATATAAAGAAAATAACCTTTTGGAGTTCCAACCCTCTTGTTTTTTTAGTGTCCGATATTGTTTTTTTCGGTTTAACAGCACTCTTTTTATGAAAACAATCCAAAAAACACATGCTCTGACATTTCACAAGTGATTAATCTTGTCGAGAATTAAAGAAATAAATAGGAGAGTAAATCTAATTGCTTTCACACTTTCTTTAATGCTTCGTGCCATAGATAAGTTATCCATCTTTAAGCATCAAAATATTAAGTTTTAAGCGTTGCATTATTCATCGGATAATACCTTTATTGAAAGGATTTATAAAATATCGTTTATTTTATGTAGGGAAAACAGAATTTAATCTTTTTTTATGATAAAAGTTCTAAATTTAAAGATACTATCTGATGAATAATGCAAATAAATTTATTTTTTTAATAGAAAAATAAAAAAAACAATCTCACAAGAATTGTTTTTTGCCGGTTCATCGCACAAGACGCCTTATATATTTTATTATTTTTTCTTGTTTTCTTGCAATCTCCAAAATGTGTGTGTTATACTACAAATTTACAACAAATGAAACAATTGATCTTTATTTAGTTGGTGTTGACATTCCTGCTGCTAATATTACTAATGGATAAAAAAGTAAAAGGAATTTTACTTTTTTATTTTTAAAATAATTATAAGGAAGATTGATATAATTATAGAAAAGCAAAATTATAAAGGAGTAGTGAAATAGTGTTTAAATTAACATCAAATTATTTGCCAGCAGGCGATCAACCCCTGGCAATTGAAAAATTAACTACCAATTTATTAGCAAATAAAAAACATCAAGTTTTATTAGGAGCAACGGGAACTGGAAAAACATTTACAATGGCAAATGTTATTGAAAATTATCAAAAACCAACATTGGTGATGGCACATAATAAAACATTAGCAATGCAATTATATGTTGAGTTAAAAGAAATGTTTCTAGAAAATCGTGTTGAGTATTTTGTTTCAAACTTTGATTTTTATCAACCTGAAGCTTATTTGCCAGGAAAAGATTTATACATTAATAAAGATGCTCGCCAAAATATGGAGTTAGACATGATGCGGTTAAGTGCTTTTAATGCTTTAACAACTCGTAAAGATGTTATTGTTGTGGCTTCTGTTGCTGCAATTTATGGAGCACAAGATCCAAATGAATATAAAAAATCTTTTTTACAAATTAATCGTAATCAAAAAATTAGTAAAAAAGATTTAGCCAATTTTTTAGTATCATCAGGATATGTTCGTAATGATATTGAATTGATTCCAGGTAGTTTTAGTGCTAAAGGTGATGTGATTAAAATTGTTCCAGGGTGAAATGTTAAAACTTTTATTCGCATTGATTTGTTTGGGGATAAAATTGATGATTTAGCTTATATTGATGGAATTACTGGCGATGTTACACGGCGGTTATCAACATTAACAATTTTTCCAGCGCAAGATTATATTACTTCTCCAGAACGCTTAGCTAAAGCAATTAAACGAATTGAAGTAGAGTTAAAAGTTCGCTTAGCTGAATTAGAAGCAGCTGGAAAAATTGTTGAATTACAACGTTTAAAACAACGAACTGAATATGATTTAGATTTACTTAGTGAAAGTGGAATATGTTCTGGAATTGAAAACTATTCAAGACATTTAGATTTACGAGAAGAAGGTGAAGCGCCGTATACTTTGATTGATTTTTTTGGCCAATATTTTTTAACTATTATTGATGAATCACATATGTCATTGCCACAAATTCGAGCAATGTATAACACAGATCGAAGTCGAAAAGAAACCTTAGTAAATTATGGTTTTCGTTTAAAAAGTGCATTAGATAATCGTCCCTTAAATTTTGATGAATTTAATCAAAAATTAAAAAATGTTATTTATGTTTCAGCAACTCCGGGTGATTATGAATTAGGTTTAGTAAATAATGAAGTGGTTGAACAAATTATTCGTCCAACGGGATTATTAGATCCAACCGCAGAAGTAAAATCAACAGTAGGACAAATTGATGATATTATTGAACAAGTAAAAATCCGTCGGAAAAAAAATGAACGTGTTTTTATTACTACTTTAACAATTCGGATGTCAGAAGATTTAACAAGTTACTTACAAGAACAAAATGTTAAAGTTGCATATTTACATAGTGAATTAAAAACTTTAGAACGTAGTCAAATCTTATTGGATTTACGAAAAGGAGTTTATGATTGTATTGTTGGTGTTAACTTAATTCGTGAAGGAATTGATATTCCAGAAGTATCATTAATTTGTATTCTAGATGCTGATAAGCAAGGATTTTTACGAAATGAACGAAGCTTAATTCAAACAATTGGTCGTGCTGCAAGGAATGCGGCTGGGCATGTTATTTTATATGCTGATACTGTTTCTGAATCAATGCAAAAAGCAATGCGAGAAACTGCTCGCCGTCGTCAAATTCAAGAGGCATATAATTTGAAATATCATATTACTCCGACAACAATTATTAAGAATATTCGTGATTATACTAATATTAAACGTCAAGATGATAAATTACATAACATTAAAAATAAAAAATCAAAAGAATATAAAACAGCTAAAGAAGGATTACTACAAGATTTACAAAAAGAAATGTATGAGGCAAGTAAAAAACTTGATTTTGAACGAGCTGCAGAATTACGCGATATTATTATTGAAATTGAAGCAGAATAATGATTTGTGATAGTATTAATTTACAGGGAGGAACTGGGAATGACAAAGTTTATTGTAAAAGATATTGTTGATAAATTTGGCTACGAGGTGTTAACTGGAAGGGAAGGTCTTAATCGACCTATTAAAATTTATGGTCTTAATCGACCAGGATTAGAATTAGCTGGCTTTGATTTTGAAAAAAATAATAGTAATCGTCGGGTAGTTTTGTTATCAAATAAAGAGCAATTATTTGTGAATACCTTAAGTGAAAAAGAAAGAAGAGAGCGCTATGATTATATTTTAAATGAAAATATTCCAATGATTATTTTAACGGAAAAATTTACTGATAAATTATTATTAGAAATTGCGGAAAAACATAGTTGTCCAGTTGTTCGCGCAAGCGATATTACAACGAGTCGTTTATATCAAATGGTATTAGAGTTTTTTGATGAACATTTCGCACCAGCAACAGAAGAACATGCATCATTAATTAATGTTTTTGGGAAAGGAATTTTATTAAAAGGAAAATCGGGAATTGGAAAATCAGAAATGACACTAGAATTAATTAAAAAAAATCATTTGTTTGTTGGTGATGATCGGATTATTATTCAGCAACGAAATAATAGATTATATGGGCAATCACATGAAATGTTAAAAAATTTAATTGAAGTTCGTGGTTTAGGAATATTAGATTTAAGTAAAATTTATGGTTTGCAAGTGTTATTAGATAAATCAAAAATTGATTTAGTAATTGAATTAATTCATTTAGATGATGAACAATATAAAACAATTGACCGATTAGGTTCTAAGTATAAACATATTAAAATTTTAGATACAAAGGTGCCAATTGTAACAATTCCAGTTACATATGGGCGTAATGTTAGTGAATTAGTTGAGACAGCAGTTTCAAAATTAAAATTAGATGAAGCGGGAATTTCTTTGATGCAAATTTTACAAGATCGTTTTAAAGAATATTCAAAATAGAATTGATAAGGAGTTTATAACGTGAATTTAGCAACATGAATTGCCCACGATACTTATGGAAATTGATTTCGTTCTTATTGATTTTTAATTTTTTGTGGTTTTGCAATTACCATTATTTTATCATGAATTAATTTTCGTAAACGTGATATTCCAACGCAAGGATTTTACTTAGGAATTTTTGTGATTACACCAATTGCTTTATTGGGGGCTAGTTTTTTTGGTAAATATGATGTTAAAAATCCAATTTTCTTTTTTACATTATTTACTTTCTGAGAACCGGGAATGAGTATTCATGGAGGGCTAATTTTTGGTTTAATTGCCGGCTGAATTTGATTTGGTTTTGAATCACGAAAACATAATATTTCGTTATGAGTATATGCTGATTTAATTGTTCCAAATATTTTGTTAGCACAAGCAATTGGGCGATGAGGTAATTTTTTTAATCATGAATTATTAGGATCACCAATTGCGCGCGAACAATTAATGTGATTACCAATTTTTATTAGTGATAATTTATTTAAATGATATGTCCCAACTCTAGTACCAAATAATTTTCATCCAACAGAGGCAATTGGTATTAACGGAAACCCTGTTGACCCAACTTATTTTAATAATGTGCAATATTTTCAACCAATTTTTCTATATGAATCATTGGCTAATATTTTATTATGATTCTTAATTGTGATTGCATTACCATTAATATTTCGTTATAGTTATTATTGAAGGTTTAAAAAAGAAGAACCCGATTTTATGCAGTTATCGTGAAAAGGTGTTTGAGTAAAATGATACTATGATATCAAACCCGATCCAATGGTTGTTAATAATTTATCACAACAAGTAAATTTTAAAAAAGTTTATTTTAAAAATAAACATAATATGATAAAAAAAAAGTTATGAAAGCACATTGAAAATATTGTGGTGCATGATTAAAACAAATTTTTACAGCTGATGTCCGAGAATTAGAAAAAATAGAAAATCCTCATCGTTTAAAAATTTTCCGTTGTGGAATTAAAACTGGGATGTATATTGCTGGTTATAATTTCATTCGGATTATTTTAGAAACACAACGAGATGATCATGATTTATTTTTAAAAAATATGCGAACATTAGATTGTGTTATTCTTAGTTTAATGATTGTAATTGGTATTATTTTAATATTATTTGCCCAATGGATAGCTGTTATAAAATGAAGAAAAGGCGGATGATTATATGAAAAACAATACTAATGAAATATATGATATTTTAATTATTGGAGCTGGTCCTGGTGGAATGACAGCAGGAATTTATGCTGCACGAGCAATGGCAAATATTGCAATGATTGAAAAAGGAGCACCAGGAGGAAAAGTAATAAAGACAAGTGAAATTGAAAATTATCCTGGTTTTGATAATATTCAAGGCTATGAATTAGCTATAAAAATGTTTGAACAAACCCAAAAATTAAAAATCCCATATATTGCCGATCGTGTGACAAATATTATAAGACAAGATAATTTGTTTAAATTAGAGTTATTTTCAAAAAAAATCTTATTAGCAAAAGCAGTTATTGTTGCAACAGGAACAGTTGAACGTAAATTAGGGGTGCCTGGTGAATTAGAATTAGAAGGGCATGGAGTTTCATATTGTGCAGTTTGTGATGGCGCTTTATATAAAGAAAAAGATGTAGTTGTTGTTGGGGGAGGATATGCTGCTCTTGAAGAAGCTCTTTATTTATCTCGCTTTGTTAATAAAGTTTATCTAATTCATCGTCGTGATGAATTTCGTGCTGATAATAATATTGTTAATAAAGTAAAAGCACATCCTAAAATTAATTTTATTGTTGATACAATAGTAACTGAAATTAAGGATGTGACCGAAAAACGGGTGACAGCAGTTGTTATTAAAAATGTGAAAACAGGCAAAATTGATAATTTAGCAGTCAGTGTTATTTTCCTATATATTGGAGCAATTCCAATTAGTGATTTTGCAAAAAACTTAGGAGTTTTAAATGAAGAAGGTTATTTTATTATTAATAATAAATGTTTAACAGTATTGCCAGGATTATATGCCGCTGGTGATGTGACAAATACAACATTACGACAAATTGCAACTGCGATTAGTGATGGAGCAAAAGCGGCGCAATTTGCCTTAGAATATCTTAATAGTTGTCATTAAAAAGGTATTTTTTGCGGTAAGATATATATTGGATAAAGATGAAAAAGAAAGTGAGAAGGATTTATGACAAACAAAAAAGAATTAAAAGATGTTCAAGTTAAAGGAAAAAAAGTTTTAGTCCGTGTTGATTTTAATGTGCCAATGAAGGATGGGCAAGTTACTGATGATAATCGGATTACTGCAGCTTTACCTACAATTAAATATTTGTTAGCACAAGAAGCAAAAGTAATTTTATTTTCTCATTTAGGGAAAGTTAAAACAGCTGATGATTTAGAAAAACGTGATATGGCGCCAGTGGCAAAGGTATTAGAACAAAAATTAGGACAACCAGTTAAGTTTATTAATACCTTTGAAGGAAAACAATTGGAAGAAGCTATTGATGAAATGCATAATCAAGATGTAATTTTATTTCAAAATACACGCTTTGCTGATATTATTAATAGTAATGGTCAAATTAGTGTTGATAGTGATGGTAAAGCAACTGCAAAACGAGAAAGTAAAAATAATCTTGCTTTAGGGAAATATTGAGCAAGTTTAGGTGATGTTTTTGTTAATGATGCATTTGGAACTGCGCATCGTGCTCATACTTCGAATGTTGGGATTGCAGAAAATATTACTGAATCATGTTTAGGATTTTTAGTGGAAAAAGAAGTAAAAATGTTATCACAAGTAGTAGACAATCCAGCTAAACCATTTGTTGCTATTATTGGTGGTGCAAAAGTTTCCGATAAAATTGGGGTAATTGAACATTTATTAACAAAAGCAGATAAGATTTTAATTGGTGGTGGAATGGCATATACTTTTTTTGTTGCTAAATGTCACAAAATTGGAAATTCATTATTAGAAGTTGATAAAGTTGAAATTGCTAAAACCTTTTTAGCAAAAGGAAAAGGAAAAATTATTTTGCCAATTGATTCATTAGAAGCGCCCGAATTTGCTGATGTACCAGCAAAAGTTACAACAGGTTTGGATATTGATGATGGTTATATAGGATTAGATATTGGCCCCAAAACAATTGAATTATTTAAAAAAGAATTAGCGGATGCAAAAACGGTCTCTTGAAATGGACCAATGGGAGTTTTTGAATTTAAAAATTATAGTATTGGAACAAAAGCTGTTTGTGAAGCAATTGCTGAACTAAAAGGAGCCTTTACTTTAATCGGAGGAGGCGATTCAGCTGCAGCGGCAATTCAATTAGGATATAAAGATAAATTTACCCATATTTCAACTGGTGGTGGTGCTAGTTTAGAATATATGGAAGGGAAACCGCCGCCTGGCATTGAAGCTGTTCAAAATAAATAATATAATAAAACGACAAAATGTCGTTTTTTTGTCAAAATAGAATAACTATACCAACTATTGTTTTTTATGATAGAATGAATGTGAATGTTTATAATTATATAGAATAGAGGAGATAATTGAATGGCAGTTAGCGATCGTAAAATTGTAAAAAAACATGGGAAAATAGCAGATAAAATTATGGCGTTAGATGAAACAATGCGAGCATTGTCTGATGATGCATTAAAAGAAAAGACAAATGAATTAAAAACGAAGTTAGCAGAAGGTGCTACATTAGATGATATTTTAGTTGAAGCATTTGCTGTTGCCAGTGAAGCGGCTCGTCGAATTTTAGGATTACATGCTTATCGTGTCCAACTAATTGGGGGCATTGTTCTTTATGAAGGTGATGTGGCTGAAATGAAAACAGGGGAAGGAAAAACTTTAACTGCTTTAATGCCAACATATTTGAATGGTTTAACTGGTAAGGGTGTTCATGTTATTACTGTTAATGAATATTTATCAAGACGGGATTCAGAAATTAATGGTCAAGTTTTTAGTTTTTTAGGTTTAACAGTTGGTTTAAATTCTCGTGATATTACTAAAGATGCAAAAAGAGAATTATATAGTTGTGATATTACTTATACTACTAATGCTGAATTAGGATTTGATTATTTACGAGATAATATGGTAAAAGTTTACAGTGAGAAAGTCCAACGAGGATTAAATTATGCCATTATTGATGAGGCTGACTCAATTTTAATTGATGAATCAAGAACGCCATTAATTATTTCAGGGGGACGTCAAAACCGAACACCCCAATATCAAGCGGCTGATCATTTTGTAAAGTCATTATCACGAGAGAATGATTTTGAAATTGATTTAGAAACAAAACAAGTTTATTTAACTCCAGAAGGAATTACTAAAGCAGAAAAAATCTTTTCAATTAATTCTTTATTTGATATTAAAAATACTGAATTATACCATTTAATCCTAAATGCTTTAAAAGCTAATTTTGTTTTTAAAAATGGTGTTGAATATGTTGTTCAAAATAATGAAATTATTTTAATTGATCAGTTTACTGGCCGTTTAATGCCGGGGCGTGCTTATAGTGATGGTTTGCAACAATCATTACAAACAAAGGAATGTGTTGATATTGAAGAAGAAACAGTGACAATGGCAACAATTACTTACCAAAACTTTTTCCGATTATATAATAAATTAAGTGGAATGACTGGTACTGCAAAAACAGAGGAAGAAGAATTTATTAAAATTTATAATATGCGTGTAATTCAAGTTCCAACTAATCGCTCATTAATTCGTCGTGATGAAGCCGATTATATGTTTGAAAATCGTGATGCAAAAATGCAAGCAATGATGAAAGAAATTATTGCCTTGCATGAAAAGGGACAACCAATTTTAATTGGAACAACTTCAGTTGATTCATCAGAAATTGTGTCGCATTATTTACGAAATGCTAACTTAAAATTTGAAATGTTAAATGCGAAAAATCATGAGCGTGAAGCAGACATTATTGCAAAATCTGGTGGAAAAGGAGCTATTACTTTAGCAACAAATATGGCTGGTCGGGGAACAGACATTAAGTTAGGTGATGGTGTTAAAGAAATTGGAGGATTAGCTGTTTTTGGGGTTGAACGAAACGAAGCACGTCGAATTGATAACCAGTTACGAGGGCGAGCAGGACGACAAGGAGATCCTGGTTTTTCGCGGTTTTATGTTGCGATGGATGATGAATTAATGATGCGTTTTGGTGGGGATCGCCTACGTCGAATTTTTGCTCGGTTAGGTTCGGATTTTATTCAATCACGAATGTTAACAAAAGCAATTTCTAATGCACAAAAAAAAGTTGAGGGAATGAATTTTGATCAACGAAAACATATTTTAGATTATGATAATGTTTTAGCACAACATCGTGAAGCAATGTATGTGCGGCGTGATCAAATTTTAACAGCAACTGATTTAAAACCAATTATTAAAAAAATGCAATATTCCGCAGCTTATGATTTAACCAAAATGTTTGGTAATGAATTGCATGGGGAATGATTTATTCATTATGATGAATTAATTAAGGGAATTAGTGACAAAGTTGTTTCAGCTAATGTGTTAGATAAAGCAGCCATGGAAAAAATGAAGCAAGAAGAAGTTGCTAAATATGTGGTAACAAAAATGAATGAATTTTATTTAGCGCGAACAGAAGATGTTCCTGCTGATGTTATTAATCAAATTGAACGGAGTGCAATTATTACTTCGTTTGATGATTATTGAACAAAACATATTGATCAAGCAAGTAAATTACGAAGTGGAATTTACTTACGAAGTTATGCCCAAACAAATCCATTACACGCTTATGTTGAAGAAGCTGCAAAATTATTTGAGCATATGCAATTATCAATTGCACATGAAGTTGTAATTAAATTAGCAAATGTTGTTATTCGCAAAATTGATGGCGATATTCAAGCTGAACCATTTCATGATTCAGAACAAGAAATTCGAGAATTTAAACAAAAAGGGTAATTAATAAACCACTATGCTAAAGTAGTGGTTTTTTCTGTATTATTAAATTAGAATGGGGGATAAAGATGAGCTTTGCGTTGGAAGTAAAAGAGGAAATTGTTAGAAAAGAATTTGACCAAATGTGTCAGAAAGCTTTTTTAACTGGTTTTGTTAAATATAATATGACATTAAATATTAGTAATCATTTTTTTAACTTTGAAGTAACCTTAATTAGCAATCTAATTATTTGAACAATTTACACGTTTTTAAAAAATTTATATCAAGTTAAAATTGACATAATTATTGTTCAAGGTACAAAATTAAAAAATAACAAAACCTTCAGTTTACGGATTAAAGAACAAGCTACTAAAATATTAAAAGATCTACAAATTTTTGATGCAGAAACTAATCAAAAAATTGTTGCCATCCCATCGGAATGAAATGAACGACAACAACGTGCTTATATTGCAGGCATTTTTGTTGCTTGTGGTAGTGTTAATTCACCAGAAACAAGTAATTATCATTTAGAAGTTCAGTTTAATGATGAAGTTTCAGCACAATATTTTCAAAAATTATTGCATAAATTTCATTTTCCATTTAAGATAATTGTCCGTCATGATCGTTATGTTTGTTATTTAAAAAAATCAATTTTAGTTTCAGATTTCTTGAAATTAATTGATGCAATTAATAGTGTCCTTGCTTTTGAAAATACTCGCATTTCAAGGGATATGGTTAATAGTATTAATCGTTTAAATAATATTGAAATTTCAAATCAACAAAAAGCAATTAAAGCTGGGGAAGAACAAGTTGCAATGATTAATTATTTACTTGAACATGATTTGTTTGATGAACTAAATGAAAATACCAAAAAAGTAGCTTTATTACGAATTGTTTATCCCGATGCATCGTTGCAAGATTTGTCAGCATTATTAGAAAATGAAACTAGTATTGAAATTTCAAAATCGGGAGTAAACCACTTATTTCGTGAAATTAAGAAAAAATATTATGAAAATATAAAATAATTTATGTTATAACTTACTTATTATTTTTTATTAAAATAGGTCATTAAAAATGGAGGAAAAACTAATGGGAAAGCCTAAAAAGCACGTTAAATTTTTTGAATTTTTAACTGTTTTTTCAACAGCGGTTGGAATTACAATTGGAATTGGAATTTATTTAAAAAATGATACTTCAGAAGGACATCTTTTATATTTTACTCAAAATCCTTATTTATCAATTGGATTATGGGTTTTAGTTGGAATTTTAGGAATTGCAATGATTATGGTCTTTATTGAAGTTACATCAGTAAAAACTAAAAGTGGACATGGGACATTATCATCATGAGCTAATATTTTAATTGGTCGGCAAGTTGGTAGTTTAATAGAATTATTTTATATCTTTTTTTATTTCCCAATTTTATTGGGTCTTTTTCCAATTTTTAGTATTAATGCAATGTTTGATGCGCTAGAAGTGCAAAGCATTAGTAAGGAAACACAACATATAATTGCGATTGCTGTTGGTCTTGTTATTTTAATTTTATTTTACTTAATAAATATTTTTTTCCGAAATGTTGGTAAATGAGTTCAAACAATTGGAACATTTATTAAATTTATTCCTTTACTAGTTAGTCTATTTATAGGCTTTGTTGCTCCAATTGAAAATAATGTTTTTGATAAGTATAGGGAATTAAAGTTTGGTAACTTCTTTATGGGGATTTTACCAGTATTATTTTCATTTGATGGTTTTATTTATGCTGCAGGATTACAAAAAGAAGTTTCCAACAAAAATGTTGTCCCAAAAGCATTATTTGCTGCAATGTTATTTATTACTATTTTTTATATTTTAGAAGTTATTTCTTTATTTTTAGGAACAAATGATGGTTGTGTTTTTACTTTATTTAAAAATCTCATTGGTGGTCCAATTGCAAAAGTCTTAATGTGATTTATTATGTTAACAGCATTAATGAGCATTAATGGTTTAACCTTTGTAGCACATACAGTGCAAGAAGAAAATCTTGTTTATATTGGAAAAAAAGAATTAAGTTATCAACAAATTGGTTTGATTCAAATAGCAATTACTGTTTGTTTCAATTTAATATTAATGGGACTTAGTCTTGGTATTATAGGGGATCCAATGTATTTATTAGATCTTTCTTCTAATGCTGTTAGTTTTACTGCTTTTCTGTGTTATATTAGTTTAATTATTGCTGTTTGTGTTAATCGTTATACAAAGCTAGTAGAAGTAGCAAAAGTAAAAGGAATGTATTATTATGCTGGTTTTTCTCTTTTCTTACTAATAGGTTCAATAGGTTATATTATGTATAATTTCTTTGCTTATAGTAGTAATCATAAAAATTTATATAGTTTATTAATTATTATTGGGGGAACATTAGTAATATGAGGTATTAATGAATTATTATTATGGCATAAAGCAACACCAACTGCTGGTGAAGTAAAAATAAAAACCCCATTTATTAATAATGTTAATCAATAGGAGGAATATAAGTAAGAATTTTATCAAGTTCATCAGTTTTATAAACTTTTTTTCATCCGTCAAGAAGAATATAAACTTTAAAATTATGTTTTTTTAATAAATGGTATAAATATAAATGAGAATAGCCAGCACTTGAAACAAAAAGAATTTTTTTATTTTTAGTTACTTTTTTCAAATAAATTAAACGAAAAAGATGATGAGGAATATTAATACTATTAATAATATGACTTTCAATTCATTCTTCTTTTGGACGAATATCAATAATTAACCATTTATCTGAATTATTAATTTTTGGTAGTCTTTTAATTGATTTAGTATTGTATTTCATTTCAAATGCTGATAAAAACATCTTTTCACCTCTATGAAAACATTATAATATTAAGAAAGTTAATATTTTATTAAGAAATCATTAAAATTTAAGTATATAATTAAAATGTTAGATAGAAACGAGGGAGAAGAATGCGGAAACCAATTATTATTGGAAATTGAAAAATGCATAAAACAACAGATGAAACAATTGACTTTTTAAAACAAGTTGATAATGTATGTCATGATTTAAAACTTGAGGCTGGTATTGCAGTACCATTTGTTAATTTAGCAGTGGCAAAACAACATGCGCATCATTTAATTATTGCGGCTCAAAATTGTCATTATGAAGATTTTGGGGCTTTTACTGGTGAAATTTCAGTTGAAATGTTGCAATCTTTAAAGATTACACATGTTATTATTGGACACTCAGAATGTCGTGAAATGTTTAATGAGACGAATGAAACAGTAAACATAAAAGCAAAAAAAATCTTAGCAAAAGGGATGGTGCCAATTATTTGTTGTGGTGAAACATTACAACAATATGAAAACAATGAAACACAGCAAATTATTGAAACACAAATTGAAAAAGCATTACAAGGTATTGATTTTGAAGATGCAAAAACAATTGTTATTGCTTATGAACCAATTTGAGCAATTGGAACAGGGAAAACAGCAACAGCTGAGATTGCACAAAATGTTTGTGTAATAATCCGAGCAAAAATTGCTAATCTTTATGATGAAGTAGTAGCAGATATGATACGAATTCAATATGGAGGTAGTGTTAAACCGGAAAATATTCAAGAATTATTAGCTCAACCAGATATTGATGGCGCTTTGGTTGGCGGCGCTAGTTTAGAACCAAAAACTTTTTTAGGGTTAGTAAAATAATTAATAATAAAAAATAATAAATAAGATTTTATTTTCAGAAGTTAAGCTTGAGAGATTTAACTTCTTTTTATTTTTCTTAAAATAATATATGATTATACCTTAGAATAAAGGATTGAGTTTAAAATGAGTTTAATTAATATTGAAAATTTAAGTCATGCTAACGGTGGGAAAGTTTTATATAAAAATTCAGCAATTCAAATTAATAAAGGTGAATATTTAGTTTTAATTGGAGCAAATAGAACAGGGAAAACAACATTATTAAGTATTATTTATGGAAAACTTACTCCTGATGAAGCAAACATTGAGTTGCATCCAAGGGTAAAAATTGGTTATTTAGACCAACACCAAGAGTTAGACGAAACATTAACAGTTGATCAATTTTTAAAATTAACATATCAACATTTATTTGAAATTGAGGAAAAAATTCATGCAATTTATGAAAAAATTAGTCTTAATTATGATGAAGATGAACTTGTCAAAGCACTGAAATTACAAGAACACTTAGATCAAAATGGTTTTGAAACAATTGATAAGGAAATTTGTAGTTTAGTTGATTGTTTAGGAATTGATCCAGAAAAGTTGAATGTTAAATTATCCGAATTATCGGGTGGTCAACGAGTAAAAGTTATCCTAGCAAAGTTATTATTATCAGAAAATGATTTTTTGTTATTAGATGAACCAATTAACTTTTTAGATTTAGAACAAGTTGAATGATTAGTTAAATTTTTACAAAATTATGAAAAAGCGTTTTTAGTTGTTTCGCATGATATTGATTTTATTAATAAAGTAGCAAAAGTGATTTATGCTATTGAAAACTTAAGCATTAATCGCTATGTTGGTAATTATCAACAATATTTAGCATTAAGTGAATTAAAAAATGAACAATATGATAAAGCACAAAAAGGTCAAGAACGTCTAATTAAAAATTGGGTAGTCGGAAAAAATAAGGCGCGCGCTTCAACAGCAAGAAGTGCCCAGTCACGACAAAAACAAATTGATAAAATTGAAGTAATGGATAAACGGCATGAATTAACAAAGCCAAAATTTGTTTTTAAATATAAGAGACCAGCTAGTACGAATATTATTAGTTCAGAGCAATTAGCAATAGGATATCAGTTTCTCTTAATTAATCCATTAACATTTGACATTCGTGATGGTGAAAAATGTATTGTGCGGGGATATAATGGAATTGGGGAAAAAACCTTTCTAAATACTTTAGCGGGAAATATTCCTAATTTAGGTGGAACATTAAAAATTGGTAATGGAGTAGTTATTGCGTATTTTCATCAAATTGAACAATTAATGGATATGACATCAATTGAATATTTAAAAAACTTATATCCAGACTTGGAAGAAGGGTGAATTCGAAGTATTTTAGCCAACTTTGGCGTTAAAAGTACTTTAATGCAAAATCAGATGACAAAATTGTCGGGCGGCGAACAAACAAAGGTTCGGTTATCGGCATTATCTCTGCAACCATATAGTTTACTAATTTTAGATGAACCAACGAACCATATTTGTGTTTTGGCCAAAGAAGCATTTTTAGAAGCAATTCAAGCCTTTGATGGAACAGTTCTAATTACAACGCATGATATTAATTTTAATGTTAATTGAGCTGACAAAGCGCTTGATTTTGAAACGATGGTTTAGTAATATGATGCAAAAACATTATTTTTATGTATTATTCTGTGCTGATGAAACACTCTATGCTGGTTATACGGTTGATTTAAGACGGCGCAAAGAAGAACATAATATGGGTATTGGGGCAAAATATACCGCTTTAGCAAAACGACGACCAGTCAAAATAATTTATAGTGAAGAATATGCAACTCGTTCTGCAGCAATGCAACGTGAAGCAGCTTTTAAACAATTATCACGGTTAGAAAAAATTATCTTTTTGCAAGAACATAATATTAATTTACCATTTGTAATTTCATCAGATATGGTAAAATCATAATAGGAGCATGAAGCGGGGGTAGGGTGGATAGTAATATTAAAGTTTTAGTTGATTAATTAACTAAACTATATCATCGTTATCAAACAGAATCACTGCGCAATGATATTATGACTTGCTTAGATATTTTAAAATATTATGATTTTAATGACAAAAATAATCAAATTTTTATTGTCTATGTCTTACGAGTTTTGTTTATTGTAACAGTAAAGGTTGAAGAAAATATTGATTTAACAACAGATTTATCAAATTTAGTTGCTAAAGGATATACAACTAGCAATCATCGTAATATTTTTCGTCGTAAAAAGTCAAAAAATACTAATGATTTTGAAAAAGAAGTTGAGTTTTATATTAAACGAAATTATTTTGATGATGAATATGAGCGTTTACAACGATTACTTTTAAAAATGATAGCCAAACTAATTGGCCCCGCAAATGATTCTTTAGCAGGCTTTAATTATGAAAAAATATTAACTAATACTATTCAATTATTGGATAATTAAGAATTAGTATTAAGATTACAAAATGTTGTAATTCTAATTTTAAAACCATTTGAAATTGAAAAAAATGAATTTTTAACGAAAGAAACATTAATTATTAAGCAATTGCTTGCAATTAATAAACATCGTGCTAAATATTTGAAGCAATATAACAAATTATTTCTTCAAATAAATAATTAATTTATATAGTACAATATAAGTAGTTTAAACGAGGGAGGAAGTTATGAAACCAGAATTAAAGGAATTATTATTAGAAATTAAAACTAAAATTAATGATGATAAACTTTTTCGTGATTTTATTGGTGAAATTCTAAATGAAGCTAATTACAATAATTATTATGAACAATCAGTTGCTGATGAAGAAATTGCAGAGCAATTAGTTGAAATATATTTTATTGAAAATTATAGTAGTGATGAAGAAGTTTCAGACCTAAAAGAAAAAATCATGAAAATTTTATTCTTTTTAGAAGGACAAGAAGAATTAATTAAAGAATATGCTTATTTTGTTGAAACCAAAGTAAGTCAAATTGTGACAGAACTTAACTAATTTTATTAATCTGACAGTTAATGTTAGATTTTTTAAACTTAGATTTAATCATTTGTACATATTAAAAATTTACAATTTTCTTTTTTAAAAATAAGATTATTTTATGATGCTAATTTACAAAAAACTAATTAAGAGGGTGAAAGAATGGGAAAAGATTGAATCGTTGTTAAAGGCGCGCGCGAGAATAATTTAAAGAATATTGATGTTAAGGTACCTAAAGATAAATTAGTTGTTTTTACTGGTTTATCAGGAAGCGGAAAATCATCATTAGCTTTTAATACAATTTATGCAGAAGGAAGACGCCGTTATATTGAAAGTCTATCAAGTTATGCTCGCCAATTTTTAGGTGGAAATGAAAAACCTGATGTTGATGCAATTGAAGGTTTGTCACCAGCGATTTCTATTGATCAAAAAACAACTAGTCATAATCCTCGTAGTACTGTTGGAACAGTTACTGAAATTTATGATTATTTACGTTTATTATATGCTCGCGTTGGGACACCATATTGTATTAATGGTCATGGGGTTATTAAATCAGTAACAGTTAAAGAAATAATAAATAATTTAAAACAGCTTTTAACAGAAGGTGAAAAGTTTATGATTTTGTCGCCAGTAGTTCGTGATAAGAAAGGTAGTTTTAAAGATTTATTTGCACGTTTAAAACAAGAAAGTTTTATTCGTGTCAAGGTTAATGATGAAATCAAAACTTTAGATGAAGAAATTGAATTAGATAAAAATAAACGACAAAATATTGACATTATTATTGACCGTTTGGTTTATAAAGAATCAGTAGATTTATTAAGTCGAATTCATGATGCAATTGAAGTAGCATTAAAATATGGTGATGCATTAGTAAAAATTGATTTTGCTGATCAAAAAAAGGAAATGCTTTTTTCAACTAATTATTCATGTAGTATTTGTGGTTTTGTTATTCCGGAGTTAGAACCACGATTATTTTCATTTAATTCACCATCAGGAGCTTGTAGTGAATGTAAAGGATTGGGAGTAAAATTAGAAGTTGATGAAGATTTATTGATACCTAATCGGTCATTATCAATTTTACAAGGGGCAATTATTTATTTAAAAAATATTGTTAATACAACAAATATTGAATGGCAAAAGTTTAAAGTTTTAGCTAATCATTATCATATTGTGTTAGAACAACCCGTCAGTGATTTGACAAAAGAGCAACTAGAATATTTGATTCGTGGTAGTGAAGAACCAATTGAATATAATTTAAAAACAGCTAGTGGGAACATTATGCGGGGATATGATTATATTGAAGGAATTGGGCAGTTAATTGAACGTCGCTATACGGAAACATCAAGTGAATCACAACGTGAATATTATAAACAATTTATGACAGATAAAAAATGTGGAACTTGTTTAGGAAAGCGATTAAATGAAATTCCTTTATCAGTTAAGATTAATAATATTAGTATTTCTGAATTTACTGATTTATCTATTGAAGATGAATTAAAAGAAGTTTTGAATTTAAAATTAACAGAATCACAACAAGAAATTTCACGATTAATTATTAATGAATTAGTTAATCGTTTGGATTTTTTAAGTCGTGTTGGGTTAGGTTATTTAACGTTATCACGTAATGCTTCAACATTATCAGGTGGAGAAGCTCAACGAATTCGATTAGCAACGCAAATTGGTAGTCAATTAACAGGGGTTTTGTATGTTCTTGATGAACCTTCAATCGGATTACACCAACGAGATAATGATAAATTAATTGAAACATTAAAAAGTTTACGTGATTTAGGAAATACTTTAATTGTTGTTGAGCATGATGAAGATACGGTTCGTGCTAGTGATTATATTATTGATATTGGTCCACGTGCAGGAATTAATGGGGGGGAAGTTGTTGCTGCGGGAAGTATTGATGATATTCAACAAAACCCAAATTCAATTACTGGTAAATATTTAACTGGTGAATTAGCAATTGATGTGCCAAAAAAACGGCGTGGTGGTAATGGTTTAGTATTAGAAATTAAAGGAGCACGAGAAAACAATTTAAAAAATATTAATATTACAATTCCTTTAAATAAATTTGTTTGTTTAACAGGTGTTTCAGGAAGTGGTAAATCAACTTTAATGAATGAAATTTTATGAAAAGGTATTAAGAAAAATTTAGGGTTAGCAACTGAACGACCAGGTGCACATGATAAAATCGTTGGGATTGATAACATTGATAAAGTAATTAATATTTCCCAAGATCCAATTGGGAAAACACCACGGAGTAATCCGGCAACTTATACATCAGTTTTTGGTGATATTCGTGATTTATTTACCAATACAAATGAGGCTAAAGCACGAGGGTATTTAAAGGGTCGTTTTTCGTTTAATGTGCCAGGTGGACGTTGTGAACATTGTCAAGGTGATGGAATTATTAAGATTTCAATGCACTTTCTGCCAACGGTTTATGTTTTTTGTGAAGTTTGTGAAGGGAAACGTTATAATGATGAAACATTATTAATTAAATTTAAAGATAAAAATATTTATGATGTTTTAGAAATGACAGTTGACCAAGCTTGTGATTTTTTTGCGACACAACCAAAAATTAGTCAGAAGTTAGCAACAATGCAAGAGGTTGGGTTAGGTTATATTAAATTAGGTCAATCGGCAACAGAATTGTCTGGTGGAGAAGCCCAGCGGGTTAAGTTATCAACTTTCTTGTTAAAACGGACAACGGGAAAAACTTTATTTTTATTAGATGAACCAACAACGGGATTACATGTTGATGATGTTAAAAGATTATTAGTAGTTTTGAATAAAATTGTTGATAATGGTGATACTGTTATTACGATTGAACATAATTTAGATGTTATTAAAATGGCTGATTATATTATTGATTTAGGACCAGAAGGTGGCGTTGGTGGTGGTATGATTGTTGCAACAGGAACACCAGAACAACTTGTTTTAAAAAGTGACACTAGTTATACAGCGCAATATTTAAAACCTTTATTAAAGTAAGAGGTTACAATGGATATTAAAAAACAACTTTTTAAGGCAACGTTTTTTCAAAAAAAATATAATTTGGCAAAATTATTAACAGAAAAATATGCTGATGCACAAAATAAAATTAAAGTAATTAATGTTGTTGGTACAAACGGAAAAGGATCAGTTTCAAATTACTTACACCGCCAGTTAATATTAAATTATCAACGGGTAGGTCTTTTTACATCGCCAGCATTTTCAAAACACAATGAACGAATTAAAATTAATAGCAAGATGATTAGTGATAGTGATTTAAAACGAATTATCAAAGAAATTAAAGAAGAAATTAAAACTTATCAGTTAACTTTTTTTGAAATTTGAGTTTTAATTTGTATTAAATATTTTTTAGAACAAAAAATTGATATTGCAATTATTGAAGCTGGAATTGGTGGTTGTTTAGATGCAACGAATGTTTTTAATAATCAATTAGCTGTTTTATTAACTTCAATTGATTATGAACATACTGAGATATTAGGAAATACTTTGGATAGTATTATTCAAAATAAAGTTGGAATTGCAAAAAACAATTGTCAGCTTTTTATTAGTGCTAGTTGTAAAAAACATTTTAATTTAATTGCAAAATATTATAATTCGGATAATATTATTACAAGCGAAGTTTATCCACAAGCAATTAATTATTACCAAGAATTTAATGTTAGCTTAGTTATTAAGTTTTTAAAAATTTTTAAGTTTAAAATTAATTATGAGCTTTTTAAAGTGAACCCAGTCTTAGGGCGTTTTACCCAACTAAGTAAAAATCCGTATTTTATTATTGATGGAGCACATAATCCAGAAGGAATTCGTGCCTGTATTCATACTTTTGAAATGTTACATAATTTGAATCGAAATGAAGTATTAGTATTGTATGCTTCTTCACAAAAAAAAGATTATATGCAAAATTTAACTTTATTGAAGGAACATTTTGGTAATAATTTATATATTACGGAATTTAAGCATCGAATGTCATGAGACATTAATAATATTAAGATGCAGAACAAAGTTAAAAATTGAAAAAAATTATTATTACAAAATAAAACAAAAAATATTTTAGTTTGTGGGTCGCTATATTTTATTCCGTTGGTTTATCATTTTTATTTAGAAAGGGTGTAGAATATGCTATATATATTAACAAATATTGGCGCTTGTTTAGGGATTGCTATTTTATTTTATCTTGGGGTATTATTAGATTATAAAAATTGAAAAAAAATTAGTATTTTAACAATTACAATTATAAGTTTATTAATTGCATTATCTATTATTTTAACAAATGTCATTAGTTATACTATTCTGTTCCCATTTATGGGAGGGGGAGTAATTCAATTAGCATTAGGTAACTTTTTAATTTTTGTGATTGGAATGTTATTTGGACCATTTTTGGGTGTATTGAGTGGTCTTGCTACTGATGCTTTAGGGGCTTTGGTAAATATTGGTGGAACATATCATAGTGGTTTTTCCTTTAATCTTGCTTTATATGGTTTTTTAGGAAGTATGGTTTTTTTATTTAAAAGTGATAAATTTTGAATATTAAAAACAATTATCTTATATGCAGTAGGGTTTGCTTTAATTTCATTTGCATTTAATGTTTTATGATTATATGCAATCGTTCTAAAACAAATTCTTTTCCCAATGGCTTTTGTTATTAAAGCAACTAAGTTTCCAATTCAATTAGCAATTTATTTACCAATGGTTATTTCAAGTTTTACTATTTTATATAAATTAATTACTTCACGTCATAATATTACTTTATGATGTACCCAAAAAGGATTATTAGTTTTAACACCAATTAAATTTAAAAAACAGAAAAGATATAATAATTAAAAGTTGTTTATATGTGGAAAAGTTTTAAAAACTTAATAATTATAACTGTTTTATTTAAAAAAGATTGTGGATAAGTCAGCTAATAGCATTATTTTAAAAAATTATATTTACTTATTAATTGTTCATTGTAATATTATTAATAATTAAACAAAGAGGAACGGGAAAATGATGGAGAAAGAAACTACTTATTTAATTAAACAAGAGTATCAATTGTCAGATGATGAACGTATGTTACTTTTATGTTTATATCGGCTAATTATTGGCGATAAAGCACATATGTTATATATTGCTTTAACAGCACAAGATTTCATATTAGAATTAAATACTAAATATCATTTAGACAATCTTTTAACATTATTACAAATATCATATGATGAATTTTTAGTAGCAAAAAGTAAATTAGAAACAATTGGTTTATTAAAGATTTTAAAACGTGAAAAAGGAAAGCACTATATTTTAAAACCACAATTACCAATTTCCGCAATTGCTTTTTTTGAAAATCAAATTTTAAGAAATTATTTATTGAATATTGTAGGAGAAAAATATTTTGCAATTATTAAAGCTAAATTTATTGTTAATCAGCAAGATGGTAAACAGAAGCATAATGATTTATCTGTTCAATTAAGTGATGAAACAATGACATTTGATTTTGTTTATATTGATAAATACTTAGCATCAAAAAATGCAAATCATAAATTATATTTACCATATCGTGAAAAAATTATCCAGTTAGCAAATTATTACAATGTTTTAACAAATAATCTTGCTATTTTTATTTATAAAAGTATTGAGTTAACTGCCAAAGAACGAATTTTTAATTATGAAATATTTCAACATTTACTATCTGATTTTCATCAAAAAACAATATTAAAAAAACAACTTAATGGAGAACAATTAAATTTAATTGTTAATAATGAAAATGTTATTAAGACAACTAACATGTTAGAAGCAAAAATTAATGAAATGGTTTCAATTGATCCAATTCAATATTTAACTTTACTACGAGAAAATAAGAAGCCAACACCAATTGAAGTTGAATTAATTCGCGATTTAATTATTAATTATTCATTAACACCAGGGGTAGTTAATTGTTTAATTGAATATGTTTGATTTAAAAATGCTCATCGAATTGAAAGAAAGTATTGTGAAAAAATTGCAAACACTTTTCATCAATTACAAATTAATACTGTTGATAAAGCGATGGAGCATTTACGCGGTGCTTATGCAAAAACACAAAAAAGTAAAGTTACAAAAGATGCTATTAAAGCAAAAACATATCAATGGAAAGAAAAAACAGTTAAACATAATATGGTTGAATTAGAATATAATAAAATTTATGAACAAAAACTGCAAGAACAAGGAATTAAAAAAGTTGATATTACACAATTATTAGATGATTTAAAAAATTTATAATAGTAAAAATGAAAGAGAGAGATGTGGGCAATGTCAAAAATAAATTTATTAAAACAACTTCAAAACAATGCAGAGCTAATACTTAATTTACAAGAAATTGCGTTTGATATTAATAATTATCAACAGTTTGAGACACTCTTTCAAGAATATTTAAAAAATTATCATCAATGCGAAGAAACATCATCTTTATCTTTATGCCAACAATCCTTTAAAGGTTACAAATATTATATTAAAAAAGAAAATAATAATTTGTTTTTAACACGAGTTGAATGTAATCATACAATAGCTATTAAAGAAAAAAATAAAGTTAAAAATAATTATCTTTATTATGACTTTAGTGATGAATTATTAAAATTACGATTAAATGATATTAAAAAAGATGAAAATTTTAATAATATGCATTTTATTATTGGCGAAATGGTTAACTTTGTTAAAGGCCAACGAAAAAAAGGTTTATATATTCATGGTCAGCCAGGAGTTGGTAAAACTTATTTATTAATTCGCTTAGCTAATGTTTTAGCAAATAATAATCGTAAAATTGCTTTTATTTCAGTAATTAATTTAATTAATCGAGTAAAGGAATCATTTAATCTTTTTAATAGTGAATCATCATTAGTAGAAATTTTATTAGGAGCGGATGTTTTATTTTTAGATGATATTGGCGGAGAAACAGTTTCTCCATGAGTTCGTGATGATTTATTATTTCGTATTCTAAATGACCGTATTAGTCGTCGACTGCCAACTTTTTTTTCATCAAATTTTACAACAACAGCTTTAACAACGATTTATGCAAATGTTAAAACTGAAATTAATGATAAAGAAATTAACAAAGTAAAAGTATTAAGAATTATTGATCGGATTCGAGGGTTAGCAACCGAATTAGAATTGTTAGGAAATAGCAGGAGAAATGATGAGGATTATGTGGAAAAATTAACAATCTAGGAATATTGTCTGTTAGGGGTGCTTGCTACAAATAATTTTAATTAAGATTTGAAGTAATTAACAATATAAAGTTTTTAGTTAATAAAGTATCTATAAGAAGATGCTATATTAACTTTTTAATTTTATGGAATTTTTTGCTAATTTATTTTAAAATAGAAATAAATTTGATAGAATATTACTTTTATTGCATTTTGCTTTATTTTAAGTAATTATTATTCCATAAACAGTTTTTATAATTTCTATTTTAACTGTTTAATAGTGAGTAATATTAATAAATTACTAGAATAATTTGGAGGATATGATTTGAAAAAAATTTTAGGATTACTATCAGCACTAATGTTAAGTGGTACGAGTGCTATTAGTGTTATTAGTTGTCAACAAAAACAAACTTATTTGTTTGGTGGTTCAACTTCGGCCCAAGGATTAATGAATTTTGTTTTAAAAAAATTTAACCAAGAACATAATATTAGGGTTGCTTATAATAGTAGTGGCTCTAGCGGAGGTGAAACAGGAATTAAAAAAAATACCTTAGTTTTTAGTTTTACTTAACGAGCTTTATAAAGATAGAATTTATAAAAGATCCATATGCTGGTTTAAAATTTGCTATTAATGGTATTTTGTTAATTGTTAATTTACCATAAGATTGTCAAGGATTAAATTTAGAGTTAGATTTGATTAGTAGTAAAGTTGACGTTTTAAAGTTAATTTATGAAGGGTAAACAAAAACTTGAGGTGATTTGTTAGAATGTCAATCAACAACAAAAGCTACCCCTATTAATTGTGAACAAAATTCAGGTACACGTGATGTTTTCCAAGAAAAATTACAAATTAAAGAATTTGATTCGCAATTACAAACAGCCAATAATACTGCAACGGCAATTAAGGATGTAAATGATAATTCATAGCCAATAGGATATGTTTCATATAGAGCTAAAAAATTAGTAGAGGAAAATAACTTGAGTATTTTAAAATATAAAGGAATTGGAGCATCGCCAACAACTTTACAATAAAATTATGAATTAAAGCGTTATTTTGAATTAACATTTCATTTAAAGGGTGATAATTTATCATTAATTAAGAATTTTTTATTATTTTGTATTATGTAAATCTAAGCTCCAAATTTATCTCTTGTTACTTTGATAATAGCACTCTTTAAAATAAATGCAACTATTTTTTTAAAAAAATAAATTATTTGTTAAATTATTTGTAAATTTATCTTAATTTTAGCACACTGAAAAATAGTTTATTAAATTATTCAAATAAACTTATTTAAAATTTTCTGAAAATACCTCTTTTGCTATTCTTCAATTCAAAACATGCCTTAATTTTTCATTTATAATATCAACTACTAAATCTATTTCTTGTTGTATAACAGGATTAAAATCTGTTCCTTTACGATATCGTTTTCTAAATTCACGGTTCATTCTTTCAATTAATGGTTTTTGATTAGGTGAAGCAGTGTCACAATAATAAATATTAAAACCAGTAATCTTTTTCATTTCTTCAAACTTACTAAATTCTTTTCCTCTATCAGTTATTATTCCTTTAATTTTTCCAACTAAACCATTAATTCTAACTAATTCTTCAAGTTTTTTTAAAACTTCATTAGCAGTATGTTCTTCTAATTTCATAGCAAAGTATTTTTTACTTGATTTCTCTGCCAAAACTAAACAACTATATTGATGGTCTTTGCCAACCTTATTATTGGCACTTTTTTATTTTTATTAACTAATTTACCCTTATATATATAATGTCAATAAGATATTTATAAAAAGTTTCAAGATATGAAAAGGAGAAATACAAGTATAAAAAAATTATTAAGTTTATTAAGTACTTTAACAATTATAGGAACATCAATACCTAATGTCATTGCCGCTAGTAGTTATCAAAAAAATATTATTAAAGATTTATCTGAATTAAATTTAACAGGTTTAAATATAACTAAAAATAAAAAATATATACAAAATAATCAAGATAAACATATATTTAAAACTAATAATGAATCAAATAAACCAACAGAACAACAAATTAAAGAAGCAATAATAGAGTTAAATCCACAGTTAGATACAAAAAACATCAATGTTACAAATATTACTGAAAATAGTGCAGTAATTACTATAAATAATTTTAAGGGTCAAAAAACAATTAATTTTAAAGTTGAAAAAAATACTAGTAATAATGAACCTTTTGTAGGTAGCTCCAATCCTAATAATTATAGTTTTGATATTACAAAAATTAATAATAAAGAAATAAAATAATAGATAAATTATTAAATGATGATTTTGAATTAAAAGAATATATTTTAGAAAATGATATTAATAAAGAATTAAAAAGTAAAGTTTTAGAGCTTCTTTTAATAGACAATAATAATTTAAATGAAGATAGTTTTAAAATTGAATTTATAAATCAAACATTTCCAATTTATATAAAAAATAAAACAATTATTGAATTAGAAGCAAATGTTATAGATAATAAAAATAATAAAAATAATGTAAAAATAAAAAAAAGAGTTTATTATAATAATGAAATTAAAACAATTAATTCACAAGAAAAAAATAATTGCTAAAGATGTTAAAAATGTTACAGAAGAAGAAATTGAAAATACATTATTATTAAAAATTTATGATAAATTAAAAGAATTAAATCCAGAATATACTAGAATTGCGGAACCTAAAAACACACCAATAATAGGTTTTACAATGACTGGCATAAATTTTCTTATTAATTTATCATCTGAAAAAATAATTAATAATTTTAATTTAGAATTTAATATTTTACATTTTTTTAAACCACAGGGATTTAGTAAGTATTTTAACTACATTAAATTTAAAAAATTTTAAATTACCTGCTGCACAATTAATTTAAATAGAAAGAAGTTAAAAAAATGAAAAGATTATTAAGTATCATTAGTACAATATTATTAGTAGGAACAAGTACAACAAGTTTAGTTGCTTGTAATACAACACAAGAATATACACCCGAAGAATTAGTAAAATTAAAAGAAGAAAACAAAATTAAAACAAATAACAAAAAAATCAGAGATAATTTAGAATTAATATCAGCACAAGAAAAACCATTTAATACGGTTGATAATAAATGATATTATGTAGTGTGGCACGGTGATAAAAACGAGGATTGAATAAATGTTAAATTTCAAAATAAAAAAGAACAAAGACTAATAAAATTTGATGAACAAAATAAATATTATATTAAAATTGGGCAATATAATGGAGGTTTTGATATTTCTATAAATCAATATCCCTCTAGTGTACAAACATTAAAACCTTGGCAAAAATATAATGAAGCTTATTTTAAATTTGTTTATCGTTGAAATTTAGATACTAATGTACCTGATTTAATTTTAGATGAAAAGAGTAATGTAAAAGTTAATGGTGAATAGAAAAAGAGATTATTAAATCTCTTTTTATTTTTATCTTGGTTTCATTCTAATTTTAATAGGACTATTACTATTATTTCTAATACCTAAAATATTTTCGTTATTAATATCTATTGTTATATTTTTATCATTACATCTAATGTGGTAATATTTGGAACTTTCTAATATTCTTCCTCATAAATATATAATTATTACTTTTGAAAATATAATTTTTAATTTTAAATCATTAGTATAATATGCTTGTAAATATGTTTTTTAAATTTTACGATTAACATCATAATTTAATTTAGTAATCATAGGTAGAAAAAATAAAGTACCATTATTTTGTTTAGTTTTATAACTTTGTTCATAATAACTGCCTGATAATCCATAGGTATTTCAAATATCAAATGTTTTAATATCATTTTTAGGGTTTAATTGTTTTAAATTATAAGTTTAATAAATTAATTCTTCGGTTGGTTTACCATCTTTTTCTAAAACATTACCTTGTATTTTATCAGTTAATAAAGTTGTAAACCCTAAACTAGTAGCATTTGCTCCAAAAATAGCACCAACTTTATCATTCCCTTGTTCTCTAAATATTTCAAATGGTAAATAACCTTTACCTTTTGATTTTTCAGACCAAAATGCATCATTATAAAAACTATAAACATTAGCACTAATAAAGCCATTAAGTCATTGAAAATTAGGTCAAGTTTTTTCATTTTGATTAATAACTCATCCTCAGGGAATACCAAATGAAATAAAGTTTAAGAATTTACCAACTCCATCTGGAATAGTAAAAGGATTAAAAACTAATTTTTGAGTGTAGTTTAAAGGCAATACGGTAATTTGGCAATTAATAAAATTATTCATATTTAAAATATCTCAAACATTACATGCACTCATTTTATTATATTCAATTTGAACTTGTCCTACGGTATTGCCAAATTCATCTTTTCTTCTAAAATATGATGATGCTTGTGTACTAATTATATTATTAACATCTTCATTATTTACTTTTATTTTATCTGGTGGAGTAATCATTCAATTTTTAGACCAATAAAATTTAGAGTCATTATCTTCTTTATGAATAGTTGTTCCAACAGTCGGATTGGTTACTGTTGAACTTGCTTTATCAGTTATTACAATTCCCTCACTATTTTTTTGATTTCAAAAGTCATATCTACTTTCCATATCTTTTTTTTTCAATCTTAATAACCAGTTATCATAGTTGGTTGAATACCTTGAATGTTATATCAGCTTACTTTCTGGTGATGCATAAGTATTTATTTTATCAGGCGGAGCAGGGAACATGTTATACATTAATAAGTCTCTTGAATTCATTACTTTTTGATTAAATTGACCTTTAATAATTAGTCTTCCTATAACTGGCATATCAAAAAAGATTGGATTACCATAAAATTTAACTGCCATTGCTCTAACGCCAGGGTCTTTTAATAAAATATCATCTAATTCAACAATACCTTTATTTAGTTTTTCATCATAAGTTATTTTAGGAAAACAATAACCTTCGCCCGGGGCACTTGTTTGTATAAATTGTCGTACTGATAAACCACTATTACTAATTTTATCATTAATACTTGAAAATGTAATTTATTGTCATAAGAAATCACCATCTTCTACGGAATAATAATTAATAATATTTGATGGATATAATCATTATCTATCTTGGGGAGCAGAATTAATATCACCACCACCAATATTTAAACCACGGTCATTAAATACAGTATAAAAATTATAATAATCATTAATATTTAATTTAGTAATATCTTCATCTAAAATTAATAAAGTATATTGTCGTTCTGTTGATTGTTGAGTAAATACTTGTTCAAATTTAGCATCACCAAATTTAATAGAACTTACATCATCAATCATATAAGCATCTCAATATTTACCAACTTTAACCTCTTTTGTATAAAAGTTATCTGCTTTATTATAATTATTAATAAAATAACTTAATTTATATTGCTTTAAATATTCTAACATTTTATTAATATCACAAATATTTTCACCATCAATTAATTTTCAATAAACATTATTATTTTCATCTTTTAATTTTATAGTAAAAGGTGTTTTATTATTGGCTCATATAGTTGAGTTAATAGGTTGTTTATTAAAATAATCAATCATTAAAATATTAATTTCTTCACCTTTATATTTTTGGACTATTTTTAAACCGCCTTGTCATTGAGCAATCGTACTTTCCATATTATCAAATATGCGTGAGTAACTACCACAATCACTTGGTTTAGCATTATTAGGTTTTCAACCTGTCTCAGTATCAGGAATATATGAACTATAAACATTAAAAGGAAATACCATTCAATATCTATGTTCTTTTATACTTTCTCTTATATCTATTGCAGTAGCGCCTACTCCTGTTCTTAATCATTTCATAGCTGCTGGACTAATTTTTTGCATTTGTTAATTCTCCTTAATTTCTGTTCTATCTTGGATAGTATTTTGATTATTACCAGTTTCATCATATTCTAGTAATTTATTATTATGTTCAATTTCTTGGGCGCGCCTTTTTTCTAAGTATTCTGGTAGTAAGAAAAAAGTTTAGGTTTTGGTATAAAAATTATTCTTTATTTTAAATATATTTCTAAAACACTGATAAATCAACCTTTTAAAAAGTTATCTAATTATTTTATTTATATTTTTTATAAAACCTAAGCTTTTGTAATACTATCAGTATTCTTCTACTTTTTTATTATATTTTTCTGCTTCTAATCAATTCATTTCTTCATATTCACTAATCATTTTAATTGGCTCTATTGTTTCATTATTTCATCTAGCAGTTAATATTTCATTTTGTCGCATTTGGTCTACTAAACTAGCACTCATAAATTTAAAAGTATATGGTTTTTCACCATTACCATCTCATAAGCCATAATATTTTAAAACTACATCAAACATTTTAGTATAATATGATTTACGATATGCTTGTAAATATGCTTGTTTTTCTAAATCTTTTGTTTTAGTTAATAATGACTGTGTTTTATTTTTGTCATTATCTGATTTATCACCAAAAGGACTAGAAAAATGACATGCTATATATACTTGTTAAATAATTGCTTTCTGGTATTCAGTATATGTTTCTAAGGTTGGTGTACCTTGTACTACTTGTAAAGATTGGTATGATGTGCCATCTGCTGCTGTTTGACCTGATTGAATAAAAATATCATCAAAAATATCTTGATATAATTTTTTATTACATTTATTGTAAGCAGCAAGTAAACTATCATCTAATTAACCATATCAATGCGTACGATTTGCTCATCTTTCTTTTGATTTAATATTAAAACTATCTTCTAAATCAAATTGTAATTTATAACAATTTGCTATTGTAGGTCATGGGTTTAAAGTAGTTGATGTAGATAAAAATAAAGGATTAGGCTTATTTATCATTTCTCAAAAAGGTACTATTTGTGTTTTACTTTGTCCAACAACTACTTCATTATTTTTAGGCAAACCTTTAATAACTATTTTATCTTTGGTACAAATTAAATTTAAAATAAAACCACTATCTGATTGATGATAATTTAATCAAATATCAGCACCTTGTTCAATTTCATTTATTTTGCTTACTCTTGATGTAAAATTAAATGGATTAATTCATAAATCAATATTACCATCACTAGTTTCTAATAAACCAAAGATAGTTTTACCCATTAAACTTGATGTTAATTCATTCTTATCTAATTTTTCTTTTATTTTATAAGTTTCATATCATCAATTTAATTTATCTAATATTTTTTTATCATGACTATCAAATAATATATTTTTACCATTTACTAATCGCATTTTATGGCGAGCAATAATATTTGCTAAATTAATAGTTCAATCATAATTATAAAATTTTAAAACACTATTAATATCATTTAAGTTTTGTAAACTAGGAAAAGTATTATTCATGGTTATTTTGCTCCTTTAATTTTAAGATAAGTGCATAATTAATTATATTTACCGTTAATAAACTAGGTTCATTTACTAAAACTTGCATACATACTTTAACTTTTTGATATTTTTTAATATATTCGTTATATAAATTTAATTTACATATTGCGATATTATCTTTTTTTAATTCTTGACAAAGTCTTTTTTTAACTTGTCCACAAACAGACATATAAGGTCTTTTTGCGTTTATTACACACTCATCATGTATTACATAAATATCTTTTTTCATTAAATTATTCACTCCCTTTGTTGTCATAATTTATAATCTGCTGAACTATTATGTTTAACCATTGGTATTAATTTAAAGTGTAAAGCATAAAAATCACTATCAAATGTATCATCATATAAGTCTAATACTTTTTCTTCTCTTGCTTCAGGTTTATCTTCTCATTGAATTAATTCATATTGGGTTTTACTTACAGGACATTTTTCTCATAATCATTTTAATTGATTAGTATTTATTAGCATTGTGAATGCCTCTACACGATGTCTTACTTTAAATTTCTGTTTTTGTGCTGGTTTAAATGTCATATATTGACCAAAAGAATAATTATATTTTTCTCGGTTTAAACTTTGTAATGTTGAATAAACACTATCATCAACATTAATTTATATACATTGTTGAATTAAATTAAAATATTGGTTTAATTGATTGTTATAAAACTCTAAAATATCTTTTACTTGTTCTAATGGTCCTTTAAATTGTTGTGTAGCATTTGAGTGTGTATATTCAGAAACTTTATATGCTTTTTTATCAAATGAATTATATAATCAAAAACTAGCTGCTGTTGTATGTCTTTTAGAACTAGTAGAGTTTGCTAAGTCAACACCACCTAATAACTTGGTTGGTTGAATAATATCTATTTCTTGCATAATATCAATATATCGGGTAGTCGGAAAAAAGCTTAGGTTTTATAAAAATTATAAATAAAGTAATTAAATATAAATTAAAGTAATCACTTATTAGAGTGATTACTTTAATTTATATTTAATTACTTTATTTATAATTTTTATAAAACCTAAGCTTTTTTCCGACTACCCGATTTCATTGAAAAAACCCGTTAAATTAAAATTAGGTAATATTTTTAATCGTAGTTTTGTTATGCGAATTGGTATTTTTCAAGATATTACGAATTATGAAATTTGAAAAACAAAATCAGTAGAACGAACAGCAGAAGCTAAAAGAGCAAAACATAAGTCGGATGTTGGATTAGGAATTCTGTTTTTTTAATATAATTATTCTTTTAGAATTTGCCAATAAATATGATAGTCATTGATTAAGTTTTGTTCGTGATTTAAAAAATGATGAAGTTGTTAATAAAAAAGAATACTTTTGAAAAGATATATCAAAATTAAATAATAAACAACGCTTAGAATTGTTTGATATTGATATTTTGAAAGAAAATTTAAAAGCAAAAAAAGGGAAAGGAAAGAAAAAAGATTAGTAATTTATTAAGTGAAAGTGTTAATAACGATAATTGAAATAAGATTTTTAGTTTTATTTTTGTTACTTTTTTATTTATTTTTGATGTGATTTGAAATACTAAATTACCAATGACAAATATAATGATTGCTTATTTTTTAATATTTTTTATGGTTATTAAGTTATCTATTTATGCAATTCACGGAACATCAATTAATTATAACGATTTAGGTTCAACAGTTAAAAGTGGTGTTATTAATAGTTCTAAACTATACGGCGCTACTGTTCGGGGTGTTTCTAGTACTAAACAAGGTTTACAAAAATACATTAAAGATCGTAAACAATTTAAAGTTAGTCGCAATAAACAACAGTTATCAAGTTTAACAAGGCAAGCAAAAACAAGAGAACAAGGGTTTAAAAGAATTCACATAACTAAAAGAATAAAAAAATAAGTAAGGAGTTGATTTTATATGATTAAATTAGTTTTATTAGTAGTAGCAATCGCTATATTTGGAACTGGATTTATTACAGTTATTATTAATCAGTTGACATCAGCAAAAAATATTATTATGGATTTATATAATTCTGATACTTGGTTGTTATCTATTTTTGGTAAAATGGCGATTTTATTTAGTCATCCGTTAATGTTAACAATATCAAGTTTATATATTATTGGTTTTATTATTTCAAAAACATTATATAGTTAGGAGTTAAATTTATGAAAAGTAATGTAGAAAATAAAAAAGAAAAGAAACAAAATGGTTTGTTTATTTCTTGGGTTTATTTAATTTTATATCTTATTATAAGTTGTTTATTAGCGTTTGTATGTATTTTAGATACAGTTTTTCAACGATTGGCGAATTAAAAGAAAAATATAGTGGTATAAATGGTTATATATTTTATGGTTTACGATTTATTATATTATGATATATTTTAATAATTCATTATTTTTATGGTTATTTATTTAATGAAATTATTAAATTAATAAAAGAACATCGTAAAAATAAGTTGGTAGAGAATAATGCGTAAGTTTTTAGTATTATATTCGTTTATACCAATTTTATTGATTTCTTTTTTCTCCATTAGGGGCTATGACATTACAACAAAACCATAAATCACAACAAACAGCAGAAAAAGCAAGAACAAAGCGAAGTGTAGAAACTGGTATAAATGAAACTGATTTTATTAATACGATGTTTTTGCGCAGTAGTTTTTTTGAAAATTGAAGTGATACCAATTATTTTATTAATCCCGCTTTAAAAACATAAAAATCATTAACTTATAACGATAAATGATACTTAGATTTTTTAAAGGATAGTTATTAAACTGGTATTTATTATGATAAACCTAGTGATAAATTTATGGATTTATATAAAAATTGAGATAATTATGTTAAACGATATAACATTAATAAATTTTATGATGTTGATAAAAAGCAATTTTTAAGAGAATTGACCAATTTTGTTTACTCTTTTGCAAATAAATATAATTTAATGCAAATATTAAATAAATTAAAAACAAATATAAATGTTTTACAAACAGTTAATTTAAATATTTTAAATTGAAAATTAGTTGATAATTTTAAAGAAAATTTAGAAAAAGAATTTAAAGGAAAAAATTATAAATGATATATTTTAATATATGCCAATAAATTTATACTAAAAGAAAAATATTATAAAAATAATAAAATTGAACTTTTTGATTTTAATTCTTATAAAGGAATAAAATTTGGTGATGCAAAATATGCAACTATAGAAGAATTAAATTTTTATCTTTGAGATGGATTAAATGAGCCTGAAACACCTGAAATTAATCCTAATACAGGTAAAATTAAATATTGAAATATTAATAGCCAAAATAAAATTAAGGATTTTTTAAATTTGTATTTAGATGTTATTATTCAAGAAAATATTATAGTACAGCAAGGCGGTAATTCCGATTATTAAAGTTCTATTGTTGGAACACAAAGAATAATTTTTAATTTTGAAATTGTTGATGAAAGTCTGTGAAAAAATAGTTTTAAGTCAATTTATCGGATGGTTTTAACAATTGATGAACAGTAAAGTGGAAAATCATAACTTTCTCTTAAGTTTATTATAACAAATACAAGTCGTTTATATAGGGGAAATATATCTTAAAAAAACTGAAATATGATATAACACTTTATTTTTATTCTACCTTTCCTAATTTATCTTCTTAATTTTATTGCATTTTTATTAATAAGGTATTATAATGATAAAGTAATTAAAACATGCCAAGAAAGAGCACAACCGTGCTCTTTCTTTAATGCCATAAATTTAGTTATGTTTAATTAATAAAGGATGGTGTTGAATGGAACATTGTATACAACAAGAAATAAAATTGAAAGCAGCTTTGGAAAATTATTTAGCAAAGCAAAATTTAACTTTGTTTGCAATTAATTATTTACAAGAGTTTGACACAAATGTTGTACAAGTGTTAATTGAAGATAAAACAACTGTGCTTGATTTAGATCACCTAACAGTTATTGGTGAAGAAATTAATGAATTGGTTGATAACCTTGATTTATTTTTAGAAGAATACTTGTTAGAGGTTTCAACGCCGGGTGCTGAGCGACCATTGCGAAATTGAAATGAACTACAACAACATGTTAAGGAGTATGTTTATTTAGAATTTAACGAAAAATTCAATAATTTAGTTGAAGTTACTGGTGAATTATCAATGGTTGATCAGAAACAAAATCTTACTATTACTTATTTTGTTAACGGTGCTCACAAAACCTTACAAACAAATTATCAAAATATTAAATTTGCGCGTTGTGCGGTTAAATTTTAAGAAAGGAATGTTATATAGCATGATTGATGGTACAAAATTATTGGCAACAATTGATGAAATTATTAGTGAAAAACAAATTAGCCGTGATTTAATTTTAGATTCAATTAAAGAAGGAATTAGGAAGGCTTATGAAAAACATTTTGATCCAGAGGCGACAATTATTGTTGATATTGATCAAAAAACAGGACAAATTAAAGTTGAAAAAGAATTAACTGTTGTTAAAAAAGTAGAAGATGATTTATTAGAAATTGGTTTAAATGAAGCCAAAGAAAAATATGGTGAGCAAATTACAATTGATGATAAAGTTTATGAACCAGTTAATTCAGAAGAATTTTCACGATTAGCAATTTTCCAAGTTGGCCAAATTATTAAGCAACAAATTAAAGAAGCAGAAAAGGATTCAATTTTTGATGAATATATTATCCAAAAAGGACACTTAATGATAGGTGTTGTTATTGCTGCTGAAGAAAAATACTTATTAGTTGAAGTCGAACGAACATTTGCTTATATTCCTCGAAAAAATTTGATCTTTTCTGACTATTTTGAAGTTGGACAACCAATTACTTTTTTAGCAGAAGATATTGTTAAATCAAAAAATGCAGGACAAATTACTGGTTCACGAACAAGCAATGATTTTTTATATCGTTTATTAGAACGTGAGATTCCAGAAATTTTTGAGCAAGTAATTGAAGTAAAAGCAATTGCTCGTGATCCTGGGCGTCGTAGTAAGATTGCTGTTTATAGTACAAATGAAAATATTGATCCAATTGGTGCTTGTGTTGGTATCAAGGGCAGTCGAATTAATAAAGTAACAGCCGAATTACAATATGAAAAAATTGATATTTGTATTTATAATGATAATAGTCAACAATTTATTATTAACTCATTATCACCCGTAAAAGTAATTTCAATTACAACTAATGATGAAGGAAAAGAAGCTGATGTTGTTGTTCCTGATGAGCAATTATCATTAGCAATTGGAAAAGGTGGAAGTGCCGCAAAATTAGTTGCAAAGTTAACAAAATGAAAACTAAACATTATGAGTTATAGTGAAGCGTTAACGAAACAAGTTGAAATTTTATGAAATGGAAATTTAACAACTGATGAACTTAGTGCATTACAAGTTAAATTAAAAGATAAAATTAAACCAAAAGCCACTGTTGAAACAAATACTGTTGATATAACAGCCGGCTTACCAGTTGAAGAATTTGAAATTATTGAAGAACAAATGGCTGAAGAAACAATGATTTTATATGAAGAAAATTATCATGTTGATGATTTAACAGAATCAACTTCTAAAGTATTAGAAAATGAAATTCAAGAAATTGAAGACAATCTTTCTTATTTTGAGAGTGAACAATTTGAAAATCAAGATGATGATGATGAAATTAATTATGACGACTATGATGATTATTATGATCAAGATAAATAATTAATTAGGAGGGATATCGATGACAAATCATAAAAAAATTCTCTTACGAAAATGTGTTGTTTCACAACAAATGTTACCAAAAAAAGAATTGGTACGAATTGTTAAGACACCAAACGGGGAAATTATTATTGATCCAACCGGGAAGGCCAATGGGCGCGGCGCTTATTTACGACCAACATTAGAGATTTATGAAAAAGTAAAAAAGACTCACGCGTTAGAACGTGCTTTAAAAATAAAGTTAACCGATCAATTTTACGAAATGTTATATTGTGAAATTAGCGAAGGTTGAGATTAACAATGCTAAATCAAAAAGGGTATAATTATCTTGGTCTAGCCAAACGAGGGGGTAAAGTAATCACAGGGGCTTGCTTGTTAACTGCCATTCAACAAAAAACTGTTTATTTAGTATTAATGAGCAGTGATGTTGGTGCTACGCAAGCAAAAAAATATCAACAAAAATGTTTTTATTATAAGATCCCTTATTTTAGTTGCCTTGATTTCAATTTAACCCAACAAGCTTTAGGAACAAATAATGTTAAAATGATTGGTATTAGTGACCAACATCTTACCCAACGGTTGCTGACATTATTAAATAATTCTTAAAATTCAAAAAGGAGGAGGGACAGATGAGTAGTCAAAATAACAAACAAAATAAAAAAACATTAGCTAAAAAACAACGAAATCGAATTCAATCACAATTAAAAACGGTTGAAGCACATGTTATCGAAGGAGTTTTTGTTTATGATGAGGCATTAACTATTGCTGAGTTTGCCCAAAAAATTAATAAACCCGTTAGTGAAATTATTAAATACTTTTTTAATAAGGGGATAATGTTAAATCAAAATACTTTTTTAACTGAAGATCAATTGGGAGAGTTATGTTTAGAATTCGGATTAGATTTTAAACGTGAAAAATCAGTAACACATGAAAATTTAATTGAAAGTTTTGAAGTTAATGATGGCCCTTCTTCGTTAGAAAAACGGCCACCAATTGTCACAATTATGGGCCATGTTGATCATGGGAAAACAACCCTATTAGATACCATTCGTAATACTAATGTGGTAAGTACAGAACATGGGGGAATTACACAACATATTGGGGCTTATCAAATTAAAACGAAACATGGTGAAAAGATTACCTTTGTTGATACTCCTGGACATGAAGCTTTTACACAAATGCGTGCACGAGGGAGTGCAGTAACAGATATTGTTGTCCTGGTTGTTGCCGCTGATGATGGTGTAATGTTACAAACTAAAGAAGCCATTGATCATGCCAAAGCAGCTGGCGTACCAATTATTGTTTTTGTTAATAAAATGGATAAAGTTGGAGTAAATTTAGATAATATTTTAATGCAATTATCACAAGAAGAATTAACTCCAGAAGAATGAGGAGGAACAACTCCTTATGTTAAAGGAAGTGCTAAACAAAAGCAAGGAATTGATGAATTATTAGATACAATTTTATTAATGGCTGATTTAATGGAATTAAAAGCAAATCCAAATCGTTTTGCGTTAGGAACAGTGCTTGAATCACACTTAAATCGTGGCTTAGGGCCAGTTGCAACACTATTGGTGCAATCAGGAACATTGAATATTAAAGATGCCTTAGTTGTTGGTTATACTTTTGGTTATGTTCGTGATTTATCTGATGAGAGTGGTAAAAAAATTAAATCAGCAGGACCATCAACTCCAGTTATGATTCATGGTTTAAATGAAGTACCAAATGCTGGTAACCGTTTTATGGTTTTTCGAGATGAAAAATTAGCACGTGAAATTGCTTTAAAACGAAAAACAATTGATACAATGAATAAACGTTATAAAAATCAAAATTTTTCGTTAGAAAGTTTATCAGACCAAATTAAAGATGGACAATTAAAACAAATTAATATTATTTTAAAAGCTGATACTCAAGGAATAGTTGAAGCGGTAAAAGCAAGTTTATTAAAAATTAATATTACAGGCGTAAGAATTAATGTTTTACGAGCAACTGTTGGGGCAATTTCTGAAAGTGATGTAACATTAGGTTTAGCTAGTCAAGCATTTATTGTTGGTTTTAATGTTCGTCCAACAGCCTATGTTCGGAAAAAAGCCGAAGATGAAGGTGTCGCAATTCGTTTACATACAATTATTTATAAATTAACTGAAGAAATAGTTGCCGCAGCGGAAGGAATGTTAGATCCAGAAATGGTTGAAGAAGTGTTAGGACAAGCGGAAGTGCGTAAAATTTTCCGTCATTCTGATATTGGAACTATTGCTGGTTGTTATGTTACTGATGGTATTATTCCGCGAAAATCACGAGTTCGAGTTTTGCGTGATGGAGTTATTGTCTATAGTGGTGAATTAGCATCATTAAAACATGTTAAAGATGATATTAAAGAAGCCAAAACTGGGGCTGAATGTGGGTTAACAATTAAAAACTATAATGATTTAAAAGAGCAAGATGTTATTGAAGCTTATACTGAGAAAGCTGTTACAAAGTAATTGTTTTTTTGGTTTTTTTATGTTATTTTTGGTTGTTTTTGGTTAAAAATAAGATATAATTACAATAGGTGAGGAGATGTTAAAAAAATTATGATGAGAAAAAATTTTAGCTTGTTTAGATGATCGACAATTAGTAGTTAACGACTTAATTAAACAATTGCAATTATCACCAACAACATTACGCCGTGATTTAACGGAAATAGAGCAACAAGGGTTATTAAAACGAGTGCATGGTGGTGTTAAATTACAAAAGAGTTATGAGGTTCGGATAGAAGAATAATTAAATGAAAAAATACAACAAGCATGCGTAAGAAAAATATTTAATTGCTCGCCATGCGGTTAAAAAAATTAAACCAAAAATGTGTTTTTATTTGGATGCTTGTTCATCAACCTTGGCATTAATTAAGTTATTACAATCAGCAGATGATTTAGTAATTATTACTAATTCAATCTTCCATGTAGAACTATTAGCTTTAGGAGTATTTAATAATGTTTATGTCTTGGGAGGAAAATATAAACACCAAACAGGAGTATTAATTGGTTGAGAAGCTATTACAACTTTACAAAAATATCAAATTGATTGTGCTTTTTTAGGGGTGAATGGGATTAATGGTCAGGATTTATATACGGCCGACCCAGATGAAGCAATCATTAAAGCGGAAGTTATTAAACGAGCAACAAAAAGTTATATTCTTGCTGATTCATTAAAATTTAACATTAAATCATTAGTAAAATTCGCTTCTCGTTTGGAAGTTGAAATTATTACAAGTTCATAGAAAGGATTAAAGGATAAAAAATTATGAAAATAATTGATTATTTTACTGAAGCAACAACATTTTTAAAAACTTCTGTGACAGATAAAGCTGAAGTATTTGCAACATTAGCAACAGCATTGGTTAACAATGAAACAGTTACTGATTCAGCAAAGTTAATTAAAGCTTTAGAAAAACGTGAAACAGAAGGTCCAACAGGGGTTGGTGATGGTTTAGCAATTCCCCACTGTTCAAGTAGTAGTGTTACTAAACCATCAATTGCAATTATGACATTAGAAAAGGTAGTTGATTGACAAAGTTTAGATGACAAACCAGTTGATATCATTTTTATGATTACTACGCCAAAACAAGGAGGAGAGCAACATTTACAAGCACTAGCAAAATTAGCTGGTTTTTTAGTAAAAAGTGAAGTTGTAACCCAAATTCGTGCGGCAAAAACTTTTGCTGATATTCTTAAAGCATTTATTGAACCAGTTACTGACCACGATAAAATGAAAACCAATGGTCACTATGATGTTATTGGTATTACAGCTTGTCCAACTGGAATTGCCCATACTTATATGGCAAAAGAAAAAATGGAAGAAGCAGCAAAGACAATGGGTTTAACAATTAAAGTTGAAACGCAGGGGCGTAGCAGTAATGAAAATGTCTTAACAGCAACCGACATTGCTAATGCAAAAGCAATTATTTTTGGGATTGATAAAAAAATTACGGGAATGGATCGTTTTAATGGCGTTTCATATTTAGAAACAAGTACAAAAGATGTTATTTACCATAGCCCTAATGTTATTCAAGATGCTTTAAATGGTAAACGTTTAACAATTGGTAAAGGTGGAAAAGGTGGCAACGATGAAGTTGGTGAATTAAGTTTAAAAAACTTTAAAGATGTAACAAAAAACCTCTTAGGAGGAGTTTCACGAATGTTACCATTTGTGGTTGCTGGAGGAATTATTTTAGGAATTGGTTTCTTATTAGATTCAGGTAAAACAGGAAAAAATTTTGGGGTAACTCGTGATGTTTCTGCATGATTTTCAGGATTAGGAAAAGTAATCTTTGGTATGATGGTTCCAATTTTAGGTGCTTATGTATGTTACTCGATTGTGGGACCACAAGGATTATTACCCGGGATGACAGCAGGATTAATTGCTAATGCCCCTGGAATGTTATATGATACAGAAAATAAAACGGGATGAGCAAATACATGAGGGCGATTATTCCCTGATTCAATTTCAAACTTTAACTCAGGATTTTTTGGAGCCTTAATTGGTGGTTATCTTGTTGCTTTTGCTGTATATGGGTGCCAAAAAGGATTTGCTCGGTTTCACCCATCACTACGAGGAGTTCGTGATATTGTATTAATCCCTGTTCTAACAGCTTTAGCAGCAGGAGTCTTAATGTTTGGTTTAAATATCCCACTAGGATATTTAAACTACGGCTTAAGTTTAGGCTTAAAAGCAATTGCTGATTATAATTTAAATGCTTTAATTGGAATTATTATTGGTTTAATGATGGCTGCTGATATGGGTGGACCAATTAATAAAGCTGCCTATGTCTTTGGAACCTTAACAATTGATGCTACACAAACAGCTTATGAAGGAATTCGCTCAACAAATGGGGGAACAGTCTTTATGGCTTGTGCAATGTTGGCGGGAATGGTACCACCATTAGCATTAGCCCTATGTACAAGAATGTTTAAAAAATATTGAACAAAAAAAGATGTTGAGCAAGGAAATACTAACTATTTCTTAGCCGTATGTTTTATTACCGAAGGGGCAATTCCATTTGCTGCTGCTGACCCAAAACGAACAATTCCATCAATTATGGTTGGAAGTGCTATTACTGGCGCAATTGTTAGTGGTTTCGGTGTAACATTAGCAGCACCGCACGGGGGGGGCTTTGTCTTTCCGTTATTGCAAATTCAAGATAATGGTAAAAATTGATTTAGTATTGCTAATCATGGTGCTTCAATTGGAGTGGCAGTCTTAATTTCAGTTATTGCACTAATTATTGGAAGCTTTATTAGTGCCTTGATTCTTGGATTTTGAAGAATGCATGATGTTAAAAACAATAAAATTACTTTAGCAATTTAATTTAAAAAGTAAAAACCCAACTCATTGGGTTTTTATAATACTAAAAATAAAAAGGGAAGGAGTACGAAAAAATGATTTATACATTAACATTAAATCCTGCAATTGACCAAGTTATTAAAGTCCCTAATTTCCAGGTAGGAGAAACTAATAAAGCTATTAGTGAGTATGAGGTAATTGGTGGCAAAGGAATTAATGTTGCTGTAATGTTGCAACATTTAGGATATTCAACTACAGCATTAGGTTTTTTAGGGCGTGATAATAAGGAAATGTTTGAACATTATTTGATAGAGCAAAAGGTTGGTGCTTGTTTTCATGAAGTTAATGGTAAAAACCGAACTAATATAAAAATCAAAAATTTAGAAATAAAACAAGAAACAGAATTAAATGGTATTTCTTTTTCTGTTAGTGCTGATGATGTTATGGCACTATTAACAATTCTTAAAACAGAATTAACCAAAAATGATTGTTTAATTATTTCTGGTTCATTACCACGCAATTGTCCATCTGATTTATATCAAAGAATTAGTACTTACTGTGATGAAAATGAAATCTTATTTGTTGTTGATGTAACAAAGGATGTTTTATTATCAACTTTATCAGCTAAACCATTTTTAATTAAACCAAATTTAGCGGAATTAAATGAAATATTTGAAACAAATTACCAATTTACTCAAAAAGCAGAAATTGTTGCTTTAGGAAAAAGATTACAAGAACAAGGGGCACAGAATGTTTTAATTAGTAGTGGTAAGGATGGGAGTATCTTAATTACTCCAACAAATGTTTATGTTGGTAATACTTCAACAGGACAATTAATTAATTCAGTCGGCGCTGGTGATTCAATGGTTGCTGGATTTGTTGGAACATATTTAGCAACAAATGATTATCAAGAAGCAATGTTAACTGGTATTTGTGCTGGATCAGCGACAGCATTTAGTCAAGGGATTGCTGACAAATTGTTAGTGGAAAGTTTAAAACAACAAATCAAAATTAGTACTTTTAAATAAAAAAATGATATTTAATAATATCATTTTTTTATTTTATGTCATATTGTTCATTGCTGTTACAATTATGGTTTATATCCAAAATATATCTTTTTAAATCTTGTTAATGAATATTTATTGTACCAAAAATTGTTGGAATTGAAAAATTTTACTTTCCTAAGATCAATTATAATACTTCTTTGGAGAGCATAAAATGGAATCTTTTTTCTTGAAAATGGTATAGTTTGTCAAATTACACTTTATTTACGATAAAGTTAAAATAAAAATCTTTTCCTTAATGGTAAAATAAGGAAGAATTTACTTTAAAATAGGAGGATTTTATAGCAATTATCTTAGAGGACAAAGCTATTAGCAAAAAATACCATAAAAAATTTGTTTTAAAAGATGTTAATTTAATAATCCATCAACATGAAAAAATTGATTTAATTAGTGCTAATGGAAGTGGTAAAACAACATTAAGTTAGATTCTTGCTGGTGTGCGAAATCCTAATAATGGTGAAATTATTTATCAACCAAATTTAACCATTGGGATGCAATTTCAAAATTAACAATATCCACCTGGGTTAACAATAATGTATATGATTAAATATTATTGTAAAGTATTTCAGTTATCTTTCCAGAAGGATGAAATTAAACAATTAATTAGCACTTATCAGTTAACAGAAGTTGCTAAAAAAAAGATTGTTAAATTATCAGGAGGTCAGCAACAGCGGTTAAACATTTTATTGTCAGTTATCCATCAGCCACAATTAGTAATTTTGGATGAAGTTTCAACTAGCTTAGATATTGCAGTTAAAGAAACTATTTTTTAATTTTTAGAACAAAATATTATTATTAATCAACGAGCAATATTGCTCGTATCACATAATAATATAGAAGAAATTGAACGTTTCTGTGAGAGGGTTATCTATTTATCAGCAGGAAAAATTAGAGCTGATTTAGCAGTAACTGATATTCTTCAAAAGTATGGTAGTGTCTTTAACTATACAAAAGAGATGTTTGAAAATGAACAAAATAAAGACTCTTAATTAAAAGAGTCTTTATTTTTATTAGCACTTTCATTGTAGTCTTTAGTAATTGCGTTAGCCGCGTTAATCTTATTTTCCAAATTTGGATGAATTTTTAATAAACTTCGAAAAATGATATCAGATATTAAAATTTGAACAATTTTAGAAGATAATGCTGGGAAACGCTCATTTTCTTTTGTATGAACTTCAAATAAAATTTTATGTTTAATTTTATATAATTGATCAATGTTAGGATTATTAGTAACTAAAGCCACATCAATGTTCAGCTTATTTGCTAAATTAATAATATTAACAACTTCATTTGTCTTTCCTGATTTACTAAAAATAATAATTAAATCATCGTGTTCGGCATTTGAAAGAGTAACCATTAACGAATGAATGTTTTCTGTTGTATAACAGTTATAACCAATCATATTAAGGTTACTATATAACACACGGCAAGCAAGAAAAGATGCACCAATGCCAAAGGTTAAAATTCGCTTTTTAAGAACAATATCATTAATTAGGTGGTCTAAGACTTCTAAATCAATATTGTCAATTGTTTCATGGATACTATAAGAATAATAGACACGCATATTGTTAGCGATATCTTTTAAATTCATGGTTTCATTAGTTTCGTAATTTTTGTTTAGAAAATTTAATCGTTCATAAATATGCATTTGTAATTCTTTAATATTTTTAAATCCTAAGTGTTTTGCCATTCGTGTAATAGTTGATTCACTAACATAGTAAGCTTTTGCTAATTCAGTTATTGTTTTACTAGTAAATAGCACAGGATTTTGAATAATTTGTTCAATAACTGATAGTTCAGTATCAGTCAAAGTATTTTTATCATATGTTAACAGAGACAATATATAAACTCCTTTCATCAACCTTACCATGAAAATTATTTTCATAATATCAACTAATTCTATTTTACAACATATTATGCGAATAATAAAGTGGAAAATAATTTGTTAATTTAATAAAAAATGCAAATTATGCATATTTTTTAATAAAATTATTCTATAATATAATTGTAAAATAATGAAAATTTATATAAAAATGCAAATGTAAGCCAGTTATTTTAATAGAAAGAGTAAAAAAAGACAATGATGTTAAGTTTATCGCCACAACATATTGCCTATTTATTAATTTTAATTTTTGGAATTATTGTGGGGACAATATTGTTAATTATTTGAATTTTCCAAAAGAAACGATTAGCTAATAGCGGAGATTATTATGCTAAAAATAATAAAAATTTAGATTTATGAAATTATATTAAACGTAATATTGCGTTATATATTGCTTTTTTTTGTTATGTTATTAGTATTTCCGTATTTTAAAAAAATAAAAGAACTTTACTTTGTAGTAATTAACCTAACTTTAAGTTAGTTAAATTCTATAATTATTTAGGAAATATTAATTTATTATTTTGAAAGGAGAAATCAAAAATGAGTGAGAAAGCTAAGCTTAAACCTTTTATGTCAAAGGCTTGATGAAAACAATCAAATCAAAGGACAATAGGGACTTTAAGTAAATTAAGTAAAGCATTTCTGTTACCAATTGCTGGAATCTTCTTAGGAGTTAGTGCGACTATTTCATCAAAAGTTGATCCTGCTTCAGCAGCTTGCTACTTTGGAAATTTTTTAAATAAAATGGGAGATATTGCCTTTGGCAATTTGCCAGTATTATTTTGTATTTCTGTTGCAATGGCCTATACGGAGGATGCTGGAGTAGCAGCATTAACTTCAGTGGTCGGGTTTTTAGTTTTTAATGCAATTCAGTTGTCATTATTAAATAAGGCATATGCTCATATTCAATATGTTGTTAATATTAAGGGTGGTGCTTCGCTAATTATGGGATTAACTGTTGATGATGTAACATCAGCCAGTCCAACTTTACTAACGGGTGAGCAATTATTGGAATGAATGAGAACCAGTGATATTTATAAAGAATTAGTGAAAGGGAATGTTACTGTCACAATTGTTAGTTCAGCACGAGTAACTGATCAATTTAACTTGTTATTTTACACCAGTCAAACATAAGCAGTTCAAAATAAATTATTAACTTCTAATTTAAGAATTAATTTATTAAATACTGGTGTTTTCGGAGGGATTTTTGTTGGAGCGATTGCGGCTTTCGCTTATAATCGTTTTCATAAAACACAATTACCTTCAGCGTTAAGTTTTTTAGTGGGACAAAATTAGTTCCAATTATTATGTTTATGGCAGTAATTCCATTAGCTTTTATTTTTATGATTATTTGACCATTAATTGGAACTGGGTTAGCATGATTTGGAAATAACTCAGGAAAATTGGTAGTAAGAAAAAAGTTTAGGTTTTGGTATAAAAATTATTCTTTATTTTAAATATATTTCTAAAACACTGATAAATCAACCTTTTAAAAAGTTATCTAATTATTTTATTTATATTTTTTATAAAACCTAAGCTTTTGTAATACTATCGGAAAATTGGTAGTTGGAAAATTACCAGTAGGGTTAGATTCTTTAATATTTGAGATTTTTGAACGATCATTAGTGCCATTTGGGTTACATCATGTGTTTTATTCACCATTATGATGAACACAAGCCGGGGGAAGTATGGCATATTTAATCGCTAATGTTTCAAAATACCCTTTAAGTTATATGGGCTTTCATTAAAGATTTACAAGGAGCTGGTTATATTGATGCTAATATTTATTTAAGTACAATTACAGTTGGAGCAGCACAAGCAGCAATTACTAGTTGAGTATCAGAACTAAATGTTTCAACAATAGCAGCAGTTGGTGATCAAACAATTATGTATAAAGTTATTACTGATCCAAAAATTACCTTTACAATGGTTCAATATATGGGGTTAAATTTAGGGCGATTCCAAGCTGGGAAGTTCCCATTTATGATGTTTGGATTACCAGCAGCAGCAGGAATGTACTTTAGTGTTCCAAAAGAAAATAGAAAACAAGTAATGGGAATTTACTTTTTAGCAGCCTTTACTTGCTTTTTAACAGGAATTACAGAACTAATGGTAGTAAGAAAAAAGTTTAGGTTTTGGTATAAAAATTATTCTTTATTTTAAATATATTTCTAAAACACTGATAAATCAACCTTTTAAAAAGTTATCTAATTATTTTATTTATATTTTTTATAAAACCTAAGCTTTTGTAATACTATCGAACTAATTGAATTTACTTTCTTATTTGTAGCACCATGGTTATTTTATGGTGTTCATATACCATTATGTGCAATTTCATTTATGTTAATGGGATTATTACATGTTCATACATCAATGACCGTTTCAGGTGGATTTATTAACTTTATTGTCTTTAATATTATTCCATTTGTTAGTTGAAAAGGAACAAACTTCTATTTAATTCTTGCAGTTGGTATTCCATATATTGGAATTTTTTTTGCAGCTTTCTACTTCGCAATTAAATATAGGAAAGTTCAAATTCCTGGTCGTGATGGTATCACAAAACTATATACTAAAGCTGATTTTAAAGAAAAAAAAGTACTAATGAAACAACTTCATCAGCACCAGCAAAGGGAGATGCGGCAAAACGAGAAAAAGCACGTAAAATTATTGAATTTTTAGGTGGTACTGATAATATTACTGCAGTTTACTCATGTGCATCACGTTTACAAATTACAGTTGTTGATAGTAAACTTGTTAATCAAGATGTAATTAAAGGATTAGGTGGCAGCACCGGAATGCTTATTCGTGGTCAATCGGTTCAAATTATTTATGGCGGAGAACAAGAAGTAATTAAACCGTATATGCGTGAATTATTAGCTGAAATGCGCAATAATAAAGAGACAGCGAATTTAAATTCAAAACAGGGTTAAAATTAAATAGATATCAAAAAAACATTAATTTTTTAATTAATGTTTTTTTGTCTATTTTAACAAATGCTATTTTGTGATAAGATTATATTATATAAAAATGGAGTGGAAAATAATGACATCAATTTTTAGATATACAAAAGAGGAATTACAATTAGATTTATTTGCGCATTGTTTTAAGAAGTATTTAGCAGAGCAAATCTTTGATTGAATATATGTCAAAAACATATATTCTTTTGATGAAATGACAAATATTTCTAAAACTGATCGTAATAAATTACAAGAATATTATACGATTGAGCCATTAAAAATTGTTGTTCAACAACAGTTAAAAGATGGAACAGTAAAGTTTTTGTTTCGGTTAGCAGATGGTTATAAAATTGAAATAGTTTTAATGCCTCAAAGTTATGGTAATTCTGTTTGTGTTACAACACAAGTTGGTTTGTAATATGGCGTGTACTTTTTGTGCCTCAGGACTATTAAAAAAACCCGGAATTTATCAACCGCCGAAATTGTTCAACAAGTTATGATGGTTAATCGTTATTTAGAAACAACAAATGAACGTGTAAGCCATGTTGTTGTAATGGAAATTGGCGAACCATTTGATAATTTTGATAATACACTTAAGTTTGCCAACATTATTAATGACTCAAAAGATTATCAAATTGGTGTGCGCCATATTACAATTTCTACTTGTGGGTTAGTCCCGAAAATTAAACAATTTGCAGAATTAAAGAAACAAGTTAATTTAACAATTTCATTACATGTTCCAAATAATACGATTCGTAATCAATTAATGCCAATTAATAAAGCTTATCCAGTAGAAAAATTAATGGATGCAGTTCGTTATTATATTGAGTTAACTAATCGGCGTGTTACTTTTGAGTATATTTTAATTGAGAATGTTAATGATAGTCGTGAAACAGCATTATAATTAGCAAAGTTAATTTGAGGATTAAATGCATATGTTAATTTAATTCCTTATAATACAGTTGCAGAAAATGGGTATCAACGCAGTACAAAAATTAATCAATTTTTTGAAACTTTACAGCAATAAAAAATTAATTGTATTGTTCGTCGGGAATTTGGGCGCGATATTGATGCTGCCTGTGGTCAATTACGAGCTAAAAATGAAGGGATTATTAGAAAATAATTATGCAAATACGGTTTGGATACAAAACTGATATTGGTGCTTATCGTAGTAGTAATCAAGATTACTTTGATTTTGCCAATAATATTTTTAACAATTATATTGCTATTGTTTGTGATGGGATGGGTGGTCATCAACATGGCGAAGTTGCTAGTAAAATGGCTGTTGATAGTTTGGTGGAACATTTTAAACGGACAAATTTTAATCATTTGTCCGATGAAGAAATTAATAAATGGTTTCGTCAAACAATTTTAGCAATTCAACAGGAAATGGTTACTTATGCTCAAATTTATCCTGATACAAGTGATATGGGAACAACAGTTGTTGCTGCCTTAATTACTAATGGGAAAGTATATGTTATTAATATTGGTGATTCACGGTTATATAAATTACATCATGATAAAATTTATCAAATTACTACTGACCAAAATATGGAAAATTCAACAGAATATCGAGAAAAACAAGAATTAGAATTTCAAGGTCAATATAAAAAACAATATAATATGCATACTTTTTGAAAAGTATTAACAAGTGCTTTAGGACCAACAAAGAATTTAAAAATTGATACTTATGTTATTGAAGATATTAAAGGACAGTATTTATTAACCACCGATGGAATTCATGATTATGTTGATGAAATTGATTTAATTGAAACATTAAAATCAGCAAATAAATTAAACGATAAGGTTAAAATTTTAATTAATCGGGCATTAGAAAATATATCAACTGATAATTTAACCGGAATTGTTTTTGAAATAACAGATTAAATCACTGTTATTTTTATTTGTTTTTTTCTTCTTAGTTTTTTGTGTTATGATGTTTACAAGTTAAAAATAAGGTAAAAGGGTGCAGAAAATGGAGCAAATCACAATTGGAACAATGTTACATAATCGTTATCAGGTTTTAGCTAAAATTGCAGATGGTGGTATGGCTGAAGTTTTTGAAGGATATGATATGTTATTAAAGCGGCATGTTGCAATTAAAATTATGACATTAACATTATCAAAAAATAAAGAAGCAGTAGAACGTTTTAATAAAGAATATAATTCAATTGCGCAGTTTTCCCATAATAATGTGGTTAAAGTTTATGGTTCATTTCAGGCGTATGATCGTCATTGTTTAGTCTTAGAATTAGTTAAAGGTTATACTTTGAAAGATCGTTTACTAACGTTAGGCCCTTGCACTGTTAAAGAATTATTATATTTTTTTGATGAAATTAATTTAGCTATTAAGGAAGCTCATCATAATAATATTATTCATCGTGATATTAAACCAGAAAATATTTTGATTTCATATGATGGTAAAATCAAGGTTGCTGATTTTGGTGTTGCAATTTTAGAAAATAGTGAAGATTTAGAATGTGGCAAAATTATTGGAACATCAAAATATATGGCACCAGAAATTGTTCAATCAAAACCGGCAACAAAACGCAGTGATATTTATGCTTTAGGCATTATGTTATATGAGTTAGCGGTTGGGATGGCTCCTTTTGTTGGGAAAAATCCAACTTTTGTTGCAGTTAAACATGTTAAAGAATTGCCACTACGACCACGGTTAGTAAATCCGTTAATCCCACAAAGTTTAGAAAATGTTATTTTAAAAGCAATTGCGAAAGATCCTAGTGAACGTTTTCAGACAGTAGTAGATTTTAATACTAGTTTACAAGCGATTGAAACATCAGAACATCGCTCGGAAAAACCTTTAAAGTTATCAAATATGTTTGAAGTAAAAGGTAAGCAGTGTAATTTTTATGATTGGTATTATTCTTATCCATGATTTTTAAGAATTAAGGTTGCTTGATGATTTAGTTTCTTACTAGTTTGTTTCATTATTGCCTTAGTTTGTCTTTGCTTGTTTTTACCAGGGTAGAATAATATGCATCAAACAGGAATTATTATTCTCATTGTTAGCGAGTTTTGTTATGTTAAAAATGATATTGACCATCAAATTTATGCTTGCAAAGCAAAAGGATTATTTCGTCATCAAGAAATTAAACCAGTTGTTGGTGATTATGTTAAATTTGAAATTCAAAATGACAAGCAGGGAATTATTTATCAAATTGAGCCTCGTAAAAATGAATTATACCGGCCACGAATTGCTAATGTTGATCAAGTTGTTATTATTACAGCAATGGCAGAACCGACTTTTAATTCATATTTATTAAATAAATATTTAGCATTTATTGAATACAAAAGTTTAAAACCAGTTATTGTTTTTACTAAAAAAGATTTAGTGAAAACAGATGAACTTTATCAAAAATATTTTAACTGATATCCAAAGTTAGGTTATGAAGTTTATTTTATTAGTAATAAAAAAGATGATAAAAAAGTATGACAACAATTTGAACAACTTTTTCAAAATAAAATCACAGTGTTAACTGGGCAAACTGGTAGTGGGAAATCATCAACTCTAAATACGTTATTACAAGCAGAGATAATTAAAACGCAAGAAATTTCTAAAGCATTAGGCCGCGGAAAACATACAACGACGGCTAGTGCATTATATGAGTTATTAGATGGAATGATTGCTGATACGCCAGGTTTTTCAACATTTGATTTAAGAGATTATGAAAAAGGAGGATTAGGCCGCTTTTATCATTTATTTAATCAATATGCTAATGAATGTAAGTTTCGAACTTGCTTGCATTTACATGAGCCACATTGCAAAATAAAAGCATTAGTTCAAGCAGATGTTATTCCACAATTTTTTTATAATAATTATGTTCGCATTATGCAAGAACAATAGAAAGAGGTAATGATGAAAAAATATTTTGTTGCACCAAGTGTTTTAAGTGCAAATTATTTAATCCTACAAGAAGAGTTAGCAGAAATTAAGAAAGCTGGTGCTCAATGAATTCATTTTGATGTAATGGATGGTGATTTTGTACCAAATTTAACTTTTGGTCCAAAGATTTTAGCTGATATTACTAGTTATAGCGATTTATATCTTGATTGTCACTTAATGGTTAAAATTAAAAATAGTAGTGTTGAAAATTACTTGCTGCCCTTTATTAAAGCGGGTGCATCAGCAATTACTTTGCATTATGAAGCATTAACCGAACCACAATTAACTGAATTTTTAAGTTTATGAACAAAATTAAACATAAAAATTGGGTTAGCAATTAAACCATCAACTCCAGTTGAAATTATTTACCCGTATTTAAATCATCTTGACTTAGTTTTAGTAATGACAGTAGAACCTGGTTTTGGTGGTCAAGCTTTTATTCCAGCAGCAGCAGCAAAGATTAAAATTTTACGACATTATCTTGATCAAAATAATGGCAAAACATTAATTGAAGTTGATGGGGGAATTAATGCTGAAACTGCAACCCTTTGTAAACAATATGGGGTTGATGTGTTAGTGGTGGGTAGTTATTTATTTGGTCATGTTGATTTAGCAGCAAGATTGAAAGAATTATTAGCGGATGAAAGCAAATAAAGTTTTAATTGTTTGCTCAGAAACAAATTTAGATTTACAGCAATATCAATATTATTATAAAATTGGTGTTGAACGAGGTGCTTTATATTTAATTAAAACTTTTGATACTTTTGATCTTTTTTGTTGTGACCAAGATAGTTTAACAACAACAGAAGCAGAACTAATTACTAGTAAAGCAAAAGAGTTATTAATATTTTCCCAAATTAAAGATTATATTGATGGCGAATTAGCCTTACAAGAAGCGTCAAAATTAAAACCACAAGAAATTATTTTTATTGCACAAGGTAATCGCTTTGATATGGGGTTGAGTTGTTTTAACTTTATTTATCGCTATAATATCATTTTTATGAATGATAATACTTATGCTTATTTATTAAAGCCAGGAATGAATGAAGTTTATCAAAAGGCGGGTTATCGTTATTTTTCATTATTTAGTTTGCAAGCAGCAACTGTGACAATTAGTAATTTAAAATATAATGCTAACCAATTAAAATTGTCAGAATTATCGCCTAATGCAGTTAGTAATGAATTTCTTACGTCAGTCGGGAATATTGATGTTTTAACAGGACAAGTTGTTGCAATTTATAGTAAATAAAAATCGGTTTTTAAAACCGATTATTTTTTTCTTTAAAATTTGGTACCCATGATCGGGCTCGAACCGATACGAATTTCTTCGGTAGATTTTGAGTCTGCTGCGTCTGCCAATTCCGCCACATGGGCATTTGTACCTTTTTAATTTTATCGTATTTTATAAAAAAAGGAAGCATAAATTTTAAAATTTATGCTTCCTTTTTTTATTATTTTGTGACTGTGGCCTTGAGCTTTATTTATTGCGTAATTTGGCCTTTACGCTTTAATGTTTTTAAAGTTCTTGTTGCAACACGTAATGTTTTAACTTTACCATCAACAACAATGCTTACTTTTTGTAAATTAACATTTCATTTACGACGAGTTGCATTTAACGCGTGTGAACGTTTGTTTCCTGATAAAGCGCTTTTACCAGTAATTTCACATTTTCTTGCCATAATTTCACTCCTTTATATCTGCATACTATAAAATAATAACTAATTTTTAAATTAAAAGCAAGTATAAATATAATTTTTATGAAAACCTTTAGTTTTTTTGCTAAATTTAAATTAAAAAATGGATAAAACTATTGTTAAGAGTGTCATCCATCTTTATCTTATCTTGAATTTTCTTCAACTTGTGTTACCTGTTCTGGTTGATTTTCTTGTTGGTTCATATTTTTTACTTGTTTGTTAATTGCAATAATACTTTTTTTTTTGTAAATCTGTTAAATGTTGTTTTGGAGGAACAGGTGGTTTGCTTTTTTGATTGTCTTGTGCTTGAATCGCACTTAGGCCTGGTTGTGATTCTAAATTTAATAATTCTTGATTAGATAATTTTAAATGTGGTGGTTTTGTAATTGGATTTATTTTTGATTTAGGTAAATATCATTGGGTATTTTTTTGTGCATCAATTATTGTTTTGTCTGTATTTAATATAAAGTTATTAAGTTTAGTTCTTAAATTTTGATAAGTACCGCGAATTGTTTTAATAATTTCTTTGGTAGTCGGAAAAAAGCTTAGGTTTTATAAAAATTATAAATAAAGTAATTAAATATAAATTAAAGTAATCGCTCTAATAAGCGATTACTTTAATTTATATTTAATTACTTTATTTATAATTTTTATAAAACCTAAGCTTTTTTCCGACTACCATTTCTTTTTTATTTGGAATGATTTCTTCATTTTTATGTTGAAAATGAGGAAAAATTACTTCTTTGTATAATTCATTTGCAACATTTTTAATATCTGATAATTCTTCTAAATTTATTGTTTCTTTTAGATTTTTATTTTTAATTTGTTATAATTTTATTAACTTTTTATCGTTTAGTTTTACAGTATACACAAACTTTATCATTTGATAATACAATTTGAGGAAAACGTAATCAAGAATCATTAAACCATAGTATTGCTCATGCAATAGCTTCTTTAATAGTACAACATGGATTTTCTTGAGAGGATATTAATGAATGTATTAAAATTAAAAATGTTTCAGAAAAAAAAGAAATTAATACAAAAGACTTTGTTTTAAAATATCAAGAATTAATATTAGCGGAAGAGAAAACATTAGAGAAACTTGTTAGTCCTAGTCATATGTTAACAAATATTGATGATTTTTATAAATAATTTTAAGTGGGAAAGACAACGAAAAGTTAACAATTTAATTAAGAAAATATAACAAATTTATTGCTTTATTATATTTTCTAGTTATAATTAGTAATGTTAATTTAGTTTAGTGGTGATTTTTATGATTGAAAAAATTAATGTAGCTAAAATTGCAGATTTAGTTCATGCAGCAGTAATTACAGTTCCTGGGGTAGCTGGATTCGCAAAGGTTGATGATACTGAAAATAATGAAGACAATGTGATAATGCTACTTAAAGATTACTCACAGTCAATTAAATTGAGACAAGATGGTCGTAATTTTTATATAGAAATCTTTATTATTTTGCTAGAAGGAGTAAATATTAAAGATATTGCCCAAGAAATACAAATTAGGATTAAATATGAATTAGAAAAACTGGATATTTATTCAAACGATATTATGATTTATGTGAATGTAAATATTCAAGACTTATTAATTTAGGTGGGAAATTTATTAAAATGAGATATTTGAATGATGCAAGATTTACAATTATATCACTTAGGAGAACTAAAAAAGGGAAATTAATTGATGAAAAATGTAAAGGTGATAGAAATGGAATTTAATGCAAAATCTTTTAAAGATTCACTGATCAGCGGTTATAATAATTTATATAATTTTTATCCAGAAATTAATAAATTAAATGTTTTTCCAGTTCCTGATGGCGATACGGGAACAAATATGAATTTAACGATGACTAATGCTGTTAAGGAAATTAATGAACTCAATTCGGAGTCAATTAGTAAGGTTGCTGATGTTTTTGCACGTGGCTTAATTATGGGGGCTCGTGGTAATTCAGGTGTTATTTTGTCACAGATCTTTCGTGGTTTTGCCAATGGTTTAAAAGAATTTGGTGAATTAAATTTTGATTCAGTTAAAGCAGGAATTTCACAAGCAAATGAGGTTGCTTATAAAGCAGTAATGAAGCCAGTTGAAGGAACAATTTTAACTGTAATTCGTGAAACTGCGGAACATGTTTCAATATTAGAAAAAGAAATCCCTGTTCCAGAGTTATTTCAAAAAATTGTTGATTTTGCAACTGAGTCATTGAATCATACTCCGGAGTTACTACCAGTTTTGAAAGAAGTTGGTGTTGTTGATTCAGGTGGTTTTGGTTTAGTAAAAATATTTGAAGGCATTACAGAATATTGAAAAACAGGGAAAATTGTGCCACAACAAAAAAAACAGGTTGAAAATACTGGTGAAAATGTTGTTATGGATTTACAAAAAGAAGAATTTGGTTATTGTACTGAAGCAATTGTAATGTTAGATCATAAGCATATTAATAAAATTAATGTAATGCAAATTCGCCAAACATTAGAAGATCAAGGTGGAAAATCAATTGTTGCAGTTGTTGATAATGATATTTTAAAAGTTCATGTCCATACTTTACTTCCTGGTTATATTTTAACTTTTTTACAACAAAATGGTGAGTTAAAGAATATTAAAATTGAAAATATGAATTTACAAGCAGCCAAACATGTTAAAACAATTAAAATTGATCGGCAATTGAAAAATCCGGCCGCTATTATTGCTGTCACGCCATCAAATAGCATTGCCAATTTTTTCAAAACTGATTTAAATATTCAATTTACAGTTAATGGTGGAGTGTCAATGAATCCATCAACGGATGATTATTTAAGTGCAATTGAAGCAGTTGATGCGGTTGATGTCTTTATTTTACCAAATAATAGTAATGCAATTTTAGCAGCACAACAAGCAGCAAAAGTTGAACGTAAGTCCAATGTCTATGTTGTGCCAACAACATCAATTCAAGAAGGAATGGTAGCAGCTTTATCATTTGAACCGGGAGAGACGCCGAAAAAGATTTATTCAACATTAAAAGCAAGTCTTAAAAATGTGACAAGTTTGTCAATTACTGTTTCAGCAAAAACAACTTCCATTGATGGTGTTAAAATTAACAAAGGAGAATATATGGGAATTATGAATAAAAAAATTATTTGTTCATTTCCAACCTTATCACGAACAATGAAATACTTGTTTGACCGAGCAATTACAAAATCAACAGAAATTGTTACAATTTTTGCTGGTGAAGAAGCAGAAACACGCGATATTAATGCAATTCGAAAATATTTAGATGAAAGTTTTGATGTTGAATATGAATTTATTGATGGTGATCAAACATTATACCCGTTTTTAATTGCTGTAGAATAAATAAAAATAATAAAATTAATTTAAGTTTTTTATTTATTTATCTTGAAATGAATTATGAATATGATAATATAGTAGAGGTTTAGATTTTATGGCACTATAGCCAAGGTGGCTAAGGCATGGGACTGCAACTCCCTGATCGTCGGTTCGAATCCGACTAGTGCCTCCATTTAAATACTGCTTTATTTATTATGCGCCCATAGATCAATTGGATAGATCGTTTGACTACGGATCAAAAGGTTGAGGGTTCGAATCCTTCTGGGCGCGCCATTTATTTAAATGTTATTTTTTTCGGAAAGTAGCTTAGCTTGGTAGAGCACTCGGTTTGGGACCGAGGGGTCGCAGGTTCGAATCCTGTCTTTCCGACCATTTTTTATACTATTTTGGGCCCGTAGCTCAGTTGGGAGAGCACCTGCCTTGCACGCAGGGTGTCGACGGTTCAATCCCGTTCGGGTCCACCATTAACTTTAATAAAACAATTAAACTTGATATGGCGGGATAGCTCAGCTGGTTAGAGCGCTCGGCTCATACCCGGGAGGTCAAGAGTTCAAGTCTCTTTCTCGCTACCATGGACCCTTAGCTCAGTTGGTTAGAGCATCCGGCTCATAACCGGATGGTCACTGGTTCAAGTCCAGTAGGGTCCACCATTTATTATTTAGTTGCTTTCCGACCATTTTTGGAAGATTACCCAAGCCTGGTTGAAGGGATCGGTCTTGAAAACCGACAGGCGGCTAAAGCCGCGCGGGGGTTCGAATCCCTCATCTTCCGCCATTTTTCAAAAAAACTTGCAATTAAAAGTTAAGTTATGATAGTATTAAAATTGTGGGGTGGAGCAGTGGTAGCTCGTTGGGCTCATAACCCAAAGGTCGCAGGTTCAAGTCCTGCCCCCGCAACCAATGGTCTTGTAGTGAAGTGGTTATCATGCCTCTCTGTCACAGAGGAGATCGCGGGTTCAAGTCCCGTCAAGACCGCCAATCGTGGTTCAGTAGCTCAGTTGGTAGAGCATTTGATTGAAGCTCAAAGTGTCGGCAGTTCAATTCTGTCCTGAACCACCATTGAATTTAGTTAAAAATAACCCTAGACTCTAAACTAATCGTAGATTAGTTTAGAGTTTTTTATTTTTGTTATATAATTAATAAAGGTGATGGGGATATTTTCAAGATTAATAAAAGATATAACCTTTTATTTAAAATGTGAAGAGTGAAAGTTTGCGTTAAATGAAGACAATTTTAAATATAAACCACACTTTGTCTTAGACCGTTATCAGAAAAATATGGGAATTGAGAATTTCCGTAATTTTAAATATTGAATTTTTAAACGTTGAATTTTAAAAAATTTTGCTTATACCCAAGATTTTATTCATTGGTTTTATAAATATCAACTGAAATTAGATTTAGTGTTAACTGGTCGTGAACAAGAGTTTATTTATAATGTTGAAGAAGTTAATTTTACATTATGACGCCCCTTAAAAGTTTTACCAGTGGCATTTGAATTACAATCAAAGGAAAAGTGCCATTTTAAAAATAATGCTGTTAATATTCATCTTTTTATAACCCATAAAGATATTAAGTTTTTTTGTAAGGGTGTTTTATTAATTACTAATAAGAGGTTTATTATTGATGGTTTAGATAAGAATAATAATAAGAAAGTAGTTCAGTTTAATTTAACAGATATTTCAAATGTTAAATTTATTGATATTGGTGTCAAAATTACGGTTGGAAAGCAAACTTATTTGATTCAGGAAAATAATTATATGTTAATTTTAGCATTGCTTTATCGTTGCTTGGGGCATAAGAAAGTTACCTTTGATCTTAAAAAACTACCACTAAATTTTAAGTTTTAAGATAGAAAGATGAGAGAGGCAAAATGATTTTAAAAAATGCGAAAATAATTTGTTAAGAAGAAGTAATTTCAACTTGTTGAATTGAAATTAAAGATAATAAAATTGTTAAAATTACATCAGGTCATACTAACCAAGGAGGTTATGATTTGCAACAAGCAATTATTATGCCTGGTTTTATTGACTGTCATGTGCATGGCGGATATGGTGAAGATACTGAAAAAGGAACAATTGCTAGTTTTAAAAAATTTGCTCAAGCAGTACCGCAAGAAGGAATTACCAAATATTGCCAAGCAATTATTACTGGTAGTGATGATACTTTAACGAAAATTTTAACGGTATATCAAGATTATATGAAAAATTATAATAAAGGTCCGCAAGCACGACAAATTGGCGCCCATTTAGAAGGACCTTTTATTTCCTATAATTTTAAAGGTGAGCATGATGAAGTATTATTACAAGAACCAAATATTCACCTGTTAGAAAAATGAATAAAAGCTTTAAGTAATAACATTCGGATTGTCACATATGAGCTCGAAGAAGAAAATGGTACTTTTACAAAGTTTTTATTAGAACATCAAATTTTACCATCAATTGGACATTTAAATACAACATATGATTTAGTAGCAAAACAAGTAGCAATGGGAGTCCGCTATGTAACCACTTATATAATGCTATGAGTAAATATGATTATCGCCAGCCTGGCGTTGTTCCTGCTGCATTAAATTTTGATGAAATTTTATGTGAATTAATTAGTGATGGAATTCATATTAATCAAAACATCATTAATTTAACTTATAAAATTAAAGGAGCAAAAGGAATTTGCTTAGTAACTGATGCAATGCTTGCAAAAGGATTGCATGATGGTGAATATCAATTTGGGCCATTGCCAGTTATTAAAATTGGGCAACAAGTTTTCATTAAAGGCACAACTACAATTGCAGGGTCAGTTGCAACATATGATTATTGTGTTCGTAATTTTCAGCAGTTTACTAATTGTTTATTCCAAGATTTAGCATTAGTTACTAGTACTAATATTGCCAAACAATTAGGAATTTATTAAACGACTGGTTCAATCGCTGTTGGTAAATTAGTAGATTTAGTTGTGTTATAGATGCTGACTTAAAAGTTTTAATGACCTTATGTGAAGGTGAAATTGCTTATTAACAACATCATTTAACACAAAAATAAAAATTTGTTTTAATAAATTATAAAACAATAGGGAGGAATAAAAAATGAAATTAATTATTGTTGAAGATAAAAATGCAATTGGGAAAGTTGTTGGACAAATTTTTGTAAATTATGTGAAGCAAAATCCAAAAGTTGTTTCTGGTTTAGCAACTGGTTCATCACCAGAAACAACTTATCAATATATTATTGAATATTATAAAAAAAATAAGACAGACTGAAGTAAAGTAACAACTTTTAACTTAGATGAATACATTGGTTTAGAACCAATCCATCCACAAAGTTATCATTACTTTATGAATGAAAAATTATTTAATCACTTAAATATTAATAAAAATCATACTTATGTCCTATTAGGGATAGGTGATTATATTGCTTATGCGAAAGAATATGATAATTTAATTGCAAAAGCAGGGGGAATTGACTTACAATTATTAGGTCTTGGTACTATTGATATGTTGGTTTTAATGAACCACCAGCGGATTTTAATTCTTTAACAGGTGTTGTTGATTTAGTTCCTTCAACAATTGAAGCTAATGCTCGTTTTTTTTGCTTCACCAGGTGATGTTCCCCAGCAAGCAGTGTCAATGGGTATTAAATCAATTTTAAATACAAAAAAAATTATTTTAATTGCTAATGGTACAAATAAAGCACACGCGGTTAAGCAACTAGTTGAAGGTGAAATTAGTAACTTATGGCCTTGTACAGCTTTGCAAATGCATCAAGATATTACTGTTGTAGTTGATAAAGCAGCTGCTGGATTATTACAAACACGAGGAATTAATCTTAGCTAAAAATAAATTAAAAGAAAATTTAATAATATTAATAAAAAACCTTTTTGTTCAAAGAAATACTTTTTTAGTAGAAGTATAATTCAATTGAGATAAAAAGGTTTTTATTGTGGAAAAATTAGTATAATTAGATTACAACGAAATTAATCTTAGTTGCTAAAAAACTTATTGCTAAATTTATAAAACAAATAATTTTTATTAAATATTTTTCTAAGCAAATAAGTTGTTAAAATCCCCCTCGTGTTTTTTTATTATTAAATATAATTATAAGTATCTTATTGAAGAAATGTGACATATTGATGAAGAAGTTATTAACTCTTTTTAGTGATTTTGTGTTAGGTAGTGGTAGTGTTTTTGGGGTGGCTAGTTGTACAGCGCTAACTGAAGATAAAGAGTCAGATACTAATTCCGATCTTATGATTTTGCATCAAATGAAAAATGAAGTAGACTCTACTTTGGCAGCATGATTAAAAAATAAAAAAACAATTGACATTAATAATTATTCTGATCAAATTACAACATTTAATGATTTAATGTCATTATTAACCAAGAGGGAAGATAATTTAATTTTAACAAGTAAGGAACTTAAGACATATCATTTTTTAGAACAGTTGATTATTGGTTTTAGAGCATAGTTTGATAATTTAAATAAAAGTTTACGAGATCGATATTCAAATTACTATATTGATATGATGCCATTTTTTTTAGTCGAGAATAATATTTTGTTTACTTTATCAAATATTAATTTTGATAAAATAGCAGAGATGTTAAAAGATACTCCCTAAGAAATACTAAGGATGATAGTTCGGATAAATATTGGATATGAAATTAGATTTAAACAATTGCAAGTTCTTGGTTTAATTAATGGTGTAATAGTTATTACCAATAATGTTGATGCTCTAAGTAATATTATGGATAATTTGGAAAAATATTTTTCTGATTTTCTTAATATTGTTTTTGAAAAGCATAATTATCGTTTTATTGATACAAGTTAATGATTTAACTGGTAGTGCTTCATTTTCACAAGGTTGTGTTGCATATTCACAAACTAATGACCCTGAAGCAAATGAAAATATTACCAGAGATGTTAAAAATGCTTTAAAATTAGCAGGTGAAATAATTGATATTATATCTAGTAAAACAGTATCTAGACCTTATAATTATAGTTTAGATAATTATGCTCATCCATAAGAAGAAGAAGATAAACATATTAGTAAAAAAACTTTTTATCCAACATTATTATTTTGATTAAAAGAACGATTACAAACAGATAATTCAATAAATATTTCTTATCCAACTATTAATTATTTTTCTGGTAGTAAGAAAAAAGTTTAGGTTTTGGTATAAAAATTATTCTTTATTTTAAATATATTTCTAAAACACTGATAAATCAACCTTTTAAAAAGTTATCTAATTATTTTATTTATATTTTTTATAAAACCTAAGCTTTTGTAATACTATCATTTTTCTAAAATTGATTATAATGAATATATTAAACTTATTGTTCTGTTTGATAATGATACTATTTATGAAGAAAATGGTGTTTGAAAAACAAAACAAAGTGGCGATATTCCTTCAGATGTTATTAAAGATAGTGATTTAAATAAAGATTATATTGAAAAAAAATGGTAAATATATTGTAAAAACAACACAAGATATTAATCTTAGACAATATAAATTAATAAGTGGAACAAATATTAAAACTATTAATGGAGTACCATTATTAGGTAATGGTGATATACCTATTAGTAATAATGATTGAGAAGTTGTTAATACTAGTGATTTTATTAGAAATTCAAAAGAATATACTGTTAGAGCATTTGATAATAAATATTATTATCGCATAAATTGTTCTGTTGAAACACAATTTAGACTATATGGTTTTACAATTTTTGTAAATCCTAAATTTATAAGTGAAAAAGTACCAACAACTCATTATATTGGAACATCAATAGAAGGATATTCTTCAATATTTGAATGAGATAAAAATACTAATTATGGAAAAATAACTATTGAAAAAGCAGAATCAGTGCAATATTTAAATGGAATTTATATTGAAAGAAAAAAATAAATTATTCAAATAATACAGAATTAATGGTAGATGAACCACATGCTATTTATAAGCGTGATATGGATACTTATTTGCCAAAAGAAACATTAGATTCTTATGATATAGTGATAAGAAAAATAAATAGTGCAACAACTATTAATGAATTAAATTTAATTGAAAAACACCCAATATGAAGAATTATTTCAAACAATAGAAATGATATTAAATAATTATTTAATAAAAAACGATTAGAGTTAAATAAAAATCAAAAGTAAGTTATAAAGTAGATGTTATTATACCAAAAGTAGAAGTTAAAGATGTAATTATGTTTTTAAAAATCTTTGAAGTTTCATCATTATTTTTTATCGCAGGAATTATTATTTGTTTTATTAGAGAAAAAACATTAGATATTTCTTAACCTGCATATGTTATTGTTTCAGCAATACTTATCGGAGCAGGAATTATTGTTTTAATTATTGAAACAATTAGATTTATCAAAACACATAAAAAAGAACAAAAACAAGATAATATTGAAGATGTTATTAAAAAAGAAGATACAAAATAAAGAGGTGTTATAAATGGGATTGTTGCCAGCAAAAAAGAAAATAAAAAAAGATTATGATATTGATAATTATTATCTTAATTTAGCATCAACGATTACTAATCGTAAAAATGTTACTGTTCAAAAACATAATGAAATTTTAGAAAAAAGAATTTGTGAAGATAATGCTAATTTTTTAAATCCACGTGAGTTAGAAATTAGCATTTATAATCCGCTTACTAATAAAAAAATAGATACTAAATTAATTAATAACTTTTTAAAAATGCAAGACTATACTAATAAAAATTGATATAACGAATATAAAATTAATAAAAATGGTAAAGGTGCATACTTTATTTTTGCTAATAATTCAAAACTTAATTTTATTACTATTGATTTTTACAATAACCAATATGATGAATTAGGTAATTTAGTATCTTGTACTTTTGATTATGACCCTTATATTAAAAATGACCAGAGTGTTTTTATTACTGAAAAATTAGAAATTGATTATGTAACTAAACAAGTAAAAGTTATTAGAAAGTTAAAAACACGATTATACAGTACTATTACCGACTTATATATTGATGATGCTAAATGAAATAACTATACAACATTACAAAGAGAAGAAATATTGCCACTTAATTTTATTCCAATTGAAATTATTCCTAATAATCCTAATTTTAAACCTTATGCTCGTTATGGAAAACAATTTGCTAGTATTTTAGATATTATTATTGCTGAAAAAATAATGTTAGACCCATTATTAAATAGTGGTAAATTTACCATTAATACTAATGGAGTTACTAGTGTTGTTGACCAAGAAATTAGTAAAATGTTAGCTTCATTTATTGAAAATGACTTGTTATTAGTTGAAGGTGACCCTGATAGTAATTTTCAGCCAGTAGACTATATTGCTGGTAATTTTAAAGGTGAACAATTAATCAAAATATATAATTGATTATTAACTAATTACTATAAAATAAATCGCCATCATATTCCTGAAATCGCTAAGGGAGCGCAACAAACTCAGGTAGAAGTTGCGGGTGTAAATATTCAAACAAACGCATCATATGAACAAATGATATATATTAGAGAAATTAAATTAACTGAATTTATTATTAAGTTAATTAAATATGATAATGCTATTTTAAATGGTAGAACATTTAATTTAAAAATATTGATAAGTTAATTGTTGATGTTAAATTACCAGTAAATGCTACTTTAAACAGACAATTAAAAAATAATGAAAATATTATCAATATTCGCGATGATGATGAAAAAGGAAAACAAAAATAATGTTAAAACCATCTGAAAAAATGTTAGAACAATTAGCAGAAAATGATGAACCAATTGATTATTCAATTGATAGTATTCCGTTAGATTTTGCTAATCAATCGCAGTACAGCGACCATGATTTAGAGCAATTATTTAGTGAAGACCGTACTAGAACCTTATATATTTATAAAATTAATATCTTGTGTTTTTTTTGTTAAGACAAAAAAAGCAAAAACCAACCTTAAACTACTCTCAAAATAGCGTTAAAATAGGTTTTATTGACAAAGATGAGGAGTATATTAAAATAACTGGTTATTAAATTAGTGATTTTAATTTTAAATTACAAATCCAACAAAACACCACAGTATAAGATAATAGCACAATTTATATAATTATTGATGAAAAAGATATTTTAATTAATGATATTTCAAAACAATTCAAAGAATTTTTAGAAACATTAGACTTAAAAATAGTATCTATTAATGAACCAATTACAGAAGACAATAAAAATGAATGTTATATAATTGAAGAATACAAACACCCTTATTCGCCGGATGGTGTTAATATTATTAAATCTACCCATTTAGTTAAAATAACTGATTTTAAGTGAAAAAACCAAAATAGTATTCATTTAGTATTACAAAAATCATTACCCGAAGACACAGTTTTTACTGAGATTGAAATTAAATATCCCAAATCAATATTATTTGGAAATATTAAATGCTGGGGCAATGTCAATGGTATTTATTCTTATCCACAATCAATTATTGAAAATGCTAGTTTAGTGCCTTTGTTATCAATGCTAATTGAAACAAACCCTAATTTAAGAGTATTTCATCATTCTAAAATACCATCGTTTGTTTTTATATTGTTTTTTTCTTTTAATTCTGTTAATTGTGCCTCGGTATATGCCATTTTATTACAAGCAACTAAATTTGTTGTACTTGTTCTAATTAGAGTGATTGTTCCCAAAATACTTAATATTTTTTTCATATTATTATAGTCCTTTTCTAATCTGAATCAGAACTAAAATCAAAACAACTATTTGCTAATAAATTTTCTTCATCATTATCATCAGAAAATAAATCGGGGTTTCGAAAATAGATAATAGGTGCTAATAAATTCTGAAAATTTCAAATTTTGCTATAATATTTTATATATGCAACAATAAATTTTAAATACACTTCACTATTTATTAATAAATCGCCATATTCAAAATTAGAAAATAATATATAAAATAATTTTTGACCAGTTAGTGAGGTTTATGTATTTTCTTCATCATTATAGTCAATTGAGTCATGAGCTTCTTCGGGATCAGAATCTCTAACAAAATAAAGTGTTTTTAATGGGTCGATGTTTAGCTGAATTCCGACAATTAAAAACATATATACAGTAAGCTGACTACTACTATTTATAACTCCACTAACTGGAACAGCAGTACTTCTAGAAAGAGATTCTCATATTAAATTTGATAGTATTACAAAAGCTTAGGTTTTATAAAAAATATAAATAAAATAATTAGATAACTTTTTAAAAGGTTTATTTATCAGTGTTTTAGAAATATATTTAAAATAAAGAATAATTTTTATACCAAAACCTAAACTTTTTTCTTACTACCTTAAATTTTGTAATAAATTAAATTTTTCTTCATTATCTAAAATATAAAAAAAGAAACTTTCCAAAGGAAAATAAGAATAACTAAAACCTAAATAATCTTTAATAAAATTATTTTTCATCGTAAATCTATAAATATAAAAAAGATATATACCTTTATAATTTATAGAATTATCTGCTTTACTAAATAAATCAGCAAGTTGTTGTTGAGAAAAATTATTTATATTTGGATTTGTTATTTAACTATTAGCTAAGATATTTTGTAAAAATGTAATAGCACATCAATAATCTTGTTCTTGTAATTCCATTGGTACTGGTATGTTATTTCTTAAATCTATTAATGCCGTTCTTAATTAATTCATCATTATGTTTGAATTTTTTATTAAATTTATTTTCTTCATTTCTATTATTAAATGTTTGTCAATCAATAGTATCATCATTTTGATTAATAATTTCATTATAGAATTCAAAATCATTACTTGATCAATATTCTTGTGGGTATCTGGTGTATGAAATGATTCGAATTGATTCACTCATTCTTAAATTTCAAGATAAATTATAATAATAACTAAAATTATTTCAAATTAAATAAACAAAAGACTTAATTTCTTCTTCATTAAATTTATAACTGTAGTCACCATATGATTGAGGAAATTTTAAGAATAATTTTGTTAATTCTCTAACAAATAAACTTTTTTGTTTTGTAACAAAAAAAGTAATTTTATTTTAGTTAAAGTTATTTTGTTAATTCTAATTTTTATTTTAGTTGATGTTGATTTTTCAATTAAATTATATTTGTTATTTTCATTTTTATCGCATTTTTTGTTTCATAGCTTATTATTTCTTTTTTTCTGTCTTTTTCAAATTCTGTTTGTTCGCCAATAACTTGAAATAATTTATTATCTCTAAAAAATCATTCATTATCTTTAATATTTAAAGAAACATTAATTTGTTGATTAATTCCTAACCTTAAAAAATAAGTACAAAAAGGGGGAAAATTTTTTCAAATTACATTAGCATAAGTATCAATAGCATTTTCATCAAATGCTTTAGCAGATAAATTAAAACTATGTTTTTTAATATCTGTAATTAATTTTTTAGTTTCTTTGATAAAACTACCTTTATTATTTCCAATAAATAATTTCATTATTTTTAATAATTTTTCTCTTGATAAAATTACAGATAATTCTCAATTATTATTATTTTTGTTATATACTTTTTCTAAAAAATTAAAATTACTTAAGTTATTTTTTTTTAAATTTTGGATTTTCACTATTGTCTTTTTTTATTATTTTTAATATTTCTTCTTTTTAATAAGGACTAGCAGCAATTGTTGTTGGAACAACAGTTCCACTAATTGTTAATACACTTAATAAACTTAACAGTTTTTTAATTTTGAATAATTTCCTTTCTTTCATCTTAAAACTTTTTATCAAGATCTATTGACATTATATATATGTAAGTCAAGTATATTTTAAATATATTATTTTAGAAAGGAAATAATTATGATTATTATTGTAATTATATTAAACTAATCTGGGCTAGCGGTGATTTTTATAAGTTTGTAAAAAATAACTTAAAGTTTAAAAAAACTTTTGCCGCTCTTTTCAAAGTACTTGGGAAAAATTCTAAGCGTTAAGCGAAGAATTTTATAAAGGTTCCCAAATTTGTTTGAAAGAACCTCAAAACTTTTTTTAACTTGTAAGTCATTTTATCACAAAATTTCAGAAAATCAACCACGCGCCCACAACCTCAAAAAACTATATAATTAACTTTGTATATAAAAGAAAGGATTTTTTAAAATGGATAAAACAAAGCATCATTTTACTTTTAAAGAAAGAGTAATGTTAAAAGATTTATTAGAACTTGATTCTTTAAAAAGAAAAAATGGTAAACCCAATATATCTAAAATAGCAAAAATATTGCATAAAAATCGCAATACAATTAGACGAGAAATAAAAAGGTTAAAAGATAATGAATATGACGCTAAATTAGCACACGAAGATTATTTACAAAAACGACAAAAATGTTTTAAAAAATCATCATTATTGCTAAATATTTTAGAATGACTAAAATTCACCAGAACAAATCTGTAAAAAATATAAAAAAGAGTTTGGTATTAAATTTCCGGTATGTTTTAAAACTTTATATAAATATATTCATTTGAGATTTTTAAATTTCAAGAAAGATAATTTGTATTTTCATGGTAGAAAATATAAAACAAAAAATAGAATTGATAACCGTGGAAAAATAAGAAATTTTAGAACTATTGAAGAAGCAAAACATGATAAATATGAATTTGGTTGATTTCAAATGGATACTATGGTTGGTAAAAACAATAGTGTTTGTTTAGTTTTAATCGAAGAATTAACCCAATTTAAAATCATTGAACCATTAAAAGAAAAAACAACAAAAGAAGTTACAAACGCAGTAGAACGAATTTTTTCTAACAGATTTTTCAAAGATAGATGCAAAGGAATAATAACAGATCAAGGCAAAGAATTTGCTGATTGAGAAAAAATTGAAAAAATAACAAATGCTAAAGTATATTTTTGTGATGCTGGAACTCCAACACAAAAACCAAAAGTTGAAAGAGCAATCCGCGATTTTAGACATTGATTTTCCAAAGGAATTGATTTAAGTATTTATTCAAGAAATTATTATCAAGAAGTTGCTAATATAATAAACTCTAAACTTAAAAAATCTTTACATTGGCTATCTTCAAAAGAAGTTTTTATACAAATGTTTAATTTTTAATATAATTACCTATAAAAATTTTAATAATTTTATTTTTCAGTGTGCCAAAATTCATAAATTTAAAACAAAACTACTAAATTTTTTTAAAATAAATTATATTGAACATTTATTTTATTGGTATTATAATGAAATCAAATAAAGCGCTACACTTCATAGTACAATTTACAAACTAAAAAATTATCAATCGTATTTGCATCATAATAATTATTTTCTAAATTTTTTGATGTTTTTACAATGTATTTACCATCAACTTTTTCAATATAATTTTTATTTAAATCACTATCTTTAATAACATCTGATGGAATATCACCACTTTGTTTTGCTTTTCAAACACCATTTTCTTCATAAATAGTATCATTATCAAACAGAACAATAAGTTTAATATATTCATTATAATCAATTTTAGAAAAATAATTAATAGTTGGATAAGAAATATTTATTGAATTATCTGTTTGTAATCGTTCTTTTAATCAAAATAATAATGTTGGATAAAAAGTTTTTTTACTAATATGTTTATCTTCTTCTTCTTCTTATGGATGAGCATAATTATCTAAACTATAATTATAAGGTCTAGATACTGTTTTACTAGATATAATATCAATTATTTCACCTGCTAATTTTAAAGCATTTTTAACATCTCTGGTAATATTTTCATTTGCTTCAGGGTCATTAGTTTGTGAATATGCAACACAACCTTGTGAAAATGAAGCACTACCAGTTAAATCATTAACTCCTTTTGGTAAATATTAATTAATAACTGCTAATAAACAAGCAGATTGAATATAACTTAATCATTTATCATATTCAATTAAACCAGTATTATCTTTTTTTACTCAAGTAAATAAATCCTTTTTATTGATTTTATTTGAAATTGTCCCCCCTGATAATCTATCCATTCATAAACTAGTTTTTAAAATAACATTATAAATTAAATCATCATTATAAGCAGATTGTTTTCTATCATTAATAGGTTGTCAAAGTTTACTTTCTTTAACATCTTCAACTGTTATAAATAATAAATTACTTAAATTATTTTCCATATAATACACCTCTTAATTGATTACAATATTTATTTCTTAAATTAGATGATTTATAACTATTAACTTTTCTTTTGATTTTATTAATTGCTTTAACATACTTATTAACCTGATAAAATTTATTATTAACTGGTGTTTTATATGAATTTTTAATGTTTTTAACATCACTTCGGCGTTCACGATACCATTTTTTTATTATTAATTCCACCAGCAAAATTAAAATTAAAATGTCCAATCTTTAAATTATTAATAAACCTTTTAATTTATTGTAATTTTTGAATATGTGGTAATGTTAATTTAATATTTCCTTTGGGATATTTTTCTTTTAATGCTTGTGGTAATTGTTTTTTAATATAATTTCTTAAATGACTAGGTAATCATTTTCTTAATCAATAACGCCAAAATAAAGCCCCCGCATTTAGATACAGATAAGCACTTTCTTCTGAATAACATTCTTCTAATGCTATATTAAATAAATCTTCTTCGGTATAAACATTGCCATTTTTATCTTTTCACATATTATTCACATCCTTGTCATTTAATATTTTTATTTTCTAAATTAATAATATTGTTAATCATTTTTGTTGATTTTCAATATTAGCAGTAATTTTTGCTTTTTCTAATGTATAAAAACAGTTTGTTTTGAAATCACCATATTTACTTTTCATTACTAATAAGTATCTTTTATTCATAATTTATTTCTCCTATTTTTTCTACCTAATGTTCAACGCTCATCAGTGATATCTTCAAATGATACGGAATAAGCTCGTAGTATTAATTCTTGTAATTTGTTTTCTTGATTACATCTAAAACAATAACCTCAATATCTTTTTTTAAGACAAATTTTATTTAACTTTTTCATATATACCTCCTAAATTATTCCTCTTATTTTTAACTCGCTAGCACTCACTCCCAAGTGAAAGTGCCAAAGCGAAAATTAATTATATAATTATTTACTATACCATCCGCTTCACTAGGGTAAGCGGTGGCGGTATGTTGTTTAATAATCCACAGTTGTTTTTTATTTTTTACGCCAGAGAGTTTTCTCTCTCTTCATCCGCACCATTTCAGGTAAAAACGTTCAGTTTTTAAAATAAATTCACTTGCACCTTGAAGAGCCTAATGCTGACTTTGTGGTTTTTATTAAACCGCTGTCACTTCTAAGAAGTAATATCTATCGCAAATTTATTTATAAAGTGGCCATCTCAATATTTATTGTCGTTTGATGTTGACCTTTCACTTATCACGACTATCGTTTGTTAAAGCGTCTGTTATTTCCGGGCTGATTACCGTTGGGCTAGACCGCCTATGTGGAATAAAAACACTTAGTTATTTAAAATAACCGTCCCACACTGCATTAAGTTATTTTAATAAATCAAAGTTTTAAAGAACCATTTTCATAATAAAAGATAATTTTTTAATTTTCTAAACGTTTATAAAACCGCTTTTGTTTTTTATCTTTTGTGTGATTTAATAAATCTTTGTGTTTTTCACAAGTTCATAAAACTTTATTTAATAAAAATTCTTCGGTAATAAATGATACTTTTTTATAACAATCATTAACATTACATATTTTTTTGTTGTTTAATTATCATTACCTCCTTTTAGGAGTTGTTTTATTTCAAATAAAAAAACAACTCTTGTTAGAGTTGTTTTTTGGAGCTTCATCGTACATTATACGTTATATACCAATAGTTAACAAATGAAATATATTTTTTGTTTACAAATTATTATAAACTTAATATATTTTATTGCTAATTTAGGTCTTAAAACGCGTAATAATAGGGTATTTAACAAGATAAAATTATTAAAATAATTCATAATTTTGCTTGTATATATATATATATATATATATAATGCAAGTAAAACTTGATAAAAAGTTTCAAGATATGAAAAGGAGAAATACAAGTATGAAAAAATTACTAAGTTTATTAAGTGTATTAACAATTAGTGGAACTACTGTGCCAACAACAATTGCTGCTAGTCCTTATCAAAAAGAAAAAAAAATTAATAGTGATATTAATTTAAAAACAAATAATTTAGAAATTTTAAATAGAAATAAAAAAGATTTTTATGAAAAAGAACAAATTGAATTTTTTAATAATGACTTCTTTTATAAATTTAATTTACAATATAATAAAGAAAAAAACACTAATGGTGCATTTGATAGAAATGCATCAGTTCAATTTGTTGATTCAATAACTTTGATTAAAGATTGAACTAAATATGCTAATTCTTGAGAAGAATTTTTAATAAAATTTCCTGAGATAGAATTAGTTAATTTTAAAAGCGTTATTGATGAGCAAGAAATAATAAAAAATAGTTTTAAAATAAAAAATACAAAAAATAAAAATTCAAGATGAAGTGAATATAATTTTAATTTACATGTTTATAATAACCATTACGAGCCTACTTCTTTTAATCATGAAAAATATTGAGATAAACCTATTAATGATGATAATGTTGGTGAATTAAATAGTTATTCTTATAACAGTTTGCTTTGCAGAAAAAGAGGAAAAATTTTATATAGACTTTATGTTGATCAAAAAGAATTAAAAAGTCAATTCTTTTATAATTTGAATACTTTAAATTGTAGTTCATCATATAAAGGAAGTTTAAAATTTGATTCAGTTCGTCTTGTGGGTGATATTGATGTAAATCCTTTATTTTCATTAACAATTGAAAAAGCAAAACAATTTGATATTTGATCTAGCAGTAAAGAAAAAGAATTAAAAGCAAAAAGAGAAGATCCTAATTATAATAAATTTCATTTACTTAACGAAGAAAATTTTTTTAAAGAAAATTTTAAATTATGACTTTTACAAATAAGACATGATTACATACAAGATTTAGTAAATATAAATCAAAATAATGAAATAATAGGTCTTAAATTGGAAATAGATAATATAAAATCAAGATTAGATGAATTGGAAAAATCAAAAACATGCTTAGATAATATTTTTGATTCGTTTAAAAAAAATACACTTTCAGATGCTCCAGGAAATACTTGACAAAGTATAAAAGAAAACAATGGATCTCCTTTAAAAGTTATTATTAAAAAATCGGGAAAAGCTTTTGCTTCTGGACTACTTACAGGTATTGCTAAAGGTTCTGCTATTAGTATAATTAGTTGCTTTGCTGATTCTATAATATAAAAATATGGAAATAAAAAAGTAATTTATTTCCATTTTTAATTAAATAATAGAGTTAATAAATAAAAGGTAATTTATAAATGAAAAAGATATTAAGTATTTTAGGAACAATCACTTTAATTGGAACAAGTACAACAAGTTTAGTTGCTTGTAATATACCACAAGAATATACACCTGAAGAATTGGCAAAATTAAAAGAAGAAAACAAAATAAATACAACAAATCAAGAAATTAGAAACAATTTAGAATGAATGGCACCACAAGAAAAACCATTTAATAAAGTTGATAATAAATGATATTATGTAGTATGAAAAGGAAATAATCAATGAAATATAAATAAATTTAAAAATAATGAATTTCCAAAACAAATAATACCTAATAATAAAGGTAAAGATAAAATATTAATTAATTATGGGGATTTTACTGCCGGACAAAGAGAAAAAGAGTTGTATTTTGTTTATAGAGATTCACTGAAAATTAAATATTGGTCTGACGATATAGAGGGTGCATATTTTAAATCAGTTTATTGTTGAAATTTAGAGACAACAGAGCCAAATTTAGTGATTGATAATAAAGGAAATATAAAAGTTGTTGGAGAATAAAAAAAGAGATTATTAAATCTCTTTTTATTTTTATATTGGTTTAAATGTAATTTTAACAGCACTATCGCTTTTATTTCTAATACCTATTACATTTGGATTAGATACATCTAATATTATATTTTTATCATTACCAAAATATACTTTTTCAATAAACATTAATTTAGCAATTAATACTTTTTTAAATCTAATTTTTAATTTCATATCATTTGTATAATATTCTTGTAAATATGTTTTTGTAATTTTATCTTTATCAAAATTAAATAATTTTGTTATTTGTAATAAAAATCTTAAATCATATTTATAATTTGGTGTGTTATATATATTAAAATAATTCTTTTTTGGTAACCCATTAGTATATTCAGTAGCGTATTTTGTTTCAGTATCGTTTGCTTTGATATTATCGGTATATAAAGTTATTGTATTTTCAAAATTAACTTTATCAGTTTGATAACGACCACTTTCTTGTAAAGTTATATTATTATATAGTAGACCATCATTTAAATTACATTTATCATTTCCAAGAGTTAAATTAACATTTCTATTAGGAATAAAATTTTCTATTTAACATGGTCCACATTCAACTTGTAAATTACCTAAATTACTTATTTCTATTGTTTTATAAGCATCTTGGAATTTACTGATACTTTGAATTGTTGGATCAATTTGTTTTAAATCAATTTCTATTTCATAATATGCTTCATTAAACTCATCAGAAAATAAATTAACTGGTTCATAATTTCCCACTTTACATTGTGCTGGTGTAACAATTTTAGTTTTTAATGGTTGTACCGTATTAGAATTTCAGATATCTTTTGTATAAGGTTGATAGTTATATGGTACTGGTGGTAATACATATTCGGGGTAATTAAATGTTTGTATTTCATAGTCGTGTGGCAATAAGAAACTAGTTTTATAATTAGTTGTCATATCGCGTAAATAATTATTTAATGTACTTTTTGTTTTTCCACGAAAGGCTCCATACTGATAAGCGTAAATAATCTTCTTCATTGTTGGTATATGGGTTATCAGCATAAAAGATAATTTCAAAATTACCTTTATATAAGGCTTGGATTGAAAACATATCAATTATATAACTACAATTTACGCCATCGGATGTTTGTAAGAATTAGCAATCATTATTTTCTTCACTACCACTAACTAGTGTTTGAGCATCTACTGCTTTAGTTTTTTCGTTAATTAAATAAACTCGGTTAGTTTTTTGATTTAATTGTTTTAAATTATAAGTTGAATAAATTATATAATTTGTTGGTTTACCATCTTTAGTTAAAACAGTACCTTGTAATTTATCAGTTAATAAAGTTGTAAACCCTAAACTAGTAGCATTTGCACCAAAGATAGCACCAACTTTATCATTCCCTTGTTCTCTAAAAATTTCAAATGGTAAATAACCTTTACCTTTTGATTTTTCAGACCAAAAAGCATCATTATAAAAACTATAAACATTAGCACTCATAAAGCTATTAAGTCATTGAAAATTAGGTCAAGTTTTTTCATCTTAATTAATAACTCATCCTCAGGGAATACCAAATGAAATAAAGTTTAAGAATTTACCAACTCCACCAGGTATCGTAAAAGGATTAAAAACTAATTTTTGCGTATAGTTTAAGGGCAATACGGTAATTTGGCGATTAATAAAATTATTCATATTTAAAATATCTCAAACATTACATTTACCCATTTTATTATATTCAATTTGTACTTGTCCAACAGTATTACCAAATTCATCTTTTCTTCTAAAATATGATGATGCTTGAGTACTAATAATATTATTAACATTTTCATTATTTATTTTTACTTTATCGGGCGGAGTAATCATTCAATTTTTAGATCAATAAAATTTAGAGTCATTATCTTCTTTATGAATATTTCTACCAACAGTAGAATTAGATGCTGATGTAGTAATGGGGTCAGTTATAATAATTCCCTCACTATTTTTTTGATTTCAAAAGTTATATCTACTTTCCATATCTTTTTTTCAATCTTCATAACCTGTTATTATTGTTGGTTGAATACCTTGAATGTTATATCAACTTACTTCGGGTGATGCATAAGTATTTATTTTATCAGGTGGTGCAGGATACATGTTATACATTAATAAATCACGAGAATTCATTACTTTTTGATTAAATTGACCTTTAATAATTGGTCGGCCAATTACTGGCATATCAAAAAAGATTGGATTACCATAAAATTTAACTGCCATTGCTCTAACCCCTGGGTCTTTTAATAAAATCTCATCTAATTCAACAATACCTTTATTTAGTTTTTCATCATAATTTATTTTAGGAAAACAATAACCTTCACCTGGAGCACTTGTTTGTATAAATTGTCGTACTGATAAACCACTATTACTAATTTTGTCATTAATACTTGAAAATGTAATTTCTTGTCATAAAAAACCACAATCATAAGGTGAATAATAATTAATAACATTTGATGGATATAATCATTGTCTATCTTGTGGTGCAGAATTAATATCACCACCACCAATATTTAAACCACGGTCATTAAAAACAGTATAAAAATTATAATAATCATTAATATTTAATTTATCAGCATCTTCATCTAAAATTAATAAAGTATATTGTCTTTCGGTTGATTGTTGAGTAAATACTTTTTCAAATTTTGCTTCACCAAATTGAATTGAACTTCTATCATAAATCATATAAGCATCTCAATATTTACCAACTTTAACCTCTTTTGTATAAAAGTTATCGGCTTTATTATCATTATTAATAAAATAACTTAATTTATATTGCTTTAAATATTCTAACATTTTATTAATATCATAAATATTTTCACCATTAATTAATTTTTCAATAAACATTGCTATTTTCATCTTTTAATTTTATTGCAAAAGGTGTTTCATTATTTGCTCATATAGTTGAATTAATAGGCTGTTTATTAAAATCAGCAATTGTTAAAATATTAATTTCTTCACCTTTATATTTTTGTACTATTTTTAAACTATCTTGTCATTGAGCAATAGTACTTTCCATATTATCAAATATTCGTGAATAACTACCATAGTCACTTGGGTTAGTATTATTAGGTTTTCAACCTGTTTCAGTATCAGGAATATATGAACTATAAACATTAAAAGGAAATACCATTAAATTTCTGTTATCTCGTATGTTTTCTCTGATATCTATTAAAGTATCGTGGGCTTGTCTTCTTAATTCTTCCATAACACTTGGATTAATTCTACTCATTTGTTAATTCTCCTTAATTTCTGTTCTACCTTGTAAGGCATTTTGATTATTACCAGTTTCATAATATTCCATTAATTTATTATTATGTTCGATTTCTTTGGCTTGCATTTTATCTTGTCATTGTTCTACTTTTTCATAATATTTTGTTGCTTCTAATTCATCAATATTATCATATTCAGTAATAGCTCTTATTGGTTCCATTGTGCCATTATCTAGTCTGGCGGTAATTAATTCATTTTGTCGCATTTGGTCTACTAAATTAGCACTAACAAAATCAAAACCATATTCTCGTTCGCCATTTCCATCTCATAAACCATAATATTTTAAAACTGTATCAAAAATTTTTGTATAATATTGCTTACGATATACTTGTAAATATGCTTGTTTTTCTAAATCTTTTGTTTTAGTTAATAATGACTGTGTTTTATTTTGGTCATTATCTGATTTATCACCAAAAGGACTAGAAAAATGACATACTATATATACTTGTTCAATAATAGATTTTTGGTCTTCGGTATATGTTTCTAAGGTTGGTGTACCTTGTACTACTTGTAAAGATTGAGATAATTGACCATCTACTGTTGATGAACTTGATTGAACAAAAATATCATCAAATACATCTTGTAGTACTTTTTTATTACCTTTGTTATAAGCAGTCATTAAATCATCACTTAGTATCCCATATCAATGCGTACGATTTGCATATCTTTCTTTTGATTTAATATTAAAACTATCTTCTAAATCAAATTGTAATTTATAACAATTTGCCATAGTTGGTCATGGATTTAAAGTGGTTGATGTTGATAAAAATAAAGGATTAGGTTCATTTATCATTTCTCAAAAAGGTACTATACCTAATTTATTTTTAAATTCTTGTACTAAAACAGGTTTAACATCATATTTAATTTGTGTTTTACTTTGACCAACAACTACTTCATTATTTTTAGGTCAACCTTTAATAACTATTTTATCTTTAGTACAAATTAAATTTAAAATAAAACCACTATCTGATTGATGATAATTTAATCAAATATCAGCACCTTGTTCAATTTCGTTTATTTTACTTACTCTTGATGTAAAGTTAAATGGGTTAATTCATAAATCAATATTGCCATCTGATGTTTCTAACAAACCAAAAATAGTTTTACCCATTAAACTTGCTGTTAATTCATTTTTATCTAATTTTTCTTTTATTTTATAAGTTTCATATCATCAATTTAATTTTTCTAAAATGTCTTTACGATGAGACTTAAATAAAATATCTTTACCATTTACTAATCGCATTTGATGGCGAGCAATAATATTGGCCAAATTAATTGTTCAATCATAATTATAAAATTTTAAAACACTATTAATATCATTTAAGTTTGGTAAACTAGGTGAAATATTATTCATTGTTATTTTACTCCTTTAATTTTAAAATAAGTGCATAATTAATTATATTTATTGTTAATAAATTTGGTTCATTTGATAAAACTTGTACACATACTTTAACTTTTTTATACTTCTTAATATATTCGTTATATAAATTTAATTTACATATTGCGATATTATCCTTTTTTAATTCTTGACAAAGTCTTTTTTTTAACTTGTCCACAAACAGACATATATGATCTTTTTGTATTTATTACACGCTCATCATGTACTACATAAATATTTTTTTTCATTAAGTTATTCACTCCCTTTGTTGTCATAATTTATAATCTGCTGAACTATTATGTTTAACCATTGGTATTAATTTAAAGTGTAAAGCATAAAAATAACTATCAAATGTATCATCGTACAAATCTAGCATTCGTTCTTCTCTGGCATCTGGTTTATCTTCTCATTGAATTAATTCATATTGTGCTTTACTTACAGGACATTTTTCTCATAATCATTTTAATTGATTAGTATTTATTAACATAGCAAAGGCTTCAATACGATGTCTTATTTTAAATTTTTGTTTTTGCGCTGGTTTAAATGTTATATATTGACCAAAATTATAATTATATTTCTCTCGGTTTAAACTTTGTAATGTTGAATAAGCACTATCATCAACATTTATACTAATTCCTTGTTGTATTAAATTAAAATATTGATTTAATTGATTGTTATAAAACTCTAAAATATCTTTAACTTGTTCTAATTCAGTTTTAAATTGTTGAGTAGCATTTGAGTGTGTATATTCTGCTACTTTATAGGCTTTTTTATCAAATGAATTATATAATCAAAAACTAGCTGCTGTTGTATGTCCTTTAGGACTAGTAGCATTAGCAATATCAACACCACCTAATAATTTCGTTGGTTAAATAATATCTGTTGCTTGCATAATATCAATATATCTTGCAAAGATTGATCCACTAGTATTGCCTGGTAAACCTCAACTCCAAACTCTTACTCTTTCAATATCTAATTGTTCTAATCTTAATTGTTCATTAACTTTATCTTGTGGTAATTCATAATTTAATCTTCAACTAGAATAGTGAATAATAATCTTTATATTTCATTTTTCAATATATTTTATTTGTTCATATTTACTACGTATTATTTCTTCATTAAAAGGTAATAATTCATTACAATAACCAACAATATATCTTTTTAAACTTTCAGGATTACATGTATTAATTGTTATTTTATTTTGATAACCACGAATAGAAAACTCTAAATCACTTAAATCTTTTTATTGAAATTGGTCACATTCTTCTCTTCAATCAATAACTAATTTATATTTATTCAAATCAGCAAATGCTTTTAATTTTTCTTTTCGACTTGGTGAATGTAAACCTTTACAATATATTTTGCTACCATTTGATAAAGTAAAAGTAAAATTTGATAAATTAATAGTATAAGGAATATGATTTTCATCTAACATATTTCATATATTTTGAAATACACTATCTTTTAAATCTTTACTCCAATACATACTAGCAATGATACAAATCGGCTCTTTAATTAATAAACTAATTTTTAATAATTCACCAAACATTTTAATATTTAATATAGTCTTACCACTATATCTTGTACCAATTTGATTAATTTCATTAACTAACTCAAACTTTTTAGCAAAAGGATATTTATTACCAATACTACTATTTTGTAATAACCAATAAGGTGTTTCTAACAAATAAGTAAAATGATTAAGCATTATTATCACTTTCTTTCTTAATATCTCTAATATCCGTTTGTAAATTAACAATTATTGGCTGTTAATTATTTAAGTTTAATTCTTGTTCTAATTGTTTTTCTTGTATTGAATATTTATAATTAAATGCTCGTTGTCAATATATTTTTACTCCATCAGGCGTTTTAACCATTGCTTTAATTAATTCACTTTCAATTTTATCAACTTGTCGTTCAAGTAAAGGAACTATTTTTTCGCTCTTGTAATTTTCATATATTCATCTGTTAGAAAGGTTGAATTCATTGGTTAAATCATTCAAAGTATATGGTTTATTAGGTGATTTATTTTCTCAAAATTGCTCTATTTTACGATAAAAAGTTGCCAAACTTGCTGTTTTTGGATTAAATTCTTTCATTTTTTACTCCTTTTTGCATATTAAAATTGCTATTATTTAATAAATATGATTAAATAAAAGAGTAATAAATCCTGATAAATATACAAAAGAACTTTCACAAGTTCTTTTTTTAATTATCTATATTTTACATCAAAATAAAAAAAAGTAAATTAATTTACTTTTTATTTTAGTACACAAGCATATAGAGATAAATTGGAGCTTGTTACAATGTAATTATATAATTAATAATATATTTGTCAATAATTTTAATTTAAAAAAATGTGAAAATTTATCTTTTTTTATAAATTTAATGTATAACTTTTTTATAAAAATAATTGGAGGAAATATAGAGTAATGAAAGACTATACACATGTAAAATATAATTAACGAAGTTTATTTAAGGATTTATTGTTATCTGATAGTTGTAAAAAGAAAAATGATAAACTTAATTTATCTGAAATTGGAAGACAAATGGGAAGAGATATTAATACTGTTAAAAGAGAAATTAAGCGATTTAAAAATATACAAGATTATAATCTATATCAAGCACAAAAAGATTATAAACAAAAACGTAAAAAATCTATTAAAAAACTACCTACATTTACAGAAGAACAAGAAGAATTTTTAAATTTACGATTTAATATTTTTTATGATTCACCAGCAGAAATTATTTAGCGATTTTTAATAAAATTTGGTGTCAAATTTCCTGCCTGCCTTAAAACATTTTATAAATGAATTTATTTAGGTCTTTTGGGTTTGTTAAAGAAAAATTTATTAAATGGTGGAAAAAGAAATAGAACAAAGAAAAGACCTGATAATCGTGGTAAATTAGATGAAAGATTTAGGTCAATATGAGATATTGAAAATAAAGAATCTGATGTTAGCTGATTTGAAATGGATACCGTAGTTGGTAAAGACCATCAATCTAGTTGTTTAGTTTTGGTAGAGAAATCAAGTAAAAAATACTTTGCTATTAAATTAGAAGAACATACTGCTAATGAAGTTTTAAAAAAACTTGAAGAATTAGTTAGAATTAATGGTTTGGTTGGAAAAATTAAGATAGTATTACAAAAGCTTAGGTTTTATAAAAAATATAAATAAAATAATTAGATAACTTTTTAAAAGGTTGATTTATCAGTGTTTTAGAAATATATTTAAAATAAAGAATAATTTTTATACCAAAACCTAAACTTTTTTCTTACTACCAAAATTAAAGGAATAATAACTGATAGAGGAAAAGAATTTAGTAAATTTGAAGAAATGGAAAAGATTACTGGTTCTAATATTTATTATTATGACCCTGCTTCACATAATCAAAAACCATTAATTGAAAGAATGAACCGTGAATTTAGAAAACGATATCGTAAAGGAACAGATTTTAATCCTGTTACACAACAAGAAATAGATTTAGTAGTTGATATTATAAATGAAAAATTAAGGCCTGTTTTGAATTGAAGAACAGAAAAAGAGGTATTTTCAGAGAATTTTAAATAAGTTTATTTGAATAATTTAATAAACTATTTTTCAGTGTGCTAAAATTAAGGTAAATTTACAAATAATTTAACAAATAATTTATTTTTTTAAAAAAATAGTTGCATTTATTTTAAAGAGTGCTATTATCAAAATAACAAGATATAAATTTGGAGCTTAGATTTACATAATACAAAAAGATATTTTAATTAATGATATTTCAAAACAAAACAAAGAATTTTTAGAAACATTAGACTTAAAAATAGTATCTATTAATGAACCAATTAGTAAAGACAATAAAAATTAATGTTATATCATCGAAGAATATCAACACCCTTATTCACCTGATGGTGCTGATATTATAAAATCTACTCATTTAGTTAAAATAACTGATTTTAAATGAAAAAACCAAAATAGTATTCATTTAGTTTTACAAAAATCATTACCAGAAGATACAGTATTTACTGGCATTGAAATTAAATATCCTAAATCAATGCTATTTGGAAATATTAAATGTCGGGGGGGGGATGTTAATAATGTTTATTCTTATCCATCATCAAATATTGAAAACGCTAGTTTAGTACCATTACTATCAATGCCAATTAAAACAAACCCTAATGTACGAATATTTCAGTATTGATTTATCAAAAGCTTTTTACCATGAAGTATCACCAAAAACTATATTCAAGGTGCTGATATTTTAAGTTTAATAAATAAAAATGGTTTAGATAAAATTTTATTAAATTATTTAACTTACCGCTATAACTATGATAGAAAATTTCAAGGGGCAAAATACAATGAAAAAGGTAATCCTACTAATAAAGCGGCTGAACTACGCCAACAATTTGAAGGACAAAAACCATAAGATGTAATTGATGGCTTATTTGAAAATTGAAAATTAGACAATCCTACATCTCTTAATGAAAATGCTGTTAAAAGATTTAAACAAATTATATATATGTTATTAAATTATACATATAGTAAATACGCAATTAATAAAAGTTATAATGATGATGTTAAATTATTATCTACGTATTATTTTGAATTAATTTCAACACCAAACCCAAAAGAAGAAGGATATTGAGAATTTGAACATTGTAAAGTTCAATTAATTTCGTCATATTTTAATTTTTTAGGTGGTGGTACTATTCCACCTGAACCAATAAATTATTGAAAAGAAGTTTATGTAGATGACAAACCATTTAATAATGTTGATAATAAGTATTATTTTGTTGTATGAAAAACTAATAATCTAAATATTACTAAGTTTAAAAATAATACTTTAATAGATAGATGACATCCAAGTATTGAACTTGATAGTAAAAATGAAGATGAAAATTATAAATTAAATTTAGAATGAATAAGGTGACATGGCACAATTGTTATTCGTTCTTATAGTGTTATAAGTGATTGACCTGCTCCTAGATTTAAATATGTTTATCGTTGAAATAGTAATAGTGAAACAAATGCGCAAATTATTAATCTAAAAAATGGAGAAATTACAGATTGAAATTTAAAAAATCAAAATAATATAAACAATGCCGATGGTAAAATTAAATTAACTGTTAAAAACAATGATATTTCAGAAAATAAAGTTTATTAATTAGAAGCGAATTATTTTAATTGATTATCAATAACAAACGAAATAGAAACAAATAATATTCCGTCTTTAATTCCTGCTGAAATTAAACTATCATATGGAGAATATGGTAAGTATTTAACTAATTTAATTGTTTCTAATGACAAAATAGAAGATTATTTAAATTATTTTTCGAAATGATATACATTACTTTATTCTAAGACAGTTTGAATGAGTATGACTAAATATTTAGTTGAAGATAATATTAAAATAACTTTTGATAAGCATACAAAACTATTTAATTTAAATAAAATTGAAATATCAGGTATATGGGGTTATGTAAATTATGATATAAATATTTATGTTGATAAATCAAATTAAAAAACTATTGCAGGAAAAGATATAAATTTAGAATTAATTAAAAGTTGTCCTATTGGAACCAAAGTTAGCGGAAAATATAGAAATATATATCTTCAGTTAATAGAAGAAGATGTCTGATATCTTTAAAAAAATGGTGTTGAAGATGAGAATTCATATTCAAATAAAGCAGTTGTTGATTTTTTAAAACAATCAAATAGTATAATATTTTCTTATTCACCTATAAAAGAACAAAATAATATTAATAATTTACAATTATTTAATATAAATAATGAAAAACTATCATTAATTACATTAGAAATATAAAAAGTCATTTTAATAAATGACTTTTATTATTAATTAACTTTTACGATTCCATCTTTATCAACAATTAAATTAGGTTCTGATGTAACACTATTTCAACGATAAACATATTTAAATCTAGGAGCAGGTCAATCACTTATAACACTATAAGAACGAATAACAATTGTGCCATGTCCCCTTATTAATTCTAAATTTAATTTATAATTTTCATCTTCATTTTTACTATCAAGTTCAATACTTGGATGTCATCTATCTATTAAAGTATTATTTTTAAACTTAGTAATATTTAGATTATTAGTTTTTCATACAACAAAATAATACTTATTATCAACATTATTAAATGGCTTTTCTTGTGGTGTTATTCATTCTAAAATACCATCTTTTGTATTTATATTTTTTTCTTCTTTTAATTTTTCTAATTCTTCGGATGTATATTCTTGTGGTGTATTACAAGCAACTAAACTTGTTGTACTTGTTCCAATTAAAGTGATTGTTCCTAAAAAAATTAATAGTTTTTTCATTAATTATATAATTTAATTCCCTTACCAATTCCTAACCACAATCCACCACCGTCAGTATGTGGTCATCATATTTCTGCATGTTTATGAATTAATAATTGTAAATAATAATTATTATTTTCTCAATAAAAAGTTAATCCTATTTTTATTCATGCCACTAAACCGCTTGGTTCAACATATTTTAAATTATGTAATAAGTATTTATAAACTTCACTTTCGTTATCATTTACTTTTGCATTTATTATTATTTCTCTAATATTTTTATTTTTTAAAAAGTTAATAATATCAGTTCCCCCGTAGGGGTCATCACCCCAACTTATTTTTGTATAAACGTTATCAATATCATCATATAAAATATTAATTTTATTAAAATTTAAAGGGTTTAATTTACCAATATTTATTGTAAAAAATTTATGAAAATTTCTAGCATTTCTATCATACGGAAAACTATAACCATCAAAATTTATAATATCTTCTTTTTTTTCTATATTATAAATAAAATTTTTTTTCATTTGAACATTTAATTTCACCTTCGTTAGATCTTTTTTTTCTTTGTGATGCTTGATTAACAGAATAATGAACTGTTGGATAATCAATATCAATTAATTCTTCTTGTTGATTACGATTAACATCATTTCATTCTGTCAATCGTGGCTCATAATAAAATAAAAAATTTGAAGTTGAACCCGAAGTAATTTCTCTTGTTAAATCATCGCCAGTAAATACGCCTATATTAAGTCCATTTGCTGGATCCATATAGCTGTAATTAACACCACTATAATCATTATTATCATTATTTTGAACTTCAGTCATAGAATATATTATCATATAGTGATTAGTTGGAAGGGAACATTCACTTCATCCAGGCAATGTCCCGCTAAATACAATTATTACAGGCATATTATTATTTAAACTGTTTCTAACAAGTTCATAAAATTGTTTATAATTATTATAATAATTTCCTAAATTAGCTAATCCATAAAAATTTCTAACGCTAGAATGGTAAGTAGGAATATAAGTACGAATAAAAGTATTTATAATTTCTAATAAATTAAATGGTACTGTTCCTCCTGATTCAGTTTGCATTAAACGTGATAAATAATTTTGAAATTGATTATTAAAATAAAGAGAATTAAGTTGTTCTCGTCTTACAACATTTTCTCAAGTTATTTCCATATATCTTAAAATTGATTCAGCTACTGCTGGTCCACATCATACACATTCCAATTGTTGAACTTCTGGAATATTTAGACTTGGAATAGATCTTTTATTTATATTTAATTTTTCTAAGCCATTTGTTTGTTGAAAGTTAATATCACTATTTAATTTTTCTTGTTTTTTATATGGACTTGCAGCAATTGTTGTTGGTACAGCAGTTCCACTAACTGTTAATACACTTAATAAACTTAAAAGTTTTTTCATTTTATATAATTTCCTTTCTTATCTTGAAACTTTTTTATCAAGATCTATTAAGATTATATATATATGCAAGTAAAACATTTTTAAATATGTTATTTTAGAAAGGAGATGAATTATATGTGATTATTATTATGATTATATTTTAATACTAATCTGGGCTCGCGGTGATTTTCATAATTTTATGAAAAATTACTTAAAGTTAAAAAAACTTTTGTCAGCCTTTTCAAAATACTTGGGAAAAATTCTAAGCGTTAAGCGAAGAATTTTATAAAGGTTCCCAAATTTATTTGAAAGAACCTCAAAAATTTTTTTAACTTGTAAGTCATTTTATCACAAAATTTCAGAAAATCAACCGCTCGCCCAAAAACTAAAAAAATCTGCTATTACAGATTTAATAAATATATAGATAAAAATTAAGTGAGATATTCTCTAATCTTATTTCAATAATATTATAACATATTTTATATTCCCATTTTAAAACGATATGGGTAAGAAACATAAAACAAGGCTTCATATGGGTCATGGTACATTTTACTATCGGGTGTGTTTGTTTTGGTATCGCTAAATCTTAGTTCACTAATACACTTATCTAAAAATGGGAAGTTATTTAACATGCCATATATTTTGCCTTGAACAAACATTTTTCTTATTCATGTTACACGATTGATTATGCCTGCTTCTTTATTTAGTGATGTTTGATGTTTTTTGGCTTTAAACATTTTAATTTTATATCCTAAATAAGGATAAATATCTTCTTGTAATTTTTGCATAAAGTCATGAGCATTAATATCATAATGAAATGTGGCATATTCAAAACCATCAAATTTGTCAAAAGTATTAATTATTCATTGTCCATAATGTTCAACTATTTCATTTAAATTCATTGCAATTTTTGGTATAACAACATTTTCTTCAATTAAATATTTATCATATTCATTATTTTCATTAATTTTATAACCACTAAATAAAAATACCGTATGGTCTTCACTACCATTAGCATAATCAACACCAATTGAATAACTATCAAATTGATACTGCTTTGTATTTGAATTATAAAAATCTTGTAAATTATACTCTTTAATATATTTGCGATAATTTCGTAAAACATAGATATTGTGGTCATTATCGTTATATTCAAATCCATAGTATTCAAGTTCAAATAAATCAGATCGTTCTTTTTTATTTGCTAAAAAAAGTTTTTTAGTAATATCCGGTATTTTATTTCAAACAGCCCCCATTGTTAATCGTAAATTAAAAACACCTAAGCTATTAAAATCTTGTTTATTTTCTGAATATACTTGATTGTGTTCTTTTAAAATATTTTTAATTCTTTCATTTAACGGTAAATATGATGTTACAAATTTTTCATAAAAAACATGGTATTTATCAAAAGGATTAAAAGTAAACTGATTATAATATGTTTTATGAAAATATGTTGTTACTGTTATATATTTTTTTGTTATATTATCTCATTCTTCAAATGTCCAAGATAATTCTTTTACTAGAATAGGATTATCTAAATTATATTGTTCATTATTATTTTTATCGGTGTATTTTTCGTAAGACACTTTTAAACTTTTAGAACGAAACATTGAAACTCTTAAATTATTATATCTTTTATCTAATTCTTTATCAGTTAATATTTCTTTTTCTTCTGCATGTATCATTTCATCAGTTCATGCTGTTATAATACCACTTCCTTTACCAACTTTTCCCATAATTTTATTACCATTAGCATAACCAGTAAAAACAATACGAATACCACTAGGAAAAACAATCTCTCCACCTTCTTTAACATTTTTAGGTCAAACAACACCATTTTCATTGTCAGCCCTATATCAATCCCATATTTATCATATATATAATTACATACATTAATTGTATCGCTAAAAGTAGTATCTTCATGGGTGTTGGCATATCTTCGTAAAATGTTAGATGAAGCATCAGTAAAATTGCAAGCAAAAAATAATTTTTCGGATAGATAATTTCATGTTTTATTAGTACCTCTTCCAGCCGAAACAAACTTAAAAAAAGTTGGTGAAGTAAAATATCGGGCATAACTATCACCAACAAAATCCTTAAATACTTCTCAATCAAAACCAAAATTATAGTCACTAAAATTTAAATCATATTTTTTATTTAAATGTTCATAACTAATAATTAGTTTTTTGTTGTTAACTTTACTAAATTCTTGCATATTTATTAACTTCTTTATTTTATATATAATACATTATAAGAAAAAATGAAGGGAATTTGTATAAAAATGAGAAAATTTAAACATTTAATATTTGATGAACGAAATTTATTTAATGATTTATTGTTATCTGATAGTTGTAAAAAGAAAAATGGCACGATTAATTTATCTGAAATAGCAAGACAAATGGGTAGCAGGATTAATACTGTTAAAAGAGAAATTAAGCGATTTAAAAATATACAAGATTATAAGCCATCAGATGCTCACAAAGATTATAAACAAAAGCGTAAAAAATGTATTAAAAAAGTACCTGAATTTACAAAAAAGCAGTTAGACTTTATTAAAACAAGATTTAATAAGTACCGTGATACACCCCAACAACTTATTTATCGTTATTTTATAGAATTTGGTATTAAATTTCTTGCTTGTGTTAAAACTTTATATAAATGAATTCGCTTAGGAAAATTAGGGTTAAGAAAAGAAAATTTGCCCCATCGTGGTAAAAAATATAAAACAAAACAAAAACCAGATAATCGTGGAAAATTAATTAATTTTAAATCAATTTGAGATATTGAAAATAAAGTTTCTAGTGTTGGTTGATTTGAAATGGATACTGTTGTGGAAAAAAACCATCAATCTAGTTGTTTGGTATTAGTTGGACAATCAAGTAACAATTATTTTGCAGTTAAATTAAAAAATCATACCGCTAATGAGGTTTTAGCAAAATTTAAAGATATTATTATAAATAATAATTTAATTGGGAAAATTAAAGGAATAATAACTGAAGAGGAAAAGAATTTAGTAAATGAAGAGAAATGGAAATATTTGCTGAAACACAAATTTATTTTTGTGATCCCGGTAAACAACCACAACAAAAACAATTAATTGAACATATGAACGGCGAATTTAGATATTGACTTCCTAAGGGAACTGATTTTAATAATGTTAGTCAAAAAATGATAGATTGAGTAGTTAATGTTATAAATGATAAACTCCGACCGTGCTTGAATTGAATAAGTGCAAAAGCAATGTTTTTACAAAATATTAAATAAATTTATTAGTTAAAATTTAATAAATTATTTTTAGCGTACTTAAATATACTTAAAATAATATGAAATTACAAAAATTTATTTTTTTTGATCAATTGTTGTAATTTATTGAAAATATTTTATTATTAATTTAACAAGATATAAATTTGCCGTTTGTATATACACAGTGCCTTTTTTTAAAAATAATTGTTTCAGAGTTTTATTTTTTAAATTATATAATATATTATATCGTATTTATTTTAAAAATTCAATGTGACTATAATTATTTATTATTAAAACCTGCTATTTCAGGTTATTTTGCTAAAATTATGTATAATAATATTAGAGATGTAACTGTTTATAGAAAGGGTTTTAATTTTAAATGGATAAAAAATTAATTCGTAATTTTTCAATTATTGCTCATATTGACCATGGGAAGTCAACCTTAGCAGACAGGATTTTAGAGTTAACAGGGACAGTTGAAAAACGAGAAATGCAAGAACAATTATTGGATTCAATGGATTTAGAACGTGAACGAGGAATAACAATTAAATTAAATTCTGTTCAGTTAAAATATCGTGTTCAAGGTCAACAAGAGTATATTTTTCATTTAATTGATACACCAGGGCATGTTGATTTTACCTATGAAGTTTCACGTAGTTTAGCAGCTTGTGAAGGAGCAATTTTAGTTGTTGATGCAGCACAAGGAATTGAAGCCCAAACATTAGCAAATGTTTATTTAGCAATTGATAATAATTTAGCAATTATTCCTGTTATTAATAAAATTGATTTACCATATGCTGATCCAGACCGTGTCAAAGAAGAAATTGAAAATTTAATTGGAATTCCAACAACAAATGCACCATTAATTAGTGCTAAGACAGGGTTAAATATTGAACAGGTCTTAGAAGTAATTATTAAAGATATTCCTGCGCCGTTAGAATGCGATGATAATAATCCATTGCAAGCATTAATTTTTGACTCATATTATGATAAATACCGTGGTGTAATGGTCTCAATTCGAGTTAAACAAGGAATTGTTCGCGTTGGTGAAAAAATTAAATTAATGAATACTGGTGCTGTTTATGAAGTTACCGAATTAGGAGTTAAAACACCAAAAGAAGTTAAAAAAAATCAATTAGTTGCTGGTGAAGTAGGTTGATTAGCAGCAAGTATTAAAATGGTCCGTGATGTTCGGGTTGGTGATACGATTACAACCGTTGCTAATCCAGCTAAACATCCATTACCAGGATATAAAAAAATGAACCCAATGGTATTTTGTGGATTATATCCAATTGATTCTGCTAAATATAAAGATTTAAAAGAAGCTTTAGAAAAAATTCAGTTATCAGATGCTTCCCTTGTTTATGAACCAGAAACATCACAAGCATTAGGTTTTGGTTTTCGTTGTGGCTTTTTAGGATTATTACATATGGATGTTATTCAAGAACGGTTAGAACGAGAATATAATTTAGAATTAATTGCAACTGCTCCATCGGTAATTTATCATGTTTATTTAACAAATAAGGAAATGATTAGTATTGATAATCCAAGTGAGTTACCAGCTGTGCAAAAAATTGATCGCATTGAAGAACCATTTGTTAAAGCGACGATTATGACTCCTGAGCAATATATTGGTTCATTAATGGAATTATGTCAAAATAAACGTGGAACATATGTTAATTTAGAGTATATTGATGATACACGGCGAATTTTAACTTATGAAATGCCATTAAATGAAATTGTGTTTGATTTTTTTGATCGGTTAAAATCAATTAGTAAAGGTTATGCTTCATTAGATTATGATTTTATTGGTTATCGTCCTAATAAATTAGTTAAAATGGATATTTTATTAAACAATGAAATTATTGATGCTTTATCAATTATTATTCATCGTGATTTTGCTTATGGGCGCGGTAAGTCCTTATGTGCAAAATTAAAAGAAATTATCCCTCGGCAAAATTTTGAAGTTCCAATTCAAGCAGCCATTAATAATAAAGTTATTGCACGAGAAGATATTAAAGCAATGCGTAAAAATGTCTTAGCAAAATGTTATGGTGGTGATATTACTCGGAAAAAGAAATTATTAGAAAAACAAAAAGAAGGAAAAAAACGAATGAAAGCAATTGGCTCAGTTGAAGTCCCCCAAGAAGCTTTTATGGCTGTTTTAAAGTTAGATGATTAATTGCTATTGTTAGCAATTTTTTATTAATAAAAAGTAATATAATTATTTAAAGGTATTAATTATAATAAAAGGTGATAACAATTAATCTAAAACATAATAATTTTTATCATAAGTTTCTTAGTTTCTTTTTATTAGCATTATTATTTTATATTTTTTTCTTTTGAGGAATTGGAATTATTTACCCAGTAAATAATTTTGTTTTCGATAATGTTATTTTTAATTTAGCCTATGTAGTATTAATTTCCTTTGTTTTTGTTTTTGTTGTAGGGATTTTAATGCAAATTTTAATTAATTTACGCTTATATCAATGATCATTTGACTATTATAAATTATTGATTAAAACAAATTGATTTGTTCTTTTAATATAATTATTAAATTTAATTTTATTAACAATAACATTAGCTTATAATTTTCAACGTTATATTAATTTAGTTCAAAATCAACATTTAGCACGAATTCCGTATTTAATTTTATTAAATTTATTTTATATTTTTTATCTTATTATTGGTTTATCATTGTTATTAACAATTGCACTAGTTATTATTTATGGATTTTATCTTAAAAAAAATTACTTTTTTTGTTATTTGAACTAACACGGAAATTTATAATGAATTATTTATGAATAACTTTACAATTGATCCATTTGCTGCGATGATTCGATTTTTACAGCAAATGAAGATTGTAGTAATTATTAAATTACTCATTTGTCGAACATTTTTAAAAGCGCAATTACGAAAAACAAAATTATTAATTCAATTCAAAAAGGAGAATTGTCCACCCTTGCTTTGTTTATAATAATATTTTTAAATAATTTATTTTTAGAATAGAGGAGCTTTTAGGTATGAAAAAATTAATGATAATTTTAGTATACCTAACATTTACTTCAGCTTCTATTACTTCAGTTGTTAGTTGTACTAATGTTGTTGATATTACACAAAAAACCAATTATCATGTCATTCCAAATGTTGCTAGTATTAAAGCAACTATTTAAAAGTTAAATTATAATGCAGATAATTTTGATGTTGATCTTGCCCTAGGGATGAAAACAGCAATAATTCGTTCAATGCCAGATGTTACGAATCAACCATTTTTAACAAAAAAAATTAATTTGGATTTAACAACAAATAATTTAATAAAAATTATTACGTTTACTTCATTACCATATTCAGAAGAAGCAGTTGGTAAACCCACTGATCCTGCTTGTGTTTTAGTAGTGATTAATGTCTTAAATGTAACAAATTTTACGAGTGATGATGTCAAAATTATTATGGAAGGTAATAATTATAAAATGATTGCAAAAGAAGGTAGTAATTTTACTGGTGAATTAGAAATTATTTCAGAAGTTGTTACTTTTGACTAAGTGTATCCAGTTGTTAACTTAGGAAATGTCTATTTAAATAGCGATATATATAATAATTAAAAAAAAGATCCAACCGGAAATAAATTAATTATGGTATCAGCCCTAATGGAATTTACTGGTGATAGTAATCGTTTTTCTGCTTTTTATAGTCAAGCTATTACGCTAGCCTTTATGTAAGGTGGTATCTTAGATATTACCATTGATGATCAATTCAACGGCACTTTTTACTTAAGTGGTAGTTCCCTTAATATTTTCAATGATTCGAATGTTACTTTTAAATTTTATGTTATTTTAGATCGCCGTAAATATTTAAATTATAATAATGAAAAAACAAAAAATATGGCACAAATTAAAGTTATCCTAATTGAAGCATATACTGGAAATAATTTAAATGACATTCGTTATGCTGTTGTTAAAGAACTGTTGGGAAAGGATTTTGCAGAGAAGTATAAATACTTATGATATGATTAACTTTTAGTTGACAAACCATATAATCCAGATAAAAAAGAACTTGTTTTTCGAGCAAAACCAGGTTCAAAAATTTTAGCATCTTCTGATAAAATGGCATCAATTTTAACAAAACAGCCGTTTTATCAAATTATTGCAACATTACAATAAAAAAATAAAAAGAAGTAATTACAATTAAAAAAAGTGTTAGGATAAAACTAGTTTTTAATAAAACTAGTTTTTAATTTTTAAAGTAAATTATCTTGTTGAAAATAAAATAATATATTATATAATGCAATTGGATATACATTATTTTGATGCAGGATTATAAAGTTTAACATTTGTTTAATGGTTAGTTAGTAATTAGTAGCTAATTCATTTTACTTTTAAATTTATCAATCTTCTGGAATTCTGGTAGAGTGGTTGGGATGTTAAGTGAAATGATATAGATATTTTTTTAATGTATTAAAATATCAAATATCAAATATCAATTAACAAAACTATTAACTTTTAATCGTTTCAGAATAATAATTAAAAATAATTCCCTTGTCTATTTCATAAAAAACAAACTAGTCTGTAAAATGATTTGTGATACAAATATGTCCATTCTTTTTTTATCCTTTAAACTAAATAGCAAATCAATTTTTAATAAACATAATATATATACCCTGAATTATTTAATTATTTCTGAACAAATATAATTATCAAAATAATAAACATTACCCTGAGTGAAAGTTGTGTCACAATTATGTGAGGTGATACTAGTTTTTAAATTAAAACTAGTATCTTTTTTATTTTTAAAATTTTAAATCGTTTTTTCTGTTGGATTTTGTTTTAATTAAAATGGTAAATAGCAAACTATTTTTACATTTTATTATTGGTTTTGATAGAAATAGGGTATAATTACGATATATACCTAAATAATATATGTACTGTTTGTTGTGGTTAAAAGATAGGTGAAAAAAATGGAGAAATTACGTAGAGTGTCATTAACTTTCTTAACAATTGGCGGAATTTTTAGTGCGTTACTGTTCGGAATATTAATTATGCTAGCAAATAAAATTAATAATCAAATATTCCTTTATAATGCTGCATATATGCTATTACACGATATTGCTCTTTTAGTTTTACAGTTTTCAAATATGACAGTATATCATAATGTGATGGCAAAACCAGAATTAGTTGGGGGGATTTTAATTGGAATTTCTAGTTTTTTAGTGTTGCTGTATTTAATTCCAAATTATTTATCAAAAAATAATGGTTATAAAATTTTTGGCATAAGTGGCGCTTTTGTTATTGGATTAATATCTTGCATTTTATTAACAATGGCTGTTGTGCTTGCTGGTCAACTAATAAGTGCTAAAACTGGTTTAAATATTTTTAAGTTAAATTTACCAATTAATTCAGGTTTTATTTTACTATTTATTGGGCCAGTCTTAACCTTCTTTGGTAGTTGATTTGCAATAACTTATTATCATACAACACGAAAAGAAAAATCATTAACACAAGATCAAAAAAATAGTTTAACAGCCATTAATTTTAAGACTGGTAAAATTGGTGCTCGTGGGTTAACACCACAAAAAGAAATGGTCAATCAAGCTGAACTTACTCCTATTGAAGAAAAAAAAACTCCTCTTAACAACAAATCAGTTGCAACAACAAATGATTTAAAAGCAAAAATGGCATTATTGAAAGCAAAAATGGCTCGGAATGCTCTTTTACATGAGCAAGGTGAAGCACGTCTTGTTCTAGAGGAAGAAGATAATAATTCTGATAATTCAAAGCCAACAATTCGTGTTGGTGCAGAAGGCCAATATTTACGCACAATTAAAGAGGGCGAAGGAATTGTTGATGAATCACCAGCAGGTTTACTTATTGAACAAGAAGGTGACTTTGTGAAAAAAGGTGATATTATTAAACATCGTGATTATTCAGCTCCTATTTTTAGTGCGGAAACTTCGCCTTTAAAAGGAAATTTCAATACCTATGATTCAATTATTATTCCAAAATCAAAACAACATATGTCATTAGATAAAACAGAATTAGCGGAACGAATTGGTTCGGTTCCAAAACCAAGTGGTAAGCAACGCATTAATCCCAATGCCTGTGTTGATAGTTCTTATGATGGTAAAGTTTTTTTAGGTGATATTGATAAAATTTGAACAGCAGGAAAAAAATACCGTGAAGATATTACAAAAAAACCAGCAACTAATAATTCTTTACAATCATCCGATTTACACCATAATTTTGAGAATGAAAATGATGATAAAATAGATGATAATCATTAATTAATCCATATTTATGATAAGGGGAGGAATAGTATGGTATTGGAAAAAGTGCTACCATATCAGGGTAATTTAATTAAATATGATTTAATTATTAAAGAACAGAAGAATATTGTGTTGAATGTTAATAATGGCAAAATTAAAGTATCGGCCCCTAGCTATGCCTATGATTGGGAAATTGAAGCTCTAATTTATAAAAATATTAAAAAAATTATTAGGGTAATTAATGTTCACGATAATTATCGAAAGATTGTTATTAATCCAAACGGAACAGGTTATGTTTATGTTTTTAATGAAAAATATCCGTTGCAATTAACCAATGAAAATATTCATACAAAAATTATTAATCGACAATATTTTTTATTAAAAGATGCTGGTAGTTATGATGAAAATGTTAAAAAGTTACACTATTTTTTAAAACAAAAATTTAGTTATAAATTTAAACAATTATTAAATAAATGAGCAACAATAATTAATTTATCTTATAAAAATTTAACAATTAAAGCAATGGTTTGTAAATGAGGTGTGTGTTATCCACAAACGGGGAAAATTGTTTTAAATACAAAGTTAATTCATTTTGATCCGACAGTATTGGAATATGTAATTATTCATGAATTATCACATTTAGTTCATCATAATCATTCTAAGGCGTTTTGATATCATGTTGAAAAATATATGCCAAATTATCGTGAAAAAGTTGAAATTTTAAAAAAACCAGGAATCTAATATGGTTTTCTTTTTAATTTAACATAATATAAGTAAGGAGTTAAGGAATATGCTTTATATTAGTAATCAACAATACACTAAAAATATTGAAAATTTTATTTTTAATCAATTTGATATTTTAGCAGTTAAATTAATAGCGAAAGCAGTCGAGGGTTTATTTCATCATTTGAATTTAGCAGTTCATAGTTTTTTAATTTTAGCCAACATTGGTAATAATGGTGGGGATGGTTTTTGTTTAGCAAAATTAATTAGTGATTATGATGGAACAAAAAAGATTCATATTCATATTTGCACTGATAAAAAAACCTTTGATACTACCAAAACCCCAGAAGTGGCATATTATTATTCATTAGTTAAAAAGTTGCGGAATGTAACAATGACCTTTCTTGATGATAATATTGAGGCAGTAATTTTATGAACTGATATTATTATTGATTGGATTTTTGGTATTGGTTATCATAAAAAAATGCCACCTGCCATTGCTGAAATTATTAAAAAAGTTAATGAAAGTCAAAAATATGTTTTAGCATGTTATATTACAAGCGGAATTGAAAATAATAGTGCAATAATTCCAACAATTGTAATTAAGGATAATAAAACTGTTACTTTTTTTACTTATAAAACAGCTTTTATTAATTATGATATTATTCCTTACTTAGGAAAGGTTGTTGTATGACAATTGGTGTTTCATCAGCAAGAAATTAATAGGATTTGCGCAAAATTAATTAATAACAACTTATTTTATATAGATAGTGTCCAATTACATTCCCGCTCACTAATTTCACACAAAGGCATTTATGGAAATTTACTTATTTTTGCTTCAAGTTTAGAATATTTAAATGTTGGGACTTTAGTTGCTAATATGGCATTAAATGCTGATTTGTAAATTTTTTTAATTGGTGATACCATTCATGATAAACAAAAAATAGTTAGTATCACATTTGTAAAAAATGAATTTATTAAATAGAAAAATGAATTTATTATTTCTTCGATATTTTATTTTTCCTTTCTATTTAAAATAATTTATACAGAGAGAAAACCATAATAATATCAATTTAATTATAAATTATTAATTTTATATTTTAATAACTATTGTTAAAAATTAAATAGTATTTTTCAGTGTGCCAATTTTTATTAACATTATTAATAACATTGTTTATTAAACACTAAATAAATAATATATTAGCAATATGTATAACATTGTTAATAATCAATATTTTTATCAATAAATTAGCAATATATAAACATTAAATATAACAATGTTTATTACAGTAAATGAGTATTTATATGAAAAAAGTTATAGATAATATTGATGAAATATTTTCTGAAAATGATCGTGAACAAATTTTATAAAAAGTAAAAAGTTTTTATGAAAATAAACTTGCTGAAAAAGATAATCAAATAACTTTTCTATAAAATACAATATCAAGCCAAATTGTATTAAGAGATGAATTAATTGAAAAATTAAGAAAAAATCAATTATTTAAAGAAGATTTTTATAAAACCTAAGCTTTTTTCCGACTACCTTAATTTTAAATTAAATCTTTTATCAATAGGAACTGGAATTCTTGTTAATCCCATAGTTTGAGTTGTCCCACCATTTGGTAATGAATAATCATCTTGTCATACCACACGATGAGTTAAATTATATAATGCTTGTCCAGCATTAGGTAATCAAGAAACTTGTTCTGCCGTTGCAGTAGTTATTATCATTAAGATATTAAACTTTTTCCGTAATATGGTTAAAGGATTTTAATAGAATATAACATTATATTCTAAGTTATTTTAAACAAAACTAAGGCACACTAGTTTTTTATGTGATATTTAAGGTATTATTATGGTTTTCTCTCTGTATAAAATATTTGATAGTATTACAAAAGATTAGGTTTTATAAAAAATATAAATAAAATAATTAGATAACTTTTTAAAAGGTTGATTTATCAGTGTTTTAGAAATATATTTAAAATAAAGAATAATTTTTATACCAAAACCTAAACTTTTTTCTTACTACCAAAATTAATGAATGAGGCTTTTGACTTAGCATTAATAGAACAAAATATTAAAAATGGTGTTATTGCTGATGCTATTTCTAGTGTTGTACAGAATAAATTTGTTAATTTAGAATGTTAATTAATTCAGGCTATTTATGATTATTGTTTAGCAGATGGTCAGTATGAAGTAATTCCATTTCGTAGTTATACAGCTGAAAATGTTGATGATGCAAATAAAGCATTCTTTACATTAAATGAAACTTTGATTGAATTAACAAATCAAATTAGTAATTTATATTTTGGTTTGCCAACCGATAAAATATTTATGGTTTTAGGGCGTAGGGCGTATTTAGGATTAACACATGCTTATTTAAAAGTAATTGGTTCACAAGCACAATTAAAAGCGATGGTTAATGGTGAATTATATGAAAATACTGCAATGGGTATTTCTGTATCAAAAAGTTTTCATTTAGAAAAAACATATACAAAAGGACAAGTTAATCGTGATAAAGGTTATAATTTTACTAATATAAATGGTTTAATTATTAATAAACAAGTATGAGCATATCCAATTAATATGGATACTATTCAACAAGTTTTAGATAATGATACTGCTAACCCTAAATGAATTGGTAAAGTGCAATATGCCACACCAACTATTTTATATCCAAAAACATGTAAAATTATTTTAGAAAAACAACCAACACAAGAAGAAATTAATACTGCAAAAAGTAATCTAAATAAAACATTTAGAGTGCCTATTGATTATGTAATCACTGTTCCAACACAAAGTAAAATTGATATTAGTAAAATTAATAAATTAGATAAACCAACTATTCATGTTGCAGACCCAACAAAAGCAACACCAGAACAGTTAAAACCACAATTTAAAGATGTTGTTTTAAAAGCAGTAAAAGAAATAGATAGTTCTTTAACTGAAAGTGATTTTAATTACTTTGTTGAAAGTAAGGGTGAAGATTGACCGCTTGATATTATAAATGATAAAACTGTTTCTGTTCAAATTGAAGGTAAAAACAACGCTACTGGTCAAACAAATCCGATTCATGTAGTAATTAAAAATTCTTAATAAACAATGAATTTACTAATATTACGAGTTTTAACTTTATTAGTAGCTAATTTAGAAAATAAACCTTTAATAAGTAAATTTGTAAATTTAATTAATAGAGTTAATCAAGTTCAAAATAAAGTATTAAAGCCAATTAATTATATTACTGATAAATATAATAAAATTACAAATAAAGTTGAAGATATTTATCAGTGATTAAATCCATTTACTTATTTAGATTTAATTAAAAAAGGTCATAAAAAAGAAATTCAACAAATATTAAGACAATTAGAAAAAGATAATAATATTAAAAATAGAGAACAATTTAAAAATGAAAATTATCTAAATACTAAATGACAACCTTTAAATAGTAGTTGACTTAATAGTGGTATGTTTAATATTACAAATAAATTAACTTTAACAGGTAATTTAACTATTTTAATATATACAAAAACAGTAAAACATCCGAAATTTTATGGGCCTTATGTTTATCCTGGTGTTCCAGTTGAAATATGAAAATTATTAAGTAATGCTGTTTCTAATGCAGGGACTTTATTTTGGCGTTATTGATTAAGAAAATGATTACCTAGTCATTTAAGAGATTATATTAAAAAACGATTACCACAAGCATTAAAAGAAAAATATCCAAAAGGAACTACTAAATTAACATTACCAACAGTTCAAAAATTACAACAAATTAAAAAGTTTATTAATAATTTAAAGATTGGACATTTTAATTTTAATTTTGCTGGTGAAATTAATAATAAAAAATGGTATCGCGAACGCAGAAGTGATGTTAAAAACATTAAGAATTTATATAAAACACCAGTTAAAAATATGTTTTACAAAACTAATCAAACTATTAAAACAATTAAGAAAACAAAAACAAGAGTTAATAGTTATAAGCCAAGTAATTTAAAAAATAAATATCGTAATCAATTAAGAGGTGTTTTATATGGAAAATAATTTAAGTAATTTGTTATTTATAACAGTTGAAGATGTTAAAGAAAGTAAACTTTGACAACCTATTAATGATAGAAAACAATCTGCTTATAATGATAATTTAATTTATAATGCTATTTTAAAAACTAGTTTATGAATGGATAGATTATCAGGTGGGACAATTTTCGATAAAATTAATAAAAAAGATCTATTTCCTTGAGTAAAAAAAGATAATACTGGATTAATTGAATATAATAAATGATTAAGTTATATTCAATCTGCTTGTTTATTAGCAGTTATAAATTGATATTTACCAAAAGGAGTTAATGATTTAACTGGTAGTGCATCATTTTCACAAGGTGGTGTTGCATATTCACAAACTAATGACCCTGAAGCAAATGAAAATATTACCAGAGATGTTAAAAATGCTTTAAAATTAGCAGGTGAAATAATTGATATTATATCTAGTAAAACAGTATCTAGACCTTATAATTATAGTTTAGATAATTATGCTCATCCATGAGAAGAAGAATATAAATATATTAGTAAAAAAACTTTTTATCTCACATTATTATTTTGATTAAAAGAATGATTACAAACAGATAATTCAATAAATATTTCTTATCAAACTATTAATGATTTTTCTAAAATTTATTATAATGAATATATTAAACTTATTGTTCCATTTGATAATGATACTATTTATGAAAAAAATGGTGTTTGAAAAGCAAAACAAAGCAGCGATATTCCATCAGATATTATTAAAGATAGTGATTTAAATAAAAATTATATTGAAAAAGTTGATGGTAAATACATTGTAAAAACATCAAAAAATTTAGAAAATAATTATTATAATGCAAATACGATTGATAATTTTTTAGTTAATAAACAAGATAAATTAGTAAGTGGCACAAATATTAAAACTATTAATGGTAATTCATTATTAAGTAGTGGTGATATATCTATTAGTAATAATGATTGAGAAATTGTTAATACTAGTGATTTTATTAGAAATTCAAAAGAATATACTGTTAGAGCATTTGATAATAAATATTATTATCGCATAAATTGTTCTGTTGAAACACAATTTAGAATATATAGTTTTACAATTTTTATAAATTCTAAATTTATAAATGAAAAAGTACCAACAACTCATTATATCGGAACATCAATAGAAGGTTATTTTTCAATATTTGAATGAGATAAAAATACTAATTATGGAAAAGTAACTATTGAAAAAGAAGAATTAGCACAATATTTAAATGGAATTTATATTGAAAGAAAAAGAATAAATTAAAAAGGAGTTTAATTAATGAAACAAGATAAAACAACTTGATTAAAGGGTGCCTTACCTTGAAATTGATTTAAAAAAGACCCTATTCCTACCTATAATTGAACTCATAAAGATATTAGAGAATGAGAAAGAAAATATAAAATTCGTAGTTGAGTAGTTATTTTTTATACATTAATATTTTTAGTATTAAATTGTTGATTAGAATATGGGATGATTAATGGTATTAAAGACCAAATTAATTGGTATAATTATGGACAATATTGAGGTAATGGAATTGCTATTTTACTAACATCTTTATTTACACACGGAATTCAAGGTATATTTGTTGCTAGTAGTAAACAAAAAGTAGATATGAAAATTGATATTCCACGATTAAAAATATCTAAAATGGGATTAGTATTTACAATATTACCTTTAATTACTTTAATAATTTCTTTAATTATTATTTGAATTGATAAATCAAAATGAAAAAAAGACCATTTAAGACATTGTTTGGATTGCCGTATTAATCCGCGTGTCATTCAACCACGAATAGCTAAACAATGAAATAATTTAGATGGCATAACAGAAGAAAAATTAAAAAATATAAAAAATGAAAATATTAAAAAACAAAAACAAGAAGAAAATAAACAAGAATTAAATATAAACAAATAATTAAATTTTATTAAAATAGACTATATTATAGGGGTGGTTGATATTTTTGGGTGGTTATATAGTTTAATTTATAAATTATTTTGTTCTAAAAGGATAGATGGCCACTGTTTGAGTAAGGATAAGAAAGGGGTTAAAAAAAATGAATGAAACATTAATGATTGCTTTACTTGTTTTAGCAGGTGCTGGGGGAACTGGTAGTCTTGGTATTCTAGGATTAACTGCTAAAAAAATTAAAAAATATAAAGTAGAAATTAGAGAATTAAGAACTGCTGTTATTGCCCATGAAAAACATTTAAGAGGAGCTGATTATGCAACAGAATTAGCATTAAAAACAGGTCAAATTAAAAATGTATAAAAAAACAAGTTAAAGTAAACGATAAAAAACAAGCACAAAAAGATGCTATTAGACAACTAACAAATAGTATTTAAAAAAATAACCTTAATTGGTTATTTTTTATTTGTTTTTAAGATAATTAAATTCTTTTCACCATATTTATTGATTAAATATTCTCAGTATCAGGTTGAATTAATATTTACATCTTCAATATCGTTACCAGTTATATATTCACCAAGTGGAGTTTTACAAGGGCGATTACTTTGTTCTGAACTATAACATAAAATATATTTATTCATATTTATCACTGATTTTATTGTGTTTTATATAAAAATTAATAAGATGTTCAATTCGTTGTGAATAAGTAAAGTCATTAAATTCATTTCAAACTTTTTCTTCATTTTCATTTAAGTAAATATTAACATTACGAATTAATTTAGAATAATATTTTCCTGTTTTTTGATTAAATGAATGTTTCATAATATTACCCCTTATAATTAGCAATAATAATTGCATCGCGTAAATGATTACTTATTTTTTCATTATTATATTTTCAACCTTTACCATATTTATAAGTTAAATTTTCATCTTTACTAAATTCTTGAATACAATTATTATTATATTTACTAAAATTTTCCATATTTTTAACAACTGATTTATTGTGTTTTGGTGATACTCAATTAATGAGTAATCTTAGTCTTTGATTAATATCTTATATTACACCTAGTAATCGTAATAAATCGTCTCTATCTTTACTTGCATTAGCAGATGTATATAAACAATCTTCAATATTTAAAATATAATTATTGTATTTTCATATATCACATAATATATCTCTTATAAATTCAATTTGTTTAATTCAATCTTTATTAATAAATTCATAATCATCAATTAATTTATTATTTTCAAAAACAACAATAGCGGTAGTACCAGTTCCTGATGGGTAAATACCTATTTTTACCATGCGTATACATCCTCATCAATATTATTATTAACTACTGGTACTACATTAGAAATATCTTCTTCTTTAACGACATTATCGTTTGTGTCCGCTATTTCTGTATAAGATGGGGTAATTTACATTATTTAATAAGGGTTCATTACTCATCTGCCCCTGATTTTTGGCGACAGTAATATCATTATCAATATAAATCTTTTCATCATTAGTAGTAATAACTGCTTGGTTTGATTTATATGCTTGTTGTAATTCAACAGACATAATACCTCATTTTCTTAATAATGATGTTAATACTGTTTTAAGTGCCATTTCATCAAAAGTAGCAATATAAAATGATTTATTTTTAGCATAAGTTTTAGAATATTTCATAAAATGATTTTCCATTCGTTCTTTTGTCATATACAATGTTTTTTCAAAACCATTAACCATTTTAAAATAAGATACATAACCTATAATTGGTAATTTTTCTCGTTCATCTTCATTTTGAATTCAATTAAAACTAGTTCCTTTTAAACGATCATAATTTATTAATTCACCATCTCTAACATCTGATGCTGCTATATCTATATATTGTCCACTTCTTTGTGCTAATTGAATATAACCTTTATAACCCATTTGAAATTGTGCTTGATTAACTCATTCTTGCAACTTCACGACCATTAATAATTCTTGTTATTTTAGTATTATATGGAACTACATAAGCATATCCGAATTGTTTTTCCATTGGTAAGTTTAATAATACTCCTTGATAACAAGCGGTCATAATTGTTTTTGGGTCTGCTTTTTGTAATAATTCATTACTATTTGATATTTCAACTATATTACTTTTAAATCTTGCAATTTCATTTTCGTTAGAAAATTTACTTTTAATTCACTCTGTTACCTTATCTGTTCTTAAAAATTCAACAATATTTGCCATATTATTTTTCTCCTTTATTTATTTTAAAATTAATACCTTTAACACCAATTAAATTAATATCTTTATCACTATCTTATTGGTCTTTAATTTCGTTTTTAACAATTTGTTCATCAACAATTAAATAGTTTTTAATAAGATTAATAAGTTCTAATTTATTTGCTTTTTCTAAAAAATCATCATCAATACCCAATATTTCAATATCTTTAATTAATAATTTATTTTTACGAAAATTACTAGTAATAATTTTTAATTCTTGTTTTTGTTTTGCTACACTTTTAATTTCTAAAAATTGTTCTTTTCTATGAGTTTCAATAATTTCATTTTGTTTTTGAAATTGAATATTAATTACACTATTTTTTAAAGAATCATGATTACTCTTAATATTATTTTCTAAATTCAAAATATCTTTTCTAATAAAATTTAATTTATCTTTAAAATTTTTTATTAATTCTAATGGTTCTCTAAAAATATAATCAATTTTTGAAACTACTAATTTTAAATCTTTCAATGATTGTGATTTATATTATCCATTTATTAATCAAGCTTGTTGTCGATATATAAATTCTGCTAATTCTTGTCCATTTTCATCAATTCATTTTTTAATTGTTAATGCTTTTAAACTTAATTCTTTAAAATAATTTCCTTTTAAATAAAACGGATAAGTAATATTTTTAACTTCATTATTTAACTTTAAATCTTCCATAATTAAATTTCCTCTAATTCCATTTCATTAATTAAATTATCAATATAGTAATAAGCACTTTCTTCTGAATAACATTCTTCTAATGCTATATTAAATAAATATTCTTCAGTATAAACATTGCCATTTTCATCTTTTCACATATTATTCACATCCTTGTCATTTAATATTTTCATTTTCTAAATTAATAATAGTTGTTAATCATTCTTGTTGATTTTAAATATTAGCAGTAATTTTTGCTTCTTATAATGTATAAAAACAGTTTGTTTTAAAATCACCATATTTACTTTTCATTACTAATAAGTATCTTTTATTCACAATTTATTTCTCCTAATTTTTTATACCTAATGCTCAATGCTCATCAGTGATATCTTTAAATGATACGGGATAAGCTCGTAGTATTAATTCTTGTAATTTGTTTTCTTGATTACATCTAAAACAATAACCTCAATATCTTTTTTTAAGACAAATTTTATTTAACTTTTTCATATATACCTCCTAAATTATTCCTTTTATTTTTAACTCGTTGGCACTAACTCCCAAGTGAAAGTGCCAAAGCGAGAATTAGTTATATAAGTATTTACTACGCCATCCGCTTCACTAAGGTAAGTGGTGGTGGTATATTATTTAATAATCCACAGTTGTTTTTTATTTTTTACGCCAGAGAGTTTTCTCTCTCTTCATCTGCACCATTTCAGGTCAAAACGTTCAGTTTTTAAAATAAATTCACTTTCACCTTGAAGAGCCTAATGCTGACTTTGTGGTTTTTATTAAACCGCCGTCACTTCTAAGAAGTAATATCTATCGCAAATTTATTTATAAAGTGGCCATCTCAATATTTATTGTCGTTTGATGTTGACCTTGCACTTATCACGACTATCACTTGTTAAAGCGTCTGTTATTTCCGGACTTATTACCGTTGGGCTAGACCGCCTATGTGGAATAAAAACACTTAGTTATTTAAAATAACCGTCCCACACTGCATTAAGTTGTTTTAATAAATCAAAGTTTTAAAGAACCAGTTTCATAATCAAAGATAATTTTTGAATTTTCTAAACGTTTATAAAACCGCTTTTGTTTTTTATCTTTTGTGTGATTTAATAAATCTTTGTGTTTTTCACAAGTTCATAAAACTTTATTTGATAAAAATTATTCGGTAATAAATGATACTTTTTTATAACAATCATTAACATCACATATTTTTTGTTGTTTAATTATCATTACCTCCTTTTAGAGATTGTTTTATTTCAAATAAAAAAACAACTCTAACAAGAGTTGTTTTTTGGAGCTTCATCTTACATTATACGTATATTAAAAAATAAAAGAATATTTTTACATATTCTTTTATTTTTTATTTAAAATTACTGGAATAATCAATGGATTACGATGTTTATAACGGTAAATGAAAGGAGATAATGATTGCTTAATAGCATTTTTAAGAGCTCCAAAAGTTGGTTTTTGGGTTTTTAAAACTTCATTAACTGCTTCGGTTGCTAAACGAATTGATTCATTAATAATATTTCCAGATTCTTTAACATAGAAACTTCCTCTTGAAATAATGCGTGGTGGTGTTAGTAATTGATTATTTTGCGAATCAATTGAAATAACAACAGCAATTAACCCATCTTTTGATAAAATTTCACGGTCACGAACAACTGCGGTTGTTTGCCCTGATAAATCTTTTCCATCAACATAAACAGCTTCAGCTTCAATTCTTTTACCAATTGCTGCTGTTCCATTTAATAGTTCAATTTGATCACCATTAGCACAAATAAAGACATTATCCTTTTGGACATTAACACTAATTGCTGTTTCACCATGTTGACGAAGCATACGATAATCACCATGCATTGGCATAAAGTATTTTGGCTTCAATAGGGTAAATAATAATTTTTGTTCTTCTTGTGAAGCATGACCAGACGTATGGATTTGATTTAAAGGACTATTTTCTTGCACAATAGCACCAGCACGAACTAGTTTATTAATAACTCGTTCAACATCAGCTTGATTGCCGGGAATTGGTGATGATGAAAAAATAACAGTATCACCAGGAATAATAGAAATATGTTGATGTTGATTATTTGCAATTCGGGATAATGCTGCCATTGGTTCACCTTGGCTTCCAGTACAAATAATTAATATTTCATTATCTTTATAGTTTTTAGCATCATTAGCTTTAATAAATGCCTTATCAGAAATTTTTAAATGTCCCATTTGACGAATAATTTTAATAATGCGATCTAAACTTCGACCAAACACTAAAATTTTTCGTCCATATTTATTTGCAATTTCAACAATATGTTGAATTCGATGAACATTTGAAGCAAAAGTTGAAATTAAAATTCGCCCCTTAGCTTTAACAAATAATTCACCAATATTTTTAATAATTTTTGTTTCAGTTTGAGTGTAACCCTCAACTTCAGCATTGGTACTATCAGCCATTAATAACATAACACCTTCTTGCCCCATATTTGCAATTCGTTCAATATCAGTACGATGTCCTAATGGTGTTCAGTCAAATTTATAATCACCAGTTGAAACAACTTTTCCATTTGGAGTAACTACTGAAATTCCAAAAGCATCAGGAATACTATGGTTAACAGCAAAAAAGTTAATTTTAAAGTTTTTTGTTTTAATAACACTCATATTATCAACTTCTTTAACAATTGTTGTTTGTTCCAATTTTGCTTCTTTTAGACGATCACGAATTAAAGCAGCTGCTAATCGTGGTGCATAAATAATTGGAATATTAACTTCCCGTAATAAATAGGGAATTCCACCAATATGATCTTCATGGCCGTGTGTAATAAATAATGCTTTTATTTTTTGTTGGTTTTCTTTTAAATAATTATAATTCGGAATAACAGCATCAACCCCAAGCATTGTTGAACTTGGAAATTTAACTCCTGCATCAAGCATAATTAACTCTTCATCATGCTCAATACAATATGTATTTTTTCCAACTTCTTCTAATCCTCCTAAAGCAAATACTTTTGTTGGAATTTTATTTTTAACAATATTTTGGATTAATTGTTTTGTTACTATACTAGTTGGTTTTGTAACTATTGCTTTGTTTTTGCTTGTTTCTTTCTTTTCTTCATTCATTGAAATTATCACCTCATAATTCTAAAATTAACGCATAGTTTTTTCTTTATTAAATTGGATATTATTAAAAAGAAAAAAATTAATTTACTAGTATCCAGGAAATTATAACATAAAGATTAGTAAGATTATCAAAAAAAAACTTTTGTTTTAAAAAAAGTTAAATATTATTTTTATACAATAATTCAATCACTTTTTTTTGTTCAAGGTGCTTTTTTATTAATTAAATCATAATATAATTTACCTTCTAAATGTGCTTGTTCATGTTGAAAAACAATTGCCTCATAACTACGGGCAGTAATTGTTACTTGTTGCTGTTTTAAATAATCATAACCTTCAATAATAATTCGAAAACTACGAGGGACAAAACCTTCTTTATCGCCATTAACACTTAAACAACCTTCACCTTCTTCTGTACAAGCTATTTGTTCACTTTTTCCAATAATTTTAGGATTAATCATTGCATGTTCAATTATTTTTTTATCTTCTGTTTTATCATCTGTCTCTTCAATTCGAATATAATACATTTTAAGATTATGTCCAATTTGAGGAGCAGCTAAACCAACAGCTGGTCTAATTGTATGACCACTATTTTTTTGCGGATCTTGGGAATATCTTACAAAATCAATTAATTTTTGCATTACAAGTTCATTTTCGGGCGTTAAGGATACAGAAACATCAATTGATGGTTGTCGAATTGACGGTGTATCATCAAATACTAGTCAGTTTTTAGTTGGTATTTCATTTTGCAACACTAAAAATCACCTCTTAAAAAATTATAACATATTCAGCAATTATTAAATAAAATTCTAAAGTTTTAGTATAATAAAAAAAGAAAGAAAAGGGTTAAGAAGATGTGGGTAATTAGTGGAAAATATAATTGTTATCAAATTAAAACATTAGATGGAATGAATACCCAGCCAATGACGGCACGTGTTAAAGAAGATACATTTAATATTTTAATAATTATTTTATTTATGAAAATAAAATTGGATTAGATATTTTTGTTGGAAGTGGTCAATTAGGAATTAAAGGGTTATCGCGGGGGTTATAACAATGTTATTTTAATGATTCGCGCCAGAGTGTGCCTCTAAAATTATTGAAACTAATTTAAATAAGGCGCTGTGTAGATATAAACGGCAAATTTATATCTTGTTAAGTTAATAATAAAATATTTTTAATAAATTGCAACAACTTTTTCAGAAAAAATTAAATTTTTGTAATTTTATCTTATTTTATTCATATTTAAGCACACTAAAAATAATTTATTAAATTTTAACTAATAAATTTATTTAAAATTTTGTAAAAACATTGTCTTTGCACTTAGTCAATTTAAACATGGTCGTAGTTTATCATTTATAACATTAACTACTCAATCTATCATTTTTTGACTAATATTATTAAAATCAATTCCCTTAGAAAGTCAATATCTAAATTCACCGTTCATATGCTCAATTAATGGTTTTTGTTGTGGTTTACCGGGGTCACAAAAATAAACTTGTGTTTCAGCAAATATTTCCATTTCTTTTCATTTACTAAATTCTTTTCCTCTATCAGTTATTATTCCTTTAATTTTCCCAATTAAATTATTATTTTTAACAATATCTTTAAATTTTTCTAAAATTTCATTAGCATTATTATTTTTTAATTTCATTACAAAATAATTTTTACTTGATTGTTCTACTAAAACTAAATTACTAGATTTATGGTAGTAAGAAAAAAGTTTAGGTTTTGGTATAAAAATTATTCTTTATTTTAAATATATTTCTAAAACACTGATAAATCAACCTTTTAAAAAGTTATCTAATTATTTTATTTATATTTTTTATAAAACCTAAGCTTTTGTAATACTATCAGATTTATGGTCTTTTCCTACAACAGTATCCATTTCAAATCATCCAACATTAGAAACTTTATTTTCAATATCTCAAATTGATTTAAAGTTAGTTAATTTACCACGATTATCAGGTTTTCCTTTTGTTTTATATTTTTTACCACTATGGGGTAAATTTTCTTTTCTTAACCCCAATTTTCCTAAGTGAATTCATTTATATAAAGTTTTAACACAAGCAGGAAATTTAACACCAAATTCTATAAAATAACGATAAATTAATTGTTCAGGTGTATCATGGTATTTGTTAAATCTTGTTTTAATAAAATCTAATTGCTCTTTTGTAAATTCAGGTATTTTTTTAATACATTTTTTACGCTTTTGTTTGTAATCTTTTTGAGCATCTGATGGCTTATAATCTTGTATATTTTTAAATCGCTTAACCTCTCTTTTAACAGTATTAATCCCGCGGTCCATTTGTCTTGCTATTTCAGATAAATTAATCGTGCCATTTTTCTTTTTACAAGTATCAGATAACACCCGGTTCAAAACATGATCATGCTGTTTTAGGGCAACTTAGAAATGTGAAGTTAACTCTTAAGACTTCTATTGTTAAATATAATGATTATAATAAAGCTATAGTAGAAAATAGAAAATTATTAACAAATAAATTAGTTAAATAAATTAGTTAAAAATAAATATGAAAAAAATATTAAGTATTATTGGAACAATAACTTTAATAGCAACAAGTACAACAAATTTAGTTGTTTGTGATAAGGGTACTGATAATGAAAATAAAAAAGAAATATTGCCAGAAGAATTAAAAAAACTAAAAGAAGAAAACAAAATAAATACAAAAAATGGTATTTTATAATGAATAGCACCACAAGAAAAACCATTTAATCAAGTGGACAATAAATGATATTTTGTTATATGGAAACCTAATAATTCTATTTATTGAAAAATATCAAAATTTAAACACGATACAAATAATGGTAAAAAAATTGATGATTGAGATCCATTAAAACCATATTATATTGATCTCTTTTTATAGGTTTTTGAAACAAAAGAACAAGATTTATTAATAGATGATCAATCGGAAGGTAAATGAAAACGAATTTTTTGAAGGGAAAATAATGGACAAAATTTTAAAACAGTTTATCGTTGAAATTTAGAAGATAATAATGTACCTAATTTAATTATTGATAAAAATGGTAATGTAAAAGTTAATTAGAAATATAAAAAGTCATTTTAATAAATTACTTTTTATATTTCTAACGTAATTAATGATAATTTTTCATTATTTTTATTAAATAATTGTAAATTATTAATAATAATTTTTTCTTGTTCTGTAAAAATTATAACATCATAATTTCCATAACCTCATATACCCGATATTTCAATTTGATTTAAATTAAATAGTTTTAGATGCTTATCAAAAGTTATTTTAATGTTATCTTCAACTAAATTTGTAGTTATATTCATTCAAACTGCCTTAGAATAAAGTAATCTATATCATTGAGAAAAATAGTTTAAATAATTTTCTATTTTGTTGTTAGAAACAATTAAATTAGTTAAATACTTGCCATATTCTCCATCAGATAATTTAATTTCAGCAGGAATAAGTGAAGGAATGTTGTTTGTTTCTAATTCATTTGTCATTAATAATCAATTAAAATAATTTGTTTCTAGTTGATAAATAGGGTTTTCTGAAATATTTTTGTTTTTAACACTTACTTTAATTTCATTATCTTTGTTATTATTAACATTTGTTTGTTGTTTTAAATTTCATTCGATAATTTGTCCAGTACTTGAATCAATTAGAGGTTTAAGAGGTTCGCCTTCACTATTTCAACGATAAACTGTTTTAAAATTTTGCCCATTATTTTCCCTTCAAAAAATTCGTTTTCATTTACCTTCCGATTGATCATCTATTAATAAATCTTGTTCTTTTGTTTCAAAAACCCATAAAAAGAGATCAATATAATATGGTTTTAATGGATCTCAATCATCAATTTTTTTACCATTATTTGTATTGTGTTTAAATTTTGATATTTTTCAATAAATAGAATTATTAGGTTTCCATATAACAAAATATCATTTATTGTCCACTTGATTAAATGGTTTTTTCTTGTGCTTTAATTTCTTTTCAATAATTTACTGTAATTGGCGGATTAGAACCAATAAAATCAAAATATAATGAATATATTTGTGCTTGACAATCTGAAAAATAAAAATATCCTTCTTCTAATCTATTTGGTTTTGAAATTAGTTTGAAATAATAAGGAACAATTAATTTAATATCATCATTATAACCCTTGTTAATAGAATATTTACTATATGTATAATTTGATAACATATAGATAATTTGTTTAAATCTTTTAACGGCATTTTCATTTATAGATATTGGATTATCTAATTTTCAATTTTCAAATAAACCATTAATTACATCTTCGGGTTTTTGTCCTTCGAATTTTTTGCGTAGTTCTACTGCTTTATTAGTGGGATTACCTTTTTCATCGTATTTTGCACCTTGAAATTTTCTATCATAATTATAACGATATGTTAAAAAATTTAATAAAACTTTTTCTAAACCATTCTTATTTATTAAATCTAAAATATCAGCACCTTGAATATAGTTTTTAGCGATACTTCATGGCAAAAAACTTTCCGTAAATCAATATTGAAATATTCGTACATTGGGATTTGTTTCAATTGGCATTGATAACAAAGGTACCAAACTTGCATTTTCAACTATTGATGATGGATAAGAATAAACACCATTAACATTACCCCAATACTTAATATTTCCAAATAACATAGATTTAGGATATTTAATTTCAATTCCAGTAAATATTGTATCTTCGGGCAATGATTTTTGTAATACTAAATGAATACTATTTTGGTTTTTTCATTTAAAATCAGTTATTTTAACTAAATGGGTAGATTTAATAATATTAACACCATCAGGTGAATAGGGGTGTTTGTATTCTTCAATGATATAACATTCATTTTTGTTATCTTCATTTATTGGATCATTGATAGATACTATTTTTAAATCTAATTTTTCTAAAAATGCTTTGTCTTTTTTTGAAATATCATTAATTAAAATATCTTTTTCATCAATCATTACATAACTTGTGTTATTATCTTGGATTGTAGTGTTTTGTTGAATTTGTAATTTAAAATTAAAATCACTAATTTCATAACCAATAATTTTAATATATTCATCTTTGTCAATAAAACCTATTTTAACACTATTTTGAGAATAGTTTAATGTAGGTTTTTCTTTTGTCTTAACAAGATTATTAATTTTATAAATATATAAGGTTCTAGCACGGTCTTCAGTAAATAATTGTTCTAAATCGGGGTCGCTGTACTGCGATTGATTAGCAAAGTCTAACGGAATACTATCAATTGAATAGTCAATTGGTTCATCATTTTCTGCTAATTGTGCTAACATTTTTTCAGATGGTTTTAACATTATTCTTGTTTTCCTTTTTCATCATCATCGCAAATATTGATAATATTTTCATTATTTTTTAATTATCTGTTTAAAGTAGTATTTACTGGTAAGCGAACATCAACAATTAACTCATCAATATTTTTAATATTAAATGTTCTACTGTTTAAAATCGCATTATCATATTTAATTAACTTAATAATAAATTCAGTTAATTTAATCTCTCTAATATATATCATTTGTTCGTATGATGCGTTTGTTTGAATATTAACTCCTGCAACTTCTGCCTGAGAGTTTGTTGGGCTCCATTAGCAATAGCAGGAACATGATGGCGATTTATTTTATAGTAATTAGTTAATAATCAATCATATATTTTAGTTAATTATTCACCTTTAAAATTACCAGCAATATAGTCCTACTGGTTGAAAATTACTATCAGGATCACCTTCGACTAATAACAAGTCATTTTCAATAAATGAAGCCAACATTTTACTAATTTCTTGGTCAACAACACCAGTAACCCTATTAGTATTAATCGTAAATTTACCACTATTTAATAATGGGTCTAACATTATCTTTTCAGCAATAATATCTAAAATACTAGCAAATTGTTTACCATAACGAGCTGAAGGTTCAAAATTAGGATTATTAGGAATAATTTCAATTGGAATAAAATTAAGTGGCAATATTTCTTCTCTTTGTAATGTTGTATAGTTATTTCATTTAGCATCATCAATATATAAGTTGGTAATAGTACTGTATAATTGTGTTTTTAACTTTCTAATAACTTTTACTTGTTTAGTTACATAATCAATTTCTAATTTTTCAGTAATAAAAACACTCTGGTCATTTTTAAGATAAGGGTCATAATTAAAAGTGCAAGATACTAAATTACCCAATTCATCATACTGGTCATTATAGAAATCAATAGTAATAAAATTAAGTTTTGAATTATTAGCAAAAATAAAATATGCACCCTTACCATTCTTGTTAATTTTATATTCGTTATATCAATTCTTATTAGTAAAGTCTTGCATTTTTAAAAAGTTATTAATTAATTTAGTATCTAATTGTTGATTAGTAAGTGGATTATAAATGCTAATTTCTAAATCACGCGGATTTAAAAAATTAGCATTATCTTCACAAATTCTTTTTTCTAAAATTTCATTATGTTTTTGAACAGTAACATTTTTACGATTAGTAATCGTTGATGCTAAATTAAGATAATAACTATCAATATCATAATCTTTTTTTATTTTCTTTTTTGCTGGTAATAATCCCATTTATAACACCTCTTTATTTTATTTCTTCTTTTTTAATAACATCTTCAATACTATCTTCTTTTTGTTTTTTGTTATGTGTTTTGATAAATCTAATTGTTTCAATAATCAAAACTATAATTCCAGCTCCGATAAGCATTGCTGAAACAATAACATATACAGGTCAAGAAATACCTAATGTTTTTTCTCCTATAAAACAAATAATAATTCCTGCAATAAAAAACAATGATGAAACTCCAAAGATTTTAAAAAACATAATTAAATCTTTAATAGTTACCTTGGGCATAATAACATCTCCTTTCTAACTTACTTTTTTTCTTTCAATAAACATAAATCCCAAAGTTTTAAATGTTGCTGGACCATTAACTCCAATATTAATCAATCCATCAGGATTAATAGATAATGCTAAACATGCACTATTAACACATATTTGATCATATATAACACCTATTGTTTGTCTAAAACTATACCTTGTTTGCAACATTCCTTGACTTTTTAAATCTCCTTTTCTATTTTTTCCTGAGGCTCAAATTCTATAAATATAATTTTCTTTATCAAAATTAGGAATATTATATCCGGTTTGACCAACTCTAAAATCACTAGTATCTACAATTTCTCAATCTGGAACATTTGGTATAACAATTGATTTTTTTAATTCATCTAAAATTTCTTTTTTTATTTTTGCAAGTTTTTCATCTTTAATTTTTTCTATAACAAGTTTTTCTAATAAAGCATCAACTTCTAATTAGGTATAATATGCTTATAAATTTATCATTGTTAAATCAATACCTTCTTCTCGAAAAGTACGAAACATTTTCTTTAAAGTTGTTAAATTAGCCAATGATTTTGCATAAGTTGGTAATAAACCTTGTCATGTTGCCATGGGGTCATTTTGTGAAGAATAATTAATATCACCAACACTCATATTTGCTGAAGTAAAAAATTCAATTGGAATGCGGTTAAATGTTCAATGTTCAATCGTAATAAACACCATATTAATACAAATTTTCTTTAATAATGGGTCTTTAAATGTTTCAAATTTTAATTTTGAAAATGGATAATTCAAATAAGAATTAATCATATTTTGGGCTCTTAAAGCAAATTTTTTAAATCATAATTCAACATCACCTTTAAAAAACTTATTATAACGAACCGGAACTTGTGTAATTTTACCTGTCATTGGAATAAAATTATTATAATTTTCCAAAGTAACATTTTGTCATAATTCATTTAACATTTAACCATCTCCTTATCATTTATTTCTTTTTGATTTGATTTTATTTAAGATAAACTTTTTACTACTTGATAGTGTCTTTGTTTTAATTGTTTTGTTTAAATCTTGTTTTGTTTTTAGTTGCTTGTATGTTTGAAATGTTGCGCAACCGCCCACCCAGTAAACTAGCAACACCACTATCTTCTAGTGTATTTAATAATTTATCTTTATTAAAGTTATTTTTAAATTGTTGTTGCATTTTTAATATTTTAGTAATTGTCCGATATATTTTAAAACTATCTTTTACTATTTGTTGATAAACAACTGGAGCAAAAGACAATAAATTAAACAAACTTGTTTTTTTAAATCCCCAACCAATAAATCATTCACTGTTCATATAGAATTTAAACGGTTCAGGAGATAAAACAAACTGTTCTGCTTTGATTAAAGTTGTCATAACAACAATAGGGGCATATTTAGGATTTTTATAATATATTGTTAAAGCAACTTCGCCTGTAACTGATAAAGGAACAATTTTTACTGCTAAAAAAACATCAGAACCATAAGTAAAAGGTAATAATTGGCCTTTTTTAATAGCCTTAGTTTCAAATTTAGATAATATTTTTTTAGTTTTATCTGTAATTTTACTAATTACTTTTTGTTTAATAACAATTATTTGTTTTTCAATTGGGTCTAATAATTTTTTAGTTACTTTTTGAATATAAAAATTTGGGTTTAAATGATTTAAAGCATTATTTAATTTAATTGTTGTTTGATGCAAGATATTTAATAATTTATTATTATATATTTTACTACCCCGCATTAAATTAGCATTTAATAGTTGGTTTTTACCAACACCTTTTTTTGTGAAGATTAGTCATAATGTTATATCATTCATTAGTACTAATTTTGCTTATTTTATCAATATTTAATCCATATTCAGATAATCATTTATTAGCATTTTTTTCATTTACATGGGGTATTTTTTGAACCAATGTAGGGCTTATTTTTTGAATGTTTTTCTCAATTTTTAATAAATTATTAATTGTTTCTAAATTAGAAACTTTAAAACCTTTATAAAAATCATTTCGGGCTAATTTTCCAATTGTATATAATAAAGTTTCATTATTAGCCTGCTTTGTAAAATCAAATATTAATTTATCAGATAAAACCTTTTTACCCGTAACTTGCTTTACAATATCTTATAAATTATTAGCAGTTATTACACCTAATTTTTCAAGTAGTTTAGTTTCTTTTGTTAATTTTAAAATTCTAGTTGTTCGAGCAGCACGCGTTAATTTACCAACACCACCAATTGCCGGTAACAAATTTAAGGCAGCACTTTTTATTGTCACTTTTGATGTTAATTTATCATATATTTGATTTACGGCAAAATCGGTTGCTGTTTCTACTCCAAACGAGATAAATGCTGCGGCAAAATTAGATAATCCCGCACCAAGACCAACAACCGAAGCAATACCACCAGTTAAAACTGATAAACCAAGGGCTAAAACTTGAATTCCTAAAAATTCTAATAACTGTAAACCAAAACTTTTTTCTTGTTGTTGGATTGACAATCTAGTTGGATTTTTTTTAACAGCATAAATAAGAGCTGTTTTAGATGTTCCGATGGGCATTTTAAAAAGTACTATTTTTTAGTACTATTAAGAATTTTTAATTTTAACATCAATCGGATTTGTTTGACTAGTAGCGTTGTTTTTACCTTGAATTTGAACTTCAACAGTTTTATCATTTGTAATATTAATTGGTCAGTCTTCACCTTTACTTTCAATAGAGTAATCAAAATCACTTTCTGTTAAAGAACTATTTACGGCTTTTACTGCTTTTAAAACAATATCTTTAAATTGTGGTTTTAATTGTTCTGGTGTTGCTTTTGTTGAGTATGTAACATGAATAGTTGGTTTATCTAATTTATTAATTTTACTAATATTTATTTGTGCATAAGTATGTTTAATAATTCACTTAGGTTCAACTACTGTTCCACCTAAATATAAAACTCTTTCCATAATCAAAGTATTACCCATTACAGTACCCAATGCAGCCGCACCAACCCTTAATGGAGTATGGTCTTTTTTTCGTAAAATAAGAGGGTCATATTTTTTACTAAATTTAAAGGCAATTGCATTAAAACCATCTGATAATAGATTAATTGTTCCTTCTGAACCATCTTTATTAATAATTGGTAATTTTTTAGGAACCATATAGTATGTTGTTCCTTCAACAGTTTTCATTGCGCCACTTGTCGAAATTACACTATTTATTTGTTCATTTGCTCCAAGTTGTAATTGTAATTTATTACGAATTCCACGAATAAAATCAGCAGAACCTAAAACAACTGTTTCTGATGGAGTAAAGCCATTTTCATATATTTTATCCATAATTTCATCGTGGATTTGTAATGCATTTGTATCATCCGCTTTTTCCTCTTGAATAGTTACAACTATTCAGTTATTAATAATTTCTAAAATTTTATTGCGTTTATAAGCAACCTCAGTATCCATTGCTTGTTCAATATCAGCGGCCCAAATATTAGGATTAAAATCACTTTCTATGGGATCTAATTTACGAACAAAAGTTAAAATGGTGTCTAATTCAATAACTCCATCATCAAATTCTACGGTTGAGTATTTTAATAAATTATCGTCAGTATTAAATACTTTTCCATCTTTTCCTAAACCTTCATTATATTGGATATTTTTCTTTCTTTTATATGTTAAACAAAATTTATTGGCTTCTTTTCACGCAAATAATACTTCCCAACTAAATTTTTGTTGATAAGTTTGTAAATATCATTGGCCAAATGTTTCTCAGTCTTTTTGTGTTGCTTGGTTAACAATATCTCCGAAAATTCTTTGTGGGTTTTGTGCCATAATTATCTCCTTCTTTCTTATTTATTAAATACATTGTCTGTATCTAAAATATTGTTTTCTTTGTTTTCTGCTTTTGGTACGCCACCAGTATTAACAGTTTGTACTTTAATTAATTCATCATAAACACTTTGCAGGTGTGTTTTAATTACTTCAATATCATCATTAATATCATAAGATTTTAATAAGACATTTTTAAATTCTTCATTATCAGTTAAAGAATTATTAAAATTATTAATTTCAATTTGTTTTAATTGCGGGGTTTGTTGTTCTAATTGTGAAATTAATTCAGTGTTTTTTGTTTGTAATTCGTTGATTTGCTGATTGCTATTTTCTAAATTACTTGCATTAAATTCTTCAACTTCAGCAATATTTTCTAAAATAATTTCAGCAGTTTTAATATTTAAACCACCATCTTCATTTTTAATTGGTTCATTATTTTCATCAATAAGAACATATATTACATTTTTTAATGCCATTGTTTTTCCTCCTATTTTTTAATATTTGTATTTATTCTTTTTCTAATAGCCTTTTGTATAATTTCAAAACTATCAACTCGAAAAGATAAAAAATATCGTTTAGTTTTTAAATTTAGTTGATTAAATACTGAGCCTTTAATTTTTATCTCATCATCTTTTTTTAATTTCAAAAACTCAGATACAATTGGTGGATTATATATTGATAATGTTGAGTAATTTAATCCGTCTCATTGACATTTAGCTGAACAAGCATCAACTTCAACACCACCAGCAACCAGTGCCTTAATTTTTGTTTTAATCGGGTTTTCATGTAATCTAACAGTTAATTCTAATTTATTAACTTTTTTATTTTTTATTTTAGGTTTATTGGTTATTGATTTTTTAGGTAAATTACTTTTTGTTTGTATAATTTTTATCAACTCCTTTTGATAAAAAATACTGTAAATGTTTTCAAGCATCTAATTAATGTTCTGTCATTTTAATATTTCCTTTATAAATATAATTTTTCTTAACAACTGGCGATTGTAAAACATAATTTAAATTAAATAGATATTTGCATAAAACTTTTAAACCACCAATAAATTTAGGAGTAGATAATGGATTTTTTATTTTTAAACCTTTGTTAAGTTGATAATCTTCAATTATTACAATAACTTTATTTAAATAAGAACAAGTTTGATTTTTAAATTGATTTAATACTAAAAATATATTATTTATTGCTTCTTCTTCATTTTTAGAATTAAAAGTAATACTATTAATTATTTTCTTTTGCAAAACATTATAAATAATAATACCAATTTGACCAATTCCGGCAGGGTTCAATTGCAATAATATATTTTAATTTATTTGTTTTATTTTTTTCTCAATTTGTAATATTTTTCAACCATCCGCAGCCAAATCTAAAATATCGTTAATTTTATAGTGTTGCATATATAAATTAATAACATCTCATTTATCTTCAATCTAAACATTGCAAATCATAATGATTTTTATGATGTGAAATACGATAATTAACAGGCTGACAATTAACTCAATCAAATGATGTTGTTATTTCATTTCAAGTTTTATTAATATATTTACTTTTATATTCTGTCATTTATCTATACTCCTTAATTCTTTTTATTTGTTGCTCAAATTTCATTATTAATATCATTTACCGTTACTGGATAAGCTCGTATCATTTAATTCTTGTAATTTATTTTTAATTTTTTTATTTCATTTTTTCATCAAATATTTTCCTTTCTGTAAAAAAACATAATATTTCTTTATTGGTTAATATTTTGATATTTAGTAATTTATTTTAATATTTAATTACTTCGCAGCCCGCTTCACTTTTAAGGTGAGCGGGGGCGGATAGGATATTTTGATAGAGTTTACCCCCATACGGAAATAAACAAAAAAACAGTTTATCCAGTTATTAATTACGCTTCATCCATCCCTAGACAACTTTATATAAAGAAAATAACCTTTTGGAGTTCCAACCCTCTTGTTTTTTTAGTGTCCGATATTGTTTTTTTATGTTTAACAACACTCTTTTTATGAAAACAAGCCAAAAAACACATGCTCTGACATTTCGCAAGTGATTAATCTTACCGAGAATTAAAGAAATAAATAGGAGTAGTAAATCCAATCGCTTTCACACTTTCTTTAAAGCTTCGTGTCATAGATGAGTTATCCATCTTTAAGCATCAAAATATTAAGTTTTAAGCGTTGCATTATTCATCGGATAATACCTTTATTGAAAGGATTTATAAAATATCGTTTATTTTTTGTAGGGAAAACAGAATTTAATCTTTTTTTATGATAAAAGTTTTAAATTTAAAGATACTATCCGATGAATAATGCAAATAAATTTATTTTTTTAATAGAAAAATAAAAAAAACAATCTCACAAGAATTGTTTTTTGCCGGTTCATCGTACAGGACGCCTAACTTAAAAATAAATAATGCAAAGGTATTAAATTATGATTATAAAGTTTTATTAAATTGAATGATACAACAGAAAGTATTAATTGATATTTTATTTTTAGACCCACCTTTTAAGCAAATTGAGTATTATTATGATATTATTACTATAATATTGAATAACAATATTATCAATAACTATGGAATAATAGTTTGTTAATCAAATCAAGTGTTGTCATTTGATTAATTTAATTTAGTTATGTTACGTTGTAAAACATATAAAAAAAGTATTTGTATATATTAAGATTAGAAAAAGGAGAACGTTAATGTGCAGAAAGAGGGTTTTTTAATTATTTTTTCTGGACCATCAGGAGTCGGGAAAGGGACAATATGCCAAGAACTTTTTAAATATAAGGAGTTGAATTTGGCTTATTCAGTTTCAATGACAACAAGAATAAAAAGGCAGGATGAAGTTGAAGGGGTAAATTATTTTTTTGTTGACCGACCAACATTTGAAGCTGCAATTAAAAATGATGAATTATTAGAATATGCTGAATTTGTCGGTAATTATTATGGTACGCCAAAATCATATTGTATTGAACAAATTAATAATGGGAAAAATGTTTTATTAGAAATTGAAGTACAAGGTGCAACACAAGTGTTACAGAAAGTAACTGATGCAGTTTCAATTTTTCTAATTCCACCAAGTTTAGAGGAATTAGAAAAACGAATTCGAGGCCGAAAAAGTGAACCTGAAGAAGTATTAAAAGCACGATTAGCAAAAGCAGCTGATGAACTTCCATTGCAAAGTAATTATAATTATGTTGTGGTAAATAACACTGTAGAACAAGCAGTTGCAGAAATTAAAACAATTTTAGAACAAGAAATTGCTAATCGTTCGTAAGTTTAAAGGATTAAGAAATGCAAGAAAGAGAAATAGCATGAAATATATTATGAAAAATTTTTGCAAAAAATAAGTTTAGTAATCATTTATTATCAAATATTGTAGAACAAAATGATGATTTTACTGACCAAGATAAAACTTTAATTTATCGAATTGTTTATGGTACTTTAAAAAATAAATTGTATTTAGAATATATTGCTAATCAATTTATTGAATCCAAAAAAACTAATCAAAAATTACAAGTTTTATTATGAATGAGTATTTATCAATTTCATTTTTTAGATCGTATCCCTAATTATGCAATTGTTAATGAAGCTGTTAATATTAGTAAAAATCTAAATCCAAAGTATGCTGGTTTTATTAATGCTACGTTAAAAAAGATTTTTACCAGTAAAGATGGGATTTTTGAAATTAAGATTGCTGATGAAACAAAAAAATTAAGTATTAAATATAGTTTTCCATCATCATTATATTTAATTCTTCGTAATGAATATAGTGAAGATATTGCTCAGCAAGTAATGGTTGATAGTTTAACAATTCCAAAACTTTCATTTCGCGTTAATACCCTAAAAATTAGTCGAGATGAATTATTAGCTCAATATTCAAATTATAATTTAACAAAAAGTTTAGTATCTTCTGTGGGTGTCATTGCCGATAAACCAGTTGTTAATTCAGAAATGTTTAAAAAAGGTTTAATTTTTATTCAAGATGAAATGAGTATGCGCATTGCAGAAGTATTAAAACCGCAAGAAACTGATCGCGTGTTAGATATGTGCAGTGCACCGGGTGGCAAAACAACACATTTAAGTCAAATCATGAACAACAAAGGGATTATTGATGCATATGATATTAGTGAAAAGAAGATTAATTTAATTAAAATGAATGCTAGTCGATTAGGAATTACGAATATTTATCCACATTTATTAGATGCTAGAAAAATTAATCCTGAAATTCAATATGATAAAATTCTTTGTGATGCCCCCTGTGGTGGTTTAGGGGTAATTAAACGAAAACCAGAAATTAAATATCATACTTTAACTAATCAAGAATTAGCAAATTTAGTTGAGATTCAAGAACAATTATTAGAGAAAGCTTATGAGTTGTTAAAGCCAGGTGGAATTTTGGTTTATTCTACTTGTACTTTTGGTGGATATGAAAATACTGTTCAAATCCGCAATTTTTTAGCAAAACATCCGGATTTAAAAATTATTGCAACAGAACAAATTTTTGGCTATGAAAATAATACTGATGGATTTTATTATTGTAAAATTAGAAAAAAAGATAAATAATTATAAAAACTATGTAAAATATATATAAATAAAAGAAGAAAGGAACCACAATTATGAATACTAATGTTAAATTAATTGAAAATCTGTTAGAAGAGTACTTAAAGGTAAATAATTTAACAACACCAGTTATGGTTGAAAAACCACATCAAGAAGGATTTGGCCATTTATCAACCAATTTATCTTTGTTACTAGCAAAAAAATTAAAAAAGGCACCAAATAAAATTGCTGAAGAAGTTATTGCTTTTATTGAAAAAAATAATAAATCATATTTTAAAAAGATTGAAATTGCTGGTGCGGGATTTATTAATTTTACCTTAGCTGATGATCATTTATATCAAGTTATTAATGAGGTTTTAAAACGAGAAGAAAAATATGGATATTCAGCTCCAAAGAATTTTACTTATAATTTAGAAATTGTTTCAGCTAATCCAACGGGATTTTTACATATTGGTCATGCTCGGAATGGTGCTATTGGTGATAGTGTTGCTCGGATTTTGCGAGCAGCTGGTTATCATGTTCAAACTGAATATTATGTTAATGATGCTGGTAATCAAATAAATACTTTAGCAGTGACGGTTTTTGTTAGTTATTTAAATTTATTGGGTAAAAAAACCGAATTACCTCCTGATGCATATCGTGGCGATATGTATGATGATGTTGCACAATATTTTGTTGACAATTATCAAGATAAATTTATTAATTTAACTTTTGATAAGTATTATAAAATTAGTGATCCAAAGGTACATGAAATGTTTCGTAAAAAATCAGTTGATTTATTTTTAGATATTATTAAAAAACAATTAAAATTATTTCGAGTTGATATTGAATATTATTCTTCTGAAGCTGCAATGTACGAAGGAGGAAAAATTGATGCAACATTAGCACAATATTCCAAATTGGTAAAAACTTATGAACAAGATGGTGCATTATGATTAAAAACAACTGACTTTGGTGATGATAAAGATCGTGTTTTAGTTAAATCAAATGGCGATTTAACTTATATTACTCCTGATTTATCATCACATAATGAACGTTTAATGCGAAGCAAAGCAGATAAATTGGTTAATTTTTGAGGTGGTGATCATCACGGTTATATTGTGCGAATGTTAGCGGGGTTACAGTTATTAGGGTATAAAAAAGACATTTTAGATATTGACATGATTCAAATGGTACGGTTAATTAAAGACGGCGCTGAATATAAAATGAGTAAACGAAAAGGGACAGCAGTTTGATTAATTGACTTAATTGAAGAAATTGGAGTTGACCCAATTCGTTATATGTTAGCTTCAAAAAGTGCTCAAAGCCATATGGACTTAGATATTAGTATTTTAAAAGAGCATTCTTCAAAAAACCCTGTTTATTATGCACAATATGCAACAGCACGTTGTAATAGCGTGCTAAAACAAGCTAAAATGAGCAAAATTAATATTACGGATGTTAAAACCTTTGAATTATTAACGTCACAAAAAGAATTAGACCTTTTAAATGAGATTGATTTATTTAATCCTTGCATTGAAGGAGCAGCAAAATTACGTCAACCACATCTTGTCTGTGATTATGTACAAAATATTGCGCGGCAATTCCATTCATATTATAATGAATCAAAAGTTATTAATTTAGATAGCTTAGAATTAACAAAACAGCGTTTAGTATTTATTAAAGTAATTTATCAAGTTTTATTAAATGCCTTTAATTTATTAGGGGTTAATGTTATTGAACAGATGTAATTATTTAGGTTATGTTATAATCTATAAAACAGAAAGAGGGTGCAGGTGTGTTACAAAATAATTGAGATGTTTTTTTATTTAATCCATTAATGTTATTATTGTTATTTGTTCTTTACATATTAATTTTAATAAAAAACATTAAAATTAAACATACTAGTCAGAAGGCATTCTTTATTCAAACGTTTTTATATTGATTTGCATTATCATCAATTATTAGTGATAATTTTGAGTTCCGTGATTTATTCTTTGCCGCATCAATTAATAATATGGAAGGAATTGCCATTATTGCAGCAACTTCCCTTTCTCTTTATGCTTTTTTAGCGATGATTCCTTATGTATTTTTACATAAGGCTTTTCCTCGTATTGGCTGACATTTTTTTCAATATACAATGTTTGGAATATCAATGCTTGGAATTTTTATTTTAATTATTTATCCTTCCGCACCAACATTAATTATTGCGGCAATTTTTCTTGGTTTTAGAATTATTACAAAGGCTAGTTATTTTTTATCATATAGTGAGGAATATGGCCGTAAGTTTTTTCCATTTAAAACAATTAGTTTAGTAGCGCCATTAATGACATTTGCGCTTATTTTTGGTAGTGAGTTTAATAATATTGTTATTATAGTAGGAAGTAATTTAACTAATCAGTTGCAAATAGGAATTATTGGAATTGGTGCAATAATTGCTATTGCGGGTGCAACCGTTTTATATGCTTTATTTTCACATAAAGAATTTACATCAACATCATTTACAATTGAACAGCAAAAAATGTTTGAACCATTTAAATGAGGAAAAGTATTAATTATCTTTTTTATGGTAATTTTAATTATTATTTTAAAAGAGGTGTCTCAATCAAATATTTATCTTTGATTGTTAGGCCAACGCACATGAGAAAAATACCATGATGTTTGAAAAGTCAACCAATTTGTTCGTTTAAATGAACAATTATTTTTAATTCCACAATTTTTTGGTGCTTATTTAGCTTGTCATTTACTGTATAATAAAATTGGTGTTAAATATTGCTTTGGGTTAGGGTTATTACTATGATTTATTTTCTTTAGTATTACTGCATTTAATCATTCACCAGAAGCTTACTTAGCATTGCAAGTTATTAACGGATTAGCTTTTGCTATGTGTTTTAACATTTTGTTTGCAATGACGTGTGAATGAAAATATCGTTCACCAACAAATAAACCGATTGTAGCGCAATTTCAATTATTATGATTTGGATTAGAATTCATTATTAAATTTGTTGATGATGTGATGCGTGATAAAAAGGTTGGTATATTTAAAGAATATATTTATGGTCAACAATATATTCCCCGCGATAGTTTTGCGATTCAAATTGATAATATTACAACAATTATTTCAACAATTTGTGCCACAATTGTTTTACTTTTATTGTTAATATTTTATTATACCTCAGACCTAATTTTAGCTGAATATCGTAATCATTTACGCTTATTAGTTCCAAAAGTTAATATATTATTACGCGAAAGTTTTATTAGTCGTGTTAAATCAAATATTAATTCTGAAACAAATAACAAGAAAAAAACTTAAATAAAATAATTTTTGTTTTGATAAAAAAGAATATTTTTAGTATTTTTTTAAATTATGGTTAAAGGAGATTAGAATGAAAAAAATAATTAAGATTTTAATGGCACTACAAATAGGCACTACTTCTGCTAGTTTTTTAACATCTTGTGTTAAAAAATACCAATATATGTATGATATTTGGGTAATTACTAGTGGTGGGTCAATTAATGATAAATCTTATATTCAATCAGCGTGAGAAGGAGCAAGTAAATATATCGTGTCACAATTTACCCAAGTTTCAATGACACAATGACAAGATAGTCCATTGCGAGCTAGTTATTTTGAGCCAAATGACATTACACCAGGTGAATTTAAAGCAGCTTATATTACAGCTAGTATTGCTGGGGCAAAGACGCTAATTTTACCTGGCTTTAGTCATGCCAATACCATTGGTTGAGCAGCAAATTTAGTGGATAATGTTTTTTTTATTGATGGTAGTGGTCAGAATGTTCATAAAAATATGGACCCATATGGTCCGTTAGCTGATAATATTGTAGGAATTTTATTTCAAAAAGAAATTGCTGGTTTTTTAGCGGGTCTTGTTACAGCAATATGACTTAATTTACACCAAACAGAATTTCAACAGCAGTTAAATATTGCAACTTATGGAGGAATGGATAATCCAGTTGGTGTTTCAAATTATTTATGAGGATTTTTATTATCAGTGGATGTATTTAATGAAATTATTAAGACCGATATTAGATATCCTAATTTACATCAATTGATGACAGATATTTTAGCAATAATTAAAAACATAAACCCCAAAATTAATAATTTATTGCCAATAAGAAAAGTTCAAGAAGTATTAAATGATAATGAATCATGGTTTTCACAATCATTTAACCAAGGAAAAGGAAAGATAATTTCTGATTATTTAATTAATAAAAAAGCAAGTATTATTTTTCCTGTTGCAGGACCACAAACCCAAGATACAATTGACCGAATTAAATATAATAAAACGAAAACAAAAGTTGTTGGAGTTGATACAGCACAATCTCAAATATATGGTGATGAATATATTATTACTAGTGGGTTATTAAATATTGCACAAGCAACAGAAGATGCTTTATTTAATATCTATTCACCAACTTGTAGTTATAATAATGTAACTAAACAATGAAATAATAAGCAACTTGATTCTTGTTGAATTAATACTGACCAATCTTCAAAAACAAATTCAAATTGATTAGGGATTGAAAAAACAAAATGGATTGATGATAGTATTATTAATTATATTAATAACGATGTAAAGATTACTAAATTAACAACAACAATTGGGATGATTTATGATCAAATTAAACAAGAGCATTTTACTGATACATTAAAATTAACTTATCAAACACAAAATAAAGTAAAAACTAAATTATTAGAGACGTTAGAAAAGGGTTTAGGATAAAAATAATATATTTTTTGCATAAATTTTAAAAAATATAGTATAATACTCATAGATAGTGTGGTGTTTATATGGAGGGCTTATTAACAACAAGCATAACAATCTTAGATCTAGACATTCCAGTAATCGGGTTAATTGGTTTTCTACTAGGATTTGCAGCGCTATTATTATTTATTTATTTTATTATTACTTTTTCTTTATTTCGAAGTAAAAAAAGCAGTAGTAATTGAACGAATATTGTAAAATTAAAACAAGAAACTAGTTTTAAGGAAAACATTGAGTATTTTGAACAAGAAATTATGCTAGCTAAAAAAATGGGTGATAAAAACTAGCAGTTTCTTTTTTAATACAATGTTATTCACATTTAGGGTAGGTGAAACAAAGTATGGGTTTTTTTAATACGGTTAAATCGTTTATGGCGAAAGATAAACAAAATGAGCAACAACCAATGCAATCAGCAAATCGTTTTGGTGATAATTTTAATCCTGAATTAAGAAACCAAAATAATGTTGATTTTAGTCAAAATCAACCCTATCCAAATGTAATGCCTCAAAATCATCTTTCGTCAAATCAATACTTTCGTCCAAATGAAGCATATAAACAAAACCAATTAAATAATATGGAAATGTTATATCAAAATAATAATACAATTCGCCCAGCACGAATGAATTTAAGTAACCAATATAATTATTATGCCAATAATCATGACCGCCAGTATCTTGAAGAAGACCGTGAGGTAATGAATGTAAATGCTTCACAAATGCCACCTGGTTATGTTGAACCATATTATAATCATGATGTGGCGCAAAATTATTCGCGTCCAGTTCATCAACAAATTTTGCCACGCCGAATTCAGCAGCATGTAACAAGTTCTAATTATGATCAATATTGGTCAGGACAACAAAATCAAGGGTGATATGACAATGCTGAATTTATGGGATATCAGAACCACCGTGATGGTTATGTTAATGATGATAATATGTATGCAAATCAATATCGTCCTCATTATCAATCACGTGTTGAATCACCGTATCATCAATCACAAGTTAATGAAAAATTTAATCGTTCAGAATTAGCTTATGACAGCAAAGGAGCCTATCGTGGTGCAAATTCAGCACAATATTTTGATGATAATCAAATGATGACAAATTCAATGCCAGCGCCACCATCGTATTATCAAAATGGTCATTTTACTCCATCAGCGCAATTTTACCCACCAGTTTTAACAAACAGTAGGGAAAATAATCGTTATACTTATCAACCACAGTTATCAGAAAAACAACGTCGTCGTCGTTTTAATAAGGAATATGCTAACCGTTTAATTCCTTTAGAAATTGCTCGTGAGATTCGTTCGGAAAAAGTTCGTACCTTAATTATGATTATTATTGGTTTTATTGGCACAATGATGACAAGTTTATTTATTGCCTTATATTTTATTTCTCATCAACAAGAATTAGAAGCAATTATAGGAATTAAAGCGAAATATATTCCTCATACATTTTTGACAATTACTTTTTTGTTAATTTCTCTAGGATTATTATTTGCTGGTATTTTTGATTTATCACGAGTTCGAATTGAAACAAATAGTTATCTTTCTAATTTAACGCGGGGGAATCATACTATTCCGCATTTCTTAATTGATAATTATAAAAAAATGACTGTTCGTAGTATTGTTTTAAATTGATTAGCATTTCCGACTTATTTCTTTGGTGTAATTATTTTAGGAATTTTATATGGTTTTCAACAACATTCAGGTGAAGAGTTCCGGTTTGGTTTTTGAAGTTGAGGCATTGTTGATGATTTAACAGCAGCCATTACAATTACAATTATTATTTTAATCGTAACATTAGGCGTTCATATTGCGAATATTGTTTTAACAAAAAAAAGAAAAGCAAATATTATTGGTTATTATGGATATGAAATTGTTCATCCAGAAGAATTAGCAGCTTTAAAGAAAAAAACAAACCGTATTTGTTTAGTAATTTTTATTATTTTCTTAATTATTTTAACACTAGTAATTTCAATTCCATGATTAATTGCTCGTCGTCGCAAACGAAACGGTGAAGCATTACTTGGTCGTTGGTTTAACCGAAATTAAATATTGTTTTAAAAATAATTGATAATGTTTTTCTTAACCAAAAGATAAATAATAATTGTTATCGTTTATTATTAAATTATAATGTTAGGAGAAACATTTTTTATATGAAAATAGCATTAGATTTTAATAATATGATTTCTTAATCTCTTTTATTTGCAATATAAAAGTTATCTTGCAAATAATTTGTTAAAGGCATGGAGGTGCTTTTTTTATTATTCAATATAATGATAAGTATCTTATTAAAGGAATGTGGCATATTGATGAAAAAGTTATTAACTCTTTTTAGTGCTTTTGTGTTAGGTAGTGGTAGTGCGTTTGGGGCGGCTAGTTGTACCGCGCGAACAAAACATGACCTTGAGGAAGGCCCGTTTAATGAGCAACAAGATCTTGAAATTTTAAATCAGATAAAAAGCAAAGCAAAGCAAACTTTCGAAGTGTGGTGGGATACAAAGGCAACAGTTGATATTAATGATTGTCCGGATCAAATACCCTTTTTTACAGAGTTAGTTGATGAGTTAAAAAAAAGAGAATGATAGCTTGACATTGACGGATGAAACAATTAGTAAATATCGTTTTTTAACACAGTTGTTTACTGGTTTTAAAGCAGAGTTTGTTAATTTGAATCAAGATTTACGATATTACTATTCAAATTATTATGTTTATACAATGCCGTTGTTATTACCAGGGGGTGATATTTTATTTACTTTGTATAATATTAATTTTAATAACATTACAAACTTATTAAAAGATGCTCCGCAAGAGGTATTGGGAATTACAGTGCGAATTAATATTGCTTATGAAGTGAGATTTAAAGGAATGTAAGTGCAAGATAAAATTGAAGGTCTAGTAGCTATAACTAATAATTTAGATGTTTTAAACAAGATCCAATATAATATTGAGGATTATTTTATTAATTTTATTAATAAGATTTTTGAAAAAAAATAATAAAATTATGGTTGATAAGTTTGAAGAAAAAATAGATTTCACAAAGTTATTTTGGCCAGTTATTAACAAAGGTTTACATGATGAAAATATTTTGTTTTCTGGTTGAGCAAGCTTTGGAACGGACAACTTAAACAGATTTAGTTAAAATCACATATTTCCAAAAGAGGAATCTGTGTTGGTGTGAGTGGGGTAGGAATATTCTAAGGAAAAATTGACAGTAGAAAACTTTTTCAAATTTTATAAAGAAAAATATCTTTCATTTTTACAAGAAGATGGATATTGTTATATTCTTTCTGCTAAAGCATTTTTATCTTTTAAGAACTTTTCAATTGAGAATTTACCATTTAAAAATAGTGGAAATTTAAACTTTGATTTGAAAACATATGTTAGGGTTGTAATAACAAAAGACAAATTTAATTCTCAGTTTGAGGAGTTTGTAAAAGTGATAATGGATTTTTGACATTGTTTTAAGTTAGAAACATACAATGATAATTATCGTCTTGTTTTTAAGTTGAACCAAGTGATTTTTGATGAGGTATTTAAAAATGCTAGTGTTTTAGAAAAAATATCAGAAATAAATGCTCTTGATATATTTTTTAAACCTATTTTTATTTTTTTTAAACCACATTAGATTTAAAATCTAATTTTAAATTTAATCCACGCTATATACACTAGGTACGCTATAAAGCTAGTTAAACTAAAAATGAAAAATCTTTTGCTATAAAATTATTGCATAAATTTCATAATAGTGTAAGCTTTCCAAACTATTTTTTAAATTTTGGTGATAATAATTTTAGATATAGTTTATTTATTAACCCTAGTATCAAAGAATTTAGTAGTGATAATGGTGAATATTCTTTTTTACATTGTAAATTGTACTATGGAGTGTAGCGCTTTATTTGATTTCATTATAATACCAATAAAATAAATGTTCAATATAATTTATTTTAAAAAAATTTAGTAGTTTTGTTTTAAATTTATGAATTTTGACACACTGAAAAATAAAATGATTAAAATTTTTATAGGTAATTATATTAAAAATTAAACATTTGTATAAAAACTTCTTTTGAAGATAGTTAATGTAAAGATTTTTTAAGTTTATAGTTTATTATATTAGCAACTTCTTGATAATAATTTCTTGAATAAATACTTAAATCAATTACTTTGGAAAATCAATGTCTAAAATCGCGGATTGCTCTTTCAACTTTAGGTTTTTGTGTTGGAGTTCCAGCATTACAAAAATATACTTTAGCATTTGTTATTTTTTCAATTTTTTCTCAATCAGCAAATTCTTCGCCTTGATTTGTTATTATTCCATTGCATCTATCTTTGAAAAATCTGTTAGAAAAAATTCGTTCTACTGCGTTTGTAACTTCTTTTGTTGTTTTTTCTTTTAATGGTTTAATGATTTTAAATTGGGTTAATTCTTTGATTAAAACTAAACAAACACTATTGTTTTTACCAACCATAGTATCAATTTGAAATCAACCAAATTCATATTTATCATGTTTTACTTCTTTAATAGTTCTAAAATTTCTTATTTTTCCACGGTTATCAATTCTATTTTTTGTTTTATATTTTCTACCATGAAAATACAAATTATCTTTCTTGAAATTTAAAAATCCCAAATTAATATATTTATATAAAGTTTTAAAACATACCGGAAATTTAATACCAAACTCTTTTTCATATTTTTTACAGATTTGTTCTAGTGAATCATGAAATTTGTTATATTTTTCATCTAGTCATTCTAAAATATTTAGCAATAATGATGATTTTTTAAAACATTTTTGTCGTTTTTGTAAATAATCTTCGTGTGCTAATTTAGCGTCATATTCATTATCTTTTAACCTTTTTATTTCTCGTCTAATTGTATTGCGATTTTTATGCAATATTTTTGCTATTTTATATATATTATGTTTACCATTTTTTCTTTTTAAAAAATCAAGTTCTAATAAATCTTTTAACATTACTCTTTCTTTAAAAGTAAAATGATGCTTTGTTTTATCCATTTTAAAAAATACTTTCTTTTATATACAAAGCTAATTATATAGTTTTTTGAGGTTGTGGGCGCGTGGTTGATTTTTTGAAATTTTGTGATAAAATGACTTACAAGTTAAAAAAAAGTTTTGAGGTTCTTTCAAACAAATTTGGGAACCTTTATAAAATTCTTCGCTTAACGCTTAGAATTTTTCCCAAGTATTTTGAAAAGCGCTGCAAAAGTTTTTTTAAACTTTAAGTTATTTTTCACAAACTTATGAAAATCACCGCGATCCCAGATTAGTTTAATATAATTACAATAATAATCATAATTATTTCCTTTTTAAAATAACATATTTAAAAATACTTGACTTACATATATATAATGTTAATAGATCTTGATAAAAAGTTTCAGGATGAAAGAAAGGAAATTAGGTAGTAAGAAAAAAGTTTAGGTTTTGGTATAAAAATTATTCTTTATTTTAAATATATTTCTAAAACACTGATAAATCAACCTTTTAAAAAGTTATCTAATTATTTTATTTATATTTTTTATAAAACCTAAGCTTTTGTAATACTATCGGAAATTATACAAAATGAAAAAACTTTTAAGTTTATATTTGAAAAAGACAGAAAAAAATATGTTGAAAAAGACAGAAAAAAAGAAATAATAAGCTATGAAACAAAAAATACGATAAAAATGAAAATAACAAATATAATTTAGTTGAAAAATCAACATCAACTAAAATAAAAATTAGAATTAACAAAATAACTTTAATTAAAATAAAATTACTTTTTTTTGTTACAAAACAAAAAAGTTTATTTGTTAGAGAATTAACAAAATTATTCTTAAAATTTTCTCCATAATATGGTGACTACAGTTATAAACTTAATGAAGAAGAAATTAAATCTTTTGCTTATTTAATTTGAAATAATTTTAGTTATTATTATAATTTATCTTAAAATTTAAGAATGAGTGAATAAATTCGAATCATTTCATACACCATATACCCGCAAGAATATTGATCAAGTAATGATTTTGAATTATATAATGAAATTATTAATCAAAATGATGATACTATTGATTGACAAACATTTAATAATAGAAATGAAGAAAATAAATTTAATAAAAAATTCAAACATAATGATTAATTAATTAAGAACGGCATTAATAGATTTAAGAAATAACATGCCAGTACCAATGGAATTACAAGAACAATATTCTTGATGTGCTATTGCAGTTTTGCAAAATATATTAGCTAATAGTCAAATAACAAATCTAAATATAAATAATTTTTCTCAACAACAACTTGTTGATTTATTTAGTAAAGCAGATAATTCTATAAATTATAAAGGTATATATCTTTTTTATATTTATAGATTTATGATGGAAAATAATTTTATTAAAAATTATTTAGGGCTTAGTTATTCTTATTTTCCTTTGGAAAGTTTCTTTTTTTATATTTTAGATAATGAAGAAAAATTTAATTTATTACAAAATTTAATATGAGAATATCTTTCTAGAAGTACTGCTGTTCTAGTTAGTGGAGTTATAAATAGTAGTAGTCAGCTTACTGTACATATGTTTTTAATTGTCGGAATTCAGCCAAACATCGACCCATTAAAAACACTTTATTTTGTTAGAGATTCTGATCCCTAAGAAGCTCATGACCCAATTGACTATAATGATGAAGAAAATACAGAAACCTCACTAACTGGTCAAAAATTATTTGATATATTATTTTCTAATTTTGAATATGGCGATTTATTAATAAATAGTGAAGTGTATTTACAATTTATTGTTTCATATATAAAATATTATAGCAAAATTTGAAATTTTCAGAATTTATTAGCACCTATTGTCTATTTTCGAAACCCCAATTTATTTTCTGATGATAATGATGAAGAAAATTTATTAACAAATAGTTGTTTTGATTTTAGTTTTGATTCATATTAGAAAATTACTATAATAATATGAAAAAAATATTAAGTATTTTGGGAACAATCACTTTAATTGGAACAAGTACAACAAGTTTAGTTTCTTGTAATAAAATGGCATATACCGAGGCACAATTAACAGAATTAAAAGAAAAAAACAATATAAAAACAAACGATGGTATTTTAGAATGAATAGCCCCGCAAGAAAAACCATTTAATCAAGTTGATAATAAATGATATTTTGTTGTATGACGGGGTAATAAAACTGATGATTGAAAAATTATTAAATTTTTAAATGATACAAATGATGAGAAAAAAATAGATGATTATAATAAATATAGTCTTTTTTTAAACCACCACGATTTCGTTATTATACATTGTTAATTAAAGAGGGAATTATTTCTACAAATCATACTTGGCATGCTGATGATGGTTAATATTTTAAATCTGTTTATCATTGAAATAGTCATAAAGATTTACCTAATTTATCTGTAGATAATAAAAATGGTGAAGTAAAAATTAAATAACAATATAAAATCTCATTTTAATTAATTAAAATGAGATTTTATATTTCTAATGTAATTAATGACATTTTTTTATTATTTTTATTAAATAATTGTAAATTATTAATATTAATTTGTTCTTTTTCAGTAAAAATTGTAATATCATAATTCCCATAACCTCATATTCCTGATATTTCAATTTGATTTAAAATAAATAATTTTTCGTGTTTATAAAAAGTTATTTTAATATTATCTTCAACTAAATATTTAGTTATACTTGTTCAAACTGCTTTTGAATAAAGTAATCTATATCATTGAGAAAAGTAATTTAAATATTCTTCTATTTTGTCGTTAGAAACAATTAAATTAGTTAAATATTGATAGTATTACAAAAGCTTAGGTTTTATAAAAAATATAAATAAAATAATTAGATAACTTTTTAAAAGGTTGATTTATCAGTGTTTTAGAAATATATTTAAAATAAAGAAATAATTTTTATACCAAAACCTAAACTTTTTTCTTACTACCTAAATATTTACCATATTCTCCATCAGATAATTTAATTTCAGCAGGTATAAGAGAAGGTATGTTATTTGTTTCTAGTTCATTCGTTATGTATAATCAATTAAAATAGTTTGCTTCTAATTGATAAACTTTGTTTTCTGAAATATCTTTATTTTTAATAGTTACTTTAATTTCATCATCATTGTTGTTTTTTATATTATTTTGTTGTTTTAAATTTCAATCTGTAATTTGTCCTGTTTTAGGTGATATAAATGGTGTATTAGGTTCGCTATCTTTATTTCAACGATCTGATCCTTTAATTTTTATCTCATCATCTTTTTTTAATTTCAAAAACTCAGTTAAAATAGATGGGTTATATATTGATAATTTTGAGTAATTTAATCCTTCTCACTGACATTTAGCAGAACAAGCATCAACTTCAACACCACCAGCAACCAGTGCCTTAATTTTAGTTTTAATCGGATTTTCATGTAATATAACAGTTAATTCTAACTTATTAATTTTTTTATTTTTTATTTTAGGTTTATTGGTTATTGATTTTTTAGGTAAATTACTTTTTAATTGTGCCATTTTTATCAACTCCTTTTGCTAAAAAATACTGTAAATGTTTTCAAGCATCGTGTTCGTGCTCTGACATTTTAATATTTCCTTTATAAATATAATTTTTCTTAACAACTGGCGATTGTAAAACATAATTTAAATTAAATAGATATTTTCATAAAACTTTTAAACCACCAATGAATTTAGGAGTAGATAATGGATTTTTTATTTTTAAACCTTTGTGAAGTTGATAATCTTCAATTATTACAATAACTTTATTTAAATAAGAACAAATTTTATTTTTAAACTCATTTAATATTAAATACATATTATTTATTGCTTATTCATCATTTTTGGAATTAAAAATAATATTATTAATTATTTTCTTTTGCAAAACATTATAAATAATAATACCAGTTTGTCCAATTCCAGCAGGGTCAATTGCAATAATATATTTTAATTTATTTGTTTTATTTTTTTGTCAATTTGTAATATTTTTCATCCATCTGATGCTAAATCTAAAATATCGTTAATTTTCTAATGTTGCATATAAGAAGCAATTACATATCACTTGTTTTCAAATAAAATTAAGTATATTTTGGCTCATTCTAAACATTGCAAATCATAATGCTTTTTATGATGTGAAATACGACAATTAACAGGCTGACAATTAACTCAATCAAATGATGTTGTTATTTCATTTCAAGTTTTATTAATATACAAACTTTTATATTCTGTCATTTATCTATACTCCTTAATTCTTTTTATTTTTTGCTCAAATTTCATTATTAATATCATTTACCGTTACTAGATAAGCTTGTATCATTAATTATTGTAATTTATTTTTAATTTTTTTATTTCATTTTTTCATCAAATATTTTCCTTTCTGTAAAAAAAACATAATATTCCTTTATTGGTTAATATTTTGATATTTAGTAATTTATTTTAATATTTAATTACTTCGCCGCCCGCTTCACTTCAGGTGTGAGTGGGGGCGAATATTTGATAATATGGAAAGTACTATTGCTCAATGACAAGGTAGTTTAAAAATAGTTCAAAAATATAAAGGTGAAGAAATTAATATTTTAACGATTGATGATTTTACTAATCAACCAATTAACTCAATAATATGAGACAATAATGAAACACCTTTTGCAATAAAATTAAAAGATGAAAATAGCAATGTTTATTGAAAATTAATTGATAGTGAAAACATTTATGATATTAATAGAATGTTAGAATACTTAAACCAATATAAATTAAGTTATTTTATTAATAATGATAATAAAGCTGATAATTACTATATAAAAGAAGTTAAAGTTGGCGAATATTTAGATGCTTATATGATTGATGACAGAAGTTCAATTTAATTTGGTGAAGCAAAATTTGAACAAGTATTTACTCAACAATCAACTTGAAGACAATATACTTTATTAATTTTAGATGAAGATGCCGATAAATTAAATATTAATGATTATTATAATTTTTATACGGTATTTAATGACTGTGGTTTAAATATTGGTGGTGGCGATATTAATTCTACTCCCTAAGATAGACAATGATTATATCCATCAAATGTTATTAATTATTATTCACCTTATGATGGTAGTTTTTTATGACAAGAAATTACCTTTTCAAGTATTAATGACAAAATTAGTCACAGTGGTTTATCAGTGCGACAATTTATACAAACAAGTGCCCCGGGCGAAGGTTATTGTTTTCCTAAAATAATTTATGATGAAAAACTAAATAAAGGTATTGTTGAATTAGATGATATTTTACTAAAAGACCATGGTGTTAGAGCAATGGCAGTTAAATTTTATGGTAATCCAATCTTTTTTGATATGCCAGTTATAGGAAGACCAATTATTAAAGGTCAATTTAATCAAAAAGTAATGAATTCAAGAGACTTATTAATGTATAACATATTTCCTGCTCCGCCTGATAAAATAAATACTTATGCATCACCTGAGGTAAGTTGATATAATATTCAAGGTATTCAACCAACTATGATAACTGGTTATGAAGATTGAAAAAAAGATATGGAAAGTAGATATGACTTTTGAAATCAAAAAAATAGTGAGGGAATTGTAAAAACTGATAAAGCAAGTTCAACAGCAACCAATCCGACTGTTGGAACAACTATTCATAAAGAAGATAATGACTCTAAATTTTATTGGTCTAAAAATTGAATGATTACTCCACCAGATAAAATAAAAGTAAATAATGAAGATGTTAATAATATAATTAGTACACAAGCATCATCATATTTTAGAAGAAAAGATGAATTTAGCAATACCGTGGGATAAGTTCAAATTGAATATAATAAAATGGGCAAATGTAATGTTTGAGATATTTTAAATATGAATAATTTTATTAATCCCCAAATTACAGTATTACCCTTAAACTATACGCAAAAATTAATTTTTAACCCTTTTACAATTCTTGTTTTTGGTAAATTTTTAAATCAAATTAGTTTTGGTATTCCTTGGGGTTGAGTAATTAACAAAGATGAAAAAACTTGACCTAATTTTCAATAATTAAATGGCTTTATGAGTGATAATATTTATAGTTTTTATAATGATGCATTTTGGTTTGAAAAATCAAAAGGTAAAGGTTATTTACCATTTGAAATATTTAAAGAACAAGGGAATGATAAAGTTGGTGCTATTTTTGGAGCAAATGCTACTAGTTTAGGGTTTACAACTTTATTAACTGATAAAATACAAGGTAATGTTTTAGAAAAAGACGGTAAACCAATAGAACGAATAACTTATTCAACTTATAATTTAAAACAATTAAATCCTAAAACTAATCGCATATATTTAATTAATGAATTAGTAAGAGTAGTTGATGCACAAACACCAGTTGGTGATAGTGAAAAAGATAATGATTGCGAATTCTTACAAACACCTGATGGTACAAATTGTAGTTATATTATTGATATGTTTTCAATCCAAGCACTATATAAAGGTAATTTTGAAATTATCTTTTATGCTGATAACACATATACTAACAATGAAGAAGATTATTTACGATTATCAGTATGGAGTTTTAGATGTAAAACAAAAAGTGTATTAAATAATTATTTACGCGATATGACAACTAACTATAAAACTAGTTTCTTATTACCACATGATTATGAAATACCAACATTTAATTACCCACAATATGTTCTCCCGCCAGTTCCATATAACTATAAAACCTATACAAAAGATATTATACCTTCTAATGTAGTACAACCATTAAAAACTAAAATTACAGCACCAGCACAATGTAAATTTAATTCCAATAAATATGTTAATTTATTTTCTGATGAATTTAATGAAGGTTATTATGAAACTGAAATTGATTTAAAACAAATTGACCCAACAATTCAAAGTATTGATAAATTTATTAGTTCTTATAAAACAATAGAAATAAGTAATCTAAGTAATTTACAAGTTGAATGTGGACCATGTGAAATAGAAAATTTTATTCCTAATAGAAATGTTAATTTAACTCTTGGAAATGATAAATGTAATTTAAATGATGGTCTACTATATAATAATATAACTTTACAAGAAAGTGGTCGTTCTCAAACTGATAAAGTTAATTTTGAAAATACAATAACTTTATATACCGATAATATCAAAGCAAACGATACTGAAACAAAATATGCTACTGCTTATACTATTGGTTTGCCAAGTGGAAATTATTTAAATAAATATATAACTAAAAGTAATTTTTATATTGATTTTTTATTACAAATAACAAAATTATCTAATAATTATAAAAATAAAATTAAAGAAACATATTTACAAGTATATTATACTAATGATGTAAAATTAAAAATTAGACTTTCAAAAGTATTAATTGCCAAATTAATTAGAAGTTATGGATTTCTTTTTTGAGGTAATGATAAAGATATAATAATAGATGTTTCTAACCCAAGTGTTTTAGGTATTAGAAACAAAAGCAACAACCCAGTTAAAATAACAATTAAACCAAGATAAAACAAAAAAGAGATTATTAAATCTCTTTTTTATTCTCTATCAACTTTTACATTACCAATATCATCAATAATTAAATCAGGATCATTAGTATCTAAATTTCAACGATAAACTGATTTAAAAGGTATATTAGATGATGGTTGGCTAAATTTTCAAGTAAAATAATTATTTTTTTCAGCATATCCTACAGTAATATCTTTGGGAAATTCTACTTCCATTTGGCCAATAAATCCTCGTGTGTTTGTTAATATAAATAATTTATCTTCATTATTTTCTATAACAATTTTTCTTTTGCCATTATATTTTGATGTTGGGGTATCATTTTTAAATTTTGTAATTTTTCAATTATCATTTTTATTGCTACGCCATACCACATAATAATTTTTATTATCTAGCTTATTAAAAACTTTTTCTTGTGGTGCTATTCATTCTAAATTGTTTTTAATTTGTTGATTTGTTGTATTTATTTTGTTTTCTTTTTTTAATTTTGCTAACTCTTCAGGTGTATATTCTGCTATATTATCACAAGCAACCAAACTTGTTATACTTGTTCCAATTAAAGTGATTGTTCCCAAAAGACTTAATATCTTTTTCATTTAATTATTTCCTTTTTATTATAAATTAAGTGATTCTACTAAAACAGTATAATTAACAATTACATTTTCAGTATAACTATTTTTATCAAAAAAACTAATATTTGCACTATTACTAGTAATATTTTCAACTTTAATTTTATTAATATCTAAAATAGGAACTAATTCTTTTAATTTATCTTTAATTTGTTGCTCGGTTGGATTAGACAAATTATTAGTCATAAATTCACCTAAATTATTTTTTTTAATATAAATATTTAATGGAAAAATATATTTAACTGTTACCTCATAAGTATAAACACTTGTATCAATTGAATAAATAGTTACGCTATTGTTATTAATATTTTTAATTTTAACTTTCGTTATATCTAAATTTGGATTTAATTCTTTTAATTTATAAATTATTTCCATTTCAAAAATTGGTATAGTTTCATCTTTTAATTCATTGTAATTTAATTTACCCAACTGGTTTTCTGTAATGATTTCATTTAACGGAATAGATTTGTCAACTATAAAATTAACCATAATTTCATTTTCAAAGTAAATGGGGTCATTTGAAGTAATTCATGCTTCTTTATAATTATCTCGTATAAATGTAACTTTAATTTTATTAATATTTAATTTTGGATTTAATTCTTTTAATTTATCTTTAATTTGTTGTTCAGACGGTTTATTATTACCATTGGTTTTTAATATTCCTAAATTATTATTTGTAATAACTTCCTTTATTAATACAGATTTATCAACTGTAAAATTGATTATTTTTTTACCAACAAAGCCAATAATACTAATTTCTGCACTATTTTCAGTAATATTTTCAACTTTAATTTTTGTTATATCTAGTGAATTATTTTTTTCTAATACTTTTTCTTTTATTTGTTGTTTTGTTGGTTTGTCGTCGCCATTAGTTTTAAATACAGGTACAGATTGATTTTTATTATTGGTATCTCTTTTATTTCTGATTATAGTTAAATATTTTCAGTTTAATTTAGATAAATTTTTAATATTATTTTTTTGATAAGAACTAGCAGCAATTCTTGTTGGTACAGCAGTTCCGTTAATTGTTAATACGCTTAATAAACTAAGTAATTTTTTCATACTTATTTTTCTCCTTTTCGTATCTTGAAACTTATTATCAAGATTTACCTGAATTGTATATATATATATATATATATGCAATAAAAATTATCAGTTATTTTAAAATTTTATCTTGTTAAATACATCTTATGACTTTTTTTAAGGGTTAAATTAGCAATGAAATATATTAAGTTTAGTTTTTTTTTTGTTGTTGTGTGTTGTTGTGTTGTATATAAAAAGTATTGTATTGGTAAAATAGTATGGTATTATTATTCCAGTTAATTAAAAAAGAGAATGACGACTCATCATTCTTGCTTTATATTATATATAAAAAAATAATTACTTCAATTTCATTATAACATTTTTATATTATTTGTTTAGTATTTTTATATAAAATATATTGTATTTGTGAACTATTGGTATATAATTAAAAACATAGGTTTAATCTTTTTCCATAAAAAAGAGTTTATGCTGACTTGTTAATCGAACAAGAATAAAAAAACAGAGGTTTATAAAATGGCACTTACAAAAGAACAATTAATAGAACAAGGTTCGAGTGAAGGGATGGCAGAAAATATCTTAAATCAGTTTAATAATAAAGCAAAGTAAATTAGAGAAAGTGTGCAAAAACGTGAAGATGTTATATCAAAAGAAGACTTTATTAAATTATCTAATGAATTAGATGAATTAAAAGCATTTAAAGATGTTCCATCTACTAAAATTGAAGATATTAAAACTAATTTAGATAAAGTTATTGGTAGTTCTTTATCTGAAAAAATGCAAACTTTAAAAGAATTAAAACCTAATTTGTTTGTTGAAGAACAACCATCAGTTTCATCAACTAATTTTATTAAAGATATGATTGAAAAATAAACTGAAAATAAGAATGATGAAATTGAAAATATTAAAGAAAAATGAGCATATACTCCTGATGAAATTAAAAAAATAACTGATTATACACTTAAAAAACTTAGATAATAAGGGGGTGAAATATTATGGCAACAATTAATTTGCCACAAGTACCTTTTACATTACAAGGTAATACAACAGATCAAAAAACTTATATTGATATGGTTAATGCTTTATTGCGCGGACCTTTATATAATGAATATGTAAGTATTATGCAGTATGCAACAACAACAACAGAACAAGTTGCTTGATTACCAAATGCAGGTCAAGCATTATATAATTTAACTCATCATGTAGTATGACAAGATGATTATTCATTACCAAATGGTGGGACAACTCAAACTATGGGATTGACAAGAATTCCAGTACCTATTGATAAAAGATTTAATTTAAAATTAATGAATGAGGCTTTTGATTTAGCATTAATAGAACAAAATATTAAAAATGGTGTTATTGCTGGTGCTATTTCTAGTGTTGTACAGAATAAATTTGTTAATTTAGAATGTGAATTAATTCAGGCTATTTATGATTATTGTTTAGCAGATGGTCAATATGAGGTAATTCCATTTCGTAGTTATACAGCTGAAAATGCAGATGATGCAAATAAAGCATTCTTTACATTAAATGAAACTTTTATTGAATTAACAAATCAAATTAGTAATTTATATTTTGGTTTGCCAACAGATAAAATGTTTATGGTTTTAGGTCGTAGAGCATATTTAGGATTAACACCTACTTATTTAAAAGTAATTGGTTCACAAGCCCAATTAAAAGCGATTGTTAATGGTGAATTATATGAAAATACAGCAATGGGTATTCCTGTATCAAAAAGTTTTCATTTAGAAAAAACATATACAAAAGGATAAGTTAACCGTGATAAATGTTATAATTTTACTAATGTAAATGGTTTAATTATTAATAAGCAAGTATGAGCATATCCAATTAATATGGATACTATTCAACAAGTTTTAGATAATGATACTGCTAACCCTAAATTAATTGGTAAAGTGTAATATGCTACACCAACTATTTTATATCCTAAAACATGTAAAATTATTTTAGAAAAAGCACCTACACAAGAAGAAATTAGTACTGCCAAAAGTAATCTAAATAAAACTTTTAGAGTGCCAGTTGATTATGTAATCTCATCATCAACTCCCGGTAAAATTAATATCAGTTGAATTAATAAAATAGATAAACCAACTATTCATGTTGCAGACCCAACAAAAGCAACACCAGAACAGTTAAAACCACAATTTAAAACTGTTGTTTTAAAAGCAGTAGATAGTTCTTTAACTGAAAGTGGTGATTTTGATTACTTTATTGAAAGTAAAAGTGAAGATTGACCAATTAATATTATAAATGATAAAAATGTTTAAGTTCAAATTCAAGGTAAAAATAACGCTACTGGTCAAACAAATCCGATTGATGTAGTAATTAAAAATTCTTAATAAACAATGAATTTACTAATATTACGAGTTTTAACTTTATTAGTATCTAATTTAGAAAATAAACCTTTAATAAGTAAATTTGTAAATTTACTTAATAGAGTTAATCAAGTTCAAAATAAAGTATTAAAACCAATTAATTATATTACTGATAAATATAATAAAATTACAAATAAAGTTGAAGATATTTATCAGTAGTTAAATCCTTTTACTTATTTAGATTTAATTAAAAAAGGTCATAAAAAAGAAATACAACAAATATTAAGTCAATTAGAAAAAGATAATAATATTAAAAATAGAGAACAATTTAAAAATGAAAATTATCTAAATACTAATTGACAACCTTTAAATGGTAGTTGACTTGATAGTGGGTATGTTTAATATTACAAATAAATTAACTTTAACAGGTAATTTAACTATTTTAATATATACAAAAACAGCAAAACATCCTAAGTTTTATGGGCCTTATGTTTATCCTAGTGTTCCAGTTTAAATATGAAAATTATTAAGTAATGATGTTTCTAATGCAGGGACTTTATTTTGGTGTTATTGATTAAGAAAATTATTACCTAGTAGCATTAGCAATATCAACACCACCTAATAATTTAGTTGGTTGTATAATATCTGTTGCTTGCATAATATCAATATATCGCGCAAAGATTGAACCACTAGTATTACCTGGTAAACATCAACTCGATACTCTTACTCTTTCAATATCTAGTTGTTCTAATCTTAATTGTTCATTAACTTTATCTTGTGGTAATTCATAATTTAATCTTCAACTAGAATAATGAATAATAATCTTCATATTTCATTTTTCAATATATTTTATTTGTTCATATTTACTACGTATTATTTCTTCATCAAAAGGCATTAATTCATTACAATAACCAATAATATATCTTTTTAAACTTTCAGGATTACATGTATTAATTGTTATTTTATTTTGATAACCACAAATAGCAAATTCTAAATCACTTAAATCTTTTTGTTGAAATTGGTGACATTCTTCTCGTCAATCAATAACTAATTTATATTTATTCAAATCAGCAAATGCTTTTAATTTTTCTTTCCGACTTGGTGAATGTAAACCACCTTTACAATATATTTTGCTACCATTTGATAAAGTAAAAGTAAAATTTTATAAATTAATAGTATAAGGAATATGATTTTCATCTAACATATTTTATATTTTGAAATACACTATCTTTTAAATCTTTACTCCAATACATACTGGCAATGATACAAATTGGTTCTTTAATTAATAAACTAATTTTTAATAATTAGCCAAACATTTTAATATTTGAAATAGTTTTACCACTATATCTTGTTCCAATTTGATTAATTTCATTAACTAATTCAAACTTTTTAGCAAAGGGATATTTATTACCAATACTACTATTTTGTAATAACCAATAAGGAGTTTCTAACAAATAAGTAAAATGATTAAGCATTATTATCACTTTCTTTCTTAATATCTCTAATATCTGTTTGTAAATTAACAATTATTGGTTGTTGATTATTTAAGTTTAATTCTTTTTCAAGTTCTTTTTCTTGTAGTGAATATTTATAATTAAATGCTCGTTGTTAATATGTTTTTACTCCATCAGGGGTTTTAACTATTTGTTTAATAAGTTCACTTTCAATTTTATAAACTTGTCGTTCAAGTAAAGGAACTATCTTTTTACTCCGATAAGTTTCTTGTCTTCAATGGCGAGAAAGGTTGAATTTATTAAATAAATCATTTAAAGTATATGGTTCTGGACTTTTTTTATTTTCTCAAAACTCATCAATTTTCCGATAAAATGTCGCTAAACTTGCTGTTTTTGGATTAAATTCTTTCATTTTTTTACTCCTTTTTGCATATTAAAATTGCTATTATTTAATAAATATGATTAAATAAAATAGTAATTAAATACTATAAAAATGTAACAAAAGAACCAACTCGGTTCTTTTTTTATTATTTATATTTTACATTAAAATAAAAAAAGTAAATTGCTTTACTTTTTTCAGTTAAATTAATTTGCTAATAATTAACAATTAAATTATAACATACTAAATAAAAATTACTATTATTTTTTGCATTTTTATTATTTTTGTGTTAATGTGTGAAATTAAGAAAAGAGGGTAAAAAAATGATAAATATTAATAACAACTTTTTTAATAATTTTAATAATTTGTTATATATACAAAGTATTGAAATTATTCAACAAAATTTAGAAAATTCTGATGAATGAATTTTTAAAAATTATAAAACTGATAAAACTTTAAAATAATTTAAAGATTATAAAGTAAAAGATAAAATTGAAAGAACATTAATAATTTTAAATGGGAAAATAACTTTTAAAAGAAGAAGATATTATAAAATTAATCCAAAAACAGGTAAAGAAGAATATATTTTTCCTTTTGATAAATTTTTAGGCATTGAAAAATGACAAAGAGTAACTAATGATGTTAAAGGAAAAATATTACCATTTATTGGTAATAAAAAAACATATAAAGATATTTTAGATACTATGGAACATATAAAAATTTGTATAAAAATAATTTCAAATATTATGAAAAATGCAAAAATTAATAAAGAATATTATATTAATAAAACTGATAAAAAAATAAAGGTACCACATACTTTATATATTTAAATTGATGGAACTTATTTAAAAATGTGAAATGAAAAGAAAACAGGAAAAAAGAAAATAAAAAAACATAGTATATTTTCGACTGTTTATACTGGTTTTGATGAAGAAAAATCAACTGAAAAAAAGACCTGTAATTTCAAATAAATTAGGTGTTATAGAATTGGATAATATTCCAGAATATATTAAAAAAATAGTAAATTAACTAATTTTGTTAATAAATTACTTACATTAATTACAAGTTATTATGATATTAATGACAATATTGAATTTATGGTATTAGGCGATGGCGCACTTTTAATTAAAAATATTGCAAAATTTATTCAATAATATTTTCCTAAAAATAAAGTACATTACACGATAGATAAATTTCATCTTACAAGTAGATTTAAAAAATTATATCCCTATCAAAGTAAAAACAAGCAAAATAAAGAAACATATCATAAAGCGGTTGATTATTTTTTTAATGCTAAATATTAAAAATTATTAGAATGCTTAGAAAATAGTGCTTCTTTTATAAAAGAAACAAAAATGAAATTCTTAAAAGAGACAATTAGATTAATTAAAAATAATGAAGAAGGTGTTAGAAATCAAACATTATGAAATAATATTGGTTGTCATATTGAGAGTGATATATCGCATTACTGTAAGGGTTTTTTGGTTAAAAAAGCAACTTATCATGAAAAAACTCTTAAAAATAAATTAAATACTAGTATGATAAATTTTAAAAATAAAATTAATTTATTTAATACTAATTAACCATTAGAAGAAAATAAAATTAATTATTCAGTTAATAATTTTGTAAATAATAATTTACAACCAAACTTATATTTTTATTAATTTTATATAATAAATTAAATAACTTTAATAAACATGTATTTTTGTTATGAAAAAATTTAAAAAAAAATAGAAAAATATATTGACATTAAAATTAAAAGTAATAAAATCTAAATAAGTAAGTGGTGTTTTTATTCCACATTTTCTGAGATATATAAAACCCCAAAATAATACATACAACCACTTTTTCATATTTTTATCTCCTTATTTAATATGTTATAATTAATTTATATAAATTATAACATATTTTAATATTTTAGGAGGTAAAGTGTGAAAAAATATGAAAGATTAGATATTAATGAAAGAGTAAATTTGGTAGTAAGAAAAAAGTTTAGGTTTTGGTATAAAAATTATTCTTTATTTTAAATATATTTCTAAAACACTGATAAATCAACCTTTTAAAAAGTTATCTAATTATTTTATTTATATTTTTTATAAAACCTAAGCTTTTGTAATACTATCGTAAATTTGGAAAAATTAAAAGATAATGAATTATTTAAAAAGAAAAATGGAACAATTAATATTCGAAAAATTGCTAAACAAATGAATAGGTCTTATTCTGTAATTTAAGAAGAATTAAATATGTTTGATAATATTAATGATTATAATTCTGCAAAAGCACAAAAAATACACGATAAAAAGAAAAAACAATGTCGTAAATATTCAATGTTAAATTCACAAGAACTAAGTCATTTTTCGAATGAATATAATAATTTTGGTCGTTCGCCACAAAATATTATTACTTCGTATGAATTACAATATAATATAAAATTTGGTGTATGTTTTAAAACAATGTATAAATATATTAGATTAGGTTATTTTAATTTAAAAAAAGAAATGTTATATTTTAAAAATAAAAAAAGAAAAACAAAAAATGGTGAAAAAAATGATAATCGTGGAAAATTACTTAATATTAGAGATTATAAGTAATTTTTAAATTATTATGGAGATGATTTAAGTTTTAGTTGAATTTGAGAAATGGATACTCTTGATTGTGGTAATTTTCATTTGTTAGTTTTAGTAAATCGTAAATCTAAAATACTTTTTTATGATATTTTATTTAGTAAAAAGGCAAGTATTTTATTAACAATTTTAATGAAAATGATTAAACAAATTGGTATTAGCAAATTTAGTTGTATTTTAACCGATAGAGGAAAATAATTTTATAGATGAAAAACAATAGAAAAACATTTTAAAATAAGAGTCTATTTTTGTGATGCTGGTAAACCTAGTTAGAAAGCATTAGTAGAAAGAATAAATATAGATATAAGGCGATGATTAGGTTAAAACGAGCCATTAATTAATATTCGTAGTAGATTAAAATCTATTTTAGATATATTAAATACTACAATTAGATCTTGTTTGGGAAATTTTACATCAAGACAACATTTTAAAAAAATTTTTTCAAATTAAATTAATGTTTGTATATGTTTAATAAAGTCTATTTTTTTTTGTTATGTTTAATTTTAAAATTTTGAAAATAAATATTAAAAATATTATTTTTAAATTGTTATTTTTGTAATTATTGATTTTTATTTTTAATTTGTTATAATTCTATTAACTTTTTATCGGTTGGCATTTACAATTTACAAGAAGTTAAAACAATTGCAGCACCTGCAAGTGTAGAGGCAGCGGAATATATTCAAAAACTCGCTGCTGTTGTATGTCCTTTGGGACTAGTAGAGTTTTCTAAGTAAACACCACCTAATAACTTAGTTGGTTGAATAATATCTGTTGCTTGCATAATATCAATATATAGCGCAAAGATTGAACCACTAGTATTGCCTGGTAAACCTCAACTCCACACTCTTGCTCTTTCAATATCTAATTGTTCTAATCTTAATTGTTCATTAATTTTATCTTGTGGTAATTCATAATTTAATCTTCAACTAGAATAATGAATAATAATCTTCATATTTCATTTTTCAATATATTTAATTTGCTCATATTTACTACGCATTATTTCTTCATTAAAAGGTAATAATTGATTACAATAACCAACGATATATCTTTTTAAACTTTCAGGATTACATGTATTAATTGTTATTTTATTTTGATAACCACGAATAGCAAACTCTAAATCACTTAAATCTTTTTGTTGAAACTGGTCACATTCTTCTCTTCAATCAATTACTAATTTATATTTATTCAAATCAGCAAAAGCTTTTAATTTTTCTTTCCGACTTGGTGAATGTAAACCTTTACAATATATTTTACTCCCATTTGATAAAGTAAAAGTAAAATTTGATAAATTAATAGTATAAGGAATATGATTTTCATTTAGCATATTTCATATATTTTGAAATACACTATCTTTTAAATCTTTACTCCAATACATACTAGCAATGATACAAATCAGTTCTTTAATCAATAAACTAATTTTTAATAATTCACCAAACATTTTAATATTTGATATAGTCTTACCACTATATCTTGTACCAATTTGATTAATTTCATTAACTAACTCAAACTTTTTAGCAAAAGGATATTTATTACCAATACTACTATTTTGTAATAACCAATAAGGTGTTTCTAACAAATAAGTAAAATGATTAAGTATTATTATCACTTTCTTTCTTAATATCTCTAATATCCGTTTGTAAATTAACAATTATTGGTTGTTGATTATTTAAGTTTAATTCTTTTTTAAGTTCTTTTTCTTGTAGTGAATATTTATAATTAAATGCTCGTTGTCAATATAATTTAGCACCATCTGGTGATTTCATCATAAAATTAATTATTTCACTTTCAATTCTATCAACTTGTCGTTGTATTAAAGATACTATCTTTTCGCTCTTGTAAGTTTCATGTCTTCATCTGCTAGAAAAGTTGAGTTTATCGGTTAAATCGTTCAAAGTATAAGGAATATTCGGTTTCTTATCTTTTCAAAATTCTTCGATTTTTCTTCAAATTGTTGTATAACTTGCTGTTTTTGGATTAAATTCTTTCATTTTTTACTCCTTTTTGCATATTAAAATTGCTATTATTTAATAAATATGATTAAATAAAAAGGTAAATAAATACTATAAAAATGTAACAAAAGAACCAACTCGGTTCTTTTTTATTATTTATATTTTACATCAAAATAAAAAAAAGTAAAGTAATTTACTTTTTTCAGTTAAATTAATTTGCTAATAATTAACACTTAAATTATAACATACTAAATAAAAATTTCTATCCTTTTTGCATTTTTATTATTTTTATGTTAATGTGTGAAATTAAGAAAGAGGGTAAAAAATGATAAATATTGATGAAAACTTTTTTAACAACTTTAATATTTTATTAGATAAACAAAGTATTGAAATTATTCAACAAAGTTTAGAAGATTGTGATGAATGAATTTTTAAAAATTATAAAATTGATGAAACTTTAAAAGAATTTAAAGATTATAAAGTAAAAGAAATAAAACCAAGAACATTAACTATTTTAAATGGGAAAATAACTTTTAAAAGAAGAAAATATTATAAAATTAATCCAGAAACAGGTAAAGAGGAATATATTTTTCCTTTGGATAAACTTTTAGGAATTGAAAAATGACAAAGAATAGATAATTCTGTTAAAGAAAAAATATTATCATTTATTGGCAAGAAAAAAACATATCAAGATATTTTAGATACTATGGAACATGTAAAAATTTGTATAAAAACAATTTCAAATATTATGAAAAATGCAAAAACTGATAAAGAATATTACCTTAATAAAACTGATAAAAAAATAAAGATACCTCATACTTTATATATTCAAATTGATGGAACTTATTTAAAAATGTGAAATGAAAAGAAAAAAGGAAAAGAAAAAATAAAAAAAAATAGTATATTTTCAACTGTTCATACTGGTTTTGATAAGGCAAAATCAACAAAAAAAAGACCTGTAATTCAAGATAAATTAGGTGTTATAGAGCTAGATAATATTCCAGAATATATTAAAAAAAATAGTAAATTAACTAATTTTGTTAATAAATTACTTACATTAATTACAAATTATGGTAGTAAGAAAAAAGTTTAGGTTTTGGTATAAAAATTATTCTTTATTTTAAATATATTTCTAAAACACTGATAAATCAACCTTTTAAAAAGTTATCTAATTATTTTATTTATATTTTTTATAAAACCTAAGCTTTTGTAATACTATCCAAATTATTATGATATTAATGACAATATTGAATTTATGGTATTAGGAGATGGCGCACCTTGAATTAAAAATATTGTAAAATTTATTCAAGAATATTTTCCTAAAAATAAAGTACATTACACGATAGATAAATTTCACCTTACAAGTAGATTTAAAAAATTATATCCTTATCAAAGTAAAAACAAAGAAAACAGAGAAACATACCATAAAGCAGTCGATTATTTTTTTAATGCTAAATATGAAGAATTATTAGAATGTTTAGAAAACAGTGCTTCTTTTATAAAAGAATCAAAAATGAAATTCTTAAAAGAGACAATTAAATTAATTAAAAATAATGAAGAAAGTGTCAGAAATCAAACATTATGAAATAATATTGGTTGTCATATTTAGGGTGATATATCACATTACTGTAAAGGTGTTTTGGTTAAAAAAGCAACTTATCATGAAAAAACTCTTAAAAATAAATTAAATACTAGTATGATGAATTTTAAAAATAAAATTAATTTATTTAATACTAATGAACCATTAGAAGAAAATAGAATTAATTATTCAGTTAATAATTTTGTAAATAATAATTTACAACCAAACTTATATTTTTATTAATTTTATCTAATAAATTAAATAACTTTAATAAACATGTATTTTTGTCGTGGAAAAATTTAAAAAATGTTAAAATATTGTTGACAATAAAATTAAAAGTAATATAATTTAGATAAGTAAGTGGTATTTTTATTCCACAATTTCTAAGATATTAATTAAAAACCTTAAATAATACATACAACCAAGAAACATTAGACTTAAAAATAGTATCTATTAATGAACCAATTAGTGAAGACAATAAAAATGAATGCTATATCATTAAATAATACAAACAACCTTATTCACCTGATGGTGTTGACATTATTAAATCTACCCATTTAGTTAAAATAACTTATTTTAAGTGAAAAAATCAAAATAGTATTTACTTAGTTTTACAAAAATCATTACCCGAAGACACAGTATTTACTGGAATTGAAATCAAATATCCTAAATCGATGCTATTTGGTAATATTAAGTGCTGAGGCAATGTAAATTATGCTTATTCTTATCCATCATCAAATATTGAAAACACTAATTTGGTACCTTTGTTATCAATACCAATTAAAACAAACCCTAATTTAAGAGTATTTCAGTATTGATTTACCGAAAGTTTTTTACCATAAAGCATTGCTAAAATATATGTTCAAACAGATAATATTTTAAGTTTAATAAAAAATAATGGCTTAGAAAAAGTATTATTAAATTATTTAACATATCGCTATAATTATGACCGTAAATTTCAAGGTGCAAAATACGATGAAAAAGGAAATCCTACCAATAAAGCAGCTGAACTACGCCAAAAATTTGAAGGTCAAAAACCAGAAGATGTAATTGATGGTTTATTTGAAAACTGAAAATTAGACAATACAAGTTAATTACATAAAACATATGTAAAAAGAATTAAACAAGTTATATATATGTTATCAAATTATACATATAGTAAATACTCCATTAATAAAGGTTATAATGATGATGTTAAATTATTTTCTCCTTATTATTTTAAATTAATATTTAATCCAAGAGAGGTAGAAACTGGATATTGAGAATTTGAACATTGCAAAGTAAAATTAAATTCATAATATTTTGATTTTACTGGTGGCACTACTCCATCAACTCCAATAAACCATTTAATAAAGTTGATAATAAATGATATTTTGTGGTATGGCGTGGTGATAAAAATGCTGATTGAAGAATTATTAAATTTCAAAATAATACTTCTGATTGAATAAAAATTGATAATTCTAAAAATTCCGAATTAAAAAAGCGTAATTGAATACCGCTTGGACAAACATTATGCACTGAATGAAGTATTCAAATAATTGTTTGAGAAGAAGATATTAATAATAATTATTTTAAAGCAGTTTATCGTTGAAATAATGATAATAAGCTCAATGTACCTTTTATTTCGCCTAAAACCGGACAAATTATTGATTTAAATTTAAAACAACAAAATAATATCAATAACAATAATGAAGTTAAAGTAACTGTTAAAAACAAAGATATTTCAGAAAATCCAATTTATCAATTAGAAGCAAATTACTTAAATTGATTATCAATAACAAATTTAATTGTTTCTAATGACAAAATAGAAAACTATTTAAACTATTTTTCTCAATGATATAGATTACTTTATTCTAAGGCAGCTTGAGCAAGTATGACTAAAAATTTAGTTGAAGATAGGATTAAAATAACTTTTCAAAAGCATGAAAAACTATTTAACTTCAATAAAATTGAAATATCAGGGATATGAGGCTATGTAACTTATGATATTACAATTTTTACAGAAAAAAACAAATTAATATTAATAATTTATAGTTATTTAATAAAAATAATGGAAAACTATCATTAATTACATTAGAAATATAAAAACTCATTTAATTAATTAAATGAGTTTTTATATTTATTCATCTTCAACTTTTATTTCGCCAGTTTTAGAATCAACAGCTAAATTAGGAATATTTGCATTAAAATTTCAACGATAAACTGCTTTAAAATAATTATTATTAATATCTTCTTCTCAAACAATTATTTGAATACTTCATTCAATGCATAATGTTTGTCCAAGCGGTATTCAATTACGCTTTTTTAATTCGGAATTTTTAGAATTATCAATTTTTATTCAATCAGAAGTATTATTTTGAAATTTAATAATTCTTCAATCAGCATTTTTATCACCACGCCATACCACAAAATATCATTTATTATCAACCTCATTAAATGGTTTTTCTTGTGGTGCTATTCATTCTAAAATACCATTTTTTGTTTTTATATTATTTTTTTCTTTTAAATCTGCTAATTCTTTTTCGCTATATTGCGATTTATTACAAGCAACTAAACTGGGTGTACTTGTTCTAATTAAAGTGATTGTTCCCAAAAGACTTAATATTTTTTTCATATTTTAATTTATACAAATATCTTAAAATTTGTATAATTAATCAAGAATTAATCCTTGTCCAAATTTTATTCAACTACTTCCGCCAGAATAAGTACTTCCTGATGTAATTTTTACAAATGATGGTATTTGAATATATTATTTTTTTATTTCGTTGTTTCAATAAAATGTTAATCCAACATTTTGACTATTGCACATTCATGCAATAAAATCATTATGACATTCGTCGCTTAATGAAACTTTTACAACTTCTTTAATTTTTTCACGACTAAAATTTTTTAAATTAACATTTACAATGTAATTTTTAAATTTTTTTTCTAAATCAGAATCACTTATTTTTTTCCAAAATACTCGTCATTCCCTCAATTAACTTTAGTTAATTGTTCTCCAAAAAATTCAATATTATTATAACTTACAAAGGGGAATTTCTCCTATCTCAACTTCAGAAAAATTATAAAATTCAAAATCACCATTAATTACACCGTAGTCATTAATATGTTCTAAAATATTTTTATTTTCATAAAAATAAATTATTTTTTTAGGTAACGCAAAAAAATATTCATCACTTCTTTGTTTACAATTACTATAAGATGTATATATAAACATATCAGACATAAGAATTCAAACTATCCAGTTTCAACCAAAATTATTCAAAGAGCCAGTTACTTCTAAAAAATCTATTGCATCCGCCGTTCTTCTGCTTCAATTATTTATAATACTACTAAAATCTTGTTCTCAATTTAATATATTGTTAGTATCATAAGTACTTAAAATAAGATTTTTAACTCTTGGAAATCTCATAGATTCAGCTGTTGCTAAAATAATTTGAGCTAAAAATTTTTTTAATTTATCTTTTTTATTATCATTTCCGTGAAAATTAGATAATTTATTAAAGGTAGAATAAATTACATTTCATGATACTTGTTGATTTGGTGCGTCAACAAGATCTCTGTAACTTGAATTATAACCTAAAGAATCAGAATTATCAACCCCTCTTACAGATTGGATTTCGGAATCATTAAAATAATAATAAGATTGGATTTCTTGATTATTACCATATTCTATAGGAATTACAAAACCTTGTAAATAAAAGTCGCTTGTTCTAAAAACTAATCTAAAACTTCTCTATCATCAATATTTAAAGGGGCTTCAAAATAATCAATACCTGAATTTGGGTTTATAACATAATATCTTTGGCCAGAATCATTTTCTAAAACATTTATAATGATATTATTTGCAACAAGTTCTCCTGTTAAAATTTGATATAAATTTTTAAAAAAATCTTTTGCATTATAATTAATTTTTAATGTTTTAGTAGTGAAGCCTGTTTTATCTTGTTTCTCATAATTTAAGGTTTTTTATTATTAAATATTTTAAATTTTCTAAACCATTTTTAATATTTTCAACTTTTTCGACTAAATAATCTTTAACTTCTTCGGCTTTTTTAATTCCTATTCATCAAAAAAACAGAAAAAGTATCTCACCAAGAAAAATTATTAGTATTTAAATATGATAAATCTTGTTCAGTATCTATTTTTTGATAATTAATTTTAGTATTTTCTAATTTAATTCCTTGTTTATTTTTCTGATAATGACTAGTGGCAATTGTTGCTGGTATAGCACTTCCACTAATTGTTAATACACTTAATAAACTTAACAATTTTTTCATTTTGTATAATTTCCTTTCTTTAATCTTGAAACTTTTTATCAAGATCTATTGACATTATATATATAAGTTAAGTACTTTAAATATATTTTAGAAAAGAGATGAATTGTAATGATTATTATTGTGATTATATTGTACTAATCTGGGCTCGCGGTGATTTTCATAAGTTTTACGAAAAATTCCTTAAAGTTTAAAAAAACTTTTGCCGCGCTTTTCAAAATACTTGGGAAAAATTATAAGCGTTAAGCGAAGAATTTTATAAAGGTTCCCAAATTTGTTTGAAAGAACCTCAAAACTTTTTTTAACTTGTAAGTCATTTTATCACAAAATTTCAGAAAATAAACCGCTCGCCCACAACCTCAAAAAACTATATAATTAGCTTTGTATATAAAAGAAAGAATTTTTTAAAATGGATAAAACAAAGCATCATTTCACTTTTAAAGAAATAGTAATGTTAAAAGATTTATTAGAACTTGATTCTTTAAAAAGAAAAAATGGTAAACCCAATATATCTAAAATAGCAAAAATATTGCATAAAAATCGTAATACAATTAGACGAGAAATAAAAAGGTTAAAAGATAATAAATATGAAGCTAAATTATCACACGAAGATTATTTACAAAAACGACAAAAATGTTTTAAAAAATCATCATTATTGCTAAATATTTTAGAATGACTAGATGAAAAATATAACAAATTTCATGATTAACCAGAACAAATCTGTAAAAAATATAAAAAAGAGTTTGGTATTAAATTTCCGGTATGTTTTAAAACTTTATATAAATATATTTATTTGAGATTTTTAAATTTCAAGAAAGATAATTTGTATTTTTATGGTAGAAAATATAAAACAAAAAATAGAATTGATAACCGTGGAAAAATAAGAAATTTTAGAACTATTGAAGAAGTAAAACATGATAAATATGAATTTGGTTGATTTCAAATTGATACTATGGTTGGTGAAAACAATAGTGTTTGTTTAGTTTTAATTGAAGAATTAACCCAATTTAAAATCATTGAACCATTAAAAGAAAAAACAACAAAAGAAGTTACAAACGCAGTAGAACGAATTTTTTCTAACAGATTTTTCAAAGATAGATGCAAAGGAATAATAACAGATCAAGGCAAAGAATTTGCTGATTGAGAAAAAATTGAAAAAATAACAAATGCTAAAGTATATTTTTGTGATGCTGGAACTCCAACACAAAAACCTAAAGTTGAAAGAGCAATCCGCGATTTTAGATATTGATTTTCCAAAGGAATTGATTTAAGTATTTATTCAAGAAATTCTTATCAAGAAGTTGCTAATATAATAAACTCTAAACTTAAAAAATCTTTACATTGACTATCTTCAAAAGAAGTTTTTATACAAATGTTTAATTTTTAATATAATTACCTATAAAAATTTTAATTATTTTATTTTTCAGTGTGCCAAAATTCATAAATTTAAAACAAAACTACTAAATTTTTTTAAAATAAATTATATTGAACATTTATTTTATTGGTGTTATAATGAAATCAAATAAAGTGCTAGACTTTATAGTACAATTTATAATTTTATTTAATTTTTGAACTGTTGGTAATGTTAATTTAGTAGTTCCTTTGGAGTATTTTTCTTTTAATGCTTGCGGTAATCGTTTTTTAATATAATTTATTAAATGACTAGGTAATTATTTTTTTAATCAATAACGCCAAAATAAAGTTCCTGCATTAGATACGGAATTACTTAATAATTTTCAAATTTCAACTGGAACACTAGGATAAACATAAGGTCCATAAAATTTCGTATGTTTTGCTGTTTTTGTATATATTAAAATAATTAAATTACCTGTTAAAGTTAATTTATTTGTAATATTAAACATCCCACTATCAAGTCAACTACTATTTAAAGGTTGTCAATTAGTATTTAGATAATTTTCATTTTTAAATTGTTCTCTATTTTTAATATTATTATCTTTTTCTAATTGACTTAATATTTGTTGTATTTCTTTTTTATAACCTTTTTTAATTAAATCTAAATAAGTAAATGGATTTAATAACTGATAAATATCTTCAACTTTATTTATAATTTTATTATATTTATTAATAATATAATTAATTGGATTTAATACTTTATTTTGAACTTGATTAACTCTATTAATTAAATTTACAAATTTACTTATTAAATGTTTATTTTTTAAATTAGTTACTAATAAAGTTAAAACTCGTAATATTAGTAAATTCATTTTCTATTAACCTTGCGTATTTGGTTTAGATTCTGGTTTTGATGATGGAATTAAATAATCAACTAGCACTCTAAATGTTTTATTAATATTATTTTTAGCAGTATTAATTTCATCTTGTGTTGGTTGTTTTTCTAAAATAATTTTACATGTTTTTGGATATAAAATAGTTGGTGTAGCATATTGCACTTTACCAATTCATTTAGGGTTAGCAGTATCATTATCTAAAACTTGTTGAATAGTATCTATATTAATCGGGAATGCTCATACTTGTTTGTTAATAATTAAACCATTTACATTAGTAAAATTATAACCTTTATCACGGTTAACTTGTCCTTTTGTATATGTTTTTTTCTAAATGAAAAATTTTAGATACCGGAATACCCATTGCTGTATTTTCATATAATTCACCATTAACCATTGCTTTTAATTGAGCTTGTGAACCAATTACTTTTAAATAGGCTGGTGTTAATCCTAAATATGCTCTTCGTCCTAAAACCATAAACATTTTATCAGTTGGTAAACTAAAATATAAATTACTAATTTGATTTGTTAATTCAATCAAAGTTTCATTTAATGCAAAGAATGCTTTATTTGCATCATCATCATTTTAAGCTGTATAACTACGAAATGGAATTACTTCATATTGACCATCTGCTAAACAATAATCATAAATAGCCTGAATTAATTCACATTCTAAATTAACAAATTTATTCTGTACAACACTAGAAATAGCATCAGCAATAACACCATTTTTAATATTTTGTTCTATCATTGCTAAATCAAATGCTTCATTCATTAATTTTAAATTAAATCTTTTATCAATAGGAACTGGAATTCTTGTTAATCCCATTATTTGAGTTGTCCCACCATTTGGTAATGAATAATCATTTTGTCATACCACACACTATGAGTTAAATTATATAGTGCTTGTCCTGTATTAGGTAATCAAGCAACTTGTTCTGCGGTTGCAGTTGCATATTGCATAATACTTGCATATTCATTATATAAAGGTCCACGCAATAATGCATTAACCATATCAACATACACTTTTTGATCTGTTGTATTACCTTCTAATGTAAAAGGTACTTGTGGCAAATTAATTGTTGCCATAATATTTCACTTCCTTATTATCTAAGGTTTTTAAGTGTATAATCAGTTATTTTTTTAATTTCATCAGGAGTATATGCTCCTTTTTTTTTAATATTTTCAATTTCATCATTTTTATTTTCAGTAGACTTTTTAATCATTTCTTTAATAAAATTAGTTGGTAAAACTAATGGTTGCTCTTCAACAAAAAAATCAGGTTTTAATTCTTTTAAAGTTTGCATTTTTTCAGTTAAAGAATTACCACTAACTTCATCTAAATTAGTTTTAATATCTTCAATTTTAGTAGATGGAACATCTTTAAATGCTTTTAATTCATCTAATTCATTAGATAATTTAATAAAGTCTTCTTTTGATATAACATCTTCGCGTTTTTGCACACTTTCTCTAATTTACTTTGCTTCATTATTAAACTGATTTAAGATATTTTCTGTAATTTCTTCACTTAAACCTTGTTCTATTAATTATTCTTTTGTAAGTGCCATTTTATAAACTTCTCTTTTTTTATTATTGTCCGATTAATAAGTCAGCATAAACTCTTTTTTACGGAAAAAGATTAAACCTATGTTTTTAATTATATACCATTAGTTTATAAATACAATACTTTTTATATATAAATACTAAACTTAATATATTTTATTGCAAATTTACCGCCCAAAATGCGTAATAAAAGTATTTAAAATAACTACTTTACCCCTTGTATATATATATATATAATGCTAATATAAATTGATAAAAAGGAGAAATACAATTATGAAAAAATTACTAAGTTTATTAAGTGTATTAACTATTAGTGGAAGTGCTATACCAGCAACAATTGCCACTAGTCCTTACCAAAAAGAAAAATTAAGTATTGATAATATTAATTATTCACAAAAAATTAATTTAAAAAAAATAATTAGAAATAAACGAGAGAATGATAAAAAACTAAATGATTTATTAAAAAATTGATTTTTAGGTATTTTAGATAAAAATGATGAAGAAACAATTTTAAATAAAATTTGTAAATTAAATAAAAAAATAAAAAAAAGCAATATAAAGATTACTGATATTTCAGAAATTGGTGCAAGAGTTATATGAAATAATAATGAAAATTCTAATGATTTTGTGTGAGTTAGTTTTCAACTTGCTTCTTCTTTTGGTACTAAAATAGTTGGTTATTCTTGTTTTTATAATCCTTCTAATGAAGAAAGTTATGATTCTTCTTCTAATTGAGAGTGTAAAAATGTTTTGCCAAATACAAGTAATAGTTCTATAGAAAATAATGGTAGATTAGTTGGAAATTCAAAATTTTATAATGTTTTAGAAAATAATTCAAGATTGCAGCCCCATAGACCGGCACCAACACCACCAAAATTAAACATAGTAACAAACAACAAAACAGAAGAAATAATATATGCAACAGTTGTACCTAAAAGTCAAAGAAATATTCAAAATAATGTTGAACCACCAAAGCCACCAAGAAATTTAAACAATCTTTTATTAAATACAAATTTAGGTGAATTACAAGAAAATTTACCAGATACTATTTTAAATCGTTTTATTGAATTAAATATTAATATAAATAGAAATCACATTTCAATTTCAAATATAACAACTACATCAGCAATAATAATATCTAATCAAAATTCAAGATATATAGGAAATTTAGAAGTTTTTTTTACTTTAAATTATAAAGATAAACAAAATTTAAGTAAAATTAGTGATAATGAAAAAGATAGTGATTCAAATTCAAGTAATAATCAAAAAATAAAAAATATTATTACTAAATTTAATAATTTATCAAAACAATCTAAACAAAATAAATTAAATGAAATCAATCAACATTATAAATCATTGCCCGAAAATGAACAAAAAGCATTTAAAGATAAATTAAGAGATGTTGGTTTAGGGCTTACTTCTACCGGAATTTCTGGTACTGGAATTTTATGTATTTCAAAAATGAGCGGAATATCACCAATAAAAGTCTTATCAACTAATGCTAATTATATCAAAAATAGTTTATCAACCACTCGTATTGTTGTTTCAACAGGAACAGGGGAAGCAGTAGAAATGACCCCACTTTTATCAGAAAGTACTGTAGCAGAAGGTTTAACAGCGGCTGAAACTTTATCAGTTACAGAAGGATCCGCAGTTGTGGCCACTGAAGGGGCAGTTATTGGAACAGAAGCTGGTACTGCGGCAACATTAGCTCCTGAAACTTTAGGTTTATCATTAGTAATTGGTGGATTAGTAATTGCAGGAACTGCTATTCTTTGATGAATTAATTCTGATCACACAATAGTTAAACATAAATTACATAATCAATATAATGAAATTGAAAAATACTATAAATTTTTAGCTCATGATCAACTAAAATTAGATATTAATATCAATGAATGAGATAAAATTAAACAAATTTATCAAGAAAATACAAATAATTATCAACAATTTAAAAATAAAATCAAATCAGAAATTAGTAATTTTCATAAAGAAGATCATAGCGGCTCAGGCGGATCAATTACTGATGATGATATTAATACTTTAATCAATATTATTTACAATCATTTTCAAGAAATAAATAATCATTTTTTATCTAATCATAATCATGGTTGAAAAATTATTACAAATACTATGGGCAGTTATTTTATAATTGAGGAAGAATAAAAATATGAAAAAAATATTAAGTATTTTAGGAACAATCACTTTAATTGGAACCAGTACAACTAGTTTAGTTGCTTGTAAAGATAAAATACATGAATATACACCTAAAGAATTAGCAAAATTAAAAGAAGAAAATAAAATAAATACAAAAAATAAAGAAATTAGAGACAACTTAGAATTAATAGCACCACAAGAAAAACCATTTAATACAGTAGATAATAAATGATATTATGTAGTATGAAAAGGTCAAAATTGAAATATTACTAAGTTTAAAAATTATGAAGAAATAATACACCCAAAGCACGAATACCAATATAAGACTATAGATGAAAAAAGCAAATATAAAATTCAATTACGCTATTACTCACACAATGATACTAAGATTAATTTAATTATTTTTAAATCAATTAATGAACCAACTTTTATTTGAGAAGAAAATAGTAATAATTTTAAATCAGTTTATCGTTGAAATTTAGACACACAAGAACCCGATTTAATTTTAGATGAAAATGGCAATGTAAAAGTTAATGGAGAATAAAAAAGAGATAATTAAATCTCTTTTTTTATTTTTATCTTGGCTTTATTGTTATTTTAACTGGATTATAATTCTTATTTCTAATACCTAAAACATTTGGGTTAGAAATATCTAATATAATATCTTTATCATTACCAGAATAGAAAAATAGAAAATTGTAATTAGTATTACGTAAAAATAATTTAGTAAATATTACTTTTGAAAATCTAATTTTTAATTTTACATCATTAATGTAATATGCTTGTAAATATATTTCTTTTATTTTATCTTTGTCAGTATCAGATAATTTTGTTATTTGAAGTAAAAATTTAATATTGCCACTATTTTTGCCTTTTTCAGTTATATAACTATTTTTATAATTATTGTTTGGTAAACCATTAGTTTTACCAGTAACAAATGTTTTAATACTATTTATTGGTATTTCATTAGTATTTAATACAATTAAATTATCAATATCAAATTTAAAATTAACTTTATCAGTTTGTGAACGACCACTTTCTTGTAAAGTTATATTAGATAACAAACCAAAATTAGCATAACAATCATTACGGCCACCATTTAAATTAATATTTCTATTAAGAATAAAATTCTCTATATTTAGTGGTCCACATTCAACTTGTAAATTACCTAGATTAATTATTTCTATTGTTTTATAAGCATCTTGAAATTTACTGATACTTTAAATTGTTGGGTCAATTTGTTTTAAATCAATTTCTACCTCATAATAAGCATCCTTAAATTCATCAGAAAATAAATTAACTGGTTCAGAATTTCCCACTTTAAATTGTGCTGGTGTAATAATTTTAGTTTTTAATGTTTGTACTGCTTCAACGGGCATAATATCTTTTGTATACTCTGGATAATTATATGGTACTGGTGGTAATACATATTCAGGGTAATTAAATGTTGGTATTTCATAATTGTGTGGTAATAAGAAACTAGTTTTATAATTAGTTGTCATATCGCGTAAATAATTATTTAATGTACTTTTTGTTTTTCCACGAAAGGCTCCATACTGATAAGTGTAAATAATCTTCTTCATTGTTAGTATATGGGTTATCAGAATAAAAGATAATTTCAAAATTACCTTTATATAAGGCTTGGATTTAAAACATATAAATTATATAACTACAATTTGTTCCATCTTGTGTTTGTAAGAATTCGCAATCATTATCTTTTTCACTATCACTAACAGGTGTTTGAGCATCAACTACTCTTACTAATTCATTAATTAAATATATACGATTATTTTTAGGATTTAATTGTTTTAAATTATAAATTGAATAATCATATTTGCCGAAGTAAAAAACTCAATTGGAATACGATTAAATGTTCAATGCTCAATCGTAATAAACACTATATTAATACAAATTTTCTTTAATAATGGGTCTTTAAATGTTTAAAATTTTAATTTTGAAAATGGATAATTTAAATAGTAATTAATCATATTTTAGGCTCTTAAAACCAATGTTTTAAATCATAATTATACATCACCTTTAAAGAACACTTATTATAACGAACTGGAACTTATGTAATTTTACCTGTCATTGGATTAAAATTATTATAATTTTCCAAAGTAACATTTTGTCATAATTAATTTAACATTTAATTATCTCCTTATCATTTACTTTTTTTAGAATATATTTTCTTTAATATAAATTTTTTACTATTTAGTAATGTTTTTGTTTTAATTGTTTTGTTTAAATCTTGTTTTATTCTAAGTTGTTTGTATGCTTGAAATACTACCAGTCCACTACCCAATAAACTAGTAACCGCACTATCTTCTAGCGTATTTAACAATTTATCTTTATTAAAGTTATTTTTAAATTGTTCTTGTAATTTTAATACCTTAGCAATTGTTCGATATATTTTAAAACTATCTTTTACTACTTGTTGATAAGCAAGTGGGGCAAAAGAAACTGTTCTGCTTTGATTAAAGTTGTCATAACAACAATAGGGGTATATTTAGGATTTTTATAATATATTATTAAAGCAACTTCACCCGCAACTGATAAAGGAACAATTTTTACTGCTAAAAAAACATCAGAACTATAAATAAAAGGTAATAATTTACCTTTTTTAATAGCCTTAGTTTCAAATTTAAACAATATTTTTTTAGTTTTATCAGTAATTTTATTAATTACTTTTTGTTTAATAGCAATTATTTATTTTTCAATTGGGGCTAATAATTTTTTAGTTACTTTTTGAATATAAAAATTTGGGTTTAAATGATTCAAAATTTTATTTAATTTAATTGGTGTTTGATGCAAAATATTTAATAATTTATTATTATATATTTTACTGCCCCGCATTAAATTAGCATTTAACAGTAGATTTTTACCAACACCTTTTTTATGAAGATTAGTCATAATATTATATCACTCATTAGTATTAATTTTGCTTATTATATCAATATTTAATCCATATTCAGGCAATCATTTATTAGCATTTTTTTCATTTACGCGTGGTATTTTTGAACTAATTTAGGACTTATTTTTTGAATATTTTTCTCAATTTTTAATAAATTATTAATTGTTTCTAAATTAGAAACTTTAAAACCCTTATAAAAATCATTTCGGGCTAATTTTCCAATTGTATATAATAAAGTTTAATTATTAGCCTGTTTTGTAAAATCAAATATTAATTTATCAGATAAAACCTTTTTACCTGTAACTTGTTTTACAATATCTTCTAAGTTATTGGCAGTTATTACACCTAATTTTTCAAGTAATTTAGTTTCTTTTGCTAATTTTAAAATTCTAGTTGTGCGAGCAGCACGCGTTAATTTACCAACCCCACCAATTGCTGGTAACAAATTTAAGGCAGTACTTTTTGCTGTCACTTCTGATGTTAATTTATCGTATATTTGATTTACGGCAAAATCGGTCGCTGTTTCTGCTCCAAATGAGATAAATGCTGCGGCAAAATTAGATAATCCCGCACCAAGACCAACAGCAGATGCTACACCACCAGTTAAAACTGATAAACTAAGGGCTAAAACTTGAATTCTTAAAAATTCTAATAACTGTAAACAAAAACTTTTTTCTTGTTGTTGGATTGACAATCTAGTTGGATTTTTTAACAGCATAAACAAGAGCTGTTTTAGATGTTCCAATTGGCATATTTTTCAAACTAAAAAGTACTATTTTTTAGTACTATTAAGAATTTTTAATTTTAACATCAATCGGATTTGTTTGACCAGTAGCGTTGTTTTTACCTTCAATTTAAACTTCAACAGTTTTATCATTTGTAATATTAATTGGTCAATTTTCACCTTTACTTTCAATAAAGTAATCAAAATCACTTTCAGTTAAAGAACTATCTACGGTTTTAACTGCTTTTAAAACAACATCTTTAAATTGTGGTTTTAATTGCTCTGCTGTCGCCTTTGTTGGATCTGTAACATAAATAGTTGGTTTATCTAATTTATTAATTCCACTAATATTTATTTGTTCATAAGTATGTTTAATAATTCCTTTTGGTTAAACTACTGCACCACCTAAATATAAAACTCTTTCCATAATCAAAGTATTACCCATGCCAACACCTAATGCAGCAGCACCAACTCTTAATGGAGTGTGGTCTTTTTTGCGTAAAATAAGCGGGTCATATTTTTTACTAAATTTAAAGGCAATTGCATTAACTCCATTTGGTAATAATTCAATTGTTCCTTATGAACCATCTTTATTAATAATTGGTAATTTTTTAGAAGCCATATAGTATGTTGTTCCTTCAACAGTTTTCATTGCTCCACTTGTTTCAATTGCGCTATTTATTTGGTTGTTTGCTCCAAGTTGTAACTGTAATTTATTGCGAATTCCACGAATAAAATCAGCCGAACCCAATACAACTGTTTCTGATGGAGTAAAACTATTTTCATATATTTTATCCATAATTTCATCGTGGATTTGTAAAGTATTAGTATCATCTGCTTTTTAAGCTTGAATGGTTGTAACTGTTTCTTTATTAATAATTTCTAAAATTTTATTGCGTTTATAAGCAACCCTAGTATCCATTGCTTGCTCAATATCAGCAGCCCACCCAAAGATTAGGGATTAAAATCACTTTCTACAGGCTCTAATTTACGAGCAAAAGTTAAAATTGTATCTAATTAAACAATTCCATCTTTAAATTCCACTGCTGAATATTTTAGTAGGTTATCATCAGTATTAAATACTTGTCCATTTTTTCCTAGACCTTCATTATATTTAATATTTTTCTTTCTTTTATATGTTAAACCAAACTTATTGGCTTCTTTTCACACAAATAATGCCTCTCAACTAAATTTTTGTTGATAAGTTTGTAAATATCATTGTTCAAATGTTTCTCAGTCTCTTTGTGTTGCTTGATTAGCAATATCTCCGAAAATTCTTTGTGGGTTTTGTGCCATAATTTACTTCCTTCTTTCTATTTATTAAATACATTGTCTGTATCTAAAATATTGTTTTCTTTGTTTTCTACTTTTGGTACGCCACCAGTATTAACTGTTTGTACATTAATTAATTCATCATAAACACTTTGTAATTGTGCTTTAATGATTTCAATATCATCGCTAATATCATAAGACTTTAATAAAACATTTTTTAATTCATCATTATCAGTTAAAGAATTAATAAAGTCAATTACTTCAATTTGTTTTAATTGAATTGTTTGTTGTTCAATTTGTGAATTTAATTCAGTATTTTTTGTTTGTAGTTCGTTGATTTGCTGACTTATTATTTTCTAAATTACTTGCATTAAATTCTTCAACTTAAGCAGTATTTTCTAAAATAATTTCAGTAGTTTTAATATCTAAATTACCACCTTCATTTTTAATAGGTTCATTATTTTCATCAATAAGAACATATTTTACATTTTTTAATGCCATTGTTTTCCCTCCTATTTTTTAATATTTGTATTTGTTCTTTTTCTAATCGCTTTTTGTATAATTTCAAAACTATCGACTCAAAAAGATAAAAAATAGCGTTTAGTTTTTATATTTAACTGATTAAATACTAAGCCTTTAATTTTTATCTCATAATCTTTTTTTAATTTCAAAAACTCAGTTAAAATAGATGGGTTATATATTGATAATGTTGAGTAATTTAATCCGTCTCATTGACATTTAGCTGAACAAGCATCAACTTCAACACCACCAGCAACCAGTGCCTTAATTTTAGTTTTAATCGGATTTTCATGTAATCTGACAGTTAACTCTAATTTATTAACTTTTTTATTTTTTATTTTAGATTTATTAGTTATTGATTTTTTAGGTAAATTACTTTTTGTTTGTGCCATTTTTATCAACTCCTTTTGTTATAAAATATTGTAAATGTTTTCAAGCATCTAATTCGTGCTCTGACATTTTAATATTTCCTTTATAAATATAATTTTTCTTAACAACTGGCGATTGTAAAACATAAATTAAATTAAATAGATATTTGCATAAAACTTTTAAACCACCAATGAATTTAGGAGTAGATAATGGATTTTTTATTTTTAAACCTTTGTGAAGTTGATAATCTTCAATTATTACAATAACTTTATTTAAATAAGAACAAATTTTATTTTTAAACTCATTTAATATTAAATACATATTATTTATTGCTTCTTCATTATTTTTAGAATTAAAAATAATATTATTAATTATTTTCTTTTGCAAAACATTATAAATAATAATACCAGTTTGTCCAATTCTTGTCAATTTGTAATATTTTTCATCCATCTGATGATAAATCTAAAATATCGTTAATTTTGTAATGTTGCATATAAGAAGCAATTACATCTCACTTGTTTTCAAATAAAATTAAGTACATTTTGGCTCAGGTCTAGCCCAACGGTAATCAGTCTGGAAATAACAGACGCTTTAACAAGCGATAGTCGTGATAAGTGCAAGGTCAACATCAAACGACAATAAATATTGAGATGGCCACTTTATAAATAAATTTGCGATAGATATTACTTCTTAGAAGTGACGGCGGTTTAATAAAAACCACAAAGTCAGCATTAGGCTCTTCAAGGTGCAAGTGAATTTATTTTAAAAACTGAACGTTTTTACCTGAAATGGTGCGGATGAAGAAAGAGAAAACTCTCTGGCGTAAAAAATAAAAAACAACTGTGGATTATTAAACAATATACCACCACCACTTACCCTAGTGAAGCTGATGGCGTAGTAAATACTTATATAACTAATTCTCGCTTTGGCACTTTCACTTGGGAGTGAGTGCCAACGAGTTAAAAATAAAAGGAATAATTTAGGAAGTATATATGAAAAAGTTAAATAAAATTTGTCTTAAAAAAAGATATTGAGGTTATTGTTTTAGATGTAATCAAGAAAACAAATTACAAGAATTAATACTACGAGCTTATCCCGTATCATTTGAAGATATCACTGATGAGCATTAAGCATTAGGTATAAAAAATTAGGAGAAATAAATTATGAATAAAAGATACTTATTAGTAATGAAAAGTAAATATAGTGATTTCAAAACAAACTGTTTTTATACATTATAAGAAGAAAAAATTACTGCTAATATTGAAAATCAACAAGAATGATTAACAACTATTATTAATTTAGAAAATGAAAATATTAAATGACAAGGATGTGAATAATATGTTAAAAGATGAAAATGGCAATGTTTATACCGAAGAAGATTTATTTAATATAGCATTAGAAGAATGCTATTCAGAAGAAAGTGCTTATGACTATATTGATAATTTAATTAATGAAATGGAATTAGAGGAAATTTAATTATGGAAGATTTAAAGTTAAATAATGAAGTTAAAAATATTACTTATCCGTTTTATTTAAAAGGAAATGATTTTAAAGAATTAAGTTTAAAAGCATTAACAATTAAAAAATGAATTGATGAAAATGGACAAGAATTAGCAGAATTTATATATCAACAACAAGCTTGATTAATAAATGGAGAATATAATTCACAATCATTGAAAGATTTAAAATTAGTAGTTTCAAAAATTGATTATATTTTTAGAGAACCATTAGAATTAATAAAAAATTTTAAAGATAAATTAAATTTTATTAGAAAAGATATTTTGAATTTAGAAAATAATATTAAGAGTAATCATGATTCTTTAAAAAATAGTGTAATTAATATTAAATTTTAAAAACAAAATGAAATTATTGAAACTCATAGAAAAGAACAATTTTTAGAAATTAAAAGTGTAGCAAAACAAGAACAATAATTAAAAATTATTACTAGTAATTTTCGTAAAAATAAATTATTAATTAAAGATATTGAAATATTGGGTATTAATGATAATTTTTTACAAAATGCCAATAAAATTAAAAACTATTTAATTGTTGATGAACAAATTGTTAAAAACGAAATTAAAGACCAATGAGATAGTGATAAAGATATTAATTTAATTGGTGTTAAAGGTATTAATTTTAAAATAAATAAAGGAGAAAAATAATATGGCAAATATTGTTGAATTTTTAAGAACAGATAAGGCAACAGAGTGAATTAAAAGTAAATTTTCTAACGAAAATGAAATTGCAAGATTTAAAAGTAATATAGTTGCAATATCAAATAGTAATGAATTATTACAAAAAGCAGACCCAAAAACAATTATGACCGCTTGTTATCAAGGAGTATTATTAAACTTACCAATGGAAAAACAATTCGGATATGCTTATGTAGTTCCATATAATACTAAAATAACAAGAATTATTAATGGTCGTGAAGCGCAAGAATGAGTTAATCAAGCACAATTTCAAATGGGTTATAAAGGTTATATTCAATTAGCACAAAGAAGTGGATAATATCTAGATATAGCAGTATCAGATGTCAGAGATGGCGAATTAATAAATTATGATCGTTTAAAAGGAACTAGTTTTAATTGAATTCAAAATGAAGATGAAAGAGAAAAATTACCAATTATAGGCTATGTAGCATATTTTAAAATGGTTAATGGTTTTGAAAAAACTTTATATATAACAAAAGAACAAATGGAAAATCATTTTATGAAATACTCTAAAACTTATGCTAAAAATAAATCATTTTATATTGTTACTTTTGATGAAATGGCACTTAAAACAGTATTAACATCATTATTAAGAAAATGAGGTATTATGTCTGTTGAATTACAACAAGCATATAAATCAGACCAAGCAGTTATTACTACTAATGATGAAAAGATTTATATTGATAATGATATTACTGTCGCCAAAAATCAGGGGCAGATGAGCAATGAACCCTTATCAAATAATGTAAATAAATACCCCATCTTATACAGAAATAGCGGACACAAACGATAATGTAGTTAAAGAAGAAGATATTTCTAATGTAGTACCAGTAGTTAATAATAATATTGATGAGGATGTATGCGCATGATAAAAATAGGTATTGACCCATCAGGAACTGGTACTACCGCTATTGTTGTTTTTGAAAATAATAAATTAATTGATGATTATGAATTTATTAATAAAGATTGAATTAAACAAATTGATTTTATAAGAGATATATTATGTGATATATGAAAATACAATAATTATATTTTAAATATTGAAGATTGTTTATATACCTCTGCTAATGCAAGTAAAGATAGAGACGATTTATTACGATTACTAGGTGTAATAGAAGATATTAATCAAAGACTAAGATTACTCATTAATTGAGTATCACCAAAACACACTAAATCAGTTGTTAAAAATATGGAAAATTTTAGTAAATATAATAATAATTGTATTCAAGAATTTAGTAAAGATGAAAATTTAACTTATGAATATGGTAAAGGTTGAAAATATAATAATGAAAAAATAAGTAATCATTTACGCGATGCAATTATTATTGCTAATTATAAGGGGTAATATTATGAAACATTCATTTAATCAAAAAACAGGAAAATATTATTCTAAATTAATTCGTAATGTTAATATTTACTTAAATGAAAATGAAGAAAAAGTTTGAAATGAATTTAATGACTTTACTTATTCACAACGAATTGAACATCTTATTAATTTTTATATAAAACACAATAAAATCAGTGATAAATATGAATAAATATATTTTATGTTATAGTTCAGAACAAAGTAATCGCCCTTGTAAAACTCCACTTGGTGAATATATAACTGGTAACGATATTGAAGATGTAAATATTAATTCAACCTGAGACTGAGAATATTTAATCAATAAATATGGTGAAAATAATTTAATTATCTTAAAAACAAATAAAAAATAACCAATTAAGGTTATTTTTTAAATACTATTTGTTAGTTGTCTAATAGCATCTTTTTGTGCTTGTTTTTTATCGTTTACTTTAACTTGTTTTTTTACATTTTTAATTTGACATGTTTTTAATGCTAATTCTGTTGCATAATCAGCTCCTCTTAAATGTTTTTCATGGGCAATAACAGCAGTTCTTAATTCTCTAATTTCGATAGTATTACAAAAGCTTAGGTTTTATAAAAAATATAAATAAAATAATTAGATAACTTTTTAAAAGGTTGATTTATCAGTGTTTTAGAAATATATTTAAAATAAAGAATAATTTTTATACCAAAACCTAAACTTTTTTCTTACTACCCTAATTTCTACTTTATATTTTTTAATTTTTTTAGCAGTTAATCCTAGAATACCAAGACTACCAGTTCCCCCAGCATTGGATAAGAAATATTTATTGAATTATCTGTTTGTGATCGTTCTTTTAATCAAAATAATAATGTGAGATAAAAAGTTTTTTTACTAATATATTTATATTCTTCTTCTCATGGATGAGCATAATTATCTAAACTATAATTATAAGGTCTAGATACTGTTTTACTAGATATAATATCAATTATTTCACCTGCTAATTTTAAAGCATTTTTAACATCTCTGGTAATATTTTCATTTGCTTCAGGGTCATTAGTTTGTGAATATGCAACACCACCTTATGAAAATGATGCACTACCAGTTAAATCATTAACTCCTTTTGGTAAATATCAATTTATAACTGCTAATAAATAAGCAGATTGAATATAACTTAATCATTTATTATATTCAATTAATCCAGTATTATCTTTTTTTACTCAAGGAAATAAATCTTTTTTATTAATTTTATCGAAAATTGTCCCACATGATAATATATCCATTTATAAACTAGTTTTTAAAATAGCATTATAAATTAAATTATCATTATAAGCAGATTGTTTTCTATCATTAATAGGTTGTCAAAGTTTACTTTCTTTAACATCTTCAACTGTTATAAATAACAAATTACTTAAATTATTTTCCATATAAAACACCTATTAATTGATTACGATATTTATTTTTTAAATTACTTGGCTTATAACTATTAACTCTTGTTTTTGTTTTCTTAATTGTTTTAATAGTTTGATTAGTTTTGTAAAACATATTTTTAACTGGTATTTTATATAAATTCTTAATGTTTTTAACATTACTTCTGCGTTCGCGATACCATTTTTTATTATTAATTTCACCAGCAAAATTAAAATTAAAATGTCCAATCTTTAAATTATTAATAAACTTTTTAATTTGTTGTAATTTTTGAACTGTTGGTAATGTTAATTTAGTGTTCCTTTTGGATATTTTTCTTTTAATGCTTGTGATAATCGTTTTTTAATATAATCTCTTAAATTACTAGGTAATCATTTTCTTAATCAATAACTCCAAAATAAAGTCCCTGCATTAGAAACAGCATTACTTAATAATTTTCATATTTCAACTGGAACACCAGGATAAACATAAGGCCCATAAAATTTCGGATGTTTTACTGTTTTTGTATATATTAAAATAGTTAAATTACCTGTTAAAGTTAATTTATTTGTAATATTAAACATACCACTATTAAGTCAACTACTATTTAAAGGTTGTCATTTAGTATTTAGATAATTTTCATTTTTAAATTGTTCTCTATTTTTAATATTATTATCTTTTTCTAATTGTCTTAATATTTGTTGAATTTCTTTTTTATGACCTTTTTTAATTAAATCTAAATAAGTAAATGGATTTAATCACTGATAAATATCTTCAACTTTATTTGTAATTTTATTATATTTATCAGTAATATAATTAATTGGCTTTAATACTTTATTTTGAACTTGATTAACTCTATTAATTAAATTTACAAATTTACTTATTAAAGGTTTATTTTCTAAATTAGCTACTAATAAAGTTAAAACTCGTAATATTAGTAAATTCATTGTTTATTAAGAATTTTTAATTACTACATTAATCGGATTTGTTTGACCAGCTGCTTTGTTTTTACCTTCAATTTGAACAGAAACAGTTTTATCATTTATAATATCAAGCGGCCAATCTTCACCCTTACTTTCAACAAAGTAATTAAAATCACTTTCAGTTAAAGAACTATCTATTTCTTTTACTACTTTTAAAACAACATCTTTAAATTGTGGTTTTAACTGTTCTGGTGTTGCTTTTTTTGGGTCTGCAACATGAATAGTTGGTTTATCTAATTTATTAATTTTACTAATATCAATTTTACTTTGTGTTGGAACAGTGATTACATAATCAATAGGCACTCTAAATGTTTTATTTAGATTACTTTTTGCAGTATTAATTTCTTCTTGTGTTGGTTGTTTTTCTAAAATAATTTTACATGTTTTTGGATATAAAATAGTTGGTGTGGCATATTACACTTTACCAATTCATTTAGGGTTAGCAGTATCATTATCTAAAACTTGTTGAATAGTATCCATATTAATTGGATATGCTTATACTTGTTTATTAATAATTAAACCATTTATATTAGTAAAATTATAACCTTTATCACGATTAACTTGTCCTTTTGTATATGTTTTTTCTAAATGAAAACTTTTTGATACAGGAATACCCATTGCAGTATTTTCATATAATTCACCATTAACCATCGCTTTTAATTGTGCTTGTGAACCAATTACTTTTAAATAAGCTGGTGTTAATCCTAAATACGCCCTACGCCCTAAAACCATAAACATTTTATCGGTTGGCAAACCAAAATATAAATTACTAATTTGATTTGTTAATTCAATCAAAGTTTCATTTAATGTAAAGAATTCTTTATTTGCATCATCAGCATTTTCAGCTGTATAACTACGAAATGGAATTACTTCATACTGACCATCTGTTAAACAATAATCATAAATAGCCTGAATTAATTCACATTCTAAATTAACAAATTTATTCTGTACAACACTAGAAATAGCATCAGCAATAACACAATTTTTAATATTTTGTTCTATTAATGCTAAGTCAAAAGCCTCATTCATTAATTTTAAATTAAATCTTTTATCAATAGGAACTGGAATTCTTGTTAATCCCATAGTTTGAGTTGTCCCACCATTTGGTAATGAATAATCATCTTGTCATACCACACGATGAGTTAAATTATATAATGCTTGTCCAGCATTAGGTAATCAAGCAACTTGTTCTGCTGTTGCAGTAGCATACTGCATAATACTTGCATATTCATTATATAAAGGTCCACGCAATAAAGCATTAACCATATCAACATAAGCTTTTTAACCTGTTATATTACCTTGTAATGTAAAAGGTGCTTGTGGCAAATTAATTGTTGCCATAATATTTCACCCCCTTATTATCTAAGGTTTTTAAGTGTATAATTAGTTATTTTTTTAATTTCATCAGGAGTATATGCTCCTTTTTCTTTAATAGTTTCAATTTCATCATTCTTATTTTCAACCGATTTTTCAATCAGATCTTTAATAATATTAGTTGGCGAAACTGATGGTTGTTATTCAACAAACAAATCAGGTTTTAATTCTTTTAAAGTTTGCATTTTTTCAGTTAAAGAATTACCACTAACTTTATCTAAATTAGTTTTAATATCTTCAATTTTAGTAGATGGAAAATCTTTAAATGCTTTTAATTCATCTAATTCATTAGCAACTTTTAAATACTCTTCTTTTGAAATAGTATCTTTTCGTTTTTGTATTCCCTCAATAATTTGTTTTGTTTCATTATGAAATTCATTTAGAATATTATCTGCTATTTCTTCACTTAAACCTTGTTCTATTAATTGTTCTTTTATAAGTGCCATTTTATAAACCTCTTTTTTTTTATTCTTGTCCGAATAACAAGTCAGCATAAGTCTTTTTAAGGCGGAAAGCATAAACCGTAAATTACTTTTTTGTTAAAAGGATAAACCATTAACTTTATTTTACACTATTATTTTAGTAATACAATACTTTATATAATAATATATATATATATATATAATATTATTTCTAAACTTAATATATTTCATTGCTAATATACCCCTTAAAACGCGTAATAAAAGTATTTACAAACAAATATATTTATATATAATTAAATTACATAGAGTAAGTACCTATTTTAAAAAGTAATAGGCTAAGTGGTTTCTGGCGAAATTAACAGCTTATACTCTATATGGATATCCAAAATAAATGAGAATAGATGAGCCATATGGACTTGTCCGATTGGTAAGAGCGTAGTCGCTTCCTCATCTAAAAAGAGATTTAATTATCTCTTTTTTATTGTATAATTCATCTAAGTAATTTATTAAATTAAACAAATTACTTATCCTTCTTGTAAAATATTTGTAGTAATCTTTTCTATGAATAATTATTTATCAAAGTATCAACAAAAGTGCTTATTATTAGCACTTTTTTATTTTTATTAACTAATTTACCCTTATATATATATATATATATATATAATGTCAATAATATCTTGATAAAAAGTTTCAAGATATGAAAAGGATAAATATAAGTATGAAAAAATTACTTAGTTTATTAAGTGTATTAACTATTAGCGGAACTGCTTTACCAACAAAAATTGTCGCTAGTCCTTATCAAAAAGAAGAAACTAAATTAGAAAATAATGAAATTAGTTATTTACAAACAAATAATTTAAAAAATTTAAATAGAGTTAAAAGACAAGAAATAACATATCCAATATTAGAAGATGTGTTAATTGATTTAAGAAAAACTAGCATGAAAAAACCAATGCAATTTCAAATAACTGATTCATGGTGTGTTATGGCAATTTTAAAAAATATATTTGATAATAATATTCTTAATAATAAAGATCTTAAAGAAACGGAACAAGAAGAAATTGCAAGTTTTTTTCAAAAAAATGAAAATGATGGTATTTCATTATCAAATGTAATTGAAATGTTAAAAATAAACCCGATAATTGAGAAAAGTTTGGGATTTAATTTAAATAAAATTGATTTAAAACAATTATTTTGAAATAGATTAAATGATATAGAAAAAAGAATGTGGATAAGACATTTAATATGGGAATCTCTTTCTAGACAAACTCCTGTTATATTTGGTGGTTTATTTGATGAAGAATATGATGAAGAAGAAGCATATAATAGCAACCCTCATGCTGCATTAATTGTTGGAATCAAACCAAATAAAGAAAATATACTTGAAGATACTTATTATGTTAGAGATCCATGAAGAGACAGTGAAGCTGAATTTATTATAGATCAAACTACAGAAATTTCAATGACAGGTGAACAAATTTTTAATATTTTATTTAATCAAATAGAAAACGGTAGCGTATTAATACATGAAGATGTTTTTCAATTATTTTGTGAAAAAGCTATTAGTATTTTTTCATCAATTTGAGAAATGGCAGAACCAGAATTAATAGCAGCTATAGTATAATAGAATTAAAATATGAAAAATATATTAAGTCTTTTAGGAACAATCACTTTAATTAGAACAAGTACAACCAGTTTGGTTGGTTGTAATAAGAATATAACTATACCAAAATATAGTGAAGATGAATTAAAACAACTAAAAGAAGAAAACAAAAAAAATACAAAAGATGGTATTTTAGAATGAATAGCAGCACAGGAAAAACCATTTAATACAGTTGATAATAAATGATATTATGTAGTATGGCGTGGAGATGAAAATGATAGTTGAAAAATCATTAATTTTAAAAACGATATAGATTTAAATTCTATATCATTAAAAAGAAAACTTGACAATTGAAAACAATATGATTTATTTGTTTCTCCAAAAGGTTTAGTTATACATAGATATGATATTAATTAAAATGGTAATTGATGAAAAATAAATAATGACTATTTTAAATCAGTATATCGTTGAAATTTAGATACTAATAAATCAGATTTAATTATTGATGATAAAGGTAATGTAAAAGTTAATGGAGAATAAAAAAAAAAAGATTTAATCTCTTTTTTTTATCTTGGTTTAAATGTAATTTTAACTGGGTTATCACTTTTATTGCGAATACCCAATATATTTGGATTATTAATATCTATTGTTATATTTTTATCATTACCAAAATATCCATAATAAATTCTAGTTGATGTATCCAAATAAAATGATGAAAAATCTGGGCGAACTACTTTTGAAAATCTGATTTTTAATTTCATATCATTAGTATAATATGCTTGTAATTCTATTTCTTTAATTTTATCATTATCACTATTGGACAATTTTGTTATTTGAAGTAATAAACTTAAATCAGTTTTTCCAAATTTATAGAGACTTTGATAAGTAAATCCAGTTGTTAATCCATTAGTATATGCTATAGGTTCGAATGTTTTAATTTCATTAGTTATATTATTAGTATATAAAGTTCTTGTATTTTCAAAATTAACTTTATCAACTTGTGCTCTACCATTTAATTTTAAAGTTGCATTAGATAATAAACCAAAATTAATATTACAATTATTACCGTATGATAAATTAACATTTCTATTAGGAATAAAATTTTCTATTTCAGGTGGCCCACATTCAACTTGTAAATTACCTAGATTACTTATTTCAATAGTTTTATAAGAATCTTGGAATTTACTTATACTTTGAATTGTTGGGTAAATTTGTTTTAAATCAATTTCTACTTCATAATAAGCATTATAATAATTATTACTAAATAAATTAATAAAATCTTTTTTTCAAAAAAAAGAAATAGTTGTGCTACATTGTGCTGTTGCTGTAATTTTAGTTATTAATGGTAGTACTACATTAGAAGGTATAATATCTTTTGTATAAGGTTTATAGTTATATGGCACTGGTGGTAATACATATTGTGGATAATTAAATGTTGGTATTTCATAGTCGTGTGGGAGCAAGAAACTAGTTTTATAATTAGTTGTCATATCGCGTAAATAATTATTTAATGTACTTTTTGTTTTACCTCTGAAACTTCATACTGATAAGCGTAAATAATCTTCTTCATTATTTGTATATGGGTTATCAGCATAAAAGATAATTTCAAAATTACCTTTATATAATGCTTGTATTGAAAACATATCAATAATATAACTACAATTTGTACCATCTGGTGTTTGTAAGAATTCGCAATCATTATTTTTTTCACTCATCTACGGCTGATTGGGCTGATTGAATAAAAATATCATCAAAAGCATCTTGTAATACTTTTTTATTACCTTTGTTATAAGCAGTTATTAAATCATCATCTAATATTCCATATTAGTGCGTACGATTTGCTCATCTTTCTTTTGATTTAATATTAAAACTATCTTCTAAATCAAATTGTAATTTATAACAATTTGCCATAGTGGGTTCATGGATTTAAAGTAGTTGATGTTGATAAGAATAATGGATTAGGCTCATTTATCATTTCTCAAAAAGGCACTATACCTAATTTATTTTTAAATTCTTGTACTAAAACAGGTCTAACATCATCTTTAATTTGTGTTTTACTTTGTCCAACAAATATTTCATTATTTTTAGGTCAACCTTTAATAACTATTTTATCTTTGGTACAAATTAAATTTAAAATAAAACCACTATCTGATTGATGATAATTTAATCAAATATCAGCACCTTATTCAATTTCGTTTATTTTACTTACACGAGATGTAAAGTTAAATGGGTTAATTAATAAATCAATATTTCCATCTTATGTTTCTAATAAACCAAAAATAGTTTTACCTATTAAACTTGCTGTTAATTCGTTTTTATCTAATTTTTATTTTATTTTATAAGTTTCATATCATCAATTTAATTTTTCTAAAATGTCTTTACGATGCGACTTAAATAAAATATCTTTACCATTTACTAATCGCATTTGATGACGAGCAATAATATTTGCTAAATTAATTGTTCAATCATAATTATAAAATTTTAAAACACTATTAATATCATTTAAGTTTGGTAAACTAGGAAAAGTATTATTCATGGTTATTTTGCTCCTTTAATTTTAAGATAAGTGCATAATTAATTATATTTACTGTTAATAAATTTGGTTCATTTGCTAAAACTTGAACACATACTTTAACTTTTTGATATTTCTTAATATATTCGTTATATAAATTTAATTTACATATTGCGATATTATCTTTTTTTAATTCTTGACAAAGTCTTTTTTTAACTTGTCCACAAACAGATATATATGGCATTTTTGCATTTATTACACGCTCATCATGTATTACATAAATATTTTTTTTCATTAAGTTATTCACTCCCTTTGTTGTCATAATTTATAATCTGCTGAACTATTATGTTTAACCATTGGTATTAATTTAAAGTGTAAAGCATAAAAATCACTATCAAATGTATCATCGTATAAATCTAGCATTCGTTCTTCTCTGGCGTCTGGTTTATCTTCTCATTGAATTAATTCATATTGTGCTTTACTTACGGGGCATTTTTCTCATAATCATTTTAATTGATTAGTATTTATTAACATAGTAAATGCCTCTATACGATGTCTTATTTTAAATTTTTGTTTTTGCGCTGGTTTAAATGTCATATATTGACCAAAATTATAATTATATTTCTCTCGGTTTAAACTTTGTAATGTTGAATAAGCACTATCATCAACATTTATACTAATTCCTTGTTGTATTAAATTAAAATATTGATTTAATTGATTGTTATAAAACTCTTAAATATCTTTAACTTGTTCTAATTCAGTTTTAAATTGTTGTGTAGAATTTGGGTGTGTATATTCTACTACTTTATAGGCTTTTTTATCAAATGAATTATATAATCAAAAACTAGCTGCTGTTGTATGTCCTTTAGGAATAGTAGCATTAGCAATATCAACACCACCTAATAATTTCGTTGGTTGAATAATATCTGTTGCTTGCATAATATCAATATATCTCACAAAGATTGACCCACTAGTATTGCCTGGTAAACCTCAACTTCATACTCTTGCTCTTTCAATATCTAATTGTTTTAATCTTAATTATTCATTAACTTTATCTTGTGGTAATTCATAATTTAATCTTCAACTAGAATAGTGAATAATAATCTTCATATTTCATTTTTCAATATATTTTATTTGTTCATATTTACTACGTATTATTTCTTCATTAAAAGGTAATAATTCATTACAATAACCAACAATATATCTTTTTAAACTTTCAGGATTACATGTATTAATTGTTATTTTATTTTGATAACCACGAATAGCAAACTCTAAATCACTTAAATATTTTTGTTGAAATTGGTCACATTCTTCTCTTCAATCAATAACTAATTTATATTTATTCAAATCAGCAAAAGCTTTTAATTTTTCTTTTCGATTTGGTGAATGTAAACCTTTACAATATATTTTGCTACCATTTGATAAAGTAAAAGTAAAATTTGATAAATTAATAGTATAAGGAATATTATTTTCATCTAACATATTTCATATATTTTGAAATACATTATCTTTTAAATCTTTACTCCAATACATACTAGCAATGATACAAATTGGTTCTTTAATTAATAAACTAATTTTTAATAATTCACCAAACATTTTAATATTTGATATAGTCTTACCACTATATCTTGTACCAATTTGATTAATTTCATTAACTAACTCAAACTTTTTAGCAAAAGGATATTTATTACCAATACTACTATTTTGTAATAACCAATAAGGTGTTTCTAACAAATAAGTAAAATGATTAAGCATTATTATCACTTTCTTTTTTAATATCTCTAATATCAGTTTGTAAATTAATTATTATTGGTTGTTGATTATTTATACTTGTATCGTTAACATATTTCTCAACATATATCTTTTTGCCCCGGCCATATTGGTCATTTAATAAAGCCAATTCTAATTCTATTTCTAATTGATTTATCGTATCCCTAATAAAATCAGCAGTTTCTGTATTAACTTTATCTTGTCAATTATCAAATGGTAGTTTTAAATAGTATAAATATGCTCTTTTATTGCTTAATTTGGTGCCTTTTTGTTCCAAAAATTCTGTAGTTTTATCACTAATTGTTCTATTTTTGGCCATTTTTTACTCCTTTTTGCATATTAAAATTGCTATTATTTAATAAATATGATTAAATAAAAGAGTAAACTATGTCTAAAAATATAACAAAAGAACCAACTCGGTTCTTTTTTATTATCTATATTTTATATCAAAATAATAAAAAGTAAATTACTTTACTTTTTATTTTAGTACACAAGCATATAGAGATAAATTGGAGCTTGTTACAATGTAATTATATAATTAATAATATATTTGTCAATAATTTTAATTTAAAAAAATGTGAAAATTTATCTTTTTTTATAAATTTAATGTATAACTTTTTTATAAAAAGAATTGGAGGAAATATAGAGTAATTAAAAACTATACACATGTAAAATATGATGAACGAAGTTTATTTAAGGATTTATTGTTATCTGATAGTTGTAAAAAGAAAAATGGTAAACTTAATTTATCTGAAATTGGAAGACAAATGGGAAGAAATATTAATACTGTTAAAAGAGAAATTAATAGATTTACAAATATAGAAGATTATAATCCATATGAAGCACAAAAAGATTATAAACAAAAGCGTAAAAAATCTATTAAAAAACTACCTACATTTACAGAAGAACAAGAATAATTTTTAAATTTACGATTTAATATTTTTTATGATTCACCAGCAGAAATTATTCAGCGATTTTTAATAAAGTTTGGTGTCAAATTTCCTGCCTGCCTTAAAAAATTTTATAAATGAATTTATTTAGGTCTTTTGGGTTTGTTAAAGAAAAAATTATTAAATGGTGGTAGAAAAAATAGAACAAAGAAAAGACCTGATAATCGTGGTAAATTAGATAAAAGATTTAGGTTAATATGAGATATTGAAAATAAAGAATCTGATGTTGGTTGATTTGAAATGGATACCGTAGTTGGTAAAGACCATCAATCTAGTTGTTTAGTTTTGGCAGAGAAATCAAGTAAAAAATACTTTGCTATGAAATTAAAAGAACATACTGCTAATGAAGTTTTAAAAAAACTTGAAGAATTAGTTAGAATTAATGGTTTAGTTGGAAAAATTAAAGGAATAATAACTGATATAGGAAAAGAATTTAGTAAGTTTGAAGAAATGGAAAGGATTACTGGTTCTAATATTTATTATTGTGACCCTGCTTCACCTAATCAAAAACCATTAATTGAAAGAATGAACCGTGAATTTAGAAAACGATATCGTAAAGGAACAGATTTTAATCCTGTTATACAACAAGAAATAGATTTAGTAGTTGATATTATAAATGAAAAATTAAGGCCTGTTTTGAATTGAAGAACAGCAAAAGAGGTATTTTCAGAGAATTTTAAATAATTTTATTTGAATAATTTAATAAACTATTTTTCAGTGTGCTAAAATTAAGATAAATTCACAAATAATTTAACAAATAATTTATTTTTTTAAAAAAATAGTTAAATTTATTTTAAAGAGTGCTATTATCAAAATAACAATAGATAAATTTGGAGCTTAGATTTACATAATACAATGTTAAAAAACAAGTTAAAGTAAACGATAAAAAACAAGCACAAAAAGATGCTATTAGACAACTAACAAATAGTATTTAAAAAATAACCTTAATTGGTTATTTTTTATTTGTTTTTAAGATAATTAAATTCTTTTCACCATATTTATTGATTAAATATTCTCAGTCTCAGATTGAATTAATATTTACATCTTTAATATCAGTACCAGTTATATATTCACCAAGTGGAGTTTTACAAGGGCGATTACCTTATTCTGAACTATAACATAAAATATATTTATTCATATTTATCACCGATTTTATTGTGTTTTATATAAAAATTAATAAGATGTTCAATTCGTTGTGAATAAGTAAAGTCATTAAATTCATTTCAAACTTTTTCTTCATTTTCATTTAAGTAAATATTAACATTACGAATTAATTTAGAATAATATTTTCCTGTTTTTTGATTAAATGAATGTTTCATAATATTACCCCTTATAATTAGCAATAATAATTGCATCACGTAAATGATTACTTATTTTTTCATTATTATATTTTCAACCTTTACCATATTCATAAGTTAAATTTTCATATTTACTAAATTCTTGAATACAATTATTATTATATTTACTCAAATTTTCCATATTTTTAACAACTGATTTAGTGTGTTTTGGTTATACTCAATTAATGAGTAATCTTAGTCTTTGATTAATATCTTCTATTACACCTAGTAAAATCGTAATAAATCGTCTCTATCTTTACTTGCATTAGTAGAGGTATATAAACAATCTTCAATATTTAAAATATAATTATTGTATTTTCATATATCACATAATATATCTCTTATAAAATCAATTTGTTTAATTCAATCTTTATTAATAAATTCATAATCATCAATTAATTTATTATTTTCAAAAACAACAATAGCGGTAGTGCCAGTTCCTGATGGGTCAATACCTATTTTTATCATGAGTATACATACTCATCATTGTTATTATTAACTACTGGTACTACATTAGAAATATCTTATTCTTTAACGACATTATCGTTTGTGTCCGCTATTTCTGTATAAGATGGGATATTTATATGTTATTTGATACAGGTTCATTCCTCATCTGCCTCTGATTTTTGGCGACAGTAATATCATTATCAATATAAATATTTTCATCATTAGTAGTAATAACTGTTTGGTCTGATTTATATGCTTGTTGTAATTCAACAGACATAATACCTCATTTTCTTAATAATGATGTTAATACTGTTTTAAGTGCCATTTCATCAAAAGTAGCAATATAAAATGATTTATTTTTAGCATAAGTTTTAGAGTATTTCATAAAATGATTTTCCATTTGTTCTTTTGTCATATATAAAGTTTTTTAAAAACCATTAACCATTTTAAAATATGATACATAACCTATAATTGGTAATTTTTCTCGTTCATCTTCATTTTGAATTCAATTAAAACTAGTTCCTTTTAAACAATCATAATTTATTAATTCACAATCTCTGAAATCTGATACTGCTATATCTAGATATTGTCCACTTCTTTGTGCTAATTAAATATAACCTTTATAACCCATTTGAAATTGTGCTTGATTAACTAATTCTTGCACTTCACGACCATTAATAATTCTTGTTATTTTAGTATTATATGGAACTACATAAGCATATCCGAATTGTTTTTCCATTGGTAAGTTTAATAATACTCCTTGATAACAAGCGGTCATAATTGTTTTTGGGTCTGCTTTTTGTAATAATTCATTACTATTTGATATTGCAACTATATTACTTTTAAATCTTGCAATTTCATTTTCGTTAGAAAATTTACTTTTAATTCACTCTGCTGCCTTATCTGTTCTTAAAAATTCAACAATATTTGCCATATTATTTTTCTCCTTTATTTATTTTAAAATTAATACCTTTAACACTAATTAAATTAATATCTTTATCACTATCTCATTGGTCTTTAATTTCGTTTTTAACAATTTGTTCATCAACAATTAAATAATTTTTAATAAGATTAATAAGTTCTAATTTATTTGCTTTTTCTAAAAAATCATCATCAATACCTAATATTTCAATATCTTTAATTAATAATTTATCTTTACGAAAATTACTAGTAATAATTTTTAATTCTTGTTCTTGTTTTGCTACACTTTTAATTTCTAAAAATTGTTCTTTTTTATGAGTTTCAATAATTTCATTTTGTTTTTGAAATTGAATATTAATTACACTATTTTTTAAAGAATCATGATTACTCTTAATATTATTTTCTAAATTCAAAATATCTTTTCTAATAAAATTTAATTCATCTTTAAAATTTTTTATTAATTCTAATGGTTCTCTAAAAATATAATCAATTTTTGAAACTACTAATTTTAAATCTTTTAATGATTGTGATTTATATTCTCCATTTATTAATCAAGTTTGTTGTCGATATATAAATTCTGCTAATTATTGTCCATTTTCATCAATTCATTTTTTAATTGTTAATGCTTTTAAACTTAATTCTTTAAAATCATTTCCTTTTAAATAAAACGGATAAGTAATATTTTTAACTTCATTATTTAACTTTAAATCTTCCATAATTAAATTTCCTCTAATTCCATTTCATTAATTAAATTATAAATATAGTCATAAGCACTTTCTTCTGAATAACATTCTTCTAATGCTATATTAAATAATTCTTCTTCGGTATAAACATTGCCATTTTCATCTTTTCACATATTATTCACATCCTTGTCATTTAATATTTTCATTTTCTAAATTAATAATAGTTGTTAATCATTCTTGTTGATTTTCAATATTAGCAGTAATTTTTGCTTCTTATAATGTATAAAAACAGTTTGTTTTGGAATCACCATATTTACTTTTCATTACTAATAAGTATCTTTTATTCATAATTTATTTCTCTTATTTTTTTCTACCTAATGCTCAATGCTCATCAGTCATATCTTCAAATGATGCGGAATAAGCTCGTAGTATTAATTCTTGTAATTTGTTTTCTTGATTAGATCTAAAACAATAACCTCAATATCTTTTTTTAAGACAAATTTTATTTAACTTTTTCATATATACCTCCTAAATTATTCCTCTTATTTTTAACTCATTGGCACTCACTCCAAAGTGAAAGTGTCAAAGCGAGAATTAGTTATATAAGTATTTACTACGCCATCCGCTTCACTGGGGCAAGCGGTGGCGGTATGTTGTTTAATAATACGCAGTTGTTTTTTATTTTTTACGCCAGAGAGTTTTCTCTCTCTTTATCCACACCATTTCAGGTCAAAACCGTTCAGTTTTTAAAATAAATTCACTTGCACCTTGAAGAGCATAATGCTGACTTTGTGGTTTTTATTAAACCGCTGTCACTTCTAAAAAGTAATATCTATCGCAAATTTATTTATAAAGTGGCCATCTCAATATTTATTGTCGTTTGATGTTGACCTTGCACTTATCACGACTATCGCTTAGTTCTAATGAACCAGCGCAGATTTGCATTTTTCCTCATACACTATTTCAGTACTTGCCTCGGCTGGCTGTGGGAATGAGTTTAAACTAATGTTCTTATGTAAGCACTTAGTTATTAATAAATAACCGTTCCCGCTATGCATTAAGTTGTTTTATAAAATTTAAATTTTAAGAACCCAGTTTCATAATCAAAGATAATTTTTGAATTTTCTAAGAGTTTGTAAAACCGCTTTTGTTTTTTATCTTTTGTGCGATTTAATAAATCTTTATGTTTTTCACAAGTTCATAAAACTTTATTTGATAAAAATTCTTTGGTAATGAATGATATTGATTTATAACAGTTATTAATATCACAAATTTGTTGTTGATTATTAATTTTTATTACTCATTCCTTTCTTTGATATTATTTTTTTATTAGCCAAATTAATTAACTGAAACAGAGGAAAGACAACGCCTTAAATTAGGAGAAAAACAGGTACACTTTGTAAAGAATTCTAAGATATTTAATAAATGTTTAACACAATTTTAAGTTAACAAAAAAGTTATGATAAAAAGTTTCTATTTTAAGATTTTAAGATTCCGTCCTTTCTCTGAATCAATTAATAATTTTGGTTTTACAAATAAAAAAATAACTCTTTTATTTAACAAGAGTTGTTTTTTGCCGCTTCATCGTACACGATGCCAATTAACAAATTTATAAATATTTTTATACAGAGAGAAAACCATAATAATACTTTAAATTTAATTACTAAAAAAATATAACTAATAGTGTGCCTTAGTTTTGTTTAAAATAACTTAGAATATATATAATGTTATATTCTATTAAAATCCTTTAACCATATTACAGAAAAAGTTTAATATCTTAATAATAATAAATAATCCAAATGGAATTAAAATAATTCACGCATAGCCTAAAAAGGTTATTAATTGCGGTAAAATACCATATACAGCACCTTTTACTTTACCCATTACATTACATAAACCAGTTCAAATAGAATTCATTCCATCCCCCAATCCAATTGTTGCAACTGCATCTGCTAAAAAATTCATTATTTTCTATCCTCCTTTTTTTAAGTTTTTTTTCTTTTTTCTTACCTTGAATTTGTCTAACTTTTTGATAAATTGATAAACAAATTCACGCAAAAATACCTAACAAAATCAAAATACTAAATATTAATGTTAATCATACTGGCATGATATAACTCCTTTCAATAAATTAAAAAATTGAAATTAAAAAGTAAAAGAATAAATTATCCGCTAATAAATTACGCGGAATAATTTATTCTTTTACTTTTTAATTTCAATATCTTTTGCAATCTTATTAACAGTATTAATAACAATATCTTTACCATACTTTTTCACTAACGACCGCAAAATAAAATATTGCTTTGTTTGCATAATTTCAACTCCTTAATTAAAATATTAATAAAATTTGTTTCTAAAAATGTAAATACCACAAAAGTACAAAATGTGTGTGGTTTCTACAGTTTTTGTCAGTTTTGTTCTGCATGTCTTATATCTTGGTTATTTAAATCCAAGACCACTTGAGTTAGGAATAATTGTTACTGACCCCAATTTAAAAACCATTAAAACTAATGGCTTACATATTCCGAAAAAATACATATTAAAGAAAAATTAAAACAACAATTTCCTAATTTAAATATTAATAAAATAAAAATTAAAGATAACATTAGTTCTTCATCAGCAACAATTGTTTCAAGTGATTTTTCGTTTTATCAAGGATCAGTGATTCTTTATTATACTCTTGATAAATAAATTACTAATCAAATTGATTTAAATCGACAATATACTCCAAATAAAACTTGAGTACAAAATCGAGGTTACCGGGGAATGTGAATTAATAATAATATTGCAACAAAACTTGAACAAAATTTAACAAATGCTTTTTTAAGTCCAGTTAATTATACTAATTTATCATTCTATGATCAAAAAGCATTTATTTTTTATGATGAATTATTGTCATTTTTAGATTAACTAGTTCGACGTTTTTGACAACAATTTATCAATCATTATTGTTCAACTTATAAAAATAAATTAAAAGAAATTATTACATTATTTTATAATATTTGTGCTTTTCTTTGAACAAAACAAGAAATTAATAAAGTTTTAAGTTCTGTTATTATTAAAGATGGACAATTTTTAGAAACAAAGGGTTATACAAATTCAAACAACCGGCAAATTGCAATTGCATATGATGTAATAAATTATAATTATGAATAGATATGAAAGCAAAATTGGATTGAAGGTGGAATTTCACAACAAAGTATTTTTTATACTATATGTCATGAACTTGGACATTTGCTGCACTATCGTTATAAATTAGATTATAAAATTAATGTGATTGAACAATTAAAAACATTTTTATTAAAAAAAATTAATAACTTTCACCAGCAACAAAGTTTAACAAAAGAAAAGATTTTTCAATTATTTTATCTTAGTAAATTTTCATTTAAAGATAATTTTGAATTTTTTGCGGAAGGATTTGTATATTGACTTTTAACAAGTGATGCTTTAAAAACAAAAGCATAATAATTTTGACATGATTTTTTAACGTCTTATTTATCAAGTTTAACTTAATATTAAATAGTTTTTGATAAAGTAAATTTCTTTACTAATTTGTAATTTTATTTTGATTATTTGTTAAAACAATTTATAATGTATTATAATAAAATAGAAAAAAGAGAGGAAAGTTATAATGGCATTACAATATAAGCGAGTTTTACTAAAATTATCTGGTGAAGCATTAGGGAATTCTGATGATTTATATGATGCGAAAAAAATTTATGATATTGCAAAACAAATTGTTAAATTACAAAAAGAAGGATTACAAATTGCTATTGTTGTTGGTGGTGGTAATATTTGACGCGGTAATCGTGCTGACGCAATCAAGATGAATCCAATTAGTGCAGATTATATGGGGATGTTAGCAACAGTAATGAATGCTTTAGCATTAGAGGCTGTATTAAAAAATGAAGGTAGTCAGAATGTTGTTGTAACTTCAAAAATTCAAGTTCCGGAAGTTGCTTCACCATATTTGTTTAAAAAAGCAAAAGCTGCTTTAGAAAAAGGAGCAATTGTTATTATAGCTGGAGGAACTGGACAACCAAAGTTTACAACTGATACAGCAGCAACAATTAGAGCAATTGAAATTGATGCAGATGTTATGTTAATGGCAAAAAATGGGGTTGATGGTATTTATGATAAAGATCCGCGCCATAATGCTGATGCAGTTCGCTTTGATAATATTAGTTTAAACGAATTGCAAAAAAAACAATTAAAAGTAATGGATTTAACAGCATCTAGTTTAGCAATGGAAGATGATGTTAAAATCGTTGTTTTTGATGTTAATGAACCAGATAATATTTATAAGGCAGCACATGGTAATGCGCGTTCAACAATTGTTACAGGAGGGAAAAAATAAATGTCGCAAGAAGTTATTAATCAAACAAAAGAAAAGATGGAAAAAGTAATCGTTTCATTTGAAAATGAATTAATTAAAATTCGTACTGGTCGTGCCAATCCAAATATGTTATCACATATTATGATTGATTATCATGGAACACTAACACCAATTCAACAATTGGCTAATATCATGGTGCCAGAAGCACGACAATTAGTTATTAAACCATATGATAGTTCAATTATTAATTTAATTGTAACAGCAATTAATAAAGCAGATTTAGGTTTAACACCAAATTCAGAAGCAGATTTAATTCGGTTAAATATTCCTCCGCTAACTGAAGAACGTCGTAAAATGTTGGTTAAAGAAATGTGAAAAGCTAGCGAACAGTTTAAAGTAGCAATTCGGAATGAAAGACGAGATAGTAATGAACACCTTAAAAAAGATTCTGAATTAACTGAAGATGATAAAAAATACTATGAAGGGGAAATTCAAAAATTAACGGACCAATTTATTAAAAAAATTGATGAAAAAGCAACTTTAAAAGAAAAAGAACTAATGGAAGTTTAAAACTTTAATTTTTTTATGACTCTCGGTATAATCAATAAAATAGGGAAGAAGGGTATAAGGTATGAAAATACCACAACATATTGCAATTATTTTAAATGGTAATGGTCGTTGGGCAACTAAGCAAGGTTTAGAACGAACAGCTGGCCATAAAGAAGGAGAAAAACGGATTAAAGATGTCGCATTAAAAGTAAATGCTCTTGGTGTTAAGTATTTAATTATTTATTGTTTTTCAACTGAAAATTGAAAACGAAGCGCACAAGAAGTTGTATATTTAATGGCGATGCCAGAGCGATTATTAAATAATAAATAAGTTAATAATTTTAAGAATGGAAATATTGTTTTAAATAATATTGGTCGGTGTACAAAAATGCCACTTAAAACATTAACAGCAATTGATAATGCTATTTTACGAACAAAAGATAATAATGGAATTATTTTAACATTTACTTTTGACTATGGAGCTATTGAAGAATTATTAACAGTAATTAATCAAATGATAAGTGAAAAATTAGTAACTGTTGACGAACAGACATTATTTCAACATTTATATACCGCAGATTTGCCGGATGTTAATTTAATGATTCGATGTGGTGGTGAACAAAGGTTAAGTAATTTTTTATTATTACAAAATCGTTATGCTGAATTATATTTTACCAAAGCATTTTGACCAGAATTTTATGAAAATGTTTTAACTGAAGCAATATTAGATTATAATAATATAAATAGAAGATTTGGAGTAATTGAAAGTGATAAAAAATCAGGAAGATAATGTTCTTGTTAATGAAAATGAAAAATCAACAGGAGATGATAATTTAACAAATAAAGCGTCAAAAAGTAAGGAACATAAAGGCATGTTTCAAAAAAAATATGTTGCTCGTAATATTACATTTTATTTGTTATTAGTCTTTTTAGGTTTATATTTATTCACAGGGGCAATTGCAACAGAATGACATGGTAATGTTCTGCATATTGAAATTGCTAATTATGTTTTTATTGGCATTAATGCTGTTATTTTAGGTTTAGTTAACTATGAAATTTTGCGGTTAGTTGGAGGAATAAAGTGACCGATTTATACGCAAGCCATTACATATTTATTAATAATTTTTTTATTTTTGTTTCCAGCTGAATCAATCGCAACAGAATATGATGGAATTGGTTTAATTAATTACCCATTTTATACATTATTAAATTGAAATTGATTAAAACCCTGAATTATTTTTGTTATTTATTTATGTGCCATTTTAGGATATTATTGTTTAGTATTTAGTTCAAAAGAAATTACTTTTGGTAAAATGACATTAGTTTTAATTTTTACCTTATATTTAACTTTTGCTTTAAAAGCAATGAATAAATTTATGTTAAATCCTGCCTATGGTTGAAGTAGTGTGGTATGATTAGCATTAATTATTATTTTAACTGATACTTTTGCTTTTGTTGGCGGTGTTACTTATGGAAAATATAAATTAGCGCCAACAATATCTCCAAACAAAACATGAGAAGGTGCTGTAACGGGAACAATCTTAGCAGCAGGAATTGCAATTACTTATGCTGTTTTAATGTTTCATTTTGCAACTAGTAATCATTGGATTTTTAACTTTTTCTCAAATGATAATTATCAAAATGTAATTCGTTATATAATTTATGTTTTGTTAGCGTTTGTATTAAGCATTTTGTCACAATTAGGGGATTTATCATTTTCATGAATTAAACGTCGTTATAATATTAAAGATTTTAGTAATTTATTACCTGGACATGGTGGTATTTTAGATCGTTTGGATTCATTTTCATTAGTCTTTTTTGTAATGTTTATTATTTCAAATATAGTGTTACAACGATAATTTATGATGCGAAATATTATTATTTTTGGTGCGTCTAGGAATATTGGTCAACAATCGTTACAAATTATTAAATCAAATCTAAATTATTTTCAAATTACCGCTGTTAGTATTTATCATAATATTTCAGTTCTAATTAAGATTTTAGAGAAACATCGCACAATTAGGATTGTTCATCTTGGTGATGAACCACAACAAGCTATTTTAACAGCGCAATATCCAAATATAACTTTTGTAACTGGAGAAACAGGAATTAATGCAATGTTAGCTGCTTTTCCGACAGCTTTGGTTTTAAATGCAATTAGTGGTTTTGCAGGATTGTACCCAACATTACAAACTTTATATGGTAAAAACCGTACGTTATTATTAGTAAATAAAGAATCGTTAGTAGTAGCAGGGGATTTAATTAACAATTTATTAGCAAAAAATAATAATCAATTATATCCAATTGATTCTGAGCATTGTGCTATTTTTCAATGTTTAGACCAAACCAACCTGTGTTCAGAAATTATTTTAACAGCTTCAGGGGGATGTTTGCTAATAAAACGTTAGCTGATTTAAAAACAATTGATGAGCAACAAGCTTTGCAACATCCAACTTGAAAGATGGGGCAAAATATTACCATTGATTCTTCAACAATGGTAAACAAAGGATTTGAAATTATAGAAGCTTATCATTTATTTAAAACTTTAAAAATCACTGTTATTTTACATCCACAAGCTATTTTACATTCAGCCGTACAATATGCCGATTCTTCAATTATTGGACAATTATCAAAACCTTCAATGTTACAAGTTTTAAATTATTTTTTATATTATCCAATTCGAAAAAATAGTTCGTTCTTAAAACCATTAAATTTTGAGAAATTAATAACCTTAACATTTCAAAAAGCTGATTTATCTCGTTGAAAAGCTCTACAATTAGCCTATCATTGCTTAAATGAAAATAATTCATTAGCCATTGCTTTTAATGCAGCAAACGAAACATTACGTTCGCTTTTCTTAGCCGGAAGAATTAAATTTTATCAAATTGTTGATTATATTGAATATTTTATGAATCAAATTAAACCGCAAAAATTAGTTAATTATCGTGAAATCAAAGAATTAAATGATATCATTAAAAGAGATATTATTAATTATTTTTCTGAAAAATAATGTTATTCCGAATAAAAAAGTAAGGAGTTAAGAAATAAATGTCAGCAGGAATGGTAGTTTTAGGTTTTGTAATTGGGATTATAATTTTATTAATGTTAGTTACAATTCATGAATTTGCACATTTTATTATTGCGAAATTAGCGGGAGCATATGTCTATGAATTTGCAATTGGTTTTGGCCCTAAAATTTTTTCTTGAGGAAAAAAAGAAACCCGTTATTCAATCCGAATTTTTCCTTTTGGAGGATATGTTTATATTGCAAGTCAATTAGTTGATCCACCAAAAGGACGTGAAGAGGAAGAAGTTCCTAAAGAACGAAAAATGGAAAATATTGCAAAATTAAAGCGATTAATTTTTATTGTCGCAGGTGCTTTAATGAATTTTTTTATTGCTGTTTTTATTTTTACCACAACTTTTGCGGCATTAAGTTATAAACCATCTGATATTACATATTGAGGAGCTAAGTATGATCCTAATGGTATAGCATATGCTGCTCTAAAAACAAGTGGTCAAAATGTTGCTCAAGATATTGTGATTTTAGATTATTGATTAGGTCTTAATATTGAAAAACTTAAAGTAGCACAAGAATATTATCGTGTTAATAAGAAAGATAAAGTTGATAATAAGGAGAATCATATTTTAGTAAGTCATGTGGGAACAGTAGATAAGATTCCAACTTATCAAACAACAGTTTTTAATTTTATTAAAAATTTAAAACAACAATATGATAATAGTAATAACGATGAAAAAAATAATTATATTACTCTTGCTTTTGCTCGTGTAAATAGTAAACAAGAAGTTACAACGGCTTCGGATGGTTTATTTCAAACTGAACCAGTTAAGTTAACAGAAGCAAACAATACTTATACAGTCGGAATTAGAGCTCCTGATCGTCAGTTTGTTTCAACTGCGCAAGCATATGGATATGGTTGAGGAGAAACATTTAGACAATCAGTAACAATTTTAAAATCATTTGGATTATTATTTACTGGTCAGTGAGGACAATTATCTGGTCCAGTTGGAATTGCAAGAACAGTTTCTTCAATATTAACAGAAGGACCAGCTCTTTTCTTTATGTATGTGGCAATGTTATCTGCTAATTTATTTGTTTTGAACTTAATTCCAATTCCACCATTAGATGGATACAAGTTTTTTGAAACATCAATTGAAGGAATAGTTGGTGGAGTAAAACGCTTAAATGGTCGAGTAAGGATTTGAAAAAAACGCCATGATCAAGCGCAACAAAAAGTATTATTAGAAGAATATCAAGCAAAAGAGCAAAAATGACAGTTACCGCATAAGGCAAAGATTATTATTAATGTAACGGGAGCAATAGTCTTTATTTTATTATTTATTGGAATAACAATTAAAGATGTCTTTTTTTAAGCAGAAAAGCTAGGTGAGGATTAGATGATGGACCAACAATTGATAAAACTATTTACAGCAAATAATTTAGAATTTACTGGAAATTATTTTGATGATGCTAAAGTCATTAAAGTAGAATATAGTGCTAGTGAAGGTTTTTTTCGTGTTGTGATTGAAATTAATGATTTTTTACCACTAGAAGTTTTACTAAAATTAGAACAAACTTTATTAGAAAATGAAACATTACCCACAAAGATTTCTTTACGGGTTCGAAAAAAACAACACGAATTAGAAACTATTTTTAGTTATTTAGAATATATTCGATTAAATAAATCGGAATTAAAAAATAGTTTTTTTAGTAAATTATCACCAGAACGTTTTGCTTTAACTGATAATATTTTAAAAATTACTGTTCATTCGGAAAGTGAACAAAAATTAGTGGGTGAACATTGTAATTATTATCAAAAAAAACTTTGTCGCTATGGTTTTAGTGATTTACAATTGGCCCTAGTGATTGATTTACGAGAAAATAATATTTTAGAAATTAATGAACAAGAATTAATTAAATATCAAGAAACAGCGCAAAAAACAGAACAGTTAATTTCTAAACCAACAAATGGGACTAATCCAGTTCGAAGAGAATTAAATAGTTATCAGAGAACAAAAAATGGAGAAGTAAGTTATGAACGGTTAATTGATATTGATAAAGATGCTCCGAATGTGACAATTTATGGAAAAATTTTAAGTAAAGAACGACAATTAATTTCAACAAAGAAATTTATTTATGTAATAACAATTACTGATTATAGTGATACAATTGGCGCAAAATTTTTTACTCGAACAGAACAACCAGATGATTTTATTGAAGAATTAAAAACGAATGAATGAGTTAGTCTTTTTGGTGATATTCGGTATGATACTTATGCTAATGAACAAATGTTTTTTATTAAAAAAATTTCTCGTTTAGATCGTGAAGATTTATATCGTGAAGATAATGCGCCTGAAAAACGCGTGGAGTTACATCTACATACTAAAATGAGCGTTATGGATGGAGTAACAGATCTTGCAATGCTTTTTAAAACATTAGTACATTGGAATCATAAAGCAATTGCTTTTACTGACCATTTAAATGTTCAAGCTTATCCAGAAATTTATAATCTTAATAATAAATATCCTGATGTTAAAGTTATTTATGGTGTTGAAGCAGATGTTTTAGATGATAAAGTATGATATGTTAAAAACCCGCATCATAATAATTTACGAACTGCAAAATATGTTATTTTTGACTTAGAAACAACCGGCTTAAGTAGTGGTTATGATGAAATCATTGAATTTGGAGCGGTTATTATGGATGGTATTAGTGGTGAACGTCAAACAATTAATCATTTATTTAAACCATCCGTTAAGTTATCATCATTTACAACTGAATTAACAGGAATTACAGATGAATTATTAGCTGATAAACCAACTTTTATTGAATCAATTGACCAAATTTTAGAATATTTTAAGGATGCAATTTTAATTGCACATAATGCTGAGTTTGACCTTGGTTTTATTCAATCGTGGTTAAAAAAAACTGGACGCTCAAAAATTAATAACACAGTAATTGATACTTTACAATTATCACGGATTTTAGAACCACATTTGAAAAATTATCGGTTGGGAACAATTGCTCGTTGTTATAATGTTATTTATAATGAAGAAGTTGCTCACCGTGGTGATTATGATGCAATTGTTTTAACGGACATCTATGAGCATCAGCTACGTAAAATGATTAATACTTATAGTATTGAGTTTGATGATGATATTGAGAAAATTCATGACCCTGCTGTTTATAAAAAACTGCGACCAAAACATATGATAATTTTAGCAAAAAATCAGGTGGGTTTATTAGAATTATTTAAATTAATAACTGCTGCGCATACTAAATATTTTTACTCATCACCAAAATTATTACGAAGTGTAATTGAACAACATAGTAGTAATTTATTGATTGGGTCATCATGTGTTAATGGTGATGTTTTTGAAGTGGCACGAAATAAAGATTCATCGGAATTAGCAGAAACAATTAAGTTTTATGATTATGTTGAAATTCAACCTCCTAGTGTATATAAACATTTAGTTCAAATGGGTGATTTGTCAGAAGAACGATTATTAACAGTCATTAAAGATATTATTTTTACAGCAAAAAAAATAAATAAATTAGTTGTTGCTACTGGTGATGTGCACTATCTTAACCCAGAAGATAAAATTTTACGTGAAGTTTATATTAATGCAAAGGGAATTGGCGGCCGTCCACATCCTTTATATGATTATAAGCAACGAGTAACTGATAATCCTGATCAGTTTTTAAGAACAACAATGGAAATGATGAACGAATTTAAGTTTTTAAATGATGATGAATTAATTTATGAAATTGTAGTGACAAATCCAAATTTAATTGCTGACCAAATTGAAAAAGTTGAAATTATTAAAGATAAATTATATACACCTAAAATTGAGGGTAGTGACCAATTATTAAAAGAATTATGTTATCAAAATGCTTATAAAATTTATGGTAAGCCATTACCAGAAATTGTTGCATCACGCTTAGAATGTGAATTAAATGCTATTATTAAGCATGGTTTTGCTGTTATTTACTGAATTGCACATAAATTAGTTGATAAATCATTGCAAGATGGCTATTTAGTTGGGTCACGGGGAAGTGTTGGTAGTAGTTTTGTTGCAACAATGAGTAATATTACTGAAGTAAATCCATTGCAGCCACATTATTTATGTTATTATTGTAGTTATAGTGAATTTATTGTTGATGGCTCAGTTAAGTGTGGATATGATTTACCAGTTCGTACTTGTCCAAAGTGTCAAAAACCATTAAAAGGGGAAGGGCATGATATTCCCTTTGAAACATTTTTAGGGTTTGAAGCGGATAAAGTTCCGGATATTGATTTAAACTTTTCAGGAGAATATCAACCAATTGCACATGACTTTACTAAAGAAATGTTTGGAGAGCGTAGTGTTTATCGTGCGGGAACAATTTCAACGGTGGCAGAAAAAACTGCATATGGTTATGCTAAAGGTTATTTTGAAAGTAAAAATATTTTACATTTAAAACGTCGCGCAGAATTAGAGCGAATTGCCAAGGGTTGTGAGGGAGTTAAACGAACAACTGGACAACATCCAGGTGGAATTGTTGTTATTACAAATGAATATGAAGTTGAAGCATTTACACCAGTTAATTTTCCTGCTGATGATATCAAATCAGATTGATTAACAACTCATTTTGATTTCCACGCAATTCATGATAATGTTTTAAAGTTAGATATTTTAGGTCATGTTGACCCAACCGCTTTGCGAATGCTGCAAGATTTAACGGGAGTGGATCCAAAAACAATTCCAAAAAATGATGAAGCGGTTTTAAGTCTTTTTCGAAGTTTAGATGTTTTAAACATTAAACCAGAAGATATTAATGGTGAAAAAACTGGTGCAATTGGTATTCCTGAATTTGGTACCTTTTTTGTTCGTAAGATGTTATTAGATACAAAACCAACTTCATTTGCAGATTTAGTCCAAATTTCAGGATTGTCACACGGAACAGATGTTTGAATTTGTAATGCCCAAGAATTAATTCGAAATCAAAATATTAGTATTTCAGAAGTAATTGGATGTCGTGATGATATTATGGTTAATTTAATTTATAAAGGGTTACCTGCTCAAAGTGCTTTTAAGATTATGGAAAATGTTCGGAAGGGAAAGGGGTTAACAACTGAACATGAACAATTAATGCGAGATAAAAATGTTGAACAATGATATATTGATTCATGTAATAAAATTAAGTATATGTTCCCAAAAGCACATGCAACAGCCTATGTCTTAATGGCGTGACGAGTAGCATGATATAAAATTAATTATCCAGTTGAATATTATGCAACATTTTTTTCAACTAGAACAGATGTTTTTGATATTAAAACAATTTTAAAAGGAGCAGAAACAATCAAACAAGTATTACGCGATATTCAAACTCGTTTGGATAATAAAGATTATAATGCTCCCAATAAACCAACACAAAAAGAAAAAGATTTAATTCCTGTTTATGAAGTAGCATTAGAAATGTATGCCCGAGGAATTAAAATGAGCAATATTGATTTAAAAACAAGTCGAAATAAAAATTTTACCGTTATTACAAATGAAAATAATGAAAAAATTATTTTACCGCCATTTTCTGCAATTGATGGTTTGGGTGGAGCTGTTGGCGATAGTATTATTAATGCTCGCCATGAAAAACCATTTTCAACAATTGCTGATTTACAAAAACGAACAAATATTACAAAAGCTCATTTAGAATCATTTGAAGAACTTGGAATTTTAAAAGATTTATCATTAGATGATCAAATTTCGTTTGAGTTTTAAATAAGATAATTTTTTATGATGTTTTCTTTTATAATTAGAAAAATTAAGAGGTGAAGAAAATAACAATTAAATCAGGTTTTGTTGCAATTGTGGGGCGACCAAATGTTGGTAAATCAACATTATTAAATACAATTTTAAATAATAAAGTAGCAATTGTAACAGCAAAGGCACAAACAACACGGAACCGTATTCAAGGGATCTATAATGATCAAGAATCACAAATTGTTTTTATGGATACCCCAGGCATTCATAAAGCTCATCATGAAATGGGGAAATTTATGAATAAAGTTGCTTTATCAGCAACAAAAGCAGCGGATGTTATTTTATTTTTAGCTCCAGCAAATGAACACATTGGTGATAATGATCGTTATATTATCAGAGCACTACAAGAACGCACAATTCCAATTATTTTAGTTGTAACAAAAATTGATTTAGTTTCCAAAGGTGATTTAATGGTAAAAATTGCTGAATGAGAAAAAATTCATCAGTTTACTGCTATCATTCCCGTTTCAGCCGCCAAACATAAAAATCTTGAAACATTATTAACTTTATTAAAAACACATTTAGCAGTAGGACAACAATATTATCCTAATGATATGTTAACTGATCAACCAGAAAAGTTTTTAATTCGTGAAATTATTCGGGAAAAAATTTTGTTATTAACAGAAGATGAGATTCCACATAGTGTTGCCATTTTAATTGATAAAATTGATGATCAACCACAACTATTAAAAATTATGGCTTCAATTTGTGTTGAACAGGATTCGCAAAAAGGAATTATTATTGGGAAACAAGGCCGTTTAATTAAACAAATTGGAATGCAAGCACGCTTAGAATTAGAAAAAATTTTAGGAACAAAAATATTTTTAGAATTATTTGTTAAAGTAGTGGATAAATGACGGGATAAACCTTCAATGATTGCCCGTCTAGGCTATAACAAAGAAAGTTATTAAAATGATTCAAAAATTAACAGGAATGGTATTGAATAAACAACCTTATGATGATAACAGTGCAATTATTACGATTTTGTCACAAGAATTAGGAAAATTAGCTTTTTTTGCACATGGGGTACAAAAAATTACATCAAAAAATCAGTATGCAGTACAATTCTTGGTAACAAGTGAATTTGAAATATTTTTATCATATAATAATAATAAGTTAAGTAAATTAAAGACAGGAAATTTATTAAAAACAAGAATTAAATTAGCACAAAATTATGATGATTATTTATTAGCAACATTAATTTGTGAAATTGCTGAGCAAGCGGTTGTTGACCGTCAAGCCGATAATGAATTGTACAAATTATTAACAACAACATTAGACAATTTAGTTACATGAGAAGATAATTTAAGTATTGTAATTGTTTTTATGTTTCGTGCTTTAAAATGATATGGATTAGAATGAGACTTTACGATGTGTAAACTGTGTGGCAGCAAACAACACATTAAAACAATTAGTTTTCTTGAGGAAGGATATCTTTGTAAAAATTGTTTATTACCAAGAGATTATCTCTTTCCAATTGAATTAGTGAAAGTTTTTAATAGTAATTTTCATACTAATTTTTATTTTTACAATAAGATTAATATAAAAGCCTTAATAATATTATTTAAAATGCTATGTGAGTATTATTTAACAAAAGTTGGAATATTTTCGTGTAGTATTTATGAAATGCGACAAAAATCAATTTATTTTAAATAATAACATAGTATAATTGAGGATAGAGAAATAAGAAGGAGTTACATTAATGCAATATACATTAGAAGAAGTTGTTAATCATTTAAAAACACAAGGTTTTGTTTTTCGAGGGAGTGAAATTTATGGTGGTTTAGCAAACAGCTGAGATTTTGGACCATTGGGGGTTGAATTAGAACGAAATTTAAAAAATTTATGATGAAAACATTTTATTACAAAATCAAAATATAATGTTGGTCTTGATAGTGCTATTTTAATGAACAATAATGTTTGAAAAGCTTCTGGACACATTGGTAATTTTGCTGACCCATTATTAGATTGTAAAAAATGTAAAAGCCGAATGCGGGCAGATAAACTGATTAAAGATAATTATCCGAAATTAAATTGTGGTGGTTGAACTAATGAACAATTAGAGACTTTTATTGCCGAAAAAAATATTTTATGTCCAAATTGTGGGGGACATGATTTTACTGAAATTCATCAGTTTGAATTAATGTTTAAAACAAACAAAGGTGTTATTGAAGATGAAAAATCAGTTGTTTATCTACGACCAGAAACAGCACAAGGAATTTTTGTTAATTTTAAAAATGTTCAACGTTCTTTGCGAAAAAAATTACCTTTTGGTGTTGGTCAAATTGGAAAGTCATTTCGGAATGAAATTACCCCAGGAAATTTTATTTTTCGTACACGTGAATTTGAACAAATGGAATTAGAATTTTTTTATGATAGTAACGAAAATATTAATTGATTTGAATATTGAGTTAAAGAAGTAACTAAGTTTTTAGAATTAATTAATTTAAAACCAGAAAACTATCATTTTCGTGAGCATAACGCTAATGAGTTGGCCCATTATGCAAAACGAACTATTGATATTGAATATAAGTTTCCGTTTGGCATAGGTGAATTATGAGGGATTGCTGACCGTGGGGATTATGATTTACGTCGTCACAGTGAAATGAGTAAAAATGATTTGTCGTATTTAAATCAAGAAACAAATGAAAAAATTATCCCGCATGTAATTGAACCATCTGTTGGTGTTGGGCGCTTGATGTTAGCGATTTTATATGATGCTTACCATGTTGAAAAAGTTGCTGATAATGAGACAAGAATTGTTTTAAAATTAAGCCCGTTATTAGCTCCATATCAAATTGCGGTGATTCCATTAAGTAAACAATTAAACAACGATGCATATCAACTATATGAAAAACTCTTAGGTCATTTTCAATGTACTTATGATGAAACAGGGAATATTGGAAAGCGTTATCGTCGTCAAGATGCGATTGGAACACCGTTTTGTGTAACAGTTGATTTTGACAGTCAAAAATACCAAAAAGTTACAGTTCGCAATCGTGATACAATGAAACAAGAACGAGTGGCAATTGCTAATTTAGAAAGCTATTTCACCGCAACATTAAAATAATTAAAAGGAGTGGAATGTATGGCATTAAATAGTAATGAAAAAATTGATTTAATTAAGTCAAAAGTAAATATTGTTACCGTAATGTCAGAATATTTATCGCTTGAAAAACGGGGTCGTAATTATTGGGCAGTTTGTCCGTTTCATCAAGATTCACATCCTTCAATGAGTATTTCACCAGAAAAGCAAATTTACCGTTGTTTTGCTTGTTCAGCTGGAGGTAATGTTTTTACTTTTTTACAAGAATATGAAAATATTAGTTTTATTGAAGCTTTAAAAAAAGTTGCGGTAATGGCCAATATTTCCTTAGATAAATTAACTACTTATCAAGAAAAACCAAAATATGATAAAAGTGAACAGTTAATTTTTGAAATTAATACCTTAACAAGCGCTTACTTTAGTAATAATTTAGAAACCAAAAAGGCTTATTATGCAAAGGAATATTTAACAAAGCGGAGCATTAATAATACTGAAATTGAATTATTTCAGATTGGTTATGCTGAGAGTGGCTTTGATCATTTGTACCATTTTTTAATTAAAAAAGGATATTTAATTAATGATATTCAACAAGCGGGTTTAATTACAATTAAAAATGGTAAGGTGTATGATTATTTTAATAATCGTTTAATGTTTCCAATTAAAAATGAAGATAGTTATATTATTGGGTTTTCTGGACGAGTAATTGGGGTTACCAACCAGGTAGCAAAGTATCTTAATACTCCTGAAACAAAGGTTTTTAAAAAAGAACAACTAATGTATAACATTCACCGGGCGAAGCCGTTTATTCGCCAGCAAAATAATTTAATTTTACTTGAAGGATATATGGATGTTATTAGTTTAGAAAAATTAAATCTTAAAAATACCGTTGCTTTAATGGGAACTAGTTTAAGTGAATATCATTTAAAAGAAATTAAAAGATTAACAAATGAATGTTTAATTTTTTTAGACGGTGATAAGGCTGGAATTAATGCTAGTTTAAAAGCAGCAATTAAATTATTGAGTCATAATCTAAAAGTTAAAATTGTCTTGAATGAGACGCAACAAGACCCTGACGAATTAGTTAATAGTGGTCAGGGGGAATTAATTCATACAATGTTAGTAAATGCCCAACATCCAATTAATTTTGCTCTTGATTATTTTCAAAATAAATTTAATTTACAAGCAGCAAATGAATTAGAAGAATTTATTAATATTGTTGCACCTTTAATTAAAGCTAGTACAAATCAATTGGAACAAGAATTAGCGGTTAATAATTTAGTTAAAATAACAGGAATATCTAAAGAAACAATTACAACAAAAATTAGGCAAATTAAAACATATCAAAAAGCAGTTTTTTCACCTGTTGCATTAGAACCAATTCATAATGGAACAAATTATAATAATTATCAGCAAAAGCCGCCACCAAGGTTCAAACCACAGCAAAGTAAGACTGTTGTAGTTAAAAATACAAAATATAAAATTAAAAATTTAAAACGATATCTTTTAGCAGAACAAAATATGGTTTTACAATTACTTTGTTCTCGGAAAGCAGCGGATTTTTATCAAAGAAAAATTGGAAATTTAAATTTTGATGGTTATCGTTTGTTAGTAAATGATATAATTACTTATTATAATGGACATTTGTGGGCAGAAAATGTTAAAATTAATATGTTGTGTGAAGAAATAAGTGATCCAAATTTAAAAAAAATATTAATGGATATTATTAATAAATCAACGATTAAAATTAAATATAATAAGAAAGAATTAGAAGACTATGCGCTCTTAATTGATGATTTTGCTAATGAAAAAGAGATTGCAATGCTATGAAATAAGTTAGAAAAAGCAAGTAATCTAATTGAACAACAAACAATTTCAATGGAAATTGACAAGTTGAATCAACGATTAAAATTTAAAAAGGGGTAGAGAGAATGGGATTATCAAAAAAAGAATTCAGAGATATGAAATCTTTTGATGAATTTAAAGAATATATTAATAAATATTTAGAAGAAAATAATAATGAGATTGAACAAGAAAAATTAATAACATTAATTAATGATCATTTTGAAGTTGATGATAATGATGTTGAAGAATATTTTGAAGAATTAGTCGCTAATGGTGTTGAATTTAGTGATATTAATTTAGAAGAGTTAGAAGAAAATGAAGTTCCTGAACCAGAAAAAGTAACAAAAAAACAACCAGATGAAAAATTACGTTACAAAGTTGGTGGGATTTCAAATGAAACAAAAATTCAAGATATTATTAAAGCTTACTTTAATATTTTGGGAACAAGTAAGATTTTAACTCGTGAGGAAGAAATTAAATATGCTAAAATGTTAGAATCATCTGATCCAGAAGAAAGACGTTTTGGACGGGATAAATTAATTACTTCTAACTTGAAGTTAGTTGTTTCAGTTGCCCGTAAACATTTAAACCGGGGATTAGATTTTTCGGATTTAATTGAAGAAGGGAACATTGGGCTAATGAAAGCTGTTGATAAATTTGATTATAAGCGTGGCTTTAAATTTTCAACATATGCCACATGATGAATTAGACAAGCAACAACACGGGCAATTGCCGATCAAGCGCGAACAATTCGGATTCCTGTTCATATGGTTGAAACAATTAATAAATTAACAAGAATTGAACGGCAATTAACACAAGAGTTAGGACGCGAACCAAGTTACAATGAAATTGCTGAAAAAATGGGGCAAGGAATGGTTGGCGAAAAAGTTCGTGAAATTAAGAGATTATCAATTGAACCAGTTTCATTAGAAAAACCAATTGGTGATGAAGATGATACTCATTTTGGCGATTTTGTTGATGATAAAGATATTTTTACACCGGATGAATATGCTGAAAAAGAATCATTACGAGAAGTAATTGATGAAGTTTTCCATGAAATTTTATCAGCACGAGAAGAAAAAGTAATTAGAATGCGGTTTGGACTTTTACCAACAAAGTTACGAACAGTATTACGGTTAGCAAAAGAATGTGAAGATGAAACTTTCCCTGAATTAGTTCAAACAATTAAAGCTCTTGATATTCACTATGATACACCAATTGAAAAAGTACAAAGTCAAAAAAATGCTTTAATTGATAAACATTTATCAAAATATGATTCACCAAAAACATTAGAAGAAGTAGGTAAAGAATTTAAAGTAACACGTGAACGAATTCGCCAAATTGAAGCAAAAACAATTCGTAAGTTTAAACCAAACCAAGCTAATTCGAAAGCAAAAGTATTAAAAGACTTTTTTAAAGGATAGGGGTTTTAAAAAAATGGATAGATTATCAGAACGTTTATTATTAATTGCCAAACAAGTTAATGAAAAAGACATTATTTGTGATATTGGGACAGATCATGCAATGATTCCAATTTATTTAGCAAAAGGAAATTTAATTACCAAAGCTTATGCATGCGACATTGCAGCACAACCCTTAGCCCAAGCGAAAAAAAATATTGCAAAATATCATACTGAAGAACTTATTACCCTAATTTTAGCAGATGGTTTAACAGGAGTTTCGGACATTAAGATTGATACATGTATTATTTCAGGATTAGGGAGTACAAAAATTTTAACCATTTTGCAACTAGATTCTGATTTAATTGATCGTTATATTTTATGCCCTAATGATGATCCATTTTTATTACGAGAATGAATTAAAAAACATAAGTACTTTATTGAAAAAGAATTATTAATTAAAGAAAATTATGTTATTTATGAGATTATTGTTGTTAATAAAAGCGCTGGTCAAAAAGTCAAAAATAAAAAAGACTTATACTTCGGTCCTTATCTTCGTAAAGAACATAGTAAACTTTTTCAAGAAAAATGATTGTTAAAAAATGATTATTATTTAACATTGTTAAACAAGATTCCTACAAACACTAAGCGCTATCAAGAAGTTAAAGCAAAACTAAAAATTATTAATAAAGTGATATAATGTTAATTAAAAAATTATATCAAGAAATTGAAACTGATTTTTCATTGAAAGCAGCTTGTAAGTGAGATTATAGTGGTCATCAATATGGAAGCAAAAATCATTTTGTAGCAAAAATTATGGTTAGTTTAGATTTAACAAGTGAAGTAATTGCAGCAGCAGTCGCTAAGCAAATTAATGTTATTATAACCCATCATCCTTTTTGTTTTGGCAAGAAAAAAAGAATTCAACATATTCCTTACAAATGAGCAATTATTGATCTTCTTAATAAACATCAGATAGCTGTTTATGCTTTACACACAAATTATGATGGTTTAATGAATGAATTGATTTTACAAGAATTAAATCCCCAAAAAATTGTTCCCTTTGATGATGATTTAACAATGATTGGGTATGTCAGTTTAACAGCTGATGAAATTATTACGAAATTAAAAGCAATTTTTAAAATTACAACAGTGCAGCATAATTTATCAACGTTAGAGCAACCTATTAAAACAGTTGCCTTAGCAGCGGGAGCGGCAGGTGATGTGATTGCAAAAATTAACCAAAATATTAACCTGTTTATTACTGGGGAAGTAAAATGAGATCAATGAGTATTAGCAAATGAAAAACAATTAGCAGTTATTTGCTTCAACCATTATATGGAAGATTTTTTTACTGCTGCTTTTGTTGTATACTTAACCCGAAAGTTTCCAACTTTAACAATAATTCCATATCATATCAAAAATATTATTAACTATCGTTAATAATATTTTTATATTTGCTCTAAATAACGAATTACTTCTAACTGAATAATTCTAAGTGTTGATGTCCCCGCAGTAACAGTAACACAAGTTTTATTTGCTAACCAAGTTTGCTTGAATATCATTTTTATCATTAATGCGATATGATTCAATCCCGATTTGTTTGCCCATCGCAACTAGCTTTAAGGTGTTACTACTTCGTTCATCACCAACAACAAGTAAAAGGTCAATTGTTATTGGATCTAAACTTAGAACAGCATTTTGTCGTTCTAATGTTGCATTACATAAATCATTTTTAAAAATAATTTCATTTGGAATAAGGGTTTTAATTTTTTTCACAATTGCTTTAATATAAATTTTAGAAAGGGTTGTTTGGTTTATAATTAAAATCTTTTTAGTTGGGTCAAGATTAGGTAAAATGTTATTAACTTCTTGTTCTGTTGTCACAAGATTTATGATTTAACTAAGCGCTAACATTACATTTGTTTCTAAAAATGGATAGTATTACAAAAGCTTAGGTTTTATAAAAAATATAAATAAAATAATTAGATAACTTTTTAAAAGGTTGATTTATCAGTGTTTTAGAAATATATTTAAAATAAAGAATAATTTTTATACCAAAACCTAAACTTTTTTCTTACTACCTAAAAATGTAAATACCACAAAAGTACAAAATGTGTGTGGTTTCTACAATTTCATCAATAACATGTTTATTGTGGACAAGATAACCTAACATATAAATTTGCCGTCCAGCATATTTAACATCAGCTTCTTTTGCTCATTTAATTAACTTGACAACACCAAGACAATAACCACGAGGTGTCACTTTTACAACTTTCATTTTTTCACCAATCCATTTTTATATACTTATATAATATTATAACTAAAAAACTCTTTTATCATTTTAAAATAATATCTTAAACTTATTTATTAATCAAACTAAATTTGATATAATTAATTTGTCTATTTTAAGTAAAAATTTTATCTTTTTCTTAAAATATTACAATTATCTTAAATACTAAATTAAATTTGGGATAAAAAATATTTAATGCAAAAAAACTAATGATTAATGCTATTTTAACATTAGCAACCAACATTGGTTTGATTTCATTATGAAAGGAGATTGAGTATGCCAGTAAGCTCGAAAGCTAAAAGTAAAAAGGTGCCCCAGTCGAAAAAACCAGTAGTAAAAAATGCGACAGAAGAAAAATGATTATTCATTAAATCACAAGCAATTATTGATTCAACTCCAGCTATGAAAAGATCAATCGATCGTTCATTAGGAGATATTTATACAAAAACAGCGGCGGATTATCGAGCAAAAGATGGAAGTGCCATTACTACTGCAATTACAGCAGAAAGACTAATTGCAGAACGTTTAGGAAAAACAGCAACTCAACTAAAAGCAATTGAAGCGCAAAATAAAAAAAAGGCCACTCAAATGTTAAATTCAAAGGATAACAAAAAACCTGCTAAAAAAACAGCAACAAAAAAACCTTTGAAAAAAGTAGGGACAAAAAATAAGTAATGTTAACAATAACTAGAATTTCTAGTTATTGTTTTATTTAAAATTTTTATTAATATTTTCCCTGTTTTTATAAAATAGAAAAATAAGATTAATAATTTTAAATAATTAGGACTATAATATAAAAGAAAAGAGGTTGGATCATGAAATAATTCGGCAAGTGAAGTATATCTTTAGGCGCTCTGTAGATACAAACGACAAATTTATATCTTGTTAAGTTAATAATAAAATATTTTTAATAAATTGCAACCATTTTTTCAAAAAAAATAAATTTTTGTAATTTCATCTTATTTTAAGTATATTTAAGCACACTAAAAATGATTTATTAAATTTTATAACTAATAAATTTATTTAATATTTTGTAAAAACATGGTAGTAAGAAAAAAGTTTAGGTTTTGGTATAAAAATTATTCTTTATTTTAAATATATTTCTAAAACACTGATAAATCAACCTTTTAAAAAGTTATCTAATTATTTTATTTATATTTTTTATAAAACCTAAGCTTTTGTAATACTATCAAAAACATTGCTTTTGCACTTATTCAGTTTAAACATGGTCGAAGTTTATCATTTATAACATTAACTATTCAATCTATCATTTTTTGACTAACATTATTAAAATCAGTTCCTTTAGAAAGTCAATATCTAAATTCGCCGTTCATATGTTCAATTAGTGGTTTTTGTTGTGGTTTACCGGGGTCACAAAAATAAACTAGTGTTTCAGCAAATATTTCCATTTCTTTTCATTTACTAAATTCTTTTCCTCTATCAGTTATTATTCCCTTAATTTTCCCAATTAAATTATTATTTTTAACAATATCTTTAAATTTTTCTAAAACTTCATTAGCAGTATTATTTTTTAATTTCATTACAAAATAATTTTTACTTGATTGTTCTACTAAAACTAAATTACTAGATTGATGGTCTTTACCTACAACAGTATCCATTTCAAATCATCCAACACTAGAAACTTTATTTTCAATATCTCAAATTGATTTAAAGTTAGTTATTTTACCACGATTATCAGGTTTTCCTTTTGTTTTATATTTTTTACCACTATGGGGTAAATTTTCTTTTTTTAATCCAAATTCACCTAAGCGAATTCATTTATACAATGTTTTAACACAAGCAGGAAATTTAACACCAAACTCCAAGAAATAACGATAAATTAATTGTTCGGGTGTATCGTGGTATTTATTAAATCTTATTTTAATAAAATCTAACTGCTCTTTTGTAAATTTAGGTAGTTTTTTAATGCATTTTTTACGTTTTTGTTTATAATCTTTTTGTGCTTGATATGGATTATAATCTTCTATATTTTTAAATCGCTTAATTTCTCTTTTAACAGTATTAACTGCACGACCCCGTTTGTCGTGATATTTCAGATAAATTAATTGTGCCTTTTTTCTTTTTACAAGTATCAGATAATAATAAATCCTTAAATAAATCTCGTTCATCAAATATTAAATGTTTAAATTTTCTCATTTTTATACAAATTCCTTTCATTTTTTCTTATAATGTATTATATATAAAATAAAGAGGTCAATAAATATGCAAGAATTTAGTAAAATTAATAATAAAAAACGAATTACTAGTTATGAACATTTAAATAAAAAATATGATTTAAATTTTAGTGACTATAATTTTGGTTTTGATTGAGAAGTATTTAAAGATTTTGTTGGTGATAGTTATGCCCAATATTTTACTTCACCAACTTTTTTTAAGTTTGTTTCAGCGGGGCGTGGTACTAATAAGACATGAAATCACATAGCAGAAAAATTATTTTTTGCTTGTAATTTTACTGATGCTTCATCTAATATTTTGCGAAGATATGCCAATACCCATGAAGATACTACATTTGGCGATACAATTAATGTCTGTAATTATCTATACGATAAATATGGGATTGATATAGGGTATGACAATGAAAATGGCATTGTTTGACCTAAAAATGTTAAAGAAGGTGGCGAAATTGTTTTTCCTAGTGGTGTTCGCATTGCTTTTGCGGGTTATGCCAATGGTAATAAAATTATGGGAAAAGTTGGTAAAGGTAGTGGTATTATATCAGCGTGAACAGATGAAATGATACATGCTGAAGAAAAAGAAATTTTAACTGATAAAGAATTAGATAAACGTTATAATAATTTGCGAATTTCCATGTTTAGATCAAAAAAATTAAAAGTATCTTATGAAAAATATACAGATGATGATGGTAATAAACAATATAATTTAGATAATCCTATTTCAGTAAAAGAATTATCTTGGACATTTCAAGAATGAGACAACATAGCAAAACAATACATAAACGTAACAAAATATTTTCATAAAACATATTCTAATCAATTTACTTTTAACCCTTTTGATAAATATCATGTCTTTTATGAAAAATTTGTAACGCCATTTTTACCTTTAAATGAAAGAATTAAAAATATTTTAAAAGAACACAATCAGGTATATTCAGAAAACAAACAAGCATTTAATGGTTTGGGTGTTTTTAATTTGCGTTTAACTATGGGAGCTGTTTGAAATAAAATACCTGATATTACTAAAAAACTTGTTTTAACAAACAAAGAAGAACGACCCGATTTATTTGAACTTGAATACTACGGTTTTGAATATAACGATAATGACCCCAGCATTTATGTTTTACGAAATTATCGTAAATATATTAAAGAATATAATTTACAAGATTTTTATAATACCAACACAAAACAGTATAAATTTGATAGTTATTCAATTGGTGTTGATTATGCTAACGGTAGTGAAGACCATACAGTGTTTTTATTTAGTGGTTATAAAATTAATGAAAATAATGAATATGATAAATATTTAATTGAAGAAAATGTTGTTACACCAAAAAACGCAATGAATTTAAATGAAATAGTTGAATATTACGGACAATGAATAATTAATACATTTGATAAATTTGATGGTTTTGAATATGCTACATTTCATTATGATATTAATGCTCACGACTTTATGCAAAAATTACAAGAAGATATTTTCCCTTATTTAGGCTATAAAATTAAAATGTTTAAAGCCAAAAAACATCAGACATCTCTTAATAAAGAAGCGGGTATAATCAATCGTGTAACCTGAATAAGAAAAATGTTTGTTCAAGGCAAAATATATGGTATGTTAGATAACTTCCCATTTTTAGATAAGTGCATTAGTGAACTAATATTTAGTGATACTAAAACAAACACACCCGATAGTAAAATGTATCATGACCCATATGATGCTTTGTTTTATGGTTCTTATCCATATCGTTTTAAAATGAGAATTTAAAATATATATTAATTATATGTTATAATACTATTGAAATAAAATTAAAGGATATTTCACTTAACTTTTATCTATGTGTTTATTAAATCTGTAATAGCAGATTTTTTTAGCTTTTGGGCGAGCGGTTGATTTTCTTAAATTTTTGTGATAAAATGACTTATAAGTTAAAAAAGATTTTGAGGTTCTTTCAAACAAATTTGGGAACCTTTATAAAATTCTTCGCTTAACGCTTAGAATTTTTCCCAAGTATTTTGAAAAGCGCGGCAAAAGTTTTTTTAAACTTTAAGGCATTTTTCACAAACTTATGAAAATCACCGCGAGCCCAGATTTAGTACAATATAATCACAATAATAATCATATCAAATAATCTCCTTTCTAAAATAGATTTAAAAATACTTGACTTGCATAAATATATATATATATATATATATATAATGTCAATAGATCTTGATAAAAAGTTTCAAGATAAAAGAAAGGAAATTAAGTAAAATGAAAAAACTTTTAAGTTTATTAAGTGTATTAACAATTAGTGGAAGTGCCGTGCCAACAACAATTGCTGCTAATCCTTATCAAAAAGAAGAAATAAATAATAAAATAAATTATTCAAAAACAAATAATTCAGAAAATTTAATTAGAATAAAAAGACAAACAAATCAACAAAAAAGTAAAGAAATTTTACAATTAACTGAAAAATTAATTATTAATATAAACAATAGAACACAATACATAACTAGTTTTAATAACATAATAAATGAATTAGTTACAAATAACATATTAAGACCATATTTAAATTTAAATTCACTTATTAGACCTGAATTTCATTCAAATCAAGGAAATATACTATATACTTTAAATACTGAAAATTATGGTTATTTTCGTATTCCTATTGAAATTAGAGGAATTGATGAACAAAATCAACAAAGTTATCAAAGAAATTTAGAATTAGTTTTAAGAACAGATAATTTATATCTTCAAGGATTCATTATTAATAATAATTATTATCATTTTAATTTTAATAATGTTAATCAAAACATGCAACCACAAAGTGTTAGAGATGGATCTGTTCCACTTTTAACACAAATTGAAGGAATGGAAAATATACAATTAGAAAACATTAGTCCAGATTATCCAAATAATATGATACCATCAAATGGTAATGAAATTACTTGACAAAGTATTTTTGATTCTTTTTGAAGATTAACTGATAATAATATTGATATTTATGAAAATCCTTTAGGTAAGTTAGCTATATCATTAGGCCAAGTTATTTTTGTAACAGCTGAAGCTTTAAGATTTTGATCAATTTACACTGAAATTAGAAGATTATTAATAATTAATAATGAATATATTGAACTAAATACAAATCCCAGCAACAATTATTATGGATTATTAACTAGTTGAAGTGACGAATCCCGCATTATTAATCTCGCAATTGAACAAATCAATAATCCCAATTTTGGTCCAATAGATTTAGAAAGATATTTAAATCGAAACACTAGACAATATGTTAGAGAACTATTTTCAACTATTGTCAATCAACCACTAAATGCAATTACAAATATGTTAGTAAACACAAACATTAGGATTTTATTAGGAACTTTTATTTTGAGAAATTTAAATTGTAATAAACCAAGAGTAAATTTAAATGATAATTATTGAAAAGAAGAAATTTGTGATTTAGAACCTAAAATTAAAAAAATTCAAGGAGAAATTAATGTATTTAAAATTTTAGATAAAAATAAAGGTGACAATTTAAAAGCAGAAGATATTTTTATTGGAACAACTGAAGGACTTTATTTTATTCGCAAAAATGGAATAGTTTTAAAAGTAGATAATATTGATGGTGATGAAAACGAACATACCGAAATAACAAGTATAAAAGAATTTGGCAACGGTAATTTTTATGTTTCTACAAATGACAAAAAAGTTTATTTTTTAAATACAAAATTTGTAAATGATGGACATATCATAGGAGAAATACAATCAAATATTAAAAGTTCTAATTTAGAAAAAGAATTAAAAATATACATTAAAACTGATCATAAAGATGAAGAAGTTGGTTTTAATTATAATCAAAAAAATTATAATTATTTTTCTCGTGATTTATATATTGGTAGAATTGATCCTTCAAAATATGAAAAAATAGAATTTTTAGGAAATAATTTTGATATAACAAAAATAGCCTGGGGAAATACAGATTATTATTCTGATTTTAAAATTAATTATTATAGCTATAGGAATTTTGATGATATTGTAAAAAACAGAAAAGTTGAAAATAATTATGATATTGAAAGATATGCTGATAATTTTATACAATATTTAGATAAAGATATATTTTTAGCGGTTTTGCGGGGACAACAATATTTTGGAGTAACATGATATAAAGAATTTAAAGATTACTATATTCAATTTTTAGTTAAACAATATGCGGAAAAATGAAGCGGTACAGACGGCAGTGTTGTTATGGGAATTGGTAATAGTATTAAATTATATAATAACGATAATTATGATAATAATAAATTTAATAACGCAAGAGAAAATAAAAATATTGATTTTCAATTATTAATACAATATTTAAAAGAATTACTTTCTGAAGTTACTATAAATTTTGAATATTATTGATCAAAATTTAAAGATTATTTAAATTATTATACAATAGAAAATATTTATTTTATTTAAGAAAATTTTTTTAAATAAATAATTAAAAATGAAAAAGATATTAAGTCTTTTGGGAACAATCACTATAATTGGAACAAGTACAACAAGTTTAGTTGCTTGTAATAATAAATCTAAAATACACGAATATACAAAAGAACAATTAAAAAAATTAAAAGAAGAAAACAATATAAATACAAAAAACGGGATTTTAGAATGAATAGTACCCCAAGAAAAACCATTTAATCAAGTGGATAATAAATGATATTTTGCTATATGAAAACCTAATAATTCTATTTATTGAAAAATATCAAAATTTAAACACGATACAAATAATGGTAAAAAAATTGATGATTGAGATCCATTAAAATCATATTATATTGATCTCTTTTTGTGGGTTTTTGAAACAAAAGAACAAGATTTATTAATAGATGATCAATCGGAAGATAAATGAGAACGAATTTTTTGAAATGAAAATAAGGGACAAAATTTTAAAGCAGTTTATCGTTGGAATTTAGAAAATACTAATTTACCTAATTTAATTATTGATAAAAATGGTAATGTAAAAGTTAATGAATAATAAAAAGTCATTTATTAAAATGACTTTTTATATTTCTAATATAATTAATGATAATTTTTCATCATTTTTATTAAATAGTTGTAAATTATTAATATTAATTTGTTCTTTTTCAGTAAAAATTGTAACATCATAATTTCCATAACCCCATATACCTGATATTTCAATTTGATTTAAATTAAATAATTTTTTATCAAAAGTTATTTTAATACTATAATCAATTAAATATTCGATTGTACTAATTCAATCTGTTTTAGAATAAAGTAATTTATATCATTCAGAAAAATAATTTAAATAGTTTTCTATTTTGTCATTTGAAACAATTAAATTAGTTAAATATTTACCATATTCTCCATCTGATAATTTAATTTCTGATGGAATGAGAGAAGGAATGTTGTTTGTTTCTAATTCATTTGTTATCGATAATCAGTTAAAATAATTTGCTTCTAATTGATAAATAGGATTTTCTGAAATATCTTTGTTTTTAACAATTACTTTAATTTTATTATCTTTGTTGTTATTAACATTTGTTTGTTGTTTTAAATTTCAATCAATAATTTGTCCAGTGCTTGAATCAATTAAAGGTTTAAGAGGTTCACCATAACCATTCCAACGATAAACTGCTTTAAAATTTTGTCCCTTATTTTCATTTCAAAAAATTCGTTCTCATTTATCTTCCGATTGATCATCTATTAATAAATCTTGTTATTTTGTTTCAAAAACCCACAAAAAGAGATCAATATAATATGGTTTTAATGGATCTCAATCATCAATTTTTTTACCATTATTTGTATCGTGTTTAAATTTTGATATTTTTCAATAAATAGAATTATTAGGTTTTCATATAGCAAAATATCATTTATTATCCACTTGATTAAATGGTTTTTCTTGTGCTTTAATTTCTTTTCAATAATTTACTGGAATTGGTGGATTAGAGCCAATAAAATCAAAATATAATGAATATATTTGTACTTGACAATCTGAAAAATAAAAATATCCTTCTTCTAATCTATTTGGTTTTGAAATTAGTTTGAAACAATAAGGAGCAATTAATTTAATATCATCATTATAACCTTTATTAATTGCATATTTACTATATGTATAATTTGATAACATATAAATAATTTGTTTAAATATCTTAACAGATTTGTAATTAATAAGAGTTGGGTTGTCTAATTTTCAATTTTCAAATAAACCATCAATAACATCTTCTGGTTTTTGTCCTTCAAATTTTTGGCGTAGTTCAGCTGCTTTATTGATAGAATTACCTTTTTCATCGTATTTTGCTCCTTGAAATTTTCTATCATAATTATAACGATATGTTAAATAATTTAATAAAACTTGTTTTAAACCGTTTTTATTTATTAAATCTAAAATATCTTTACCTTGAATATAGTTTTTGGCAATGTTTCATGGTAAAAAACTTTCAGTAAATCAATATTGAAATACTCTTAAATTAGGTTCTGTTTCAATAGGCATAGATAGCAATGGTACTAAACTAGCATTTTCAACTATTGATGAAGGATAAGAATAAACACCATTAATATTACCTCAACATTTAATATTTCCAAATAACATTGATTTAGGGTATTTAATCTCAATCCCAGTAAATACTGTATCTTCGGGTAATGATTTTTGTAATACTAAATGAATACTATTTTGGTTTTTTCATTTAAAATCAGTCACCTTAACTAAATGAGTAGATTTAATAATATCAACACCATCAGGTGAATAAGGTCTTTTATATTCTTCGATAATATAACATTCATTTTTATTGTCTTCGGTAATTGGTTCATTAATAGATACTATTTTTAAGTCATAGGATTCTAAAAATTCTTTGTCTTTTTTTGAAATATCATTAATTAAAATATCTTTTTCATCAATCATTACATAACTTGTGCTATTATCTTGGACTGTGGTATTTTGTTGAATTTGTAATTTAAAATTAAAATCACTAATTTCATAACCAGTTATTTTAATATATTCATCTTTGTCAATAAAACCTATTTTAACGCTATTTTGAGAGTAGTTTAAGATTGGTTTTTGCTTTGTCTTAACAAAAGATTATTAATTTTATAAATATATAAGGTTCTAGCACGGTCTTCAGTAAATAATTGTTCTAAATCAGGGTCGCTGTACTGCGATTGATTAGCAAAATCTAATTGAATACTATCAATTGAATAGTCAATTGGTTCATCATTTTCTGCTAATTGTGCTAACATTTTTTCAGATGGTTTTAACATTATTCTTGTTCTCCTTCTTCATTAGGCATATTTATAATAGTTTCGTTGTTTTTTAATTGTCTGTTTAAAGTAGCATTTACTGGTAAGCGAACATCAACAATTAACTCGTCAATATTTTTAATATTGAATGTTCTACTGTTTAAAATAGCATTATCATATTTAATTAACTTAATAATAAATTCAGTTAATTTAATTTCTCTAATATATATCATTTGTTCGTATGATGCGTTTGTTTGAATATTAACTCCCGCAACTTCGGCTTGTGTTTGTTGTGCCCCCTTAGCAACGGCAGGAACATGATGGCGATTTATTTTATAGTAATTAGTTAATAATCAATCGTATATTTTGGTTAATTGTTCACCTTTAAAATTACCAGCAATATAGTCGACTGGTTGAAAATTACTATCGGGGTTCACCTTCAACTAATAACAAGTCATTTTCAATAAATGAAGCCAACATTTTACTAATTTCTTGGTCAACAACACCAGTAACGCCATTAGTATTAATGGTAAATTTACCACTATTTAATAATGGGTCTAACATAATTTTTTCAGCAATAATATCTAAAATACTAGCAAATTGTTTACCATAACGAGCAGAAGGCTCAAAATTAGGGTTATTAGGAATAATTTCAATTGGTATAAAATTAAGTGGCAATATTTCTTCTCTTTGTAAAGTTGTATAGTTATTTCATTTAGCATCATCAATATATAAGTCGGTAATAGTGCTGTATAATCGTGTTTTTAACTTTCTAATAACTTTTACTTGTTTAGTTACATAATCAATTTCTAATTTTTCAGTAATAAAAACACTCTGGTCATTTTTAATATAAGTGTAGAAACCACACACATTTTGTACTTTTGTGGTATTTACATTTTTACAAAATAAATTTTATTAATATTTTAATTAAGGAGTTGAAATTATGCAAACAAAGCAATATTTTATTTTGCGGTCGTTAGTAAAAAAGTATGGTAAAGATATTGTTATTAACACTTTCAATAAGATTGCAAAAGATATTGAAATTAAAAAGTAAAGAATAAATTATTCCGCGTAATTTATTAGCGGATAATTTATTCAATAATGTTTTTTAAGTGGAGCAAAGCGACAACGAGCGGAGCGAGTTTGCAAATTTCAATTTTTTAATTTATGAAAGGAGTTATATTGTGCCAGTATGATTAACATGAATATTTAGTATTTTGATTTTGTTAGGTATTTTTGCGTGAATTGGTTTATCAATTTATCAAAAAATTCGACAAATTCAAGGTAAGAAAAAAGAAAAAAAAGAACTTGAAAAAAAGGAGGATAGAAAATAATGAATTTTTTAGCAGATGCAGTTACTTTTGGGACTGGAATGAATTCTATTTGAACTGGTTTAGGTAATGCAATGGGTAAAGTAAAAGATGCTGTATATGGTATTTTACCGCAATTAATGACCTTTTTAGGTGATGCGTGAATTATTTTAATTCCATTTGGATTATTTATTATTATTAAGATATTAAACTTTTTCCGTCATATGGTTAAAGGATTTTAAGAGTATATTACTCTATATTCAAAGTATTTTAACAAAAACTAAGGTACACTAGTTATATTTGTTTTAGTAATTAAATTTAAAGTATTATTATGGTTTTCTCTCTGTATAAAAATGTTTATAAATTTGTTAATTTATTAAAAATTCAAATAATAAATTTAAATTGGTGATACCATTCATGATAAACAAAAAATAGTTGGTATCACATTTGTAAAAAATGAATTTATTAAATAGAAAAAAGAAAACCATAATAATATCAATTTAATTATAAATTATTAATTTTATATTTTAATAACTATTGTTAAAAATTAAATAGTATTTTTCAGTGTGCCAATTTTTACTATTTTATATATTTAACATTGTTAATAATCAATGTTTTTATCAATAAATAAGCAATATATAAACATTAAATATAACATTGTTTATTAAACAAATATTTAGTTAGGAGTATTTAATTATGGATATAAAATTTAAAACAACTAAGGAATATAAAAAATTAAAGAGAGATTTTATTATTAAGAATTTTGGTTTTGGTTTTTGTTATTTTTTATTCTTAATTAATTTTATTGCAATTATTGTAGGTTTTATTTTGTTTTCAAATAGAGAAATAATAGTTGGTATTTTAATTGCTTTTTTATTTTTAATTTTTATATTTATTATTTTATTTTTTGTAATTGAAGAGCATATATCAGAAATTAAGGAATATAAAGTTATGGTGTTAAAGAAACAATTGTTACCGTTAGAAAATATAGTTGGAGAATTAGGAGAAGGTAAATGCTAAGAGGAGGAGTTGATAAAATTGAGTAATTTTGTTAAGAAAAATCAGAATATAGCAAATTATTTTATTCGAAGAGAATTTATAGTTTTTGAAACAGATAAAGCAAGCTTTATAAATTTACCTAATCATAATCGTCATATTGGTTTTTGATTGAGTAATAAATTTATTTATCCGAGTGAAAAACATTCTGAGCAAGTAGCAATCGGTTTAATTTATGATAATTCTTATCGTATTGTAAAATATGATGAAAATTTAAAACAACACGATTGAAAATATTTAACTGGAACAGAATTAATTAATTTATATAATCAATATAAACAAAATTATTTTATGCGTATGCATAAAGCATTATTTCAAAATGAACCTAAAAAAGTAAAAACAAATAACAATAATAATTTAACAAATTGAAATGATAAAAAAGTAGAGCAATTAATTCGCGATTTGGAAGAATTAGATAATGAGTTTATATAATTATTGAGTTCAATTTGTTAGTTATATTATTGGTTCAAATGCCCCTGAATTTTTATATGTGATATCATTTGTATTATTTATCGTTTTATTTTTTGGAATGTTTTTTAAACTTATTCAAAAAATGTGGAGTTTTTAAAAATGCAAAATGATTGAACAAAATTAAAAGAGTTTTTTATTCATATCTTTTTGTTTATAGATAAAATAAATGTTGAAAAAATAACAAATTGGAATTTAACACAAAATGAATATTTAACTCTGATGATTGGTGTTTGAATTGTAATTTTGTTTTTAACGTGGTTTTTATTGTGAATGATTTTTAAAATAGTTAGTTATTTTAAATAATTAAATTTTGTTATTATTATGGTTTTCTCTCCCCACAAAATTTTAAAATCTTTTTTGAATATAATATATATTTTCATTCTACAAAATTAATTGTAGTAATTAATTTTCCGATAGTATTAATTAAAAAGTTTATAATTCCAATAATAGGCAATAATATTGAAATTATTTTTAAAATTTTCTTAATTTTTATCACTCTCCTTTTTGATTTGTGGGGAGAGAAAACCATAATAATACTAGTTTAATTATAAATAACTATTGGAGGTAAAATGAAAAAGTTTGTATTTTTTCTAATAAATTTTTGTTATATTAATGGTTCAATGGTTTTGTTTAGTTTAATTGATTTATTACTTTGGATAATTTCTTTAAATTGTACTGGTTTAGTATTTTGACTATTATTTGCTTTACAATGTGTATATTTTGTTTGGTGAGTTTGAAAAAATATTTTTTATCAGTTAAATGTCTTTCGTTTAGTTTACTTTATTTGAGATAATCCATTATCCGTAATTATTGGTAAATTAGGAACTGGTAAAACATTACTTTTAACTTTTTTATCACAAGTTATGAAACTTTTAACGAAGAAAATTTATAGTAATTATCCAATTGAAGATGATGCAATAAAACTTTTAACTTTTAATAACTTAGATTTTACTGATAGAACTAAATTAGTACCACCTGATGATAGTTTAATTTTGTTTGATGAAAGTTTTTTGTACATTGATGGAACTAGTCCCCACGAAGTTAAAAAAGTTCATGGTGGTAAAAGCGTGTGGATTGTTTTAGCAAGACATTTTAAAAATAGAGCGATTTTTACCGTACAGCGTGAGGGTATGATGTGAAATAATATTCGTCATTTATCAAGCGGTATTATTATTCCGATTTCATTGAAAAAACCCGTTAAATCTAAATTAGGTAATATTTTTAATCGTAGTTTTGTTATGCGAATTGGTATTTTCCAAGATATTACGGATTATGAAATTTGAAAAACAAAATCAGTAGAACGAACAGCAGAAGGAAAACGAGCAAAACATAAATCGGATGTTGGTTTAGGAATTCGGTTTTTTAAGATAATTATTCCGTTTGAATTTGCTAATAAATATGATAGTCATTGATTAAGTTTTGTCCGTGATTTAAAAAATGATGAAGTTGTTAATAAAAAAGAATATTTTTAAAAAGATATATCAAAATTAAATAATAAACAACGCTTAGAATTGTTTGATATTGATATTTTGAAAGAAAATTTAAAAGCAAAAAAGGGAAAGGAAAAATAAAAAATGAGTAATTTATTAATTGAAAGTGCGAATAATGATAATTGAAATAAGATTTTTAGTTTTATTTTTGATACTTTTTTATTTGTTTTTGATGTGATTTGAAATACTAAATTACCAATGACAAATATAACGATTGCTTATTTTTTAATCTTTTTTATGGTTATTAAATTATCAATTTATGCTATTCACGGAACATCAACTAATTATAACGATTTAGGTTCCATGGTTAAAAGCGGTGTTATCAATAGTTCTAAACTATACGGTGCTACTGTTCGGGGTGTTTCTAGTACTAAACAAGGTTTACAAAAACATATTAAAGAACGAAAACAATTTAAAGTTAGTCGCAATAAACAACAGTTATCAAGTTTAGCAAGACAAGCAAAAACAAGAGAATTAAGTTTTAAAAGAATTCATACCACTAAAAGAATAAAAAAATAAGTAAGGAGTTGATTTTATATGATTAAGTTAGTTTTATTGGTAGCGGCAATCGCTATATTTGGAACTGGTTTTATTACAGTTATTATTAATCAGTTGACATCAGCAAAAAATATTATTATGGATTTATATAATTCTGATACTTGGTTGTTATCTATTTTTGGTAAAATGGCGATTTTATTTAGTCATCCGTTAATGTTAACAATATCAAGTTTATATATTATTGGTTTTATTATTTCAAAAACATTGTATAGTTAGGAGTAAATTTATGAAAAGTAATGTAGAAAATAAAAAAGAAAAGAAACAAAATGGTTTATTTATTTCTTGGGTTGATTTAATTTTATATTTTATTATTAGTTGTTTATTAGCGTTTGTATGTATTTTAGATACAGTTTCAACGATTGGCGAATTAAAAGAAAAATATAATGGTATAAATGGTTATATATTTTACGGTTTATGATTTATTATATTATGAGATATTTTAATAATTCATTATTTTTATGGTTATTTATTTAATGAAATTATCAAATTAATAAAAGAAAATCGTAAAAATAAGTTGGTAAAAAATAATGCGTAATTTTTTAGTATTATTTTCGTTTGTACCAATTTTATTGATTTCTTTTTTCTCATTAGAGGCGATGACATTACAACAAAACCATCAATCACAACAAATAACAGAAAAAGTAACAACAAAGCGAAGTGTGGAAACTGGAATTAATGAAAATGATTTTATTAATACGATGTTTTTACGCAGCACTTTTTTTGAAAATTGAAGTGATACCAATTATTTTATTAATCCTACTTTAAAAACATCAAAATCACTAACTTATAATGATAAATGATATTTAGATTTTTTAAAGGATAGTTATTCAACTGGTGTTTCTTATGATAAACCTAATGATAAATTTATGGATTTATATAAAAATTGAAATACTTATTCTAAACAGTATAATATTAATAAGTTCTATGATGTTGATAAAAAACAATTTTTAAAAGAATTAACTAATTTTATTTATTCTTTTACAACTAAATATAATTTAACGCAAATGTTAAATAAATTAAAAGCAAATATAACTGATTTACAGTCAGTTAATTTAATTGAAGATAATTGAAAATTAGATAATAATCCTAATTTTATTAATTATAAAGTTGATAATAAATCATATATTGCAATTTTTAGAAATAATACAAAAGATTGATATATTATTAATTTTTTAAATAATAGTGAGAATGATAAAATCTTAGGTAAATTTTCATTTGATGGTGTTAGTCAAAATCTTTATTTATCTGACCTTAGAAATTATTTTAAAAATGGTGATGTAAAAACAGTTTATTATTGAAATAATACTAATAAACCACAAAAACCAACAATTAATCTAAATACTGGTGAAATTACAGATTGAAATATTGATAATCAAAATAAAGTTAAAGATTTTTTAAATAATTATTTAGATGTTATTATTCAAGAAAATATTAGAGTTCAGCAAGGTGGTAATCCCGATTATGAGAGTATTATTGTTGGTACACAACGGATAATATTTGATTTTGAAATTGTTGATGAAAGTGAAAGATATACTGCTATGTATTTTATTAAAAAATCAATTTATCGGATGATTTTAACAATTGATAAAAATAATAACATTATTGCTGGTAGTTTAGAATTAACACACACTAAGACAGCGAGTAATGATGCATCTTATCCTTATAAAGAAACTAAATTAGGTTTTTTGTTTACTTTTATGCAAGATAAAGATAACATCTTTAATTTTGATGCAAATATTAATTCATATTTAGAAAATGGAAATATTAAATATTATGAAAAAATGAAAGGACAAATTGATATTAATAAATTTTTAAAAGCATTTTTTGCTTATGCTTTGGTGCCATTATTTCAAAATCGTAGTAATTTTATAGAAAGTGGATATATTGATAATTTACAATATGATACTGTTTTAATTAACTTTTTTGGTTTAAAATTAGAAAATTTTAAAGATGTTATTTTAGATGAAAATGGAAAGTCAATAAAATATTTTGATGACTATAATAACTATATTTATAAATTTGAAAATAATAAAAAAGTTTTAAAAACCGAAGCAGAGAAAAAAGAATTTGAAGAACAAAAGAAAAAGTTTTTAGTTTCTTATGATAAATTTGAAGAATTGTTAAATAGTATGTTTGTTGTATCTAAAAATTTTTATAAGGATTATTTACGAATAATGTTTGATTTAGATAATAATACTTATACGCAAGCATATAACAAAAAATATGGTTTGTTAGCAAATAATGGTTTTAAAATTTATCCACGATATTTTTATTTTTCTGATAAATATAAATTATTAGATTTTAAGATGTATTCAGCCTATAAAAATCGGTTTTATAACACAAATTATGGAGATGTATTTAATTATGATTTTTCAGTATCAAATGGTTATAATATTAATCAAAATGAAGGATATGTTTTTGAAGGTTCTTTAAAAGATAAATATGGTTTAAAATATAAGAAAATGGAACAACAAAAAATCGGCTATAATGTTTTTGAATTACAAGCCCAAAAAGAAAATGATATGTACCGTTATTATGATTTTAATTTTGGTATTTATAATTGACAAGAAATTAATAATGGTGGATTGTTTCCCGACGGTCAATGATGACAAGCACAATATGAAAGTTGTAGTTGATATAATTTAGCGTGTCATATCAGAAATGCGGCAATTTGAATCGTTAATAATATCCCTGGTATAAAACAAGTAAACGAATTAGCAAGTGGAGTTGGTAAAATATTTCAAACAATATATAGTTTTTTTAGTCAAATATTTGAGGTATGAAAATTTAGTTCTGCATTGTATAGCACAATAACTAATTTATTTTTATTAATTATCTTTATGAAATTTGTAAGATTAATATAAAAAGGAACTATTTAAGTTCCTTTTTAATCTTTTCAATCTGTAATTTCACCAGTATTAGAATTAATTGTTGGTTTTTGTGGTTTATTAGTATTATTTCAATAATAAACTGTTTTTACATCACCATTTTTAAAATAATTTTTAAGGTCAGATAAATAAAGATTTTGACTAACACCATCAAATGAAAATTTACCTAAGATTTTATCATTCTCACTATTATTTAAAAAATTAATAATATATCAATCTTTTGTATTATTTCTAAAAATTGCAATATATCATTTATTATCAACTTTATAATTAATAAAATTAGGATTATTATCTAATTTTCAATTACTTCCTGTTGGTGGCTGTTGCGGTTTAGGTTTAGGTTCGGGTTTATTACCTCCGCCGTTTTCATTATTATTATGTTTATCACAAGCTGTTAAATTTGCTGACATACTAACTATCCCGTATACTCCTAAAATGCTAAGTCATTTTTTCATATTTTATTCCTCCTCAATTATAAAATAACTGCCAATTGTATTTGTAACAATTTTTCAACTATGGTTAGGATTAGATAAAAAATGATTATTTATTTCTTGAAAATGATTGTAAAGAATATTGATTAAAGTATTAATATCATTATCAGTAATGGATCCGCCTCAACCACTATGATCTTCTTTATGAAAATTAGTAATTTCTGATTTGATTTTATTTTTAAATTCTTGATAATTACTTTCATTTTTTTGATAAATTTGTTTAATTTTATTTCATTCATTGATATTAATATCTAATTTTAGTTGATCATGAGCTAAAAATTTATAGTATTTTTCAATTTCATTATATTGATTATGTGATTCATGTTTAACTATTGTATGATCAGAATTAATTCATCAAAGAATAGCAGTTCCTGCAATTACTAACCCCCCAATTATTAATGATAAGCCTAAAGTTTCGGGAGCTAATGCTGCCGCAGTACCAGCTTCTGTTCCAATAACTGCCCATTCAGTGGCCACAACTGTGGATCCTTCTGTAACTGATAAAGTTTCAGCCGCTGTTAAACCTTCTGCTACTGTACTTTCTGATAAAAGTGGAGTCATTTTTACTGCTTCCCCTGTTTCTGATGAAACAACAGTGCGAGTGGTTGATAAACTATTTTTGATATAATTAGCAGTAGTTGATAAACCTTTTATTGGTGATATTCCGGTCATTTTTGAAATCCCTAAAATTCCAGCACCAGAAATTCCGGTAGAAGTAAGCCCCAAACCAACGCCCCTTAATTTATCTTTAAATGCTTTTTGTTCATTTTCGGGTAATGATTGATAATGTTGATTGATTTCATTTAATTTTTGTTGTTTTTCTTCTTTTGAAAGAGCATTATATTTATTTATCGCTTTTTTAATTATTGTTTCTTGTGAATTTATAATATTTATTTTTATTGGTTTATTTACAGATAAATTTGTATTATTATTTACGGTAGATTTATTTAGAATTGTTATATTTGTTTTTGGTTTTTCTGCTTTTGTTAATTTTTGTTGTTTTTGTATATTTGTATTTTTTTCTTGTGAATTTATAATATTTTCTTCATTTGTATTTTGTAACAAAATAAAATTATAATGATTTTCATTTACATGAAATATTTGTAAGTTTGCATTTGGATTGTTTGTTTCAAATATGTTTCTATTATTTACATTAATATTAGAACATAGCAAATTACCAATGGCTAAAATTTCAAGTTGTCCACCCCACGATGAGGATTGTCTAATTCTTTCTAAGTAATTATTAATATTAATTTCATTTTCGCTTATCTGAATTGCACTGCGAAAAGTTTCAATCTGATTTATATTTGTCTGTGAATTTATTTGTGTTGGATTGTCTAAATTATCTCTTATATAATCAACAACACGATTACGAAAAACATTTGTGACTAAATTAATTGCTGTTTGATTTTGATATCATAATTGATTTAAATTTCTATTATTTTCTAAATCATATTGTTGTAGTAATTTTTGAATATGTTCTAAATATTTTAAATTTTCTTCATCATCACCAAATAATTGGATAAATCGGTTTCTAAATTCTTCATTATTATTTTTAACTGGCAATAAATATGCTGTTGCCACAGATCAAAATAAACAACTATTATCTGGTGGTACATCATACAAATTATTTTGATTTGTTGTTTTAATAAAAGATATTTTTGAATTGCTTATTCCATTTTTTGTTTTTTGGAATATATTTTTTAAACCAGCAAAAGTTTGAGAATAATTGCTTGTATCTATACATACATTTTCTAATAATTTAACAATTTCTGTATGATTATAATTTTTTGCAAGATTTAATGATGTATTACCATACTTATTTTTTTTATTGATAAAATTTTTAAATTCTTCTGGTTTATCTTTATATAATTCTTTTGCTTTATCAAGTAACAATTGTACAATTTCTTTATAGCCGCCCATTGCTGCTAAATGTAAAGATGTGTTATCATTATCATTTATAATATTTGGATTAGCACCATAATCAAGCAGTAATTTTACAACATTTGTATAATTCATATAATCAACATTATCAATATATATCTTTTTATTTATTTCTGCTTGATCTGTTGCTTCATGTAAAGGGGTCTCATTAAAAACATCTTTTGCATTTATAAATTTATTAAATTCTTCTGGTTTATCTTTATATAATTCTTTTGCTTTATCGAGTAATAATTTAACACTTTTTATGCGGCCTGTATTTGATGCAAAATGTAAAGCTGTTCATCCATTTTCACATTTAGACTTTAAAAGCTCAGGTTTTTTTATAATTAGTAATTCAAGAAAATTTAAATTGTTAGATATAATTGTATCTTTCGAAATACCAAATAAAGTGTTACAATTTGAAAAAATCGATGGCAATCTTTCTATTTTAGTTAGATCTATTTTTTCTTCTTTAATTCTTATTTTATTTTTAAAAATTAAATTATTAAAATTTTTTATAATTAATTTTTCTAGTTCTTCTAATGCTTCTGTTTTTTCTTGTTTGTAAAAATTTTTAATTAAATTCTTAATTTCGCTTTCTAAATTTTTTGATTCTTCCAACGATTTTTTTAATATTTTATTTAGATCTTCATGATTTTTAGATAAAAATTCATTACTAATAATTACATTATTTAAATTTTTAAAAATTTCTTTTCTTTTTTCTTCTATATATTTACTAGATGCTATTCATCCGCCTATTAATTGTTCAGAATAATCTTTTCATTGAATTTTATTATCATTTGTAGAATTAATAATATTTTGAATATCTTTTGAAATATTTTTAAATTCAATTTGTTTTCCATCTTTTTTATAATTAAAATATTTAAGATAAGAACCAAAGCGCATCGCTTCACTTGTAATAAAAATAATTTGTGTTAAATCGTTTTTTGTAGTTTGATTTTGATTATTTTCACTATCAAGAATTGATAAATTTGAAATTGCATTATTTAAATTATTTTGAGAAATAATAATGTTTTGATTAACAGCATTTAACCCTTGTTTTGAGTATGCTCCTGTATAATTTAAATTAATATTTTTACAACTATATTTTTTAATTACTGATTTATTTAAAACCTTAATTTTTTCTTCTTCATCTTTTAAATTTTCACCTTGTAAATTACTAATTTTTTTATTTAAGGAATTTAATTCATTATTATAATTGATTTTTTTAATACTCTTTTCTTTTTCTTTAAGAGGAATAAGTTCATTTTTCAGTTGCAAATATTCTTTTATTTTTTCTTCATTAGATAAAAGTTTGTTATCTTTTAAATCATTTAATTTACCCCTTAAATCATTAATTTTTATGATTTCTTCTTGATTATTTTGTTTTATTTTTTCTAAAATTTCATCATTAAAATAAAAATATTGATTTTTACTATTAATAAATCCAAATAAATAAAAATTATTTAAATTAATTACTAATCTTATACTTTTATTGTTAATGTTTTTTAATGTTAATATTAAAATTATTGTTTTATCTGCATTAAATTTAGATAATTCTAAAATTTTATCTAATTTTTCTATTATTTTAATATTTTCTTTGCGTTCTTTTTGTTTTTGTGATGTTTCAAAATAATTTGTTGTAATAATTCCTTCATTATTTATCATTCTTAATGGATCAATTTTTTCATTTTTCATAAATTCTTTTAACATTTTTTGAATATTATCAGAATAATTTTCATTTAAAGTAATTTCTTTTTCAATAATGTCAACTTTACTATCTGAATTTGCTAAAAATTGAGATTGTTGCTCATCTTGTGATTTTGGAGTAGTTGAGGTATTTTCGCTATTTTGTCTTTTTTTAATACTGTGTTTTCGATTAGGTGCTGCTGCAATCACTGATGGTATTGCATTTCCAGTTATCATAATTGTTCCTAATAATCCTAAAAGTTTTTTCATATTATTTATTTCCTTCCCTGAAACTTTTTGTCCATTTCTATTGACATTATATATATATATATATATATACAAGCATTTTTAAATATGTTTTAGCAACGATACTTACTTATTATGGTTATGATTGTTTAAAAAAGTTTAAAGTTTTATAAAAATTATTTTAAATGATATAACTATAATATATTATTTTTAAAAAATGAGGTGAATTAATGAAATATATTATTAATAACTCTAATTTAGGCGATTTACAAGCAAAATTGCAAGATTTTTTAAGTAAAAACCATCAAAATAAATATTATAAAAGAATAAAAAATAAAATATTTGCATATATTAATTTATGTAAGGAGTTTTTTCTTAAAACTAAGTTGTTATTAAAAAACTTGATTAAAAAATATTTTAAAAATAAATTTTCAACTTTTTATTATTGATCGAATAAAATTTTAGTTGCATATGCAAATAATAATTTTGAAGATTTATTATTAAAATCAACAGTTCCTAATAATATTAATTATCAATATAGTAATGATGTTCGCGAGAATATTTGTGATTTATATTTTGAATATTGTGATAAACACGCTGGGGGTGTTTTATCATTGTTTTATAATTTAAAAAAAGGAATTCATGGCGAAGAATTAAAAAAAAAAGCACCTAAAAATTTAAAAACATTTTTTCGTTGACTTAAAAAAGATAAGCGTTGATTAAAAATAAAAAATAAAATTAAAGAAATTAAAAGACAAAATCCAAGATATGAAGTCAAAGAATTAGGATTATTACAAATGGACGCTAAATATTTTATGCCAAGTAAATTTTCAGTTGATAAAAAATATTATGTTTATGATTTTATTGATGAAAGAATGAGAGGAGTATTCGGTTATATTTATGATAAATTAAGCACCGAGAATGCTATTGATGCTGTTAAAAGAGCAATCAGTGATTTTAAAAAAATATTTAGCATTAAAATAACACGGATTAGAACTGATAACGGTTCTGAATTTATTAATAGTCATCGGAATAATCAAAAAAATACTGTTAAAGAAACTACTTTTACTCAATTTTTAACAGATAAAAATATTTTACATCAAACAACACCCGTTCGTTTTCCACAGTCAAACGGTAAAATTGAAAGATTTCATCAAAATTATACTAAGTTATTTGTATTTGATGAAAAAATATTGGATGCAGTTGGTTTACAAAATAAACTAAATGATTACTATTATTTTTATAATTTTGAAAAAGTGCATAAATCTTTGAATTTTCAGACACCATTTGAATTTTTAAATAATTTAACTAAATAATTTAAAATTTATAAAGTTTTATTTAAACTATTTTTTAGTGTGTCAATTTTAGAATTTTTATTTATATATGTATCATTTTTAATGATGTTTTTATATTTTAAATTATATATTTTATTATTTTTTCTTGTTTTCTTGCAATCTCCAAAATGTGTGTGGTATACTACACATTTTTAATATAAGGGTCATAATCAAAAGTACAAGATACTAAATTACCTAATTCGTCATATTGGTCATTATAAAAATCAATAGTAATAAAATTAAGTTTTGAATTATTAGCAAAAATAAAATATGCACCCTTACCATTCTTATTAATTTTATATTCGTTATATCAATTCTTATTAGTAAAGTCTTGCATTTTTAAAAAGTTATTAATTAATTTAGTATCTATCTGTTTATTATTAATTGGATTATAAATGCTAATTTCTAAATCTCATGGATTTAAAAAATTAGCATTATCTTCACAAATTCTTTTTTCTAAAATTTCATTATGTTTTTGAACAGTAACATTTTTACGATTAGTAATCGTTGATGCTAAATTAAGATAATAACTATCAATATCATATTCTTTTTTTAATTTCTTTTTTGCTGGTAACAATCCCATTTATATCACCTCTTTATTTCGTATCTTCTTTTTTAATAACATCTTCAATACTATCTTGTTTTTGTTGTTTGTTATGAGTTTTGATAAATCTAATAGTTTCAATAATTAAAACTATAATTCCTGCTCCAATAAGCATTGCTGAAACAATAACATATGCTGGTCAAGAAATACCCAATGTTTTTTCTCCGATAAAACAAATAATAATTCCGGCAATAAAAAATAATGATGAAACTCCAAAGATTTTCAAAAACATAATCATATCTTTAATAGTTACTTTTGGCATAAAAACATCTCCTTCCTAACTTACTTTTTTTCTTTCAATATATAATTTAGTCATTTTAGCAGCAGCATTTTTTGAATATATTATAATTTTTCCATTATTTCTTAATTGTGCAATTTGATTTTCATTACCAGTAGTTGTTATTCCACTTGATATATTTCCTGTAAATCCTTTATAAGTTGATAAATAAAAACTATTTAAAAATTGATTATCAACTCATACTTTATATTTATATTTATTTTTATCTCAATCTTTTATTTGATATTCACTAACATTAGGCGTTCAATCAGTAATATCTACAATTTCTCAATCTGGAACTTTTGGTATAATAATTGATTTTTTTAATTCATCTAAAATTTCTTCTTTTATTTTTGCAAGTTTTTCATCTTTAATTTTTTCTATAACAAGTTTATCTAATAAAGCATCAACTTCTAATTGAGTATAATATGCTTCTAAATCAATCATTGTTAAATCAATACCTTCTTCTTGAAAAGTACGAAACATTTTCTTTAAAGTTGTTAAATTAGCCAATGATTTTGCATAGGTAGGCAATAGACCTTGTCAAGTAATCATAGGGTCATTTTGCGATGAATAATTAATATCACCAACACTCATATTTGCCGAAGTAAAAAATTCAATTGGAATACGGTTAAATGTTCAATGCTCAATCGTAATAAACACCATATTAATACAAATTTTCTTTAATAATGGATCTTTAAATGTTTCAAACTTTAGTTTTGAAAATGGATAGTTTAAGTAAGAATTAATCATATTTTGGGCTCTTAAAGCAAATGTTTTAAATCATAATTCTACATCACCTTTAAAAAACTTATTATAACGAACTGGAACTTGTGTAATTTTACCTGTCATTGGAATAAAATTATTATAATTTTCCAAAGTAACATTTTGTCATAATTCATTTAACATTTAATCATCTCCTTATCATTTACTTTTTTTAGAATATATTTTCTTTAATATAAATTTTTTACTATTTAGTAATGTTTTTGTTTTAATTGTTTTGTTTAAATCTTGTTTTGTTCTGAGTTGTTTATATGCTTGAAATACTAGTCCATTACCTAACAAACTAGTAACCGCACTATCTTCTGGCGTATTTAACAATTTATATTTATTAAAGTTATTTTTAAATTGTTCTTGCATTTTTAATATCTTAGCAATTGTCCGATATATTTTAAAACTATCTTTTACTACTTGCTGATAAACAAGTGGGGCAAAAGAAACTAAATTAAACAAACTTGTTTTTTTAAATCCCCAACCAATAAACCATTCACTGTTCATATAGAATTTAAACGGTTCAGGAGCTAAAACAAACTGTTTCTGCTTTGATTAAAGTTGTCATAACGACAATAGGGGCATATTTAGGATTTTTATAATATATTGTTAAAGCAACTTTTCACCCGCAACTGATAATGGAACAATTTTAACTGCTAAAAAAACATCAGAACCATAAGCAAAAGGTAATAATTGACCTTTTTTAATAGCCTTAGTTTCAAATTTAGATAATATTTTTTTAGTTTTATCAGTAATTTTACTAATTACTTTTTGTTTAATAGTAATTATTTGTTTTTCAATTGGGGCTAATAATTTTTTAGTTACTTTTTGAATATAAAAATTTGGGTTTAAATGATTTAAAATTTTATTTAATTTAATTGGTGTTTGATGAAAAATATTTAATAATTTATTATTATATATTTTACTGCCCCGCATTAAATTAGCATTTAATATTAGGTTTTTACCAACACCTTTTTTATGAAGATTAGTCATTATGTTATATCACTCATTAGTATTAATTTTGCTTATTTTATCAATATTTAATCCATATTCAGACAATCATTTATTAGCATTTATTTTATTTATGCGTGGTATTTTTTGAACTAATGTAGGACTTATTTTTTGAATATTTTTTTCATTTTTTAATAAATTATTAATTGTTTCTAAATTATAAACTTTAAAACCTTTATAAAAATCATTTCGGGCTAATTTACCAATTGTATATAATAAAGTTTTATTATTAGCTTGTTTTGTAAAATCAAATATTAATTTATCAGATAAAATCTTTTTACCTCTAACTTGTCTTACAACATCTTCTAAATTATTAGCAGTTATTACACCTAATTTTTCAAGTAGTTTAGTTTCTTTCGCTAATTTTAAAATTTTAGTTGTTCGAGCAGCACGCGTTAATTTTCCAATACCACCAATTGCTGGTAGCAAATTTAAGGCAGTACTTTTTACTGTCACTTCTGATGTTAATTTATCGTATATTTGATTTACGGCAAAATCGGTTGCTGTTTCTACTCCAAATGAGATAAATGCTGCGGCAAAATTAGATAATCCCGCACCAAGACCAACAGCCGAAGCAATACCACCAGTTAAAACTGATAAACCAAGTGCTAAAACTTGAATTCCTAAAAATTCTAATAACTGTAAACCAAAATTTTTTTCTTGTTGTTGGATTGACAATCTAGTTGGATTTTTTTTAACAGCATAAATAAGGGCTGTTTTAGATGTTCCAATTGGTATATATATCAAACGAAAAAGTACTATTTTTTAGTACTATTAAGAATTTTTAATTTTAACATCAATCGGATTTGTTTGACCAGTAGCGTTGTTTTTACCTTCAATTTGAACTTCAACAGTTTTATCATTTGTAATATTAATTGGTCAGTCTTCACCTTTACTTTCAATAAAGTAATCAAAATCACTTTCAGTTAAAGAACTATTTACTGCTTTTACTGCTTTTAAAACAACATCTTTAAATTGTGATTTTAACTGTTCGGCTGTTGCTTTTGTTGGGTCTGTAACATAAATATTTGGTTTATCTATTTTATTAATTTTACTAATATCAATTTTTGAAACAATATGTTTAATAATTCCCTTAGGTTCAACTACTGCCCCAACTAAATATAAAACTCTTTCCATAATCAAAGTATTACCCATACCAGTACCCAATGCAGCTGCACCAACTCTTAATGGAGTATGGTCTTTTTTGCGTAAGATAAGAGGGTCATATTTTTTACTAAATTTAAAGGCAATTGCATTAACACCATCTGGTAATAGAGTAATTGTTCCTTCTGAACCATCTTTATTAATAATTGGTAATTTTTTAGGAACCATATAATATGTTGTTCCTTCAACAGTTTTCATTGCTCCGCTTGTTTCAATTACATTGTTTATTTGGTCATTTGCTCCAAGTTGTAACTGTAATTTATTACGAATTCCACGAATAAAATCAGCCGAACCCAAGACAACTGTTTCTGATGGGGTAAATCCATTTTCATATATTTTATCTATAATTTCATCGTGAATTTGTAAAGCATTAGTATCATCTGCTTTTTGGCCTTGAATGGTTGTAACTACTCCTTTATTAATAATTTCTAAAATTTTATTACGTTTATAAGCAACCTCAGTATCCATTGCTTGTTCAATATCAGCAGCCCAAAGATTAGGGTTAAAATCACTTTCTACAGGGTCTAATTTACGAGCAAAAGTTAAAATTGTATCTAATTCAACAATTCCATCATCAAATTCTACTTCTGAATAATTTAATAATTTATCATCAGTATTAAATACTTTCCCATCTTTACCAGAACCTTCATTATATTTAATATTTTTCTTTCTTTTATATGCTAAACTAAATTTACTTGCATCTTTTCATGCAAATAATGCTTCTCAACTAAATTTTTGTTGATAAGTTTGTAAATATCATTGTTCAAATGTTTCTCGATCTCGTTTTGTTGCTTGATTAGCAATATCTCCGAAAATTCTTTGTGGGTTTTGTGCCATAATTTACTTCCTTCTTTCTATTTATTAAATACATTGTCTGTATCTAAAATATTGTTTTCTTTGTTTTCTACTTTTGGTACGCCACCAGTATTAACTGTTTGTACCTTAATTAATTCATCATAAACACTTTGCAATTGTGTTTTAATGATTTCAATATCATCACTAATATCATAAGACTTTAATAAAACATTTTTAAATTCTTCATTATCAGTTAAAGAATTAATAAAGTCAATTACTTCAATTTGTTTTAATTGAATTGTTTGTTGTTCAATTTGTGAAGTTAATTCAGTATTTTTTGTTTGTAGTTCGTTGATTTGTTGATTACTATTTTCTAAATTACTTGCATTAAATTCTTCAACTTCAGCAGTATTTTCTAAAATAATTTCAGCAGTTTTAATATCTAAACTACCATCTTCGTTTTTAGTGGGTTCATTATTTTCATTAATAAGAACATATTTTACATTTTTTAATGACATCGTTTTTCCTCCTATTTTTTAATATTTGTATTTGTTCTTTTTCTAATCGCTTTTTGTATAATTTCGAAACTATCGACTCGAAAAGATAAAAAATAGCGTTTAGTTTTTATATTTAACTGATTAAATACTGAGCCTTTAATTTTTATCTCATCATCTTTTTTTAATTTCAAAAACTCGGTTAAAATAGATGGGCTATATATTGATAATGTTGAATAATTTAATCCGTCTCATTGACATTTAGCAGAGCAAGCATCAACTTCAACACCACCAGCAACCAATGCCTTAATTTTAGTTTTAATCGGATTTTCATGTAATCTAACAGTTAATTCTAATTTATTAACTCTTTTATTTTTCATTTTAGGTTTATTGGTTATTGATTTTTTAGGTAAATTACTTTTTGTTTGTGCCATTTTTATCAACTCCTTTTGCTAAAAAATATTGTAAATGTTTCCAAGTATCGTGTTCGTGCTCTGTCATTTTAATATTTCCTTTATAAACATAATTTTTTTTAACAACTGGCGATTGTAAAACATAATTTAAATTAAATAGATATTTGCATAAAACTTTTAAACCACCAATAAATTTAGGAGTAGATAATGGAGTTTTTATTTTTAAACCCTTATGAAGTTGATAATCTTCAATTATTACAATAACTTTATTTAAATAAGAACAAATGTTATTTTTAAATTTATTTAATATTAAATAAATATTATTTATTGCTTCTTCTTCATTTTTGGAATTAAAAGTAATATTATTAATTATTTTCTTTTGCAAAACATTATAAATAATAATGCCAGTTTGTCCAATTCCAGCAGGGTCAATTGCAATAATATATTTTAATTTATTTGGTTTATTTTTTTCTCAATTTGTAATATTTTTCAACCATCTGATGCTAAATCTAAAATATCGTTAATTTTGTAATATTGCATATAAGAAGCAATAACATCTCATTTATCTGCAAATAAATTTAAATACATTTTTGCTCATTCTAAACATTGTAAATCATAATGCTTTTTATGATGTGAAATACGACAATTAACAGGCTGACAATTAACTCAATCAAATGAAGTTGTTATTTCATTTCAAGTTTTATTGATATATTTACTTTTATATTCTTGCATAATATTTTTTCCTTTCTGTAAAAAAACATAATATTCCTTTATTGGTTAATATTTTGATATTTAGTAAATAATGTATTGGATTTTAGTATTTATTTCACCGCCCGCTTCACTCCGGTGGTGAGCGGGGGCGGTAATATTATTTAGACAGAGTTTATCCCCTAAGGAAGTAAAACAGTTTTACCCAGTTATTAATTACGCTTCATCCATCCCTAGACAACTTTATATAAAGAAAATAACCTTTTGGAGTTCCAACCCTCTTGTTTTTTTAGTGTCCGATATTGTTTTTTTCGGTTTAACAGCACTTTTTTTATGAAAACAAGCCAAAAAACACATGCTCTGACATTTCACAAGTGATTAATCTTGTCGAGAATTAAAGAAATAAATAGGAGAGTAAATCCAATCGCTTTCACACTTTCTTTAAGTCTTCGTGCCATAGATGAGTTATCCATCTTTAAGCATCAAAATATTAAGTTTTAGTATTGCATTATTCATCAGATAATACCTTTATTTAAAAGGAAATTTATAAAAATATCGTTTATTTTATGTAGGGAAAACAGAATAATATCTGTTTTTATGATAAAAATTCTAAATTTAAAGATACTATCCGATGAATAATGCAAATAAATTTATGTTTTTTAATATAAAAATAAAAAAAACAATTTCACAAGAATTGTTTTTTGCCGGTTCATCGTACAGGACGCCTTAATATGAATTATTGTATTAATTATTTTAGTTTTAGCCTTAGTTTTTTTAGGAATATATTATGATGGTTATTATTAAGAAGGAAAAGGATTACCAGTTAATATTAATGATATTAAAACATTTTATGGTAATGGTTATCAATTAATAGGTCACTTGGGAATTAACAAATTAATGCGATTAGTATCCTCGGGATCATTTATTTGAGGATATTCAAATATTATTGTACCTGATGGTGGGCAAGGAATTGATTTAATGACATGGTTGCACCAACTGGGTAATGTTAATAATAGTGGAGTGATTCAATGACCCTAAAATTATGAATTAGAAGCAGGAACAAATTTTGCAGAAGTAGTTGGTAGTCTATTAATTGTGCTATTAGTGGCGGTTCTTGTTTTAATCTTAATTGGAATATATGTTACAAAAAAATGATAAAAGCAATAACACATCCTTATTTAATTGAGTATTTAGACACACAGAAAAAATTGAAAAAAACAATAAAACAAGCTATAAAAGCACTGAAAAAAATGAATATAACTGTTCGTAAGGGACATGAAACATCCACAACATTATCGCGAGAACAAGAACGATGAGCTAATTTAATTGTTAATGCTGAAACAGATTTTCTTAAAGAAGAAGAACTTTTTAAAGCTCAGGATAATAAAAAACCAGTTGTGGAAAAATTAGTAGCTACCGGTAAAAAATAAAAGTTATATAATGAAATTAGCAATAATTTAATTTTTTAAATATGTTATAATTTGGAAGGTGAGAAAAGGGGGTTAAATTATGAGTAATTTTAATCAATTTGGTTTTAAGTGGTTTTTAAATTTAGGTCTTGCTGAATTAAAATTTGTTGAACCAACTATTGTGCAAGAAAAAGTAATGCCATTATTATTAAAACATCAAAATATTATATGTAAGGCACATACAGGAACTGGAAAAACATTTGCGTTTTGTTTACCAATTTTAAATAATATAAATTATGAGCAAGCAAAAATTCAATCTATTATTGTAACCCCAACCCGTGAATTAGCAAAACAAATTTATGATAATATTCGTTTTTTTAAAAAATTTGAACCAAATTTACAAGTTAATTATTTTATTGGTGGCGAAGATATTAAACGTCAAATTGAACAATTGCAACGAATTCAACCCCACATTATTATTGCCGCTCCAACGCGACTAAAAGATTTATTTGAACAACAAAGCCTAAACTTCGGTAAATTAACAACTTTTATTATTGATGAATGTGATATGCTTTTTGATTTAGGTTTTATTGAAAATGTTGATTATATTTTGAGTAAAGTAAATCCTAATGTTCAAGTATCTGTTTTTTCTGCAACAATTCCGCCTAAGTTAAAACCTTTTTTAATCAAGTATTTAAAAAATCCACATTATTTAGATTTAAATGCCAATCAAATAACAAATCAAAACATTACACATATTTTAATTCCAACAAAACATCAAGAACGAGAAACAATTTTATTAAAACTTTTAAAAACATTTGATCCATATTTATGCTTAATTTTTATTAATAAAAAAATAGATATTAATAAGTATTATGATTTGTTATTAGAACATAATTATTCTGTCATCCAATTACATGCTGGATTAGAACCACGATTACGAACACAAGTTGTTAAACGAATTCGAAATTTAAAATATAAGTATGTTATTGCAAGTGATATTGCAGCGCGTGGAATTGATTTTATTGGTGTTAGTCATGTTATTTCAATTGATTTACCAAATGATTTAGAATATTATATTCATCGTAGTGGTCGTACTGGGCGGGCAAATTATACTGGTTATAGTTATGTTCTTTATGATACAAAAAATTTAAATTTAGCGCAACAATTAATGACAAAAGGAATTACGTTTAAAACAAAGAAATGAAATCAACAAGGAGAATTGGTTAAAACAGTTCTTAGTGATTATAAGCCTAAAAAACAATCTTCTCTTGCAGTTGAGAATGAAATTAATAAAATTATTCATCGTTATAAAACAAAAGATAATAATAAAAAAATTAAACCTGGTTATAAGAAAAAACGGAAAGCGGAAATTGATGAATTTAAAAAACAAGTTCGTCGGAGTCACATTAAAGAATCAATTAAAAAAATTAAAAAAGAAAAAGCAAAAGAACGAGCAAATAAATTATTTAATAAAGATTAAAAAAAATTAATGTTTTTTGTTAATGTTAATTTTTTTAAAACAAGAAACAAAAGTCTTTTTTTGTATAATTATCTTGTAGTTTTTAAAATTACAAAATATATTATGAAATTAATGAAATAGGAGGAAAAATATGACTCATAATGAAATAGTCGAAGCAACGCAAGGAAAAAAAGAGGAATTAAATAAAAAGATAGTTCATTTTTTTCATTAAAAATGTTTCGTTATACTTTAATTAAAATGTTAAAGGCACCATCAATATGAGTGATGTTTGTTTTAACATTAGTAGTGGGAATAATTATGGTTTTATCATTAGCTTTTAGAAATGAGAGATGTTGCTAGTGGAGACTATACTGATGCTGCTAAATAATTATTTACTATTTATTCATGGATTTGATATATGCTATACTTTGGGTTAACATCAATGTTTATTAGTTTTAAAGCAGTACAGTTAATTCGTGATGAAATTGATGATGGAACATTATTAATTTTTTCATCAATTCCAATCTCACAAACAAGAATGATTATTGAAAAATGATTAGCTTTACAGTTATTATGCTTAATTTATTCACTAATTATTTTATTATTACCACCAATTTTATCATTGGGAATGGGACCAAAAGGAACGGCATTTGGAAAAGTAATTTTAAGCAAAGTTAACTTTATGATTTTAACAAGTTTTATTTTACAATTATTTTTAACCACAATTGGTATTTTAATTTATTTAGGGTTAAATGCAAAAGGTGTTATCGGTATTTTATTTACAATTGGTTTTTTAACAGTAATTGGAGTGATGATTACGTTTATTTATAATGCAAGTAAAGGTGATCAAGCATCATAATATTTGATTAAAACCGCAGATTTAGCAAAAAATCCTGTTAAATTTAAAGACTCTGATCTTAAAAAAACATATGATGATTTATTAAATCCAACTGGTTGACCAGTATGAAGTGTATCTGACGATAAACTTAGTATATCATTTTCGTATAGTAGTGAAAATATGGAAGCTTTTGATGTGACTTCATTAGCGCGGGATATTGATTTAGTGGTCACTAAACTACCTGCTACTGAAAACCCAATTTCTTGAAATGATGTTGTTGCAGAAGTGTATACTGTAAAACTAAACGATAAAAAGTTAAAAACCAAGGTAAGACAATTTTAATTTGTTCACAGCACTGTTATTAATTCGACCCAAAACTATTATCAATTTACCGTAATGGAAAAACCAATGTTAGCAAGTTTAGAAAATGTTGTAAAAAAATTAAATCTTCCCATAATTGAAAAATTAGAGGATGGTTTAATTTTACATTTAGAAAATGGTAATGAACAAATTAAAGAAATTGCTTATCGTGCTTTTGAAGAAAAAGTAATTTTAATTACTATTAAACTATTTGTAATAAATATTACCGAAATTTACAATCGTGTTGTTTTTTCAGTTAATAAAAATTTTGGTAAAGCAAGTGCATTAATTAATTAATGTTAAAAAACCTTAGTAAAATAATTTTTTTGAGCTATAATTATAAAGAAGATTATTAATGTAGTTTTAAAATTACTTTACATTGTAAGGTTTTTTTATTTTTTTATTGGGGGAGGAAATTAATTTGTCAGAAGTTTTAACAGGTCGTGAAAAAAAATTACGGTTTGAAAAACCTTGAAAAACAATAACATACTTTTGTGTTCCAACTGTTTTCTTAATGATTGTCCAAGGGTTATACAATATTGTTGATAAAAGTTTAGCATTATCATTTGCCGCACCTGATTTAATTCATGATCAATTTTATATTGATGCATATAATCGGTTAAAAAATATTAGTGTTACAGAAATTCCTTTAGCTGATATGCGGTCATTTATTAATGTTGCAACTCAATATGCTTCACAAACATATAACTTACAATGGTCCTTTAGTATTATGATTGGAATGGGTTGTGCAATGAATTTTTCAATTGCTTATGGGCAACGCGATATTCCAAGTATGCGTCGAATTGCAGGAAATGGTTTTTCATTAACAGTTCTTTTTTCAATCATCGTCGCATTTGTAATTTTTTGTATTGTATTTCCGGGATGAAATGCTATATTTATTACTTCTCAAATGGGAAAACATTATAATCCAATTACAGAAAGTTTATGTTGAGAATATTCATTTCCAATGTTAGCGGCAGCAGCAATGATGTTTTTAAGTTATTATTTTATGTCATTAATTCGTAGTGAAGGACGAATGAAATGAGTAATAATTATGATTTTAAGTTCATTATTAATTAATGCTGCATCGGCCATTTTTTTTATGAGAGTTTGTCATCTTGGAATGTCAGGAGCAATGTTGGGGACAGTTTTTTCTTGAACAGTACAAGTAATTTGAGGATTTATTATTGTTTTTAAAACAAAAAATAGTTATTCAAAATTTTACTGAAATGATTTATTCCAAATTAAAGGGAAAAATATTGCTAATTTTACCAAAGTAGGATTACCAAATTTTATTAATAATGCTGCTTTAGTCGTTACATCTTATGTTGCAACATACCTTGTTGTTCAGTTACCAAACCAAGAATATCATAATGGGGTTGCTGTTTTGCAGGAACTTTATTCTTCAATTGTGCCATGAATGACATTAGTATTATCGGCAGGGGTTGGTGTTACACAAGGGGCTCGTAGTATTATTACTTATAACTATGGGGCAAAAAAGAATGCTCGAATTTGAGAAGTTTTAAAACGGGTTAGTTTATTAATTATTATTTGATTTTGTTTAATATTAATTGTCTTTATTATTTTTAGAAAAGATATGATGATGTTATTTGCTTTTCCTGAAAAATATGCAACTAAATATCGTTGATGAATTGTTTTAAACTTTATGACTTATTCATTTTGTTCATTAACTTATATTGCTTTAACGTTGTTTCAAGGAATTAATCGTTCCTTTTTAGCAACATTTACAAGTAGTTTACGTTCAATTGTTGTAATTTTACCATTAATTGGAATTGGTTTTGGAGTTAGTCAAGCAATTGGAAATCCAATTTTCTATTATGTCTTTATCGGTTTAAATGATTTAATTTCAGCAGCAATTATTATTCCAATTTTAGTTTACTACTTAAGAAAATATCGTAACAAATTAGTTGATGAACCTGATCCATATTTTAATGAATATCAAGAAGATTTACGAACTAAAAAAGTTTTAAAAGTTAAACATCAACAAAAAAAATAACAAGGTTTGATATACCTAAAATAAACACATAAAAACAATTTTATGTGTTTATTTTATTAAGTACTTGTAAGGACGGGGTATTTTTTTATTAGGCGTCCTGTACTATGAACCGGCAAAAAACAATTCTTGTGAGATTGTTTTTTTTTTTATTTTTCTATTAAAAAAATAAATTTATTTGCATTATTCATCGGATAGCATCTTTAAATTTAGAACTTTTATCATAAAAAAAGATTAAATTCTGTTTTCCCTACACAAAATAAACGATATTTTATAAATCCTTTCAATAAAGGTATTATCCAATGAATAATGCAACGCTTAAAACTTAATATTTTGATGCTTAAAGATGGATAACTCATCTATAGCACGAAGCCCTTAAAGAAAGTGTAAAAGCTATTGGATTTACTCTCCTATTTATTTCTTTTAATTCTCGGCAAGATTAATCCCTTGCGAAATGTCAAAGCATGTGTTTTTTGGCTTGTTTTCATAAAAAGAGTGCTGTTAAACCGAAAAAAACAATATCGGACACTAAAAAAAACAAGAGGGTTGGAACTCCAAAAGGTTATTTTCTTTGTATAAAGTTGTCTAGGGATGGATGAAGCGTAATTAATAACTGGGTAAACTGTTTTTTTTATTTCCGTATGGGGGTAAACTCTATCAAAATATCCTATCCGCCCCCGCTCACCTTCAAAGTGAAGTGGGTGGCGAAATAAATAAATACTAAAACAAATTATTTACTAAATATCAAAATATTAACCAACAATGGAATTTTCTGTTTATTTTAAAAAATAAAAATAAAGGAGAAAAATATTATGCAAAAATATAAAAGTTTGTATATTAATAAAACTTGATATGAAATAACAACATCATTTTATTAGGTTAATTGCCAACCTGTTAATTGTCGTATTTCACATCATAAAAATCATTATGATTTGCAATGTTTAGAATGAGCAAAAATGTATTTAAATTTATTTGAAGATAAATGAGGTGTTATTAATTCATATATGCAACACTATAAAATTAACGATATTTTAGATTTGGCTGCGGATGGTTGAAAAATATTGCAAATTGATAAAAAAATAAAACAAATAAATTAAAATATATTATTGCAATTAACCCTGCCCGGAATTGGTCAAACTGGTATTATTATTTATAATGTTTTGCAAAAGAAAATAATTAATAGTATTACTTTTAATTCTAAAAATGAAGAAGAAGCAATCAATAATAGCTATTTAGTATTAAATCAATTTAAAAATCAAACTTGTTCTTATTTAAATAAAGTTATTGTAATAATTGAAGATAGATGGAATTGTTGAATTAGATACAATTTTAACTTTTGCTCGTAAATTAGACCCTGTAGAAAGTGATTTTAATCCTAATCTTTTGGCCGCTGATATTGAGCAAGCAATGGATACTGAGGTTGCTTATAAACGCAATAAAATTTTAGAAATTATTAATAAAGAAACAGTTACAACCATTCAAGGCCAAAAAGCAGATGATACTAATGCTTTACAAATCCACGATGAAATTATGGATAAAATATATGAAAATGGTTTTACTCCATAAGAAACAGTTGTATTGGGTTCGGCTGATTTTATTCGTGGAATTCGCAATAAACTACAGTTACAACTTGGAGCAAACGACCAAATAAATAGCGTAATTGAAACAAGTGGAGCAATGAAAACTGTTGAAGGAACAACATACTATATGGTTCTTAAAAAATTAGATAGTATTACAAAAGCTTAGGTTTTATAAAAAATATAAATAAAATAATTAGATAACTTTTTAAAAGGTTGATTTATCAGTGTTTTAGAAATATATTTAAAATAAAGAATAATTTTTATACCAAAACCTAAACTTTTTTCTTACTACCAAAAATTACCAATTATCAATAAAGATGGTTCAGAAGGAATAATTGAATTATTACCAAATGGAGTTAATGCAATTGCCTTTAAATTTAGCAAAAAATATGACCCTCTCATTTTACGCAAAAAAGACCATACTCCATTAAGGGTTGGTGCTGCTGCATTAGGTACTGGAATGGGTAATACTTTGATTATGGAAAGAGTTTTATATTTAGGTGGAGCAGTAGTTGAACCGAAGGGAATTATTAAACATATTGTTGCAAAAATTGATATTAGTAAAATTAATAAATTAGATAAACCAACTATTCATGTTACAGATCCAACAAAGGCGACAGCAGAGCAATTAAAACCACAATTTAAAGATGTTGTTTTAAAAGCAGTTAAAACCGTAGATAGTTCTTTAACTGAAAGTGATTTTGATTACTTTATTGAAAGTAAAGGTGAAGATTGACCAATTAATATTACAAATGATAAAACTGTTGAAGTTCAAATTGAAGGTAAAAACAATGCTACTGGTCAAACAAATCCGATTGATGTTAAAATTAAAAATTATTAATAGTACTAAAAAATAGTACTTTTTCGTTTGATAAATATGATAGTATTACAAAAGCTTAGGTTTTATAAAAAATATAAATAAAATAATTAGATAACTTTTTAAAAGGTTGATTTATCAGTGTTTTAGAAATATATTTAAAATAAAGAATAATTTTTATACCAAAACCTAAACTTTTTTCTTACTACCATAAATATGCCAATTGGCACATCTAAAACAGTTCTTATTTATGCTGTTAAAAAAAATCCAACTAGATTGTCAATCCAACAACAAGAAAAAAGTTTTGGTTTACAGTTATTAGAATTTTTAGGAATTCAAGTTTTAGCCCTTGGTTTATCAGTTTTAACTGGTGGTATTGCTTCGGCTGTTTGTTTAGGTGCTGGTTTATCTAATTTTGCCGCAGCATTTATCTCATTTGGAGTAGAAACAGCAACCGATTTTACTGTAAATCAAATATACGATAAATTAACATCAGAAGTGACAGCAAAAAGTACTGCCTTAAATTTACTACCAGCAATTGGTGGAATTGGTAAATTAACGCGCGCTGCTCGCACAACTAAAATTTTAAAATTAGCAAAAGAAACTAAATTACTTGAAAAATTAGGTGTAATAACTGCTAATAACTTAGAAGATATTGTAAAACAAGTTACAGGTAAAAAGGTTTTATCTTATAAATTAATATTTGATTTTACAAAACAGGCTAATAATGAAACTTTATTATATACAATTGGAAAATTAGCCCGAAATGATTTTTATAGGGGTTTTAAAGTTTCTAATTTAGAAACAATTAATAATTTATTAAAAATTGAGAAAAACATTCAAAAAATAAGCCCGACATTGGTTCAAAAAATACCACGCGTAAATGAAAAAAATGCTAATAAATGATTATCTGAATATGGATTAAATATTGATAAAATAAGCAAAATTAGTACTAATGAATGATATAACATTATGACTAATCTTCATAAAAAAGGTGTTGGTAAAAACCTACTATTAAATGCTAATTTAATGCGGGGTAGTAAAATATATCATAATAAATTATTAAATATTTTGCATCAAACATCAATTAAATTAAATAAAGTTTTAAATCATTTAAACCCAAATTTTTATATTCAAAAAGTAACTAAAAAATTATTAGCCCCAATTGAAAAACAAATAATTACTATTAAACAAAAAGTAATTAATAAAATTACTGATAAAACTAAAAAAATATTGTCTAAATTTGAAACTAAGGCTATTAAAAAAGGCTAATTATTACCTTTCGCTTATGGTTCTGATGTTTTTTTAGCAGTAAAAATTGTTCCTTTATCAGTTACAGGCGAAGTTGCTTTAACAATATATTATAAAAATCCTAAATATCCCCCTATTGTTGTTATGACAACTTTAATCAAAGCAGAACAGTTTGTTTTAGCTCCTGAATCGTTTAAATTCTATATGCATAGTGAGTGGTTTATTGGTTGGGGATTTAAAAAAACAAGTTTGTTTAATTTAGTTTCTTTTACCCCGCTTGCTTATCAACAAGTAGTAAAAGATAGTTATAAAATATATCAGACAATTGCTAAAATATTAAAAATGCAACAACAATTTAAAAATAACTTTAATAAAGATAAATTGTTAAATACGCTAGAAGATAGTGTGGTTACTAGTTTATTGGGTAAGGGATTAGTATTTCAAACATATAAACAACTCAGAACAAAACAAGATTTAAACAAAACAATTAAAACAAAAACACTATTAAATAGTAAAAAGTTTATTTTAAATAAAATATATTCTAAAAAAAGTAAATGATAAGGAGGTTATTAAATGTTAAATGAATTATGAGCAAATGTTACTTTGGAAAATTATAATAATTTTATTCCAATGACAGGTAAAATTACACAAGTTCCAACTCGATATAATAAGTTCTTAAAAGGTGATGTAGAATTATGATTTAAAACATTTGCTTTAAGAGCCCAAAATATGATTAATTCATATTTAAACTATCCATTTTCAAAACTAAAATTTGAAACATTTAAAGACCCATTATTAAAGAAAATTTGTATTAATATGGTGTTTATTACGATTGAGCATTGAACATTTAATCGTATTCCAATTGAGTTTTTTACTTCAGCAAATATAAGTGTTGGTGATATTAATTATTCTTCACAAAATGACCCTATGACAACATGATAATGTCTATTGCCTACCTATGTAAAATCATTGGCTAATTTAACAACTTTAAAGAAAATGTTTCGTACTTTCCAAGAAGAAGGTATTGATTTAACAATGATAAATTTAGAAGCATATTACACCCAATTAGAAGTTGATTCTTTATTAGAAAAACTTGTTATAGAAAAAATTAAAGATGAAAAACTTGCAAAAATAAAAAAAGAAATTTTAGATGAATTAAAAAAACAATTGTTATAACAAATGTCCCAGATTGAGAAATTGTAGATACTAGTGATTTTATAGTTGGTCAAACCGGATATAATATTCCTAATTTTGATAAAGAAAATTATATTTATAGAATTCTGTTGCGGGAAGTATTGTTTTTCTTGGTGTAGGAACATTAATTGGTGCTAGTATTGGTGCTTTATTTTGGGGAGGCGTTGGTGTTTCTACTATAGAACTTGCTTGTAAAAAGTAATAATTAAAAAACAACAAAATGAAAAGATTATTAAGTATTATTGTAGCAATTTCATTAGCAGGAAAAATTACAACAAGTTTAGTTGCTTGTAATAAAATACAAGAATATACAAAAGAGCAATTAGATGAATTAAAAAAAGAAAACCAAATAGATACAACAAACCAAGAAATTAAAGATAAATTAGAATTAATAGCGCCACAAGAAAAACCATTTAATACGGTTGGTAACAAGTGATATTATGTTGTATGAAAAGGTCAAAATTGAAATATTACTAAGTTTAAAAATAATAATGTATTATGTAAATCTAAGCTCCAAATTTATCTCTTGTTATTTTGATAATAGCACTCTTTAAAATAAATGCAACTATTTTTTTAAAAAAATAAATTATTTGTTAAATTATTTGTGAATTTATCTTAATTTTAGCACACTGAAAAATAGTTTATTAAATTATTCAAATAAACTTATTTAAAATTCTCTGAAAATACCTCTTTTGCTGTTCTTCAATTCAAAACAGGCCTTAATTTTTCATTTATAATATCAACTACTAAATCTATTTCTTGTTTTATAACAGGATTAAAATCTATTCCTTTACGATATCGTTTTCTAAATTCACGGTTCATTCTTTCAATTAATGGTTTTTGATTAGGTGAAGCAGGGTCACAATAATAAATATTAGAACCAGTAATCTTTTCCATTTCTTCAAATTTACTAAATTCTTGTCCTCTATCAGTTATTATTCCTTTAATTTTTCCAACCAAACCATTAATTCTAACTAATTCTTCAATTTTTTTTAAAACTTCATTAGCAGTATGTTCTTTTAATTTCATAGCAAAGTATTTTTTACTTGATTTCTCTGCCAAAACTAAACAACTAGATTGATGGTCTTTACCAACTACGGTATCCATTTCAAATCAACCAACAGCAGATTCTTTATTTTCAATATCTCATATTGACCTAAATCTTTTATCTAATTTACCACTATTATCAGGTCTTTTCTTTGTTCTATTTTTTCTACCACCATTTAATAAATTTTTCTTTAACAAACCCAAAAGACCTAAATAAATTCATTTATAAAATGTTTTAAGGCAGGCAGGAAATTTGATGCCAAACTTTATTAAAAATCGCTGAATAATTTCTGCTGGTGAATCATAAAAAATATTAAATCGTAAATTTAAAAATTCTTCTTGTTCTTATGTAAATGTAGGTAGTTTTTTAATAGATTTTTTACGTTTTTGTTTATAATCTTTTTGTGCTTCATATGGATTATAATCTTCTATATTTGTAAATCTATTAATTTCTCTTTTAACAGTATTAATATTTCTTCCCATTTGTCTTCCAATTTCAGATAAATTAAGTTTACCATTTTTCTTTTTACAACTATCAGATAAAAATAAATCCTTAAATAAACTTCGTTCATCATATTTTACATGTGTATAGTATTTCATTACTCTATATTTCCTCCAATTCTTTTTATAAAAAAGTTATACATTAAATTTATAAAAAAGATAAATTTTCACATTTTTTTAAATTAAAATTATTGACAAATATATTATTAATTATATAATTACATTGTAACAAGCTCCAATTTATCTCTATATGCTTGTGTACTAAAATAAAAAGTAAAGTAAAAGACTGCACCCCTTTTAGTAAGTATTAATAAAAAAAGTTTATAAACTTTTTTTATTAATACTTACTAAAAGGGGTGCAGTCTCTTAATCTCTTTTTTTATTCTCCGTTAACTTTTACATTACCATCATTATCAATAATTAAGTCAGGTAAATTTTGTTCTTCACCATTTCAACAATAGATTGATTTAAAGTAAGTTCCATCGTCTTCATTTCAACTACTATATTCTTTATTTGTAATTGTATGTAAATCATTACTTACTCTGTGCAACTCTGCATTACTATATGATTTATCTATTAAACTATTAGTTCTGTCTAAACCAACATCTTTATATTTTTTTAATGTTCATTTATCTAATTTTAGGCCTTTTCATATAATAAAATAATATTTATTATTGCCAATTTCATTAAATGGTTTTTCTTGTGGTGTTATTCATTCTAAATTGTTTCTAATTTCTTGATTTGTTGTATTTATTTTGTTTTCTTCTTTTAATTTTACCAATTCTTCAGGTGTATATTCTTGTGGTGTATTACAAGCCGCTAAACTTGTTGTAATTGTTCCAATTAAAGTGATTGTTCCTAAAATACTTAATATCTTTTTCATTTATAAATTACCTTTTATTTATTAACTCTGTTATTTAATTAAAAATGGAAATAAATTACTTTTTTATTTCCATATTTTTATATTATAGAATCAGCAAAACAACTAATTATACTAAGAGCAGAACCTTTAGCAATACCTGTAAGTAGTCCAGAAGCAAAAGCTTTTCCCGATTTTTTAATAATAACTTTTAAAGGAGATCCACTGTTTTCTTTTATACTTTGTCAAGTATTTCCTGGAGCATCTGAAAGTGTATTTTTTTTAAACGAATCAAAAATATTATCTAAGCATGTTTTTGATTTTTCCAATTCATCTAATCTTGATTTTATATTATCTATTTCCAATTTAAGACCTATTATTTCATTATTTTGATTTATATTTACTAAATCTTGTATGTAATCATGTCTTATTTGTAAAAGTCATAATTTAAAATTTTCTTTAAAAGAATTTTCTTCGTTAAGTAAATGAAATTTATTATAATTAGGATCTTCTCTTTTTGCTTTTAATTCTTTTTCTTTACTGTTAGCTCAAATATCAAATTGTTTTGCTTTTTCAATTGTCAATGAAAATAAAGGATTTACATCAATATCACCCACAAGACGAACTGAATCAAATTTTAAACTTCCTTTATATGATGAACTACAATTTAAAGTATTCAAATTATAAAAGAATTAACTTTTTAATTCTTTTTGATCAACATAAAGTCTATATAAAATTTTTCCTCTTTTTCTACAAAGCAAACTGTTATAAGAATAACTATTTAATTCACCAACATTATCATCATTAATAGGTTTATCTCAATATTTTTCATGATTAAAAGAAGTAGGCTCGTAATGGTTATTATAAACATGTAAATTAAAATTATATTCACTTCATCTTGAATTTTTATTTTTTGTATTTTTTTATTTTAAAACTATTTTTTATTATTTCTTGCTAATCAATAACGCTTTTAAAATTAACTAATTCTATCTCAGGAAATTTTATTAAAAATTCTTCTAAAGAATTAGCATATTTAGTTCAATCTTTAATCAAAGTTATTGAATCAACAAATTGAACTGATGCATTTCTATCAAATGCACCATTAGTGTTTTTTTCTTTATTATATTGTAAATTAAATTTATAAAAGAAGTCATTATTAAAAAATTCAATTTGTTCTTTTTCATAAAAATCTCTTTTATTTCTATTTAAAATTTCTAAATTATTTGTTTGGTAATAATTAATATTACTATTTTCTAATTTATTTTCTTCTTTTTGATAAGGACTAGTAGCAATTGTTGTTGGAACAACAGTTCCACTAATTGTTAATACACTTAATAAACTTAACAGTTTTTTCATTAATTGTATTTCTCCTTTTCTTAATCTTGAAACTTTTTATCAAGATATACTTGCATTATATATATATATATATATATATGCAAGCAAAATTATGAATTATTTTAAAATTTTATCTTGAAAAACAGCTAGCTCTTATTACGCGTTTTAAGGGGTATATTAGCAATAAAATATATTAAGTTTAGTAAAAGTTTTATATACAAAAAGTATTGTATTTATAAACTATTGATGTATAATTAAGTTATGGGTTTAATCTTTTTCCGTAAAAAAGAGTTTATGCTGACTTATTAATCGGACAATAATAAAAAAAGAGAAGTTTATAAAATGGCACTTACAAAAGAACAATTAATAGAACAAGGTTTAAGTGAAGAGATTGCTGAAAATATCTTAAATCAGTTTAATAATGAAGCAAAGCAAATTAGAGAAAGTGTGCAAAAACGCGAAGATGTTATATCAAAAAAAGACTTTATTAAATTATCTAATGAATTAGATGAATTAAAGGTTTTTAAAGATGTTCTATCTACTAAAATTGAAGATATTAAAACTAATTTAAATAAAGTTAATGGTAGTTCTTTATCTGAGAAAATGCAAACTTTAAAAGAATTAAAACCTGATTTGTTTGTACATGAACAACCATCAGTTTCACCAACTAATTTTATTAAAGATATGATTGAAAAATCGATTGAAAATAAGAATGATGAAATTGAAACTATTAAAGAAAAAGAAGCATATGCTCTGGAAGAAATTAAAAAAATAACTGATTATACACTTAAAAACCTTAGATAATAAGGGAGTGAAATATTATGGCAACAATTAATTTGCCACAAGTACCTTTTACATTACAAGGTAATACAACAGGGCAAAAAGCTTATGTTGATATGGTTAATGCTTTATTGCGTGGACCTTTATATAATGAATATGCAAGTATTATGCAGTATGCTACTGCAACTGCAGAACAAGTTGCTTGATTACCTAATGCTGGACAAGCATTATATAATTTAACTCATCGTGTGGTATGACAAGATGATTATTCATTACCAAATGGTGGGACAACTCAAACTATGGGATTAACAAGAATTCCAGTTCCTATTGATAAAAGATTTAATTTAAAATTAATGAATGAGGCTTTTGACTTAGCATTAATAGAACAAAATATTAAAAATGGTGTTATTGCTGATGCTATTTCTAGTGTTGTACAGAATAAATTTGTTAATTTAGAATGTGAATTAATTCAGGCTATTTATGATTATTGTTTAGCAGATGGTCAGTATGAAGTAATTCCATTTCGTAGTTATACAGCCGAAAATGCAGATGATGCAAATAAAGCATTCTTTACATTAAATGAAAATTTGATTGAATTAACAAATCAAATTAGTAATTTATATTTTGGTTTGCCAACCGATAAAATGTTTATGGTTTTAGGGCGTAGGGCGTATTTAGGATTAACACCAGCTTATTTAAAAGTAATTGGTTCACAAGCACAATTAAAAGCGATGGTTAATGGTGAATTATATGAAAATACTGCAATGGGTATTCCTGTATCAAAAAGTTTTCATTTAGAAAAAACATATACAAAAGGACAAGTTAATCGTGATAAAGGTTATAATTTTACTAATATAAATGGTTTAATTATTAATAAACAAGTATGAGCATATCCAATTAATATGGATACTATTCAACAAGTTTTAGATAATGATACTGCTAACCCTAAATTAATTGGTAAAGTTCAATATTCTACACCAACTATTTTATATCCAAAAACATGTAAAATTATTTTAGAAAAACAAGCAACACAAGAAGAAATTAAACAAGCATATGATAATTTAAATAAAACTTATCGTGTTCCTATTGATTATGTAATTCCAGCACCAAAAACAATAACCTTATAAGGTTAATAAAAAATGAATTTACTAATATTACGCGTTTTAACTTTATTAGTATCTAATTTAGAAAATAAACCTTTGATAAGTAAATTTGTAAATTTAATTAATAGAGTTAATCAAGTTAAAAATAAAGTATTAAAACCAATTAATTATGTCACTGATAAATATAATAAAATTACAAATAAAGTTGAAGATATTTATCAGTGATTAAATCCATTTACTTATTTAGATTTAATTAAAAAAGGTCATAAAAAAGAAATACAACAAATATTAACTCAATTAGAAAAAGATAATAATATTAAAAATAGAGAACAATTTAAAAATGAAAATTATCTAAATACTAATTGACAACCTTTAAATAGTAGTTGACTTGATAGTGGGATGTTTAATATTAAAAATAAATTAACTTTAACAGGTAATTTAACTATTTTAATATATACAAAAACAGCAAAACATCCTAAATTTTATGGACCTTATGTTTATCCTAGTGTTCCAGTTGAAATATGAAAATTATTAAGTAATGCTGTTTCTAATGCAGGGACTTTATTTTGGCGTTATTGATTACGAAAATGATTGCCTAGTCATTTAAGAGATTAAATCAAAAAACGATTACCACAAGCATTAAAAGAAAAATACCCCAAAGGAACTACTAAATTAACATTACCAACAGTTCAAAAATTACAACAAATTAAAAAGTTTATTAATAATTTAAAGATTGGACATTTTAATTTTAATTTTGCTGGTGGAATTAATAATAAAAAATGATATCGTGAACGCCAAAGTGATGTTAGAAATATTAAGAATTTATATAAAACACCAGTTAAAAATATGTTTTACAAAACTAATCAAACTATTAAAACAATTAAGAAAACAAAAACAAGAGTTAATAGTTATAAGCCAAGTAATTTAAAAAATAAATATCGTAATCAATTAAGAGGTGTTTTATATGGAAAATAATTTAAGTAATTTGTTATTTATAACAGTTGAAGATGTTAAAGAAAGTAAAATTTGACAACCTATTAATGATAGAAAACAATTTGCTTATAATGATAATTTAATTTATAATGCTATTTTAAAAACTAGTTTGTGAATGGATAGATTATCAGGCGGGGCAATTTCTTATAAGATTAATAAAAAAAAGATTTATTTCCATGAGTAAAAAAAGATAATACTGGATTAATTGAATATGATAAATGATTAAGTTATATTCAATCTGCTTGTTTATTAGCAATTATTAATTGATATTTACCAAAAGGAGTTAATGATTTAACTGGTAGTGCTTCATTTTCACAAGGTGGAGTTGCTTATTCACAAACTAATGACCCAGAAGCTAATGAAAATATTACTCGTGATGTTAAAAATGCTTTAAAATTAGCAGGTGAAATAATTGATATTATATCTAGTAAAACAGCATCTAGACCTTATAATTATTGGTTAGATAATTATGTTCATCCATTAGAAGAAGAATATAAACATATTAGTAAAAAAACTTTTTATCCAACATTATTATTTTGATTAAAAGAACGATTACAAACGGATAATTCAATAAATATTACTTATCCAATTATTAATGACTTTTCTAAAATTGATTATAACGAATATATTAAACTTATTGTTCCATTTGATAATGATACTATTTATGAAGAAAATGGTGTTTGAAAAGCAAAACAAAGTGGTGATATTCCATCAGATGTTATTAAAGATAGTGATTTAAATAAAAATTATATTGAAAAAGTTGATGGTAAATACATTGTAAAAACATCAAAAAATTTAGAAAATAATTATTATGATGCAAATACGATTGATAATTTTTTAGTTAATAAACAAGATAAATTAGTAAGTGGCACAAATATTAAAACTATTAATGGTAATTCATTATTAGGTAGTGGTGATATATATATTAGTAATAATGATTGAGAAATTGTTAATACTAGTGATTTTATTAGAAATTCAAAAGAATATACTGTTAGAGCATTTGATAATAAATATTATTATCGCATAAATTGTTCTGTTGAAACACAATTTAGAATATATTGTTTTACAATTTTTGTAAATTCTAAATTTATAAATGAAAAAGTACCAACAACTCATTATATTGGAACATCAATATAAGGTTATTTTTTAATATTTGAATGAGATAAAAATACTAATTATGGAAAAGTAACTATTGAAAAAGAAGAATTAGCACAATATTTAAATGGAATTTATATTGAAAGAAAAAGAATAAATTAAAAAGGAGTTTAATTAATAAAACAAGATAAAACAACTTGATTAAAGGGTGCCTTACCTTGAAATTGATTTAAAAAAGACCCTATTCCTACCTATAATTGAACTCATAAAGATATTAGAGAATGAGAAAGAAAATATAAAATTCGTAGTTGAGTAGTTATTTTTTATACATTGATATTTTTAGCATTAAATTGTTGATTATAATATGGGATGATTAATGGTATTAAAGACCAAATTAATTGGTATAATTATGGACAATATTGAGGTAATGGAATTGCTATTTTACTAACACCTTTATTTACACACGGAATTCAAGGTATATTTGTTGCTAGTAGTAAACCAAAAGTAAATATGAAAATTGATATTCCACGATTAAAAATATCTAAAATGGGATTAGTATTTACAATATTACCTTTAATTACTTTAATAATTTCTTTAATTATTATTTGAATTGATAAATCAAAATGAAAAAAACCATTTAAGACATTGTTTGGATTGCCGTATTAATCCACGTGTCATTCAACCACGAATAGCTAAACAATGAAATAATTTAGATGGCATAACAGAAGAAAAATTAAAAAATATAAAAAATGAAAATATTAAAAAACAAAAACAAGAAGAAAATAAACAAGAATTAAATATAAACAAATAATTAAATTTTATTAAAATAGACTACATTATAGGGGTGGTTGATATTTTTGGGTGGTTATATAGTTTAATTTATAAATTATTTTGTTCTGAAAGGATAGATGGCCACTGTTTGAGTAAGGATAAGAAAGGGGTCAAAAAAATGAATGAAACATTAATGATTGCTTTACTTGTTTTAGTAGGTGCTGGGGGAACTGGTAGTCTTGGTATTCTAGGATTAACTGCTAAAAAAATTAAAAAATATAAAGTAGAAATTAGAGAATTAAGAACTGCTGTTATTGCCCACGAAAAACATTTAAGAGGAGCTGATTATGCAACAGAATTAGCATTAAAAACAGGTCAAATTAAAAATGTAAAAAAACAAGTTAAAGTAAACGATAAAAAACAAGCACAAAAATATGCTATTAGACAACTAACAAATAGTATTTAAAAAATAACCTTAATTGGTTATTTTTTATTTGTTTTTAAGATAATTAAATTCTTTTCACCATATTTATTGATTAAATATTCTCAGTCTTAGGTTGAATTAATATTTACATCTTCAATATCGTTACCAGTTATATATTCACCAAGTGAAGTTTTACAAGGGCGATTACTTTGTTCTTAACTATAACATAAAATATATTTATTCATATTTATCACTGATTTTATTGTGTTTTATATAAAAATTAATAAGATGTTCAATTCGTTGTGAATAAATAAAGTCATTAAATTCATTTTAAACTTTTTCTTCATTTTCATTTAAGTAAATATTAACATTACGAATTAATTTAGAATAATATTTTCCTGTTTTTTGATTAAATGAATGTTTCATAATATTACCCCTTATAATTAGCAATAATAATTGCATCGTGTAAATTATTACTTATTTTTTCATTATTATATTTTCAACCTTTACCATATTCATAAGTTAAATTTTCATCTTTACTAAATTCTTGAATACAATTATTATTATATTTACTAAAATTTTCCATATTTTTAACAACTGATTTAGTGTGTTTTGGTGATACTCAATTAATGAGTAATCTTAGTCTTTGATTAATATCTTCTATTACACCTAGTAATCGTAATAAATCGTCTCTATCTTTACTTGCATTAGCAGAGGTATATAAACAATCTTCAATATTTAAAATATAATTATTGTATTTTCATATATCACATAATATATCTCTTATAAAATCAATTTGTTTAATTCAATCTTTATTAATAAATTCATAATCATCAATTAATTTATTATTTTCAAAAACAACAATAGCGGTAGTACCAGTTCCTGATGGGTCAATACCTATTTTTATCATGCTTATACATCCTCATCAATATTATTATTAACTACTGGTACTACATTAGAAATATCTTCTTCTTTAACGACATTATCGTTTGTGTCCGCTATTTCTGTATAAGATGGGGGTATATTTACATTATTTGATAAGGGTTCATTGCTCATCTGCCCCTGATTTTTGGCGACAGTAATATCATTATCAATATAAATCTTTTCATCATTAGTAGTAATAACTGCTTGGTCTGATTTATATGCTTGTTGTAATTCAACAGACATAATACCTCATTTTCTTAATAATGATGTTAATACTGTTTTAAGTGCCATTTCATCAAAAGTACCAATATAAAATGATTTATTTTTAGCATAAGTTTTAGAATATTTCATAAAATGATTTTCCATTCGTTCTTTTGTCATATACAATTTTTTTTCAAAACCATTAACCATTTTAAAATATGATACATAACCTATAATTGGTAATTTTTCTCGTTCATCTTCATTTTGAATTCAATTAAAACTAGTTCCTTTTAAACGATCATAATTTATTAATTAACCATCTCTGACATCTGATGCTGCTATATCTAGATATTGTCCACTTCTTTGTGCTAATTGAATATAACCTTTATAACCCATTTGAAATTGTGCTTGATTAACTCATTCTTACACTTCACGACCATTAATAATTCTTGTTATTTTAGTATTATATGGAACTACATAAGCATATCCGAATTGTTTTTCCATTGGTAAGTTTAATAATACTCCTTGATAACAAGCGGTCATAATTGTTTTTGGGTCTGCTTTTTGTAATAATTCATTACTATTTGATATTGCAACTATATTACTTTTAAATCTTGCAATTTCATTTTCGTTAGAAAATTTACTTTTAATTCACTCTGTTACCTTATCTGTTCTTAAAAATTCAACAATATTTGCCATATTATTTTTCTCCTTTATTTATTTTAAAATTAATACCTTTAACACCAATTAAATTAATATCTTTATCACTATCTTATTGGTCTTTAATTTCGTTTTTAACAATTTGTTCATCAACAATTAAATAGTTTTTAATAAGATTAATAAGTTCTAATTTATTGGCATTTTGTAAAAAATTATCATTAATACCTAATATTTCAATATCTTTAATTAATAATTTATTTTTACGAAAATTACTAGTAATAATTTTTAATTCTTGTTCTTGTTTTGCTACAATTTTAATTTCTAAAAATTGTTCTTTTTTATGATTTTCAATAATTTCATTTTGTTTTTGAAATTTAATATTAATTACACTATTTTTTAAAGAATCATGATTACTCTTAATATTATTTTCTAAATTCAAAATATCTTTTATAATAAAATTTAATTTATCTTTAAAATTTTTTATTAATTCTAATGGTTCTCTAAAAATATAATCAATTTTTGAAACTACTAATTTTAAATATTTCAATGATTGTGATTTATATTATCCATTTATTAATCAAGCTTGTTGTCGATATATAAATTCTGCTAATTCTTGTCCATTTTCATCAATTCATTTTTTAATTGTTAATGCTTTTAAACTTAATTCTTTAAAATCATTTCCTTTTAAATAAAACGGATAAGTAATATTTTTAACTTCATTATTTAACTTTAAATCTTCCATAATTAAATTTCCTCTAATTCCATTTTATTAATTAAATTATCAATATAGTCATAATCACTTTCTTCTGAATAACATTCTTCTAATGCTATATTAAATAAATCTTCTTCGGTATAAACATTGCCATTTTCATCTTTTCACATATTATTCACATCCTTGTCATTTAATATTTTTATTTTCTAAATTAATAATAGTTGTTAATCATTCTTGTTGATTTTCAATATTAGCAGTAATTTTTGCTTCTTATAATGTATAAAAACAGTTTGTTTTAAAATCACCATATTTACTTTTCATTACTAATAAGTATCTTTTATTCACAATTTATTTCTCCTAATTTTTTATACCTAATGCTCAATGCTCATCAGTGATATCTTTAAATGATACGGGATAAGCTCGTAGTATTAATTCTTGTAATTTGTTTTCTTGATTACATCTAAAACAATAACCTAAATATCTTTTTTTAAGACAAATTTTATTTAACTTTTTTATATATACCTCCTAAATTATTCCTTTTATTTTTAACTCGTTGGCACTAACTCCCAAGTGAAAGTGCCAAAGCGAGAATTAGTTATATAAGTATTTACTACGCCATCCGCTTCACTAAGGTAAGTGGTGGTGGTATATTGTTTAATAATCCACAGTTGTTTTTTATTTTTTACGCCAGAGAGTTTTCTCTCTCTTCATCCGCACCATTTAAGGTCAAAACGTTCAGTTTTTAAAATAAATTCACTCGCACCTTGAAGAGCCTAATGCTGACTTTGTGGTTTTTATTAAACCACCGTCACTTCTAAGAAGTAATATCTATCGCAAATTTATTTATAAAGTGGCCATCTCAATATTTATTGTCGTTTGATGTTGACCTTGCACTTATCACGACTATCGCTTGTTAAAGCGTCTGTTATTTCCGGACTGATTACCGTTGGGCTAGACCACCTATGTGGAATAAAAACACTTAGTTATTTAAAATAACCGTCACACACTGCATTAAGTTGTTTTAATAAATAAAAGTTTTAAAGAACCAGTTTCATAATCAAAGATAATTTTTGAATTTTCTAAACGTTTATAAAACCGCTTTTGTTTTTTATCTTTTGTGTGATTTAATAAATATTTGTGTTTTTCACAAGTTCATAAAACTTTATTTGATAAAAATTCTTCGGTAATAAATGATACTTTTTTATAACAATCATTAACATCACATATTTTTTGTTGTTTAATTATCATTACCTCCTTTTAGAGATTGTTTTATTTCAAATAAAAAAACAACTCTTGTTAGAGTTGTTTTTTGGAGCTTCATCGTACATTATCCGATTTGGATGCTTATTTAGCAACACATCAGCAACCATTAAAATATAAAGCAAAAATAATTCCTAATGAAATAATTGCTTTTGATGAAGATAAAAAATAATCCTTCTAGAAGGATTATTTTTTTGTTAAATTAAAATGTTCTTTTAAAAATTGAGTGTAAGTAGTTGCTGGTAGAATTTCTTTATATTTGCGTGCCAGAGTTTTAACATCTTCACTAGCCCCTAAGGGAAATGATAAATTATATTTTGTTTCAAGTTCATTAATTTTAATTAGAAAGGCGGCACGACTTAAAATCGCACTACAAGCAATGGCTAATGATTTTTCTTCTCCTTTAGTAATAAAAACAAGGTTATCTTTGATAATTGTACTTGTTTTAGTTTTTTGTAAATATTCAAAATATTTTGTTTGATTAACAAATTGGTCAATAAAAATTGTTTTATTATTCAACTGGTGTTTTGCTAATAATTGGACTAAAGCTTGATTATGGGCTAAGGTTTTAATAATATGGGCGTTTTGATATTTAGTATATCATTTGTTATAAAGTTCATTATTAATAATAATAGTAACACTTTTGACCATTTTTTTAATTATTGGTGCTAAACTTAAAATCTGCTGTTTTGTCATCTTTTTACTATCCTTAATTGGTAACTTTGTTAATTCATTAAAAGTTGCAAGAGGAAGATAAGAAGCGGCAACAACTAGCGGGCCAAAAATATCACCAACACCAACTTCATCGTTACCAATCACATCTTTTTGAAAATATGTCACTGGAATAGAAACATTTTTATTTAGTAAAAGACTCGTTAAGGTTGGAAAAAAACGTTTTGCTTCTTTTTCAGCTTGATATCCTTGAAACAAAACACTATTTGTTTTATAAATTGTAATAATAATCCCATTTTTATTAAAAACATTAGTTTTATTGGAATCTGTATTATGAATTGCATAATTTTGATAAGTAGTAATAATTGCTTTAATAATTGTGGAATCAACTTTCTTAAAACTGATATTATTCATATGATGGCCCTCATTATTTTCTTTTATAAAATTATTATATCGTTTTTCAACCTTTTTTGTTAAAATATTAATAAGTTATCAAACGGAGGAAAAAATTATGATTAAAAATGTTGGTATTGATATTATTCAAAATAAACGAATTAAATTATCGACAGCATTCATTCAAAAAGTATTAAGCCCAGTTGAAATAAAACAATATGCAACTTTTTTTGATAAAAATGCTCAACGACAATTTTTAGCAGGACGATGAGCGGTAAAAGAAGCTTTAGTTAAAGCATTAGAAAGTAAGTTAATTTTAAACCAAGTAACAATTTGTTTAAAAGATGATAATAACCTTCATGTTGGAGGACTTTCATTAGAACAAAATGAACTTGTTCATGTTTCAATTAGTCATGAGTGAGAGTATAGCGTTGGTTTTGCCATTTTTTCAACTTTTTAATAATTGTTTTTCTTTTTTTCTGCAAAAGTAGAGTATAATGATAGTGGAGAAATTTACAAAAAGGGGGAGAAAACATTAATGAATTATTCATTTAATGATATTTTATTTAAATACTTTTGTAGCAACCCTTTTATTCGTCAATGAATTCTTGAAAATAGATATGTCAGTGATGGTGTCTTTAAGTTCTTTTTATGAATGTTTATTTTTGCTGCCCTTTTTTTTATTTACAATTCTTTCATCATGAACTTTTTTACATTATAAAAGTAAAAAAATTAGTGCTTCGCGTAGTTTACTAAATTGTATTTCAATTATTAGGGGAATTAGTACCTTTTTCTTTAGTAAATTAATTTGAAATTTAGTGTTAGTACCAGATTATTCAATTGATCCAAGTTATTATCGAATATTATTAACAGGATATTCATATGTACAATTAACGATTATCCTAGCTATGATTTTCAATAGTCGGCGTTTAGTTTCGCTTTTGTTATATATCGTTTATGCTTCGCCATTTGTTATTATTGGACCGGTTATTATTAATAATTTTAATGATGTAAATCTTCGTTATGATAAAGAATTATTTATTATTTTAACTATTTTAGTAATAACGATTTTTATCGCTAGTTTACAATTATGTGGCCTTTTAACCCGTCAAGATGAAAAAAGCAATGTTATTCGTTTTGCTATTATTTTAATTCTTTTGAATATTATTAATAATACTTCAAAATTATCAATTCCAATGATATTAGAAGAAAATATTAAATTTTGCCAATTGTTCCAACAAATTTATTCTATTACAACATTAATTGTCGATTTATTTACATTATTTATTTTGGTATTATATTTGCAGCAAATGTTAACTCGTTCAAGAGATGAGATTCATCAAATTGAAAATTTAGATTTAATTAAAATTTTAACATTGCAACAACTTAATCTGAATTTACCATTAATTAATTTTTCAAAGGAAGAAATTAATCTGAACCATTGGACATTAAAAATGTTGAATTAAAAATATTTGTTTTTGATTTACTTATTTTTAATTTATTAAAAATTATGAAACCTTGAAAAACAAACAATTTTTAATTAAAACACAATAATAGAAAAATGAACAGAATTTAAACAAATAAATAAAATATGTTATAATTTTATTGCTTGTATTCAATAAAATTAATGATATACAATACACATTTATGGATTCATTTACCCAGTGCTATTTGTTTTAATAAGATAGTGGTAAATGTTAGAAATAAATGGGTGTTTTAACGAAAAGGAGAATTAAATAGAAATATGGCAAAAGAATTAACAAGAGAAATATTGTGAGAAGCTGGTGCTCAATTTGGGCATCAAACAAAACGATGAAATCCAAAAATGAAACCATACATTTATGGTGAAAAGAATAAGATTCACATTATTGATCTACAACAAACATTATGAAGATTAGAAGATGTTAAAAAATTAATGGCAAGCATTGCTGCACGTAAGGGAAAAATCTTATTTGTTGGAACAAAAAAACAAGCCAAGTGGATTGTTAAAGATTCAGCGGAACGTTGTGAATGTTTTTATGTTAATCAACGTTGATTAGGTGGAACATTAACAAACTTAAAAACAATTCATTTACGTGTTAAAAGATTATGAAATATTGAACGCCAAGAAAAAAAGGGGGAATTAAAATTATTACCAAAAAAAGAACAAATGTTAATTAAAAAAGAAAAAGACAAATTAGAAAAATTCTTAGGTGGAATTAAAGGGATGAAAGAATTACCACAAGCATTATTTGTGGTTGATCCAAAAGAGGAACATATTGCAGTTCGGGAAGCGCGCAAATTACGAATTCCAGTGATTGCTATTTGTGATACAAATATTGACCCTGACCCAATTGACTATATTATTCCGGCAAATGATGATACTTCACGCTCAATTGCAATTATTACTCATCATATTGCTGATTTATATGGTGATGTAATGGGAATTAAAATGCCAGAACCTCAATTTAAACCAAATGAATTTACGAGCCGTGATGGTGATGACAATCATAATTCACGTAGTGGGCAATATGATAATCGAAGAATGAGTGGAAGAAATGAACGTGGAAAAGAAACATATTATGCGCATAAAGTACAACATTCAAGAAAAGAAGAGGCGCCCGCTGTAGCAGAACCTGTCGCAGTCAAAGAAGAACCAGTTCCAACACCACCACCAAGTTTTAATTTCGATACAATTAATGTAGTTGATAATGATTTAGAAAAAACATTATCAAAATTAAAAGTTGATGAATTAGAAATTCTTAGTGAAGGATTTGCCTTGCCAAAAGCAAAAAAAGCTGAAATGGTTAGTGAATTAAGTAAACATTTAACAATTGTTGATAATAAAATAGTAAAAAAATAACATAAAAATTAAATTGTATTAACTGGTTAGTTTCAATACAAGCACCCTTAAATTTGAAAGGAGAATTAGAATGGCAGTTACTGTACAATTAGTAAAAGAATTAAGAGATAGAACAGGAGCCGGAATGCTAGATTGTAAAAAAGCATTAGAAGCTACTGATGGAAAGATTGAAGAAGCAATTACATGGTTGCGTGAAAAAGGAATTACCAAAGCGGCCAAAAAATCTGATCGAGTTGCTGCTGAAGGATTAGTTGGTTTAGTAACTAAAGGTGATAAAACAGTTATTTTCGAAGTTAATTCAGAAACCGATTTTGTTGCAAAAAATAAACAATTTTTAGATTTAATAGCAACCGTAGGAGAAACTTTAATTAATAATGAACCAAAAACTATGGAAGATGCATTAAAAATATCAGTTAATGGTGAATCATTAGAAAATGTTATTGTTCATGCTATTGCAACAATTGGCGAAAAGATTACCTTACGTTGTTTTAAAACAATTCATTTAAAAGCAGATCAATCGATGGGAGTTTATTTACATTCTAATAATCGCATTGCAACTGTTTTAATTTTTAGTGGTAAAATTGATGAAATAATTGGGAAACAATTAGCAATGCATGTTTCGGCAATGCGTCCACAATTTATTTCACGCTATGATATTTCAACGGATTTTTTAAATAGTGAAAAAGCAATTTTAACGGCTGAAGCAAAAAATGATCCAAAAAATGCTGGAAAACCAGATAATATTTTAGAAAAAATGGTTGAAGGGCGTTTAAATAAACAATTAGCAGAAATATCATTTTTAGACCAAGTTTTTGTTGTTAATCCTGATCAAAAAATTAGTGATGTTATAAAAGTAAATAATGTTCATGTTGTTGATATGATTCGTTATGAAGTTGGCGAAGGAATTGAAAAAGAAGAAGTTGATTTTGCTTCAGAAGTAATGGCACAAGTTCGCAAGTAAGAATTATCGTGATAGAAAGGAAAGCCTAAAAATGGAAAATACTGAAAAAGGAACAATAATTACAATCTCGATGGCAGCATTTTTATTTGTTGCAGTTAGTTTATCAATTATTGGTTATTTAATTAGTTTTACAAAACGAGAATTTAAAGCACGTTTTATTAACAAAAAAATTTTAATTATTTTATTTACAGTATTATGAATTAATTTACCAGTTGTTATTCTTGGATTTTTATTCCAGTTTGTTATTGTTTTATCAACAACTACACCATTAATTATTATGATTGTGTTAGCTTTTGGTTTGACAGTTGGGGTAGGAGCTTATATTTTCTTATTTTTACAACTAATTGCTGTTGGAATTGATGAAAAGGAAATTGCTTTTTTAGGAGAGCGAATTTTAATTCGAAAAATTACTCGTGTCGAACGCAATGATAAAACAAATCAATTAGTAATTTTTTATACCGAAGGAATCCGTAGTAAAAAGAAATGTCGTTTTTCATTAGCAAGTCAAGCAGGAAAATTTATGATTAATAATGTTAATTTATTAAATCAAGAAATTATGCCATTTGTTCCAGAACAGACCAAACCTGAATTAAAAGTTAGTGAACAACAAGTAAGCGAAGAACCGGTTTCTGAATCAAAAGAAGCTAAAAATACAGAAAAAGATTAAACAATTTATTTGAAAAATCTTTTTTTTTTTGAAATATTTATTATCTTTAAAAATATTTATTGTATAATCGCTTTTATTAACTAACACAACTGTCCCAAAGGGTTTTTAAGAAACAAGAAAAATTTACAATCAACAAGAAATAAATATAATTAACTTAAAATTGTAAATTGCACTATGAAGTGTAGCACTTTAATTGATTTCAATATAACACCAATAAAATAAATGTTCAATATAATTTATTTTAAAAAAATTTAGTAGTTTTGTTTTAAATTTATGAATTTTGGTACACTGAAAAATAAAATGATTAAAATTTCGTATAATGTAATATTCAAACATTTTCTACTGCATATACTAATGGATTACCAAGTTATGATGATTATTTTAACAAATATATATCAAAAAATGAATTAACTATTAGAGTTTCTTTTACACTTAAATCAACAAAATTATTTAATAGTGATAAAGATGAAATTAAAAAAACAGAATTACAAGCATATTATACTAATGATATGAAATTAAAAATTAGATTTACAAAATTAATTCATGCAGAATTAATTTTAGGGGCAGATAGTTATTTAATTTTTGGTAATGATAAAGATTATTGTATTAGATGTTAATAACCCTAGTGTTTTAGGTATTAGAAATAAAAGTGATAATCCAGTTAAAATTACAATAAAACCAATATAAAAATAAAAAGAGATGTAAAATCTCTTTTTCTATTCTCCGTTAACTTTTACATTACCTTTAGCATCAACAATTAAGGCAGGTACATTATCAGTTAAATTTCAACGATAAACTGATTTAAAATATGAACCATCATCAGCATATAAAGTATTATTTGTATTAATAATTCCCTCTTTAATTAATAAAGTATAATAACGAAATCGTGGCGGTTTAAAAATAAGACTATATTTAGCATAATTATCTATTTTTTTTCATTATCTGTATCATTTAAAAATTTAATAATTCTTCAATCATTATTTTTATTACCACGTCATACTACATAATATCATTTATTATCAATCTCATTAAATGGTTTTTCTTGTGGTGCTATTCACTCTAAATTGTCTTTAATTTCTTGGTTAGCGGTATTTATTTTGTTTTCTTCTTTTAGTTTTGCTAATTCTTCTTTTGTATATTCTTGTGGTGTATTACAAGCAACCAAACTGGTTGTACTTGTTCCAATTAAAGTGATTGTTCCCAAAAGGGTTAATATTTTTTTTTATAATATTAATTTTCCAAAATTAAAGGATTGAAAGCTAATTTATACAATGTTAGTCTAGAATCCGCGCTAGAAAAAGTTAATCTAGTTTCTATTATTATCTCAATAACTAATTGTATGTAAAATAAATCATCTTTTTTATATCAAGTAAATCCCATTCTTATTTCATTATCTAAAACAGCCCAACCATCTGTTTGTCTTTTTTTAAGCAAAATAAAGGTTAATACAACTATCAACGCTATCATTTTCTAATGTTTTTACAAAAGATAAAGCATCACCATTTATTAACTTACCTAAATTAGTCTTAAATTCTTTCATTAAATTACCATCCTATTTTTTGTATTTTATTAAACTAAAATTATTAAATATTTTTTTAGCATTATTTTTTATATATAATTTTAAGATATGTTTATCAAAAATATTTAATTTAATATATTTATATTGTTTGTTTATGATAGAGATTGAAATAAATATATTATTAATACTTTTTTACTTACTTTTAATCTAATTTATTTATTAACAAATATATTAATTTTGTTATTAACTAATTATTTATGATAGAGTGAGAGAACTATTAATATTTTATTTTTTATCTCTTTATCTCTCTGTCTTTTAAATAAATATATTAAATATATAGTAAAAATAAATTTTTGCACATTTAAAATATGCAAAATAGTAAAAATTGGCACACTGAAAAATACTATTAAATTTTCAAAGAACAGTTAGTTATTAAACAAAATATTAAATTAACTAAAATAATATAAAACTAGTAGTGTGCCATTAAGTTTTTAAAAGTGTTTTGAAATAGTGGAAGGGCAATACCTTAATTTAATAAATATATTATTAAAATTAACTTAAACAAGGAAGTGGAAATGCTTAGAGCTAATTAAAAAAATATTGCCTTTTCACTATTTCAAATATTTATTGTTAAAAACAAAAAATGCCACTTTTATGTAAGTGGTATTGCTTTTGCATTAATTAATTTCTAACTTTTATATTTTTACCCTACTTTTATTTATACGACCAAATATTTTAGCATATAATGTTCAAAAATTTAAAGAAGAAAATAAACAAGAATTAACTGAGTATATTTTTAGACATATTAATCATTATGCATTAAATGGTTATCAAGATGTTCATTTAAAAGATATTCCAAGTGCTATTACTAAAAATAATTTTGTTTTTAAAGAATGATTAGAGCCTGTTCAAAAATTATTAGATGAACATAATAGAATTGGTAAAATAATTACTAATTATAGGAATTATATTGAAAGATACAGAGTTGAAATTAATAATAATTTGACACAAGCTCGTAAACAAAAACAAAATGAATTATTTAAAGAACAAGAATTAAAAAAACAAGAATTAATTGAAAAAGCAAATAATTTAACTGTTGATATGGGTTTAGATATAGACCAAATTCAAGATGAGCAAGTTCGTGTGATGGAAAAAGTTGCTGAAATTTATAAAGCATTAGAACCAAAAGAATTAAAAAAAGTTGGTATTAATATTATTAAAGAAAAATTACTTATTAAAAATATTGAAGTTATTGGTATTGATAATGATTTTTTAGAAAATGCTAATCAATATGAATTAAAGCAATTAATTAAATATTTAATTGTTAATGAAAAGTTAATTAAAAACACAATTAAAGCACAATGAGATATAAATACAGAAAATAAAGTAATTGGTATTAAAGGAATAAATATTCAAATTAAAGGAGTGAAATAATTATGAGTAATTTAGGAATAAAATAATTAATAGCAACAGCAGTTAAAGCATACGAATTAAATGTTAATGCTAAATATTTACAAGAAAATTTAATTGCTTTGCAAGAACTAAAATTAAAAAATAATCAAAATTATACTAATTTAGTTGGTAATGCTGATAATGGCAAAATTACAGCCTTAGGAATTATTAATTTAAGTAATAAAGGTTTAATATTTGGAAAAGATTTTAATATTATTCCATTTAAAAATAAATTAACAACTATTATTGATAGTTCTGTTTTTCAAAAAAGAATGGAACAAGAACATTGAATGTTAAAACGAGGAATTATTTATAAAAGTGAAAAATTTGTATGAGATACTGATTTACAAAAACCAAAATTACATGAAATAGATTTTATGACAAATACAAATCAATATGAAAACATTATTGGTGCTTATGCTTTTGGGATTAATCGTTTAACTGGTGAAACAAAAGGTATTTTATTAAGAAAAGCAGATATTGACCGTTTAAAAAGTAGTAGTCCAAGTGGCAATAGTGATTTTTCACCTTGAAATAAATGACCAAAAGAAATGGTTGAAGCAAAATTATATCGTAAATTAGCCCAATAATTAGGCGTTGATATTACTGATATTGATTTAGATGAAAAACAAATAAAAGAAGATGGTAATTTTGATTATATACCTTTTAATAATATTACTGTCGCCAAAAATCAGGGGCAGATGAGCGATGAACCCGTATCAAATAATAAAAATAACACCCCATCTTATACAGAAATAGCGGACACAAACGATAATGTCGTTAAAGAAGAAGATATTTCAAATGTAGTACCAGTAGTTAATAATAACAGCGATGAGGAATGAGCAAATTGATAAAAATAGGTATTGACCCATCAGGAACTGGTACTACGGGTATTGTTGTTTACGAAGATAATAAATTAATTGAAAAACAAGAATTTACAAATAAAGATTGAATTTACCAAGCTAATTTTATTTTATGTATATTAAATGAAAATGAAATTATTAATATTGAAGATTGTTTATATACAAATGACAATGGTTCAAAAGACCGTGATGATTTATTAAAAATAATTGGAGTAATTAAATATGATACAAACGAATTAAATAATGTTAATTGAGTATCACCCCGTTATACTAAATCAGTTGTTAAAAATATAGAAAATTTAAGTAAATATAATGATAGTTGTTTATGGTCGTTTGATAAAGATACTAATTTAACTTATCAATATTGTAAAGGTTGATTTTATAATAATCAAAAAATAAGTAATCATTTACGAGATGCAATTATTATTGCACATTATGAAGTTAAATAATGAAACATTCATATAATCAAAAAACAGGGAAATATTATTCTTATAAAATTAGAAATATTAATATTTACTTAAATGATAATGAAGAAAAAGTTTGAAATAAATTAAATTTTGATACTTATTCTCAACGAATTGAATATCTTATCAACTTTTATATAACACACAATAAAGAAAAATAAAAAATAACCTTAATTGGTTATTTTTTTAAATACTATTTGTTAGTTGTCTAATAGCATCTTTTTGTGCTTGTTTTTTGTTGTTTACTTTAACTTGTTTTTTAACATTTTTAATTTGACTTGTTTTTAATGCTAATTCTGTTGCATAATCAGGTCCTCGTAAATGTTTTTCGTGGGCAATAACAGCGGTTCTTAATTCTCTAATTTCTGCTTTATATTTTTTAATTTTTTTAGCAGATAATCCAAGAATACCAAGACTACCCATTCCGCCTGCACCTGCTAATACAAGTAAAGCAATCATTAATGTTTAATTAATTTTATTTAATTCCTTTCTTATCCTTACTCAAATAGTGGCCATCCATTCTTTCGGAACAAAATAATTTATAAATTAAACTATATAACCACCCAAAAATATCAGCCACCCCTATATATAGTCTATTTTAAATTTAATTATTTGTTATTTTCTTCTGTTATACCATCTAAATTATTTCATTGTTTTGCTATTCTTAGTTGAATAACACGCGGATTAATACAGCAATCTAAACAATGTCTTAAATGGTCTTTTTTTCATTTTGATTTATCAATTTAAATAATAATTAAAGAAATTATTAAAGTAATTAAAGGCAAAATTGTAAATACTAATCCTATTTTAGATATTTTTAATCGTGGTATATCAATTTTCATATCTACTTTTGGTTTACTACTAGCAACAAATATGCCTTGAATTCCATGCGTAAATAAATGTGTTAATAAAATAGCAATTCCATTACCTCAATATTGTCCATAATTATACCAATTAATTTAGTCTTTAATGCCATTAATCATCCTATATTCTAATCAACAATTTAATATTAAAAATATTAATGTATAAAAACTAACTACTCAACTACGAATTTTATATTTTCTTTCTCATTCTCTAATATCTTTATGAGTTCAATTATAAGTCGGAATAGGGTCTTTTTTAAATCAATTTCAAGGTAAGGTACACTTTAATCATGTTGTTTTATCTTGTTTCATTAATTAAAACTCCTTTCTAACTTACTTTTTTTCTTTCAATAAACACAAATCCCAAAGATCTAAATGTTGCTGGACCATTAACTCCAATATTAATCAATCCATCAGGATTAATAGATAATGCTAAACATGCACTATTAACACCTATTTAATCATATATAACACCTATTGTTTGTGTAAAACCGCGCCTTGTTTGCAACATTCCTTGACTCTTTAAATCACCACTGCTGTCTTTTCCTGAGGCTCAAATTCTATAAATATAACTTTCTTTATCAAAATTAGGAATAGTATATCCTTTTTGACCAACTCTAAAATCACTAGTATCTACAATTTCTCAATCATTATTACTAATAGGTATATCACCATTACCTAATAATGGTACTCCATTAATAGTTTTAATATTTGTTCCACTTATTAATTTATCTTGTTTAAGATTAATATCTTGTGATGTTTTTACAATATATTTATCATTTTCTTTATCAATATAATCTTTATTCAAATCACTATTTTTAATAACATCTGATGGAATATCACCACTTTGTTTTGCTTTTCATACTCCATTTTCTTCATAAATAGTATCATTATCAAACGGAACAATAAGTTTAATATATTCGTTATAATCAATTTTAGAAAAATCATTAATAGTTGGATAAGAAATATTAATACTATTATCAGTTTGTAATCGTTCTTTTAATCAAAATAATAATGTTGGATAAAAAGTTTTTTTACTAATATGTTTATATTCTTCTTCTCATGAATGAGCATAATTATCTAACCTATAATTATAAGGTCTAGATGCTGTTTTACTAGATATAATATCAATTATTTCACCTGCTAATTTTAAAGCATTTTTAACATCACGAGTAATATTTTCATTTGCCTCAGGGTCATTAGTTTGTGAATAAGCAACGTCACCTTGTGAAAATTAAGCACTACCAGTTAAATCATTAACTCCTTTTGGTAAATATCAATTAATAACTGCTAATAAACAAGCAGATTGAATATAACTTAATCATTTATCATATTCAATTAATCCAGTATTATCTTTTTTTACTCAGGGAAATAAATCTTTTTTATTAATTTTATCGGAAATTGTCCCACCTGATAATCTATCCATTCATAAACTAGTTTTTAAAATAGCATTATAAATTAAATTATCATTATAAGCAGATTGTTTTCTATCATTAATAGGTTGTAAAAGTTTACTTTCTTTAACATCTTCAACTGTTATAAATAACAAATTACTTAAATTATTTTCCATATAAAACACCTCTTAATTGATTACGATATTTATTTTTTAAATTACTTGGCTTATAACTATTAATTTTTCTTTGTACTTTTTTAATTTTTTTAATAGTTTGGTTAGTTTTATAAAACATATTTTTAACTGGTGTTTTATATAAATTCTTAATATTTTTAACATCACTTCGGCGTTCACGATACCATTTTTTATTATTAATTTCACCAGCAAAATTAAAATTAAAATGTCCAATATTTAAATTATTAATAAACTTTTTAATTTGATTTAATTTTTGAATAGTTGGTAATGTTAATTTAGTAGTTCCTTTGGGGTGTTTTTCTTTTAATGCTTGTGGTAATCGCTTTTTAATATAATCTCTTAAATGACTAGGTAATCATTTTCGTAATCAATAACGCCAAAATAAAGTTTCTGCATTAGATACAGCATTACTTAATAATTTTCATATTTCAACTGGAACACTAGGATAAACATAAGGACCATAAAACTTGGGGTGTTTTTCTGTTTTTGTATATATTAAAATAGTTAAATTACCTGTTAAAGTTAATTTATTTGTAATATTAAACATACCACTATCAAGTCAACTACTATTTAAAGGTTGTCATTTAGTATTTAGATAATTTTCATTTTTAAATTGTTCTCTATTTTTAATATTATTATCTTTTTCTAATTGACTTAATATTTGTTGAATTTCTTTTTTATGACCTTTTTTAATTAAATCTAAATAAGTAAATGGATTTAATCATTAATAAATATCTTCAACTTTATTTGTAATTTTATTATATTTATCAGTGACATAATTAATTGGTTTTAATACTTTATTTTTAACTTGATTAACTCTATTAATTAAATTTACAAATTTACTTATTAAAGGTTTATTTTCTAAATTAGATACTAATAAAGTTAAAACTCGTAATATTAGTAAATTCATTTTTTATTAACCTTATAAGGTTATTGTTTTTGGTGCTGGAATTACATAATCAACTGGCACTCTAAATGTTTTATTAAGATTATTTTTAGTAGTATTAATTTCATCTTGTGTTGGTTGTTTTTCTAAAATAATTTTACATGTTTTTGGATATAAAATAGTTGGTGTAGCATATTGCACTTTACCAATTCATTTAGGGTTAGCAGTATCATTATCTAAAATTTGTTGAATAGTATCCATATTAATTGGAAATGCTCATACTTGTTTGTTAATAATTAAACCATTTACATTAGTAAAATTATAACCTTTATCACGGTTTACTTGTCCTTTTGTATATGTTTTTTCTAAATGAAAACTTTTAGATACAGGAATTCCCATTGCTGTATTTTCATATAATTCACCATTAACCATTGCTTTTAATTGAGCTTGTGAACCAATTACTTTTAAATAAGCTGGTGTTAATCCTAAATATGCTCTTCGTCCTAAAACCATAAACATTTTATCAGTTGGTAAACCAAAATATAAATTACTAATTTGATTTGTTAATTCAATCAAATTTTTATTTAATGTAAAGAATGCTTTATTTGCATCATCTGAATTTTCGGCTGTATAACTACGAAACGGAATTACTTCATACTAACCATCTGCTAAACAATAATCATAAATAGCTTGAATTAATTCACATTCTAAATTAACAAATTTATTTTGTACAACACTAGAAATAGCATCAGCAATAACACCATTTTTAATATTTTGTTCTATTAATGCTAAGTCAAAAGCTTCATTCATTAATTTTAAATTAAATCTTTTATCAATAGGAACTGGAATTCTTGTTAATCCCATTGTTTGAGTTGTCCCGCCATTTGGTAATAAATAATCATCTTGTCATACCACACGATGAGTTAAATTATATAATGCTTGACCAGCATTGGGTAATCAAGCAACTTGTTCCGCGGTTGCAGTAGCATAGTGCATAATACTTGCATATTCATTATATAAAGGTCCGCGCAATAAAGCATTAACCATATCAACATAAGCTTTTTGATCTGTTGTATTACCTTGTAATGTAAAAGGTGCTTGTGGCAAATTAATTGTTGCCATAATATTTCACCCCCTTATTATCTAAGGTTTTTAAGTGTATAATTAGTTATTTTTTTAATTTCATCAGGAGTATATGCTCCTTTTTCTTTAATAGTTTCAATTTCATCATTCTTATTTTCATTTGATTTTTCAATCATATATTTAATAAAATTAGTTGGTGAAACTGATGGTTGCTCTTTAACAAACAAATCAGGTTTTAATTCTTTTAAAGTTTGCATTTTTTCAGATAAAGAACTACCACTAACTTTATTTAAATTAGTTTTAATATCTTCAATTTTAGTAGATGGAACATCTTTAAATGCTTTTAATTCATCTAATTCACTAACAACTTTTAAATACTCTTCTTTTGAAATAGTATCTTTTCGTTTTTGAATACCTTCAATAATTTGTTTTGTTTCATTATGAAATTCATTTAAAATATTATCTGCTATTTCTTCACTTAAACCTTGTTCTATTAATTGTTCTTTTGTAAGTGCCATTTTATAAACCTCTCTTTTTTTATTCTTGTCCGAATAACAAGTCAGCATAAGTCTTTTTAAGGCGGAAAGCATAAACCATAAATTACTTTTTTATTAAAAGGATAAACCATTAACTTCATTTTACACTATTATTTTAGTAATACAATACTTTATATAAATTTATAAAATAATATTTTGCAAAGAAAAAAGCCTGTTTATGACGTTATTTAGTTTTTGGGATCTTAGCACTTTTAATTGTAATTATGATCATTATTATTGCAATTAAATTATAAAATTAGGCCACAATTGTGGTTTTTATTTTCTTTTTCGTTACAATGATAGGAGAGTGAGGTAGTAATGATGACAATTCCCCATTTAAATGTTCGAACAAGTTATAGTTTATTATCATCTTTAATTACTTTTGATAAATATTTTAATTATGCTATGACAACTAATTTATCATCATTGGCAATTTGTGATAATAATATGTTTGGGGTTTATGAATTTCACCAGCTTTGTCAAAAAAATAAAATTAAACCAATTATTGGCTTAAATGTTATTATTTTATTGAATGATACTTTTTATAATATGAATTTATTTGCCCGTAATCAAAATGGTTATTTTAATTTAGTTGAAATTTCATCTTTAATAATGATTAATGCTGAACATAAGAAAAATGTAACATTAGAGGAAATTAGTAAGTTTTTAACAACAGATGTTAAGATTATTATTAATTATAAAACAGATAATTATCAACCTGAGTTATATCAAACGCTAAGAAAAATTTTAAAAGTTGGAACGGATTTATATTTAGGTATTAATAATGGTAATTTATCGTTGTTAGAGTCGTTGCAAGAATTAGTTGCAAATGAACAAATTATTTGAAATAATAAAGTACAATATTTTACAAGTGAAGATTTTACTGCTTATAAAGTTATTGATACAATTAAAACACAAACTTTATTTAAAGAAAGTAAGATGAAAGATTTATATGGTTTAGTCTCACCCCCTTTTTTTTATCAACAATATTTTGACAATATTAAAACATTTATTATGACAATTGATGTTTTTCCTTTGCATAAAGGGACTATTTTTGATAATTTATTACGTTATCCAACCCCAGAAGGTCAGACCGCACAACAGTTTTTGCAAAAAATTTGTCAAACAGCTTTAAAACAAAAAAAAAATAATGGTTCTAAAACAACATATCTGCAACGGTTAACTTATGAATTAACGGTGATTAATAAAATGGGTTTTAATGATTATTTTTTAATTGTATGAGATTATGTTCGTTATGCAAAACAACAAAATATTTTTGTTGGTACTGGCCGCGGTAGCGCTGCTGGTAGTCTTGTCAGTTATTTATTAAATATTACAACAATTGATCCAATTTCTTATAATTTACTTTTTGAACGATTTTTAAATCCAGAACGAAAAAGTTTGCCAGATATTGATATTGATTTTGAAGATGATAAACGAGAAATGGTTGTTGAATATTTATTTGAAAAATATGGTAGTGAACATGTTGCCCATATTATTACTTTCCAAACAATTGGGATGAAAATGGCAATTCGAGATATTTGTCGAATTTTTGATATCGCAATTGAAGAAGCAGATAAAATGAGCAAAGCAGTTCCATTAGAATATAATTATCATTATGAAGAAGCAATTAATGCTAATCCTCTTTTTGAAATTTACCAGAAGAAATATCCCCAAGTGTTTTTGCATTTAAAAAAAATTATTGGTTTACCACGTCAAACAGGGACCCATGCAGCGGGTGTTGTTTTAACACAACAGCGTTTACAAACAATTATTCCAATTAAAGAAGGTTATAACGGAATTTATCAAACACAATATTCAATGAATTATTTAGAAGAATTGGGAATTCTAAAAATGGATTTATTAGGATTACGAAATTTAACAATTTTACATGATGTGATTGATAATATTTACCAAGAAACAAAAGTAAAATTAGATGTTGACACCTTGCCATTAAATGACCAAAAAACTTATCAATTATTAGCACAAGGGGATACAAAAGGGATTTTTCAATTAGAATCACCGGGGATGACGAAGGTTTTAGTTGATATGGTTCCAGACCAATTAGAAGATATTGTTGCAACGTCTTCGTTATATCGTCCTGGTCCACAAGATAATATTCCTTTGTTTATTAAACGAAAAAAAAATTTAGCAAAAGTTACCTATATTGATGAATGTTTAACTGAAATTTTAGCACCAACTTATGGCATTATTGTTTATCAAGAGCAAGTTATGCTAATTGCTCAAAAAGTTGCTAATTTTTCACTAGCTAAAGCTGATGTGCTTCGTCGTGCAATGGGGAAAAAAGATGCATCAATTATGATCCAAATGAAAACTGAATTTATTGAAAAGGCTGTTAAAAATCATTATGTTGAAAAAATAGCACAAGAAATTTGAGAATTAATTTATAAATTTGCTGCCTATGGGTTTAATCGGAGTCATGCAGTTGCATATTCATTGTTAGGTTATCAAATGGCCTATTTAAAAGCAAATTATCCTTCCCAGTTTTTAGCTAGTTTATTGACACATGTTATTGGTGATGAACATAAAACAAATGATTATATTGCTTTAGCAAAAAAGAATCATTTAACAATTGTGCCACCAAATATTAATGCTCCATATCTACAGTATCATACAATTGATAATCAAATTTGTGTTCCATTATTAATTATTAAACAAATTGGTTTTGCCTTTTTTAATAAAATTGCCCAAGAGTATCAAACTAATGGAATGTTTATGAATTTATATGATTTGTTTATTCGTTTATATAAGAAAGGCTTAAATCGAAAAACTTATGAGGCATTATGTTTTTCTGGAGCATTAGATGTTTTTAAGTTGAACCGGATTACCTTATTTAATAATTACCACCGGATTCTTACTTATATTGAGTTGATTAAAACGCAAGAAGAGAATGAAAATTTAGTTGTTGATTTTTCATTAGCTGAAAAACCAGAACTAGTAATTGAACCAAACGATGAAGTTATATGTCTAGAAAAAGAATATGAATTTTTAGGATTTTATTTATCGAATAATCCATTAAAATATATTCGTGAAAAAGCAGGGTATCAAGATAAAACAACATTAATTAGTAATTTGCGTTTAAGTTTAGGATCAACAAATATTTTAGTTCTCGTGAAGCGAGTAAAAGTAATTACTGATAAAAACAACAATAAAATGGCATTCTTAGATTGTTATGATGAAAGTGGCGAAATTAGCATTACTGCTTTTGCTGGTATCTATAAAGATTATGCTAATTTGTTAAAAACTAATAATGTCTTATTATTAAATATTAAGTTAGGAACATATAATAATAAAATTAATGGGATTATTAATCGCATTAAATTTATTAGTGGGGAGCAAGAATAAATGTTTATTGAAGTTATTGTAAGAAACTACGAAGAATGCCAAATTATTGAACAAGTTGGAAATATTGACCGAATTGAATTATGTGCTGATTTATCGCGAGGAGGGTTAACACTATCTTATGCAGTTATTCAAGAATGTACTAAGCGAATTAAAGTTCCTATTCAGGCAATGGTTCGTCACCGCGATGCTGATTTTTATTGTCCAGCTAATGAATATTTTTCAACTTAAAAAAGATATTGCTTATATTAAAACAACAAAGGCAGAAGGTATTGTGGTCGGTATTTTAACACCTACGCATCAAATTGATTTATTACGGATGGAAGAATTAATTGCTTTAGCACATCTATTAGCAATTACTTTTCACCGGGCTTTTGATTTAATTGTAGATAAAATTACTGCTATTCAACAATTAGCTCAATTAGGAATTAGCACAGTTTTAACCCAAGGTGGGATAAATCTAATTATGAAAAATTTAGTAACTTTACAAAGCCTTCGGAATTATGGTGTTCAAATTCAAGGAGGTAGTGGTATTAATTTGACTAATTATCGTGAAATTAGTCATTATTGTGATGCTATTCATCTTAGCAGTGCCGTACATTATGACGGGACTTGAAATACTGCCCTTGATATAGCAAAACTTCAACAATTAAAATAGGAAAATTTTTAATTAATTATAATTAATTTGCTACTTTTTCTAAAAACTTTAAAAAAAGTAATATAATTATTTGGTAATAATTAATAGCAGAAAGGAATAAAAAATGAACATTTTAAAAAACATACTTGAAAAAATTAATACCTTTTCTCACAAAATAAAAATTATTTTTCCAGAAGGAAATTCTGAACGAATTCAAACAGTAGCGAAACAATTAATTGGTACAAATATTACGCCAATTCTTGTTTTTGCAACACGAGCAGAAGTTCCTACAACAATTGATGAATTACAAAGCGAAGTTCTTGTTGCTGAAGAGCAAAATGAAACAGAATTAGCAGAATATTTCGTTGAATTACGAAAAGGAAAAATTTCATTATCAGAAGCTAAAGAATTAGTTAGTGAATGTAATTATTTAGCAATTTTATGAGTTAAAAAAGGTCTTGCTGATGGAATGGTTGGTGGTATTACTTATGATACAAAAGATATCATTGGTCCAGCATTGCGAATTATTAAAGCAAAACCAAGTGTAAAATTAGTTTCATCATTTTTTTTAATGGTTCGGAATAATGAACGTTATATTTTTACTGATTGTGCTTTGAATATTGATCCAACAGCTGAGGAATTAGCAGATATTGCTTATTTAGGATATGAAGCTAGTCAAGTTTTTGGTTTTCAAAAGCCAAACATGGCATTATTATCCTTTTCAACAAAAGGTTCAGGGCGTGGAACTTCTGTTGATAAAGTCCGTACTGCTTATGAACTTGTCCAAGCAAAGAATTTAAAAAATTGTTCTGTTGATGGTGAGTTTCAATTTGATTCCGCGTGAGATGATGCTATTCGTAATAAAAAAGCGTCTTCATCAGTCTTAAAAGCGCCTGTTGATATTTTTGTTTTTCCAAATTTGGATGCGGGAAACATTGGATATAAAATTGCCCAACGATTAGGGGGATTTGAAGCAATTGGTTCAATTGTTATTGGATTAGACCGCCCAGTTAATGATTTATCACGTGGCGCTACTATTAATGACATTTACAATACTGTTTTAGTGACAGCATATTTATGTATATATAAATCAAATGATTAGAAAGGAAAAAAGAAAAATGATTTTAGTAATAAATGCGGGTAGTAGTTCGATGAAATTTCAATTATATAAAGTTGATTCAGCAAAAAATTATGAAGTAATTTGCAAAGGATTAGCTGAACGAATTAACATTGATGGAATTTTTACCCTTAAGTTTAATTGTCAGGAGTTTCAAACAAAAGAAAATTTTCCAGACCATAAAGCAGCAGCGAAAGTTTTAATCGCTAAATTAAAAGAACATCATATTATTCAAGATTTTACTGATATTCAAGGAATTGGACATCGAATTGTGCATGGTGGTGAAAAGTTTACACAATCAATAATTATTAAGGATGAAGTATTTGCAGAAATTAAACGAATGGTAACATTAGCTCCGTTGCATAATCCACCAGCAATTGCTGCAATTGAATCTTTTCGTAAGATTGTTGATGTTCCAAATGTTGCAGTATTCGATACTTCATTTCATACAACAATTACTGAAGAAAATTATTTATATTCAGTTCCTTATGAATGATATAGTAATTATCAAGTTCGTCGTTATGGTTTTCATGGTATTTCTTATCGTTATATTACAAAACGATTAGCTGAAATTTTACAAAAACCAGTGACTGAAGTTAATGCAATTATTTGTCATTTAGGCAATGGTGCTTCAATTTGTGCAGTTAAAAATGGTAAAAGTTTTAATACTTCAATGGGTTTAACCCCATTAGAAGGATTAATTATGGGGACACGAAGTGGTGATATTGACCCTTCAATCCACCAATTTATTGCAAATCAAATTGGTGCAACATTAGATGAAATAACTAATACTTTAAATAAAGAATCTGGTTTATTAGGAATTTCGGGAGTATCATCTGATTTACGTGATGTTTTTAAAAGTAGCACGGATAATCAACGTAGTAAATTAGCATTGTTAATGAGTGCAAAAAGAATTGCAAAATATATTGTTAGTCATGCTAATGATTTAAAAACAAAACCAGATGCAATTGTTTTTACCGCTGGGATTGGTGAAAATTCTGATGAAATGCGCCAATTAGTTGTTAATGAAGTTACTTTATTAAACTTAGAATTATCTTCTTCAGCAAATCAAAGGTCATATGAAACGGAAAATCTAATTTCAACCCCAAAAGCAGATGTTCTTGTTTATGCAATGCGGACAAATGAAGAAGTAATGATTTGTGAAGATACTTATAATTTAATTAATTTATAAGATAATTTTGTTATTATTTAAAATTTAATTCTTCACAATGAAAAGGTTTAGATGCTATTAACATTTAAACCTTTTTATTTTAGTCCATTTTTTAAATTAAGTGTTTTGCAAAAATTTTATTAACACTAAAATGAACAACTAAAATCATGGCAGTTAAAAAAATAAAGGTAAATGCAGTGTCAGAAATTCAGTGGAATCTTTCCATTACAACAGCAAAATTCATTACTAAAACATGAATTAATCAAATAATAAAACATAATTTTATTTTTCAGTTAATTTTATTGTTCTTATTATTTTTTAAAACGTATAATGTAAGATGAAGCTCCAAAAAACAACTCTTGTTAGAGTTGTTTTTTTATTTGAAATAAAACAATCTCTAAAAGGAGGTAATGATAATTAAACAACAAAAAATATGTGATGTTAATGATTGTTATAAAAAAGTATCATTTATTACCGAAGAATTTTTATCAAATAAAGTTTTATGAACTTGTGAAAAACACAAAGATTTATTAAATCACACAAAAGATAAAAAACAAAAGCGGTTTTATAAACGTTTAGAAAATTCAAAAATTATCTTTGATTATAAAACTGGTTCTTTAAAACTTTGATTTATTAAAACAACTTAATGCAGTGTGGGACGGTTATTTTAAATAACTAAGTGTTTTTATTCCACATAGGCGGTCTAGCCCAACGGTAATCAGTCCGAAAATAACAGACGCTTTAACAAGTGATAGTCGTGATAAGTGTAAGGTCAACATCAAACGACAATAAATATTGAGATGGCCACTTTATAAATAAATTTGCGATAGATATTACTTCTTAGAAGTGACGGCGGTTTAATAAAAACCACAAAGTCAGCATTAGGCTCTTCAAGGTGCAAGTGAATTTATTTTAAAAACTGAACGTTTTGACCTGAAATGGTGCGGATGAAGAGAGAGAAAACTCTCTGGCGTAAAAAATAAAAAACAACTGTGGATTATTAAACAATATACCACCACCACTTACCTTAGTGAAGCGGATGGCGTAGTAAATACTTATATAACTAATTCTCGCTTTGGCACTTTCACTTGGGAGTGAGTGCCAACGAGTTAAAAATAAAAGGAATAATTTAGGAGGTATATATGAAAAAGTTAAATAAAATTTGTCTTAAAAAAAGATATTGAGGTTATTGTTTTAGATGTAATCAAGAAAACAAATTACAAGAATTAATACTACGAGCTTATCCCGTATCATTTAAAGATATCACTGATGAGCATTGAGCATTAGGTATAAAAAATTAGGAGAAATAAATTGTGAATAAAAGATACTTATTAGTAATTAAAAGTAAATATGGTGATTTTAAAACAAACTGTTTTTATACATTATAAGAAGCAAAAATTACTGCTAATATTGAAAATCAACAAGAATGATTAACAACTATTATTAATTTAGAAAATGAAAATATTAAATGACAAGGATGTGAATAATATGTGAAAAGATGAAAATGGCAATGTTTATACCGAAGAAGATTTATTTAATATAGCATTAGAAGAATGTTATTTAAAAGAAAGTGCTTATGACTATATTGATAATTTAATTAATGAAATGGAATTAGAGGAAATTTAATTATGGAAGATTTAAAGTTAAATAATGAAGTTAAAAATATTACTTATCCGTTTTATTTAAAAGGAAATGATTTTAAAGAATTAAGTTTAAAAGCATTAACAATTAAAAAATGAATTGATGAAAATGGACAAGAATTAGCAGAATTTATATATCGACAACAAGCTTGATTAATAAATGGAGAATATAAATCACAATCATTGAAAGATTTAAAATTAGTAGTTTCAAAAATTGATTATATTTTTAGAGAAACATTAGAATTAATAAAAAATTTTAAAGATAAATTAAATTTTATTAGAAAAGATATTTTGAATTTAGAAAATAATATTAAGAGTAATCATGATTCTTTAAAAAATAGTGTAATTAATATTCAATTTCAAAAACAAAATGAAATTATTGAAACTCATAGAAAAGAACAATTTTTAGAAATTAAAAGTGTAGCAAAACAAGAACAAGAATTAAAAATTATTACTAGTAATTTTCGTAAAAATAAATTATTAATTAAAGATATTGAAATATTGGGTATTGATAATGATTTTTTAGAAAAAGCAAATAAATTAGAACTTATTAATCTTATTAAAAACTATTTAATTGTTGATGAACAAATTGTTAAAAACGAAATTAAAGACCAATGAGATAGTGATAAAGATATTAATTTAATTGGTGTTAAAGGTATTAATTTTAAAATAAATAAAGGAGAAAAATAATATGGCAAATATTGTTGAATTTTTAAGAACAGATAAGGTAACAGAGTGAATTAAAAGTAAATTTTCTAACGAAAATAAAATTGCAAGATTTAAAAGTAATATAGTTGCAATATCAAATAGTAATGAATTATTACAAAAAGCAGACCCAAAAACAATTATGACCGCTTGTTATCAAGGAGTATTATTAAACTTACCAATGGAAAAACAATTCGTATATGCTTATGTAGTTCCATATAATACTAAAATAACAAGAATTATTAATGGTCGTGAAGTGCAAGAATGAGTTAATCAAGCACAATTTCAAATGGGTTATAAAGGTTATATTCAATTAGCACAAATAAGTGGACAATATCTAGATATAGCAGCATCAGATGTTAGAGATGGTGAATTAATAAATTATGATCGTTTAAAAGGAACTAGTTTTAATTGAATTCAAAATGAAGATGAACGAGAAAAATTACCAATTATAGTTATGTATCTTATTTTAAAATGGTTAATGGTTTTGAAAAAACATTGTATATGACAAAAGAGCGAATGGAAAATCATTTTATGAAATATTCTAAAACTTATGCTAAAAATAAATCATTTTATATTGCTACTTTTGATGAAATGGCACTTAAAACAGTATTAACATCATTATTAAGAAAATGAGGTATTATGTCTGTTGAATTACAACAAGCATATAAATCAGACCAAGCAGTTATTACTACTAATGATGAAAAGATTTATATTGATAATGATATTACTGTCGCCAAAAATCAGGGGCAGATGAGTAATGAACCCTTATTAAATAATGTAAATACCCCATTTTATACAGAAATAGCGGACACAAACGATAATGTCGTTAAAGAAGAAGATATTTCTAATGTAGTACCAGTAGTTAATAATAATATTGATGAGGATGTATACGCATGGTAAAAATAGGTATTGACCCATCAGGAACTGGTACTACCGCTATTGTTGTTTTTGAAAATAATAAATTAATTGATGATTATGAATTTATTAATAAAGATTGAATTAAACAAATTGATTTTATAAGAGATATATTATGTGATATATGAAAATACAATAATTATATTTTAAATATTGAAGATTGTTTATATACCTCTGCTAATGCAAGAAAAGATAGAGACGATTTATTACGATTACTAGGTGTAATAGAAGATATTAATCAAAGACTAAGATTACTCATTAATTGAGTATCACCAAAACACACTAAATCAGTTGTTAAAAATATGGAAAATTTTAGTAAATATAATAATAATTGTATTCAAGAATTTAGTAAAGATGAAAATTTAACTTATGAATATGGTAAAGGTTGAAAATATAATAATGAAAAAATAAGTAATCATTTACGCGATGCAATTATTATTGCTAATTATAAGGGGTAATATTATGAAACATTCATTTAATCAAAAAACAGGAAAATATTATTCTAAATTAATTCGTAATGTTAATATTTACTTAAATGAAAATGAAGAAAAAGTTTGAAATGAATTTAATGACTTTACTTATTCACAACGAATTGAACATCTTATTAATTTTTATATAAAACACAATAAAATAAGTGATAAATATGAATAAATATATTTTATGTTATAGTTCAGAACAAAGTAATCGCCCTTGTAAAACTCCACTTGGTGAATATATAACTGGTAACGATATTGAAGATGTAAATATTAATTCAACCTGAGACTGAGAATATTTAATCAATAAATATGGTGAAAAGAATTTAATTATCTTAAAAACAAATAAAAAATAACCAATTAAGGTTATTTTTTTAAATACTATTTGTTAGTTGTCTAATAGCATCTTTTTGTGCTTGTTTTTTATCGTTTACTTTAACTTGTTTTTTTACATTTTTAATTTGACCTGTTTTTAATGCTAATTCTGTTGCATAATCAGCTCCTCTTAAATGTTTTTCATGGGCAATAACAGCAGTTCTTAATTCTCTAATTTCTACTTTATATTTTTTAATTTTTTTAGCAGTTAATCCTAGAATACCAAGACTACCAGTTCCCCCAGCACCTGCTAAAACAAGTAAAGCAATCATTAATGTTTCATTCATTTTTTTTAACCCCTTTCTTATCCTTACTCAAACGGTGGCCATCTATCCTTTCAGAACAAAATAATTTATAAATTAAACTATATAACAACCCAAAAATATCAACCACCCCTATAATATAGTCTATTTTAATAAAATTTAATTATTTGTTTATATTTAATTCTTGTTTATTTTCTTCTTGTTTTTGTTTTTTAATATTTTCATTTTTTATATTTTTTAATTTTTCTTCTGTTATGCCATCTAAATTATTTCATTGTTTAGCTATTCGTGGTTGAATGACACGCGGATTAATACGGCAATCCAAACAATGTCTTAAATGGTCTTTTTTTCATTTTGATTTATCAATTCAAATAATAATTAAAGAAATTATTAAAGTAATTAAAGGTAATATTGTAAATACTAATCCCATTTTAGATATTTTTAATCGTGGAATATCAATTTTCATATCTACTTTTTGTTTACTACTAGCAACAAATATACCTTGAATTCCGTGTGTAAATAAAGGTGTTAGTAAAATAGCAATTCCATTACCTCAATATTGTCCATAATTATACCAATTAATTTGGTCTTTAATACCATTAATCATCCAATATTCTAATCAACAATTTAATGCTAAAAATATCAATGTATAAAAAATAACTACTCAACTACGAATTTTATATTTTCTTTCTCATTCTCTAATATCTTTATGAGTTCAATTATAGGTAGGAATAGGGTCTTTTTTAAATCAATTTCAAGGTAAGGCACCCTTTAATCAAGTTGTTTTATCTTGTTTCATTAATTAAACTCCTTTTTAATTTATTCTTTTTCTTTAAATATAAATTCCATTTAAATATTGTGCTAATTCTTCTTTTTCAATAGTTACTTTTCCATAATTAGTATTTTTATCTCATTCAAATATTGAAAAATAAGATAGTATTACAAAAGCTTAGGTTTTATAAAAAATATAAATAAAATAATTAGATAACTTTTTAAAAGGTTGATTTATCAGTGTTTTAGAAATATATTTAAAATAAAGAATAATTTTTATACCAAAACCTAAACTTTTTTCTTACTACCAAAAATAACCTTCTATTGATGTTCCGATATAATGAGTTGTTGGTACTTTTTCATTTATAAATTTAGAATTTATAAAAATTGTAAAACTATATATTCTAAATTGTGTTTCAACAGAACAATTTATGCGATAATAATATTTATTATCAAATGCTCTAACAGTATATTCTTTTGAATTTCTAATAAAATCACTAGTATTAACAATTTCTCAATCATTATTAATAATAGATATATCACCACTACTTAATAATGAATTACCATTAATAGTTTTAATATTTGTGCCACTTACTAATTTATCTTGTTTATTAACTAAAAAATTATCAATCGTATTTGCATCATAATAATTATTTTCTAAATTTTTTGATGTTTTTACAATGTATTTACCATCAACTTTTTCAATATAATTTTTATTTAAATCACTATCTTTAATAATATCTGATGGAATATCGCCGCTTTGTTTTGCTTTTCAAACACCATTTTTTTCATAAATAGTATCATTATCAAATGGAACAATAAGTTTAATATATTCATTATAATAAATTTTAGAAAAATCATTAATAGTTGGATAAGAAATATTTATTGAATTATCTGTTTGTAATCGTTCTTTTAATCAAAATAATAATGTGAGATAAAAAGTTTTTTTACTAATATATTTATATTCTTCTTCTAATGGATGAGCATAATTATCTAACCTATAATTATAAGGTCTAGATGCTGTTTTACTAGATATAATATCAATTATTTCACCCGCTAATTTTAAAGCATTTTTAACATCACGAGTAATATTTTCATTTACTTCAGGGTCATTAGTTTGTGAATAAGCAACTCCACCTTGTGAAAATGAAGCACTACCAGTTAAATCATTAACTCCTTTGGGTAAATATCAATTAATAACTGCTAATAAACAAGCAGATTGAATATAACTTAATCATTTATTATATTCAATTAATCCAGTATTATCTTTTTTTACTCAAGGAAATAAATCTTTTTTATTAATTTTATCAGAAATTGTCCCGCCTGATAATCTATCCATTCATAAACTAGTTTTTAAAATAGCATTATAAATTAAATTATCATTATAAGCAGATTGTTTTCTATCATTAATAGGTTGTCAAATTTTACTTTCTTTAACATCTTCAACAGTTATAAATAACAAATTATTTAAATTATTTTCCATATAAAACACCCCTTAATTGATTACGATATTTATTTTTTAAATTACTTGGCTTATAACTATTAACTCTTGTTTTTGTTTTCTTAATTGTTTTAATAGTTTGATTAGTTTTGTAAAACATATTTTTAACTGGTGTTTTATATAAATTCTTAATATTTTTAACATCACTTCGGCGTTCACGATATCATTTTTTATTATTAATTTCACCAGCAAAATTAAAATTAAAATGTCCAATTTTTAAATTATTAATAAATTTTTTAATTTGTTGTAATTTTTGAACTGTTGGTAATGTTAATTTAGTAGTTCCTTTTGGGTATTTTTCTTTTAATGCTTGCGGTAATCGTTTTTTAATATAATCTCTTAAATGACTAGCTAATCATTTTCTTAATCAATAACGCCAAAATAAAGTCCCTGCATTAGATACAGCATTACTTAATAATTTTCATATTTCAACCGGAAAACCAGGATAAACATATGGGCCATAAAATTTTGGATGTTTTGCTGTTTTTGTATATATTAAAATAGTTAAATTACCCGTTAAAGTTAATTTATTTGTAATATTAAACATACCACTATCAAGTCAACTACTATTTAAAGGTTGTCAATTAGTATTTAGATAATTTTCATTTTTAAATTGTTCTCTATTTTTAATATTATTATCTTTTTCTAATTGACTTAATATTTGTTGTATTTCTTTTTTATGACCTTTTTTAATTAAATCTAAATAAGTAAATGGATTTAATCATTGATAAATATCTTCAACTTTATTTGTAATTTTATTATATTTATCAGTAATATAATTAATTGGCTTTAATACTTTATTTTGAACTTGATTAACTCTATTAATTAAATTTACAAATTTACTTATTAAAGGTTTGTTTTCTAAATTAGATGCTAATAAAGTTAAAACGCGCAATATTAGTAAATTCATTTTTTATTAACCTTGTGGATTTGTTTTAGGTGCTGGAATTACATAATCAATAGAAACACGATAAGTTTTATTTAAATTATCATATGCTTGTTTAATTTCTTCTTGTGTTGGTTTTTTTTCTAAAATAATTTTACATGTTTTTGGATATAAAATAGTTGGTGTTGCATATTGCACTTTACCAATTCATTTAGGGTTAGCAGTATTATTATCTAAAACTTGTTGAATAGTATCCATATTAATTGGATATGCTCATACTTGTTTATTTAATAATAAACAATTTACATTATTAAAATTATAACCTTTATCACGGTTAACTTGTCCTTTTGTATATGTTTTTTCTAAATGAAAACTTTTAGATACTGGAATACCAATTGCAGTATTTTCATATAATTCACCATTAACCATCGCTTTTAATTGTGCTTGTGAACCAATTACTTTTAAATAAGCTGGTGTTAATCCTAAATACGCCCTACGACCTAAAACCATAAACATTTTATCAGTTGGTAAACCAAAATATAAATTACTAATTTTATTTGTTAATTCAATCAAAGTTTCATTTAATGTAAAGAATGCTTTATTTGCATCATCAGTATTTTCAGCTGTATAACTACGAAATGGAATTACTTCATACTGACCATCTGCTAAACAATAATCATAAATAGCCTGAATTAATTCACATTCTAAATTAACAAATTTATTCTGTACAACACTAGAAATAGCATCGACAATAACCCCATTTTTAATATTTTGTTCTATCATTGCTAAATCAAATGCTTCATTCATTAATTTTAAATTAAATCTTTTATAAATAGGAACTGGAATTCTTGTTAATCCCATAGTTTGAGTTGTCCCACCATTTGGTAATGAATAATCATCTTGTCATACCACACGATGAGTTAAATTATATAATGCTTGTCCAGCATTAGGTAATCAAGCAACTTGTTCTGCCGTTGCAGTAGCATACTGCATAGTACTTGCATATTCATTATATAAAGGCCCACGCAATAAAGCATTAACCATATCAACATAAGCTTTTTGCCCTGTTGTATTACCTTGTAATGTAAAAGGTACTTGTGGCAAATTAATTGTTGCCATAATATTTCACTCCCTTATTATCTAAGGTTTTTAAATGTATAATCAGTTATTTTTTTAATTTCATCAGGAGTATATGCTCCTTTTTCTTTAATAGTTTCAATTTCATCATTTTTATTTTCAGTAGACTTTTCAATCATTTCTTTAATAAGATTACCGGGTGAAACTGATGGTTGTTCATTTACAAACAAATCAGGTTTTAATTCTTTTAAAGTTTGCATTTTTTCAGATAAAGAACTACCACTAACTTTATTTAAATTAGTTTTAATATCTTCAATTTTAGTAGATGAAACATCTTTAAATTCTTTTAATTCATCTAATTCATTAGATAATTTAATAAAGTCTTCTTTTGATATAACATCTTCGCGTTTTTGCACACTTTTTCTAATTTGCTTTGCTTCATTATTAAACTGATTTAAGATATTATCTGCAATCTCTTCACTTAAACCTTGTTCTATTAATTGTTCTTTTGTAAGTGCCATTTTATAAACCTATTTTTTTTATTCTTGTCCGATTAACAAGTCAGCATAAACTCTTTTTTACGGAAAAAGATTAAACCTATATTTTTAATTATATACCAATAGTTAACAAATGCAATATATTTTGTTTACAAATAATCAATTAAATCACCAAAAATAGCATTATAATAGTAGATTCGATGTGTTGCACCTTTTAAAATCACAATAATAATATATGTACTAATTAAAAAACTTAATCCTTTAGTTGCTTTTATTCATGTTTGTTCTGTTAACAAACGGTTAGTTTTAACTAACCGATAGCGAACATAATAAAGACCAATTACTAATAATAATGATTGGTAAAGAAAAACTAAAATAGCACTTGTTAATTTATACTTATAATTTTCAAATAGAAGATAGTCAATTCCAGGTCCAAAGCCTTCGTCAATACTTGGAATTAATGCTAAATTAAAAATATTACCAATAAGTCATGCTCCTATGGCTAGGAAATAATAGATTAGAGTAATCCAATAATTTTTTATAAATTTTTACTTTTCTTGTTTTATTTTAAGCAAAAACCATGTTTCTAACAATATTTCTAGATAAATGATAATTACAATAACTATTTCAGTATTTCCTAATTGATCATAAAAACGGACTCAATATTTAACAAATTCATTTGATAAAGGTGTTTTGCAAGTTCAACAGCAATTTGGTAGTCAATTTGATATCATAACGTTGCAATAAGAACTCCTAAACTAATAAGAGAAATTATAAATAATGGAATTGCAAAAAAAATAAATATTTCATTTTTTTTAATAAAAAAGATGTTATTTTTTTGTTGCATATAGTTTCCTCGTTTTTTCTTTCGTTGTTGTTAATTAAATAGGAATTTAGTAAAAAATATAGGCTCTTTTCTTTTTAATTATATGTTAAAAAATAAAATTTTAATTTTAATTTTAAAACTTTTTACGGTATAATTACTTAGAACATTTCATTAATAATTAAAATGATAATTATAATTGTTTTAATTATTGGTTCACAATAGGGTTTTTAATTAAATATAACGAAAGATATAATTAAAATAAAAGGAAATATGTGTGGGTGATTAAAATGAGAACAGATTTCAAAAAGTATTTTCAAGTATTTTTTAATATATATTTTATTTTGTTTACTTTATATTTTGTAATTTCGTTGTTTTTGCCTTGTTTTGTTCCACATTATACAAATTGATTATTTGTTAGTATTTCATTAAATTTAACTTATATTGTTTTAATAACGGGTGCTTTTTTATTTTTCTTAGCTGTTTTAATCCAAATTTTAAGTGATTTTAAACATTATAAATGGATCATCTTACAATGAGATAATATTTTAAAAGTTAATGTTATTGTAATTTTATTATGATTAGCAAATATTTTTTGATTATCATACACTATTTATTGAAATATTACGATAACAGGATTACTTAGTCGTTTTACGCAGTTTTATTTTCAACTTTATCAATCAATTTTAATTTCGTTTTATTTCTTTTATGCCTTATTTATTATTACCTTTTTTATTACTTTAGTCATATTACGTATTTATTTAATTTATTGGTATAAAATTAATGATTTAATTTATTTTAATCCGTTTCTTAATCTAACATTATTTTTAAATATTTTAGAACCGTATATTTTTATGCGGTATCGAATTAATATATTAGTTATTTTTTTATTAAAAAAACTAATTATTATTTCATTTATTACTGCAAATATCATTAAAACATATTGATTAATTCTTTTTAAAAAGGAAACAACCCCGCCACAAAAGAGCGGTGTTATTACCAAAATTTTAACAAAATAATCTTTTTAAAATTAATAAACTAATTTTAATATTAACTATGTAATAAAAATTATTGAAAAACAAAGGAGAATAAAATAATGAAAAAATTAATGATTATTTTAGCATCAGTGTCACTATCAACCCTAATTGTTGGAACAGCGATTGCATGTCGTAGTCCTAAAACTGGGTGTGAAATTAATACAACAGGAATACCAACTGTTGGTACTATTAAAGCAAATTTAAAAAAAGCAGGTTATGATGTTGACAACTTAGATGTTGATTTAGCGCCAGGGATGAAAACAGCAATTATTCGTTTTATGCCAGATGCTTCAAATCGCCCATTTTTAACAAAAAAAGTTGATTTAAAATGAACAACAAATGATATTAGTAAAATTATTACTGTTACTTCATTGCCATATGATAATGATTCTGGTGCAAAATTAATCGTCGATGAAGTGTTAACTATTGTTAATAGTTTAAATGGAACAAATTTTACTTTTTCCGATATTGAAATAAATCTTGATCAAGAAATTAGTCAATGAGTAATTACACCAAAACAGGGTGGTAATTTTACTGGTTCAGCAGTTGAAATTATTAATGAACCAATTACATTTTCGCAGGCATTTCCATTAGAAAATATTGGTGATATTTATCTTGCTGATGCAGTCTGAGCAGATTATAAAAAAGACCCTGAGGGTACAACAATGAATATGACAGCAGCAATTATGGAGTTTGTTGGGGGCCGAAATCGTTTCGCAAGTTTATATAAAGATGCAATGTTTAAAGCGATGATGAGAGTTTTAGATGGTGGAATTGAAATATCAATTAATCAAGATAATGGAGAAGGGACTTTAAAAATTACAACGGAAGTTGAGCATGTTATTAATCATTCAACACTAACTGCTAATTTTACAGTCAAGACAACACCACGTAAGTTTTTAATGCAAGATAATGTTAAACCAACGGAAAAATTAATCCCTGTTAAATTAGATAAGATTTATACAAAAGAAACTGAAAACGAGCTTCGTTATGATCTTGTTACAAAGCTATTAGGAAAACAATTTGCTGATCAATATCAGGAGATTTGATATAATGAAATTTGAGTAACTTTTAATGAGGATGGTAAAGGAGCAACTATTGAGGCTAAACCCGGTTCAAAAATTTTAGCGGCTTCTGATACTTTAGCTTCTTTAATGACAAAAATTCCAGCTTATAAATTAAATGTTACATTTGAATAAAAAGAAAAATAAACTCATTAATATTATGAGTTTATTTTTTTATTTGAACATGCTATAATTAAAATTATTGCGGAATACAATAGAACATTAAAATATTTAAGGGGAATACAATGTGTAGAAACCACACACATTTTGTACTTTTGTGGTATTTACATTTTTAGAAACAAATTTTATTAATATTTTAATTAAGGAGTTGAAATTATACAAACAAAGCAATATTTTATTTTGCGGTCATTAGTGAAAAAGTATGGTAAAGATATTGTTATTAATACTGATAGTATTACAAAAGCTTAGGTTTTATAAAAAATATAAATAAAATAATTAGATAACTTTTTAAAAGGTTGATTTATCAGTGTTTTAGAAATATATTTAAAATAAAGAATAATTTTTATACCAAAACCTAAACTTTTTTCTTACTACCAAAGATATTGAAATTAAAAAGTAAAAGAATAAATTATTCCGCGTAATTTATTAGCGGATAATTTATTAAATAATGTTTTTTAATGGAGTAAAGCGCCAACGAGCGGAGTGAGTTTGCAAATTTAAATTTTTTAATTTATTGAAAGGAGTTATATCATACCAGTATGATTAACATGAATATTTAGTATTTTGATTTTGTTAGGTATTTTTGCGTGAATTGGTTTATCAATTTATCAAAAAGTTAGACAAATTCAAGGTAAGAAAAAAGAAAAAAACTTGAAAAAAAGGAGGATAGAAAATAATGAATTTTTTAGCAGATGCAGTTGCAACAATTGGATTCGGGGATGGAATGAATTCTATTTGAACTGGTTTAGGTAATGCAATGGGTAAAGTAAAAGGTGCTGTATATGGTATTTTACCGCAATTAATGACTTTTTTAAGAGATGCGTGAATTATTTTAATTTCATTTTGATTATTTATTATTATTAAGATATTAAACTTTTTCCGACTACTCTTTTTTGATAATATTATGTGAAGTATTAAGTATCATAATTTAAAAAATTGTTTAATTACGAAAGGAAATTATAAAATGAAATTAAAACAAAATTTATTAGAAAATTATAAAAAAATAAAATAATAGAAACAAAAAATGAAACTAAAAATTTCTTGATTGAAAGAGATAATGAGATATTTAAATTATATCAACAAGGAAAAATATTACAAGGATATAAAGTTGTATCAAAATTACCAAAAACAATTAAAACAGAAGATGGGGATATCCCTTTAAAAATAAGATTATATATTAAATATGATGAAGAAAAAAAGAAAATATAAATCGTTATCATTTAGATTAAGAATTAGGTTTAAAAAAATACCAAATAAATGAACAAAATTTAATAAATAAAGTTACTTCATTTTTAGGTGATGGAAAAAGATATAAAGATATTTTAGATACTATTTAAAACGCTAATCTTAGCGAAAGAACAATATCTAATATTTTTAAAAATTCTGATTTAGAAGAAACCGATTACATTAGTAATAAAAATAACAATAAAATTAAAATTCCAAATAATGTTTTATATATTCAAATTGACGGGGCTTTTGAACCAATGCGAGAAAATAAAAAAAGAGTTGAAAATAAAATATTTTTTTCAACTATGTATGTTGGTATTGATGAAGAAAAGTCAACAAAAACAAGAACAAAAATGATAAAGAAAAAAGGCGTTTTTCAAATGATGAATAAAAATGATAAGAATAAAAATGATAAATCTAATATTGATAATTTTATTGATAAAATTTTTAAATCAATGGATACTTATGATATTAATGAAGATACTAAAATATTAATATTAAGTGATTGTGAAAAACAAATTAAAAAAATTTACAAAGCAATAAAAGCGAAATATAAAAATAATACTGTATCATATAATTTAGATAGACTTCATTTAGTAAAAAGATTTAAAGAATTATTCCCAAATCGTAAGAAAAACCAAATTCATAGATTAAAATATAAATTATCAAAAATATATTTTTTTTACTGGAAATTATAAAGTATTATTAGATTTTTTAATGTGTCATTTGCATTATATTATTGGCAATAAAAAGAAATTTTTATTAGAAACTATTGAATTAATTAAAAATAATAAAGAAGTAATTTAAAACCAAACATTAGAATATAATATTGGTTGTCATATGGAAGGTGATATATCACACTATATTAAAGCTGTTAAAGGGTGGGGTGCGAAAATATATTGTAAAAAAACATTTATCAATATGTTAATTGCTTTAATGTTAAGACTTAATAGTAAAACCGATTAAGAAAAAATTGATAAAAATAATAAAAATAAAGAAAAAATTAAATTTAATATTTTTAATTTAAATCAATCTCAAAATCAATTTTTATCTTTATAAAAAATAAAAACCTTTTAAAATTATTAATAACTTTAAAAAGTATTTTTTAGTGTTTCAAAATTCATAAATTTATAAATTATTTTTTTTATTTTTTCAGATGATTTTATTTTTAAATAAGGTAAGATTTAAGTATATGAGAATAGAAAATAGGGTGAAAATGATGGAACAATATCTTAATATGGCTCGTTTTATTTTAGAACACGGGCAAGAAAAAGATGATAGAACAAATACGGGAACAATTTCTTCTTTTGGTTATCAAATGCGTTTTAATTTAAGTAAAGGCTTTCCACTTTTAACAACAAAAAAAGTTCATTTTAAATCAGTAGTTTATGAATTATTATGATTTATTAAAGGCGATACTAATATTAAATATTTAGTAGATCATGATGTTCGAATTTGAAATGAATGACCATATGAAAAATATCAAGCATCAGCAAAATATAATAATGAGACATTAGCTGAATTTGTTGAAAAAATTAAAACTGATGCAAATTTTGCTGCTGAATTTGGTGATTTAGGACCAGTATATGGGAAACAATGACGAAACTTTAACGGAGTTGATCAGTTAGCAAAATTATTAGAAAATTTAAAAAAGAATCCATATTCACGTCGTCATATTATTAGTGCTTGGAATCCAGCAGAAGTTGACGAGATGGATTTGCCACCATGCCATACTTTAATTCAGTTTTATGTTTCAAAAGATAATAAATTAAGTTGTCAATTATATCAACGTAGTGCGGATGTTTTTTTAGGAGTCCCTTTCAATATCGCAAGTTATGCTTTATTAACCCATTTAATTGCCCAAGTTGTTGGTTTAGATGTTGGCGATTTTGTCCATACTTTAGGAGATTGTCATATTTATAAAAATCATTTTAATCAAATTAAAGAACAATTAACACGTTCTCCGCAGAAATTACCAACTTTGAAATTAAATCAAACCATTACTTCGTTATTTGATTTTAAATTTGAAGATATTATGCTGGAAAATTATGACCCAGCCCCATTAATTAAAGGAACTGTCGCAGTATAATGATTAAGTTATTATTAGCAATGGATGAAAATAATTTAATTGGTCAAAATAACCAATTACCATGATATTTAAGAGAAGAATTACAGCATTTTAAAGAAACAACATTAGGGCAAACAATTTTATTTGGTCGGTTAACTTATGAAGGAATTGGACGACCATTACCGAAACGAAAAACATTAGTTTTAACAAGACAACTTGATTATCAAATTAATCATCCGGATGTGGAAGTAGTAACTGATTTAACAGCAATTATTAATTTTTATCATCAAAATCCAAACGAAGATATTTATACTTGTGGGGGGGAAAAAATTTATGAGGCAACATTACCATATGCTGATGAATTAATTATTAGTTATATTAAGGGAAAATATCAAGGTGATACTTATTTTCCTTCGTTTGATTTAAACCAATTTACTTTAATTAAATCAAACGAATATCAGCATTTTGTAATAAAATATTATAAAAGAAAGGAACAAAGTTAAAATGTTAAATATTTGAAAAATTCTTCTGACATGACCACGATTTTTACGAACAATTACTAAGGCAAGAAGTATTAGTAAAAAAATTAAACGAGATCCAAATATTGTTTCAGAAGAATATCGTTATCATTGATTACAAAAACGAATACGCTATATGTTATGAGTGCACGATGTTAAAATAATTGTTCATGATCGTGACAATTGAATTGATAAGGGTTGTTTAATGATTGCAAATCATCAATCGAATGTGGATCCGGCATTATTATTTGCTTTAAATGATTTTAATAAAACCGCACCTTGTGCATTTATTGCTAAAAAAGAATTACAAAATAACCGAACACATCGAAATTTCTTAACATTAATTGATGTTTTATTTTTAGATCGGGGAAACACTCGTCAGGCCTTAGAAGTTATTAAAGAGGCAAATGATTTAATTCGTGTACCACGAACAATGGTTGTTTTTCCGGAAGGAACACGAAGTCGAAGGCAAGAAATGGGAGAATTTCATGCTGGAAGTTTTAAAATTGCCCAGAAAGCACATGTTCCAATTATTCCTGTTTCAATTGTTAACTCTTATCCAATTTTTAATAAAGAATTTAAAAAAAGAGGGAAAAAGTATGTTCATGTTGTGTTTCATAAACCAATTAAGCCAGATACGTTTATGACCAAATCAACTGAATTAATTGCAAATAATGTTAAACAAATTATTCAAAAAGGAATTGATCAATATCAAGATGTTTATCATAAAAAAGCTTATGAAGAATATAAAACTTCATTAAAGAAAAAAATATAGAAACCACACACATTTTGTACTTTTGTGGGATTTATATTTTTTACAAAATAAATTTTATTAATATTTTAATTAAGGAGTTTAAATTATGCAAATAAAGCAATATTTTATTTTGCGGTCATTAGTGAAAAAGTATGGTAAAGATATTGTTATTAATACTGTTAATATTATAAAAGAATAAAAAATAAAATATTTTCATATATTAATTTATGTAAGGAGTTTTTTCTTAAAACTAAGCTGTTATTAAAAGATTTGATTAAAAAATATTTTAAAAATAAATTTTCAACTTTTTATTATTGAGCAAATAAAATTTTAGTTGCATATGAAAATAATAATTTTAAAGAGTTATTATTAAAATCAACAGTTCCCAATAATATTAATTATCAATATAGTGAAGATACTCGCAAAAATATCTGTGATTTATATTTTGAATATTGTGATAAACACGCTGTGGGTGTTTTATCTTTGTATTATAATTTAAAAAAAGGAATTCATGGCGAAGAATTAAAAAATAAACGTATAATGTAAGATGAAGCTCCAAAAAACAACTCTAACAAGAGTTGTTTTTTTATTTGAAATAAAACAATCTCTAAAAGGAGGTAATGATAATTAAACAACAAAAAATATGTGATGTTAATGATTGTTATAAAGCAGTATCATTCATTACTGAACAATTTTTATCAAATAAAGTTTTATGAACTTGTGAAAAACACAAAGATTTATTAAATCACACAAAAGATAAAAAACAAAAGCGGTTTTATAAACGTTTAGAAAATTCAAAAATTATCTTTGATTATGAAACTGGTTCTTTAAAACTTTGATTTATTAAAACAACTTAATGCAGTGTGGGACGGTTATTTTAAATAACTAAGTGTTTTTATTCCACATAGGCGGTCTAGCCCAACGGTAATCAGTCCGGAAATAACAGACGCTTTAACAAGTGATAGTCGTGATAAGTTCAAGGTCAACATCAAACGACAATAAATATTGAGATGGCCACTTTATAAATAAATTTGCGATAGATATTACTTCTTAGAAGTGACGGCGGTTTAATAAAAACCACAAAGTCAGCATTAGGCTCTTCAAGGTGAAAGTGAATTTATTTTAAAAACTGAACGTTTTGACCTGAAATGGTGCGGATGAAGAGAGAGAAAACTCTTTGGCGTAAAAAATAAAAAACAACTGTGGATTATTAAACAATATACCACCACCACTTACCTTAGTGAAGCGGATGGCGTAGTAAATACTTATATAACTAATTCTCGCTTTGGCACTTTCACTTGGGAGTTAGTGCCAACGAGTTAAAAATAAAAGGAATAATTTAGGAGGTATATATGAAAAAGTTAAATAAAATTTGTCTTAAAAAAAGATATTGAGGTTATTGTTTTAGATGTAATCAAGAAAACAAATTACAAGAATTAATACTATGAGCTTATCCCGTATCATTTAAAGATATCACTGATGAGCATTGAGCATTAGGTATAAAAAATTAGGAGAAATAAATTGTGAATAAAAGATACTTATTAGTAATGAAAAGTAAATATGGTTATTTTAAAACAAACTGTTTTTATACATTATAAGAAGCAAAAATTACTGCTAATATTGAAAATCAACAATAATGATTAACAACTATTATTAATTTAGAAAATGAAAATATTAAATTACAAGAATGTGAATAATATGTGAAAAGATGAAAATGGCAATGTTTATACTGAAGAAGATTTATTTAATATAGCATTAGAAGAATGTTATTCAGAAGAAAGTGCTTATGACTATATTGATAATTTAATTAATGAAATGGAATTAGAGGAAATTTAATTATGGAAGATTTAAAGTTAAATAATGAAGTTAAAAATATTACTTATCCGTTTTATTTAAAAGGAAATGATTTTAAAGAATTAAGTTTAAAAGCATTAACAATTAAAAAATGAATTGATGAAAATGGACAAGAATTAGCAGAATTTATATATCGACAACAAGCTTGATTAATAAATGGAGAATATAAATCACAATCATTGAAAGATTTAAAATTAGTAGTTTCAAAAATTGATTATATTTTTAGAGAACCATTAGAATTAATAAAAAATTTTAAAGATAAATTAAATTTTATTAGAAAAGATATTTTTAATTTAGAAAATAATATTAAGAGTAATCATGATTCTTTAAAAAATAGTGTAATTAATATTCAATTTCAAAAACAAAATGAAATTATTGAAACTCATAGAAAAGAACAATTTTTAGAAATTAAAAGTGTAGCAAAACAAGAACAAGAATTAAAAATTATTACTAGTAATTTTCGTAAAAATAAATTATTAATTAAAGATATTGAAATATTGGGTATTGATGATGATTTTTTAGAAAAAGCAAATAAATTAGAATTTATTAATCTTATTAAAAACTATTTAATTGTTGATGAACAAATTGTTAAAAACGAAATTAAAGACCAATGAGATAGTGATAAAGATATTAATTTAATTGGTGTTAAAGGTATTAATTTTAAAATAAATAAAGGAGAAAAATAATATGGCAAATATTGTTGAATTTTTAAGAACAGATAAGGTAACAGAGTGAATTAAAAGTAAATTTTCTAACGAAAATAAAATTGCAAGATTTAAAAGTAATATAGTTGCAATATCAAATAGTAATGAATTATTACAAAAAGCAGACCCAAAAACAATTATGACCGCTTGTTATCAAGGAGTATTATTAAACTTACCAATGGAAAAACAATTCGTATATGCTTATGTAGTTCCATATAATACTAAAATAACAAGAATTATTAATGGTCGTGAAGTGCAAGAATGAGTTAATCAAGCACAATTTCAAATGGGTTATAAAGGTTATATTCAATTAGCACAAAGAAGTGGACAATATCTAGATATAGCAGCATCAGATGTTAGAGATGGTGAATTAATAAATTATGATCGTTTAAAAGGAACTAGTTTTAATTGAATTCAAAATGAAGATGAACGAGAAAAATTACCAATTATAGGTTATGTATCTTATTTTAAAATGGTTAATGGTTTTGAAAAAACATTGCATATGACAAAAGAACGAATGGAAAATCATTTTATGAAATATTCTAAAACTTATGCTAAAAATAAATCATTTTATATTGCTACTTTTGATGAAATGGCACTTAAAACAGTATTAACATCATTATTAAGAAAATGAGGTATTATGTCTGTTTAATTACAACAAGCATATAAATCAGACCAAGCAGTTATTACTACTAATGATGAAAAGATTTATATTGATAATGATATTACTGTCGCCAAAAATCAGGGGCAGATGAGTAATGAACCCTTATCAAATAATGTAAATTTACCCAAAGAATTTTGTTCTTTCTTCATATTTATTATTTTAATATCTTCATCTTTAACATCACGAATAATTGAAAATTCTTCATCAATTAATATTGTTTCTTCTAATAAGTTTGTTCGTGATTGTTCTGCTTTTTGTAATTCAGATTCATTAACTAATTGTTTTGCTACTTCTTTCTTTTTTTAAAAAAAACTAGTTTTCTTCTTCATAAATCACATCCTTGCCAACCACATATGTTGTTATATTTTTTTTAATTATAACATCAATAATTTCTGTTCACATTAAATTCTTTTCTTGAAATTCTGCTTGTTTTAGACGTGGTTTTATAATAGGATTCTTTGGAACAAATAAACTACAACAATCTTCAAACAGTAAAATTGATGTCTGATAAGTATCAATTTGTTTTGCAATATCAATAATTTCATTTTTATCAAAACACAATACTGGCCGCAAAATTGGCAATGTAGAAACATCATTGATTGTATTAATACTTTCAATTGTTTGAGAAGCAACTTGTCCTAATGATTCTCCAGTAATAATTGCCTGACATTTTAATTCCTTAGCTAATAAATTAGCAATACGATAAAACATTCTTCGCATAATAATAATTCGATAACTAGCATCAGGAATATGCATTAATTCATGTTGTAACATTGAAAAATTAACCACATGCAATCGTTGTTGATTTTGACCAGCGTAATAATTTAATTTTTGAACTAAAGTTTTAACCTTTTGTAATGCTTCTTCTGTCGTATGTGGCGGTGTTGCAAAATGTAAATATTCAATATTCATTCCCCGTTTCATTGTTAAAAAAGCTGCAACTGGTGAATCAATTCCTCCCGATAACATTACTAATCCTCGCTCAGATATTCCAACTGGTAAACCACCAATTGTTTTAATCTTATTAACAAAAACATATGTAAATGTTCGGCGTACTTCAACATCAATTTGCAAAACTGGTTGATGAACATCAACTTTAACCTTTGTTTGTTGTAATATTTTTGGTGCTAATTGTTGCTTAATTTCCTTTGATGTAAGTGGAAAAGTTTTATCATTTCGGCGTACTTCTAATTTAAAAGTTGCTGGTTGATAATAATTTACGATATTAATTGCACAATTAGCAATCTCTGATAAATCACAACCAACTTTTTTTGCTAATGATAACGATGATGAACCAAAAACATTTTTAACAATGTTAACAATTTCCATACTAACCGCTGCATCTAATAGTTCAATAAATAAACGATCAAATTCTTTCTTAATTTGATATTGATTTTCATATCCTGTTAATTTTGTTTTAATATTATTAACTAACACTCTTGTAAAATCATTACGGTTTTTTCCTTTGGTTGTTAATTCCCCATAACGAATTAATATTACATCAAAATTCATTTTATACTCCATTTTCTATATTTTTCCTTGTTCTTCATGAATAATTTTTAACGCTAAAAATAATGAGCCATCATAATCGCCATCGCGATAAGCAATCTGAGCATTACGTAACTGGTCATCAACATCATCATTTGTTAAAATAAATTTTTGTGCATAAACTAATGTTTCTTGCGATAATAAATCTAATAAAATATTATTTTTATTTTTTTCAAACAATTTTAAAACTTCTGTTTTCAAACGATTTAGTTTACCTGTTACTTCATCAACTTCACTAGGATTATTAACATCAAATGATATTCGTTTAATTTTTTCTAAGGATTGTCGATAATCGCTAATTGCTTTTTTATATTTTGTTAATAATTTTTTATATTGTAATTGATTTAAGCGAACTTCAACTTGTAACAAAACCACTTCTAACAAATGAATTGTTTTTCGAATTTCAGTTTCTGCAAAATTACGTTTTTCAATAATCTTTACAACATTTTCTAATGATTCTTGGGTTGCAACAGCATTTTCTAATAAATGTACTAATTCTTGATTAAAATTAACATAATCGCGACCATTACGATTAATTTCTAAGACTAAGCGGTTAGTATCATGCGTTAAATCCTTTGTTTTTCCCATTGCTTCACGATAAATACCTTCTTCATGTGCCGTTAATGTTGAAGAACTACGTAATGTCTCAATTTGTCGAGAAATAGCATTAAAACTCCGTTCAATTTTATTAATATAATCTATTACAACTTGATAATATTTTTTAAAACATGAAATAATTGCTTTTTGGTGTTCAATACTTTTGTCAAAATCACTAATTTGATTAATAATTTCAATTGTTTTCTTGGTTGCTTTTTTATATTGCAAGTTATCAATATATTTAGAAATTAAAATTTTAGTTTCATCAATCTTTTGGGTTAATTCATCAAAACTATATTTTAATAAATCACGACTACTTTCATCTTTATTGAAAAGAAAATATTTATCTTTTAATAAAGAAATTTTATTTGGAACCACTTTTGTTAACAAGGTTTTAATTTGTGGAATATTGTCTAAAATCTCAACAAAAATAGTTAAGGAAGTAGTAATATTTGATAAAATTTGTTCTGTTTTAACAAAATCGCCCGCTGTTAAATAATCTTCAAATTCATCAAACATACTTTCAATATTTCGTTCAAAATCACTAATTTTTTTAGAATCTAAAGATACATTCATTTGCAATTTAACTTCATCTTCTAACAATGAATTAAACATTTTCTTATGTGCCAAAATATAATCTCGTTGTAATAATTCAATTCGCAATTGGCTATTAATTTCATCTAATAACCGACGAGCTTCTTCTTCCAATAAAGTTAATTCTTTTAACAACGGAATAATTTTTTGTACTGCTACTTTCGGCATTTTCTTGGATGTTGTTTTATTAATTTGATATAATTTACGAAATACTTCTAAACAACTTATTATTTTTTTCTCATAAATAATTTCATACTTTGTTCGTCAGATAATCAAGTCTTTTGCATGGCGATTATTATAACGAGCAATTTTAGAAATCCGAAAAATTTTATGTTTTAACGGTAATCGTTTTAAAATATCAAATTTTTGTAAAACTTTAATTTCAATTATTTTTAAATAACGCTTTTGCCCTCACAACACTAATGTTATTATTAATAGTAACAAGCAGACAAAAAATAAAATTAATAATGTTAATTTAATTGGATTATTAATAATATTTTCCATTTTGCCTAGCCCCCAATCATTACTATATACCAATTGAATTATAGCACTTACAAAAGATATTACATTAAAAATTAAAAAAAAAATATTGAATTATCCTTGATTTTATTATACAATATTCCCTAGACAACACAGAGAAGCAGCAGAATTGCATAGTAATGTTCTTAGTTTTTTATTAATTAAGATTTAATGTTAAAGTAACCCTAGCTGTTAGGGTGAAGCAAAAAACTTCCTTTATTAGAGCAATTTAATGAATCTTTTTGTATGTCATAATGATATATAGGAGGTTTTTTTAATGGCACGTTATCGTGGAAGTATATTTAAAAAAGCAAGAAGATATGGTTTTAGTATCTTAGAAAACGACAAAGAGTTTTCAAAAGGGAAAAAAAGAACAACACCACCTGGTCAACATGGACAACGTCGTTCAAAATTATCAAACTATGGATTTCAATTACATGAAAAACAAAAAGTTTGTTATATGTATGGTTTAACAGAACGTCAATTCCGTAACACTTATAGTAAATCAAAAAAAATGAAAGGGATTGCCGGAACAAACTTCTTAATTATGTTAGAATCACGTTTAGATAACATCGTTCATCGTATGGGGCTATCACAAACAAGAGCAGGAGCTCGTCAATTAGTAAATCATGCTCATATTCTTGTTGATGGGAAGAAAGTTGATATTCCATCGTATAATTGTAAACCTGGTGATGTGATTAGTGTAAAAGAAAGTTCACAAAAAAATGTTAAGATTTTAGAAAGTTTAGATAGTCAAGCTAGCACATTAGAATTTGTTAAATTTGATAAAACTAAAATGACAGGAACATATGTTCGTTTCCCTCTTCGTGAAGAACTAAATAGTAATATTAATGAAGCACTAATTGTTGAATGATACAACCGTTTAGTTTAAAAAACATCTCTTTTGAGATGTTTTTTTATTTATTAAAGTTTTACATATTAGCTTGTTACTCCTAGTTTTTTTAATATTTTATAGATTTGTTTATTTTTATCATTACTTCACAAACCATATTTAGTATTAAAAGATTTTAGTAAAGCATAATCAAAATTAAGATTTACTAGTTGTTTAATGCATTTAAAATAATAATTTTTAAGTGGCAAAATAATTTCTGTCACTTTTTGTTTTCAAACTTATTTATAAACAATTCCACTATAAATATCATTTAATTCAGGAACAATATAATTATAGATTATTCCGCCTATACCCCCACAGGTTTCGCCCGCATTTTGGGCTGGATTTGGATATTCAACAATTTTAATATGCAAAACTAAATGCTCTAATAAATTGCAATAGACTAAATGATCAGCTTTTTGATAATCAAATGGATTTTTCTTTGCATATGTCGGAGTTGATAACATAATTGCTTTATCTTCATCAATATGATGAATAATAAGCCTTCATTTCCCCGCGTGATTCCACTTGTATTTTTAGTACAACCAAAATCAGAAGAGTAATCTTTTGCAACTGGCCCATATTTTTTTAATAAATAATTAACGCATTCATCATATGGCTGTGATAATAATTGTTCAATTTCAGTCATAAAGCATACCCCCAATCTTAAAATTAAGAGCGTGTTTTAATTATTATCTAGTTAGTAAATAGTACTTAAATTGTATCACTCAAAAAAAAGTTTTAATAAAAAACTCTTTTGAAATTACTACTATTTTAGTACTAAATTTAAAATAACATTAAAAAATTATAAATATAAATTTTTAACTTATAATTCATCTATGTTTTAATAAAATGAAAAATCAAGATAACCTTTTTCCTGAATATTTATAGGTTTAATTAACTTTAAATTCAAATGTATATTCTACATATTGACGATGATCTATTGGAAAAAAAGAATATCCAAAATTATCATAACCAAAATTTATATTATAAAAAAAATTAGGTGTGGAATTAATTCGCTCTGCTTTTACCATAATCAAATTTTCTTCTTTAATTGATCTTCATTTATAAACACTAGGATTTCATACGTTGAAATAAGTATTAAGATGTCCTTTATATTTTTTATTAAAAAAAATCAAAAATAGAAGTAAAAATTAGTTTAATATCATCTAAAACTAAGTTTGTTTTAACTTTCTCCATTAGAACATCAAAATCCTACTTATTCATATTAAAAACAAGTTTATAGAATAAGTTTCTAATTTATAATAATGTCAAAAATTCATCGTTATTTCTGCAAATTCTAGTAATGCTTGGACAACTTTAGTCTTTTCTACTAAAATTTTAACTGTTTTTTCTAAAATTATTTTATTTAAAGGTAAATTTGCAATCGTAAAATCTTTTGATACAAAAGATGTTATATCTGCTTTAACATAATGATTATCTTCAACACCAATTCCTTCGGGAAACTGTATTCTTTTATAAAATTTTAAAAAGTTTTCTGATGTTAATTTATCTAAATAATATCCTTCATTTGTTCATAATAACATAGAAGCATATTGTTTTGAAATATTATCCCTAATTTTATATCAAGTTGGTATAATATCAAATGGAACAATTTTAGAACTAAATTGAAAATCACGAAGTTTTAATTCAGTTCGAATAACATCTTAAAGGAGCTCCTGTACATTTGATGCATCATTTATCTTGGTTGTTTTGGTAAATATTAATTAATAACTGCTAATAAACAAGCAGATTGAATATAACTTAATCATTTATCATATTCAATTAAACCAGTATTATCTTTTTTTACTCAAGGAAATAAATCCTTTTTATTGATTTTATTTGAAATTGTCCCCCTTGATAATCTATCCATTCATAAACTAGTTTTTAAAATAACATTATAAATTAAATCATCATTATAAGCAGATTGTTTTCTATCATTAATAGGTTGTCAAAGTTTACTTTCTTTAACATCTTCAACTGTTATAAATAATAAATTACTTAAATTATTTTCCATATAATACACCTCTTAATTGATTACAATATTTATTTCTTAAATTAGATGATTTATAACTATTAACTTTTCTTTTGATTTTATTAATTGCTTTAACAGACTTATTAACCTGATAAAATTTATTATTAACTGGTGTTTTATATGAATTTTTAATGTTTTTAACATCACTTCGGCGTTCACGATACCATTTTTTTATTATTAATTCCACCAACAAAATTAAAATTAAAATGTCCAATCTTTAAATTATTAATAAACCTTTTAATTTGTTGTAATTTTTGAATATGTGGTAATGTTAATTTAATATTTCCTTTGGGATATTTTTCTTTTAATGCTTGTGGTAATTGTTTTTTAATATAATTTCTTAAATGACTAGGTAATCATTTTCTTAATCAATAACGCAAAAATAAAGCCCCCGCATTTAGATACAGATAAGCACTTTCTCCTGAATAACATTCTTTTAATGCTATATTAAATAAATCTTCTTCGGTATAAACATTGCCATTTTTATCTTTTCACATATTATTCACATCCTTGTCATTTAATATTTTTATTTTCTAAATTAATAATATTGTTAATCATTTTTGTTGATTTTCAATATTAGCAGTAATTTTTGCTTTTTCTAATGTATAAAAACAGTTTGTTTTGAAATCACCATATTTACTTTTCATTACTAATAAGTATCTTTTATTCATAATTTATTTCTCCTATTTTTGATAGTATTACAAAAGCTTAGGTTTTATAAAAAATATAAATAAAATAATTAGATAACTTTTTAAAAGGTTGATTTATCAGTGTTTTAGAAATATATTTAAAATAAAGAATAATTTTTATACCAAAACCTAAACTTTTTTCTTACTACCCTATTTTTTCTACCTAATGTTCAATGCTCATCAGTGATATCTTCAAATGATACGGAATAAGCTCGTATCATTAATTATTGTAATTTATTTTTAATTTTTTTATTTCATTTTTTCATCAAATATTTTCCTTTCTGTAAAAAAACATAATATTCCTTTATTGGTTAATATTTTGATATTTAGTAATTTATTTTAATATTTAATTACTTCGCCGCCCACTTCACTTCAAGGGTGAGTGGTGGCGGTATATTATTTAATAATCCACAGTTGTTTTTTGTTTTTTACGCCAGAGAATTCTCTCTCTTCATCCGCGCCATTTCAGGTCAAAGCGTTCAGTTTTTAAAATAAATTTACTCGCACCTTGAAGAGCCTAATGCTAATCGCAAATTTATTTATAAAGTCACTATCTCTATGTTTATTGTCGTTTGATATTAACCTTGGACTTATCACGACTATCGCTTAATTCTAATGAACCAGCGCCGATTTACATTTTTCCTCATACACTATTTCAGCACTTGCCTCAGCCGGCTATGGGAATGAGTTTAAACTCATATTCTTATTGAAGCACTTAGTTATTTAAAATAACCGTCCCACACTGCATTAAGTTGTTTTATTAAATCAAAGTTTTAAAAACCCAGTTTCATAATCAAAGATAATTTTTTAATTTTTTAAGTGTTTATAAAACCGCTTTTGTTTTTTATCTTTTGTGCGACTTAATAAATCTTTGTGTTTTTCACAAGTTCATAAAACTTTATTTGATAAAAATTCTTCAGTAATGAATGATATTGCTTTATAGCAGTTATTAATATCACAAATTTATTGTTGCTTATTAATTTTCATTACTTACTCCTTTCTTTTATTAAGTTTTTTTATTAGCAAATTAATTAACTGAAACAGAGAAAGGACAACACCTTAAATTAGGAGAAAAACAAGTACACTTTGTAAATATTTCTGAGATATTTATAAATATGTAAACAACTTAAAGAGGGTATCAAAAAGTTGTTATAGTTTTTTGTAAATATTTAAGATACTATCCTTTCTCTGAATCAATTAATAATTTTGGTTTTACAAATAAAAAAACCATTTTAGTAAATGGTTTAATTTATTATTATTCAATTTCTGAGTTTTTTCAAAACCCTAATTTTTTACATGTGACCAATTTATTATTATTTTTAAAAATTAGAAATATTATTTAAACCTAATAATAAAGGGAGTAATACTTTTTTGTTAGTAAATTTAATTTTATTTCATTACTAAATTTATAATTTTATTTTGTGATAACTTAGTAATAAAACTAAGATGGTTTTAATACCGCAATTGCTAAAAATTTACTTGCACCAATTGAATTAGCAACAAAAATGATTAAGAGATAATCGAATTATACAGGTAGTAAGAAAAAAGTTTAGGTTTTGGTATAAAAATTATTCTTTATTTTAAATATATTTCTAAAACACTGATAAATCAACCTTTTAAAAAGTTATCTAATTATTTTATTTATATTTTTTATAAAACCTAAGCTTTTGTAATACTATCATTATACAAAGGTTAAAAACTTAAATGACTTTCTTTTAATTCATGTTAAAACTATTTGTTTTAGCATTTAAATCAACTTTTAATAATTTCTAAAATATCATATTTTCTTAATTAACATTTTGATTAGTGCTAACTAGTTATTATATTATTTAGTTTACTTTAAAATTATTGTTTATAGTTTTGTAAAAATAGATAATATAAAAGGAATTACTAACTAGTAATAAATTAATAGATTTAAGAAATAATGCTTTCATAGTTTTATCTTCTTTCTTAAATATTTAAAAATAATATTTTTTAAATCAGGGAGTAAAATTATGTGTTATATATTCAGAATAATAAAATTTGAAAATACGAAAATAATAAACTTCTAATTATCGTTTGACTTCTAGTTAATTACCTGATTATTTTAACTATATTATTTAATAAACAAAATTTATAATATTATTTTTATAATTTATATATCCATCTTTTTGATAAAATTTTGGTAAATAAATTTTTATAACAATGCAACTGCTTACTATATTTATAACTTTTTTTAAGAAAAAAAACAAGGACATTTTTTAAAAAAACTAAAGCATATAATATGATAAACACTACATTATTACTTTTAATTAATCTAATTTTTTTAAAACAAATTTACAAAATCTAGATTAATTTAAAAAATACTTTAATTCTTCTTTCAAGATAATTATTATCTTTTTTATTAGAATCAGGCACTATAACAGCATAATCTTTCTTAATATCTTAAAACTTAATTCAATTAATATTTAGCATAAGGTTTTTTTCTTTTAATACTCTCTACGTAATGTTGTTTCATTATTGTCTGTTAATATTCCTATATTTAGGGTCTTAATTATTGAATGCAAGATAAAATTATTTGTTTTAAAAGTTACACTTGCATCGTTTTTAATTTTAGAAGTATAATTTGATAGCACTACATTAGCTTTGTTTTTTTTAAACATTAGTAAAAATAATCCGAATTGGCGCTTTAATACCAAGGTTTATTAAAACTTGATTTAAAGTCTGATTTTTATAATATAGCAGTGCATTACGGATATCATTTATTGAATTAGATGGAATATCACCTAAATTATACTCTTTAATTAAATCTTTCATTAAATATTTATTATTTTCTTCAATAGTATTAGTAGGATCATAAGTTATTTTCTTATTGGGTAAAATAATAGTAATAAAAAAAGAAATAATCATTGTTGAAATTAAAATAAATATTTTATTTATAAATTTTCCCTTTCATTGATTTAAAAAATTACTTTATAATTTTACCTAAATAAACTAGTTTTTACATATTTATTTATGCATATTTTTATAAATAAAAAACAATAAAGTAAACTTTATTGTTTTTAACCTATCATAATTAATATCTTATGATGGTGGATAGACATAGTCTTCTGGTTTAAACGCAATTCGATATTTATCAATTGGTCAAGGTGTATAATAAATATTATTCGTTGTTTTGTTAACGCCAAAACGAAATTTAAGTTCAGAATATCATCCATAATGTCAAGTAAATGAACGATCTTTACCAATGTCAACATTAAGTTTGTTATGAGCTGTAACTCAGAACTTTCCAATATCAGGTAAAATTTTGATTTCAGGTTGTTCCTTAAATTCTCTTAAATAATCGTTTCAAATTGTTTGAAGTGATAAAGCAGGTTTTTTTGCAAATTGGTTATTTAATGTTTCTCATTTTTTAATTGGTAAGAAAATAACCCCTTCGGTATGGACGCGAATATCTCATGTAATTTGGAAATATTTATAAAACGCAGCAATAATTTGACCAAAGTTCTTAATCTTTTTGATCATTTCTGCTCGTGTTATTCCTACATTAATATAAATTGGTTTATTGTTATTTACTGCAACCCCTGATAACGGCAATCCAGCAACTAAAATTTTTGCTAAATTAATTTTAAACTGTCCTAACTGTATTTTTTCACCAGTAGAAGCAGTTAAAATATTCAATTTTTTACCATAAAATTCTAAGAAATTTTCAGGTGTTAATTTGTCTGGAGCATACCCAGTATTAACTCAGGCATATTTTTCATCATATGGCAAGACTGGTGTCACACCGTTTGTATCTGGATTAATAATTGAATTTAATAAAATTAAGATTTTTTCATCACTAGCATAAGTGATATTTTTTCCAAGTTCTCTCAACGTATCATTTTTTTTTAAACCTTCTTCTAATTCTCTTTGGACAATTGCATCTAACATACTATGATCATAAGCATAATTTAAATCAAAATTATCATAAATACTTTTGAAAGCTTCATGTTTATCAATAATAATATCGCCGGACATCTTCTCATTAAAAAAATTAATGATTGAATTTGATATTTGTTCTACTACTATTTTTAAAATTTTTTGCATTTTATCAATATCATTGGTAATAGTATATTGAATTAAAAATGGCACAACTGTTTCTAATTTTTTAAATTTAATGTTAACATCAAATTTAAAGTCTAAACGAACAGCTTTTAAACCTTCCTGATTAATATATGCTAGTTTACCTAATTTTTTAACATCAATAAAATTTAAAATAAAGTTCACACTATCTGGTTCAATATTCAACGGAAAACTATTTGGATAATAGTTTGAATATTTATTAGCAATTTCTCGATTAATATTGTTAAAAACTGCCATAAAACCAGTTTTAAGAGTTGTTAAAACTGGCGCAACCTTACCATCTTCTTCCTTTAATACTTCCTTTTGGTGATCATTTATTACCATTGAAAATAATTTTTCAAAATCAATATTTGGGTAAAAATTAGTATCAATTAAAGTTTTTTCTGCTGTGTATTTTTGAATTGCATTTGATGCTGCTTTTGTTATATCATTTAAAATTTTTAAATCTCCATTATAATCAATTTCATTTTCATTATTATAGTGATTATTGTTTCAAGCATTTTTACAACTAATAACAGAACCAACACTAACCACACTAAAATTTGCAACTTCCAACATTGTTAATAGCTTTTTCATAGTCTTTAAATCCATCCTTTTTAAAAAATAACTATATCCCAAATATCTTATATATATTTTAATATACTATATATTTGAAATATCTTTTATGTTATTAAAAAAAAAAAAAAAATCAAGGGGTTAACAATTATTTTAAAATATATTTTTTGATCCGAAAGAATTTCTAATTTATGGCATAAATTAACCTATATATAAAATTTTAATCTTTAGTTTGAATTAAATATATATAATTTAATGAAGAGTTTTGTGGAATAATACGAAATAAACGTTTCAAAGAGCGATTTTTTCAACCAATAATTAAATAATTTTTTCTTTTTATTTTTAATGCTTTTGGTAAGGATTTTTTAATAAATCGTTCTAATGACATTAAACCTGGTAATGTTTTATTATTTTTAAAATCAGCATTTTTAAAAAACGCAGTTTGTGTGGCTCCAGGACAAATAGTAAATACACGAACTGGTGATTTTGTTTTCTTTAATTCAGTATTAATAGCAACAGATAAACTTAAAATATATGCTTTTGTTGCATAATAAGTTGACATTCCTGGTCCAGGGAAAAAGCAGCTAGGGAAGAAATATTAATAATTCGTCCTTTTTTCTGCTCAATAAAATATTGCGTAAAAAGTTTTGTTAAAATATGGACTGTTTGAATATTTAAATTAATCATTTTTAATTCATCTGCTAGAGGAATTGTTATAAAAAGACCTTTTTCCCCAAAACCAGCATTATTAATAAATAAAACAATATGATACTGTTTTATTTCTTCAAATAAAGCATAACAATTTTCAGGAACAGACAAATCATATGATAAAGCAACAATTGTTTGTTCAGGAAATTGTTGTTGTAATTCTTTTGTTTATTATGTATGGATAGATACTCCAATAATATGATAACCTTGCTTAAACAATCACTGACAATAACAATATCCAATTCCTGATGATTCTCCTGTTACTACAGCAAATTATTTTTCCATAATATATCATCCTTTTCATTACCTTAATTCTAACATTAAGTAAAATAATCTTTTTTTAAATGTAAATTAAATGCACAATAACAAATTTATTAACTAAATAATAGTAATTGTTGCAATTAAATAAATTATTAATTTATCTTATTATACTCCATATTAAAATTTAAAAAAAGGTTAAAAACCTTAAACCTTATTTTCTAATTCCTAATGTTTTAATGATTGCTTTATATTCATTAAAATCAGTTTTGGTTAAATATGCAAGCAAGTGTTTTCTTTGTGCTACTTTTTGCAATAAACTTCTTCTTGAAACAATATCTTTTTGATGTACTTTTAAGTGTTCGGTCAAATTGTTAATATCTTCTGTTAAGATTGCAATTTGAACTTTTGTTCAACCAGTATCTTTGGCATTTTGGCCAAACTTTGTAACTAATTCTGCTTTTTTTCTTTTGAAACCATTACTATTTTCTCCCTTCATTTAGTGGCTTATTGTATTAAAACAAAGAATTTAAGAAAGGGTTATCTTAAATCAACGAAATAACAACCTTATTAATATTATGCTTTTTTAGCAAAAAAAGCAAGGGTATTAACTAAATCTTGTTCTAAAAGCGTAACTAATTCTGATAAATTATTAATTTTAATATTTTCTCGAAGATATTTTTTAAAATAAACAATGATTTCCTGACTATATAAATCCAAATTAACATTTAGCAAATATGTTTCAACAACTTCTTTCCCTTCAAATAACCGATAAGACGTCATTGAAGGATAAAGTTTGTCTTGTGCTAATGTTTCTGTTACATAAACACCATAGGGTAAAATTACTTTTTGTGGCAAATAAATATTTTCCGTTGGAAAATTAATTGTTCGTCCTAATTATTTTCCTGGTTTTACTTATCCATGTAAATTATAATCTTCATACAATAATTTATTTGCTGATGCTAAATCATATTCTAATAAAAAATTTCGAATTGTTATTGAAGAAAACAAATTATCTTGACAAGTAATTAAATAAAGATTTTCTTGACCAAAAAAAGCAATAATATCATTAAAATCCCCTTCAAGATTTTTTCCAAACCGAAAATCAGAACCAATGACAATTTTTGTAACATTAAATTGTTTTTTTAAAATTGTTAAAAATTATTGTGCAGATAAATTTATAAATGTAGCACTAAGCGGCACTTATAAATAATAATCAAATCCTAATTTTTCAACAATTTGTTGTTTTGAATTATTATCTACTATTTTTGTATTTGTTTGTTGTAAAAAATCACTAACACTTTATGACATAGTAAAAAATAATGTTGAAATGTTATACTGTTTTTTAATCTCCATTAAATGTGTAATTAATTTTAAATGTCCTTGATGAAACCCATCAAACAAACCTAAACAAGCAACTTTTGGTTTCTTATCACTTGGTTTATTTCATACTAAAGTTTTCATTAATAATGATCATCCTTCTCTCTGTCATCTTGGTTTTTAGGTTCAATATGTCCTCATAGTCCACGTTGACAGGTATAACCATGTTTTCCAATGTGTTTATAAATTGCTAAAACATTTTTATTTTAATCTGTAAATTGTAAATGCAAATGTAGCACTTTATTGAAAAAGAATAAAGTGCTTTTTATTTTGTAAAAAATACTTATATTTATTGGATTAATTGTTAGATAGTATCTTTTACACTTAATAAAATATGTTTTTTCAGAAAAATCCATCCTTTCTTTTCTTAAAAAATTTTGAATAATTGTTTTATTTAGTTGTTAGTTAATTGTTAAATATATTACTAAAAAATATATTTAATAAACAAAGAATTAAAAAAGATAATGAGATAAAAAAATAAAGATACTATCTAACGATTAATCCAAAATTCAATCTTTAAAACTTAATATTTTTTGATGCTTAAAGATGTATAACTAATCTATGGCACGAAGATTTAAAGAAAGTGTGAAAATGATTGGATTTACTACTCTTATTTATTTCTTTAATTCTCGGCAAGATTAATCACTTGCGAAATGTCAGAGTATGTGTTTTTTGGCTTGTTTTCATAAAAAGAGTGTTGTTAAACCGAAAAAAATAATATCGGACACTAAAAAAACAAGAGGGTTGGAACTCCAAAAGGTTATTTTCTTTATATAAAGTTGTCTAGGAATAGATGAAGCGTAATTAATAACTGGGTAGGCTGTTTTTTGTTTATTTTCGTATGGGGGTAAACTCTATCAAAATATCTTATCCGCCCCCGCTCACCCCTGAAGTAAAGTGGGCGGTGAAGTAATTAAATACTAAAATAAATTATTTACTAAATATCAAAATATTAACCAATAAAGGAATATTATGTTTTTTTACAGAAAGGAAAATATTTTATGAAAAAATGAAATAAAAAAATTAAAAATAAATTACAAGAATTAATGATACGAGCTTATCTAGTAACGGTAAATGATATTAATGATGAAATTTGAGCAACAAATAAAAAGAATTAAGGAGTATAGATAAATGACAGAATATGAAAGTTTGTATATTAATAAAACTTAAAATGAAATAACAACATCATTTGATTGAGTTAATTGTCAGCCTGTTAATTGTCGTATTTCACATCATAAAAAGCATTATGATTTGCAATGTTTAGAATGAGCCAAAATGTACTTAATTTTATTTGAAAACAAGTGAGATGTAATTACTTCTTATATGCAACATTACAAAATTAACGATATTTTAGATTTAGCATCAGATGGATGAAAAATATTACAAATTGACAAAAAAATAAAACAAATAAATTAAAATATATTATTGCAATTGACCCTGCTGAAATTGGACAAACTTGTATTATTATTTATAATGTTTTGCAAAAGAAAATAATTAATAATATTATTTTTAATTCCAAAAATGATGAAGAAGCAATAAATAATATGTATTTAATATTAAATGAGTTTAAAAATAAAATTTGTTCTTATTTAAATAAAGTTATTGTAATAATTGAAGATTATCAACTTCACAAAGATTTAAAAATAAAAAATCCATTATCTACTCCTAAATTCATTGGTTGTTTAAAAGTTTTATGAAAATATCTATTTAATTTAAATTATATTTATAAAGGAAATATTAAAATGTCAGAGCACGAATTAGATGCTTGAAAACATTTACAATATTTTATAACAAAAGGAGTTGATAAAAATGGCACAAACAAAAAGTAATTTATCTAAAAAATCAATAACTAATAAATCTAAAATAAAAAATAAAAAAGTTAATAAATTAGAGTTAACTGTTAGATTACATGAAAATCCGATTAAAACTAAAATTAAGGAACTGGTTACTGGTGGTGTTGAAGTTGATGCTTGTTCGGCTAAATGTCAATGAGACGGATTAAATTACTCAACATTATCAATATATAACCCATCTATTTTAACTGAGTTTTTAAAATTAAAAAAAAAGATGATGAGATAAAAATTAAAGGCTCAGTATTTAATCAGTTAAATATAAAAACTAAACGCTATTTTTTGTCGTTTAGAGTAGATAGTTTTGAAATTATACAAAAAGCGATTAGAAAAAGAACAAATACAAATATTAAAAAATAGGAGGAAAAAACAATGGCATTAAAAAATGTAAAATATGTTCTTATTGATGAAAATAATGAACCTATTAAAAATGAAGATGGTAGTTTAGATATTAAAACTGCTGAAATTATTTTAGAAAATACTGCTGAAGTTGAAGAATTTAATGCAAGTAATTTAGAAAATAATAAGTCAGCAAATCAACGAACTACAAACAAAAAACACTGAATTAACTTCACAAATTGAACAACAAACAATTAAATTAAAACAAATTGAAGTAATTGACTTTATTAATTCTTTAACTGATAATAAAGAATTTAAAAATGTTTTATTAAAGTCTTATGATATTAGCGATGATATTGAAATTATTAAAGCACAATTGTAAAGTGTTTATGATGAATTAATTAAGGTACAAACAGTTAATACTGGTGACGTACCAAAAATAGAAAACAAAGAAAACAATATTTTAGATACAGACAATGTATTTAATAAATAGAAAGAAGGAAGTAAATTATAGCACAAAACCCACAAAGAATTTTTGGAGATATTGCTAATTAAGCAACACAAAGAGGCTGAGAAACATTTAAACAATGATATTTACAAACTTATCAACAAAAATTTAGTTTAAAGGCATTATTTGCGTGAAAACAAGCCAATAAATTTGGTTTAACATATAAAAGAAAGAAAAATATTAAATATAATGAAGGTCTAGGAAAAAATGGACAAGTATTTAATACTGATGATAACCTACTAAAATATTCAACAGTGGAATTTGAAGATGGAATTGTTGAATTAGATACAATTTTAACTTTTGCTCGTAAATTAGAACCTGTAGAAAGTGATTTTAATCCTAATCTTTGGGCTGCTGATATTGAGCAAGCAATGGATACTAGGGTTGCTTATAAACGCAATAAAATTTTAGAAATTATTAATAAAGAAACAGTTACAACCATTCAAGACTAAAAAGCAGATGTTACTAATGCTTTACAAATCCACGATGAAATTATGGATAAAATATATGAAAATGGTTTTACTCCATCAGAAACAGTTGTATTGGGTTCGGCTGATTTTATTCGTGGAATTCGCAATAAATTACAGTTACAACTTGGAGCAAACTACCAAATAAATAGCGTAATTGCAACAAGTGGAGCAATGAAAACTGTTGAAGGAACAACATACTATATGGTTCCTAAAAAATTACCAATTATTAATAAAGATAGTTCAGAAGGAACAATTGAATTATTACCAAATGGAGTTAATGCAATTGCCTTTAAATTTAGTAAAAAATATGACCCCTTTATTTTACGCAAAAAAGACCACACTTCATTAAGAGTTGGTGCTGCTGCATTAGATGTTGGTATGGGTAATACTTTGATTATGGAAAGAGTTTTATATTTAGGTGGTGCAGTAGTTGAACCAAAAGGAATTATTAAACATACTTATGCACAAATAAATATTAGTGGAATTAATAAATTAGATAAACCAACTATTAATGTTGCAGACCCAACAAAAGCAACACCAGAACAGTTAAAACCACAATTTAAAGATGTTGTTTTAAAAGCAGTTAAAACCATAGATAGTTCTTTAACTGAAAATGATTTTGATTACTTTATTGAAAGTAAAGGTGAAGACTGACCAATAAATATTACAAATGATAAAATTGTTGAAGTTCAAATTGAAGGTAAAAACAACGCTACTGGTCAAACAAATCCGATTGATGTTAAAATTAAAAATTCTTAATAGTACTAAAAAATAGTACTTTTTCGTTTTAAAAATATGCCGATAAGAACATCTAAAACAGCTCTTATTTATGCTGTTAAAAAAATCCAGCTAGATTGTCAATCCAACAACAAGAAAAAAGTTTTGGTTTACAGTTATTAGAATTTTTAGGAATTCAAGTTTTAGCCCTTGGTTTATCAGTTTTAACTAGTGGTGTAGCATATGTTGTTGGTTTAGGTGCTGGTTTGTCTAATTTTGCCGCAGCATTTATCTCATTTGGAGTAGAAACACAGCAACCTATTTTACCGTAAATCAAATATACGATAAATTAACATCAGAAGTGACAGCAAAAAGTGCTGCCCTAAATTTGTTACCAGCAATTGGTGGGGTTGGTAAATTAACGCGTGCTGCTCGCACAACTAGAATTTTAAAATTAGCAAAAGAAACTAAATTACTTTAAAAATTAGGTGTAATAACTGCTAATAACTTAGAAGATATTGTAAAACAAGTTACAGGTAAAAAGGTTTTATCTGATAAATTAATATTTGATTTTACAAAACAGGCTAATAATGAAACTTTATTATATACAATTGGAAAATTAGCCCGAAATGATTTTTATAAGGGTTTTAAAGTTTATAATTTAGAAACAATTAATAATTTATTAAAAATTGAGAAAAACATTCAAAAAATAAGCCCTACATTGGTTTAAAAAATACCACGCGTAAATGAAAAAAATGCTAATAAATGATTATCTGAATATGGATTAAATATTGATAAAATAAGCAAAATTAGTACTAATGAATGATATAACATTATGACTAATCTTTATAAAAAAGGTGTTGGTAAAAACCTACTATTAAATACTAATTTAATGCGGGGTAGTAAAATATATAATAATAAATTATTAAATATCTTACATCAAACACTAATTAAATTAAATAAAGTTTTAAATCATTTAAACCCAAATTTTTATATTCAAAAAGTAACTAAAAAATTATTAGACCCAATTGAAAAACAAATAATTGCTATTAAATAAAAAGTAATTAATAAAATTACTGATAAAACTAAAAAAATATTGTCTAAATTTGAAACTAAGGCTATTAAAAAGGCCAATTACTACCTTTTACTTATGGTTCTGATGTTTTTTTAGTAGTAAAAATTGTTCCTTTATCAGTTGCGGGTGAAGTTGCTTTAACAATATATTATAAAAATCCTAAATATGCCCCTATTGTCGTTATGACAACTTTAATCAAAGCAGAACAGTTTGTTTAATTTAGTTTCTTTTGCTCCAGTTGCTTATCAACAAATAGTAAAAGATAGTTTTAAAATATATAGGACAATTACTAAGATATTAAAAATGTAAGAACAATTTAAAAATAACTTTAATAAAGATAAATTGTTAAATACGCTAGAAGATAGTGCGGTTACTAGTTTATTGGGTAATGGACTAGTATTTCAAGCATATAAACAACTCAGAACAAAACAAGATTTAAACAAAATAATTAAAACAAAAACACTATTAAATAGTAAAAAGTTTATTTTAAATAAAATATATTCTAAAAAAAGTAAATTATAAGGAGATGATTAAATGTTAAATGAATTATGACAAAATGTTACTTTGGAAAATTATAATAATTTTATTCCAATTACAGGTAAAATTACACAAGTTCCAGTTCGTTATAATAAGTTTTTTAAAGGTGATGTAGAATTATGATTTAAAACATTTGCTTTAAGAGCCTAAAATATGATTAATTCATATTTAAACTATCCATTTTAAAAACTAAAATTTGAAACATTTAAAGACCCATTATTAAAGAAAATTTGTATTAATATGGTGTTTATTACGATTGAGCATTGAACATTTAATCGTATTCCAATTGAGTTTTTTATTTCGGCAAATATGAGTATTGGTGATATTAATTATTCTTCACAAAATAACCCTATGGCAACATGGCAAGGTCTATTGCCTACCTATGCAAAATCATTGGCTAATTTAACAACTTTAAAGAAAATGTTTTGTACTTTTCAAGAAGAAGGTATTGATTTAACTATGATAGATTTAGAAGCATATTATACACAATTAGAAGTTGATGCTTTAATAGAAAAATAAAAAACTAAGATTAACAATAAAAGTATTATAAAAAATAACAATAATGAAATAAATGTTCCATTTGATAATAAAACGATTTATTATGAAAATAATGTCTGAAAAGCAAAACAAAGTGGTTATATTCCATTAGATGTTATTAAAGATAGTGATTTGAATAAAGATTATATTGATAAAGAAAGTGGTAAATACATTGTAAAAACATCACAAGATATTAATCTTAAACAAGATAAATTAATAAGTGGAACAAATATTAAAACTATTAATAGAGTACCATTATTAGGTAATAGTGATATACCTATTAGTAATAATGATTGAGAAGTTGTTAATACTAGTGATTTTATTAGAAATTCAAAAGAATATACTGTTAGATCATTTGATAATAAATATTATTATTGCATAAATTGTTCTGTTGAAACACAATTTAGAATATATGGTTTTACAATTTTTGTAAATCTTAAATTTATAAATGAAAAAGTACCAACAACTCATTATATTGGAACATCAATAGAAGGATATTCTTCAATATTTGAATGAGATAAAAATACTAATTATGGAAAAATAACTATTGAAAAAGCAGAATCAGTGCAATATTTAAATAGAATTTATATTGAAAGAAAAAAATAAATTATTCAAATAATACAGAATTAATGGCAGATAAACAACATGCTATTTATAAGCGTGATATGGATACTGATTTACCAAAAGAAACATTAGATTCTTATGATATAGTGATAAGAAAAATAAATAGTGCAACAACTATTAATGAATTAAATTTAATTAAAAAACACCCAATATGAATAATTATTTCAAACAATAGAAATGATATTAAAGAATTATTTAATAAAAAACGATTAGAGTTAAATAAAAATCAAAAGTAAGTTAGAAAGGAGATGTTATTATGCAAAAAGCAGAAGTTAAAGATGTAATTATGTTTTTGAAAATATTTAGAGTTTCATCATTATTTTTTATCTCAGGAATTATTATTTGTTTTATAGGAGAAAAAAAAATTAGATATTTCTTGACCTGCATATGTTATTGTTTCAGCAATTCTTATCGGAGCAGGAATTATTGTTTTAATTATTGAAACAATTAGATTTATCAAAACACATAAAAAAGAACAAAAACAAGATAATATTGAAGATGTTATTAAAAAAGAAGATACAAAATAAAGAGGTGTTATAAATGGGATTGTTGCCAGCAAAAAAGAAAATAAAAAAAGATTATGATATTGATAGTTATTATCTTAATTTAGCATCAACGATTACTAATCGTAAAAATGTTACTGTTAAAAAACATAATGAAATTTTAGAAAAAAGAATTTGTGAAGATAATGCTAATTTTTTAAATCCACGTGAGTTAGAAATTAGCATTTATAATCCGCTTACTAATAAAAAAATAGATACTAAATTAATTAATAACTTTTTAAAAATGCAAGACTTTACTAATAAAAATTGATATAACGAATATAAAATTAATAAAAATGGTAAAGGTGCATACTTTATTTTTGCTAATAATTCAAAACTTAATTTTATTACTATTGATTTTTACAATGACCAATATGATGAATTAGGTAATTTAGTATCTTGTACTTTATATTATGACCCTTATATTAAAAATGACCAGAGTGTTTTTATTACTGAAAAATTAGAAATTGATTATGTAACTAAATAATTAAAAGTTATTAGAAAGTTAAAAACACGATTATACAGTACTATTACCCACTTATATATTAATGATGCTAAATGAAATAACTATACAACATTGCAAAGAGAAGAAATATTGCCACTTAATTTTATTCCAATTAAAATTATTCCTAATAATCCTAATTTTAAACCTTCTGCTCGTTATGGAAAACAATTTGCTAGTATTTTAGATACTATTGCTGAAAAAATAATGTTAGACCCATTATTAAATAGTGGTAAATTTACCATTAATACTAATGGAGTTACTGGTGTTGTTGACTAAGAAATTAGTAAAATGTTAGCTTCATTTATTGAAAATGACTTGTTATTAGTTGAAGGTGGCCCTAATAGTAATTAATTCATTTGATAAAAAAGCCTATAAAGTAGCAGAATATACACACTCAAATGCTACTCAACAATTTAAAACTGAATTAGAACAAGTTAAAGATATTTTAGAGTTTTATAACAATCAATTAAATCAATATTTTAATTTAATACAACAAGGAATTAGTATAAATGTTGATGATAGTGTTTATTCAACATTACAAAGTTTAAACCGAGAGAAATATAATTATAATTTTGGTCAATATATGACATTTAAACCAGCGCAAAAACAAAAATTTAAAATAAGACATCGTATTGAAGCCTTTACTATGTTAATAAATACTAATCAATTAAAATGATTATGAGAAAAATGTCCTGTAAGTAAAGCACAATATAAATTAATTCAATGAGAAGATAAACCATATGCCAGAGAAGAACGAATGCTAGATTTGTACAATGATACCATTTGATAGTGATTTTTATGCTTTACACTTTGAATTAATACCAATGGTTAAACATAATAGTTCAGCAGATTATAAATTATGACAACAAAGGGAGTGAATAACTTAATGAAAAAAAATATTTATGTAGTACATGATGAGCGTGTAATAAATGCAAAAAGACCATATATGTCTGTTTGTGGACAAGTTAAAAAAAGACTTTGTCAAGAATTAAAAAAAGATAATATCGCAATATGTAAATTAAATTTATATAACGAATATATTAAGAAGTATAAAAAAGTTAAAGTATGTGTACAAATTTTAGCAAATGAACCAAATTTATTAACAATAAATATAATTAATTATGCACTTATTTTAAAATTAAAGGAGCAAAATAACAATGAATAATATTTCACCTAGTTTACCAAACTTAAATGATATTAATAGTGTTTTAAAATTTTATAATTATGATTGAACAATTAATTTGGCCAATATTATTGCTCGCCATCAAATGCGATTAGTAAATGGTAAAGATATTTTATTTAAGTCTCATCGTAAAGACATTTTAGAAAAATTAAATTGATGATATGAAACTTATAAAATAAAAGAAAAATTAGGATAGTATTACAAAAGCTTAGGTTTTATAAAAAATATAAATAAAATAATTAGATAACTTTTTAAAAGGTTGATTTATCAGTGTTTTAGAAATATATTTAAAATAAAGAATAATTTTTATACCAAAACCTAAACTTTTTTCTTACTACCAAAATTAGATAAAAATGAATTAACAGCAAGTTTAATGGGTAAAACTATTTTTGGTTTGTTAGAAACATCAGATGGCAATATTGATTTATGAATTAACCCATTTAACTTTACATTAAGAGTAAGTAAAATAAACGAAATTGAACAAGGTGCTGATATTTGATTAAATTATCATCAATCAGATAGTGGTTTTATTTTAAATTTAATTTGTACTAAAGATAAAATAGTTATTAAAGGTTGACCTAAAAATAATGAAGTAGTTGTTGGTCAAAGTAAAACACAAATTAAAGATGATGTTAAACCTGTTTTAGTACAAGAATTTAAAAACAAATTAGGTATAGTACCTTTTTGAGAAATGATAAATGAACCTAATCCTTTATTTTTATCAACATCAACCACTTTAAATCCATGACCAACTATGGCAAATTGTTATAAATTACAATTTGATTTAGAAGATAGTTTTAATATTAAATCAAAAGAAAGATATGCAAATCGTACGCATTGATATGGGATACTAAGTGATGATTTAATGACTGCTTATAACAAAGGTAATAAAAAAGTACTACAAGATGTATTTGATGATATTTTTGTTAAATCAAGTTCATCAACAGTAGATGGTCAATTATCTCAATCTTTACAAGTAGTACAAGGCACACCAACCTTAGAAACATATACCGAAGACCAAAAAGCAATTATTGAACAAGTATATATAGCATGTCATTTTTCTAGTCCTTTTGGTGATAAATCATATAATTACCAAAATAAAATACAATCTTTATTAACTAAAACCAAAGATTTAGAAAAACAAGCATATTTACAAGCATATCGTAAACAATATTATACTAAGATATTTGATGCAGTTTTAAAATATTATGGTTTATGATATGGTGTTGGGGAACGACCTTATGGTTTTGATTTTATTAGTGCTAGTTTAGTAGACCAAATGCGACAAAATGAATTAATTACTGCTATATTAGATAATGGCACAATGGAACCAATAAGTGCTATAACTGAATATGATAATATTGATGAATTAGAAGAAACCAAATATTTTGAAAAAGTAGAAGCATGACAAGATAAAATGCAAGCCAAAGAAATTGAACATAATAATAAATTAATGGAATATGATGAAACTGGTAATAATCAAAATGCCTTACAAGGTAGAACATAAATTAAGGAGAATTAACAAATTAGTAGAATTAATCCAAGTGTTATGGAAGAATTAAGAAGACAAGCCCACGATACTTTAATAGATATCAGAGAAAACATACGAGATAACAGACATTGAATGGTATTTCCTTTTAATGTTTATAGTTAATATATTCCTGATACTGAAACAGGTTGAAAACCTAATAATGCTAACCCAAATGACTATGGTAGTTATTCACGAATATTTGATAATATGGAAAGTACTATTACTCAATGACAAGATAGTTTAAAAATAGTTAAAAAATATAAAGGTGAAGAAATTAATATTTTAATGATTGCTGATTTTAATAAACAGCCAATTAACTCAACTATATGAGCTAATAATGAATCACCTTTTGCTATAAAATTAAAAGATGAAAATAATAATCTTTATTGAAAATTAATTGATGGTGAAAACATTTATGATATTAATAGAATGTTAGAATATTTAAATCAATATAAATTAAGTTATTTTATGAATAATGATAATAAAGCTGATAACTTTTATACAAAAGAAGTTAAAGTTGGTAAATATTGAGATGCTTATATGATTGATGATAGAAGTTCAATTCAATTTGGTGAAGCAAAATTTAAACAAGTATTTACTCAACAATCAACCGAAAGACAATATACTTTATTAATTTTAGATGAATATGCTGATAAATTAAATATTAATGATTATTATAATTTTTATACTGTTTTTAATGACCGTGGTTTAAATATTGGTGGTGGTGATATTAATTCTGCACCACAAGATAGACAATGATTATATCCATCAAATGTTATTAATTATTATTCACCTTATGATGGTGGTTTTTTATGACAAGAAATTACATTTTCAAGTATTAATAACAAAATTAGTAATAGTGGTTTATCAGTACGACAATTTATTCAAACAAGTGCTCCAGGTGAAGGTTATTGTTTTCCTAAAATAACTTATGATGAAAAACTAAATAAAGGTATTGTTGAATTAGATGAGATTTTATTAAAAGACCCAGGGGTTAGAGCAATGGCAGTTAAATTTTATGGTAATCCAATCTTTTTTGATATGCCAGTAATTGGCCGACCAATTATTAAAGGTCAATTTAATCAAAAAGTAATGAATTCTCGTGATTTATTAAAGTATAACATGTATCCTGCACCACCTGATAAAATAAATACTTATGCATCACCCGAAGTAAGTTGATATAACATTCAAGGTATTCAACCAACAATGATAACAGGTTATGAAGATTGAAAAAAAAGATATGGAAAGTAGATATGACTTTTGAAAACAAAAAAATAATGAAGGCATTATTATAACTGACCCCCGTTACTACATCGGAATCTAATTCTACTGTTGGTAGAAATATTCATAAAGAAGATAAAGATTCTAAATTTTACTGGTCTAAAGATTGAATGATTACTCCACCAGATAAAATAAAAGTAAATAATGAAGATGTTAATAATATAATTAGTACCCAAGCATCATCATATTTTAGAAGAAAAGATGAATTTGGTAATACTGTTTGAATATAATAAAATGGGTTCTTGTAATGTTTGAGATATTTTAAATATGAATAATTTTATTAATCGACAAATTACAGTATTACCTTTAAACTATACGCAAAAATTAGTTTTTAACCCTTTTACGATACCAGGTGGAGTTGGTAAGTTCTTAAACTTTATTTCATTTGGTATTCCATGAGGTTGAGTAATTAACCAAGATGAAAAAACTTGACCTAATTTTCAATGATTAAATGGCTTTATGAGTGCTAATATTTATAGTTTTTATAATGATGCATTTTGGTCTGAAAAATCAAAAGGTAAAGGTTATTTACCATTTGAAATATTTAGAGAACAAGAAAATGATAAAGTTGGTGCTATTTTTGGAGCAAATACTACTAGTTTAGGGTTTACAACTTTATTAACTGATAAAATACAAGGTAATGTTTTAGAAAAATATGGTAAACCAACTGAACGAATAACTTATTCAACTTATAATTTAAAACAATTAAATCCCAAAACTAATCGCATATATTTAATTAATGAATTAGTAAGATCAGTAGATTCTCAAACACCAATTAGTGATAGTGAAAAAGATAATGATTGCGAATTCTTACAAACACCAGATGGAACAAATTGTAGTTATATAATTGATATGTTTTCAATCCAAGCCTTATATAAAGGTAATTTTGAAATTATCTTTTATGCTGATAACCCATATATAAATAATGAAGAAGATTATTTAAAATTATCAGTATGAAGTTTTCGTGGCAAAACAAAAAGTACACTAAATAATTATTTACGCGATATGACAACTAACTATAAAACTAGTTTTCTATTACCACATGACTATGAAATACATACTTTTAATTATCCCGAATATGTATTACCACAAGTTCCATATAACTATCAACCTTATACAAAAGATATTATTCCCGCTAATGCAAAATTGCATATTAACTTTAATTTTACAGTACAACCTCAATGTAAAATTACATTAAGTAATATGGTTAATTTATTTGATACTTTAAATGAGTATAAAGGTTATTATGAATTAGAAATTGATTTAAAACAAATTGACCCCAACAATTCAAAGTATAAATAAGTTTATAGACACTTATAAAACTATTAAAATAAGTAATATAAATAATTTTTCTATTACTAATATTGCAACTAAAATACATATGTACGAATATAAAGATATAGAATTATTTGCAGGAAGAGGACAATGTAATTTTAATTTAGGTAAAATATCTGACCTTAATTATGAAGGAGGTGGAAGTCAACAAATAACAAATGCTAATTTTCCTCAAAATAAAATTATTAAAACAAATGAAATTTCAACAGAAATTAAACACTTTGTTACAAGTTATGTAGATGATTTAGCTGTGGGAGATTATTCTCAATATAAAACTAAATATCAAAATCAAATGGTATTATTTTTAATGCAAATATCAACAATTAATAATATAAAACCTCATAATACTAAAAATGTATATTTAGAATTATTTTATACTAATGATGTAAAATTAAAAATTATATTTACAAAAACAATATTACCAAGATTTATGGGGACTGTTGGTTATCCTAATTGAGGAAATCAATATAATTTAACTTTTTCACAAAATTCTAATGATTTAATATATTTTACAAATAATGGTAATAATCCTGTTAAAATTACATTTAAACCTAGATAAAAATAAAAAAGAGATTTATTTAAAATATTAATTTTTATTTATATCTCTTTTTATATTCTCTATTAATTTTTATATTATTATATTACCATCTTCATCAATATTTGGTAAAGTTGGAATAGTTTCTAATGTTCATTGCCAAACTTTATAATTTGGCTCCATTACAAATTTACCTATTGTTGTATTATTATAAATTAAATTAATAACTCATTTTTTATTTTCTGATGATATATGGCTAATAACATAATATTTATTATCATTATTTTTAATAAAATAATTTAATGGTAATGAAATACCTTTTCAATTGCCAATATCATCTGTTTTTTGAGTAAATGTTTTTGAATCATGACAACTAACTAAACTGGTTGTACTTGTTCCTAATAATGATATTGCACCAATAATACTTAATAATCTTTTCATGTGTATTCTACCTATTTATTTAAAAATATTTAATGACCATAATATACTCAAAAGCCGCCCGTGAAGGGAGTGTCTGGTTTAGCACTAATATAAGCACAATATTTAGATGCATTACTAACATTTAATATATCTCTACTATAAAATGCATCTTGATTTTCAAGTAAACTTGAATTATAACAATTTATAGAATGTAATGCACTAGTTATTTCTCAATCACTTGGAGCATTATTTCCTGTAACTCCCCATGATGAATGATTTCTTCTAATACGAATATTTTTAGTTGTATAAATACTACCTATATCAAAAGTTATTTACCCATTAACATTAAATTTAATGTTATTTCTTTTTGTTCTATTTAATTTATCTAAATTATTTATTTGTAAATAATTAATATCATTATTTTTGATAATTTCTTCTTTTTTGTACGAACTTAGAGCAGCAGTTGTTGGTACAGCAGTTCCACTAATTGTTAATACACTTAATAAACTAAGTAATTTTTTCATACTTGTTTTTCTCCTTTTTTATCTTGAAACTTTTTATCAAGATTTACTTGCATTATATATATATATATAATCAAGAGTAAATTAGTTAATAAAAATAAAAAAGTGCCAATAATAAGCACTTTTGTTGATATTTTGATAAATAATTATTCATAGAAAAGATTACTACAAATATTTTACAAGAAGGATAAGTAATTTATTTAATTTAATAAATTACTTAGATGAATTATACAATAAAAAAGAGATAATTAAATCTTTTTTAGATGAGGAAGCGGACTACGCCCTTACCAATAGCGGACAAGTCCATATGGCTCATCTATTCTCGTTTATTTTGGATATCCATATAGAGTATAAGATGTCAATTTCACCAGAAACCACTTAGCTTATTACTTTTTAAAATAGGTACTTACTCTATGTAATTTAATTATATATAAATATATTTGTTTGTAAATACTCTTATTACGCGTTTTAAGGGTTATATTAGCAATGAAATATATTAAGTTTAGAAAAATAAAAAAAAATAATATTATAAATTTATATAAAGTATTGTATTACTAAAATAATAGTGTAAATTAAAGTTAATGGTTTATCCTTTTAACAAAAAAGTAATTTACGGTTTATGCTTTCCGCCTTAAAAAGACTTATGCTGACTTGTTATTCGGACAAGAATAAAAAAAGAGAGGTTTATAAAATGGCACTTACAAAAGAACAATTAATAGAACAAGGTTTAAGTGAAGAAATAGCAGATAATATTTTAAATGAATTTCATAATGAAACAAAACAAATTATTGAAGGTATTCAAAAACTAAAAGATACTATTTCAAAAGAAGAGTATTTAAAAGTTGTTAGTGAATTAGATGAATTAAAAGCATTTAAAGATGTTCCATCTACTAAAATTGAAGATATTAAAACTAATTTAGATAAAGTTAGTGGTAGTTCTTTATCTGAAAAAATGCAAACTTTAAAAGAATTAAAACCTGATTTGTTTGTTGAAGAACAACCATCAGTTTCACCAATTAATTTTATTAAAGATATGATTGAAAAGTATACTGAAAATAAGAATGATGAAATTAAAACTATTAAAGAAAAAGGAGCATATACTCCTGATGAAATTAAAAAAATAACTTATTATACACTTAAAAACCTTAGATAATAAGGGAGTTAAATATTATGGCAACAATTAATTTGCCACAAGTACCTTTTACATTAGAAGGTAATACAACAGGTCAAAAAGCTTATGTTGATATGGTTAATGCTTTATTGCGTGGACCTTTATATAATGAATATTCAAGTATTATGCAATATGCGACAGCAACAGCCGAACAAGTTGCTTGATTACCTAATGCTGGTCAAGCATTATATAATTTAACTCATCGTATGGTATGACAAGATGATTATTCATTACCAAATGGTGGGACAACTCAAACTATGGGATTAACAAGAATTCCAGTTCCTATTGATAAAAGATTTAATTTAAAATTAATGAATGAGTCTTTTGATTTAGCATTAATAGAACAAAATATTAAAAATGGTGTTATTGCTGATGCTATTTCTAGTGTTGTACAGAATAAATTTGTTAATTTAGAGTGTGAATTAATTCAGGCTATTTATGATTATTGTTTAGCAGATGGTCAATATGAAGTAATTCCATTTCGTAGTTATACAGCTGAAAATGCTGATGATGCAAATAAAGCATTCTTTACATTAAATGAAACTTTGATTGAATTAACAAATCAAATTAGTAATTTATATTTTGGTTTACCAACTGATAAAATGTTTATGGTTTTAGGACGAAGAGCATATTTAGGATTAACACCAGCCTATTTAAAAGTAATTGGTTCACAAGCTCAATTAAAAGCAATGGTTAATGGTTAATTATATGAAAATACAGCAATGGGTATTCCGGTATCTAAAAGTTTTCATTTAGAAAAAACATATACAAAAGGACAAATTAACCGTGATAAAGGTTATAATTTTACTAATGTAAATGGTTTAATTATTAACAAACAAGTATGAGCATATCCAATTAATATGGATACTATTCAACAAGTTTTAGATAATGATACTGCTAACCCTAAATGAATTGGTAAAGTGCAATATGCTACACCAACTATTTTATATCTAAAAACATGTAAAATTATTTTAGAAAAACAACCAACACAAGATGAAATTAATACTGCTAAAAATAATCTTAATAAAACATTTAGAGTGCCAGTTGATTATGTAATTCCAGCACCAAAAACAATAAACTTATAAGGTTAATAAAAAATGAATTTACTAATATTACGAGTTTTAACTTTATTAGTATCTAATTTAGAAAATAAACCTTTAATAAGTAAATTTGTAAATTTAATTAATAAAGTTAATCAAGTTAAAAATAAAGTATTAAAACCAATTAATTATGTCACTGATAAATATAATAAAATTACAAATAAAGTTGAAGATATTTATCAATGATTAAATCCATTTACTTATTTAGATTTAATTAAAAAAGGTCATAAAAAAGAAATTCAACAAATATTAAGTCAATTAGAAAAAGATAATAATATTAAAAATAGAAAACAATTTAAAAATGAAAATTATCTAAATACTAAATGACAACCTTTAAATAGTAGTTGACTTGATAGTGGTATGTTTAATATTACAAATAAATTAACTTTAACAGGTAATTTAACTATTTTAATATATACAAAAACAGCAAAACACCCTAAGTTTTATGGTCCTTATGTTTATCTTAGTGTTCCAGTTGAAATATGAAAATTATTAAGTAATGCTGTATCTAATGCAGGAACTTTATTTTGGTGTTATTTATTAAGAAAATGATTACCTAGTCATTTAAAAGATTATATTAAAAAACGATTACCACAAGCATTAAAAGAAAAATATCCAAAAGGAAATATTAAATTAACATTACCAACTATTCAAAAATTAAATCAAATTAAAAAGTTTATTAATAATTTAAAGATTAGACATTTTAATTTTAATTTTGCTGGTGGAATTAATAATAAAAAATGATATCGTGAACGCCGAAGTGATGTTAAAAATATTAAGAATTTATATAAAACACCAGTTAAAAATATGTTTTACAAAACTAATCAAACTATTAAAACAATTAAGAAAACAAAAACAAGAGTTAATAGTTATAAGCCAAGTAATTTAAAAAATAAATATCGTAATCAATTAAGAGGTGTTTTATATGGAAAATAATTTAAGTAATTTGTTATTTATAACAGTTGAAGATGTTAAAGAAAGTAAACTTTGACAACCTATTAATGATAGAAAACAATCTGCTTATAATGATAATTTAATTTATAATGCTATTTTAAAAACTAGTTTGTGAATGGATAGATTATCAGGCGGGGCAATTTCTGATAAGATTAATAAAAAAGATTTATTTCCATGAGTAAAAAAAGATAATACTGGATTAATTGAATATGATAAATGATTAAGTTATATTCAATCTGCTTGTTTATTAGCAATTATTAATTAATATTTACCAAAAGGAGTTAATGATTTAACTGGTAGTGCTTCATTTTCACAAGGTGGAGTTGCTTATTCACAAACTAATGACCCAGAAGCTAATGAAAATATTACTCGTGATGTTAAAAATGCTTTAAAATTAGCAGGTGAAATAATTGATATTATATCTAGTAAAACAGCATCTAGACCTTATAAATTATAGGTTAGATAATTATGCTCATCCATTAGAAGAAGAATATAAACATATTAGTAAAAAAACTTTTTATCCAACATTATTATTTTAATTAAAAGAACGATTACAAACAGATAATTCAATAAATATTACTTATCCAATTATTAATGACTTTTCTAAAATTGATTATAACGAATATATTAAACTTATTGTTCTATTTGATAATGATACTATTTATAAAGAAAATGGTGTTTGAAAAGCAAAACAAAGTGGTGATATTCCATCAGATGTTATTAAAGATAGTGATTTAAATAAAAATTATATTGAAAAAGTTGATGGTAAATACATTGTAAAAACATCAAAAAATTTAGAAAATAATTATTATGATGCAAATACGATTGATAATTTTTTAGTTAATAAACAAGATAAATTAGTAAGTGGCACAAATATTAAAACTATTAATGGTAATTCATTATTAGGTAGTGGTGATATATCTATTAGTAATAATGATTGAGAAATTGTTAATACTAGTGATTTTATTATAAATTCAAAAGAATATACTGTTAGAGCATTTGATAATAAATATTATTATCGCATAAATTGTTCTGTTGAAACACAATTTAGAATATATTGTTTTACAATTTTTGTAAATTCTAAATTTATAAATGAAAAAGTACCAACAACTCATTATATCGGAACATCAATAGAAGGTTATTTTTCAATATTTGAATGAGATAAAAATACTAATTATGGGAAAGTAACTATTGAAAAAGAAGAATTAGCACAATATTTAAATGGAATTTATATTGAAAGAAAAAGAATAAATTAAAAAGGAGTTTAATTAATGAAACAAGATAAAACAACTTGATTAAAGGGTGCCTTACCTTGAAATTGATTTAAAAAAGACCCTATTCCTACTTATAATTGAACTCATAAAGATATTAGAGAATGATAAAGAAAATATAAAATTCGTAGTTGAGTAGTTAGTTTTTATACATTAATATTTTTAGCATTAAATTATTAATTAGAATATGGGATGATTAATGGCATTAAAGACCAAATTAATTGGTATAATTATGAACAATATTGAGGTAATGGAATTGCTATTTTACTAACACCTTTATTTACACACGGAATTCAATGTATATTTGTTGCTAGTAGTAAACCAAAAGTAGATATGAAAATTGATATTTCACGATTAAAAATATCTAAAATGGGATTAGTATTTACAATTTTACCTTTAATTACTTTAATAATTTCTTTAATTATCATTTGAATTGATAAATCAAAATGAAAAAAAGACCATTTAAGACATTACTTAGATTGTCGGATTAATCCGCGCGTTATTCAACCAAGAGTAGCAAAACAATTAAATAATTTAGATGGTATAACAGAAGAAAAATTAAAAAATATACAAAATGAAAATAACAAAGAATTAAATTTAAAATAAACTATATTATAGGGGCGGTTGATATTTTTGGGTGGTTATATAGTTTAATTTATAAATTATTTTGTTCTGAAATTATGGATGGCCACTGTTTGAGTAAGGATAAGAAAGGAATTAAAAAAATGTTAAATGATACATTAATGATTACTTTACTTGTGTTAGCGGGGGCAGAAGGAATGGGTAGTCTTGGCATTCTTGGATTATCTGCTAAAAAAATTAAAAAATATAAAGCAGAAATTAGAGAATTAAGAACTGCTGTTATTGCCCGCGAAAAAAATTTAAGAGGAGCTGATTATGCAACAGAATTAGCATTAAAAACAGGTCAAATTAAAAATGTAAAAAAAACAAGTTAAAGTAAACGATAAAAAACAAGCACAAAAAGATGCTATTAGACAACTAACAAATAGTATTTAAAAAATAACCTTAATTGGTTATTTTTTATTTGTTTTTAAGATAATTAAATTATTTTCACCATATTTATTGATTAAATATTCTCAGTCTCAGGTTGAATTAATATTTACATCTTCAATATCGTTACCAGTTATATATTCACCAAGTGGAGTTTTACAAGGGCGATTACTTTGTTCTGAACTATAACATAAAATATATTTATTCATATTTATCACTGATTTTATTGTGTTTTATATAAAAATTAATAAGATGTTCAATTCGTTGTGAATAAGTAAAGTCATTAAATTCATTTCAAACTTTTTCTTCATTTTCATTTAAGTAAATATTAACATTACGAATTAATTTAGAATAATATTTTCCTGTTTTTTGATTAAATGAATGTTTCATAATATTACCCCTTATAATTAGCAATAATAATTTCATCGCGTAAATGATTACTTATTTTTTCATTATTATATTTTCAACCTTTACCATATTCATAAGTTAAATTTTCATCTTTACTAAATTCTTGAATACAATTATTATTATATTTACTCAAATTTTCCATATTTTTAACAACTGATTTAGTGTGTTTTGGTGATACTCAATTAATGAGTAATCTTAGTATTTGATTAATATCTTATATTACACCTAGTAATAGTAATAAATCGTCTCTATCTTTACTTGCATTAGCATAGGTATATAAACAATCTTCAATATTTAAAATATAATTATTGTATTTTCATATATCACATAATATATCTCTTATAAAATCAATTTGTTTAATTCAATCTTTATTAATAAATTCATAATCATTAATTAATTTATTATTTTCAAAAACAACAATAGCGGTAGTACCAGTTCCTGATGGGTCAATACCTATTTTTATCATGCGTATACATCCTCATCAATATTATTATTAACTACTGGTGTACTACATTAGAAATATATTCTTCTTTAACGATATTATCGTTTGTGTCCGCTATTTCTGTATAAGATGGGGTATATTTAACATTATTTGATAAGGGTTCATTGCTCATCTGCCCCTGATTTTTGGCGACAGTAATATCATTATCAATATAAATCTTTTCATCATTAGTAGTAATAACTGCTTGGTCTGATTTATATGCTTGTTGTAATTCAACAGACATAATACCTCATTTTCTTAATAATGATGTTAATACTGTTTTAAGTGCCATTTCATCAAAAGTAGCAATATAAAATGATTTATTTTTAGCATAAGTTTTAGAATATTTCATAAAATGATTTTCCATTCGTTCTTTTGTCATATACAATGTTTTTTCAAAACCATTAACCATTTTAAAATAAGATACATAACCTATAATTGGTAATTTTTCTCGTTCATCTTTATTTTGAATTCAATTAAAACTAGTTCCTTTTAAACGATCATAATTTATTAATTCACCATCTCTGATATCTGATGCTGCTATATCTAGATATTGTCCACTTCTTTGTGCTAATTGAATATAACCTTTATAACCTATTTGAAATTGTGCTTGATTAACTCATTCTTGCACTTCACGACCATTAATAATTCTTGTTATTTTAGTATTATATGGAACTACATAAGCATATCCGAATTGTTTTTCCATTGGTAAGTTTAATAATACTCCTTGATAACAAGCGGTCATAATTGTTTTTGGGTCTGCTTTTTGTAATAATTCATTACTATTTGATATTGCAACTATATTACTTTTAAATCTTGCAATTTCATTTTCGTTAGAAAATTTACTTTTAATTCACTCTGTTGCCTTATCTGTTCTTAAAAATTCAACAATATTTGCCATATTATTTTTCTCCTTTATTTATTTTAAAATTAATACCTTTAACACCAATTAAATTAATATCTTTATCACTATCTCATTGGTCTTTAATTTCGTTTTTAACAATTTGCTCATCAACAATTAAATAGTTTTTAATAAGATTAATAAGTTCTAATTTATTGGCATTTTGTAAAAAATTATCATTAATACCCAATATTTCAATATCTTTAATTAATAATTTATTTTTACGAAAATTACTAGTAATAATTTTTAATTCTTGTTCTTGTTTTGCTACACTTTTAATTTCTAAAAATTGTGGTAGTAAGAAAAAAGTTTAGGTTTTGGTATAAAAATTATTCTTTATTTTAAATATATTTCTAAAACACTGATAAATCAACCTTTTAAAAAGTTATCTAATTATTTTATTTATATTTTTTATAAAACCTAAGCTTTTGTAATACTATCAAAATTGTTCTTTTCTATGAGTTTCAATAATTTCATTTTGTTTTTGAAATTGAATATTAATTACACTATTTTTTAAATAATCATGATTACTCTTAATATTATTTTCTAAATTCAAAATATTTTTTCTAATAAAATTTAATTTATCTTTAAAATTTTTTATTAGTTCTAATGGTTCTCTAAAAATATAATCAATTTTTGAAACTACTAATTTTAAATCTTTCAATGATTGTGATTTATATTCTCCATTTATTAATCAAGCTTGTTGTCGATATATAAATTCTGCTAATTCTTGTCCATTTTCATCAATTCATTTTTTAATTGTTAATACTTTTAAACTTAATTCTTTAAAATAATTTCCTTTTAAATAAAACGGATAAGTAATATTTTTAACTTCATTATTTAACTTTAAATCTTCCATAATTAAATTTCCTCTAATTCCATTTCATTAATTAAATTATCAATATAGTCATAAGCACTTTCTTCTGAATAACATTCTTCTAATGCTATATTAAATAAATCTTCTTCGGTATAAACATTGCCATTTTAATCTTTTCACATATTATTCACATCCTTGTCATTTAATATTTTTATTTTCTAAATTAATAATAGTTGTTAATCATTCTTGTTGATTTTCAATATTAGCAGTAATTTTTGCTTCTTATAATGTATAAAAACAGTTTGTTTTGAAATCACCATATTTACTTTTAATTACTAATAAGTATCTTTTATTCACAATTTATTTCTCCTAATTTTTTATACCTAATGCTCAATGCTCATCAGTGATATCTTTAAATGATACGGGATAAGCTCGTAGTATTAATTCTTGTAATTTGTTTTCTTGATTACATATAAAACAATAACCTCAATATCTTTTTTTAAGACAAATTTTATTTAACTTTTTCATATATACTTCCTAAATTATTCCTTTTATTTTTAACTCGTTGGCACTCACTCCCAAGTGAAAGTGCCAAAGCGAGAATTAGTTATATAAGTATTTACTACGCCATCCGCTTCACTAAGGTAAGTGGTGGTGGTATATTGTTTAATAATCCACAGTTGTTTTTTATTTTTTACACCAGAGAGTTTTCTCTATCTTCATCCGCACCATTTCAGGTCAAAACGTTCAGTTTTTAAAATAAATTCACTTGCTCCTTGAAGAGCCTAATGCTGACTTTGTGGTTTTTATTAAACCTCCGTCACTTCTAAGAAGTAATATCTATCGCAAATTTATTTATAAAGTGGCCATCTCAATATTTATTGTCATTTAATGTTGACCTTGCACTTATCACGACTATCGCTTGTTAAAGCGTCTGTTATTTCCGGACTGATTACCGTTGGGCTAGACCGTATATGTGGAATAAAAACACTTAGTTATTTAAAATAACCGTCCCACACTGCATTAAGTTGTTTTAATAAATCAAAGTTTTAAAGAACCAGTTTCATAATCAAAGATAATTTTTGAATTTTCTAAACGTTTATAAAACCGCTTTTGTTTTTTATCTTTTGTGTGATTTAATAAATCTTTGTGTTTTTCACAAGTTCATAAAACTTTATTTGATAAAAATTATTCGGTAATAAATGATACTTTTTTATAACAATCATTAACATCACATATTTTTTGTTGTTTAATTATCATTACCTCCTTTTAGAGATTGTTTTATTTCAAATAAAAAAACAACTCTTGTTAGAGTTGTTTTTTGGAGCTTCATCGTACATTATACGTTTTTGCACTAATCTGGGCTCGCGGTGATTTTCATAAGTTTGTGAAAAATTCCTTAAAGTTTAAAAAAATTTTTGCCGCGCTTTTCAAAATACTTGGGAAAAATTCTAAGCGTTAAGCGAAGAATTTTATAAAGGTTCCCAAATTTGTTTGAAAGAACCTCAAAACTTTTTTTAACTTGTAAGTCATTTTATCACAAAATTTCAGAAAATCAACCGCTCGCCCACAACCTCAAAAAATTATATAATTAGCTTTGTATATAAAAGAAAGGATTTTTTAAAATGGATAAAACAAAGCATCATTTTACTTTTAAAGAAAGAGTAATGTTAAAAGATTTATTAGAACTTGATTATTTAAAAAGAAAAAATGGTAAACCTAATATATCTAAAATAGCAAAATATTGCATAAAAATTGCAATACAATTAGATGAGAAATAAAAAGGTTAAAAGATAATGAATATGACGCTAAATTAGCACACAAAGATTATTTACAAAAATAACAAAAATGTTTTAAAAAATTATCATTATTGCTAAATATTTTAGAATGACTAGATGAAAAATATAACAAATTTCATGATTCGCCAGAACAAATCTGTAAAAAATATGAAAAAGAATTTGGTATTAAATTTCCGGTATGTTTTAAAACTTTATATAAATATATTCATTTGGGATTTTTAAATTTCAAGAAAGATAATTTATATTTTCATGGTAGAAAATATAAAACAAAAAATAGAATTGATAACCGTGGAAAAATAAGAAATTTTAGAACTATTGAAGAAGCAAAACATGATAAATATGAATTTGATTAATTTCAAATGGATACTATGGTTGGTAAAAATAATAGTGTTTGTTTAGTTTTAATCAAAGAATTAACCCAATTTAAAATTATTGAACCATTAAAAGAAAAAACAACAAAAAAAGTTACAAACGCAGTAGAACGAATTTTTTCTAACAGATTTTTCAAAGATAGATGCAAAGGAATAATAACAGATCAAGGTAAAGAATTTGCTGATTAAGAAAAAAATTGAAAAAATAACAAATGCTAAAGTATATTTTTACGATGCTGGAACTCCAGCACAAAAACCTAAAGTTGAAATAGCAATCCGCAATTTTAGACATTGATTTTCCAAAGGAATTGATTTAAGTATTTATTCAAGAAATTATTATCAAGAAGTTGCTAATATAATAAATTCTAAACTTAAAAAATCTTTACATTGACTATCTTCAAAAGAAGTTTTTATACAAATGTTTAATTTTTAATATAATTACCTATAAAAATTTTAATCATTTTATTTTTCAGTGTGCCAAAATTCATAAATTTAAAACAAAACTACTAAATTTTTTTAAAATAAATTATATTGAACATTTATTTTATTTGTGTTACAATGAAATCAAATAAAGTGCTACACTTTATAGTGCAATTTACATTTATAAATACTAATTTCTTTATAATCATTTAATGAAGAACCAATAATACTTTTAATATTACCATATTTTTCTCAACTATTAATTTTAATAATATTAAATTCTACAAATCATTTATAAATAATAATATATCACCTACTATCTTTTTGCACGTATTTATCATTATCAACTAATTTTCAATTACTTTAAACTGGCGGTTCTTGTGGTTTTTCGGGTTTAGGTTCTGGTTTATTACCCCCCCCACGTTTTCATTATTATTTGGTTTTTCACAACTAATTAATTATGTTGTACTTGTTGCTGTTAATCTGATTGTTCCTAAAATAGTAAGTCATTTTTTCATATTTGTTCCTTCTTTTTTTATTAAATTATATTGACATTATATATATACAAGCATTTTTAAATATATTTTAGAAAGGATACTTACTTATTATGATTATGATTGTTTAAAAAAGTTTGAAGTTTTATAAAAATTATTTTAAATGATATAACTATATTATATTTTTTAAAAAATGAAGTGAATTAATGAAATATATTATTAATAATTCTAATTTAAGTGATTTACAAGCAAAATTGCAAGATTTTTTAAGTAAAAATTATAAAAATAAATACTATAAAAGAATAAAAACAAAAATATTTGCATATATTAATTTATGTAAGGAGTTTTTTCTTGAAACTAAGTTGTTATTAAAAGACTTGATTAAAAAATATTTTAAAAATAAATTTTCAACTTTTTATTACTGAGCAAATAAAATTTTAATTTCATATACAAATAATAATTTTGAAGATTTATTATTAAAATCAACAGTTCCTAATGATATTAATTATCAATATAGTAATGATGTTTGTGAAAATATCTGTGATTTATATTTTGAATATTGTAATAAACACGCTGGGGGTATTTTATCATTGTTTTATAATTTAAAAAAAAGGAATTCATGGCGAATAATTAAAGAATAAAGCACCTAAAAATTTAAAAACATTTTTCCGTTGACTTAAAAAAATAAGCGTTGATTAAAAATAAAAAATAAAATTAAAGAAATTAAAAGACAACATCCAAGATATGAAGTTAAAGAATTAGGATTACTACAAATGGATGCCAAATATTTTATGCCAAGTAAATTTCCAGATAAAAAGTATTATTTTTATTATTTTATTGATGAAAGAATGGGAGGAGTATTAGGTTATATTTATGATAAATTATGCACCGAGAATGCTATTGATGCTGTTAAAAGAGTAATTAGTGATTTTAAAAAAATATTTGGAATTAAAATAACACGAATTAGAACTGATAACTGTTCTGAATTTATTATGTAGTATACCCAATGATTCCTAATTTTCAGAACTTTTGTTTAATATTATACTGAAATTCCCCAGAAGTATCTTTTTCAAAATTAAGATAACTATTGCGAATATAAAAATACGCAAAAATCCCAACAATAATTAATAAAATACTACTAACAATAATTGCAACTAATGTTGTTTTTTAAAGATTCGTAAAATATAAGGATAATAATAAAATTATCATCGCAATTGGAATACTAATAAAACTTCAAAAAAATATTTTTTTCATAAATAACTAAATATTCTCCTTTAATTAATTGCTTATATTTTAACAAATTTATTTTAAAAACCATACCTTTTTCTATTTAATCATAAAAAAGATAAAGAAGATGAGATTCTTTGCCTTATTTTTTATTATTTTTAATAATTACTATGTTATTTGTAATATATCAATGTTGCCTTTCATATTTATGTTATTGTTTTTAATTCTTACGATAATTAAATATTCTAAACCGTTCATATGCGTTGTTAATAGTTAATAACATGGTTCCTATGTTAAACCAATACTTTATCATACAACTATTTTATATTTCATAATTAGATTAGTAATTGCTAAATTTTTATTTATATTTAATATCAAATATTTTACCTATTATGTTTTTATAAAGTAATTTCAACGTATAAGTATGCATCCTTATACTATTATCATAACATAAAAAAACAGAAAATTAATATTAATTTTAACATTAATATTAATTTTTCTTTTTATTTCTTTGTTTTATTAATATTATCAATCACTTTTTGATAATCTTGTTCTTGAAATAATATTAACCCAACAACAATCAAGTCTAAACCACTCATTATTAATTGTTGAATATTATTTCATCTAGCCCCGACATCAATTTGAAATAAAAGATGTGGATATTGTTCCTTTCAAAAACTAATCGTTTTAATTTTCTTTCAAACAAGTGGGTCAAATTGTTGTCCAGTAAAACCTGGTTTAATTGACATTAAAGTTACTAAATTAATAGAAGCTAATAGCGGAACAATTTCATTAATGTCATTATTAAGATCTAAGGCAACGCCAACTTTAAGGTGATATTGTTTTATCGCAGTAATTAACCTCTCCCCTTCTCCTCTACTTTTAACACTATTTCAATGAAAAGTTAAATAATCATCTTTTGTAAATAATGCAGGAGATTCATAATATTAAAGGCCATAATATGCACATCAACAGTTAAATTTGGATAATGGTTTTTTAAATCATTGAGTTCTTTTGAACCAAACCAATAATTTGAAACAAAATGACCATCCATTACATTAAAATGAATCCAATTAATACCCACTGCTTGTAACTTTCTTACTTCACCACTTAAATTAGCAGTATCACCACAATAAATTGAAGGCGTTAATAATACTGTTTTATTCATATTCTTATAAAAATTGTAGTATTTTTTCTTTTAATTCTGTTTCATCTAATAAATTATCTAACATAATTTTATTCTTATATGGAATTGAATCTGCTAAATCCGTACCACAAATAACTGCTAAAATTTGTTGATCAGTAGCATCAAAAACATTCACATTAGTATGAGTTACTTCTAAGTGCGGTAAATTTAATTCTTGCACATTATTTTTAATGTTCATTTCAATTAATAATGATGAACCTAATCCTTGTCCACAAACAGCAACAAGTTTATTATTATCGGTAGTTTTAAGTGGCAGGTTTGAAGCAGTGATAGGTTGCTTGGATGGTACATTAAGATTAGTTTTAATAGGAAGCGGGTTTGTTTGGTAATGTTTTTTTGTTCGTAAAAAGTTATTAAATTAAGAAGTGGTAATATTAGTCACAGGATAACAGCAAGAACTGGCAACAATCATAAACTAACTTTTCACCCAACTAACTGTCCTAATCCAGTAATTGGTAAACCTAAGAGAAATTCACTATCTCCTCATGTTAAACCATTTAAACTACCATTAGCATTTGTTAATGTATGCATATATTTTAAACCAAAAAATAAGAATGGAATAAAAGTCATTAAAATCCCATTTAGGAATGGACCAAAGATTGCTCCTCATACACCTCCATACGCATTCCTAAAGACACCAGCGGTTGCTCCGACAAAGAAATGCGGAACAATACTTGGAATCACAATTGCTCAGCTAATAAAACTATGATCTTGTCAACCAATTTGATGAACAATAATAATTGTAATTACCATGCCAATGATTACGCCAAGAAATGAAGCAATAAAACCAATTAAGACCGCATTTAGGGTATATGGAAACATTGTTTGACAATCTAATGCTGCTTTTGCATTTGGTACTAACTTTTAGGAAATTCCTTTAAACGAAGGAATAATTTCGACAATAAAAATTCGAACCCCAATTAGTAATACTTCAACCCCCGGCTGTAAAGGTAAATGATTGTAATAATCCTTGGACAAAAAACATCTTGACCAGCATTAAGAATGTTAGCATTAACTAATGCATCATAGCCTTTCACGCCCCATGCAGTAAAGTAAATAATTAAGTATAAGAAAAACATTGTTATTGCAATTGCAATATTAGTATTACGTAAGAAGCTTAGTCCTTTTGTAAACTTAATCTCTTCTATTGATTTAAGTGGTTTACGACTTATTTTTGAGAAATTACAATTCCAATTCAAGCATAAAACAAGTATGATAATGATCCGGCATGACCAACTGCTAAGGTATCGGATTTCGTAATTTTAATGACATATTTATTTAATAATGCTGGCGAAATAATCATTCATAGGGATACCAATAATGCGCCAGTAATAATAATTGGTAAATCTTCAGCTAAATTTAACCCCGCTAAATTTAAAACACTAGCAAACATTACTGATAAGTAAAATAAGACATGGCCAGTTAAATAAATATATTTATAAGTGGTAATCCGTGCTAATAAAATATTTAATAACATTACACAAATCATAATTAATGATCCAGCTAACACAATTTTTGGTAAACTATTTAAAAATAACCCAGGAATATCATCATTATTAGCAATAATCCCATTAATCCCAAACAATAAATTAAAAGCATTTCCTAATTTACCAACTGCACCAGTTAAAATCCCGGATCCCCCACTGATAATTAAAAACCCGATAGTTGTTTTAATTGTTGCTGAAATTGGGTAGTAAGAAAAAAGTTTAGGTTTTGGTATAAAAATTATTCTTTATTTTAAATATATTTCTAAAACACTGATAAATCAACCTTTTAAAAAGTTATCTAATTATTTTATTTATATTTTTTATAAAACCTAAGCTTTTGTAATACTATCTGAAATTGTTTTGGTCAATTTCTTGCGTTGTAATAAACAACCAACGAGGGCAAATAAACCAACCAAGATTGCTGGTGTGCCAATAAATTCTTTAAAGAAATTTAAAACATAATCGCCAGTTGTTAAAGATAAAAAACTCGACATTTTTACCCCTCCTTGCTAATTATCATCTTTGTAGTATTAAGATAACGAGGGTTCCTTCTAACATCTTAAATCAACATAACATATGTAACATATGTCTATTTTTATTTTATTTTTTTCTTTCTTCTTTGCAATTTGTTTTCTTCTTTTTGGTAATAACTAGTAGAATTGTAAATTTTTTGCAAATTTATGCAAAAGTATTTATAATGTTAATTATTTGATAAAACAAAAACACATGTTAGATTATTAATCTAACATGTGTTACATTATTGGCAAAAGATATTAAATCCAATCTTATTTTGCACGTTTCATTGAATTCATAACCTTTTTAATATCTACTTCCGACGGTTTGCGTCCCATTTGCATATACATTGCCCGAATTTGTTTTTCAGTAATTGGGGGATTATCACGTAATTGTTTTTGCACAATTTTTTTGGTAATTAAAAATCCTAAAACCCCACCAATAACTAAAGAACCAATCCCAATAATAAGTCCTCCTCATCAAGGCATTCTTGTTGTCCTCCTTTTTTTGTAATAAGTAATTATTAGCATAATTCCTATAACATTTTAACATATTTTTTAAAATAAGTCTTATTTTCCTGGTTTTTAAAAATATGCTCATTCGAAAACATAGGAGTAATATCATTAAATGTTTTTAAAGTATCATTGAAATAAAATTGTTTATGCATATAAACTACATTATTTAATAAAATGTAGATCATTAATAGTAAGATTTCTTCCTTCTAGCCCAAAATAGTAAAAACAAATATTTACAATAATCATTGTTACATTATTTATGAATAAATGTTTTTATTCAATCATATTTCCTTGCAATTCTACACTATATGTTTTAAATTTTTATCCATTTTTAAGTGAAATTTTTATATTTTTTTTCTTTTTTTCAAAATAATTTTTTGTATCTTCTTGTGATTGCCTTTTAAACTTTTTTTATACTTTTTTTCATTGTTTCATAACATTACGCATTTATCAACATGAATTAAATAAGAAATATAACTAATACATATTTGTTTGCTCTTTGAAGTATTTTTTAACTCAAAACAAAAACCTTTATTATTTTGATAAATTTTAGTATTTTTTTCATACATATGTCAATTTTTTTGATATGTAAATTGTAAGGGTAAGTGCAACAAATCTATTAATTTAATAATAACATAAAATTTATTATGAATACTTATTTTTTAACATTTCTTCATAAACTAAAAATAAATATAAAGTTGCTAAAATAATACCTCTTTTATATGACAAAAAAACTAAATCTGTATTAATTGGAATTTTATTGTTTGAATTATGAAGTAAATTGAATAAAATTATATTAAAATTTTTTAAATTTCCTAATTCATAATTAGAACTTGGATAATGTGTAGATTTATTTCTGGATTCTAATAAAAAAATTTCATAAAAACTAACTTTATCTATTTCTAAATTAAATTTTTTATAAAAACCATTTTTAAAACTATGTTTTATAATTTTACTATAAAATTCAATATCTTCACTATCAAGTTCAGTTCATTTTTTTGTTTTTGAAATTTTTAATTCTTCGCTTTTATTTTCTTTTGTTAAATTAATTATTATGGGTATTAAACTTAATTTATCTAACATATTAATTATCAATTAAAAACATCATGAAATTGAATAAATTCATAATCTAAAAAATAATAACTTTGATTAAAATTAAGTTTATTTTCCAACTTTATTAATCGTGTTAAAAATATTGATAATTCCATTGATAAATAAAGTTTATAATGATTTTCAGGTTCTTTTAAATTATTTAAAGAAATATTTCTAATTTCCTTAAATAATTTATAAAAATCAATATTAAACACTGAATATTTTGATCAAAAAAAAATAAAAGTTTATTATCTGAAATATCAATATTTTTTATTTTTTTATTAGATTTCTTTTCGTTTGTTAATAAATTAAGTTCTTTATTTCACTATTCTTTACCTAATAATTGTTTTAAAAACAAAGACATTTCTTTTACATTTTGTGACATTACATTCTGCTTTACTTTATATATTAATTTGTTAAATTGTAAATTCAATTACTATAAATCTATTAATTTAATAATAACATAATAAATTAGAAAAAATATTTTAAAAAATGTATTAATGTTTATAATAAATAATGTAATAAATATATTTTTAAGAATAGAATGTGGTATTTTACAAATAAAAAATAAATATTATTTATATATTGATGACTCAGGAAAATTTAATACATTGAATGATAAACATGTGATATATTCATTTATTCTTTTTTGATAAAGAAGGTAGAAAAGGATTTTCTTCTCAAGCTAATAAATTAAAAATATAATTTTTGGAGAAAAAGATGAATTAGATGGTAATTGATTTATAAGAAGATTAAATAAACTTAAAAAAATACCTCAAAAAAAACTAATTTTGAATCATTAATAAGTTGTTATGGATATGCAATAATAACTGTCTCTATTATTTGATGTAAAAATAACGTATAATGTACGATGAAGCTCCAAAAAACAACTCTTGTTAGAGTTGTTTTTTTATTTGAAATAAAACAATCTCTAAAAGGAGGTAATGATAATTAAACAACAAAAAATATGTGATGTTAATGATTGCTATAAAAAAGTATCATTTATTACCGAATAATTTTTATCAAATAAAGTTTTATGAACTTTTGAAAAACACAAAGATTTATTAAATCACACAAAAGATAAAAAACAAAAGCGGTTTTATAAACGTTTAGAAAATTCAAAAATTATCTTTGATTATGAAACTGGTTCTTTAAAACTTTGATTTATTAAAACAACTTAATGCAGTGTGGGACGGTTATTTTAAATAACTAAGTGTTTTTATTCCACATAAGCGGTCTAGCCCAACGGTAATCAGTCCGGAAATAACAGACGCTTTAACAAGCGATAGTTGTGATAAGTGCAAGGCCAACATCAAACGACAATAAATATTGAGATGGCCACTTTATAAATAAATTTGCGATAGATATTACTTCTTAGAAGTGACGGTGGTTTAATAAAAACCACAAAGTCAGCATTAGGCTCTTCAAGGTGCAAGTGAATTTATTTTAAAAACTGAACGTTTTGACCTGAAATGGTGCGGATGAAGAGAGAGAAAACTCTCTGGTGTAAAAAATAAAAAACAACTGTGGATTATTAAACAATATACCACCACCACATTACCTTAGTGAAGCGGATGGCGTAGTAAATACTTATATAACTAATTCTCGCTTTAGCACTTTCACTTGGGAGTGAGTGCCAATGAGTTAAAAATAAAAGGAATAATTTAGGAGGTATATATGAAAAAGTTAAATAAAATTTGTCTTAAAAAAAGATATTGAGGTTATTGTTTTAGATGTAATCAAGAAAACAAATTACAAGAATTAATACTACGAGCTTATCCTGTATCATTTAAAGATATCACTGATGAGCATTGAGCATTAGGTATAAAAAATTAGGAGAAATAAATTGTGAATAAAAGATACTTATTAGTAATGAAAAGTAAATATGGTGATTTCAAAACAAACTGTTTTTATACATTATAAGAAGCAAAAATTACTGCTAATATTGAAAATCAACAAGAATGATTAACAACTATTATTAATTTAGAAAATGAAAATATTAAATGACAAGGATGTGAATAATATGTGAAAAGATTAAAATGGCAATGTTTATACCGAAGAAGATTTATTTAATATAGCATTAGAAGAATGTTATTCAGAAGAAAGTGCTTATGACTATATTGATAATTTAATTAATGAAATGGAATTAGAGGAAATTTAATTATGGAAGATTTAAAGTTAAATAATGAAGTTAAAAATATTACTTATCCGTTTTATTTAAAAGGAAATGATTTTAAAGAATTAAGTTTAAAAGCATTAACAATTAAAAAATGAATTGATGAAAATGGACAAGAATTAGCAGAATTTATATATCGACAACAAGCTTGATTAATAAATGGAGAATATAAATCACAATCATTGAAAGATTTAAAATTAGTAGTTTCAAAAATTGATTATATTTTTAGAGAACCATTAGAATTAATAAAAAATTTTAAAGATAAATTAAATTTTATTAGAAAAAATATTTTGAATTTAGAAAATAATATTAAGAGTAATCATGATTCTTTAAAAAATAGTGTAATTAATATTCAATTTCAAAAACAAAATGAAATTATTAAAACTCATAGAAAAGAACAATTTTTAGAAATTAAAAGTGTAGCAAAACAAGAACAAGAATTAAAAATTATTACTAGTAATTTTCGTAAAAATAAAATTATTAATTAAAGATATTGAAATATTGGGTATTAATGATAATTTTTTACAAAATGCCAATAAATTAGAACTTATTAATCTTATTAAAAACTATTTAATTGTTGATGAGCAAATTGTTAAAAACGAAATTAAAGACCAATGAGATAGTGATAAAGATATTAATTTAATTGGTGTTAAAGGTATTAATTTTAAAATAAATAAAGGAGAAAAATAATATGGCAAATATTGTTGAATTTTTAAGAACAGATAAGGCAACAGAGTGAATTAAAAGTAAATTTTCTAACGAAAATGAAATTGCAAGATTTAAAAGTAATATAGTTGCAATATCAAATAGTAATGAATTATTACAAAAAGCAGACCCAAAAACAATTATGACCGCTTGTTATCAAGGAGTATTATTAAACTTACCAATGGAAAAACAATTCGGATATGCTTATGTAGTTCCATATAATACTAAAATAACAAGAATTATTAATGGTCGTGAAGTGCAAGAATTAGTTAATCAAGCACAATTTCAAATGGGTTATAAAGGTTATATTCAATTAGCACAAAGAAGTGGACAATATCTAGATATAGCAGCATCAGATGTCAGAGATGGTGAATTAATAAATTATGATCGTTTAAAAGGAACTAGTTTTAATTGAATTCAAAATGAAGATGAACGAGAAAAATTACCAATTATAGGTTATGTATCATATTTTAAAATGGTTAATGGTTTTAAAAAAACTTTATATATGACAAAAGAACGAATGGAAAATCATTTTATGAAATATTCTAAAACTTATTCTAAAAATAAATCATTTTATATTGCTATTTTTGATGAAATGGCACTTAAAACAGTATTAACATCATTATTAAGAAAATGAGGTATTATGTCTGTTGAATTACAACAAGCATATAAATCAGACCAAGCAGTTATTACTACTAATGATGAAAAGATTTATATTGATAATGATATTACTGTCGCCAAAAATCAGGGGCAGATGAGCAATGAACCCTTATCAAATAATGTTAAATACCCCATCTTATACAGAAATAGCGGACACAAACGATAATGTCGTTAAAGAAGAAGATATTTCTAATGTAGTACCAGTAGTTAATAATAATATTGATGAGGATGTATACGCATGATAAAAATAGGTATTGACCCATCAGGAACTGGTACTACCGCTATTGTTGTTTTTGAAAATAATAAATTAATTGATGATTATGAATTTATTAATAAAGATTGAATTAAACAAATTGATTTTATAAGAGATATATTATGTGATATATGAAAATACAATAATTATATTTTAAATATGGTAGTAAGAAAAAAGTTTAGGTTTTGGTATAAAAATTATTCTTTATTTTAAATATATTTATAAAACACTGATAAATCAACCTTTTAAAAAGTTATCTAATTATTTTATTTATATTTTTTATAAAACCTAAGCTTTTGTAATACTATCTTAAATATTGAAGATTGTTTATATACCTCTGCTAATGCAAGTAAAGATAGAGACGATTTATTACGATTACTAGGTGTAATAGAAGATATTAATCAAAGACTAAGATTACTCATTAATTGAATATCACCAAAACACACTAAATCAGTTGTTAAAAATATGGAAAATTTGAGTAAATATAATAATAATTGTATTCAAGAATTTAGTAAAGATGAAAATTTAACTTATGAATATGGTAAAGGTTGAAAATATAATAATGAAAAAATAAGTAATCATTTACGCGATGCAATTATTATTGCTAATTATAAGGGGTAATATTATGAAACATTCATTTAATCAAAAAACAGGAAAATATTATTCTAAATTAATTCGTAATGTTAATATTTACTTAAATGAAAATGAAGAAAAAGTTTGAAATTAATTTAATGACTTTACTTATTCACAACGAATTGAACATCTTATTAATTTTTATATAAAACACAATAAAATCAGTGATAAATATGAATAAATATATTTTATGTTATAGTTCAGAACAAAGTAATCGCCCTTGTAAAACTCCACTTGGTTAATATATAACTGGTAACGATATTGAAGATGTAAATATTAATTCAACCTGAGACTGAGAATATTTAATCAATAAATATGGTGAAAAGAATTTAATTATCTTAAAAACAAATAAAAAATAACCAATTAAGGTTATTTTTTAAATACTATTTATTAGTTGTCTAATAGCATCTTTTTGTGCTTGTTTTTTATCGTTTACTTTAACTTGTTTTTTTATATTTTTAATTTGACCTGTTTTTAATGCTAATTCTGTTGCATAATCAGCTCCTCTTAAATGTTTTTCGTGGGCAATAACAGCAGTTCTTAATTCTCTAATTTCTGCTTTATATTTTTTAATTTTTTTAGCAGATAATCCAAGAATGCCAAGACTACCCATTCCTCCTGCCCCCGCTAACACAAATAAAGTAATCATTAATGTATCATTTAACATTTTTTTAATTCCTTTCTTATCCTTACTTAAACAGTGGCCATCCATCCTTTCAGAATAAAATAATTTATAAATTAAACTATATAACCACCCAAAAATATCAACCGCCCCTATAATATAGTTTATTTTAAATTTAATTCTTTGTTATTTTCATTTTGTATATTTTTTAATTTTTCTTCTGTTATACCATCTAAATTATTTAATTGTTTTGCTACTCTTAGTTGAATAACGCGCGGATTAATCCGACAATCTAAGTAATGTCTTAAATGGTCTTTTTTTCATTTTGATTTATCAATTCAAATAATAATTAAAGAAATTATTAAAGTAATTAAAGGTAATATTGTAAATACTAATCCTATTTTAGATATTTTTAATCTTGGTATATCAATTTTCATATCTACTTTTGGTTTACTACTAGCAACAAATATACCTTGAATTCCGTGTGTAAATAAAGGTGTTAGTAAAATAGCAATTCCATTACCTCAATATTATCCATAATTATACCAATTAATTTGGTCTTTAATGCCATTAATCATCCCATATTCTAATCAACAATTTAATGCTAAAAATATTAATGTATAAAAACTAACTACTCAACTACGAATTTTGGTAGTAAGAAAAAAGTTTAGGTTTTGGTATAAAAATTATTCTTTATTTTAAATATATTTCTAAAACACTGATAAATCAACCTTTTAAAAAGTTATCTAATTATTTTATTTATATTTTTTATAAAACCTAAGCTTTTGTAATACTATCCGAATTTTATATTTTCTTTCTCATTCTCTAATATCTTTATGAGTTTAATTATAAGTGGGAATAGGGTCTTTTTTAAATAAATTTCAAGGTAAGGCGCCCTTTAATCAAGTTGTTTTATCTTGTTTCATTAATTAAACTCCTTTTTAATTTATTCTTTTTCTTTCAATATAAATTCCATTTAAATATTGTGCTAATTCTTCTTTTTCAATAGTTACTTTTCCATAATTAGTATTTTTATCTCATTCAAATATTAAAAAATAACCTTCTATTGATGTTCCGATATAATGAGTTGTTGGTACTTTTTCATTTATAAATTTAGAATTTACAAAAATTGTAAAACAATATATTCTAAATTGTGTTTCAACAGAACAATTTATGCGATAATAATATTTATTACCAAATGCTCTAACAGTATATTCTTTTGAATTTCTAATAAAATCACTAGTATTAACAATTTCTCAATCATTATTACTAATAGATATATCACCACTACCTAATAATGAATTACCATTAATAGTTTTAATATTTGTGCCACTTACTAATTTATCTTGTTTATTAACTAAAAAATTATCAATCGTATTTGCATCATAATAATTATTTTCTAAATTTTTTGATGTTTTTACAATGTATTTACCATCAACTTTTTCAATATAATTTTTTATTTAAATAACTATCTTTAATAACATCTGATGGAATATCACCACTTTGTTTTGCTTTTCAAACACCATTTTCTTCATAAATAGTATCATTATCAAATGGAACAATAAGTTTAATAGATTCGTTATAATCAATTTTAGAAAAGTCATTAATAATTGGATAAGTAATATTTATTGAATTATCCGTTTGTAATAGTTCTTTTAATCAAAATAATAATGTTGGATAAAAAGTTTTTTTACTAATATGTTTATATTCTTCTTCTAATGGATGAGCATAATTATCTAACCTATAATTATAAGGAATGGATTTAATCATTGATAAATATCTTCAACTTTATTTGTAATTTTATTATATTTATCAGTGACATAATTAATTGGTTTTAATACTTTATTTTAACTTGATTAACTTTATTAATTAAATTTACAAATTTACTTATTAAAGGTTTATTTTCTAAATTAGATACTAATAAAGTTAAAACTCGTAATATTAGTAAATTCATTTTTTATTAACCTTATAAGGTTATTGTTTTTGGTGCTGGAATTACATAATCAACTGGCACTCTAAATGTTTTATTAAGATTATTTTTAGCAGTATTAATTTCATCTTGTGTTGGTTGTTTTTCTAAAATAATTTTACATGTTTTTGGATATAAAATAGTTGGTGTAGCATATTGCACTTTACCAATTAATTTAGGGTTAGCAGTATCATTATCTAAAACTTGTTGAATAGTATCTATATTAATCGGAAATGCTCATACTTGTTTGTTAATAATTAAACCATTTACATTAGTAAAATTATAACCTTTATCACGGTTAACTTGTCTTTTTGTATATGTTTTTTTCTAAATGAAAACTTTTAGATACCGGAATACCCATTGCTGTATTTTCATATAATTTTCGATAGTATTACAAAAGCTTAGGTTTTATAAAAAATATAAATAAAATAATTAGATAACTTTTTAAAAGGTTGATTTATCAGTGTTTTAGAAATATATTTAAAATAAAGAATAATTTTTATACCAAAACCTAAACTTTTTTCTTACTACCTAATTTTCACCATTAACCATTGCTTTTAATTGAGCTTGTGAACCAATTACTTTTAAATAGGCTGGTGTTAATCCTAAATATGCTCTTCGTCCTAAAACCATAAACATTTTATCAGTTGGTAAAACAAAATATAAATTACTAATTTGATTTGTTAATTCAATCAAAGTTTCATTTAATGTAAAGAATGCTTTATTTGCATCATCAGCATTTTCAGCTGTATAACTACGAAATGGAATTACTTCATATTGACCATCTGCTAAACAATAATCATAAATAGCCTGAATTAATTCACATTCTAAATTAACAAATTTATTCTGTACAACACTAGAAATAGCATCAGCAATAACACCATTTTTAATATTTTGTTCTATTAATGCTAAGTCAAAAGCCTCATTCATTAATTTTAAATTAAATCTTTTATCAATAGGAACTGGAATTCTTGTTAATCCCATTGTTTGAGTTGTCCCACCATTTGGTAATGAATAATCATTTTGTCATACCACACGATGAATTAAATTATATAGTGCTTGTTTAAAGATAATGAATGATTTTTTAGAGATAATAAATTATTTCAAGTTATTGGCGAACAAACAGAATTTGAAAAAGACAGAGAAAAAAATATGTTGAAAAAGACAGAGAAAAATAAATAATAAGCTATGAAACAAAAAATACGATAAAAATGAAAATAACAAATATAATTTAGTTGAAAAATCAACATCAACTAAAATAAAAATTAGAATTAACAAAATAACTTTAACTAAAATAAAATTACTTTTTTTGTTACAAAACAAAAAAGTTTATTTGTTAGAGAATTAACAAAATTATTCTTAAAATTTCCTCCATCATATGGTGACTACAGTTATAAACTTAATGAAGAAGAAATTAAGTCTTTTGCTTATTTAATTTGAAATAATTTTAGTTATTATTATAATTTATCTTGAAATTTAAGAATGAATGAATCAATTAGAATCAATTCATACACCAGATACCCACAAGGATATTGATCAAGTGATGATTTTGAATATTATAATGAAATTATTAATCAAAATACTGACACTATTTATTGACAAATATTTAATAATAGAAATGAAGAAAATAAATTTAATAAAGAATTCAAACATAATGATGAATTAATTAAGAACGGCATTAATAGATTTAAGAAATAACATGCCAGTACCAATGGAATTACAAGAACAAGATTCTTGATGTGCTATTGCAGTTTTACAAAATATCTTAGCTAATAGTCAAATAACAAATCTAAATATAAATAATTTTTCTCAACAACAACTTGCTGATTTATTTAGTAAAGCAGATAATTCTATAAATTATAAAGGTATATATCTTTTTTATATTTATAGATTTATGATGGAAAATAATTTTATTAAAGATTCTTTAGGTTTTAGTTATTCTTATTTTCCTTTGGAAAGTTTCTTTTTTTATATTTTAGATAATGAAGAAAAATTTAATTTATTACAAAATTTAATATGAGAATCTCTTTCTAGAAGTACTCCTGTTCCAGTTAGTGGAGTTATAAATAGTAGTAGTTAGATTAATGTACATATGTTTTTAATTGTCGGAATTCAGCCAAACATCGACCCATTAAAAACACTTTATTTTGTTAGAGATTCTGATCCCGAAGAAGCTTATGACTCAATTGACCCCAATGATGAAGAAAATACAGAAACTTCACTAACTGGTCAAAAATTATTTGATATATTATTTTCTAATTTTGAATATGGCGATTTATTAATAAATAGTGAAGTGTATTTACAATTTATTGTTGCATATATAAAATATTATAGCAAAATTTGAAATTTTCAGAATTTATTAGCACCTATTATCTATTTTCGAAACCCCAATTTATTTTCTGATTATAATGAGGCGTCCTGTACGATGAACCTGCAAAAAACAATTCTTGTGAGATTGTTTTTTTATTTTTATATTAAAAAACATAAATTTATTTGCATTATTCATCGGATAGTATCTTTAAATTTAGAATTTTTATCATAAAACAGATATTATTTTGTTTTCCCTACACAAAATAAACGATATTTTTATAAATTTCCTTTTAAATAAAGATATTATCCGATGAATAATGCAGCCCCTAAAACTTAATATTTTTTGATGCTTAAAGATGGATAACTCATCTATGGCACGAAGCCTTAAAGAAAGTTTGAAAGCGAATGGATTTATTCTCCTATTTATTTCTTTAATTCTCGGCAAGATTAATCACTTGCGAAATGTCAGAGCGCGTGTTTTTTGCTTGTTTTCATAAAAAGAGTGATTTTAAACCGAAAAAAACAATATCGGACACTAAAAAAACAAGAGGGTTGGAACTCCAAAAGGTTATTTTCTTTATATAAAGTTGTCTAGGGATGGATGAAGCGTAATTAATAACTGGGTAAATTTTGTTTTACTTCCGTTGGGGGATAAACTCTGTTTAAATATAGAATTTTAGTATCGCCACCACTCACCCCTAAAGTGAGGTGGATGGCGAATTAAGCTAATTAAATCAAAATACAAATATTCTTACTAAATATCAAAATATTAACCAACAAAGGGATTTTCTGTTTATTTTTTTAAAAAAAGAAAGGAATAAAATATTATGCAAAAATATAAAAGTAAATATATCAATAAAACTTGAAATGAAATAACAACATCATTTGATTGAGTTAATTGTAAGCACGTTGATTGTTGTATTTCGCACCATAAAAATCATTATGATTTACAATGTTTAGAATGAGCAAAAATGTATTTAAATTTATTTGAAGATAAATGATATGTTATTAATTCATATATGCAACATTACAAAATTAACGATATTTTAGATTTGGCTACAGATGGTTGAAAAATATTACAAATTGAGAAAAAAATAAAACAAATAAATTAAAATATATTATTGCAATTGACCCAGCCGGAAGTGGACAAACCGGTATTATTATTTATAATGTTTTACAAAAGAAAATAATTAATAATATTACCTTTCATTCTAAAAATAAAGGTAGTAAGAAAAAAGTTTAGGTTTTGGTATAAAAATTATTCTTTATTTTAAATATATTTCTAAAACACTGATAAATCAACCTTTTAAAAAGTTATCTAATTATTTTATTTATATTTTTTATAAAACCTAAGCTTTTGTAATACTATCAAAATAAAGATGAAGCAATAAATAATATCTATTTAATATTAAATGAATTTAAAAATAAAACTTGTTCTTATTTAAATAAAGTTCTTGTAATAATTGAAGATTATCAACTTCATAAGGGATTAAAAATAACAAACCCACTATCTACTCCTAAATTTATTGGTGGTTTAAAGGTTTTATGTAAATATCTATTTAATTTAAATTATGTTTTACAATCGCCAGTTGCTAAGAAAAATTATATTTATAAAGGAAATATTAAAATGACAGAGCACGAACACGATGCATGAAAACATTTACAATATTTTTTAGCAAAAGGAGTTGATAAAAATGGCACAAACAAAAAGTAATTTACCTAAAAAATCAATAAATAATAAACCTAAAATAAAAAATAAAAGAGTTAACAAATTAGAACTAACTGTTAGATTACATGAAAATCCGATTAAAACTAAAATTAAGGAACTGGTTGCTGGTGGGGTTGAAGTTGATGCTTGTTCGGCTAAATGTCAATGAGACGGATTAAATTACTCAACATTATCAATATATAACCCATCTATTTTAACTGAGTTTTTGAAATTAAGAAAAGGTCATGAGATAAAAATTAAAGGCTCAGTATTTAATCAGTTAAATATAAAATCTAAACGCTATTTTTTATCTTTTCGAGTCGATAGTTTTGAAATTATACAAAAAGTGATTAGAAAAAGAACAAATACAAATATTAAAAAATAGGAGGAAAAACAATGGCATTAAAAAATGTAAAATATGTTCTTATTGATGAAAATAATGAGCCTATTAAAAATGAAGATGGTAGTTTTGATATTAAAACTGCTGAAATTATTTTAGAAAATACTGCTGAAATTGAAGAATTTAATGCAAGTAATTTAGAAAATAGCAATCAACAAATCAACGAACTACAAACAAAAAATACTGAATTAACTTCACAAATTGAACAACAAACAATTCAATTAAAACAAATTGAAGTAATTGACTTTATTAATTCTTTAACTGATAATGAAGAATTTAAAAATGTTTTATTAAAGTCTTATGATATTAGCGATGATATTGAAATCATTAAAACACAATTGCAAAGTGTTTATGATGAATTAATTAAGGTACAAACAGTTAATACTGGTGGCGTACCAAAAGTAGAAAACAAAGAAAACAATATTTTAGATACAGACAATGTATTTAATAAATAGAAAGAAGGAAGTAAATTATGGAACAAAACCCACAAAGAATTTTCGGAGATATTGCTAATCAAGCAACACAAAGAGACCGAGAAACATTTGAACAATGATATTTACAAACTTATCAACAAAAATTTAGCTGAGAGGTATTATTTGCGTGAAAAGAAGCAAATAAGTTTGGTTTGACATACAAAAGAAAGAAAAATATTAAATACAATGAAGGTTTAGGAACAAACGGACAAGTATTTAATACTGATGACAACCTACTAAAATATTCAACAGTGGAATTTGAAGATGGAATTGTTGAATTAGATACAATTTTAACTTTTGCTCGTAAATTAGACCCCGTAGAAAGTGATTTTAATCCTAATCTTTGGGCTGCCGATATTGAGCAAGCAATGGATACTGAAGTTGCTTATAAACGTAATAAAATTTTAGAAATTATTAATAAAGGAACAGTTACAACTATTCAAGGACAAAAAGCAGATGACACAAATGTTGTACAAATCCATGATGAAATTATGGATAAAATATATGAAAACGGCTTTACTCCATCAGAAACAGTTGTTTTAGGTTCGGCTGATTTTATTCGTGGAATTCGTAATAAATTACAGTTACAACTTGGAGCAAACGACCAAATAAATAGCGTAATTGAAACAAGTGGAGCAATGAAAACTGTTGAAGGAACAACATACTATATGGTTCCTAAAAAATTACCAATTATCAATAAAGATGGTTCAGAAGGAACAATTAGTTTATTACCAGAAGGTGTTAATGCAATTGCATTTAAGTTTAGTAAAAAATATGACCCCCTTATTTTACGCAAAAAAGACCATACTCCGTTAAGAGTTGGTGCTGCTGCATTGGGTACTGGAATGGGTAATACTTTGATTATGGAAAGAGTTTTATATTTAGGTGGAGCAGTAGTTGAACTTAAGGGAATTATTAAACATATTGTTACAAAAATTGATATTAGTAAAATTAATAAAATAGATAAACCAACTATACATGTTACAGACCCAACAAAAGCAACACCAGAACAGTTAAAACCACAATTTAAAACTGTTGTTTTAAAAGCAGTAAAAGCAGTAAATAGTTCTTTAACTGAAAGTGATTTTGATTACTTTATTGAAAGTAAAGGTGAAGATTGACCAATTAATATTACAAATGATAAAACTATTTCTGTTCAAATTGAAGGTAAAAACAACGCTACTGGTCAAACAAATCCGATTGATGTTAAAATTAAAAATTCTTAATAGTACTAAAAAATAGTACTTTTTCGTTTGATAGATATGCCAATTGGAACATCTAAAACAGCCTTTATTTATGCTGTTAAAAAAAATCCAACTAGATTGACAATCCAACAACAAGAAAAAAGTTTTGGTTTACAGTTATTAGAATTTTTAGGAATTCAAGTTTTAGCTGTTGGTTTATCGGTTTTAACTGGTGGTGTAGCATCTGCTGTTGGTTTAGGTGCTGGTTTATCTAATTTTGCCGCAGCATTTATCTCATTTGGAGTAGAAACAGCAACTGATTTTGCCGTAAATCAAATATACGATAAATTAACATCAGAAGTGACAGCAAAAAGTACCGCCTTAAATTTGTTACCAGCAATTGGTGGAATTGGTAAATTAACGCGTGCTGCTCGCACAACTAGAATTTTAAAATTAGCAAAAGAAACTAAATTACTTGAAAAATTAGGTGTAATAACTGCTAATAATTTAGAAGATGTTGTAAGGCAAGTTACAGGTAAAAAGATTTTATCTGATAAATTAATATTTGATTTTACAAAGCAGGCTAATAATGAAACTTTATTATATACAATTGGTAAATTAGCCTGAAATGATTTTTATAAAGGTTTTAAAGTTTTTAATTTAGAAACAATTAATAATTTATTAAAAATTGAGAAAAATATTCAAAAAATAAGTCCTACATTAGTTCAAAAAATACCACGCGTAAATGAAAAAAATGCTAATAAATGATTGTCTGAATATGGATTAAATATTGAGAAAATAAGAAAAATTTGTACTAATGAGTGATATAACATTATGACCAATCTTCATAAAAAAGGTGTTGGTAAAAACATGATATTAAATGCTAATTTAATGCGGGGCAGTAAAATATATAATAATAAATTATTAAATATCTTGCATCAAACACCAATTAAATTAAATAAAGTTTTAAATCATTTAAACCCAAATTTTTATATTCAAAAAGTAACTAAAAAATTATTAGCCCCAATTGAAAAACAAATAATTACTATTAAACAAAAAGTAATTAATAAAATTACTGATAAAACTAAAAAAATATTATCTAAATTTGAAACTAAGGCTATTAAAAAGGGACAATTATTACCCTTTGCTTATGGCTCTGATGTTTTTTTAGCAGTTAAAATTGTTCCATTATCAGTTGCGGGTGAAGTTTTGCTTTAACAATATATTATAAAAATCCTAAATATGCCCCAATTGTCGTTATGACAACTTTAATCAAAACAGAACAATTTGTTTTATCCCCCAAACCTTTTAAATCCTATATGCATAGTGAATGATTTATTGGTTGGGGATTTAAAAAAACAAGTTTGTTTAATTTAGTTTCTTTTGCCCCACTTGCTTATCAACAAGTAGTAAAAGATAGTTTTAAAATATATCGAACAATTGCTAAAGTATTAAAATTACAAGAACAATTTAAAAATAACTTTAATAAAGATAAATTGTTAAATACGCTAGAAGATAGTGTGGTTACTAGTTTATTGGGTAATGGAGTAGCATTTCAAACATACAAGCAATTCAGAACAAAACAAGATTTAAACAAAACAATTAAAACAAAAACATTACTAAATAGTAAAAAATTTATATTAAAGAAAATATATTCTAAAAAAAGTAAATGATAAGGAGATGATTAAATGTTAAATGAATTATGACAAAATGTTACTTTGGAAAATTATAATAATTTTATTCCAATGACAGGTAAAATTACACAAATTCCAGTTCGTTATAATAAGTTCTTTAAAGGTGATGTAGAATTATGATTTAAAACATTTGCTTTAAGAGCCCAAAATATGATTAATTCTTACTTAAACTATCCATTTTCAAAATTAAAGTTTGAAACATTTAAAGACCCGTTATTAAAGAAAATTTGTATTAATATGGTGTTTATTACGATTGAGCATTGAACATTTAATCGTATTCCAATTGAGTTTTTTACTTCGGCAAATATGAGTGTTGGTGATATTAATTATTCTTCACAAAATGACCCTATGGCAACATGGCAAGGTCTATTGCCTACCTATGCAAAATCATTGGCTAATTTAACAACTTTAAAGAAAATGTTTCGTACTTTTCAAGAAGAAGGTATTGATTTAACAATGATTGATTTAGAAGCATATTATACTCAATTAGAAGTTGATGCTTTATTAGATAAACTTGTTATAGAAAAAATTAAAGATGAAAAACTTGCAAAAATAAAAGAAGAAATTTTAGATGAATTAAAAAAATCAATTGTTATACCAAAAGTTCCAGATTGAGAAATTGTTGATACTAGTGATTTTATAGTTGGTCAAACTGGATATAATATTCCTAATTTTGATAAAGAAAATTATATTTATAGAATTTGAGCCTCAGGAAAAGATAGCAAAGGAGATTTAAAAAGTCAAGGGATGTTGCAAACAAGGCATAGTTTTAAACAAACAATAGGTGTTATATATGATCAAATAGGTGTTAATTTATCTATACTTTTATTTTCTAAAATTAAATGTATTTTTCTCATTCTTTCAATAATAAGATGGAAAAAATGCTGAGTATTTATTAAACTATTAGTTGATTCTTGATTAAAATTTAATTTACTAGCAATAAATTCTTTAATTAAAAGAAAAACTAAAATAATATTTTTTCAAAAACAATCATTATCATTATTTCCTTTTAATATATTAGAAAAACACTCTGAAAATAATCTAAATTTTTTATCTACCAATTGTAAAAAAAATCCCCGCTTTCTTGGCACAAAAAATTGTTTCATTTTATCAAAGACTATAACATTAATATATTTATCATAATTACCTATTTTTTTAATGTGCAAATAATCTTCTATTTTAAATGTTTCACCTATTAATTTTTCAAAATACTTTTTGTCTCTACTACTATTTTTTTCTTTAAAAAGAAGTTCATTTACATATTTATAATCCATTGCAATTGCTGTTTTTATTATTTGTGATAAATTTGATGCTATATGTTTAATATAATTTAAGTATTTTTCAATATTTGAATCTGTGCATCGATCAATTTCATCAAAAATTATTAAAATATTAGAATGTAAGTTATCTTTATTTTTTTTCTCATTATCCTTAATAATTTTTTCTAAATTTAACATTGCAAATATATTATTTGTGTTTTCAATTTTATTATTAAAATTTGACAATTTTATTTTTGGAATTATGGGACAGTAATTGTTTAAAATACTTGTAGAAAAACTTACACCTATTGCAAAATAATTTCATGCTTTTTTAAAAGCTTTTTTTGTTTTGTTATTTTTTTTTATAATTTTGAAACACATTTATTAATATTTCTTCGGTTATTTTAAATAAATTATTTTTAAATAATTCATATTTTCATAATTCAATTGTTATTATTCTAAAATTTAATTCTTCAATACTAAGTGTCTTAAGGTAATTAAATATAGTTGATTTACCAGTTCCTTATTCTCCATATATTCCAAAACTTGTTTTTTTATATTTTTGTTCCGATAAAATATAATTATTCAACTTTTCTTTTAATAAATTTGCTACTTCAATGGAATTATATGCATCAATATCATTATTTAATGGATAAAAAATATAGTCTAATTTATATTTATTTTTTTCATATTATATAAATATTTAATTACTATTTACTAACTCTTTTAGTTTTAATTACATTTTAATAATTTCTTTATTTAATTTATTTTCTAAATTAGTTCCATTGTGTTTAATGATGTTTGCCATTTTAAATTCCTTTGTTTCTTCCATAAATTACCTCAAATTTGGGCGAATAAAAATGATACGGGTTTTTATTTTCAAATGTTATTTAGTCCAATAAATTAAGGATGTTTTTTTTCTTGTTTTTATAAAACCCGTATCATTTTTATTCGCCCTCAAATTTTCTTGTTTAATTATTTGTTGTTTAAAAGATACTTCTATTCTTCATCCGCTCATAATTATTAATTATTGATTTCCTTTTCTTAAATCAATAATTTAATATCTTTTTCTAGTTATTTTCTTAATTTAATTATACATAAAAATATACATAATCAAAATTGCTAGTTATTGTTATATATTTATTATTTTAACTTAATCCCTAATTCATCCAACTGTTTGCCATCAACTGGACTTGGTGAAATTGTCATTAAATCAGTTCCTGTTGTATTCTTTGGAAAAGCAATCACATCCCGAATTGATTCACTATTCGTTAAAATCATTGCTAACCGATCAAGTCCAAATGCAATTCCGCCATGGGGTGGGACACCATAATTAAAAGCATTTAAAAATCAACCAAATTTATTCTCAATTTCTTGGTTTGATAATTGTAATGATTTAAACATTCGGGTTTGAACTTCACTTTGGTGAACACGAATGCTTCCTCCCCCAATTTCATAACCATTTAAAATTAAGTCATAAGCATCTGCGCGCGCAGTTGCCATTTTCTGTTCAAAATTATCAATAAATTCACTAGTTGGCGCGGTAAAAGGATGATGAGATGCTTCATAACGTTGATTATCATATGACCATTCATATAATGGTCAATTAACAATTCATAAGAAGTGATATTCATTCGGCGGAATTAAAGCAAACATTTTAGCTAATACTACTCGGACTGCACCCAAAGCTTGGTAAGTAACTGCTTTTTCATCACTAACAAAGAAAAATGTTCCAGCTTGTTTATTACATTTTTGTAATAATTTTGCTTTTTCATCATCACTAAGTACTTTTGTAAGTGGTCCTTCTCAATTATTTTTTTCTTGTTTAACTCATACTAACCCTTGTGCTTTGTTTTGTTGGGCAATCCGCGTTAATTCTTCAACTTGTTTTTTGCTAACTAATTGGGGAAGAAAAATCCCTTTTAAACTCAACTCCTTTTTTAACGCTGAGGCAAAGACCATAAATTTAGTTTTTGCAAAAATATATTTTGCATCAAATAACTGTAAATCATAACGCGTATCTGGTTTGTCAGTGCCATATTTTTCAATTGCTTCATCATAATCCATCCGAAGAAAGGGTGTTTTAATTTTAACTTTCATTACATCTTGCATAATTGTTTGAAATAATGTTTCAACAAAATGGATAATATCATCACGCTCAACAAAACTCATTTCTAAATCTAATTGCGTAAATTCTGGTTGACGATCACTTCGTAAGTCTTCATCACGAAAACACTTTGCAATTTGAAAATATTTATCAAATCCAGCTAACATTAATAACTGTTTAAACAATTGCGGTGATTGTGGTAATGCATAAAAATTATGGGGATTTAAACGCGAGGGAACTAAGAAATCACGGGCGCCTTCTGGTGTTGATTTGTTTAAAATTGGTGTTTCAATATCAATAAATTGATGAGCATGACAAAATTGCCGAATTGTTTGCACTAATTGATTTCGTAACATAATTTTTTGTTGCATTATTGGCCGACGTAAATCTAAATAACGATATTTCATTCGAACATCTTCTAACGCATCAGTAACATCATTAATAATTAATGGCGGCGTTTCGGCTTTTGATAAAACTGTGATTTGTTTAGCTGCAATTTCAATTGCCCCGGTTGGTAATTCTAAATTATTACTTTTTCGTTCAATTACAACACCTTCAACACTAATAACAAATTCATTTCGAATTGTATTAATCATCGCGTATTGGGGATGATCTGGTTGGACAACAACTTGTGTAATCCCTGTTGGATCACGTAAATCTAAGAAAATAATCCCCCCTAACCGACGATTCTTTGCCACTCAGCCACTTAAAACAACCTTTGCTTTAACATTTTTTAATGTTAATTCACCACAAGTATGTGTTCTCTTCATTATTTCTTCTCCTTACTTAAAACTGTAATAATCTTGTAAAACTTAACTTTTTGTTCTTTTCCTGTTTGTTGGTTTTTAATTTTTACAACATTTTTTTTCAATTCTTCATCACCAATAATAATAGCATTCTTTGCTTTTAAACGCTCTAATGATTTAAACTGAACTTTAACACTACGTGTTAAATAATCACAATCAACACGAAAACCGCTTGCTCGAAGTAATAACAACAACGAAGCAGCAAAATAACGCGCATGATCAGATAAACAAATTAAATAAGCATCAAGATAAGGAAAATCAGCTAGGACAATATCATTCGCAGCTAAAGTTAATAACAATCGTTCTAATCCTAAGGCAAATCCTACCGCTGGATAATCTAAACTTGGTTCAAAGGTGTGCACTAATTGGTTATACCGTCCACCACCTAGTAAAGTTAATTCTCGTTTTTCTTTCTCAATCACAATTTCAAAAACAACGCCAGTATAATAATCTAATCCTCGTACTAATTGAGCATCTAAGGTAAAAGGAATCCCTAATTTAGTTAACAACTTTTGAATTGCCACAAATTCTTCATTTTCTGCTGGGGTTAAATAATCATAAATCTTTGGCGCATTACCAAATTTATCATGATCAATTTTACAATCTAATACTCGTAATGGATTATTTTGTACCCGAATTTGACAATCAGCACATAATGTTTGTTCTTGGAAGAAAGCTGTTAACACACCAAGATACTTTGTCCGTGCTGCACCAATTGTTAAATAATTTAGTTTTAATGTTAAGTTTGTTAATCTAAGTGTTTTTAATAAATTATAACCCAGTAAAATAACTTCAACATCTAATAAATAATTCTTAGCTCCGACTACTTCAACTCCAAACTGATTAAATTGGCGTAAACGGCCATGTTGAGGTCGTTCATAACGAAACATATTCCCAAGGTAAAATAACTTTAATGGTAATTCATATTTCGCATATAGTTTATCTTCAATAATACTACGAATGACAGGTGCTGTTCCTTCTGGACGTAAAACAAATGCTCTCTCTTTTTTATCTAATAATTCAAACATTTCTTTGCTAACAATATCGGTTTCTGTTCCTACTGAACGCACAAATAAATCTTTTGCTTCGAAAATTGGAGTTCTAATTTCATGATAGTTATATTGCATAGCAAGACTACGCAGCATTAATTCTAGGGCACTTAATTCACTTGCTTTTTCATAATAAAGATCTTCAGTTCCTCGTGGTTTTTGCATATTCATAACTCCATTCCCTTCTAAATAAAAAACTAAAAGATTGCTTAGGAACGAAAAATCGCGGTGCCATCCTATTTCATTATCTTTTAGTTAATGCGCTTACTTGTCAAAATCTATTAAATTTTATCTTCATGTTGCCATCACGCTTTAAAATTTCAATAGTTTCCACTAGCCACTATTTCTCTGTTAAATTATTGTCAACAATAATTTCTTTCAATTAAAATTATACCTATTTTTTCAGAAAAGTAAAATAAATTAGCAATTTATCTTGTAAAAACCATTCATATTTAAGGCCTGTTAGTCTTTTAAAAATATTTCTGTTTTTTATTCCCCTTAGTTAATTTTAAATCCCACGTTGATATAATTCACCTAATACTAATTTTTGCAACTATTTAATTGTTATTTTTCTATCTTTTAGCATTATTTCTCTCCATCAAACTTGTCCTTTTGCGTCATATAATTTAAACGTAATTAATCATTCAATCAAAATAAATTGAGTTTTTAAAATATTGATTATATATATTGTAAATTTTAATATGAAGCAGAAAAAAATCAACTTTAAAAGGAGTTGATTTTTTTAATGGAAAGAAAACATTATTTTATTTTGCGGTCCTTAGTAACTAAGTATGGAAAAGGTAATGTTATTAATACTGTTAATAAAATAGTAACTAATAATGTAAAAGAAAATGAATAAATTATCCGCGTTATTTATTAGCGGTAATTTATTCAATATTGTTTATTTTGAGCGTAGCTAACACGCGAAGCGTGCCGCGCAAGCTAAATTTCTAGGAGGAATTAAGTTATGCTAGTATGGTTAATATGAATATTTAGTACTGTTATTATTTTAGTAATTCTTGCTTGAATTGGTTTATCGATTTATCAAAAAATTTGTCAAATTCAAGGAAAGAAAAAATATAAAAAAGAAATTAAAAATAAGGAGGATAAAGAATAATGTTAGGTATGTATTTAACAACAGCTGTTAATTTTCTAGCTGCAGATACTCCTACTATTTAAGGCGGAATGGATTCTATTTGAAGTGGTTTAGGACAAGCTATGATGAAAGTTAAAGACGCTGTTTATGCTGTGTTACCACAATTAACGACCTTTTTGGGTGATGCGTAAATTATTTTAATTCCATTTGGAATTTGAGTAATTATTAAAATATTAAATTTTTTCCGTGTTATGGTTAAAGGATTTTAATAATTATAACTGATCATATATCTTAGCTGTGGCACACTAGCTTTGTTATTTGATTTTGTAGAATAAATGATGAAATAGGACAAAAAAATCAACCCTTATTGGGTTGATTTTTTTATTTGAAAATTAATCTTAAAAAAGGCGTCCTGTACGATGAACCGGCAAAAAACAATTCTTGTGAGATTGTTTTTTTTATTTTTCTATTAAAAAAATAAATTTATTTGCATTATTCATCGGATAGTATCTTTAAATTTAGAACTTTTATCATAAAAAAAAGATTAAATTCTGTTTTCCCTACACAAAATAAACGATATTTTATAAATCCTTTCAATAAAGGTATTATCCGATGAATAATGCAACGCTTAAAAATTAATATTTTGATGCTTAAAGATGGATAACTCATCTATGGCACGAAGTTTTAAAGAAAGTGTGAAAGCGATTGGATTTACTCTCCTATTTATTTCTTTAATTCTCGGTAAGATTAATCCCTTGCGAAATGTCAGAGCATGTGTTTTTTGGCTTGTTTTCATAAAAAGAGTGTTGTTAAACCGAAAAAAACAATATCGGACACTAAAAAAACAAGAGGGTTGGAACTCCAAAAGGTTATTTTTTTTGTATAAAGTTGTCTAGGGATGGATGAAGCGTAATTAATAACTGGGTAAACTGTTTTTTTGTTTATTTCCGTATGGGGGTAAACTCTATCAAAATATCCTATCTGCCCCCGCTCACCTTCAAAGTGAAGCGGGCGGCGAAATAAATAAATAATAAAACAAATTATTTACTAAATATCAAAATATTAACCAACAAAGGAATTTTCTGTTTATTTTAAAAAATAAAAATAAAGGAGAAAAATATTATGCAAAAATATAAAAGTTTGTATATTAATAAAACTTGATATGAAATAATAACATCATTTGATTGGGTCAATTGCCAACCTGTTAATTGTCGTATTTCACATCATAAAAAGCATTATGATTTGCAATGTTTAGAATGAGCAAAAATGTATTTAAATTTATTTGAAGATAAATGAGATGTTATTAATTCATATATGCAACATTACAAAATTAACGATATTTTAGATTTAACATCAGATGGATGAAAAATATTACAAATTGACAAAAAAATAAACCAGATAAATTAAAATATATTATTGCAATTGACCCTGCCGGAATTGGTCAAACTGGTGTTGTTATTTATAATGTTTTACAAAAGAAAATAATTAATAATATTACTTTTAATTCTAAAAACGAAGAAGAAGCAATCAATAATAGCTATTTAATATTAAATGAATTCAAAAAGCAAATTTGTTCTTATTTAAATAAAGTTCTTGTAATAATTGAAGATTATCAACTTCATAAAGAATTAAAAATAAAAAATCCACTATCTACTCCTAAATTAATTGGTGGTTTAAAAGTATTATGCAAATATTTATTTAATTTAAAGTATTTTTTACAATCACCAGTTGTTAAGAAAAATTATATTTATAAAGGAAATATTAAAATGTCAGAACATGAACACGATGCTTGAAAGCATTTACAATATTTTTTAGCAAAAGGAGGTATTATTAATGTCACAAACAAAAAGTAATTTATCTAAAAAAACAGTAAATACTAATAAGACAAAATCAAAAAATAAAAGAATTAACAAGTTAGAATTAACTGTTATATTACATGAAAACCCTATTAAAACAAAAATTAAGGCACTGGTTGCTGGTGGTGTTGAAGTTGATGCTTGTTCGGCTAAATGTCAATGAGACGGATTAAATTACTCAACATTATCAATATATAATCCACCAATTGTATCTGAGTTTTTGAAATTAAAAAAAGATGATGAGATAAAAATTAAAGGCTTAGTATTTAATCAGTTAAATATAAAAACTAAACGCTATTTTTTGTCTTTTCGAGTCGATAGTTTTGAAATTATACAAAAAGCGATTAGAAAAAGAACAAATTTTAAAAAATAAGGAGGTGAAAAAATGGTAAAAAATGTAAGATATGTTCTTATTGATGAAAATAATGAACCTATTAAAAATGAAAATGATAGTTTTGATATTAAAACTGCAGAAGTTATTTTAGAAAATTATGAAGAAATTAATGAATTTAATGTAAGTAATTTAGAAAATAGCAATCAACAAATCAATGAATTACAAACAAAAAATACTGAATTAATTTCACAATTAGAACAACAAACCATGCAATTAAAACAAATTGAAATTAATAATTTTAATAATTATTTAACTGATAATGAAGAATTTAAAAATGTCTTATTAAAATCTTATAATATTACTGATGATATTGAAGTAATTAAAACACATTTACAAAGTGTTTATGATGAATTAATTAAGGTACAAACCGTTAATACTGGTGGTGTGCCAAAAACAGATAATAAAGAAAACAATATTTTAGATACAGATAATGTTTTTAATAAATAAGAAAGAAGGAGATAATTATGGCACAAAATCCACAAAGAATATTTGGAAATATTGTTAATCAAGCAACAAAAAATGATCGTGAATCATTTGACCAATGAATACTATTAAAATAACTTTTTATAAACACGAAAAACTATTTAATTTTAATCAAATTGAAATATCATGCATTTGAGGTTATGGAAATTATGATATTACAATTTTTATAGAAAAAGCAAATAAAAAAATTATTGAAGGAAAAGATATTAATTTAGAATTAATACAAAATACTCCGATTGTAATTAAAGCCAGCGGAAAAAATAGAAATACATATTTGCAATTGATCGAAGATGATACATGATATTTATATAAAAATGGTATTGAAGATGAAAAATCTTATTCAAATAAAGCAGTTATTGATTTTTTAAAACGATCAAATAGTGTAATATTTTCCTATCCACCCACAAAAGAACAAATTAATATTAATAATTTACAATTATTTAATAGAAATAATGAAAAATTATCATTAATTACATTAGAAATATAAAAAGTCATTTATTAAAATGACTTTTTATTATTCATTAACTTTTACCATACCATCTTTATCAACTATTAAATTATGTTCTTGTGTATCTAAATTTCAACGATAAACTTATTTAAAATAATTATCATTTTTATCTCAATGATATACATAAGGAAAAGTTGCTGGTTTATATATATATATATATATAAGTTAGTATAAGTTAAACCAGCACCAATATCTAGAGGTGGTTTAAAATAATTTCCTAAATATAAATAATATTTATCTACTTTTTCAAGTGTTATGGCATTAACAAAATTTGCATTGGTGTTATTTTTAAATTTTACAAGATTTCAATCTTTATTTTCATCATATCGTCATACGACAAAATATCATTTATTATCAACTTCTTTAAATGGTTTTTCTTGTGGTGCTATTCATTCTAAAATACCATTTTTTGTTTTTATATTATTTTTTTCTTTTAAATCTGCTAATTCTTCTTCTGTATATTGTGGTGATTTATCACAAGCAACTAAACTTGTTGAACTTGTTCCAATTATAGTGATTGTTCCTAAAATAGTTAATATTTTTTTCATTTTTAACTATTTATTTAAAAAAATTAAATAAATTTATGTTTTGTGTAGTATACCACAGACATTTTGGAAATTGCAAGAAAACAGGTAGTAAGAAAAAAGTTTAGGTTTTGGTATAAAAATTATTCTTTATTTTAAATATATTTCTAAAACACTGATAAATCAACCTTTTAAAAAGTTATCTAATTATTTTATTTATATTTTTTATAAAACCTAAGCTTTTGTAATACTATCAGAAAACAAGAAAAAATAATAAAATATATAATTTAAAATATAAAAACATCATTAAAAATGATACATATATAAATAAAAATTCTAAAATTGACACACTAAAAAATAGTTTAAATAAAACTTTATAAATTTTAAATTATTTAGTTAAATTATTTAAAAATTCAAATGGTGTCTGAAAATTCAAAGATTTATGCACTTTTTCAAAATTATAAAAATAATAGTAATCATTTAGTTTATTTTGTAAACCAACTGCATCCAATATTTTTTCATCAAATACAAATAACTTAGTATAATTTTGATGAAATCTTTCAATTTTACCGTTTGACTGTGGAGAACGAACGGGTGTTGTTTGATGTAAAATATTTTTATCTGTTAAAAATTGAGTAAAAGTAGTTTCTTTAACAGTATTTTTTTGATTATTCCGATGACTATTAATAAATTCAGAACCGTTATCAGTTCTAATCCGTGTTATTTTAATGCTAAATATTTTTTTAAAATCACTGATTGCTCTTTTAACAGCATCAATAGCATTCTCGGTGCTTAATTTATCATAAATATAACCGAATACTCCTCTCATTCTTTCATCAATAAAATCATAAACATAATATTTTTTATCAACTGAAAATTTACTTGGCATAAAATATTTAGCGTCCATTTGTAATAATCCTAATTCTTTGACTTCATATCTTTGATGTTGTCTTTTAATTTCTTTAATTTTATTTTTTATTTTTAATCAACGCTTATCTTTTTTAAGTCAACAAAAAAATGTTTTTAAATTTTTAGGTGCTTTATTTTTTAATTCTTCGCCATGAATTCCTTTTTTTAAATTATAATACAAAGATAAAACACCCCCAGCGTGTTTTTCACAATATTCAAAATATAAATCGCAGATATTTTCACGAACATCATTACTATATTGATAATTAATATTATTAGGAACAGTTGATTTTAATAATAAATCTTCAAAATTATTATTTGCATATGCAAGTAAAATTTTATTTGCTAAATAATAAAAAGTTGAAAATTTATTTTTAAAATATTTTTTAATCAAGTCTTTTAATAACAACTTAGTTTCAAGAAAAAACTCTTTACATAAATTAATATATGCAAATATTTTCTTTTTTATTCTTTTATAATATTTATTTTGATGGTTTTTACTTAAAAAATCTTGCAATTTTGCTTGTAAATCGCTTAAATTAGAGTTATTAATAATATATTTCATTAATTCACCTCATTTTTTTTAAAATATAGTATAGTTATACCATTTAAAATAATTTTTATAAAACTTCAAACTTTTTTAAACAATCATAACCATAATAAGTAAGTATCGTTTCTAAAATATTTAAAAATGCTTGTATATATATATATATATATAATGTCAATAGAAATGGACAAAAAGTTTTGGGGAAGGAAATAAATAATATGAAAAAACTTTTAGGATTATTAGGAACAATTATGATAACTGGAAATGCAATACCATCAGTGATTGCAGCAGCACCTAATCGAAAACACAGTATTAAAAAAAGACAAAATAGCGAAAATACCTCAACTACTCCAAAATCACAAGATGAGCAACAATCTCAATTTTTAGCAAATTCAGATAGTAAAGTTGACATTATTGAAAAAGAAATTACTTTAAATGAAAATTATTCTGATAATATTCAAAAAATGTTAAAAGAATTTATGAAAAATGAAAAAATTGATCCATTAAGAATGATAAATAATGAAGGAATTATTACAACAAATTATTTTGAAACATCACAAAAACAAAAAGAACGCAAAGAAAATATTAAAATAATAGAAAAATTAGATAAAATTTTAGAATTATCTAAATTTAATGCAGATAAAACAATAATTTTAATATTAACATTAAAAAACATTAACAATAAAAGTATAAGATTAGTAATTAATTTAAATAATTTTTATTTATTTGGATTTATTAATAGTAAAAATCAATATTTTTATTTTAATGATGAAATTTTAGAAAAAATAAAACAAAATAATCAAGAAGAAATCATAAAAATTAATGATTTAAGGGGTAAATTAAATGATTTAAAAGATAACAAACCTTTATCTAATGAAGAAAAAATAAAAGAATATTTGCAACTGAAAAATGAACTTATTCCTCTTAAAGAAAAAGAAAAGAGTATTAAAAAAATCAATTATAATAATGAATTAAATTCCTTAAATAAAAAAATTAGTAATTTACAAGGTGAAAATTTAAAAGATGAAGAAGAAAAAATTAATTTTTTAAATAAATCAGTAATTAAAAAATATAGTTGTAAAAATATTAATTTAAATTATACAGGAGCATACTCAAAACAAGGGTTAAATGCTGTTAATCAAAACATTATTATTTCTCAAAATAATTTAAATAATGCAATTTCAAATTTATCAATTATTGATAGTGAAAATAATCAAAATCAAACTACAAAAAACGATTTAACACAAATTATTTTTATTACAAGTGAAGCGATGCGCTTTGGTTCTTATCTTAAATATTTTAATTATAAAAAAGATGGAAAACAAATTGAATTTAAAAATATTTCAAAAGATATTCAAAATATTATTAATTCTACAAATGATAATAAAATTCAATGAAAAGATTATTCTGAACAATTAATAGGCGGATGAATAGCATCTAGTAAATATATAGAAGAAAAAAGAAAAGAAATTTTTAAAAATTTAAATAATGTAATTATTAGTAATGAATTTTTATCTAAAAATCATGAAGATCTAAATAAAATATTAAAAAAATCGTTGGAAGAATCAAAAAATTTAGAAAGCGAAATTAAGGATTTAATTAAAAATTTTTACAAACAAGAAAAAACAGAAGCATTAGAAGAACTAGAAAAATTAATTATAAAAAATTTTAATAATTTAATTTTTAAAAATAAAATAAGAATTAAAGAAGAAAAAATAGATCTAACTAAAATAGAAAGATTGCCATCGATTTTTTCAAATTGTAACACTTTATTTGGTATTTCGAAAGATACAATTATATCTAACAATTTAAATTTTCTTGAATTACTAATTATAAAAAAACCTGAGCTTTTAAAGTCTAAATGTGAAAATGGATGAACAGCTTTACATTTTGCATCAAATACAGGCCGCATAAAAAGTGTTAAATTATTACTCGATAAAGCAAAAGAATTATATAAAGATAAACCAGAAGAATTTAATAAATTTATAAATGCAAAAGATGTTTTTAATGGGACCCCTTTACATGAAGCAACAGATCAAGCAGAAATAAATAAAAAGATATATATTGATAATGTTGATTATATGAATTATACAAATGTTGTAAAATTACTGCTTGATTATGGTGCTAATCCAAATATTATAAATGATAATGATAACACATCTTTACATTTAGCAGCAATGGGCGGCTATAAAGAAATTGTACAATTGTTACTTGATAAAGCAAAAGAATTATATAAAGATAAACCAGAAGAATTTAAAAATTTTATCAATAAAAAAAATAAGTATGGTAATACATCATTAAATCTTGCAAAAAATTATAATCATACAGAAATTGTTAAATTATTAGAAAATGTATGTATAGATACAAGCAATTATTCTCAAACTTTTGCTGGTTTAAAAAATATATTTCAAAAAACAAAAAATGGAATAAGCAATTCAAAAATATCTTTTATTAAAACAACAAATCAAAATAATTTGTATGATGTACCACCAGATAATAGTTGTTTATTTTGATCTGTGGCAACAGCATATTTATTGCAAGTTAAAAATAATAATGAAGAATTTAGAAACCGATTTATCCAATTATTTGGTGATGATGAAGAAAATTTAAAATATTTAGAACATATTCAAAAATTACTACAACAATATGATTTAGAAAATAATAGAAATTTAAATCAATTATGATATCAAAATCAAACAGCAATTAATTTAGTCACAAATGTTTTTCGTAATCGTGTTGTTGATTATATAAGAGATAATTTAGACAATCCAACACAAATAAATTCACAGACAAATATAAATCAGATTGAAACTTTTCGCAGTGCAATTCAGATAAGCGAAAATGAAATTAATATTAATAATTACTTAGAAAGAATTAGACAATCCTCATCGTGGGGTGGACAACTTGAAATTTTAGCCATTGGTAATTTGCTATGTTCTAATATTAGTGTAAATAATAGAAACATATTTGAAACAAACAATCCAAATGCAAACTTACAAATATTTCATGTAAATGAAAATCATTATAATTTTATTTTGTTACAAAATACAAATGAAGAAAATATTATAAATTCACAAGAAAAAAATACAGATATACAAAAACAACAAAAATTAACAAAAGCAGAAAAACCAAAAACAAATATAACAATTCTAAATAAATCTACCGTAAATAATAATACAAATTTATCTGTAAATAAACCAATAAAAATAAATATTATAAATTCACAAGAAACAATAATTAAAAAAGCGATAAATAAATATAGTACTCTTTCAAAAGAAGAAAAACAACAAAAATTAAATGAAATCAATCAACATTATCAATCATTACCCGAAAATGAACAAAAAGCATTTAAAGATAAATTAAGGGGCGTTGGTTTGGGGCTTACTTCTACCGGAATTTCTGGTGCTGGAATTTTAGGGATTTCAAAAATGACCGGAATATCACCAATAAAAGGTTTATCAACTACTGCTAATTATATCAAAAATAGTTTATCAACCACTCGCACTGTTGTTTCATCAGAAACAGGGAAAGTAGTAGAAATGACTCCACTTTTATCAGAAAGTACAGTAGCAGAAGGTTTAACAGCGGCTGAAACTTTATCAGTTACAGAAGGATCCACAGTTGTGGCCACTGAATGGGTAGTTATTGGAACAGAAGCTGGTACTGCGGCAGCATTAGCTCCCGAAACTTTAGGCTTATCATTAATAATTGGGGGGTTAGTAATTGCAGGAACTGCTATTCTTTGATGAATTAATTCTGATCATACAATAGTTAAACATGAATCACATAATCAATATAATGAAATTGAAAAATACTATAAATTTTTAGCTCATGATCAACTAAAATTAGATATTAATATCAATGAATGAAATAAAATTAAACAAATTTATCAAAAAAATGAAAGTAATTATCAAGAATTTAAAAATAAAATCAAATCAGAAATTACTAATTTTCATAAAGAAGATCATAGTGGTTGAGGCGGATCCATTGCTGATAATGATATTAATACTTTAATCAATATTCTTTACAATCATTTTCAAGAAATAAATAATCATTTTTTATCTAATCCTAACCATGGTTGAAAAATTGTTACAAATACAATTGGAAGTTATTTTATAATTGAGGAGGAATAAAAAATGAAAAAATGACTTAGCATTTTAGGAGTATACGGGATAGTTAGTATGTCAGCAAATTTAACAGCTTGTGATAAACCTAATAATAATGAAAACGGCGGAGGTAATAAACCCGAACCCGAAACTAAACCGCAACAACCACCAGAAAATAGTAATTGAAAGTTAATTCCTAGGGTTAATGATGTTTTAGTACCACCTAAAATAATTGCTTCTACTGATAAAAATAAATATGTAAAAGAAGATGATAGGAAATATATTGTAATTTATCCATATCTAATCCAACAATGAAACATAATTAAAACAGATGCAAAAAATATTAATAATACCTGAGCATGAAGTTCAAAAGCAATAATTTATTATTGAGATGGTAGTGATGAACCAGAATTACCAACAATTAACAAAAATACTGGTGAAATTACAGATTGAAAAGGTTAAAAAGGAACTTAAAAATAGTTCCTTTTTAAATTAATCGCACAAATTTCATAAAGATAATTAATAAAAATAAGTTAGTTATTGTGCTATACAATGCAGAACTAAATTTTCATACCTCAAATATTTGACTAAAAAAACTATATATTGTTTGAAATATTTTACCAACTCCACTTGCTAATTCGTTTACTTGTTTTATACCAGGGATATTATTAACGATTCAAATTGCCGCATTTCTGATATGACACGCTAAATTATATCAACTACAACTTTCATATTGTGCTTGTCATCATTGACCGTCGGGAAACAATCCACCATTATTAATTTCTTGTCAATTATAAATACCAAAATTAAAATCATAATAACGGTACATATCATTTTCTTTTTGGGCTTGTAATTCAAAAACATTATAGCCGATTTTTTGTTGTTCCATTTTCTTATATTTTAAACCATATTTATCTTTTAAAGAACCTTCAAAAACATATCCTTCATTTTGATTAATATTATAACCATTTGATACTGAAAAATCATAATTAAATACATCTCCATAATTTGTGTTATAAAACCGATTTTTATAGGCTGAATACATCTTAAAATCTAATAATTTATATTTATCAGAAAAATAAAAATATCGTGGATAAATTTTAAAACCATTATTTGCTAACAAACCATATTTTTTGTTATATGCTTGCGTATAAGTATTATTATCTAAATCAAACATTATTCGTAAATAATCCTTATAAAAATTTTTAGATACAACAAACATACTATTTAACAATTCTTCAAATTTATCATAAGAAACTAAAAACTTTTTCTTTTGTTCTTCAAATTCTTTTTTCTCTGCTTCGGTTTTTAAAACTTTTTTATTATTTTCAAATTTATAAATATAGTTATTATAGTCATCAAAATATTTTATTGACTTTCCATTTTCATCTAAAATAACATCTTTAAAATTTTCTAATTTTAAACCAAAAAAGTTAATTAAAACAGTATCATATTGTAAATTATCAATATATCCACTTTCTATAAAATTACTACGATTTTTAAATAATGGCACCAAAGCATAAGCAAAAAATGCTTTTAAAAATTTATTAATATCAATTTGTCCTTTCATTTTTTCATAATATTTAATATTTCCATTTTCTAAATATGAATTAATATTTGCATCAAAATTAAAGATGTTATCTTTATCTTGCATAAAAGTAAACAAAAAACCTAATTTAGTTTCTTTATAAGGATAAGATGCATCATTACTCGCTGTCTTAGTGTGTGTTAATTCTAAACTACCAGCAATAATGTTATTATTTTTATCAATTGTTAAAATCATCCGATAAATTGATTTTTTAATAAAATACATAGCAGTATATCTTTCACTTTCATCAACAATTTCAAAATCAAATATTATCCGTTGTGTACCAACAATAATACTCTCATAATCGGGATTACCACCTTGATGAACTCTAATATTTTCTTGAATAATAACATCTAAATAATTATTTAAAAAATCTTTAACTTTATTTTGATTTTCAAAATTTCAATCAATAATTTCACCAGTATTTTTGTTAATTGTTGGTAATTCTGGTTCATCACTACCATCTCAATAATAAATTATTGCTTTTGAACTTCATGCTCAGGTATTATTAATATTTTTTGCATCTGTTTTAATTATGTTTCATTGTTGGATTAGATATGGATAAATTACAATATATTTCCTATCATCTTCTTTTACATATTTATTTTTATCAGTAGAAGCAATTATTTTAGGTGGTACTAAAACATCATTAACCCTAGGAATTAACTTTCAATTATCTTCAATTAAGTTAATTGATTGTAAATTATTTATATTTGTTTTTAATTTATTTAACATTTGTGTTAAATTATATTTAGTTGTAAAAGAATAAATAAAATTTGTTAATTCTCTTAAAAATTGCTTTTTATCAACATAATAAAATTTATTAATATTATATTGTATAGCATAATTATCTCAATTTTTATATAAATCCATAAATTTATCACTTGGTTTATCATAAGAAACACCAGTTGAATAACTATTTTTTAAAAAATCTAAATACCATTTATCGTTATAAGTTAATGATTTTGATGTTTTTAAAGTAGGATTAATAAAATAATTAGTATCACTTCAATTTTCAAAAAAAGTACTGCGTAAAAACATTGTATTAATAAAATCATTTTCATTAATTCCAGTTTCCACACTTCGCTTTGTTGTTACTTTTTCTGTTATTTGTTGTGATTGATGGTTTTGTTGTAATGTCATCGCCTCTAATGAGAAAAAAGAAATCAATAAAATTGGTACAAACGAAAAAAATACTAAAAAATTACGCATTATTTTTTACCAACTTATTTTTACGATTTTCTTTTATTAATTTGATAATTTCATTAAATAAATAACCATAAAAATAATTAATTATTAAAATATCTCATAATATAATAAATCATAAACCGTAAAATATATAACCATTTATACCATTATATTTTTCTTTTAATTCGCCAATCGTTGAAACTGTATCTAAAATACATACAAACGCTAATAAACAACTAATAATAAAATATAAAATTAAATCAACCCAAGAAATAAATAAACCATTTTGTTTCTTTTCTTTTTTATTTTCTACATTACTTTTCATAAATTTACTCCTAACTATACAATGTTTTTGAAATAATAAAACCAATAATATATAAACTTGATATTGTTAACATTAACGGATGACTAAATAAAATCGCCATTTTACCAAAAATAGATAACAACCAAGTATCAGAATTATATAAATCCATAATAATATTTTTTGCTGATGTCAACTGATTAATAATAACTGTAATAAAACCAGTTCCAAATATAGCGATTGCCGCTACCAATAAAACTAACTTAATCATATAAAATCAACTCCTTACTTATTTTTTTATTCTTTTAGTGGTATGAATTCTTTTAAAACCTAATTCTCTTGTTTTTGCTTGTCTTGCTAAACTTGATAACTGTTGTTTATTGCGACTAACTTTAAATTGTTTTCGTTCTTTAATATGTTTTTGTAAACCTTGTTTAGTACTAGAAACACCCCGAACAGTAGCACCGTATAGTTTAGAACTATTAATAACACCACTTTTAACTGTTGAACCTAAATCGTTATAATTAGTTGATGTTCCGTGAATTGCATAAATTGATAACTTAATAACCATAAAAAATATTAAAAAATAAGCAATCGTTATATTTGTCATTGGTAATTTAGTATTTCAAATCACATCAAAAACAAATAAAAAAGTATCAAAAATAAAACTAAAAATCTTATTTCAATTATCATTATTAACGCTTTCACTTAATAAATTACTCATTTTTTATCTTTCCTTTCTTCATTTTTATAAAAAACTCAATTATATAAATTAAAAAATTAGATAAAACATTTCATATTAATAAATAACCAATACAAATTAAATTTCCAATAAAACCTAAATTTTTTATCAAAAATTTTAATTCATTTATATTTATAAAGTATAATAAAAATAATCCTAATAAATTTATTAAAATATAAATAATTATTTTTCATCAATTTAATTTTAAAAATTTAAATTTATTTTTCATATTAAAAACCTTTCTATACGAATTGGAGAAAATCTATTTTGCAAAAATTAATACATATATTTGACATTATTTGAATAGAAATTATTGTTGCATAAATTATTAATGCAATAGTAATAAATTGAGTACCTAATGAAAACAATAAAATAGAATCATTAATACATTTTATTTTACAAATTTTAAATTGAGGAATACAATTCCAAGATTTAAAAGCAGCAATAATAATTAAACATCAAATAATACTTTTAATTATTCAAATTTTATATGTAATTATATGAGCATTAATAAGAATATATAATTGAAATAAATAATTTAATTATTTTTTATTATGTTTTTTTTGCTTTTAAATTTTCTTTCAAAATATCAATATCAAACAATTCTAAGCGTTGTTTATTATTTAATTTTGATATATCTTTTCAAAAATATTCTTTTTTATTAACAACTTCATCATTTTTTAAATCACGGACAAAACTTAATCAATGACTATCATATTTATTAGCAAATTCAAGCGGAATAATTATCTTAAAAAACCGAATTCCTAATCCAACATCCGACTTATGTTTTGCTCGTTTACCTTCTGCTGTTCGTTCTACTGATTTTGTTTTTCAAATTTCATAATCTGTAATATCTTGGAAAATACCAATTCGCATAACAAAACTACGATTAAAAATATTACCTAATTTTGACTTAACGGGTTTTTTCAATGAAATCGGAATAATAATACCGCTTGCTAAATGACGAATATTATTTCACATCATACCCTCACGCTGTACGGTAAAAATCGCTCTATTTTTAAAATGTCTTGCTAAAACAATCCACACACTTTTACCACCATGAACTTTTTTAACTTCATGAGGACTAGTTCCGTCAATATATAAAAAACTTTCATCAAACAAAATTAAACTATCATCAGGTGGTACTAATTTAGTTCTATCAGTAAAATCTAAATTATTAAAAGTTAAAAGTTTTATTGCATCATCTTCAATTGGATAATTACTATAAATTTTCTTCGTTAAAAGTTTCATAACTTGTGATAAAAAAGTTAAAAATAATGTTTTACCAGTTCCTAATTTACCAATAATTACTGATAACGGATTATCTCAAATAAAGTAAACTAAACGAAAGACATTTAACTGATAAAAAATATTTTTTCAAACTCACCAAACAAAATATACACATTGTAAAGCAAATAATAGTCAAAATACTAAACCAGTACAATTTAAAGAAATTATCCAAAGTAATAAATCAATTAAACTAAACAAAACCATTGAACCATTAATATAACAAAAATTTATTAGAAAAAATACAAACTTTTTCATTTTACTCCAATAGTTATTTATAATTAAACTAGTATTATTATGGTTTTCTCTCCCCACAAATCAAAAAGGAGAGTGATAAAAATTAAAAAAATTTTAAAAATAATTTCAATATTATTGCCTATTATTGGAATTATAAACTTTTTAATTAATCCTATCGGAAAATTAATTACTACAATTAATTTTGTAGAATGAATATTTAAAAATATTAGTCAAATAAATGCAAAAGAAATATTTTTTACAACATTTTTTATATTAATAATTACTGCATTCATAATGAAAATATATATTATATTCAAAAAAAGATTTTAAAATTTTGTGGGGAGAAAAAACCATAATAATAACAAAATTTAATTATTTAAAATACCTAACTATTTTAAAAACCATTCACAATAAAAACCACGTTAAAAATAAAATAACAATTCAAACACCAACCATCAAAGTTAAATATTCATTTTGAGTTAAATTTCAAGTTGTAATATTTTCAACATTTGTTTTATATATAAACAAAAAGACATGAATAAAAAACTCTTTTAATTTTTCTCAATCATTTTGCATTTTTAAAAACTCCACATTTTTTGAATAAGTTTAAAAAATATTCCAAAAAATAAAACGATAAATAACACAAACGATATAACATATAAAAATTCAGGGGCATTTAAACCAAAAATATAACTAACAAATTGAACTCAATAATTATATAAACTCATTATCTAATTCTTCCAAATTACGAATTAATTGTTCTACTTTTTCATCATTTCAATTTATTAAATTATTGTTGTTATTTGTTTTTACTTTTTTAGGTTCATTTGAAAATAATGCTTTATGCATACGCGTAAAATAGTTTTGTTTATATTGATTATACAAATCAATTATTTCTGTTCCAGTTAAATATTTTCAATCGTGTTGTTTTAAATTTTCATCATATTTTACAATACGATAAGAATTATCATAAATTAAACCGATTGCTACTTGTTTAGAATGTTTTTGACTAGGATAAATAAACTTATTACTCAATCAAAAACCAATATGGCGATTATGATTAGGTAAATTTATAAAACTTGCTTTATCTGTTTCAAAAGTAATAAGTTCCTTAGAAATAAAATAATTTGCTATATTCTGATTTTTCTTAACAAAATTACTCAATTTTATCATCTCCTAACTAAATATTTTTTTAATAAACAATGTTATATTTAATGTTTATATATTGCTAATTTATTGATAAAAACACTGATTATTAACAATGTTATACATAATGCTAATATATTGTTTATTTAATGTTTAATTAACAATGTTATTAACAATGTTAAATATATAAAATAATAAAAATTGGCACACTGAAAAATACTATTTAATTTTTAACAATAGTTATTAAAATATAAAATTAATAATTTATAATTAAATTGATATTATTATGGTTTTCTCTCTGTATAAATTATTTTAAATAGAAAGGAGAAATAAAATATCGAAGAAATAATAAATTCATTTTTCTATTTAATAAATTCATTTTTTACAAATGTGATACCAACTATTTTTTGTTTATCATGAAACATTTAAATTTATTATTTGAATTTTTAATAAATTAACAAATTTATAAACATTTTTATACAGAGAGAAAACCATAATAATACTTTAAATTTAATTACTAAAACAAATATAACTAGTGTGCCTTAGTTTTGTTTAAAATAACTTAGAATATAATGTTATATTCTATTAAAATCCTTTAACCATATGACGGAAAAAGTTTAATATCTTAATGATAATAAATAATCCAAATGGAATTAAAATAATTCACGCATCACCTAAAAAGGTCATTAATTGCGGTAAAATACCATATACGGCATCTTTTACTTTACCCATTGCATTACCTAACCCAGTTCAAATGGAATTCATTCCAGTCCCAAAAGTAACTGCATCTGCTAAAAAATTCATTATTTTCTATCCTCATTTTTTTCAAATTCTTTTTTTTCTTTTTTCTTTCCTTGAATTTGTCGAATTTTTTGATAAATTGATAAACCAATTCACGCAAAAATACCGATAGTATTACAAAAGCTTAGGTTTTATAAAAAATATAAATAAAATAATTAGATAACTTTTTAAAAGGTTGATTTATCAGTGTTTTAGAAATATATTTAAAATAAAGAATAATTTTTATACCAAAACCTAAACTTTTTTCTTACTACCAAAATACCTAACAAAATCAAAATACTAAATATTCATGTTAATCATACTGGCATGATATAACTCCTTTCAATAAATTAAAAAATTGAAATTTGCAAACTCGCTCCGCCCGTTGTCGCTTTGCTCCACTTAAAAAACATTATTGAATAAATTATCCGCTAATAAATTACGCGGAATAATTTATTCTTTTACTTTTTAATTTCAATATCTTTTGCAATCTTATTGACAGTATTAATAACATTATCTTTATCATACTTTTTCACTAACGACCGCAAAATAAAATATTGCTTTGTTTGCATAATTTCAACTCCTTAATTAAAAATATTAAAAAAATTTACTTTCCAAAACCGTAAAAACCAAAAGTACAAAATGTGTGTGGTTTCTACATAAATTTATGTTTTGATATAATTTTTTTAAAATTATAAAATTATCTATTATTTTTGTAATAAATTCTTCTTAATCTTCTATATATTGACTTAGTAATTGTAAAATTTCATTTTTATTTTCTAAATAAAAACCAAAATTAATCATTATATAATCTAATTCCATTACCAAAAAACATTATAACACTACCACCAACTTCAGAAGCTCATGTTTCTACATATTGTCTAATTAATAATTGTAAATGATAATTTCCTTTTTTTTATATCAAGTTAATCCTAAATTTTGTTCTACTCTTAATTTAGCAAGAAAATCTGGTATATCTAAACTTTGAAGATTAAAAGTATCATCAATATTAAAATTATCATTTGATTTAACATTATTAATAACGTTATCTATCTTTTGACCACCAAATACTTGATTAGCTTTTTTCCCTCAATATGGTCCTCATTTTGCTCAACTTGTTATTGTTTCAAAAGAACTACTTTCACCAATAAATTTTATTTTTTCAAATTCAGAAGGGTTAATTTTACCGAGATTAAAATCTTTTCATACTACCTTATAGTTTTCTTTTGCATGTCTTGTATAATCAATTGAATGCTCACCAATTATATTATTATTATAATAATAATATAATTCTATTGAAGGTTTATATGTACATTTTTTTCTATTACTTAAAAATTTCATGTCGTTATTAATACAACTCATTACATCATCCAAAGAATTGTGGTCAAATTGTGGATAATTTAAGTTTCCATCATACGAAGCTAAATCAAAATTATAATATTGCAAATCTGACATTTCATTATCATAAACATAATTACTTCCACCTATTAAAAGACCACCTTGCGATAAATAATTTTCTAAAATATTTGTATTAAAACTATATTGATTTGCTCCATTTGGATCAATAAAACTAAAAGTAGCATTGCTAAAATTATTTTGATCTATCTATATTGAATTAATTACAATTGAATGTCACCCATTTAAACTATTATCAAAATATGCAAAAATAACAGGAATATTATTATATAGTGATTCTAATACATAACTAGCAAAAAGTTGTTGCTCTAAATATGTAAAACCTAAAGAAGATGCGGGAATTGAATTAAAGATAAAATTTTGGCCATTATAATTATTTGTTGTATCAGACATATGTTGTTGTAAAACATTATACATATAAGATGCTGTATTTTGACTCATTTCACACCCTGTACCATAACACGATGCATTATCAATATAAATTCTTTCTTGAGAATAACCGTGTCCATTATCTTCTACTATATTTCTATTAAAATAAGAAAATATCATTTCAATTGAAGCCGCTAAACAATAATCACGTTCTTCTATTTATGAAATTGGAGGAACATTTAAATTAATTTCAATTCTATTTAAGTTTGGTTGTAAAGTAATATTATATATTTTTTTTTCAAAAAAATTAAACAAGTCAGTAATTGTTAAATTTTCTAAACCATTTTTAATATTTTCAAAGTTTTTTACTAAATAATCTTTAATTTCTTCCGTTTTTTTAATTCCTATTTCTCAAAAAGCAGAAATAGTATCTAATCAAGAAAAATTATTATTGTTTTCTAAAAATAAAGATAATTTATTATCTTTTTGTTCTTCTTTTTCATAAGGGCTAGCGGCAATTGTTGTTGGGACAACACTACCACTAATTGTTAATACACTTAATAAACTTAACAGTTTTTTCATTTTGCATAATTTCCTTTCTTTCATCTTGAAACTTTTTATCAAGATCTGTTGACATTATATATATATAAGCACTTTTGAGTATCTTTTTAGAAGGGAAGTTATTTAATGATTATTATAAATTATATTTTTGCACTAATCTGGGCTCGCGGTGATTTTTATAAGTTTGTAAAAAATAACTTAAAGTTTAAAAAAACTTTTGCCGCGCTTTTCAAAATACTTGGGAAAAATTCTAAGCGTTAAGCGAAGAATTTTATAAAGGTTCCTAAATTTGTTTGAAAGAACCTCAAAACTTTTTTTAACTTGTAAGTCATTTTATCACAAAATTTTAGAAAATCAACTGCTCGCCCAATAACAAAAATAGTTATAATCCCATTTTAAAACGATATGGATAAGAACCATAAAACAAAGCATCGTATGGGTCGTGGCACATTTTACTATCGGGTGTGTTTGTTTTGGTATCACTAAACCTTAATTCACTAATACACTTATCTAAAAATGGAAAATTATTTAAAATGCTATATATTTTGCCTTGAACAAACATTTTTCTTATTCATGTTACACGATTGATTATACCCACTTCTTTATTCAACGAAGTTTGATGTTTTTTAGCTTTAAACATTTTAATTTTATAGCCTAAATAAGGGTAAATATCTTCTTGTAATTTTTGCATAAAATCGTGGGCATTAATATCATAATGAAATGTGGCATATTCAAAACCATCAAATTTATCAAATGTATTAATTATTCATTGTCCGTAATGTTCAACTATTTCATTTAAGTTCATTGCGTTTTTTGGTGTAACAACATTTTCTTCAATTAAATATTTATCATATTCATTATTTTCATTAATTTTATAACCACTAAATAAAAATACCGTATGGTCTTCACTACCATTAGCATAATCAACACCAATCGAATAACTATTAAATTGATACTGTTTTGTATTTGGATTATAAAAATCTTGTAAATTATATTCTTTAATATATTTACGATAATTTCGTAAAACATAAATACTGGGGTCATTATCGTTATATTCAAAACCGTAGTATTCAAGTTCAAATAAATCAGGTCGTTCTTCTTTGTTGGTTAAAACAAGTTTTTTAGTAATATTAGGTATTTTATTTCAAACAGCACCCATTGTTAATCGTAAATTAAAAATACCCAAACCATTAAATGCTTGTTTGTTTTCTGAATATACTTAATTGTGTTCTTTTAAAATATTTTTAATTCTGATAGTATTACAAAAGCTTAGGTTTTATAAAAAATATAAATAAAATAATTAGATAACTTTTTAAAAGGTTGATTTATCAGTGTTTTAGAAATATATTTAAAATAAAGAATAATTTTTATACCAAAACCTAAACTTTTTTCTTACTACCTTAATTCTTTCATTTAAGGGTAAATATGGGGTTACAAATTTTTCATAAAAGACATGGTATTTATCAAAAGGATTAAAAGTAAATTGATTAGAATATGTTTTATGAAAATATGTTTTTACTGTTATGTATTGTTTTGCTATGTTGTCTCATTCTTGAAATGTCCAAGATAATTCTTTTACTGGAATAGGATTATCTAAATTATATTGTTCATTATCATTTTCATCCGTGTATTTTTCATAAGATACTTTTAAACTTTTTTAACGAAACATTGAAACTCTTAAATTATTATATCTTTTATCTAGTTCTTTATCAGTTAATATTTCTTTTTCTTCGGCATGTATCATTTCATCTGTTCATGCTGATATAATGCCACTACTTTTACCAACTTTACCCATAATTTTATTACCATTAGCATAACCCACAAAAGCAATCCGAACACCACTAGGAAAAACAATCTCTCCACCTTCTTTAATATTTTTAGGTCAAACACAATACCATTTTCATTGTCGGGTCCTATATCAATCCTATATTTATCGTATAGATAATTACATACATTAATTGTATCGCCAAATGTAGTATCTTCGTGGGTTTCGACATATCTTCGTAAAATGTTAGATGAAGCATCAATAAAATTGTAAGCAAAAAATAATTTTTTTGCTAAATGATTTCATGTTTTATTAGTACCTCTTCCTGCGGAAACAAATTTAAAAAAAGTTGGCGAAGTAAAATATCGGGCATAACTATCACCAACAAAATCTTTAAATACTTCTCAATCAAAACCAAAATTATAGTCACTAAAATTTAAATCATATTTTTTATTTAAATGTTTATAATTATTAACTCATTTTTTATTGTTAACTTTACTAAATTTTTGCATATTTATTAATCTCTTTATTTTATATATAATACATTATAAGAAAAAATGAAGGGAATTTATATAAAAATGAGAAAATTTAAAAATTTAATATTTGATTAACGAAATTTATTTAAGGATTTATTGTTATCTGATACTTGTAAAAAGAAAAATGACACGATTAATTTATCTGAAATAGCAAGACAAATGGGCCGCGGGATTAATACTGTTAAAAGAGAGGTTAAGCGATTTAAAAATATACAAGATTATAAGCCATCAGATGCTCAAAAAGATGATAGTATTACAAAAGCTTAGGTTTTATAAAAAATATAAATAAAATAATTAGATAACTTTTTAAAAGGTTGATTTATCAGTGTTTTAGAAATATATTTAAAATAAAGAATAATTTTTATACCAAAACCTAAACTTTTTTCTTACTACCAAAAAGATTACAAACAAAAGCGTAAAAAATGTATTAAAAAAATACCTGAATTTACAAAAGAGCAATTAGATTTTATTAAAACAAGATTTAACAAATACCATGATACACCTGAACAATTAATTTATCGTTATTTTATAGAATTTGGTGTTAAATTTCCTGCTTGTGTTAAAACTTTATATAAATGAATTCGCTTAGGAAAATTAGGGTTAAGAAAAGAAAATTTACCCCATAGTGGTAAAAAATATAAAACAAAAGGAAAACCTGATAATCGTGGTAAATTAACTAACTTTAAATCAATTTGAGATATTGAAAATAAAGTTTCTAATGTTGGATGATTTGAAATGGATACTGTTGTAGGAAAAGACCATAAATCTAGTAATTTAGTTTTAGTAGAACAATCAAGTAAAAATTATTTTGTAATGAAATTAAAAAATAATAATGCTAATGAAGTTTTAGAAAAATTTAAAGATATTGTTAAAAATAATAATTTAATTGGGAAAATTAAAGGAATAATAACTGATAGAGGAAAAGAATTTAGTAAATGAAAAGAAATGGAAATATTTGCTGAAACACAAGTTTATTTTTGTGACCCCGGTAAACCACAACAAAAACCATTAATTGAGCATATGAACGGTGAATTTAGATATTGACTTTCTAAGGGAATTGATTTTAATAATATTAGTCAAAAAATGATAGATTGAGTAGTTAATGTTATAAATGATAAACTCCTACCATGTTTAAATTGACTAAGTGCAAAGACAATGTTTTTACAAAATTTTAAATAAATTTATTAGTTAAAATTTAATAAATTATTTTTAGTGTGCTTAAATATGAATAAAATAAGATAAAATTACAAAAATTTAATTTTTTCTGAAAAAGTTGTTGCAATTTATTAAAAATATTTTATTATTAACTTAACAAGATAAAAATTTGCCGTTTATATCTACACAGCGCCTTTTTTAAAATGGATAACCGATTATCTATTAATTCAAGCCATCTTTTTGATTTTGCAATTTTATGTAATGGTATTAGTATTGATTTATTATCTAAAACTCTTTTTGAATCATTTTTTTCATCAAATTTAATATCTTTAAAATCTTTACTAAGGTTATTTAAAAAATAATTTTTCAGAGGTTAATTATTTTCTGTGATATCTTGATTATCACTTTTGGTTTTTTTATTTTGTTCACTAACTTCAATTTTTTTCTCATCATCAGAATCATCAGTTGTTGGATTAAAAAAATGTTTATTTAAATTATTAATTATTTTCATCTTATTATTCTACTTTCTTATTTGTAAATAACTGCTTACAATAATTTTTTAGTTGATGAATAATCCTTAAAAAAATTATAACACCTTTTGAATTGCTGCTAATAAATATGCTTTTAATTTTGTTTGTGTTTCATATGTATTTTGTAAAGTATTTGTAAAATTTTGTGCGGAAATTGGGGAATGATTATCAATTCCACTTTTGTAAGCATATTGTAATATTTTTACTATCTTATCAAATAAAGTATCTTTGTTATAATCATCAGTTGTATTATGTAAAAAATCAACTAAATCTTGTTTAACTCATTTTGTTGTTTCAATCCCTGTCCAACTTGGATGATCAAGAGAAGTTTGGTCAGTATTAATTCAACAATTACTTGTTTGTTTTGCCTTATCTCATATATTATTTTGTGCATAATAACCACATTGTGCTGAATAAATATTTTTTAATGCATCAAAAGTTGAAGTTGTAATTTGTTTTAAAGCACTAGTAACAACATAATTTTCGCCATAAATTTTAGATTGTTCGGTATCAACACCAACTATTTTAGCATTAACTTTGTTAACTTTAATTTTATTAATTGTATCTTGAACTTGTGCACCAGCAACCGGAAAAATAATGCGAGCGCCACGAGCTAATAATTCATCACTAATAATTTTACCATCACCAGCTTGAAATGATTGTGAAAATCATGATTCATTCTGTTTTAAAACCTTTTGCACTTTAACAATTGATTGTAAAGTTGTTATTTCTGGATTAATATTTTGGACTTGTTTTAATATATTATGTTTTATATTATTTCATTTACTATTTACTGAAGAATTAATAATAGTATTAAATAAATCAATTCCAACTAAAAAACCTCACATATAATTTGAAACAGCAACTATATTATCCACACCACCATAACTACCAACTTTTAAGTGCCCAATATATTCGTTTTGATGCGCATTTAAATAAATACTTGTTGCTAAACTCGCATAAAAACCAGAAGCTTCAGCTTGATAAGTAATTCCAATAATATTTTTTACTAATAGTGCCTTCTGGTCCATATTAATATGAATGTTTTGACTACTTCCATCAATATAAATAATATTATCAACTAAACCTGCTGCTCAACCAATGGTATTACCATGGTTGAAACCAGGTAAAACTAGTGTTTTTGCTCCTGCAATTGAAGATGTAATATAAGCATTTTTATAATCACCAGGCGTTTGACTAACTGATTCAAAGTAACTTACTCGTCAGTTTGAACTTTTTCAATTTTGTGGTGGGACTATCTGATTTTTTTGTGCAAAAACATATTTACTTGCTCCCTCTCATGCGGATTGATTAAAAGCAAGATCATTTACAGTTCCCCCATCAGTAATAACCCAAATACTATTATCAAAATTATACTTTTTTACACAAGCAAAAACACTGCTCACTGAAGTACTAATGATACTTATCATCATCAAACTTTGTAAAATTCGTTTCATATTTTTTATTCCTTTTTTGCTTAATGTTTGTAAAAACAAAAAGATCAACCTGGTTTTTCATTAAAATGAGTGGTTAATGTTTAAAAAGCAAAAGCATTAACCTATATCGTCTTTTTTCTAATGGTAAGACGTAGAAACACTAGACCATATTACTAGTATATACAGGTATATCATTTATTTTTATACTTATATCATAACTTCTTTTTTATCAAAAAGCAATTAAAATAAAAAAACACCAGGGTGAGATTGTTTTTTAAGGTATCCATGAAGTATAAGATAATATAATACAATATAATACAAAGTATGGTCATATTGATAGGGCTAAACTTGTGCTGTTTATTATTAATTTAATAAAAGTACAATTCTTATACTTCCCTAGATATTTATTATTATATAGTTCAAAAAATAAAATTCAATAAGATTTAAATAACTTTTTATATTTTTTTTAAATTTGTTATACTTTATCCTACAATTTATATTTTAGAACAAAATTGAAATAAAATTAAAACAAAACAGCGTAAATAATGAAAAACTAATTTTAGTCTTGTATTTCTTTGTATTTAGTCGTATGATTATTTTGAAATTATTTTAAAGGATTTAGGTAACAATTTTGTAATAAATAAAGTACTGGGTTGTTTATTAGTGGAATTTTAAATCCCCTACTAGTGTTTATAATTTCCCCCACCATTTACGATAACATACCAAAAATATTAAAAAGATAAGGACGTGCAAAAAATGAATAAACAAAATAATACGCGAAAAGTAATGGTTGGTAATGTTCAAATTGGCGGACAAAATAAAGTTGTTATTCAATCAATGACTAATACAAAAACACACGATGTTGAAGCTACTTTAGCGCAAATCAAGCAACTATATCAATAAGGTTGTGAAATTGTTCGAATTGCTATTTTAGGAAAAGATGATGCTGTTGTTTTAAAAACAATTGTGAACGTTCTCCTTGTCTGTTAGTTGCAGACATCCATTTTAATTATGAATTTGCTTTAATTACTACTGATGCTGGTATTAGTAAAATTAGAATTAACCCAGGAAACATTGGGAGTATTGAAAATACAAAAAAAGTTGTCGAAAAATGTCTTGAAAAAAAGATTCCAATCCGAATTGGGGTTAATTCTGGTAGTTTGCCACTAGATCTTGTTAATAAATATGGTTTAACTCCTAAAGCAATGATTGAAAGTGCTCGTCGTTATATTGAAATTTTAGAACATCTTGGTTTTTATGATATTATTTTATCTTTAAAAGCAACCGAACCATTAATGGCAATTGAAGCTTATACCTTAGCTAGTCAAGAATGAAATTATCCCCTTCATTTAGGAATTACTGAAGCTGGTAGTGTCATCATACCGGAACAATTAAATCATGTAGTGGTTTGTCGCCGCTTCTTTTTAATGGTATTGGTGATACGATCCGAATTAGTTTATCAACTGATCCAATAGCGGAGGTGGAAGTTGCTAAACGAATGTTAAATTCACTAGGACTTTATGATAACATTGTTTATGTAATTGCTTGCCCAACATGTGGTCGTTTAGAATATTGCCTTTCCCCGTTGTAAAAGAATTAGAAGAATATACAAAAGATTTAAAAATTCCATTAAAAATTGCCATTTTAGGTTGTGTTGTTAATGGTCCAGGAGAAGCTAAACAAGCTGATTTAGGAATTGCTGGTGGTAAAAATGGCGGAATTATTTTTAAAAAAGGTAAAATTTATAAATCATGTAAGCAAGAAGATCTTGTTCCAGAATTAAAACTATTAATTGATGAATATTATCAAGAATGACAACAAAAAAACATTCAACAATAATAAAACCTTTTATGATAAAATGAAAATTGGAAACAAAATAGAGGTGAATGATATGAATATGTGTTGTCCCACAAAAAATCATGATTGTTTTTCGTGTCGTACTTGTAGTAAACCAAAAGTTGGTTGTCGTTCTTGCTTAATTTGTATTTCTTGTACAGATTGTGTTAATAAAAAATGTAAGTATTGTAAAAATAAACGTTAAAAAAACTAGATAATTACCTAGTTTTTTTAATTCGAAATTAAATGACTATATGGAAACTCATTTAGTAAAAAATCAAATCAACCTGGATTTGGATTGATATAGGGATAAATTCGTTCAAATTGTTCCAATGCACGATCAAAGTCATCATGATTAATATATCCTTTTGCTACTAAATACATAAAAACAATTGATGCACTACGGTTAATTCCTCAAACACAATGAACATAAATTTTTTTATTTTTAATATTATTATCAATAATCTTTAATGCTTGAATTACAATATTAGGATCTAATTCTTGTAATGTTGGATAATCCTTAAAATTAAAATAAACATGTTTGTCATCAATTCAAAGATATTCTTGATTATCATTTTTAATATTATATTTTTGAATTTGTTCACGATAAATTTCTTCAGCACAACTAATTACTAACGCAGCATCTTGTGGAACACTATGACGATCGCCAAGATACAAATTATCGATAATTTTCTTTGCGGACATTTTTATTCTCCTAAATCTATTTTTATTTTACCATTTTGTTTAAATGGATCAGTAAAATGTTTTGCCTTAATCATTGCAATTTCATCCTTATAAGGAGAAAATGCATGATTCTTTTCTCCTACATATGGTGTTTCTAAAATTTTAATCATCCCATCTAATTTAGGATGATAAATTATTTTTAAAAGGATTTCAAATCCCAAGTAACCATAACCAATGTTTTCGTGCCGATCCTTATAGGCATTTAAAGGATTTTTACTGTCATTAATATGTAAACATAATAACCGGTTTAAACCAATTAATTGCTCAAATTCTATAATAATATCATCTAATGCTTCTGTCAAGCGATAACCAGCATCATGCATATGACAAGTATCTCAACAGATTCCTAATTTATCATTTAATTTAACATTATCAATAATATATTTTAGTTGTGCAAAATTTGTTCCTAATTCACTTCCTTTACCAGCCATTGTTTCTAAAGCAATTTTTGCTTTTTGATTAGGTGTTAGAACTAAATTTAATCCTTCAATAATGCGATCTAATCCAACTTGTTCTGGTGCTCCAACCGCGCTTCCAGGATGTAAAACAATTCTTTTAATTCCAATTTCATCAGCACGAGTAATTTCTTTTTTTAAAAACTCAACAGCTATTTCAAAAGTACTAGGATTAGTTGTGTTTGCTAAATTAATAATATAAGGAGCATGAATAATAATATTATTAATATCAAAATGATGTTCTTTTAATTGTTGATAAAATTCTGGAATAAAAAATTGTTCCGTACTAACGCGAATAGTATTTTGGGGTGGTCCTGTATAAATCATCATTGCATTAGCATTATTATTTAAACTTTCATTTAAGGCACCAAGCAAATAATTTTCCTGCTTGTTCATACTAACATAACTTCCTATAATTAAATTATATTCTTTCATTTTAAGGTCTCCCTTTCTTTCTAATTAATTTTATAATATCATATATAAGATAAGAAAAATAACTTATTTATGAAAGGATAAAAATGATTAACTAAAAAAACATTGAAAAAATTAAACTAACAATTAATCAAATTTACCAAAAAATTATTATTAAAAAGAATGATAAAATTGTAGCTTGACAAGGAATTAATTTATTATGCTTGTTAAGTTTAATTTTTATTTTTTTGTTAACAATTTTTAATTTTGTTTCAGCATATAACCTACATTTTACTATGCGGAAAGCCGTCTTCTTACCTCTTGGTATTGTTTTTTACTAATAACTTTAATAAATTTTATCTTATTAATTTTTGTTAAAAAACGTCAGAAAACATTAATTAATCAACTTAAAATTAATTTAAATAAAACATTATTAATTAATATCTATAATGATATCTTTAAGACCATTTTTAAAACATTAACAATTAGTGATATTAGTTCCCAATGAACAATTACACCGAATAATCTGCCACACTTATCTGATTTTAAAGTAAATGACAATATTATCATTAGCCAATATCACGGTTATAATTTTAACTTTGGTTCTATTAATCAAACAACAACTACGGTTGTTGATAATCTTCAACAAAATTTAATTCCGAAACCTTATAACCTTCAATATTATCGTTATTTATTTTTAACAATAACTACCAATTCTCTTAATGATTAAAATTTTGAAATTACACGAAAAAATAAATATCAAAAAAATAACTTAATTTTTGATAACTTTTTTTGATATGACCAAACATAATCATTCCAATTAGCAACTAGTGCAATAAATCATAGTAAAGATAATTATAATAGTTTATTAAATATTAGAATTAGTTTAAATGAAAAAGTCATGTTAAGGAATATTTTACTAATGCTAAAACATGACTATAAAATATTACAAAAAGGGCTTGTTTGATTAAATTTAATTGCACAAAAAGATTAATACTTATCTACTTTATAATTAGCAATAAGTTTGTCTAGTTTATGAGCTAAAATTTTAGCTTCTGGATCAGAAACAATAATCGCAGCTTTAATTTTCTTATATTCTAAAACTGAAGTGGAAACAATAATCACTTCATTATTAAGATCATTACCTTCATAATGATCGCGTGCTGGTAAACGAATAATATCATTAGGATAATGAACATATTGTAAACCCGAGACAATAGCATCTGCTTTTGAAGTAATAACCATTAAACTACGATATTTAAATTTCGGGAAGATAATATCAATTGTAATTGCTTGTACTACGACAAATAAATATGAAGCAAATAAGGCGGGGCCAAAGAAGTATTTAATTTTATGACTAGCGAAATCACTACCATATAAACCACCATCATCAATTTTAAAACCAAGGCGTTGAATTTGATCAATATGTGCTGCTCAGTCTTTTCCAAAATAAATACTTGTTAATTCACTACGACTTAATAATGTTGTGTGAATTGCTAACATTACAACAATAATAATATAATTAACAATTCGATTATAATTAGCAATTGAAATTTTCTTTTTGGCTGAATAATAAGCAAAAACAAAATCAGTTCCAGCTGTTGATGCTCCCCCTTTATAAACTAAGCCATAAGCAATTCCATTTAAAATTCCTGCTACCGCCGCAAAAACGAATAATCAAATCTGGTATATTCCACCATAATTACTAAAAATATTTAAACTATTATAATTAACAATAAAAAATAATTCTTGCGGATTAATAACCGGGATATAAGCAGATGCAAAGTGAAAACAATTTTGCAAACCAATATAAACAATTGTACGAAGAGAAAAACGAAGTCCAACTTTAATGACCCCAAAAATAAATAATGGGATATTAAACACAAAATAAAAAACTCAGTACATACTTGTTTGCATTTGTAACTGATCTTGGTTTGGTCAAATTCCAACCGCAATTCCACGGGCAATCCCTCCAATTCCACTTGTAGTAATCCCATTACTTGTTGTTGCTGCAATAAAGTAATCATAACTAGCCATTCCTAAAAAAGCAACAAAAATAATATAAGCATAATCACGGAATAAACGTGATTTAAAATAAACTTTAAAACGTAAATTAAATTCTTTTCGTGAAATCCGTTCACGACTACGGGTTTTTCTTTCCATTGTTTTTTCTTTCGGATAAAAATCTGATGGTTTGTTTTTAATACTATCAGGGTTAACTCCAGTGTTGTTACTATCTCCTTCTGCTGTTAATATTTTTTCTTCTTCGTTAACCATTTTTCGTTATTCCATACCCTTTCTTAACCTTAATTATTACTAATAAGTATAACATCATTTAAAAAATAAAAAACAACCTTTTGGTTGTTTTTTAATAAAATTAATTAATTATTAATTATTCACTTTTTAAACGAATTGTAACTTTGAATGAACCAACTTTGATTGGATCATAATTATTTCTTGTAATATCAACTACAGTATAATCTCGTTGTAACTTTTGGTTTAAAGTTCCAAATTTAACACCTCTGTTTGTTCCTTTGTTTGAAGTAATAAACACTGGAATTTTTCGATAATCTAATGCTGGAATTGTCATATAAACAACAATTTGTTTATATGGTGAGTCAACATCTTTCAATGCTTCATTTAAGTATTTAATAAATTCATTACTTACTAATTGTGTTCCAAAGTTTTTATCTTCCACAAATTCATGTGATTGATTATGGGTAACGTAAAACGAAACTTTTGCATCACAATTTACTAATAAGTATTTTTGTTGTACTGTTGCACCATTATATGTATATGATGATTTATCTTAACATTTTTCAGCAATTGCTGCTGTAATTTCATTTGCAACTATTTCAATTTTATATAATTTTTCATTATTTAAATCATATTTTGCTGATTTATTTCATAATAATTCATAATCATTAACACGAACTTGTTCTAAAAATAATAATTTACGTAATCATTTTTTAGGAGAACTTTTTCATTCATCTTCCCCTAAAATTACTTTACTTGGTCCTTCTGCTTCTTTTGTTTTTGAACGCATTACTTGAATAATATCTAATGCAACAAGAGTTTTTTCTTGTTTATCAACTAACATTAATGAAGGCCCAAACCCTGATAATACTTTATGTGTATTTGGTTTAAATAATTTAATTCATTGATCATGTTTAATTTCAAATAATTCATTAATTGAATCTAAATCATCTTGTGAAGATTGTGATAAATCAATAATATAATTTGAACTTAATAAGTTAAATAATCTTCTTAATAAATATTTTAATGTATTAACTGTTTCATACATTTTTAATTTATGAATTGGATCATTATCTCATGGTGATAATGCATTATTATAAATAATTTTTAAAGCAATATAATTAATACTTGATTTTTTAGCAACTTGTGCAATTACCCCTGCTTCAGTATCAATTACATCAATAGTATGCCCATATTTATCAACCATTTCCTTAAATTGTTTTGAGTTATAAATCAGCATATCTGCCGTTCCAGTAACTCCTTCTGTTAACCCTAATTTAAAATCTTTAACAACTTTAGCGAATTTACCATCGAATTGGAATGATTCAGGTTCATTAACAATTTGTCCATATTTAATATCTTTAAAAACTGTTAAGTCATCATCACGATAAATAAATTTTGTTGAGATTGTTGTGTATCCTGCGTCATACTTATCGTTTGTTGACAATGCTAAGTCTACATTTAAAATTGTTTGTAAACCAGGATATTTTTCTAATAAGTAAGTAATTGCCATTACAGCATTTGCTTTACCATATCCTACTGTTGCTATAATGAAAGTTTTTCCATGGTATTTAACATGTTGAATTACACAGTTCTTTCACCAATATTTTTTTACTGTTTTAATACTGTGCTTATCTTTAATTGTGAAATATGCTGTTGAAATTACGCCGATCATTTATTTTCCACCTCTATTTTCATATTTAATTTACAAAAATTATTTATTTTTAGTGCATCTTACTATAATTAATATTTGATTATATGCAAAATACAACTATTACTATTATATCGTATTTTATCTTAATTATCAATGACAAATATTAAAATGTTTAAAATTGTTAAAATTATAGTAATTTTTTTGTTTTTAATTTTTAAAATAAATAAAAATTATTTTCTGTAATTAAATTTGTAAATTGTAAATGCAAATGTAGCAATTTATTGAAAAAGAATAAAATGCTTTTTATTTTGTAAAAAATACTTATATTTATTGGATTAATCGTTAGATAGTATCTTTTACACTTAATAAAATATGTTTTTTCAGAAAAATCCATCCTTTCTTTTCTTAAAAAATTTTTAATAATTGTTTTATTTAGTTGTTAGTTAATTATTAAATATATTACTAAAAAATATATTTAATAAACAAAGAATTAAAAAAGATAATGAGATAAAAAAATAAAGATACTATCTAACGATTAATACAAAATTCAATCTTTAAAACTTAATATTTTTTGATGCTTAAAGATGGATAACTCATATATGGCACGAAGCTTTAAAGAAAGTGTGAAAGCGATTGGATTTACTACTCCTATTTATTTCTTTAATTCTCGGCAAGATTAATCACTTGCGAAATGTCAGAGCATGTGTTTTTTGGCTTGTTTTCATAAAAAGAGTGTTGTTAAACCGAAAAAAACAATATCGGACACTAAAAAAACAAGAGGGTTGAAACTCCAAAAGGTTACTTTCTTTATATAAAGTTATCTAGGGATGGATGAAGCGTAATTAATAACTGGGTAAACTGTTTTTTGTTTATTTCCGTATGGGGGGTAAACTCTATCAAAATATCCTATCCGCCCCCACTCACCCCCGAAGTGAAGCGGGCGGCGAAGTAATTAAATATTAAAATAAATTACTAAATATCAAAATATTAACCAATAAAGGAATATTATGTTTTTTTACAGAAAGGAAAATATTTGATGAAAAAATGAAATATTTAATTGAGTTAATTGTTGGCCTGTTAATTGTCTATTTCACATCATAAAAAGCATTATGATTTGCAATGTTTAGAATGAGATGTGGAATAAAAACACTTAGTTATTTAAAATAACCGTCCCACACTGCATTAAATTGTTTTAATAAATAAAAGTTTTAAAGAACCAGTTTTATAATCAAAGATAATTTTTGAATTTTCTAAACGTTTATAAAACCGCTTTTGTTTTTTATCTTTTGTGTGATTTAATAAATCTTTGTGTTTTTCACAAGTTCATAAAACTTTATTTGATAAAAATTATTCGGTAATAAATGATACTTTTTTATAACAATCATTAACATCACATATTTTTTGTTGTTTAATTATCATTACATCCTTTTAGAGATTGTTTTATTTCAAATAAAAAAACAACTCTAACAAGAGTTGTTTTTTGGAGCTTCATCGTACATTATACGTTTTATAAAAAATATAAATAAAATAATTAGATAACTTTTTAAAAGGTTGATTTATCAGTGTTTTAGAAATATATTTAAAATAAAGAATAATTTTTATACCAAAACCTAAACTTTTTTCTTACTACCAAAATCTTGTAAATTATATTCTTTAATATATTTACGATAATTTCGTAAAACATAAATACTGGGGTCATTATCGTTATATTCAGAACCGTAGTATTCAAGTTCAAATAAATCAGGTCGTTCTTCTTTGTTGGTTAAAACAAGTTTTTTAGTAATATTAGGTATTTTATTTCAAACAGCACCCATTGTTAATCGTAAATTAAAAATACCCAAACCATTAAATGCTTGTTTGTTTTCTGAATATACTTGATTGTGTTCTTTTAAAATATTTTTAATTCTTTCATTTAAGGGTAAATATGGGGTTACAAATTTTTCATAAAAGACATGGTATTTATCAAAAGGATTAAAAGTAAATTGATTAGAATATGTTTTATGAAAATATGTTTTTACTGTTATGTATTGTTTTGCTATGTTGTCTCATTCTTGAAATGTCCAAGATAATTCTTTTACTGGAATAGGATTATCTAAATTATATTGTTCATTATCATTTTCATCCGTGTATTTTTCATAAGATACTTTTAAACTTTTTTAACGAAATATTGAAACTATTAAATTATTATATCTTTTATCTAGTTCTTTATCAGTTAATATTTCTTTTTCTTCGGCATGTATCATTTCATCTGTTTATGCTGATATAATGCCACTACTTTTACCAACTTTACCCATAATTTTATTACCATTAGCATAACCCACAAAAGCAATGCGAACACCACTAGGAAAAACAATCTCTCCACCTTCTTTAATATTTTTAGGTCAAACAATACCATTTTCATTGTCGGGTCCTATATCAATCCCATATTTATCGTATAGATAATTACATACATTAATTGTATCACAAAATGTAGTATCTTCGTGGGTGTTGGCATATCTTTGTAAAATGACCGACGAAGCATCGGTAAAATTACAAGCAAAAAATAATTTTTCAGCTAGATTATTTCATGTTTTATTAGTACCTCTTCCGGCGGAAACAAATTTAAAAAAAGTTGGCGAAGTAAAATATCGGGCATAACTATCACCAACAAAATCTTTAAATACTTCTCAATCAAAACCAAAATTATAGTCACTAAAATTTAAATCATATTTTTTATTTAAATGTTCATAATTATTAACTCATTTTTTATTGTTAACTTTACTAAATTTTTGCATATTTATTAACCTCTTTATTTTATATATAATACATTATAAGAAAAAATGAAGGGAATTTATATAAAAATGAGAAAATTTAAACATTTAATATTTGATGAACGAAATTTATTTAAGGATTTATTGTTATCTGATACTTGTAAAAAGAAAAATGGCACGATTAATTTATCTGAAATAGCAAGACAAATGGGCCGCGGGATTAATACTGTTAAAAGAGAGGTTAAGCGATTTAAAAATATACAAGATTATAAGCCATCAGATGCTCAAAAATATTACAAACAAAAGCGTAAAAAATGTATTAAAAAAATACCTGAATTTACAAAAGAGCAATTAGATTTTATTAAAACAAGATTTAACAAATACCATGATACACCTGAACAATTAATTTATCGTTATTTTATAGAATTTGGTGTTAAATTTCCTGCTTGTGTTAAAACTTTATATAAATGAATTCACTTAGGAAAATTGGGGTTAAGAAAAGAAAATTTACCCCATAGTGGTAAAAAATATAAAACAAAAGGAAAACCTGATAATCGTGGTAAATTAACTAACTTTAAATCAATTTGAGATATTGAAAATAAAGTTTCTAATGTTGGATGATTTGAAATGGATACTGTTGTAGGAAAAGACCATAAATCTAGTAATTTAGTTTTAGTAGAACAATAAAGTAAAAATTATTTTGTAATGAAATTAAAAAATAATAATGCTAATGAAGTTTTAGAAAAATTTAAAGATATTGTTAAAAATAATAATTTAATTGGGAAAATTAAAGGAATAATAACTGATAGAGGAAAAGAATTTAGTAAATGAAAAGAAATGGAAATATTTGCTGAAACACAAGTTTATTTTTGTGACCCCAGTAAACCACAACAAAAACCATTAATTGAGCATATGAATGGTGAATTTAGATATTTACTTTCTAAGGGAATTGATTTTAATAATATTAGTCAAAAAATGATAGATTGAGTAGTTAATGTTATAAATGATAAACTCCGACCATGTTTAAATTGACTAAGTGCAAAGACAATGTTTTTACAAAATTTTAAATAAATTTATTAGTTAAAATTTAATAAATTATTTTTAGTGTGCTTAAATATGAATAAAATAAGATAAAATTACAAAAATTTAATTTTTTCTGAAAAAGTTGTTGTAATTTATTAAAAATATTTTATTATTAACTTAACAAGATATAAATTTGCCGTTTATATCTACACAGAGCCTATCATAAAACTAAAAAAGATTAGTTTTAATAATTAATTACTAATCCTTTAAAACGTGTAACTGAATTAATTGTTTCACGAATCCCTTGAACTCCTTGCCCAGAATCATGAATTCCTAAAAACGGGAATGAATCAGGCCCTCGTTGAGTACGACCATTAATATTAACTGTTCCTGTTTCTAATTCATTAGCAATATTAAATGCTGCATTAATATCTTTTGTAAAAATACATGCTTGCAATTTAAAATTTGATTTATTTGCTAAAGTAATCATTTCTTCAACATTCTTACAACGAATAATTGGTAAGACTGGACCAAATGGTTCTTCTCATGCTAATCGCATTTCTGGGGTAACATGGTCAATTAAAGTTGCACTAATTAAATTATCTTTTCGTTGATTGCCAAGTATTAATGTTGCTTTTTTTGCTAAAGCATCATCAATTAAACCTTGTACAAAATCTGCAGCTTTTAAATCAACGACAGGAATAATAGCTTTATTATCTAATGGCGAACCTGCTTCTAACTTGCTAACTTCTATTTTTAATAATTTTACTAGTTCATCAGCAATTGTTTCATCTACTAATACTCGCTTAATAGCCGTACAACGTTGTCCAGAATATGCATAAGCACCAGCAACAATTTCTTTTACTGCTTTTGTTAAATCAGCATCTTTTAATACTAAAGCTGGATCTTTTCCTCCTAATTCTAATACTAAGTCTTTTCCATGTCCTAATTTGCGAATATGATTACCAACAGCAACTGACCCAGTAAATGAAATAACATCAATTTCAGGATTTAAAACTAATAAATCTCCAATATCACGTCCACGACCAGTTACAACATTAAAAACGCCTTTCGGAAAACCAACTTTAAAAGCTAATTTTGCCATATATAACCCGGTTAAACTGCCATTTGTTGCCGGTTTAAAAACAACAGTATTACCAACAACTAAACTTGGTACAATTTTTGTAATACTTAAATTAACAGGATAATTAAATGGTGAAATTGCCAAAATAACACCTTTCGGAACACGAGAAAAAATCCCTAATTTATTTTTAATATTTCAACCATCCCCAGTTAATGTTTCTGGAAAAACTCGTTTTACTTCTTCAATCGTGTAATCAATATATTCAATACTACGTTCTACTTCAACTTGACCATCTTTTAAACTTTTTCCAATTTCATGGGCCATAATTTTCGCGAGCTCTGTTTTATGACTTTCTAATAATTTTGCTCATTTTTGCAAATAACTAATTCGTTCAAATAAAGTTAAATTTGTTCATGTTTTTTGTGACTGTCGAGCCCACTTAAACGCTTCATTTATTTCTTTTTCTTTTAGAGCTGGAACACTGCCATATTGCTTATTATTAATTGGTGAAATTATTTCTAATCAATCCCCATTATTAATTAATTCACCATTAATTAATGTATTCAATTCCAAATTCATTTTTGCCGCCTCGTTTCTTTTTGCATTATTCTATTTATATTTTATGCTTTTTAAAAATTATTAAAAGATACTTTCCATATTTAAAATATTGTTTATAATAAAATGTTTTAATGTTCTTAATGCGCGTTCACTATATGCTAAATATTTTTCATTTTTACTTTTAAAATGTTGTTCAAAGGCAGGGATAATGCCAAAATTTGCTTTCATTGGCTGAAAATTAGTTTTTGAAAGCATTAATAATATAATTCACTAATACGCCAATCATTGTTTCGGGTGGAAATGTTAACATTGGGTCGTTATTTAATAATCTTGTAATATTTAGGGCACTAATAATTCCTGTGGCCGCTGATTCAACATATCCTTCAACACCAATAATTTGACCAACAAAAAATACATTTTGATGTTTTTTTACTTGTAAAAATTGATTTAATAAAATTGGAGAATTAATAAAATTATTCTTATGAATAACACCATATCGTACAATATGACATTTGCTAAACCTGGAATCATACTAATAAGGCGTTGTTACTCCGGAAACTTTAAATTAGTTTGAAAACAAACTAAATTATATAATGTATCAATTGCATCATCTTGACGTAATTGCGCAACAACATATGGGCGGTTACCATTTGTGGTTTATAAACCAACTGGTTTTAACGGTCTAAACAATAATTACTTAATCCCCCTTTTTGCCATTACCTCAATTGGCATACACCCTTCAAAATAAATTTCTTTTTCAAAATCATGTAAAACTACTGTTTCTGCTGTAATTAATGATTGAACTTATAATTAAAATTCATCCTTGCTAATTGGACAATTAATATAATCTTTACTATCACCTTGATCATAACGTGATTTATAATATACCTTAGTAAAATCAATACTTTTTTTTGTAATAATTGGTGCGGATGCATCATAAAAGTAAAAATATTCTTGCCACAATAATCCTTGAATGGTCGTTTGAAATTTTGGTGTTGTTAAGGATCCAGAAGCAATCAATGTAATTGCTTTATCATCAATAGTTGTTGCCTCTTGGTTAATTAAAGTGACATTTAAATTATTTGTTAACCATGTTGTAATATATTCTGAAAACTGATTCCGATCAACAGCTAATGCTCCTCACAGCTGGAACATAGCTTGCATAAGCTGCTTTAATAATTAATGAATCAAATGCTAGCATTTCTTGTTTTAATAAACCAACACCATTCGTTAAACTTTCACTACGTAACGAATTTGAGCAAACCAATTCTACAAATGAATTTTGTTTTTGCACTGGATTTTTTATTAATCATTTACTTTCATATAAATTAACCTTAAAACCTCGTCTTGCTAATTGATACGCCGCCTCGGTTCCTGCTAATCCAGCCCCAATAATGTTAATCGTTGGAATTACCATTTGTTATTTTTCCTTTTAATTGTTGATATTGTTCTAAATATTGGGCATATTTTTCTTGTTCAAGTTTAATTTTTTCAGGATTTGCTTTTGCTAAAAAACTTGGATTGTTTAAAATATTTTTGCTTCGTTCTAGTTCTTGTTCGAGACGAGTTAATTCCCCATTGATTTTTTTCTGCTCTACTGTTTCATCAACAATATCATTCAATCCAACTTCTAAAATAACATTCGTTAATGGAATTGTGGCATATTTTTGGTTTGCGTCTTTTTCTTCAAGCACGCCCATAACTTTACTATTAACCATTTTTAAAATAAATTCATTAATTAATGCAATAACATTTGTAGTAATATTATTTTTACTACTTATTTGATCAAATCAAATTTCAATAATATGTTCTTTTTTAATTTGATAATTACTTCGCAATTCACGGATTGCAGCAACAATTTCCTTTACTAAATTCAAATAATCAACATTATAATTAAAATTAATTTTTGGATAAACTTCTAACATAATTGACTCTTTTAAATTTAATTTTTGATAAATTTCTTCTGTTACAAATGGAATAAATGGATGTAACATAATTAAAATTTGTTTTAAAACATAAAACAATGTTTGAATTGTTACCTTCTTGATTGTGGCATTATTACTTTGTAAATTAACTTTTGTTAATTCAATATATCATGAACAAAACTTATTTAATACAAAATCATACAAATCCTTGCCAACTAAAACAAATTCATATTTTTCCATATTCGTTTGTACTTTAGCAATTGTTTTTGTTAATTCTGTTAAAATTCATTGGTCAATAGCATTTTCTTGATGGTTTAATAATAAGATTTTAATTTCTGTTTCAAAATTAACCAATGGTTTAAAATCACTTGTTAAATTCATTTCAACATAACGAGCAGCATTTCATAACTTATTAATAAAATTTCAAGCACTATTAACTTTTTCTAAAGAAAAACGTAAATCTTGTCCTGGTGCACTATTTGTAACTAAAAAATAACGTAAGGTATCTGCACCATATTCTTTGATAACATCCATCGGATCAATCCCATTCCCTAATGACTTACTCATTTTTCGACCTTCTTCATCACGAATTAAACCATGAATTAAAACATCATTAAATGGTTTTTCCTTTGTAAACTCTAATGAATCAAACATCATTCTTGAAACTCAAAAGAAAATAATATCATAACCAGTCACCAAAACATTAGTCGGAAAATAGCGTTGAAATAATGTTTTATCTCAATTTCATCCTAAAGTTGTCATTGGTCATAATGCTGATGAAAATCAAGTATCTAAAACATCTTCATCTTGAATTCAATTTTTACTATTATCTGGTGGAGTTAAACCAACATGAATTTTTGTTGAATTATCTTTATGATATCATACTGGAATTTGATGTCCTCATCATAGTTGCCGTGAAATACATCAATCTTGAACATTTTTCATTCAATTAATTAATGTTGTATTAAATCGAGATGGATAAAATTGAATTTTATTTGGTGATGATTGAAATTTAATAATTTTTTCAGAAAAATATTCCATTTTAACAAATCATTGGTCTGATAAATATGGTTCAACAATAGCACCACTTCGTTCTGAAAAACCAACTTTATGAGAATGATCTTTAATTTCAACAATTAACTTTTGGTGATCTAAATCATGAACTAAATTTTGACGGGCAGTAAAACGATCTTGGTAATGATATTTTCCAGCCAATTCGTTCATTGTCCCATCTAAATTCATACAAATTAGCATTGCTAAATGATGACGCAAAGCAATTTCAAAATCATTACTATCATGTGCTGGTGTACATTTCATTGCTCCCGTTCCAAAATCTTGGTCAACATAATCATCACAAATAATAGGAATCAATTCACCATTTGCTGGATTTATCACTTTTTTATTTCAATATTTGCGATAACGATTATCATTTGGGTTAACAACAACACATTGATCAGCAAACATTGTTTCTGGGCGTGTTGTTGCAATTGTCAAAAACTCACTTGTACTATTTTCTAAAAAATATTTAAAATAATACATTTTACCTTGTTGCTCTTGATAAAAAACTTCAATATTTGATAAAGCGGTTTTTTGTACAGGGTCTCAAGAAATAATTCGTTTACCACGATAAATTAATCCTTTTTGGTATAAATCAATAAAAACTTTTTGTACTGCTGATGTTAAATTATTATTTAATGTAAATTGCTCACGTGAATAATCTAATGCTAATGCTAATTTAGCTCATTGCTCACGAATAATTTCAGCATATTCTTCCTTTCATACTCAAACTTGTTCAATAAACTTTTCCCGTCCTAAATCATGTCGTAAAATATTTTTTGTTATACGTAAACGTTCTTCTACTTTTGCCTGTGTAGCAATTCCCGCATGGTCCATTCCTGGTAAATATAAAGTATCAAATCCTAGTAATTTTTTATAGCGAATAATCAAGTCTTGCAATGTTGTATCTCAGGAATGACCTAAATGTAATTTCCCAGTCACATTTGGGGGCGGAATAACAATACTGAACTTTGGCTGTTTACTTGTAACATCTGCAGTAAAATAACCTTTTTTCTTTCAAAATTGATATTTTCCTGTTTCGACCAAGGAATGATCATATTTCTTTGTTAATTCTTTTCCCATTTTTGTTTCCTTTCTAAATAAAAACTCCTATCATTTAAATAAAATAATAGGAGCAATTATTTTCTAAATAATTAACGGTACCATCCTTTTTTAATAAGTATCACTTATTACCGTAATTAAAATATCAAGTTAAAATATTTAGCAACCTTCATTAAAACAATAGATTAATTTCACACCATCAATTAACTCTATGAACTATTTTTTTAATTACTCCTCTAATATTTATGGTTTTATTATAATTCTTTTTCAATTAATTGCAACCTTTTTTTGTTCCTCCAAGAATATTATTCTAAAATAAAAATAAAAGTTATAATTAACTTTTATTTTTATTTTTTTCTAATTTTGTGTCTTCTGCACTTTTAATATTATTGTTTCAATCTTTATACATAAAAAAGACAAATCCACCAAATAAAACAAGAAACAACACAATAATAATCGTTAATGTAATAATTAATCAAGTTGCCATTATTTAGTTCTCCAATCCTTCTTGTTATATTCCAATTGGTACTGGTTTAATTTGATATCTTCTTAACACAGTAATCGATAAAATACTACATATTAACGGCATAATAATTCCTAATAATACTGCTAATACTGATAATCATCAAGGTTTTGATAACCCTGAACTAATAAAGATATAAAACATAAAGACACTATTAACCGCTAACAACAATGGTGTTAAATACGAAATAACAAATTTATATGTTTTACAAATTTTAATTCACGAGTGTGCATTATTGTAGGCAATCATTATTGGTAATTTTTGTAAATATGAATAAATAAAATAATTTCAACTAAAGTCATCACCAACACATTAACACTACTGGATAAAGTTTGGAACTAGTAAAGTGATTGGTTAGTATTTTTAAACATTAAGACTAAACCAATGGCAACCATTAAAATCATTAAAATAATAATAACTTGCTTTTCCTTTACCTTGTAATTTGAAAAAATTACATTTATGACAACTTCAATTATTGCAATAATACTACTTAATCCAGCAAATAATAATGCTGTAAAAAATAAAATGCCTAAAAAGTTTCCAAAACCAACAAAGGTTTGTTTATTAATAACATTAAAAGTTTGTGGAAAAACATTAAAGATAAAACTAGCACCATCATTCTTTGGAAACGCTTCATCAATTGCTTTGGTATAATCATCAATTGTAATTAATCCGGGATTTTGTTTATTAACTAAAATGCCTGCTGAACCAAACACCATAATTAATGTTAAAAGTGAAATTGCTAAAACACCAAATGATAAAATATATGCTTTATTTGTATTATCCTGTGTTTTTGGTGCTGCACCAGCAAATAACATCATAAATCCTGAACCAACACAAACCGTAAACACACCTAATCCAAAATCATCACTTCATACTTATAAGTTGCCGAAGGAACTTAAGGTTCTTTGCGTTCGCATTAAAACTGTTCCTAGTCCTTCTAATGCTCCTGGAATTGTTAAAACGTAAATTGCTAAAACTAATAAAATAACAAATAAAACTGGAATAAAAATAACATTTACTTTTTCAATTCCTTTTGCTCGAAACATCACAATTGTCCCAGCAATAATAACAATTGCAATAAATACTAAGTATGCTAATCATTGAAAATTAGCATTACTGGTTACACCAATTCCACCAGGATTTAAAATATTATTATCAAACCATAATGGTGTATTAATTGACGATGTAAAATTTAATATTAATGAAATTAAAACATAACCAATTAATACGGTATAGTAATTAGCGACAATAAATATAAAGGCTGATTCAAATCAACCAATAAACCCACTTGCTTTTGGGTTTTCTTCATCAAAAATATTAATTAACGATTTACGTCGCATATTATCAATGTTTAATTCTAAAATTAATAACGGAATGCCACAAGTAATAATTGCTAAAATATATAAAACAAAAAATGTTAAACCTCCATTTTACTTTAATAAGGTGGGGGAACCCATACATTACCAAGTCCAATTGCTGCCCCTAATGTGGAAACAATAAAACCAAACTTGCTAACATGCTTCTACTTTTTTATTTTTTTAATTCCTTTCTTTTAAAAATAAAAAACAATTACTAATAAATTATTAATAATTGTCCTTAACAAATGATATTTCTTTTGATTAATAAAAAAATATCGCTGCATTTCTTTCTCAAATTTTTCTTATTATTATAATTCTGTCTCTAAAAAATTGAATAATAGTTTTAGTTTAGAAAACTAATTCTGAAACAACTATCACCGTGTTCAGAAAACATCGTGCACCAAATACTCCTGCAAATACTTGATGCACATTTAAGAAAAATATTGATAGGGGCACTCCCCACCTGTTTGGTAACGACACTTTCCATGGATTATATTAATAATTTTTCCAATAATTGGGTAAAAATAAAATTTTCAAAGATTTTGTTCTTGATAAATATTTGTTCCTGTTATCTTACTTTGATATTTTATAAAAGATAAAAAGTAAATAATCATCACAATTGAGCCTATGATATAAATATATTGAATTGGTAAAACAACACTAAAAAACTAAAGCCGATTAAAATGGCAAACAATAATTGATAATAAACTTATCAATCTTTTTAAGTTTTTTTATTGCAAATCATTTTAATCCTCCTTTTAATAGATACATTATAACCATAAAAAAATACTAATTCTACTTTTTTTCAAAAAATTAGTATTTTTTTATTTATTTAACTTGTTTTTGATAAACTGATGCTTTTGTTTTATTTCGTCCAAATTTTTCAAACTTAACAATCCCATCAATTAAGGCAAATAAGGTATCATCACCGCCACGCCCAACATTTACTCCTGGGTGAACTTTTGTTCCGCGTTGACGATAAATGATTGATCCTGCTCTAATTGTTTGGCCATCAGCTCTTTTTGCGCCCAATCGTTTTGAATGTGAATCACGACCATTTTTAGTCGACCCTACTCCTTTTTTTGAAGCAAATAACTGTAAGCCTAATGCGAACTTCATCATTATTCTTCAACCTCCTTTACACTAATAAATTTTTGATATTGCTGATAAATTGTTAAAAATTGATAATAAATTGTTTGTAACATAACTTGTAGGTCAGCACTATTATTTTTTACTGTAATAATAATTAGTCCTTCCTTAACAATCAATTGACAACTATTTGGTTTAATTTGATCAATTGCATTTAAACCACCAGTTGCAATTCCTGTTATTGCTGCACAAACAAGATTTTTACCATATTCAGCCGCTTTAGCATGACCAGTAATTTCAATTTTCTTAATTTTTTGTTCAGTTTTCGTAATTATAATCTTAATCATAATGTTTTACTTGTCACTTTGTTTTGTTTTTGATGCTGGTTTTTTTGCTGATGTTGTTGATGAACTTTTAGCTGCTGGCTTTGCTGCAGTTGTTGATTTTGTTACCGTAGGTTTAACTTTGACATCTGTTGTTGTTCCTTTAGCAGAACCTGATAACAAAATTTGATCAATTTTAACTTTTGTATATGGTTGACGATGCCCATATTTTTTATGTTGTGTTTTCTTTGGTTTATAATGGAAAACAACAATTTTCTTTTGCTTTCCTTGTTTTAAAATTGTTCCTGTTACTGATGCCCCTTTAATAAAAGGAGTTCCTACTTCTACATCAATCATTAAAACTTCAGTGAAATTAACTTTTTCACCTTCATTACCATTTAACATTTCAACAAATATTTCATCACCTTGAGAAACACGAAGTTGTTTCCCTCCAGTTTTAATTATTGCAAACATTTTTACACCTCCAGTTTATACTCGCCTTGTAAGTAGATAAGTATTACATATCCTTTAGGTACTTAAAAGTCAAAGGGCGGTTGAAACTGAAACAACCATAATTAATTATATCGTTATCTTAAAAAAATTCAATAAATTTTATGTTTTTCTTAAAAATAAATTATTCTTCAGATTGCAAGACAAGTTCTTCTTTTTTATTACAATTACAACATTCTTCGCAACTATCACATACTTTACAATCTGGATCTAAATCATTAATTTTGTTGCATTTTTTTCCACAATCACAAGTAATTTCACGATATGTCCCTATAATATTTATATACGTTCCCATTTATTTGCACTCCAATCTTTTTGTTAATTTTATCCCTATTTTATTATTATTTAGATATCTTATTATTTCTTATTATCGACTATATGTTTCATCTTTCTCAACTTGTTCAACAGTAAATCTTGAATTCGTTTTGTTCAATTCTTTTCTATCTTTTGGAAAAAAGTTATTAACCTCATTAAATATTTTTTTATATTCATTATCATAATCTTAATTATATCCTTTATTATTTTCAATATTTTTATTTTTTACATTAAATATTGGTTCTAATGCTTCGGCATCAATTTCAGCATTAATTCCACTATTTACATATGTTTCTAATGTTTCATCAATGTAGTCAAAAATTTTAGTTTATATTTTAATAGTTTAATCTTTATTAAAACTAAGTTTTTTTAAAAATATATTAAGCTCTTTTTTAACTGATTTATAACTTCTTTTAAAGGTAGACTTTATTTATGAAATAAATTTCATATTAAATTTCACTTTTTATATAATCAAAGTAATTTATTTTAAAAATATTATTTCTATTTTTAAAATCATCTACATCGTGGTTAATTTTAAAATTTTTAATGTAAAGTGTCAATAAAGTATAATAAAGAAAAATTATAATAATCTTTTATTAAATTTATTTTTAAAATCAACATATTTTAATATTAGTTTCCTTAAAAACACGATATAATATATATAATTTAAGGTGGATAAAAAAATGAAACAAAAAAAGTATCGACAGAATCCTAAAATTAAGCGAATGTTTCGAATTAAAGGTGAATATGAGGCAACAAAATTAGCACAAAATTTTGTCCGTTATATGACCAATACCTTTCAAGATAAACGCATTCGAAATGAATTAATTTATACTGAAAATGAAATTTATATGACCGATATTAGCAATGATGATGATAAAACATATACCATTGCAATTAGTACCAATTATATTACCAATAATATGCTGCAAGTGTTAAAGAGTTAGTAAAAGACTATGTTGATAATGACTTAGACTTTTTGTGATATACCATTGGTGAACAAATTGATGAAAAAGAACAAGCTTTTTTTGAATCATTATGATTTATTAAAAATGAAATTTTAGTTGGAATGGTACTTGATTTAACAAAATGAAAAAAAGTAAAATTAAAAATTGATAAAAATCTTAAATTTCGACGTGTTAATGATAATAAACGATTAAATGATTTTAGTAAAATTCTTGAAAGTGCAATGGGGCCAAAAAGTTGAGATTATGCATTTTATAAAACTTTATTAAAATTAAATAAAAATAAAGATACCGCTGAAATTTATTTATTATATAAAAATAATATTCCTGCAGCAACTGGAAATATTTACTTTGAAAAAGATATTGCAATTATTGATGATATTTCAACTCATCAAAATTTTCGCCGACAAGGATTAGCAAAACTAATGATGAATCATTTAATTAATCGTGTTTATAATCAATACTATGATTTGATCGGGTTGATTGCAACATCACAAGGATATAATGTTTATCGAAAATTAGGATTTCGTCCAATTAATTTATATTTAAGTGAATACATTACAAAAAAAAAAATCACTAATTTAAGTAAAATTGCAACCAAAATTAGTCGTGGTAAGATTAAACATATTCAAACAATTAACCAAACAGCAATTAATAATATCGTATAATGTGCAATGAAGCTCCAAAAAACAACTCTTGTTAGAGTTGTTTTTTTATTTGAAATAAAACAATCTCTAAAAGGAGGTAATGATAATTAAACAACAAAAAATATGTGATGTTAATGATTGCTATAAAGCAGTATCATTCATTACTGAAGAATTTTTATCAAATAAAGTTTTATGAACTTGTGAAAAACATAAATATTTATTAAATCGCACAAAAGATAAAAAACAAAAGCGGTTTTATAAACGATTAGAAAATTCAAAAATTATCTTTGATTATGAAACTGGTTCTTTAAAACTTTGATTTATTAAAACAACTTAATGTAGAGTGGGATGGTTTATTTTAAATAACTAAGTGTTTTTATTCCACATAGGCGGTCTAGCCCAACGGTAATCAGTCCAGGAATAATAGACGCTTTAACAAGCGATAGTCGTGATAAGTGCAAGGTCAACATCAAACGACAATAAATATTGAGATGGCCACTTTATAAATAAATTTGCGATAGATATTACTTCTTAGAAGTGACAGCGGTTTAATAAAAACCACAAAGTCAGCACTTAGGCTCTTCAAGGTGCAAGTGAATTTATTTTAAAAACTGAACGTTTTGACCTGAAATGGTGCGGATGAAGAGATAAAAAACTCTCTGGCGTAAAAAATAAAAAACAACTGTGGATTATTAAACATTCAAACAATTAACATACCACCACCACTTACCCTAGTGAAGCGGATGGCGTAGTAAATACTTATATAATTAATTTTCGCTTTGGCACTTTCACTTGGGAGTTAGTGTCAGCGAGTTAAAAATAAGAGGAATAATTTAGGAGGTATATATGAAAAAGTTAAATAAAATTTGTCTTAAAAAAAGATATTTAGGTTATTGTTTTAGATGTAATCAAGAAAACAAATTACAAGAATTAATACTATGAGCTTATCCTGTATCATTTGAAGATGTCACTGATGAGCATTGAGCATTAGGCAGAAAAAAATAGGAGAAATAAATTATGAATAAAAGATACTTATTAGTAATGAAAAGTAAATATGGTTATTTCAAAACAAACTGTTTTTATATATTAGAAGAAGCAAAAATTACTGCTAATATTGAAAATCAACAAGAATGATTAACAACTATTATTAATTTAGAAAATGAAAATATTAAATGACAAGGATGTGAATAATATGTGAAAAGATGAAAATGGCAATGTTTATACACTGAAGAAGATTTATTTAATATAGCATTAGAAGAATGTTATTCAGAAGAAAGTGCTTATGACTATATTGATAATTTAATTAATGAAATGGAATTAGAGGAAATTTAATTATGGAAGATTTAAAGTTAAATAATGAAGTTAAAAATATTACTTATCCGTTTTATTTAAAAGGAAATGATTTTAAAGAATTAAGTTTAAAAGCATTAACAATTAAAAAATGAATTGATGAAAATGGACAAGAATTAGCAAAATTTATATATCGACAACAAGCTTAATTAATAAATGGAGAATATAAATCACAATCATTAAAATATTTAAAATTAGTAGTTTCAAAAATTGATTATATTTTTAGATAACCATTAAAATTAATAAAAAATTTTAAAGATGAATTAAATTTTATTAGAAAAGATATTTTGAATTTAGAAAATAATATTAAGAGTAATCATGATTCTTGGTAGTAAGAAAAAAGTTTAGGTTTTGGTATAAAAATTATTCTTTATTTTAAATATATTTCTAAAACACTGATAAATCAACCTTTTAAAAAGTTATCTAATTATTTTATTTATATTTTTTATAAAACCTAAGCTTTTGTAATACTATCTGATTCTTTAAAAAATAGTGTAATTAATATTCAATTTCAAAAACAAAATGAAATTATTGAAACTCATAAAAAAGAACAATTTTTAGAAATTAAAAGTGTAGCAAAACAAGAATAAGAATTAAAAATTATTACTAGTAATTTTCGTAAAAATAAATTATTAATTAAAGATATTGAAATATTGGGTATTAATGATAATTTTTTACAAAATGCCAATAAATTAGAACTTATTAATCTTATTAAAAACTATTTAATTGTTTGATGAACAAATTGTTAAAAACGAAATTAAAGACAAATGAGATAGTGATAAAGATATTAATTTAATTGGTGTTAAAGGTATTAATTTTAAAATAAATAAAGGAGAAAAATAATATGGCAAATATTGTTGAATTTTTAAGAACAGATAAGGTAACAGAGTGAATTAAAAGTAAATTTTCTAACGAAAATGAAATTGCAAGATTTAAAAGTAATATAGTTATGGTTGGTAAAAACAATAGTGTTTTTTTAGTTTTAATCAAAGAATTAACCCAATTTAAAATCATTGAACCATTAAAAGAAAAAACAACAAAAGAAGTTACAAACGCAGTAGAACGAATTTTTTCTAACAGATTTTTCAAAGATATATGCAAAGGAATAATAACAGATCAAGGCAAAGAATTTGCTGATTGAGAAAAAATTGAAAAAATAACAAATGCTAAAGTATATTTTTGTGATGCTGGAACTCCAACACAAAAACCTAAAGTTGAAAGAGCAATCCACGATTTTAGACATTGATTTTCCAAAGGAATTGATTTAAGTATTTATTCAAGAAATTATTATCAAGAAGTTGCTAATATAATAAACTCTAAACTTAAAAAATCTTTACATTAACTATCTTCAAAAGAAGTTTTTATACAAATGTTTAATTTTTAATATAATTACCTATAAAAATTTTAATCATTTTATTTTTCAGTGTACCAAAATTCATAAATTTAAAACAAAACTACTAAATTTTTTTAAAATAAATTATATTGAACATTTATTTTATTGGTGTTACAATGAAATTAAATAAAGTGCTACACTTCATAGTACAATTTACAACCTAATTCTTCATCTAAAGGGGATAACGATTTATATTTTCTTTTTTTCTTCATCATATTTAACATATAATCTTCTTTTTAAAGGAATATCCCCATCTTCTGTTTTGATTGTTTTTGGTAATTTTGATACAATTTTATATCCTTGTAATATTTTTCCTTGTTAATATAATTTAAATATCTCATTATCTCTTTCAATCAAGAAATTTTTAGTTTCATTTTTTGTTTCTATTATTTTATTTTTTTTAAAATATGTAAATTGTAAATGCCAACCGATAAAAAGTTAACTATTAATTTAGTTAACTTTTTTAAGTTAATTTTAAGGAGTTGATTTTTTTAAGTTAATTTTAAGGAGTTAACTTTTTTAAGTTAATTTTAAGGAGTTAACTTTTTTAAGTTAATTTTAAGGAGTTGATTTTTTTAAGTTAATTTTAAGGAGTTGATTTTTTTAAGTTAATTTTAAGGAGTTGATTTTTTTAAGTTAATTTTAAGGAGTTGATTTTTTTAAGTTAATTTTAAGGAGTTGATTTTTTTAAGTTAATTTTAAGGAGTTGATTTTTTTAAGTTAATTTTAAGGAGTTGATTTTTTTAAGTTAATTTTAAGGAGTTGATTTTTTTAAGTTAATTTTAAGGAGTTGATTTTTTTAAGTTAATTTTAAGGAGTTGATTTTTTTAAGTTAATTTTAAGGAGTTGATTTTTTTAAGTTAATTTTAAGGAGTTGATTTTTTTAAGTTAATTTTAAGGAGTTGATTTTTTTAAGTTAATTTTAAGGAGTTGATTTTTTTAAGTTAATTTTAAGGAGTTGATTTTTTTAAGTTAATTTTAAGGAGTTGATTTTTTTAAGTTAATTTTAAGGAGTTGATTTTTTTAAGTTAATTTTAAGGAGTTGATTTTTTTAAGTTAATTTTAAGGAGTTGATTTTTTTAAGTTAATTTTAAGGAGTTGATTTTTTTAAGTTAATTTTAAGGAGTTGATTTTTTTAAGTTAATTTTAAGGAGTTGATTTTTTTAAGTTAATTTTAAGGAGTTGATTTTTTTAAGTTAATTTTAAGGAGTTGATTTTTTTTAAGTTAATTTTAAGGAGTTGATTTTTTTAAGTTAATTTTAAGGAGTTGATTTTTTTAAGTTAATTTTAAGGAGTTGATTTTTTTAAGTTAATTTTAAGGAGTTGATTTTTTTCTGCTTCATATTATAATTTGTAATAAAATAAGTTATTTTTTTAATTTTTTCCATAAATTACCAAATTATTTCATTAAACCCTTAATAATCAACATTTTTGAAAGGAATAACATTGTTAATTTTTACTAAAAAATATATACTAAAATTTGTATTAACCCTTAAAGATGAGTTTTATCATTCATCGGCATTAATGTTTTTACTATTGGCGCCGATAATTTTTTGATAAGAGAGGTGTTTATTACAAGTATTTTATGAAAGGAGAACACAAAAACTATGGCTTTCGAAAATAACAATTCAACTGAAACAAAAAAAAGATTAGCAATGCCAGATAGTGTCTTAATTGGCTGCGAACAACATGCTGAAGAATGTAAAAAATGTGCTGCAATGCAAGAATCACAAAAATCAATTTTATCATGCCAAATGTGTGAACAACCGGTGTTTTTTTGTCGCTCAAAACCTTGTGAGTATAAATTGCATTGTATCAATACAGATTGTATTAAATCAAAACATAACTTTGTTTTTGTTGGTAAAAACAATATTAATAAAACAAAAAAATATTATGATCAACAATTACAAAAATAATTTAGAGAAAACTAATACTTAAACCTTCTTTCTCAAGAAGGTTTTTAATTTCTTAAATTTAGTATAAAATTTTTTTATGAAAAATTATATTTTCTTTTTTTTAGAAAACAAAAGTGTTATAATGCAAGCATAAGTAATCATACTTATGCTTAGAAAAAAAAGAATGAAAAAAAGATTGTGGACATTTAAAATATAACTGTTTGATTCATATAAAAGTAAAGTATAAAAAATGATAATAGTCATATTAATTAAATTATTTATAAAACAAAGAATATTTAAAATATTTATTTTTTATTATAAATTTTGACATTAATAAAATAACATTATTTTTTAAATACTATTCAAGAAAATAATAAAACATATAGTTAAAAAGTAGAAAAGGATATTTAAAATTGATAATAAATTATTGGCTCAAACCTTACTTACTAATACCAATAATTTACTAGAACTAGATAAACATACTCAAACCCTAGTTTTAGGCGGCGTAATTGGGATTAGTATTTTTTTTATCATTTTATTATTAATTCACTTTTTATATTGATGAAATAAAAATAATAAATTTAAAGAAAAACGGTTAGGAGTTCAGCGTGAACGAGGTGTTTTGTTTGAAATTAAACGAAATATTTTTTTAATCTTAACATCATTATTTGCAATATCCTTAATAGTTGGCCTAGTTACAATTATTAAACTTAATACATAATCTTTTAATCATTTTAGTTATAACATATCAACTTATGTAAGTTAAAAAAGAAAGGAAACAAATAAAATGCAATATTTACAAAAATTAGGAAAAGCATTACAATTTCCAATTGTTGTACTGCCAATTACTGCTTTGTTATTACGATTGGGGGGTATGAATTGTAGAAACCACACACATTTTGTACTTTTGTGGTATTTACATTTTTAGAAACAAATTTTATTAATATTTTAATTAAGGAGTTGAAATTACGCAAACAAAGCAATATTTTATTTTGCGGTCATTAGTGAAAAAGTATGGTAAAGATATTGTTATTAATACTGTTAATAAGATTGCAAAAGACATTAAAATTAAAATGCATTGTGTAAATTCAAGCAGCAAATTCTGTCTCTTGTTATTTTTATAAAAACACTCTTTAAAATAAATGCAACTATTTTTTCAAAAAAAAATAAAATATTTGTAATTTTAGTCTATTTTAAGCATATTTAGGCACACTGAAAAATAATTTATTAAATTTTGTAAATAAAACCTAGCTAAAATTATCTAAAAATACTTCCCTAGATGTTCTTTAATTTAAACAAGGCATTCATTTTTTATTCATAATATTAACTACTCAATCTATTTTTTGTTGAGTGGCATTATTAAAATCTGTTCCCTTTTTAAATCAATGTCTAAAATCACCATTCATATATTTAATTAATGGTTTTTGTTGTGGTTTACCAGGGTCACAAAAATAAATATTAGAACCAGTAATCTTTTCCATTTATTTAAATTTACTAAATTCTTTTCCTCTATCAGTTATTATTCCTTTAATTTTTCCAACTAAACCATTAATTCTAACTATATGTTCAAGTTTTTCTAAAACTTCACTTGAATTATTTTTTTCTAATTTCATTGCAAAATAATTTTTACTATTTTGTTCAACTAAAACTAAAACAGCAGATTGATGGTCTTTTCCAACCACCGTATCCATTTCAAAAAATCCAACATCAGTCTCTTTATTTTCAATATCTCATATTGACTTAAATTTATCATCTAATTTTCCACGATTATCAGATTTTCCTTTTCTTTTGTATTTTTTGCCATGATGGCGTAAATTTTGTTTATTTAATCCTAATAAATTTAAATAAATTCATTTATATAAAGTTTTTTTACATGCTGGAAATTTAAAACCAAACTTTTTTTTAAATTTTCTAATAATTTGTGAAGGTGTATCGTGATATTTATTAAATCTTACATTTAATCATTCTTCTTGTTCTTCTGTAAATTCAGGCATTTTTTTAATAGATTTTTTTCGTTTTTTCTTATAATCTTTTTGTGCTTCATATGGGTTATAATCTTCTATATTTTTAAATCTATTAATTTCTCTTTTAACAGTATTAACTGCACGACACGTTTTCCTTGATATTTCAGATAAATTAATTGTCCTGTTTTTCTTTTTACAAGTATTAGATAAAAATAAATCTTTAAACAAATATCGCTCATCAAATTTTACATGTGTATAGTCTTGCATTTTTTCTGTCTCCAATCTTTTAATTTATTTATAACATTAAATTAAAAAAATTAAATTATTATATTGACAAATATTTTTATAGGATTAAAATGTATATAATGAGCAGTAGTTGAATTCTGTCTCTTAAAAACTGTTTATGTAAAAAAAATAAAAAGTGAAGTAGTTTACTTTTTTTTATTTTAATGTAAAATATAGGTAATAAAAAAGAACCAAATTGGTTCTTTGTTATATTTTAATACAGTTTTTTTACTCTTTTATTTAATCATATTCATTAAATAATAGCAATTTTAATATGCAAAAAGGAGTAAAAAATGAAAGAATTTAATCCAAAAAAAGCAAGTTTACGAACATTCTATCGTAAAATAGATGAATTTTGGCAAAATAAATCACCTAATAAACCATATACTTTTAATAATTTAACCAATGAATTCAACCTTTCTAACAGATGAAAGCACGAAACTTACAAGAGCGAGAAGATAGTTCCTTTGCTTGAAAAACAAGTTGATAGAATTGAAAGTGAAATAATTAATTTTATAATGAAATCACCTGATGGTGTTAAATTATATTAACAACAAGCATTTAATTATAAATATTTACTACAAGAAAAAGAACTTGAAAAAGAATTAAACTTAAATCAACAACAGCCAATAATTGTTAATTTACAAACTGATATTAGTGATATTAAAAAAGAAAGTGATAATAATGCTTAATCATTTTACTTATTTTTTAGAAATTCCTTATTGGTTATTACAAAATAGTAGTATTGGTGATAAATATCCATTTGCTAAGAAATATGAGTTAGTTAATGAAATTAATCAAATTGGTACACGATAATAGTGGTAAGGTACGCCACTAGTATTAACTGTTTGTACCTTAATTAATTCATCATAAACACTTTGCAATTGTGCTTTAATGATTTCAATATCATCGCTAATATCATAAGACTTTAATAAAACATTTTTAAATTCTTAATTATCAGTTAAAGAATTAATAAAGTCAATTACTTCAATTTGTTTTAATTGAATTGTTTGTTGTTAAATTTGTGAAGTTAATTCAGTATTTTTTGTTTGTAGTTCGTTGATTTGCTGATTATTATTTTCTAAATTACTTGCATTAAATTCTTCAACTTCAGCAATATTTTCTAAAATAATTTCAGCAGTTTTAATATTTAAACCACCATCTTCATTTTTAATTGGTTCATTATTTTCATCAATAAGAACATATCTTACATTTTTTAATGCCATTGTTTTTCCTCCTATTTTTTAATATTTGTTTTTGTTTTTGTTCTAATCGCTTTTTGTATAATTTCAAAACTATCAACTCGAAAAGATAAAAAATATCGTTTAGTTTTTATATTTAACTGATTAAATACTGAGCCTTTAATTTTTATCTCATCATCTTTTTTTAATTTCAAAAACTCAGATACAATTGGTGGATTATATATTGATAATGTTGAGTAATTTAATCCTTCTCGCTGACATTTAGCCGAACAAGCATCAACTTCAACACCGCCAGCAACCAGTGCCTTAATTTTAGTTTTAATCGGATTTTCATGTAATCTAACAGTTAATTCTAATTTATTAACTTTTTTATTTTTTATTTTATGTTTATTGGTTATTGATTTTTTAGGTAAATTACTTTTTGATTTTGCCATTTTTATCAACTACTTTTGTTATAAAATATTGTAAATGTTTTCAAGCATCTAATTCGTGCTCTGACATTTTAATATTTCCTTTATAAATATAATTTTTCTTAACAACTGGCGATTGTAAAACATAATTTAAATTAAATAGATATTTGCATAAAACTTTTAAACCACCAATAAATTTAGGAGTAGATAATGGATTTTTTATTTTTAAACCCTTATGAAGTTGATAATCTTCAATTATTACAATAACTTTATTTAAATAAGAACAAATTTTATTTTTAAATTGATTTAATATTAAATAAATATTATTTATTGCTTCTTCTTCATTTTTGGAATTAAAAGTAATATTATTAATTTTTTTCTTTTGCAAAACATTTATAAATAATAATACCAGTTTGTCCAATTCCAGCAGGGTCAATTACAATAATATATTTTAATTTATTTGTTTTATTTTTTTGTCAATTTGTAATATTTTTCATCCATAGGAAGATAAATATAAAATATCGTTAATTTTGTAATATTACATATAAGAATCAATAACATCTCACTTGTCTTTAAATAAATTTAAGTACATTTTGGCTCATTCTAAACATTGCAAATCATAATGCTTTTTATGATGTGAAATACGAAAATTAACAGGCTGACAATTAGCTCAATCAAAAGATGTTGTTATTTCATTTCAAGTTTTATTAATATACAAACTTTTATATTCTGTCATTTATCTATACTCCTTAATTCTTTTTATTTATTGCTTAAATTTCATCATTAATATCATTTACCGTTACTGGATAAGCTCGTATCATTAATTATTGTAATTTACTTTCAATTTTTTTATTGTGTTTTTTGTACTACAATATCTTGCTTTTTTATATTATTTAAAACGCTTATAATTTTCTTTCATCAAATATTTTTCTTTCTGTAAAAAAACATAATATTCCTTTATTGGTTAATATTTTGATATTTAGTAATTTATTTTAATATTTAATTACTTCGCCGCACACTTCAATTCGGGGGTGAGCGGGTGCGGATAGGATATTTTGATAGAGTTTACCCCCATACGTAAATAAACAAAAAAACAGTTTACCCAGTTATTAATTACGCTTCATCTATCCCTAGACAACTTTATATAAAGAAAATAACCTTTTGGAGTTCCAACCCTCTTATTTTTTTAGTGTCCGATATTGTTTTTTTCGGTTTAACAACACTCTTTTTATGAAAACAAGCCAAAAAACACATGCTCTGACATTTCGCAAGTTATTAATCTTGCCGAGAATTAAAGAAATAAATAGGAGTAGTAAATCCAATCGCTTTCATAGTTTCTTTAAGGCTTTGTGTCATAGATGAGTTATCCATCTTTAAACATCAAAAAATATTAAGTTTTAAAGATTGAATTTTGGATTAATCGTTAGATAGCATCTTTATTTTTTTGTCTCATTATCTTTTTTAATTCTTTGTTTATTAAATATATTTTTTAATAATATATTTAATAATTAACTAACAACTAAATAAAACAATTATTCAAAATTTTTTAAGAAAAGAAAGGATGGATTTTTCTGAAAAAACATATTTTATTAAGTGCAAAAGATACTATCTAACGATTAATCCAATAAATATAAGTATTTTTTACAAAATAAAAAGCATTTTATTCTTTTTCAATAAAGTGCTACATTTGCATTTACAATTTACAGAGTTAAAAAAATGCTAGCAAATAGTAATATTAACTTAGTAAAAACAAATTATTATGATAGTTGGGCGCGTGATATAGGAGCACTTTATTTAATAAATTATAGAAACCACACACATTTTGTACTTTTGTGGTATTTACATTATTTATTATGAGAGCATCAACTAGTTCTAAAAGAATATGATTATTATGATGTTAATAATATTTCAAAAGGAACAATTATTGCTGGTCCAAAATTTTTAAATGCAAAAGTAAAACTGGAAACAACATTTTTAGGTTACTATGACGGAATTAGTCAAACTAGTGCTTTAGCATTTATTTATTTAGTTGCAAATAACATTATTCCACCATTAGCATTTGAAAAAGCAATAACGCATTTTTTAACTAATCATTATGCTTTAATGAAAATAAATCAAGGGGATTTATGATTTTTTAAAGCAACATTATCCTTATAAGAAACTTAATGCATTAGCACAGCAAAAGCGAGACCATTTACATGGTTAATCTTCGACTTGAATTAGACAATTATACTGTTAAAATGTATTATCGTAGTAAATGTCTTTTTAATAATCCTAATTTAATTGTTTATGATTTGGATACATTATATTATTTATGAATGGGAAATTTTGTACAAGAACAAATGGAAGGAAATTTAAATATTGTTAAAACTCGTTTAATTTAACATAATAAATTAATTAATTTAAAAAGCTTATTAATTTATTTAAATAATTTAGAATTAGATTTTAGTACAAATCAGATTTCGCTTGTTCAAAATTTTGTTTGTAGTGTTTCGGAACGAATAGCAATTATAACTAATTTTCCTAAATTAAAATTAATAACAATTAAGCCACATTATGGTTTATTAGTTCAAAGAAATGATTTTTATGTTAATGTTAAAAGCAAAACAACGATAATTTATCAGCGTAGTACAAAAGACCTTTTTAAATTAAATTATGGTTGGATTAATTGTTAAAATATCTTTCAACAATATCTTAATCATAATTTTAATGTTATGTTATTTGTTTCAGATTTAATAACATTAATTCCAAATTTATATCAAAGGATATGAACATCATATAAAATAAAAGCACTTTGCCTTGAAAAAAGGTCTTTTTTCAGAAGTTATTATAACAGATTATGAAAAAGCAATGGCAGAATTTTTGATAGTATTACAAAAGCTTAGGTTTTATAAAAAATATAAATAAAATAATTAGATAACTTTTTAAAAGGTTGATTTATCAGTGTTTTAGAAATATATTTAAAATAAAGAATAATTTTTATACCAAAACCTAAACTTTTTTCTTACTACCGAATTTTTTTATCGCAAAAAATTAAAACAGTTATCCAAGAAAAGTTAACAATCGGGAATAATAATTATAAAATTTTAACAAAGGTTAAAAAAGAATAAAAATATGGTATTAAGTTTAAGATATGATAGGAAATTTAGAGAAATTAATTAAAATATTTATATTCCAATAAATATTTTAATTTTATGCATACATAAAATAAGAAAAGTTTGTTTTGTTAAAAAAGTATGATAAGATGATATTGTTAATTTATATAGTTTTAGGAGTTGAAATATTATGGCTACTGTTGTTGTTAAAGCAGGAGAACCGCTAGACAAAGCGTTAAAACGATTTAACAAGGTTTCTTCAGTTAAAAGAAAAGAAGCCCGAAAACGTGAACACTGAATGAGTAAAAAAGAAAAAAGACGTTATAAACAAGAACAATTACGTAGTTTTCGTTAAAAAAATCCTATTTTAAATAGGATTTTTTTTAAAAATTACTATCTTTTAAAATTACATAATCAACTTTTTTAATGGCCGAAAGATCTTTACCGCCAGCATATGAAATTGATGATTGCAAATCTTCTGTCATTTCACGTAATGTTTCAAAAATGCTGCCACGAATTTCAATTAACTCTTTTTTACCTTCAACATAACGTTTTTCACCTTTATTATATTCACTTGCTGATCCAAAATATTCTTTATATTTAATACCATTATTTTCAACTTGTTTTCCAGGTGATTCTTGGTGCGCAGCAAATAAACTACCAATCATGCATATTGTTGCGCCCATTCGAATTGATTTCGCAATATCACCATTAACTCGTAATCCGCCATCTGCAATAATTGGTTTTGAACTACCTTTACTACATCATTTAACGGCCGATAATTGTCATCCACCATTACCAAAACCAGTCTTTAATTTAGTAATACAGACTTTTCCGGGTCCAATACCAACTTTTGTTGCATCAGCGCCTCATTGTTCTAAATCACGAACAGCTTTTGGCGTCCCGACATTACCTGCAATAATAAATGTTTCATGACCTAAATGGCTGCGAATATGTTCAATCATTTTTTTTACACTAAAAGCATGACTGTGGGCAATATCTATTGTGATATAGTCAGGTACTAATTGTTCTTTTTTTAATGTTTCAATTAGTGCAAAATCATCTGGTTTAACACCAATTGAAAATGATGTAACCAAGTTTTTACTTTTCATATGTTTAATAAACTTAACTTGATCTACGTTAAAACGATGCATAATGTAAAAATAATTTTTTTCTGCTAATTTTTCACATAATTCTTCATTCACTACCGTTGCCATATTTGAAGGTACGACAGGTAAATTAAAAGTATGTTTTCCTAATTTAACGGTTGTATCACATTCTTTTCGAGAATTAACAACACATAATTCTGGAATTAATTGAATGTCTTCATAATCAAATGCTTTCATTTTTTTAATTTCACCTCACTTATTAAATGTACCATAAAATAAGGGGGAACCCCGAGTTTTCTTTTTAAAAAAGAATAAAAAAATATCTTGTAATCATATTAAAACCAGCATATAATTAATTATGTAATTGTAGAAAGGAATAGTGATTATACAAATGATGATAAGAAATTTTGGTTTTACTAGATTTTGAATTGTGTTATCAAGTATTGTGGGTATTGCGGGAATAGCAATAGTAGGAGGGGCTTACTTTTATTATTTAGGTCGATATAACAATGGGACTTTTCCTGGTGATATCAACGCTGCAAATACTTGATTAATGAATTCATATGCTGATTTAACAAGTGTTAAAGTTGTACTTTTACTAGTAGTGATTTTTTCATTTTTTACAACAATAATTTGTAATATTGGATTGATTCGTTATGCAATTAGCAGTACTGATGCCGAATTATGTGCAAACAAATGAAGTTTAGCGGTATTATCGTTATCAATTGGTGGTTTTTTTGCACCATTTGCATTAACATGATTACCAGATACTGATGTTAAAGCAACAAAAAATGCTCGCGTTGTTATTGTCCGTTATTTAGGGACTGCTTGATTAGTATCAGCTCTTGCTAGTATTGTTGCAATTATGATTTTTTATAACAAGGCAACAGATAAAACTTGAGTTGGAGACTCAAAACAAAATTTTGCCATTATGATGGGAGTTTTAGCTGCCGTTAGTGTTTTAAGTTTAATTTTTGTCCCTGGCTTTTATAGTAATAAAGTTGTTGCTAATATGATGGCTGAAACTTCTTATGGAAAATGATTACGTTTCGTTTCAACTGTTTATACTATTTTAGTAACAATAATGTTAGTGATCCAAATTATTACGGCGTTATTAAAACTAATTGAAGCATTTAGCCGTATCTTCCAAAAAGGACAAAATGGACTAGCAATTTTTGCTAATATTTTAAACTTTACTGCAACATTAATTGGAACAATCTTTATGATTTATTTAATTACAAAAGTAATTAAAGGATTATGACGTCGTGAAGATGGTTATATGATTAACATTCCACAATATAAAGCATCTGACCATATGCAACGCCGTTATTAATAAGAGTTTTAAAATGGATTTTAATATTAAAATCCATTTTTATTAGTGATTTTAGATAATATAATCTTCTTAAAAAAATAAAATTAATAATATTTTAATTGACAAAAATTATTATTTTATATAAAATTAAAAAGGTTTCAACATAATACTTACATTATGTCATCGGGTGTTAGCTTAGTTGAGAGAGCGCCTGCCTTACAAGCGGGTGGTCAGCGGTTCAAGTCCGTTACATCCGACCATTAATGATTCCTGCTGGCTTAGCTCAATAGGTAGAGCAACTGACTTGTAATCAGTAGGTTGGGAGTTCGATTCTTCTAGCCAGCACCATTCTTTGGAGGGGTAGTGAAGTGGCCAAACACATCTGACTGTAACTCAGCTCCTTCGGGTTCGGGGGTTCGAATCCCTCCCCCTCCACCATCTTTATGTATATTTTGGGCTATAGCCAAGCGGTAAGGCAAAGGACTTTGACTCCTTCATGCGCTGGTTCAAATCCAGCTAGCCCAGCCATTGTCTCCTGTTAGCTCAGTCGGTAGAGCAACTGGCTTTTAACCAGTGGGTCAAAGGTTCAAGTCCTTTACAGGAGACCATTTATAAAAAATATATGCCCGAGTGGCGGAATAGGTAGACGCAACGGACTTAAAATCCGTCGGTTTTACAACTGTACCGGTTCAAGTCCGGTCTCGGGCACCATTTATTTTATTTAAAAAAAAATTGACATTATGTTAAGACAGTGGTATATATATTATTGTAGTTTAGGATAAAATTTAAAATTAAAATGCAGGTGTAGTTTAATGGTAGAACTTCAGCCTTCCAAGCTGACTGTGAGGGTTCGATTCCCTTCACCTGCTCCATGATATTAATTGTTAGTTTAACAATTTTTTTTATGTTAAAATAAAAAGGCAAGGGGCAAAAGAGGAGTTAGTGATTGTTATGAAAGTCATTAAAAATTATAATAAAAAAGAGTCTACTAGTAATTGAGAACATTTACCACCAGAAATGCAACATGATTTAGAATTTCATGCTTCACGCACAGTATTTTGAAAAAGTTTTCTATTTTTAATCATTGAAGCAGTAGTACCATTTTTATTATTGTTTTTTTTAACTTCGCCCGACTTAAGTTTTACCTACCATTATGATGTTGGCATTGGAATTGGTTTTGGTTTAACAATGGTTTTTAGTGTTTTTTTATTAACTTGTTTAGGGTTTTATTTTTATTTTCATCAAGCCGACCAGTTTACCTATACTATTGCATTATCTTGAATGTTATATGGAATTTATTTAACTGGATATTGATGAGGATGAGATAATATTTTATATCGTTGCTTAGTATCATTTCTTTTTCTCTTAATTGCTATTTTTGTTGGTACATTTATGACCGTATGAATTCGTAATCTTCGTGGATATTTTCAAATAAAAAAAGGAAAGAAACAATCAGAGTCGCCAGTTATTAATAAAAAAGAAAACAATAATTCACCAGTTGATTCATCAGTAACAAAGAAAGAACCTTAATTATTTTTTTGTAAATTAGTTAATTTTAAATCAATAATTGTTAAGAAAATTTTTTGTTTTGTTTGTTCATACATGTAATTAGCTCAGTAAATTCATAGAATGTTTTGGTAATACATTCATGCTACTACTTTTTCTTGTTGTTGTGATGTTAAATTAAAAAGATTAAATCAATAAGTTTGTTCACCTTTTGTTGTTAATGTTTCAGAAGAAAATGAAGCAATATCAAAAAATTTATCATTTAGCATAGCATATTCAAAATCAATTAAATAAAGCTTTTGGTTTAAAAAAACTAAATTACCACGATTTAAGTCATTATGGCATAAAACAAGTTCTGTTGGTTGCAATTTTAAATAATCAAGGTTCTTTTCATGTGGAGCTAAATTTACCAATTGTTTACAAATTGCTGTTTTTAATGTTATTAAAAATTGCTCAGGATTAAATGTTTTAATTTGATTATTTGGATTAATTTTAGTTTCTCATAATTGTTTAATTATTGTAGCAACTTTGTTTAATACTTGGTTTGTAAGTTTAACCGTACTAAGTGATTGTAAAGTTGGGTAGTATGGTGTAACCAAAAAGAAATGCTCACCATCATAGCCATAATCTACAATTGGTAATGTTAAATCGGAATTTTTAATTTGTTCTAAAACAAAAATTTCATTTTGATGATCAATGAATAAATTAGTAAAAGGATTACTATAACGGATAAAAAGATTATCAATACTTTGATAATTTTGGTTAGTAATACCTAAATTTAATTTTGTTTTAATTTGGTATTTCATCATATTTATGACTTCCATTCTGTCTGTTATATATTATTAATTTTATTATACAATATATATAGTTAAGAAAAGCGGGGAAATAAAAAATGAATGAAATTTGGATTGCTACTAGTAATAAGAACAAAGTACGAGAATTTAAAGAAATGTTTGAAGGTATTAATATAATTGTTAAATCATTATTAGATTTAACAGTACCTGTGCCTGAAATTCCTGAAACAGGAACAACCTTTAAAGAAAATGCATTTTTAAAAGCTGATTATTTAAGTAAAATGTTAAATAAGCCAGTATTAGCGGATGATTCTGGATTAGAAATTATTGGTTTAGGGAATTTTCCTGGTGTTAATACTCGCCGTTGAGCAGAACCAATTACGGATAATAATATTATTAATAATTTATTAATTGAAAAATGTCGTTCACTAGAAGAATGTGATGCACAAGCAGTTTGTATTTTATGTTATATTAATCCAAGTACAAACGAAACAAGGTATTTTCGAGGAATAACAAAAGGTCTTATTACTGAAAAACCAGTTGGTAATAATGTTTTTGGTTATGATGCAATTTTTTTCTTACCAGAAATTGGTAAAACTTATGCTGAATTAACTGTAGAAGAGAAAAATAAGTATTCGCATCGTTCAACAGCTTTTCAAATGTTTAAAAAATGATGATTAGGAGGAAAAGATGAAGACAACAAAAAAAATTAACATTATTTTATTTGAACCAGAAATTGCACAAAATGTTGGAGCCATTATGCGAACTTGTGTTGCAATTAATGCTAAGTTACATTTAATTGAACCATTTGGATTTATTTTTGATGAACGATTTATTGCTCGCAGTAGTGCAAATTATGTTGAGTTTGCTGAATATAAAACATATAATCATTGAAATCATTTTTCACAATTAAATCCAAATCTTAAATTATATTGTGCAACTCGTTATGCACAACAACCACATAGTGCAATTGATTTTACAAAGGAAGAAAAAGTTTTTATTTTATTTGGGCGTGAATCAACTGGTATTCCAACAGCAATTTTGAAAGAACATTTATCACAAACTTTTCGTATTCCAATGTCAGAAAAAGTCCGTAGTTTAAATGTTGCCAATACAGTTGGGATTGTTGGTTATGAAATTATGCGGCAATGAGATTATCCTGGCTTATCAAAAGTTGAAATTCAAAAAGGGGCTGATTTTTTAAAATAAAAATAACAATGCTTTTTGTGAATTTTTTTCTTACTTTTGAAAAAAGTTTTTTATAATTCTTTTAGTATTGAGTTATATTGATTGTTTTTAGAAAGGATGATAAAGAATGAATCAAGTAATATTAGTTGGGCAAGTAGAAGGAACTTATGAAATTATTTATGATTGTAAATTGTACTATGAAGTGTAGCGCTTTATTTTATTTCATTATAATACCAATAAAATAAATGTTCAATATAATTTATTTTAAAAAAATTTAGTAGTTTTGTTTTAAATTTATGAATTTTGGCACACTGAAAAATAAAATAATTAAAATTTTTATAGGTAATTATATTAAAAATTAAACATTTGTATAAAAACTTCTTTTGAAGATAGTCAATGTAAATATTTTTTAAGTTTAGAGTTTATTATATTTGCAACTTCTTGATAATAATTTCTTGAATAAATACTTAAATAAATTCCTTTGGAAAATCAATGTCTAAAATCGCGGATTACTCTTTCAACTTTGGTTTTTATGTTGGAGTTCCAGCATCACAAAAACGTATAATGTACGATGAAGCTCCAAAAAACAACTCTTGTTAGAGTTGTTTTTTTATTTGAAATAAAACAATCTCTAAAAGGAGGTAATGATAATTAAACAACAAAAAATATGTGATGTTAATGATTGTTATAAAAAAGTATCATTTATTACCGAAGAATTTTTATCAAATAAAGTTTTATGAACTTGTGAAAAACACAAATATTTATTAAATCACACAAAAGATAAAAAACAAAAGCGGTTTTATAAACGTTTAGAAAATTCAAAAATTATCTTTGATTATGAAACTGGTTCTTTAAAACTTTGATTTATTAAAACAATTTAATGCAGTGTGGGACGGTTATTTTAAATAACTAAGTGTTTTTATTCCACATAAGCGGTCTAGCCCAACGGTAATCAGTCCGGAAATAACAGACGCTTTAACAAGTGATAGTCGTGATAAGTTCAAGGTCAACATCAAACGACAATAAATATTAAGATGGCCCACTTTATAAATAAATTTGCGATAGATATTACTTCTTAGAAGTGACGGCAGTTTAATAAAAACCACAAAGTCAGCATTAGGCTCTTCAAGGTGCAAGTGAATTTATTTTAAAAACTGAACGTTTTGACCTGAAATGGTGCGGATGAAGAGAGAGAAAACTCTCTGGCATAAAAAATAAAAAACAACTGTGGATTATTAAACAATATACCACCACCACTTACCTTAGTGAAGCGTATGGCGTAGTAAATACTTATATAACTAATTCTCGCTTTGGCACTTTCACTTGGGAGTGAGTGCCAACGAGTTAAAAATAAAAGGAATAATTTAGGAGGTATATATAAAAAAGTTAAATAAAATTTGTCTTAAAAAAAGATATTGAGGTTATTGTTTTAGATGTAATCAAGAAAACAAATTACAAGAATTAATACTACGAGCTTATCCCGTATCATTTAAAGATATAACTGATGAGCATTGAGCATTAGGTATAAAAAATTAGGAGAAATAAATTGTGAATAAAAGATACTTATTAGTAATGAAAAGTAAATATGGTGATTTTAAAACAAACTGTTTTTATACATTATAAGAAGCAAAAATTACTTCTAATATTGAAAATCAACAAGAATGATTAACAACTATTATTAATTTAGAAAATGAAAATATTAAATGACAAGGATGTGAATAATATGTGAAAAGATGAAAATGGCAATGTTTATACTGAAGAAGATTTATTTAATATAGCATTAGAAGAATGTTATTCAGAAGAAAGTACTTATGACTATATTGATAATTTAATTAATGAAATGGAATTAGAGGAAATTTAATTATGGAAGATTTAAAGTTAAATAATGAAGTTAAAAATATTACTTATCCGTTTTATTTAAAAGGAAATGATTTTAAAGAATTAAGTTTAAAAGCATTAACAATTAAAAAATGAATTGATGAAAATGGACAAGAATTAGCAGAATTTATATATCGACAACAAGCTTGATTAATAAATGGAGAATATAAATCGCAATCATTGAAAGATTTAAAATTAGTAGTTTTAAAAATTGATTATATTTTTAGAGAACCATTAGAATTAATAAAAAATTTTAAAGATAAATTAAATTTTATTAGAAAAGATATTTTGAATTTAGAAAATAATATTAAGAGTAATCATGATTCTTTAAAAAATAGTGTAATTAATATTCAATTTCAAAAACAAAATGAAATTATTGAAACTCATAGAAAAGAACAATTTTTAGAAATTAAAAGTGTAGCAAAACAAGAACAAGAATTAAAAATTATTACTAGTAATTTTCGTAAAAATAAATTATTAATTAAAGATATTGAAATATTGGGTATTGATGATAATTTTTTAGAAAAAGCAAATAAATTAGAACTTATTAATCTTATTAAAAACTATTTAATTGTTGATGAACAAATTGTTAAAAACGAAATTAAAGACCAATGAGATAGTGATAAAGATATTAATTTAATTGGTGTTAAAGGTATTAATTTTAAAATAAATAAAGGAGAAAAATAATATGGAAAATATTGTTGAATTTTTAAGAACAGATAAGGTAACAGAGTGAATTAAAAGTAAATTTTCTAACGAAAATGAAATTGCAAGATTTAAAAGTAATATAGTTGCAATATCAAATAGTAATGAATTATTACAAAAAGCAGACCCAAAAACAATTATGACCGCTTGTTATCAAGGAGTATTATTAAACTTACCAATGGAAAAACAATTCGGATATGCTTATGTAGTTCCATATAATACTAAAATAACAAGAATTATTAATGGTCGTGAAGTGCAAGAATGAGTTAATCAAGCACAATTTCAAATGGGTTATAAAGGTTATTATTCAATTAGCACAAAGAAGTGGACAATATCTAGATATAGCAGCATCAGATGTTAGAGATGGTGAATTAATAAATTATGATCGTTTAAAAGGAACTAGTTTTAATTGAATTTAAAATGAAGATGAACGAGAAAAATTACCAATTATAGGTTATGTATCTTATTTTAAAATGGTTAATGGTTTTGAAAAAACATTGTATATGACAAAAGAACGAATGGAAAATCATTTTATGAAATATTCTAAAACTTATGCTAAAAATAAATCATTTTATATTGCTACTTTTGATGAAATTGCACTTAAAACAGTATTAACATCATTATTAAGAAAATGATGTATTATGTCTGTTGAATTACAACAAGCATATAAATCAGACCAAGCAGTTATTACTACTAATGATGAAAATATTTATATTGATAATGATATTACTGTCGCCAAAAATCAGGGTAGTAAGAAAAAAGTTTAGGTTTTGGTATAAAAATTATTCTTTATTTTAAATATATTTCTAAAACACTGATAAATCAACCTTTTAAAAAGTTATCTAATTATTTTATTTATATTTTTTATAAAACCTAAGCTTTTGTAATACTATCAAAAATTCTGCCATTGCTTTTTCATAATCTGTTATAATAACTTCTGAAAAAAGACCTTTTTTCAAGGCAAAGTGCTTTTATTTTATATGATGTTCATATCCTTTGATATAAATTTGGAATTAATGTTATTAAATCTGAAACAAATAACATAACATTAAAATTATGATTAAGATATTGTTGAAAGATATTTTAACAATTAATCCAACCATAATTTAATTTAAAAAGGTCTTTTGTACTACGCTGATAAATTATCGTTGTTTTGCTTTTAACATTAACATAAAAATCATTTATTTGAACTAATAAACCATAATGTGGCTTAATTGTTATTAATTTTAATTTAGGAAAATTAGTTATAATTGCTATTCGTTCCGAAACACTACAAACAAAATTTTGAACAAGCGAAATCTGATTTGTACTAAAATCTAATTCTAAATTATTTAAATAAATTAATAAGCTTTTTAAATTAATTAATTTATTATGTTAAATTAAACGAGTTTTAACAATATTTAAATTTCCTTCCATTTGTTCTTGTACAAAATTTCCCATTCATAAATAATATAATGTATCCAAATCATAAACAATTAAATTAGGATTATTAAAAAGACATTTACTACGATAATACATTTTAACAGTATAATTGTCTAATTCAAGTCGAAGATTAACCATGTAAATGGTCTCGCTTTTGCTGTGCTAATGCATTAAGTTTCTTATAAGGATAATGTTGCTTTAAAAAATCATAAATCCCCTTGATTTATTTTCATTAAAGCATAATGATTAGTTAAAAAATGCGTTATTGCTTTTTCAAATGCTAATGGTGGAATAATGTTATTTGCAACTAAATAAATAAATGCTAAAGCACTAGTTTTACTAATTCCGTCATAGTAACCTAAAAATGTTGTTTCCAGTTTTACTTTTGCATTTAAAAATTTTGGACCAGCAATAATTGTTCCTTTTGAAATATTATTAACATCATAATAATCATATTCTTTTAGAACTAGTTGATGCTCTCATAATAAATAATGTAAATACCACAAAAGTACAAAATGTGTGTGGTTTCTATAATTTATTAAATAAAGTGCTCCTATATCACGCGCCCAACTATCATAATAATTTGTTTTTACTAAGTTAATATTACTATTTGCTAGCATTTTTTTAACTCTGTAAATTGTAAATGCAAATGTAGCACTTTATTGAAAAAGAATAAAATGCTTTTTATTTTGTAAAAAATACTTATATTTATTGGATTAATCGTTAGATAGTATCTTTTGCACTTAATAAAATATGTTTTTTCAGAAAAATCCATCCTTTCTTTTCTTAAAAAATTTTGAATAATTGTTTTATTTAGTTGTTAGTTAATTATTAAATATATTATTAAAAAATATATTTAATAAACAAAGAATTAAAAAAGATAATGAGACAAAAAAATAAAGATGCTATCTAACGATTAATCCAAAATTCAATCTTTAAAACTTAATATTTTTTGATGTTTAAAGATGGATAACTCATCTATGACACAAAGCCTTAAAGAAACTATGAAAGCGATTGGATTTACTACTCCTATTTATTTCTTTAATTCTCGGCAAGATTAATAACTTGCGAAATGTCAGAGCATGTGTTTTTTGGCTTGTTTTCATAAAAAGAGTGTTGTTAAACCGAAAAAAACAATATCGGACACTAAAAAAACAAGAGGGTTGGAACTCCAAAAGGTTATTTTCTTTATATAAAGTTGTCTAGGGATAGATGAAGCGTAATTAATAACTGGGTAAACTGTTTTTTTGTTTATTTACGTATGGGGGTAAACTCTATCAAAATATCCTATCCGCACCCGCTCACCCCCGAATTGAAGTGTGCGGAGAAGTAATTAAATATTAAAATAAATTACTAAATATCAAAATATTAACCAATAAAGGAATATTATGTTTTTTTACAGAAAGAAAAATATTTGATGAAAGCAAATTATAAGCGTTTTAAATAATATAAAAAAGCAAGATATTGTAGTACAAAAAACACAATAAAAAAATTGAAAGTAAATTACAAGAATTAATGATACGAGCTTATCCAGTAACGGTAAATGATATTAATGATGAAATTTAAGCAATAAATAAAAAGAATTAAGGAGTATAGATAAATGACAGAATATAAAAGTTTGTATATTAATAAAACTTGAAATGAAATAACAACATCTTTTGATTGAGCTAATTGTCAGCCTGTTAATTTTCGTATTTCACATCATAAAAAGCATTATGATTTGCAATGTTTAGAATGAGCCAAAATGTACTTAAATTTATTTAAAGACAAGTGAGATGTTATTGATTATTATATGTAATATTACAAAATTAACGATATTTTATATTTATCTTCCTATGGATGAAAAATATTACAAATTGACAAAAAAATAAAACAAATAAATTAAAATATATTATTGTAATTGACCCTGCTGGAATTGGACAAACTGGTATTATTATTTATAAATGTTTTGCAAAAGAAAAAAATTAATAATATTACTTTTAATTCCAAAAATGAAGAAGAAGCAATAAATAATATTTATTTAATATTAAATCAATTTAAAAATAAAATTTGTTCTTATTTAAATAAAGTTATTGTAATAATTGAAGATTATCAACTTCATAAGGGTTTAAAAATAAAAAATCCATTATCTACTCCTAAATTTATTGGTGGTTTAAAAGTTTTATGCAAATATCTATTTAATTTAAATTATGTTTTACAATCGCCAGTTGTTAAGAAAAATTATATTTATAAAGGAAATATTAAAATGTCAGAGCACGAATTAGATGCTTGAAAACATTTACAATATTTTATAACAAAAGTAGTTGATAAAAATGGCAAAATCAAAAAGTAATTTACCTAAAAAATCAATAACCAATAAACATAAAATAAAAAATAAAAAAGTTAATAAATTAGAATTAACTGTTAGATTACATGAAAATCCGATTAAAACTAAAATTAAGGCACTGGTTGCTGGTGGTGTTGAAGTTGATGCTTGTTCGGCTAAATGTCAGCGAGAAGGATTAAATTACTCAACATTATCAATATATAATCCACCAATTGTATCTGAGTTTTTGAAATTAAAAAAAGATGATGAGATAAAAATTAAAGGCTCAGTATTTAATCAGTTAAATATAAAAACTAAACGATATTTTTTATCTTTTCGAGTTGATAGTTTTGAAATTATACAAAAAGCGATTAGAACAAAAACAAAAACAAATATTAAAAAATAGGAGGAAAAACAATGGCATTAAAAAATGTAAGATATGTTCTTATTGATGAAAATAATGAACCAATTAAAAATGAAGATGGTGGTTTAAATATTAAAACTGCTGAAATTATTTTAGAAAATATTGCTGAAGTTGAAGAATTTAATGCAAGTAATTTAGAAAATAATAATCAGCAAATCAACGAACTACAAACAAAAAATACTGAATTAACTTCACAAATTTAACAACAAACAATTCAATTAAAACAAATTGAAGTAATTGACTTTATTAATTCTTTAACTGATAATTAAGAATTTAAAAATGTTTTATTAAAGTCTTATGATATTAGCGATGATATTGAAATCATTAAAGCACAATTGCAAAGTGTTTATGATGAATTAATTAAGGTACAAACAGTTAATACTAGTGGCGTACCTTACCACTATTATCGTGTACCAATTTGATTAATTTCATTAACTAACTCATATTTCTTAGCAAATGGATATTTATCACCAATACTACTATTTTGTAATAACCAATAAGGAATTTCTAAAAAATAAGTAAAATGATTAAGCATTATTATCACTTTCTTTTTTAATATCACTAATATCAGTTTGTAAATTAACAATTATTGGCTGTTGTTGATTTAAGTTTAATTCTTTTTCAAGTTCTTTTTCTTGTAGTAAATATTTATAATTAAATGCTCGTTGTTAATATAATTTAACACCATCAGGTGATTTCATTATAAAATTAATTATTTCACTTTCAATTCTATCAACTTGTTTTTCAAGCAAAGGAACTATCTTCTCGCTCTTGTAAGTTTCGTGCTTTCATCTGTTAGAAAGGTTGAATTCATTGGTTAAATTATTAAAAGTATATGGTTTATTAGGTGATTTATTTTGCCAAAATTCATCTATTTTACGATAGAATGTTCGTAAACTTGCTTTTTTTGGATTAAATTCTTTCATTTTTTACTCCTTTTTGCATATTAAAATTGCTATTATTTAATGAATATGATTAAATAAAAGAGTAAAAAAACTGTATTAAAATATAACAAAGAACCAATTTGGTTCTTTTTTATTACCTATATTTTACATTAAAATAAAAAAAAGTAAACTACTTCACTTTTTATTTTTTTTACATAAACAGTTTTTAAGAGACAGAATTCAACTACTGCTCATTATATACATTTTAATCCTATAAAAATATTTGTCAATATAATAATTTAATTTTTTTAATTTAATGTTATAAATAAATTAAAAGATTGGAGACAGAAAAAATGCAAGACTATACACATGTAAAATATAATGAACGAAGTTTATTTAAGGATTTATTGTTATCTGATAGTTGTAAAAAGAAAAATGGTAAACTTAATTTATCTGAAATAGCAAGACAAATGGGAAGAGATATTAATACTGTTAAAAGAGAAATTAAGCGATTTAAAAATATACAAGATTATAATCTATATCAAGCATAAAAAGATTATAAACAAAAACGTAAAAAATCTATTAAAAAACTACCTACATTTACAGAAGAACAAGAAGAATTTTTAAATTTACGATTTAATATTTTTTATGATTCACCAGCAGAAATTATTCAACGATTTTTAATAAAATTTGGTGTCAAATTTCCTGCCTGCCTTAAAACATTTTATAAATGAATTTATTTAGGTCTTTTGGGTTTGTTAAAGAAAAATTTATTAAATGGTGGAAAAAGAAATAGAACAAAGAAAAGACCTGATAATCGTGGTAAATTAGATGAAAGATTTAGGTCAATATGAGATATTGAAAATAAAGAATCTGATGTTAGCCTGATTTGAAATGGATACCGTAGTTGGTAAAGACCATCAATCTAATTGTTTAGTTTTGGTAGAGAAATCAAGTAAAAAATACTTTGCTATGAAATTAGAAGAACATACTGCTAATGAAGTTTTAAAAAAAATTGAAGAATTAGTTAGAATTAATGGTTTGGTTGGAAAAATTAAAGGAATAATAACTGATAGAGGAAAAGAATTTAGTAAATTTGAAGAAATGGAAAAGATTACTGGTTCTAATATTTATTATTGTGACCCTGCTTCACCTAATCAAAAACCATTAATTGAAAGAATGAACCGTGAATTTAGAAAACGATATCGTAAAGGAACAGATTTTAATCCTGTTACACAACAAGAAATAGATTTAGTAGTTGATATTATAAATGAAAAATTAAGGCCTGTTTTGAATTGAAGAACAGCAAAAGAGGTATTTTCAGAGAATTTTAAATAAGTTTATTTGAATAATTTAATAAACTATTTTTCAGTGTGCTAAAATTAAGGTAAATTTACAAATAATTTAACAAATAATTTATTTTTTTAAAAAAATAGTTGCATTTATTTTAAAGAGTGCTATTATCAAAATAACAAGAGATAAATTTGGAGCTTAGATTTACATAATACATATTTTAAAAAAGCAATAATAATTTTCCCTCAATTATTTAATTTTTTATCAATTGCTGTTTTTGATAATTGCAAATTTATCATAAAATCTTCATCATCACTACCTTTAACATTTCCTAACAAACCCATACTATAAATATTAATATAGGTTAAATTAATTTTAAAAGTACCTAAACTTAAATAATCTGTTTCATTAATATTTAAAGCAGGGCTAATTTTATTCTTATAAAAATTAACAAAATCACCTTCTGTAACATTTTCAATAGTCTTTATTCCTTCATCGCCTTTAAATCAATTAGCTAAAGTTAAATTATTAATATTTCGATTATCTTTCAAACTATCAAAGCCTTTATTTTTAGCAGATAAATCTCCCTTCATAACTTACTTGTTTTATTAATTCAACAGCATTATAAGTTATTTCAATATTTTTAAACTATTTTTTACTATTAATATATTCTTTAAATGAAAACTTTAATCTTTCATCTAAAGCTGTAGTTTTTTCCGAAAAATCTCATTGAACATTATCATATAAAGGCTTAAAAATATCATTTGTACTAAAATCAGCGTTTTCTAAGTTATTAAAATATTCTTGAATATTTTTAATTAAAAAAGTTGTTGCTTTATCAGAAAGAACTTTTAATGCGGTTGTATTCTCAGTAACATTATATTAGGAAAATAATTTGAATATTCATTCTGTAAATTATAATTTACTGTTTCAAAAATCTTTGTAAAATCATTGATAAAATAATTTGCTAATTTCTTATCTTCAGCATTGTTTAAATTCAATTTATACATTGAATTACCATTATCAACTTTTGCATAAATTTTTGCTAAATTATTTTTGCCACTATCGATATACATCTTTTCTTTTATTTTCTCAGTAATTGCAGTAACTGCTTTATTCTGAATCTCAGATAATACTTCAAGATCACGCGCAGTTGTTATCTTCTTTCTTAACATTAGTCTTTGTATGGCATGCTACAATATTTGATACGCCAGTACCAGCTAAAGTTACAACACCTAAAACACTTAACAATTTTTTCATGGTTTTTTTCTCCTATTTTTTATAAATAAACTTAATTATTTACTTTCGAAGTAATATTTGTAAAGATACCTCATTGTTTTCTTTTGCTCCTACAAACGAATAATATAAACCATTATCTAATTTTTCACCAAAAGTAAATAAAGCAGCTCAATTTTTTTTCGAATATAGATGACCTCATTCTAAAAGAGTATTATTATCACTATCCTTTGATTTCGTTCCTTTTACTCTTTCAAATAATGGATGTGATATTAAATTAAATAATTTAATGTCTTCTAAATCCGTTGCTTCTTCAGAACTTTTAAAATTATCTACTAATATTTTTAAAGTTCCTTTTAATCCATCTCTTTTATTCTTAAATAATAACTTTTTAAATAATGAATTTGGTACTACCACTTGAACTATTCCATAAGAAACATACATCGGCTCATTATTGGTAATATAATTTCAAAAAGCAATAATAATCTTTCCTCAATTATTTAATTTTTTATCAATTGCCGCCTTTGACAATTGTAAACTTACCATTAAATCCTCACCATCATTATTTTTGGCATAACCTGACAAACCCATACCATAAATATTAATATAGGTTAAATTAATTTTAAAAGTACCTAAACTTAAATAATTTGTTTCATTAATATTTAAAGCAGGGCCAATTTTATTCTTATAAAAATTAACAAAATCACCTTCTGTAACATTTTCAATAGTCTTTATTCCTTCATCGCCTTTAAATCAATTAGCTAAAGTTAAATTATTAATATTTCGATTATCTTTCAAACTATCAAAGCCTTTATTTTTAGCAGATAAATCTCCCTTCATAACTTGTTTTATTAATTCAACAGCATTATAAGTTATTTCAATATTTTTAAACTCTTTTTTACTATTAATATATTCTTTAAATGAAAACTTTAATCTTTCATCTAAAGCTGTAGTTTTTTCTGAAAAATCTCATTGAACATTATCATATAAAGGCTTAAAAATATCATTTGTACTAAAATCAGCGTTTTCTAAGTTATTAAAATATTCTTGAATATTTTTAATTAAAAAAGTTGTTGCTTTATCAGAAAGAACTTTTAATGCGGTTGTATTCTCAGTAACATTATAGATTGTAGAAATCTCAAAACTTGAAAATGATGTTTTAAAATTAATACTTACCACAGCTTTAAAATCAATTCGAACAGCACTAAATGGTTCTATATTAATATCAACAGAAAATTTATTTTTTATCGCTTCAACATTAACAAAATTAACATTAATAACACTACGCTCTTCATCAAAATTTAATGGCATACTATTAGGAAAATAATTTGAATATTCATTCTGTAAATTATAATTTACTGTTTCAAAAATCTTTGTAAAATCATTGATAAAATAATTTGCTAATTTCTTATCTTCAGCATTGTTTAAATTCAATTTATACATTGAATTACCATTATCAACTTTTGCATAAATTTTTGCTAAATTATTTTTGCCACTATCGATATACATCTTTTCTTTTATTTTCTCAGTAATTGCAGTAACTGCTTTATTCTGAATCTCAGATAATACTTCAAGATCACGCGCAGTTGTATCTTCTTTCTTAACATTAGTCTTTGTATGGCATGCTACAATATTTGATACGCCAGTACCAGCTAAAGTTACAACACCTAAAACACTTAACAATTTTTTCATGGTTTTTTTTCTCCTATTTTTTATAAATAAACTTAATTATTTACTTTCGAAGTCATATTTGTAAAGATACCTCATTGTTTTCTTTTGCTCCTACAAACGAATAATATAAACCATTATCTAATTTTTCACCAAAAGTAAATAAAGCAGCTCAATTTTTTTTCGAATATAGATGACCTCATTCTAAAAGAGTATTATTATCACTATCCTTTGATTTCGTTCCTTTTACTCTTTCAAATAATGGATGTGATATTAAATTAAATAATTTAATGTCTTCTAAATCCGTTGCTTCTTCAGAACTTTTAAAATTATCTACTAATATTTTTAAAGTTCCTTTTAATCCATCTCTTTTATTCTTAAATAATAACTTTTTAAATAATGAATTTGGTACTACCACTTGAACTATTCCATAATAAACATACATCGGCTCATTATTGGTAATATAATTTCAAAAAGCAATAATAATCTTTCCTCAATTATTTAATTTTTTATCAATTGCCGCCTTTGACAATTGTAAACTTACTATTAAATCCTCACCATTATTATTTTTGGCATAACCTGACAAACCCATACCATAAATATTAATATAGGTTAAATTAATTTTAAAAGTACCTAAACTTAAATAATCTGTTTCATTAATATTTAAAGCAGGGCCAATTTTATTCTTATAAAAATTAACAAAATCACCTTCTGTAACATTTTCAATAGTCTTTATTCCTTCATCGCCTTTAAATCAATTAGCTAAAGTTAAATTATTAATATTTCGATTATCTTTCAAACTATCAAAGCCTTTATTTTTAGCAGATAAATCTCCCTTCATAACTTGTTTTATTAATTCAACAGCATTATAAGTTATTTCAATATTTTTAAACTCTTTTTTACTATTAATATATTCTTTAAATAAAAACTTTAATCTTTCATCTAAAGCTGTAGTTTTTTCTGAAAAATCTCATTGAACATTATCATATAAAGGCTTAAAAATATCATTTGTACTAAAATCAGCGTTTTCTAAGTTATTAAAATATTCTTGAATATTTTTAATTAAAAAAGTTGTTGATTTATCAGAAAGAACTTTTAATGCGGTTGTATTCTCAGTAACATTATAGATTGTAGAAATCTCAAAACTTGAAAATGATGTTTTAAAATTAATACTTACAACAGCTTTAAAATCAATTCTAACAGCACTAAATGGTTCTGGATTAATATCAACAGGAAATTTATTTTTTATCGCTTCAACATTGACAAAATTAACATTAATAACACTACGCTCTTCATCAAAATTTAATGGCATACTATTAGGAAAATAATTTGAATATTCATTCTGTAAATTATAATTTACTGTTTCAAAAATCTTTGTAAAATCATTGATAAAATAATTTGCTAATTTCTTATCTTCAGCATTGTTTAAATTCAATTTATACATTGAATTACCATTATCAACTTTTGCATAAATTTTTGCTAAATTATTTTTGCCACTATCGATATACATCTTTTCTTTTATTTTCTCAGTAATTGCAGTAACTGCTTTATTCTGAATCTCAGATAATACTTCAAGATCACGCGCAGTTGTATCTTCTTTCTTAACATTAGTCTTTGTATGGCATGCTACAATATTTGATACGCCAGTACCAGCTAAAGTTACAACACCTAAAACACTTAACAATTTTTTCATGGTTTTTTTCTCCTATTTCTTGCACTTTAATTTTTTTATTTTAGAATAAAATTAAAATAGTGCCGGAGGAGGATTATTTTCTTTAATAAATAGATAAATTCATTTTGTAGTAAAAAAATTAATAACTATATCATATAAGTATCTAAAAATATAAGCAGTAAACATTAGTAATTCCTTCTCTTTCTTTTGAATAACATTATTGATACTTATTTGATTAAGACTATATTTATAATTTTTCAAAATTAATCTATCGCCTTATCCTCCATTATATATATAAAAAAAAAAAAAAGCAAGGAAATTACCTATCTAAATAAAAAAAGAGTTTTAAATTAAAACTCTTTAATGCTTATCTAACCTGATAACTTAAACTTATCACCTTTTTATTTAAAGTTATTATCATAATAAAGTATTTTTTTGGTCATCATTTATTAAGTAAAAAATAGTGAATTTATTTTAAAAATAAATTAATTAACAAATTTCAATTTAATAAATAATCTTTTTAATTCCAATTTTAAAGTAAACACTATTCTTAGACACCTTATTATTTGAAGACGAAGCAAAACAATAATATAAACCATTATTAAAAGTTAACCCAAAGGTAAATAAAACTGCTCATGGATCAGAATTTGAAACATCTCATATTAAAAATTAACTATCACCCTTATTATCTATCTTTTGTCCCATTGTTTTAGCAAAACGTGGGTGTGTAATAAAATTAAATAATTTAAGATCTTTTAAATCTTTTGCTTCAGCTGATTGTTTAAAGTTAGTTACCAAAGTCTTAATTACTCCTTTTAAGCCCTCTGTTTTATTTGTTTAGGAAAGAAGGTTCATTTACTAAAACTTGCACACATACTTTAACTTTTTGATATTTCTTAATATATTCGTTATATAAATTTAATTTGCATATTGCAATATTATCTTTTTTTAATTCTTGGCAAAGTATTTTTTTAACTTGTCCACAAACAGACATATATGGTCTTTTTGCATTTATTACTCTTTCATTATGTATTACATAAATATTTTTTTCATTAAGTTATTCACTCCCTTTGTTGTTATAATTTATAATCTGCTGAACTATTATGTTTAACCATTGGTATTAATTCAAAATGTAAAGCATAAAAATCACTATCAAATGTATCATCATATAAGTCTAGCATTTTTTCTTCTCTAGCATCTAGTTTATCTTCTCATTGTATTAATTCATATTGAGTTTTACTTACAGGACATTTTTCTCATAATCATTTTAATTGATTAGTATTTATTAACATTGTAAAAGTTTCAATACGATGTCTTATTTTAAATTTTTGTTTTTGTGCTGGTTTAAAATGCATGTATTGACCAAAAGAATAATTATATTTTTCTCTATTTAAACTTTCTAATGTTGCATAAGCACTATCATCAACATTAATTGATATACCTTGTTGAATTAAATTAAAATATTGATTTAATTGATTATTATAAAACTCTAAAATATTTTTAACTTGTTCTAATGGTCCTTTAAATTGTTGTGTAGCATTTGAATGAGTATATTCTGCTACTTTATATGCTTTTTTATCAAATGAATTATATAATCAAAAACTAACTGCCGTTGTATGCCTCTTAGTACTAGTAGAGTTTGCTAAGTCAACACCACCTAATAATTTTGTTGGTTGAATAATATTTGTTGCTTGCATAATATCAATATATCTAGCAAAGATTGACCCACTAGTATTGCCTGGCAAACCTCAACTCCATACTATTGCTCTTTCAATATCTAACTGTTCTAATCTTAATTGTTCATTAACTTTATCTTGTGGTAATTCATAATTTAATCTTCAACTAGAATAATGAATAATAATTTTCATATTTCATTTTTAAATATATTTAATTTGTTCATATTTACTACGCATTATTTCTTCATTAAAAGGTAATAATTCATTACAATAACAAACAATATATCTTTTTAAACTTTTAGGATTACATGTATTAATTGTTATTTTATTTTGATAACCACGAATAGCAAACTCTAAATCACTTAAATCTTTTTGTTGAAATTGATCACATTCTTCTCTTCAATCAATAACTAATTTATATTTATTCAAATCAGCAAAGGCTTTTAATTTTTCTTTTCGACTTGGAGAATGTAAACCTTTACAATATATTTTGCTACCATTTGATAAAGTAAAAGTAAAATTTGATAAATTAATAGTATAAGGAATATTATTTTCATCTAACATATTTCATATATTTTGAAATACACTATCTTTTAAATCTTTACTACAATACATACTAGCAATGATACAAATTGGTTCTTTAATTAATAAACTAATTTTTAATAATTCACCAAACATTTTAATATTTGATATAGTCTTACCACTATATCTTGTACCAATTTGATTAATTTCATTAACTAACTCAAACTTTTTAGCAAAAGGATATTTATTACCAATACTACTATTTTGTAATAACCAATAAGGTGTTTCTAACAAATAAGTAAAATGATTAAGCATTATTATCACTTTCTTTCTTAATATCTCTAATATCCGTTTGTAAATTAACAATTATTGGCTGTTGATTATTTAAGTTTAATTCTTGTTCTAATTGTTTTTCTTGTATTAAATATTTATAATTAAATGCTAGTTGTCAATATATTTTTACTCCATCAGGCGTTTTAACCATTGCTTTAATTAATTCACTTTCAATTTTATCAACTTGTCGTTCAAGCAAAGGAACTATCTTTTCGCTCCGATAAGTTTCTTGTCTTCAATGGTGAGAAAGGTTGAATTTATTGGTTAAATCGTTCAAAGTATAAGGTTTATTGGGTGATTTATTTTCTCAAAATTCATCAATTTTCCGATAAAATGTCGCTAAACTTGCTGTTTTTGGATTAAATTCTTTCATTTTTTACTCCTTTTTGCATATTAAAATTGCTATTATTTAATAAATATGATTAAATAAAAGAGTAATAAATCCTGATAAATATATAAAAGAACTCTCACAAGTTCTTTTTTATTATTTATATTTTACATCAAAATAAAAAAAGTAAATTGCTTTACTTTTTATTTTAGTATACAAGCATATAGAGATAAATTGGAGCTTGTTACAATGTAATTATATAATTAATAATATATTTGTCAATAATTTTAATTTAAAAAAATGTGAAAATTTATCTTTTTTATAAATTTAATGTATAACTTTTTTATAAAAAGAATTGGAGGAAATATAGAGTAATGAAAGACTATACACATGTAAAATATGATGAACGAAGTTTATTTAAGGATTTATTGTTATCTGATAGTTGTAAAAAGAAAAATGGTAAACTTAATTTATTTGAAATTGGAAGACAAATGGGAAGAGATATTAATACTGTTAAAAGAAAAATTAATAGATTTACAAATATAGAAGATTATAATCCATATGAAGCAAAAAAAGATTATAAACAAAAGCGTAAAAAATCTATTAAAAAACTACCTACATTTACAGAAGAACAAGAAGAATTTTTAAATTTACGATTTAATATTTTTTATGATTAACCAGTAGAAATTATTCAGCGATTTTTAATAAAATTTGATGTTAAATTTCCTGCCTGCCTTAAAACATTTTATAAATGAATTTATTTAGGTCTTTTGGGTTTGTTAAAGAAAAATTTATTAAATGGTGGTAGAAAAAATAGAACAAATAAAAAACCTGATAATCGTGGTAAATTAGATAAAAGATTTAGGTAAATATGAGATATTGAAAATAAAGAATCTGATGTTGGTTGATTTGAAATGGATACCGTAGTTGGTAAAGACCATCAATCTAGTTGTTTAGTTTTGGCAGAGAAATCAAGTAAAAAATACTTTGCTATGAAATTAGAAGAACATACTAACCATCAAATTTATCAAATGTATTAATTATTCATTGTCCGTAATGTTCAACTATTTCATTTAAGTTCATTGCGTTTTTTGGTGTAACAACATTTTCTTCAATTAAATATTTATTATATTCATTATTTTCATTAATTTTATAACCACTAAATAAAAATACCGTATGGTCTTCACTACCATTAGCATAATCAACACCAATCGAATAACTATTAAATTGATACTGTTTTGTATTTGGATTATAAAAATCTTGTAAATTATATTCTTTAATATATTTACGATAATTTCGTAAAACATAAATACTGGGGTCATTATCGTTATATTCAAAACCGTAGTATTCAAGTTCAAATAAATCAGGTCGTTCTTCTTTGTTGGTTAAAACAAGTTTTTTAGTAATATTAGGTATTTTATTTCAAACAGCACCCATTGTTAATCGTAAATTAAAAATACCCAAACCATTAAATGCTTGTTTGTTTTCTGAATATACTTGATTGTGTTCTTTTAAAATATTTTTAATTCTTTCATTTAAGGGTAAATATGGGGTTACAAATTTTTCATAAAAGACATGGTATTTATCAAAAGGATTAAAAGTAAATTGATTAGAATATGTTTTATGAAAATATGTTTTTACTGTTATGTATTGTTTTGCTATGTTGTCTCATTCTTGAAATGTCCAAGATAATTCTTTTACTGGAATAGGATTATCTAAATTATATTGTTCATTACCATTTTCATCCGTGTATTTTTCATAAGATACTTTTAAACTTTTTGAACGAAACATTGAAACTCTTAAATTATTATATCTTTTATCTAGTTCTTTATCAGTTAATATTTCTTTTTCTTCGGCATGTATCATTTCATCTGTTCATGCTGATATAATGCCACTACCTTTACCAACTTTACCCATAATTTTATTACCATTAGCATAATCCACAAAAGCAATGCGAACACCACTAGGAAAAACAATCTCTCCACCTTCTTTAATATTTTTAGGTCAAACAATACCATTTTCATTGTCGGGTCCTATATCAATCCCATATTTATCGTATAGATAATTACATACATTAATTGTATCGCCAAATGTAGTATCTTCGTGGGTGTTGGCATATCTTCGTAAAATGACCGACGAAGCATCGGTAAAATTACAAGCAAAAAATAATTTTTCAGCTAGATTATTTCATGTTTTATTAGTACCTCTTCCGGCGGAAACAAATTTAAAAAAAGTTGGCGAAGTAAAATATCGGGCATAACTATCACCAACAAAATCTTTAAATACTTCTCAATCAAAACCAAAATTATAGTCACTAAAATTTAAATCATATTTTTTATTTAAATGTTCATAATTATTAACTCATTTTTTATTGTTAACTTTACTAAATTTTTGCATATTTATTAACCTCTTTATTTTATATATAATACTGGCGGGAGAACATATTGTGGGTAATTAAATGTTGGTATTTCATAGCCATGTGGTAGTAAGAAACTAGTTTTATAATTAGTTGTCATATCACGTAAATAATTATTTAATGTACTTTTTGTTTTACCACAAAAAATTCATACTGATAAGTATAAATAATCTTCTTCATTATTTGTATATGGGTTATCTGCATAAAAGATAATTTCAAAATTACCTTTATATAAAGCTTGGATTGAAAACATATCAATAATATAACTACAATTTGTACCATCAGGTGTTTGTAAGAATTCGCAATCATTATCTTTTTCACTATCACTAACTGGTGTTTGTGCATCAACTGCTTTTACTAATTCATTAATTAAATATATGCGATTAGTTTTAGGATTTAATTGTTTTAAATTATAAGTTGAATAAGTTATTCGTTCTGTTGGTTTACCATCTTTTTCTAAAACATTACCTTGTATTTTATCAGTTAATAAAGTTGTAAACCCTAAACTAGTAGCATTTGCTCCAAAAATAGCACCAACTTTATCATTCCCTTGTTCTCTAAATATTTCAAATGGTAAATAACCTTTACCTTTTGATTTTTCAAACCAAAATGCATCATTATAAAAACTATAAATATTAGCACTCATAAAGCCATTAAGTCATTGGAAATTAGGTCAAGTTTTTTGATAGTATTACAAAAGCTTAGGTTTTATAAAAAATATAAATAAAATAATTAGATAACTTTTTAAAAGGTTGATTTATCAGTGTTTTAGAAATATATTTAAAATAAAGAATAATTTTTATACCAAAACCTAAACTTTTTTCTTACTACCAGTTTTTTCATCTTGGTTAATTACTCAACCCCAAGGAATACCAAAACTAATTTGATTTAAAAATTTACCAAGAACAGGAATTGTAAAAGGGTTAAAAACTAATTTTTGAGTATAGTTTAAAGTTAATGCTGTTATTTGACGATTAATAAAATTATTTATATTTAAGATATCTCAAACATTACATGCACCCATTTTATTATATTCAATTTGTACTTGTCCAACAGTATTGCTAAATTCATCTTTTCTTCTAAAATATGATGATGCTTGAGTACTAATTATATTATTAACATCTTCATTATTTACTTTTATTTTATCAGGTGGAGTAATCATTCAATTTTTAGACCAATAAAATTTAGAGTCATTATCTTCTTTATGAATAGTTGTTCCAACAGTCGGATTGGTTGCTGTTGAACTAACTTTATCAGTTATTACAATTCCCTCACTATTTTTTTGATTTCAAAAGTCATATCTACTTTCCATATCTTTTTTTCAGTCTTCATAACCAGTTATCATTGTTGGTTGTATCCCTTGAATGTTATATCAACTTACATAATATGATGCATAAGTATTTATTTTATCAGGTGTAGCAGGAAACATATTATACATTAATAAATCTCTTGAATTCATTACTTTTTGATTAAATTGACCTTTAATAATTGGCCGCCCAATTACTGGCATATCAAAAAATATCTAATTACCATAAAATTTAACTACCATTACTCTAACCCCGGGGTCTTTTAATAAAATCTCATCTAATTAAATAATACCTTTATTTAGTTTTTCATCATAAGTTATTTTAGGAAAACAATAACCTTCCCCCTGGGGCACTTGTTTGAATAAATTGTCGTACTGATAAACCACTGTGACTAATTTTGTCATTAATACTTGAAAAGGTAATTTCTTGTCATAAAAAACTACCATCATAAGGTGAATAATAATTAATAACATTTGATGGATATAATCATTGTCTATCTTGGGGTGTAGAATTAATATCACCACCACCAATATTTAAACCACGGTCATTAAATACAGTATAAAAATTATAATAATCATTAATATTTAATTTACTTGCATCTTCATCTAAAATTAATAAAGTATATTGTCTTTCAGTTGATTGTCGAGTAAATACTTCTTCAAATTTAGCATCTCTAAATTGAATTGAACTTCTATCATCAATCATATAATCATCTCAATATTTACCAACTTTAACCTCTTTTGTATAAAAGTTATCGGCTTTATTATCATTATTAATAAAATAACTTAATTTATATTACTTTAAATATTCTAACATTTTATTAATATCATAAATATTTTCACCATCAATTAATTTTCAATAAACATTGCTATTTTCATCTTTTAATTTTATAGCGAAAGGTATTTCATTATTTACTCATATTGTTAAATTAATTGGTTGTTTATTAAAATCATCAATCGTTAATATATTAATTTCTTCACCGTTATATTTTTGAACTATTTTTAAACTACCTTGTCATTGAGCAATAGTACTTTCCATATTATCAAATATTCATGAATAACTACCATAATCACTTGGTTTAGCACTATTAGGTTTTCAACCCGTCTCTGTATCAGGTATATATGAACTATAAACATTAAAAGGAAATACCATTCAATGTCTATTATCTCTTATGTTTTCTCTAATATCTATTAAAGTATCGTGGGATTGTCTTCTTAATTCTTCCATAACACATGGATTAATTCTACTCATTTTTTAATTCTCCTTAATTTCTGTTCTACCTTGTAAGGCATTTTGATTATTACCAGTTTCATCATATTCCATTAATTTATTATTATGTTCAATTTCTTTGGCTTGTATTTTATCTTGTCATGCTTCTACTTTTTCAAAATATTTGGTTGCTTCTAATTCATTAATATTATCATATTCAGTTATGGCTCTTATTTGTTCCATTGTGCCATTATCTAATCTAGCAGTAATTAATTCATTTTGTCGCATTTGGTCTACTAAACTAGAACTAACAAAATAAAATCCATAAGGGCAGTTCACCATTTCCATCTCATAAACCATAATATTTTAAAACTGTATCAAACATCTTAGTATAATATTGTTTACGATATGTTTGTAAATATGCTTGTTTTTCTAAGTCTTTGGTTTTAGTTAATAATGACTGTGTTTTATTTTGGTTATTATCTGATTTATCACCAAAAGGACTAGAAAAATGACATGCTAAATATACTTGCTCAATAATAGATTTTTGGTCTTCGGTATATGTTTCTAAGGTTGGTGTACCTTGAACTACTTGTAAAGATTGGGATAATTGACCATCGACCGCTGATTGACCTGATTGAATAAAAATATCATCAAAAGCATCTTGTAATACTTTTTTATTACCTTTGTTATAAGCAGTCATTAAATCATCATCTAAAATCCCATATCAATGCGTACGGTTTGCTCATCTTTCTTTTGATTTAATATTAAAACTATCTTCTAAATCAAATTGTAATTTATAACAATTTGACATCGTAGGCTAGGGATTTAAAGTGGTTGATGTTGATAAAAATAATGGATTAGGTTCATTAATCATTTCTCAAAAAGATACAACGCCTAATTTGTTTTTAAATTCTTGGACTAAAATAGGTCTAACATAATCTTTAATTTGTGTTTTACTTTGACCAACAACTACTTAATTATTTTTTGGTCAACCTTTAATAATTATTTTATCTTTGGTACAAATTAAATTTAAAATAAAACCACTATCTGATTGATGATAATTTAATTAAATGTCAGCACCTTGTTCAATTTCATTTATTTTACTTACACGAGATGTAAAATTAAATGGATTAATTCATAAATCAATATTGCCATCACTAGTTTCTAATAAACCGAATATTGTTTTACCTATTAAACTTGCTGTTAATTCGTTTTTATCTAATTTTTCTTTTATTTTATAAGTTTCATATCATCAATTTAATTTTTCTAAAATGTCTTTACGATGCGATTTAAATAAAATATCTTTACCATTTATTAATCGCATTTGATGACGAGCAATAATATTTGCTAAATTAATTGTTCAATCATAATTATAAAATTTTAAAACACTATTAATATCATTTAAGTTTGGTAAACTAGGGAAAGTATTATTCATGGTTATTTTACTCCTTTAATTTTAAAATAAGTGCATAATTAATTATATTTACTGTTAATAAACTAGGTTAATTTACTAAAACTTGGACACATACTTTAACTTTTTGATATTTCTTAATATATTCGTTATATAAATTTAATTTACATATTGCGATATTATCTTTTTTTAATTCTTGACAAATTATTTTTTTTAACTTGTCCACAAACAGTTTTGGTAATGACAAAGATATAACAGTAGATGTTTCTAACCCAAATGTACTGAGAATTAGAAACAAAAACGATAACTCTGTTAAAATTATATTTAAGCCAAAGTAAAAAAATAAAAAGAGATTTACATCTCTTTTTTTATTCTCCTTTAACTTTTACATTATCGTTTTCATTTAAAACTAAATCAGGCTCTTTTATATTTAGTAAATTTCAACGATAAACTGCTTTAAAATAATTATTTTTATCTAAAAGTCATTGAGCAAAATAATATTTATTTTTTTTAATTACTAAATCATTAGGAAATTTTGTTAATTTTATTAAAAATAAAACCCCATCAATATTAACATCATTATTATAACTTAATTCCATATTATTTTTATATTTACTAATTTTTCATTTATCATTTTTATCACCGCGCCATACTATATAATAATATTTATTATCTATTTTATTAAATGGTTTTTGTTGTGGTGCTATTCATTCTAAAATACCATCTTTTGTAGTTATATTATTTTTGTCTTTTAGTTCTTTTAATTCTTTGGGTGTATATTTTTGTGGTGTATTTGTATTACAAGCAACTAAACTTGTTGTACTTGTTCCAACTAATGATATTGCACCAATTATGCTTAAAACATTTTTCATAGTTTTATTGTTGATTTAAATATTGAATACGTTGAATATAAAGACTTTTTGTATTTTCCATAATATTTAAATGTTTTCTAAATAATTTAATTTGTTTTCTATAATTATTGGCATATTCAAGATATCCTGTATCTAAAGTTTCTGCGTATAATTTTGAATATTTTTCATAATATTCTCTTGCATCTGAAATTTCTGTTTCTTTCTTCTCAATATCATAATTTAAAAGAAATAATTTATATTCAATTGTATTTTTTTGATTATCATATACTAAATTTTTATTTAAATTATTTGATAAAACAGATTTATCAATTGTAAATAAAACTTGCCTTGGTTCACCATCATTAAAAGTTTTATCATTTGAATTTAATGTTACGCTTGATTCTGTAATATTTGTAATATTAATTTTACTTACATCAATATTGTATATTTCACGCAATTTATCTTTAATTTGTTGTTCTGTTGGTAAATCTAAACCATTAGTTTTAATTACTGTTTGATATTTTTGTTCATAAGTACTAGCAGCAATTGCTGTTGGTACAGAGGTTCCACTAATAGTTAATACACTTAATAAACTTAGTAATTTTTTCATACTTATATTTCCCCTTTTCATATCTTAAAACTTTTTATCAAGATTTATTTTCATTATATATATATATATATATGCAAGGGTAAATTAGTTGATTTAAATATCTTTATTACGTGTTTTAAGGGCTAAATTAGCAATAAAATATATTAAGTTTAGTTATTTTTTTGTTTATAAAAAGTATTTTATTGGTAAAATAGTATAATATTATTACTTCAGTTAAATAAAAAAGAGAATGACCCAACATCATTATTACTGATTATTATATATTAATAAATAATTATTACAAGTAAGAATGATAAGATTTTTACCTCTTTATTAATTTAATCAAAGGGGTAAAAAAAATAATTTTTAAAATAAATAATTTAATATTATCAATTGATAGCAATAATTTTAAGATTAAAAAATTTAAAGAGTATAGTAGTTTTTTAATTAAACTTATTGACTTAAAAACACAAAATGATTATATATTGGGTGTATGAGATAATTTAGAAGACCAAGAAAAATGTTTTAATGATGTTTTTGATTCAATTTCAAAATTTAATAATAAAATTAAATAAGAAAAAGAATTAATTATAAAATTGGAACAAAATAAAAGAGAGATAAATTAATTTATTTCTCTTTTTTATATTCTTGTAAAAAATTAATAGCATCTTCAATATCAAATGTGTCCATTTCTATTTTTATTTTTTTAACATCTAATTTATCTTTATTAATACTTATTATACAACCATCTTTTCTATATGTGAAATATTCTTCTAAATAATATTTATTATTTTCAATATATAATAAATTTGGATTTTTTTCTTTTTCAATAATCATTCTTTTGTTATTTTTAATATTCATTTTATTACCCCACTTTATTTTTATTATAACATTTTTATATTATTTGTTTAGTATTTGTATACAAAATATATTTTAATTGTGAACTATTGGTATATAATTAAATTATGTTTTAATCTTTTTATATTAAAAAAGAGTTTATGCTGACTTGTTAATCGAACAAGAATAAAAAAAAGAGGTTTATAAAATGGCACTTACAAAAGAACAATTAATAGAACAAGGTTTAAGTGAAGAAATTGCAGAAAATATCTTAAATCAGTTTAATAATGAAGCAAAGCAAATTAGAGAAAGCGTGCAAAAACGCGAAGATGTTATATCAAAAGAAGACTTTATTAAATTATCTAATGAATTAGATGAATTAAAAGCATTTAAAGATGTTCCATCTACTAAAATTGAAGATATTAAAACTAATTTAGATAAAGTTAGTGGTAATTCTTTAACTGAAAAAATGCAAAATTTAAAAGAATTAAAACCTGATTTGTTTGTACAAGAACAACCATCAGTTTCACCAACTAATTTTATTAAAGATATTATTGAAAAGTCTACTGAAAATAAAAATGATGAAATTGAAACTATTAAAGAAAAAGGAGCATATACTCCTGATGAAATTAAAAAAATAACTAATTATACACTTAAAAACCTTAGATAATAAGGGAGTGAAATATTATGGAAACAATTAATTTGACACAAGTACCTTTTACATTACAAGGTAATACAACAGATCAAAAAGCGTATGTTGATATGGTTAATGCATTATTGCGCGGACATTTATATAATGAATATGCAAGTATTATGCAATATTCAACTGCAACCGTAGAACAAGTTACTTGATTACCTAATGCTGGACAAGCATTATATAATTTAACTCATCGTGTGGTATTACAAAATGATTATTCATTACCAAATGGTGGGACAACTCAAACTATGGGATTAACAAGAATTCCAGTTCCTATTGATAAAAGATTTAATTTAAAATTAATGAATGAGGCTTTTGACTTAGTATTAATAGAACAAAATATTAAAAATTGTGTTATTGCTGATGCTATTTATAGTGTTGTACAAAATAAATTTGTTAATTTAGAATGTGAATTAATTCAAGCTATTTATGATTATTATTTAGTAGATGGTTAATATGAGGTAATTTCATTTCGTAGTTATATTGCCGAAAATGCAGATAATGCCAATAAAGCATTCTTTATATTAAATGAAACATTGATTGAATTAACAAATCAAATTAGTAATTTATATTTTGGTTTGCCAACCGATAAAATATTTATGGTTTTAGGGCGTAGGGCGTATTTAGGATTAACACATGCTTATTTAAAAGTAATTGGTTCACAAGCACAATTAAAAGCAATGGTTAATGGTGAATTATATTAAAATACCGCAATGGGTATTCCAGTATCTAAAAGTTTTCATTTAGAAAAAACATATACAAAAGGACAAGTTAATCGTGATAAAGGTTATAATTTTACTAATGTAAATGGTTTAATTATTAACAAACAAGTATGAGCATTCCCAATTAATATGGATACTATTCAACAAGTTTTAGATAATGATACTGCTAACCCTAAATGAATTGGTAAAGTGCAATATGCCACACCGACTATTTTATATCAAAAAACATGTAAGATTATTTTAGAAAAACAATCAACATAAGATGAAATTAATACTTCTAAAAATAATTTTAATAAAACATTTAGAGTGCCAATTGATTATGTAATTCCATTATCAAAACCAGAATCTAAACCAAATACGCAAGGTTAATAAAAAATGAATTTACTAATATTACGAGTTTTAACTTTATTAGTATCTAATTTAGAAAATAAACCTTTAATAAATAAATTTGTAAATTTAATTAATAGAGTTAATCAAGTTAAAAATAAAGTATTAAAACCAATTAATTATATCACTAATAAATATAATAAAATTACAAATAAATTTGAAGATATTATCGGTCGTATAAATTATTTTGGGGTCTTAAATTAATATCTTAGAAATTGTGGAATAATATACCACTTACTTATTTAAATTTTATTAATTTTAATTTTAATGTCAATATATTTTTCTATTTTTTTAAAATTTTTCCACGATAAAAATACATTTTTATTAAAATTATTTAATTTCTTATATAAAATTAATAAAAATATAAATTTTTTTGTAAGTTATTATTTACAAAATTATTAACTGAATAATTAAAATTATTTTCTTCTAACAATTGTTCCTTACTATTAAATAAATTAATCCTATTTTTTAATCCCATCATACTAGCATCTAATTTATTTTTAATAGTTTTTTCACTATAAATGGCTTTTTTAATCATAGTTCCTTTTCAATAATGAGAAATATCAACTTTAATATCACAACCAACATTATTTCATAGTGTTTGATTTTTGACACCTTCTTCATTATTTTTAATTAATCTAATAGTTTTATTCAAAAATTCTAATTTATAATCGCTTATAAAAGATTTACTATCTTCTAAACACTGTAATAATTTTTCATATTTAGCATTAAAAAAATAATCAACAGCTTTATGATATGTTTCTATATTTTGCTTGTTTTTACTTTGAAACGGATATAGTTTTTTAAATCTACTTGTAAAATGAAATTTATCTATTGTATAGTGAATTTTATTTTTAGGAAAATATTGATGCATAAAATTTTTAGTATTTTTAATTCATAATGCACCATCACCTAAAATCATAATTTCAATATTGGGTGTCATGTTAAAATGAGCTTCAATTAAAGTAAATAATTTTATAAGAACTGGTTTTAAATTTGCTTCTTTTTTAAGATAATCTGGAATATTATCCATTTCAAAAACACCCATTTTATTTGCAATTACAGGTCTTTTTTCAGTTGATTTTTCTTCATCATACTCAGTATGTACACTAGAAACTATTGTGTGTTTTGTTTTCTTTTTTCTTCCTTGTTTTGTTAAATCTAACATTTTCAAATAAGTTCCATCCATTTGAATATATAAAGTATGTGGAATATCTATTTTTTTGTTAGTTTTATTAATATAATATTCTTCATCAGTTTTTACATTTTTCATAATATTAGATATTATCATTAAACTAATTTTTACATTTTCCATAGTATCTAAAATATCTTTATATCTTTTGTTCTCAGTAATAAATGATGATATTTTTTCTTTAACAGAATTATCTATTCTTTGTCATTTTTCAATTCCTAAAAGTTTATCCAAAGAAAAAATATATTCTTCTTTACCTGTTTTTGGATTAATTTTATAAAATCTTCTTCTTTTAAAAGTTATTTTCCCATTTAAAATTATTAATGTTCTTTCAATTTTATCTTTTATTTTATAATATTTAAATTCTTTTAAAGTTTTATCAATTTTATAATTTTTAAAAATTCATTCATCATAATCTTCTAAACTTTGTTGAATAATTTCAATATTTTGTATATATAACAAATTAATAAAATTTTTAAAAAAATTATTATCAACATTTATCATTTTTTACCCTCTTTTCTTAATTTCACACACTAACACAAAAATAATAAAAATGCAAAAAATAATAGTAATTTTTATTTAGTATGTTATAATCTAATTGTTAATTATTAGAAAATTAATTTAACTGAAAAAAGTAAAGCAATTTACTTTTTTTTATTTTTATGTAAAATATAGATAATAAAAAAAGAACTTGTGAGAGTTCTTTTATACATTTTTATAGTTATTTACTACTCTTTTATTTAATCATATTTATTAAATAATAGCAATTTTAATATGTAAAAAGGAGTAAAAATGAAATAATTTAATCTAAAAACAGCAAGTTTGGCAACTTTTTATCGTAAAATAGAGCAATTTTGAGAAAATAAATCACCTAATAAATGATATAACTATTAACATATTATTAAATAATCAAGCACAAATTGTATTGCGAGAAACATTAGAAAATAATAGTTTCTCAGAAAATAATTTTATTTGAGTAACTTTATGAAACAAATCCTGATATTGAAATTCAAGTAGGTAATTCAATTTTTTATAATCTTAATCCTGTTACACTATGGAAATGGCGGTTTAGTTTATATTGATACATTAAATAATATTAGGCGACAATATTTTACTGAGGCTAATTGATTAAGATTTAAACCAGTAGTAAAAGATGTTTGATATATAACTGATATAATTGATGCTATAATCATCCTGCTAAATAAGAATTATTTACAAATTAGTCAACGATTAACACCAGAGTTATTTAAGGATATGTTAAAAATGGAATGAAGAAAACCACCTGCAAATAAATCTACTTATAAATTAGAAGATAATAAATTATTTGATGATGGTTTTGATGCTATGACTTATGCTGTTATGGATATAATGGAATATTTTATAAAAACATTAGATAATCCGTTTTTAATAAGTAAACAATTCGGAAAGCGAGGTTAAAATTATGGAATTTTGAAATAAAAATAACTATGTAATTGATTTAGATAAAAAGAATTATAAAGAATATATATTATTTAAGTGAGATAAATTTATGAGTGGATTTACTCATTTATGATGAGCATTAATTTATAATACATTTTTTGCATTAGGTTGAACATGAGCAGTTAAAAGTGGCCAATTTAATAGTTTTAGTTGAGATAGTATTATGTCATCAAGTAATATTATTGGTTTAGTATTTGGACATATTACTTTATTAGGTATTCAAGGTTTATTAATGTTTATTGGCCGTAAACCTAAAATAGATAAAAATATTAAATCATAATGTAATCATTTAATTAGAAAAAGAAAATTAGGTATTGTATTTATTATTTTAGGGTTAATGCCTTTAATTGTTTGATCTATTGGAAGATTAATTATTATCTTTATATGTAAAGCATATTTAAAAGTAAATAGTAGTTATGAAAGAACTGAAAATAAATTTATTAAAGATTTAGAAATTAAAAAAGTAGATAAAGATACAGCAATAGAAATTGTTTCACAATTTGCAGAGAAAATATTGAAAGGAAAAGGGTAGTTGGAAAAAAGCTTAGGTTTTATAAAAATTATAAATAAAGTAATTAAATATAAATTAAAGTAATCACTTATTAGAGCGATTACTTTAATTTATATTTAATTACTTTATTTATAATTTTTATAAAACCTAAGCTTTTTTCCGACTACCAACATTCTAAAATAATAGCTTAGAATGTTTTTTATTCGGATAATGGTTAACTTTCATTATATAATTAATACTAGGAAAACGGGGGAAGTATGGAACCAAAAACAGTTGTTACTTTAACAATTAAAGCAAATGATGTTAATCAAACAATTTTTAATTTTATTAAAAAAATGTTTCAAAAAACTCCGTTATCAGTTATTTATAAGTTATTTCGTAATAAAAAAATTAAAGTAAATAACAAAGTAATGAAAGAACGAAATTATAAACTTCAATTAGGAGACCAAATTATTATTTTTGATAAAAATTTAGTTGTAACAGAACGAAACCAGACAGCAACTTATAATAATGTTGTAACATTACCATTACAAGTTGTTTATGAAGATGACAACATTATTGTTGTTGATAAACCACATGGAGTAGAAATGCACTCAAAGTTTCATACTTCATTAGATGCTATGTTGCGACATTATTTAATCCAAAAAGATGAATATCATCCGCAGGATGAACAGTCATTTGTCATTTCCCATGTTCATCGATTAGATAAATTAACACGAGGATTAGTGCTATATGCTAAAAATAAAATTACATTAGATTTGTTATTAGCTAAAATTAACCAAAAAGAATTTATTGAAAAGAAATATTTAGCAAAGTGTGAAGGAATTATTCAAGAAACTGATTTTACCCTTAGTGGTTATTTATATAAAGATGAAGATAAACAAAAAATGGTTTTTACTAAAACAGAGCAACCGCATGCTAAAGTAGTTAAAACACATTTTAAAATTCAAGCTCAGATATCAAATGCAACATGATTGAAAGCAACATTAATAACTGGCAGTAAGCATCAGATTCGGGCTTCATTAAGTTATTTACATCACCCCATTATTAATGATGTTAAATATGGAGCAAAACAAGAAACAAAGAAGTATATGATTGCTTTATATGCAACAACCTTAATCTTTCATCAACTGCCGGACCATTTAAGTTATTTAAATGAAAAGATTATTAAAATTCCAGAAAATATTATAAAATAAAAATATTAGGAACGAGGTGAAGTAATTGTCAACAAGAAGAGGAATTTTTAGTATTTTAATCGGGGCTTTTACTTCGTTAATTGGAACATGTTTTCAATTTACGCTAATGTATTTATTAATTCGTAGTTATGGTTCGCAGTTTAATGGGTTTGTAAAGAATAGCGTTGCAATTGTTGCTTTTTTAGGAACAGTGGAAGGTGGCTTAGGAGCCATTACTGTTATTTTTTTAGTAAAACCATTGTTACAAAAAGATTGAATTAAAGCAAATGAAATGGTTAATACAGCAAAGCATCAATATAAAATATCAGGGTATATTGGTATTATTTTATTAATTGCCATTGCTGTTGGGTATAGTGCTTATATTTATTTATTTGAAAAGAATTTTAGTATTTTACAAAATGATGAAACAATTAGTTATCCGTTATGAAAAATGATTTTAATTGTATTTATTATTGGGTCAAAAAACTTAATTGCATTATTTTGAACAGCAGCATATGAAAACTTAATGCAAGCTGATCAAAATAATCATTTACGTCGTTTAATTTTAATGATTTGTGATTTAATCTCATATTCAATTGTTTTCTACTTAATTTCAATTGCAATAAACCCCGTTTTTGTCTTTTTAATTTTCTTACTTTATTCTGTCATGAAAGGAAGTTTAGTTTATTTATTTATTAAGTTACATTATCCTTGAGTTCGTATTGCTCGCCAACGTGATAACATGCAACTAGTTAAATCAAGTAATATTGTTGTGTTTAAAAATATTGGCGAAACATTGTTAATTAATGGTGATGTTATTATTACGGCGCTGTTATTAGGGTTACGAATATCATCAACCTTATCGCTATATATGACAATTACGGTTGGAGTTCGTAGCATTATGATGATTTTAATTAATTCCTTCCGTGAATTTTTTGCCGCATGAACAGCAAAAAATGGTCGGGTTGATTGACAGAGTTATATGAAATTTGAAGCATACGCTTTTATGATAGCTGGGTTCTTGTTTGTTAACCAGTTTATTTTATCACCATATTTTGTGACAACATTGTATGCGCCACAGATTATTGAACAAATTCGAACTAGTGATTCAACATTAAATCCATGAACATCACAGGAACGTGAAATTTTTAAAAGCATCTTTTATCAGCCAACCCTTTCCTTATTAGTTGCTTTAAGTTCTGCTTTTATTGTCTTAGCTGAACCTGCAAATGTTTTAGTATATGCTAAAGCAAATTATAAACAAACAGCAATTCCGACTTTCATTATTGGTTGTCTTAATATTGTCTTTTGTTTTTTTAGTGCTTTACTATGACGTTTTGGCTTTAATAATTTAGCAGCTGCATTATATAGTATTTTAATTATTACTTGCTTAATAAGTTTTTTGCGGTTTTTATACTTATGATGTTATAATTGAATATTTTTAACTTATAATAGTAACTTTAAAGGTGTTTTTCGAAATTGAATGATTTTGTTAGCGCCAATGATTATTGCTATTTTAGTTAATTATTTATTTTTATCAAAAACACATAATCCTAATCAAATTTATAATATTGATTTACAGCCAGTTTGAGGATGACAAAAATTATTGAATTTCTTCTTTTTTTTAATCTTTACTTCCTTGTTTATTATTTTTGCTAATTCAATCTTTTGAGCACCCGGTTCTGTTCGCGGGATCTTCTTACGGTTACCACTTGTTTATAAAATTTGAAATAAACGCCAAGATAAAATGCGAATTCTACGTCGTAAAAAATATGAAGATGATTTTATTACCTTAACGGAACCAGAAATGCCATATCAAAAAATGTGAGAACGAGAAGAAACTTTACGTAAAAATACGAAAAAAATAGAGAAGGATGAACCTAATAAAGAAATTTATAAGCTAACAGGCTAAAAAAATAAGTTATTACTAACTTATTTTTTAATATCACTTAAATAACCAGGATGGTATTTTTGACCATGAATAATTTTTGTAATATTATAAAGCGCATTAATAGCTTCACCAAATCCAGTTACCATATTATAATATTTTCCTTCATAATAAGCACTATTTCCAGCCGCAAAGATATGATGGTGACTTGTTTGCCCAGTTGGCGCAATAATAATTTTTCGCATTGGAGTTGTTGTTAAAGTTAATTGTTGCAACATTGTTGGGGCAACTTTTGCTCCATATTGAACAATAAAATAATCAGCTGTAATAGTTAATAGTTCATGTGTTGTTTCATACCCTAATGTTAAAGCGGTAATTTTATTATCAATTGTCTCAACTATTTTAACATGATAAGGTTTTAATTCGGTCACATTATTTTGTTGTAATTTTTGGACATTGTTTTCTTTAGCTCGGTATAATGTCCGACGATGAATAATTGTAACATCTTTACTAATGTTATCTTCAATCAAATGATTTGCCCAATCAACAGCACTATCACCACCACCAAGAATAACAATTTTCTTGTTTGTTAAAAGGGTTGGGTTTTTAACGTCGTATCATAAGTTTTCATATTCTTGGTGAGGGTCAAGATGTTCTAGGCGAATGGGAGTAAAAACACCATTTCCACTTGTAATTAAAATTGTTTTAACTGTAAATGTTTGATTAGTTGTTAAAATAATAGTAAATCCATCAGTTGTTGCAATGATATTACTAATATTAGTTTTACCAATGTATGTTATTTGCTCCGTATTTTTTTTTGCTTGGTTAATTAAATTCTCAATAAATGTTTTAGTTTTGATTTCGCCAAATCCAGGCATATCATATAATGGTTTTTCTGGATATAATTCTCATGGTTGTCCACCAGGACTATCATTTCCTTCAATTATATAGCCACTTAATCCTAACATGCCAGCACAACTCCAAGCATATAAACCAACCGGCCCAGCCCCAATAATTAAAATATCTTTCATTTATTTATAACAACCTTTCTAATTTTTCTGTACTTTAATTATTACATATTTTTCTAAAAGTATAGCACAATAATTAATTCCTAGATATAATTAGTAAAAGAGAGTGGGATATTGATGAAAATAATTGTTAAAAATGAGATAGCAACAAAACTTTTAGCTGAAAAAATTGCTCCGTTTTTACATCCTAATTTATGCTTATTATTAGATGGACCGTTAGCCGCTGGGAAAACAACTTTTACAAAATATTTATTAAAAGCATTAGGGGTAACTACTCCCGTTACTTCACCAACGTTTTTAATTATGCAACAGTATACGACAAATCAGCAGGTTATTGTTAATCATATGGATTGCTATCGATTGTTAGGTTTAGAACAAGAAGAAGAGTGAGAAATGTATTTTGAACATTTTTCTGATAGTATTAATATTATTGAATGACCAGCGTGAATTAGTAACCAGTTAAGTTCAAAGTATGAGGTAATTAAAATTACCATTAAGATAATTAATGAGGATGAACGAATTTTTACCATTAAAACCAACAATAAACATTTACAAAGCGCATTAGGAAAAGAGGGATAAGATGTTAAATCTATTTATTGATACTAGTACTGATTTTTTAATTTTAATTTTAGAAAAAGAACAAAAAATAATTGGTCAAGTTCACCAAAACCATGCTCGTCGTCATACCGAATCAACATTACCAACAATTACCCAGTTATTAGGCCAGCATCAACTAAAATTAAAAGACATTAATAATTTTTATTTAACAACTGGTTTAGGTAGTTATACTGGTGTTCGTATTCCGATGACAATTGTGAAAACAGCTAAAGTAATTAATCCGGCGATTAATGTTTATACAATTAATACATTACTTTATCAGGCTGGGCTAGATAATGTTGTTTCAATACTTGATGCTCGGAGTGGAAAACGGTATTTTGCAGTAATTAGTAATGGTGTAGAAGTGATTCCAAGGCAAGTTCTTGATTATGAAACTTGTATTGAAATTACAAAGCAATTTCCAGGTTATGAGTTTCGTTATGATTTACAAGAAATTGATTTTGTTCAAAATTATCTTGTTCTAAAAAAGCATTTTACATTAGTTGAAGATATTTTTGTTTTAGAGCCACAGTATTTAAAAAAAGATTGAAGTTAAATGGTTATTTTAAAAACAGTTAATAATAGTGATGCTTTATTATTATTTTTATTAGAACAAGAAAATTATCCACACAATTATTATAAATATCGTAATTTAATTCAAATGATTAATAACACAAATTATCTTGTTTATAAATTAATTGTCAAAAATAATCTCTATGGTTATTTTATTTTAATGCATAGTGGGGGTGATTTTGAATTAATACGCTTAACAGTTAAAAAGCGTCATTACCATAAAGGTTATGGTCAACAAATGTTAAGATATATTCTAACACATTTTTCATATCAACAAATCTTTTTAGAAGTAAATGAACATAATTTGGTTGCTCAACAATTATATTTAAAGCATGGGTTTAAGATTATTCGAACAATTGCTAAATATTATGGTGCAGAAAATGGATACTTAATGGTTTATCATCACTAACTTTATTTAATTTTACGTAATATATAAGAAAAAATTAGGTGGTAAAAGAAAAAAATGGGAAGAGCATTTGAAGTTCGCAAGCAGTCAATGGCAGCAACAGCTGCTAAAAAAGCAGTATTATATAATCGTGTTGCTCGGGAAATTTATTTAGCAGCACGCGAAGGAAGTGTTGATCCCAATGCTAATTTAGCATTACGGAATACAATTGATAAAGCAAAAGCAAAACAAGTTCCACGTTATGTTATTGAACGTGCGATTAAAAAAGCAAGTGGAAACGATAATGAAAATTACCAAGCAATTCGTTATGAAGGGTATGGGCCAGGGGGAAGTGCAATTATTGTTGATACATTGACAAATAATGTTAACCGTGCTGTGGCAGAAGTACGCAATTGTTTTACTAAAACGGGTGGTAAACTAGGAGTTAATGGGGCTGTTGTGCATTTATTTGATCATTTAGCGGTGTTTGCTTTTACAGGTAAAACGGTTGAAGAAGTATTAGAATTATTATTACTAGCAGATTATGATATTAATGATGTTGTTGCTGAAGATGGACAAATTGTTGTTTATGCGCCAGGAACAGCATTTAATAGTGTTAAAACGGCATTAGATCAAGCCGGTATTACAACATTTCAAATGGCAGAAATTACAATGCTTCCCCATGACCGGATTACTTTACAAGGAGATGACGCTGAACAATTTGAAAAAATGTTAAATATGTTAGATGACATTGATGATGTGCAAGATGTTTATCATAATGTTTTCCTTGCTTAGTTCAGAGTGAAAAGTAGGAAAACAACTTAGGAAATTAGAAACAATTGAAAAATTATCGCCAATAGTGCATAATGATAGTAAAGTAAAAAAGGAGTTTAGATAATAATGTCAAATTTTTTGGGTGGTAGTATGACAATGAATGTGATTTTAGTCGTAATTGTAGTCGCAGTTATTATTTTTGCAATTGTTTCTTCAATTATGGGGCGAAAAGCACAACGCATTGAACGAGAAAAACGAAAAAAACAAGTTAAAGATAAAATTAAACAATATATTAAAGATAATGATAATCGTAAAAACTTAAGATTAGAATATGAAAAAGTTATTGCTCGTAAAGGAAAAGAATTTAAATATCGCGATATTTTTGATGTTATTGTTGATATTTATGAAGCAAAAACAAATGCTTTCTTAGAACAAAAAGCTTTTGAAATTGAAGGTATTTCAAAAAAAATTAGTAAAAAACAATATGAAACAACTTGAATTGTTAACCAAGAAATTAATTTAGAGGAAACAAAACACCGGGTTGAAATTAGTGAAAAAAAAGTTAAGTTAACAAAAGAAGAAAAAAAAGCAGCAAAAATTGCGGCAAGAAAAGAATATGAAGCACATCGTGCTGAAATGCTTAAAAAGCGTGAAGAAGAACGGAAATTACGGAAAGCTGGACAACTTCCTGTTGATGAACGCCCAAAACCAAAACCAGAGAAATTTGTCCCTAGAAAATAAGTTCTATCTTATTTTCTTTGTCTTTAAAAAGCAAATCCGAAATAACGAAAGTGAAGTGCAATAATGGATTTAGAAATCACTTTAAAAAAAGAAGATTTTAAACGATTTAAAAAATGTTTTAAAATTGCTTGAACATTAGCTTCACGAAGTAATTTAAAAACAGCGCAAGAATGAGTAACGGCTCAAAAAATTTCGGTCTTTTTTGATTTGCAAGATAATATTAACAGTGCTAAAATTAATGAAGCTATTTTTATTGATGATGAAAATGATGAGGGAAAAGGTTTATTTCAACCACATTTATATGATTTAGCGTTAGAAACTTATTGACCAGCAGCTGAGGACACAGATAGTAAAGATATTCGAACTTTACCAGACGAGGTCCAAACAACGATGGCAGATGTTCAAATTGATTTTTATCCCGGTGAAACAATTGCTGATGGGAATGAAGTTGGCCAACGCGCGCGCGAATATTTTATGCGTGATCATAACTATTTTAATTTAGAACATTACAGCAAGAAAATTGCTTTTACAAAGACAATTGAAGTGTTAGCAAATCCAAACTATGATGTTTATTTTGAACCATCTTTTGTTTATAGCAATTGTATTACAAAGTGTGATATTTTAAAGAAACTTCCAGATGGTACTTATCATTTAATTGAGGTTAAAGCTTCAACTGGTCGGAAATATGATAAAGAAGCACAAATGTATGTTGACAAAGATGTTAAGGATGAATATGGTTATGATGTTGCCTATCAGTATTATGTTTTAACTGGGGCAGGTTTAACAATTAGTCAGGTTTCGTTAATGTTGTTAAATTCAGAGTATCAACGGGTTGATGATATTGATTATGACCAGTTGTTTATGTTTCAAGATTGTTATAAATTGCCAACCAAAACCTTACCTGCTATTAGTTTATTAGAATTTTGTCGGCAAATGATGACCGGACAATTTGCCAAACGTGTTGAAAAGAATCGCATCATTACTGATGATTTAGCTTTAATTAAACATTATTTTATGCAACCAGTTGAAACAATTTTTCCGTTATTTAGGAAGGAACAATGTTTCAATGGAAAAGGTGATCGTTATGGTTATTGCCAACATGTTACTAGTTATTTACCACCGCATCATAGTGTCTTTGAGTTAACCCGTGGTATGGGGGAAAAGACATTATTAAAATATCAAGAACACATTGATTTGTTAAAAGATATTGTGTTACCATTTACCTTTAAACAATTAATGCGACAAAAAAAACCAATTTTATTTTCAGAAAAACAACAACGCCAAATTATTGCTGTTCAAGATAATGCACCGGTTGTTGATCCAAAGAAGGTTGCTATTATTAATCAAATTTTAGAACAGTATCAGTATCCAATATATATGTATGATTTTGAGACAATGAAAGCGGCAGTTCCTCGTTTTGATTATTCATATTCTTATCAGCAAATTCCGTTTCAATATTCAGTCCATCTTATTAAAGATAATCACTTTGATTATCAAGATGAAACGACAATGGAACATTATGCCTTTTTAGCAGATGGCGAAGGTGATCCACGCTTAGCACTAATTAAACATTTAGTTACTGATTTATTTATGCATGGCGGAGGGGTTTATGTTGCTTATTATAAGAGTTTTGAATGTAAGGTTTTAGCCGAATTAATTAGTTATTTAACAATCTTAATTAATCAAAGTCGTAATGAGGAACTTATTACAACTTATCAAGATTGACAAAAAAAATTAAGGATTATTCTAAATAAAACAATTGATTTAATGGATTTTTTTCAGGATTTTATGATTTATAAAAAAGAATTTTATGGTTCATCTTCAATTAAAAAAACACAACCAGCATTTGATAATAAATTTACTTATCAAGAATTAAAGGTACAAAAAGGTGATATGGCGAGTGAAATCTTTCGTCGCCGAGTGGAGAATAATATTCCAATCACCATTTGACAAAAATTATTTCGAGGAGAAATGTTAAAATATTGTAATCGGGATACATTAGCAATGGTTGTCATTTATCAACACATTGTTCGTTTAATGGGGTCTTTAACACTAATTAAGGGGGAAAAAGATGCAAAAATATAGAGTAATTTTTATGGGAACGCCAATCTTTGCAACAGCTGTTTTAAAATCTTTACAAAAGTTAGCGCCAACAATTGAAATAATTGGAATTGTTACCCAACCTGATTGTAAAATTGGACGTCAGCAACTCATTCAATTTTCCCCAGTCAAAGAATTTTCCTTAACAAATCAGATTCCTGTTTTTCAACCAGAAAAAATTAATGATCTTTATACAGAGTTAGGAACTTTACAACCAGATGTTATTGTAACCTGTGCTTATGGGCAATTTATTCCAGAGCGAATTTTAAAATTAGCACGTATTAATTGTATTAATGTTCATGCTTCATTATTACCAAAATTACGTGGTGGCGCGCCTATTCATAAGGCTATTATTTATGGTGAGCGAGAAACGGGGATTACACTAATGAAAATGATTAAAAAAATGGATGCAGGAGAAATGTATGTTCAAACAGCAATTCCAATTACTCCCACCGAAACAGCCTCATCTTTACATAACCGGTTAATGGTTTTAGCAGGAACAATGATTGAAAAACATTTATTAGATATTATTACTGGCAAAATTAAAGGAACACCACAGGATGATAGTCAAGCAACATTTGCTTATAATATTACGCGTGATGAAGAAAAAGTAAATTGGTTTTTACCAAAACAAAAAATTGTTGACCAAATTCGTGGATTATATGCATGACCAATTTCTTATACAATTGTTAATAATATTCATTATAAATTGCACCAAGTAATGATTACTTTAGAACCATTAGCGGAAAAAGACGCTGATTTTGTAAATGGTACAATTATTGATATTTCAAAATTAGGGATTAAAGTTAAAGTTGAAGATGGTTATTTACTAATTACGCATTTACAACGTGAGGGAAAAAAAGTAACTTATGCTAAAAATTACTATCATAATGCCTCGTCAGAAATTATGGTTGGAAATATTTTTATTTAAAATGTATCGTTTAAAATCACTAAAATATATAGCAATAACAGGATTAATTACCGCTTTGTTAGTAGTTATTGCTTATATTTCCCAATTTATTCAGTTTAATTTTGGTGTTGGTAAAGTGATTATTCAGTTAGCAGATGGGTTATTTTTAGGTTTAATAACGTTAATCAAAGGTCCAATGTTATTAATTAGTGGTATTTTGTATGTAACAATTATTGATCTTGTTACCGGCGGTTTTATTTTTATTCCTATTTCAATTTTAATTAGAATTTTAATGTTTTTAATTACTTATTTTGGTTCTCGCATTTTAAGCCGCTATGGCGCTATTTTTGTTAGTTCTTTAATGTTATTATTATATGTTTTGTATAGTTATTTCTTATTTGGGCCTGATGTTGCAATTGTTGAATTAATTGCTGATGCAATTCAAATTGCTGTAGCAACAATAATGGGAATTACGTTAGTAATTGTTTTTGTTCGTATTAATGAGCATAGTACAAATAAAATTTGAGATGATGAACAATTTTGACATTATAAAAAGAGTAATTAAGACATAATTACTCTTTTTATAATGTTCGTGCGGACAAACTAATAATTTTTAATGTTTCTTTAATTTTATCTTTTAAATAATTTAAGTAATAATGTCGTCCTGTACGATGAACCGACAAAAAATAATTATTGTGAGATTGTTTTTTTTATTTTTCTATTAAAAAAATAAATTTATTTGCATTATTCATCAGATAGTATCTTTAAATTTAGAACTTTTATCATAAAAAAAGATTAAATTCTGTTTTCCCTACACAAAATAAACGATATTTTATAAATACTTTCAATAAAGGTATTATCCGATGAATAATGCAACGCTTAAAACTTAATATTTTGATGCTTAAAGATGGATAACTCATCTATGGCACGAAGCCTTAAATAAAGTGTGAAAGAGATTGGGTTTACTCTCCTATTTATTTCTTTAATTCTCGGCAAGATTAATAACTTGCGAAATGTCAGAGCATGTGTTTTTTGGCTTGTTTTTGTATTATGTAAATCTAAGCTCCAAATTTATCTCTTGTTATTTTGATAATAGCACTCTTTAAAATAAATGCAACTCTATTTTTTTAAAAAAATAAATTATTTGTTAAATTATTTGTAAATTTATCTTAATTTTAGCACACTGAAAAATAGTTTATTAAATTATTCAAATAAACTTATTTAAAATTCTCTGAAAATACCTCTTTTGCTGTTCTTCAATTCAAAATAGGCCTTAATTTTTCATTTATAATATCAACTACTAAATCTATTTCTTGTTGTGTAATAGGATTAAAATCTGTTCCTTTACGACATCGTTTTCTAAATTCACGGTTCATTCTTTCAATTAATGGTTTTTGATTAGGTGAAGCAGGGTCACAATAATAAATATTAGAACCAGTAATCTTTTCCATTTCTTCAAATTTACTAAATTCTTTTCCTCTATCAGTTATTATTCCTTTAATTTTTCCAACTAAACCATTAATTCTAACTAATTCTTCAAGTTTTTTTTAAAACTTCATTAACAGTAATATGCAACATTTCATTATGATATTAATGCCCACGATTTTATGCAAAAATTACAAGAAGATATTTACCCTTATTTAGGCTATAAAATTAAAATGTTTAAAGCTAAAAAACATCAAACTTCGTTGAATAAAGAAGCGGGTATAATCAATCGTGTAACATGAATAAGAAAAATGTTTGTACAAGGCAAAATATATGGCATTTTAAATAATTTTCCATTTTTAGATAAGTGTATTAGTGAATTAAGGTTTAGTGATACCAAAACAAACACACCCGATAGTAAAATGTACCACGACCCATACGATGCTTTGTTTTATGGTTCTTATCCATATCGTTTTAAAATGGGATTATAACTATTTTTGTTATTGGGCGATCGGTTGATTTTCTGAAATTTTGTGATAAAATGACTTACAAGTTAAAAAAGATTTGGTCGCATGTAAAAAAGAAGGGTTTTAAGAAAATAGATAGAAATTGAATAAAAATAATAAACCATTTACTAAAATGGTTTTTTTATTTGTAAAACCAAAATTATTAATTGATTCAGAGAAAGGACAGCATCTTAAATTCTTAAAATAAAAACCTTTTATTACAACTTTTTGATACCCTCTTTAAGTTGTTTACACATTTATTAAATATCTTAGAAATCTTTACAAAGTGTACCTGTTTTTTCTCCAATTTTAAGGTGTTGTCATTTCTCTGTTTCAGTTAATTAATTTGCTAATAAAAAATTTAATAAAGGAATGAATAAGTAATGGAAATTAATAAGCAACAAACAATATGTGATGTTGATAATTGCTATAAAGCAATATCATTCATTACTGAAGAATTTTTATCAAATAAAGTTTTATGAACTTGTGAAAAACACAAAGATTTATTAAGTCGCACAAAAGATAAAAAACAAAAGCGGTTTTATAAACGTTTAGAAAATTCAAAAATTATCTTTGATTATGAAACTGGTTCTTTAAAACTTTGATTTATTAAAACAACTTAATGTAGTGTGGGACGGTTATTTTAAATAACTAAGTGTTTTTATTCCACATAGGCGGTCTAGCCCAACGGTAATCAGTCCGGAAATAACAGACGCTTTAACAAGTGATAGTCGTGATAAGTGCAAGGTCAACATCAAACGACAATAAATATTGAGATGGCCACTTTATAAATAAATTTGCGATAGATATTACTTCTTAGAAGTGACGGCGGTTTAATAAAAACCACAAAGTCAGCATTAGGCTCTTCAAGGTGCAAGTGAATTTATTTTAAAAACTGAAACGTTTTGACCTGAAATGGTGCGGATGAAGAGAGAGAAAACTCTCTGGCGTAAAAAATAAAAAACAACTGTGGATTATTAAACAATATACCACCACCACTTACCTTAGTGAAGCGGATGGCGTAGTAAATACTTATATAACTAATTCTCGCTTTGGCACTTTCACTTGGGAGTGAGTGCTAGCGAGTTAAAAATAAGAGGAATAATTTAGGAGGTTTATATGAAAAAGTTAAATAAAATTTGTCTTAAAAAAAGATATTGAGGTTATTGTTTTCATAAAGAATGCAATCAAGAAAATAAATTATAAGATCTAATGCTTAGAAGTTATTCAGTTTCATTTGAAGAAATGACTGATGAGCATTGAGCATTAGGTATAAAAAATTAGGAGAAATAAATTGTGAATAAAAGATACTTATTAGTAATGAAAAGTAAATATGGTGATTTTAAAACAAACTGTTTTTATACATTATAAGAAGCAAAAATTACTGCTAATATTTAAAATCAACAAGAATGATTAACAACTATTATTAATTTAGAAAATGAAAATATTAAATGACAAGGATGTGAATAATATGTGAAAAGATGAAAATGGCAATGTTTATACTGAAGAAGATTTATTTAATATAGCATTAGAAGAATGTTATTCAGAAGAAAGTGCTTATGACTATATTGATAATTTAATTAATGAAATGGAATTAGAGGAAATTTAATTATGGAAGATTTAAAGTTAAATAATGAAGTTAAAAATATTACTTATCCGTTTTATTTAAAAGGAAATGATTTTAAAGAATTAAGTTTAAAAGCATTAATAATTAAAAAATGAATTGATGAAAATGGACAAGAATTAGCAGAATTTATATATCGACAACAAGCTTGATTAATAAATGGAGAATATAAATCACAATCATTGAAAGATTTAAAATTAGTAGTTTCAAAAATTGATTATATTTTTAGAGAACCATTAGAATTAATAAAAAATTTTAAAGATAAATTAAATTTTATTAGAAAAGATATTTTGAATTTAGAAAATAATATTAAGAGTAATCATGATTCTTTAAAAAATAGTGTAATTAATATTCAATTTCAAAAACAAAATGAAATTATTGAAACTCATAGAAAAGAACAATTTTTAGAAATTAAAAGTGTAGCAAAACAAGAACAAGAATTAAAAATTATTACTAGTAATTTTCGTAAAAATAAATTATTAATTAAAGATATTGAAATATTGGGTATTGATGATGATTTTTTAGAAAAAGCAAATAAATTAGAACTTATTAATCTTATTAAAAACTATTTAATTGTTGATGAACAAATTGTTAAAAACGAAATTAAAGACCAATGAGATAGTGATAAAGATATTAATTTAATTGGTGTTAAAGGTATTAATTTTAAAATAAATAAAGGAGAAAAATAATATGGCAAATATTGTTGAATTTTTAAGAACAGATAAGGTAACAGAGTGAATTAAAAGTAAATTTTCTAACGAAAATGAAATTGCAAGATTTAAAAGTAATATAGTTGCAATATCAAATAGTAATGAATTATTACAAAAAGCAGACCCAAAAACAATTATGACCGCTTGTTATCAAGGAGTATTATTAAACTTACCAATGGAAAAACAATTCGGATATGCTTATGTAGTTCCATATAATACTAAAATAACAAGAATTATTAATGGTCGTGAAGTGCAAGAATGAGTTAATCAAGCACAATTTCAAATGGGTTATAAAGGTTATATTCAATTAGCCCAAAGAAGTGGACAATATCTAGATATAGCAGCATCAGATGTTAGAGATGGTGAATTAATAAATTATGATCGTTTAAAAGGAACTAGTTTTAATTGAATTCAAAATGAAGATGAACGAGAAAAATTACCAATTATAGGTTATGTATCTTATTTTAAAATGGTTAATGGTTTTGAAAAAACATTGTATATGACAAAAGAACGAATGAAAAATCATTTTATGAAATATTCTAAAACTTATGCTAAAAATAAATCATTTTATATTGCTACTTTTGATGAAATGGCACTTAAAACAGTATTAACATCATTATTAAGAAAATGAGGTATTATGTCTGTTGAATTACAACAAGCATATAAATCAGACCAAGCAGTTATTACTACTAATGATGAAAAGATTTATATTGATAATGATATTACTGTCGCCAAAAATCAGGGGCAGATGAGTAATGAACCCTTATTAAATAATGTAAATAATACCCCATCTTATACAGAAATAGCGGACACAAACGATAATGTCGTTAAAGAAGAAGATATTTCTAATGTAGTACTAGTAGTTAATAATAATATTGATGAGGATGTATACGCATGGTAAAAATAGGTATTGACCCATCAGGAACTGGTACTACCGCTATTGTTGTTTTTGAAAATAATAAATTAATTGATGATTATGAATTTATTAATAAAGATTGAATTAAACAAATTGATTTTATAAGAGATATATTATGTGATATATGAAAATACAATAATTATATTTTAAATATTGAAGATTGTTTATATACCTCTGCTAATGCAAGTAAAGATAGAGACTATTTATTACGATTACTAGGTGTAATAGAAGATATTAATCAAAGACTAAGATTACTCATTAATTGAGTATCACCAAAACACACTAAATCAGTTGTTAAAAATATGGAAAATTTTAGTAAATATAATAATAATTATATTCAAGAATTTAGTAAAGATGAAAATTTAACTTATGAATATGGTAAAGGTTGAAAATATAATAATGAAAAAATAAGTAATCATTTACGCGATGCAATTATTATTGCTAATTATAAGGGGTAATATTATGAAACATTCATTTAATCAAAAAACAGGAAAATATTATTCTAAATTAATTCGTAATGTTAATATTTACTTAAATGAAAATGAAGAAAAAGTTTGAAATGAATTTAATGACTTTACTTATTCACAACGAATTGAACATCTTATTAATTTTTATATAAAACACAATAAAATCAGTGATAAATATGAATAAATATATTTTATGTTATAGTTCAGAACAAAGTAATCGCCCTTGTAAAACTCCACTTGGTTAATATATAACTGGTAACGATATTGAAGATGTAAATATTAATTCAACTTGAGACTGATAATATTTAATCAATAAATATGGTGAAAATAATTTAATTATCTTAAAAACAAATAAAAAATAACCAATTAAGGTTATTTTTTAAATACTATTTGTTAGTTGTCTAATAGCATCTTTTTGTGCTTGTTTTTTATCGTTTACTTTAACTTGTTTTTTTACATTTTTAATTTGACATGTTTTTAATGCTAATTCTGTTGCATAATCAGCTCCTCTTAAATGTTTTTCATGGGCAATAACAGCAGTTCTTAATTCTCTAATTTCTACTTTATATTTTTTAATTTTTTTAGCAGTTAATCCTAGAATACCAAGACTACCAGTTCCCCCAGCACCTGCTAAAACAAGTAAAGCAATCATTAATGTTTCATTCATTTTTTTTAACCCCTTTCTTATCCTTACTCAAACGGTGGCCATCTATCCTTTCGGAACAAAATAATTTATAAATTAAACTATATAACCACCCAAAAATATCAGCCACCCCTATATATAGTCTATTTTAAATTTAATTATTTGTTATTTTCTTCTGTTATACCATCTAAATTATTTCATTGTTTTGCTATTATTGGTTGAATAACACGCGGATTAATACGGCAATCTAAACAATGTCTTAAATGGTCTTTTTTTCATTTTGATTTATCAATTCAAATAATAATTAAAGAAATTATTAAAGTAATTAAAGGCAAAATTGTAAATACTAATCCTATTTTAGATATTTTTAATCGTGGTATATCAATTTTCATATCTACTTTTGGTTTACTACTAGCAACAAATATGCCTTGAATTCCATGCGTAAATAAAGGTGTTAATAAAATAGCAATTCCATTACCTCAATATTGTCCATAATTATACCAATTAATTTGGTCTTTAATGCCATTAATCATCCCATATTCTAATCAACAATTTAATATTAAAAATATTAATGTATAAAAACTAACTACTCAACTACGAATTTTATATTTTCTTTCTCATTCTCTAATATCTTTATGAGTTCAATTATAAGTCGGAATAGGGTCTTTTTTAAATCAATTTCAAGGTAAGGCACCCTTTAATCAAGTTGTTTTATCTTGTTTCATTAATTAAACTCCTTTTTAATTTATTCTTTTTCTTTCAATATAAATTCCATTTAAATATTGTGCTAATTCTTCTTTTTCAATAGTTACTTTTCCATAATTAGTATTTTTATCTCATTCAAATATTGAAAAATAACCTTCTATTGATGTTCCGATATAATGAGTTGTTGGTACTTTTTCATTTATAAATTTAGAATTTATAAAAATTGTAAAACTATATATTCTAAATTGTGTTTCAACAGAACAATTTATGCGATAATAATATTTATTATCAAATGCTCTAACAGTATATTCTTTTGAATTTCTAATAAAATCACTAGTATTAACAATTTCTCAATCATTATTACTAATAGATATATCACCACTACTTAATAATGAATTACCATTAATAGTTTTAATATTTGTGCCACTTACTAATTTATCTTGTTTATTAACTAAAAAATTATCAATCGTATTTGCATCATAATAATTATTTTCTAAATTTTTTGATGTTTTTACAATGTATTTACCATCAACTTTTTCAATATAATTTTTATTTAAATCACTATCTTTAATAATATCTGATGGAATATCGCCGCTTTGTTTTGCTTTTCAAACACCATTTTTTTCATAAATAGTATCATTATCAAATGGAACAATAAGTTTAATATATTCATTATAATAAATTTTAGAAAAATCATTAATAGTTGGATAAGTAATATTTATTGAATTATCCGTTTGTAATCGTTCTTTTAATCAAAATAATAATGTTGGATAAAAAGTTTTTTTACTAATATGTTTATATTCTTCTTCTAATGGATGAGCATAATTATCTAACCTATAATTATAAGGTCTAGATGCTGTTTTACTAGATATAATATCAATTATTTCACCCGCTAATTTTAAAGCATTTTTAACATCACGAGTAATATTTTCATTTACTTCAGGGTCATTAGTTTGTGAATAAGCAACTCCACCTTGTGAAAATGAAGCACTACCAGTTAAATCATTAACTCCTTTGGGTAAATATCAATTAATAACTGCTAATAAACAAGCAGATTGAATATAACTTAATCATTTATTATATTCAATTAATCCAGTATTATCTTTTTTTACTCAAGGAAATAAATATTTTTTATTAATTTTATCAGAAATTGTCCCGCCTGATAATCTATCCATTCATAAACTAGTTTTTAAAATAGCATTATAAATTAAATTATCATTATAAGCAGATTGTTTTCTATCATTAATAGGTTGTCAAATTTTACTTTCTTTAACATCTTCAACAGTTATAAATAACAAATTATTTAAATTATTTTCCATATAAAACACCCCTTAATTGATTACGATATTTATTTTTTAAATTACTTGGCTTATAACTATTAACTCTTGTTTTTGTTTTCTTAATTGTTTTAATAGTTTGATTAGTTTTGTAAAACATATTTTTAACTGGTGTTTTATATAAATTCTTAATATTTTTAACATCACTTCGGCGTTCACGATATCATTTTTTATTATTAATTTCACCAGCAAAATTAAAATTAAAATGTCCAATTTTTAAATTATTAATAAATTTTTTAATTTGTTGTAATTTTTGAACTGTTGGTAATGTTAATTTAGTAGTTCCTTTTAGGTATTTTTCTTTTAATGCTTGCGGTAATCGTTTTTTAATATAATCTCTTAAATGACTAGCTAATCATTTTCTTAATCAATAACGCCAAAATAAAGTACCTGCATTAGATACAGCATTACTTAATAATTTTCATATTTCAACCGGAAAACCAGGATAAACATATGGGCCATAAAATTTTGGATGTTTTGCTGTTTTTGTATATATTAAAATAGTTAAATTACCCGTTAAAGTTAATTTATTTGTAATATTAAACATACCACTATCAAGTCAACTACTATTTAAAGGTTGTCAATTAGTATTTAGATAATTTTCATTTTTAAATTGTTCTCTATTTTTAATATTATTATCTTTTTCTAATTTACTTAATATTTGTTGTATTTCTTTTTTATGACCTTTTTTAATTAAATCTAAATAAGTAAATGGATTTAATCACTGATAAATATCTTCAACTTTATTTGTAATTTTATTATATTTATCAGTAATATAATTAATTGGCTTTAATACTTTATTTTGAACTTGATTAACTCTATTAATTAAATTTACAAATTTACTTATTAAAGGTTTGTTTTCTAAATTAGATACTAATAAAGTTAAAACGCGCAATATTAGTAAATTCATTTTTTATTAACCTTGTGGATTTGTTTTAGGTGCTGGAATTACATAATCAATAGGAACACGATAAGTTTTATTTAAATTATTATATGCTTGTTTAATTTCTTCTTGTGTTGGTTTTTTTTCTAAAATAATTTTACATGTTTTTGGATATAAAATAGTTGGTGTTGCATATTGCACTTTACCAATTCATTTAGGGTTAGCAGTATCATTATCTAAAACTTGTTGAATAGTATCCATATTAATTGGATATGCTCATACTTGTTTATTTAATAATAAACCATTTACATTATTAAAATTATAACCTTTATCACGGTTAACTTGTCCTTTTGTATATGTTTTTTCTAAATGAAAACTTTTAGATACTGGAATACCCATTGCAGTATTTTCATATAATTCACCATTAACCATCGCTTTTAATTGTGCTTGTGAACCAATTACTTTTAAATAAGCTGGTGTTAATCCTAAATACGCCCTACGACCTAAAACCATAAACATTTTATCAGTTGGTAAACCAAAATATAAATTACTAATTTTATTTGTTAATTCAATCAAAGTTTCATTTAATGTAAAGAATGCTTTATTTGCATCATCAGTATTTTCAGCTGTATAACTACGAAATGGAATTACTTCATACTGACCATCTGCTAAACAATAATCATAAATAGCCTGAATTAATTCACATTCTAAATTAACAAATTTATTCTGTACAACACTAGAAATAGCATCGGCAATAACACCATTTTTAATATTTTGTTCTATCATTGCTAAATCAAATGCTTCATTCATTAATTTTAAATTAAATCTTTTATCAATAGGAACTGGAATTCTTGTTAATCCCATAGTTTGAGTTGTCCCACCATTTGGTAATGAATAATCATCTTGTCATACCACACGATGAGTTAAATTATATAATGCTTGTCCAGCATTAGGTAATCAAGCAACTTGTTCTGCCGTTGCAGTAGCATACTGCATAATACTTGCATATTCATTATATAAAGGTCCACGCAATAATGCATTAACCATATCAACATAAGCTTTTTGATTTGTTGTATTACCTTGTAATGTAAAAGGTACTTGTGGTAAATTAATTGTTGCCATAATATTTCACCTCCTTATTATCTAAGGTTTTTAAGTGTATAATCAGTTAATTTTTTAATTTCTTCCGGAGTATATGCTCCTTTTTCTTTAATAGTTTCAATTTCATCATTCTTATTTTCATTTGATTTTTCAATCATATCTTTAATAAAATTAGTTGGTGAAACTGATGGTTGCTCTTTAACAAACAAATCAGGTTTTAATTCTTTTAAAGTTTGCATTTTTTCAGTTAAAGAACTACCACTAACTTTATTTAAATTAGTTTTAATATCTTCAATTTTAGTAGATGGAACATCTTTAAATGCTTTTAATTCATCTAATTCATTAGATAATTTAATAAAGTCTTCTTTTGATATAACATCTTCGCGTTTTTGCACACTTTCTCTAATTTGTTTTGCTTCATTATTAAACTGATTTAAGATATTTTCTGCAATCTCTTCACTTAAACCTTGTTCTATTAATTGTTCTTTTGTAAGTGCCATTTTATAAACCTCTTTTTTTTATCCTTGTTCGATTAACAAGTCAGCATAAACTCTTTTTTACGGAAAAAGATTAAACCTATAAATTAATTATATACTAATAGTTTATAAATACAATACTTTTTATAAAATAATACTAAACAATTAACACAATAAACGACGCACAATATAACCCCCCCAACAACCACAACAAACAACAAAAAAAAAAAATATTATTATATTTCATTGCTAATTTAACCCTTAAAACGCGTAATAACTGTATTTTAAAAGATAATTTTATTAAAATAAATTCTAATTTTACTTGCTTATATATATATATATATAATGCAATTAAATCTTGATAAAAAGTTTCAAGATATAAAAAGGAGAAAAACAAGTATGAAAAAGTTACTTAGTTTATTAAGTGTATTAACAATTAATGGAACTGCTGTACCAACAACAATTGCTGCTAGCCCTTATCAAAAAGAAGAAACTATCAAAAATAATGATATTAATTATTTACAAATAAATAATTTAGATAAATTAAATAGAACAAAAAGAAATAACATTAAATTTAATGTTAATGGGCAAATAACTTTTGATATAGGTAGTATTTATACAACTAAAAATATTCGTATTAGAAGAAATCATTCATCATGGGGAATTACAGGAAATAATCCTCCAAGTGATTGAGAAATAATTAGTGCATTACATTCTATAAATCGTTATAATTCAAGTATAATTAAAAATCAAGATGCATCTTATAGTGAAGATATATTAAATGTTAGTAATGAATATAAATATTGTGCTTATATTAGTGCTAAACCAAACACTCCCTTCACGGGCGGATTTTGAGTATATTATGGTTATATGTAAATAGGTATAATACACATGAAAAGATTATTAAGTATCATTAGTATAATATTATTAATAGGAACAAGTACAACAAATTTGGTGGCTTTTAATGCGTTACAAGAATATACAAAAGAAGAATTAGCAAAACTAAAAGAAGAAAACAAAATAAATACCGCTAACCAAGAAATTAAAGACAATTTAGAGTGAATAGCACCACAAGAAAAACCATTTAATGAGGTTGATAATAAATATTATTATGTAGTATGGCGTGGTAATGAAAATAATGATTGAAGAATTATTAAGTTTCAAAATATTATAAATTTAGAAGAAAACAAAAAATATAATATTGATAAATTAAATGATGATACATTAAATATGTATCATATAAAAGGAGAAAATAATCAACTATTAACTGTTTGTGATAATAAAAGAAAATTAATAATTCCATGATATAATAAATTTGAGAATGGTGCTTTTCCACTATTAAAAAACTGAATTAAATCAGTTTATCGCTGAAATCTAGATAAATTTAAGCCTGATTTAATTTTAGATGAAAACGATAATATAAAAGTTAAAGGAGAATAAAAAAAAAGATTTAATTATCTCTTTTTTCTTACTACCTTTTATTATCTTGGTTTAATTTTAATTTTAACTGGATTAGTACTTTTATTTTTAATACCTAAAACATTTCGATTATTAATATCTATTGTTATATTTTTATCATTACCCATTTTTTGAATATTTAGATAAGGTGGTTTATAACTTTTACGGTTAAAAAGTAAATATAATTTTATTATTTTTGAAAATCTAATTTTTAATTTTACATCATTAGTATAATATGCTTGTAAATAAGTTTCTGTAAGTTTGTTATTATTGTCATCACTAAATGATGAAGTTTTAACAGCAAAATACATTTGTTCATCGTAATATTCGGAATTTTTACTATAATGATAAAAATTTCATATTGAAGTAATACTATCAGTTTTTTTATTGGTATATCCGATAGAGAATGCTTGAATATCATTTACTCTTATATTATCAGTATATAAAGTTATTGTATTATCAAAATTAATTTTACTAGATTGTGATTGACCCTCATTTTTAAAAATAAAATTATTTAATTGTCCTAAAACATAATCACAACCTGTTGTTCCATTTAAAATATTTGTATTTCTATCAAAAATAAAATTTTCTATATTTGGTAATCAACATTCAACTTGTAAATTATTAAGATTACTTATTTTTATTGTTTTATAAGAGCTAATAAATTTATCTATACTTTGAATTGTTGGGTCAATTTGTTTTAAATCAATTTCAACTTCATAATAACCTTGATTAAATTCATTAGAAAATAAATTAAAGTAATTAATTGTCCCAATTTTATACCTGTTATTAGTGCATTGTGCTGGTGCTGTAATTTTAGTTTTTAATGGTTGAATTGCATTAGCATCTCATATATCTTTTGTATATTCTGAATAGTTATATGGAACTGGCGGTAATACATACTGTGGGTAATTAAATGTTGGTATTTCATAGTCGTGTGGTAATAAGAAACTAGTTTTATAGTTAGTTGTCATATCGCGTAAATAATTATTTAGTGTACTTTTTGTTTTGCCACGAAAACTTCATACTGATAATTTTAAATAATCTTCTTCATTATTTGTATATGGGTTATCAGCATAAAAGATAATTTCAAAATTACCTTTATATAAGGCTTGGATTGAAAACATATCAATTATATAACTACAATTTGTTCCCTCTGGTGTTTGTAAGAATTCTCAATCATTATCTTTTTCACTATTACTAACTGGTGTTTGAGAATCTACTGATCTTACTAATTCATTAATTAAATATATGCGATTAGTTTTGGGATTTAATTGTTTTAAATTATAAGTTTAATAAGTTATTCGTTCAGTTGGTTTACCATCTTTTTCTAAAACATTACCTTGTATTTTATCAGTTAATAAAGTTGTAAACCCTAAACTAGTAGTATTTGCTCCAAAAATAGCACCAACTTTATCATTCCCTTGTTCTCTAAATATTTCGAATGGTAAATAACCTTTACCTTTTGATTTTTCAGACCAAAAGGCATCATTATAAAAACTATAAATATTAGCACTCATAAAGCCATTAAGTCATTGAAAATTAGTTCAAGTTTTTTCATCTTGATTAATAACTCATCCCCATGGAATACCAAATGAAATAAAGTTTAAGAACTTACCAACTCCACCTGGTATCGTAAAAGGGTTAAAAACTAATTTTTGCGTATAGTTTAAAGGTAATACTGTAATTTGGCGATTAATAAAATTATTCATATTTAAAATATCTCAAACATTACATTTACCCATTTTATTATATTCAATTTGTACTTGTCCAACAGTATTGCTAAATTCATCTTTTCTTCTAAAATATGATGATGCTTGAGTACTAATAATATTATTAACATCTTCATTATTTACTTTTATTTTATCTGGTGGAGTAATCATTCAATCTTTAGACCAGTAAAATTTAGAATCTTTATCTTCTTTATGAATATTTCTACCAACAGTAGAATTAGATGCTGATGTAGTAACGGGGTCAGTTATAATAATGCCTTCACTATTTTTTTGTTTTCAAAAGTCATATCTACTTTCCATATCTTTTTTTCAATCTTCATAACCTGTTATCATTGTTGGTTGAATACATTGAATGTTATATCAACTTACTTCGGGTGATGCATAAGTATTTATTTTATCAGGTGGTGCAGGATACATGTTATACATTAATAAATCACGAGAATTCATTACTTTTTGATTAAATTGACCTTTAATAATTGGCCGGCCAATTACTGGCATATCAAAAAAGATTGGATTACCATAAAATTTAACTGCCATTGCTCTAACCCCTGGGTCTTTTAATAAAATCTCATCTAATTCAACAATACCTTTATTTAATTTTTCATCATAAGTTATTTTAGGAAAACAATAACCTTCACCTGGAGCACTTGTTTGTATAAATTGTCGTACTGATAAACCACTATTACTAATTTTGTCATTAATACTTGAAAATGTAATTTCTTGTCATAAAAAACCACCATCATAAGGTGAATAATAATTAATAACATTTGATGGATATAATCATTGTCTATCTTGTGGTGCAGAATTAATATCACCACCACCAATATTTAAACCACGGTCATTAAAAACAGTATAAAAATTATAATAATCATTAATATTTAATTTATCAGCATCTTCATCTAAAATTAATAAAGTATATTGTCTTTCGGTTGATTGTTGAGTAAATACTTGTTCAAATTTTTCTTCACCAAATTGAATTGAACTTCTATCATCAATCATATAAGCATCTCAATATTTACCAACTTTAACCTCTTTTGTATAAAAGTTATCGGCTTTATTATCATTATTAATAAAATAACTTAATTTATATTGCTTTAAATATTCTAACATTTTATTAATATCATAAATATTTTCACCATCAATTAATTTTCAATAAACATTGCTATTTTCATCTTTTAATTTTATTGCAAAAGGTGTTTCATTATTTGCTCATATAGTTGAATTAATAGGCTGTTTATTAAAATCAGCAATTGTTAAAATATTAATTTCTTCACCTTTATATTTTTGTACTATTTTTAAACTATCTTGTCATTGAGCAATAGTACTTTCCATATTATCAAATATTCGTGAATAACTACCATAGTCACTTGGGTTAGCATTATTAGGTTTTCAACCTGTTTCAGTATCAGGAATATATGAACTATAAACATTAAAAGGAAATACCATTCAATGTCTGTTATCTCGTATGTTTTCTCTGATATCTATTAAAGTATCGTGGGCTTGTCTTCTTAATTCTTCCATAACACTTGGATTAATTCTACTCATTTGTTAATTCTCCTTAATTTCTATTCTACCTTGTAAGGCATTTTGATTATTACCAGTTTCATCATATTCCATTAATTTATTATTATGTTCGATTTCTTTGGCTTGCATTTTATCTTGTCATTGTTCTACTTTTTCATAATATTTTGTTGCTTCTAATTCATCAATATTATCATATTCAGTAATGGCTCTTATTGGTTCTATTGTGCCATTATCTAGTCTGGCGGTAATTAATTCATTTTGTCGCATTTGGTCTACTAAATTAGCACTAACAAAATCAAAACCATATTCTCGTTCGCCATTTCCATCTCATAAACCATAATATTTTAAAACTGTATCAAAAATTTTTGTATAATATTGCTTACGATATGCTTGTAAATATGCTTGTTTTTCTAAATCTTTTGTTTTAGTTAATAATGACTGTGTTTTATTTTGGTCATTATCTGATTTATCACCAAAAGGACTAGAAAAATGACATGCTATATATACTTGTTCAATAATAGATTTTTGGTCTTCGGTATATGTTTCTAAGGTTGGTGTGCCTTGTACTACTTGTAAAGATTGAGATAATTAACCATCTACTGTTGATGAACTTGATTGAACAAAAATATCATCAAATACATCTTGTAGTACTTTTTTATTACCTTTGTTATAAGCAGTCATTAAATCATCACTTAGTATCCCATATCAATGCGTACGATTTGCATATCTTTCTTTTGATTTAATATTAAAACTATCTTCTAAATCAAATTGTAATTTATAACAATTTGTCATAGTAGGTCATGGATTTAAAGTAGTTGATGTTGATAAAAATAAAGGATTAGGTTCATTTATCATTTCTCAAAAAGGTACTATACCTAATTTATTTTTAAATTCTTGTACTAAAACAGGTTTAACATCATCTTTAATTTGTGTTTTACTTTGCCCAACAACTACTTCATTATTTTTAGGTCAACCTTTAATAATTATTTTATCTTTAGTACAAATTAAATTTAAAATAAAACCACTATCTGATTGATGATAATTTAATCAAATATCAGCACCTTGTTCAATTTCGTTTATTTTACTTACTCTTGATGTAAAGTTAAATGGGTTAATTCATAAATCAATATTGCCATCACTAGTTTCTAATAAACCAAAAATAGTTTTACCCATTAAACTTGCTGTTAATTCATTTTTATCTAATTTTTCTTTTATTTTATAAGTTTCATATCATCAATTTAATTTTTCTAAAATGTCTTTACGATGAGACTTAAATAAAATATCTTTACCATTTACTAATCGCATTTGATGGCGAGCAATAATATTGGCTAAATTAATTGTTCAATCATAATTATAAAATTTTAAAACACTATTAATATCATTTAAGTTTGGTAAACTAGGTAAAATATTATTCATTGTTATTTTGCCCCTTTAATTTTAAAATAAGTGCATAATTAATTATATTTATTGTTAATAAATTTGGTTCATTTGCTAAAACTTGTACACATACTTTAACTTTTTTATACTTCTTAATATATTCGTTATATAAATTTAATTTACATATTGCGATATTATCTTTTTTTAATTCTTGACAAAGTCTTTTTTTAACTTGCCCACAAACAGACATATATGGTCTTTTTGCATTTATTACACGCTCATCATGTACTACATAAATATCTTTTTTCATTAAGTTATTCACTCCCTTTGTTGTCATAATTTATAATCTGCTGAACTATTATGTTTAACCATTGGTATTAATTCAAAATGTAAAGCATAAAAATCACTATCAAATGTATCATCATATAAATCTAGCATTCGTTCTTCTCTGGCATCTGGTTTATCTTCTCATTGTATTAATTCATATTGGGTTTTACTTACAGGACATTTTTCTCATAATCATTTTAATTGATTAGTATTTATTAACATTGTAAATGCCTCAATACGATGCTTTATTTTAAATTTTTGTTTTTGTGCTGGTTTAAAATGCATGTATTGACCAAAAGTATAATTATATTTTTCTCTATTTAAACTTTCTAATGTTGCATAAGCACTATCATCAACATTAATTGATATACCTTGTTGAATTAAATTAAAGTATTGGTTTAATTGATTGTTGTAAAACTCTAAAATATCTTTTACTTGTTCTAATGGTCCTTTAAATTGTTGAGTAGCATTTGAGTGTGTATATTCAGCAACTTTATAGGATTTTTTATCAAATGAATTATATATTCAAAAACTCGCTGCTGTTGTATGTCCTTTGGGACTAGTAGAGTTTGCTAAGTCAACACCACCTAATAACTTAGTTGGTTGAATAATATCTGTTGCTTGCATAATATCAATATATCGCGCAAAGATTGAACCACTAGTATTGCCTGGTAAACCTCAACTCCACACTCTTGCTCTTTCAATATCTAATTGTTCTAATCTTAATTGTTCATTAATTTTATCTTGTGGTAATTCATAATTTAATCTTCAACTAGAATAATGAATAATAATCTTCATATTTCATTTTTCAATATATTTAATTTGCTCATATTTACTACGCATTATTTCTTCATTAAAAGGTAATAATTGATTACAATAACCAACGATATATCTTTTTAAACTTTCAGGATTACATGTATTAATTGTTATTTTATTTTGATAACCACGAATAGCAAACTCTAAATCACTTAAATCTTTTTGTTGAAACTGGTCACATTCTTCTCTTCAATCAATTACTAATTTATATTTATTCAAATCAGCAAAAGCTTTTAATTTTTCTTTCCGACTTGGTGAATGTAAACCTTTACAATATATTTTACTCCCATTTGATAAAGTAAAAGTAAAATTTGATAAATTAATAGTATAAGGAATATGATTTTCATTTAGCATATTTCATATATTTTGAAATACACTATCTTTTAAATCTTTACTCCAATACATACTAGCAATGATACAAATCAGTTCTTTAATCAATAAACTAATTTTTAATAATTCACCAAACATTTTAATATTTGATATAGTCTTACCACTATATCTTGTACCAATTTGATTAATTTCATTAACTAACTCAAACTTTTTAGCAAAAGGATATTTATTACCAATACTACTATTTTGTAATAACCAATAAGGTGTTTCTAACAAATAAGTAAAATGATTAAGTATTATTATCACTTTCTTTCTTAATATCTCTAATATCCGTTTGTAAATTAACAATTATTGGTTATTGATTATTTAAGTTTAATTCTTTTTTAAGTTCTTTTTCTTGTAGTGAATATTTATAATTAAATGCTCGTTGTCAATATAATTTAGCACCATCTGGTGATTTCATCATAAAATTAATTATTTCACTTTCAATTCTATCAACTTGTCGTTGTATTAAAGATACTATCTTTTCGCTCTTGTAAGTTTCATGTCTTCATCTGCTAGAAAGGTTGAGTTTATCGGTTAAATCGTTCAAAGTATAAGGAATATTCGGTTTCTTATCTTTTCAAAATTCTTCGATTTTTCTTCAAATTGTTGTATAACTTGCTGTTTTTGGATTAAATTCTTTCATTTTTTACTCCTTTTTGCATATTAAAATTGCTATTATTTAATAAATATGATTAAATAAAAGGGTAAATAAATACTATAAAAATGTAACAAAAGAACCAACTCGGTTCTTTTTTATTATTTATATTTTACATCAAAATAAAAAAAAGTAAAGTAATTTACTTTTTTCATTTAAATTAATTTGCTAATAATTAACACTTAAATTATAAAATACTAAATAAAAATTGCTATCCTTTTTGCATTTTTATTATTTTTATGTTAATGTGTGAAATTAAGAAAGAGGGTAAAAAATGATAAATATTGATGAAAACTTTTTTAACAACTTTAATATTTTATTAGATAAACAAAGTATTGAAATTATTCAACAAAGTTTAGAAGATTGTGATGAATGAATTTTTAAAAATTATAAAATTGATGAAACTTTAAAAGAATTTAAAGATTATAAAGTAAAAGAAATAAAACCAAGAACATTAACTATTTTAAATGGGAAAATAACTTTTAAAAGAAGAATATATTATAAAATTAATCCAGAAACAGGTAAAGAGGAATATATTTTTCCTTTGGATAAACTTTTAGGAATTGAAAAATGACAAAGAATAGATAATTCTGTTAAAGAAAAAATATTATCATTTATTGGCAAGAAAAAAACATATCAAGATATTTTAGATACTATGGAACATGTAAAAATTTGTATAAAAACAATTTCAAATATTATGAAAAATGCAAAAACTGATAAAGAATATTACCTTAATAAAACTGATAAAAAAATAAAGATACCTCATACTTTATATATTCAAATTGATGGAACTTATTTAAAAATGTGAAATGAAAAGAAAAAAGGAAAAGAAAAAATAAAAAAACATAGTATATTTTCAACTGTTCATACTGGTTTTGATAAGGCAAAATCAACAAAAAAAAGACCTGTAATTCAAGATAAATTAGGTGTTATAGAGCTAGATAATATTCCAGAATATATTAAAAAAAATAGTAAATTAACTAATTTTGTTAATAAATTACTTACATTAATTACAAATTATTATGATATTAATGACAATATTGAATTTATAGTATTAGGAGATGGCGCACCTTGAATTAAAAATATTGTAAAATTTATTCAAGAATATTTTCCTAAAAATAAAGTACATTACACGATAGATAAATTTCACCTTACAAGTAGATTTAAAAAATTATATCCTTATCAAAGTAAAAACAAAGAAAACAGAGAAACATACCATAAAGCAGTCGATTATTTTTTTAATGCTAAATATGAAGAATTATTAGAATGTTTAGAAAACAGTGCTTCTTTTATAAAAGAATCAAAAATGAAATTCTTAAAAGAGACAATTAAATTAATTAAAAATAATGAAGAAGGTGTCAGAAATCAAACATTATGAAATAATATTGGTTGTCATATTGAGGGTGATATATCACATTACTGTAAAGGTGTTTTGCTTAAAAAAGCAACTTATCATGAAAAAACTCTTAAAAATAAATTAAATACTAGTATGATGAATTTTAAAAATAAAATTAATTTATTTAATACTAATGAACCATTAGAAGAAAATAGAATTAATTATTCAGTTAATAATTTTGTAAATAATAATTTACAACCAAACTTATATTTTTATTAATTTTATCTAATAAATTAAATAACTTTAATAAACATGTATTTTTGTCGTGGAAAAATTTAAAAAATGTTAAAATATTGTTGACAATAAAATTAAAAGTAATATAATTTAGATAAGTAAGTGGTATTTTTATTCCACAATTTCTAAGATATTAATTAAAAACCTTAGATAATACATACAACCAAAGATTTTGAGGTTCTTTCAAACAAATTTGGGAACCTTTATAAAATTCTTCGCTTAACGCTTAGAATTTTTCCTAAGTATTTTGAAAAGCGCGGCAAAAGTTTTTTTAAACTTTAATACATTTTTCATAAAATTATTAAAATCACCGCGAGCCCAGATTAGTGCAAAAATATAATTTATAATAATCATTAAATAACTTCCCTTCTAAAAAGATACTCAGAAGTGCTTATATATATATAATGTCAATAGATCTTGATAAAAAGTTTCAAGATTAAAGAAAGGAAATTATATAAAATGAAGAAACTTTTAAGTTTATTAAGTGTATTAACAATTAGCGGAACTGTTGTGCCAACATTGGTTGCAAATAAACCATATATAATAACAGTACCAACAGAAAAAATTAATATAACTAGATTAAAATCAATTCCTTTTATTGTTTATACAGAAAATTTAAATACAGAAAAAGAAATTGCTCAAGAAATCTTATTGGGATTAATGACTAATAATTCAGAGCAAGATATTTTTGTTGATATTTATTATTCTTTTTTAGAAAATAATGAATGATGAAACTTTAAAAATGTAAATTTGAAAAATCCCGAACCAGGTAAATCTGAAGAATATAAAAATGCAACTTTAATTGCAAGCGTTGATAATAAAAACTATAAAGGTGCAATGGTCTTTGATGTTACTTTAATAAATAACAAAAATTTTAAAGATGTTAAATTAAATACAAATTTAACAAATAAAGCTTTAAGATACATTCAAGATAGAAGCAATGACCCTTCTCGACCCAACATAGTACCAGTTAATGAAGTAATTGATATAAATTGCGGGAATGGCGTTACCAAAAGTGTTATAGAAGATAATTTCGTTTCGGTTGATATTACAAAATATGCTTCATCAAAAGAAGAATTTTTGAAGTATTATTCGTCAATTATTTTAGAATATGATTATGGGTCAAATTGATGAACAGATAATGAAGGGTGATCTTATTCTGGTGGAAAAAACATTGGTTTCCCATTAAATAAAATAGTTACTATAAATGGAAATGATTTAAAAAATGGTTTCAATAATATGGAAACTTATAATGATAAAAGTAATTTAAGAAAAGGGCAACTTTGACATAATATATCATTAGAATGAAATGAAAATATTTTTAAAATGAAATTTAAACTAAGCGGTAATGTATGATGAACACCCGGTTCAAAACATGATCATGCTGTTTTAGGGCAACTTAGAAATGTGAAGTTAACTCTTAAGACTTCTATTGTTAAATATAATGATTATAATAAAGCTATAGTAGAAAATAGAAAATTATTAACAAATAAATTAGTTAAATAAATTAGTTAAAAATAAATATGAAAAAAATATTAAGTATTATTGGAACAATAACTTTAATAGCAACAAGTACAACAAATTTAGTTGCTTGTGATAAGGGTACTGATAATGACAATAAAAAAAAATATTGCCAGAAGAATTAAAAAAACTAAAAGAAGAAAACAAAATAAATACAAAAAATGGTATTTTAGAATGAATAGCACCACAAGAAAAACCATTTAATCAAGTGGACAATAAATGATATTTTGTTATATGGAAACCTAATAATTCTATTTATTGAAAAATATCAAAATTTAAACACGATACAAATAATGGTAAAAAAATTGATGATTGAGATCCATTAAAACCATATTATATTGATCTCTTTTTATGGGTTTTTGAAACAAAAGAACAAGATTTATTAATAGATGATCAATCGGAAGGTAAATGAAAACTAATTTTTTGAAGGGAAAATAATGGACAAAATTTTAAAACAGTTTATCGTTGAAATTTAGAAGATAATAATGTACCTAATTTAATTATTGATAAAAATGGTAATGTAAAAGTTAATTAGAAATATAAAAAGTCATTTATTAAAATGACTTTTTATATTTCTAACGTAATTAATGATAATTTTTCATTATTTTTATTAAATAATTGTAAATTATTAATAATAATTTTTTCTTGTTCTGTAAAAATTATAACATCATAATTTCCATAACCTCATATACCCGATATTTCAATTTGATTTAAATTAAATAGTTTTAGATGCTTATCAAAAGTTATTTTAATATTATCTTCAACTAAATTTGTAGTCATATCCATTCAAACTGCCTTATAATAAAGTAATCTATATCATTGAGAAAAATAGTTTAAATAATTTTCTATTTTGTTGTTAGAAACAATTAAATTAGTTAAATACTTGCCATATTCTCCATCAGATAATTTAATTTCAGCAGGAATAAGTGAAGGAATGTTGTTTGTTTCTAATTCGTTTGTTATTGATAATCAATTAAAATAATTTGTTTCTAGTTGATAAATAGGGTTTTCTGAAATATTTTTGTTTTTAACACTTACTTTAATTTCATTATCTTTGTTATTATTAACATTTGTTTGTTGTTTTAAATTTCATTCGATAATTTGTCCAGTACTTGAATCAATTAGAGGTTTAAGAGGTTCGCCTTCACTATTTCAACGATAAACTGTTTTAAAATTTTGCCCATTATTTTCCCTTCAAAAAATTCGTTTTCATTTACCTTCCGATTGATCATCTATTAATAAATCTTGTTCTTTTGTTTCAAAAACCCATAAAAAGAGATCAATATAATATGGTTTTAATGGATCTCAATCATCAATTTTTTTACCATTATTTGTATCGTGTTTAAATTTTGATATTTTTCAATAAATAGAATTATTAGGTTTCCATATAACAAAATATCATTTATTGTCCACTTGATTAAATGGTTTTTCTTGTGGTGCTATTCATTCTAAAATACCATTTTTTGTATTTATTTTGTTTTCTTCTTTTAGTTTTTTTAATTCTTCTGGCAATATTTCTTTTTTATTGTCATTATCAGTACCCTTATCACAAGCAACTAAATTTGTTGTACTTGTTGCTATTAAAGTTATTGTTCCAATAATACTTAATATTTTTTTCATATTTATTTTTAACTAATTTATTTAACTAATTTATTTGTTAATAATTTTCTATTTTCTACTATAGCTTTATTATAATCATTATATTTAACAATAGAAGTCTTAAGAGTTAACTTCACATTTCTAAGTTGCCCTAAAACAGCATGATCATGTTTTGTACCGGGTGTTCATCATACATTACCGCTTAGTTCAAATTTCATTTTAAAAATATTTTCATTTCATTCTAATGATATATTATGTCAAAGTTGCCCTTTTCTTAAATTACTTTTATCATTATAAGTTTCCATATTATTGAAACCATTTTTTAAATCATTTCCATTTATAGTAACTATTTTATTTAATGGGAAGCCAATGTTTTTTCCACCAGAATAAGATCACCCTTCATTATCTGTTCATCAATTTGACCCATAATCATATTCTAAAATAATTGACGAATAATACTTCAAAAATTCTTCTTTTGATGAAGCATATTTTGTAATATCAACCGAAACGAAATTATCTTCTATAACACTTTTGGTAACGCCATTCCCGCAATTTATATCAATTACTTCATTAACTGGTACTATGTTGGGTCGAGAAGGGTCATTGCTTCTATCTTGAATGTATCTTAAAGCTTTATTTGTTAAATTTGTATTTAATTTAACATCTTTAAAATTTTTGTTATTTGTTAAAGTAACATCAAAGACCATTGCACCTTTATAGTTTTTATTATCAACGCTTGCAATTAAAGTTGCATTTTTATATTCTTCAGATTTACCTGGTTCGGGATTTTTCAAATTTACATTTTTAAAGTTTCATCATTCATTATTTTCTAAAAAAGAATAATAAATATCAACAAAAATATCTTGCTCTGAATTATTAGTCATTAATCCCAATAAGATTTCTTGAGCAATTTCTTTTTCTGTATTTAAATTTTCTGTATAAACAATAAAAGGAATTGATTTTAATCTAGTTATATTAATTTTTTCTGTTGGTACTGTTATTATATATGGTTTATTTGCAACCAATGTTGGCACAACAGTTCCGCTAATTGTTAATACACTTAATAAACTTAAAAGTTTCTTCATTTTATATAATTTCCTTTCTTTAATCTTGAAACTTTTTATCAAGATCTATTGACATTATATATATATATAAGCACTTCTGAGTATCTTTTTAGAAGGGAAGTTATTTAATGATTATTATAAATTATATTTTTGCACTAATCTGGGCTCGCGGTGATTTTAATAATTTTATAAAAAATGTATTAAAGTTTAAAAAAACTTTTGCCGCGCTTTTCAAAATACTTAGGAAAAATTCTAAGCGTTAAGCGAAGAATTTTATAAAGGTTCCCAAATTTGTTTGAAAGAACTTCAAAATCTTTTTTAACTTGTAAGTCATTTTATCACAAAATTTCAGAAAATCAACCGCTCGCCCAATAACAAAAATAGTTATAATCCCATTTTAAAACGATATGGATAAGAACCATAAAACAAAGCATCGTATGGGTCGTGGTACATTTTACTATCGGGTGTGTTTGTTTTGGTATCACTAAACCTTAATTCACTAATACACTTATCTAAAAATGGAAAATTATTTAAAATGCCATATATTTTGCCTTGTACAAACATTTTTCTTATTCATGTTACACGATTGATTATACCCGCTTCTTTATTCAACGAAGTTTGATGTTTTTTAGCTTTAAACATTTTAATTTTATAGCCTAAATAAGGGTAAATATCTTCTTGTAATTTTTGCATAAAATCGTGGGCATTAATATCATAATGAAATGTGGCATATTACTGTTAATGAAGTTTTAAAAAAAACTTGAAGAATTAGTTAGAATTAATGGTTTAGTTGGAAAAATTAAAGGAATAATAACTGATAGAGGAAAAGAATTTAGTAAATTTGAAGAAATGGAAAAGATTACTGGTTCTAATATTTATTATTGTGACCCTGCTTCACCTAATCAAAAACCATTAATTGAAAGAATGAACCGTGAATTTAGAAAACGATGTCGTAAAGGAACAGATTTTAATCCTATTACACAACAAGAAATAGATTTAGTAGTTGATATTATAAATGAAAAATTAAGGCCTGTTTTGAATTGAAGAACAGTAAAAGAGGTATTTTCAGAGAATTTTAAATAAGTTTATTTGAATAATTTAATAAACTATTTTTCAGTGTGCTAAAATTAAGATAAATTCACAAATAATTTAACAAATAATTTATTTTTTTAAAAAAATAGTTGAATTTATTTTAAAGAGTGCTATTATCAAAATAACAAGAGATAAATTTGGAGCTTAGATTTACATAATACAAAAACAAGCCAAAAAACACATGCTCTGACATTTCGCAAGTTATTAATCTTGCCGAGAATTAAAGAAATAAATAGGAGAGTAAACCCAATCTCTTTCACACTTTATTTAAGGCTTCGTGCCATAGATGAATTATACATATTTAAGCATCAAAATATTAAGTTTTAAGCGTTGCATTATTCATCGGATAATACCTTTATTGAAAGGATTTATAAAATATCATTTATTTTTTGTAGGGAAAACAGAATTTAATCTTTTTTTATGATAAAAGTTCTAAATTTAAAGATACTATCTGATGAATAATGCAAATAAATTTATTTTTTTAATAGAAAAATAAAAAAAACAATCTCACAATAATTGTTTTTTGTCGGTTCATCGTACAGGACGCCATTATTACTTAAATTATTTAAAAGATAAAATTAAAGAAACATTAAAAATTATTAGGTTTGTCCGCACGAACATTATAAAAAGAGTAATTATGTCTTAATTACTCTTTTTATAATGTCAAAATTGTTCATCATCTCAAATTTTATTTGTACTATGCTCATTAATACGAACAAAAACAATTACTAACGTAATTCCCATTATTGTTGCTACAGCAATTTGAATTGCATCAGCAATTAATTCAACAATTGCAACATCAGGTCCAAATAAGAAATAACTATACAAAACATATAATAATAACATTAAATAACTAACAAAAATAGCGCCATAGCGGCTTAAAATGCGAGAACCAAAATAAGTAATTAAAAACATTAAAATTCTAATTAAAATTGAAATAGGAATAAAAATAAAACCGCCGGTAACAAGATCAATAATTGTTACATACAAAATACCACTAATTAATAACATTGGACCTTTAATTAACGTTATTAAACCTAAAAATAACCCATCTGCTAACTGAATAATCACTTTACCAACACCAAAATTAAACTGAATAAATTGGGAAATATAAGCAATAACTACTAACAAAGCGGTAATTAATCCTGTTATTGCTATATATTTTAGTGATTTTAAACGATACATTTTAAATAAAAATATTTCCAACCATAATTTCTGACGAGGCATTATGATAGTAATTTTTAGCATAAGTTACTTTTTTTCCCTCACGTTGTAAACGCGTAATTAGTAAATAACCATCTTCAACTTTAACTTTAATCCCTAATTTTGAAATATCAATAATTGTACCATTTACAAAATCAGCGTCTTTTTCCGCTAATGGTTCTAAAGTAATCATTACTTGGTGCAATTTATAATGAATATTATTAACAATTGTATAAGAAATTGGTCATGCATATAATCCACGAATTTGGTCAACAATTTTTTGTTTTGGTAAAAACCAATTTACTTTTTCTTCATCACGCGTAATATTATAAGCAAATGTTGCTTGACTATCATCCTGTGGTGTTCCTTTAATTTTGCCAGTAATAATATCTAATAAATGTTTTTCAATCATTGTTCCTGCTAAAACCATTAACCGGTTATGTAAATATGAGGCTGTTTCGGTGGGAGTAATTGGAATTGCTGTTTGAACATACATTTCTCCTGCATCCATTTTTTTAATCATTTTCATTAGTGTAATCCCCGTTTCTCGCTCACCATAAATAATAGCCTTATGAATAGGCGCGCCACCACGTAATTTTGGTAATAATGAAGCATGAACATTAATACAATTAATACGTGCTAATTTTAAAATTCGCTCTGGAATAAATTGCCCATAAGCACAGGTTACAATAACATCTGGTTGTAAAGTTCCTAACTCTGTATAAAGATCATTAATTTTTTCTGGTTGAAAAACAGGAATCTGATTTGTTAAGGAAAATTCTTTGACTGGGGAAAATTGAACGAGTTGCTGACGTCCAATTTTACGATCAGGTTGGGTAACAATTCCAATTATTTCAATTGTTGGCGCTAACTTTTGTAAAGATTTTAAAACAGCTGTTGCAAAGATTGGCGTTCCCATAAAAATTACTCTATATTTTTGCATCTTTTTTCCCCTTAATTAGTGTTAAAGACCCCATTAAACGAACAATGTGTTGATAAATGACAACCATTGCTAATGTATCCTGATTACAATATTTTAACATTTCTCCTCGAAATGATTTTTGTCAAATGGTGATTGGAATATTATTCTCCACTCGGCGACGAAAGATTTCACTCGCCATATCACCTTTTTGTACCTTTAATGCTTGATAAGTAAATTGATTATCAAATGCTGGTTGTGTTTTTTTAATTGAAGATGAACCATAAAATTATTTTTTATAAATCATAAAATCCTGAAAAAAATACATTAAATCAATTGTTTTATTTAGAATAATACTTAATTTTTTTTGTCAATCTTGATAAGTTGTAATAAGTTCCTCATTACGACTTTGATTAATTAAGATTGTTAAATAACTAATTAATTCGGCTAAAACCTTACATTCAAAACTCTTATAATAAGCAACATAAACCCCTCCGCCATGCCTAAATAAATCAGTAACTAAATGTTTAATTAGTGCTAAGCGTGGATCACCTTCGCCATCTGCTAAAAAGGCATAATGTTCCATTGTCGTTTCATCTTGATAATCAAAGTGATTATCTTTAATAAGATGGACTGAATATTGAAACGGAATTTGCTGATAAGAATATGAATAATCAAAACGAGGAACTGCCGCTTTCATTGTCTCAAAATCATACATATATATTGGATACTGATACTGTTCTAAAATTTGATTAATAATAGCAACCTTCTTTGGATCAACAACCGGTGCATTATCTTGAACAGCAATAATTTGGCGTTGTTGTTTTTCTGAAAATAAAATTGGTTTTTTTGTCGCATTAATTGTTTAAAGGTAAATGGTAACACAATATCTTTTAACAAATCAATGTGTTCTTGATATTTTAATAATGTCTTTTCCCCCATACCACGGGTTAACTCAAAGACACTATGATGCGGTGGTAAATAACTAGTAACATGTTGGCAATAACCATAACGATCACCTTTTCCATTAAAACATTGTTCCTTACTAAATAACGGAAAAATTGTTTCAACTGGTTGCATAAAATAATGTTTAATTAAAGCTAAATCATCAGTAATGATGCGATTCTTTTCAACACGTTTGGCAAATTGTCCGGTCATCATTTGCCGACAAAATTCTAATAAACTAATAGCAGGTAAGGTTTTGGTTGGCAATTTATAACAATCTTGAAACATAAACAACTGGTCATAATCAATATCACCAACCCGTTGATACTCTGAATTTAACAACATTAACGAAACCCGACTAATTGTTAAACCTGCCCCAGTTAAAACATAATACTGATAGGCAACATCATAACATATTCATCCTTAACATCTTTGTCAACATACATTTGTGCTTCTTTATCATATTTCCGACCAGTTGAAGCTTTAACCTCAATTAAATGATAAGTACCATCTGGAAGTTTCTTTAAAATATCACACTTTGTAATACAATTGCTATAAACAAAAGATGGTTAAAAATAAACATCATAGTTTGGATTTGCTAACACTTCAATTGTCTTTGTAAAAGCAATTTTCTTGCTGTAATGTTCTAAATTAAAATAGTTATGATCACGCATAAAATATTCGCGCGCACGTTGGCTAACTTCATTCCCATCAGCAATTGTTTCACCGGGATAAAAATCAATTTGAACATCTGCCATCGTTATTTGGACCTCGTCTGGTAAAGTTCGAATATCTTTACTATCTATGTCCTCAGCTGCTGGTCAATAAGTTTCTAACGCTAAATCATATAAATGTGGTTGAAATAAACCTTTTCCCTCATCATTTTCATCATCAATAAAAATAGCTTCATCAATTTTAGCACTGTTAATATTATCTTGCAAATCAAAAAAGACCGAAATTTTTTGAGCCGTTACTCATTCTTGCGCTGTTTTTAAATTACTTCGTGAAGCTAATGTTCAAGCAATTTTAAAACATTTTTTAAATCGTTTAAAATCTTCTTTTTTTAAAGTGATTTCTAAATCCATTATTGCACTTCACTTTCGTTATTTCGGATTTGCTTTTTAAAGACAAAGAAAATAAGATAGAACTTATTTTCTAGGGACAAATTTCTCTGGTTTTGGTTTTGGGCGTTCATCAACAGGAAGTTGTCCAGCTTTCCGTAATTTCCGTTCTTCTTCACGCTTTTTAAGCATTTCAGCACGATGTGCTTCATATTCTTTTCTTGCCGCAATTTTTGCTGCTTTTTTTTCTTCTTTTGTTAACTTAACTTTTTTATTTTTTATTTTAGGTTTATTGGTTATTGATTTTTTAGGTAAATTACTTTTTGTTTGTATAATTTTTATCAACTCCTTTTGCTAAAAAATACTATAAATGTTTTCAAGCATCTAATTCATGTTCTGTCATTTTAATATTTCCTTTATAAATATAATTTTTCTTAACAACTGGCGATTGTAAAACATAATTTAAATTAAATAGATATTTGCATAAAACTTTTAAACCACCAATAAATTTAGGAGTAGATAATGGATTTTTTATTTTTAAACCTTTGTTAAGTTGATAATCTTCAATTATTACAATAACTTTATTTAAATAAGAACAAGTTTGATTTTTAAATTGATTTAATACTAAAAATATATTATTTATTGCTTCTTCTTCATTTTTAGAATTAAAAGTAATACTATTAATTATTTTCTTTTACAAAACATTATAAATAATAATACCAGTTTGACCAATTCCGGCAGGGTCAATTGCAATAATATATTTTAATTTATTTGTTTTATTTTTTTCTCAATTTGTAATATTTTTCAACCATCCGCAGCCAAATCTAAAATATCGTTAATTTTATAGTGTTGCATATATTAATTAATAACATCTCATTTATCTTCAAATAAATTTAAATACATTTTTGCTCATTCTAAACATTGCAAATCATAATGATTTTTATGATGTGAAATACGACAATTAACAGGCTGACAATTAACTCAATCAAATGATGTTGTTATTTCATTTCAAGTTTTATTAATATACAAACTTTTATATTCTGGCATTTTATCTATACTCATTAATTCTTTTTATTTGTTGCTCAAATTTCATCATTAATATCATTTACCGTTACTAGATAAGCTCGTATCATTAATTCTTGTAATTTATTTTCAATTTTTTTATTTCATTTTTTCATCAAATATTTTCCTTTCTGTAAAAAAACATAATATTCCTTTATTGGTTAATATTTTGATATTTAGTAAATAATTTATTTTAGTATTTAATTATTTCGCCGCCCGCTTCACTTTGAAGGTGAGCGGGGGGCGGATAGGATATTTTGATAGAGTTTATCCCCCATACGGAAATAAATAAAAAAAACAGTTTACCCAGTTATTAATTACACTTCATCCATCCCTATACAAATTTATACAAAGAAAATAACCTTTTGGAGTTCCAACCCTCTTGTTTTTTTAGTGTCCGATATTGTTTTTTTCGGTTTAACAACACTCTTTTTATGAAAACAAGCCAAAAAACACATGCTCTGACATTTCGCAAGTGATTAATCTTACCGAGAATTAAAGAAATAAATAGGAGTAGTAAATCCAATCGCTTTCATACTTTCTTTAAAGCTTCGTGTTATAGATGAGTTATCCATCTTTAAGCATCAAAATATTAAGTTTTAAGCGTTGCATTATTCATCGGATAATACCTTTATTGAAAGGATTTATAAAATATCGTTTATTTTGTGTAGGGAAAACAGAATTTAATCTTTTTTTATGATAAAAGTTTTAAATTTAAAGATACTATCCGATGAATAATGCAAATAAATTTATTTTTTTAATAGAAAAATAAAAAAACAATCTCACAAGAATTGTTTTTTGCCGGTTCATCGTACAGGACGCCTTTTCAAAAACATTATTTGCAATATTATCAGCAACACCATTAAAACCTTGAATTAGGTGATATTTTATATGGTCTTTTTGCATTTATTACACGCTCATCATGTATTACATAAATATCTTTTTTCATTAAGTTATTTACTCCCTTTGTTGTCATAATTTATAATCTGCTGAACTATTATGTTTAACCATATTAACTAATTAAAAGTGTAAAGCATAAAAATCACTATCAAATGTATCATCATATAAATCTAACATTCGTTCTTCTCTAGCATCTGGTTTATCTCCTCATTGAATTAATTCATATTGATTTTTACTTACAGGACATTTTTCTCATAATCATTTTAATTGATTTGTATTTATTAACATAGTAAATGCTTCAATACTATGTTTTATTTTAAATTTTTGTTTTTGTGCTGGTTTAAATGTCATATATTGACTAAAAGTATAATTATATTTTTCTCTATTTAAAATTTGTAATGTTGAATAAGCACTATCATCAACATTAATTGATATTCCTTGCTTTATTAAATTAAAATATTGATTTAATTGATTATTATAAAATTCTAAAATATCTTTAACTTGTTCTAATTCAGTTTTAAATTGTTGAGTAGCATTTGAATGTGTATATTCTGCTACTTTATAGGATTTTTTATAAAATGAATTATATAATCAAAAACTAGCAGTAGTAGTATGTCCCTTAGGACTAGTAGCATTAGCAATATCAACACCACCCAATAATTTAGTTGGTTGAATAATATCTGTTGCTTGCATAATATCAATATATCTTGCAAAGATTGACCCACTAGTATTGACTGGTAAACCTCAACTTCATACTCTTGCTCTTTCAATATCTAGTTGTTCTAATCTTAATTGTTCATTAACTTTATCTTGTGGTAATTCATAATTTAATCTTCAACTAGAATAATGAATAATAATCTTCATATTTCATTTTTTAATATACTTAATTTGCCCATATTTACTACGCATTATTTCTTCATTAAAAGGTAATAATTCATTACAATAACCAACAATATATCTTTTTAAACTTTCAGGATTACATATATTAATTGTTATTTTATTTTGATAACCACGAATAGCAAACTCTAAATCACTTAAATCTTTTTATTGAAATTGGTCACATTCTTCTCGTTAATCAATAACTAATTTATATTTATTCAAATCAGCAAATGATTTTAATTTTTCTTTTCGACTTGGTGAATGCAAACCTTTACAATATATTTTGCTACCATTTGATAAAGTAAAAGTAAAATTTGATAAATTAATAGTATAAGGAATATGATTTTCATCTAACATATTTCATATATTTTGAAATACACTATCTTTTAAATCTTTACTTAAATACATGCTAGCAATGATACAAATCGGCTCTTTAATTAATAAACTAATTTTTAATAATTCACCAAACATTTTAATATTTGATATAGTTTTACCACTATATCGTGTACCAATTTGATTAATTTCATTAACTAACTCATATTTCTTAGCAAAGGGGTATTTATTACCAATACTACTATTTTGTAATAACCAATAAGGAGTTTCTAATAAATAAGTAAAATGATTAAGCATTATTATCACTTTGTTTTTTAATATTTCTAATATACGTTTGTAAATTAACTATGATTGGTTGTTGATTATTTAAGTTTAATTCTTTTTCAAGTTCTTTTTCTTGTAATGAATATTTATAATTAAATGCTCGTTGTCAATATAATTTAGCACCATCAGGTGATTTAATAATAAACTCTATTATTTCCATTTCTATTTTTTGAATATTTCTTTCAATTAATGGAATTATGTTTTCTCTCCGGCAATTTTCTTATCTTCAATGCTTAGAAAGATTGAGTTTATTGGTTAAATGATTAACAGAATATAATTGATTTGGTTTCTTATCGGCTAAAAATTCTTCTATTTTACGCTTAATTGTGCTTAAACTTGCTGTTTTTGGATTAAATTCTTTCATTTTTTACTCCTTTTTGCATATTAAAATTGCTATTATTTAATAAATATGATTAAATAATAGAGTAATTAAATACTATAAAAATGTAACAAAAGAACCAACTCGGTTCTTTTTTTATTATTTATATTTTACATTAAAATAAAAAAAGTAAAGTAATTTACTTTTTTCAGTTAAATTAATTTGCTAATAATTAACACTTAAATTATAACACAATAAATAAAAAATAATATCTTTTTTTGCATTTTCATTATTTTTATGATAAAGTCATAAATTAAGAAAGAGGGTACAAAAATGAAGAATATTGATAACAACTTTTTTAATAATTTTAATAATTTGTTATATACACAAAGTATTGAAATTATTCAACAAAATTTAGAAAATTCTGATGAATAAATTTTTAAAAATTATAAAATTGATGAAATTTTAAAATAATTTAAATATTATAAAGTAAAAGAAATAAAACCAAAAACATTAACTATTTTAAATGGGAAAATAACTTTTAAAAGAAGAAAATATTATAAAATTAATCCAGAAACAGGTAAAGAAGAATATATTTTTCCTTTGGATAAACTTTTAGGAATTAAAAAATGACAAAGAATAGATAATTCTGTTAAAGAAAAAATATTATCATTTATTGGTAATAAAAAAACATATCAAGATATTTTAGATACTATGGAACATGTAAAAATTTGTATAAAAACAATTTCAAATATTATGAAAAATGCAAAAACTGATAAAGAATATTATCTTAATAAAACTGATAAAAAAACAAAGATACCTCATACTTTATATATTCAAATTTATGGTATTTATTTAAAAATGTGAAATAAAAATAAAAAAGGGAAAGAAAAAATAAAAAAACATAGTATATTTTCGACTGTTTATACTGGTTTTGATGAAACAAAATCAACTAAAAAAAGACCTGTAATTAAAGATAAATTAGGTGTTATAGAATTGGATAATATCCCAGAATATATTAAAAAAAATAGTAAATTAACTAATTTTGTTAATAAATTACTTACATTAATTACAAGTTATTATGATATTAATAACAATATTGAATTTATGGTATTAGGATATGGAGCACCTTGAATTAAAAATATTGCAAAATTTATTCAAGAATATTTTCCTAAAAATAAAGTACATTACACGATAGATAAATTTCATCTTACAAGTAGATTTAAAAAATTATATCCCTATCAAAGTAAAAACAAGCAAAACAAAGAAACATACCATAAAGCAGTTGATTATTTTTTTAATGCTAAATATGAAAAATTATTAGAATGTTTAGAAAACAGTGCTTTTTTATAAAAGAATCAAAAATGAAATTCTTAAAAGAGACAATTAAATTAATTAAAAATAATGAAGAAGGTATCAGAAATCAAACATTATGAAATAATATTGGTTGTAATATTGAAAGGGTGTTTTGGTTAAAAAAGCAACTTATCATGAAAAAACTATTAAAAATAAATTAAATACTAGTATGATTAATTTTAAAAATAGAATTAATTTATTTAATACTAATGAACCATTAGAAGAAAATAGAATTAATCATTCAGTTAATAATTTTGTAAATAATAATTTACAACCAAACTTATATTTTTATTAATTTTATCTAATAAATTAAATAACTTTAATAAACATGTATTTTTGTCGTGGAAAAATTTAAAAAAATAGAAAAATATATTGACAATAAAATTTAAAGTAATACAATTTAAATAAGTAAGTGGTATATTATTCCACAATTTCTAAGATATTAATTAAAACCCTTAAATAATACATACAACCATTTTCTTCTGTTATACCATCTAAATTATTTCATTGTTTTGCTACTATTAGTTGAATAACGCGCGGATTAATCCGACAATATAAGCAATGTCTTAAATGGCCTTTTTTTCATTTTGATTTATCAATTCAAATAATAATTAAAGAAATTATTAAAGTAATTAAAGGAAAAATTGTAAATACTAATCCCATTTTAGATATTTTTAATAGTGGAATATCAATTTTCATATCTACTTTTGGTTTACTACTAGCAACAAATATACCTTGAATTCCGTGTGTAAATAAAGGTGTTAGTAAAATAGCAATTCCATTACCTCAATATTGTCCATAATTATACCAATTAATTTGGTCTTTAATGCCATTAATCATCCCATATTCTAATCAATAATTTAATGCTAAAAATATCAATGTATAAAAACTAACTACTCAACTACGAATTTTATATTTTCTTTCTCATTCTCTAATATCTTTATGAGTTCAATTATAAGTCTGAATAGGGTTTTTTTAAAATTGTAAATTGTAAATGCAAATGTAGCACTTTATTGAAAAAGAATAAAGTGCTTTTTATTTTGTAAAAAATACTTATATTTATTGGATTAATCGTTAGATAGTATCTTTTACACTTAATAAAATATGTTTTTTCAGAAAAATCCATCCTTTCTTTTCTTAAAAAATTTTGAATAATTGTTTTATTTAGTTGTTATTTAATTGTTAAATATATTACTAAAAAATATATTTAATAAACAAAGAATTAAAAAAGATAATGAGATAAAAAAATAAATATACTATCTAACGATTAATCCAAAATTCAATCTTTAAAACTTAATATTTTTTGATGCTTAAATATGGATAACTCATCTATGGCACGAAGCTTTAAAGAAAGTGTGAAAGCGATTGGATTTACTACTCCTATTTATTTCTTTAATTATCGGCAAGATTAATCACTTGCGAAATGTCAGAGCATGTGTTTTTTGGCTTGTTTTCATAAAAAGAGTGTTGTTAAACCGAAAAAAACAATATCGGACACTAAAAAAACAAGAGGGATTGGAACTCCAAAAGGTTATTTTCTTTATATAAAGTTGTCTAGGGATGGATGAAGCGTAATTAATAACTGGGTAAACTGTTTTTTGTTTATTTCCGTATGGGGGATAAACTCTATCAAAATATCTTATCCGCCCCCGCTTACCCCGAAGTAAAGCGGGCGGCGAAGTAATTAAATATTAAAATAAATTACTAAATATCAAAATATTAACCAATAAAAGAATATTATGTTTTTTTACAGAAAGGAAAATATTTGATAGTATTACAAAAGCTTAGGTTTTATAAAAAATATAAATAAAATAATTAGATAACTTTTTAAAAGGTTGATTTATCAGTGTTTTAGAAATATATTTAAAATAAAGAATAATTTTTATACCAAAACCTAAACTTTTTTCTTACTACCAAATATTTGATGAAAAAATGAAATAAAAAAATTAAAAATAAATTACAAGAATTAATGATGCGAGCTTATCTAGTAACGGTAAATGATATTAATGATGAAATTTAAGCAACAAATAAAAAGAATTAAGGAGTATAGATAAATGACAGAATATAAAAGTTTGTATATTAATAAAACTTGAAATGAAATAACAACATCATTTGATTGAGTTAATTGTCAAACTATTAATTGTTGTATTTCACATCATAAAAAGCATTATGATTTGCAATGTTTAGAATGAGACAAAATGTACTTAATTTTATTTGAAAACAAGTGAGATGTAATTGCTTCTTATATGCAACATTACAAAATTAACGATATTTTATATTTAGCATCAGATGGATGAAAAATATTACAAATTGACAAAAAAATAAAACAAATAAATTAAAATATATTATTACAATTGACCCTACTGGAATTGGACAAACTGGTATTATTATTTATAATGTTTTGCAAAAGAAAATAATTAATAATATTACTTTTAATTCCAAAAATGATGAAGAAGCAATAAATAATATGTATTTAATATTAAATGAGTTTAAAAATAAAAATTTGTTCTTATTTAAATAAAGTTATTGTAATAATTGAAGATTATCAACTTCACAAAGGTTTAAAAATAAAAAATCCATTATCTACTCCTAAATTCATTGGTGGTTTAAAAGTTTTATGCAAATATCTATTTAATTTAAATTATATTTTACAATCGCCAGTTGTTAAAAAAAATTATATTTATAAAGGAAATATTAAAATGTCAGAGCACGAATTAGATGCTTGAAAACATTTACAATATTTTATAACAAAAGGAGTTGATAAAAATGACACAAACAAAAAGTAATTTACCTAAAAAATCAATAACTAATAAATCTAAAATAAAAAATAAAAAAGTTAATAAATTAGAGTTAACTGTTAGATTACATGAAAATACGATTAAAACTAAAATTAAGGCACTGGTTGCTGGTGGTGTTGAAGTTGATGCTTGTTCGGCTAAATGTCAATGAGACGGATTAAATTACTCAACATTATCAATATATAACCCATCTATTTTAACTGAGTTTTTGAAATTAAAAAAAGATGATGAGATAAAAATTAAATGCTCAGTATTTAATCAGTTAAATATAAAAACTAAACACTATTTTTTGTCTTTTAGAGTAGATAGTTTTGAAATTATACAAAAAGCGATTAGAAAAAGAACAAATACAAATATTAAAAAATAGGAGGAAAGACAATGGCATTAAAAAAATGTAAAATATGTTCTTATTGATGAAAATAATGAACCTATTAAAAATGAAGATGGTAGTTTAGATATTAAAAATGCTGAAATTATTTTAGAAAATACTGCTGAAGTTGAAGAATTTAATGCAAGTAATTTAGAAAATAATAAGTCAGAAAATCAATGAATTACAAACAAAAAATACTGAATTAACTTCACAAATTGAACAACAAACAATTCAATTAAAATAAATTGAAGTAATTGACTTTATTAATTCTTTAACTGATAATGAAGAATTTAAAAATGTTTTATTAAAGTCTTATGATATTAGCGATGATATTAAAATCATTAAAACACAATTGCAAAATGTTTATGATGAATTAATTAAGGTACAAACAGTTAATGCTGGTGGCGTACCAAAAGTAGAAAACAAAGAAAACAATATTTTAAGATACAGACAATGTATTTAATAAATAGAAAGAAGGAAGTAAATTATGGCACAAAACCCACAAAGAATTTTCGGAGATATTACTAATCAAGCAACACAAAGAGACCGATAAATATTTGAACAATAATATTTACAAACTTATCAACAAAAATTTAGTTGAGAGGCATTATTTGTGTGAAAAGAAGCCAATAAATTTGGTTTAACATATAAAAGAAAGAAAAATATTAAATATAATGAAGGTCTAGGAAAAAATGGACAAGTATTTAATACTGATGATAACCTACTAAAATATTCAACAGTGGAATTTAAAGATGGAATTGTTGAATTAGATACAATTTTAACTTTTGCTCGTAAATTATATCCTGTAGAAAGTGATTTTAATCCTAATCTTTGGGCTGCTGATATTGAGCAAGCAATGGATACTGAGGTTGCTTATAAACGCAATAAAATTTTAGAAATTATTAATAAAGAAATAGTTACAACCATTCAATGCTAAAAAGCAGATGATACTAATGCTTTACAAATCCATGATGAAATTATGGATAAAATATATGAAAATGGTTTTACTCCATCAGAAACAGTTGTATTGGGTTCGGCTGATTTTATTCGTGGAATTCGCAATAAATTACAGTTACAACTTGGAGCAAACGACCAAATAAACAATGTAATTGCAACAAGTGGAGCAATGAAAACTGTTGAAGGAACAACATACTATATGGTTCCTAAAAAATTACCAATTATTAATAAAGATGGTTTAGAAGGAACAATTGAATTATTACCAAATGGAGTTAATGTAATTGCCTTTAAATTTAGTAAAAAATATGACCCCCTTATTTTACGCAAAAAAGACCACACTCAATTAAGAGTTGGTGGTGCTGCATTAGGTGATGGTATGGGTAATACTTTAATTATGGAAAGAGTTTTATATTTGGGTGGTGCAGTAATTGAACCAAAAGGAATTATTAAACATACTTATGCATAAATAAATATTAGTGGAATTAATAAATTAGATAAACCAACTATTCATGTTACAGATCCAACAAAGGCGACAGCAGAGCAATTAAAACCACAATTTAAAGATGTTGCTTTAAAAGCAGTTAAAACCGCAGATAGTTCTTTAACTGAAAGTGATTTTGATTACTTTATTGAAAGTAAAGGTGAAAATTGACCAATTAATATTACAAATGATAAAACTGTTGAAGTTCAAATTGAAGGTAAAAACAGCGCTACTGGTTAAACAAATCCGATTGATGTTAAAATTAAAAATTATTAATAGTACTAAAAAATAGTACTTTTTAAAATGCCCATCGGAACATCTAAAACAGCTCTTATTTATACTGTTAAAAAAATCCAACTAGATTGTCAATCCAACAACAAGAAAAAAGTTTTGGTTTACAGTTATTAGAATTTTTAGGAATTCAAGTTTTAGCCATTGTTTTATCAGTTTTAACTGGTGGTGTAGCATTCTGCTGTTGGTTTAGGTGATGGTTTATCTAATTTTGCCGCAGCATTTATCTTATTTGGAGTAGAAACAGCAACAGATTTTGCAGTAAATCAAATATACGATAAATTAACATCAGAAGTGACAGCAAAAAGTACTGCCCTAAATTTGTTACCAGCAATTGGTGGAATTGGTAAATTAATGCGTGCTGCTCGCACAACTAGAATTTTAAAATTAGCAAAAGAAACTAAATTGCTTGAAAAATTAGGTGTAATAATTGCTAATAATTTAGAAGATATTGTAAAACAAGTTACAGGTAAAAAGGTTTTATCTGATAAATTAATATTTTATTTTACAAAACAGGCTAATAATGAAACTTTATTATATAAAATTGGAAAATTAGTCCGAAATTATTTTTATAAGGGTTTTAAAGTTTCTAAATTAGAAACAATTAATAATTTATTAAAAATTGAGAAAAACATTCAAAAAATAAGCCCTACATTGGTTCAAAAAATACCACGCGTAAATTAAAAAAATGCTAATAAATCATTATCTGAATATGGATTAAATATTGATAAAATAAGCAAAATTAATACTAATGAGTCATATAACATTATAACTAATCTTCATAAAAAAGTTGTTGGTAAAAAACCTACTATTAAATAGTAATTTAATGCGGGGTAGTAAAATATATAATAATAAATTATTAAATATCTTACATCAAACACCAATTAAATTAAATAAAGTTTTAAATCATTTAAACCCAAATTTTTATATTCAAAAAGTAACTAAAAAATTATTAGCCCCAAATGAAAAACAAATAATTGCTATTAAATAAAAAGTAATTAATAAAATTACTGATAAAACTAAAAAAATATTGTCTAAATTTGAAACTAAGGCTATTAAAAAAGCTAATTATTACCTTTTGCTTATGGTTCTGATGTTTTTTTAGCAGTAAAAATTGTTCCTTTATAAGTTGCGGGTGAAGTTGCTTTAACAATATATTATAAAAATCCTAAATATGCCCCTATTGTCGTTATGTAAACTATTTGCTTTAAATCAAATTGAAATATCTAGGATATGGTGTTATAGGAATTATGATATTACAATTTTTACAGAAAAATAAAAAATTAATATTCATAATTTAAAATTATTTAATAAAAATAATGAAAAAATATCATTAATTACATTAGAAATATAAAAACCATTTTAATAAATTGTTTTTATATTTATTATTTAACTTTTATTTCACCAGTTTTATTATTTACAACTAAACTAGGGGGAGTAGATATATCATTATTTCAACGATAAACATATTTAAAATGACTTCCGTCATCGACTTCTCATCAAAAATGATGTGCAAAACGATTTTCATCAGCAACTAAATCTAATGAACCTATTACCGCTGATGCCATTTTAAGTTCATACCCATTATACTTATCTAAAACTTTTTTTTGCAAATTAGAATGTTTAAATTTAATAATTCTTCAATCATCATTTTTATTAATATACCATACGACAAAATAATACTTATCATCAACACTATTAAATGGTTTTTCTTGTGGCGCCATTAATTATAAAATACCTTCTTTTGTAGTTATATTATTTTTTTCCTTTTCTTTTTTTAATTCATCTTCAGTATATTGTGGTGTATTACAAGCAACTAAACTTATTGTACTTGTTCCAATTAAAGTGATTGTTCCTAGAATACTTAATATTTTTTTCATTATTATAGTCATAGTATCTTTCTAATCTGAATCAGAAATAAAATCAAAACAAGTATTTAATAATAAATTTTCTTCATCATTATCATCAGAAAATAAATGTGGATTTGAAAAATCTATAATAGGAGCTAATAAATTTTTAAAATTTCAAATTTTGTTATAGTGTTTAATATATGTAACAATAAATTCTAAATAAACCTCACTATTTATTAAAACATCGCCATATTGTAAATTAAAAAATAAATAATTAAATAATTTTTAGCACGTTATTGAAGTATCTGTATTTTCTTCATAATTAGGGTCAATTGCACCATCAGCTGATTCATGATCGGGATTTCTAACAAAATAAATCGTTTCTAGAGGGTTAATCTTGGTTGAATACCAATAATTAAAATATCATGCCCATAATATTTTTCATTATTATTTAAAATAATTCTAGCTCCAACGGCAGTATTTCTAGAAAGAGATTATAATATTAAATTTTGTAATAAAATTAATTTTTGTTTATCATCTAAAATATAAAAAAAGAAACTGTTTAAATCAAAATAAGAATAATTAAAACCTAAAGAATCTTTAATAAAATTATTTTCCATAATAAATTTATAAATAGAAAAATTGTAGATGCCATCATCATTTGTAGAATTACCTGCGTTATTAAATAAATTAGCAAGTTGTTGTTGAGAAAAATTATTTACATTTGGATTTTTTATTTTACTATTAGCTAAGATATTTTGTAAAACTGCAATAGCACATCAATAATCTTGTTCTTGTAATTCCATTGGTATTTGCATGTTATTTCTTAAATCTATTAATGCCGTTCTTAAATTGATATCGAACAAATTTATTTGTGGTTCTTGTGTTGGTTGTAAACCTGATGGCCCCACTTGTAGTTCGGGTGTTGTTGTTTTTCTTTTTTTAATTATTTTTTTAAATTCATCATTATGCTTGAATTCTTTATTAATTTTATTTTTTTCATTTCTATTATTAAATGTTTGCCAATCAATAGTATCAGTATTTTGATTAATAGTTTTATTTATAGTATTCAAAATCATAATTTTTTCAATATCCTTATGTATAGCTAGTGTATGAATTGATTCTAATTGACTAATTAATTCTTAAATTTCAAGATAAATTATAGTAATAACTAAAATTATTTCAAATTAAATAAGCAAAAGACTTAATTTTTTCTTCATTAAGTTTATAACTGTAGTCACCATATGATGGAGGAAATTTTAAGAATAATTTTGTTAATTCTCTAACAAATAAACCTTTTTGTTTTGTAACAAAAAAAAGTATTTTTATTTTATCTAAAGTTATTTTGTTAATTCTAATTTTTATTTTAGTTGATGTTGATTTTTCAACTAAATTATATTTTTTGTTTAACTCGCTATTTTTTTTATTTTTGCATTGATGTTCGATGTTTTTTACTTTATTTTTTATTTCTTTAAAATTTTGTTGTTTTTTTCTAATTCAGTTTTTATACAAATAATTTCTGTAAATTCATTATATTTAATGTATTCATTATTTTTATTAATATATAAAATATTACGAATTGATTGATTTATACCTAAATTTCAAAATAAATAATAATAATGACCGAAATTTTTTCAAATTAAATGAGCAAAACTGTCGATATCTAAATTATTAATTTTTTTAGATGATAATAAATTGCTATTATTTTCTTTTATTTTTAGAAATATTTTATTTAAATATAACATAAAACTGTTTTTGTCGCTATAAATAAATGAATTTATTATTTATAATAATTTATTTTTTATAAAACCAAAGATAATGTTCAAGTATAATCTTCGTTATATAATTTTTCAATAAAATTATTTTGAATTAAGCAATTATTTTTTTCTTATTTTTGATAAGGACTGGTGACAATTGTTGATGGCACAGCAGTTCCATTAATAGTTAATACACTTAATAAACTTAACAGTTTTTTTATTTTATATAATTTCCTTTCTTTAATCTTGAAACTTTTTATCAAGATCTATTGACATTATATATATAAGCATTTTTTAAGCATATTTGAGAAAGGAAGTTATTTAAATGATTATTATTGTAATTATATTAAACTAATCTTGGCTCGCGGTGATTTTCATAATTTTATGAAAAATGTCTTAAAGTTTAAAAAAACTTTTGCCGCGCTTTTCAAAATACTTAGGAAAAAATTCTAAGCGTTAAGCGAAGAATTTTGATAGTATTACAAAAGCTTAGGTTTTATAAAAAATATAAATAAAATAATTAGATAACTTTTTAAAAGGTTGATTTATCAGTGTTTTAGAAATATATTTAAAATAAAGAATAATTTTTATACCAAAACCTAAACTTTTTTCTTACTACCAGAATTTTATAAAGGTTCCAAAATTTGTTTGAAAGAACCTCAAAACTTTTTTTAACTTGTAAGTCATTTTATCACAAAATTTCAGAAAATCAACCACGCGCCCACAACCTCAAAAAACTATATAATTAGCTTTGTATATAAAAGAAAGTATTTTTTAAAATGGATAAAACAAAGCATCATTTTACTTTTAAAGAAAGAGTAATGTTAAAAGATTTATTAGAACTTGATTCTTTAAAAAGAAAAAATGGTAAACCCAATATATCTAAAATAGCAAAAATATTGCATAAAAATCGCAATACAATTATACGATAAATAAAAAGGTTAAAAGATAATGAATATGATGCTAAATTAGCACACGAAGATTATTTACAAAAACGACAAAAATGTTTTAAAAAATCATTATTATTGCTAAATATTTTAGAATGACTATATGAAAAATATAACAAATTTCATGATTCACCAGAACAAATCTGTAAAAAATATGAAAAAGAGTTTGGCATTAAATTTCCGGTATTTTTTAAAACTTTATATAAATAAATTCATTTGGGATTTTTAAATTTCAAGAAAGATAATTTGTATTTTCATGGTAGAAAATATAAAACAAAAAATAGAATTGATAACCGTGGAAAAATAATAAATTTTAAAACTATTGAAGAAGCAAAACATGATAAATATGAATTTGGTTGATTTCAAATGGATAATATGGTTGGTAAAAACAATAGTGTTTGTTTAGTTTTAATCGAAGAATTAACCCAATTTAAAATCATTGAACCATTAAAAGAAAAAACAACAAAAGAAGTTACAAACGCAGTATAACGAATTTTTTCTAACAGATTTTTCAAAGATAGATGCAAAGGAATAATAACAAATCAAGGCAAACAATTTGCTGATTGAGAAAAAATTGAAAAAATAACAAATGCTAAAGTATATTTTTGTGATGCTGGAACTCCAACACAAAAACCTAAAGTTGAAAGAGCAATCCGCGATTTTAGACATTGATTTTTCAAAGGAATTGATTTAAGTATTTATTCAAGAAGTTGCTAATATAATAAACTCTAAACTTAAAAAATCTTTACATTGACTATTTTCAAAAGAAGTTTTTATACAAATGTTTAATTTTTAATATAATTACCTATAAAAATTTTAATCATTTTATCTTTTAGTGTGCAAAAATTCATAAATTTAAAACAAAACTACTAAATTTTTTTAAAATAAATTATATTGAACATTTATTTTATTGGTGTTATAATGAAATAAAATAAAGTGCTACACTTCATAGTACAATTTACACTCGTGAATAATTCTGTTCATTAACAATCATTTGGACTGGTTCATAGTTACTAATAATTTTAGCAACTAATGCAAAAATTTTTTGCGCGGGAAAAGCATTTTTCTGTCAATTATCTTTCATATATGGTCATATCATTTAAGTTTGTAAATGATTACTTGCTTCTGCTGACAAATAAAACCCATCTTCTTGCGGAGTTGTTGTTAATAATTTACTCATTTTATAATTCCTCCGTTCTAAATAGCGCCGACTATTTTATTAATAAAGAAAAATATAATTAAAAAATATTATTTGTTTTAAATAACAAATAATATATAAATGATTATTATTAAAAATAATTTTTAAACAAAAATTTTCAATATAGATATTTTTTTAATACGTTTGATTTAAAATATTAATTTCAAAAGAAACTGGTGAAGATGACATAATTTGACTAATACTTGCGATACAACATATAATCATTTTTCCCTGAGGTTTTAATTTACAAAGAACCTTAATTTTGTTTGTTAGAGTAAAATTTAAATTTAAACAAACATTAAAAACTTCTGTCGCGACAGTTGGATTAACAATTTTAAGTTTAAATGAATCTCATTCTTTTTCTAAATGTCTTTGATGATAATTAACCCGTAATTTATCAACTTGGATTTCATTTTGATATAAAATAATATCTGTCATTTCTGATTGTTTAATATAATTTGAACCTAAATCAGAAAAACATAATTGTAAATAATCAATTTCAAAAAGATTAACTACCATTTCTTCACCAATTTTCCTCATATTATTATAACCTTATCATAAATACAATAAACTAGCAAATATCTTGTGTTAAAAATAAAGTTAAAGTTATGTTATCAAATAGAGGGTAATTGTTTTTCTTAAAATTAATTAATACAACAAAATACTTATTTTTTATTAATTGTAAATTTATAACAATTAAAGTAGTAATCCTTTTTAGTTAAACGACCTAACATCATAATCCTAGTTTTGTTTTATAATATTTATTACGAAAATTAAACATAAATATTAGCAAATATTTATCCATTAAAAATTTTTTTCCACTTTTAGTTTATCATAATTTTTGGGGTTAAAAAAAGGAAATATAATTTTCCTGAAAAAAATATTTTTTTAAACTTTATTAACAATTTGTTCATTAATTAAAATAATAAATTTATCAAAAGTAGTAGTAATTTGGTCTTCTTGTCCATAAATTCGATAAGTAATCATTTTTTTATCCCGTTCTTTGTCACCAATAACAATTTGATATGGAATTTTAGCAACTTGTGCTTCTCGAATTTTATAACTTAAACGCTCATCACGATAATCAATCATTGTGCGTAATTTTAACTTTTTAAATTGCTTATGTAATTCATTAACATATTCCAAATGATGCTCATTATTAACTAGGATTATGACAATTTGTTTTGGAGCTAATCAAAATGGTAAAACCCCTTTTGTTTGTTCTAATAAAATTGCGATAAAACGTTCATAAGTTCCAATTAAACCACGATGTAACATTACTGGCCTTGCTTTTACTCCTGTTGCATCAATATAACTTAAATTAAATTTTTTTGGTAATAAAAAATCAAATTGTAGAGTTGAAACAGTGATTTCATGGTTTAATGCTGTCTTAATTTGAATGTCTAACTTTGGTCCATAAAACGCTGCTTCGCCAATCATTGGCACATATGGAATTTTAAAATCATCTAATGCTTCTTGCAGCATTTGTTCAGCATGATTTCACATTTGATCATCATCATAATATTTTTCCTTATTTGTTGGATCACGTAATGACAATGAATAATAATCAACACTAATTTTTAAATCTGTTAAAACTTCATTAATTAATTTAAAACAACGTTTAAATTCTTCTTTTAACTGGTCATGCCGTAAAAATATGTGTGAATCAGTTAATTGCATCATTCGTACTCGCTCGAGTCCTGTTAAGCTTCCTGATGTCTCATAACGATGTAAAATGGCATGCTCAGCAATCCGTAATGGTAATTCACGATAACTACGTTGTTTATAATTATAAACAGCAATATGGTGCGGACATGCCATTGGCCGCAAAACACTAATTTCATTATCTTGTGCCATTGGTGCAAACATATTTTCTTGATAATGATCCCAATGACCAGAAATTTTATACATTTCACTAGTTCCAATAACTGGTGTATCAACCTCAATAAAATCATATTCTCATTCTTTTTCTCGGATATATTCTTGTAGTACTTTTTTTAATGCCATTCCATTTGGTAACCAAATTGGTAAACCAGGTCCAACTAATTTATCAAAAGTAAAGATTTCTAAATCCTTTCCAATTTTACGATGATCGCGTTCTTTTCGCTCTTCATATGCTAATAATATTTGTTCAAATAATTCACGCGAAAAATGTGAACTTCCAGTTAATCGTTGCAACATTTTATTTTTAGCATCATCTTGTCAATACGCTCCTGCTAAACTTCAAAGTTTTAATACTTTAATATGTTTTAAAGTTGTAACTGGATAAGTATTTGGTAAATACAATTCATTACCAAGTAAGTATCCGGCTTGTTCTGCCCCTGTTTCTAGACAAAAAGTTAATAAATAAGGATTATCCCTATATCATTTTTTTGCATCGATCAGGGTCCCTAAAACAGGTGTAATAGCAAGATTATTATTAATTAATTTTGTTACTTCCTGTTCTAAAGCACTAAGATCGGTTTCTTTTAAATGTGGTTCAACATCAAAGTCAATTAAAAAGGTATCATATTGTACCACAATTTTAGCAATTTTAGCGGTTTGATGTAAATTAGTAATTGCTTTTGCTGCCATTAATGCTGTTGTATTATGTAAAATTGATAAGGCTAGTGGTGATTTATCAGTAATAATTTCTAATGGCCCATCAGTTGTTACTAAATAGTCTAAACTACGAATTTGACCAGCAAAAACCCCACCAAAGGCAGCTTTCCCTAGACTTAATGCAATACTACTGGTAATAGCATGAATTGTTTGTGGAGTTTTAAATTCACGAACTTGCCCATCTGGTAATGTAATTTTAATCATTTATAATCTTCCTTTCCTAAAAATAAAACTCGCTCCCAATATTATTAAAACAATAATACTAGGAGCGAGTTCTTCGCGGTACCATCCTAATTAAATTAGGATTTAACCTAATTTATCTTTCACACTTAATAACGAAAAGTGCTTAAACGTAAACTAACCGTTGTTACTAGTAATCTAATCGTTCTTTTATTAAGCTTCCATCATCCTTAATTTGCTGAGAAAAGAGGAAGATTAGACCATGGGTAACTAACTAGTTTAATTATTTAATTGTAATTTCTTTAATTTCTTCGTTGCGCGCAAATAAAATTGTTGAACCAATTTTTGCTCCCCATTTTTTTGCAACTTCACAAATTGCTTTTTCATCTGTTTTAAATGCTTCATAATTATCAACTTTATTCATAAAAATTGAATGTCATGATCCAAAGGCAGTATACAATTCTGGCATTGGACTAACTCCTAAAATTACTACATTCGGGCGGAATTTTGAAATTATTTTTAATAATTCTCCGGTGTTTGAAACAACAACAGCATATTCATATTTTCCATCTTTACATTTATTTGCTAATTTTTTAGCAATATCAGCGCGTGGTCCTGTTGTTGAATTCATAGCATCTTCTAATTGCTTTTCATAATATAATTTTGAATAAAATTCATGCTCTGCTCGTTTATTAATCATTGCCATCTTATGAACAGTAATAAATGGATAGTCACCATTTGCTGATTCACCCGATAACATTGTTGCATCAGATCCTAATTCTGTTGCAAAATAAACATCAGTAACTTCTGCTCGTGTTGGCGATGGATTTTCTGTCATTGTTTCTAACATTTGTGTTGCAACAATAACAATTTTTCCTGCTTCACGACATTTACGAATAATAATTTTTTCTCAATATGGAACATCATAATAAGGAATTTCTAAACCTAAATCTCCCCGCGCAACCATAATTCCATCCGATGCGGCAATAATTTCATCAATATTATTAATTCCAATTTGTGATTCAATTTTAGCAATAATTTGAACATGTTCAGCTTTACACTCTTTTAATAATTTTCGAATTTCTTTGATATTACAAGCTGTGTTAACAAATGATGCTGCAATATAATCAATTCCTTGTTCAACTCCAAATTTAATATCATTAATATCTTTTTCAGCTAAAAATGGTAATGTAAAGTCGACCCCTGGTAAATTAATTCGTTTATTTGTTTTAATAATATGATGGTTGAAAGCTTTTGTTTCAATAATTCCTGGCTTAACACCAGTAACATTTAACTGTAATTTCCCATCATCAACTAATACTACGTCACCAACTTTTAAGTCTTGTGACATATCATATGAAACAGTGATTTCCGTTCCAGTTCCTTCACGGCTTTGATATTCCTTTGGTAATGAATAAATCGTAACTGTTGCACCAGCAACAATTTCTTGTTTCCCATCTTTCATTATTCCAACACGAATTTCTGGACCTTTCGTATCTAATAATACTGAAATTGGTTTACCAATTTTAGCACTAACTTCTCGTGCTCACACAATTCGTGCTCCTTGTTCAGTATGATCTCCATGTGAAAAGTTTAAACGAATTGTGGTCATTCCTACTTTAAACAGTTCTTCAAGGGCTCCCGCTGAATGGGTACTTGGCCCAATTGTTGTAATAATTTTTGTTCTTTTCATTTTCTTGTTAATATTAAAGTTATACATTCTCTTGACAATCTCCTTCTAAAAATATTTTACCACCTTATTTTATCGTAAAATTATGATTTTTGATAAATATTCTGATTTAATTCATCAAATTTAGCTCAAATTTCTTTCCGTGATGGTCGTGGAATACTTAATGCTTCCATAATTGGGCGAGCAATAATTTGATCGCCGTGATTGCCAATTGCTAAACCACCTGCTCCCGTAATAATTTGTTCAACAGCAAATTGTGCCATTTGAAAAGCACGATAACGCTCCATTGCTGTTGGATTACCACCTCGTTGGGTATGTCCTAAAACTGTCGCACGGGTAATATAACCACTTTTACTTTCAACTAATTTTGCTAATTTATGCACATCGGAATAAATCATTTCACTAACAACAATAATAACACTTCGTTTTTGTGCTTTATGTAATGTTGCAACCCGCTCAGTAATTTCTGTCTCAGATAAAGCAGCTTCGTTAATTGAAATAATATCTGCTCCACCAGCAATCCCAGCATATAAAGCAATATCACCACAGGCATGACCCATTACTTCCACAATTGAACATCGATTATGTGATTGCATTGTATCACGCAAGCGGTCAATTGCTTCAACAACAATATTAATAGCAGTATCAAAACCAATTGTATAATCTGATGAAGTGATATCATTATCAATTGTTCCTGGTAAAGCAATACAATTAATTCCCATCTCTGTTAACCGTTGCGCACCTCGATAACTGCCATCACCACCAATAACTACTAATGCTGCAATTCCTTGTTTTTTTAAATTAGCAACAGCTTTTTCTCGTACCTTTAGGTCTTTAAATTCCGGTAAGCGTGCACTACCAATCACAGCCCCCCCTAAACGCATAATACTATCCGCAAAATTATTATCAACAACTTCCATTCAATTATTAATTAATCCTAAATAACCATCACGAATAATATATGTTTCTAATCCTTTGGCATGTGCTGTTTTAATAACCCCTGCAATCGCTGCATTCATTCCTTGCGAATCACCACCAGATGTTAAAATTCCAATTTTTTTAAGCATGCTTTCCCTCCTTATCTTTTGTTTTTTTATCTTGTTTATATTAATTTTAGTTGATATTCTACGATTGTAAAGATTTTTAAAAAAAAAATCATAAAAAAACACTTACAAAGTGTTTTTTTATTTTGTTCTAAATAAGAAAAAGTAATTCTTATTCAGCTTTTGTAGCTGTTACTTTTGCACTAAATTTAAATTGACCAGTAATTTTTGCTGAACTATCCTTTGCTTTAACTGTTACTTCAACATGTTTCTCTGTTGAATAGTATCCCGTTGCACCAGTATTTGTAATTTTAAATTCACTTGCTTCTACACCTGGTACTTTCGCTTGTATAGCATTTAAAACAGCTTTTTCAAGAGTTGTATCTTTATTAACTGATTCTAATTCAGTTTTTGTAACGTCTTCTGAATTTGCTGCTTTAATTCCTGCAGTTTGTTCGGGCACTGTTACATCTGAAATATCTGCTTTTGTTACTTCACCATGTTTTGGTAAAGTTACTTTAATATATTCTGATTTACCAATAACAACGGTTTTATCTTTTGCTGGAGTAATTTGAACATATACATATCAACTTTAACTACTTCTAAATTAACAGTTTCTAATGCTTTACATTTGTTGTCTGCATAAACTTCATATACAAAGTCAGTTGCTTGTACTGTTCTTACAACGCCTTGTACTGCTTTTAAAACATTAGATCTAATGCTTTTTTAATTTCATCTTTTGTAACTTTTGTTGCATCCGCATTTGATAAAAAATCCTATAAAGTTGCTGAATATACACACTCAAATGCTACTCAACAATTTAAAGGACCATTAGAACAAGTAAAAGATATTTTAGAGTTTTACAACAATCAATTAAACCAATACTTTAATTTAATTCAACAAGGTATATAAATTAATGTTGATGATAGTGCTTATGCAACATTAGAAAGTTTAAATAGAGAAAAATATAATTATACTTTTGGTCAATACATGCATTTTAAACCAGCACAAAAACAAAAATTTAAAATAAAGCATCGTATTGAGGCATTTACAATGTTAATAAATACTAATCAATTAAAATGATTATGAGAAAAATGTCCTGTAAGTAAAACCCAATATGAATTAATACAATGAGAAGATAAACCAGATGCCAGAGAAGAACGAATGCTAGATTTATATGATGATACATTTGATAGTGATTTTTATGCTTTACATTTTGAATTAATACCAATGGTTAAACATAATAGTTCAGCAGATTATAAATTATGACAACAAAGGGAGTGAATAACTTAATGAAAAAAGATATTTATGTAGTACATGATGAGCGTGTAATAAATGCAAAAAGACCATATATGTCTGTTTGTGGGCAAGTTAAAAAAAGACTTTGTCAAGAATTAAAAAAAGATAATATCGCAATATGTAAATTAAATTTATATAACGAATATATTAAGAAGTATAAAAAAGTTAAAGTATGTGTACAAGTTTTAGAAAATGAACCAAATTTATTAACAATAAATATAATTAATTATGCACTTATTTTAAAATTAAAAGGGCAAAATAACAATGAATAATATTTTACCTAGTTTACCAAACTTAAATGATATTAATAGTGTTTTAAAATTTTATAATTATGATTGAACAATTAATTTAGCCAATATTATTTCTCGCCATCAAATGCGATTAGTAAATGGTAAAGATATTTTATTTAAGTCTCATCGTAAAGACATTTTATAAAAATTAAATTGATGATATGAAACTTATAAAATAAAAGAAAAATTAGATAAAAATGAATTAACAGCAAGTTTAATGGGTAAAACTATTTTTGGTTTATTAGAAACTAGTGATGGCAATATTGATTTATGAATTAACCCATTTAACTTTACATCAAGAGTAAGTAAAATAAACGAAATTGAACAAGGTGCTGATATTTGATTAAATTATCATCAATCAGATAGTGGTTTTATTTTAAATTTAATTTGTACTAAAGATAAAATAATTATTAAAGGTTGACCTAAAAATAATGAAGTAGTTGTTGGGCAAAGTAAAACACAAATTAAAGATGATGTTAAACCTGTTTTAGTACAAGAATTTAAAAATAAATTAGGTATAGTACCTTTTTGAGAAATGATAAATGAACCTAATCCTTTATTTTTATCAACATCAACTACTTTAAATCCATGACCTACTATGACAAATTGTTATAAATTACAATTTGATTTAGAAGATAGTTTTAATATTAAATCAAAAGAAAGATGAGCAAATCGTACGCACTGATATGGGGTATTAGATAATGATTTAATGACTGCTTATAACAAAGGTAATAAAAAAGTGTTACAAGATGCTTTTGATGATATTTTTATTCAATCAGGTCAATCGGCCGTAGATGGTCAATTATCACAATCTTTACAAGTAGTACAAGGGACACCAACCTTAGAAACATATACCGAAGACCAAAAATCAATTATTGAGCAAGTATATTTAGCATGTCATTTTTCTAGTCCATTTGGTGATAAATCAGATAATGACCAAAATAAAACACAATCTTTATTAACTAAAACCAAAGACTTAGAAAAACAAGCATATTTACAGGCATATCGTAAACAATATTATACAAAAATGTTTGATACTGTTTTAAAATATTATGGTTTATGAGATGGAAATGGCGAACGACCTTATGGATTTGATTTTATTAGTGCTAGTTTAGTTGACCAAATGCGACAAAATGAATTAATTACTGATAGATTAGATAATGGCACAATGGAACCAATAAGAGCAATAACTGAATATGATAATGTTGATGAATTAGAAGCAACAAAATATTATGAAAAAGTAGAAAAATGACAAGATAAAAGATAGTACTACAAAAGCTTAGGTTTTATAAAAAATATAAATAAAATAATTAGATAACTTTTTAAAAGGTTGATTTATCAGTGTTTTAGAAATATATTTAAAATAAAGAATAATTTTTATACCAAAACCTAAACTTTTTTCTTACTACCAGATAAAATACAAACCAAAGAAATAGAACATAATAATAAATTACTAGAATATGATGAAACTGGTAATAATCAAAATACCTTACAAGGTAGAACAGAAATTAAGGAGAATTAAAAAATGAGTAGAATTAATCCAAGTGTTATGGAATAATTAAGAAGACAAGCCCACGATACTTTAATAGATATCAGAGAAAACATACGAGATAACAGACATTGAATGGTATTTCCTTTTAATGTTTATAGTTCATATATTACTGATACAGAAACAGGTTGAAAACCTAATAATGCTAACCCAAGTGATTATGGTAGTTATTCAAGAATATTTGATAATATGGAAAGCACTATTGCACAATGACAAGATAGTTTAAAAATAGTACAAAAATATAAAGGTGAAGAAATCAATATAAAACAAAGAAAACAATATTTTAGATACAGACAATGTATTTAATAAATAAGAAAGAAGGAGATAATTATGGCACAAAACCCACAAAGAATTTTCGGAGATATTGTTAACCAAGCAACACAAAAAGACTGAGAAACATTTGGCCAATGATATTTACAAACTTATCAATAAAAATTTAGTTGAGAAGCACTATTTACGTGAAAAGAAGCCAATAAATTTGGTTTAACATATAAAAGAAAGAAAAATATCCAATATAATGAAGGTTTAGGAAAAGATGGAAAAGTATTTAATACTGACGATAATTTATTAAAATACTCAACCGTAGAATTTGATGATGGAGTTATTGAATTAGACACCATTTTAACTTTTGCTCGTAAATTAGATCCCATAGAAAGTGATTTTAATCCTAATCTTTGAGCTGCTGATATTGAACAAGCAATGGATACTGAGGTTGCTTATAAACGCAATAAAATTTTAGAAATTATTAATAACGGAATAGTTACAACTATTCAAGGTAAAAAAGTGGATGATACAAATGCATTACAAATCCACGATGAAATTATGGATAAAATATATGAAAATGGCTTTACTCCATCAGAAACAATTGTTTTAGGTTCGGCTGATTTTATTCGTGGAATTCGTAATAAATTACAATTACAACTTGGAGCAAATGAACAAATAAATAGTGTAATTTCGACAAGTGGCGCAATGAAAACTGTTGAAGGAACAACATACTATATGGTTCTTAAAAAATTACCAATTATTAATAAAGATGGTTCAGAAGGAACAATTAATCTATTATCAGATGGTTTTAATGCAATTGCCTTTAAATTTAGTAAAAAATATGACCCTCTTATTTTACAAAAAAAGACCATACTCCATTAAGAGTTGGTGCGGCTGCATTGGGTACTGTAATGGGTAATACTTTGATTATGGAAAGAGTTTTATATTTAGGTGGAGCAGTAGTTGAACCTAAGGGAATTATTAAACATACTTATGCACAAATAAATATTAGTGGAATTAATAAATTAGATAAACCAACTATTCATGTTACAGACTCAACAAAAGCAACACCAGAACAATTAAAACCACAATTTAAATATATTGCTTTAAAAGCAGTAAAAGCCGTAAATAGTTCTTTAACAGAAAGTGATTTTGATTACTCTATTGAAAGTAAAGGTGAAGACTGACCAATTAATATTACAAATGATAAAACTGTTGAAGTTTAAATTCAAGGTAAAAACAACGCTACTAGTCAAACAAATCCGATTGATGTTAAAATTAAAAATTCTTAATAGTACTAAAAAATAGTACTTTTTAAAATTCCCATCGGAACATCTAAAACAGCTCTTATTTATGCTGTTAAAAAAATCCAACTAGATTGTCAATCCAACAACAAGAAAAAAGTTTTTGTTTACAGTTATTAGAATTTTTAGGAATTCAAGTTTTAGCCCTTGGTTTATCAGTTTTAACTGGTGGTATTGCTTCGGTTGTTGGTTTTGGTGCGGGATTATCTAATTTTGCCGCAGCATTTATCTCGTTTGGAGTAGAAACAGCAACCGATTTTGCCGTAAATCAAATATATGATAAATTAACATCAGAAGTGACAATAAAAAGTACTGCCTTAAATTTGTTGCCGGCAATTGGTGGTGTTGGTAAATTAACGCGTGCTGCTCGAACAACTAGAATTTTAAAATTAACAAAAGAAACTAAACTACTTGAAAAATTAGGTGTAATAACTGCTAATAATTTAGAAGATATTGTAAAGCAAATTACGGATAAAAAGGTTTTATCTGATAAATTAATATTTGATTTTACAAAGCAGGCTAATAATGAAACTTTATTATATACAATTGGAAAATTAGCCTGAAATGATTTTTATAAAGGTTTTAAAGGTTCTAATTTAGAAACAATTAATAATTTATTAAAAATTGAGAAAAAAATTCAAAAAATAAGCCCTACATTGGTTCAAAAAATACCCCATGTAAATGAAAAAAATGCTAATAAATGATTATCTGAATATGGATTAAATATTGATAAAATAAGCAAAATTAGTACTAATGAATGATATAACATTATGACTAATCTTCACAAAAAAGGTGTTGGTAAAAACCTACTATTAAATGCTAATTTAATGCGAGTTAGTAAAATATATAATAATAAATTATTAAATATCTTGCATCAAACAACAATTAAATTAAATAATGCTTTAAATCATTTAAACCCAAATTTTTATATTCAAAAAGTAACTAAAAAATTATTAGCCCCAATTGAAAAACAAATAATTGTTATTAAACAAAAAGTAATTAGTAAAATTACAGATAAAACTAAAAAATTATTATCTAAATTTGAAACTAAGGCTATTAAAAAAGGCCAATTATTACCTTTTACTTATGGTTCTGATGTTTTTTTAGCAGTAAAAATTGTTCCTTTATCAGTTACAGGCGAAGTTGCTTTAACAATATATTATAAAAATCATAAATATCCCCCTATTGTTGTTATGACAACTTTAATCAAAGCAGAACAGTTTGTTTTATCTCCTGAACCGTTTAAATTCTATATGAACAGTGAATGATTTATTGGTTGGGGATTTAAAAAAACAAGTTTGTTTAATTTATTGTCTTTTGCTCCAGTTGTTTATCAACAAATAGTAAAAGATATTTTTAAAATATATCGGACAATTACTAAAATATTAAAAATGCAACAACAATTTAAAAATAACTTTAATAAAGATAAATTATTAAATACACTAGAAGATAGTGGTGTTGCTAGTTTACTGGGTGGGCGGTGGCGCAGCATTTCAAACATACAAGCAACTAAGAACAAAACAAGATTTAAACAAAACAATTAAAACAAAGACACTATCAAGTAGTAAAAAGTTTATCTTAAATAAAATCAAATCAAAAAGAAATAAATGATAAGGAGATGGTTAAATGTTAAATGAATTATGACAAAATGTTACTTTGGAAAATTATAATAATTTTATTCCAATGGCAGGTAAAATTACACAAGTTCCAGTTCGTTATAATAAGTTCTTTAAAGGTGATGTAGAATTATGATTTAAAACATTTGCTTTAAGAGCCTAAAATATGATTAATTCTTATTTGAATTATCCATTTTCAAAATTAAAATTTGAAACATTTAAATACCCATTATTAAAGAAAATTTGTATTAATATGGCGTTTATTACGATTGAACATTGAACATTTAACCGCATTCCAATTGAATTTTTTACTTAAGCAAATATGAGTGTTGGTGATATTAATTATTCTTCACAAAATAACCCCATGGCAACATGACAAGGTTTATTACCAACTTATGCAAAATCATTGGCTAATTTAACAACTTTAAAGAAAATGTTTCGTACTTTTCGAGAAGAAGGTATTGATTTAACAATGATAAATTTATAAGCATATTATACCCAATTAGAAGTTGATGCTTTATTAGAAAAACTTGTTATAGAAAAAATTAAAGATGAAAAACTTGCAAAAATAAAAAAAGAAATTTTAGATGAATTAAAAAAATCAATTGTTATACCAAATGTTCCAGATTGAGAAATTGTAGATACTAGTGATTTTAGAGTTTGTCAAACCGGATATAATATTCCTAATTTTGATAAAGAAAATTATATTTATAGAATTTGAGCCTCAGGAAAAAATAGCAAAGGAGATTTAAAAAGTCAAGGAATGTTGCAAACAAGGTATAGTTTTAGACAAACAATAGGTGTTATATATGATCAAATATGTGTTAATAGTGCATGTTTAGCATTATCTATTAATCCTGATGGATTGATTAATATTGGAGTTAATGGTCCAGCAACATTTAAACCTTTGGGATTTATGTTTATTGAAAGAAAAAAAGTAAGTTAGAAAGGAGATGTTATTATGCCCAAGGTAACTATTAAAGATTTAATTATGTTTTTTAAAATCTTTGGAGTTTCATCATTGTTTTTTATTGCAGGAATTATTATTTGTTTTATATGAGAAAAAACATTAGGTATTTCTTGACCTGCATATGTTATTGTTTCAGCAATGCTTATCGGAGCTGGAATTATAGTTTTGATTATTGAAACAATTAGATTTATCAAAACACATAACAAAAAACAAAAAGAAGATAGTATTGAAGATGTTATTAAAAAAGAAGAAACAAAATAAAGAGGTGTTATAAATGGGATTATTACCAGCAAAAAAGAAAATAAAAAAAGATTATGATATTGATAGTTATTATCTTAATTTAGCATCAACGATTACTAATCGTAAAAATGTTACTGTTCAAAAACATAATGAAATTTTAGAAAAAAGAATTTGTAAAGATAATGCTAATTTTTTAAATCCGCGTGATTTAGAAATTAGCATTTATAATCCACTTACTAATCAACAATTAGATACTAAATTAATTAATAACTTTTTAAAAATGCAAGACTTTACTAATAAGAATTGATATAACGAATATAAAATTAACAAGAATGGTAAGGGTGCATATTTTATTTTTGCTAATAATTCAAAACTTAATTTTATTACTATTGATTTCTATAATGACCAGTATGATGAATTGGGTAATTTAGTATCTTGCACTTTTAATTATGACCCTTATCTTAAAAATGACCAGAGTGTTTTTATTACTGAAAAATTAGAAATTGATTATGTAACTAAACAAGTAAAAGTTATTAGAAAGTTAAAAACACAATTATACAGTACTATTACCAACTTATATATTGATGATGCTAAATGAAATAACTATACAACATTACAAAGAGAAGAAATATTGCCACTTAATTTTATTCCAATTGAAATTATTCCTAATAATCCTAATTTTAAACCTTCAGCTCGTTATGGTAAACAATTTGCTAGTATTTTAGATATTATTGCTGAAAAGATAATGTTAGACCCATTATTAAATAGTGGTAAATTTACGATTAATACTAATAGGGTTACTGGTGTTGTTGACCAAGAAATTAGTAAAATGTTGGCTTCATTTATTGAAAATGACTTGTTATTAGTCGAATGTGATCCTGATAGTAATTTTCAACCAGTAGACTATATTGCTGGTAATTTTAAAGGTGAACAATTAACTAAAATATATGATTGATTATTAACTAATTACTATAAAATAAATCGCCATCATGTTCCTGCTATTGCTAAGGGAGCCCAACAAACTCAGGCAGAAGTTGCAGGAATTAATATTCAAACAAACGCATCATACGAACAAATGATATATATTAGAGAGATTAAATTAACTGAATTTATTATTAAGTTAATTAAATATAATAATGCGATTTTAAACAGTAGAACATTTAATATTAAAAATATTGATGAGTTAATTGTTGATGTTCGCTTACCAGTAAATGCTACTTTAAACAGACAATTAAAAAATAATGAAAATATTATCAATATTTGCGATGATGATGAAAAAGGAAAACAAGAATAATGTTAAAACCATCTGAAAAAATGTTAGCACAATTAGCAGAAAATGATGAACCAATTGACTATTCAATTGATAGTATTCCGTTAGACTTTGCTAATCAATCGCAGTACAGCGGCCCTGATTTAGAATAATTATTTACTGAAGACCGTGCTAGAACCTTATATATTTATAAAATTAATAATCTTGTTAAGATAAAAAAGAAAAACCTACATTAAACTATTCTCAAAATAGCGTTAAAATAGGTTTTATTGACAAAGATGAATATATTAAAATTATTGGTTATGAAATTAGTTATTTTAATTTTAAATTACAAATTCAACAAAACACTACAATACAAGATAATAACACAAGTTATGTAATGGTTGATGAAAAAGATATTTTAATTAATGATATTTCAAAAAAAGACAAAGCATTTTTAGAAACATTAGATTTAAAAATAGTATCTATCAATGATCCAATAAATGAAGATAACAAAAATGAATGTGTTATATCATTGAAGAATACAAACACCCCTATTCACCTGATGGTGTTAATATTATTAAATCTACCCATTTAGTTAAAATAACTGATTTTAAATGAAAAAACCAAAATAGTATTCATTTAGTATTACAAAAATCATTGCCCGAAGATACAATATTTACTGGAATTGAAATTAAATATCCTAAATCTATGTTATTTGGAAATATTAAGTGTTGGGGTAATGTTAATGGTGTTTATTCTTATCCATCATCAATAGTTGAAAATGCAAGTTTAGTACCTTTGTTATTAATGCCAATTGAAACAAATCCCAATGTACGAATATTTCAATATTGATTTACGGAAAGTTTTTTGCCATGAAGTATCGCTAAAAACTATATTCAAGGTGCTGATATTTTAGGTTTAATAAATAAGAATGGTTTAGAAAAAGTTTTATTAAATTTTTTAACATATTGTTATAATTATGATAGAAAATTTCAAGGTGCAAAATACGATGAAAAAGGTAATCCCACTAATAAAGCAGCAGAACTACGCAAAAAATTCGAAGGACAAAAACCCGAAGATGTAATTGATGGTTTATTTGAAAATTGAAAATTAGATAATCCAATATCTATGAATGAAAATGCCGTTAAAAGATTTAAACAAATTATCTATATGTTATCAAATTATACATATAGTAAATATGCTATTAACAAGAGTTATAATGATGATATTAAATTAATTGTTCCTTATTATTTCAAACTAATTTCAAAACCAAATAGATTAGAATAAGGATATTTTTATTTTTCAGATTGTAAAGCACAAATATATTCATTATATTTTGATTTTATTGGTTCTAATCCGCCAATTCCAGTAAATTATTGAAAAGAAATTAAAGCACAAGAAAAACCATTTAATCAAGTGGACAATAAATGATATTTTGTTATATGGAAACCTAATAATTCTATTTATTGAAAAATATCAAAATTTAAACACGATACAAATAATGGTAAAAAAAATTGATGATTGAGATCCATTAAAATCATATTATATTGATATCTTTTTATGGGTTTTTGAAACAAAAGAACAATATTTATTAATAGATGATCAATCGGAAGGTAAATGAAAACGAATTTTTTAAAGGGAAAATAATGGGCAAAATTTTAAAACAGTTTATCGTTGAAATAGTGAAGGCGAACCTCTTAAACCTCTAATTGATTCAAGTACTGGACAAATTATCGAATGAAATTTAAAACAACAAACAAATGTTAATAATAATAAAGATAATGAAATTAAAGTAAGTGTTAAAAACAAAAATATTTCAGAAAACCCTATTTATCAACTAGAAACAAATTATTTTAATTGATTATCAATAACAAACGAATTAGAAACAAACAACATTCCTTCACTTATTCCTGCTGAAATTAAATTATCTGATGGATAATATGGCAAGTATTTAACTAATTTAATTGTTTCTAACAACAAAATAGAAAATTATTTAAACTATTTTTCTCAATGATATAGATTACTTTATTCTAAGGCAGTTTGAATGGATATGACTACAAATTTAGTTGAAGATAATATTAAAATAACTTTTGATAAGCATCTAAAACTATTTAATTTAAATCAAATTGAAATATCGGGTATATGAGGTTATGGAAATTATGATGTTATAATTTTTACAGAACAAGAAAAAATTATTATTAATTACGTTAGAAATATAAAAAGTCATTTATTAAAATGACTTTTTATATTTCTAATTAACTTTTACATTACCATTTTTATCAATAATTAAATTAGGTACATTATTATCTTCTAAATTTCAACGATAAACTGTTTTAAAATTTTGTCCATTATTTTCCCTTCAAAAAATTCGTTTTCATTTACCTTCCGATTGATCATCTATTAATAAATCTTGTTCTTTTGTTTCAAAAACCCTTAATGGATCTCAATCATCAATTTTTTTACCATTATTTGTATCGTGTTTAAATTTTGATATTTTTCAATAAATAGAATTATTAGGTTTCCATATAACAAAATATCATTTATTGTCCACTTGATTAAATGGTTTTTCTTGTGGTGCTATTCATTCTAAAATACCATTTTTTGTATTTATTTTGTTTTCTTCTTTTAGTTTTTTTAATTCTTCTGGCAATATTTCTTTTTTATTGTCATTATCAGTACCCTTATCACAAGCAACTAAATTTGTTGTACTTGTTGCTATTAAAGTTATTGTTCCAATAATACTTAATATTTTTTTCATATTTATTTTTAACTAATTTATTTAACTAATTTATTTGTTAATAATTTTCTATTTTCTACTATAGCTTTATTATAATCATTATATTTAACAATAGAAATCTTAAGAGTTAACTTCACATTTCTAAGTTGCCCTAAAACAGCATGATCATGTTTTGAACCGGGTGTTCATCATACATTACCGCTTAGTTCAAATTTCATTTTAAAAATATTTTCATTTCATTCTAATGATATATTATGTTAAAGTTGCCCTTTTCTTAAATTACTTTTATCATTATAAGTTTCCATATTATTGAAACCATTTTTTAAATCATTTCCATTTATAGTAACTATTTTATTTAATGGGAAACCAATGTTTTTTCCACCAGAATAAGATCACCCTTCATTATCTGTTCATCAATTTGACCCATAATCATATTCTAAAATAATTGACGAATAATACTTCAAAAATTCTGATAGTATTACAAAAGCTTAGGTTTTATAAAAAATATAAATAAAATAATTAGATAACTTTTTAAAAGGTTGATTTATCAGTGTTTTAGAAATATATTTAAAATAAAGAATAATTTTTATACCAAAACCTAAACTTTTTTCTTACTACCAAAATTCTTCTTTTGATGAAGCATATTTTGTAATATCAACCGAAACAAAATTATCTTCTATAACACTTTTGGTAACGCCATTCCCGCAATTTATATCAATTACTTCATTAACTGGTCCTATGTTGGGTCGAGAAGGGTCATTGCTTCTATCTTGAATGTATCTTAAAGCTTTATTTGTTAAATTTGTATTTAATTTAACATCTTTAAAATTTTTGTTATTTGTTAAAGTAACATCAAAGACCATTGCACCTTTATAGTTTTTATTATCAACGCTTGCAATTAAAGTTGCATTTTTATATTCTTCAGATTTACCTGGTTCGGGATTTTTCAAATTTACATTTTTAAAGTTTCATCATTCATTATTTTCTAAAAAAGAATAATAAATATCAACAAAAATATCTTGCTCTGAATTATTAGTAATTAATCCTAATAAGATTTCTTGAGCAATTTCTTTTTCTGTATTTAAATTTTCTGTATAAACAATAAAAGGAATTGATTTTAATCTAGTTATATTAATTTTTTCTGTTGGTACTGTTATTATATATGGTTTATTTGCAACCAATGTTGGCACAACAGTTCCGCTAATTGTTAATACACTTAATAAACTTAAAAGTTTCTTCATTTTATATAATTTCCTTTCTTTAATCTTGAAACTTTTTATCAAGATCTATTGACATTATATATATATAAGCACTTCTGAGTATCTTTTTAGAAGGGAAGTTATTTAATGATTATTATAAATTATATTTTTGCACTAATCTGGGCTCGTGGTGATTTTAATAATTTTATGAAAAATGTCTTAAAGTTTAAAAAAACTTTTGCCGCGCTTTTCAAAATACTTGGGAAAAATTCTAAGCGTTAAGCGAAGAATTTTATAAAGGTTCCCAAATTTGTTTGAAAGAACCTTAAAATCTTTTTTAACTTGTAAGTCATTTTATCACAAAATTTCAGAAAATCAACCGCTCGCCCAATAACAAAAATAGTTATAATCCCATTTTAAAACGATATGGATAAGAACCATAAAACAAAGCATCGTATGGGTCGTGGTACATTTTACTATCGGGTGTGTTTGTTTTGGTATCACTAAACCTTAATTCACTAATACACTTATCTAAAAATGGAAAATTATTTAAAATGCCATATATTTTGCCTTGGACAAACATTTTTCTTATTCATGTTAGACGATTGATTATACCCGCTTCTTTATTCAACGAAGTTTGATGTTTTTTAGCTTTAAACATTTTAATTTTATAGCCTAAATAAGGGTAAATATCTTCTTGTAATTTTTGCATAAAATCGTGGGCATTAATATCATAATGAAATGTGGCATATTCAAAACCATCAAATTTATCAAATGTATTAATTATTCATTGTCCGTAATGTTCAACTATTTCATTTAAGTTCATTGCGTTTTTTGGTGTAACAACATTTTCTTCAATTAAATATTTATCATATTCATTATTTTCATTAATTTTATAACCACTAAATAAAAATACCGTATGGTCTTCACTACCATTAGCATAATCAACACCAATCGAATAACTATTAAATTGATACTGTTTTGTATTTGGATTATAAAAATCTTGTAAATTATATTCTTTAATATATTTACGATAATTTCGTAAAAAATAAATACTGGGGTCATTATCGTTATATTCAAAACCGTAGTATTCAAGTTCAAATAAATCAGGTCGTTCTTCTTTGTTGGTTAAAACAAGTTTTTTAGTAATATTAGGTATTTTATTTCAAACAGCACCCATTGTTAATCGTAAATTAAAAATACCCAAACCATTAAATGCTTGTTTGTTTTCTGAATATACTTGATTGTGTTCTTTTAAAATATTTTTAATTCTTTCATTTAAGGGTAAATATGGGGTTACAAATTTTTCATAAAAGACATGGTATTTATCAAAAGGATTAAAAGTAAATTGATTAGAATATGTTTTATGAAAATATGTTTTTACTGTTATGTATTGTTTTTCTATGTTGTCTCATTCTTGAAATGTTCAAGATAATTCTTTTACTGGAATAGGATTATCTAAATTATATTGTTCATTATCATTTTCATCCGTGTATTTTTCATAAGATACTTTTAAACTTTTTGAACGAAACATTGAAACTCTTAAATTATTATATCTTTTATCTAGTTCTTTATCAGTTAATATTTCTTTTTCTTCGGCATGTATCATTTCATCTGTTCATGCTGATATAATGCCACTACCTTTACCAACTTTACCCATAATTTTATTACCATTAGCATAACCCACAAAAGCAATCTGAACACCACTAGGAAAAACAATCTCTCCACCTTCTTTAATATTTTTAGGTCAAAAACAATACCATTTTCATTGTCGGGTCCTATATCAATACCATATTTATCGTATAGATAATTACATACATTAATTGTATCGCCAAATGTAGTATCTTCGTGGATGTTGGCATATCTTCGTAAAATGACCGACGAAGCATCGGTAAAATTACAAGCAAAAAATAATTTTTCAGCTAGATTATTTCATGTTTTATTAATACCTCTTCCGGCGGAAACAAATTTAAAAAAAGTTGGCGAAGTAAAATATCGGGCATAACTATCACCAACAAAATCTTTAAATACTTCTCAATCAAAACCAAAATTATAGTCACTAAAATTTAAATCATATTTTTTATTTAAATGTTCATAATTATTAACTCATTTTTTATTGTTAACTTTATTAAATTTTTGCATATTTATTAACCTCTTTATTTTATATATAATACATTATAAGAAAAAATGAAGGGAATTTATATAAAAATGAGAAAATTTAAACATTTAATATTTGATGAACGAAATTTATTTAAGGATTTATTGTTATCTGATACTTGTAAAAAGAAAAATGGCACGATTAATTTATCTGAAATAGCAAGACAAATGGGCCGCGGGATTAATACTGTTAAAAGAGAGGTTAAGCGATTTAAAAATATACAAGATTATAAGCCATCAGATGCTCAAAAAGATTACAAACAAAAGCGTAAAAAATGTATTAAAAAAATACCTGAATTTACAAAAGAGCAATTAGATTTTATTAAAACAAGATTTAACAAATACCATGATACACCTGAACAATTAATTTATCGTTATTTTATAGAATTTGGTGTTAAATTTCCTGCTTGTGTTAAAACTTTATATAAATTAATTCGCTTAGGAAAATTGGGGTTAAGAAAAGAAAATTTACCCCATCCAATTAAAGCTAATAAAGTCATTACTAATAAACTACCATTAATTACTCACTTTTGTTTTGTTGTAAAGTTAAACATTTCAAACCCTCGTTAAAAATAAATTATCTTATCTAAAATAAGTCCTTACTATTAACTATACGCTATTTTTACTGTTTTTAAAACCTATTAATGAATCAAAATAAAACTATAGTTCTAAACCATAGTTTTATTAAATCCTGCTAACTTTCCATCATAACAATTTCTTGAATATTTAATTGATTAATTTTTTTCATTGAAATAAAGTACGAGATAACATATAAAATAATAATTCCTCCTAAGATAATTGGTAATGTAATTAGTCCTGTTCCAATTGGAACATAGAAATTAAAGGACATTAAAATCCGCTGGGTAATTGTCCATGCTAAACCTCAAGTGATAAAATATCCCAGTAATCAACCAACAACAGCAAAGGGAATAAAAATTCCTAATGTTAAATTATTAATTTCTCAACGACTATAACCTTGAACTTTCATTGTTGCAATAATTTTAATAAACTTTTTAATAAATAGATCAATTGCAAAATATATTGTAATAACAGAAACCATAATGATAATGACAATAAAAATTAAAGCAACTAATAAGGTAACAATAATAACCCGACTCATAATTTTGGCTTTAATACCAACATAATCAGCTGTCAAAACAGATGAGTTATAAGAAGTCGTGAAATTATTTAATGATAAATCACCATTTGTTGATGATAATGCATAACAATTAATTTGATCAGATGGTTGTAATTTGGTTGTATATTTTCCATTGTATCATTGCATTATATTTAAATTATTATCAATTTTATTTATTGGAAATGAATTAATTTGATTAGCATCATTGATACTAATAAACAAGCGTGGTGTATCATAAGTTGCAATGCTTTTAACAATTTTAACTTTAACTGGCTTTTGTGTTAAAGATGGTGCTGCTTTAATAAAATTATTATCAACAGCAGCTTGGTATCATGTTGTTGGAATTCCATCAATAAAATCGCCACTATATGTTCCGCCAAAACTAAAATTATATGGTTTAATAACTCAGTATTTTTTATTATCAACTCATTCGTTTCGAATAATTTTATTTCTGTCAACTGTTAATTCTTTTAATAAAATTCGTTGAAGACCATTACTTAATGTAATTATTTTTTTACTTCAAATTGCTTCAATCACCGAATTCGTTGGAATCCATAATTCAACATTATTTAAATTATGATATTCACTCTTCCGATCAGCAGTAACATAATATTTCGTTTGTGAACTTGTATTATAAGTAAAATAACTTTTATCTAATGAATACAAACTTTGATAATTATTTACATTTCATCCAACAGCATTACCACTTAAATTATATTTTCAGTTTTGATATTTTAAATCTATATTATTGTTAGTAAATTCTGTTCATTCATGCTGACTAGTATTATATTGCAATGTTGTTACTTCGGGAGTTAATTCAATTTCCTCTCCAATATTAAGATTTAAACTATGTAACGCAGTAACATTAACAATTGCATTAATTACGGTACCATTATTATTTGCTAAAATAGTACGATCAGCGGATGATAATTTTAACATTTTTGTATTTGGATTAATTCCATAAATAGGAAATTGCTTATCATTATATGTTCCATAAAAACTAGTAAAAACATCATCAGTTGCTGGATTATAACTCATTGTTCCAATTCCTAATGCAAAATGATTTGCTCGATCCGGATTTTTATTTCAATCTTCTTTAACTGCAGCCGGAATAATCCCATTTGTTGCTTTACTAAAACATGTTCTTCATAATGCAGGATAATCTTCCTTGTCAGTAAATGGTGGGTATGGAATTGCCACAATGCCTAATGCTTTTGGTAATACGGTACATAAAATTTCTGATACTAAAGCTCGAACACTATCACTAGGTGAAGAATTTTTTACTAAATTATTTAAATAATTAAAAATTCCTAATGATAAATTAGTTCCTGATAAAGTAACAAAATTATAAGATAACATATCTTTTAAAATCCCAGCTACAGTTGGCTCTTGTTTCGCCGCTTTTAATGGTTTAATTGTCGTTCCTCCATCAATACTATAGTAATTTGCTAGTGGTGTCATCCCGCCAATGGGATATAAATCTTGTTCAATTGGATCAGTTGACTTAGGAATATTATCAATCCAATTTCATGCATAAGTTTTATAATAAGAAAACGGATTATTACTTATGACATTACTGTATTTAACTTCACTACCATATTTAATGTTTTTATAATAATTTGTATTAAAATTTTTTGCATAGACTGGTGCTAATAATGAGATAGTCAAAGTAAATGTCACTAAGGCAAAAATTCCTAAATAAGTAAATGCTTGTTTTAGTGATGTTGATAAAACAACCATCCGGAAACGACCCACAAAAGTTTTAAAATGGAAACTACGTATAGTACGGGCTAAACTATTATTAACTTTTAACTCACGCATTGGATGAATTAAACTTAAAACTTCTGTTTTATTAATTGAAAAATAACAAGTAATAAAAGTAATTAATGATAAGAAAATAACAAAGAACCCAATTAGGAAAAGCAAAATCATTCAGTTTCAAGTAAAACTTCAATTGATTATAAAAAACATATTAAATAATTTTACGACGAATAATTGGGCGGTAATTCCAACTAACCAACCGGTTGGTACTGCAATTAAAATACTAACCATTAAAATGCTTCAATAGGAAAGCGCAATTTCACGTAAATAATAGCCAGCAGCTTTTAACATTCCAATTTGTGGTGACTCACGTTTAATCATTTCTTTAATAATAATATATGAAACAGCAAATAATGTTATAGCAAAAATAATAATGAAGAATAAGCCAATATAAATGTAAACATTAATTGTTTTTGCTAATAAATCATAGCGTCGTGTTAATGAATTTGTTACTTCTTTTGGTTCAAAAGCACCAATTGAAGGATTATTGCCCGGTGGTGTTGAATTTTTGGTTAGCATTTGAGTATAAAAATCTAATTGATTAGGATTATTTGCATAATATTTTTTAAAAATTGCTAAATTCTCGGTTGGTCTATTTGTTAAACTTTTTAAGAATACTCGCGAATTATCCTTTAAACTAATTAAACTTTTATTATTATCTTCTGCTAATAAAGACATTCCATAAGACGATAGATAAATGACAATATCCGTTTTAAAATCAGGAATAAAATCAGTTTCATAAATAGTTGGATAAATATTTAAATTATCACCACCACTAGCCCCAATTGTAAATGTTCGTTCGCCAATTTGGATATTATCACGCAAATTTTTATGATGTACTTTTAGATAATTAGGACTAACAACAGCATAATAATTGCTAATTGTCGATTCATTTAATGATGGTCCTGACCACTCATTAACTTTATCAAAAAGCTTTAACTGTTCTTCTTTTAATAAATCATGTCAACCAATTACTTTATATTTTAAATTATTAACAATATCCCAAGTTGTAACTTCTTGTCGAATTGCAATATCAAAATTGCTAGCAACGCCCAACATTGTGTAATAAGTCTGTACAAAATTAAGAAAAGAACTTCGTTCACTATAATTACCAAAAAAAGTAACTTTATTAAATAAATCACCAATAACCATTCTAGCTTCATTAATTCCTGTTTGATTTAATTTATCAATATATTGCCACGGTGATTGTACTAAATACTGAATTCGTGTTTCCTTGTTTCCACTTGTATCAATTACATTAAAGCGAGTAGCAACTCCAAAACTACCACAAAGTCCTTTTTCAAATAAAGTATTTTCTGAAATATTAGTTACCACTGTTTTATTATCTTGTTTTCCCAATGTTAAAGTAATATCAGGAATATCAAATTTAGTAAAATCATTATCAACTGTTTTTAAATTATAATCTCATCGTTCAATTGCTTGATGTTCGAAAGTTGCTTTTCCATTAATAAAATTAGCAATACTTACTTTAATTTCTTCATTCGTTGCATTACTTTGTTTTTTTAAAAAACCAGTATTAATATAGTCCGTAATAATTCCTAAAAAGTTTTTATATATTTGTGTTGTATAAAATAGTTTAAAATATTGGTCAGCTAAAGCATTATAACCCATTGCTCGTAATTTTGCTATTAATGAGTTTTTATAATTTGGTGCAGTTGTTCGTAATGTTAAATTTAATGTTAAATTAGTAATTTTATCATTTGTTAATTTAATAAAATTAATATCATATGGTTTTAATGTAGTAAAAACATCTGTCGCTGCTGCACCAATTGTAATTTTTGGATATGTTAATTTATTATCATTATTTTCTACTAAAACATATTCTGTATCAAAAGCAAAACTTGGAGTAATTGTTTGCATATTTGAATTTTCAAAATCCATTGCTGAATAATGAAATGAATAAGTATAATCAAAACTACCATAACCCATTTGTCGATTTGCTGATTGTAAACTAGTTACCGTTGTAAATAGACAAGAAGTAATAATTGAACAAATAAAAATCAAAAGAAGCAATGAAATGAATTGCCCTTTTGCTTTAATTATTCCTAAAATCCCTTGCTTCATTAATAATATTTTTTTCATATTTAGCCCTTATATTCCGCTCTTAATCATTTTCAATTGCATCATAATAACGTTTTCATTGCCCGCCACTGTCTTTTGCAAATCATTGAATATTAGAAATTACTCAATATTGATGACTATCATCACCAGGATTAATATTCATTCAAGTTACTTTATATTTATAATGAACTTTTTGGTAATTATTTCCTAAACCATCATATTTCATAAATCAATCCAAATCATGATTGCCTAATGCATTTAAATAAGCTGCATTTAAATCTTTATAAGTCTTAATGTCTGCTTTTGAAACATATCATTTTTGATGTAAATCTAAATTAGCAGCAACATCAGCATCGCCTGTTCCTTGGTATTCAATATCATACGATAATTTATTTTCTTCTAATTTACCATTGCTAATATTTCAATTTGCTCCTAATAATAAAGTATTTGAATAGTCATATAAAGCATTATTAATTGCTAATAAATCTTTTCGTGTTTCTGAATTTGAATCAAAATATAATTTGTTTAATAATGCCCTTACTGGTTGCGTACTATCATTAAACCATATAAATGCTAAATCCATAAATGAACCCTTTGCTGGTGTCGGTGGGTCATCACTGCCTGTTAATAATTGTGCAATTTTTGTTTGATTTTGTTCTTGGCCACTTGCTTCTGATCATGGTAACTTACTAACTTCTGTTAACGCATTAGCACTTTGCAAAATTCCTTTTGATAAGGCAACAACAAAACGATTAATATCATTAACACTTAAGGTTCCTAAACCACCTTCTGATTTTGATAACATCATTTTTGACATTGACTGTAATACTACTTTAAACCCAGGAGTAACTTTATTAGCAGCAAGTGTTAAAAAACTACTAATTGAATTATTTGCTTCTTCTTGGCGTTCTAAATCTGCTTTAGTATATAAATCATCAAGATATTCCCCAAAATCAGTAAATAATTCAGCTAAAGATTTTGTTGAATCATCTTTTTTAAACAATAAATCAGCTAATTTTAAGTTTGGTGTTTTACCATTTCACATTGCATCACGATTTTTATATTGATCTTCTGGATTAGCTAAGTCTAGTTCCGGTTTCATTGGTTTTACTGCTAATAAATCACTAAAAACTTGTAATTGTTTAGCGAAAAAATCATCAATTTTTTGTTGAATTACTTGTCTTTCACTACTATCTTTACCTAAAAGTTGCAACGCTTTTGTTACCCCAAATTTTGCAAAAACATAATTTGCATTTTCTTTTGTTGGGTCATTAGGTAATTTAGGAGAAGCAAAAATCTGATAATAAATAGCTCCTAAAATACTTCCCATAAATGTTCCATCACTATCTTTTGATAAAGATAAAAATTTGTTCAATTGATTAATATATGCTTTTGATTGTGAACGGTCTGTAAACATATCCGCCATTGAAATTAACTGTAAAATTATTGCTAATTTATCTTGTTCTTCTGATTTTTGGGCTGTTTTAAATGAGCCACCTGTCGCAAATTTTTGATTATTAATAAGGAAGTTCTGATTTGTACTCGTATCAAATTTAATATCTTTTGTTGCCACTGGATTATAATCCATATTTAAATTATAAAAATAAGTTGCGCGCGGCATATCAAACATTACTTTATTACATACATCAATAATGTTTTGATTAATTCTTTTATCATCACATTTAGTTGGTAAAATTTCCTTTGCAGTTGAATAACTTGATATTGGTCCTCCATCAAATCAATAATTTAACATATTACTATTTTCTGCTAAATTAGGAATTGTTGGTAAAGGGTCTTTATCAGAATAATCAGTAATTTTTTTCTTAGTTTGTTTTTCTGTATTATATAATTCATTATCTAATAAATTCATATAATCATAATTTGATGATAAAGTTGTTAACGGCATTCCATAATTTTTATTTAAATATTTACCCCGATAGTAATCAATATCAACAATATTACCATATTTATCTTTATATGAATCAGGTAGTCGCATTAACATTTGTAACATTGAAGGTGTATATGTATTTAAATTTTCATGTCGATTCGCAATTGTTAGTTTTGTAAATAATGTTGTTTGTAAAATTTTTGATTTTAATGGTCCATTAGGTAAATTTTCAACTGATAAATCTTTATATTTATCTTCTACTGCTTTTGTCTTAGTTTTACAACTAACAGTAAGAGCTGGTGTTGCTGCTAAAGTTGCTGCTGCTAAAATATTAAGTAACTTTCGCATTATTATTCCCTCTTTTCTTTTTATAATTAATAAATAACTAAATCATTGAATTAGTAAAATAAATTAATTCTTATTTTATTCTTGAAGGATCCCTCTTCAAACCATTAATTTCATTTCTTAAGAATTTATTTGGTAAATTTTCTAAACCATTTTTTTCACTAATATTAAAAAAACGAATATTATTTAACAATAATAAAAGTGCAAAAAGTTGAATTGAATTATCATCATTAATTTGTCATAAATTTTTCATTGTTTTCTTGGCAGTTTTTATTAAGAAAAATAAATCTAATAAACATAAAACTTTAATTATTTTTAAAATAATTTTAAAAAACAATGAACGATCTAAAATTTTTAAGTCTGCTGAGCCATTTTTAAAATTACTAATTAAAATTAAGAAAGTTAAAATTCGGAAAGCAAAATAATGTAAAAATGTTGTTTTTAAATCAAATAAATAAAAAAATGTAATAATAAAAACAATTGAAATATTTTTTATTAATCATAATGCTAAAATATGATTATTAAAAATATGATTATTATTAATATGATAAAAACAATTTCACAATTGCTTTGTTATTAAAAATGAAAACAACAATGAGAACAAAACTAACATAACTAATTTTAAAGTATAGTTTAAAAATTGTTTATTTATTAAGACAATAATTGTAATAAAAAATTGTAAAACTAAAACAATGCTAAGATAAATACTAGTATCTGTTTTACTTACATAAATTCGTAAAAGAATGATTTGTAAAATTAAAAGCACAATAAATTCACCAATAGCAAAAGTTGCATTAAAGAAATATTTTGCCGCTAAAGATTTTGCTTCATTTTTTCTAGCGCGAATAGCAAAAAAAATATTTTACAATCTTTAAAACAAGATAGAATAAAAGAAAATTAGTAAGAAAAATTATTGCAATACGTTCCAATAACGGATTAAAGAAAAATGAAATTGAATTTAGGATATTAAAACTTGATCATTAATGTAATAAATTCATTTTTCTCTCCTCACAAATTTGAATATAATCCAATATTTCTTACTAATCTATATTAAATCAAAAAAATATAAAAAACAAGATACTAACTCTTGTTTTAAAAAAAATAAGGTGCTTTTATTTAAACAAAAAGACTCTTATTATAAAATTTAAAATATCTTGATAAATCTCCTTTTTAATTGACTCATTCAAAATCTCATGACGAGCATTTGGATATAATTTGACTTTAACTTTTTTTCCTGCCTTTTTATATAAATCAACAGTCTTCATAACCATCTTTCCATATTTTCAAACTGGATCATCAGCACCTGCAATAAATAGTAATGGAAAGTTATCTGGTGTATTTTTAATATTTTTCTTATTTGTAATAAACAACAATCCTGTAAACATATCTTTAAAAGCACTTGTTGAAAAAACTTGTCCTGTTAATGGGTCGTTTGTAAAAGCTTCTTAAACTGTTTTATCTGTTGATAATCATTCAGTTCCTAAATTACCCTCTTTTTTATAACGAGCATTAAATGGTGCATAAGAAAATTTATAAATAAAATTATCCTTTGATTTTGGTCCTTTCATTTTTTGTCCAATTTTAGCCATTTTAACTGAAAATTTTAACAATCAGTTTGAGTAATGTGCTGTCCCGCAAATAATTAATGCTGCAATATTTGTGCCATATTTTATTGCATAATGACGTACCATAAAAGAACCTATTGAATAAACAAACATTACAATTGTTTGGTTTGGATAACTTTTTTTAATATAAGTTGTTACTTAATATAAGTCATCAATATTTTTTTCTCACCCTTCTTCTTCGGTAAAGAAACCAAGATCTTCGGAAGACAAAGCTGTTTTTCCATGCCCACGATGATCTTCGGCAATGACAACATAATCATTTGCTACTAAAAATTTAGCAAAATCATCATAACGAAAAGCATACTCTGCACTACCATGAACTAGTTGAACAATCCCCTTAATGTTTTTATCATTATCAGGTTTCCATTCATACATATGTAATTCAACGCCATCCCGTAAGGTATGTTCCCATTCTCTAAACTTTATTTTCATCATCCCTTTAATTTAACATAAAAGTAGTTTTTTACTCTTACAATATTATCCTTCCTAATTAATGTATAAGTAGATTATACAATAAATTTCCATAAACATTTGAATAACTCAATCCTCACTCTAAAAATATTAGCTAATCTTTTATAAATAAATTCATGATTTGCAAATAAAAAAGTGTTTATTTTAAACACTTTTTTATTTACCCTGATTACCAGCACGATGAAGGTCGCGGAATGGACCATCAACTGCAATTAACTCATCGTACTTACCATTTTGAATAATTCCTTGCCCTTTTCCTAAGACAAAAATTTGATCAACATTTTTAATTGTACTTAATCGGTGCGCAATTGAAATTGTTGTTTTACCAACCATAATTTTTTCTAATTCAGCTTGAATTTCTTTTTCCACAATATTATCTAAAGCACTTGTTGCTTCATCTAAGATTAAAATTTGTGGGTTCTTTAAAATCATTCGGGCAATAACCAGGCGTTGCTTTTGCCCGCCTGATAACATAAACCCTCGTTCTCCTAAAATAGTATTATAACCATCTTTTCAACCCATTACTAAATCATGCAGGTTGGCTTTTTTACAAGCTTCAACTACCTTATCATCTGTTGCATTAAACATTCCGTATTTAACATTATAAATCACATCCCCAAATAAAATTTTTGGTTCTTGTTCAACATAACCAACATGTGTTAAATAATTTGCTAAATTTAATTTTTTTATATTAGTGTTATTAACAATAACTTTACCGCTCGTTGGATCATAGAAACGTAATAATAATTTTGAAATTGTTGATTTACCACTTCCAGTTTCTCCAACAAAAGCATAACTTTTTCCTTTTTCAAATGTAACTGTTGTTTTAGGTAAAATAATAACGCCTGGTTTTTCAGGGTATTCAAAAACAATATCTTTTAAAATAATATCACCTTTAACTTCTTGTATCTCAGGCGCATTGCGGTTTGGATCAATGGTTGTATCAACACGAATTAATTGAATAATTCGTTTTGTTGAAGCTGTTGCACGTGCTAATCCTGGAACTAATCCAGTTAAAGTTCAAATTGGAAACGCCAAAGTATTAACCCCTGTAATAAGGGCTGGCAAAATTTTCATAATACGATTAGTATGTTCTGCTCCTTTATTACCATATAAAATAATACTTGCTAAGACAACAATCACTGTTAAACTTAATGCACATAAAATAATAATTGTTGTCATTCGTGCTTGAATACGATTTAACCGTCGATTAACACGGTAATATTCTTTATGAATTTGTTCAAAACGAACACGTTCATATTCTTCTGTCCCTGTTGCTTTAATTAGCGCAATTAATGCAATTCGATCAGTCACATCTCCATTAACATCTGTAATTTTAGCACGAACATTTTCTGTTTCTGATGCTTGTGAACGGAAAGTTACTGCCACAGCAACCATAAATAATGCTGTTGATCCTAAACAAATCAATGCTAATTTTCAATCAATATTTAATAATGAAATTGCACTACCAATAAATATAATTGGAATACTAATTAAGTTAGCTGGGGTTAATTGTGATTCATCCCCAATAACTTGTGTATCATTAATTAATTTAGTCATTGTTTCTCCAATTTTTTTATCAGAATAATAACCAATGTTTAAATTAACTAAATTATTTAATACCGCATTACGAACATCAATTTCAATATTCCGCCCTAGCATTCCACCTACTCGTTCACGAATATTTGTTGTAATTACGGCAATTAATAAATCAACACCAATAATAATTAATCATATATATCATTGTAAGCCTGTTGTGACTGAACTTGGATCATCCCTAAATTCAAATAAAATTTCACTCATTAATTGGTTAATTAAAAAAGTCATTATAAAAATTGAAGTTGAACTTAGTACTAATGCAAATAAAATTGTAAATGAACGTAATAAATAACGACGGTAATAAATTGCAACTAACTTAAAAAAACCAATTCGAGGTACCTTGATTTGTTTCATCATTTCTAATGGCGTTTCTTGTTTACGAGTTTGATTTTTTTTATGTAATTCATTGTAATCTAAATTCTTTTCAATTTTATTAATATCAATTAATTCTTTAATTTTCCCCATAACCTCACCTAATTTCTTAAAAAATGCGAGCTTAATATTTGCTCTCTTATCAATGTATTATATCAAAAAAATAAAACTTTTTTAAAATTTTAAAAAAGTTTTTTATACATATATTCCATATCGATCAACTAATTGTCTTGTTCGTTGTTCTAATAATAAAAATAAAATAGTGTTTATAATATATTTAGCGGTAAAAATTCCAAAGAAAATTCCAAAGAAAATTAAAGTATGTTGTCATGACTTAAAAATAGATGCCATCCAACTATTATCGTGGTCATGATCATAGCCAGCATGCGCAACAGTAACTTGATTATACCAATCAATCGAATTACTTATTATATTCCCTGTCGGAGCTAATATCTTCAAACTATCGTGTAGAACATGAGCATGGTCAGCATATGGATGCGCATGACCCATATTTACTAAAATCTTTGCAACAATTAAAAATGAAATTGCTTCAATTAAAGCACATATTGGCACTATAATAGTAAATGCCAAGATTTTTTTTTCTCATTTAATATTAATAATTTTATGATGATGGTCATGCGCTTTTTTAACATGATGATATTCATGAATAGTATGGTCAGCAACATTTTCTGGAACAGTAATTTTATGACAAGCATTAAATAAAATGTAGTAAACAAATCAAGTTACGAACACAACTAAGATATTAGAAATCATAAAGAATGCCATTTCAAGTCAAGTATGATGCCCATCAATTAAATTATGAATTCAAGGTAATGCAATTCCTTCTAATAAAGCAAATCCTAATCCAACAATTGCAATTGAATAAATAATTACTAAAGTATCAAAAAATCGTAAACCAAACGTTACCCCCCAAGGAGTTGGAACACTAAAAACCTCTAGTAAACTTAATCCAACGGCCATTGCTAAAAAAATCGCAGAAGCAGCAATTTTAAACGTAATTGATCTTTGATTATATAATTCCTTATGAAAAACTGATTTTTTAATCCGCGTTCAAATCTTATCATTTTGCACTGTTAAAACATCGTTAGTATTTTTTTTCATTTCTTTTTTCCTTTATTATTTATAAAAATTATAATTTATTTTTATAAAAAGTCAAGTTAAATTATTAGTTTTATAAAAATAAATTATAACTACCTAAACAAAATAAAAATAGATTAATATCTATTTTTATTAGTAAAGTTACAACATCATAACCCACGTTCTGTTTTTTATTTTCTGAAATAAAATACTAGTTATTTATCTATCAATTATTAAATTGATCCCCTTGTTTTTTCTGCTTCAAAACAAGAAGTTCCCTTACCAAAATTTAGGTTTCTCGCTTGTGGGGTTTACCCGTTCCATTTTTTAAATTTCTTTAAAAACTCGTTTCTGTGGCACTTTTATAGAAAAAACTCCATATTATTTAATAATAACGTAGGATTTTTTTCAGCCGTCATAAGTAACCTTATGCCTAATTTTATGAATTAAATTAGCACAAACACTACAATCATCACAGATTGTGCGAGCGTGGAGTTTCCTCTATTAACAGGATATTAATAGCAACTAGTTCTGTTATAACTCATGTATATTATACTCTATATCTTAGAAATTAATTAAATAAATCTAATCGTTATTTATTTTTCCTTCTAAGTTATGAATACGCTTTATTAAATCCGCTTTTGAAAAACCTTCTTCTTCTAAGTAGGCTTTTTGAGCTTTTGTTTCATCAAGTTGAGCTCTTAAAACATAATTTTTATCTTGCAAATCATTTAATTGTTGACGCAAGTACTTGATTTCCTTATTAAAGTCATTTGTAATTCCTTCAAAAACTCGATAATCTGTCACAACCATATCTAAGAATGTATCAACTTCATTTGGATCATAGCCTTGATAATCAACTTGGAATTCCTTATTAATAATATCCGTTGCTCGTAATTTAATTGTTTTCATTTTTTACACCTCATTTGCAAGGAACAAACTTACTTTTTTGATAATTAATTATTGAAGGAAGAAACAAAAATGTATCTACCCAATAATCGTGGCATGTTTTTAGAATCTTTACTTAATTATACTATTCAAAAATATTTTGATAATAATACTGGTCTTTTTTTTAAACGACCAGTAAATATTACCCCGCTTAAAAAACAACAGCATTTAATCACAAAAAGTTATTTTAAAACAAAGACTGGATGTGATTATTATGGACTTTATCAATGTTATTATATTGAATTTGAAGCAAAAGAAAGTACTCAACAAAAATTTATTTTAAACAATCTTAAGACCAATCAATTACAATAATTAGCATTAGTTCATAATCATTATGACATTAGTTTTATTATTATTTACTTTCATTACTATGATCGTTATTTTATTTTATCATATCAAAAATTAATAGAGTGAATAAAATTAATGCCAACAAAACAAATACCACTTTCATATTTTATTGAAAATAGCCATGAACTTTTTTTAGTTTTTCCTAATTTTCTTGATTTCGAACCAATTCTTAATCAATTAATCAATTATATTTAGTTAATGATTTTGGTTTATTTTTAAGATAATTATCAATAAACTTCAGTAATTCTTTAAAAGTTAGTTTTGCATTTTGATGATTATTAATAATTAGGGTTAATTGAAAATCAGAAATTTTATTTTCTAAATAAGTATTTAAAGTTGCTTTTTCGTGTTCATTTAAAGGATGTTGTAAAATTTGATTTACTTGTTTAAATAAAATCTTTTTTTCAACATTTAATTCTAGGTTTTCAATTGCAATAATGATCTTATTAAAAATTGGTGATAAATCCATTTCTAAAACACCTTTTTTCATTTTAATATCAATAAAACCAGCTTGTTTCAAATGATCTAACATCTTTTTTGCTTGAGCTTCATTAAAATTAGAATGATTTGCAATTTCTAATGGCGTAATAAACCTTTTATCAGAAGAAGAACAGTTCATAATCAACATGATTAATACTAACTGTTCTTCTGACAAATTTATTAATTTATAATGACTTAACAAAAAACGTCACTTATTAATACTTCCTTTGTTAAATAAACTATTTAACATAACAATTAAATCTTTCCTAATTGTTAATTATTGTTTAAATCAGTTTTTAATTGTTTACCTGCTTTAAATTTAGCTGATTTAGAAGCTGGAATTTTAATTGTTTCTCCTGTTGACGGATTTCTTCCATCTCTTGCTACTCTTTCAGTTACAGCAAATTTCCCAAATCCTGCAATTGAAACTTCTTTTCCGGCAACTAAAGAATTTTTAATATGATCAAAAACAAAATTTGTAATTTCTTCTGCGTGTGTTTTTGATAACACATCAGTAAATTTTTCGGCAATTTGCGCTGCTAGTTCTTTTTTTGACATAATTACACCTCTTCTAATAAACCTTGTATAAATTTAGGTTTATATTATCTTACCCAATTTTTATAAAAATGTATACCTTTTTAAACAAAAACATTATTTTAATAAAGCATTTTTTAAAATAATTAATGCTACAATATTATAGTAGTAATGTAGGATATTAAATTACTACAAAAAACTAAAAAACAAGTAGAAATAGTTATCAATGATTTTAAAAATAAAATTAGCTTGAAAGCAAATTTATAAACTATTTTTTGCAATAGTTGGCCTTGCTATTTTAGGATGAGCGTTCATTAATGGAATTTTAAATAAAAATGATATTATGAACCGTTATAATGGCGATTACAACGTATATACATTAGATTTTTTTACAACTTTTACATGCTTATCAAACCTAGGAATCTTATTCTGATTCTTAATTAGTGGAATTAGCCATCATCAAGAAAATAAAAATAAAATTCAATCATACCCAGTTGCACTAGCGGCAACTTGTTATATTATAATTACTTTTATTATTTACAATTGTTTATTACTGCCAACACAATCTTTGCCAGGCGGCGCGATAGGATGAATTACAACAGTTATTGACCGACCATATAACAAATCCAATTGGATTTGTTATTTACATCTTATTTTTTATGGAAAATAAACAAGAAATTAACTTAAAACAATTTTTTAGAAAAAACTTTTGAAAATATTTACTTGTCCTATTAGTATATTGCACTTATGCAATGATTAGAGGATAATTATGTCGTTTGTCTGGTAGCCATTTTACTTGACCAGGCAATGAACCAGGGGTTATTGAAAACAGATGATACCCCTACTTCTTTTTAAATATCCATACTCCTTTTTTAGTAATTCTAGGATATGTATGATTTTTAATTGCTTTTTTGCCATTTTAGGAATCCTAATTAGTAGTATGTATTTATATAATTATTGTAATAATAAAATTATTAAAACAAAATTTTACCAAACATTGCAAGGAATAAGTATTAACAAAAACCATCATAATAGAAATTATTATAATGATAAACTATAAACATCGTTTATAGTTTTTTCTTTGCACTTCATATTACAGTTTACATATTTATTATATTTTTCATTTTATAATAAAAAATATGTAATAATTATAACAAAATATTTGGTAGTCGGAAAAAAGCTTAGGTTTTATAAAAATTATAAATAAAGTAATTAAATATAAATTAAAGTAATCGCTCTAATAGGCGATTACTTTAATTTATATTTAATTACTTTATTTATAATTTTTATAAAACCTAAGCTTTTTTCCGACTACCAAATATTTTATACAGAGAGAAAACCATAATAATACCTTAAATATCACACAAAAAACTAGTGTGCCTTAGTTTTGTTTAAAATAACTTAGAATATAATGTTATATTCTATTAAAATCCTTTAATCATATGATGGAAAAAGTTTAATATCTTAATGATAATAAATAATCCAAATGGAATTAAAATAATTCACGCATCGCCCAAAAAGGTTATTAATTGCGGTAAAATACCATATACAGCATCTTTTACTTTACCCATTGCATTACATAAACTAGTTCAAATGGAATTCATTCCATCACCAAAGCCGATTTTTGTAACTGTTTCAGTTAATAAATTCATTATTTTCTATCCTCCTTTTTTTTCAAGTTCTTTTTTTTCTTTTTTCTTACCTTGAATTTGTCTAACTTTTTGATAAATTGATAAACCAATTAACACAAAAATACCTAACAAAATCAAAATACTAAATATTCATGTTAATCATACTGGCATGATATAACTCCTTTCAATAAATTAAAAAATTGAAATTTACAAAATCGCTCTGCTCGTTGTCGCTTCGCTCCACTTAAAAAAATTATTGAATAAATTATCCGCTAATAAATTACGCAGAATAATTTATTCTTTACTTTTTAATTTCAATATCTTTTGCAATCTTATTGACAGTATTAATAACATTATCTTTACCATACTTTTTCACTAACGACCGCAAAATAAAATATTGCTTTGTTTGCATAATTTCAACTCCTTATTTAAAATATTAATAAAATTTATTTTGTAAAAAATGTAAATCCCACAAAAGTACAAAATGTGTGTGGTTTCTACAATTATATTTTGTAATTACTTCTAATTTTGTTAGATTAGTAACATTAATTGTAGTATCATAACTTAAAATTTCACTAAGACTAATGCCTGCCGATGCTTTTGAACAAACAATACTAGTTAAAATATTATTACTATGTTGTAAAAGAACAGCATTATTAATATCAACACCATTCTTTAACTTATTACTCATTACTTTAACATCTTTGACTTGTCCAAATAAAGAAACTGCTAATTCAACAGGATAAATTAACATATCATATAAAGAACCTTTTCCTAAAATCTCATCAAAAACAGAATTATATTAGTCTAATAAAACTTCTTTCATTAGACTTAAATACTGGTTGCAATGAAAACAAGGTAAAAAAGGTTTAATTTTATTAACATTTGTTTGTAAAATTTGATAAGCTGGCAAATGTAAGGGTTTAAAAGCTTCCATCAAAAAAACATTATTAATTTCTGCTATTTGTTTTAATTCAATTAATTCATGTGCAAAAAAAGTTGCCGGTTTTTCAACTAAAACATGCTTTTGTTTTTGCAAAAAATACTTTGCTTGTTGATAATGCAAACCATTTGGTGAAGCAATATAAATAATATCAATATAATCTAACATATCTTCAAAATTATCTACAATATGGACTAATAAATTATTTTTTGAAGCAAAAAATTTAGCTTTTTCTAAACTACGTGAATAAAGGGAAGTAATTTTATGTCGAATAAATTATTTTGGGGTCTTAAATTAATTTCTTAGAAATTGTGGAATAATATACCACTTACTTAGTTAAAGTGTATTACTTTTAATTTTATTGTCAACACTTTTTTCTAATTTTTTAAATTTTTCCATACTAAAAATACATGTTTATTAAAGTTATTTAATTTATTAGATAAAATTAATAAAAATATAAATTTCTTTGTAAATTATTATTTACAAAATTATTAACTAAATAATTAATTCTATTTTCTTCTAGCGGTTGTTCATTATTATTAAATAAATAAATTCTATTTTTTAATCCCATCATACTAGCATTTAATTTATTTTTAATAGTTTTTTCACTATAAATTGCTTTTTTAATTATAGTTCCTTTTTAATAATGAGAAATGTCACCTTCCATATGACAACCAACATTATTTCATAATGTTTGATTTCTAACGCCTTCTTCATTATTTTTAATTAATGTAATAGTTTTATTCAAAAAATCTAATTTAGCATCGATTATAAAAGATTTACTATCTTCTAAACACTCTAATAATTCTTCATATTTAGCATTAAAAAAATAATCAACGGCTTTATAATATGTTTCTCTATTTTCCTTATTTTTACTTTGGAATGGATATATTTTTTTAAATCTACTTGTAAGATGAAATTTATCTATTGTATAGTGAATTTTATTTTTAGGAAAATATTGATGCATAAAATTTTTAGTATTTTTAATTCATAATGCACCATCACCTAAAATCATAATTTCAATATTGGGTGTCATGTTGTAATGAGTTTCAATTAAAGTAAATAATTTTATAAGAACTGGTTTTAAATTTGTTTCTTTTTTAAGATAATCAGGAATATTATCCATTTCAAAAACACCTAATTTATTTGCAATTACAGGTCTTTTTACAGTATATTTTTCTTCATCATACCCAGTATGTACAGTAGATACTATTTAGTGTTTTTTTATCTTTTTTCTCCCTTGTTTTATTGCATCTAACATTTTCAAATAAGTACCATCCATTTGAATATATAAAGTGTGGGGAATATCTATTTTTTTATTAGTTTTATTAATATAATATTCTTAATTAGTTTTTGCATTTTTCATAATATTAGATATTGTCATTAAACTAATTTTTATATGTTCCATAGTATCTAAAATATCCTTATATCTTTTTTTCTCAGTAATAAATGATAATATTTTTTCTTTAACAGAATTATCTATTCTTTGTCATTTTTCAATTACTAAAATTTTATCCAAAGGAAAAATATATTCTTCTTTACCTGTTTCTGGATTAATTTTATAAAGTCTTCTTCTTTTAAAATTTATTTTCCCATTTAAAATTATTAATGTTCTTTCAATTTTATCTTTTACTTTATAATCTTTAAATTCTTTTAAAGTTTCATCAATATTTTTATTTTTAAAAATTCATTCATCATAATCTTCTAAATTTTGTTGAATAATTTCAATACTTTGTTTATCTAACAAATTATTAAAGTTGTTAAAAAAGTTATTATAAATATTTATCATTTATTTTGCCCTCTTTTCTTTTTATTTATAAATTAATAATATAACCACACACTAACTCCACTTTAAATATTTGTCAAATTTATTTTAATAAAAAACAAGATTAATAATAACCTTGTAAAGGGGGCGGTAATTAATATTATTAATTGTCTTAATTTTTATTAAAACAAACAGATATGGTTATCTCCCTATGCGTGGAAAATAAAATAAATAGAAGTTAAAAAATAAATAATATTAATTATTTTAACAAGTAATGCAAGAAATCTAATAATCATTCCAATTTTACCACCTTCCTAAAATAGCTCTAAAAGTTCCTGTATGTATATATATATATAATGTCAATAGAAATGGAAAAAAATTTCAAGAAAGAAAGGAAATAAATAATATGAAAAAACTTTTAGGGTTATTAGGAACAATTATGATAACTGGAAATGCAATACCATCAGTCATTGCTGCTGCACCCAATCGAAAACACAGTATTAAAAAAAGACAAAATAATGAAAATATCTCAACTACTTCAAAAACGCAAGATGAGCAACAACCTCAATTTTCAACAACTTCAGATAGTAAAGTTGACATTATTGAAAAAGAAATTACTTTAAATGAAAATTATTCTGATAATATTCAAAAAATTTTAAAAGAACTTATTAAAAATAATCAACTTGATCCATTAAGAATGATAAATAATGAAGGAATTATTAGAACAGATTATTTTGAAACACAAGATAAAAGAAATGAACGAGAATCTAATATTAAAATTATAGAAAAATTAGAAGAAATTTTAGAATTAAGAAAGTTTGATGCAGATAAAATAAGAATTTTAGTTTTAACTTTAAAAAATAAAGAAAATAATGAAATAAAAATTAATAATTAATTTAGATAATTTTTACTTGCAAGGATTTATTAATAAAAATAATCAATATTTTTATTTTAAAGAAGAAAAAAGCCTTAATGAATGAAAGCGAGAAATAAAAAAATTAACAGAAGAATTGAATAAATGAAATAAAATAAATGAAGAAATTAAGCTTTTAGATTTAAAAAAAATTTAATAATAACCAAAATATAATTATAATTAAAGAAATTAATGAAATTAAAGAAAATTTAAAAGAACAATGAGGGGGAAAATATAAAGAAAATAAAGAAAAAATTAATTTACTAAATGAAAATTTATTTGATCAAATTCAAATAAATAATGAAGATTCAGAAAGTATTAGAAAATTAAATGAATTAAAAGAAAAAATTGAAGCATTAAAAAAAGAAAAAATATATATCGGCCAAAGTCAAGAAAAATTAAATATTTATCAAAAAATTCAACAAATAAGACGAAATTCTCTAAATTTATTAAATAAGGGGAAATGGAAATCAGAAAATAAAAAAGAATGCGAAGAAAATATAAAAAACTATAAATGAGACAATGTATTTAATGAAATAAATTCAATTATTGAAAGTAAAATTAATACAATTCAACATAAAAAAATTAAAGAAAATAAAATAAATGAAGAAATAATAAAAGAATATTCAATAAATGAAAACAAAAAAAATAATTTAAATTATAATGGTTCTTATCAAGATAAAGGTTTAAATACCGTTAATCAAAATATTGATATTTCTAAAAGAAATTTAAATAATGCAATTTCAAATTTATCAAAAGTTAATAATGATAACAAACAAAATAAAACTACAAAAGATGATTTAGCGAAAGTTATTTTTATTACAAGTGAAACAATGAGTTTTGGATCTTATATTAAATATTTTAACTATAAAAAAATGGTAAACAAGTTGAATTTAAAAATATTTCAACAAATATTCAAAAAATAATCGAAAATAAAGCTTCTTCACTTAATTGAAAAGAATATGAATCACAATTAATAGGCGGCTGAATAGCATCAAGTAAATATTTAGAAGAAAAAAGAAAAGAAATTTTTAAAGAATTAAATGAAATAATTAATATTAGTATTTTTGAAACTAAAAATGAAGAAAAATTAAATAAAATATTAGAAAAATTTTTAAAAGAGGGAAAGATTTCCAATTTTTGTCATTATTGAGATTTAATTAAAAAAATTTTTAATGATCAAAAAGATGAAAATTATAAATATTTAGAAAATAATATTTTCTATTTTAATCATATTAAAAATGTTTTTATTTTTAATATGTTAGTTAAAAATAATTCAGGTAAAAAAATAAACATAACTGCCAAAATACCAATTCCTTTTTCAAAAGCATCCGATTATTGTAATTTTTTAACATCAACAATCGTATTAGATAATCGTGATATTTTTGAATTATTAATTATGAAAAAACCAGAACTTTTAAATTGTGATAGATTATTAACAGGCTATAAACCATTACATGTCGCAGCAACAAATTGTAAAATTGATATTGTTAAATCATTACTTGATAATGGTGTTGATATAAATGCTAGAACTAAAAAACTTTCTACTTATTTAATTTTATTATCTCAAGACGGTGGTTTTTGATACAAAAATTCTATAATTTCTGAACTTAAATATGTATTAGAAGAAAGAACAAAATTATTTAAATTTTTGCTTAATCATGGTGCTGATCCCAATTTAGTAAATAAAGATGGTGATTCTTCGCTTTCTTTTGCATCAAGTTGAAATAATAAAAAAATTGTTCAATTATTATTAAATTTTTCTAACATAAATGTTAATATTAAAAATTTGGAAGGAGATACTCCCTTACATATTTCAGTATATCATGATCATCTTGATATTGTTAAATTATTGTTAACAAAAGGTGCTAATCCCAATTTAGCAAATAATAATGGTGTAACTCCTTTACATAATGCAGCATTTAATAGTAATCTTGAAATTGTTAAATTGTTAGTTGATTATGGTGCTAATATAAATGCAGAAAATAAAGATGGTATAGTTGCTTTACGTGACGCAGTCAAAAATGGTCATACAAAAATTGTAAGATTTTTATTAGAAAAGGGAGCTAATGTCAATATTCAAATTATAGAAGACGCCACGCCTTTTAATGGTCAAATTCATTTTGTTGATAATAAAAATATTAAGTTGTTAAATAAATATAAAGATGCTGTTACAAAAAGGAAAGGTTGATTTATTTTACATTATGCCGTATATACGGGTAATCTTGAAATTGTTAAATTGTTACTTGATCATGGTGCTAATATAAATGTAATAGATATATACGGTGTGACTCCTATATATGTTGCAGCATGTAAAAATTATATAGAAATTATTAAATTATTGCTTAGTAGTGAACCAAATACAAATATAATTATTCCAATTGAAAATATTAGTGTGCCCTTATTAAAAAATAAAAAAATTATTATTTTTGATGAAACAATTGATGGTAAAAAGCCAATTAATTTATATTATGAAAATGAAGAAATTCAGAATTTTTTAAAAAAATTTAATGAATTAAATAAAAAAATAAATATTTGTAAAAATTTTATTATTAAAAGATAATTTAATTCAAAAAGAAAAAATAAATAAAGATTTAATAGATTTTCAAAATCAACTGCAAAAACTTTTAGAATTAAAAACAAACGACAAAGAAGAAGCCACAATTAATAAACAAAATAAAAAAATTGAATCAAACTTTGGCGGATTTAAAAGTGGCTTTTTAAATCAACCTCCTAAATCTGGCAATAATAGTAATTCAAAAGTGTATGTTGGCGATCGCCCGGAAACTAGTGGCACACAAAACAAAAATACTAAAACAACAAATCACAATAATCTGTATAATGTTCCTGGTGATGGTAGTTGTTTGTTTTTATCTGTAGCAACAGCTTATTTATTACCAGTAAGAAATAATAATGACGAATTTAGAGCGAGATTTATTAAATTATTCGGTGAACAAGAATTACAAAATTTATTATATGTTCAAAATTTATTTCAACAATTTGATTTAGAAAATAATAACAATAATCAATTATGATATCAAAAGCAAACAGCAAATAATTTAGTAACAAACGTGTTTCGTAATCGTGTTGTTGATTATATACAGTCAAACTTAAACATGATTACAAATCGTGTAAGTGAATTAACATTTAGAAATGTTATTGAAGAAAATAATGAAATTTATTTTAATTATTTAGAAAGAATGAGATACTCATCAGCATGAGGTGGCACACCAGAAATACTAGCAATTAGTAATATGTTAAATTCTAGTATTACTATAAATAATCATGCTCCATATCAACCAGTTAATCAAAATTCAAGTAATACAATAAATATATTCCATGTTAATAGAAACCATTATAATTTTGTTTTGTCAAATCAAACACCGCAGACAGATGCAGAATATAAAAAAAGTACTGTTTTTGGTTGTTTAAATGAAGAAGATAATGATATTGAAAATAATAGCTTATTTTTAAATAAATCACAATTAAAAAAATATGAATATCATTTTATTGATCAAAAAACAGAACAAAATAGTTTAAAAAATAATCAAAATTTAAAAATTAACTTAATTAAAAACAATAATAAAATAAATACAAATACTACTGTAGTAAATAAACCAATAAGCACAAATAAAAATATGGAAAATTTACAAACAACAACTGCCAAGGCAATAAATAAATATAACACACTTTCAAAAGCAGAAAAACAACAAAAATTAAATGAAATTAATCAACATTATCAAAATCTATCTGAAAATGATAAAAAAGTTTTTAAAGATAAATTAACAGTCATTGGTGCATCGGCAATTGGTGCAGGAATTAGTGTAGTTGGAACAAAAATAACTGTTAGTGGTTCAGCAAGTAGTATTGCTGTATCAACAGGCGAAGCAATAGAAATGACACCGCTTTTATCAGAAGGTTTAACAGCTGCTGAAACTTTATCGGTAGTAGAAGGGAACCGCAACTTTAGCAACTGAAGGAGCAGTTATTGGAGCAGAAGCTCTGGTACTGCTGCGGCTTTAGCACCCGAAACACTAGGTTTATCATTAATAATTGGGGGATTAGCAATTGCCGGAACAGCAATAATTTGATGATTAAGTGGTCATGATAATACACAAATAGCTAAACATGAATCGCACAATCAATATAATGAAATTGAAAAATACTATAAATTTTTAGCTCATGATCAATTAAAATTAGATATTAATATTAATCAATGAAATAAAATTAAACAAATTTATCAAGAAAATTCAAATAATTATCAAGAATTTAAAAATAAAATCAAATCAGAAATTACTAATTTTCATAAAGAAGATCATAGTAGTTGAGGCGGATCAATTACTGATGAAGATATTAATTTAATAAACACCAATATCAATTTAAAATAAATCCGCTTATAAAAATGGGGATTAAAAATAATGGAATTGATGTTCTTGGAATAATTTGTATTCGCATTACTTGTGATAATACAACCATCTTTGCAATTAAAACTGCGACATAATTTATGTTTTTGATTAATTGAAAATTATTCATTTTTTAAAAATTTAATTTAAGTTGTATTTTATTTAATCGTTTTTGTATCATTGAAAAGTAATTATTATTTATTTCACAACCTAGTCATTTTCGGTTTAATTGTTCACAAGCATATGCGGTTGTACCACTTCCCATAAAAGGATCTAAAATTAAATCATTTTCTTTGCTATGTTTTTTAATCAAATCGCCAAATATATTTAATGGTTTTTCTGTTGGGTGTTCTGTTTTTTTATAAGATGAACCTATTGGGTTTTTAAATATTGTTTTTTTATTTTCATAGTTTTTTATATAGTTTGGTATTGGATCTTTTTTAGAATAAATAATCATACAATATTCTTTATCTTGAAAAATAAAATTATTAGTTGGCATTGGATTTGTTTTTTCTCAAAAATAAAAATCAAAATTCATATTATTTTTATAAACTCAATCTAAATAATCTTTAATTTGTCTTCTATTCATTAAAATTAACATAAATTTATTTTTTGAAATTCGGTAAAACTCATCTAAATAAGTATTTATATCAAATGAATTATGTAAATTATTATCATAAATAGCATTAATATATTTATTTATACTTTTTGATATTTCACTGGAATTTATTTGTTCTTTTTTCCTTGTTGGTAAATCATATAAATAAGGTGGATCAGTTAATATTAAATAAACGCTATCATTTTCTAATTTTTTGACAAAAGATAAAGCATCACCATTTATTAACTTACCTAAATTAGTCTTAAATTCTTTCATTAAATTATCATCCTATTTTTTGTATTTTATTAAACTAAAATTATTAAATATTTTTTTAGCATTATTTTTTATATATAATTTTAAGATATGTTTATCAAAAATATTTAATTTAATATATTTATATTGTTTCTTTATGAAAGAGATTAAAATAAATATATTATTGTTAATTACTTTTAGTCTAATTTATTTATTAACAAATATATTAATTTTGTTATTAACTAATTATTTATGAAAGAGTGAGAGAAATATTAATATTTTCTTTTTTATCTCTTTATATCTCTGTTTTTTAAATAAATATATTAAATATATAATAAAAATAAATTTTGACACATTGAAAATATACAAAATAGTAAAAATTGGCACACTGAAAAATACTATTAAATTTTCAAAAATCGTATATTAAATATTAATTTTTAATAAATAATTAAGTGTGCCAATAGAGATTAATATACTGGAACAGAGAAAAGACAACACCTTAAATTAGGAGAAAAAAACAGGTACATTTTTTATAAAGATTTCGGTAGTAAGAAAAAAAGTTTAGGTTTTGGTATAAAAATTATTCTTTATTTTAAATATATTTCTAAAACACTGATAAATCAACCTTTTAAAAAGTTATCTAATTATTTTATTTATATTTTTTATAAAACCTAAGCTTTTGTAATACTATCAAGATTTCTAAGATATTTAATAAATTGTACACACAACTTAAAGAGGGCATCAAAAAGTTGCTATAAAGTTTTTTATTATATAAATAAGTTGCTGTCATTTCTCTATTTCAATTAAATTAATCTATAATTATGGTTTTACAAATAAAAAAACCATTTTAGTAAATGGTTTAACTATTATTCTTATTCAATTTCCGAGTTTTTTTCTAAAACCCTAATCTTTTTTATACGACCTAATTTTAACTCCTTCTACATCACGACAAACATCAATAAATTCACTAACAATATTACCTGTACCAATGGTTCCAATCTTTAACATAAAAGCACATCAATATGTACCTTTCATTTTTGTTAAGTGTTGGTAAATTAGTTATTTCATATCAACATTAAAAATAATTTCACTTGTTTGGAAAAAGTTACTTTAACCGCTTTTAACTGAAACTGTATAACGTTTTTAGTCTTCATGATATGTTCCTTGTAATCCAAAACACCATTCAAATTACTTTAGTTAAAGGCTGGGCCGGGCCACCTAATGCCTTATTAGCGGCGGCGTCTAATTCACTTGGATCTTTAACTTCTAATTTTAGTGATGCTAATGATAATTAATTTTTTAAATCTGGTCGAAGATCAACATAAGATTTTGTTTCTAAATTTCCTCACATTACTGAACCTTTTACTGATTTTGCATCTGGTTTTGCTTCCATTTTGACATAAACTTGATTAAAAGTAAATTTATCATTTAAAAAGTTAACCGTAATATTAACTTCATCTCAAGGCAAATATACTGGAGATAAATTTTGAATTCCTTTTGTAATTACTGAAGTTAAATTAATTTCATCGTTAACGATTGCATTATCTTTTTTTAAACTAAATTTTTTGTCAATAATTTTATCATAAGAAAATAAATTTAAGTCTAATTTGTCACCAACAATATTATTATTGTTGCCACTATTTCTTATGGGCACACATGAAACAACATTTGATCCAATAGTAGTCCAAATCATTATTGCTCATAATAAACTTAATATTTTTTTCATTTTTTCATCCTCCGTTATTAATTCATCTTTTTATAATTATAAACTAATTATTATTTTTATCATCATCAAAGAAAGGATTTTTACTCTTTTTTTCTTGCTGCTCATTTGTTAAAACAACATTATTTTTTTCCTGTTCTTTTGCTCATTGTTCTGAATCTTGTCAATTTTTTTTAACAATAAAAATTCGTTCTTCAACACGAACAATTGATTCTAATATTGAGCAAGCAATTGTACCAACAAAGACTGTTGGGAATCATACATATCAAAAAATACAAATTTGTGCTGGATTTAAAACTTTTGTATTAGCTAAAATTAAAAAAAATAAACTAATTACAAAAATCAAATATTGACAAATATAAAAAATCTGCATAAAAATAATATGTTTGCGTAATAATTGAAATGGCGTCTTTTTTAACACATGAATACGAACTAAATGATAAATAATAAAAATAATAATAGCAAAACTAATTAAAACATAGCCAATTTTGTAGCCAGTTACTACTGCAATATCTCATTTTTGTAATCCTAAAATTAGAAAAATTAGTACTAAAGCTGTATATAATATTATATTTGCAACACTAACTAGCGCTTTAATCGATACTATTTTTGTCATCTTTTCCTTATCCTATAATTCTTTTTCATACATAATCATTGCTAAAAGTGCAACTGGTGCTGTTTCGGCTCGTAAAATTCGTTGCCCTAATGAAACGGGGTAATATTGATATGAAGATAAAACCGTAATTTCATGTGGAGTAAATCCACCTTCAGGGCCAATTACAACTGTAATTGTTTTAAAATCTTGTTGTAAAAACTGTTTTATTGATAATGTTTCTGCAACGTTTTCATAGCAAACAAGATTAACATCACTTTGATATTGTTGTAACACCTTTAAATCACTTTCAACATCATGTACTAACGGTACTTGATTACGATAAGATTGTTCTGCTGCTTCTTTACAAATTTTTGTTCAACGTTCAATCTTTTTAAAATTATTTTCACCTTTTAATTGTACCACACAACAACTAAACTGAAAGGGAATGATTTCATTAACTCCTAATTCTGTTGCTTTTTGTAATAAATAATCTCATTTTGCATTCCGAATTAGACCTGCAATTAATCGTACTTTAATTGGACTTTCATGATTTTGCTCTAATTTTTTAATTAATTTAAATAAGTACTTTTGTGGCGCTTGTACTTCTAATGTCGTTAAATAATGTTCACCATTATAAATACAAATAATTTGTGTTTGGTTTCTTAAACGCAAAACTTGTTTAATTTGTTTAACATCATCTTCAGCTAAAATAAAGTAATTATCTTCTAATTGATTGGCAACAAAACGGTGCATTATTGATCATCTCCTAATATGTCTTCCATTATTTTATCTAATTTTTGATACAGTTCTGGCAGCGATTTGTTAGTGGTTATTTTATAATCGGGTTTTATCTGTTTAAAAAAAGTTGCTTGAATTTTTAATAACTGTTTTGTTTGTTCTGATGATTGTTGATCGCGATCATTAATTCGCGTAATAATGTTCTTTTTACTAGCAGTAATAAATATTTTTGCTGTAAAAGAAAGCGCTAATGTGTTTAAACCAATTGCTTCAACTAAAAATTTTTGGTTTTGATTATTATTAATAATTGTGATAATTTGTTGATTAACTTTTGGTAATAAATAATTATTCAACTTATTGTTAGCAAGAGGATTAGTAAAAATAATTGTTCGTAAACGCTCACGGTTAAGAACACCATTAATAACTATTCCCGGAAAAGTTTGCTCTAAAAAAAGCAAAACGGTTGGCTCTTGCATAATTTCTTTTGCAATTTTATCCGCATTTAAATAAGTGAAATAATATTTATTTTGTAAGTATTCACAGGCACTTGTTTTTCCTGCTCCAATATAACCATAAACACCAATAATCATTTATGCTTAATTCCTTTCTAATTGCTTGTTACTAAAATTAATTTAAATTTAATAAATTTTCTGCAACAATAACATCAAAAATGGCTTGGGCAACAGGTATTGTTTCCATTGGTGTATAATGAATACCATCATATTCATTTTGATCTTCGGGATGTGGATTTGCTGATAATTGTAAATTAACAACAATAATATTCAATTTTGCACAATATTTTTGATAAAATTCTGGTAAGGATGTCAACAATTCACCATCATGCAATGTTAATACTTTTGGCGGGCAAACTACTAAAACATGATAATTCACTTCTTCTTTATTATCTTTATGCAACACTTTCATTTTATTAATCAATTCCCCTAATGAATTAACAATTTTTGTTTCAATTGGATAATCTGGGATTTCTTTTAATTTTGCATAAGCATCATAACCAAAATAATCATTTGTTCCTAAAAAAATTATGAATAAATCAATTGGATGTGTTTTTTGATATAAAACTGATAAATTGTCCATTCCATTATCTTGGGGAAAACCAAAATCAATTAATGGCTTAATAATTGTTCGTCCTGGTTGAGCATCAGTTTGAATTTCAATTTCTCCTGTTTGATAATATTTTGTTAATAAATTTTCTAATTTTACTGGTCAATTATCAGCATCTGCCATTTTGCCAGTTCCCATCGGCAAATAACCAAAAGTTAGTGAATCTCCTAAAATTGCAATTTTCTTTTTCATCCAAACCTTCCTCTCTGTTATACCATTATTTTATCTTACTTCATTATAATTAAGATTTAATTTTTAAAACTTTCTGAAAAAATAAAATAATCCATTCTAAACCAAATAAACCACGTAATTCATTAGGTAGTGTTTGATAAACTCGTAAGTATTACGCTAAAGAAAAAAATAAAAATGCAATAATAAATGAACAAAAAATTCATAACAAAATAATTACAATAATATTTAGTCATTCATTATTATTATTTTGTAATTGCGCTGTAAACTCACTTGATGAACGAAAATGAGTAAAAAAATAAGCTAATGGTTATGATAATAGATATCAAAAATATAAAATTGGAGATAATAACAAAAATAAAATAACTTTTATAAAAATAAGGACCGTTGATTGTTTCACTGTTTTTTCGCTTCTTTCTTTTTTAATTTTATAATTTTCTATTAAATAATGCAATTCAAACTGAAAGTGCACTCAATATATTAATTATTATTATAAAGTTTTTTTAATGCATATGCAACTGGTGGAAAAATAGCAACCGCTAACAACATTTCTGGTAAATAATTCGTTGCTAAAATAATTCAAGTAAAAGTGTGAAAAAAGCGTTGTTGATCTGGGTCAGTATAAATTAAAGGACCAATAAAATACATAAAAACTAAAACAAAAATAGTATTTAACGTAGCTGCAGTAAAAGCAATAATAATATTATAAATTTTCAAATAATGTCGTTGGTATCAAGTCAATTCTGTAATTTGATTAGTATAAATTTTTGTTTCAATTTTAACTGAAGTTTTTGTTAAAAAATAAGCTAAAATACCAACACAAAGTCCCATTAAAACCCGTGGCACAACAGAAAACAATGGATTAAGAAAAATAAAACTAGTTGGACCTGGTGAAATTAATGTTTGAATTAATGAGGATAAACCAAAAATAAGACCATAAATTAACCCCGCTCAAATTAAATTCAAATTCATTGTAATATATAAAGCATACATTCCTATTAAAAATAAAATATGCATTAAGGTTAAACTAGCTGGACCAATCGTAATATATCCTAATGATGAAACTAAAGAAAACAATAAAAAAATTGCAATAATAACACTATTAATTGTAATCATTCTTGTCGTTACTTTTTTCATTTATTCCTCCAATGATAACTAAATAATTTAATTGGGTAGTCGGAAAAAAGCTTAGGTTTTAATGAAATTAAGTAATTAGAAACAAATTAAGTTTTGCTTATGACTAAATAATACCAAAATTTATAAAAAATTCAACTTTTTTAAAAAACAAATTTTTATTTAAAAAAAAATAATTTATAAATTTATGAATTTTGAAACACTAAAAAATACTTTTTAAAGTTATTAATAATTTTAAAAGGTTTTTATTTTTTATAAAGATAAAAATTGATTTTGAGATTGATTTAAATTAAAAATATTAAATTTAATTTTTTCTTTATTTTTATTATTTTTATCAATTTTTTCTTCATTGGTTTTACTATTAAGTCTTAATATTGAGGTAATTAACATATTGATAAATGTTTTTTTACAATATATTTTCACACACCACCCTTTAACATCCTTAATATAGTGTGATATATCACCTTCCATATGACAACAAATATTATATTCTAATGTTTGGTTTTCAATTACTTATTTAGTATTTTTAATTAATTCAATAGTTTCTAATAAAAATTTCTTTTTATTACCAATAATATAAGGCAAATGACACACTAAAAAATCTAATAATACTTTATAATTTCCAGTAAAAAAATATATTTTTGATAATTTATATTTTAATCTATGAATTTGGTTTTTCTTACGATTTAGGAATAATTCTTTAAATCTTTTCACTAAATGAAATCTATCTAAACTATATGATACAGTATTATTTTTATATTTTGCTTTTATTGCTTTGTAAATTTTTTTAATTTGTTTTTCATCATCACTTAATATTAATATTTTAGTATCTTCATTAATATCATAAGTATCCATTGATTTAAAAATTTTATCAATAAAATTATCAATATTAGATTTATCATTTTTATTCTTATGATTTTTATTCATCATTTGAAAAACGTCTTTTTTCTTTTTCATTTTTGTTCTTGTTTTTGTTGGATTTTCTTCATCAATACCAACATACATAGTTGAAAGAAATATTTTATTTTCAACTCTTTTTTTATTTTCTCGCATTAATTCAAAAGCCCCGTAAATTTGAATATATAAAACATTATTTGGAATTTTAATTTTATTGTTATTTTTATTACTAATGTAATCGGTTTCTCATAGCAATTTTACCTTTTTGATCTAATTTGCGATGTTGTTTAATATTTATCATAATTTTAATTTGATCAACTTTGGTAATATTATTTTCTTTAATTTGCTTACGAAAATAAAATAAGTTATTAATTCAAATATAAAAATATTGAAATGAAGTACATAAGGTAAAAATTAACACTGAACCAACAGCTAATAAGGTAAAACCATTTGTTGCATAAAAATTTAAGAAAAAATAAGGAAATAGATTATTATCTGGTTGGTGATCACTATGACGAATATAACCACGAATTAAAATACAAATTAAATATATGGTTGGATATAAACAAATTAATCAATAATTAGTTTTATGATGGGTTTCAAATTTGTAAAATGTATCACCAGCGGTAATAATATAACTTAAAATCATTACAATAGGAATAATTGTATGTAAAATAAATGTTGAAATTCATTCATAAACACTCATATTTGTTACTATATCACCTTGAACTGCTAATCCTAATCAAAATACTAGCATTGTCATTGTAATATAAACTGTTACCATTAACCGAATAATAAAATTTGGTTTTGTATTTTTAATTTTTTTTTTGAAATAAATAAAAAACAAAATAAACAAAAACTAGATAATTTGTTTGCGTTGTAAAATATGAATAATAATGGCTTAAGCGCTCTCCATAACTTGGTAACTGCCCATAAATGCCACTTTTTGTTTTTAACGCTAAAATAAAATCACAAACTAAAAAAGCAAAAATTAACATAATACCAATAATAGGATAAATTAATAATTTCCGATCTGTAAAAAATGCTTAATCTTAAAAACCTTTCTTTCTCTAATATTTTATAAAAATAAGTTAATAAAGGATTTTGATTTTATTTGATAATTTATAGTTTTATTTGTAAATTTAATTATTTTTCCTTTTGTAGTTCGACTATAACATTAATAACTGGTAAGCAGCGATAATGACTTGTGCTTGATTAAACATTCGCTTTGCTGCTTGATTATCATCGCTGTATTCGTATTTATCATCATAAATAACTTCTTTAATTCCAGCCTGAATAATGACTTTTGTACATTCTGTACAAGGAAATAACGTTGTATAAATTCGACAATTTTCTAAATTTGTTCGTGCACTTAAAATGGTATTTAATTCAGCATGAGCAACATAAGGATATTTTGTTTCTAAATATTCTCCTTCCCATGCTCATGGAAAATCATCATCATTTAAACCACGGGGTAAACCGTTATAACCTGTCGTAATAATTTGCCCAATTTGGTTAACAACACAACTCCCAACTTGTGTATGTGGATCTTTGCTTCGCATTGCACAAACATACGCAACACTTAAGAAGAAATCATCTCATGATAAATAATCATTACGTTTTTTCTCTGTTACTATTGTCATAAATTAAAGATTCCTCCTTTAAAATTGGAAAAGATATCACTAAAACTAGACTGACTTTGTAACAAAAAGATTGGTCAATTTGCTCTTGGATAAAAATAATAATTATTTAGCATTTCCTCAATTACACTCTTTTCCATTAAACCTGCACGGCAATAACTTAATAATGCGTCAATAACAGCACTATTATAGGGTGGAACATAACGTATTCATAATAATGCAATTGTACTAACCACTATCATTGTTGCAATGATAAAAACTGGATATAATATTGTTCAATTAATACGATGTGAACGGTTAAATTCTAAACCATAACCAAGCGCACTACCAATAAAAAAACCAACAAAATTAATTAAATAAAATGAATAACCTAAAAAAATTGGCATTATTAACAACCACAGCATAATAATTAAAGTTCGTTGGTTTGCAATTAACGCCCCTAAATCTTCTTTACCATAGTTATAACTAAACAAACTTCCCCATAAAATAGCTAATAAAATAGTTGACCCGCCAAAAATTCAATTTGGTAATACGGCTGCTAAAAATATTCCAGCTAAAGGGATTCCAACTACTAAAATGATTGATAATCGTCAACGCCCTAACAAAGCTTCTGCATAACGAGCAATACTAAAAATCATAAATAAATTTAAAACTACTAACAATGGGTTACTTGAAAATAAAACATATGTTCATAATCGCCATCATTGATTATTTCAAATTAATAAATCACGAGTAACACCACCATAAACTAATTGCGTTGCTCCCTCACTTAAGCCTTGAGTATTAAAAATTTGTGCACCAAAAAAGATTCCAACAATTGGAATAATTAATAATAAAGCAATTAAAACTCACGTAACACCAAGGTTATTGACACTTAATTTATCACTTATTTGCTTTAAATTTTTTATTAATTTACTATTAGGGTCTTTAATCCCATCTAAAATTTCCTCAGTTGTCATACCGGCCATTGAAGTATCATTTTCATTATTTTCTTGCAACATTGTAATGTTAGGATAATAAGTACTTAAACGGTCAAGATAATTATTTTTATCAACAAATAATGTTACATCGCCACTATCATCTTTATAAATCTGCGAACGATTTTCAATTAAAACAATTGATAAAATAGTAAGTTTTGCGCGTTGAAATTTTTTATTTAAAAAAGTCTTTAACGTTTGCACAGCCTCATCATTAATGATGAAGTCATTAAATTCACCACTAAAATTATCAATAATTTTAATAATTTGAAATTCTTTACTATCAACTTTATATAAATAAACATTATTATTGCGTGGTTTACTTTTATAAACATTGTATTTTTCTTGTTTTAAAAAATAATCAACTATAGATAACTTATCTTTATCAAAACTCATTGTTTTCTATCCTTTCGCGCGTAATATTGCTAATCTTTGTTCAAACTCTTGTGGTAAGGCTGCTGTAATGGCCAGAGCTTCTTTAGTAACTAGATGAATAAATCTTAATTGATACGCATGCAGATATTGTCCAAAACTTTCTTTTTTATCAGCGGCTGTGCCATATAACGGATCACCAACAATAGGATGGTTAATGTATTTTAGATGGACTCGAATCTGATGAGTTCGCCCGCTTTCTAATCCACACTCTATATAAGTATAATCATTAAAGCGTTCAATTACAAGAATATTAGTTACTGCTTTTTTAGAATTTTTTGCTGTAACTGTCATTTTCTTGCGATTATTAGGATCACGGCCAATTGGCGCATCAATTTTAGCTCGATTTTCAATAATTTGACCATGAACAAGTGCTAAATAGCGACGTTGTAATTGCTTTGTTTGAATTTGTTGTTGTAGTTGATGATGAACAACATCATTTTTAGCAATAATTAAAGTTCCTGTCGTTTGGCGATCAATGCGATGGACAATTCCCGGGCGTTGCTCACCACTGGCGGTTGACCATTGCACTCCTCGTGATAATAAAGCATTAACTAAAGTATCATTCTGGTGTCCTGGTGCTGGATGAACAACTAAATTATTTGGTTTATCAATCACCATTAAATAACTATCTTCATACAAAATTGTTAATGGGATTGGTATTGGTGTTAATTCACTTGCTTTAGTATTTGGAAATTCAATGCGAACATGGTCTCTAATTTGACTAACATAATTTGCCGGCACAACTTGTCCATTAACTTGAACTTTCTCTTGCTTAATTAATGCTTGGATTTTAGTTCGCGAAAAAGGAGTGGTATTTGTTTTAAAATAATCAGTTAAAATTTTATCAATTCGATCTGATGAAGAAACAGTAAAGGTAATCTTAGTCATTTGGCTCAGAATGCTCTTCGCGTTCGCTTCGTGCTCGCTCACAATAAAACTGAATAATTTCAATAATAATAGTAAAAATTAAGACAATAACACCAAAGGTTACTCAAGTATCAGCTAAATTAAACACACTATAAGGGGGAAATAAAATTCATGCCAGAAAATCAACAACCCCACCATGGTTTCATATACGGTCAATTAAATTACCAAACCCACCAGTTGTAATCATAATTAAACCAACAGCAGCAGTTTTATTATTAATATATAAAAAAATACTAAATGCAAGCAAAGTAATAAAAACTGCACCAATAATAACAAGCGGAAGATTATCAGCATTTGTTCCAAAAGCAATTCCTTTATTAACCATAAATTTAAAATTAATAAATCCATCAAAAAATTTAACTTCTGGAGCTGCTGGGTCATGGGACAATAAATGAAAAGCTAATTGCTTAGTAATAATATCTAACATTAATAACGAAATAAAAATTGGTAGACAAACTTGGAGTTTATATTTTCAAATATAATCTCGATTTTTAAAATGGTCTTTAAAATCATATCAAAATTGTTTTGTTCGTTCTTTCATTTACTTTTGACTCCTTTTTTGTTTTATACATTATCGCACATTTTTTGCCGATAAAACATTAAAACAACGATCACAAATTTCATTATTTTGGACATTTAAATGATTATAAATCATTCAACAACGTTGGCATTTTAAACCAGCTTTTTCTTGAACTTTTAAAAAACTAGTTTCATATTCTGTTAAGTCCTGATGGTCAGTAGTAAAAATAATTTCACTAACAATAAAAATTTGATATAAATCCTTAATTGTTGCTAAACTTGCATAGGCTGGTTTTAAAGCAATCGTTACTTGACATTCTAATGATTTTTTAATTTCTTTTTGTTCACGACGACGTTCTAATTCTTTATTAACATCATCTCGTAATTTCAACACTTGGTCTCATTTTGCAATTAATTTATCATTAATAGCCATTGTTAAAACAAAATTTTCTTCTAAATGAACCGATCTTTGTTGGTTGGGATATGTAATAAAGCGATTGCTTTCTTCAACTGTATGCGGAATAATTAGTTTTAAAACATCAACTAAAATCCGATATAAATAATATAATGTTGTTTGTGCCGCACGACGACGTGGTGATTTCATTTCCTCAATATATAAAATATCTTTTGTAAAATCTAAATAAAATTTTGATAATGTTGTGGTAATAAAATTATTAATTAAAGTATAAACATTATTAAAATTAAATTCTTCATAACTTTTATTTACTTTTTGTTGAAATTCCCGCGCTAAATGTAACACATAATAATCAACCTCTGCTAATTTTGATTGTAAATTAGTTGCTGGATTAAAATCATTTAAATTTGCTAATAAAAACCGTAATGTATTACGAATTTTTCGATAAGCTTCCGCAATTTGTTTTAAAATTTCTGGCCCAATTTTAACATCATCACGATAATCAACCGAAGCTACTCACATTCGTAAAATATCAGCTCCATACTGGTCAGTAATTGCTAATGGTGAGATAACATTTCCTAATGATTTACTCATTTTGCGTCCTTTTTCATCATTAGCAAAACCATGTGATAAAACAACTTGGTAAGGAGCATGACCTGTCGCCACAACCGAAGTAATTAACGATGAATTAAATCATCCTCGAAATTGGTCAATTCCTTCCAAATAAACATTAACGGGATGGGGTAAATGATATTCTTTTGTTACTGCTAAATTACTAACGCCACTATCAAATCAAACATCCATAATATCTTGCTCTTTTCGTCAATTGCGATTTTGATAAGCTGGTGGCAATAATTTATCAGCACTTCATTCAAATCAAATGTCAGTTGTTTTTGCTTTGGCAAATAAATTAATTACATGTTCAATTAATTCTGTTGTAAATTGTGGTTGATTATTTTCATCGTAAAAGGCAATAATTGGTACACCCCATAATCTTTGGCGAGAAATACATCAATCTTGACGATTTTCAATCATTGTTTCCATTCTTTTTGCTGATCATTGTGGATTTCATTGTACTTGTTTAATTTCTTTTAATAATTCTGGTTTAATTTTTTCAATTGAAACAAATCATTGTGCTGTTGCACGATAAATAACTGGTTTTTTTGTTCGTCAATCAATTGGATAACGATGTTTTGTAAATTTTAATTTTAACAAAGCACCATTTTGTTCTAATCGTTGACCAATCGTTTTATTCGCATCTTCATAATAAACACCAACTAAACTATCATCTGCTACTTCTTGAGTATATTTTCCAGTATCATCTAATGGTGCAAAGATTGGAATATTGTTAGTGCGGGAAATCAAATAATCATCTTCACCAAATCCTGATGCTATATGGACAATCCCTGTTCCAGCTTCAACAGTAACATGGCGGCCAAGAACAACATAACTATCGCGGTTATATAAAGGATGTTTTGTAATAATTCCAACTAATTTATCACCAATCACTTCTTGTACAATTTTAACTTTTTTCCAATTTAATAATGTTTGTAACTCGTCAAATAAAGCCTTAGCAAATAAGTATTTTTCACCTTCAACAAGGACTTCAACATAAACAACATCTTTTCCAACCGCTAATAATTGATTCATTGGGATTGTTCATGGTGTTGTTGTTCAAATTAAAAATTTTGTTCCTGGTTTAATCACCTTATTTCCTGTTGTCACTGTAAAAGTTACATAAATTGATGGTGATGTTAAATCAGCATATTCAATTTCTGCCTCCGCTAAAGCTGATTCACTTGAAGGTGATCAATAAATCGGTTTTAATTGCCGATAAACTATTTTTTTTTGAACCATTGTTTGAAATAATCGTAATTGTTCTAATTCATATGGCAAATCTAATGTTACATATTTTTGCTGAAAATCACTAAATAAACCTAACCGACTAAATTGCGTAATTTGTTTTTCAATTTGGTCTAAAGCATATTGGCGACAAATTTGGCGAAAGGCAACTGGTGGAGTTGTTTTCCGATCAACCCCGCTTTTAACAACAGCAGTTTCAATTGGCAAACCATGCGTATCTCAACCACAAATTCATGGACTATAAAATCCTTTTTGATTATAATAACGAACAATAAAATCTTTTAAAATTTTGTTTAACGCATGACCAACATGTAAATCCCCATTTGCATAAGGAGGGCCATCATGTAAAATAAAGGGTTTGTTGTTAACATTATGTTGATAGCGCCCTGAAACAACATTTGTTTTAAGTCACTCTAATTGAATTTGCGGTTCTTTTCCTGCCAAGTTAGCTTTCATCTCAAATAAGGTATTGGGAGTTAATAATGTATCTTTATAATTCATCAGTGTTTTTTCCTTTCTGTCATAAAAAAAGTAAGACTATAAGAGCGTAAATGCACGGTACCATCTTACTTTATAAATATTGTAATAATATTTACCTTTTTTCTTAATTTTAAATTGTAAAAACAAGAGATAATTATTTGTCTTTTATGATTAGCTCACATCATCCTAATCTTGCTGTAATAAAACAAGCAAATAACCGTGGTGTAAATTGTACTATGAAGTGTAACACTTTATTTAATTTTATTATAACACCAATAAAATAAATGTTCAATATAATTTATTTTAAAAAAATTTAGTAGTTTTGTTTTAAATTTATGAATTTTGGCACACTGAAAAATAAAATGATTAAAATTTTTATAGATAATTATATTAAAAATTAAACATTTGTATAAAAACTTCTTTTGAAGATAGTTAATGTAAAGATTTTTTAAGTTTAGAGTTTATTATATTAGCAACTTCTTGATAATAATTTCTTGAATAAATACTTAAATCAATTCCTTTGGAAAATTAATGTCTAAAATCACGGATTGCTCTTTCAACTTTAGGTTTTTGTGTTGGAGTTCCAGCATCACAAAAATATACTTTAGTATTTGTTATTTTTTCAATTTTTTCTCAATCAGCAAATTCTTTGCCTTGATCTGTTATTATTCCTTTACATCTATCTTTGAAAAATCTGTTAAAAAAAAATTCGTTCTACTGCGTTTGTAACTTATTTTGTTGTTTTTTCTTTTAATGGTTCAATGATTTTAAATTGGGTTAATTCTTCGATTAAAACTAAACAAACACTATTGTTTTTACCAACCATAGTATCCATTTGAAATCAACCAAATTTATATTTATTATGTTTTGCTTCTTCAATAGTTCTAAAATTTCTTATTTTTCCACGGTTATCAATTCTATTTTTTGTTTTATATTTTCTACCATGAAAATATAAATTATCTTTCTTGAAATTTAAAAATCTCAAATAAATATATTTATATAAAGTTTTAAAACATACCGGAAATTTAATACCAAACTCTTTTTCATATTTTTTATAGATTTGTTCTGGTGAATCATGAAATTTATTATATTTTTCATCTAGTCATTCTAAAATATTTAGCAATAATGATGATTTTTTAAAACATTTTTGTCGTTTTTGTAAATAATCTTCGTTTGCTAATTTAGCGTTATATTCATTATCTTTTAACCTTTTTATTTCTCGTCTAATTGTATTGCGATTTTTATGCAATATTTTTGCTATTTTAGATATATTAGGTTTACCATTTTTTCTTTTTAAAGAATCAAGTTCTAATAAATCTTTTAACATTACTCTTTCTTTAAAAGTAAAATGATGCTTTGTTTTATCCATTTTAAAAAATCCTTTCTTTTATATACAAAGCTAATTATATAGTTTTTTGAGGTTGTGGGCGCGTGGTTGATTTTCTGAAATTTTGTAATAAAATGACTTACAAGTTAAAAAAAGTTTTGAGGTTCTTTCAAACAAATTTTGGAACCTTTATAAAATTCTTCGCTTAACGCTTAGAATTTTTCCTAAGTATTTTGAAAAGCGCGGCAAAAGTTTTTTTAAACTTTAAGACATTTTTCATAAAATTATTAAAATCACCGCGAGCCCAGATTAGTTTAATATAATTACAATAATAATCATAATTATTTCCTTTCTAAAATAATATATTTAAAAATACTTAACTTACATATATATAATGTCAATAGATCTTGATAAAAAGTTTTAAGATAAAATAAAGGAAATTATACAAAATTAAAAAACTTTTAAGTTTATTAAGTGTATTAACTATTAGTGGGGGTGCTGTGCCAACAACAATTACTGCTAGTCCTTATTAAAAAGAAGAAATATTAAAAATAATAAAAAAAGACAATAGTGAAAATCCAAAATTTAAAAAAAATAACTTAAGTAATTTTAATTTTTTAGAAAAAATATATAACAAAAATAATAATAATTAAGAATTATCTGTAATTTTATCAAGAGAAAAATTATTAAAAATAATGAAATTATTTATTGGAAATAATAAAGGTAATTTTATCAAATAAACTAAAAAAATAATTACAGATATTAAAAAATATAGTTTTAATTTATCTACTAAAGCATTTGATGAAAATGCTATTGATGCTTATGCTAATGTAATTTGAAAAAATTTTCCCCCTTTTTGTACTTATTTTTTAAAGTTAGGAATTAATCAACAAATTAATGTTGCTTTAAATATTAAAGATAATGAATGATTTTTTAGAGATAATAAATTATTTCAAGTTATTGGAGAACAAACAGAATTTGAAAAAGACAGAAAAAAATATGTTGAAAAAGACAGAAAAAAAGAAATAATAAGTAATACTTGCATATTAATTATATAAAGGTCCACGCAATAAAGCATTAACCATACCAACATAAGCTTTTTGACCTGTTGTATTACCTTGTAATGTAAAAGGTACTTGTGGCAAATTTAATTGTTGCCATAATATTTCACTCCCTTAATATTATCTAAGGTTTTTAAGTGTATAATCAGTTATTTTTTTAATTTCATCAGGAGTATATGCTCCTTTTTCTTTAATAGTTTCAATTTCATAATTCTTATTTTCAGTAGACTTTTCAATCATTTCTTTAATAATATTAGTTGGCGAAACTGATGGTTGTTCTTCAACAAACAAATCAGGTTTTAATTCTTTTAAAGTTTGCATTTTTTCAGATAAAGAAATACCGCTAACTTTATTTAAATTATTTTTAATATCTTCAATTTTAGTAGATGGAACATCTTTAAATGCTTTTAATTCATCTAATTCATTAGATAATTTAATAAAGTCTTCTTTTGATATAACATCTTCGCGTTTTTGCACACTTTTTCTAATTTGCTTTGCTTCATTATTAAACTGATTTAAGATATTTTCAGCAATCTCTTCACTTAAGCCTTGTTCTATTAATTGTTCTTTTGTAAGTGCCATTTTATAAACCTTTTTTTTATTCTTGTCCGATTAACAAGTCAGCATAAACTATTTTTTATGGAAAAAGATTAAACCTATGTTTTTAATTATATACCAATAGTTCACAATTACAATATATTTTATATACAAATACTAAACAAATAATATAAAAGTGTTATAATTAAATTGTAATAATTATTTATTAATATATAATGTTAGTAAGAATGATGCCACATCATTCTCTTTTTTATTTAACTAAGATAATAGTTTTCATACTATTTTACCAATACAATACAAACAAAACTTAATATATTTTATTACTAATATACCCCTTAAAACGCGCAATAAAGGTATTTAAAAACAAATATATTTATATATAATTTAATTATAGATAAGTTAAAAATTGATAACATTTATGTTATTTTTATATAATTTAAAGCATTAAATATAGACTTGTCAAATTGTCGGCCAGAGTCTAGTTGGTAAATACTTCTAGAAACAAAATTGCTGGTGTGTTCTTAGAAATCAGGTAAGCTGTCCGACAAAAAAAGAGATTTAATTATCTCTTTTTTATTGTATAATTCATATAAGTAATTTATTTATTAAATTACTTATCCTTCTTTTAAAATATTTGTAGTAATCTTTTCTATGAATAATTATTTATCAAAATATCAAAAAAGTGCTTATTATTGGCACTTTTTTATTTTTATTAACTAATTTACCCTTGTATATATATATATATATATATATAATGTCAATAAGATCTTGATAAAAAGTTTCAAGATATGAAAAGGAGAAAAACAAATATGAAAAAATTACTAAGTTTATTAAGTGTAATAACAATTAGTGGAAGCGCTCTGCCAACAGTAATTGCTGATGTTTCTTATCAAAAAATTAAAGATTTGTCTGAATTAAATCGAACAAGTTTAAACATAAGTAGAAATAAAAGAAATTCAGTAAATTCTAAACATATATTTAAAACTAATGGAGCTAACATACCAACTCAACAACAAATCAAAGAAAAAGTAAAGGAATTAAATCCCCAATTAAGTATTGATAAAATTAATGTTACAGATGTTAATGAAAATAGTGCATTAATAACTATAAATGGTTTTAGTGGTCAAAAAACAATTAATTTTATAGTTGATAAATCTTTTGATTTAACAAAAATAATAACAAAAAACAATTTAGGGGAAATTATTACTGATGGAATTAAATTGCCCGAAGAACAGTTATTAAAAATTTCTTTAAAACAATTAAATCCTAATTTAGATATTAATAAAATTAAAGTTGAAAAGATTACTAATAACAGAGCAACTATTAATTCTTCTGATAACAGTTTTTATAGTGGTGAAGTAAATATTAAATATATTATTTCATTAAAATCATTTATTACAAATACTAATTTAGGTTCAATTAGAACTAATGGGATTGATTTACCGTCTGAACAACAAATTAAAGATAAACTAAAAGAAAAAAATAATATTTTTGATAAAAATCAAAATTTATTATTAAATATTGAAATTAATTATATAACACGTATAAGCGCAAGATTAAGTTATAAATATCCAAATATTTATGTAAATACAGTAGATGTTTTTTTTATAAGTAATACTAATTTAACTGAAATTATTACTAATATTAATTTAGGTGAATTTAAAACTGAAAATTTATCTAATCCAACTGAACAACAAATTAAGAATAAACTAAAAGAAATATATTTCAACTTAGATATAAAAAAAATTAAAATTGAAAATATTAGTAATACCAATGCAATTATCAATTCTTCTGATACAAATACTTATACAGGAAATGTAATTGTTAATTATACTGTTTCAGCAGAATCACTTAATTGATAATAAAAAAGGGAAATAATTAAATAAAAAGATTATTAAGTATTATTGGAGCAATAGCCTTAATTGGAACAAATACAACAAGTTTAGTTGCTTGTGATAATATAGCAGAATATACACCCAAAGAATTAACAAAACTAAAAGACAAAAATAATATAACTACAAAAGATGGTATTTTAGAATGAATAGCACCACAAGAAAAATCATTTAATAATGTTGATAATAAATGATATTATGTGGTATGACGTAGTAAATTAAATTCTGAATGAAGAGTAATTAAATTTAAGAACGATACAAAAGTTGACAAAGAAAATAGAAAAATTATAGATGTTCAAAATAAAATCAAACTTTCAACCAGTGTTCATATAGGTGTTGGTTATTCATATGTTGTTTTATTTATTAATAATAATTTAGAATCCACATGAAAAAACGATAATAAAAATTATTTTAAATCAGTTTATCGTTGAAATGGTGAAGAACAAAAATTACCTAATTTAGATATTGATAAAAATGATAATGTAAAAATTATTAATGGAGAATAAAAAAAGAGATTTTACATCTCTTTTTCTTTTTAATTTGATTTAATAATTATTTTAACTGGATTGTTATTTTTGTTAATAAAATTTAATTTATCAGAATTATTTGAAAAATTTAAATTATTATCATTTCCAAATTTTTTATAATCAGGATAATAAGTACCCATAAATTGAGGTAATATTACTTTTGAAAATCTAATTTTTAATTGGCGTCCTGTACGATGAACCGGCAAAAAACAATTCTTGTGAGATTGTTTTTTTTATTTTTCTATTAAAAAAATAAATTTATTTGCATTATTCATCGGATAGTATATTTAAATTTAAAACTTTTATCATAAAAAAAGATTAAATTCTGTTTTCCCTACACAAAATAAATGATATTTTATAAATCCTTTCAATAAAGGTATTATCCGATGAATAATGCAACGCTTAAAACTTAATATTTTGATGCTTAAAGATGGATAACTCATATATGGTACGAAGCCCTTAAAGAAAGTGTGAAAGCGATTGGATTTACTACTCCTATTTATTTCTTTAATTCTCGGCAAGATTAATCACTTGCGAAATGTCAGAGCATGTGTTTTTTGGCTTGTTTTCATAAAAAGAGTGCTGTTAAACCGAAAAAAATAATATCGGACATTAAAAAAACAAGAGGGTTGGAACTCCAAAAGGTTATTTTCTTTGTATAAAGTTGTCTAGGGATGGATGAAGCGTAATTAATAACTGGGTAAACTTGTTTTTTTATTTATTTCCGTATTATGGTAAGCAATTTGCTAGTATTTTAGATATTATTGCTGAAAAGATAATGTTAGACCCATTATTAAATAGTGGTAAATTTACGATTAATACTAATGGAGTTACTGGTGTTGTTGACCAAGAAATTAGTAAAATGTTGGCTTCATTTATTGAAAATGACTTGTTATTGGTTGAAGGTGACCCTGATAGTAATTTTCAACCAGTAGACTATATTGCGGGTAATTTTAAAGGTGAACAATTAACTAAAATATATGATTGATTATTAACTAATTATTATAAAATAAATCGCCATCATGTTCCTGCTATTACTAAGGGAGCCCAACAAACTCAGGCAGAAGTTGCAGGAGTTAATATTCAAACAAACGCATCATACGAACAAATGATATATATTAGAGAGATTAAATTAGGTAGTAAGAAAAAAGTTTAGGTTTTGGTATAAAAATTATTCTTTATTTTAAATATATTTCTAAAACACTGATAAATCAACCTTTTAAAAAGTTATCTAATTATTTTATTTATATTTTTTATAAAACCTAAGCTTTTGTAATACTATCATAAGTTTTAGAATATTTCATAAAATGATTTTCCATTCGTTCTTTTGTCATATACAATGTTTTTTCAAAACCATTAACCATTTTAAAATAAGATACATAACCTATAATTGGTAATTTTTCTCGTTCATCTTCATTTTGAATTCAATTAAAACTAGTTCCTTTTAAACGATCATAATTTATTAATTCACCATCTCTAACATCTGATGCTGCTATATCTAGATATTGTCCACTTCTTTGGGCTAATTGAATATAACCTTTATAACCCATTTGAAATTGTGCTTGATTAACTCATTCTTGCACTTCACGACCATTAATAATTCTTGTTATTTTAGTATTATATGGAACTACATAAGCATATCCGAATTGTTTTTCCATTGGTAAGTTTAATAATACTCCTTGATAACAAGCGGTCATAATTGTTTTTGGGTCTGCTTTTTGTAATAATTCATTACTATTTGATATTGCAACTATATTACTTTTAAATCTTGCAATTTCATTTTCGTTAGAAAATTTACTTTTAATTCACTCTGTTACCTTATCTGTTCTTAAAAATTCAACAATATTTGCCATATTATTTTTCTCCTTTATTTATTTTAAAATTAATACCTTTAACACCAATTAAATTAATATCTTTATCACTATCTCATTGGTCTTTAATTTCGTTTTTAACAATTTGTTCATCAACAATTAAATAGTTTTTAATAAGATTAATAAGTTCTAATTTATTTGCTTTTTCTAAAAAATCATCATCAATACCCAATATTTCAATATCTTTAATTAATAATTTATTTTTACGAAAATTACTAGTAATAATTTTTAATTCTTGTTCTTGTTTTGCTACACTTTTAATTTCTAAAAATTGTTCTTTTCTATGAGTTTCAATAATTTCGGTAGTAAGAAAAAAGTTTAGGTTTTGGTATAAAAATTATTCTTTATTTTAAATATATTTCTAAAACACTGATAAATCAACCTTTTAAAAAGTTATCTAATTATTTTATTTATATTTTTTATAAAACATAAGCTTTTGTAATACTATCAATTTACTTATTAAAGGTTTATTTTCTAAATTAATTACTAATAAAGTTAAAACTCGTAATATTAGTAAATTCATTTTCTATTAACTTTGCGTATTTGGTTTAGATTCTGTTTTTGATGATGAAATTACATAATCAATTAGCACTCTAAATGTTTTATTAAGATTACTTTTAGCAGTATTAATTTCTTCTTGTGTTGGTTGTTTTTTTAAAATAATTTTACATGTTTTTGGATATAAAATAGTTGGTGTGGCATATTGCACTTTACCAATTCATTTAGGTTTAGCAGTATCATTATCTAAAACTTGTTGAATAGTATCTATATTAATTGGATAGGCCCATACTTGTTTATTAATAATTAAACCATTTACATTAGTAAAATTATAACCTTTATCGAGGTTAACTTGTCCTTTTGTATATGTTTTTTCTAAATTAAAACTTTTAGATACAGGAATTCCTATTGCTGTATTTTCATATAATTCACCATTAACCATCGGCTTTTAATTGGGCTTATTAACCAATTACTTTTAAATAAGCTGGTGTTAATCCTAAATAGGCTCTTCGTCCTAAAACCATAAACATTTTATCGGTTGGTAAACCAAAATATAAATTAGTAATTTGATTTGTTAATTCAATCAAAGTTTCATTTAATGTAAAGAATGCTTTATTTGCATCATCAGCATTTTCAGCTGTATAACTACGAAATGGAATTACTTCATATTAACCATCTGCTAAACAATAATCATAAATAGCCTGAATTAATTCACATTCTAAATTAACAAATTTATTCTGTACAACACTAGAAATAGCATCAGCAATAACACCATTTTTAATATTTTGTTCTATTAATGATAAGTAAAAAGCCTCATTCATTAATTTTAAATTAAATCTTTTATCAATAGGAACTGGAATTCTTGTTAATACCATAGTTTGAGTTGTCCCACTATTTGGTAATTAATAATCATCTTGTCATACCACACTATTAGTTAAATTATATAATACTTGTCCAGCATTAAGTAATCAAGCAACTTGTTCTGCTGTTGCATTAGCATACTAAGCTATAAAACAAAAAATGCGATAAAAATGAAAATAACAAATATAATTTAGTTGAAAAATCAACATCAACTAAAATAAAAATTTGAATTAACAAAATAACTTTAACTAAAATAAAATTACTTTTTTTTTTTACAAAACAAAAAAGTTTATTTGTTAGAGAATTAACAAAATTATTCTTAAAATTTCCCCCATCATATAGTGACTACAGTTATAAACTTAATGAAGAAGAAATTAAGTCTTTTACTTATTTAATTTGAAATAATTTTAGTTATTATTATAATTTATCTTGAAATTTAAGAATGAGTGAATCAATTCGAATCATTTCATACACAAGATACCCGTAAGGATATTGATCAAGTAATGATTTTGAATTCTATAATGAAATTATTAATCAAAATGATGATACTATTGATTGACAAACATTTAATAATAGAAATGAAGAAAATAAATTTAATAAAAAATTCAAACATAATGATGAATTAATTAAGAACGGCATTAATAGATTTAAGAAATAACATGCCAGTACCAATGGAATTACAAGAACAAGATTCTTGATGTGCTATTGCAGTTTTACAAAATATCTTAGCTAATAGTCAAATAACAAATCCAAATATAAATAATTTTTCTCAACAACAACTTGCTGATTTATTTAGTAAAGCAGATAATTCTATAAATTATAAAGGTATGTATCTTTTTTATATTTATAGATTTATGATGGAAAATAATTTTATTAAAGATTATTTAGGTTTTAGTTATTCTTATTTTCCTTTGGAAAGTTTCTTTTTTTATATTTTAGATAATGAAGAAAAATTTAATTTATTACAAAATTTAATATGAGAATCTCTTTCTAGAAGTACTGCCGTTCCAGTTAGTGTAGTTATAAATAGTAGTAGTCAGCTTACTGTACATATGTTTTTAATTATCGGAATTCAGCCAAACATCGACCCATTAAAAACACTTTATTTTGTTAGAGATTCTGATCCCGAAGAAGCTCATGACTCAATTGACTATAATGATGAAGAAAATACAGAAACCTCACTAACTGGTTAAAAATTATTTGATATATTATTTCTAATTTTGAATATGGCGATTTATTAATAAATAGTAAAGTGTATTTACAATTTATTGTTGCATATATAAAATATTATAGCAAAATTTGAAATTTTTAGAATTTATTAGCACCTATTGTCTATTTTCGAAACCCCGATTTATTTTCTGATGATAATGATGAAGAAAATTTATTAGCAAATAGTTGTTTTGATTTTAGTTCTGATTCAGATTAGAAAAGGACTATAATAATATGAAAAAAATATTAAGTATTTTAGGAACAATCACTCTAATTAGAATAAGTACAACAAGTTTAGTTTCTTGTAATAAAATGGCATATACCGAGGCATAATTAACAGAACTAAAAGAAAAAAAATATAAAAACAAACGATGGTATTTTAGAATGAATAGCCCCGCAAGAAAAACCATTTAATCAAGTTGATAATAAATGATATTTTGTTGTATTACGGGGTAATAAAACTGATGATTGAAAAATTATTAAATTTTTAAATGATACAAATGATGAGAAAAAAATAGATGATTATAATAAATATAGTCTTGTTTTTAAACCGCCACGATTTCGTTATTATACATTGTTAATTAAAGAGGGAATTATTTCTACAAATCATGATAGTATTACAAAAGCTTAGGTTTTATAAAAAATATAAATAAAATAATTAGATAACTTTTTAAAAGGTTGATTTATCAGTGTTTTAGAAATATATTTAAAATAAAGAATAATTTTTATACCAAAACCTAAACTTTTTTCTTACTACCCAAATCATACTTAGCATGCTGATGATGGTTTATATTTTAAATCTGTTTATCTTTGAAATAGTCATAAAGATTTACCTAATTTATCTGTAGATAATAAAAATGGTGAAGTAAAAATTAAATAACAGGCGCTGTGTAGATATAAACGGCAAATTTATATCTTATTAAGTTAATAATAAAATATTTTTAATAAATTGCAACAACTTTTTCAGAAAAAATTAAATTTTTGTAATTTTATCTTATTTTATTTATATTTAAGCACACTAAAAATAATTTATTAAATTTTAACTAATAAATTTATTTAAAATTTTGTAAAAACATTGTCTTTGCACTTAGTCAATTTAAACATGGTCGGAGTTTATCATTTATAACATTAACTACTCAATCTATCATTTTTTGACTAATATTATTAAAATCAATTTTCTTAGAAAGTCAATATCTAAATTCACCGTTCATATGCCCAATTAATGGTTTTTGTTGTGGTTTACCAGGGTCACAAAAATAAACTTGTGTTTTAGCAAATATTTCCATTTCTTTTCATTTACTAAATTCTTTTCCTCTATCAGTTATTATTCCTTTAATTTTTCCTATTAAATTATTATTTTTAACAATATCTTTAAATTTTTCTAAAACTTCATTAGCAGTATTATTTTTTAATTTCATTACAAAATAATTTTTACTTGATTGTTATACTAAAATTAAATTACTAGATTGATGGTCTTTTTCTACAACAGTATCCATTTCAAATCATCCAACATTAGAAACTTTATTTTCAATATCTCAAATTGATTTAAAGTTAATTAATTTACCACGATTATCAGGTTTTCCTTTTGTTTTATATTTTTTACCACGATGGGGTAAATTTTCTTTTTTTAATCCAAATTCACATAAGCGAATTCATTTATACAATGTTTTAACACAAGCAGGAAATTTAACACCAAACTCCAAGAAATAACGATAAATTAATTGTTCAGGTGTATCGTGGTATTTATTAAATCTTATTTTAATAAAATCTAACTGCTCTTTTGTAAATTTAGGTAGTTTTTTAATGCATTTTTTACGTTTTTGTTTATAATCTTTTTGTGCTTGATATGGATTATAATCTTGTATATTTTTAAATCGCTTAATTTCTGGTAGTAAGAAAAAAGTTTAGGTTTTGGTATAAAAATTATTCTTTATTTTAAATATATTTCTAAAACACTGATAAATCAACCTTTTAAAAAGTTATCTAATTATTTTATTTATATTTTTTATAAAACCTAAGCTTTTGTAATACTATCAAACTTATGCTAAAAATAAATCATTTTATATTGCTACTTTTGATGAAATGGCACTTAAAACAGTATTAACATCATTATTAAGAAAATGAGGTATTATGTCTGTTGAATTACAACAAGCATATAAATCAGACCAAGCAGTTATTACTACTAATGATGAAAAGATTTATATTGATAATGATATTACTGTCGCCAAAAATCAGGGGCAGATGAGTAATGAACCCTTATTAAATAATGTAAATAATACCCCATCTTATACAGAAATAGCGGACACAAACGATAATGTCGTTAAAGAAGAAGATATTTCTAATGTAGTACTAGTAGTTAATAATAATATTGATGAGGATGTATACGCATGGTAAAAATAGGTATTGACCCATCAGGAACTGGTACTACCGCTATTGTTGTTTTTGAAAATAATAAATTAATTGATGATTATGAATTTATTAATAAAGATTGAATTAAACAAATTGATTTTATAAGAGATATATTATGTGATATATGAAAATACAATAATTATATTTTAAATATTGAAGATTGTTTATATACCTCTGCTAATGCAAGTAAAGATAGAGACGATTTATTACGATTACTAGGTGTAATAGAAGATATTAATCAAAGACTAAGATTACTCATTAATTGAGTATCACCAAAACACACTAAATCAGTTGTTAAAAATATGGAAAATTTTAGTAAATATAATAATAATTATATTCAAGAATTTAGTAAAGATGAAAATTTAACTTATGAATATGGTAAAGGTTGAAAATATAATAATGAAAAAATAAGTAATCATTTACGCGATGCAATTATTATTGCTAATTATAAGGGGTAATATTATGAAACATTCATTTAATCAAAAAACAGGAAAATATTATTCTAAATTAATTCGTAATGTTAATATTTACTTAAATGAAAATGAAGAAAAAGTTTGAAATGAATTTAATGACTTTACTTATTCACAACGAATTGAACATCTTATTAATTTTTATATAAAACACAATAAAATCAGTGATAAATATGAATAAATATATTTTATGTTATAGTTCAGAACAAAGTAATCGCCCTTGTAAAACTCCACTTGGTGAATATATAACTGGTAACGATATTGAAGATGTAAATATTAATTCAACTTGAGACTGAGAATATTTAATCAATAAATATGGTGAAAATAATTTAATTATCTTAAAAACAAATAAAAAATAACCAATTAAGGTTATTTTTTAAATACTATTTGTTAGTTGTCTAATAGCATCTTTTTGTGCTTGTTTTTTATCGTTTACTTTAACTTGTTTTTTTACATTTTTAATTTGACCTGTTTTTAATGCTAATTCTGTTGCATAATCAGCTCCTCTTAAATGTTTTTCATGGGCAATAACAGCAGTTCTTAATTCTCTAATTTCTACTTTATATTTTTTAATTTTTTTAGCAGTTAATCCTAGAATACCAAGACTACCAGTTCCCCCAGCACCTGCTAAAACAAGTAAAGCAATCATTAATGTTTCATTCATTTTTTTTAACCCCTTTCTTATCCTTACTCAAACGGTGGCCATCTATCCTTTCGGAACAAAATAATTTATAAATTAAACTATATAACCACCCAAAAATATCAGCCACCCCTATATATAGTCTATTTTAAATTTAATTATTTGTTATTTTCTTCTGTTATACCATCTAAATTATTTCATTGTTTTGGCTATTATTGGTTGAATAACACGCGGATTAATACGGCAATCTAAACAATGTCTTAAATGGTCTTTTTTTCATTTTGATTTATCAATTCAAATAATAATTAAAGAAATTATTAAAGTAATTAAAGGCAAAATTGTAAATACTAATCCTATTTTAGATATTTTTAATCGTGGTATATCAATTTTCATATCTACTTTTGGTTTACTACTAGCAACAAATATGCCTTGAATTCCATGCGTAAATAAAGGTGTTAATAAAATAGCAATTCCATTACCTCAATATTGTCCATAATTATACCAATTAATTTGGTCTTTAATGCCATTAATCATCCCATATTCTAATCAACAATTTAATATTAAAAATATTAATGTATAAAAACTAACTACTCAACTACGAATTTTATATTTTCTTTCTCATTCTCTAATATCTTTATGAGTTCAATTATAAGTCGGAATAGGGTCTTTTTTAAATCAATTTCAAGGTAAGGCACCCTTTAATCAAGTTGTTTTATCTTGTTTCATTAATTAAACTCCTTTTTAATTTATTCTTTTTCTTTCAATATAAATTCCATTTAAATATTGTGCTAATTCTTCTTTTTCAATAGTTACTTTTCCATAATTAGTATTTTTATCTCATTCAAATATTGAAAAATAACCTTCTATTGATGTTCCGATATAATGAGTTGTTGGTACTTTTTCATTTATAAATTTAGAATTTATAAAAATTGTAAAACTATATATTCTAAATTGTGTTTCAACAGAACAATTTATGCGATAATAATATTTATTATCAAATGCTCTAACAGTATATTCTTTTGAATTTCTAATAAAATCACTAGTATTAACAATTTCTCAATCATTATTACTAATAGATATATCACCACTACTTAATAATGAATTACCATTAATAGTTTTAATATTTGTGCCACTTACTAATTTATCTTGTTTATTAACTAAAAAATTATCAATCGTATTTGCATCATAATAATTATTTTCTAAATTTTTTGATGTTTTTACAATGTATTTACCATCAACTTTTTCAATATAATTTTTATTTAAATCACTATCTTTAATAATATCTGATGGAATATCGCCGCTTTGTTTTGCTTTTCAAACACCATTTTTTTCATAAATAGTATCATTATCAAATGGAACAATAAGTTTAATATATTCATTATAATAAATTTTAGAAAAATCATTAATAGTTGGATAAGTAATATTTATTGAATTATCCGTTTGTAATCGTTCTTTTAATCAAAATAATAATGTTGGATAAAAAGTTTTTTTACTAATATGTTTATATTCTTCTTCTAATGGATGAGCATAATTATCTAACCTATAATTATAAGGTCTAGATGCTGTTTTACTAGATATAATATCAATTATTTCACCCGCTAATTTTAAAGCATTTTTAACATCACGAGTAATATTTTCATTTACTTCAGGGTCATTAGTTTGTGAATAAGCAACTCCACCTTGTGAAAATGAAGCACTACCAGTTAAATCATTAACTCCTTTGGGTAAATATTAATTAATAACTGCTAATAAACAAGCAGATTGAATATAACTTAATCATTTATTATATTCAATTAATCCAGTATTATCTTTTTTTACTCAAGGAAATAAATCTTTTTTATTAATTTTATCAGAAATTGTCCCGCCTGATAATCTATCCATTCATAAACTAGTTTTTAAAATAGCATTATAAATTAAATTATCATTATAAGCAGATTGTTTTCTATCATTAATAGGTTGTCAAATTTTACTTTCTTTAACATCTTCAACAGTTATAAATAACAAATTATTTAAATTATTTTCCATATAAAACACCCCTTAATTGATTACGATATTTATTTTTTAAATTACTTGGCTTATAACTATTAACTCTTGTTTTTGTTTTCTTAATTGTTTTAATAGTTTGATTAGTTTTGTAAAACATATTTTTAACTGGTGTTTTATATAAATTCTTAATATTTTTAACATCACTTCGGCGTTCACGATATCATTTTTTATTATTAATTTCACCAGCAAAATTAAAATTAAAATGTCCAATTTTTAAATTATTAATAAATTTTTTAATTTGTTGTAATTTTTGAACTGTTGGTAATGTTAATTTAGTAGTTCCTTTTAGGTATTTTTCTTTTAATGCTTGCGGTAATCGTTTTTTAATATAATCTCTTAAATGACTAGCTAATCATTTTCTTAATCAATAACGCCAAAATAAAGTACCTGCATTAGATACAGCATTACTTAATAATTTTCATATTTCAACCGGAAAACCAGGATAAACATATGGGCCATAAAATTTTGGATGTTTTGCTGTTTTTGTATATATTAAAATAGTTAAATTACCCGTTAAAGTTAATTTATTTGTAATATTAAACATACCACTATCAAGTCAACTACTATTTAAAGGTTGTCAATTAGTATTTAGATAATTTTCATTTTTAAATTGTTCTCTATTTTTAATATTATTATCTTTTTCTAATTGACTTAATATTTATTGTATTTCTTTTTTATGACCTTTTTTAATTAAATCTAAATAAGTAAATGGATTTAATCACTGATAAATATCTTCAACTTTATTTGTAATTTTATTATATTTATCAGTAATATAATTAATTGGCTTTAATACTTTATTTTGAACTTGATTAACTCTATTAATTAAATTTACAAATTTACTTATTAAAGGTTTGTTTTCTAAATTAGATACTAATAAAGTTAAAACGCGCAATATTAGTAAATTCATTTTTTATTAACCTTGTGGATTTGTTTTAGGTGCTGGAATTACATAATCAATAGGAACACGATAAGTTTTATTTAAATTATTATATGCTTGTTTAATTTCTTCTTGTGTTGGTTTTTTTTCTAAAATAATTTTACATGTTTTTGGATATAAAATAGTTGGTGTTGCATATTGCACTTTACCAATTCATTTAGGGTTAGCAGTATCATTATCTAAAACTTGTTGAATAGTATCCATATTAATTGGATATGCTCATACTTGTTTATTTAATAATAAACCATTTACATTATTAAAATTATAACCTTTATCACGGTTAACTTGTCCTTTTGTATATGTTTTTTCTAAATGAAAACTTTTAGATACTGGAATACCCATTGCAGTATTTTCATATAATTCACCATTAACCATCGCTTTTAATTGTGCTTGTGAACCAATTACTTTTAAATAAGCTGGTGTTAATCCTAAATACGCCCTACGACCTAAAACCATAAACATTTTATCAGTTGGTAAACCAAAATATAAATTACTAATTTTATTTGTTAATTCAATCAAAGTTTCATTTAATGTAAAGAATTCTTTATTTGCATCATCAGTATTTTCAGCTGTATAACTACGAAATGGAATTACTTCATACTAACCATCTGCTAAACAATAATCATAAATAGCCTGAATTAATTCACATTCTAAATTAACAAATTTATTCTGTACAACACTAGAAATAGCATCGGCAATAACACCATTTTTAATATTTTGTTCTATCATTGCTAAATCAAATGCTTCATTCATTAATTTTAAATTAAATCTTTTATCAATAGGAACTGGAATTCTTGTTAATCCCATAGTTTGAGTTGTCCCACCATTTGGTAATGAATAATCATCTTGTCATACCACACGATGAGTTAAATTATATAATGCTTGTCCAGCATTAGGTAATCAAGCAACTTGTTCTGCCGTTGCAGTAGCATACTGCATAATACTTGCATATTCATTATATAAAGGTCCACGCAATAATGCATTAACCATATCAACATAAGCTTTTTGATTTGTTGTATTACCTTGTAATGTAAAAGGTACTTGTGGTAAATTAATTGTTGCCATAATATTTCACCTCCTTATTATCTAAGGTTTTTAAGTGTATAATCAGTTAATTTTTTAATTTCTTCCGGAGTATATGCTCCTTTTTCTTTAATAGTTTCAATTTCATCATTCTTATTTTCATTTGATTTTTCAATCATATCTTTAATAAAATTAGTTGGTGAAACTGATGGTTGCTCTTTAACAAACAAATCAGGTTTTAATTCTTTTAAAGTTTTCATTTTTTCAGTTAAAGAACTACCACTAACTTTATTTAAATTAGTTTTAATATCTTCAATTTTAGTAGATGGAACATCTTTAAATGCTTTTAATTCATCTAATTCATTAGATAATTTAATAAAGTCTTCTTTTGATATAACATCTTCGCGTTTTTGCACACTTTCTCTAATTTGTTTTGCTTCATTATTAAACTGATTTAAGATATTTTCTGCAATCTCTTCACTTAAACCTTGTTCTATTAATTGTTCTTTTGTAAGTGCCATTTTATAAACCTCTTTTTTTATCCTTGTTCGATTAATAAGTCAGCATAAACTCTTTTTTACGGAAAAAGATTAAACCTATAAATTAATTATATACTAATAGTTTATAAATACAATACTTTTTATAAAATAATACTAAACAATTAACACAATAAACGACGCACAATATAACCCCCCCCAACAACCACAAAAAAAACAAAAAAATATTATTATATTTCATTGCTAATTTAACCCTTAAAACGCGTAATAACTGTATTTTAAAAGATAATTTTATTAAAATAAATTCTAATTTTACTTGCTTATATATATATATATATATATAATGAAAATGCATCTTGATAAAAAGCTTCAAGATTAACAAAAGGAGAAAAACAAGTATGAAAAAATTACTTAGTTTATTAAGTGTATTAACCATTAGTGGAACTGCTGTGCCAACAATAATTGCCGCTAGTCCTTATCAAAAAGAAGAAAATATAATTAGTGATATTAGTTATTCACAAACAAATAGTAATTTAAAAAATTTAAATAGAGTTAAAAGACAAACACAAAAAACAGTTCCTAGTTTGAAAAATATAATTAGCACTGTTTATATAGGTGAAATTCAAAAAAATAACCAAGAACAAATTATTCAAAGATTAAGAGAAATTAATCATCCAATTCTATCAAGATCAGATTTTTTAGAACATATCGTCTTTGAAAACATTACATGGGATTCAGTAATGGTTCATGCAAGTCAAAATATTTATGCAGATAACCATGCATATTCTATTCCGAGTTCATTAAATTTTACTATTAATTTCGTCATTAACCGACCTTTATTATCAACAATAATTAGAAATAGACATTTAGGTGTTGTTCCTGTTCGTGCATATTCTTTATTTAGACTAGATGATAGTTTTGCTGATTATGGTAGTATTTTGGAGGCTTTACGTAGGGTAAATCCAAATTTAAATGGTGTTGATAGTAATATTATGCAATATATTCAACCATCTTATAATAGTATAACAGAAACAAGATTAGATTTAACGCAAGAAGGACAAAATTTTTATGAACAAGATTTTGTTATAGTAGATTATAATGATCATCTGTCTACAGATTTTTTCAACTCACTTACCCCTAATGGTATTTTAAGAAATAATTTAGGCGAATTACAGTTAGGCGAATTGTTAGATAACAGATCCGATACTATTTTAAATAGAATAAGACAATTAAGTCCTAGATTTAATATTAATTATTTTGTTGTTGAAAATATAACAGTCAATTCAGCAACAATTCGTTATGAAAATAATAATGGTGATTTTGCTTCTTTTAGACTTGATTATTCATTTAATGTTACTTTTAATTTAAATAAAAATAAAGAACAAAATTTAAATATAAATGATAATAATGATTCAAATCAAAACAAAAAACAAAAGTTAGATAATAATAATATTGATAAAATTAATAAAATATATAATTATAAAAATTCAAGTTATTGTAATTCAACTACAAAAACTGCATCAATCATAGTTTTGAGTGCAGCTGGAGCTGTTGCGGTAAGTATTTTTCCTGTTGTAGGAACATTAATTGGTGCTGGTATTGGTGTTTTATTTGGGGGAGGTGCTGGTGTTTCTGTTATAGAACTTGCTTGTAAAAAGTAATAATTAAAAAACAACAAAATGAAAAGATTATTAAGTATTATTGGAACAATTTCATTAGTAGGAATAATTACAACAAGTTTAGTTGCTTGTAATAAAACACAAGAATATACACCTGAAGAATTAGTAAAATTAAAAGAAGAAAACAAAATTAAAACAAATAACCAAAAAATCAAAGACAACTTAGAATGAATAGCACCACAAGAAAAACCATTTAATAAGGTTGATAATAAATGATATTATGTAGTATGGCGTGGTAATGAAAATAATGATTGAAAAATTATTAAATTTAAAAACGATACTTTTTTATCTGATAAGCAAACAAAAGAAATAGATTTAAAAAATAATTATGAATTATTTTTATATAAAGCCCCATATTTTCCAATAGATTTAGTAATTGGTAAAACTAATAATATTGTTTCTATCGTCCAATGACGAGAATATCTAAAAAATAAAACTTACTTTAAATCAGTTTATCGTTGAAATTCAGATACAAAAGAACCTGACTTAATTTTAGACGAAAAAGGTAATGTAAAAGTCAATTAAAAATAGAAAAAGAGATTTAATATCTCTTTTTATTTTATCTTGGCTTAAATGTAATTTTAACTGGGTTAGTACTTTTATTTCTAATTCCTAAAACATTTGGGTTAGAAACATTTATTACAATTTCTTTATCATTACCTAAATTAATTTTAGTATTTGATCTTCCTACTAATTTAGCAATTAATACTTTTGAAAATCTAATTTTTAATTTTACATAATTAGTATAATATACTTGTAAATATAATTCCTTAATTTTATTATTATCATTATTATATAGTTTTGTTATTTGTAATAAAAAGTAAATTTTTCAAAGTCCCAAAGGAGGTTTGTTTCTAGGTTCATAAGTGTTTTCATAATATTTTTCTGATAATCCATTAGTTTTAAAAGTATCAAACGTTTTAATATCATTAGTTATTTCTTTTGTATTTATTGTAAAGGTATTTGGGAAATTAACTTTATCAGTTTGCGAATAACCACTTTCTAATAAATTTAAATCTTCTAACAAGCATATTGTTTTATTACAATTTGTATATCCAGTTAATAAATTAACATTCCTATTAGGAATAAAATTATCTATATCAGGTTGACCACATTCAACTTGTATATTATTAAGATTACTTATTTCTATTGTTTTATAAGCATCTTGAAATTTACTGATACTTTGAATTGTTGGGTCAATTTGTTTTAAATCAATTTCAACTTCATAATAACCTTGATTAAATTCATTAGAAAATAAATTAAAGTAATTAATTGTCCCAATTTTATACCTGTTATTAGTGCATTGTGCTGGTGCTGTAATTTTAGTTTTTAATGGTTGAATTGCATTAGCATCTCATATATCTTTTGTATATTCTGAATAGTTATATGGAACTGGCGGTAATACATACTGTGGGTAATTAAATGTTGGTATTTCATAGTCGTGTGGTAATAAGAAACTAGTTTTATAGTTAGTTGTCATATCGCGTAAATAATTATTTAGTGTACTTTTTGTTTTGCCACGAAAACTTCATACTGATAATTTTAAATAATCTTCTTCATTATTTGTATATGGGTTATCAGCATAAAAGATAATTTCAAAATTACCTTTATATAAGGCTTGAATTGAAAACATATCAATTATATAACTACAATTTGTTCCATCTGGTGTTTGTAAGAATTCGCAATCATTATCTTTTTCACTATTACTAACTGGTGTTTGAGAATCTACTGATCTTACTAATTCATTAATTAAATATATGCGATTAGTTTTGGGATTTAATTGTTTTAAATTATAAGTTGAATAAGTTATTCGTTCAGTTGGTTTACCATCTTTTTCTAAAACATTACCTTGTATTTTATCAGTTAATAAAGTTGTAAACCCTAAACTAGTAGTATTTGCTCCAAAAATAGCACCAACTTTATCATTCCCTTGTTCTCTAAATATTTCGAATGGTAAATAACCTTTACCTTTTGATTTTTCAGACCAAAAGGCATCATTATAAAAACTATAAATATTAGCACTCATAAAGCCATTAAGTCATTGAAAATTAGTTCAAGTTTTTTCATCTTGATTAATAACTCATCCCCATGGAATACCAAATGAAATAAAGTTTAAGAACTTACCAACTCCACCTGGTATCGTAAAAGGGTTAAAAACTAATTTTTGCGTATAGTTTAAAGGTAATACTGTAATTTGGCTATTAATAAAATTATTCATATTTAAAATATCTCAAACATTACATTTACCCATTTTATTATATTCAATTTGTACTTGTCCAACAGTATTGCTAAATTCATCTTTTCTTCTAAAATATGATGATGCTTGAGTACTAATAATATTATTAACATCTTCATTATTTACTTTTATTTTATCTGGTGGAGTAATCATTCAATCTTTAGACCAGTAAAATTTAGAATCTTTATCTTCTTTATGAATATTTCTACCAACAGTAGAATTAGATGCTGATGTAGTAACGGGGTCAGTTATAATAATGCCTTCACTATTTTTTTGTTTTCAAAAGTCATATCTACTTTCCATATCTTTTTTTCAATCTTCATAACCTGTTATCATTGTTGGTTGAATACCTTGAATGTTATATCAACTTACTTCGGGTGATGCATAAGTATTTATTTTATCAGGTGGTGCAGGATACATGTTATACATTAATAAATCACGAGAATTCATTACTTTTTGATTAAATTGACCTTTAATAATTGGTCGGCCAATTACTGGCATATCAAAAAAGATTGGATTACCATAAAATTTAACTGCCATTGCTCTAACCCCTGGGTCTTTTAATAAAATCTCATCTAATTCAACAATACCTTTATTTAGTTTTTCATCATAAGTTATTTTAGGAAAACAATAACCTTCACCTGGAGCACTTGTTTGTATAAATTGTCGTACTGATAAACCACTATTACTAATTTTGTCATTAATACTTGAAAATGTAATTTCTTGTCATAAAAAACCACCATCATAAGGTGAATAATAATTAATAACATTTGATGGATATAATCATTGTCTATCTTGTGGTGCAGAATTAATATCACCACCACCAATATTTAAACCACGGTCATTAAAAACAGTATAAAAATTATAATAATCATTAATATTTAATTTATCAGCATCTTCATCTAAAATTAATAAAGTATATTGTCTTTCGGTTGATTGTTGAGTAAATACTTGTTCAAATTTTGCTTCACCAAATTGAATTGAACTTCTATCATCAATCATATAAGCATCTCAATATTTACCAACTTTAACCTCTTTTGTATAAAAGTTATCGGCTTTATTATCATTATTAATAAAATAACTTAATTTATATTGCTTTAAATATTCTAACATTTTATTAATATCATAAATATTTTCACCATCAATTAATTTTCAATAAACATTGCTATTTTCATCTTTTAATTTTATTGCAAAAGGTGTTTCATTATTTGCTCATATAGTTGAATTAATAGGCTGTTTATTAAAATCAGCAATTGTTAAAATATTAATTTCTTCACCTTTATATTTTTGTACTATTTTTAAACTATCTTGTCATTGAGCAATAGTACTTTCCATATTATCAAATATTTGTGAATAACTACCATAGTCACTTGGGTTAGCATTATTAGGTTTTCAACCTGTTTCAGTATCAGGAATATATGAACTATAAACATTAAAAGGAAATACCATTCAATGTCTGTTATCTCGTATGTTTTCTCTGATATCTATTAAAGTATCGTGGGCTTGTCTTCTTAATTCTTCCATAACACTTGGATTAATTCTACTCATTTGTTAATTCTCCTTAATTTCTATTCTACCTTGTAAGGCATTTTGATTATTACCAGTTTCATCATATTCCATTAATTTATTATTATGTTCGATTTCTTTGGCTTGCATTTTATCTTGTCATTGTTCTACTTTTTCATAATATTTTGTTGCTTCTAATTCATCAATATTATCATATTCAGTAATGGCTCTTATTGGTTCTATTGTGCCATTATCTAGTCTGGCGGTAATTAATTCATTTTGTCGCATTTGGTCTACTAAATTAGCACTAACAAAATCAAAACCATATTCTCGTTCGCCATTTCCATCTCATAAACCATAATATTTTAAAACTGTATCAAAAATTTTTGTATAATATTGCTTACGATATGCTTGTAAATATGCTTGTTTTTCTAAATCTTTTGTTTTAGTTAATAATGACTGTGTTTTATTTTGGTCATTATCTGATTTATCACCAAAAGGACTAGAAAAATGACATGCTATATATACTTGTTCAATAATAGATTTTTGGTCTTCGGTATATGTTTCTAAGGTTGGTGTACCTTGTACTACTTGTAAAGATTGAGATAATTGACCATCTACTGTTGATGAACTTGATTGAACAAAAATATCATCAAATACATCTTGTAGTACTTTTTTATTACCTTTGTTATAAGCAGTCATTAAATCATCACTTAGTATCCCATATCAATGCGTACGATTTGCATATCTTTCTTTTGATTTAATATTAAAACTATCTTCTAAATCAAATTGTAATTTATAACAATTTGTCATAGTAGGTCATGGATTTAAAGTAGTTGATGTTGATAAAAATAAAGGATTAGGTTCATTTATCATTTCTCAAAAAGGTACTATACCTAATTTATTTTTAAATTCTTGTACTAAAACAGGTTTAACATCATCTTTAATTTGTGTTTTACTTTGCCCAACAACTACTTCATTATTTTTAGGTCAACCTTTAATAATTATTTTATCTTTAGTACAAATTAAATTTAAAATAAAACCACTATCTGATTGATGATAATTTAATCAAATATCAGCACCTTGTTCAATTTCGTTTATTTTACTTACTCTTGATGTAAAGTTAAATGGGTTAATTCATAAATCAATATTGCCATCACTAGTTTCTAATAAACCAAAAATAGTTTTACCCATTAAACTTGCTGTTAATTCATTTTTATCTAATTTTTCTTTTATTTTATAAGTTTCATATCATCAATTTAATTTTTCTAAAATGTCTTTACGATGAGACTTAAATAAAATATCTTTACCATTTACTAATCGCATTTGATGGCGAGCAATAATATTGGCTAAATTAATTGTTCAATCATAATTATAAAATTTTAAAACACTATTAATATCATTTAAGTTTGGTAAACTAGGTAAAATATTATTCATTGTTATTTTGCCCCTTTAATTTTAAAATAAATGCATAATTAATTATATTTATTGTTAATAAATTTGGTTCATTTGCTAAAACTTGTACACATACTTTAACTTTTTTATACTTCTTAATATATTCGTTATATAAATTTAATTTACATATTGCGATATTATCTTTTTTTAATTCTTGACAAAGTCTTTTTTTAACTTGCCCACAAACAGACATATATGGTCTTTTTGCATTTATTACACGCTCATCATGTACTACATAAATATCTTTTTTCATTAAGTTATTCACTCCCTTTGTTGTCATAATTTATAATCTGCTGAACTATTATGTTTAACAATTGGTATTAATTCAAAATGTAAAGCATAAAAATCACTATCAAATGTATCATCATATAAATCTAGCATTTGTTCTTCTCTGGCATCTGGTTTATCTTCTCATTGTATTAATTCATATTGGGTTTTACTTACAGGACATTTTTCTCATAATCATTTTAATTGATTAGTATTTATTAACATTGTAAATGCCTCAATACGATGCTTTATTTTAAATTTTTGTTTTTGTGCTGGTTTAAAATGCATGTATTGACCAAAAGTATAATTATATTTTTCTCTATTTAAACTTTCTAATGTTGCATAAGCACTATCATCAACATTAATTGATATACCTTGTTGAATTAAATTAAAGTATTGGTTTAATTGATTGTTGTAAAACTCTAAAATATCTTTTACTTGTTCTAATGGTCCTTTAAATTGTTGAGTAGCATTTGAGTGTGTATATTCAGCAACTTTATAGGATTTTTTATCAAATGAATTATATATTCAAAAACTCGCTGCTGTTGTATGTCCTTTGGGACTAGTAGAGTTTGCTAAGTCAACACCACCTAATAACTTAGTTGGTTGAATAATATCTGTTGCTTGCATAATATCAATATATCGCGCAAAGATTGAACCACTAGTATTGCCTGGTAAACCTCAACTCCACACTCTTGCTCTTTCAATATCTAATTGTTCTAATCTTAATTGTTCATTAATTTTATCTTGTGGTAATTCATAATTTAATCTTCAACTAGAATAATGAATAATAATCTTCATATTTCATTTTTCAATATATTTAATTTGCTCATATTTACTACGCATTATTTCTTCATTAAAAGGTAATAATTGATTACAATAACCAACGATATATCTTTTTAAACTTTCAGGATTACATGTATTAATTGTTATTTTATTTTGATAACCACGAATAGCAAACTCTAAATCACTTAAATCTTTTTGTTGAAACTGGTCACATTCTTCTCTTCAATCAATTACTAATTTATATTTATTCAAATCAGCAAAAGCTTTTAATTTTTCTTTCCGACTTGGTGAATGTAAACCTTTACAATATATTTTACTCCCATTTGATAAAGTAAAAGTAAAATTTGATAAATTAATAGTATAAGGAATATGATTTTCATTTAGCATATTTCATATATTTTGAAATACACTATCTTTTAAATCTTTACTCCAATACATACTAGCAATGATACAAATCAGTTCTTTAATCAATAAACTAATTTTTAATAATTCACCAAACATTTTAATATTTGATATAGTCTTACCACTATATCTTGTACCAATTTGATTAATTTCATTAATTAACTCAAACTTTTTAGCAAAAGGATATTTATTACCAATACTACTATTTTGTAATAACCAATAAGGTGTTTCTAACAAATAAGTAAAATGATTAAGTATTATTATCACTTTCTTTCTTAATATCTCTAATATCCGTTTGTAAATTAACAATTATTGGTTGTTGATTATTTAAGTTTAATTCTTTTTTAAGTTCTTTTTCTTGTAGTGAATATTTATAATTAAATGCTCGTTGTCAATATAATTTAGCACCATCTGGTGATTTCATCATAAAATTAATTATTTCACTTTCAATTCTATCAACTTGTCGTTGTATTAAAGATACTATCTTTTCGCTCTTGTAAGTTTCATGTCTTCATCTGCTAGAAAGGTTGAGTTTATCGGTTAAATCGTTCAAAGTATAAGGAATATTCGGTTTCTTATCTTTTCAAAATTCTTCGATTTTTCTTCAAATTGTTGTATAACTTGCTGTTTTTGGATTAAATTCTTTCATTTTTTACTCCTTTTTGCATATTAAAATTGCTATTATTTAATAAATATGATTAAATAAAAGGGTAAATAAATACTATAAAAATGTAACAAAAGAACCAACTCGGTTCTTTTTTATTATTTATATTTTACATCAAAATAAAAAAAAGTAAAGTAATTTACTTTTTTCATTTAAATTAATTTGCTAATAATTAACACTTAAATTATAAAATACTAAATAAAAATTGCTATCCTTTTTGCATTTTTATTATTTTTATGTTAATGTGTGAAATTAAGAAAGAGGGTAAAAAATGATAAATATTGATGAAAACTTTTTTAACAACTTTAATATTTTATTAGATAAACAAAGTATTGAAATTATTCAACAAAGTTTAGAAGATTGTGATGAATGAATTTTTAAAAATTATAAAATTGATGAAACTTTAAAAGAATTTAAAGATTATAAAGTAAAAGAAATAAAACCAAGAACATTAACTATTTTAAATGGGAAAATAACTTTTAAAAGAAGAAAATATTATAAAATTAATCCAGAAACAGGTAAAGAGGAATATATTTTTCCTTTGGATAAACTTTTAGGAATTGAAAAATGACAAAGAATAGATAATTCTGTTAAAGAAAAAATATTATCATTTATTGGCAAGAAAAAAACATATCAAGATATTTTAGATACTATGGAACATGTAAAAATTTGTATAAAAACAATTTCAAATATTATGAAAAATGCAAAAACTGATAAAGAATATTACCTTAATAAAACTGATAAAAAAATAAAGATACCTCATACTTTATATATTCAAATTGATGGAACTTATTTAAAAATGTGAAATGAAAAGAAAAAAGGAAAAGAAAAAATAAAAAAACATAGTATATTTTCAACTGTTCATACTGGTTTTGATAAGGCAAAATCAACAAAAAAAAGACCTGTAATTCAAGATAAATTAGGTGTTATAGAGCTAGATAATATTCCAGAATATATTAAAAAAAATAGTAAATTAACTAATTTTGTTAATAAATTACTTACATTAATTACAAATTATTATGATATTAATGACAATATTGAATTTATAGTATTAGGAGATGGCGCACCTTGAATTAAAAATATTGTAAAATTTATTCAAGAATATTTTCCTAAAAATAAAGTACATTACACGATAGATAAATTTCACCTTACAAGTAGATTTAAAAAATTATATCCTTATCAAAGTAAAAACAAAGAAAACAGAGAAACATACCATAAAGCAGTCGATTATTTTTTTAATGCTAAATATGAAGAATTATTAGAATGTTTAGAAAACAGTGCTTCTTTTATAAAAGAATCAAAAATGAAATTCTTAAAAGAGACAATTAAATTAATTAAAAATAATGAAGAAGGTGTCAGAAATCAAACATTATGAAATAATATTGGTTGTCATATTGAGGGTGATATATCACATTACTGTAAAGGTGTTTTGCTTAAAAAAGCAACTTATCATGAAAAAACTCTTAAAAATAAATTAAATACTAGTATGATGAATTTTAAAAATAAAATTAATTTATTTAATACTAATGAACCATTAGAAGAAAATAGAATTAATTATTCAGTTAATAATTTTGTAAATAATAATTTACAACCAAACTTATATTTTTATTAATTTTATCTAATAAATTAAATAACTTTAATAAACATGTATTTTTGTCGTGGAAAAATTTAAAAAATGTTAAAATATTGTTGACAATAAAATTAAAAGTAATATAATTTAAATAAGTAAGTGGTATTTTTATTCCACAATTTCTAAGATATTAATTAAAAACCTTAGATAATACATACAACCACTAATGTTCTTATGGAAGCACTTAGTTATTAATAAATAACCGTTCCTGCTCTGCATTAAGTTGTTTTATAAAATTTAAATTTTAAGAACCCAGTTTTATAATCAAAGATAATTTTTGAATTTTCTAAACGTTTATAAAACCGCTTTTGTTTTTTATCTTTTGTGTGATTTAATAAATCTTTGTGTTTTTCACAAGTTCATAAAACTTTATTTGATAAAAATTCTTCAGTAATGAATGATATTGATTTATAACAGTTATTAATATCACAAATTTGTTGTTGCTTATTAATTTTCATTACTCATTCCTTTCTTTGATATTATTTTTTTATTAGCCAAATTAATTAACTGAAACAGAGGAAAGACAACACCCTAAATTAGGAAAAAACAGGTGCACTTTGTAAAGATTTCTAAGATATTTAATAAATGTGTAACACAATTTTAAGTTAACAAAAAAGTTATGATAAAAAGTTTCTATTTTAAGATGCTGTCCTTTCTCTGAATCAATTAATAATTTTGGTTTTACAAATAAAAAAACAACTATTTTATTTAACAAGAGTTGTTTTTTACCGCTTCATCGTACACGATGCCAAATAATAAAAAAAGACAATAGTGAAAATACAAAATTTAAAAAAAATAACTTAAGTAATTTTAATTTTTTAGAAAAAGTATATAACAAAAATAATAATAATTGAGAATTATCTGTAATTTTATTAAGAGAAAAATTATTAGAAATAATAAAGGTAATTTTATCAAAGAAACTAAAAAATTAATTACATATATTAAAAAACATAGTTTTAATTTATCTGCTAAAGAATTTGATGAAAATGCTATTGATGCTTATGCTAATGTAATTTGAAAAAATTTTTCCATTTTTTGTACTTATTTTTTAAGGTTAGGAATTAATCAACAAATTAATGTTGCTTTAAATATTAAAGATAATGAATGATTTTTTAGAGATAATAAATTATTTCAAGTTATTGGCGAACAAACAGAATTTGAAAAAGACAGAGAAAAAAATATGTTGAAAAAGACAGAGAAAAAGAAATAATAAGCTATGAAACAAAAAATGCGATAAAAATGAAAATAACAAATATAATTTAGTTGAAAAATCAACATCAACTAAAATAAAAATTATAATTAACAAAATAACTTTAACTAAAATAAAAATTAGAATTAACAAAATAACTTTAACTAAAATAAAAATTATAATTAACAAAATAACTTTAACTAAAATAAAAATTAGAATTAACAAAATAACTTTAACTAAAATAAAAATTAGAATTAACAAAATAACTTTAACTAAAATAAAAATTAGAATTAACAAAATAACTTTAACTAAAATAAAAATTAGAATTAACAAAATAACTTTAACTAAAATAAAAATTAGAATTAACAAAATAACTTTAACTAAAATAAAAATTAGAATTAACAAAATAACTTTAACTAAAATAAAAATTAGAATTAACAAAATAACTTTAACTAAAATAAAAATTAGAATTAACAAAATAACTTTAACTAAAATAAAAATTAGAATTAACAAAATAACTTTAACTAAAATAAAAATTAGAATTAACAAAATAACTTTAACTAAAATAAAAATTAGAATTAACAAAATAACTTTAACTAAAATAAAAATTAGAATTAACAAAATAACTTTAACTAAAATAAAAATTAGAATTAACAAAATAACTTTAACTAAAATAAAAATTAGAATTAACAAAATAACTTTAACTAAAATAAAAATTAGAATTAACAAAATAACTTTAACTAAAATAAAAATTAGAATTAACAAAATAACTTTAACTAAAATAAAAATTAGAATTAACAAAATAACTTTAACTAAAATAAAAATTAGAATTAACAAAATAACTTTAACTAAAATAAAAATTAGAATTAACAAAATAACTTTAACTAAAATAAAAATTAGAATTAACAAAATAACTTTAACTAAAATAAAAATTAGAATTAACAAAATAACTTTAACTAAAATAAAAATTAGAATTAACAAAATAACTTTAACTAAAATAAAAATTAGAATTAACAAAATAACTTTAACTAAAATAAAAATTAGAATTAACAAAATAACTTTAACTAAAATAAAAATTAGAATTAACAAAATAACTTTAACTAAAATAAAAATTAGAATTAACAAAATAACTTTAACTAAAATAAAAATTAGAATTAACAAAATAACTTTAACTAAAATAAAAATTAGAATTAACAAAATAACTTTAACTAAAATAAAAATTAGAATTAACAAAATAACTTTAACTAAAATAAAAATTAGAATTAACAAAATAACTTTAACTAAAATAAAAATTAGAATTAACAAAATAACTTTAACTAAAATAAAAATTAGAATTAACAAAATAACTTTAACTAAAATAAAATTACTTTTTTTTGTTACAAAACAAAAAGGTTTATTTGTTAGAGAATTAACAAAATAACTTTAACTAAAATAAAAATTAGAATTAACAAAATAACTTTAACTAAAATAAAAATTAGAATTAACAAAATAACTTTAACTAAAATAAAATTACTTTTTTTTGTTACAAAACAAAAAGGTTTATTTGTTAGAGAATTAACAAAATTATTCTTAAAATTTCCTCCATCATATGGTGGCTATAGTTATAAACTTAATGAAGAAGAAATTAAGTCTTTTGCTTATTTAATTTGAAATAATTTTAGTTATTACTATAATTTATCTTGAAATTTAAGAATGGGTGAATCAATTCGAATCATTTCATACACCGGATACCCGTAAGGATATTGATCAAGTAATGATTTTGAATTCTATAATGAAATTATTAATCAAAATGATGATACTATTGATTGGCAAACATTTAATAATAGAAATAAAGAAAATAAATTTAATAAAAAATTCAAACATAATGATTAATTAAAAAAAAGACAAACAACCAACACCCGAACCACAAGCGGGGCCATCAGGTTTACAACCAACACCCGAACCACAAATGAATTTATTCGATATCAATTTAAGAACGGCATCAATAGATTTAAGAAATAACATACAAGTACCAATGGAATTACAAGAACAAGATTCTTGATGTGCTATTGCAATTTTACAAAATATCTTAGCTAATAGTCAAATAACAAATCCAAATGTAAATAATTTTTCTCAACTACAACTTGCTGATATATTTAATAATGCAGGTTATTCTGTGGATAATGAAGGTTTATACTCTTTTTCTATTTATAAATTTATTATGGAAAATAATTTTATTAAAGATTATTTAGGTTTTAGTTATTCTTATTTTCCTTTAGAAAGTTTCTTTTTTTATATTTTAGATAATGAAGAAAAATTTAATTTATTACAAAATTTAATATGATAATCTCTTTCTAGAAGTACTGTTGTTCCAGTTAGTGGAGTTATAAATAGTAGTAGTCAGCTTACTGTACATATGTTTTTAATTGTCGGAATTCAGCCAAACATCAACCCATTAAAAACACTTTATTTTGTTAGAGATTCTGATCTCGAAGAAGCTCATAACTCAATTAACTATAATAATGAAGAAAATACAGAAACCTAACTAACTGGCCAAAAATTATTTGATATATTATTTTCTAATTTTGAATATGGCGATTTATTAATAAATAGTGAAGTGTATTTACAATTTATTGTTGCATATATAAAATATTATAGCAAAATTTGAAATTTTCAGAATTTATTAGCACATATTGTCGATTTTCGAAACTCCGATTTATTTTCTGATGATAATGATGAAGAAAATTTATTAGCAAATAGTTGTTTTGTTTTTAGTTCTGATTCAGATTAGAAAAGGACTATAATAATATGAAAAAAATATTAAGTATTTTAGGAACAATCACTCTAATTGGAATAAGTACAATAAGTTTAGTTTCTTGTAATAAAACAGCATATACCGAGGCATAATTAACAGAACTAAAAGAAAAAAACAATATAAAAACAAACGATGGTATTTTAGAATTAATAGCCCCGCAAGAAAAACCATTTAATCAAGTTCATAATAAATGATATTTTGTTGTATGACTGGGTAATAAAACTGATTATTGAAAAATTATTAAATTTTTAAATGATACAAATGATGAGAAAAAAATAGATGATTATAATAAATATAGTCTTGTTTTTAAACCACCACGATTTCGTTATTATACATTGTTAATTAAAGAGGGAATTATTTCTACAAATCATACTTGGCAAACCATTTACATTAGTAAAATTATAACCTTTATCACGGTTAACTTGTCCTTTTGTATATGTTTTTTCTAAATGAAAACTTTTAAATACAGGAATTCCCATTGCTGTATTTTTATATAATTCACCATTAATCATCGCTTTTAATTTGGATTGTGAACCAATTACTTTTAAATAAGCTGGTATTAATCCTAAATAGGCTCTTCACCCTAAAACCATAAACATTTTATCAGTTGGTAAACCAAAATATAAATTAGTAATTTGATTTGTTAATTCAATCAAAGTTTCAGGTAGTCGGAAAAAAGCTTAGGTTTTATATTAATTACTTTATTTATAATTTTTATAAAAACTAAGCTTTTTTCCGACTACCAAGTTTCATTTAATGTAAAGAATGCTTTATTTGCATCATCAGCATTTTCGGCTGTATAACTACGAAATGGAATTACTTCATATTGACCATCTGCTAAACAATAATCATAAATAGCATGAATTAATTTACATTCTAAATTAACAAATTTATTCTTTACAACACTAGAAATAGCATCAGCAATAACACCATTTTTAATATTTTGTTCTATTAATGCTAAGTCAAAAGCCTCATTCATTAATTTTAAATTAAATCTTTTATCAATAGGAACTGGAATTCTTGTTAATCCCATAGTTTGAGTTGTCCCACCATTTGGTAATAAATAATCATCTTGTCATACCACACGATGAGTTAAATTATATAGTGCTTGTCAAACATTAGGTAATCAAACAACTTGTTCTGCTATTGCAGTAGCATACTGCATAATACTTGCATATTCATTATATAAATGTCCACGCAATAAAGCATTAATCATATCAACATAAGCTTTTTGACCTGTTGTATTACCTTCTAATGTAAAAGATACTTGTGTCAAATTAATTGTTGCCATAATATTTCACTCCCTTATTATCTAAGGTTTTTAAGTGTATAATCAGTTATTTTTTTAATTTCATCAGAAGTATGTACTCCTTTTTCTTTAATAGTTTCAATTTCATCATTTTTATTTTCAGTAGACTTTTCAATCATATATTTAATAAAATTAGTTGGTGAAACTGATGGTTGTTCTTGCATAAACAAATCGGGTTTTAATTCTTTTAAAGTTTGCATTTTTTCAGTTAAAGAATTACCACTAACTTTATCTAAATTAGTTTTAATATCTTCAATTTTAATAGATGGAACATCTTTAAATGCTTTTAATTCATCTAATTCATTATCAACTTTTAAATACTCTTCTTTTGAAATAGTATATTTTCGTTTTTGTATTCCCTCAATAATTTGTTTTGTTTCATTATGAAATTAATTTAAAATATTATCTGCTATTTCTTCACTTAAACCTTGTTCTATTAATTGTTCTTTTGTAAGTGCCATTTTATAAACCTATCTTTTTTTATTCTTGTTCGAATAACAAGTCAGCATAAGTCTTTTTAAGGCGGAAAGCATAAATTGTAAATTACTTTTTTGTTAAAAGGATAAACTAACAACTATTTTTTATTTATCATGAATGGTATCATCAATTAAAACAATTTATTCATTACTAATAATTTCAATAATAACATTTAAATTTATTATTTGAATTTTTAATAAATTAACAAATTTATAAATATTTTTATACAGAGAGAAAACCATAATAATACTTTAAATTTAATTACTAAAAAAATATAACTAATAGTGTGCCTTAGTTTTGTTTAAAATAACTTAGAATATATATAATGTTATATTTTATTAAAATCCTTTAACCATATGACGGAAAAAGTTTAATATCTTAATAATAATAAATAATCCAAATGGAATTAAAATAATTCACGCATCACCTAAAAATGTCATTAATTGCGGTAAAATACCATATACAGCATCTTTTACTTTACCCATTGCATTACCTAAACCAGTTCAAATAGAATTCATTCCACCCCCGAATCCAATTGTTGAAAATGCATCTACTAAAAAATTCATTATTTTCTATCCTCCTTTTTTTAAGTTTTTTTTCTTACCTTGAATTTGTCTAACTTTTTGATAAATTGATAAACCAATTCACGCAAAAATACCTAACAAAATCAAAATACTAAATATTCATGTTAATCATACTGGTGTGATATAACTCCTTTCAATAAATTAAAAAATTGAAATTTACAAACTCGCTTCGCTCGTTGGCGCTTCGCTCCACTTAAAAACATTATTAAATAAATTGCTCGCTAATAAATTACGCGGAATAATTTATTCTTTTACTTTTTAATTTTAATATCTTTTGCAATATTATTAAAAGTATTAATAACAATATCTTTACCATACTTTTTCACTAATGACCACAAAATAAAATATTGCTTTGTTTGCATAATTTCAACTCCTTAATTAAAATATTAATAAAATTTATTTTGTAAAAAATGTAAATACCACAAAAATACAAAATGTGTGTGGTTTCTAAATTTTTTTTAAAAAAATAAGTTATAATTATTTGTCAAATTATAAGTGAAAGTATAAATATTAAATTTAAAACAAATTTAGTACAATAATATTAATGATAATTAATGCAAATAAAATTATTATCTAAATCCTTTTTTGTTCATACTAAATTTGGTATAATTAATTTAGTCAAATGGGTGATTAGATGGAAAATAACAAGTTTAATTATTATAATTGAGCAAATAACAAATGAGGGAAAAAGTGACAAATGTCACAAACTACTAAGCAACGGTTATTAACTTTATCGGGGGAAATCCACTATGTTCCATTATGAAAACCAGTTGATATTACAATTGACTTAGATACTAAACAATTAATTATTCCAAAAAATCTTGCTTTTTTAGCACAAAAATATCAATTACCACAAACAACATATTATCTTTTTAAATATAATAATATTAATAACATTATGCTAGAATGTAATTACATTATTAGTAATTATTCAAAAATTATGATAGTATTACAAAAGCTTAGGTTTTATAAAAAATATAAATAAAATAATTAGATAACTTTTTAAAAGGTTTATTTATCAGTGTTTTAGAAATATATTTAAAATAAAGAATAATTTTTATACCAAAACCTAAACTTTTTTCTTACTACCAAAATTATTGAAACCAAAATTGATCAAAATTTTGTTTCATTAAAATGATCATTATCATATGGTGCTTACTTTTTTAAAGAAATTACTAATTATATCCTAGCACAAGATACAATCTTAGAAACTTATCGGGAAACAAAAAATCGAAAGCAACGATTATTATTTCGTTATCAAAACCAACGTGCATTTAAGAAAAGTAAATGAAAGAGAGAATAAATTTTAATGAAAATTCGGTTAGACCAGTTAATGGTTAATAATAATTTAGCTCCTTCGCGCGAAAAAGCTAAAGCAATGATTTTAGCAAACAATGTTTTAGTTGATAATATCCCAGCTTTAAAACCAGGTGAACTAGTAAAAGAAAATAGTATTATTAAATTACGTGGTGAACCATTAAAATATGTTTCCCGAGCAGGGGAAAAGTTAGCCAAAGGTTTAACTGCTTTTAATTTAACCGTTAAAAACCTAGTTTGCCTCGACATTGGTGCTTCAACTGGTGGTTTTACCGATTGTTTATTACAAAATCATGCTAAAAAAGTTTATGCTGTCGATGTTGGTACAAACCAATTAGCTTGAAAATTACGCAATAATCCGCAGGTTATTTCATTAGAGAAAACTAATTTTCGATATGTTACTAAAGCATTATTTGCCCCTGATGAAATTGAATTTGCTTGCTGTGATGTTTCTTTTATTTCATTAGATAAAATTATTCCATCTTTAAAAGATATTTTATTATTAAATCATTATGCTTTTTTCTTAATTAAACCACAGTTTGAGAGTACAAAAGAAGCTGTTAAGAAAGGAAAAATTAATCATAAAGCAACGCACTATGATGTTATTAAAAAAATCTTTACTTTAGGTCTTGATAATGGTTTCAGTGTTATCAATTGTGACTATTCTCCAATTTTAGGAAATAAAAAGAAAAACATTGAATTTATTTGTTTATTACAACGAACAATAAATCCGATTAATTATATTGCCGACGAAGTTATAACAACAATAATTGAAAATGTTTGAAATACTTTATTATCATAATAATATTTTAGGATATAATATTCTTATAAAAGAAGGGAGAAAACAACTTTTATGGCAGCAGGAACAATGAACGGCGATGTTAAAAATTTGCTTGCAAAAGATAATCTTCAAGTTGGTGACAAAATATCATTTAAAGCTGATATGGTTGATTGACAAGATTTTGAATTAGCAACCATAACAAAAGAATATAAAGTTATTTCCGCAGTACCTAGTATAGATACTAGTGTTTGTTTAACACAAACAAAACAATTTAATGAAAGAATTATTAGTAAATATCCTAATTTTCAATTAATAACAATTTCACGTGATTTGCCATTTGCTTTGAAACGAGCATGTGAAGGTTTTATTAATTCAAAACATATTCTATTATCTGATACTAATTATCGTGAATTTGGAACACAAACAAAATTATACTTTCCATTTAATAACTTATTAGCACGAAGTGTAATGGTTTTAGATCAAAACAATAAAATTATTTATTTACAAATTGTTTCACCAATTTCTTCTGAACCAAATTATGACGAAGTTTATCAATTTTTAGATACTCTTCAAAAATAAAAAATTGTAATGAAATTAAAAATGTTTATTTTAACTGGAAATACCCAGTTAAAATAAACATTTTTAATTTAAACATATTGAGAACATTAACTATTTTAAAAATAATATTTATTTAACTTAATTTGTTAAATTGTTCTTATAAAAAAGATATTGCTGTTTTTAATAAATCAAGTTCTGTTTTTGACATTGATTTAATTTCATGGGAAGTTAATGTTTTTAACTGATTTTCAAGTTCTATTAAGGCAAATTTTAATTATGCTTTTTCTTCTTCACTAATATTTTTTAAGTTATTAATTTTCCCTTTTAATGTTGATAATCGATTTTGAAGACTTCTAATTTCATTTTCATGCATTGCATTACAAGAGCAATAGCATTACTTGCTCCAACTGCCGAAAAACTAATTACTCCTATAATTGCTAAAATTTTTTTATTATCGATAAAACTAAGCAAACAGATTTAAAATCCTTACCAACTATTGTATCCATTTCAAATCAACCAAATTCATTTTTATCATGTTTAATTCTATAATAGTTCGAAAATTAGTTAATTTACCTCGATTATCAATATTTTGTTTACTTTTATTTTTTCGACCATGAAAATACAAATTACGTTTATTTAAACCAAATAAGCTAAGAAAAACATACTTATATAAAGTTTTAAAACACACCGGAAATTTAATACCAAATTCACGTTTATATTCATAACAAATAATTTCCGGGGATCAATGGAATTTATTAAATTTTTCATCTAATCACATTAATTGCTGATATGAAAATTTAATATGCTTAACTGATTTTTTACGATTTTTAAGATACTTTTTATAAGCTTTAATAGAATTATATTCTTTTAACTTTTGAAAACGTTTAACTTCATTTCAAATTGTAGATACACTTCATTCCATATATTTAGCAATTTTAAATAAGTTTGGTTAGCCATTTTTCTTTTGAAATAGTTTTGATACTAATAACTAACTTAATATAACACGTTCATCAATACTGAAATGCTTATAATTCATTATTAAATACCTTTCTAAAATTTTTTGTTATAATTATTACATAGTATAATATTTTTATAAAGTAAGGAACAATTAGCCAAATTAAAAAATGACTAAGTATTTTAGGAGTATGTGGAATAGTTAGTATTCCAGCAAATTTAACAGCTTGTGATAAACCTAATAATAATGAAAACGGGGGGGGTAATAAACCAAAACCAAAACCTTAAAAACCACAAGAACCGCCAGTTGAAAGTAATTGAAAATTAGTTAAAAATAATTATATACAATTAAATTAACTGATTGTAAATCAGTTATATTTGTTTTTAATTTATTTAAAATTGATGTTAAATTATATTTATTTGCAAATGAATAAACAAAATTTGTTAACTCTCTTAAAAATTGTTTTCTATCAACATCATAAAATTTGTTAATGTTATACTGTTTAACATAATTATCTCAATTTTTATATAAATCCATAAATTTATCACTAGGTTTATTGTAAGAAACACCAGTTGAATAACTATCCTTTAAAAAATCTAAGTATCATTTATCGTTATAAGTTAATGACTTTGATGTTTTTAAAGTTGGATTAACAAAATAATTTGTATCACTTCAATTTTCAAAAAAAGTACTGCGTAAAAACATTGTATTAATAAAATCAGTTTCATTAATACCGGTTTCTGCACTCCGTTTTGTTATTACTTTTTCTGTTATTTGTTGTGTTTGATGGTTTTGTTGTAATGTCATTACCCCTAACAAGAAAAAAGAAATTAATAAAATTGGTACAAACGAAAATAATACTAAAAATTGGTAGTCGGAAAAAAGCTTAGGTTTTATAAAAATTATAAATAAAGTAATTAAATATAAATTAAAGTAATCGCTCTAATAAGCGATTACTTTAATTTATATTTAATTACTTTATTTATAATTTTTATAAAACCTAAGCTTTTTTCCGACTACCAATTTAACTCAAAATGAATATTTAACTCTGATGGTTGGTGTTTGAATTGTTATTTTGTTTTTAACTTGGTTTTTCTTGTGAATGGTTTTTAAAATAGTCAGTTGTTTTAAATAATTAAATTTTGTTATTATTATGGTTTTCTCTCCCTACAAAATTTTAAAATCTTTAAATTAATATAAATAATGTTGTAAAAAATATTTATTTTGCGTTTATTTGACTAATATTTTTAAATATTAATTGTACAAAATTAATGGTAGTAAGAAAAAAGTTTAGGTTTTGGTATAAAAATTATTCTTTATTTTAAATATATTTCTAAAACACTGATAAATCAACCTTTTAAAAAGTTATCTAATTATTTTATTTATATTTTTTATAAAACCTAAGCTTTTGTAATACTATCAAATTAATTGTAGTAATTAATTTTCCGATAGGATTGATTAAAAAGTTTATAATTCCAATAATAGGTAATAATATTGAAATTATTTTTAAAATTTTCTTAATTTTTATCACTCTCCTTTAAATTTGTAGGGAGAGAAAACCATAATAATACTAGTTTAATTATAAATAACTATTGGAGGTAAAATGAAAAAGTTTGTATTTTTTCTAATATATTTTTGTTATATTAGTGGTTCAATGTTTTTATTTAGTTTAATTGATTTATTAATTTGGATAATTTCTTTAAATTGTACTGGTTTAGTTTTTTGATTATTATTTGTTTTACAATGTGTATATTTTGTTTGATTAATTTGAAAAATTATTTATTATCAGTTAAATATTATTCATTTAGTTTACTTTATTTGAGATAATCCGTTATCAGTAATTATTAGTAAATTAGGAACTGGTAAAACATTATTTTTAACTTTTTTATCACAAGTTATGAAACTTTTAACGAAGAAAATTTATAGTAATTATCCAATTGAAGATGATGTAATAAAACTTTTAACTTTTAATAATTTAGATTTTACTGATAGAACAAAATTAGTGCCACCTGATGATAGTTTAATTTTGTTTGATGAGAGTTTTTTATATATTAATGGAACTAGTCCTCACGAAGTTGAAAAAGTTCATGGTGGTAAAAGTGTGTGAATTATTTTAGCAAGACATTTTAAAAATAGAGATATTTTTACCGCACAGCGTGAGGGTATGATGTGAAATAATATTCGTCATTTAGCAAGTGGTATTATTATTTCGATTTCATTGAAAAAACCCGTTAAATCTAAATTAGGTAATATTTTTAATCGTAGTTTTGTTATGCGAATTGGTATTTTCCAAGATATTACGGATTATGAAATTTGAAAAACAAAATCAGTAGAACGAACAGCAGAAGGTAAAAGAGCAAAACATAAGTCGGATGTTGGATTAGGAATTAGTTTTTTTAAGATAATTATTCCGCTTGAATTTGCTAATAAATATGGGCATCGTGTACGATGAAGCTGCAAAAAATAACTCTTGTTAAATAAAAGAGTTGTTTTTTTATTTGTAAAACCAAAATTATTAATTGATTCAGAGAAAGGACAGCATCTTAAAATAGAAACTTTTTATCATAACTTTTTTGTTAACTTAAAATTGTGTTACACATTTATTAAATATCTTAGAAATCTTTACAAAATGTACCTGTTTTTCTCCTAATTTAAGGTGTTGTCCTTTCTCTGTTTCAGTTAATTAATTTGGCTAATAAAAAAACTCAATAAAAGGAAGGAATAAGTAATGATGGTTAATAAGCAACAATAAATTTGTGATGTTAATGATTGTTATAAATCAATATCATTCATTACCGAAGAATTTTTATCAAATAAAGTTTTATGAACTTGTGAAAAACATAAAGATTTATTAAATCGCACAAAAGATAAAAAACAAAAGTGGTTTTATAAACGCTTAGAAAATTCAAAAATTATCTTTGATTATGAAACTGGGTTATTAAAATTTAAATTTTATAAAACAACTTAATGCAGAGCGGGAACGGTTATTTATTAATAACTAAATGCTTCCATAAGAACATTAGTTTAAAATCATTCCCACAGCCAACCGAGGCAAGTACTGAAATTAGTGTATGAGGAAAAATGTAAATCGGCGCTAGTTCATTAGAACTAAGCGATAGTCGTGATAAGTGCAAGGTCAACATCAAACGACAATAAATATTGAGATGGCCACTTTATAAATAAATTTGCGATAGATACTACTTCTTAGAAGTGACAGCGGTTTAATAAAAACCACAAAGTCAGCATTAGGCTCTTCAAGATGCTAGTGAATTTATTTTAAAAACTGAACGTTTTGACCTGAAATGGTGCGGATGAAGAGAGAAAAAACTCTCTGGCGTAAAAAATAAAAAACAACTGTGGATTATTAAACAACATGCCACCACCACTTACCCTAGTGAAGCGGATAGTGTAGTAAATACTTATATAACTAATTCTCGCTTTGGCACTTTCACTTAGGGAGTGAGTGCCAGCGAGTTAAAAATAGGAGGAATAATTTAGGAGGTATATATGAAAAAGTTAAATAAAATTTGTCTTAAAAAAAGATATTGAGGTTATTGTTTTGGATGTAATCAAGAAAACAAATTACAAGAATTAATACTACGAGCTTATCCTTTATCATTTGAAGATATGACTGATGAGCATTGAGCATTAGGTAGAAAAAATTAGGAGAAATAAATTATGAATAAAAGATACTTATTAGTAATGAAAAGTAAATACGGTGATTTCAAAACAAACTGTTTTTATACATTATTAAGAAGCAAAAATTACTGTTAATATTGAAAATCAACAAGAATGATTAACAACTATTATTAATTTAGAAAATGAAAATATTAAATGACAAGGATGTGAATAATATGTGAAAAGATGAAAATGGTAATGTTTATACCGAAGAAGATTTATTTAATATAGCATTAGAAGAATGTTATTCAGAAGAAAGTGCTTATGACTATATTGATAATTTAATTAATGAAATGGAATTAGAGGAAATTTAATTATGGAAGATTTAAAGTTAAATAATGAAGTTAAAAATATTACTTATCCGTTTTATTTAAAAGGAAATGATTTTAAAGAATTAAGTTTAAAAGCATTAACAATTAAAAAATGAATTGATGAAAATGGACAAGAATTAGCAGAATTTATATATCGACAACAAGCTTGATTAATAAATGGAGAATATAAATCACAATTATTAAAATATTTAAAATTAGTAGTTTCAAAAATTGATTATATTTTTAGAGAACCATTAGAATTAATAAAAAATTTTAAAGATGAATTAAATTTTATTAGAAAAGATATTTTGAATTTAGAAAATAATATTAAGAGTAATTATGATTCTTTAAAAAATAGTGTAATTAATATTCAATTTCAAAAACAAAATGAAATTATTTAAACTCATAAAAAAGAACAATTTTTAGAAATTAAAAGTGTAGCAAAATAAGAACAAGAATTAAAAATTATTACTAGTAATTTTTGTAAAAATAAATTATTAATTAAAGATATTGAAATATTAGGTATTAATGATAATTTTTTAGAAAAAGCAAATAAATTAGAACTTATTAATTTAATTAAAAATTATTTAATTGTTGATGAACAAATTGTTAAAAACGAAATTAAAGACCAATGAGATAGTGATAAAGATATTAATTTAATTGGTGTTAAAGGTATTAATTTTAAAATAAATAAAGGATAAAAATAATATGGCAAATATTGTTGAATTTTTAAGAACAGATAATGCAACAGAGTGAATTAAAAGTAAATTTTCTAACGAAAATGAAACTGCAAGATTTAAAAGTAATATAGCTGCAATATCAAATAGTAATGAATTATTACAAAAAGCAGACCCAAAAACAATTATGACCGCTTGTTATCAAGAAGGCTTTTTATTAAATTTACCTATGGAAAAGCAATTCGGATATACTTATGTAGTGCAATATAATACTAAAATAACAAGAATTATTAATGGTCGTTAAGTGCAAGAATGAGTTAATTAAGCACAATTTCAAATGGGTTATAAAGGTTATATTCAATTAGCACAAAGAAGTGGACAATATCTAGATATAGCAGTATCAGATGTCAGAGATGGTGAATTAATAAATTATGATCGTTTAAAAGGAACTAGTTTTAATTTAATTCAAAATGAAGATGAACGAGAAAAATTACCAATTATAGGTTATGTATCATATTTTAAAATGGTTAATGGTTTTGAAAAAACACTATATATGACCAAAGAATAAATGGAAAATCATTTTATGAAATATTCTAAAACTTATGCTAAAAATAAATCATTTTATATTGCTACTTTTGATGAAATGTCACTTAAAACAGTATTAACATCATTATTAAGAAAATGAGGTATTATGTCTGTTGAATTACAACAAGCATATAAATCAGACCAAGCAGTTATTACTACTAATGATGAAAAGATTTATATTGATAATGATATTACTGTCGCCAAAAATCAGAGGAAGATGAGTAATGAACCCTTATCAAATAATATAAATTACCCCATATTATACAGAAATAGCGGACACAAACGATAATGTAGTTAAAGAAGAAGATATTTCTAATGTAGTACCAGTAGTTAATAATAATAATAATGATGTATACGCATGATAAAAATAAGCATTGACCCTTCGGGGTTATGTACTACTGCTATTGTATTATTTGAAAATAATAATTTAAAAATACATCATGAATATAATAATAAATATTGAATTAATCATGCAAATGAAATTATATCATTTATTAAAAGATTGTATAAATATGATAAATCTATTTTAATAATTGAAAATTATTTACCAATAAATGCTAACGGTTCAAAAGATAGAGATGATTTATTAAGATTATTAGGTTCTATTGAAAAAGAATATTATGACATTATTAATTGAATATCACCACGCCATACTAAATCAGTTGTTAAAAATATTGAAAATTTAAGTAAATATAATAATAATTGTATTCAAGAATTTAGTAAAGATACTAATTTAACTTATGAATATGGTAAAGGCTGAAAATATAATGGTGAAAAAATAAGTAATCATTTACATGATGCAATTATTATTGCTAATTATAAGGGGTAATATTATGAAACATTCATTTAATCAAAAAACAGTAAAATATTATTCTAAATTAATTCGTAATGTTAATATTTACTTAAATGAAAATGAAGAAAAAGTTTGAAATGAATTTAATGGCTTTATTTATTCGCAACAAATTAAACATCTTATTAATTTTTATATAAAACATAATAAAGAAAAATAAAAAATAACCTTAATTGGTTATTTTTTTAAATACTATTTGTTAATTTTCTAATAGCATCTTTTTGTGCTTGTTTTTTTGTCGTTTACTTTAACTTGTTTTTTTACATTTTTAATTTGACCTGTTTTTAATGCTAATTCTGTTGCAATTGGCCAAAAATTAAACAATTGAGGATAAATTATTATTGCTTTTTGAAAATATATTAATACTGGTCCTTTTGCTAGAAAAGAGGGGCTTGAAATTACAGTACCAAAGAATTTATTTAAAACAGTTTATTAACAGTAAATATAATTAATTATGCACTTATTTTAAAATTAAAGGAGCAAAATAACCATGAATAATACTTTTCCTAGTTTACCAAACTTAAATGATATTAATAGTGTTTTAAAATTTTATAATTATGATTGAACAATTAATTTGGCCAATATTATTGCTCGCCATCAAATGCGATTAGTAAATGGTAAAGATATTTTATTTAAGTCTCATCGTAAAGATATTTTAGAAAAATTAAATTGATGATATGAAACTTATAAAATAAAAGAAAAATTAGATAAAAATGAATTAACAGCAAGTTTAATGGGTAAAACTATCTTTGGTTTATTAGAAACATCAGATGGAAATATTGATTTATGAATTAACCAATTTAACTTTACATCTCGTGTAAGTAAAATAAACGAAATTGAACAAGGTGCTGATATTTAATTAAATTATCATCAATCAGATGGTGGTTTTATTTTAAATTTAATTTGTACTAAAGATAAAATAATTATTAAAGGTTGACCAAAAAATAATGAAGTAGTTGTTGGACAAAGCAAAACATAAATTAAAGATGATGTTAGACCTGTTTTAATACAAGAATTTAAAAATAAATTAGGTATAGTCCCTTTTTGAGAAATGATAAATGAACCTAATCCATTATTCTTATCAACATCAACCACATTAAACCCATGACCTACGATGGCAAATTGTTATAAATTACAATTTGATTTAGAAGATAGTTTTAATATTAAATCAAAAGAAAGATATGCAAATCGTACGCATTGATATGGGATACTAAGTGATGATTTAATGACTGCTTATAACAAAGGTAATAAAAAAGTACTACAAGATGTATTTGATGATATTTTTGTTCAATCAAGTTCATCAACAGTAGATGGTCAATTATCGCAATCTTTACAAGTAGTACAAGGCACACCAACCTTAGAAACATATACAGAATACCAAAAAGTAATTATTGAACAAGTATATTTAGCATGTCATTTTTCTAGTCCTTTTGGTGATAAATCAGATAATGACCAAAATAAAACACAGTTATTATTAACTAAAACAAAAGACTTAAAAAAACAAGCATATTTACAAGCATATCGTAAACAATATTATACTAAAATGTTTGATACTGTTTTAAAATATTATGGTTTATGAGATGGTGTAGGTGAACGGCGGGCCCTTATGGATTTGATTTTGTTAGTTCTAGTTTAGTAGACCAAATGCGACAAAATGAATTAATTACTGCTAGATTACAAAATGGAACAATATAACCAATAAGAGCAATTACTGAATATGATAATATTGATGAATTAGAAGCAACCAAATATTTTGAAAAAGTAGAAGTATGACAAGATAAAATGCAAGCCAAAGAAATTGAACATAATAATAAATTAATGGAATATGATGAAACTGGTAATAATCAAAATGCCTTACAAGGTAGAACAGAAATTAAGGAGAATTAATAAATGAGTAGAATTAACCCGGGTGTTATGGAAGAATTAAGAAGACAAGCATATGATACTTTAATAGATATAAGAGAAAATATAAGAGATAATAGACATTGAATGGTATTTCCTTTTAATGTTTATAGTTCATATATTACTGATACAGAAACAGGTTGAAAACCTAATAATGCTAAACAAAGTGATTATGGTAGTTATTCAAGAATATTTGATAATATGGAAAATACTATTGCACAATGACAAGGTAGTTTAAAAATAGTTCAAAAATATAAAGGTGAAGAAATTACTATCTTAACTATTGATAATTTTAAAAATTAACCAATTAACTCAACTATATGAGCCAATAATGAAATACCTTTTGCGATAAAATTAAAAGATGAAAATAATAATGTTTATTGAAAATTAATTTATGGTGAAAACATTTATGATATTAATAGAATGTTAGAATACTTAAACCAATATAAATTAAGTTATTTTATTAATAATGATAATAAAGCTGATAATTACTATACAAAAGAAGTTAAAGTTGATAAATATTGAGATGCTTATATGATTGATGACAAAAGTTCAATTAAATTTGGTGAAGCAAAATTTGAACAAGTATTTACTCAACAATCAACTGAAAGACAATATACATTATTAATTTTAGATAAAGATATAGATAAATTAAATATTAATAATTATTATAATTTTTATACTGTATTTAATGACCGTGGATTAAATATTGGTGGTGGTTATATTAATTCTGCATCACAAGATAGACAATGATTATATCCCTCAAATATTATTAATTATTATTCACCTTATGATGGTAGTTTTTTATGACAAGAAATTACCTTTTCAAGTATTAATGACAAAATTAGTAATAGCGGTTTGTCGGTGCGACAATTTATTCAAACAAGTGCCCCCGGGGAAGGTTATTGTTTTCCTAAAATAACTTATGATGAAAAACTAAATAAAGGTATTATTGAATTAAATGAGATTTTATTAAAAGACCCAGAGGTTAGAGCAATAGTAGTTAAATTTTATGGTAATCCTATCTTTTTTGATATGCCAGTTATTGGCCGACCAATTATTAAAGGTTAATTTAATAAAAAAGTAATGAATTCACGCGATTTATTAATGTATAACATGTATCCTTGTCAACCTGACAAAGTTAATACTTATGCATCACCAGAAGTAAGTTGATATAACATTCAAGGTATTCAACCAACTATGATAACTGGTTATGAAGATTGAAAAAAATATATGGAAATTAGATATGACTTTTGAAAACAAAAAAATAGTGAGGGAATTGTAATAACCGATAAAGCAAGTTTAACAGCAACTAATCCGACTGTTGGAACAACTATTAATAAAGAAGATAATGACTCTAAATTTTATTGGTCTAAAAATTTAATGATTACTCCACCAGATAAAATAAAAGTAAATAATGAAGATGTTAATAATATAATTAGTACCCAAGCATCATCATATTTTAGAAGAAAAGATGAATTTAGTAATACTATTGGTCAAGTTCAAATTGAATATAATAAAATGGGTGCATGTAATGTTTGAGATATTTTAAATATGAATAATTTTATTAATCGCCAAATTACAGTATTACCTTTAAACTATACGCAAAAATTAGTTTTTAACCCTTTTACGATACCGAGTAGAGTTGGTAAGTTCTTAAACTTTATTTCATTTGGTATTCCCTGAGGATGAGTAATTAACCAAGATGAAAAAACTTGGCCTAATTTCCAATGACTTAATGGCTTTATGAGTGCTAATATTTATAGTTTTTATAATGATGCATTTTGGTCTGAAAAATCAAAAGGTAAAGGTTATTTACCATTTGAAATTTTTAGAGAACAAGGGAATGATAAAGTTGGTGCTATTTTTAGAGCAAATGCTACTAGTTTAGGGTTTACAACTTTATTAACTGATAAAATACAAGATAATGTTTTAGAAAAAGATGGTAAACCAACAGAACGAATAACTTATTCAACTTATAATTTAAAACAATTAAATCCTAAAACTAATCGCATATATTTAATTAATGAATTAGTAAGAACAGTTTATGCACAAACACCAGATGGTACAAATTGTAGTTATATTATTGATATGTTTTCAATACAAGCATTATATAAAGGTAATTTTGAAATTATCTTTTATGCTGATAACCCATATGCAAACAATGAAGAAGATTATTTACGCTTATCAGTATGGAGCCTTTCGTGGAAAAACAAAAAGTACATTAAATAATTATTTACGCGATATGACAACTAACTATAAAACTAGTTTCTTATTACCACACGACTATGAAATCCCAACCTTTAATTACCCTGAATATGTTCTTCCGCCAGTTCCATATAACTATAAACCTTATACAAAAGATATTATGCCCGCTAATGCAAAATTACCTATATTATTTAACGCAATTCAACTAGGACAATGTAAAAAAACAACAACACCGTATAATATTACACATAATAATTTTTTTGATGAAAATACAAAATATTTTGGATATTCTGAAATAGAAATTGATTTAAAACAAATTGATCCAACAATTCAAAGTATTGATAAATTTATTAGTTCTTATAAAACAATAGAAATAAGTAATATAGGTAATTTACAAGTTGAGTGTGAACCACCGAATATATCCTAATAGAAATGTTGAAATTTTAGTTGGTAGAACAGGCTGTTCAGATTATTTAGGTAATTTGGGTGGTATAAAAATAGAAACACAAGGAAGGGCACAAATTAATAAAGTTAATTTTGAAAATACAATTATTTTATATACTGATAATATAAAAGTAAATGATATTCAAACAGTTGCTACTGGTGAGACAAATGGATTAATAAATAAAGAATATAAAACTAAATATAAAACTGAGTTAGGTGAAGCGTTTATTTATTTATTGTTGCAAATAACAAAATTATATAATAATGATAACGAGAAAATTAAAGAAACTAAACTTCAAGCATATTATACTAATGATATGAAATTAAAAATTAGAATATCAAAGAGTATGATTCCTAAATTATTGGGAGTTGAGGGATATGGAGATATTTGATATTGAGGTACAACCGAATATGAAACACCTATTTCAAATGGAAGTATAAAATTTAATATAAATAATCCAAATGTTTTGGGGATTAGAAATAGTAGTAATAATCCTGTTAAAATAACAATTAAACCAAGGTAAAATAAAAAAGAGATTTAATTATCTCTTTTTTTTATTTATACATTAACTTTTATATTGCCTTTATCATCAATAATTAAATCAGGTTCCTTAGTATCTAAATTTCAACGATAAACTGATTTAAAATAATCATCATTTTTATTTTTTTAATAATGAAACTTAGTTTCTTTTCCTTGATAAGTTTCATATATATATAACAAATTCAAATCAACGTCTAATCTTAAATAAAAGTTGTTAGTACCATCATTAATTATGATAGTATTACAAAAGCTTAGGTTTTATAAAAAATATAAATAAAATAATTAGATAACTTTTTAAAAGGTTGATTTATCAGTGTTTTAGAAATATATTTAAAATAAAGAATAATTTTTATACCAAAACCTAAACTTTTTTCTGATAGTATTACAAAAGCTTAGGTTTTATAAAAAATATAAATAAAATAATTAGATAACTTTTTAAAAGGTTGATTTATCAGTGTTTTAGAAATATATTTAAAATAAAGAATAATTTTTATACCAAAACCTAAACTTTTTTCTTACTACCATAATTTCATTTTGTTTTTGAAATTGAATATTAATTACACTATTTTTTAAAGAATCATGATTACTCTTAATATTATTTTCTAAATTCAAAATATCTTTTCTAATAAAATTTAATTTATCTTTAAAATTTTTTATTAATTCTAATGGTTCTCTAAAAATATAATCAATTTTTGAAACTACTAATTTTAAATCTTTCAATGATTGTGATTTATATTCTCCATTTATTAATCAAGCTTGTTGTCGATATATAAATTCTGCTAATTCTTGTCCATTTTCATCAATTCATTTTTTAATTATTAATGCTTTTAAACTTAATTCTTTAAAATCATTTCCTTTTAAATAAAACGGATAAGTAATATTTTTAACTTCATTATTTAACTTTAAATCTTCCATAATTAAATTTCCTCTAATTCCATTTCATTAATTAAATTATCAATATAGTCATAAGCACTTTCTTCTGAATAACATTCTTCTAATGCTATATTAAATAAATCTTCTTCAGTATAAACATTGCCATTTTCATCTTTTCACATATTATTCACATCCTTGTCATTTAATATTTTCATTTTCTAAATTAATAATAGTTGTTAATCATTCTTGTTGATTTTAAATATTAGCAGTAATTTTTGCTTCTTCTAATGTATAAAAACAGTTTGTTTTAAAATCACCATATTTACTTTTCATTACTAATAAGTATCTTTTATTCACAATTTATTTCTCCTAATTTTTTCTGCCTAATGCTCAATGCTCATCAGTCATTTCTTCAAATGAAACTGAATAACTTCTAAGCATTAGATCTTATAATTTATTTTCTTGATTGCATTCTTTATGAAAACAATAACCTCAATATCTTTTTTTAAGACAAATTTTATTTAACTTTTTCATATAAACCTCCTAAATTATTCCTCTTATTTTTAACTCGCTAGCACTCACTCCCAAGTGAAAGTGCCAAAGCGAGAATTAGTTATATAAGTATTTACTACGCCATCCGCTTCACTAAGGTAAGTGGTGGTGGTATATTGTTTAATAATCCACAGTTGTTTTTTATTTTTTACGCCAGAGAGTTTTCTCTCTCTTCATCCGCACCATTTCAGGTCAAAACGTTTCAGTTTTTAAAATAAATTCACTTGCACCTTGAAGAGCCTAATGCTGACTTTGTGGTTTTTATTAAACCGCCGTCACTTCTAAGAAGTAATATCTATCGCAAATTTATTTATAAAGTGGCCATCTCAATATTTATTGTCGTTTGATGTTGACCTTGCACTTATCACGACTATCACTTGTTAAAGCGTCTGTTATTTCCGGACTGATTACCGTTGGGCTAGACCGCCTATGTGGAATAAAAACACTTAGTTATTTAAAATAACCGTCCCACACTACATTAAGTTGTTTTAATAAATCAAAGTTTTAAAGAACCAGTTTCATAATCAAAGATAATTTTTGAATTTTCTAAACGTTTATAAAACCGCTTTTGTTTTTTATCTTTTGTGCGACTTAATAAATCTTTGTGTTTTTCACAAGTTCATAAAACTTTATTTGATAAAAATTCTTCAGTAATGAATGATATTGCTTTATAGCAATTATCAACATCACATATTGTTTGTTGCTTATTAATTTCCATTACTTATTCATTCCTTTATTAAATTTTTTATTAGCAAATTAATTAACTGAAACAGAGAAAGGACAACACCTTAAAATTGGAGAAAAAACAGGTACACTTTGTAAAGATTTCTAAGATATTTAATAAATGTGTAAACAACTTAAAGAGGGTATCAAAAAGTTGTAATAAAAGGTTTTTATTTTAAGAATTTAAGATGCTGTCCTTTCTCTGAATCAATTAATAATTTTGGTTTTACAAATAAAAAAACCATTTTAGTAAATGGTTTATTATTTTTATTCAATTTCTATCTATTTTCTTAAAACCCTTCTTTTTTACATGCGACCACATTAGTTTAAAATCATTCCCACAGCCAACCGAGGCAAGTACTGAAATAGTGTATGAGGAAAAATGTAAATCGGCGCTTGTTCATTAGAACTAAGCGATAGTCGTGATAAGTGCAAGGTCAACATCAAACGACAATAAATATTGAGATGGCCACTTTATAAATAAATTTGCGATAGATATTACTTCTTAGAAGTGACAGCGGTTTAATAAAAACCACAAAGTCAGCATTAGGCTCTTCAAGATGCTAGTGAATTTATTTTAAAAACTGAACGTTTTGACCTGAAATGGTGCGGATGAAGAGAGAAAACTCTTTGGCGTAAAAAATAAAAAACAACTATGGATTATTAAACAATATACCACCACCGCTTACTCCCAGTGAAGCGGATGGCGTAGTAAATACTTATATAACTAATTCTCGCTTTGGCACTTTCACTTAGGGAGTGAGTGCTAGCGAGTTAAAAATAGGAGGTATAATTTAAGAGGTATATATGAAAAAGTTAAATAAAATTTGTCTTAAAAAAAGATATTGAGGTTATTGTTTTAGATGTAATCAAGAAAACAAATTACAAGAATTAATACTACGAGCTTATCCCGTATCATTTGAAGATATGAATGATGAGCATTGAGCATTAGGCAGAAAAAATTAGGAGAAATAAATTATGAATAAAAGATACTTATTAGTAATGAAAAGTAAATACGGTGATTTCAAAACAAACTGTTTTTATACATTAGAAGAAGCAAAAATTACTGTTAATATTGAAAATCAACAAGAATGATTAACAACTATTATTAATTTAGAAAATGAAAATATTAAATGGCAAGGATGTGAATAATATGTGAAAATATGAAAATGGCAATGTTTATACCGAAGAATATTTATTTAATATAACATTAGAAGAATGTTATTTAGAAGAAAGTGCTTATGACTATATTGATAATTTAATTAATGAAATGGAATTAGAGGAAATTTAATTATGGAAGATTTAAAGTTAAATAATGAAGTTAAAAATATTACTTATCCGTTTTATTTAAAAGGAAATGATTTTAAAGAATTAAGTTTAAAAGCATTAACAATTAAAAAATGAATTGATGAAAATGGACAAGAATTAGCAGAATTTATATATCGACAACAAGCTTGATTAATAAATAGAGAATATAAATCACAATCATTAAAAGATTTAAAATTAGTAGTTTCAAAAATTGATTATATTTTTAGAGAACCATTAGAATTAATAAAAAATTTTAAAGATGAATTAAATTTTATTAGAAAAGATATTTTGAATTTAGAAAATAATATTAAGAGTAATCATGATTCTTTAAAAAATAGTGTAATTAATATTCAATTTCAAAAACAAAATAAAATTATTGAAATTCATAAAAAAGAACAATTTTTAGAAATTAAAAGTGTAGCAAAATAAGAACAAGAATTAAAAATTATTACTAGTAATTTTCGTAAAAATAAATTATTAATTAAAGATATTGAAATATTGGGTATTAATGATAATTTTTTAGAAAAAGCAAATAAATTAGAACTTATTAATTTAATTAAAAATTATTTAATTGTTGATGAACAAATTGTTAAAAACGAAATTAAAGACCAATGAGATAGTGATAAAGATATTAATTTAATTAGTGTTAAAGGTATTAATTTTAAAATAAATAAAGGATAAAAATAATATGGCAAATATTGTTGAATTTTTAAGAACAGATAAGGTAACAGAGTGAATTAAAAGTAAATTTTCTAACGAAAATGAAATTGCAAGATTTAAAAGTAATATAGTTGCAATATCAAATAGTAATGAATTATTACAAAAAGCAGATCCAAAAACTATTATGACTGCTTGTTATTAGGGTGTTTTATTAAATTTACCTATGGAAAAGTAATTCGGATATGCTTATGTAGTACCATATAATACTAAAATAACAATAATTATTAATGGTCGTGAAGTGCAAGAATGAGTTAATCAAGCACAATTTCAAATGGGTTATAAAGGTTATATTCAATTAGCACAAAGAAGTGGACAATATCTAGATATAGCAGTATCAGATGTCAGAGATGGTGAATTAATAAATTATGATCATTTAAAAGGAACTAGTTTTAATTTAATTCAAAATGAAGATGAACGAGAAAAATTACCAATTATAGGTTATGTATCATATTTTAAAATGGTTAATGGTTTTGAAAAAACTTTATATATGACAAAAGAACAAATGGAAAATCATTTTATGAAATACTATAAAACTTATGCTAAAAATAAATCATTTTATATCGCTACTTTTTATGAAATGGCACTTAAAACAGTATTAACATAATTATTAAGAAAATGAGGTATTATGTCTGTTGAATTACAACAAGCATATAAATCAGACCAAGCAGTTATTACTACTAATGATGAAAAGATTTATATTGATAATGATATTACTGTCACCAAAAATCAGAGGCAGATGAGCAATGAACCCTTATCAAATAACATAATACCTCATCTTATACAGAAATAGCGGACACAAACGATAATGTCGCTAAAGAAGAAGATATTTCTAATGTAGTACCACAGTAGTTAATAATAATATTGATGAGGATGTATACGCATGATAAAAATAAGTATTGACCCATCAGGAACTGGTACTACCGCTATTGTTGTTTTTTAAAATAATAAATTAATTGATGATTATGAATTTATTAATAAAGATTGAATTAAACAAATTGATTTTATAAGAGATATATTATGTGATATATGAAAATACAATAATTATATTTTAAATATTGAAGATTGTTTATATACCTCTGCTAATGCAAGTAAAGATAGAGACGATTTATTGCTATTACTAGGTGTAATAGAAGATATTAATCAAATACTAAGATTACTCATTAATTGAGTATCACCAAAACACACTAAATCAGTTGTTAAAAATATGGAAAATTTGAGTAAATATAATAATAATTGTATTCAAGAATTTAGTAAAGATGAAAATTTAACTTATGAATATGGTAAAGATTGAAAATATAATAATGAAAAAATAAGTAATCATTTACGCGATGCAATTATTATTGCTAATTATAAGGGGTAATATTATGAAACATTCATTTAATCAAAAAACAGGAAAATATTATTCTAAATTAATTCGTAATGTTAATATTTACTTAAATGAAAATGAAGAAAAAGTTTAAAATTAATTTAATGACTTTACTTATTCACAACGAATTGAACATCTTATTAATTTTTATATAAAACATAATAAAGAAAAATAAAAAATAACCTTAATTGGTTATTTTTTTAAATACTATTTGTTAATTTTCTAATATCGTCTTTTTGTGCTTGTTTTTTGTCGTTTACTTTAACTTGTTTTTTTACATTTTTAATTTGACCTGTTTTTAATGCTAATTCTGTTGCATATTAAGGTCCTCGTAAATGTTTTTCGTGAACAATAACCGCAGTTTTTAATTCTATAATTTATGATTTTATTTTTTTAATTTTCTTAATTGAAAATCCAAAACCACTAAGAACTAAAACACAAACTGCGCCTGCTCCTACAAGTAAACCAATAAATAATTCTGAAATCATTTTTTTAATTTCCTTTCTATCTCTACTAATACGACTGCATACCATATTTTCAAAACAAAATAATTTATAAAATAGGCTATATAACCACCAAAAATATCAACCACCCCTTGAAGCACAAAAAGATTATAAACAAAAGCGTAAAAAATCTATTAAAAAACTACCTACATTTACAGAAGAACAAGAAGAATTTTTAAATTTACGATTTAATATTTTTTATGATTCACCAGTAGAAATTATTCAGCGATTTCTAATAAAATTTGGTGTCAAATTTCCTGCCTGCCTTAAAATATTTTATAAATGAATTTATTTAGGTCTTTTGGGTTTGTTAAAGAAAAATTTATTAAATGGTGGTAGAAAAAATAGAACAAAGAAAAGACCTGATAATCGTGGTAAATTAGATAAAAGATTTAAGTCAATATGAGATATTGAAAATAAATAATCTGATGTTGGTTGATTTGAAATGGATACCGTAGTTGGTAAATACCATCAATCTAGTTGTTTAGTTTTGGCAGAGAAATCAAGTAAAAAATACTTTGCTATGAAATTAGAAGAACATACTGCTAATGAAGTTTTAAAAAAACTTGAAGAATTAGTTAGAATTAATGGTTTAGTTGGAAAAATTAAAGGAATAATAACTGATAGAGGAAAAGAATTTAGTAAGTTTGAAGAAATGGAAAATATTACTGGTTCTAATATTTATTATTGTGACCCTGCTTCACCTAATTAAAAACCATTAATTGAAAGAATGAACCGTGAATTTAGAAAACGATATCGTAAAGGAACAGATTTTAATCCTGTTATACAACAAGAAATAGATTTAGTAGTTGATATTATAAATGAAAAATTAAGGCCTGTTTTGAATTGAAGAACAGCAAAAGAGGTATTTTCAGAGAATTTTAAATAAGTTTATTTGAATAATTTAATAAACTATTTTTCAGTGTGCTAAAATTAAGATAAATTCACAAATAATTTAACAAATAATTTATTTTTTAAAAAAAATAGTTGCATTTATTTTAAAGAGTGCTATTATCAAAATAACAAAAGATAAATTTGGAGCTTAGATTTACATAATACAATTTAAAAATTAAAGTCCTTGTAATTCAACTACAAAAATTGCAACAATCATAGGTTCGAGTTCAGCTGGAGCTGTTGCGAGAAGTATTGTTTTTTTCCTGGTGTAGGAACATTAATTGGTGCTAGTATTGGTGCTTTATTTAGGGGAGGCGTTGGTGTTTCTATTATAGAACTTGCTTGTAAAAAGTAATAATTAAAAAACAACAAAATGAAAAGATTATTAAGTATTATTGTAGCAATTTCATTAGTAGGAACAATTACAACAAGTTTAGTTGCTTGTAATAAAATACAATAATATACAAAAGAGCAATTAGATGAATTAAAAAAAGAAAACCAAATAGATACAACAAACCAAGAAATTAAAGATAAATTAGAATGAATAGCGTCACAAGAAAAACCATTTAATACGGTTGATAATAAGTGATATTATGTTGTATGAAAAGGTTAAAATTGAAATATTACTAAGTTTAAAAATAATAATCTAATAGATAGAACTCATCCAAGTATTGAAATTGATAAAAATAATGAAGATTAAAATTATACTTTAAATTTAGAATGAAAATCACCGATGGTTATAATTGTTATTCGTTCTTATAGCGTTATAAGTGATTGACCTTCTACAAGATTTAAATCAGTTTATCGTTGAAATTTAGATACTAATATATCTGATTTATTAGATATTGATGAAAATGGTAATATAAAAGTTAAGTAAAAATAGAAAAAAGAGATTTACATCTCTTTTTTTGTTTTTTTATCTCGGTTTAAATGTAATTTTAACTGAATTATCACTTTTATTGCGAATACCTAATATATTAGGATTATTAATATTTAATACAATATAATCTTTATTACCCCAAAATCATCTGGTACTTCTTAATATTTTTGCTGATAAATTACCAATTAATGCTTTTGAAAATCTAATTTTTAATTTCATATCATTTGTATAATATGATTGTAAATATATTTATTTAATTTTATTATTAACATTATTAGACCATGATGTTATTTGCAATGAAAAATATATTTGAAATATATTATTTGGTGCTTCATATCTATTATAATATTTTTTTTCACTTGGTAAACCATTAGTATTACCCGGTTTTAAATATTTTAATATCATTTATTGGTATTTCATTAGTATTTAATACAATTAAATTATCAATATCAAATTTAAAATTAACTTTATCAACTTGTGAATAACCATCTTCTAATAATTTTACCTCTGATAATGAAAATAATTTATTATTACAATTATCAACTGCTCCATATAAATCAACATTTCTATCGGGAATAAAATTCTCTATATTTGCTTGTCCATATTCAACTTGTAAATTATCTAAATTACTTATTTCTAATTGTTGGGTCAATTTGTTTTAAATCAATTTCAGTTTCATAATAACCATAATTAAATTCATCTGCAAAAAAATTTATTGGATTACTATCTACTTGTTTACATTTTATTTCTGAATTAAATCTAGTTTTTAATGTTTGTACTACACCAGCAGACATAATATCTTTTGTATACTCTTTATAATAATTATATGGCACTGGTGGTAAGACATATTCAGGGTAATTAAATGTTGGCATTTCATAGTTGTGTGGTAGTAAGAAACTAGTTTTATAATTAGTTGTCATATAGCGTAAATAATTATTTAATGTACTTTTTGTTTTTCCACGAAAACTCCATACTGATAAGCGTAAATAATCTTCTTCATTGTTAGTATATGGGTTATCAGTATAAAAGATAATTTAAAAATTACCTTTATATAATGCTTGTATTGAAAACATATCAATAATATAACTACAATTTGTACCATCTGGTGTTTGTAAGAATTCGTAATCATTATCTTTTTCACTATCACTAACTGGTGTTTGTTCATCAACTACTCTTACTAATTCATTAATTAAATATATGCGATTAGTTTTAGGATTTAATTGTTTTAAATTATAAGTTGAATAAGTTATTCGTTCTGTTGGTTTTCCATCTTTTTCTAAAACATTACCTTGTATTTTATTAATTAATAAAGTAGTAAAACCTAAACTAGTAGCATTTGCTCCAAATATAGCACCAACTTTATCATTCCCTTGTTCTCTAAATATTTTAAATAGCAAATAACCTTTACCTTTTGATTTTTCAGACCAAAAGGCATCATTATAAAAACTATAAACATTAGCACTCATAAAGCTATTAAGCCATTGAAAATTAGGTAAAGTTTTTTCATCTTGATTAATTACTCAACCTCCATGGAATACCAAATGAAATAAAGTTTAAGAATTTACCAACGCCACCTGGTATCGCAAAAGGATTAAACACTAATTTTTGCGTATAGTTTAAGGGTAATACTGTAATTTGGCGATTAATAAAATTATTCATATTTAAAATATCTCAAACATTACATGCACCCATTTTATTATATTTAATTTAAACTTGTCCAACAGTATTACCAAATTCATCTTTTCTTTTAAAATAATGATGATGCTTGAATACTAATTATATTATTAACATCTTAATTATTTACTTTTATTTTATCAGGCGGAGTAATCATTCAATTTTTAGACTAATAAAATTTAGAGTCATTATCTTCTTTATGAATAGTTGTTTCAATAGTCGGATTGATTGCTGTTGAACTTGCTTTATCGGTTATAACAATACCTTCACTATTTTTTTGATTTCAAAAGTCATATCTACTTTCCATATCTTTTTTTCAATCTTCATAACCAGTTATCATAGTTGGTTGTATCCCTTGAATGTTATATCAACTTACTTCTGGTGATGCATAAGTATTTATTTTATCGGGTGGTGCAGGAAACATGTTATACATTAATAAATCACGAGAATTCATTACTTTTTTATTAAATTCACCTTTAATAATTAGCCTTCCTATAACTGGCATATCAAAAAATATCGGATTACCATAAAATTTAACTGCCATTGCACGAACACCTGGGTCTTTTAATAAAATCTCATCTAATTCAACAATACATTTATTTAGTTTTTCATCATAAGTTATTTTAGGAAAACAATAACCTTCCCCAGGTGCACTTTTTTATATAAATTGTCGCACTGATAAACCACTGTGACTAATTTTGTCATTAATACTTGAAAAGGCAATTTCTTGTCATAAAAAACTACCATCATAAGGTGAATAATAATTAATAACATTTGATGTATATAATCATTGTCTATCTTGGGGTGCAGAATTAATATCACCACCACCAATATTTAAACTACGGTCATTAAATACAGTATAAAAATTATAATAATCATTAATATTTAATTTATCTGCATCTTCATCTAAAATTAATAAAGTATATTGTCTTTCAGTTGATTGCTGAGTAAATACTTGTTCAAATTTTGCTTCACCAAATTGAATTGAACTTCTATCATCAATCATATAAACATCTCAATATTTACCAACTTTAACCTCTTTTGTATAGTAATTATCGGCTTTATTATTATTAATAAAATAACTTAATTTATATTGCTTTAAGTATTCTAACATTCTATTAATATCATAAATGTTTTCACCATCAATTAATTTTCAATAAACATTATTATTTTCATCTTTTAATTTTATCGTAAAAGGTGTTTCATTATTTGCTCATATAGTTGAATTAACTGGTTGATTTTTAAAATCATCAAGCATTAATATCTTAATTTTTTCACCTTTATGTTTTTGAACTATTTTTAAACTATTTTGTCATTGAACAATAGTACTTTCCATATTATCAAATATTCTTGAATAACTACCATAATCACTTGGTTTGGCATTATTAGGTTTTCAACCTGTTTCAGTATCAGGGATATATGAACTATAAACATTAAAAGGAAATACCATTCAATGGCGATTATCTTTTAAATCTTCTCTGATATCTATTAAAGTATCATGCGCTTGTCTTCTTAATTCTTCCATAACTCCTGGGTTAATTCTACTCATTTTTTAATTCTCCTTAATTTCTGTTCTACCTTGTAAGGCATTTTGATTATTACCAGTTTCATCATATTCTATTAATTTATTATTATGTTCTATTTCTTTTGCTTGCATTTTATCTTGTCATGCTTCTACTTTTTCAAAATATTTTGTTGCTTCTAATTCATTCATTTCATCATATTCACTAATCATTTTAATTAGCTCTATTGTTCCATTATCTGCTCTTGCAGTTAATAATTCATTTTGACGAATTTAGTCAACTAAACTAGCACTCATAAATTTAAAAGTATATGGTCTTTCACCAGCACCATCTCATAAACCATAATATTTTAAAACAGTGTCAAACATTTTAGTATAATATTGTTTACTATATGTTTGTAAATATGCTTGTTTTTATAAATCTTTTGTTTTAGTTAATAATGATTGTGTTTTATTTTGGTTATTATCTGATTTATCACCAAATGGACTAGAAAAATAACATGCTAAATATACTTGTTCAATAATTGATTTTTGGTCTTCGGTATATGTTTCTAATGTTGGTGTGCCTTGTACTACTTGTAAAGATTGGGATAATTGACCATCGACCGCTGGTTGACCTGATTGAATAAAAATATCATCAAAAGCATCTTGTAATACTTTTTTATTACCTTTGTTATAAGCAGTCATTAAATCATCATCTAATATCCCATATCAATGCGTACGGTTTGTTCATCTTTCTTTTGATTTAATATTAAAACTATCTTCTAAATCAAATTGTAATTTATAACAATTTGCCATAGTGGGCAATTGATTTAAAATGGTTGATGTTGATAAGAATAACGAATTAGTTTCATTAATAATTTCTCAAAAAGGTACTATACATAATTTATTTTTAAATTCTTGTACTAAAACAGGTTTAACATCATCTTTAATTTGTGTTTTACTTTGTCCAACAACTACTTCATTATTTTTAGGTCAACCTTTAATAATTATTTTATCTTTAGTACAAATTAAATTTAAATTAAAACCACTATCTGATTGATGATAATTTAATCAAATATCAGCACCTTGTTCAATTTCATTTATTTTACTTACTCTTGATGTAAAGTTAAATGGGTTAATTCATAAATCAATATTTCCATCTGATGTTTCTAATAAACCAAAAATAGTTTTACCCATTAAACTTGCTGTTAATTCATTTTTGTCTAATTTTTCTTTTATTTTATAAGTTTCATATCACCAATTTAATTTATCTAATATATCTTTACGATGAGAATTAAATAATATATTTTTACCATTTACTAATCGCATTTGATGACAATCAATAATATTTGCTAAATTAATTATTCAATCATAGTTATAATATTTTAAAACACTATTAATATCATTTAAGTTTGGTAAAGATGGATAGGTATTATTCATTGTTATTTTGCTCCTTTAATTTTAAGATAAGTGCATAATTAATTATATTTACTGTTAATAAATTTGGTTCATTCGCTAAAACTTGAACACATACTTTAACTTTTTGATATTTTTTAATATATTCGTTATATAAATTTAATTTACATATTGCGATATTATCTTTTTTTAATTCTTGACAAAGTCTTTTTTTAACTTGTCCACAAACAGATATATAAGGTCTTTTTGCGTTTATTATACGCTCATCATGTATTACATAAATATCTTTTTTCATTAAGTTATTCACTCCCTTTCTTGTCATAATTTATAATCTGCTGAACTATTATGTTTAACCATATTAACTAATTAAAAATGTAAAGCATAAAAATCACTATAAAATGTATCATCGTATAAGTCTAACATTCGTTCTTCTCTGGCATCTGGTTTATCTTCTCATTGTATTAATTAATATTGAGTTTTACTTGCATGACATTTTTCTCATAATCATTTTAATTGGTTTGTATTTATTAACATTGTAAAGGCTTCAATACGATGTCTTATTTTAAATTTTTGTTTTTGTGCCGGTTTAAATGTCATATATTGACCAAAACTATAATTATATTTTTCTCTATTTAAACTTTGTAATGTTGAATAAGCACTATCATCAACATTAATTGATATTCCTTGCTTTATTAAATTAAAATATTGATTTAATTGATTATTATAAAATTCTAAAATATCTTTAACTTGTTCTAATTCAGGTTTTAAATTATTGAGTAGCATTTGAATGAGTATATTCTGCTACTTTATAGGATTTTTGGTAGTAAGAAAAAAGTTTAGGTTTTGGTATAAAAATTATTCTTTATTTTAAATATATTTCTAAAACACTGATAAATCAACCTTTTAAAAAGTTATCTAATTATTTTATTTATATTTTTTATAAAACCTAAGCTTTTGTAATACTATCGGATTTTTTATCAAATAAATTATATAATCAAAAACTAGCAGTAGTAGTATGCCCCTTATGACTAGTAGCATTAGCAATATCAACACCGCATAATAATTTAGTTTGTTGAATAATATCTGTTGCTTGCATAATATCAATATATCTTACAAAGATTGACCCACTAGTATTGCCTGGTAAACCTCAACTTCATACTCTTTGCTCTTTCAATATCTAGTTGTTCTAATCTTAATTGTTCATTAACTTTATCTTGTGGTAATTCATAATTTAATATTCAACTAGAATAATGAATAATAATCTTCATATTTAATTTTTCAATATACTTAATTTGCTCATATTTACTACGCATTATTTCTTCATTAAAAGGTAATAATTCATTACAATAACCAACAATATATCTTTTTAAACTTTCAGTATTACAGGTATTAATTGTTATTTTATTTTGATAACCACGAATAGCAAACTCTAAATCACTTAAATCTTTTTATTGAAATTGGTCACATTCTTATCTTCAATCAATAACTAATTTATATTTATTTAAATCAGCAAAGGCTTTTAATTTTTCTTTTCGACTTGGTGAATGTAAACCTTTACAATATATTTTGCTACCATTTGATAAAATAAAAGTAAAATTTGATAAATTAATAGTATAGGGAATATGATTTTAATCTAGCATATTTCATATATTTTGAAATACACTATCTTTTAAATCTTTACTCAAATACATACTAGCAATGATACAAATTGGTTCTTTAATTAATAAACTAATTTTTAATAATTCACCAAACATTTTAATATTTGATATAGTCTTATCACTATAACGTGTACCAATTTGATTAATTTCATTAACTAACTCATATTTCTTAGCAAAGGGGTATTTATTACCAATACTACTATTTTGTAATAACCAATAAGGAGTTTCTAATAAATAAGTAAAATGATTAAGCATTATTATCACTTTCTTTTTTAATATCTCTAATATCAGTTTATAAATTAACAATTATTGGTTGTTGATTATTTAAGTTTAATTCTTTTTCAAGTTCTTTTTCTTGCAGTGAATATTTATAATTAAATACTCATTGTCAATATAATTTAGCACCATCTGGTGATTTCATCATAAAATTAATTATTTCACTTTCAATTCTATCAACTTGTTTTTCAAGTAAAGGAACTATCTTCTCGCTCTTGTAAGTTTCGTGCTTTCATCTGTTAGAAAGGTTGAATTCATTGGTTAAATCATTCAAAGTATATGGTTTATTAGGTGATTTATTTTGCCAAAATTAATCTATTTTACGATAGAATGTTCGTAAACTTGCTTTTTTTAGATTAAATTCTTTCATTTTTTACTCATTTTTGCATATTAAAATTGCTATTATTTAATAAATATTATTAAATAAAATAGTAAATTATGTGTAAAAATATAACAAAAAACCAACTCGGCTCTTTTTCATTATCTATATTTTACATCAAAATAAAAAAAAGTAAATTACTTTACTTTTTATTTTTGATATAAACAGTTTTTAAGAGACAGAATTTAACTACTGTTTATTAAGCCGCATTATATTCCTATAAAAATATTTGTCAATATAATAATTTAAATTTTTTAATTTAATGTTATAAATAAATTAAAAGATTGGAGACAGAAAAAATGCAAGACTATAAACATGTAAAATTTGATTAACGAAATTTGTTTAAGTATTTATTGTTATCTAATGCTTGTAAAAAGAAAAATGGTAAACTTAATTTATCTGAAATATCAAGACAAACGGGTCGTGCGTGCAGTTAATACTGTTAAAAGAGAAATTAATAGATTTAAAAATATAGAAGATTATAATCCATATGAAGCACAAAAAGATTATAAGAAAAAACGAAAAAAATCTATTAAAAAAATGCCTGAATTTACAGAAGAACAAGAAGAATGATTAAATGTAAGATTTAATAAATATCACGATACACCTTCACAAATTATTAAAAAATTTAAAAAAAAAAGTTTGGTGTTAAATTTCCAGCATGTAAAAAAACTTTATATAAATTAATTTATTTAAATTTATTAGGATTAAATAAACAAAATTTACGCCATCATGGTAAAAAATACAAAAGAAAAGGAAAATATGATAATCATGGAAAATTAGATGATAAATTTAAGTAAATATGAGATATTGAAAATAAAGAGACTGATGTTGGATTTTTTGAAATGGATACGGTGGTTGGAAAAAACCATCAATCTGCTGTTTTAGTTTTAGTTGGAAAAATTAAAGTAATAATAACTGATAGAGGAAAAGAATTTAGTAAATTTGAAGAAATGGAAAAGATTACTGGTTCTAATATTTATTTTTGTGACCCTGGTAAACCACAACAAAAACCGTTAATTGAATATATGAATGGTGAGTTTAGACATTGATTTAAAAAGGGAATATATTTTAATAATGACACTCAACAAAAAATATATTGAGTAGTTGATATTATGAATGAAAAATGAAGGCCTTTTTTAAATTAAAGAACATCTAGGGAAGTATTTTTAGATAATTTTAGCTAGGTTTTATTTAACAAAATTTAATAAATTATTTTTCAGTGTGCCTAAATATGCTTAAAATAGACTAAAATTACAAATATTTTATTTTTTTTGAAAAAATAGTTGCATTTATTTTAAAGAGTGTTAATATCAAAATAACAAGAGACAGAATTTGCTGCTTGAATTTACACAATGCATTATTTTATCTTTTCTTTTTTTTTAAATTTTCTGTATCATTTTTTTCATAACTACTAGCAGCAATAACAGTTTGCATTGTATTTCCACTGATAGTTAATACACATAATAAACTTAGTAATTTTTTCATTTTGTATTTCCTTTCTGAAATTGTGATAATTTTGTTATGTTGCTAAATTAATAATTGATAAATTTTTAATATAAAATAATACTATCATAAAAAATATTTAGATTAATTTAAATTGAATAATTTAACTTAGAAAAAGGTCTCCTCAAAGTACAACATTTTAACCTTTATAAAGAGATTGGTAGTTCTGAGAAAGAAAATAAATTAACACCGAAAGAAGAGATTTTAAGATTAAAAAATTAATTACAAAATCAAAAAACTAAAAATAAATATTTGCAAGAGAGAGTTTATCTTATGGAAAAGTCAATTCTCGCTCGATACAAAAAAGCAACAAGAAATAAATCTTGAAAAATATAAATTAACATATGAATATATAAACTATGGTTTAAGTAAAACTTTAGTTGCTAAAATTTTGAATATTACAATTAAAAATTATAATCATTGATGTAGTTATTATTGAAAGCAATAAGAATAAATAAAAATTTGTTAATAACTTTGCAAGGTATTACCAAATTCATAATATTTTGGTAGTAAGAAAAAAGTTTAGGTTTTGGTATAAAAATTATTCTTTATTTTAAATATATTTCTAAAACACTGATAAATCAACCTTTTAAAAAGTTATCTAATTATTTTATTTATATTTTTTATAAAACCTAAGCTTTTGTAATGCTATCAATATTTTTCTTTTTTCTATAGTTACTTCGATGTTAAATTATTAATGATGATAAGCGATACTAATATTTTTTGGTTTAATTTGTAACGAATAACTTAATTCTTTCATAATTGCTTCATTAATTTCAACTGTTAAATCATTTAGGTTTTCTTTTGCCATTACTTTTCCACTAATATAAATGTGCAATAATGAATTATCAATCATGCGACATTCAACTTTATCTGCAAAATATTGGTGGGTCATATCGCGGATTGCATATAAAATAATCTTTTTAATTGTTAATAAACTAACAACAATTGTCCCACGATGATTATTTTTAATTGTTAATTCATTAAAATTATTATTCATCTTCAATCTCTCCTTTTATTAATTGTTAAAATTAAGCTCGTCCGGAATATTTTCCATCACTAGTTGAAACAGTAATAACTTCGCCTTCTTTAATAAACAACGGAACCTGTAATTCTCATCCAGTTTCTAGCACTGCTTTTTTCATTGCACCAGAACTAGTATCACCTTTTACTGCTGCTTCTACCTCAGTAACTGTTAGATCGGCCTTATCTGGTAAAATAATTTCCAATACTTCACCATCATATTTAGTAACAGAAGCCATTACTCCTTCTTTTAAAAAGTTTTTTTCTCAAACTAAATTAGTTGAGGGAATTTCTAATTGTTCATAAGTTTGCGTATCCATAAAAATGACATTCGTACCATCATCATATAAATATTGCATTTCAACCTTATCAATCATTGCTTTTTCAACTTTATCACCACCAGTGAAAGTAATATTTGTTGTTGCATTGCTGCGCAAATTTTTAACTTTTGTTTTAACATGTGCTTGCCCACGACCGGATTTTGAATGTTGTGCTTCAATTACTACGTAAATATTACCTTCATATTGAAACGTTAATCCTGGGCGGAAATCGTTTACACTAATCATCTTCTTCCTTTTCTATTGCTCGTAGTTTAATTATATCGTAATTTTAAACAGAAAGTTATTAAAATCAATAAAAAGGAGAAAATTTCTTTTAAACAAATTTTCTCCAAATATTTTAATTTTATAAAATTGTAAGGTAACCTAAATATTAATACTATTTTCACCACGATATCGATTTGAGGTTGACAACGCCTTAATAATAACATAATCAGTTGTTTTAGTAATTGTAAAATGACGGGGTGAGAAATAAAATGTTGGATTTAAGATAGCAAAATAAACCATCATATCCTCAACTGGCAAGGCTTTTAACACTTTAATTTCATAATTAAATGTAATGGTATCTAACACAAGTGGTTGGGTTTGATATAATGTTATCGAAATAATATCAGTTTTATCTGCAAAATGGATACTATTCTTATTAGCAATAATTTGTACTCACAATAATGCTGTCTTTGCACCACCACTTACTAGTGTTTGTCATGGCAAATCAGTTCACAATTTTGAAATTCCTTCCTTGTCATAATAAATAAATTTTAATTCCGCACTTGGAATTTCACCATGATATTCGTTTGTTTCTAATGCATCATAAATTGCATTTTGAAATATCGTTTCAGTTACTTTTGTGGTTTGTTGTTGTGTTTCAAAAACAGGAATTAAAGCTAATTCACTTTTAAATAAAGATAAAGAAATTTTACTACGATCACGCGTTTCCATTCTAGCACAACTGACAACAGTAGTAGGAACACTAATAACCATTAAAGCTGTAAAAGATGTTAACAACTTTTTCATATTAATAATCCTCCCTAAACGCCGCATAATCAGTTTGAATAATTGCTAATTGTTGTTGATAACGTTTTTCAATAATTTGCCGTTCTTGTGTTGTTAGTAAGTACGGATTTAAAACCATTCCTCAATGTTTATATTTTGAACTACCATACCCAATTGTAACTTGTGTTCGTGGTGTTACATATGAAATTCGAATTTGATATGACCCATTTGGAACATAAACTGGAATAAACATAAAATTAGTATAAATAGCATTAAATTCAACTTCAGCAAAGCCTCGATAACGATCAGCTAAGCGAACGGGATTAGTAATTTCATCACTTGCCGCAACTTGGTTAGTATAATTTTTAAAAACATTATAAAAATTTTCAATTGCTGTTGTATTTTTTAAAATATTTCAATATGGATTATTCAATTGTTCCTTAACTATTGCATATTCTGGTGCAAGATTATTCGTTAATTTTATGTCACTAAAAATCCGTGAAGTTCCAAAATAATATTGTAAATCACCACCTAAGGAAAAGGTATGTAAGTAAGTATATGGATCAGCATAATCTGGTGACCACCCTCCTGATTGCATATCTCAATCTGCTTTTTTACGACGGGTTTCATATTCTGTAGCGTCAACAGTAATATCTGGAATAATTTTAATTACATCATTTTCAGCGTTAAATGAGTCAATCATATTCAATAAAAATTTATTAATTGTTAATGTGTATGCTCCATTCATTAAAAAGCGAAATTCAACTTGTGAAGAACCAATATTTGTTTGTAATCAAATACGAATATCATTTAAAATATTATCATCATTTTTTAATAAATCTTTGTTATGATATAAAACATCACTACCATCTTTTAATAGTTGACTGGCAGCCATTGCATTACCATCTAAAAAATGGTTTGCATATGCTTCTTCAACATATGACGCATAATCAACATCCCCATTATAAACAAAATAACGTGCAGTATAAACATTTCGTAAAAACTTGGAAGTTGGTGAATCATCTAGGGCTTCGGAATAATATTTAACAAATTTACTACGGTCTATCTTGGTTGATAAATATTTTCGAACTTTATCATATTGCAATGCCTTACTTGCATTTAATGCTTGCTTAGCACGAACTGTGTTTGAATTTAAAATATCACTATTCGCATAATTGTGAATAATTGTATATGTTGTTGGATCAGGATTAATAATACTTGATGCATCACTAAAAATTGGATTAGCAGGATTAGAACCAACATATTTCTTTCAACCATTACTATCTGTTGGTTCAACTAGAAAATCATTAACATCACCTGATTCAAATAAAACACGTTCACGCGAAACATCATTATTTGCTAAATAAGTATAATTTAATTTATCAATGTATGTTAATTTGGCATGTCGATAAGCAGGGTTTTTTCGCAATAAAATTTGTGAAGTTGAACTATATTTTTCAACTAAATATGCTCCTGAATACCAAATATTTTTATAATTGGTCCCATAATTATAACCTTCTTGTAACGCCTTTTTTGGTAATGGTGAAAAAGCTAAATAAGTCATTAAAGTATCAAAATATTCTGCTGACTTTGTTAATTTAATTGTAATTTCATCATCAGCCTCATTAATTGCCATTCCTAATTTTTTTCAAATTTGATCATTATAATAATCTGGTTGATAATTACCTGCCTGAAAATACTCTCAAATTTCTTGTGCACCACTAATAAAAGTTCGTCATAATCCTGATGTTGCCGATAAATTCTTTGGAAATAAAACAAACTTAGCAGTATTAATCATATCACTAGCTTTAACTTGCCGTTGAAAATTACCTTGATAATCAAATCATTTTGCTTGTGGTGAAATTTTATATTTTCATTCACTTTGATCAGCATTAGGAATTCCGATATATTTTGATGTTTTATCTTTTTGTTCAGCAAGATCACCGAAACTACGATTATATTTATCAGTTGCTACTAATGTTCCAAGAACATCAGCTAAAATTTTATTATCATCAACTAACATTGTTGATGCACTTGACCATGATGTTAAAGGGAATTTAAAAATAGAACGAAAAACATTATCGGTAATTAAACGATTTGCTAACAAATCTAAACTAATTCCACACGAAACGACTAATGGTGTTACTGTTGTTATTGCCGTAAAACTAGCAAAAAATGCCAATTTCTTTTTAAACATCGTTACCCCTCCTTTCTGAAAACTGCCATAGCAAGTTTAGCTTTTGCTACAGCAATTTCACGTGAATTCCCAAATAAATAGTGCCCTATTTTAATTTTAGTAAACTCTGGTAAATCAAATAAGTAATCTCAATGTTCTTTTTCTGGTTCATAGATAAAATGAACTTTTTCTTTTTTATAATTTGGATTAGGTAACGGGATTGCTGATAATAATGCACGCGTATATGGATGTAATGGATTAGTAAACAACTCTTCAGCGTTTGCTAATTCAACAAGTTGACCATGATAAATAACAGCAATTCGGTCAGCAATAAACCGAACAACCGATAAATCATGGGCAACAAAAATATAAGTTAAATTATATTGTTGTTGAAATTTTTTTAATAAGTTTAAAACTTGGGCTCTAATTGAAACATCTAATGCTGAAATTGGTTCATCAGCAATAATAAATTGTGGTTTCATAATTAATGCCCGAGCAATGCCAATTCGTTGTCGTTGTCCTCCTGAAAATTCATGTGAATAACGTGATAAATGTTCTGGTAATAATCCAACCTCTTTTAAAATGTTTAAAATTAAGAAATGTTTAACATCACGATCTTTAATTTGTTCTAACTTTAATGGTTTTTCATTTTTTCCTAAATTATTATTATAATAAGTTAAATATAACTGGCGAGCAGTATCATTTTGATATAATTCAGGAAAATTTGTTAACCCTTCTCCAATAATTTCTTCAACTGAAATTCGATCGTTTAATGACGAAGATGGATCTTGAAAAATCATTTGAATTTTTTTCTTTTGTAAACGATTTTCTCGCCTTGTTGGTAATTTAAATAATTCCGCATTTTTAACAATTTCATCAATTAATGGTAAATCTAATAAATCTAATAAACGATTAGAAGCAATAATGTCCGATGTTGAAGTTTTATACTTCTTACCTACTCATTGATAATATAATTTAATTGTTGTTTGATCACGAAAAACCCCGTGTCGTGCTAAATATGATAAATCAGTAAGCATCATTTGTTGCTGTTCTGCTGTTGCACTTTTCTTAATCAAAGTCATTAATCCTTCTTTTCATTCATTATCTGGTAATGCTGCTAAATTTGTTTTCAAATTAGACGTGGTTGCTAATTCATTTAATGTCTTTGCCATATCTGCTGTTGCAATTTTTATCATTAAAGCACTCGTTTGATATGCTTGCTGTAATGCAATAATTGCTTGTGGATTTGTTTGCGATTCTAATTCCAATTTTTGTAATTCCTGTAAATATGCCTTTTCAAAATCATTTTTAAAAACATTAAAACGTTTATTATAACCTAAAATATATTTTTTTCGTTTTCCTTTCGGAACAAAAAGAATAAAAGCTGCCCGTTGATTTTTATGTAAAAAATGAATCTCATTTAACAATTTACTATGAATTAATAATAATTTTGCTAGTTGTTCAAAAGAAGCATCATAATATTTTTGTGCTTGTTCTAATACAAACTTTTCTTTTAAAGCATTACGATTTTCTTCTAATTTTAAAAGAACTTTATAAATTTGATGCCCTAATAAAATATTTCCTTCAATAATTTCAATATTTCCGCGGACACGGCCTTTGATTTCTTCTTCTAGGGCAAGGGATAATGATGGAATTCATTCATGCAAATTATCCATAAAACGAAAAATTCGTTGATAAGCTTTTAACATATCTTTTAATAAAATTAAATTATGTTCATACATTTCTTTTACTAACGTAAAATGATTGTTACTATGATTAAAATTTAGCAAATCAACTTTCTTTAATTCAAGGTTAGTTGTTACTAAATATTGTTTATTTGTATAAGGTATTAATTCTTTCGTATTAACAACATATTTTTTATTTTCAAAATAACGATAATAACTAATTTTTAAATTATTAATATAGTTACTTAAATTTTTATTTAATAACATATTATTATTTCGTAATAATCGCAATTTTTCATTAATATCTAAATTAATTTTATATAATTGTGGTGGTTTTCCCTGAATCAAATGCTTATCCATATAAATTGTTCCATCTTTAATTGGTTGCACACCAGCAATGGCACGGCCAATAGTTGTTTTACCACTTCCCGACTCACCAACAATACTAAAAATTTCTCCACGGTAAATATCAAAACTCGCCCTTTTAACTGCATTTACTTTTTTATTTTTTTGGCGAAATTGAATTAACAAATCGCGAACAATAATAAACTGTTCTTGTTCGTTTTTGTTCATCTTAATCACCTACCTTTGTATCATTTTTAATTTGTTCTAATTGTTGTAATTGCTTTGGTTTTGTTACTTTTGCAGCTCGTGGATCTAATAGTCAAGTTTTTGCATAATGTGTTTCACTTACTTTAAACATTGGTGGTTCTAATAAATAATCAATTTTCATCGCATGTTGATTACGAGAAGCAAATGGATCTCCATATACTTTTGCATATAATGATGGTGGTGAACCAGGAATTGAATAAAGGTCTTCCCCTTTTTGACCAAATTGTGGTAAAGAAGATAATAGCGCTCAAGTATAAGGGTGCTTTGGATCAAAAAAGATATCATTCACTGTTCCATACTCAATAATCTGACCAGCATACATTACAGCAACCCGATCAGCAATATTTGCGACAACGCCTAAATCATGGGTAATAAAAATAACAGTAAATTTATATTCTTTTTGTAATGATTTAATTAAATCCAGAATTTGTGCTTGAATTGTAACATCTAAGGCTGTCGTTGGTTCATCACAAATTAAAACTTTTGGTTGACAAGCTAAAGCAATTGCAATAACTACCCGTTGGCGCATTCCGCCCGAATACATTCCCGGGATATCATGATAACGCTTTTTAGCCTTTGGAATTCCAACTTTTTCTAGTAATTCAATTGCTGTTTTTTTTGCCATTGCTCGTGACATTTTACGATGTTTTCGTAATACTTCTGAAATTTGAAAACCAACTGATAATAATGGATTTAACGATGTCATTGGATCTTGAAAAATTGTTGCTATTGTTGGACCACGTAATTTACTAATTTGTTTTGCAGCTTTTAATTTATTGATAAATTCAAAATTTTTAATTAAATTTCATTCTTCATATAAATTAGCAAAATTAGCAGCATCCAATGGTTTTCCACTTGCCATTAACTGATTTAATTTGTTAATCCGATAGCGAATCCCATCGGTATAAGTTTTTTTACTAAAATAAGTTTGAATTTTACTAAATTCTGTTGGCAAAGGAATAATTTTTTGTTCAAAATATTTTTTTAAAAACTGAATATTTTTCCCTAATAATAGTTTTTCACTTCAAGTTAATTTTTTAATTTTGTCAATTTCATTATTATAACCAACAATTCGATTTTGTAAAAATTCAATCTTTTTTTGTTTTAATTCAGGATTTAACAACATCTCTTGTTGATTTTTATATTCCTTTAATTGTGCATTAAGTTTTCCTATTTTATTATTAATTCGGTTTGAATAACTAAAACTAATTTGTTTTTTTAACACTTCAATTTTATTTTGTAAATCAATAATTACTGTTTGCAAATTAGTTAATTCCAAATTATTAATCATCTTTATTTTTTGTGTTGCTCTAATAATTCGTTTTTTATTATACTTAATAATATTTTTTTGTAGGTCATTATCTAATAAAATTTTATGAAAATCAACTAAATGAACTAGTTTTCGAAAATACGCTAAATCATCCTCTAAAATATTTTTTGAAGGCGAATAAACAATTGAACCATTACTAATTCAGCCATTACTTTCTAACATATTAGTAAATGTTTTCGTCATAACTGACTTACCACTCCCCGACTCACCAACAATTGCTAATGTTTCACCATCATAAATATCAAAAGAAATATTTCGAATAGCAGTTAAAACATTGGCACGAGTTTTAAATTTTATTATTAATTTTTTAATTGAAATAACAATTTCTTTTTCCATAAAGCAATATCTCCTTTTAATACGTTATTTTTATTTATAATGGTTTTTGGGGTCTAATGAGTCAGCAAATACTTTTCCGAATAAGAAAAATAAAACCGATGTTCCAACAATAAAACAAATAGGAATAATTAATAAATGTGGATAATCTTGTCACTTACTAGATGCTAATACTTCATTTAAAATAAATCCTAATGTTGTATTTTCACGCCCTTGGACAAAACCAAAGTTAAAGTAATTTAATGTTGAATCAATTGCAATAGCTATTGGCACAGCAAAGGATGCTGTTTGAATAATTAATGGTAAAATTCGTGGCATAATATTTTTTGTTACAATTTTTGGTCCAGATGTTCCTAACATTTTTGAAGCAAGATTATATTCGGTATTTCGGACTAAAATAATTTGGACTCGAATAACCTCTGCCAAAGTAATTCAACTAGTAAGTGATACGGCAAAAATGATCACAGGCATTGTTTTGCCTAAAGCAAAAATAATAATTAATCATAAAATTAGTGTTGGTACTAAATTTAAAAAGCGTGTAATTTCAATAAATAAAATATCAAATTTTTTATAAAATCCTCAAATTGAACCAACAATAACACCAATTAAAATTTGAATTAAGGCAATTATTAATGTAAATAATAAGGTTGTTCGCATTCCAATTCAAATTTTATCTCAATAATTCTCACCATTCATCCCCAGTCCAAATAAATAAGTTGCATTTGGAGTTAAAGGTTGTTGATAATTAGGAATTGGTAAATTAGTAGGTAATGGGTTCGCAACTTTACCAATTGGGACAATCGCTGTTAATAAGATAATTGCAAGTAATAATAATAAACAAACAATAAATGTTTTTTTAGTAATTAAAATTTGACCAACCACTTTTCAATAACGATATGATTTCGTTGAAATTCGTTCATTCTCTTCTAGTTGAGGACCAACAATTTCAAATAAACTTTGATCTAAATTATTAATATCATAACTTTGAAAATCAAGTAACTCTTCATCTGTAACTCTTCGCATCATCTTACTCCTCTCTTTATTTTGTTAATTTTATTCGTGGGTCTAATATAGCCATCATAATATCAGCTATTAAACTAGTAACAATTCCAGCCGTTGCTGTTAATAGAATATATCCCATGACAACAAAGGAATCCTTGTTTCCAACGCCCGAAACAATAAATTTGCTCATCCCTGGAATTGCTCAATTTTGTTCAGCAAAGATACTTGCCCCAAAAATTGTTGTTACAAAAGTTGCTGGTAATAAACGAAAAATTCGAATCCCCGCATTACGGAAAATATGAATATAGAAAATATAACGATTAGTCATTCCTTTTGATAGGGCAAACTTAGTATAATCAGCTGTCATTTCATCAATAACATATCGTCTTGTATTAATAACAATTGGTGGTGTTATCATTAAAAAAATTGCAAATACTGGTCAAAATTTAGTATCAAAAGTTCCCGAACTAAATAAACCATGAGCATAAAAAACATTAATTGAAATTAAATAAATCCCTACAACTAAAACAACCGGCGGAATTGCTAAAAAGATAATTGACCCAGCATTAATGGTATTATCAACACCACGTTCTTTATTTTTTGCCGCAATGATTCCTAATGGCACACCAATTAAATAAGCTAATAACACCGCAACTGACCCAAAACCAAATGAATACGGAATTGCTCGTGCAAAAATATCTGATAATATTTCTCCTGGTTGTGCTACTGCTGTTGAAAAAACAACTCCTAAGTAAAATCATGTTGTAACTTTTTCACCAACTAATTCACCAGTTATTGGGTCAAAAGCACTATTAATAATTATTGTTTTTTTAATAAAAGGCATAATATTTCGTAAATATGTTCCTAATTGACTTCAAATTGAGCCATATACTCCAAAAATTTTCATTCTTTGCTCCAATAAAGCATTATATTCTGGTGTACCTGGTAAAATATTTAATTTATCAATATCAATGTCTTTAATATAAATATCATCAGGAGTTACTAACCGTAATAAAATAAAAATTACACAAATTGCTAGCAATAAAGTAATAATTGCAAAAAAGATTCTTTTTAATGAATAACCTATTAATGGAAAACGATTAAAAAACTCCCGACGGTGATGATTAAAAATTGCCATTTTATATTTCATTTCAGTAAAAAGTGATGTTCGTTTATTTGCTTGTTGATAATTTAAATCAACATTAACAAACTTGTTATCATATTCTTTACTAATATCAAAATTGGTTTTAGAAATATCTTTATCTTTTTTAATATTTTTCATATATTTTTTTCCTCCCTAGTTCTAAGGAAAAATAAAATTCCCTTTTTATCAAATTTTAATAAAATAATGTTCTTAAAATAACTTATTCAAAAATAATGTATTTTATACAAAATATAATTTTATATTCTTTAATTATATTTTACTTTTTGTAAAAATACAATATAATTTAATAATAAATTTAAAAAATATTAATGTGAGGGAAATAATGGCAAAAAAGAAAAATATTTTTAAAGAACTACATCAATTAAAACGCGAAGAAAAAGAAATTTATGGAAAAGAAGTTAAAGAAATTGTTGAAGAAACATACCATAATCAAACAATAAAATTAGAAACTTATCAAAAACTAAAAAAATTACTTTGATATCATTATTTAATTACTACTTTAACTAGTGTAATTTTACTTGTAATTAGTTTTTTATTAGGAATTTTTGCATTTAAAGATATCAAAAAAACAGAATGAATTGTTGTTAGCTTCTTTGTTTTAATTTTATTAATCTGATTAATTTTAGGCTGATATAAAAATAAGCAAGCCGCAGCTTACTTTAATGATCATCGTCGCCGTTACCAACCCGCTTTAACTGACGAAGAAGCAATAATTAAAAAAACACGAAAAATATTATTAATCATTGCTGGAATATTATTAATTTCTTCAATAATTATCTTTTTTACTATTTAATTTATTTTTATAAAAATTAACCAACCTCAAATTCAATTATATGCAAAAAGTTATATTCACCATCATCATAAACCTTAATTTGTTCTTTATTAGGTAAAATAAAAAAACTATGTAGTATACCACACACATTTTGTATTTTTATGGTATACTATAAAATTAATTAAATGAATACCATATTGTCAAAATTTAATTAAACCAGCATGTAAATCATTAAAAACTACTTTATTACATAATTCTTGATCTAAAACATTTAAACCCACTGAAGCACCACCACAAAATAAATCTATAAATTTATCAATTTTACACGGTAACAATGATTTAATTTTATCGAAATGTTTAGCTTTTCCACCAGGTCAATATAATGGACTAATAAATTTCATAAACTATTTAGTAAGTTTGCTTTCTAATTCTTCTGCGATATGCTGATAAAAGCTCATTTCTTTTCGAATAATATTAACGGATTCATGATGAATTTCATATTCATTCAATTGAATTAGAGTAGCTTGCATAGTTTTAATTTCATCTAATAAGTCTTGCATAATTATTCCTCTAAACTTTCATATTTTGAATGACTGATAATAGAAATAGTCACATCAGGATTATATCCACAATGTTTATATAATCTTGTATTTAACTTTTTTTTACAATTTTTACATCAAATATGAAAATCACTTTTCTTTAATTGATTATGTCGATACATTTCTAATTTATCTCTGTCTGCTAACAAGATTACATATTCTTTATCTTTTTCATCAAGTTCTTTTTTTAATTTTTGATATTCGTTAATACGAAACATTGCTTCTTCACTTGCTAATTTATCTTTTGCATTAATTTCTTTTTCATATGCTTGTAAAATTTCTGTATGTAATTCCTCAAAATTTTCTAACACCATATTAATATCAACTTCATCTGAACTACTTTCATTTTTATAATCATTTAAATGATTATAAAATATAATTAATAATATTTCTATTTGCGATTTATCTTTAATTGTTTGTTCCATTTATTTTCCCGCTTTCTTTACTGTAATAAACATTGTTATAAGAAATGTAACTTAATATTGTTTAAAAAACATTAGCAATAACAATGTTAGATATATAAAATCAAAAATTAAGGCACACTAAAAATAACTGCTTAGTTTTAACTAATAGCTATTAAAATATAAAATTAGTAAATCAAATAACAAAGCTAGTGTGCCACAGCTAAGATATATGATCAGTTATAATAAATATTAAAATCCTTTAACCATAACACGGAAAAAGTTTAATATTTTAATAATTACTCAAATTCCAAATGGAATTAAAATAATTCATACATCACCTAAAAATATCATTAATTGTGGTAACACAACATAAACAGCGTCTTTAACTTTCATCATAGCTTATCCTAAACCACTTCAAATAGAATCCATTCCACCTGAAATAGTAGGAGTATCTGCAGCTAGAAAATTAACAGCTGTTGTTAAATACATACCTAACATTATTCCTTATCCTCCTTACTTTTAATTTCTTTTTTATCTTTTTTCTTTCCTTGAATTTGGCGGATTTTTTGATAAATCGATAAACCAATTCAAGCAAGAATTCCTAAAATAATAACAATACTAAATATTCATGTTAAACATACTGGCATAACTTAATTCCTCCTAAAAATTTAGCTTGCGCGGGCACGCTTCGTGTGTCCGCTACGCTCAAAATAAACAATATTGAATAAATTACCGCTAATAAATTACGCGGATAATTTATTCATCTTCTTTTACATTATTAGTTGCTATTTTATTAACAGTATTAATAACATTATTTTTTCCACACTTAGTTAACTAAGGACCGCAAAATAAAATAATGTTTTCTTTCCATTAAAAAAATCAACTCCTTTCTGAGTTGATTTGTTGCACTTCATATTACAGTTTACAAATCAAAATAATATAAATAATAATGATGAAATTAAAGTAACTGTTAAAAACAAAGATATTTCAGAAAACCCTATTTATCAATTAGAAGCAAATTACTTTAATTGATTATAAATAACAAATGAATTAGAAACAAATAATATACCTTCCCTAATTCCTGCTGAAATTAAATTATCAGATGGAGAATATGGAAAATATTTAACTAATTTAATTGTTTCTAATAACAAAATAGAAGAATATTTAAACTATTTTTCACAATTATATAAATTACTTTATTATAAAGCAGTTTGAATAAGTATGACTAAAGATTTAGTTGAAGATAATATTAAAATAACTTTTTATAAATATCAAAAACTATTTATTTTAAATCAAATTGAATTATCATGAATATGGGGTTATGGAACTTATAATATTATAATTTTTACTGAAAAGGGACAAATTAATATTAATAATTTACAATTATTTAATAAAAATAATCAAAAACTATCATTAATTACCTTAGAAATATAAAAAGTCATTTTAATAAATAACTTTTTATATTTTTATTTAACTTTTATTTCACCAGTTTTATTATTTACATCCAAATCAGGAATATATGTATTAAGATTTCAACGATAAACTGATTTAAAATAATCATCACTTCTATCTCATCAGCGAGAAAATACAACAATACCAGATTTATATATATTTAAATTAATACCTTTAATACCTGAATTAGTTAAATTTAAATTATAACCACTTAAATTATTAAGATTTCTTTTTCCTGCAGGAGTATTTAAATCTATATCATTTTTAAATTTAACAATTTTTCAATCATTATTTTTATTCCCATGTCACACTACAAAATAATATTTATTATCAACCGTATTAAATGGTTTTTCTTGTGATGCTATTCATTCTAAAATATTTCCATTTATATTTATATTATTTTTTTTTTTTTAAAATCATCTTTGTTATATTGTGATGTATTACAAGCAACTAAACTTGTGGTACTTGTTCCTATTAAAGTGATTGTACCTAAAAGACTTAATATTTTTTACTGTAATTATATTATCTTTTTTTGTTAATAATTCTTTAAATGAATTACAATTAATTGAACTGTGTAAGCATTCGTATCCACAACAAGTTTGTTATATGACATTTTTTATAAAATATTTTATTGAAATATAGGCGTTTATATTATTAGAATTATTACGTTTCTCATATCAAATACCAATAAAAATATTTTTATCTACTGGAATTTCAATTTTAATAACACCATTACTTTTATAATCTGTCTGTTATAAAGTTGTTTGTACTTTAACTTTTGTATGTGGTTTTACAATTATAGGCTTACTTGGAATAGTTTCTGTTGTTGAAGTTGTATTTGTTTTTTCATATATTCCTTCAAATCTTACTTCTCCAGACCCTTCTCTAATAATAAAATTAAATTTTATACCCATCTTAAATCCGGCTTTAATACTTCATTTTAAAGATTATGTAATTGTTTTTGAATATAATTTAGTTGGTAATGTTTGTTGATTAGAAGTTTTATTTTCAAGTACATCAACTCAAGTTTGTAAAACGTTTTTATTTATTTATGTAAAATTTATTGTATCAACAAATCCTAATTTATTATTAATAAAATTATTTTCAAAACTTCTTACACCACTATCTTTATTATCATTATCATGAGTACCTCATATAAAAATACATCAAGGATCATTATTTTTTTTACAATAACCTCTTTTCATGCTTGAAATAACATTTTCTAAATTTCCTTCTGGATAAAGACTGGATCTGTATTCAATATTTTCTCTTTTATTTCTACTTAGTTTTTCTAAATTATTTGTTTTTAAATTAATATCATTATTTAATTTTTATTATTTTTTATAAGAACTAGCAGCAATTGTTGTTGGTACAGCAGTTCCGCTAATAGTTAATACACTTAATAAACTTAAAAGTTTTTTCATTTTGTATAATTTCCTTTCTTTTATCTTGAAACTTTTTATCAAGATCTATTGACATTATATATATAAGCACTTTTTAAACATATTTAAGAAAGGAAGTTATCTAAATGATTATTATTGTGATTATATTGTACTAATCTGGGTGAGCGGTTGATTTTCATAAGTTTGTGAAAAATAACTTAAAGTTTAAAAAAACTTTTGCCGCGCTTTTCAAAATACTTGGAAAAAATTCTAAGCGTTAAGCGAAGAATTTTATAAAGGTTCCCAAATTTGTTTGAAAGAACCTCAAAACTTTTTTTAACTTGTAAGTCATTTTATCACAAAATTTCAGAAAATCAACCGCGCGCCCACAACCTCAAAAAACTATATAATTAGCTTTGTATATAAAAGAAAGGATTTTTTAAAATGGATAAAACAAAGCATCATTTTACTTTTAAAGAAAGAGTAATGTTAAAAGATTTATTAGAACTTGATTCTTTAAAAAGAAAAAATGGTAAACCTAATATATCTAAAATAGCAAAAATATTGCATAAAAATCGCAATACAATTAGATGAGAAATAAAAAGGTTAAAAGATAATGAATATGACGCTAAATTAGCACACGAAGATTATTTACAAAAACGACAAAAATGTTTTAAAAAATCATCATTATTGCTAAATATTTTAGAATTACTAGATGAAAAATATAACAAATTTCATGATTCACCAGAACAAATCTGTAAAAAATATGAAAAAGAGTTTGGTATTAAATTTCCGGTATGTTTTAAAACTTTATATAAATATATTCATTTAGGATTTTTAAATTTCAAGAAAGATAATTTGTATTTTCATGGTAGAAAATATAAAACAAAAAATAGAATTGATAACCGTGGAAAAATAAGAAATTTTAGAACTATTGAAGAAGCAAAACATGATAAATATGAATTTGGTTGATTTCAAATGGATACTATGGTTGGTAAAAACAATAGTGTTTGTTTAGTTTTAATCGAAGAATTAACCCAATTTAAAATCATTGAACCATTAAAAGAAAAAACAACAAAAGAAGTTACAAACGCAGTAGAACTAATTTTTTCTAACAGATTTTTCAAAGATAGATGCAAAGGAATAATAACAGATCAAGGCAAACAATTTGCTGATTGAGAAAAAATTGAAAAAATAACAAATGCTAAAGTATATTTTTGTGATGCTGGAACTCCAACACAAAAACCCAAAGTTGAAAGAGCAATACTCGATTTTAGACATTGATTTTCCAAAGGAATTGATTTAAGTATTTATTCAAGAAATTATTATCAAGAAGTTGCTAATATAAAAGAAGTTTTTATACAAATGTTTAATTTTTAATATAATTATCTATAAAAATTTTAATCATTTTATTTTTTAGTGTGCCAAAATTCATAAATTTAAAACAAAACTACCAAATTTAAATTTTTTTAAAATAAATTATATTGAATATTTATTTTATTAGCGTTATAATGAAATCAAATAAAGCGTTACACTTCATAGTACAATTTACACAATTTACATTTTTTGTTTTAGCAAAAAAAATTATAAAATTGTTTTTTTATTATTTATTCTACATTTAAAATTTTAACTTTATAAGGTTCTTGAATTCCCTTAATTTCAACTAAATCTCTAGCTTTTTTACCAATAATAGCTTTTGCAATTGGTGATTCATTTGAAATTGTATTTTCAAAAGGATTAGCTTCAACAGCACCAACAATTTTTAATTCATATTTTTTATTAATTAATAAATTAATAAATGTTACTGTACTTCCTAATTTAATAATTCCTGTTTTTGATTTAACTTCCTTAATTTCTTTTGCTTTTGTTAATAGTGATTCAATTTCTTTAATTCGTCCTTCAACTTTCGCTTGACGGTTTCGTGCTGCGTCATAATCAGCATTTTCTGATAAGTCTCCCTGTGCACGGGCTTCTTTTAACTCTTCAATAACTTCAGGACGAATAACATTAATTAAATTATCTAATTCTTCTTGTAAGTCTTTAATTCCCTCTTTAGTTAACAAAATTTCTTCATTCATAGTGTTTTCTCCGTTCCTCTCTGTTTTTTAATTACAACAATCATTATTATACCTTAAAAAAAGCAATAATAATGGGGTTTTTTATTTTTCATTAAGTAATAAAGCCTTAATTTTTGTTGCAATCATATCAATTGCAATTTCATTTCCTTCATAATATGGCACAATAATGTCGGCATATTTAATACTTGGTTCAATAAAATAATCATACATTGGTTTTACCGTTGTTAAATACTGATTAATAATACTTTCAACTGTTCGCCCCCGTTCTGATAAATCACGTGTTAAACGTCGAATAAAACGAATATCATCTTCTGTTTTAATAAAGATTTTAATATCCGATAATTTACGAATTTCTTCTAATGCTAAACCTAAAATACCATCAAGAATAATCACATCACCACTTTTTATTTCCGTTGTTTGGATTGAGCGATTAGAAATTGTAAAATCATAATTTGGCATTTGAATATCTTGATGATTTTTTAAAAGTTCTAGATGATTAACTAATAATTCTAAATCAAGGGCATTTGGATGATCAAAATTAATTCTTTTTCGTTCCGCTAATGTCAAATCATCTAATTTTTTATAATAATGATCCATTTTTAAATAAACGATTTTTTTTCCTTGCAAAATTTCAGCAATTTTATTTGCAACTGTTGTTTTGCCACTTGCAGTCCCGCCAGCAATAGTAACTAATTGCACCTTATTTTTTGGTTTTGATTGCATTTAATTCCTCCTCTTATTTTCTTATTTTAGTATATCATAAAGTAAAACAATTTAACTTTCGTTAAATTGTTTGGTTATTCTTCATGCTCTGATTCATCTTTTTTCTCATCAAGACTACTGCTTTTTTCAAAATTTGTTGCTTGATATAATGCTTGATTTCGTTTTAAATAATTTTTAATTTCATAACAAATTTCTAATGAAACATATTTTTAATCATCTCTAACTTCAAATCCGGCATCCAATTTAGCTTGCAATTCAGGTTGTTTTTTCATTCAACGAAGATATTTTGCATGATAGTAAGTAAAATATCAAATTGTTGCAAAACTCACCGAAAAACCAACAAATGCTAACTCAATTACTACTCCGATAATTGTACTCTCTCGCTTTGTGCTAGTTGAAGTAACAATATTATTGATTAAACTATAATAATGCCATCCAAAAACAAAGAATAAAATAACAAGGACAATTAGAAACGCAATATACTATCATATTCGCATCTTAATTTTCAGCTGATAAGCTAATTTTAGTGTTACAGCAATTACCATTCCATAAATAAAAATTGTAATAACTAATGATGCTTCAGTTAATGATTAAACATCAAATGGTTGTTGATAAGTCATTGCTTCTGCTGCGGTTGCCATAAAACCAAATTGCTTTGTTAAACTAATCTCTTTAATAATATCGGGAATTGCTAACCAAATAAAAATCATTAAACTTGTAATAACTAAGTTTAAAATTGAAGCACGAATTGGTAATCCATCTTTATTTAAATTATGTAAATGATCTGGTAAATACCCTTCTGCCGATAATGGCTGCAATGAAGTTCGCCCATATAAAGCATTTTGCATTGCGACATTTATTTTTAATGCTAAAGCACTAACAATCATAATAATTGTACCACCATATAAAATAATATTATTATTAAAACTTAAACTTCATGTTCCCATTTGCATATTTTGAACAAATTCAGTAAAAGCGGCAAAGAAAATAATTGAAATAACAATATAGAAAATTGTACTAATTAACATAATTGGTGTAATTCCGCGGCCAATATTTTTCTCTGGATTACTAATATTTTTCCCAGCAGTTGAAAAGACTTCAAAACCAGCAAAGAAGAAAAAGCATGAATTAAAAGCTTTAATAAATCCTGGCAACGAAAATTTCGTATGATGTCCTCAATAATTTAAATTTTCATTACCATTTTGAACTGCTAATACTAAACCAGCTAAAATTAAAAAGCCAGCTGCAACTCATTTAATAATCCCAGTTCCATTTGCTAATTTTTTATATAATTTCATTCCTCCAAAAATAATTGCTGCTGCTGACATATAAATCGCAATTCCAATAAAATCTAATAATAAGTCACCAAATGATCCTCAGTTCGCAGCATACCAAGGTGCAGTAACACTTCCATCTGGATTCATTTTTGAAATTCATTCTGCTCCGAATGAGCCACGAATCAACATCATTACTTGAATCGTAATTAAAAATGGTAAGGAAAAATATTGCATAAAAGCAACAAAAATTCCCCAAAACTTACCGAAACTTTTTCGAACATAAATGTATGAAGCTCCATTATTATTAGAATGATGAACTCTAGCATTTTAGCAAATGCTCACACACATATTCCTGCAATTAAGCCTTCAACTGCAAATAATCAAATAACATGAATTCCAATTTAGTAAGGTTGTGAGATATTTGATAAAATAGCGAAATTCCCTATAAAACCAATTCCAACAGTATAATTAAAGCCTAATAAAACAAAATCTGCTAAACTAAATTTATTATTTTATTCTTTTTTAAGCATAAAATAGTTTTTTCCTTTCTTCTAAAAAAACTTGGTTAATATTTAATTGATGATATATTCACATAAAAATTAAATTATAACACTCAAATTATTTAAATTTTTTATAAATAATTTACTTATAGTTATAGCAAACAGAAAAAAAATTACAAGTATAATTATGGCCTTAGAATAAAGTTTTATGTACCGGCTACTAATCTATAAAAATATTTGTCAATATAATAATTTAATTTTTTTAATTTAATATTATAAATAAATTAAAAGATTGGAGACAGAAAAAATGCAAGACTATACACATGTAAAATTTGATGAGAGATATTTGTTTAAAGATTTATTTTTATCTGATACTTGTAAAAAGAAAAACGGGACAATTAATTTATCTGAAATATCAAGACAAACGGGGTCGTGCAGTTAATACTGTTAAAAGATAAATTAATAGATTTAAAAATATAGAAGATTATAATCCATATGAAGCACAAAAAGATTATAAGAAAAAACGAAAAAAATCTATTAAAAAAATGCCTGAATTTACAGAAGAACAAGAAGAATTATTAAATGTAAGATTTAATAAATATAACAATACACCTTCACAAATTATTAGAAAATTTAAAAAAAAAAAGTTTGGTGTTAAATTTTCAGCATGTAAAAAAACTTTATATAAATGAATTTATTTAAATTTATTAGGATTAAATAAACAAAATTTACGCCATCATGGTAAAAAATACAAAAGAAAAGGAAAATCTGATAATCGTGGAAAATTAGATGATAAATTTAAGTCAATATGAGATATTAAAAATAAAGAGACTGATGTTGGATTTTTTGAAATGGATACGGCGGTTGGAAAAGACCATCAATCTGCTGTTTTAGTTTTAGTTGAACAAAATAGTAAAAATTATTTTGTAATGAAATTAGAAAAAAATAATTTAAGTGAAGTTTTAGAAAAACTTGAACATATAGTTAGAATTAATGGTTTAGTTGTAAAAATTAAAGGAATAATAACTGATAGAGGAAAAGAATTTAGTAAATTTGAAGAAATGTAAAAGATTACTGGTTCTAATATTTATTTTTATGACCCTGGTAAACCACAACAAAAACCATTAATTTAATATATGAATGGTGAGTTTAGATATTGATTTAAAAAGGGAACAGATTTTAATAATACCACTCAACAAAAAATAGATTGAGTAGTTGATATTATGAATGAAAAATGAAGGCCTTATTTAAATTGAAGAACATCTAGGGAAGTATTTTTAGATAATTTTAGCTAGGTTTATTTACAAAATTTAATAAATTATTTTTCAGTGTGCCTGAATATACTTAAAATAGACTAAAATTACAAATATTTTATTTTTTTTAAAAAAATAGTTGCATTTATTTTAAAAAGTGTTATTATCAAAATAACAAGAGACAGAATTTGCTGCTTGAATTTACACAATGTAATTTTTATAAAATTATTTATGACCAAACAAAAAATTATTTAACTTTTGAATTAGACATCAAAAATAAAAAAATTAATATAACTTTTAATTAACCAAAAAACGAAAAATAGATAGTATTACAAAAGCTTAGGTTTTATAAAAAATATAAATAAAATAATTAGATAACTTTTTAAAAGGTTGATTTATCAGTGTTTTAGAAATATATTTAAAATAAAGAATAATTTTTATACTAAAACCTAAACTTTTTTCTTACTACCGAAAAATATTATTTAAAAGATAACATTAATGATATTTATAATTTAAAAATAGATGATTTTTATAAACAAGCAATTAACAAGATAGATATTTATGATGAAAATAATAACTTTAAAGAAAGTTGATATTTACTTAAAAATAATGAAATTGTTAATAACAAAATATTAGATAAAATTTTAAATACCTGAAATAATAAAATTTCTGCAAAAATAATAGAAATTACAATTGAAGGCAAAAAGATAACATTAGATTTAATTAAAAATATTCCTATTGGTACAAAAATATTTGGAAATGATAGATCTATATATATAATTAGAGAAAAAGATGATGACAATAATGATGATAGTGGAACATGAAATATTTATGAAAAAAATATTAATGATGGAAAAATTTATACACATAATGCAGTTTTTATTTTTTTTAAAACAATCAAATAAACTAATTTTTTCTTTTCCAAATAATAAAAATACTTGAAATGAAATAGCAAAATATAATATTTTTAATTGAAATGAATTATTAAAATTAAAAAAAATTACAACAGAACCACAACCAGAATTAAAAATTTTATCAGATGTTAAAAAATATATTGAAAACATTAAAAATAAAAAAGATATTAAAAATAGAATTTTACCAATTATAAATAAAACTGCTAAATTAGATAAAAAAATTAATATATTTGATTATGCTAAACAATAATTACAACAAAGCAAATATTCACATGCAATAGAATTTGATATTAATAAAAATACAAATATTTTAGATTTAAACAAAATAAAATTAGGCGATAAATTTATTCTATATTTTAATAACAAAGAATATGAAACAATATTATCCGCAATTCAATATGAAAATAACAAAAATACCATTCATTTAGTATTAGGAAAAGCAAGAATTAATTTTATTGATATGTTAAAAATAAAAAAATATTTAATTTTAATAGACAATTTTAATTAATGACGGTATGATGACACACGACCAAATGAGGTGAATAAAATTGGCAGTTGTAGGAAAAACATTTAATAATCATAATATTGAAGCAGTAGATGACGCAAACATACAAAATTATTTTTTATCAAATAATGCAGAAAACAAAATTGGAATTATTAAAAACAATGAAAAAGTACTTTTTACGCAAAATAGTAACAAAATAACTTTTAATCAAAACTATATTTTAATTTATGGCAGATTATTAGAACTTGAAGAAAATACAGAAATAGAATTAATCCAACCCAGCAACCCAAATGAAACATATTACGGATATGTAATAATAAAAGTTAATTTAGGACAATCTGACAAAGTTAATTTAGAAATTAAATACAATAAGGATTCAAGCCCAAATTTACAAAATGACAATCTAATTAATAAAGAAAATGGCATTTATGAAATAGCATTAATTAGTTATCAAACAACATCAAATAATATTACAAATATTAAAGAATTATTAAATTACATTGAAATTAATCAACTAACTAAAAATATAAATGAAATTAAAAACATTAAACAAGAATACGAAAAAATAAATAACGAAATAAATAATACAGATAAAAATGCGAAAAATGTAGAAACATAAATAAATCGTCAAATTGCTGATATTAGAGAAAAGTATCGTTGAAAAGGTTAAAAGGAGAATATTTTATAAATGGAACAAATCCTTAAAATTATTGCAATTATATTATCAGTATTTACTGGTGGTGGTGGATAAGTAAATAAAAACTCAACAAATGTTGAGTTTTTATTATTTTTGTTAATTAAAATGTTTTAACAACTCTCTGAATTTCTTTATCATATTGGTTAATTAACTCATCTGGACTTAGGGCATTGGTTGGAGCAACTTTCGTTCCTGCAACAAGAATTGGTTTATTAACAGTAGCACCAACAAATTCTCATGTTCCTTTTAAATATCCGGTGTGATTTCCCCATGGATATCAACCAAAAGGAGCTCCTTGGGTTGTTAAAATTTGTACTTTTAAATGTTGTAATAACCCGATTGCATCACCTTTTTTTGCATATTTATATGAAAATGTTTTATCTGCAACTAACACATGATCTAAGTAATTTTTCATTAAGCCAGAAACATTAAAGTTGTTCATTGGACATACAACAATAACTTTTTGCACTTCTTTTAATTGATTAATATAAACATCAGCATCCTCTGCATTAAAATAAGTGCCAAAATTATTACGCGTAAGTGTTTTAAGAGCCATTGGAGTTCCGTTTAAATCTAAATGAATAATTTCATCGTTTGCATTTGCTGCTTGATAATATTTAAGAAAACGAGTTGCTAAAGCTTTTGAATATGATTTTTCATTAGGGCTAACCGTTCCATAAATTACTAATACTTTATTTACCATGATTATCGTTCCTTTCTCGTTTTATTTTATCATTGTATACTGTAAAACTAAACGATAAAAAGTTAATAAAATTTTTAAAATAGTCACGCCGTTCGGTGCTTTTTATGAATTAAAAGATGCAGCTGGTTTAATTCATATTAGTGAATTTTCTGATTTCTTTGTTCGAGATATTCGAGAATTTGTTAATGTTGGTGACAATGTTGAAGTAGAAGTTCTTGATTTTGATCCCGTTAAAAAACATGTCAAATTAAGTTACAAAAATTGCCGTCCAGAATTATTGAAAAAGGACAATAATCCAACGGAAGAAACACTGCCAAATTCAGAATCATTACCTAATAAGCATGATTTATTATCAAAATAAATAAACTAGTAAAAAGTATAAAAAAGGTAAAAAGTAGTTTCAAACTACTTTTTATTTTGCTAAATTTAATTGTTTTTGTAACTATTTTGTTTACTACTAATTTTATTTTGTGCAAAATAGAATACGAAGTAATAACCACTAATAATTAGGGCAAAGGTTGTGTAAACAATAATTGTTTGTACATCCATCGGAACTTTACTATTTGTGTAACTAGCTTTTGGATTTGTAAATTCCATAAAATCATATGGGAAATAACCCGAGAATGACATATCTGGTCATGGTTTTCAACTATGAGTTACTTTTAAAATATAACCAAAAATAGTAAATACCAAGAAATAGCCTAAAATTGTTGCTAAACTATAACCTCATCAACGGAACATAGTTATTTTGTTATAACTTAAATCATGATGTTGATAAAAAACAAAATAATAAATCACACCTAATAGCGGAATTAAAGAATGTTGCAAAAACATACTCATTCATTGAATTGGTAATCAACTTTTAAAATCACCAGTAATTGGTAAAGAAAGATTATAAAAGAATAATGTAAAGCAAATAACTACCATTGTTAATAATCCTACTTTACTATTATCATATCGCCCTTTTCCTTCTTTTAACGTATTAAACGCAGAATTAAGGAAGAAAGCAGAAAAAAGCAATGTTGAATATGAGGTATATAAGGTTAGGTTTCGAAAAATAACCATAAAACTAATACTAATATCTGATCAACTTTGTAACTCTGCTAATTTTGTTTCATACTTTGGTACTCAACTTTCGGGAAATATACCATGATGTTTAGACCATAATGTCAATGATAAACTAACGCTAGTAAAAACAATAATTGAAATAATTGGTAAAAGACCAATTATTATTTTAAATCAAAATCGTCAACTTTTAGTTAAAGTTTTAATATTATTTTTTAATATTCAAATTTTATTATTATTTAGTTTTAATATTGTTTCGTTGTTTGTTATATTTTCCATTTTTAGGCCCTTCTAATAAGATATTAATCATTTTACTAGTTTTCAACGAGAAAAGCAAGATTTTAATAATTTTCGTTGAAATGTGTACAGTGTTTATTCTTTATTTTATTTCAAAATAGATTGATTAAATAAATGTTTTGAAAGTTTATCAATAATTTCTTGTTTCATAATATTTGGGACTTTAATTTTAGAACCATTTTTGTCTCTTTTTTCATGTAAAAAACAAGATGGATGAAAAGTTTCAATTTGATTAATATGAACATAAGAATCTTTATCAATTAAATTTGCTTTAACATGAACATTTTCAATATATATTTTATCATTACCCCTATTATCTTTTAATAACTAGATTGGCAAAGCATTAATAATATTATTAACTTTTGCAACCACAATGTAATATCTTGGTTTAATATATTTTTCATCATGCGTTTGATATTTTTTTCAACTAATTTTATTTGTCTTATTAATCACTTTAATTAAAATATCTTGTTTAGGGCTTGTATTGCATTTTCCCATGATCATATCTTTATGAATTTTATTAACTAAATAAATTGTTCAAACCTTGATATCTTTTGCTTCCATAAAATAAAAAAACCATTATCTTATATTAACATAAATGTTAATAAAAATAATGGTTGGGGAAAACCCATTAATTCCACAAAGAACCTAAAGTAACTAGGATTCTTTATTAATATTATAGCAATAATATTAAAAAAATTTAACAAGCAAAAAATAATTTAGAGAAAAAACAAACAGAATTACAAAATAAAATTAATGAATTAGTTATGAGAAAAGCATTAATTATTGGATTAAACGATTATTTTCATATTAGCAACTTATCTGGTTGTAAAGAAGATGCTATTAAAATGGAATCTGTATTATAAAAAAATGGGGATGGTTAACCTAACTTTGAATGTAAATTGTTAATCAATGCAAAAGATTTAACAACTGAAAAATTAGTTAAACATTTAGAAGATTTATTTATTGATAATAAAAATATTGAAATTGTTTTATTTTATTTTTCTGGGCATGGTGCAATTGATAGTACTCAAACTGATAGTTATATAGTAACATCAGATGCAAAAGAAGAACATTTAGGAATTAGTTTACAACGATTTTTAAAAATATTGCAGAAATCTAATGCACAAAATAAAATAGTTATTTTAGATTCATGTTTTTCTGGTAGTTTAGGTAATTTAATTGATAAAGATGGTTTTAGTAAAATTTCACAAATTCCAGAAAATACAACATTTTTATTAGCATCAATGAAAGATGAAGTATCTATTGAAAATAATAATTCAGGAATATTTACAAATTTATTAGTAGAATCACTAACTGTAGGGGCGTCAAATATTTTAGGTCAAATTACGCCTGCTAATATATATGCATATATATAAAGCATTAGTAATTTGAGATCAAAGACCTATATTTTTGACTCATTCATCTAATTTTGTTTCTTTAAAAAATATTATTCCACCAATTGAAGATAATATTTTAAGAAAAATTACAGAATATTTTTTAAATTATTCAGATGAATTTAATTTAAATACTAGTTTTGAACATACAGATAAGAGTACTAATCCTAAAAATGTGATAATTTTAAAACATTTGCAAAAATTTGAAAGAGTTGGTTTAGTAGTTCCAGTTAATAAGGAACATATGTATGATGCAGCTATGAATTCAAAATCATGTAAATTAACTGCATTAGGATATCAGTATTGAAAATTAGTAAAAAATAACAGAATTTAATAATTATTTTTAATTAAAAATATGTCTTAAAAATAAGTTAAAAATCATTAAAATTTAAAAAATAAAAAGATACATATGTATCTTTTTATTTTTTATCATATTTATATTGCACTTATTTTTTAGTATGGAATGATAACTAATTCATTACACTTAATAAACTTAAAATTTTCTTCATTATAAATTTACCCATCTTTCTGTCTTAGTTTAAACTAAGATAATATTTTATATAAAATATGTTATTATTAAATTAATAGATTTGTTACACTTCATATTACAGTTTACATAATAAAAAAAGCACCATAATGCTTTTATTAAATTAATTTCAAATTTAAATTAAATTAACAATTATTTTTTTGTTACCCCAGTACTTCTAGCGGATTCTTTTTTTAAATCGAAAGTAAAATCATAGGCCACCAATAATTATTCCAATTATTGGAATAATAATAACTTGTAATAATCATCGTAAATATCTTTTATCAGAAAAATTATTTAAATTATCTTCCGGAATAATTTGTTTATTAGGGTCAATTGGATCAATTGGTCCTGGGGGGAATATCTGGAGGAACAATTGCATTAGCATCATTTTCAAGCCTAAATTATGTCATTCCGGTTGTTAAATAACTAGCATTATTGGTATATAAAAAAATAGTTATTTTCTTTGTTTGTGTTGTATTATCTAAAAAGTCTTTAAAAAAAATATCATCAAAATATCCAGGACCATTATTATAGTTATCATCCTCAGGTGGGATGTTATTAATTGAAATACCATAATCTTGATTAAAAACTAATTGAGAATATTTTGGGGATAAACCTTTATTAATATTACCAACAATTCATTGTTTTAATTTTTCAATAGTATAACCTTCAAAATTATATTTGCCACTTTTAAAATTAATTTTTGATAAATAAACTACTTTTTTGGGGTCATAATTTTTTGAATTTTTAATGCTTCCCTTTGCTTCTCCAATTAATAATGATGATAACGATTTTGCTTTTAATTTTAATATCAAGATATTTTGGACTTTTTGTGTTATCTAGTAATGGTTGTAAAGCATCTGGATTACTACTAATATCAACCCCATCTTTCGTAACAACCGTATAGTCATTACCTAAAACAGCACCGATTACTTTTTGATTAATATAATTTTGGGCATAAGCTAGGACTAAGGCGCGGATTTTAGTTGTGTTAATTTCATTCATTTTTATTGCTGGGAAATTTCCTAAAATATCATAATAATTTACTGGATTTGGATCGGGAGGAACTTTTTGGGCAATAATATCACTAGCATATTCTTTTTAGTAACTAGCTAATTGTTCATAGTTTAAAGCTAACATTTATTCAGTATTTAATTTTTTAATATAAACTAAAATAATTTTTTAAATGTATTCCATGAAGAGTTGATCAAAATTAAACCGCTTGATTATTGTTAATAATATCTAAAAAGCGTGGGTATTTATTTTGATATTCTGCTCCAATAATAGCATACTTTTAGGCAGTTGTTCCATCTGCCATTATCACAGTATAATGTCAAATTCCAGTATCTGCTCAATAGTTCCCTGTTTGATCAGATTGAATTTGCTGGTTTTTTGACGATCGGCTGGACTCACAACCCCTAATAAATTGTTAGAATTAACAGCACGGCGATAAACTAAATTAATATTGGCATCATTAAAAACTTGGTTCACTCCCATCCTGGAAATTAAACATTCTGCAATAAAAGCTAAGTCATAATCTTGTGGATTTTTCTTTAGGTTAATTACTTCTCCATTTTTATTTAAAGGGTCAAGTGGCGTTGGCACTTCTGACTTATGTTTAACTCACAAAATTTGCGTTTTAGTTCCTGTGTTTGGATTAATTTTCGAGTCATATTTTGGATTGGGTTTACCATATGGTAAGGTCTTTTTCACAAGTTCGGCTTGATCATAATTATTATTTGGATCTCAAGCATATCATTTTAATTGTAGATTAGGAACAAGGGTTTTCCAATAACAATTTCAACGGTATATTGTTCTTGATAAGTTCTATCCTTATAATAAATATCAATTCGATAAGTATTTTGGTTATTTTTACCAATAATGCGGGCGTCTTCTAACGCTGCACTAAATTTATTATCTAGTACTGAAACTGGCTGACCATTAATTTCAACATATTCCGGATTAATTGTCCCATCATCATCTTGCTTTAAAGCATCAAATTCCATTCCTACCGAAGTATGATAACGATATTTCCCACCATAACTTTCAGCAATATTTGGCGGTGCTAATGTTTCAGGTTCATTAGTAACCATTCCCTTTGTTGAATCATTTTTATCTACAATTTTTCCTGGAATAATATGTAATTGTTTTGAAATTTCATTTGCTCAATAGCCACTACTTAAGCAAATATTAATCGGAGTTAAAAATTCTCATACTTCTTATTGGGAAGTTTCTGGGTCACAAAATTTAATTAAAGTTGTTGCTTTTCGGGTTTGATCAGAAAAGGCCGGTGATAGAATAAAATTTTCTCAACTACTATATTCATTACTTAGTTGTTTTCTTATGATTTAATTTAATTTTGTTGGTAAATAATTACCCTGACCTGTTTGATCATTAATATTACGAGCCACTATTTGACACAAAAATAAATTATTACAACAAAAATACCCTAAAAATAAAGATTTAAATAAATATAGTAAGGAATATGACATAAAAACAATGCTCTTATTAAATAATAAACCAAGAAAAAACTAAACTTTAAAAGACTTTTAAAAATGTTTAAAATATTTACTCCTTATTTTGTGATTTAGTAAAAACTTGCACTTAAGTTGGCACTCTACCGTATATAGTTTTTTAATAGTTATGATAAATTTTATTTTAAACTTATTCAAAAATATGATAACATCTAAGATATATATGACCATGTTTAAACATTACTTGATAAATGATGATTAGTTATAAAAATTTAAATTAAAGAACATTTATATTAACTAATTAAAATAGTAATTACTTATTATTTTCTTTAATTTAAATTTTGTAAAGAAAAAATGAGAGCAATTGTTTTATTTTTGCTGGCAAGTACATTATTTCCAAATTCAATGACATATTATTATTTTCAAAGCCAAAGTAACAAGTTACAACAAGATAATTATGCAATGAATAATATAAACCTAATGCGAACACAATCTGTTGCCCCAATTTATCCAACTTTTACAAAAACTTTTAATAATGGTTTTTACAAGTATCAAGTTCACAAACAGCAATCAGCTGTTAAACGATATGAATATGCGGTTGATATTTCACAGTATGCCAACAATAATAATGAATTTTTTAATTATTATAATTCAATTAACATTGACTTTAGTTTAAGTTTTTTTCATCATAGTGATTATAATAATACAATAACAAAAAAGATACAAAATAAAAGTAGTGCTTACCCAGATAACTATAGTGCTTTTATTAGGTAAGTTAATGCACGAGGAGCAGATAGGGGTTGGAGTACTGATTGAAATGATTTTTTAGCAGTTTATAGTAAAAGTTTTGGCGATGATACCAATACTCATGAAGGAATTGCTTGAGATTATCAAGTTAGTGGAAATATGTTTTATTTTTATGTTTATATTGTCGTTGTTTTGTTGGATGAAATGACAAACCAACAAGTGCTGAAGCAGGAGTAAACATTAAATCATTAACCTTTAATTCTAGTCATGATGCTAATAAATTAAAAAATAAATTAAATGCTGCCTTAAGTAAGACATTAGATTTTACATCGGATTATTCTGGCAGTTTAACAGTGCTCGTTTCTTATGGTGAAACTGGTGTTGTAAAGTAAATTGGAATACCAATAATTTGTTAAAATTATTTTCACATAGTAAATTTGGAGACATTATCCAATACTAAGATTTAACATATTTCATAGTTTCTCTGTTTTTAAAGAAATTATTAATTAACTTAATATTTATAGTAGTTGCCACTTTATAATCAAATGACAAATATAATCTAAATTTGTTAGTTTTTCAGTGATTATTAGTTTAAAACTTTTATTATTTTTACCAGTAATTAAATCAGCTTTAAAATGGACAAAATACAAGCTATCTCTTTTAATTTCAGAAATATGTTTTTATTTTTGGTAAATTTATGTTTTGTGTGACTTTTATAATGTTATAAGGTTGTTTAAGGCAAGGAAAATTCTTTAATTTTTATGTAACAATAAATTGTAGAGATATTTTTCCCCTAATATAGTATCTGAATAATTAAAACCAAAACTTCCTTTTTGAAAATTAGATAGTTGTTTAAAACAACCAACAATTTGTTCTGGTGATCAGAAATTTTTTAATTCATGATTAATATATTTTTCGTTGATTAAAATTAAGTCTTTTTTTATTCCCACATTTACTTCATTGATATTTATAATGGAATATTAATTATTTTGCAATATATTTGTTAACTTTACAACGATTTAATTCATGTAAAAATGTTGATTTGTGCTTATTTAATTTCTTGGCACATTCACGATTTTTTAATTCTTGAATTTTATAACATTCAAGTAATACTTGTTTTTCTATGGTAAAATTCTTCTAATTCATATTTGTTATTTTTTCTATTTAGAATAAAAAAGTATAACATATGAATTTTTTTACTTTATATAAACTTACAATTATTATGATAATCTACATACAATAAAAATTTATAAAAAGGCTTATATTAAGTTTAATATAAGCCTTTTAAACTAAACATTTAATTTTTATTAAAATAATTATCAATTTGTACTTATAATTCACTAGATAAAAAATTAGCTCTATCTGTCAAAAACTGCTTATATTTGTCTTTTCTAACACTATCTGCGTATTTTAAAAACTTTAACTCATCATTAGAAGGATATTTTATTATTTTTAATAATGAAGAATGCGGGGTACCATCTGTCATATATATTAAGTTACAAATTAAGGATATTGGTACTTCATTTTTATAATTATCAAGTACTAATTTTGGTACAATATGTTCAATTTCCATATCTTTATCTTTATAGCTTTCAAAATACTCCTTATGTTCTAAATCTAATTTATGCATAAAATTTAAAAATATTTTATTCTCTATAGATACATTAGAAAGTTTCTTAAGATTATTTTGCTCAGACATTCAATTAAATAAATTACTATTTCAATCTTCTTTTGATATTAAAACTGTATATCTATTTAATTCATTATCATTAGTAACTAATCTAAATAAATCACTCACCCGACGATTTTTGTCTCAATATTTAGTTATTAGATCATTGAGCATTCAATGTGGAAGATAACTTTTAAATTTTTTTAAATTTCTATTACTTATTTTATCTACATCATATGTTGTAAAATTTATTCTATTATTCATTTTTATATATGAAATAATCATATGATAGTACATATAATTGAGTGAATAATTAATTTTTGTTTTATTTGGAGTAACTAATCATTCTTCCAATGAACGTGAAACAACTTTTGCTGCATCTAAAATAATATTTTTAATATTTATTAAAAACTTTTCTTTAGTTAAATCATTAAATTTTTTACGTAATTTTATTGCTTCATTAACTGAGAATCCAGATAACATACATAATATATTAAATCCTAATAAATCTGTTTTATCAGGATTTTTATTTCCGCCAAATAAGATGCTTACTTCCTTATGCAACAGATTACCCAATGAATAACAATATTCAAAAAAATTAATTTCATTTTCTATATCTTCTAAATTAAATTCTAATTTTATTTCTGAATTTGTTTGTAAATATTCATATTTTTGTTTTATCGCATCTTTAATTTCCTCATAATTAATTGAAAATGTATCTTATATTCAAGTAGCTGCTAATACTTCATACTTTAATAAAACTACAGACCCAATATTAATTTGTTCAAAAATTTCAGGAAGTTTATTTTTTTTACCTTGATAAATTCCCACATAAAATTAAAAATTTGACTAATATTAAAGTATTTACAAATAAAGTTATTGAATTAATGCATAGTTATAATATTAAAAAAGATAAAAAGATTTTAGTTTTAGGTGATGGTGCAAATTATATCGAAACTATTGCTAATGCTATTGCGAAAGAATTTAAAAATAATATTCTTGATTTAATTTTAGATAAGTATCATTTAGTTAAAAAATTTGAACATTTATTATCATATCGAAAAAGAAATAAAATGCAAGAAATAAAATATAATGTAGCAAAACACTATTTTTATAATGTCAAATATGATGAATTATTAGATTTATTAAATTCTCTTTTACCATATATTATTGGAAATAAACGAAGTTATTTATTAAAAACAATTAAATATATTAAAAATAATGAAAAAGGTATTCGTAATCAAATTCTTTCTAATAATATTGGTTGTTATATGGAAGGCGATATCTCACATAAAGTAAAAGTCGTTAAAGGTAAGGGATCAAAAATTTATAATAAATTAACTATTAATAATTTATTAACTGCATCAATTATTAAAACTAATAGTGAAACCAATATGAAAAATAATAAAGAAATGAAAAATATTGTAATTAATAAAAATAATTTAGTTGAAGTTCTTAAAGTTCAAAATTTAAGAATTTAATTTTTAATTTATTACTTTTAAAAATTGTTAAATTAAATAAAAAGTATTTTTTAGTGCGTAAAAATACTAAAAATGAAAAATATAATAGATAAATATTGACAATAAAATAGTTTGATTTAAAATAATACTGTAAGTGAAATGCTTAAATCGTTCTGATTTCTTAAATTATATAACTTACCCTATAATTTTTTATACGACCAAAATTTTTGTTCTTTTTCAACTGACATTTCAACTAATAAGCTCGCAGTATTAGGATTGATTTCTAATTTATTATTATAAAAATTAGAAGCAAATTTTAAATATTCTTTAACTTGTTTAAACTTAATTTCATTTTTTAACAATAAAACGGCAGTTGTAAACGAAATTGATAATAATTCAATGACTAAAAAATTATTAATAATATTTAATTTACTTTTGCTTTCCATTTCTTCTAATTTATTTAACTTATCTAAATAAATTTTAGATAAAATTTCATTTTTTTCATCTTTAATTCTTCTTTTCATCATTTTTTTGCTCATAATCAATTTCCTCATTTCTATTATCGCTATTATTGTCATATGTTTGTTCACTTTCATCTAAGTGATTAATAAGGCCAGATATTTTATCAATAATATTTTTAGCTTCTAATTCAAATATTTTCTTATTTTTTTCAAAAAACTCTTCTGTCTGTTTTATTTTTTTATTTTTTTCTCTAAAAAAAGAATTTTTTGAGCAATTAAACGTATTGTTGCTTTATCTAAAGTTTGATTTTTTAATAATTCTAGAAAAATTTGATGCTTAAGTTCAAATTTTCGTCTTTTAGTCTTATTTCTTTCTCTAACAACTATTCCTAAAAATGTAAATAATCCTAAAAAGAAAGTTCCACCTATGCTTCCTAAAATAATTTTAACAGTTTTACTCATTTTTCCTTAATAATGCTATTTTTCATTATACTTCCCACTTTCTTTTTCTTTTAATGAACTAATCTAAAAAGCAAAATATAAGATCATTAATAACTATTTTATTTATGTCTGTAATATTCTGCTTAGTAATTTTTTATATTTTTTAATTTATATATTTTATTATATAATAACTATTTTTTATTTATGAAAAAGATGAATAGATATCATTATTTAAATTAAGGATTATGCTATTTTTGCCAACAAAAGAATCGCTTTTGTATAAATTTCTAACATTTTTTTAAATCATCAATCTTAACATACTCATTATAAGAATGCATTGTTGATTAATTAATATTAAATTCAGCGCCAAATGCCACACAATTCGGCATTGCTTTAGCATATGTTCCACCATCGATTGCTACAGGTTTTGTGTGGGTATCGCCAGTCACCTCTTGGTGAACTTTCATAATATTTTTAATCATCGGACTATCAACTGGCATATAAAGTGGTTCTTGCTAAGAAATATTTTGGTAGTCAGAAAAAAGCTTAGGTTTTATAAAAATTAAGTTAAAAAAACTATATATTAAAATTAAAAAATAATATTCATTATATTTATTATCTTCTAATACTGTTGTTCAAGTAATAATTAAAATACTATAAAAAATATTCATAATTATACCATACAGAATAATAGTTAAATATGGATAATAACCCTTTAAAATAAAATTAAGAAAAAATATTTGAAAAATGGGATCATATATCGTAATGATAATATTGTACTTAAAAAATAAAACTGCTGTAAATAAATAGTAACTAATAGTCAATAATAAAAATAACATTAAAATTAAAATACTTATATTAATAATAATTTGAATAATACGTCTATAACCATAAATTGAAGTTGTCATTATTTGCTCCTTCATATTTTTAACTAGTGATATATTGTAATATTATTAATAATTTGGATAAATAGCTTTTTCTTAATTTAATTATAGCAAAAAACTACTTTAAAATTGATTATCTAATCATAAATAAATTACTCTCTTTTTTAATAAAAAAATTAAATGTTATAAAAAAAGTTTGCATTTCTTATCTAAACAACACAAACTTTACCAACTATTTTATTTTTTTATTTTCTCAATTATTTTTTTTATTTGCTCATTACATTTTGAATAAACATCTGATAAACTACGTTTTTCAATCATTGCTCTAATCATCTGTGAAATTAAATCAGCAATTGAAATTACTTCTAACCCGTCAAATAATCGATCTTGATTAATATCAATTGTATTTGTAACAATAACCTTTTTAACTGTGCCATCATTAATAAGTTCTGTTAAACGCTCTTTTGCTGGGGGCGAAAATACTCCATGGCATGCTAATAAATAAACTGCTTTTACCCCATGCTGTTTTAATGCTTTTGCTGCATTACAAATTGTGCCAGCTGTATCAATCATATCATCAATAATAAAACAAATACGGTCTTTGACATCTCCTAAAATAAATTGAACTTCACTAACATTTGGTTTTGGACGGCGCTTATCAATTACTGCAATATTCCCAGCTAAATTTCCTAAACGATTAGCCACATCTCGTGCCCGCACTAATCCGCCGTGGTCTGGTGAAACAATTGTTATTTCTTCTTTAAGATGGTCTTCTTCAATTTTTCGAACAATTGTTCTTACTAATTCTTGTGTTGAGCGTAAATCATCAACTGGAACATCAAAAAATCCCATTGATTGTGGTGAATGTAAATCAACAGTCATTACTCTTGTTGCCCCTGCTGTTGTTAACATATTTGCCACTAATTTACATGTAATTGGTTGGCGACCACGTGCTTTTCAATCTTGACGAGCATATCCAAAATAAGGAATGATCACATTAATGCTTTGTGCACTACCACGTTTTAGAGCATCAATCGCAATTAATAATTCCATTATATTCTCATTGACTGGCCAAGATGTTGATTGAATAATATAAACATCTTTCCCCCGCACTGAATTCATTGCTCGTACCAAAATTTCGCCATCAGCAAAACGAACAGTTTCAATTTCTTGTCTTGTCACACCTAAAATTTTACAAATTTTGTCTGCTAATTTTATTCCAGCAGATAGGCCATATATACTAAAACTTTTTTCTTCCATTAGTCCTCCTCTAAATATTTAAACTCCAATAAAAATTCTAAATTGAATCTCTACTTATTATTATATACATATCCATAATTAATTAAACTAACTTTGTTATAAAAATGCTATAATTAAATAGTGAAGGTAATTAAAATGACACAAACAAATCAAGCAAAAGATATTATTGATAATCTTCGCCCTTATATTAACCAAGATGGCGGAGATATTGAATTTGTTGAAGTTAAAAATAATATTGTTTATGTCCGTTTGGGAGGAGCATGTGTTGGTTGCGGATTAATTGATTCAACAATCAAAGACGGTGTTGAACAAATTGTTAAACAAGAAATGGCTGATATTATTGCAGTAGAAGTTATTATGTAACTTCTTTTTTTGTAAATATTTTTTTAAAACAATTTTTTGATAAATATGATGGATAACAACCATTCCAACTAATTCACTAATCTTACTTTCAACTTGATTGCGATTATAATATTCACCACTAATAAATTTAGCGCCAAAGAAAACAACAACAATTAAAATAAAGCAACTAATGGCACATCTTAAATATAAATATAAAATAACTTGCTTTAATGAATCTAAAAATAAATAATTTTTAATAAATGGTAAATTTCAATCTAAATTTAAATTACTAAAAATACCAACTTAATAATATGTAAAAACCCGGATTAAGATACACCATCCGCTTCACTAGGGTAAGCGGTGGTGGTATGTTGTTTAATAATCCACAGTTGTTTTTTATTTTTTACGCCAGAGAGTTTTCTCTCTCTTCATCCGCACCATTTCAGGTCAAAACGTTCAGTTTTTAAAATAAATTCACTTGCACCTTGAAGAGCATAATGCTGACTTTGTGGTTTTTATTAAACCGCTGTCACTTCTAAGAAGTAATATCTATCGCAAATTTATTTATAAAGTGGCCATCTCAATATTTATTGTCGTTTGATGTTGAACCTTGCACTTATCACGACTATCGCTTGTTAAAGCGTCTGTTATTTCCGGACTGATTACCGTTGGGCTAGACCGCCTATGTGGAATAAAAACACTTAGTTATTTAAAATAACCGTCCCACTCTGCATTAAGTTGTTTTAATAAATCAAAGTTTTAAAGAACCAGTTTCATAATCAAAGATAATTTTTGAATTTTCTAAGCGTTTATAAAACCGCTTTTGTTTTTTATCTTTTGTGCGATTTAATAAATCTTTATGTTTTTCACAAGTTCATAAAACTTTATTTGATAAAAATTGTTCAGTAATGAATGATACTGCTTTATAGCAATCATTAACATCACATATTTTTTGTTGTTTAATTATCATTACCTCCTTTTAGAGACTGTTTTATTTCAAATAAAAAAAACAACTCTAACAAGAGTTGTTTTTTGGAGCTTCATCGTACATTATGCGTTTTAAAATAATTATTAGTTTTTCCCAGCAATTAAAATATTATATTTATTTAATACATAACCATCTAAATTAGTTATTTCAAATGGTCTATCAGCCATTTCTGGTTGAGCAACATACATTCCCTTCTCATTAAGTTTCGCTACAGGAACATAATCACGTTGATAATTAATCATTGCACCAAATTCTGGATCATTACCATTACTATAATAATTATAATTATTTTCATAATCCATTACTTGTTGATATGGTGAAGTATAATTAGCTTCTTCTGTTAATGCTGATGAATTTTGAATAATAAAATTCATAAATTTATAAGCTAACTCCTGATTTCTAGCATTTTTTGATAAAACCATATTATCACTTCAAATGTTAGTTCCTTCAACTGTTTCTGGTGTTCACGCCGTTGTTGCTCGTGGGCGGGTAATAATTAATTTTATTCCCCTCGCTTCTTTATGACTCTTCGCAAATAATGTATCCGCATAAATTGCATCCCCATTATACATAAAAGCAAAATCAAAACGTCCATCACCAACTGCATTTATTAGCTCATCATTCATTAAGGCAACATTATTATGTTTTAATAATGTTGCTAATTCATTGTAACCATGATAAACTTCCATTTGCGTTGTTGGTACTGGTTTGAAATAATTTTTTTCAGTAGTTAACATAAATAAATTTCGTGGATCATTATTAATTAAAACTCGCTTATTTACTGCGGCTGCTTGTCATAAAATATCTCATGAAATTCCATTTGAGATAACCTTATTATTTTCAACATCATTAAGTTTAATTTGATCGCGATTTATACTAGGTTCTCATTCTGCACGTTTATAACCAAATTTACCTTGAGCTGTTGTTGGTAAATTTTTATTTGCTTTAGCAAATATCTCATCTAAAAATTTTAAGTTACTTTCTGATGGATTAATCACAAGTGATACTTCTCCTCAAAAATAAGGTAAACTATAATTAACAATTGTTTTTTGAGTAACATCTTTCAGTTTATTTTTATTTAAAACATTTAATAATCCATCAGCTAATGATGCCGCATAATTTTTATCAAAACATTTTGCTGTTGTTGGATCCAAAGTAGAAGGAACAATACAATTTTTATAAAATTCTGGATTTGTTTTCTGTACTGTTGCTACATCAACATTTAAATCATTAAAATATTCATTACCAATTGTTCGTTCTTTAACATCTTGTCCATGATAATTTGGATTAGGTTTAATAATGTTGAAATTTTTATCAACATCATTTAATTTTTGATAATCAATTTCTTCTAAACGTCCTTCTTGCGCTAACTTATTAACCATATAGTCACTTGGAACAATCACGTCATAATGTGTTGTATATAATTTATTATACAATGTTTCATTACTATCATAAACACTATATTTAACTTTTACATTATATTTTTTTTCAAACTTACTAATTAAATCTGAAGTAATATATTCACCTCAATTTGCTACTGCTAAATCATAAATATTATTTTTAATATAAACTGCTGTTAACAAAGCAATTGAACCAACTGAAATTGTTACTAATGATAATGGCTTTCAACTTTTTGCCAATCAACGAAATTTTTTTCGTGATATTTTATTAATATTTTCTTTGGTTTCTTGCCGTTCAATAAAAGTTTGTTTTTTATTCTTAATTCATAAAACACTTTTATCATATTTTTTTTCTAGTTTAACAATTTTTCAACGTAATTGTTCTTTTTGTTTTTCATTATTAATTTTTTTATTATTTAATTGATGATAAAGAAAGGCTAATTTTTTTTCATAGCGCATAATATCTTTATCTTTATAAGTTCCTTTTAACATTTCTCGACGAAATTTATTATAATTAATTTTATAAACATTTCAACCATTTCATCCAATAATAATAACCCCAATAATTGCAATACAAATAGTACCAAAAGCATTAATAAAAGGTTTAATTCTTTTCATTGTATAAATAAAAGTTGCAACATTGACATAGTCACCACCGGTAAAATAAGAGATAATAAAGTCATCAAAACTCATTGCAAAGGCAATTGCTGCAGCTGTAATAATTACTGGTTTTAAAATTGGTAAAATAATTTTTCGCAAAGTTTGTGAGGGTTTTGCACCTAAATCTAATGAAGCTTCAATTAATTTTGGATCAACTTTCCGTAAGCGTGGTAATACTGTAATAATTACATATGGAACATCAAATGAAATATGTGCTAAAACTAATGTTAACATTCCAAAATTTGCTCCCAAAGCAATAAATAACATCATCAACGAAACAGCTGTAATAATATCAGCATTAATTAATGGAATATTAGTAATTGATAATGTCATTTTTTGTGTAACTCGCCGTGCTCGACTTAATCCAATCGCAGCTAAAACCCCAATAATAACTGAGACGACAGTTGCAATTACTGCTGTAAAAACTGACACAATAATACTTTGTAAAAAAGGTTGCTCACTAGCAAGTTGTTTATACCAACGATCAGAAAAATTATTAAAAATACCCATACTTTCACCACTATTAAATGAAAATAAAATTAAAATCATAATTGGAATATAAATAAATAACATAATTAATGCCATATAAGATGATTTAAAAAACTTTTTCATTGCGACGCCCCTTTCTTGTTTCAAAATATTTTGATAATGAATTTGATAGCACAATAATTAAAAAAACAATAAGGGCTAAGACAACTGAGATTGCTGCGCCAATTCCAAAGTTTTCTCCTTTAAAGAAATATGCTTCAATTACATCAACAATTAAATTAATACGACCATTCCCCATAAATTTAACAATAATTAACGAAGTTGCTGCTTGCACCAATAATAATGTTCCACCCGCAATAATACCTGGGATTGATTGACGAAAAATAACTTTTCAAAATGTTTTAAAACCATTTGCTCCCAAATCTTTTGAAGCTTCAATTAATGAAGTATCAATTTTATCTAAACTATTATAAATTGGTAAAATTACAAATGGTAAAAATGCATACACCATTCCAATAACAACCGAAATTGGGGTTCCAAGTAAACTTGGTGCAATAATATTAAACATTGTTTGTAATCCAATAATTTTTAGTAACATATTAATTCAAATTGGTAAGGTTACTAAAATTCAAATATTTTTTGACAATAGTTTTGATTTACAAAATGCCATCACATAAGCAACTGGATAAGCAATCACAATTGCAATTAAGGCCACAATTAATGAATATCCTAAGGCTAAGAATAGTGCAATAACAAATTTTTGCTCTGAAAAAAAAGTTACAAAATTCTTAAAATTAATTTCAAAAACTAAACTATTTCCCGTTGGTTGAATAAACGAATATAATAAAATAATTAATAATGGTACAACAATTAATAAAATCATAATAATAAGGTATGGCCATAAAATTGGATTGAACCCTCTTTTAAACCATTTGTTTTGTTTTGCATGATAAGAAATGTTTAAATATTTTGTTCGGCATCAAGCAGCAAAATGTTGACTAATTGATTTAATTTTACTACCTTGTTTTTTAAATCATCCTTTACCTTTTTTTGGTGGTTTATTTTTGTTTTCCATCATTCTTACTCCTTAATCATCAATCTCTTTCCACATAACATGAATATCTTCAACATTTCACGAAATATCAATTTGATAACCTTCTTCAACTCTATCTGTTGAATGAATTAAATATTTTCGTTCTTTACATTTAACAATAATTTCCCAATTAACTCCTTTAAAATTAACTCTTTTAACTGTTCCTGTGAAGAATCCTTTCCCAACTGGAACAATGTCAATATCTTCAGGACGAATAATAATATCAATTTGGTCTTCATTTTCACCAAATCCACGGTCAACACAAACAATTTTTTTGCCATCAATTGCTACTAAATTATCTTTAATAAAAATTGCATTTGAAATAATATTTGAGTCACCAATAAATTGTGCTGTTCATAAATTTTCTGGTTCATTATAAATTTCCGCTGGTGTTCCAACCTGTTGAATTGCTCCATCATTCATTACAATAATACGGTCAGACAATGTTAATGCTTCTTCTTGGTCATGCGTTACTAAAATAAAAGTAATTCCAATTTCTCCTTGCAAAGTTTTTAATTCTGCTTGCATTTTTTTTCGTAGCTTAACATCTAATGCAGCCATTGGTTCATCTAATAACAAAACCTTTGGCTTGTTAATTAATGCTCGTGCTAATGCAACGCGCTGGCGTTGGCCGCCCGATAATTGTTCAACTGATTTATCTTCAAAACCTTCTAATCCTACTAATTGTAAAAATTTATTTACTTCAGTTTCAATAACATTATACTTATTGCGTTTAACTTTTAAACCATAAGCAATATTATCAAAAACAGTTAAATGCGGAAATAAAGCATAATTTTGAAAAACAGTATTAACTTCTCGTTTATGAACTGGCGTTTTTAAATAGTCCTTTCCTAAAAATAATAATTTCCCACTATTAGGTTGTTCAAATCCAGCAATAATTCTTAATGTTGTTGTTTTTCCACACCCTGATGGTCCTAGTAATGTGACAAATTCTCCTTCTTTAATGTTTAAGTTAATTCCTTTCAAAACCACTTTTCCTTCATATTGTTTTGAAATGTTTCGTAACTCTAAAATATTTGTTTCCAATGCTCCTGCTCCTTTTCTAATCTTTTAAAATATTGGTGGTGTTGAAATTCATAATACCTCAACAATTTCATTTGTTTCATTTTTTAAATAGTGTTGATTATTACCATATAAATAAAAACTATCACGAGTATGTGCTGTTTGTACTTTTTGCCCAGAATAAACTAACACTGTCCCTTTTAAAACATAACCAAAAATCTGGCCCTCAAATGGTAATATTCGTTCTGATTCTCCTTGCGGCTTAATTTGAATTAAAATTGGTTCTAATTCATTTACTTGCGCATTAGGAACTAATCATTCAATTTGATAATCATTTTGTTCAACTTCATAATGTTCTTCTGCTGCATAAACGAATTTTCTATTTTTTTCTTGTTTAAAAAAATCTGATAAGTTGGTGCCTAAAACTTCTAAAATACTTTCTAGTGTTTCAATACTCGGAGAAGAAATATCGCGTTCAAGCTGACTAATAAAGCCTTTCGTTAATTCACAACGATTTGCTAATTCTTCAATTGTTAAATTATTTTTTTGACGTAATAGTTTAATTTTCTCTCCTAGTAACATAGACAACCCTCCTTTGGTAATTTTGTTTAGTTATACTAAACTTTTTGTTTTTAAATTATAACCACATTAATTATAAAAAAAACAAAAAAAATATCAATAGTTTTGATGATATTTTTTATTTTTTAAAATATTTATTAATTGCTTTTGCTACTCCTGAGCGACGATAATGGGTAGTTGTATCATTAGAAATAGTTTTAATATCCGCTTTAGCATTTCCCATCGCAATTCCAACGCCAGCTCATTTTAACATTTCATAATCATTTGAACCATCACCCATCGCAATAATTTTTGCTGATTGAATATTATATATTTTAGCAAGATATTCTAAGGCATCTTTTTTGTCACTGCCCTTTGTACTAATTTCTAAATTTAAACTTTGATTTGGCAAATATGACCAATCAAAAATATTAAATTCATATTTTACTAAAAGTTTTGCTTTAAATTTTAGAACATTCCCTTTTTTACCACTAACAACAAACTTGTAAGCTTGGTCATGTAAAGTAGTAGGATCATACACTAATATTCTTTTTCGTTTTGTGTGAAAACTAATTCATTTAGTCATCAAACTATGCTTAGTATTAACATAAGCAAAATGTTCATTCTTAACGGAATATGCTCATAATTGAATTTTACACTCATTAGCAATATAAAAAACATTGATTAATTCATCATTAGAAAAAACATTTTGTTGAAGAATTTTTTCTTTCGCAAAATCATAAATTATGCCACCATTAAAACCAATTACTGGCATTTTATTTTCAATAATGCCTAATTTTTTTGCAACTTTTCTAATCGCACCAATACTACGCCCAGTTGCAATAATCACTTTAATCCCATTTGCCAATGCTCACTTAATTGCTGCAACATTTTGCTTTGAAATTCGATTTCTCCTTGCTGTTGTACCATCCAAATCAAGAGCAATTAACTTATACTTCATTAGTTTTTCTCCTCTTATTCTTTATGTTAATTATATCTAAAAATTAAACAACTGGTAAATATTTTATTAAACTTTGAACTTTATCTAATTTTTCTCATGGTAGTTCAGTATGGTAACGACCAAAATGCCCATAAGTTGCGGTTTGTTGATAAATTGGTTTTTGTAAATCTAACGTTTCAATCATTGCTTGGGGACGAAAATCAAAATTTTCTTTAATCGCTTTCAATATAATATTATTTGCAACAAAATTAGTTCCAAATGTTTCAACAAAAATTGAAATCGGTTCAGCAACTCCAATCGCATAAGATAATTGAATCTCACATCATTCAGTTAATCCTGCCGCAACAATATTCTTTGCAACATAACGAGCCATATATGCTGCTGAACGATCAACTTTTGTTCCATCTTTTCCCGAAAAAGCCCCACCACCATGCCGTGCATAGCCACCATATGTATCAACAATAATTTTTCGCCCTGTTAACCCAGCGTCACCTTTTGGTCCGCCAATTACAAATCTACCAGTTGAATTAATTAAAACTTTAAAATCTAAATTCATTTTAAATTCTTGCACAACTGGTTCCATAATTTCCGTAATAACAAAATGTTTAAATTTAGCTTCATCAATATCTTCATCATGCTGAATTGACATTAAGATTGTATCAATATAAATATGTTTAGCATTTGTTATGTCTAACGTTACTTGTGATTTCATATCTGGTCGTGCCCCAATAAACATTCCTTTTTTACGTAGTATACTTGCTCGCTTCACTAAAGCATGAGCAATAGAAATTGCTAACGGCATATAATTATCTGATTCATTTGTTGCATAACCAAACATAATTCCTTGGTCACCAGCTCCAGCTTTATCAACACCAAGCGAAATATCTGGTGATTGTGTTTTAACTAATATTTCAACTTCACAAGTTTGTCAATTAATTCCTCATTTTGCATCATTATAACCAATTTCTTTTAATACCTTACGCGCTACATTGGCATAATCTACTTTTGCTTTTGTTGTAATCTCACCACCAATAATAACCCGGTTTGTTGTAATAAAGCATTCACATGCTACCCGTGATAAAGGGTCTTCTTTTAAGCAAGCATCTAAAACAGCATCTGAAATTTGATCACAAATCTTATCAGGATGCCCTTCTGATACTGATTCTGATGTAAATAAAATTCGCTCTTTTCCCATCTTTTCTTCTCCTTAATCATAAATAAAACCACATCAGAATAATGTGGTATTAATAACAATATGTTTACATATAAATTAATAGTTAAGTTCTATTCAATAACTAATAAATCTTATTGGTAGCATATAATTTTGCCCTGCTAAAAGCACCTTCTAGTTAAATATATGGTTGCTAGTGGATCATTGCTTAGCGTACTAACCACTTCTAAATAAGTTTTATGTTGTTACTTGACAACAAATATATTATAACTTAAAAATTAGTTAATTTTAATTTAAATTAATTATTTCAGTAAGAATTTCAGAACTAATATTTTGATTAGTGAATAAGTAATGTTTTGCTATTTCATTTTTTTTATTTTAACTAGTCCATTATTAATTAAAGTTACTTGTTTTTCATCATAAAATTTATCAGCCTCTGCTTGTAATATTAAAATTTTTACTTTAAGATTATTAATTTGTTTTACTATCTTTTTATTAAGATAATTAAATTGTAAAATTTGATTTAAAAAATAAGTTTGTTCTTTTTCCATCATTAAAGTATAGTCTTCATTTTGACTTAAAAGTTGATAATCAATATGAATTTTAAGAGTTTTGTTTAAATTAAATAAAAAACCAAATCCAATCCCAATTTTACTAATCATTGAAAATCTTATTCCATTTAAATTTGTAATTGGATTAACAAAAACAAATTTTTCAATTAATAGTTTTTGTTTTAATAATAAATTAATTAAACCACATGAAAATACTTCTAATAATAAAACAATTCTTTGTTGTTCATATTTATTTTTTAACGCTGTAATTATGTCAATAATATCATTCACTAAAACTCCAACATTTTTAATACTAGTTGGCACATTATCTCCGACATTGCGTTGATTAAAAGCAATTACTAAATCTTTATGCTTAGCTCATATTTCATTATTAATTAAACCAGTAAAATTTTCCTTACTACCGTATAAATCATGAACTGCTAAAATAATATCCCAACCAGTTTTATCAATTGTTCCTAATGTTGATAATTCATATTGATCAAAAGTAATAAAGTTTTTATGTTTAATATATTCAGGTAATTGAATTTCTCCTCGTTTTATTTTCTTGTTTAAAAGACGATAACAACGTAGAAAAAAATAACAACACAAAAAAATTCCTAGAATAATATAAACAACAATAATGATTATATTCGTTTTAATTAAACTAGTCATTTAAGTTACTACTTTATTATCCTAAAAAATCAGTTTCATTTTCTGGATGAATTAAAATTCGTTCAATTTTCATTGCTTGGTTAGTTTTATCATCTACTTGTAATCATACCGCTGAAAAAATTAATTTATCATTTTCAGCTGCTGGTTCAAAACGCACTGGTAAACCAGTTTTTTCCTTAAGAATAATTTCTTCTGGATTTGCTCCAATAATTGAATTATAACTACCACACATCCCAACATCAGTAATATATACTGTTCCTTTTGGTAATATTCGATTATCTGCTGTTTGAACATGAGTGTGCGTTCCAAAAAAACCAGTAATAATACCATCATAATTCCAAGCAAAAGCTAATTTTTCTGCACTAGCTTCGGCATGAAAATCAACAAAATGAAGCTCACTATCATTATTATTAATAATTTCTTCAAAAATTGTGTATGGATTATCTACTGGGTCCATAAAACTACGGCCCATTAAATTAGTCACACGAATTTTTTTATTATTAATCTTAATAACAACTGTGCCTTTCCCTGGTGTAAACGAATTCATATTTGCTGGTTTTAATAAATCATTTACTTCTTCAATATAATTTAAAACTTCTGGATTACTAAAAATATGATTTCCGGAAGTAATAATATTAATCCCCATTTCTTTTAATTCATTATAATGATGCTTTGATAATGATTTTCCATGGGTAGTATTTTCACCATTTGCAATAATTAAATCAAGCTTATATTTTTTTATTATTTGTGGTAAATATTTATTAACAGCTGTCCGCCCAGCTTGTGCATAAATATCACCAATCATTAAAATATTCATTTTAGTTTCTCCTTAATCACTATCAATTTTTTTTAATTTTTTTATTAATCCAGCACATTCCTTAATATTTTCAAATTCTTGATAAATGATATATAGCTGATGTTGCTTATAACCTAATTGTAAGTTATTTTCAAATTTATGCAAAGCATTTGTAATTTTTACCAATGAATCATAAACAGCATTACGCGAAACATTTTTTAACCCCGCAATTTCACTTAATGAATAATCATCAAAAAAATATAATTCAAAATATTCTCTTTGCTTTGTTGTTAATAATTCCCGATATAATTCATATAAAAGAATTAACTTATTTGATTTTTCCAAATCTTTCATTATTCTATTTCCACTTCATCCTTGTTAAATAAATCTTTGGTTAAATTATAAATATATTGCTCGATATCAAATTCTTGTAAATCAGTTGGTTGCTCACCCAAACCAATTAACTTAACGGGAATATTTAATTGGTCCTTAATTACTAAAACAACGCCTCCTTTGGCCGTTCCATCCATTTTTGTTAAAACAATCCCACTAACATCGGTTACCTCCGAAAAATTCTTTGCTTGTGAAATACCATTTTGACCAGTAACCCCGTCAATTACTAATAAGGTTTCATGTGGAGCATCAGGAATTTCGCGTTGAATAATACGATTAATTTTATTTAATTCATTCATTAAATTAACTTTATTTTGTAAACGTCCCGCTGTATCAATAATAATAATATCAACTTGTTCTTTTTTTCCTTTAACCAATCCATCATAAATAACACTAGCTGGATCTTGCCCTTCTTTTAACGGTTTAATAATGTTAACATCTAAACGTTCTGCTCATTGGTTTAATTGTTCAACCGCCCCTGCCCGAAAAGTATCACCAGCAACTAATAGGACCTTTTTCTTTTGATCAAGAAATTGTTTTGTTAATTTAGCAATAGTTGTTGTCTTACCGGCACCATTAACACCAACCATTAAAATAACATTCAAGCGCTGGTCTTTAATATTTAATTTATTTTGTTTACTTTTTGGATCATTATATAAATCCATAATTACTTCAACCAAATAATCATTCGTGTCTTTAATGCTTCAACCTTTTCGTACTTTTTTACGAATTTGATTAGTAATTTGTAAAACCATATTCATTCCCATATCACTTGCAATTAAAATTTCTTCTAATTCTTCTAAGTATTGATCATCATATTCTTTATACTTATGTGCTAATTTTTTAATATCATTAGAAAAGGTTAAACGTATTTTGCGTAACGCCTTTTCTAATTTAATCTGTTTTTTTTCTTCACGTTTTGCTTTTAATTTTTGAAAAAAACCCATTTCTTTCCTTCACCCTATTCTATTGCTTGTTATAATTTCACAACAACTTTAAAAATATCTGTCTCCATAAAAGTTTCATATGCTTTTAACACTTCATTTTTATTAAAAGTTTTTGATAATAAATACTTCGGAATAATTTCCTTATTTTCAATTTTTAATACAAGTTCTTTTAAAGTATAACAATTTAAAATTCCGGTATTAATAGTAATATTTTGATTTCATAATTGTTGTAAGTTAAAGACAACTGGTTTTTTAAAAACACCAATTGTAATAATTGTACCATTAAAATTAATCATTTGTTGTGCCTGCTTAAAAGTACCCCGGTCATTACCTACACATTCGTTTACTAAATCATATTTAATATCAAAAGTAGTTAAAGTACTATCATAAATTTTATGCGCCCCCATTTTTTTAAAATAATTTAATTTTTGACTATGATGACCATAAATATCAATTTTTTTATTATATTTATTTAATAACAATAAAATACCTAAACCAATTGCCCCATCACCAATAATAGCAATATTATTAATTTGTTTTAAATCAATTTTTTTAATAACATTTTCATATCCTGTTGGTAACACATCGCTTAACATCGGAACATCAGTTAAATTAATTGTTTTTGGAATTTTAATAACACTATTTTCCTTATAAGTAACACAAATATACTCAACGTGTGTTCCATTAATTTTAGTTCCCAAAATAAAACCACCATTAGTACAATTAGCAAATGCTTTTTGTTCACATCATTAACAAATATTACAATTAGTAACACATCCAATTGCAACGCGATCACTAATTTTAAGTTTTGTAACATCAGCTCCAATTGCCGTCACGACACCAACTCCTTCATGCCCCATAATTGTGTTAGGAACAACACTATTATCATGCCCCGAATATGGACGATAATCCGCATGTGAAAAAGTAAATCCCTCAATTTTAACAATAATATCTGTTGCTTTTTTAATAATTGGCTCGTTAGTTTCAGTTCATTCAATTTTCTTTTTTCCTTGAAAAATTAATGCTTGCATTTTCTTCCACTTCACTTTCTACTTATGATTATGCCGAAATAATAATAATGTTAAACAAAAAAGAATAAGACTAAATAACTTTAACCTAATTATTTTTATCTTATTCTTCAACTTGCAAGGTACCTCCTTTAAGTTCTACTGCAACATTAGAATCAATTAAATCTGTAAATAAACGTTAAAGAGGTGTTTTTAAATTAAAATATTGACATGAATTTTTTCGAATTAGTTCTTGATTATCATCAGTTAAATTCATAAAAACCCAGGTATTAATACAAACTGGTAAATTATTAAACATAATAACTTCTGCCGCATATGTTTCTGCTAATTGCACACTATCCTTAATATCTTCATCAAATGGAACAATAAAACTTTCTTCTAAATAGTTAATTCTTTCAATTGATTGATCATTCGCAATCCCAATACCAATTCTAACCTCACGGACATCTTGATATTTTTCATATAATGTATAATTAATAATTTTAACAGTTGCATTAATATAATTAGTAATTTCAATTAAATAATTTAAATCCCCATCATCTTCGTATAATTCCAAATAAATATTTTAATGGCGATGAATTCCAATAATATTTTCACCCATTTTTAAAGAATTTAAAATAGTTTATTCTAAACTATTTATAATTCATTGATAAGTATTTTTATCATATGCTTTTTTAATTTCTTTTTAATTAATAAATTGAACAACAACTGATGAAACAGATTGACTTTTATCTTCTTTTAAATAAAAAAGTGGTAATTGTAAATTTGATAATGCAACACGATTACGATATTCATCAAGTCTGTTTTTACTATAAACATATTTTTTTAATATTTTAATCGTTTGTTGCGGTTCTCACTTCATATTGGTTACCTCTTATTATAAATTAATTAAATTAATTATATCATAAAAAGCCCTAAATTAAAGGCAATTATTAGGTTATAGTTTAAAAACCAAAACCTTTTAAGTCTTTAAAATAAATTTAGAAGGAAGAACATAGTGCCAACAATTATTTTAAAGTTAACTTTAAAAAGAACATAATTTAATTTTTAATTAGATATATGATAATTATATTTATTTTTCAATGTATGATAAAAATTAGAAATAGATGTTATCACATAATTGCTTAATTTTTTTTTGGTCGTATAAATTATTTTGGTGTAGAAACCACACACATTTTGTACTTTTATGGGATTTACATTTTTTACAAAATAAATTTTATTAATATTTTAAATAAGGAGTTGAAATTATGCAAACAAAGCAATATTTTATTTTGCGGTCATTAGTGAAAAAGTATGGTAAAGATAATGTTATTAATACTGTCAATAAGATTGCAAAAGATATTGAAATTAAAAAGTAAAGAATAAATTATTCCGCGTAATTTATTAGCGGATAATTTATTCAATAATGTTTTTTAATGGAGTAAAGCGCCAACGAGCAGAGTGAGTTTGTAAATTTTAATTTTTTAATTTATTGAAAGGAGTTATATCATACCAGTATGATTAACATGAATATTTAGTATTTTGATTTTGTTAGGTATTTTTGCGTGAATTGGTTTATCAATTTATCAAAAAGTTAGACAAATTCAAGGTAAGAAAAAAGAAAAAAAAGAACTTAAAAAAAAGGAGGATAGAAAATAATTAATTTATTAACTGAAACAGTTACAAAAATCGGCTTTGGTGATGGAATGAATTCCATTTGAACTGGTTTAGGTCATGCAATGGGTAAAGTAAAAGATGCTGTATATGGTATTTTACCGGTAGTAAGAAAAAAGTTTAGGTTTTGGTATAAAAATTATTCTTTATTTTAAATATATTTCTAAAACACTGATAAATCAACCTTTTAAAAAGTTATCTAATTATTTTATTTATATTTTTTATAAAACCTAAGCTTTTGTAATACTATCATTTTACCGCAATTAATAACCTTTTTGGGTGATGCGTGTAAATTATTTTAATTCCATTTGGATTATTTATTATCATTAAGATATTAAACTTTTTCCGTCATATAGTTAAAGGATTTTAATATAATATAACATTATATTCTAAGTTATTTTAAACATAACTAAGGCACACTAGTTTTTTATGTGATATTTAAGGTATTATTATGGTTTTCTCTATGTATAAAATATTTGGTAGTCGGAAAAAAGCTTAGGTTAGGTTTTATAATTTTTATAAAACCTAACCTAAGCTTTTTTCCGACTACCAAAATATTATTTATAATTAGCTGCGAAATATTGCTAGAAATAATTAAAAAATAAGTTGCATCTAAATAAGAATGATATAAAATCCTATAATCTGGTTTAATTAAATAACTATTATTCTGCTTAGTTGTAACTAAAACCGTTTTTATATTGTTTTTCCTACTTAATTTAAGTAATTCAAGAATTTCACGCGTACGACCAGATTTTGAAAAAAGAATCAACAAATCATTATCATTAAATGAATTTAAAAACAATAACTGAACATGAAAATCTTGCGATGTATAAGAATTAAATCCTAATTTAATTAAACTATCATTTAATTCAGAACAAATAACAGAAGATGAACCAACGCCAAAAAAATACGTTTAGAAGTAAAAATACAATTAATAATATTTTCTAATTCTAATAAATTTAAGTTATTAATTGTTTCAAAAATAGAATATAAATTAATATTTTTAATTTTTTGAATTAAATTAGGCAAATTATCATTATATTGAAAATTAAAACTACTTTTAATCTGTTTAATTTTTTCATAAATAAACATTTTAAGTTCTTTAAAATTTTTATATCCTATTTTTTTCGATAATCTTGATATTGTTGATGTTGCTATTCCCAGTTTTTTACTAATTATTGTGATTAAATTATTTAAAAAATATTCTGGTTTTTTATTGATTTCAATTGCCGTATATTTTTCTAAGGATGTTAAATTATATAAATCCAAAGCAATTATTGAAATAATTTATATCCTCCTTCACTAAAAATTATAATGTATTAAATTTTCAAAAAATTTGCATTTTAATAAAAAAATAGAAAAACAAGTAATTTTCTTGTACTTTACCATCTTCTTTCTATAATAAAAATAATAAAAAAATAGAAAGGTTTATAAAAAATGAAAATATTTAATGAAAAATTATTACAATATATTGAAAAACCAATTAATAAATGAGAACAAACAATTGAATTAGCATCTGAATTATTAATTACAAATAATTATGTTAAAACTGATTTTCCAACTAAAATTATTGAAATAACAAATGATCTAGGCCCTTATTATGTTGTGGCACCGAAATTAGCATTATTGCATATTATGCCTGATTCAACAATTTTAAAAACTGGAATAAGTTTTACATATTTTAAAATTCCAGTTAAATTTCAAAAAGAAGACAAATACCATATTAAATATTACTTAGCTCTTGCTGCAGAAGATAATTTTTCACATATATAATTACTTCAATCAATTGCTAAACTATTTGCAAAAAAAGAATTTTTAACTAGTATAAAAAACTGCTCATCATTAATAGAATTAATTGAAATTATCAAACAGCATGATAATTAAAAAATATTAAATTTACTTTCTTTCATTAGTTTTATTATCTAAACTTAGTTCTAAATCTTATTCTAACTTATATTCTAATACTAATTTCTGATAAACTTCTAATGTATTCTGGCTGCGTTGTCAATCTTTATAGATAAAAAAAGCTAAAAGCAACTGCTAATAAAGTTGCTAAAACTAATAAAACAACAATGGCGATGGTAACTAACATGGTTTCTATCCTCCTTTTTCTCGTTTTATGCCATAATAACTATTCAGACTTGCAACTAGGACTGGTACAAAAATACCTAACACAAAAGCTAATACTGAGATATATCAAGCGTTTTTTGTACAACTAATAATAAAATTATAAACTGAAAAACCAACAATAACAACTAATATAAGTGGAATTAAATAATATATCATAATTTTATATAACTTATTTAATTTAATTCATGATACTTAGTTATTGTAATTAATTATAATATGTAGTTTTTTTTGCATATCAAACAAAGAAAATAACTTGTGCTAAAGATACTAAAATTAAATCTAATCCTGCTGCTAATAATTGAAAGGAATTAATTACCTGATATGTACTCTCAAAAACTAGTGATAAACCAACAACAATAATTGTTAAACAAATCTCACAAATTACTTTTTGATTACTAATTTCATATTGTGTTTCAATAGCATCCACAATAACTTCAACATTACCGACCGCTGTACTTAATCTATCAATAAATAAAGCTAAAAAGAATAAAACTCCCAAGAAATTCCCAACTCCCACAACATTATTTTGATTAATAATATGGAAAGTTTCTGGTAAAACATTAAAAACAAAAACCATTGAATCATTACCAAACTTAGTAGCAATTTGTTGTTGAAATAATAAAATATAATTTTTATCAGTAACAAAATTATTAACAATAGCCCCTGATGTACCAAAAATAAAGATTAAGTTAGTAATTGATAAAAATAAAATTCCAATTACTAATAAGTAAGCTTTTGAAACATTATCTTGGTTATGTGGGCCTACACCAGCAAAGCGCATCATCATTCCCATTCCTAATGATGTTATAAAAAAAGCTAAGGAAAAAACACTACATCATGTTTGACTTTGCTTTAATTTTTCTGACTACCATTTTTATAAATTATTTGTTAAAAACAACGTTGCTAATCCTTTATGTCTCCCTGGGACTGTTAAAATATAAATTGCTAAAATTAAAATAATTAAAAATAATAAGAGCATAAAAAACTTATTAACTTTTTCAATTCCCTTAATTCCAAATAATAATACAAGACCAACTAACAAAACAACAAATAAAAAAGCTAAAAATACAATTAATTGAAAACCACCATTGTTAGTTACACCAAAACCACAACGTTGTAAAATCTGATGGTTAAAAATATTTCCATCAACATTACTAATCAGGGTAGGACTAAATTCAATTCCAATCGGAATAATAGTATAACCAACTAAAACAGCATAATAAATCGGAATAATAATCATTAAAGTTGATTAAAACCAACACATAAAGCGACTAAAGCGAACACTTTCTTTATCAAAAATGTTAATTATACTTTTACGTCGAAGATTTCCTAAGTTAAATTCAAAAATTAATAATGGAACTGCCACAATTAATAATGCAAAAATATATATTAAGAAAAAATAAAATCCACCATATTTATTAATATAACCAGGTAATCCTCAAATTACCCCTAATCCAATTGCTGCACCAAATGATAAAACAATAAATACAAATTTTGTCATTTGTTTTTTACTACTCATTTTTTTCCTCCTTTATTTTTAAATAAAAAATGCAATATTGTTGTATTTTTACCATTTCTATTTCTTTTGATGTCTAATCTTACGACTAGTACCTCAAACAAAGGCAATAATAATACTTGTGCAAAAAGCACCAAACATAATAATTAAAACAATTTTAATAATGTTAACCTTTTGATTATAACTTGCAATATCATCATAGCCAAAAATGTTACCTATATATCGTCCTTTAATTCCTAAACTATTTACAAGATTCTTAAAATATTTTGGTGCAACATTTCGCGCTTCTTTAATCATTCCATAGTAAACATCAACAGCATGCCCCATCTCATGGTTCAAAACACAAAAAACATTTGGCGAGCTTCATCATCCAATTAAATATTCAGAAATAGTTCTTCCCCGCAAAATATTTTTAAATTCTTTTGTAGAAATAACGATATAAGCCTGTCTAGTTGAAATAAAGCGATTTGACCCTGGTACTGATTGAAAAGAATAACTTGTATAAGCTTCTGTTTGTATACCTTCTTCTAACAATGGAGCATCAGGAGAAAATAGAAATCCAGTTAAAAAATATTTAAAATTGTCACCAGTTATTGCATAAGTCATATTAAATAAATTTAAAATTTGATCTTTAAGAAACTCCGTAAATTCATCACTTCATTGATAATATTTTTGCATTGCTTGCACGCTATCTTTTAAGAAAATAGTGCTCCCTTTTTCATGATAATAATTATTTTCATATTCTGTTATCTTTTTTAAATCTTCATCTAACTTATCAAATGATGAATAATATTGTTGTTTACTAGTATTAATAAAATTTTTAAATTTTATAATCGCTGATTGTGATGCTCGCGTATATGAATCATTCATAATATTTCCTAATTCCGCTGTTAAATCATGCTTACCATTATTAATAATGCTATTTCGTAGAATATTTCCGTCAAAACTAACAATGTTAGTTTTAATATCTTGCATTCCACTTGACTGCCACATAATTAAACTTGTTTTAAGAGCATTAAAAGTATAACTCTGTGCTCATAATTTCCTATTTTGGGGAATTAATTGTTGTAAACCAAGTTCAAAAGATGGCAAAAAATATTTTAAATCAACTACATCAATTGGTTTAGTTGCTAAATTAGTATTATAACTAATGTTTGACTTTACAACATACTGATCAATTTTAGCACGTTGTTTTTGTAAAGAAGTAATTCGGGAACCAAAATTTTCTTTTTGAAGTGGAGTATAAATATCAATAAAAAAATTATTTAAAATCTCTCAGCTTTTATTTTTCATTTCGTTCGGCATTGTCATTCATTTTGAATATGCTTCGGCAAAAAATTCTTTCAAAGTTTTCATTCCATAAATACTAGTATTAATAATCGAGGCCATTAATGACATTTCAAATAATTCTTTCGTATCCATTCTCACATTATTAATATTAGTTTTAGTATTATAAATTATATTTTTATTAGCAACAATATTGTTTTCCATCATTTTTACTGTTTTGTTTTGGTCAATATTGGAAGACTTATAAATAAAATACTGTAATAAATAGCCTGAATAAATAAAATCATCTTCGTAAAGTGATGAAACTGCTGTTGGTGATAGTTCTGTAATATATCCCTTTTGATTAATAAAACTAGAAGTAGGTATAAATGTCATATTAATAGTTCCAAACACTAATAAACTACTTGCTATTGTATGAAACTTTCCCATAATTTTTTCTCCTTTTAATATATTAAAAATTTATTGTTAATAACCAACATACTAATTAAAAATAAAATTAATTGTAATAAAAACTACTTTTAACAAACCATAAATTTAAAATAACAAATACTAATTATTAATAAATCTAATTATTAAATATTTTCTAATTGTAATAACGATGCTTTCATTTCTAACCCACCACGATAGCCACGTAAAGCATTATTTTTACCTAAAACACGATTACAGGGAACAAGAATTGTGATGGCATTATTGCCAATTGCTGTCCCCACAGCTCGGCATTGCTTGCGGATGTCCAATTTTTTGTGCAATATCAGCATAACAAGTTGTTGTTCCATATGGTATTTTAGAAACTTCTGCTCAAACCTTTTTTTGAAACAAAGTACCAGTGAAATCAAACGCTAAAGTAAAAAATGTTCGTTTTTCCATTAAATATTCCGTTAATTGTTCCATAACAAGGTTCGTTTTTCCTTCTTGATCAGCAATTAATAAAATATTTGGTCCCTTTTTCTTCAACCAAGATTCTAATTCATTAAACCCTTTGTTATTAGAACCAATAAAAGTTACACCCTGCTCAGAAACAGCAACATATAAATTTCAATTATTAACCTTTAAATTGTTATAATACCATTTAGTTAACTTTTGTTTAGCCATATCTTATAACCTCCTAGTCATTACTGTTTTTGATTAAAATAAATTATTTTGTGCTTTAAGGTACTTAAATTATACTATTAATTTATGAAAAACTATTTATAATTAGCAAATTTTTTTCATTTTTTATTAGTATGTAAACTGTAATATGAAGTACAACAAATTAAAATTTAAAATCAAAATAATTTTTATTATAAATTATCATATGAAATAAAAAAGATTAACTTTTTATCGTGTTAATCTTTTTAATAAAATGAAAATATTATTTGATAGCTTTTACATAACACTTAAAAGCAAATTTTCCATAAATATATTTTGAAGTGTCTTTTGCTTTAACTAAAATTATAACTTCTTGTTGCTTTGAATAATCACCTGGCTGAGCATTATTTGTAATTGTATAATCCTCAGCAGTTGCTGCTTCTACTATATCTTTCACAATTCCTAGCACTTTAGCAACAAGAGTTGCTTTAATATTAATTTTTTCTAATTCATTGATAGTTATCGCATTTGGATTCGCTGCTTTAATTTCTAAAGCACTATATGGAATAGTGCCCTCACGAAAAGAAATATCGACTTTTTTTATTTTTGTAAGTTGTGGTAAAGTTACTTTAATATATCCTGTACCACCAATAACAACCATGTTGTCCTGCGCTGCGGCAATTTAAACATAAACATCAACTTTACTATCTTGTAAATTAACAGTTTCTAATTCACTACCATCTTTATCTTTAAAAACATCATAAGTAAAATCAGCTTTTGTGGCCTCTTTATTAATTCATTGTACCGCTGATAAAACAATTGGATCTAATACTATTTTAATCTCAGCTTTTGTGACTGCTATTGGGTCAATAACAGTCATTTTTTCTGGTGCTTCAATTATTTTAATTTTTGCTAAATCATTATTACTTTCAGAGTTATTACTTTCATCTTTGCTATCACCAACTTTAGTACATGCAATTGTGGTCGTATAAATTATTTAAGGGTTTTAAATTAATATCTTAGAAATTGTGTAATAATATAATACTTACTTATTTAGATTGTATTACTTTTATTTTTATTATCAATATATTTTTATATTTTTTTAAATTTTTCCACGACAAAAATACATTTTTATTAAAATTATTTAATTTCTTATATAAAACTAATAAAAATATAAATTTTTTTGTAAATTATTATTTACAAAATTATTAACTGAATAATTAAATTTATTTTCTTCTAACAATTGTTCATTAGTATTAAATAAATTAATCCTATTTTTTAATCCTATCATACTAGCATTTAATTTATTTTTAATAGTTTTTTCACTATAAATGGCCTTTTTAATCATAGCGCCTTTTTAATAATGAGAAATATCATCTTCAATATCACAACCAATATTATTCCATAGTGTTTGATTTTTGACACCTTCTTCATTATTTTTAATTAGTCTAATAGTTTTATTCAAAAAAACTAATTTAGCATCGCTTATAAAAGATTTACTATCTTCTAAACACTGTAATAATTTTGGTAGTCAGAAAAAAGCTTAGTTTTTATAAAAATTATAAATAAAGTAATTAAATATAAATTAAAGTAATCACTTATTATAGCGATTTTTTTATTTGCATTATTCATCAGATAGTATCTTTAAAATTAAAAATTAACCTATTTTTCCTTACAAATTAGTTAATTTTTATAATTTCCTTTCTGTGATTTATTATATTTTTCCGGTTTAACAACTAATAATATCATTTTTAATAAAGTTACTATCTGATGAATAATGCAATCTAAAACTTAATATTTTGATGCTTAAAGATGGATAACTCATCTATGGCACGAAGCTTTAAAGAAAGTGTGAAAGCGATTGGATTTACTACTCCTATTTATTTCTTTAATTCTCGGCAATATTAATAACTTGCGAAATGTTAGAGCATGTGTTTTTTGGCTTGTTTTCATAAAAAGAGTGTTGTTAAACCGAAAAAAACAATATCGGACACTAAAAAAACAAGAGGGTTGGAACTCCAAAAGGTTATTTTCTTTATATAAAGTTGTCTAGGGATGGATGAATCGTAATTAATAACTGGGTAAAATGTTTTTTGTTTATTTATGTATGGGGGTAAACTCTATCAAAATATCCTATCCGCCCACGCTCACCTTCAAAGTGAAGCGGGCGGTGAAGTAATTAAATACTAAAATAAATTATTTACTAAATATCAAAATATTAACTAATAAAGGGATATTATGTTTTTTTACAGAAAGGAAAATATTTGATGAAAAAATTAAATAAAAAAATTAAAAATAAATTACAAGAATTAATAATACGAGCTTATCCGGTAACAGTAAATGATATTAATGATGAAATTTGAGCAACAACAATAAAAAGAATTAAGGAGTATAGATAAAATACCAGAATATAAAAGTTTGTATATTAATAAAACTTGAAATGAAATAACAACATCATTTGATTGAGTTAATTCTCAGCCTGTTAATTGTCGTATTTCACATCATAAAAAGAATTATGATTTGCAATATTTAGAATGAGCCAAAATGTACTTAAATTTATTTAAAGATAAATGAGATGTTATTGCTTCTTATATGCAACATTACAAAATTAACGATATTTTAGATTTAGCATCAGATGGATGAAAAATATTACAAATTGACAAAAAATAAAACAAATAAATTAAAATATATTATTGCAATTGACCCTGCTGGAATTGGGCGAACTGGTATTATTATTTATAATGTTTTGCAAAAGAAAATAATTAATAATATTACTTTTAATTCCAAAAATGAAGAAGAAGCAATAAATAATATGTATTTAATATTAAATGAGTTTAAAAATAAAATTTGTTCTTATTTAAATAAAGTTATTGTAATAATTGAAGATTATCAACTTCATAAAGGTTTAAAAATAAAAAATAAAAAAATTAATAAGTTATAATTAACTGTTAGATTACATGAAAATCCGATTAAAACTAAAATTAAGGCACTGGTTGCTGGTGGTGTTGAAGTTGATGTTTGTTCGGCTAAATGTTAATGAGACGGATTAAATTACTCAACATTATCAATATATACCCCATCTATTTTAACTGAGTTTTTGAAATTAAAAAAAGATGATGATATAAAAATTAAATGCTTAGTATTTAATTAGTTAAATATAAAAAATAAACGCTATTTTTTATCTTTTCGAGTCGATAGTTTTGAAATTATACAAAAAGCAATTAGAAAAAGAACAAATACAAATATTAAAAAATAGGAGGAAAAACAATGGCATTAAAAAATGTAAAATATGTTCTTATTGATGAAAATAATGAACCTATTAAAAATGAAGATGGTAGTTTAGATATTAAAACTGCTGAAATTATTTTAGAAAATACTGCTGAAGTTGAAGAATTTAATGCAAGTAATTTAGAAAATAGTAATCAGAAAATCAACAAACTACAAACAAAAAATACTGAATTAACTTCACAAATTGAACAACAAACAATTCAATTAAAACAAATTGAAGTAATTGACTTTATTAATTCTTTAACTGATAATGAAGAATTAAAAAATGTTTTATTAAAGTCTTATGATATTAGCGATGATATTGAAATCATTAAAGCACAATTACAAAGTGTTTATGATGAATTAATTAATGTACAAACAGTTAATACTGGTGGCGTACCAAAAGTAGAAAACAAAGAAAACAATATTTTAGATACAGACAATGTATTTAATAAATAGAAAGAAGGAAGTAAATTATGGCACAAAACCCACAAAGAATTTTCGGAGATATTGCTAATCAAGCAACACAAAGAGACTGAGAAACATTTGAACAATGATATTTACAAACTTATCAACAAAAATTTAGTTGAGAGGTATTATTTGCGTGAAAAGAAGCCAATAAATTTGGTTTAACATATAAAAGAAAGAAAAATATTAAATATAATAAAGGTCTAGGAAAAAATGGACAAGTATTTAATACTGATGGATAACCTACTAAAATATTCAACAGTGGAATTTAAAGATGGAATTGTTGAATTAGATACAATTTTAACTTTTTCTCGTAAATTAGATCCTGTAGAAAGTGATTTTAATCCTAATCTTTAGACTGCTGATATTGAGTAAGCAACGGATACTAGGGTTGCTTATAAACGCAATAAAATTTTAGAAATTATTAATAAAGAAACAGTTACAACCATTCAAGATTAAAAAGCAGATAATACTAATGCTTTACAAATCCACGATGAAATTATGGATAAAATATATGAAAATGGTTTTACTCCATCAGAAACAGTTGTCTTGGGTTCGGCTGATTTTATTCGTGGGATTCGCAATAAATTACAGTTACAACTTGGAGCAAACGACCAAATAAATAGTGTAATTGCAACAAGTGGAGCAATGAAAACTGTTGAAGGAACAACATACTATATGGTTCCTAAAAAATTACCAATTATCAATAAAGATGGTTCAGAAGGAACAATTTAATTATTACCAAATGGTGTTAATGCAATTGCCTTTAAATTTAGTAAAAAATATGACTCCCTTATTTTACGCAAAAAAGACCACAGTTGGTGCTGCTGCATTAGGTGTTGGTATGGGTAATACTTTGATTATGGAAAGAGTTTTATATTTAGGTGGTGTAGTAGTTGAACCAAAAGAAATTATTAAACATATTATTACAAAAATTGATATTAGTAAAATTAATAAATTAGATAAACCAACTATTCATGTTGCAGATCCAACAAAAGCAACAGCAGAACAATTAAAACCACAATTTAAAAATGTTGTTTTAAAAGCAATAAAAGCAGTAGATAGTTCTTTAACTGAAAGTGATTTTGATTACTTTATTGAAAGTAAAGGTGAAGATTGACCAATTAATATTACAAATAATAAAACTGTTGAAGTTTAAATTGAAGGTAAAAACAACGCTACTGGTCAAACAAATCCGATTAATGTTAAAATTAAAAATTCTTAATAGTACTAAAAAATAGTACTTTTTCGTTTGATAAATATGCCAATTGGAACATCTAAAACAGCTCTTATTTATGCTGTTAAAAAAATCCAACTAGATTGTCAATCCAACAACAAGAAAAAAGTTTTGGTTTACAGTTATTAGAATTTTTAGGAATTCAAGTTTTAACCCTTGGTTTATCAGTTTTAACTGGTGGTGTAGCATCTGCTGTTGGTCTTGGTGCGGTATTATCTAATTTTGCCGCAGCATTTATCTCATTTGGAGTAGAAACAACAACCGATTTTGCCGTAAATCAAATATACGATAAATTAACCTCAGAAGTGACAGCAAAAAGCACCGCCTTAAATTTGTTACCAGTAATTGGTGGAATTAGTAAATTAACGCGTGCAGCACGAACAACTAAAATTTTAAAATTAGCAAAAGAAACTAAATTACTTGAAAAATTAGGTGTAATAACTACTAATAACTTAGAAGATGTTGTAAGACAAGTTACAGGTAAAAAGATTTTATCTGATAAATTAATATTTGATTTTACAAAGCAGGTTAATAATGAAAATTTATTATATACAATTGGAAAATTAGCCCGAAATGATTTTTATAAAGGTTTTAAAGTTTCTAATTTAGAAACAATTAATAATTTATTAAAAATTGAGAAAAACATTCAAAAAATAAGCCCTACATTAGTTTAAAAAATACCACGCGTAAATGAAAAAAATGCTAATAAATGATTATCTGAATATGGATTAAATATTGATAAAATAAGCAAAATTAGTACTAATGAATGATATAACATTATGACTAATCTTTATAAAAAAAGTGTTGGTAAAAACCTACTATTAAATGCTAATTTAATGCGGGGCAGTAAAATATATAATAATAAATTATTAAATATCTTACATCAAACACCAATTAAATTAAATAAAGTTTTAAATCATTTAAACCCAAATTTTTATATTCAAAAAGTAACTAAAAAATTATTAGCCCCAATTGAAAAACAAATAATTTCTATTAAACAAAAAGTAATTAATAAAATTACAGATAAAACTAAAAAAATATTGTCTAGATTTGAAACTAAGGCTATTAAAAAAAGCTAATTATTACCTTTTGCTTATGGTTCTGATGTTTTTTTAGCAGTAAAAATTGTTCCTTTATCAGTTGCGGGTGAAGTTGTTTTAACAATATATTATAAAAATACTAAATATACCCCTATTGTTGTTATGACAACTTTAATCAAAGCAGAACAGTTTGTTTAATTTAGTTTCTTTTGCCCCACTTGCTTATCAGCAAGTAGTAAAAGATAGTTTTAAAATATATATGACAATTGCTAAGATATTAAAAATGCAAGAACAATTTAAAAATAACTTTAATAAAGATAAATTGTTAAATACACCAGAAGATAGTGCGGTTACTAGTTTATTAGGTAATGGACTAGTATTTCAAGCATATAAACAACTTAGAACAAAACAAGATTTAAACAAAACAATTAAAACAAAAACATTACTAAATAGTAAAAAGTTTATATCAAAGAAAATATATTCTAAAAAAAAGTAAATGATAAGGAGATGATTAAATATTAAATGAATTATGACAAAATGTTACTTTTGAAAATTATAATAATTTTATTCCAATGACAGGTAAAATTACACAAGTTCCAGTTCGTTATAATAAGTTTTTTAAAGGTGATGTAGAATTATGATTTAAAACATTTGCTTTAAGAGCTAAAAATATGATTAATTCCTATTTAAATTATCCATTTTCAAAATTAAAATTTGAAACATTTAAAGACCTATTATTAAAGAAAATTTGTATTAATATGGTGTTTATTACGATTGAGCATTGAACATTTAATTGTATTCCAATTGAGTTTTTTACTTCGGCAAATATGAGTGTTGGTGATATTAATTATTCTTCACAAAATGACCCTATAGCAACATAACAAGGTCTATTGCCTACTTATGCAAAATCATTGGATAATTTAACAACTTTAAAGAAAATGTTTCGTACTTTTCAAGAAGAAGGTATTGATTTAACAATGATAGATTTAGAAGCATATTATACTGTTAGAGCATTTGATAATAAATATTATTATCGCATAAATTGTTCTATTGAAACACAATTTAGACTATATGGTTTTACAATTTTTGTAAATCCTAAATTTATAAGTGAAAAAGTACCAACAACTCATTATATTGGAACATCAATAGAAGGATATTCTTCAATATTTGAATGTAAAAATACTAATTATGGAAAAATAACTATTGAAAAAGCAGAATCAGAGCAATATTTAAATGGAATTTATATTGAAAGAAAAAAAATAAATTATTCAAATAATACAGAATTAATGGCAAATGAACAACATTCTATTTATAAGCGTGATATGGATATTGATTTACCAAAAGAAACATCGGATTCTTATGATATAGTGATAAGAAAAATAAATAGTGCAACAACTATTAATGAATTAAATTTAATTGAAAAACACCCAATATGAAGAATTATTTCAAATAATAGAAATGATATTAAAGAATTATTTAATAAAAAACGATTAGAGTTAAATAAGAATCAAAAGTAAGTTAGAAAGGAGATGTTATTATGCTAAAAGTAGAAGTTAAAGATGTAATTATGTTTTTGAAAATATTTGGAGTTTCATCATTGTTTTTTATTGCAGGAATTATTATTTGTTTTATAGGACCAACTAAATTAGGAATTGGTTAACCTGCATATGTAATTATTGGTGCAATGCTTAATGGTTTTGGGGTTGTTGTTTTAATTATTGAAACGATTAGATTTATCAAAATACATAAAAAAGAATAAAAACAAGATAGTGTTAAAGATGTTATTAAAAAAGAAGATACAAAATAAAGAGATGATATAAATGGGATTGTTACCAGCTAAAAAGAAGTTAAAGAAAATCTATGATATTAATAGTTATTATCTTAATTTAGCATCAATGATTACTAATAGTAAAAATGTTGCTGTTCAAAAACATAATGAGATTTTAGAAAAAAGAATTTATGAAGATAATGCTAATTTTTTAAATCCGCGTGATTTAGAAATTAGCATTTATAATCCACTTACTAATCAACAATTAGATACTAAATTAATTAATAACTTTTTAAAAATGCAAGACTTTACTAATAAGAATTGATATAACGAATATAAAATTAATAAAAATGGTAAAGGTGCATATTTTATTTTTGATAATAATTCAAAACTTAATTTTATTACTATTGATTTTTACAATGACCAGTATGATGAATTAGGTAATTTAGTATCTTGTACTTTTGATTATGACCCCTATATTAAAAATAACCAGAGTGTTTTTATTACTAAAAAATTAGAAATTGATTATGTAGCTAAACAAGTAAAAGTTATTAGAAAGTTAAAAACACTATTATACAGTAACATTATGGTAGTCGGAAAAAAGCTTAGTTTTTATAAAAATTATAAATAAAGTAATTAAATATAAATTAAAGTAATCGCTCTAATAAGTGATTACTTTAATTTATATTTAATTACTTTATTTATAATTTTTATAAAAACTAAGCTTTTTTCCAACTACCATAATTTTTCATATTTACCATTAAAAAAATAATCAACTGCTTTATAATGTGTTTCTTTATTTTGCTTGTTTTTACTTTGAAACGAATATAGTTTTTTAAATTTACTTGTAAGATGAAATTTATCTATTGTTATAGTGAATTTTATTTTTAGGAAAATATTGATGCATAAAATTTTTGATAGTATTACAAAAGCTTAGGTTTTATAAAAAATATAAATAAAATAATTAGATAACTTTTTAAAAGGTTGATTTATCAGTGTTTTAGAAATATATTTAAAATAAAGAATAATTTTTATACCAAAACCTAAACTTTTTTCTTACTACCAAATTTTTAGTATTTTTAATTCATAATGCACCATCACCTAAAATCATAATTTCAATATTGGGTGTCATGTTAAAATTAGTTTCAATTAAAGTAAATAATTTTATAAGAACTGGTTTTAAATTTGCTTCTTTTTTAAGATAATCTGGAATATTATTCATTTCAAAAACACCTAATTTATTTGCAATTACAGGTCTTTTTCCAGTTTATTTTTCTTCATCAAAACCAGTATGAACAGTACATGCTATCGTGTGTTTTTTTATCTTTTTTCTTCCTTGTTTTGTTGAATCTAACATTTTCAAATAAGTTCCATCCATTTAAATATATAAAGTGTGTGGTATATTCTTTTGAATTTCTAATAAAATCACTAGTATTAACAACTTCTCAATCATTATTACTAATAGGTATATCACCATTACCTAATAATGGTACTCCATTAATAGTTTTAATATTTGTTCCACTTATTAATTTATCTTGTTTAAGATTAATATCTTGTGATATTTTTACAATATATTTACCATTTTCTTTATCAATATAATCTTTATTCAAATCACTATCTTTAATAACATCTGATGGAATATAACCACTTTGTTTTGCTTTTCAGACATTATTTTCATAATAAATCGTTTTATTATCAAATGGAACATTTATTTCATTATTGTTATTTTTTATAATACTTTTATTGTCAATCTTAGTTTTTTCTTTTTCTATTAAAGCATCAACTTCTAACTGCGTATACTACATATAAGAATATTTATTGATATTTTTACATAGACTATTGTCATTTATTGTATTATGTAAATCTAAGCTCCAAATTTATCTATTGTTATTTTGATAATAGCACTCTTTAAAATAAATGCAACTATTTTTTTAAAAAAAAAAATTATTTGTTAAATTATTTGTGAATTTAACTTAATTTTAGCACACTGAAAAATAGTTTATTAAATTATTCAAATAAACTTATTTAAAATTCTCTGAAAATACCTCTTTTGCTGTTCTTCAATTCAAAACAGGCCTTAATTTTTCATTTATAATATCAACTACTAAATCTATTTCTTGTTGTATAACAGGATTAAAATCTGTTCCTTTACTATATCGTTTTCTAAATTCACGGTTCATTCTTTCAATTAATGGTTTTTGATTAGGTGAAGCAGGGTCACAATAATAAATATTAGAACCAGTAATCCTTTCCATTTCTTCAAACTTACTAAATTCTTTTCCTCTATCAGTTATTATTCCTTTAATTTTTCCAACTAAACCATTAATTCTAACTAATTCTTCAAGTTTTTTTAAAACTTCATTAGCAGTATGTTCTTTTAATTTCATAGCAAAGTATTTTTTACTTGATTTCTCTGCCAAAACTAAACAACTAGATTGATGGTCTTTACCAACTACGGTATCCATTTCAAATCAACCAACATCAGATTCTTTATTTTCAATATCTCATATTGACCTAAATCTTTTATCTAATTTACCACGATTATCAGGTCTTTTCTTTGTTCTATTTTTTCTACCACCATTTAATAATTTTTTCTTTAACAAACCCAAAAGACCTAAATAAATTCATTTATAAAATGTTTTAAGGCAGGCAGGAAATTTGACACCAAATTTTATTAAAAATCGCTGAATAATTTCTGCTGGTGAATCATAAAAAATATTAAATCGTAAATTTAAAAATTCTTCTTGTTCTTCTGTAAATGTAGGTAGTTTTTTAATAGATTTTTTACGCTTTTGTTTATAATCTTTTTGTGCTTCATATGGATTATAATATTCTATATTTTTAAATCTATTAATTTCTTTTTTAACAGTATTAATATTTCTTCCCATTTGTCTTCCAATTTCAGATAAATTAAGTTTACCATTTTTCTTTTTACAACTATCAGATAACAATAAATCCTTAAATAAACTTCGTTCATCATATTTTACATGTGTATAGTCTTTAATTACTCTATATTTCCTCCAATTCTTTTTATAAAAAAGTTATACATTAAATTTATAAAAAAAGATAAATTTTCACATTTTTTTAAATTAAAATTATTGACAAATATATTATTAATTATATAATTACATTGTAACAAGCTCCAATTTATCTCTATATGCTTATGTACTAAAATAAAAAGTAAAGTAGTTTACTTTTTTTTATTTTGATGTAAAATATAGATAATGAAAAAGAACCGAGTTGGTTCTTTTGTTATATTTTTAGACATAGTTTACTCTTTTATTTAATCATATTTATTAAATAATAGCAATTTTAATATGCAAAAAGGAGTAAAAAATGGCCAAAAATAGAACAATTAGTGACAAAACTACAGCATTTTTGGAACAAAAAGGCACCAAATTAAGCAATAAAAGAGTATATTTATACTATTTAAAACTACCATTTGATAATTGACAAGATAAAGTTAATACAGAAACTGCTGATTTTATTAGGGATATGATAAATCAATTAGAAATAGAATTGGAATTGACTTTATTAAATGACCAATATGGCGGGGGCAAAAAGATATATGTTGAGAAATATGTTAACGATACAAGTATAAATAATCAACAACCAATAATAATTAATTTACAAACGGATATTAGAGATATTAAGAAAGAAAGTGATAATAATGCTTAATCATTTTACTTATTTGTTAGAAACACCTTATTGGTTATTACAAAATAGTAGTATTGGTAATAAATATCCTTTTGTTAAAAAGTTTGAGTTAGTTAATGAAATTAATCAAATTGGTACAAAATATAGTGGTAAGACTATATCAAATATTAAAATGTTTGGTGAATTATTAAAAATTATTTTATTAATTAAAGAACCAATTTGTATCATTGCTAGTATGTATTGGAGTAAAGATTTAAAAGATAGTGTATTTCAAAATATATGAAATATGTTAGATGAAAATCATATTCCTTATACTATTAATTTATCAAATTTTACTTTTACTTTATCAAATGGTAGCAAAATATATTGTAAAGGTTTACATTCACCAAGTCGAAAAGAAAAACTAAAATCTTTTGCTGATTTGAATAAATATAAATTAGTTATTGATTTAAGAGAAGAATGTGACCAATTTCAACAAAAAGATTTAAGTGATTTAGAGTTTTCTATTTGTGGTTATCAAAATAAAATAACAATTAATACATGTAATCCTGAAAGTTTAAAAAGATATATTGTTGGTTATTGTAATGAATTATTACCTTTTAATAAAGAAATAATACGTAGTAAATATGAACAAATAAAATATATTGAAAAATGAAATATGAAGATTATTATTCACTATTCTAGTTGAAGATTAAATTATGAATTACCACAAGATAAAGTTAATGAACAATTAAGATTAGAACAATTAGATATTGAAAGAGCAAGAGTATGAAGTTGAGGTTTACCAGGCACAATACTAGTGGGTTAATCTTTGCGAGATATATTGATATTATGCAAGCAACAGATATTATTCAACCAACGAAATTATTAGGTGGTGTTGATATTGCTAATGCTACTAGTCCTAAAGGACATACAACAGCAGCTAGTTTTTGATTATATAATTCATTTGATAAAAAAGCCTATAAAGTAGCAGAATATACACACTCAAATGCTACTCAACAATTTAAAACTGAATTAGAACAAGTTAAAGATATTTTAGATTTTTATAACAATCAATTAAATCAATATTTTAATTTAATACAACAAGGAATTAGTATAAATGTTGATGATAGTGCTTATTCAACATTACAAAGTTTAAACCGAGAGAAATATAATTATAATTTTGGTCAATATATGACATTTAAACCAGCGCAAAAACAAAAATTTAAAATAAGACATCGTATTGAAGCCTTTACTATGTTAATAAATACTAATCAATTAAAATGATTATGAAAAAAATGTCCTGTAAGTAAAGCACAATATGAATTAATTCAATGAGAAGATAAACCAGATGCCAGAGAAGAACGAATGCTAGATTTGTACGATGATACATTTGATAGTGATTTTTATGCTTTACACTTTGAATTAATACCAATGGTTAAACATAATAGTTCAGCAGATTATAAATTATGACAACAAAGGGAGTGAATAACTTAATGAAAAAAAATATTTATGTAGTATACATGATGAGCCTGTAATAAATGCAAAAAGACCATATATGTCTGTTTGTGGATAAGTTAAAAAAAGACTTTGTCAAGAATTAAAAAAAGATAATATCGCAATATGTAAATTAAATTTATATAACGAATATATTAAGAAGTATAAAAAAGTTAAAGTATGTGTACAAGTTTTAGTAAATGAACCAAATTTATTAACAATAAATATAATTAATTATGCACTTATTTTAAAATTAAAGGAGCAAAATAACAATGAATAATATTTCACCTAGTTTACCAAACTTAAATGATATTAATAGTGTTTTAAAATTTTATAATTATGATTGAACAATTAATTTAGCCAATATTATTTCTCGCCATCAAATGCGATTAGTAAATGGTAAAGATATTTTATTTAAGTCTCATCGTAAAGATATTTTAGAAAAATTAAATTGATGATATGAAACTTATAAAATAAAAGAAAAATTAGATAAAAATGAATTAACAGCAAGTTTAATGGGTAAAACTATTTTTGGTTTGTTAGAAACATCAGATGGTAATATTGATTTATGAATTAACCCATTTAACTTTACATCAAGAGTAAGTAAAATAAACGAAATTGAACAAGGTGCTGATATTTGATTAAATTATCATCAATCAGATAGTGGTTTTATTTTAAATTTAATTTGTACTAAAGATAAAATAGTTATTAAAGGTTTACCTAAAAATAATGAAGTAGTTGTTGGTCAAAGTAAAACACAAATTAAAGATGATGTTAAACCTGTTTTAGTACAAGAATTTAAAAACAAATTAGGTATAGTACCTTTTTGAGAAATGATAAATGAACCTAATCCTTTATTTTTATCAACATCAACCACTTTAAATCCATGACCAACTATGGCAAATTGTTATAAATTACAATTTGATTTAGAAGATAGTTTTAATATTAAATCAAAAGAAAGATATGCAAATCGTACGCATTGATATGGGATACTAAGTGATGATTTAATGACTGCTTATAACAAAGGTAATAAAAAAGTACTACAAGATGTATTTGATGATATTTTTGTTCAATCAAGTTCATCAACAGTAGATGGTCAATTATCTCAATCTTTACAAGTAGTACAAGGTACACCAACCTTAGAAACATATACCGAAGCCCAAAAAGCAATTATTGAACAAGTATATATAGCATGTCATTTTTCTAGTCCTTTTGGTGATAAATCAGATAATGACCAAAATAAAACACAGTCATTATTAACTAAAACCAAAGATTTAGAAAAACAAGCATATTTACAAGCATATCGTAAACAATATTATACTAAGATATTTGATGCAGTTTTAAAATATTATGGTTTATGAGATGGTGTTGGTGAACGACCTTATGGTTTTGATTTTATTAGTGCTAGTTTAGTAGACCAAATGCGACAAAATGAATTAATTACTGCTAGATTAGATAATGGCACAATGGAACCAATAAGAGCTATAACTGAATATGATAATATTGATGAATTAGAAGCAACCAAATATTTTGAAAAAGTAGAAGCATGACAAGATAAAATGCAAGCCAAAGAAATTGAACATAATAATAAATTAATGGAATATGATGAAACTGGTAATAATCAAAATGCCTTACAAGTACAAGGTAGAACAGAAATTAAGGAGAATTAACAAATGAGTAGAATTAATCCAAGTGTTATGGAAGAATTAAGAAGACAAGCCCACGATACTTTAATAGATATCAGAGAAAACATACGAGATAACAGACATTGAATGGTATTTCCTTTTAATGTTTATAGTTCATATATTACTGATACTGAAACAGGTTGAAAACCTAATAATGCTAACCCAAGTGACTATGGTAGTTATTCACGAATATTTGATAATATGGAAAGTACTATTGCTCAATGACAAGATAGTTTAAAAATAGTTCAAAAATATAAAGGTGAAGAAATTAATATTTTAACGATTGCTGATTTTAATAAACAGCCAATTAACTCAACTATATGAGCTAATAATGAATAATGAAACACCTTTTGCTATAAAATTAAAAGATGAAAATAATAATCTTTATTGAAAATTAATTGATGGTGAAAACATTTATGATATTAATAGAATGTTAGAATATTTAAATCAATATAAATTAAGTTATTTTATGAATAATGATAATAAAGCTGATAACTTTTATACAAAAGAAGTTAAAGTTGGTAAATATTGAGATGCTTATATGATTGATGATAGAAGTTCAATTCAATTTGGTGAAGCAAAATTTGAACAAGTATTTACTCAACAATCAACAGAACGACAATATACTTTATTAATTTTAGATGAAGATGCTGATAAATTAAATATTAATGATTATTATAATTTTTATACTGTATTTAATGACCGTGGTTTAAATATTGGTGGTGATATTAATTCTCCCCCCAAAATAGACAATGATTATATCCATCAAATGTTATTAATTATTATTCACCTTATGATGGTAGTTTTTTATGACAAGAAATTACATTTTCAAGTATTAATGACAAAATTAGTAATAGTGGTTTATCAGTACAACAATTTATACAAACATCCGTACCTGGTGAAGGATATTGTTTTCCTAAAATAACTTATGATGAAAAACTAAATAAAGGTATTGTTGAATTAGATGATATTTTATTAAAAGACCCAGGTGTTCGTGCAATGGCAGTTAAATTTTATGGTAATCCAATCTTTTTTGATATGCCTGTTATTGGCCGACCAATAATTAAAGGTTAATTTAATAAAAAAGTAATGAATTCACGAGATTTATTAATGTATAACATGTTTCCTGCTCCTCTTGATAAAATTAATACTTATGCATCACCCGAAGTAAGTTGATATAATATTCAAGGTATTCAACCAACAATGATAACAGGTTATGAAGATTGAAAAAAAGATATGGAAAGTAGATATGACTTTTGAAAACAAAAAAATAGTGAAGGCATTATTATAACTGACCCCGTTACTACATCAGCATCTAATTCTACTGTTGGTAGAAATATTCATAAAGAAGATAAAGATTCTAAATTTTACTGGTCTAAAGATTGAATGATTACTCCACCAGATAAAATAAAAGTAAATAATGAAGATGTTAATAATATTATTAGTACTCAAGCATCATCATATTTTAGAAGAAAAGATGAATTTAGCAATACTGTTGGACAAGTACAAATTGAATATAATAAAATGGGTAAATGTAATGTTTGAGATATTTTAAATATGAATAATTTTATTAATCGCCAAATTACAGTATTACCTTTAAACTATACGCAAAAATTAGTTTTTAACCCTTTTACGATACCAGGTGGAGTTGGTAAGTTCTTAAACTTTATTTCATTTGGTATTCCATGGGGATGAGTTATTAATCAAGATGAAAAAACTTGAACTAATTTTCAATGACTTAATGGCTTTATGAGTGCTAATATTTATAGTTTTTATAATGATGCCTTTTGGTCTGAAAAATCAAAAGGTAAAGGTTATTTACCATTCGAAATATTTAGAGAACAAGGGAATGATAAAGTTGGTGCTATTTTTGGTGCAAATGCTACTAGTTTAGAGTTTACAACTTTATTAACTGATAAAATACAAGATAATGTTTTAGAAAAAGATGGTAAATCAACAGAAAGAATAACTTATTCAACTTATAATTTAAAACAATTAAATCCTAAAACTAATCGCATATATTTAATTAATGAATTAGTAATAGTAGTTGATGCAAAAACACCAGTTAGTGATAGTGAAGAAGATAATGATTGCGAATTCTTACAAACACCTGATGGTACAAATTGTAGTTATATTATTGATATGTTTTCAATACAAGCATTATATAAAGGTAATTTTGAAATTATCTTTTATGCTGATAACCCATATACCAACAATGAAGAAGATTATTTACGCTTATCAGTATGGATCTTTCGTGGAAAAACAAAAAGTACATTAAATAATTATTTACGCGATATGACAACTAACTATAAAACTAGTTTCTTATTACCACACGACTATGAAATCCCAACCTTTAATTACCCTGAATATGTTCTTCCGCCAGTTCCATATAACTATAAACCTTATACAAAAAATATTATGCCCGCTAATGCAAAATTACCTATATTATTTAACGCAATTCAACTAGGACAATGTAAAAAAACAACAACACCGTATAATATTGCACATAATAATTTTTTTGATGAAAATACAAAATATTTTGGATATTCTGAAATAGAAATTGATTTAAAACAAATTGATCCAACAATTAAAAGTATTGATAAATTTATTAGTTCTTATAAAACAATAGAAATAAGTAATATATGTAATTTACAAGTTGAGTGTGAACCACCGAATATAGAAAATTTTATTCCTAATAGAAATGTTGAAATTTTAGTTGGTAGAACAGGCTGTTCAGATTATTTAGGTAATTTGGGTGGTATAAAAATAGAAACACAAGGAAGGGCACAAATTAATAAAGTTAATTTTGAAAATACAATTATTTTATATACTGATAATATAAAAGTAAATGATATTCAAACAGTTGCTACTGGTTAGACAAATGGATTAATAAATAAAGAATATAAAACTAAATATAAAACTGAGTTAGGTGAAGCGTTTATTTATTTATTGTTGCAAATAACAAAATTATATAATAATGATAACGAGAAAATTAAAGAAACTAAACTTCAAGCATATTATACTAATGATATGAAATTAAAAATTAGAATATCAAAAAGTATGATTCCTAAATTATTGGGAGTTGAGGGATATGGAGATATTTGATATTGAGGTACAACCGAATATGAAACACCTATTTCAGATGGAAGTATAAAATTTAATATAAATAATCCAAATGTTTTGGGGGATTAGAAATAGTAGCAATAATCCTGTTAAAATAACAATTAAACCAAGGTAAAATAAAAAAGAGATTTAATTATCTATTTTTTTTATTTATACATTAACTTTTATATTGCCTTTATCATCAATAATTAAATCAGGTTCCTTAGTATCTAAATTTCAACGATAAACTGATTTAAAATAATCATCATTTTTATTTTTTCAATAATGAAACTTAGTTTCTTTTCCTTGATAAGTTTCATATATATATAACAAATTCAAATCAACGTCTAATCTTAAATAAAAGTGGTTAGTACCATCATTAATTATTAGTTCATCGTTGTGCACAATATTTTTAAATTTGTTTAAATGATATTTATTTTCACCTTTTCATACTATATAATATCATTTATTATCAACTGTATTAAATGGTTTTTCTTGTGGTGCTATTCATTCTAAGTTGTCTCTAATTTCTTGGTTATTTGTTTTAATTTTGTTTTCTTCTTTTAATTTTGCTAACTCTTCAGGTGTATATTTATGTATTTTATCTTTACAAGCAATTAAACTTGTTGTACTTATTCCAATTAAAGTTAATGTTCCTAAAATACTTAATATTTTTTTCATTACTTATTTTCTCCTTTATTTTATAAAAATAAAAATTAGTAACTTTTTTATTCTAATTAAATATTTTTAATCCTATTCCAATATCTAATCATATTCCTCCTCCAGATTCAGAACCTCAAGTTTCTACATCATAAAATGACATAGCTTGTAAAAAAAGTGATTTCTTTTCTCAATAAAAAGTAAAAAAATAAAAATGATGTGCTTTAAAATTGGCAGACATAAATGTATAATTAACTTCCTGAATTAAAATAGTATCATCATTATTAATATATTTAATAGCTTCATCCGGATTATTAATTTTATAATTAGTTAATTTATCATTAAAATTGTTAATTATTACTCTATTAATTGACATACCTACAAAAGATGTATCTCCTCAACTCATTTTAGTAAGAAAATCTTCTTTATTTCCCAAAAATCTAAACTTAGTATAATTAAATGGAAAATCTGAACCAAAATTTAATGTAAACCATAAAATTCCACCTTTTGGTTTTTTACCTCAATCTATTCAAAAAGATTTTTTCTTATGATCATCATTATAGTATAATATTTTTTCTTGTTTTTTATAAGAACTAGCGGCAATTACTGATGGCACAACACTTCCACTAATAATTAATATACTTAATAAATTTAGTAATTTTTTCATTAGTTATATTTCTCCTTTTCTTAATTTTAAAACTTTTATTAAAATCTACCAATATTATATATATATATATATATATATAGGTTGTATGTATTATCTAAGGTTTTTAATTAATATCTTAGAAATTGTGGAATAAAAATACCACTTACTTATTTAAATTATATTACTTTTAATTTTATTGTCAACAATATTTTAACATTTTTTAAATTTTTCCACGACAAAAATACATGTTTATTAAAGTTATTTAATTTATTAGATAAAATTAATAAAAATATAAGTTTGGTTATAAATTATTATTTACAAAATTATTAACTGAATAATTAATTCTATTTTCTTCTAATGGTTCATTAGTATTAAATAAATTAATTTTATTTTTAAAATTCATCATACTAGTATTTAATTTATTTTTAAGAGTTTTTTCATGATAAGTTGCTTTTTTAAGCAAAACACCTTTACAGTAATGTGATATATCACCCTCAATATGACAACCAATATTATTTCATAATGTTTGATTTCTGACACCTTCTTCATTATTTTTAATTAATTTAATTGTCTCTTTTAAGAATTTCATTTTTGATTCTTTTATAAAAGAAGCACTGTTTTCTAAACATTCTAATAATTCTTCATATTTAGCATTAAAAAAATAATCGACTGCTTTATGGTATGTTTCTCTGTTTTCTTTGTTTTTACTTTGATAAGGATATAATTTTTTAAATCTACTTGTAAGGTGAAATTTATCTATCGTGTAATGTACTTTATTTTTAGGAAAATATTCTTGAATAAATTTTACAATATTTTTAATTCAAGGTGCGCCATCTCCTAATACTATAAATTCAATATTGTCATTAATATCATAATAATTTGTAATTAATGTAAGTAATTTATTAACAAAATTAGTTAATTTACTATTTTTTTTAATATATTCTGGAATATTATCTAGCTCTATAACACCTAATTTATCTTGAATTACAGGTCTTTTTTTTGTTGATTTTGCCTTATCAAAACCAGTATGAACAGTTGAAAATATACTATGTTTTTTTATTTTTTCTTTTCCTTTTTTCTTTTCATTTCACATTTTTAAATAAGTTCCATCAATTTGAATATATAAAGTATGAGGTATCTTTATTTTTTTATCAGTTTTATTAAGGTAATATTCTTTATCAGTTTTTGCATTTTTCATAATATTTGAAATTGTTTTTATACAAATTTTTACATGTTCCATAGTATCTAAAATATCTTGATATGTTTTTTTCTTGCCAATAAATGATAATATTTTTTCTTTAACAGAATTATCTATTCTTTGTCATTTTTCAATTCCTAAAAGTTTATCCAAAGGAAAAATATATTCCTCTTTACCTGTTTCTGGATTAATTTTATAATATTTTCTTCTTTTAAAAGTTATTTTCCCATTTAAAATAGTTAATGTTCTTGGTTTTATTTCTTTTACTTTATAATCTTTAAATTCTTTTAAAGTTTCATCAATTTTATAATTTTTAAAAATTCATTCATCACAATCTTCTAAACTTTGTTGAATAATTTCAATACTTTGTTTATCTAATAAAATATTAAAGTTGTTAAAAAAGTTTTCATCAATATTTATCATTTTTTACCCTCTTTCTTAATTTCACACATTAACATAAAAATAATAAAAATGCAAAAAGGATAGCAATTTTTATTTAGTATTTTATAATTTAAGTGTTAATTATTAGCAAATTAATTTAAATGAAAAAAGTAAATTACTTTACTTTTTTTTATTTTGATGTAAAATATAAATAATAAAAAAGAACCGAGTTGGTTCTTTTGTTACATTTTTATAGTATTTATTTACCCTTTTATTTAATCATATTTATTAAATAATAGCAATTTTAATATGCAAAAAGGAGTAAAAAATGAAAGAATTTAATTCAAAAACAGCAAGTTATACAACAATTTGAAGAAAAATCGAAGAATTTTGAAAAGATAAGAAACCGAATATTCCTTATACTTTGAACGATTTAACCGATAAACTCAACCTTTCTAGCAGATGAAGACATGAAACTTACAAGAGCGAAAAGATAGTATCTTTAATACAACGACAAGTTGATAGAATTGAAAGTGAAATAATTAATTTTATGATGAAATCACCAGATGGTGCTAAATTATATTGACAACGAGCATTTAATTATAAATATTCACTACAAGAAAAAGAACTTAAAAAAGAATTAAACTTAAATAATCAACAACCAATAATTGTTAATTTACAAACGGATATTAGAGATATTAAGAAAGAAAGTGATAATAATACTTAATCATTTTACTTATTTGTTAGAAACACCTTATTGGTTATTACAAAATAGTAGTATTGGTAATAAATATCCTTTTGCTAAAAAGTTTGAGTTAGTTAATGAAATTAATCAAATTGGTACAAGATATAGTGGTAAGACTATATCAAATATTAAAATGTTTGGTGAATTATTAAAAATTAGTTTATTGATTAAAGAACTGATTTGTATCATTGCTAGTATGTATTGGAGTAAAGATTTAAAAGATAGTGTATTTCAAAATATATGAAATATGCTAAATGAAAATCATATTCCTTATACTATTAATTTATCAAATTTTACTTTTACTTTATCAAATGGGAGTAAAATATATTGTAAAGGTTTACATTCACCAAGTCGGAAAGAAAAATTAAAAGCTTTTGCTGATTTGAATAAATATAAATTAGTAATTGATTGAAGAGAAGAATGTGACCAGTTTCAACAAAAAGATTTAAGTGATTTAGAGTTTGCTATTCGTGGTTATCAAAATAAAATAACAATTAATACATGTAATCCTGAAAGTTTAAAAAGATATATCGTTGGTTATTGTAATCAATTATTACCTTTTAATGAAGAAATAATGCGTAGTAAATATGAGCAAATTAAATATATTGAAAAATGAAATATGAAGATTATTATTCATTATTCTAGTTGAAGATTAAATTATGAATTACCACAAGATAAAATTAATGAACAATTAAGATTAGAACAATTAGATATTGAAAGAGCAAGAGTGTGGAGTTGAGGTTTACCAGGCAATACTAGTGGTTCAATCTTTGCGCGATATATTGATATTATGCAAGCAACAGATATTATTCAACCAACTAAGTTATTAGGTGGTGTTGACTTAGCAAACTCTACTAGTCCCAAAGGACATACAACAGCAGCGAGTTTTTGAATATATAATTCATTTGATAAAAAATCCTATAAAGTTGCTGAATATACACACTCAAATGCTACTCAACAATTTAAAGGACCATTAGAACAAGTAAAAGATATTTTAGAGTTTTACAACAATCAATTAAACCAATACTTTAATTTAATTCAACAAGGTATATCAATTAATGTTGATGATAGTGCTTATGCAACATTAGAAAGTTTAAATAGAGAAAAATATAATTATACTTTTGGTCAATACATGCATTTTAAACCAGCACAAAAACAAAAATTTAAAATAAAGCATCGTATTGAGGCATTTACAATGTTAATAAATACTAATCAATTAAAATGATTATGAGAAAAATGTCCTGTAAGTAAAACCCAATATGAATTAATACAATGAGAAGATAAACCAGATGCCAGAGAAGAACGAATGCTAGATTTATATGATGATACATTTGATAGTTATTTTTATGCTTTACATTTTGAATTAATACCAATGGTTAAACATAATAGTTCAGCAGATTATAAATTATGACAACAAAGGGAGTGAATAACTTAATTAAAAAAGATATTTATGTAGTACATGATGAGCGTGTAATAAATGCAAAAAGACCATATATGTCTGTTTGTGGGCAAGTTAAAAAAAGACTTTGTCAAGAATTAAAAAAAGATAATATCGCAATATGTAAATTAAATTTATATAACGAATATATTAAGAAGTATAAAAAAGTTAAAGTATGTGTACAAGTTTTAGCAAATGAACCAAATTTATTAACAATAAATATAATTAATTATGCACTTATTTTAAAATTAAAGGGGCAAAATAACAATGAATAATATTTTACCTAGTTTACCAAACTTAAATGATATTAATAGTGTTTTAAAATTTTATAATTATGATTGAACAATTAATTTAGCCAATATTATTGCTCGCCATCAAATGCGATTAGTAAATGGTAAAGATATTTTATTTAAGTCTCATCGTAAAGACATTTTAGAAAAATTAAATTGATGATATGAAACTTATAAAATAAAAGAAAAATTAGATAAAAATGAATTAACAGCAAGTTTAATGGGTAAAACTATTTTTGGTTTATTAGAAACTAGTGATGGCAATATTGATTTATGAATTAACCCATTTAACTTTACATCAAGAGTAAGTAAAATAAACGAAATTGAACAAGGTGCTGATATTTGATTAAATTATCATCAATCAGATAGTGGTTTTATTTTAAATTTAATTTGTACTAAAGATAAAATAATTATTAAAGGTTGACCTAAAAATAATGAAGTAGTTGTTGGGCAAAGTAAAACACAAATTAAAGATGATGTTAAACCTGTTTTAGTACAAGAATTTAAAAATAAATTAGGTATAGTACCTTTTTGAGAAATGATAAATGAACCTAATCCTTTATTTTTATCAACATCAACTACTTTAAATCCATGACCTACTATGACAAATTGTTATAAATTACAATTTGATTTAGAAGATAGTTTTAATATTAAATCAAAAGAAAGATATGCAAATCGTACGCATTGATATGGGATACTAAGTGATGATTTAATGACTGCTTATAACAAAGGTAATAAAAAAGTACTACAAGATGTATTTGATGATATTTTTGTTCAATCAAGTTCATCAACAGTAGATGGTCAATTATCTCAATCTTTACAAGTAGTACAAGGTACACCAACCTTAGAAACATATACCGAAGACCAAAAATCTATTATTGAACAAGTATATATAGCATGTCATTTTTCTAGTCCTTTTGGTGATAAATCAGATAATGACCAAAATAAAACACAGTCATTATTAACTAAAACAAAAGATTTAGAAAAACAAGCATATTTACAAGCATATCGTAAGCAATATTATACAAAAATTTTTGATACAGTTTTAAAATATTATGGTTTATGAGATGGAAATGGCGAACGAGAATATGGTTTTGATTTTGTTAGTGCTAATTTAGTAGACCAAATGCGACAAAATGAATTAATTACCGCCAGACTAGATAATGGCACAATAGAACCAATAAGAGCCATTACTGAATATGATAATATTGATGAATTAGAAGCAACAAAATATTATGAAAAAGTAGAACAATGACAAGATAAAATGCAAGCCAAAGAAATCGAACATAATAATAAATTAATGGAATATGATGAAACTGGTAATAATCAAAATGCCTTACAAGGTAGAATAGAAATTAAGGAGAATTAACAAATGAGTAGAATTAATCCAAGTGTTATGGAAGAATTAAGAAGACAAGCCCACGATACTTTAATAGATATCAGAGAAAACATACGAGATAACAGACATTGAATGGTATTTCCTTTTAATGTTTATAGTTCATATATTCCTGATACTGAAACAGGTTGAAAACCTAATAATGCTAACCCAAGTGACTATGGTAGTTATTCACGAATATTTGATAATATGGAAAGTACTATTGCTCAATGACAAGATAGTTTAAAAATAGTACAAAAATATAAAGGTGAAGAAATTAATATTTTAACAATTGCTGATTTTAATAAACAGCCTATTAATTCAACTATATGAGCAAATAATGAAACACCTTTTGCAATAAAATTAAAAGATGAAAATAGCAATGTTTATTGAAAATTAATTGATGGTGAAAATATTTATGATATTAATAAAATGTTAGAATATTTAAAGCAATATAAATTAAGTTATTTTATTAATAATGATAATAAAGCCGATAACTTTTATACAAAAGAGGTTAAAGTTGGTAAATATTGAGATGCTTATATGATTGATGATAGAAGTTCAATTCAATTTGGTGAAGCAAAATTTGAACAAGTATTTACTCAACAATCAACCGAAAGACAATATACTTTATTAATTTTAGATGAAGATGCTGATAAATTAAATATTAATGATTATTATAATTTTTATACTGTTTTTAATGACCGTGGTTTAAATATTGGTGGTGGTGATATTAATTCTGCACCACAAGATAGACAATGATTATATCCATCAAATGTTATTAATTATTATTCACCTTATGATGGTGGTTTTTTATGACAAGAAATTACATTTTCAAGTATTAATGACAAAATTAGTAATAGTGGTTTATCAGTACGACAATTTATACAAACAAGTGCTCCAGGTGAAGGTTATTGTTTTCCTAAAATTACTTATGATGAAAAAACAAATACATCAACAATTGAATTAGATGAGATTTTATTAAAAGACCCAGGTGTTCGTGCAATGGCAGTTAAATTTTATGGTAATCCAATCTTTTTTGATATGCCTGTAATTGGTAGGCCAATTATTAAAGGTCAATTTAATAAAAAAGTAATGAATTCAAGAGATTTATTAATGTATAACATGTTTCCTACACCACCGGATAAAATTAATACTTATGCTGCTCCAGAAGTAAGTTGATATAACGTTCAAGGTATTCAACCAACAATGATAACGGGTTATGAAAGTTGAAAAAAAGATATGGAAAGTAGATACGATTTTTGAAAACAGAAAAATAGTGAAGGTATTGTTATAACTGACGCCAGTACTACATCATCTTCTAATTCTACTGTTGGTCGAAATATTCATAAAGAAGATAAGGATTCTAAATTTTACTGGTCAAAAGATTGAAAAATAACACCACCAAACAAAATAAAAGTAAATGGTGGAAATGTTGATAATATTATTAGTACCCAAGCATCATCATATTTTAGAAGAAAAGATGAATTTGGTAATACTGTTGGATCTGTTCAAATTGAATATAATAAAATGGGTGCATGTAATGTTTGAGATATTTTAAATATTAATAATTTTATTAATCGTCAAATTACTGTGTTACCTTTAAATTATACACAAAAGTTAGTTTTTAACCCTTTTACTATACCAGGTGGTGTTGGTAAATTCTTAAACTTTATTTCGTTTGGTATTCCATGAGGTTGAGTAATTAATCAAAATGAAAAATCATGACCTAATTTTCAATGACTTAATGGCTTTATGAGTGCTAATATTTATAGTTTTTATAATGATGCATTTTGATCTGAAAACTCAAAAGGTAAAGGTTATTTACCATTTGAAATATTTAGAGAACAAGGAAATGATAAAGTTGGTGCTATTTTTGGTGCTAATGCTACTAGTTTAGGTTTTACTACTTTATTAACCGATAAATTAGTAGGTACTGTTTTTACTAAAAATGGTTCACCAACAAACGAGATAGTTTATTCAACATATAATTTAAAACAATTAAACGAAAAAACTAACCGAGTTTATTTAATTAATGAACAAACTAAAGCAGTAGATGCACAAACATCAGTTAGTGATAGTGAAAAAGATAATGATTGCGAATTCTTACAAACACCAGATGGTACAAATTGTAGTTATATAATTGATATGTTTTCAATCCAAGCCTTATATAAAGGTAATTTTGAAATTATCTTTTATGCTGATAACCCATATACAAATAATGAAGAAGACTATTTAAAATTATCAGTATGAAGTTTTAGAGGCAAAACAAAAAGTACATTAAATAATTATTTACGCGATATGACAACTAACTATAAAACTAGTTTCTTATTACCACACGACTATGAAATACCAACCTTTAATTACCCTGAATATGTTCTTCCGCCAATTCCATATAACTATAAACCTTATACAAAAGATATTATGCCCGCTAATGCAAAATTACCTATATTATTTAACGCAATTCAACTAGGACAATGTAAAAAAACAACAACACCGTATAATATTGCACATAATAATTTTTTTGATGAAAATACAAAATATTTTGGATATTCTGAAATAGAAATTGATTTAAAACAAATTGATCCAACAATTCAAAGTATTGATAAATTTATTAGTTCTTATAAAACAATAGAAATAAGTAATATAGGTAATTTACAAGTTGAGTGTGGGCCACCTGAAATAGAAAATTTTATTCCTAATAGAAATGTTAAAATTTTAGTTGGTAGAACAGGCTGTTCAGATTATTTAGGTAATTTGGGTGGTATAAAAATAGAAACACAAGGAAGGGCACAAATTAATAAAGTTAATTTTGAAAATACAATTATTTTATATACTGATAATATAAAAGTAAATGATATTCAAACAGTTGCTACTGGTGAGACAAATGGATTAATAAATAAAGAATATAAAACTAAATATAAAACTGAGTTAGGTGAAGCGTTTATTTATTTATTGTTGCAAATAACAAAATTATCTAATAATGATAGAGATGAAATTAAAAAAACAGAATTACAAGTATATTATACTAATGATGTAAAATTAAAAATTAGAATATCAAAAAGTATGATTCCTAAATTATTGGGAGTTGAGGGATATGGAGATATTTGATATTGAGGTACAACCGAATATGAAACACCTATTTCAGATGGAAGTATAAAATTTAATATAAATAATCCAAATGTTTTGGGGATTAGAAATAGTAGCAATAATCCTGTTAAAATAACAATTAAACCAAGGTAAAATAAAAAAGAGATTTAATTATCTCTTTTTTTTATTTATACATTAACTTTTATATTGCCTTTATCATCAATAATTAAATCAGGTTCCTTAGTATCTAAATTTCAACGATAAACTGATTTAAAATAATCATCATTTTTATTTTTTCAATAATGAAACTTAGTTTCTTTTCCTTGATAAGTTTCATATATATATAACAAATTCAAATCAACGTCTAATCTTAAATAAAAGTTGTTAGTACCATCATTAATTATTAGTTCATCGTTGTGCACAATATTTTTAAATTTGTTTAAATGATATTTATTTTCACCTTTTCATACTATATAATATCATTTATTATTAACTGTATTAAATGGTTTTTCTTGTGGTGCTATTCATTCTAAGTTGTCTCTAATTTCTTGGTTATTTGTTTTAATTTTGTTTTCTTCTTTTAATTTTGCTAACTCTTCTTTTGTATATTCTTGTAACGCATTACAATCCACCAAACTTGTTGTACTTGTTCCTACTAATAATATTATACTAATGATACTTAATAATCTTTTCATGTGTATTATACCTATTTACATATAACCATAATATACTCAAAATCCGCCCGTGAAGGGAGTGTTTGATTTAGCACTAATATAAGCACAATATTTATATGCATTACTAACATTTAATATATCTTCACTATAAGATGCATCTTGATTTTTAATTATACTTGAATTATAACGATTTATAGAATGTAATGCACTAATTATTTCTCAATCACTTGGAGGATTATTTCCTGTAATTCCCCATGATGAATGATTTCTTCTAATACGAATATTTTTAGTTGTATAAATACTACCTATATCAAAAGTTATTTGCCCATTAACATTAAATTTAATGTTATTTCTTTTTGTTCTATTTAATTTATCTAAATTATTTATTTGTAAATAATTAATATCATTATTTTTGATAGTTTCTTCTTTTTGATAAGGGCTAGCAGCAATTGTTGTTGGTACAGCAGTTCCATTAATTGTTAATACACTTAATAAACTAAGTAACTTTTTCATACTTGTTTTTCTCCTTTTCATATCTTGAAACTTTTTATCAAGATTTAATTGCATTATATATATATATAAGCAAAATTATGAATTATTTTAAAACTTTTATCTTTTAAAATACTCTTATTACGCATTTTAAGGGGTAAATTAGGAATTAAATATATTAAGTTTAGTATTTTTTTTTTTTTTGTGTATACAAAATATATTGTATTTATAAACTATTAGTATATAATTAATTTATAGGTTTAATCTTTTTCCGTAAAAAAGAGTTTATGCTGACTTGTTAATCGAACAAGGATAAAAAAAAGAGGTTTATAAAATGGCACTTACAAAAGAACAATTAATAGAACAAGGTTTAAGTGAAGAGATTGCAGAAAATATCTTAAATCAGTTTAATAATGAAGCAAAACAAATTAGAGAAAGTGTGCAAAAACGCGAAGATGTTATATCAAAAGAAGACTTTATTAAATTATCTAATGAATTAGATGAATTAAAAGCATTTAAAGATGTTCCATCTACTAAAATTGAAGATATTAAAACTAATTTAAATAAAGTTAGTGGTAGTTCTTTAACTGAAAAAATGCAAACTTTAAAAGAATTAAAACCTGATTTGTTTGTTAAAGAGCAACCATCAGTTTCACCAACTAATTTTATTAAAGATATGATTGAAAAATCAAATGAAAATAAGAATGATGAAATTGAAACTATTAAAGAAAAAGGAGCATATACTCCGGAAGAAATTAAAAAATTAACTGATTATACACTTAAAAACCTTAGATAATAAGGAGGTGAAATATTATGGCAACAATTAATTTACCACAAGTACCTTTTACATTACAAGGTAATACAACAAATCAAAAAGCTTATGTTGATATGGTTAATGCATTATTGCGTGGACCTTTATATAATGAATATGCAAGTATTATGCAGTATGCTACTGCAACGGCAGAACAAGTTGCTTGATTACCTAATGCTGGACAAGCATTATATAATTTAACTCATCGTGTGGTATGACAAGATGATTATTCATTACCAAATGGTGGGACAACTCAAACTATGGGATTAACAAGAATTCCAGTTCCTATTGATAAAAGATTTAATTTAAAATTAATGAATGAAGCATTTGATTTAGCAATGATAGAACAAAATATTAAAAATGGTGTTATTGCCGATGCTATTTCTAGTGTTGTACAGAATAAATTTGTTAATTTAGAATGTGAATTAATTCAGGCTATTTATGATTATTGTTTAGCAGATGGTCAGTATGAAGTAATTCCATTTCGTAGTTATACAGCTGAAAATACTGATGATGCAAATAAAGCATTCTTTACATTAAATGAAACTTTGATTGAATTAACAAATAAAATTAGTAATTTATATTTTGGTTTACCAACTGATAAAATGTTTATGGTTTTAGGTCGTAGGGCGTATTTAGGATTAACACCAGCTTATTTAAAAGTAATTGGTTCACAAGCACAATTAAAAGCGATGGTTAATGGTGAATTATATGAAAATACTGCAATGGGTATTCCAGTATCTAAAAGTTTTCATTTAGAAAAAACATATACAAAAGGACAAGTTAACCGTGATAAAGGTTATAATTTTAATAATGTAAATGGTTTATTATTAAATAAACAAGTATGAGCATATCCAATTAATATGGATACTATTCAACAAGTTTTAGATAATGATACTGCTAACCCTAAATGAATTGGTAAAGTGCAATATGCAACACCAACTATTTTATATCCAAAAACATGTAAAATTATTTTAGAAAAACAACCAACACAAGAAGAAATTAATACTGCTAAAAGTAATCTTAATAAAACATTTAGAGTGCCAGTTGATTATGTAATTTCATCATCAAAACCAGAATCTAAACCAAATACGCAAGGTTAATAGAAAATGAATTTACTAATATTGCGCGTTTTAACTTTATTAGTATCTAATTTAGAAAACAAACCTTTAATAAGTAAATTTGTAAATTTAATTAATAGAGTTAATCAAGTTCAAAATAAAGTATTAAAGCCAATTAATTATATTACTGATAAATATAATAAAATTACAAATAAAGTTGAAGATATTTATCAGTGATTAAATCCATTTACTTATTTAGATTTAATTAAAAAAGGTCATAAAAAAGAAATACAACAAATATTAAGTAAATTAGAAAAAGATAATAATATTAAAAATAGAGAACAATTTAAAAATGAAAATTATCTAAATACTAATTGACAACCTTTAAATAGTAGTTGACTTGATAGTGGTATGTTTAATATTACAAATAAATTAACTTTAACGGGTAATTTAACTATTTTAATATATACAAAAACAGCAAAACATCCAAAATTTTATGGCCCATATGTTTATCCTGGTTTTCCGGTTGAAATATGAAAATTATTAAGTAATGCTGTATCTAATGCAGGTACTTTATTTTGGCGTTATTGATTAAGAAAATGATTAGCTAGTCATTTAAGAGATTATATTAAAAAACGATTACCGCAAGCATTAAAAGAAAAATACCTAAAAGGAACTACTAAATTAACATTACCAACAGTTCAAAAATTACAACAAATTAAAAAATTTATTAATAATTTAAAAATTGGACATTTTAATTTTAATTTTGCTGGTGAAATTAATAATAAAAAATGATATCGTGAACGCCGAAGTGATGTTAAAAATATTAAGAATTTATATAAAACACCAGTTAAAAATATGTTTTACAAAACTAATCAAACTATTAAAACAATTAAGAAAACAAAAACAAGAGTTAATAGTTATAAGCCAAGTAATTTAAAAAATAAATATCGTAATCAATTAAGGGGTGTTTTATATGGAAAATAATTTAAATAATTTGTTATTTATAACTGTTGAAGATGTTAAAGAAAGTAAAATTTGACAACCTATTAATGATAGAAAACAATCTGCTTATAATGATAATTTAATTTATAATGCTATTTTAAAAACTAGTTTATGAATGGATAGATTATCAGGCGGGACAATTTCTGATAAAATTAATAAAAAATATTTATTTCCTTGAGTAAAAAAAGATAATACTGGATTAATTGAATATAATAAATGATTAAGTTATATTCAATCTGCTTGTTTATTAGCAGTTATTAATTGATATTTACCCAAAGGAGTTAATGATTTAACTGGTAGTGCTTCATTTTCACAAGGTGGAGTTGCTTATTCACAAACTAATGACCCTGAAGTAAATGAAAATATTACTCGTGATGTTAAAAATGCTTTAAAATTAGCGGGTGAAATAATTGATATTATATCTAGTAAAACAGCATCTAGACCTTATAATTATAGGTTAGATAATTATGCTCATCCATTAGAAGAAGAATATAAACATATTAGTAAAAAAACTTTTTATCCAACATTATTATTTTGATTAAAAGAACGATTACAAACGGATAATTCAATAAATATTACTTATCCAACTATTAATGATTTTTCTAAAATTTATTATAATGAATATATTAAACTTATTGTTCCATTTGATAATGATACTATTTATGAAAAAAATGGTGTTTGAAAAGCAAAACAAAGCGGCGATATTCCATCAGATATTATTAAAGATAGTGATTTAAATAAAAATTATATTGAAAAAGTTGATGGTAAATACATTGTAAAAACATCAAAAAATTTAGAAAATAATTATTATGATGCAAATACGATTGATAATTTTTTAGTTAATAAACAAGATAAATTAGTAAGTGGCACAAATATTAAAACTATTAATGGTAATTCATTATTAAGTAGTGGTGATATATCTATTAGTAATAATGATTGAGAAATTGTTAATACTAGTGATTTTATTAGAAATTCAAAAGAATATACTGTTAGAGCATTTGATAATAAATATTATTATCGCATAAATTGTTCTATTGAAACACAATTTAGAATATATAGTTTTACAATTTTTATAAATTCTAAATTTATAAATGAAAAAGTACCAACAACTCATTATATCGGAACATCAATAGAAGGTTATTTTTCAATATTTGAATGAGATAAAAATACTAATTATGGAAAAGTAACTATTGAAAAAGAAGAATTAGCACAATATTTAAATGGAATTTATATTGAAAGAAAAAGAATAAATTAAAAAGGAGTTTAATTAATGAAACAAGATAAAACAACTTGATTAAAGGGTGCCTTACCTTGAAATTGATTTAAAAAAGACCCTATTCCGACTTATAATTGAACTCATAAAGATATTAGAGAATGAGAAAGAAAATATAAAATTCGTAGTTGAGTAGTTAGTTTTTATACATTAATATTTTTAATATTAAATTGTTGATTAGAATATGGGATGATTAATGGCATTAAAGACCAAATTAATTGGTATAATTATGGACAATATTGAGGTAATGGAATTGCTATTTTATTAACACCTTTATTTACGCATGGAATTCAAGGCATATTTGTTGCTAGTAGTAAACCAAAAGTAGATATAAAAATTGATATACCACGATTAAAAATATCTAAAATAGGATTAGTATTTACAATTTTGCCTTTAATTACTTTAATAATTTCTTTAATTATTATTTGAATTGATAAATCAAAATGAAAAAAAGACCATTTAAGACATTGTTTAGATTGCCGTATTAATCCGCGTGTTATTCAACCAATAATAGCAAAACAATGAAATAATTTAGATGGTATAACAGAAGAAAATAACAAATAATTAAATTTAAAATAGACTATATATAGGGGTGGCTGATATTTTTGGGTGGTTATATAGTTTAATTTATAAATTATTTTGTTCCGAAAGGATAGATGGCCACCGTTTGAGTAAGGATAAGAAAGGGGTTAAAAAAAATGAATGAAACATTAATGATTGCTTTACTTGTTTTAGCAGGTGCTGGGGGAACTGGTAGTCTTGGTATTCTAGGATTAACTGCTAAAAAAATTAAAAAATATAAAGTAGAAATTAGAGAATTAAGAACTGCTGTTATTGCCCATGAAAAACATTTAAGAGGAGCTGATTATGCAACAGAATTAGCATTAAAAACAGGTCAAATTAAAAATGTAAAAAAACAAGTTAAAGTAAACGATAAAAAACAAGCACAAAAAGATGCTATTAGACAACTAACAAATAGTATTTAAAAAATAACCTTAATTGGTTATTTTTTATTTGTTTTTAAGATAATTAAATTATTTTCACCATATTTATTGATTAAATATTCTCAGTCTCAAGTTGAATTAATATTTACATCTTCAATATCGTTACCAGTTATATATTAACCAAGTGGAGTTTTACAAGGGCGATTACTTTGTTCTGAACTATAACATAAAATATATTTATTCATATTTATCACTGATTTTATTGTGTTTTATATAAAAATTAATAAGATGTTCAATTCGTTGTGAATAAGTAAAGTCATTAAATTCATTTCAAACTTTTTCTTCATTTTCATTTAAGTAAATATTAACATTACGAATTAATTTAGAATAATATTTTCCTGTTTTTTGATTAAATGAATGTTTCATAATATTACCCCTTATAATTAGCAATAATAATTGCATCGCGTAAATGATTACTTATTTTTTCATTATTATATTTTCAACCTTTACCATATTCATAAGTTAAATTTTCATCTTTACTAAATTCTTGAATATAATTATTATTATATTTACTAAAATTTTCCATATTTTTAACAACTGATTTAGTGTGTTTTGGTGATACTCAATTAATGAGTAATCTTAGTCTTTGATTAATATCTTCTATTACACCTAGTAATCGTAATAAATAGTCTCTATCTTTACTTGCATTAGCAGAGGTATATAAACAATCTTCAATATTTAAAATATAATTATTGTATTTTCATATATCACATAATATATCTCTTATAAAATCAATTTGTTTAATTCAATCTTTATTAATAAATTCATAATCATCAATTAATTTATTATTTTCAAAAACAACAATAGCGGTAGTACCAGTTCCTGATGGGTCAATACCTATTTTTACCATGCGTATACATCCTCATCAATATTATTATTAACTACTAGTACTACATTAGAAATATCTTCTTCTTTAACGACATTATCGTTTGTGTCCGCTATTTCTGTATAAGATGGGGTATTATTTACATTATTTAATAAGGGTTCATTACTCATCTGCCCCTGATTTTTGGCGACAGTAATATCATTATCAATATAAATCTTTTCATCATTAGTAGTAATAACTGCTTGGTCTGATTTATATGCTTGTTGTAATTCAACAGACATAATACCTCATTTTCTTAATAATGATGTTAATACTGTTTTAAGTGCCATTTCATCAAAAGTAGCAATATAAAATGATTTATTTTTAGCATAAGTTTTAGAATATTTCATAAAATGATTTTTCATTCGTTCTTTTGTCATATACAATGTTTTTTCAAAACCATTAACCATTTTAAAATAAGATACATAACCTATAATTGGTAATTTTTCTCGTTCATCTTCATTTTGAATTCAATTAAAACTAGTTCCTTTTAATCGATCATAATTTACTAATTCACCAGTTCTAACATCTGATGCTGCTATATCTAGATATTGTCCACTTCTTTGGGCTAATTGAATATAACCTTTATAACCCATTTGAAATTGTGCTTGATTAACTCATTCTTGCACTTCACGACCATTAATAATTCTTGTTATTTTAGTATTATATGGAACTACATAAGCATATCCGAATTGTTTTTCCATTGGTAAGTTTAATAATACTCCTTGATAACAAGCGGTCATAATTGTTTTTGGGTCTGCTTTTTGTAATAATTCATTACTATTTGATATTGCAACTATATTACTTTTAAATCTTGCAATTTCATTTTCGTTAGAAAATTTACTTTTAATTCACTCTGTTACCTTATCTGTTCTTAAAAATTCAACAATATTTGCCATATTATTTTTCTCCTTTATTTATTTTAAAATTAATACCTTTAACACCAATTAAATTAATATCTTTATCACTATCTCATTGGTCTTTAATTTCGTTTTTAACAATTTGTTCATCAACAATTAAATAGTTTTTAATAAGATTAATAAGTTCTAATTTATTTGCTTTTTCTAAAAAATCATCATCAATACCCAATATTTCAATATCTTTAATTAATAATTTATTTTTACGAAAATTACTAGTAATAATTTTTAATTCTTGTTCTTGTTTTGCTACACTTTTAATTTCTAAAAATTGTTCTTTTCTATGAGTTTCAATAATTTCATTTTGTTTTTGAAATTGAATATTAATTACACTATTTTTTAAAGAATCATGATTACTCTTAATATTATTTTCTAAATTCAAAATATCTTTTCTAATAAAATTTAATTTATCTTTAAAATTTTTTATTAATTCTAATGGTTCTCTAAAAATATAATCAATTTTTGAAACTACTAATTTTAAATCTTTCAATGATTGTGATTTATATTCTCCATTTATTAATCAAGCTTGTTGTCGATATATAAATTCTGCTAATTCTTGTCCATTTTCATCAATTCATTTTTTAATTGTTAATGCTTTTAAACTTAATTATTTAAAATAATTTCCTTTTAAATAAAACGGATAAGTAATATTTTTAACTTCATTATTTAACTTTAAATCTTCCATAATTAAATTTCCTCTAATTCCATTTCATTAATTAAATTATCAATATAGTCATAAGCACTTTCTTCTGAATAACATTCTTCTAATGCTATATTAAATAAATCTTCTTCAGTATAAACATTGCCATTTTCATCTTTTCACATATTATTCACATCCTTGTCATTTAATATTTTCATTTTCTAAATTAATAATAGTTGTTAATCATTCTTGTTGATTTTAAATATTAGCAGTAATTTTTGCTTCTTATAATGTATAAAAACAGTTTGTTTTAAAATCACCATATTTACTTTTCATTACTAATAAGTATCTTTTATTCACAATTTATTTCTCCTAATTTTTTATACCTAATGCTCAATGCTCATCAGTCATTTCTTCAAATGAAACTGAATAACTTCTAAGCATTAGATCTTATAATTTATTTTCTTGATTGCATTCTTTATGAAAACAATAACCTCAATATCTTTTTTTAAGACAAATTTTATTTAACTTTTTCATATAAACCTCCTAAATTATTCCTCTTATTTTTAACTCGCTAGCACTCACTCCCAAGTGAAAGTGCCAAAGCGAGAATTAGTTATATAAGTATTTACTACGCCATCCGCTTCACTAAGGTAAGTGGTGGTGGTATATTGTTTAATAATCCACAGTTGTTTTTTATTTTTTACGCCAGAGAGTTTTCTCTCTCTTCATCCGCACCATTTCAGGTCAAAACGTTTCAGTTTTTAAAATAAATTCACTTGCACCTTGAAGAGCCTAATGCTGACTTTGTGGTTTTTATTAAACCGCCGTCACTTCTAAGAAGTAATATCTATCGCAAATTTATTTATAAAGTGGCCATCTCAATATTTATTGTCGTTTGATGTTGACCTTGCACTTATCACGACTATCACTTGTTAAAGCGTCTGTTATTTCCGGACTGATTACCGTTGGGCTAGACCGCCTATGTGGAATAAAAACACTTAGTTATTTAAAATAACCGTCCCACACTACATTAAGTTGTTTTAATAAATCAAAGTTTTAAAGAACCAGTTTCATAATCAAAGATAATTTTTGAATTTTCTAAACGTTTATAAAACCGCTTTTGTTTTTTATCTTTTGTGCGACTTAATAAATCTTTGTGTTTTTCACAAGTTCATAAAACTTTATTTGATAAAAATTCTTCAGTAATGAATGATATTGCTTTATAGCAATTATCAACATCACATATTGTTTGTTGCTTATTAATTTCCATTACTTATTCATTCCTTTATTAAATTTTTTATTAGCAAATTAATTAACTGAAACAGAGAAATGACAACACCTTAAAATTGGAGAAAAAACAGGTACACTTTGTAAAGATTTCTAAGATATTTAATAAATGTGTAAACAACTTAAAGAGGGTATCAAAAAGTTGTAATAAAAGGTTTTTATTTTAAGAATTTAAGATGCTGTCCTTTCTCTGAATCAATTAATAATTTTGGTTTTACAAATAAAAAAACCATTTTAGTAAATGGTTTATTATTTTTATTCAATTTCTATCTATTTTCTTAAAACCCTTCTTTTTTACATGCGACCATATAGGTTGTATGTATTATCTAAGGTTTTTAATTAATATCTTAGAAATTGTGGAATAAAAATACCACTTACTTATTTAAATTATATTACTTTTAATTTTATTGTCAACAATATTTTAACATTTTTTAAATTTTTCCACGACAAAAATACATGTTTATTAAAGTTATTTAATTTATTAGATAAAATTAATAAAAATATAAGTTTGGTTATAAATTATTATTTACAAAATTATTAACTGAATAATTAATTCTATTTTCTTCTAATGGTTCATTAGTATTAAATAAATTAATTTTATTTTTAAAATTCATCATACTAGTATTTAATTTATTTTTAAGAGTTTTTTCATGATAAGTTGCTTTTTTAAGCAAAACACCTTTACAGTAATGTGATATATCACCCTCAATATGACAACCAATATTATTTCATAATGTTTGATTTCTGACACCTTCTTCATTATTTTTAATTAATTTAATTGTCTCTTTTAAGAATTTCATTTTTGATTCTTTTATAAAAGAAGCACTGTTTTCTAAACATTCTAATAATTCTTCATATTTAGCATTAAAAAAATAATCGACTGCTTTATGGTATGTTTCTCTGTTTTCTTTGTTTTTACTTTGATAAGGATATAATTTTTTAAATCTACTTGTAAGGTGAAATTTATCTATCGTGTAATGTACTTTATTTTTAGGAAAATATTCTTGAATAAATTTTACAATATTTTTAATTCAAGGTGCGCCATCTCCTAATACTATAAATTCAATATTGTCATTAATATCATAATAATTTGTAATTAATGTAAGTAATTTATTAACAAAATTAGTTAATTTACTATTTTTTTTAATATATTCTGGAATATTATCTAGCTCTATAACACCTAATTTATCTTGAATTACAGGTCTTTTTTTTGTTGATTTTGCCTTATCAAAACCAGTATGAACAGTTGAAAATATACTATGTTTTTTTATTTTTTCTTTTCCTTTTTTCTTTTCATTTCACATTTTTAAATAAGTTCCATCAATTTGAATATATAAAGTATGAGGTATCTTTATTTTTTTATCAGTTTTATTAAGGTAATATTCTTTATCAGTTTTTGCATTTTTCATAATATTTGAAATTGTTTTTATACAAATTTTTACATGTTCCATAGTATCTAAAATATCTTGATATGTTTTTTTCTTGCCAATAAATGATAATATTTTTTCTTTAACAGAATTATCTATTCTTTGTCATTTTTCAATTCCTAAAAGTTTATCCAAAGGAAAAATATATTCCTCTTTACCTGTTTCTGGATTAATTTTATAATATTTTCTTCTTTTAAAAGTTATTTTCCCATTTAAAATAGTTAATGTTCTTGGTTTTATTTCTTTTACTTTATAATCTTTAAATTCTTTTAAAGTTTCATCAATTTTATAATTTTTAAAAATTCATTCATCACAATCTTCTAAACTTTGTTGAATAATTTCAATACTTTGTTTATCTAATAAAATATTAAAGTTGTTAAAAAAGTTTTCATCAATATTTATCATTTTTTACCCTCTTTCTTAATTTCACACATTAACATAAAAATAATAAAAATGCAAAAAGGATAGCAATTTTTATTTAGTATTTTATAATTTAAGTGTTAATTATTAGCAAATTAATTTAAATGAAAAAAGTAAATTACTTTACTTTTTTTTATTTTGATGTAAAATATAAATAATAAAAAAGAACCGAGTTGGTTCTTTTGTTACATTTTTATAGTATTTATTTACCCTTTTATTTAATCATATTTATTAAATAATAGCAATTTTAATATGCAAAAAGGAGTAAAAAATGAAAGAATTTAATTCAAAAACAGCAAGTTATACAACAATTTGAAGAAAAATCGAAGAATTTTGAAAAGATAAGAAACCGAATATTCCTTATACTTTGAACGATTTAACCGATAAACTCAACCTTTCTAGCAGATGAAGACATGAAACTTACAAGAGCGAAAAGATAGTATCTTTAATACAACGACAAGTTGATAGAATTGAAAGTGAAATAATTAATTTTATGATGAAATCACCAGATGGTGCTAAATTATATTGACAACGAGCATTTAATTATAAATATTCACTACAAGAAAAAGAACTTAAAAAAGAATTAAACTTAAATAATCAACAACCAATAATTGTTAATTTACAAACGGATATTAGAGATATTAAGAAAGAAAGTGATAATAATACTTAATCATTTTACTTATTTGTTAGAAACACCTTATTGGTTATTACAAAATAGTAGTATTGGTAATAAATATCCTTTTGCTAAAAAGTTTGAGTTAGTTAATGAAATTAATCAAATTGGTACAAGATATAGTGGTAAGACTATATCAAATATTAAAATGTTTGGTGAATTATTAAAAATTAGTTTATTGATTAAAGAACTGATTTGTATCATTGCTAGTATGTATTGGAGTAAAGATTTAAAAGATAGTGTATTTCAAAATATATGAAATATGCTAAATGAAAATCATATTCCTTATACTATTAATTTATCAAATTTTACTTTTACTTTATCAAATGGGAGTAAAATATATTGTAAAGGTTTACATTCACCAAGTCGGAAAGAAAAATTAAAAGCTTTTGCTGATTTGAATAAATATAAATTAGTAATTGATTGAAGAGAAGAATGTGACCAGTTTCAACAAAAAGATTTAAGTGATTTAGAGTTTGCTATTCGTGGTTATCAAAATAAAATAACAATTAATACATGTAATCCTGAAAGTTTAAAAAGATATATCGTTGGTTATTGTAATCAATTATTACCTTTTAATGAAGAAATAATGCGTAGTAAATATGAGCAAATTAAATATATTGAAAAATGAAATATGAAGATTATTATTCATTATTCTAGTTGAAGATTAAATTATGAATTACCACAAGATAAAATTAATGAACAATTAAGATTAGAACAATTAGATATTGAAAGAGCAAGAGTGTGGAGTTGAGGTTTACCAGGCAATACTAGTGGTTCAATCTTTGCGCGATATATTGATATTATGCAAGCAACAGATATTATTCAACCAACTAAGTTATTAGGTGGTGTTGACTTAGCAAACTCTACTAGTCCCAAAGGACATACAACAGCAGCGAGTTTTTGAATATATAATTCATTTGATAAAAAATCCTATAAAGTTGCTGAATATACACACTCAAATGCTACTCAACAATTTAAAGGACCATTAGAACAAGTAAAAGATATTTTAGAGTTTTACAACAATCAATTAAACCAATACTTTAATTTAATTCAACAAGGTATATCAATTAATGTTGATGATAGTGCTTATGCAACATTAGAAAGTTTAAATAGAGAAAAATATAATTATACTTTTGGTCAATACATGCATTTTAAACCAGCACAAAAACAAAAATTTAAAATAAAGCATCGTATTGAGGCATTTACAATGTTAATAAATACTAATCAATTAAAATGATTATGAGAAAAATGTCCTGTAAGTAAAACCCAATATGAATTAATACAATGAGAAGATAAACCAGATGCCAGAGAAGAACGAATGCTAGATTTATATGATGATACATTTGATAGTTATTTTTATGCTTTACATTTTGAATTAATACCAATGGTTAAACATAATAGTTCAGCAGATTATAAATTATGACAACAAAGGGAGTGAATAACTTAATTAAAAAAGATATTTATGTAGTACATGATGAGCGTGTAATAAATGCAAAAAGACCATATATGTCTGTTTGTGGGCAAGTTAAAAAAAGACTTTGTCAAGAATTAAAAAAAGATAATATCGCAATATGTAAATTAAATTTATATAACGAATATATTAAGAAGTATAAAAAAGTTAAAGTATGTGTACAAGTTTTAGCAAATGAACCAAATTTATTAACAATAAATATAATTAATTATGCACTTATTTTAAAATTAAAGGGGCAAAATAACAATGAATAATATTTTACCTAGTTTACCAAACTTAAATGATATTAATAGTGTTTTAAAATTTTATAATTATGATTGAACAATTAATTTAGCCAATATTATTGCTCGCCATCAAATGCGATTAGTAAATGGTAAAGATATTTTATTTAAGTCTCATCGTAAAGACATTTTAGAAAAATTAAATTGATGATATGAAACTTATAAAATAAAAGAAAAATTAGATAAAAATGAATTAACAGCAAGTTTAATGGGTAAAACTATTTTTGGTTTATTAGAAACTAGTGATGGCAATATTGATTTATGAATTAACCCATTTAACTTTACATCAAGAGTAAGTAAAATAAACGAAATTGAACAAGGTGCTGATATTTGATTAAATTATCATCAATCAGATAGTGGTTTTATTTTAAATTTAATTTGTACTAAAGATAAAATAATTATTAAAGGTTGACCTAAAAATAATGAAGTAGTTGTTGGGCAAAGTAAAACACAAATTAAAGATGATGTTAAACCTGTTTTAGTACAAGAATTTAAAAATAAATTAGGTATAGTACCTTTTTGAGAAATGATAAATGAACCTAATCCTTTATTTTTATCAACATCAACTACTTTAAATCCATGACCTACTATGACAAATTGTTATAAATTACAATTTGATTTAGAAGATAGTTTTAATATTAAATCAAAAGAAAGATATGCAAATCGTACGCATTGATATGGGATACTAAGTGATGATTTAATGACTGCTTATAACAAAGGTAATAAAAAAGTACTACAAGATGTATTTGATGATATTTTTGTTCAATCAAGTTCATCAACAGTAGATGGTCAATTATCTCAATCTTTACAAGTAGTACAAGGTACACCAACCTTAGAAACATATACCGAAGACCAAAAATCTATTATTGAACAAGTATATATAGCATGTCATTTTTCTAGTCCTTTTGGTGATAAATCAGATAATGACCAAAATAAAACACAGTCATTATTAACTAAAACAAAAGATTTAGAAAAACAAGCATATTTACAAGCATATCGTAAGCAATATTATACAAAAATTTTTGATACAGTTTTAAAATATTATGGTTTATGAGATGGAAATGGCGAACGAGAATATGGTTTTGATTTTGTTAGTGCTAATTTAGTAGACCAAATGCGACAAAATGAATTAATTACCGCCAGACTAGATAATGGCACAATAGAACCAATAAGAGCCATTACTGAATATGATAATATTGATGAATTAGAAGCAACAAAATATTATGAAAAAGTAGAACAATGACAAGATAAAATGCAAGCCAAAGAAATCGAACATAATAATAAATTAATGGAATATGATGAAACTGGTAATAATCAAAATGCCTTACAAGGTAGAATAGAAATTAAGGAGAATTAACAAATGAGTAGAATTAATCCAAGTGTTATGGAAGAATTAAGAAGACAAGCCCACGATACTTTAATAGATATCAGAGAAAACATACGAGATAACAGACATTGAATGGTATTTCCTTTTAATGTTTATAGTTCATATATTCCTGATACTGAAACAGGTTGAAAACCTAATAATGCTAACCCAAGTGACTATGGTAGTTATTCACGAATATTTGATAATATGGAAAGTACTATTGCTCAATGACAAGATAGTTTAAAAATAGTACAAAAATATAAAGGTGAAGAAATTAATATTTTAACAATTGCTGATTTTAATAAACAGCCTATTAATTCAACTATATGAGCAAATAATGAAACACCTTTTGCAATAAAATTAAAAGATGAAAATAGCAATGTTTATTGAAAATTAATTGATGGTGAAAATATTTATGATATTAATAAAATGTTAGAATATTTAAAGCAATATAAATTAAGTTATTTTATTAATAATGATAATAAAGCCGATAACTTTTATACAAAAGAGGTTAAAGTTGGTAAATATTGAGATGCTTATATGATTGATGATAGAAGTTCAATTCAATTTGGTGAAGCAAAATTTGAACAAGTATTTACTCAACAATCAACCGAAAGACAATATACTTTATTAATTTTAGATGAAGATGCTGATAAATTAAATATTAATGATTATTATAATTTTTATACTGTTTTTAATGACCGTGGTTTAAATATTGGTGGTGGTGATATTAATTCTGCACCACAAGATAGACAATGATTATATCCATCAAATGTTATTAATTATTATTCACCTTATGATGGTGGTTTTTTATGACAAGAAATTACATTTTCAAGTATTAATGACAAAATTAGTAATAGTGGTTTATCAGTACGACAATTTATACAAACAAGTGCTCCAGGTGAAGGTTATTGTTTTCCTAAAATTACTTATGATGAAAAAACAAATACATCAACAATTGAATTAGATGAGATTTTATTAAAAGACCCAGGTGTTCGTGCAATGGCAGTTAAATTTTATGGTAATCCAATCTTTTTTGATATGCCTGTAATTGGTAGGCCAATTATTAAAGGTCAATTTAATAAAAAAGTAATGAATTCAAGAGATTTATTAATGTATAACATGTTTCCTACACCACCGGATAAAATTAATACTTATGCTGCTCCAGAAGTAAGTTGATATAACGTTCAAGGTATTCAACCAACAATGATAACGGGTTATGAAAGTTGAAAAAAAGATATGGAAAGTAGATACGATTTTTGAAAACAGAAAAATAGTGAAGGTATTGTTATAACTGACGCCAGTACTACATCATCTTCTAATTCTACTGTTGGTCGAAATATTCATAAAGAAGATAAGGATTCTAAATTTTACTGGTCAAAAGATTGAAAAATAACACCACCAAACAAAATAAAAGTAAATGGTGGAAATGTTGATAATATTATTAGTACCCAAGCATCATCATATTTTAGAAGAAAAGATGAATTTGGTAATACTGTTGGATCTGTTCAAATTGAATATAATAAAATGGGTGCATGTAATGTTTGAGATATTTTAAATATTAATAATTTTATTAATCGTCAAATTACTGTGTTACCTTTAAATTATACACAAAAGTTAGTTTTTAACCCTTTTACTATACCAGGTGGTGTTGGTAAATTCTTAAACTTTATTTCGTTTGGTATTCCATGAGGTTGAGTAATTAATCAAAATGAAAAATCATGACCTAATTTTCAATGACTTAATGGCTTTATGAGTGCTAATATTTATAGTTTTTATAATGATGCATTTTGATCTGAAAACTCAAAAGGTAAAGGTTATTTACCATTTGAAATATTTAGAGAACAAGGAAATGATAAAGTTGGTGCTATTTTTGGTGCTAATGCTACTAGTTTAGGTTTTACTACTTTATTAACCGATAAATTAGTAGGTACTGTTTTTACTAAAAATGGTTCACCAACAAACGAGATAGTTTATTCAACATATAATTTAAAACAATTAAACGAAAAAACTAACCGAGTTTATTTAATTAATGAACAAACTAAAGCAGTAGATGCACAAACATCAGTTAGTGATAGTGAAAAAGATAATGATTGCGAATTCTTACAAACACCAGATGGTACAAATTGTAGTTATATAATTGATATGTTTTCAATCCAAGCCTTATATAAAGGTAATTTTGAAATTATCTTTTATGCTGATAACCCATATACAAATAATGAAGAAGACTATTTAAAATTATCAGTATGAAGTTTTAGAGGCAAAACAAAAAGTACATTAAATAATTATTTACGCGATATGACAACTAACTATAAAACTAGTTTCTTATTACCACACGACTATGAAATACCAACCTTTAATTACCCTGAATATGTTCTTCCGCCAATTCCATATAACTATAAACCTTATACAAAAGATATTATGCCCGCTAATGCAAAATTACCTATATTATTTAACGCAATTCAACTAGGACAATGTAAAAAAACAACAACACCGTATAATATTGCACATAATAATTTTTTTGATGAAAATACAAAATATTTTGGATATTCTGAAATAGAAATTGATTTAAAACAAATTGATCCAACAATTCAAAGTATTGATAAATTTATTAGTTCTTATAAAACAATAGAAATAAGTAATATAGGTAATTTACAAGTTGAGTGTGGGCCACCTGAAATAGAAAATTTTATTCCTAATAGAAATGTTAAAATTTTAGTTGGTAGAACAGGCTGTTCAGATTATTTAGGTAATTTGGGTGGTATAAAAATAGAAACACAAGGAAGGGCACAAATTAATAAAGTTAATTTTGAAAATACAATTATTTTATATACTGATAATATAAAAGTAAATGATATTCAAACAGTTGCTACTGGTGAGACAAATGGATTAATAAATAAAGAATATAAAACTAAATATAAAACTGAGTTAGGTGAAGCGTTTATTTATTTATTGTTGCAAATAACAAAATTATCTAATAATGATAGAGATGAAATTAAAAAAACAGAATTACAAGTATATTATACTAATGATGTAAAATTAAAAATTAGAATATCAAAAAGTATGATTCCTAAATTATTGGGAGTTGAGGGATATGGAGATATTTGATATTGAGGTACAACCGAATATGAAACACCTATTTCAGATGGAAGTATAAAATTTAATATAAATAATCCAAATGTTTTGGGGATTAGAAATAGTAGCAATAATCCTGTTAAAATAACAATTAAACCAAGGTAAAATAAAAAAGAGATTTAATTATCTCTTTTTTTTATTTATACATTAACTTTTATATTGCCTTTATCATCAATAATTAAATCAGGTTCCTTAGTATCTAAATTTCAACGATAAACTGATTTAAAATAATCATCATTTTTATTTTTTCAATAATGAAACTTAGTTTCTTTTCCTTGATAAGTTTCATATATATATAACAAATTCAAATCAACGTCTAATCTTAAATAAAAGTTGTTAGTACCATCATTAATTATTAGTTCATCGTTGTGCACAATATTTTTAAATTTGTTTAAATGATATTTATTTTCACCTTTTCATACTATATAATATCATTTATTATTAACTGTATTAAATGGTTTTTCTTGTGGTGCTATTCATTCTAAGTTGTCTCTAATTTCTTGGTTATTTGTTTTAATTTTGTTTTCTTCTTTTAATTTTGCTAACTCTTCTTTTGTATATTCTTGTAACGCATTACAATCCACCAAACTTGTTGTACTTGTTCCTACTAATAATATTATACTAATGATACTTAATAATCTTTTCATGTGTATTATACCTATTTACATATAACCATAATATACTCAAAATCCGCCCGTGAAGGGAGTGTTTGATTTAGCACTAATATAAGCACAATATTTATATGCATTACTAACATTTAATATATCTTCACTATAAGATGCATCTTGATTTTTAATTATACTTGAATTATAACGATTTATAGAATGTAATGCACTAATTATTTCTCAATCACTTGGAGGATTATTTCCTGTAATTCCCCATGATGAATGATTTCTTCTAATACGAATATTTTTAGTTGTATAAATACTACCTATATCAAAAGTTATTTGCCCATTAACATTAAATTTAATGTTATTTCTTTTTGTTCTATTTAATTTATCTAAATTATTTATTTGTAAATAATTAATATCATTATTTTTGATAGTTTCTTCTTTTTGATAAGGGCTAGCAGCAATTGTTGTTGGTACAGCAGTTCCATTAATTGTTAATACACTTAATAAACTAAGTAACTTTTTCATACTTGTTTTTCTCCTTTTCATATCTTGAAACTTTTTATCAAGATTTAATTGCATTATATATATATATAAGCAAAATTATGAATTATTTTAAAACTTTTATCTTTTAAAATACTCTTATTACGCATTTTAAGGGGTAAATTAGGAATTAAATATATTAAGTTTAGTATTTTTTTTTTTTTTGTGTATACAAAATATATTGTATTTATAAACTATTAGTATATAATTAATTTATAGGTTTAATCTTTTTCCGTAAAAAAGAGTTTATGCTGACTTGTTAATCGAACAAGGATAAAAAAAAGAGGTTTATAAAATGGCACTTACAAAAGAACAATTAATAGAACAAGGTTTAAGTGAAGAGATTGCAGAAAATATCTTAAATCAGTTTAATAATGAAGCAAAACAAATTAGAGAAAGTGTGCAAAAACGCGAAGATGTTATATCAAAAGAAGACTTTATTAAATTATCTAATGAATTAGATGAATTAAAAGCATTTAAAGATGTTCCATCTACTAAAATTGAAGATATTAAAACTAATTTAAATAAAGTTAGTGGTAGTTCTTTAACTGAAAAAATGCAAACTTTAAAAGAATTAAAACCTGATTTGTTTGTTAAAGAGCAACCATCAGTTTCACCAACTAATTTTATTAAAGATATGATTGAAAAATCAAATGAAAATAAGAATGATGAAATTGAAACTATTAAAGAAAAAGGAGCATATACTCCGGAAGAAATTAAAAAATTAACTGATTATACACTTAAAAACCTTAGATAATAAGGAGGTGAAATATTATGGCAACAATTAATTTACCACAAGTACCTTTTACATTACAAGGTAATACAACAAATCAAAAAGCTTATGTTGATATGGTTAATGCATTATTGCGTGGACCTTTATATAATGAATATGCAAGTATTATGCAGTATGCTACTGCAACGGCAGAACAAGTTGCTTGATTACCTAATGCTGGACAAGCATTATATAATTTAACTCATCGTGTGGTATGACAAGATGATTATTCATTACCAAATGGTGGGACAACTCAAACTATGGGATTAACAAGAATTCCAGTTCCTATTGATAAAAGATTTAATTTAAAATTAATGAATGAAGCATTTGATTTAGCAATGATAGAACAAAATATTAAAAATGGTGTTATTGCCGATGCTATTTCTAGTGTTGTACAGAATAAATTTGTTAATTTAGAATGTGAATTAATTCAGGCTATTTATGATTATTGTTTAGCAGATGGTCAGTATGAAGTAATTCCATTTCGTAGTTATACAGCTGAAAATACTGATGATGCAAATAAAGCATTCTTTACATTAAATGAAACTTTGATTGAATTAACAAATAAAATTAGTAATTTATATTTTGGTTTACCAACTGATAAAATGTTTATGGTTTTAGGTCGTAGGGCGTATTTAGGATTAACACCAGCTTATTTAAAAGTAATTGGTTCACAAGCACAATTAAAAGCGATGGTTAATGGTGAATTATATGAAAATACTGCAATGGGTATTCCAGTATCTAAAAGTTTTCATTTAGAAAAAACATATACAAAAGGACAAGTTAACCGTGATAAAGGTTATAATTTTAATAATGTAAATGGTTTATTATTAAATAAACAAGTATGAGCATATCCAATTAATATGGATACTATTCAACAAGTTTTAGATAATGATACTGCTAACCCTAAATGAATTGGTAAAGTGCAATATGCAACACCAACTATTTTATATCCAAAAACATGTAAAATTATTTTAGAAAAACAACCAACACAAGAAGAAATTAATACTGCTAAAAGTAATCTTAATAAAACATTTAGAGTGCCAGTTGATTATGTAATTTCATCATCAAAACCAGAATCTAAACCAAATACGCAAGGTTAATAGAAAATGAATTTACTAATATTGCGCGTTTTAACTTTATTAGTATCTAATTTAGAAAACAAACCTTTAATAAGTAAATTTGTAAATTTAATTAATAGAGTTAATCAAGTTCAAAATAAAGTATTAAAGCCAATTAATTATATTACTGATAAATATAATAAAATTACAAATAAAGTTGAAGATATTTATCAGTGATTAAATCCATTTACTTATTTAGATTTAATTAAAAAAGGTCATAAAAAAGAAATACAACAAATATTAAGTAAATTAGAAAAAGATAATAATATTAAAAATAGAGAACAATTTAAAAATGAAAATTATCTAAATACTAATTGACAACCTTTAAATAGTAGTTGACTTGATAGTGGTATGTTTAATATTACAAATAAATTAACTTTAACGGGTAATTTAACTATTTTAATATATACAAAAACAGCAAAACATCCAAAATTTTATGGCCCATATGTTTATCCTGGTTTTCCGGTTGAAATATGAAAATTATTAAGTAATGCTGTATCTAATGCAGGTACTTTATTTTGGCGTTATTGATTAAGAAAATGATTAGCTAGTCATTTAAGAGATTATATTAAAAAACGATTACCGCAAGCATTAAAAGAAAAATACCTAAAAGGAACTACTAAATTAACATTACCAACAGTTCAAAAATTACAACAAATTAAAAAATTTATTAATAATTTAAAAATTGGACATTTTAATTTTAATTTTGCTGGTGAAATTAATAATAAAAAATGATATCGTGAACGCCGAAGTGATGTTAAAAATATTAAGAATTTATATAAAACACCAGTTAAAAATATGTTTTACAAAACTAATCAAACTATTAAAACAATTAAGAAAACAAAAACAAGAGTTAATAGTTATAAGCCAAGTAATTTAAAAAATAAATATCGTAATCAATTAAGGGGTGTTTTATATGGAAAATAATTTAAATAATTTGTTATTTATAACTGTTGAAGATGTTAAAGAAAGTAAAATTTGACAACCTATTAATGATAGAAAACAATCTGCTTATAATGATAATTTAATTTATAATGCTATTTTAAAAACTAGTTTATGAATGGATAGATTATCAGGCGGGACAATTTCTGATAAAATTAATAAAAAATATTTATTTCCTTGAGTAAAAAAAGATAATACTGGATTAATTGAATATAATAAATGATTAAGTTATATTCAATCTGCTTGTTTATTAGCAGTTATTAATTGATATTTACCCAAAGGAGTTAATGATTTAACTGGTAGTGCTTCATTTTCACAAGGTGGAGTTGCTTATTCACAAACTAATGACCCTGAAGTAAATGAAAATATTACTCGTGATGTTAAAAATGCTTTAAAATTAGCGGGTGAAATAATTGATATTATATCTAGTAAAACAGCATCTAGACCTTATAATTATAGGTTAGATAATTATGCTCATCCATTAGAAGAAGAATATAAACATATTAGTAAAAAAACTTTTTATCCAACATTATTATTTTGATTAAAAGAACGATTACAAACGGATAATTCAATAAATATTACTTATCCAACTATTAATGATTTTTCTAAAATTTATTATAATGAATATATTAAACTTATTGTTCCATTTGATAATGATACTATTTATGAAAAAAATGGTGTTTGAAAAGCAAAACAAAGCGGCGATATTCCATCAGATATTATTAAAGATAGTGATTTAAATAAAAATTATATTGAAAAAGTTGATGGTAAATACATTGTAAAAACATCAAAAAATTTAGAAAATAATTATTATGATGCAAATACGATTGATAATTTTTTAGTTAATAAACAAGATAAATTAGTAAGTGGCACAAATATTAAAACTATTAATGGTAATTCATTATTAAGTAGTGGTGATATATCTATTAGTAATAATGATTGAGAAATTGTTAATACTAGTGATTTTATTAGAAATTCAAAAGAATATACTGTTAGAGCATTTGATAATAAATATTATTATCGCATAAATTGTTCTATTGAAACACAATTTAGAATATATAGTTTTACAATTTTTATAAATTCTAAATTTATAAATGAAAAAGTACCAACAACTCATTATATCGGAACATCAATAGAAGGTTATTTTTCAATATTTGAATGAGATAAAAATACTAATTATGGAAAAGTAACTATTGAAAAAGAAGAATTAGCACAATATTTAAATGGAATTTATATTGAAAGAAAAAGAATAAATTAAAAAGGAGTTTAATTAATGAAACAAGATAAAACAACTTGATTAAAGGGTGCCTTACCTTGAAATTGATTTAAAAAAGACCCTATTCCGACTTATAATTGAACTCATAAAGATATTAGAGAATGAGAAAGAAAATATAAAATTCGTAGTTGAGTAGTTAGTTTTTATACATTAATATTTTTAATATTAAATTGTTGATTAGAATATGGGATGATTAATGGCATTAAAGACCAAATTAATTGGTATAATTATGGACAATATTGAGGTAATGGAATTGCTATTTTATTAACACCTTTATTTACGCATGGAATTCAAGGCATATTTGTTGCTAGTAGTAAACCAAAAGTAGATATAAAAATTGATATACCACGATTAAAAATATCTAAAATAGGATTAGTATTTACAATTTTGCCTTTAATTACTTTAATAATTTCTTTAATTATTATTTGAATTGATAAATCAAAATGAAAAAAAGACCATTTAAGACATTGTTTAGATTGCCGTATTAATCCGCGTGTTATTCAACCAATAATAGCAAAACAATGAAATAATTTAGATGGTATAACAGAAGAAAATAACAAATAATTAAATTTAAAATAGACTATATATAGGGGTGGCTGATATTTTTGGGTGGTTATATAGTTTAATTTATAAATTATTTTGTTCCGAAAGGATAGATGGCCACCGTTTGAGTAAGGATAAGAAAGGGGTTAAAAAAAATGAATGAAACATTAATGATTGCTTTACTTGTTTTAGCAGGTGCTGGGGGAACTGGTAGTCTTGGTATTCTAGGATTAACTGCTAAAAAAATTAAAAAATATAAAGTAGAAATTAGAGAATTAAGAACTGCTGTTATTGCCCATGAAAAACATTTAAGAGGAGCTGATTATGCAACAGAATTAGCATTAAAAACAGGTCAAATTAAAAATGTAAAAAAACAAGTTAAAGTAAACGATAAAAAACAAGCACAAAAAGATGCTATTAGACAACTAACAAATAGTATTTAAAAAATAACCTTAATTGGTTATTTTTTATTTGTTTTTAAGATAATTAAATTATTTTCACCATATTTATTGATTAAATATTCTCAGTCTCAAGTTGAATTAATATTTACATCTTCAATATCGTTACCAGTTATATATTAACCAAGTGGAGTTTTACAAGGGCGATTACTTTGTTCTGAACTATAACATAAAATATATTTATTCATATTTATCACTGATTTTATTGTGTTTTATATAAAAATTAATAAGATGTTCAATTCGTTGTGAATAAGTAAAGTCATTAAATTCATTTCAAACTTTTTCTTCATTTTCATTTAAGTAAATATTAACATTACGAATTAATTTAGAATAATATTTTCCTGTTTTTTGATTAAATGAATGTTTCATAATATTACCCCTTATAATTAGCAATAATAATTGCATCGCGTAAATGATTACTTATTTTTTCATTATTATATTTTCAACCTTTACCATATTCATAAGTTAAATTTTCATCTTTACTAAATTCTTGAATATAATTATTATTATATTTACTAAAATTTTCCATATTTTTAACAACTGATTTAGTGTGTTTTGGTGATACTCAATTAATGAGTAATCTTAGTCTTTGATTAATATCTTCTATTACACCTAGTAATCGTAATAAATAGTCTCTATCTTTACTTGCATTAGCAGAGGTATATAAACAATCTTCAATATTTAAAATATAATTATTGTATTTTCATATATCACATAATATATCTCTTATAAAATCAATTTGTTTAATTCAATCTTTATTAATAAATTCATAATCATCAATTAATTTATTATTTTCAAAAACAACAATAGCGGTAGTACCAGTTCCTGATGGGTCAATACCTATTTTTACCATGCGTATACATCCTCATCAATATTATTATTAACTACTAGTACTACATTAGAAATATCTTCTTCTTTAACGACATTATCGTTTGTGTCCGCTATTTCTGTATAAGATGGGGTATTATTTACATTATTTAATAAGGGTTCATTACTCATCTGCCCCTGATTTTTGGCGACAGTAATATCATTATCAATATAAATCTTTTCATCATTAGTAGTAATAACTGCTTGGTCTGATTTATATGCTTGTTGTAATTCAACAGACATAATACCTCATTTTCTTAATAATGATGTTAATACTGTTTTAAGTGCCATTTCATCAAAAGTAGCAATATAAAATGATTTATTTTTAGCATAAGTTTTAGAATATTTCATAAAATGATTTTTCATTCGTTCTTTTGTCATATACAATGTTTTTTCAAAACCATTAACCATTTTAAAATAAGATACATAACCTATAATTGGTAATTTTTCTCGTTCATCTTCATTTTGAATTCAATTAAAACTAGTTCCTTTTAATCGATCATAATTTACTAATTCACCAGTTCTAACATCTGATGCTGCTATATCTAGATATTGTCCACTTCTTTGGGCTAATTGAATATAACCTTTATAACCCATTTGAAATTGTGCTTGATTAACTCATTCTTGCACTTCACGACCATTAATAATTCTTGTTATTTTAGTATTATATGGAACTACATAAGCATATCCGAATTGTTTTTCCATTGGTAAGTTTAATAATACTCCTTGATAACAAGCGGTCATAATTGTTTTTGGGTCTGCTTTTTGTAATAATTCATTACTATTTGATATTGCAACTATATTACTTTTAAATCTTGCAATTTCATTTTCGTTAGAAAATTTACTTTTAATTCACTCTGTTACCTTATCTGTTCTTAAAAATTCAACAATATTTGCCATATTATTTTTCTCCTTTATTTATTTTAAAATTAATACCTTTAACACCAATTAAATTAATATCTTTATCACTATCTCATTGGTCTTTAATTTCGTTTTTAACAATTTGTTCATCAACAATTAAATAGTTTTTAATAAGATTAATAAGTTCTAATTTATTTGCTTTTTCTAAAAAATCATCATCAATACCCAATATTTCAATATCTTTAATTAATAATTTATTTTTACGAAAATTACTAGTAATAATTTTTAATTCTTGTTCTTGTTTTGCTACACTTTTAATTTCTAAAAATTGTTCTTTTCTATGAGTTTCAATAATTTCATTTTGTTTTTGAAATTGAATATTAATTACACTATTTTTTAAAGAATCATGATTACTCTTAATATTATTTTCTAAATTCAAAATATCTTTTCTAATAAAATTTAATTTATCTTTAAAATTTTTTATTAATTCTAATGGTTCTCTAAAAATATAATCAATTTTTGAAACTACTAATTTTAAATCTTTCAATGATTGTGATTTATATTCTCCATTTATTAATCAAGCTTGTTGTCGATATATAAATTCTGCTAATTCTTGTCCATTTTCATCAATTCATTTTTTAATTGTTAATGCTTTTAAACTTAATTATTTAAAATAATTTCCTTTTAAATAAAACGGATAAGTAATATTTTTAACTTCATTATTTAACTTTAAATCTTCCATAATTAAATTTCCTCTAATTCCATTTCATTAATTAAATTATCAATATAGTCATAAGCACTTTCTTCTGAATAACATTCTTCTAATGCTATATTAAATAAATCTTCTTCAGTATAAACATTGCCATTTTCATCTTTTCACATATTATTCACATCCTTGTCATTTAATATTTTCATTTTCTAAATTAATAATAGTTGTTAATCATTCTTGTTGATTTTAAATATTAGCAGTAATTTTTGCTTCTTATAATGTATAAAAACAGTTTGTTTTAAAATCACCATATTTACTTTTCATTACTAATAAGTATCTTTTATTCACAATTTATTTCTCCTAATTTTTTATACCTAATGCTCAATGCTCATCAGTCATTTCTTCAAATGAAACTGAATAACTTCTAAGCATTAGATCTTATAATTTATTTTCTTGATTGCATTCTTTATGAAAACAATAACCTCAATATCTTTTTTTAAGACAAATTTTATTTAACTTTTTCATATAAACCTCCTAAATTATTCCTCTTATTTTTAACTCGCTAGCACTCACTCCCAAGTGAAAGTGCCAAAGCGAGAATTAGTTATATAAGTATTTACTACGCCATCCGCTTCACTAAGGTAAGTGGTGGTGGTATATTGTTTAATAATCCACAGTTGTTTTTTATTTTTTACGCCAGAGAGTTTTCTCTCTCTTCATCCGCACCATTTCAGGTCAAAACGTTTCAGTTTTTAAAATAAATTCACTTGCACCTTGAAGAGCCTAATGCTGACTTTGTGGTTTTTATTAAACCGCCGTCACTTCTAAGAAGTAATATCTATCGCAAATTTATTTATAAAGTGGCCATCTCAATATTTATTGTCGTTTGATGTTGACCTTGCACTTATCACGACTATCACTTGTTAAAGCGTCTGTTATTTCCGGACTGATTACCGTTGGGCTAGACCGCCTATGTGGAATAAAAACACTTAGTTATTTAAAATAACCGTCCCACACTACATTAAGTTGTTTTAATAAATCAAAGTTTTAAAGAACCAGTTTCATAATCAAAGATAATTTTTGAATTTTCTAAACGTTTATAAAACCGCTTTTGTTTTTTATCTTTTGTGCGACTTAATAAATCTTTGTGTTTTTCACAAGTTCATAAAACTTTATTTGATAAAAATTCTTCAGTAATGAATGATATTGCTTTATAGCAATTATCAACATCACATATTGTTTGTTGCTTATTAATTTCCATTACTTATTCATTCCTTTATTAAATTTTTTATTAGCAAATTAATTAACTGAAACAGAGAAATGACAACACCTTAAAATTGGAGAAAAAACAGGTACACTTTGTAAAGATTTCTAAGATATTTAATAAATGTGTAAACAACTTAAAGAGGGTATCAAAAAGTTGTAATAAAAGGTTTTTATTTTAAGAATTTAAGATGCTGTCCTTTCTCTGAATCAATTAATAATTTTGGTTTTACAAATAAAAAAACCATTTTAGTAAATGGTTTATTATTTTTATTCAATTTCTATCTATTTTCTTAAAACCCTTCTTTTTTACATGCGACCTATATATAAATCTAAAATAGGATTACTTAATAAATATTATTTAAAATAATTTTTATTACGCGTTTTAGGAAATAAATTAGCAATTAAATATATTAAGTTTAGTATTTATATACATAAAGTGTTGTATTTGTGAACTATTAGTATATAATTAGAAACAGAGGTTTAATCTTTTTCCGTAAAAAAGAGTTTATGCTGACTTGTTAATCGGACAATAATAAAAAAAGAGGTTTATAAAATGGCACTTACAAAAGAACAATTAATAGAACAAGGTTTAAGTGAAGAGATGACAGAAAATATCTTAAATCAGTTTAATAATGAAGCAAAGCAAATTAGAGAAAGTGTGCAAAAACGTGAAGATGTTATATCAAAAGAAGACTTTATTAAATTATCTAATGAATTAGATGAATTAAAAGCATTTAAAGATGTTTCATCTACTAAAATTGAAGATATTAAAACTAATTTAGATAAAGTTATTGGTAGTTCTTTAACTGAAAAAATGCAAAATTTAAAAGAATTAAAACCTGATTTGTTTGTTGAAGAACAACCATCAGTTTCACCAACTAATTTTATTAAAGATATGATTGAAAAATCAACTGAAAATAAGAATGATGAAATTGAAAGTATTAAAGAAAAAGGAGCATATACTCCTGATGAAATTAAAAAAATAACTTATTATACACTTAAAAACCTTAGATAATAAGGGAGTGAAATATTATGGCAACAATTAATTTACCACAAGTACCTTTTACATTAGAAGGCAATACAACAGATTAAAAAACGTATGTTGATATGGTTAATGTATTATTGCGTGGACCTTTATATAATGAATATGCAAGTATTATGTAATATGCAACTGCAACTGCAGAACAAGTTGCTTGATTACCTAATACAGGACAAGCACTATATAATTTAACTCATCGTGTGGTATGACAAAATGATTATTCATTACCAAATGGTGGGACAACTCAAACAATGGGATTAACAAGAATTCCAGTTCCTATTGATAAAAGATTTAATTTAAAATTAATGAATGAGGCTTTTGATTTAGCAATAATAGAACAAAATATTAAAAATGGTGTTATTGCTGATGCTATTTCTAGTGTTGTACAGAATAAATTTGTTAATTTAGAATGTTGAATTAATTCAGGCTATTTATGATTATTGTTTAGCAGATAGTCAATATGAAGTAATTCCATTTCGTAGTTATACAGCTGAAAATGCTGATGATGCAAATAAAGCATTCTTTACATTAAATGAAACTTTGATTGAATTAACAAATAAAATTAGTAATTTATATTTTGGTTTACCAACTGATAAAATGTTTATGGTTTTAGGACGAAGAGCATATTTAGGATTAACACCAGCCTATTTAAAAGTAATTGGTTCACAAACTCAATTTAAAGCAATGGTTAATGGTGAATTATATGAAAATACAGCAATGGGTATTCCTGTATCTAAAAGTTTTCATTTAGAAAAAACATATACAAAAGGACAAGTTAACCGTGATAAAGGTTATAATTTTACTAATGTAAATGGTTTAATTATTAACAAACAAGTATGAGCATTTCCGATTAATATGGATACTATTCAACAAGTTTTAGATAATGATACTGCTAACCCTAAATGAATTGGTAAAGTGCAATATGCTACACCAACTATTTTATATCCAAAAACATGTAAAATTATTTTAGAAAAACAACAAACACAAGATGAAATTAATACTGCTAAAAATAATCTTAATAAAACATTTAGAGTGCCAGTTGATTATGTAATTTCAGCACCAAAAACAATAACCTTATAAGGTTAATAAAAAATGAATTTACTAATATTACGAGTTTTAACTTTATTAGTATCTAATTTAGAAAATAAACCTTTAATAAGTAAATTTGTAAATTTAATTAATAGAGTTAATCAAGTTAAAAATAAAGTTGAAGATATTTATCAATGATTAAATCCATTTACTTATTTATATTTAATTAAAAAAGGTCATAAAAAAGAAATTCAACAAATATTAAGTCAATTAGAAAAAGATAATAATATTAAAAATAGAGAAAAAATTAAAAATGAAAATTATCTAAATACTAAATGACAACCTTTAAATAGTAGTTGACTTGATAGTGGTATGTTTAATATTACAAATAAATTAACTTTAACAGGTAATTTAACTATTTTAATATATACAAAAACAGCAAAACACCCCAAGTTTTATGGTCCTTATGTTTATCCTAGTGTTCCAGTTGAAATATGAAAATTATTAAGTAATGCTGTATCTAATGCAGGAACTTTATTTTGGCGTTATTTATTAAGAAAATGATTACCTAGTCATTTAAAATGATTATATTAAAAAACGATTACCACAAGCATTAAAAGAAAAATATCCAAAAGGAAATATTAAATTAACATTACCAACTATTCAAAAATTAAATCAAATTAAAAAGTTTATTAATAATTTAAAGATTGGATATTTTAATTTTAATTTTGCTGGTGGAATTAATAATAAAAAATGATATCGTGAACGCCGAAGTGATGTTAAAAATATTAAGAATTTATATAAAACACCAGTTAAAAATATGTTTTACAAAACTAATCAAACTATTAAAACAATTAAGAAAACAAAAACAAGAGTTAATAGTTATAAGTAAAGTAATTTAAAAAATAAATATCGTAATCAATTAAGAGGTGTTTTATATGGAAAATAATTTAAGTAATTTGTTATTTATAACAGTTGAAGATGTTAAAGAAAGTAAACTTTGACAACCTATTAATGATAGAAAACAATCTGCTTATAATGATAATTTAATTTATAATGCTATTTTAAAAACTAGTTTGTGAATGGATAGATTATCATGCGGTGCAATTTCTGATAAGATTAATAAAAAAGATTTATTTCCATGAGTAAAAAAAGATAATACTGGATTAATTGAATATGATAAATGATTAAGTTATATTCAATCTGCTTGTTTATTAGCAATTATTAATTGATATTTACCAAAAGGAGTTAATGATTTAACTGGTAGTGCTTCATTTTCACAAGGTGGAGTTGCTTATTCACAAACTAATGACCCAGAAGCTAATGAAAATATTACTCGTGATGTTAAAAATGCTTTAAAATTAGCAGGTGAAATAATTGATATTATATCTAGTAAAAAAGCATCTAGACCTTATAATTATAGGTTAGATAATTATGCTCATCCATTAGAAGAAGAATATAAACATATTAGTAAAAAAACTTTTTATCCAACATTATTATTTTGATTAAAAGAACGATTACAAACGGATAATTCAATAAATATTACTTATCCAATTATTAATGACTTTTCTAAAATTGATTATAACGAATATATTAAACTTATTATTCCATTTGATAATGATACTATTTATGAAGAAAATGGTGTTTGAAAAGCAAAACAAAGTGGTGATATTCCATCATATGTTATTAAAGATAGTGATTTAAATAAAAATTATATTGAAAAAGTTGATGGTAAATACATTGTAAAAACATCAAAAAATTTAGAAAATAATTATTATGATGCAAATACGATTGATAATTTTTTAGTTAATAAACAAGATAAATTAGTAAGTGGCACAAATATTAAAACTATTAATGGTAATTCATTATTAGGTAGTGGTGATATATCTATTAGTAATAATGATTGAGAAATTGTTAATACTAGTGATTTTATTATAAATTCAAAAGAATATACTGTTAGAGCATTTGATAATAAATATTATTATCGCATAAATTGTTCTGTTGAAACACAATTTAGAATATATTGTTTTACAATTTTTGTAAATTCTAAATTTATAAATGAAAAAGTACCAACAACTCATTATATCGGAACATCAATAGAAGGTTATTTTTCAATATTTGAATGAGATAAAAATACTAATTATGGAAAAGTAACTATTGAAAAAGAAGAATTAGCACAATATTTAAATGGAATTTATATTGAAAGAAAAATAATAAATTAAAAAGGAGTTTAATTAATGAAACAAGATAAAACAACTTGATTAAAGGGTTCCTTACCTTGAAATTGATTTAAAAAAGACCCTATTCCCACTTATAATTGAAATCATAAAGATATTAGAGAATGAGAAAGAAAATATAAAATTCGTAGTTGAGTAGTTAGTTTTTATATACATTAATATTTTTAGCATTAAATTGTTGATTAGAATATGGGATGATTAATGGCATTAAAGACCAAATTAATTGGTATAATTATGGACAATATTGAGGTAATGGAATTGCTATTTTACTAACATCTTTATTTACACACGGAATTCAAGGTATATTTGTTGCTAGTAGTAAACCAAAAGTAGATATGAAAATTGATATACCAAGATTAAAAATATCTAAAATAGGATTAGTATTTACAATATTACCTTTAATTACTTTAATAATTTCTTTAATTATCATTTGAATTGATAAATCAAAATGAAAAAAAGACCATTTAAGACATTGCTTAGATTGTCGGATTAATCCGCGCGTTATTCAGCCAAGAGTAGCAAAACAATTAAATAATTTAGATGGTATAACAGAAGAAAAATTAAAAAATATACAAAATGAAAATAACAAAGAATTAAATTTAAAATAAACTATATTATAGGGGCGGTTGATATTTTTGGGTGTTTATATAGTTTAATTTATAAATTATTTTGTTCTGAAATGATGAATGGCCACTGTTTGAGTAAGGATAAGAAAGGAATTAAAAAAATGTTAAATGATACATTAATGATTACTTTACTTGTGTTAGTGGGGGCAGGAGGAATGGGCAGTCTTGGCATTCTTGGATTATCTGCTAAAAAAATTAAAAAATATAAAGCAGAAATTAGAGAATTAAGAACTGCTGTTATTGCCCACGAAAAACATTTAAGAGGAGCTGATTATGCAACAGAATTAGCATTAAAAACAGGTCAAATTAAAAATGTAAAAAAACAAGTTAAAGTAAACGATAAAAAACAAGCACAAAAAGATGCTATTAGACAACTAACAAATAGTATTTAAAAATAACCTTAATTGGTTATTTTTTATTTGTTTTTAAGATAATTAAATTCTTTTCACCATATTTATTGATTAAATATTCTCAGTCTTAGGTTGAATTAATATTTACATCTTCAATATCGTTACCAGTTATATATTCACCAAGTGGAGTTTTACAAGGGCGATCACTTTGTTCTGAACTATAACATAAAATATATTTATTCATATTTATCACTGATTTTATTGTGTTTTATATAAAAATTAATAAGATGTTCAATTCGTTGTGAATAAGTAAAGTCATTAAATTCATTTCAAACTTTTTCTTCATTTTCATTTAAGTAAATATTAACATTACGAATTAATTTAGAATAATATTTTCCTGTTTTTTGATTAAATGAATGTTTCATAATATTACCCCTTATAATTAGCAATAATAATTGCATCACGTAAATGATTACTTATTTTTTCATTATTATATTTTCAACCTTTACCATATTCATAAGTTAAATTTTCATCTTTACTAAATTCTTGAATACAATTATTATTATATTTACTCAAATTTTCCATATTTTTAACAACTGATTTAGTGTGTTTTGGTGATACTCAATTAATGAGCAATCTTAGTCTTTGATTAATATCTTCTATTACACCTAGTAATCGTAATAAATCATTTCTATCTTTACTTGCATTAGCAGAGGTATATAAACAATCTTTAATATTTAAAATATAATTATTGTATTTTCATATATCACATAATATATCTCTTATAAAATCAATTTGTTTAATTCAATCTTTATTAATAAATTCATAATCATAAATTAATTTATTATTTTCAAAAACAACAATAGCGGTAGTGCCGGTTCTTGATGGGTCAATACCTATTTTTATCATGCGTATACATCCTCATCATTGTTATTATTAACTACTGGTACTACATTAGAAATATCTTCTTCTTTAACTACATTATCGTTTGTGTCCGCTATTTCTGTATAAGATGAGGTATTTATGTTATTTGATACAGGTTCATTGCTCATCTGCCTCTGATTTTTAGCGACAGTAATATCATTATCAATATAAATATTTTCATTATTAGTAGTAATAACTGCTTTGTCTGATTTATATGCTTGTTGTAATTCAACAGACATAATGACTCATTTTCGTAATAAACTAGTTAATACTGTTTTTAATGCCATTTCATCAAAAGTAGCAATATAAAATGATTTATTTTTAGCATAAGTTTTAGAATATTTTATAAAATGATTTTCCATTTGTTCTTTGGTTATATATAAGGTTTTTTCAAAACCATTAACCATTTTAAAATATGCTACATAGCCTATAATTGGTAATTTTTCTCTTTCATCTTCATTTTGTATTCAATTAAAACTAGTTCCTTTTAATTGATCATAATTTACTAATTCACCATCTCTGACATCTGATGCTGCTATATCTAGATATTGACCGCTTCTTTGAGCTAATTGGATATAACCTCTTTATACCCCATTTGAAATTGTGCTTGATTAACTCATTCTTGCACTTCACGACCATTAATAATTCTTGTTATTTTAGTATTGTATGGAACTACATAAGCATATCCGAATTATTTTTCCATTGGTAAGTTTAATAATACTCCTTGATAACAAGCGGTCATAATTGTTTTTGGGTCTGCTTTTTGTAATAATTCATTACTATTTGATATTGCAACTATATTACTTTTAAATCTTGCAATTTCATTTTCGTTAGAAAATTTACTTTTAATTCACTCTGTTGCCTTATCTATTCTTAAAAATTCAACAATATTTGCCATATTATTTTTCTCCTTTATTTATTTTAAAATTAATACCTTTAACACCAATTAAATTAATATCTTTATCACTATCTCATTGGTCTTTAATTTCGTTTTTAACAATTTGTTCATCAACAATTAAATAGTTTTTAATAAGATTAATAAGTTCTAATTTATTGGCATTTTGTAAAAAATTATTATTAATACCCAATATTTCAATATCTTTAATTAATAATTTATTTTTACGAAAATTACTAGTAATAATTTTTAATTCTTGTTCTTGTTTTGCTACACTTTTAATTTCTAAAAATTGTTCTTTTCTATGAGTTTTAATAATTTCATTTTGTTTTTGAAATTGAATATTAATTACACTATTTTTTAAAGAATCATGATTACTCTTAATATTATTTTCTAAATTAAAAATATCTTTTCTAATAAAATTTAATTTATCTTTAAAATTTTTTATTAATTCTAATGGTTCTCTAAAAATATAATCAATTTTTGAAACTACTAATTTTAAATCTTTCAATGATTGTGATTTATATTCTCCATTTATTAATCAAGCTTGTTGTCGATATATAAATTCTGTTAATTTTTGTCCATTTTCATCAATTCATTTTTTAATTGTTAATGCTTTTAAACTTAATTCTTTAAAATCATTTCCTTTTAAATAAAACCGGATAAGTAATATTTTTAACTTCATTATTTAACTTTAAATCTTCCATAATTAAATTTCCTCTAATTCAATTTCATTAATTAAATTATCAATATAACCATAAGCACTTTCTTCTGAATAGCATTCTTCTAATGCTATATTAAATAAATCTTCTTCGGTATAAACATTGCCATTTTCATCTTTTCACATATTATTCACATCCTTGTCATTTAATATTTTCATTTTCTAAATTAATAATAGTTGTTAATCATTCTTGTTGATTTTCAATATTAGCAGTAATTTTTGCTTCTTATAATGTATAAAAACAGTTTGTTTTGAAATCACAATATTTACTTTTCATTACTAATAAGTATCTTTTATTCATAATTTATTTCTCCTAATTTTTTATACCTAATGCTCAATGCTCATCAGTGATATCTTCAAATGATACGGGATAAGCTCGTAGTATTAATTCTTGTAATTTTGTTTTCTTGATTACATCTAAAACAATAATCTCAATATCTTTTTTTAAGACAAATTTTATTTAACTTTTTCATATATACCTCCTAAATTATTCCTTTTATTTTTAACTCGTTGGCACTCACCCACAAAGTTAAAGTGCCAAAGCGAGAATTAGTTATATAAGTATTTACTACGCCATCCGCTTCACTAGGGTAAGTGGTGGTGGTATATTGTTTAATAATCCACAGTTGTTTTTTATTTTTTACGCCAGAGAGTTTTCTCTCTCTTCATCCGCACCATTTCAGGTCAAAACGTTCAGTTTTTAAAATAAATTCACTTGCACCTTGAAGAGCCTAATGCTGACTTTGTGGCTTTTATTAAACCGCCGTCACTTCTAAGAAGTAATATCTATCGCAAATTTATTTATAAAGTGGCCATCTCAATATTTATTGTCGTTTGATGTTGACCTTGCACTTATCACGACTATCACTTGTTAAAGCGTCTGTTATTTCCGGACTGATTACCATTGAGCTAGACCGCCTATGTGGAATAAAAACACTTAGTTATTTAAAATAACCGTCCCACACTGTATTAAGTTGTTTTAATAAATCAAAGTTTTAAAGAACCAGTTTTATAATCAAAGATAATTTTTGAATTTTCTAAACGTTTATAAAACCGCTTTTGTTTTTTATCTTTTGTGTGATTTAATAAATCTTTGTGTTTTTCACAAGTTCATAAAACTTTATTTGATAAAAATTCTTCGGTAATAAATGATACTTTTTTATAACAATCATTAACATCACATATTTTTTGTTGTTTAATTATCATTACCTCCTTTTAGAGATTGTTTTATTTCAAATAAAAAAACAACTCTAACAAGAGTTGTTTTTTGGAGCTTCATCGTACATTATACGTATCAAAAAAATTAAAAAATTTAAAATATTCCTTTTGTGTATTCCATATATTTTGATTCAAAGGCAAAAAATGGTAAACTTAAAAAGTGGTAAAAAAGGAGTAATATCATGCTAACATTTAATAATAAAAAATTAGATCAATTAGTTAAAAACTTTATTCATTATATGGTTGACCCTAAACATGACAATGGTAAGCACCTAATTGAAAGTGATTATAAGAATTTCTTTCATCATATTGATTCACGTAATTCAAAAAGTAATTTAAATGTTGTTATTAGTTCGCATCTCATAACAGCTGAACAATTTGCAAAAGCTAGTGAAATTATTGAACAATATCATCAAACTAAAACACCTTTTACTTGATGTACTATTACCAATGATAATAATCAATTTGAAAAAACATTTTTTGAAAAAACTGGCCTTAAACATTTTGAAACAGCAATTGGAATGCTAATTGACTTAACAACCTTTAACATTGCTAATCGGGCAAGTGATAATGAACAATTTCAAGAAGTAACAACAGAAACAAATGTTATTAATGTTGTTGAAATAATTAGAAAATCTTTTGATTTATCATTAATTGATTTAGCAAAATATAAATCAATTTGAGAATTAAATCAAGAACAAAAAATTAGTTATTTTACAACTTTAATGAAAAATCAAGTCCCTGTTTCAACAGGAAACTTATATTTTGAGTCAGAATTAGCAATTATTGATGACATTGCTACTCATCCTGAACATCAAAAACAAGGTTATGCTAAGGAAATGTTAATTCATTTATTAAACCAAACAAAAAAAGAAAATTACCACTATGCTGGTTTAGTTGCGACACCAGATGGTTTACATTTATATAAGAAATTGGGATTTGAATCACAACAACTATATTTTAATGTTTACACAATGCATTATTCAAAATAATAATGCATTTCTTTGTTATCCTATTTATGATTTACGATCTGAATATATTGAACAAAGTTTAACTTCAATATTACTATATTATTCAATATTTATTGACTCATATTTTAATGTAAAATGCATAAACATACGGTAGTTTTCTTGAAGATATTCAATTCAAAAATCATTAATTAAATCTCAATCACTTCAAATTTAATTAACTAACATCTAAAGAAATGAATCTATTTCAATTGATGAATAAATCGTCATAGAATCCAATAGTTTAGTTTTTACATAATGGATAAACTTATTCTTTTTATAATTTTCGCTGGTAAAGTTACTATTATTAGCAGTTTCTCATAAATTTTTAATTTCTTTTCATAACTTAGGTTTAGTTTTAATAATAATATCAAATTTTTCTTCATTTGGTAGGACATAAGTTGTAATTTGATAAACTTTTATTTCATTCTGAAATGCAATAACTGGTTGCTTTGTTTGTATTGCCATCGTTGAATTGTTCACTAAACTACTATTTTGTTTTAAGTTGTTATATTCGGTAATTCCAGTTATGCCAAATGTAATATTAGGGAAAAATAAACTTATCCCTAAGAAAACTAAAAATTTTTTCATTTTTAAAAATTCCTTTCTTTTTTATTAATAAATATTATATCTTGCATTAAAAGAAAATTATTTTTTATCATATTGTAAATTATAAATTATCTAAAAAAAATAATATTAATTTTAAATTAATATTATTTTTTTTAGATTAAATTCACGAATATACAATAAAAAATTAGAAAGAATACTCACTTAAAAATTAGATAATTTCAATTTCAAGAAGAACTGTTCCTGCTAATTGATTTACTCCATTAACTTCAACAAAAAAGATTCCTTTAGCTTGTAAATCTTTATTACTTGCAACTGTTCTTTTATCCACTTTGATAATTTTACCAATTTTAAAATCAGCAGCAGTAAACTTTATCTCTGAATAAATAACTTGTTTTATATCATTACCATATATTTTATAAAAATCAGTAAATACAGGATAATTTTATTAACTTTTTATCAGTTAGTTTTACAGTATACACTTTTTTCATATATGTTGTTTTCCTTTATAAATAATTTATAATGGGTGTGAGATGTTTTTCATTATAACATATTTGTAAAATACTAAGAAAGTAAAAATATTAAAAAAATGTCAAAACCTTTTTTCAACCTGGCACTGCCCTATTTTCACCTTGCGGCTATCGTCGGCGTAATAGTGCTTAACTTCCGTGTTCGGGATGGGAACGGGTGTGTCCACTATGCTATAAGCACCAGATTATATCTGAGGGAAATTATCCGCTCAAAACTAGATAATAAACTATCTAAAATTTGTAAATAAGCTCTCGCTTTTTTGAAGTCCTCGACCTATTAGTATTGGTTAGCTGAACACGTCGCCGTGCTTACACATCCAACCTATTAACCTTGTCGTCTTCAAGGGGTCTTACTCCATAAAGGATGGGAAATCTCATCTTAAAGTATGCTTCTCGCTTAGATGCCTTCAGCGATTATCATTTCCACACATAGCTACCCAGCTGTGCCACTGGCGTGACAACTGGAGCACCAGAGGTGTGTCCATCCCGGTCCTCTCGTACTAGGGACAGATCTCTTCAAATTTCCTACGCCCACAACAGATAGGGACCAAACTGTCTCACGACGTTCTGAACCCAGCTCGCGTACCGCTTTAATGGGCGAACAGCCCAACCCTTGGAACCAACTTCAGCTCCAGGATGCGATGAGCCGACATCGAGGTGCCAAACCTCCCCGTCGATGTGAACTCTTGGGGGAGATCAGCCTGTTATCCCCAGGGTAACTTTTATCCGTTGAGCGACGGCCCTTCCACACGGGACCGCCGGATCACTAAGCCCAGCTTTCGCTCCTGTTCGACTTGTAAGTCTCACAGTTAAGCACCCTTCTACCTTTGCGCTCTATGTATGATTTCCGACCATACTGAGGGTACCTTTGGGCGCCTCCGTTACATTTTAGGAGGCGACCGCCCCAGTCAAACTACCCACCTGACACTGTCTCTGATCTGGCTCACAGATCTAGGTTAGGATTCCAACATAAGAAGGGTGGTATTCCAAGGATGACTCCACAACAACTAGCGTTACTGCTTCAAAGTCTCCCACCTATCCTATACATGCTATATCAAAACCCAATATCAAGCTATAGTAAAGCTCCATGGGGTCTTTCCGTCTAGTTGCGGGTAACCTGCATCTTCACAGGTACTAAAATTTCACCGAGTCTGCAGCCGAGACAGCGAAGGGATCATTACGCCTTTCGTGCGGGTCAGAACTTACCTGACAAGGAATTTCGCTACCTTAGGACCGTTATAGTTACGGCCGCCGTTCACTGGGGCTTCGGTTCAAAGCTTCGCTAATGCTAACTAATCCCCTTAACCTTCCAGCACTGGGCAGGCGTCACCCCCTATACGTCGTCTTACGACTTTGCAGAGAGCTGTGTTTTTGCTAAACAGTTGCCCCTTCCTCTTCACTGCGGCTCATATTACTATGAGCACCCCTTCTCGCTAACTTACGGGGTTATTTTGCAGAGTTCCTTAGCTACAGTTATCTCGCTTGCCTTAGGATTCTCTCCTTGACCACGTGTGTTCGTTCTAGGTACAGGCACCATATAAATAGTACTAGAAGCTTTTCTTGGAAGCATGGAGTCATATACTTCGCTACTAGGCGAACCGTTCGCTCCCCATCACACTTCAAGGTTATGCAAGGCGGATTTGCCAACCTTACCCTCTTTGTGCTTAGACCGGAATCCAATAACCGGGATATACTATCCTTCTCCGTCACTCCATCGCTCTATATGGTGGTACAGGAATATCAACCTGTTGTCCATCAACTACGCCTTTCGGCCTCGCCTTAGGTCCTGACTAACCCTGGGTGGACGAACCTTGCCCAGGAAACCTTGGTCAAACGGCATGAGGGATTCTCACCCTCAAACGTTACTCATGCCGGCATTCTCACTTCTAACTAGTCCAGCAGTCCTCGCGGTCTACCTTCACCCCTATTAGAACGCTCCCCTACCGCCCTGTATATAAATACAAAACCCATAGCTTCGGTATTATGCTTAGCCCCGGTACATTTTCGGCGCAAAGTTACTCGACTAGTGAGCTGTTACGCACTCTTTAAAGGGTGGCTGCTTCTAAGCCAACCTCCTAGCTGTTTAAGCGACTTCACATCCTTACACACTTAGCATAAATTTCGGGACCTTAGCTGATGATCTGGGCTGTTTCCCTTACGTGCATGGACCTTATCACCCATGTACTGACTGCCGAGTATACAAAATTGGCATTCGGAGTTTAATTGCATTCAGTACCCCTAGGTGGGGCCATCATACATTTAGTGCTCTACCTCCAACTCGCTAACCTCGACGCTAGCCCTAAAGCTATATCGGGGAGAACCAGCTATCTCCAGGTTCGATTGGAATTTCACCCCTAGCCACAAGTCATCCGCGGTCTTTTCAACGAACGTCGGTTCGGTCCTCCATTAAGTTTTACCTCAACTTCAACCTGCTCATGGCTAGATCACCTGGTTTCGGGTCTATGACAACATACTAAACGCCCTATTAAGGCTCGCTTTCACTACGGCTCCGTATTTTCTACTTAACCTTGCATGCTATCATAACTCGCCGGCTCATTCTACAAAAGGCACGCCGTCACCCATTAACGGGCTCCGACTTCTTGTAGGCATATGGTTTCAGGTACTCTTTCACTCCCCTCCCGGGGTGCTTTTCACCTTTCCCTCACGGTACTGGTTCACTATCGGTGAATAGGTAGTATTTAGCCTTACGCGGTGGTCCGCGTTGATTCCGACAAGATTCCACGTGTCTCGCCGTACTCAGGATACCATTTCGAGTCTTGTCTATTTCGTATACGGGGCTATCACCCTCTGTGGCGTGGTTTCCCAACCATTTCTACTATAAACAAGTTTTGTAACTCTACTATTATGGTCCTACAACCCCAGATAAATCTGGTTTGGGCTGTTCCCCGTTCGCTCGCCGCTACTAAGAGAATCGCTTTCGCTTTCTTTTCCTCTAGGTACTAAGATGTTTCAATTCCCTAGGTATACCTTCACTATAACTATTTATTCATTATAGGATGATGAGAGATTAATCTCACCGGGTTTCCCCATTCGGACATGTTCGGATCAAAGCTTACTTCCAGCTCCCCGAACCTTATCGCAGGTAGTCACGTCCTTCATCGTCTCCTATTCCCAAGGCATTCACCATACGCCCTTTGTAACTTCAAAGTTTTATAAATTATTTGACCTGATTTTAAATCAGTTTTTTGAGAATCATTTACAAATATAACTGTGAAATTTTAGTTATTTTTTAAAAATAACAGAAATTTTGAATTATTATTATTTTAATCAAGTGATTAAAATAACTAGATGTCTATTATCCAGTTTTCAAAGAACAATTCCAATAACATTTACTTGTTATTGTCAGAGAAACTAATCTCTGAAAACTAAACATAACTGTCATTAAAACTAGTTAATTGCTATAAAGTATTAACTCCATAGAAAGGAGGTGATCCATCCGCACGTTCTCGTACGGATACCTTGTTACGACTTCACCCTAATCATCAATCCTACCTTGGGCGGCTTCCTCCTTGCGGTTAGAATACCAACTTCTGGTATTATCAACTCTCATGGTGTGACGGGCGGTGTGTACAAGACCCGAGAACGTATTCACCGCGACATTGCTGATTCGCGATTACTAGCGATTCCGGCTTCATGAGGGCGAGTTGCAGCCCTCAATCCGAACTGAGATCGGCTTTTTCAGATTAGCTCACTCTTACAAGATCGCAACTGTTTGTACCGACCATTGTAGCACGTGTGTAGCCCAAGACATAAGGGGCATGCTGATTTGACGTCATCCCCACCTTCCTCTAGCTTACACTAGCAGTCCCGTTAGAGTATCTCAACTTAATGGAGTAACTAACGGCAAGGGTTGCGCTCGTTACTGGACTTAACCAAACACCTCACGGCACGAGCTGACGACAACCATGCACCACCTGTCTCAATGTTAACCTCCACTGTATTTCTACAGCTTTGCACTGGATGTCAAGCCTTGGTAAGGTTCTTCGCGTTGCTTCGAATTAAACCACATGCTCCACCGCTTGTGCGGGTCCCCGTCAATTCCTTTGAGTTTCACTCTTGCGAGCATACTACTCAGGCGGAGTACTTAATGCGTTAGCTGCAGCACCGAACTTAGTCCGACACTTAGTACTCATCGTTTACGGCGTAGACTACTAGGGTATCTAATCCTATTTGCTCCCTACGCTTTCGTGCCTAAACGTCAGTGATAGGCCAGTCGACCGCCTTCGCCACTGGTGTTCCTCCATATATCTACGCATTTCACCGCTACACATGGAATTCCACCGACCTCTCCTACACTCTAGTTTAACAGTTTTTAAGGCGAACTGGAGTTGAGCTCCAGGATTTGACCCCAAACTTGTTAAACCGTCTGCGCACGCTTTACGCCCAATAAATCCGGATAACGCTTGCCACCTATGTATTACCGCGGCTGCTGGCACATAGTTAGCCGTGGCTTTCTGGTAAGGTACCGTCAAATAAGTATCATTTCTTATACTTACTGTTCTTCCCTTACAACAGACCTTTACAATCCGAAGACCGTCTTCAGTCACGCGGCATTGCTCCATCAGGCTTTCGCCCATTGTGAAAAATTCCCTACTGCTGCCTCCCGTAGGAGTTCGGGCCGTGTCTCAGTCCCGATGTGGCCGATCAACCTCTCAGTTCGGCTACGTATCATTGTCTTGGTAGGCCATTACCCCACCAACTAACTAATACGCCGCATCCTCATCCATTAGTGATCCAAACGGACCTTTTAACATTCTCTGATGCCAGAAAATGTCGTATGCGGTATTAGCAGTCGTTTCCAACTGTTATCCCCCGCCAATGGGTAGATTAGATACGTGTTACTCACCCGTTCGCCACTAGGTGCAAGCACCTCGTTCGACTTGCATGTATTAGGCATGCCGCCAGCGTTCATCCTGAGCCAGGATCAAACTCTCATTAAAAAAATATTGTTTTTGTTCCTAGCTTTAATGACGGATATTCATTGATTAAATGATTATCTTTTGTTGTTATGTTTAGTTTTCAAAGATCGTTCTTGTGTCAGTAAAACACCATTTAAATTATACAAAATTATGCGTTTATTGTCAATAACTTTTGACTTTTTTTTTCATATTTTTAGTATTGTTTTTGATAATGTAAGTAAGTATTTTATTTACAATTAAGTAATAAATTACTACCAACTGACACCTTTATAAGTATATAAAATCCTCATTTTTTTTGCAAGTGTTTTTAGCAAAAATATTAATTTTTTGGGACCGTTGCAAAGATACGGGTTCTAGTTAAAAACAAGATTATATCTTATATTTTTCTTTTATACATAGAAATTATTAATATTAGAGTTATTATTTTTTAAAAATTTTAAGGGGTTGAAATTATGCAAACAAAGCAATATTTTATTTTGCGGCCCTTAGTAACCAAGTGTGGAAAAGATAATGTTATTAACAATGTTAATAAGATTGTAAAAGATATTAAAATTAAAAAGCAAAAGAATAAATTATTCCGCGTAATTTATTAGCGGATAATTTATTCAATAATGTTTTTAAACGTGGAGCAAAGCGACAACGAGCGGAGCGAGTTTGCAAATTTCAATTTTTTAATTTATTGAAAGGAGTTATATTATGCCAGTATGATTAACATGAATATTTAGTATTTTGATTTTGTTAGGTATTTTTGCATGAATTGGTTTATCAATTTATCAAAAAATTCGTCAAATTCAAGGTAAGAAAAAAGAAAAAAAAGAAATTAAAAATAAGGAGGATAAAGAATAATGTTAGGTATGTATTTAACAACAGCTGTTAATTTTCTAGCTGCAGATACTCCTACTATTTCAGCCGGAATGGATTATATTTGAAGTGATTTAGGACAAGCTATGATTAAAGTTAAAGACACTGTTTATGCTGTGTTACCACAATTAATGACCTTTTTGGGTGATGCGTGAATTATTTTAATTCCATTTGGAATTTGAGTAATTATTAAAATATTAAACTTTTTCCGTGTTATGTTTAAAGAATTTTAATAATTATAACTGATCATATATCTTAACTGTGGCACACTAGCTTTGTTATTTGATTTATTAATTTTAATTTTATATTTTCTATTAACAATGTTAATAGTATTTTTCAGTGTGCCTTAATTTTTGATTTTATATATTTAACATTGTTATTACTAATGTTTTTTAAACAATATTAAGTTACATTTTCTATAACAATATTTATTACAGTAAAGGAGTATTTATGGAGTTAAAAAGTATAGATGTTAGTAATGATGAAATATATTCTCAACAAGAACGTGAGCAAATTTTAGAAAAAATAAAAAGTTTTTATGAAAATAAACTTGCTGAAAAAGATAAAGAAATACAACTTGCAATTATTAATGAACAATTAAAATCAGATTTATATTTAGGACAAATTGATGAACTTAAAAAAGAAATTGAAGAATTAATTAAGGAGTGTGATTAATTATGTTAGGAATTTGAATATTTTTTGTTAAACGTAAATGTCAAATTTGTCATTCTATTTTGAATAAAAAATTTGTTGGTAGTTTGTATTTTAAGTTAAATGTTTGTTCAATGCAGTGTAATAGAAAGCGAGTTGATTTGAATAATGTATCAGAAACCAAGTTATAAAAGTGGTCCTAATCCGGCATTGTGTAAATATAATACTATAAAAGTTATTGATATAGAATGATTTATTGGTTATAATGGTTTTCAATTAAATTAACTAACACAACTCAATATAACAAAAACCTAATAAATATAAGGGTTTAAAAAAATAAACCCCTATAAAATAAGGATTTTAGAGTTGTTTTTTCCGACATTTTGAATTTAAAAAAATTAATTGTAAAATTACAAAAGATATATTATAATAAAAGCAACTTTAAAATATAAACACTTAATTATATTGAAAGTTTCAAACTATTTATAGTTTCCTAGCACGAAACTTTTAAATGTAATTTAGTGTTTTTTTATTTGAAAGGAGTTTATAAAAATGAATAATGTTTTTGTTTATGATAATTTAAAAAATAATAGTCATAATATATTTATGAATAGATTAAATTATTATAAAAAAGAATATTATCTTAAAAAAGTATTTTATGGTAATTATGTTAAAAATATTGTTTTACCACTAGATATAGTTAACAATATGCCCGGTAATAAAGATGGTATTAAAAATACTAGGGAAAATGATAAAAAGTTATTAAATAGTCGTATTCGCGCCCAAGGTAATTGTATTCGTAAAGCATATCATAATTTTTCAAATTCTAAAAATTTAAGTTTTCTAACTTTAACTTATGCTGTTAATGAAATAGATATTAAAAAGTGTAAATATGATTTAATGAAATTTTTTCAAAATATTAATCGTTGATGAAACAATCCTATTCGTTATAAAAATCATAAAGGAACTTTAAAATATATGTATACTTACGAGTATCAAAAACGCGGAGCAGTCCATTTTCATATCATATTAAATCAAAAAATACCTAACAGTGTTGTACAACAATATTGAAAATATTGTATTAATAAAAATATTAAAGTTCGTAGTGGAACGAATGAAGATGTTGTTAAATATCTTGCTAAATATATTGTTAAAACTGCTAATAATGATAAGTCATAAAATCATTATAATTTAAACATTAAAGCATATCAATTTAGTCGTAATTGCAAAAATCCAAAAGTAAAAGTTGGGGTTGTTGAATTAGATACATTAGATTTAATTATATCTTCTGATGAAACACTTAATTATTTTAGTTTTAGCAATAAACAAGGCATTCGTATTGGTTTTAGTTGTGATAGTTATTATGGTTTAGATAAGTTTAGAGAATATAAAAAATATGTTTCATACGAAAGTAAAATTTGAAGACATTGTAATAATAAAATGATTGAAAATTACAAAAATAAATGGTAGTCGGAAAAAAGCTTAGGTTTTATAAAAATTATAAAACCTAAGCTTTTTTCCGACTACCAATATTACTGATATTCAACAAGCAAATAAATATTTTGTTAAATGAATTAAAAAATTACAATATCGTTATGGTAGTGATTTTAAATACCTTCGTGTTTATGATTATCAAAAACGCGGAGCAGTCCATTTTAATATTATTTTAAATAAACAAATACCCACTAGTATTTTACAAAAACATTGAGAATATGGAATTATTAAAAATTTAGTAGTAAATAATGAAAATAAAACTATTAATAAATTTGTTTTTAGATATATTACAGGACCATTAATCAAAGCAGAAACTAAAAAAGTTTATGATTTAAACATTAAAGCATATCAATTTAGTCGTAATTGCAAAAATCCAAAAGTAAAAGTTGGTGTTAATTATAAATAAACAACAATTATGTTTTACTTGTATTAATGATAAATTCTGAGAAAATGGCACGACTGTATGCCGAAATTGTTTTCAATTTAAGGGTGCTAACAATGGATAAAAAATGTGTTGTTTGTAACCTTGATTTTGTTTGAGAATATGGTTCTAAATATTACTGATATTGCGTTAATAATAAACAAATTTTAATTTATATTTTATCTGTTGTTTTTGGATTATTATTAATACCCACTTGTGTTGATGTTAAAGAATTAGAATTATTTTTAAAAAAATTCTGTTTAATAGTATCTTTAATGGATGTTGGGTATATAATGCTTTGAATATTAATCGGTGCTTATATTGTTCAATTAATTTTATGAATTAAAAATAAAGTTAATAGTAGAAAAAATGAAAAGGAGGATGGTTAATTTGGAATATGTATCAGCAGGTATTTTAATATTTATTATGGTGCCGATTTGTGCTTATTTTATTTCTGGAATTATAAAAATTATTAAAGAAAAAGAAACATCAATAATTTTAAGACAAAGCAAAAAAATTTAAAAATTAAAAGTTGGATTGGAAAAAAGAAAACAAAAGGAGGTTAAATAATATGATTACATTTTTATATATTATGGTGTTTATTACATTATTTTTGGTTTTAGCATTTTATATTACTGATAGTATTGTAGCGTTTAAACATCGCAAAGAAATTAAAAATAATCGTTCAATTATTAAGTCTATTAAAGAACAAATAAGACAACAAAAAGTTATTAATAAAATTTAATTAGTAATATTTTATATTACTTTTTAACTTTTTAGGGGTTAAAAATATTGATATTAGTTATTAATCAGAAAGGAAAATATATTTTATGGATGCAGGTACAACAGGAATTATTAAAGCGATTGAGGGTTGAGCCGGAACGCTTGCTAAATGAGCTGGAGATTTTACGACTTGATTTTTAACCTTTTTGGGTGCAAACGCTATTTTAATTATTCCAATTGTATTAATGTTCGTAGTTTTAGGAATGTAAATTGTACTATGAAGTGTAGCACTTTATTTGATTTCATTATAACACCAATAAAATAAATGTTCAATATAATTTATTTTAAAAAAATTTAGTAGTTTTGTTTTAAATTTATGAATTTTGACACACTAAAAAATAAAATAATTAAAATTTTTATAGGTAATTATATTAAAAATTAAACATTTGTATAAAAACTTCTTTTGAAGATAGTCAATGTAAATATTTTTTAAGTTTAGAGTTTATTATATTAGCAACTTCTTGATAATAATTTCTTGAATAAATACTTAAATCAATTCCTTTGGAAAATCAATGTCTAAAATTGCGGATTACTCTTTCAACTTTTAGTTTTTGTGTTGGAGTTCCAGCATCACAAAAATATACTTTAGCATTTGTTATTTTTTCAATTTTTTCTCAATCAGCGAATTCTTCGCCTTGATCTGTTATTATTCCTTTGCATCTATCTTTGAAAAATCTGTTAGAAAAAATTCGTTCTACTGCGTTTGTAACTTCTTTCGTTGTTTTTTCTTTTAATGGTTCAATGATTTTAAATTGGGTTAATTCTTCGATTAAAACTAAACAAACACTATTGTTTTTACCAACCATAGTATCTATTTAAAATCAACCAAATTCATTTTTATCATGTTTTGCTTCTTTAATAGTTCTAAAATTTCTTATTTTTCCACGGTTATCAATTCTATTTTTTGTTTTATATTTTCTACCACGAAAATACAAATTATCTTTCTTGAAATTTAAAAATCCCAAATGAATATATTTATATAAAGTTTTAAAACATACCGGAAATTTAACACCAAACTCTTTTTCATATTTTTTACAGATTTGTTCTGGTGAATCATGAAATTTGTTATATTTTTCATCTAGTAATTCTAAAATATTTAGCAATAATGATGATTTTTTAAAACATTTTTGTCGTTTTTGTAAATAATCTTCGTGTGCTAATTTAGCGTCATATTCATTATCTTTTAACCTTTTTATTTCTCGTCTAATTGTATTGCGATTTTTATGCAATATTTTTGCTATTTTAGATATATTGGGTTTACCATTTTTTCTTTTTAAAGAATCAAGTTCTAATAAATCTTTTAACATTACTCTTTCTTTAAAAGTAAAATGATGCTTTGTTTTACCCATTTTAAAAAATCCTTTCTTTTATATACAAAGCTAATTATATAGTTTTTTGAGGTTGTGGGCGAGCGGTTGATTTTCTGAAATTTGATAGTATTACAAAAGCTTAGGTTTTATAAAAAATATAAATAAAATAATTAGATAACTTTTTAAAAGGTTGATTTATCAGTGTTTTAGAAATATATTTAAAATAAAGAATAATTTTTATACCAAAACCTAAACTTTTTTCTTACTACCTGAAATTTTGTGATAAAATGACGTACAAGTTAAAAAAAGTTTTGAGGTTCTTTCAAACAAATTTGGGAACCTTTATAAAATTCTTCGCTTAACGCTTAGAATTTTTCCCAAGTATTTTGAAAAGCGCGGTAAAAGTTTTTTTAAACTTTAAGGCATTTTTCGAAAAACTTATGAAAATCACCGCGAGTCAAGATTGACTCTTTGCATCATAATAAATTAAATAATTTTCTTTCAAACTCTTAAATAGTCCTTGTATATATATATATATATATATATAATGTCAATAGATCTTGATAAAATGTTTCAAGATAAATAAAAGGAGAAAAACAAGTATGAAAAAATTATTTAGTTTATTAAGTGTATTAACAATTAGTGGAACTGCCCCGTTGATTGAAAGTTCTTGTTCTTGTTCTAATAAAAATAATTATGAAAATGATATTAATAAATTAAATTGAGGAAATTTAGGTATAGAAAAAATAAATAGAGTAAAAAGAAATACAATAAATAATAAATCTCAACATATATTTAAAACTAATAATGGATTAAACAAGTCAATAGAACAACAAATTAAAGAAGCAATAATAGAGTTAAATCCACAGTTAGATACAAAAAACATCAATGTTACAAATATTACTGAAAATAGTGCAGTAATTACTATAAATAATTTTAAGGGTCAAAAAACAATTCATTTTAAAGTTGAAACAAATAAGCAATAATGAACCTTTTGTAAGTAGCCCTAGTCCTAATGCCAGTTATGATGATGTTTTATTAAATTGTAAAGTAGAAAAAATTAATACACCAGAAAAAATAATTACTAAAGATGTTAAAAATGTTACAGAAGAAGAATTAATTACAGCATTATTACCAAAAATTTATGAAGAATATGATAGATTAAATCCTAATTTTAATAATAACAGTAAATATCTTTTAAAATACGAAATGGTAAAAATAAAAAATATGAACTTTCCTGTTGATTTATCATCTGAAAAAATAATTAATAATTTTTCTATTAGTGGAAAATTTTATTATTGATTTTTCTATCCTGTTTTTGATTTAGAAATACCTAATTTTAAATTGCCTGCTGCACAATTAATTTAAATAGAAAGAAGTTAAAAAAAATGAAAAGATTATTAAGTTTATTAGGAGCAATTTCATTAGCGGGAACAAGTACAACAAGTTTAGTTTCTTGTAATAATACACCACAAGAATATACAAAGGAAGAATTAGAACATTTAAAAGAAGAAAACAAAATAAATACAACAAATAAAGAAATCAGAGATAATTTAGAATGAATAGCACCACAAGAAAAACCATTTAATAAGGTTGATAATAAATATTATTATGTTATTTGAAAATCTAAGAATTGAAATATTACCAAGTTTAAAAATAATGAAGAAATACAAAATAAAGATAGTTTTAAAGTTTTAGAACAAAAAGATGAATATAAACTTAAATTACATCGTTATAGTTTAAACTATGAAGTTGATTTAAATGTTTATGAACCATCTAATATGACAAACTGGCCTTGAAGAATAGACCGTGGTACTTATTTTAAATCAGTTTATCGTTGAAATGGTGAAGAACAAAATTTACCTGATTTAATTATTGATGATAATGGTAATATAAAAGTTAACAGGGAATAGAAAAAGAGATATTAAATCTCTTTTTTATTTTTATCTTGGTTTAATTGTAATTTTAACAGAACTATCGCTCTTATTTCTAATACCTAAAACATTTGGATTATTAACATCTAATGTTATATCTTTGTCATTACCTCATGAAGTATTATTTGTTTCACAATATCCTAATAGTTGAATAAATAATATTTTTGAAAATCTAATTTTTAATTTTACATAATTAGTATAATATGCTTGTAAATAAGTTTCTTTAATTTTCTTATTATCATTATTAGATAATTTTGTTATTTGAGTTAAAAAGTTAATTGGCCATCTTCTTCAAGAAATAGTATATTTACTTTGATAATCATCATAACTTGGCAAAACATTAGTATAAAAAGTTTTAAATGTTTTAATATCATTTACAGGTATTTCTTTTGTATCATTTATTTTAAAAGTATTTGGAAAAATAATTTTATCTGTTTGTGAACGGCCACTTTTTTGTAAACTTGCATCAGATAATGGACCAAAATTATATTCACAAGTAGAATAACCTGCTAAAATATTAATATTTTTATTAGGGATAAAATTGTCTATTTCAGATGGTCTACATTCAACTTGTATATTATTAAGATTACTTATTTCAATCGTTTTATAAGCATCTTGGAATTTACTTATACTTTGAATTGTTGGGTCAATTTGTTTTAAATCAATTTCAATCTCATAATAAGCAGAATTAAATTCATCAGAAAATAAATTAAGATAACTATTAGAAGTATTTGAATGCTTACATTGTGATGGTGCTGTAATTTTAGTTTTTAATGGTAGTACTACATCAGAACGCATAATATCTTTTGTATAAGGTTGATAGTTATATGGAACTGGTAATAATACATATTCGGAATAATTAAAAGTAGGTATTTCATAGTCATGTGGTAATAGAAAACTAGTTTTATAGTTAGTTGTCATATCGCGTAAATAATTATTTAGTGTACTTTTTGTTTTGCCACGAAAACTTCATACTGATAATTTTAAATAATCTTCTTAATTATTTGTATATGGGTTATCAGCATAAAAGATAATTTCAAAATTACCTTTATATAAGGCTTGAATTGAAAACATATCAATTATATAACTACAATTTGTTCCATCTGGTGTTTGAGAATCTACTGATCTTACTAATTCATTAATTAAATATATGCGATTAGTTTTGGGATTTAATTGTTTTAAATTATAAGTTGAATAAGTTATTCGTTCAGTTGGTTTACCATCTTTTTCTAAAACATTACCTTGTATTTTATCAGTTAATAAAGTTGTAAACCCTAAACTAGTAGTATTTGCTCCAAAAATAGCACCAACTTTATCATTTCCTTGTTCTCTAAATATTTCAAATGGTAAATAACCTTTACCTTTTGATTTTTCAGACCAAAATGCATCATTATAAAAACTATAAATATTAGCACTCATAAAGCCATTTAATCATTGAAAATTAGGTCAAGTTTTTTCATCTTGGTTAATTACTCAACCTCAGGGAATACCAAATGAAATAAAGTTTAAGAACTTACCAACTCCACCTGGTATCGTAAAAGGGTTAAAAACTAATTTTTGCGTATAGTTTAAAGGTAATACTGTAATTTGTCGATTAATAAAATTATTCATATTTAAAATATCTCAAACATTACAAGAACCCATTTTATTATATTCAATTTGAACTTGACCAACAGTATTACCAAATTCATCTTTTCTTCTAAAATATGATGATGCTTGGGTACTAATTATATTATTAACATCTTCATTATTTACTTTTATTTTATCTGGTGGAGTAATCATTCAATCTTTAGACCAGTAAAATTTAGAATCTTTATCTTCTTTATGAATATTTCTACCAACAGTAGAATTAGATGCTGATGTAGTAACGGGGTCAGTTATAATAATGCCTTCACTATTTTTTTGATTTCAAAAGTTATATCTACTTTCCATATCTTTTTTTCAATCTTCATAACCTGTTATTATTGTTGGTTGAATACCTTGAATGTTATATCAACTTACTTCGGGTGATGCATAAGATAAGTATTTATTTTATCAGGTGGTGCAGGATACATGTTATACATTAATAAATCACGATAATTCATTACTTTTTGATTAAATTGACCTTTAATAATTGGTCGGCCAATTACTGGCATATCAAAAAAGATTGGATTATCATAAAATTTAACTGCCATTGCTCTAACCCCTGGGTCTTTTAATAAAATTTCATCTAATTCAACAATACCTTTATTTAGTTTTTCATCATAAGTTATTTTAGGAAAACAATAACCTTCACCTGGAGCACTTGTTTGTATAAATTGTCGTACTGATAAACCACTATTACTAATTTTGTCATTAATACTTGAAAATGTAATTTCTTGTCATAAAAAACCACCATCATAAGGTGAATAATAATTAATAACATTTGATGGATATAATCATTGTCTATCTTGTGGTGCAGAATTAATATCACCACCACCAATATTTAAACCACGGTCATTAAAAACAGTATAAAAATTATAATAATAATTAATATTTAATTTATCAGCATCTTCATCTAAAATTAATAAAGTATATTGTCTTTCGGTTGATTGTTGAGTAAATACTTGTTCAAATTTTGCTTCACCAAATTGAATTGAACTTCTATCATCAATCATATAAGCATCTCAATATTTACCAACTTTAACCTCTTTTGTATAAAAGTTATCGGCTTTATTATTATTATTAATAAAATAACTTAATTTATATTGCTTTAAATATTCTAACATTTTATTAATATCATAAATATTTTCACCATCAATTAATTTTTAATAAACATTGCTATTTTCATCTTTTAATTTTATTGCAAAAGGTGTTTCATTATTTGCTCATATAGTTGAATTAATAGGCTGTTTATTAAAATCAGCAATTGTTAAAATATTAATTTCTTCACCTTTATATTTTTGTACTATTTTTAAACTATCTTGTCATTGAGTAATAGTACTTTCCATATTATCAAATATTCGTGAATAACTACAATAGTCACTTGGGTTAGCATTATTAGGTTTTCAACCTGTTTCAGTATCAGTAATATATGAACTATAAACATTAAAAGGAAATACCATTCAATGTCTGTTATCTCGTATGTTTTCTCTGATATCTATTAAAGTATCGTGGGCTTGTCTTCTTAATTCTTCCATAACACTTGGATTAATTCTACTCATTTGTTAATTCTCCTTAATTTCTGTTCTACCTTGTAAGGTATTTTGATTATTACCAGTTTCATCATATTCCATTAATTTATTATTATGTTCGATTTCTTTGGCTTGCATTTTATCTTGTCATTGTTCTACTTTTTCATAATATTTTGTTGCTTCTAATTCATCAATATTATCATATTCAGTAATGGCTCTTATTGGTTCTATTGTGCCATTATCTAGTCTGGCGGTAATTAATTCATTTTGTCGCATTTGGTCTACTAAATTAGCACTAACAAAATCAAAACCATATTCTCGTTCGCCATTTCCATATCATAAACCATAATATTTTAAAACTGTATCAAAAATTTTTGTATAATATTGCTTACGATATGCTTGTAAATATGCTTGTTTTTCTAAATCTTTTGTTTTAGTTAATAATGACTGTGTTTTATTTTGGTCATTATCTGATTTATCACCAAAAGGACTAGAAAAATGACATGCTATATATACTTGTTAAATAATTGCTTTTTGGTCTTCGGTATATGTTTCTAAGGTTGGTGTACCTTGTACTACTTGTAAAGATTGAGATAATTAACCATCTACTGTTGATGAACTTGATTGAACAAAAATATCATCAAATACATCTTGTAGTACTTTTTTATTACCTTTGTTATAAGCAGTCATTAAATAATCACTTAGTATCCCATATCAATGCGTACGATTTGCATATCTTTCTTTTGATTTAATATTAAAACTATCTTCTAAATCAAATTGTAATTTATAACAATTTGCCATAGTTGGTCATGGATTTAAAGTGGTTGATGTTGATAAAAATAATGGATTAGGTTCATTTATCATTTCTCAAAAAGGTACTATACCTAATTTGTTTTTAAATTCTTGTACTAAAACAGGTTTAACATCATCTTTAATTTGTGTTTTACTTTGACCAACATCTGCTGAACTATTATGTTTAACCATTGGTATTAATTTAAAGTGTAAAGCATAAAAATCACTATCAAATGTATCATCGTACAAATCTAGCATTCGTTCTTCTCTGGCATCTGGTTTATCTTCTCATTGAATTAATTCATATTGTGCTTTACTTACAGGACATTTTTCTCATAATCATTTTAATTGATTAGTATTTATTAACATAGTAAAGGCTTCAATACGATGTCTTATTTTAAATTTTTGTTTTTGCGCTGGTTTAAATGTCATATATTGACCAAAATTATAATTATATTTCTCTCGGTTTAAACTTTGTAATGTTGAATAAGCACTATCATAAACATTTATACTAATTCCTTGTTGTATTAAATTAAAATATTGATTTAATTGATTGTTATAAAACTCTAAAATATCTTTAACTTGTTCTAATTCAGTTTTAAATTGTTGAGTAGCATTTGAGTGTGTATATTCTGCTACTTTATAGGCTTTTTTATCAAATGAATTATATAATCAAAAACTAGCTGCTGTTGTATGTCTTTTAGGACTAGTAGCATTAGCAATATCAACACCACCTAATAATTTCGTTGGTTGAATAATATCTGTTGCTTGCATAATATCAATATATCGCGCAAAGATTGAACCACTAGTATTGCCTGGTAAACCTCAACTCCAAACTCTTGCTCTTTCAATATCTAATTGTTCTAATCTTAATTGTTCATTAACTTTATCTTGTGGTAATTCATAATTTAATATTCAACTAGAATAGTGAATAATAATCTTCATATTTCATTTTTCAATATATTTTATTTGTTCATATTTACTACGTATTATTTCTTCATTAAAAGGTAATAATTCATTACAATAACCAACAATATATCTTTTTAAACTTTCAGGATTACATGTATTAATTGTTATTTTATTTTGATAACCACGAATAGCAAACTCTAAATCACTTAAATCTTTTTGTTGAAATTGGTCACATTCTTCTCTTCAATCAATAACTAATTTATATTTATTCAAATAAGCAAATGCTTTTAATTTTTCTTTCCGACTTGGTGAATGTAAACCTTTACAATATATTTTGCTACCATTTGATAAAGTAAAAGTAAAATTTGATAAATTAATAGTATAAGGAATATGATTTTCATCTAACATATTTCATATATTTTGAAATACACTATCTTTTAAATCTTTACTCCAATACATACTAGCAATGATACAAATCGGCTCTTTAATTAATAAACTAATTTTTAATAATTCACCAAACATTTTAATATTTGATATAGTCTTACCACTATATCTTGTACCAATTTGATTAATTTCATTAACTAACTCAAACTTTTTAGCAAATGGATATTTATTACCAATACTACTATTTTGTAATAACCAATAAGGTGTTTCTAACAAATAAGTAAAATGATTAAGCAATTATTATCACTTTCTTTCTTAATATCTCTAATATCCGTTTGTAAATTAACAATTATTGGCTGTTGATTATTTAAGTTTAATTCTTGTTCTAATTGTTTTTCTTGTATTGAATATTTATAATTAAATGCTTGTTGTCAATATATTTTTACTCCATCAGGCGTTTTAACCATTGCTTTAATTAATTCACTTTCAATTTTATCAACTTGTTGTTTAAGTAAAGGAACTATTTTTTCGCTCTTGTAATTTTCATATCTTCATCTGTTAGAAATGTTGAATTCATTGGTTAAATCATTCAAAGTATATGGTTTATTAGGTGATTTATTTTCTCAAAATTGCTCTATTTTACAATAAAAAGTTGCCAAACTTGCTGTTTTTGGATTAAATTCTTTCATTTTTTACTCCTTTTTGCATATTAAAATTGCTATTATTTAATAAATATAATTAAATAAAAGAGTAATAAATCCTGATAAATATACAAAAGAACTTTCACAAGTTATTTTTTTTAATTATCTATATTTTACATAAAAATAAAAAAAAGTAAATTACTTTACTTTTTATTTTAGTACACAAGCATATAGAGATAAATTGGAGCTTGTTAAAATGTAATTATATAATTAATAATATATTTGTCAATAATTTTAATTTAAAAAAATGTGAAAATTTATCTTTTTTTATAAATTTAATGTATAACTTTTTTATAAAAAGAATTGGAGGAAATATAGAGTAATGAAAGACTATACACATGTAAAATATAATGAACCAAGTTTATTTAAGGATTTATTGTTATCTGATAGTTGTAAAAAGAAAAATGGTAAACTTAATTTATCTGAAATTGGAAGACAAATGGGAAGAGATATTAATACTGTTAAAAGAGAAATTAAGCGATTTAAAAATATACAAGATTATAATCTATATCAAGCACAAAAAGATTATAAACAAAAACGTAAAAAATCTATTAAAAAACTACCTACATTTACAGAAGAACAAGAAGAATTTTTGATAGTATTACAAAAGCTTAGGTTTTATAAAAAATATAAATAAAATAATTAGATAACTTTTTAAAAGGTTGATTTATCAGTGTTTTAGAAATATATTTAAAATAAAGAATAATTTTTATACCAAAACCTAAACTTTTTTCTTACTACCCTTTCTAACTTACTTTTGATTTTTATTTAACTCTAATCGTTTTTTATTAAATAATTCTTTAATATCATTTCTATTATTTGAAATAATTCTTCATATTGGGTGTTTTTAAATTAAATTTAATTCATTAATAGTTGTTTCATTATTTATTTTTCTTATCACTATATCATAAGAATCTAATGTTTCTTTTGGTAAATCAGTATCCATATCACGCTTATAAATAACATGTGGTTCATCTGCCATTAATTCTGTATTATTTGAAAAAATTACTTTTTTTCTTTGAACTAATTTTACAGTTACAGGACCACTTGTAAAATTAATCTTACCAAGTTTATCAATAGTAACATAAGCAAGACTACCAACTCCAAGTGTAAATTGTAATGTTGTAGGTTTAACAAAATTTAATATTGTTGGACCTAATATAAATTCATAATCATCATTAATTTGAAATCACATAATATAAATATATTTTAAATTATCAAAATTAGGAATTTGTGTATTGCTTCCATTCATATTAACAACTTCTCAATAATTATTACTAATAAGTATATCACCATTACCTAATAATGGTACTCCATTAATAGTTTCAATATTTGTTCCACTTATTAATTTATCTTGTTTAAGATTAATATCTTGTGATGTTTTTACAATATATTTACCATTTTCTTTATCAATATAATCTTTATTTAAATCACTATCTTTAATAACGTCTGATGGAATATAACCGCTTTGTTTTGCTTTTCAGACATTATTTTCATAATAAATCGTTTTATTATCAAATGGAACATTTATTTCATTATTGTTATTTTTTATAATACTTTTATTGTCAATCTTAGTTTTTTCTTTTTCTATTAAAGCATCAACTTCTAATTGTGTATAATATGCTTCTAAATCTATCATAGTTAAATCAATACCTTCTTCTTGAAAAGTACGAAACATTTTCTTTAAAGTTGTTAAATTAGCCAATGATTTTGCATAGGTAGGCAATAGACCTTGCCATGTTGCCATAGGGTTATTTTGTGAAGAATAATTAATATCACCAACACTCATATTTGCCGAAGTAAAAAACTCAATTGGAATACGATTAAATGCTCAATGCTCACTCGTAATAAACACCATATTAATACAAATTTTCTTTAATAATAGGTCTTTAAATGTTTCAAATTTTAGTTTTGAAAATGGATAGTTTAAATAGGAATTAATCATATTTTAGGCTCTTAAAGCAAATGTTTTAAATCATAATTCTATATCACCTTTAAAAAACTTATTATAACGAACTGGAACTTAGGTAATTTTACCTGTTATTGGATTAAAATTATTATAATTTTCCAAAGTAACATTTTGTCATAATTCATTTAACATTTAATTATCTCCTTATCATTTACTTTTTTTAGAATATATTTTATTTAAAATAAACTTTTTACTATTTAATAGTGTTTTTGTTTTAATTGTTTTGTTCTTAGTTGTTTATATGCTTAAAATACTAGTCCATTACCTAATAAACTAGTAACCGCACTATCTTCTAGCGTATTTAACAATTTATCTTTATTAAAGTTATTTTTAAATTGTTCTTACATTTTTAATACCTTAGCAATTGTTCGATATATTTTAAAACTATCTTTTACTACTTACTGATAAACAAGTGGGACAAAATAAACTAAATTAAACAAACTGTTCTGCTTTGATTAAAGTTGTCATAACGACAATAGGGGCCATATTTAGGATTTTTATAATATATTGTTAAAGAGCAACTTCACCCGCAACTGATAAAGGAACAATTTTTACTGCTAAAAAAACATCAGAACCATAAGTAAAAGGTAATAATTAGCCTTTTTAATAGCATTAGTTTCAAATTTAGACAATATTTTTTTAGTTTTATCAGTAATTTTATTAATTACTTTTTGTTTAATAGCAATTATTTGTTTTTCAATTGGGGCTAATAATTTTTTAGTTACTTTTTGAATATAAAAATTTAGGTTTAAATGATTTAAAACTTTATTTAATTTAATTGGTGTTTGATGTAAGATATTTAATAATTTATTATTATATATTTTACTACCCCGCATTAAATTAGCGTTTAATAATAGGTTTTTACCAACACCTTTTTTATGAAAATTAGCCATAATGTTATATCATCATTCATTAGTACTAATTTTGCTTATTTTATCAATATTTAATCCATATTCAGATAATCATTTATTAGCATTTTTTTCATTTACGCGTGGTATTTTTTGAACCAATGTAGGGCTTATTTTTTGAATGTTTTTCTCAATTTTTAATAAATTATTAATTGTTTCTAAATTAGAAACTTTAAAACCTTTATAAAAATCATTTCGGGCTAATTTTCCAATTGTATATAATAAAGTTTCATTATTAGCCTGTTTTGTAAAATCAAATAGTAATTTATCAGATAAAATCTTTCTGCCTGTAACTTGCATTACAACATCTTCTAAATTATTAGTAGTTATTACACCTAATTTTTCAAGTAATTTAGTTTATTTTGCTAATTTTAAAATTCTAGTTGTGCGAGCAATACGCGTTAATTTGCCAACCCCACCAATTGCTGGTAACAAATTTAGGGCAGTACTTTTTACTGACACTTCTGATGTTAATTTATCGTATATTTGATTTACGGCAAAATCGGTTGCTGTTTCTACTCCAAATTAGATAAATGCTGCGGCAAAATTAGATAAACCAGCACCTAAACCAACAGCAGACGCTACACCACCAGTTAAAACTGATAAACCAAGGGCTAAAACTTGAATTCCTAAAAATTCTAATAACTGTAAACCAAAACTTTTTTCTTATTGTTGGATTGACAATCTAGTTGGATTTTTTTAACAACATAAATAAGAGCTGTTTTAGATGTTCCAATTGGCATATTTATCAAACCAAAAAGTACTATTTTTTAGTACTATTAAGAATTTTTAATTTTAACATCAATCGGATTTGTTTGACCAGTAGCGTTGTTTTTACCTTCAATTTGAACTTCAACAGTTTTATCATTTGTAATATTAATTGGTCAATTTTTACCTTTACTTTCAATAAAGTAATTAAAATCACTTTCAGTTAAAGAACTATCTACGGTTTTAACTGCTTTTAAAACAACATCTTTAAATTGTGGTTTTAATTGCTCTGCTGTTGCCTTTGTTGGATCTGTAACATGAATAGTTTGTTTATCTAATTTATTAATTCCACTAATATTTATTTGTGCATAAGTATGTTTAATAATTTCTTTTAGTTCAACTACTGCGCCACCTAAATATAAAACTCTTTCCATAATCAAAGTATTACCCATACCGGTACCTAATGCAGCAGCACCAACTCTTAATGGAGTGTGGTCTTTTTTGCGTAAAATAAGGTGGTCATATTTTTTACTAAATTTAAAGGCAATTGCATTAACTCCATTTGGTAATAATTCAATTGTTCCTTCTGAACCATCTTTATTAATAATTGGTAATTTTTTAGGAACCATATAGTATGTTGTTCCTTCAACAGTTTTCATTGCTCCACTTGTTGCAATTACGCTATTTATTTGGTCGTTTTCTCCAAGTTGTAACTGTAATTTATTGCGAATTCCACGAATAAAATCAGTCGAACCCAATACAACTGTTTCTGATGGAGTAAAACCATTTTTATATATTTTATCCATAATTTCATCGTGGATTTGTAAAGCATTAGTATCATCTGCTTTTTAGCATTGAATGGTTATAACTGTTTCTTTATTAATAATTTCTAAAATTTTATTGCGTTTATAAGCAACCTTAGTATCTATTGCTTACTCAATATCAGCAGCCCAAAGATTAGGATTAAAATCACTTTATACAGGATCTAATTTACGAGCAAAAGTTAAAATTGTATCTAATTCAACAATTTCATCTTTAAATTCCACTGTTGAATATTTTAGTAGGTTATCATCAGTATTAAATACTTGTCCATTTTTTCCTAGACCTTCATTATATTTAATATTTTTCTTTCTTTTATATGTTAAACCAAACTTATTAGCTTCTTTTCACGCAAATAATACCTCTCAACTAAATTTTTGTTGATAAGTTTGTAAATATCATTGTTTAAATGTTTCTCAATCTCTTTGTGTTGCTTGATTAGCAATATCTCCGAAAATTCTTTGTGGGTTTTGTGCCATAATTTACTTCCTTCTTTCTATTTATTAAATACATTGTCTGTATCTAAAATATTATTTTCTTTGTTTTCTACTTTTGGTACGCCACCAGTATTAACTGTTTGTACCTTAATTAATTCATCATAAACACTTTGCAATTGTGCTTTAATGATTTCAATATCATCGCTAATATCATAAGACTTTAATAAAACATTTTTAAATTCTTCATTATCAGTTAAAGAATTAATAAAGTCAATTACTTCAATTTGTTTTAATTGAATTGTTTGTTGTTCAATTTGTGAATTTAATTCAGTATTTTTTGTTTGTAGTTCGTTGATTTGCTGACTTATTATTTTCTAAATTACTTGCATTAAATTCTTCAACTTCAGCAGTATTTTCTAAAATAATTTCAGCAGTTTTGACATCTAAACTACCATCTTCATTTTTAATAGGTTTATTATTTTCATTAATAAGAACATATTTTACATTTTTTAATGCCATTGTTTTCCCTCCTATTTTTTAATATTTGTATTTGTTCTTTTTCTAATCGCTTTTTGTATAATTTCAAAACTATCGACTCGAAAAGATAAAAAATAGCGTTTAGTTTTTATATTTAACTGATTAAATACTGAGCCTTTAATTTTTATCTCATCATCTTTTTTTAATTTAAAAAACTCAGTTAAAATAGATGGGTTATATATTGATAATGTTGAGTAATTTAATCTGTCTCATTGACATTTAGCCAAACAAGCATCAACTTCAACACCACCAGTAACCAGTGCCTTAATTTTAGTTTTAATCGGATTTTCATGCAATCTAACAGTTAACTCTAATTTATTAACTTTTTTATTTTTTATTTTAGATTTATTAGTTATTGATTTTTTAGGTAAATTACTTTTTGTTTGTGCCATTTTTATCAACTCCTTTTGTTATAAAATATGATAGTATTACAAAAGCTTAGGTTTTATAAAAAATATAAATAAAATAATTAGATAACTTTTTAAAAGGTTGATTTATCAGTGTTTTAGAAATATATTTAAAATAAAGAATAATTTTTATACCAAAACCTAAACTTTTTTCTTACTACCTAAAATATTATAAATGTTTTCAAACATCTAATTCGTGCTCTGACATTTTAATATTTCCTTTATAAATATAATTTTTCTTAACAACTGGCGATTGTAAAACATAATTTAAATTAAATAGATATTTTCATAAAACTTTTAAACCACCAATAAATTTAGGAGTAGATAATGGATTTTTTATTTTTAAACCTTTGTGAAGTTGATAATCTTCAATTATTACAATAACTTTATTTAAATAAGAACAAATTTTATTTTTAAACTCATTTAATATTAAATACATATTATTTATTGCTTCTTCATCATTTTTGGAATTAAAAATAATATTATTAATTATTTTCTTTTGCAAAACATTATAAATAATAATACCAGTTTGTCCAATTCCAGCAGGGTCAATTGTAATAATATATTTTAATTTATTTGTTTTATTTTTTTTGTCAATTTGTAATATTTTTCATACATCTAATACTAAATCTAAAATATCGTTAATTTTGTAATGTTGCATATAAGAAGCAATTATATCTCACTTGTTTTCAAATAAAATTAAGTACATTTTGGCTCATTCTAAACATTGCAAATCATAATGCTTTTTATGATGTGAAATACAACAATTAACAGGCTGACAATTAACTCAATTAAATGATGTTGTTATTTCATTTTAAGTTTTATTAATATACAAACTTTTATATTCTGTCATTTATCTATACTCCTTAATTCTTTTTATTTGTTGCTCAAATTTCATTATTAATATCATTTACCGTTACTGGATAAGCTCGTATCATTAATTCTTGTAATTTATTTTTAATTTTTTTATTTCATTTTTTCATCAAATACTTTTCTTTCTGTAAAAAAACATAATATTCTTTTATTGGTTAATATTTTGGTAGTAAGAAAAAAGTTTAGGTTTTGGTATAAAAATTATTCTTTATTTTAAATATATTTCTAAAACACTGATAAATCAACCTTTTAAAAAGTTATCTAATTATTTTATTTATATTTTTTATAAAACCTAAGCTTTTGTAATACTATCAATATTTTGATATTTAGTAATTTATTTTAATATTTAATTACTTCCCCGCCCGCTTCACTTCGGGGGTGAGTGGGGGCGGATAGGATATTTTGATAGAGTTTAAGCCCCATAAACAAAAAATAGTTTATCCAGTTATTAATTACGCTTCATCCATCCCTACACAACTTTATATAAAGAAAATAACCTTTTGGAGTTCCAACCCTCTTGTTTTTTTAGTGTCCGATATTGTTTTTTTTGGTTTAACAACACTCTTTTTATGAAAACAAGCCAAAAAACACATACTCTGACATTTCGCAAGTGATTAATCTTGCCGAGAATTAAAGAAATAAAAAAAGGAGTAGTAAATCCAATCGCTTTCACACTTTCTTTAAAGCTTCGTGCCATAGATGAGTTATCCATCTTTAAGCATCAAAAAATATTAAGTTTTAAAGATTGAATTTTGGATTAATCGTTAGATAGTATCTTTATTTTTTTATCTTGTAAATTGTAAATATAAATGTAGCACTTTATTGAAAAAGAATAAAGTGCTACATTTATATTTACAATTTACAATATTTAAATTAATACCTTTAATACTTGAATTAGTTAAATTTAAATTATAACCACTTAAATTATCAAGATTTCTTTTTCCTAAAGGAGTATTTAAATCTATATCATTTTTAAATTTAACAATTTTTCAATCATTATTTTTATTCCCATGTCACACTACAAAATAATATTTATTATCAACCGTATTAAATTGTTTTTCCGTTGCTTCAACTTCTCCTCAATAATTTATTGGCGTTGGTTGAATAGAACCACCACTAAAATTAAAATATAATGAATTTAATTTAACTTTACAATGTTCAAATTCTCAATATCCAGTTTCTACCTCTCTTGAATTAGATATTAACTCAAAATAATATGGAGTAAATAACTTAATATCATCATTATAACTTTTATTAATTGCGTATTTACTATATATATAATTTGATAACATGTATATAACTTGTTTAATTATTTTTACATATGTTTTATGTAATTCACTTGGATTGTATAATTTTCAGTTTTCAGGTAGTCGGAAAAAAGCTTAGGTTTTATAAAAATTATAAATAAAGTAATTAAATATAAATTAAAGCAATCGCTTATTAGAGCGATTTTTTTATTTGCATTATTCATCAGATAGTATCTTTAAAATTAAAAATTAACCTATTTGGCCCTACAAATTAGTTAATATTTATAATTTCCTTTCTGTGATTTATTATATTTTTTCGGTTTAACAACTAAGTAATATCATTTTTAATAAAGGTACTATCTGATGAATAATGCAATCTAAAACTTAATATTTTGATGCTTAAAGATGGATAACTCATCTATGGCACGAAGCCCTTAAAGAAAGTGTGAAAGCGATTGGATTTACTATTCCTATTTATTTCTTTAATTCTCGGCAAGATTAATCACTTGCGAAATGTCAGAGCATGTGTTTTTTGCTTGTTTTCATAAAAAGAGTGCTGTTAAACCGAAAAAAAACAATATCGGACACTAAAAAAACAAGAGGGTTGGAACTCCAAAAGGTTATTTTCTTTATATAAAGTTGTGTAGGGATGGATGAAGCGTAATTAATAACTAGGTAAATTTGTTTTACTTCCGTGGGGGATAAACTCTGTCTAAATATAAAGTTTAGTATCGCCATCCACCTCACTTTGGAGGTGAGTGGTGGCGAATTAAGCTAATTAAATCAAAATACAAATATTCTTACTAAATATCAAAATATTAACCAACAAAGGGATTTTCTGTTTATTTAAAAAGATAAATAAAAAGAAAGGAATAAAATATTATGCAAGAATATAAAAGTAAATATATCAATAAAACTTGAAATGAAATAACAACTTCATTTGATTGAGTTAATTGTCAACCTGTTAATTGTCGTATTTCACATCATAAAAATCATTATGATTTGCAATGTTTAGAATGAGCAAAAATGTATTTAAATTTATTTAAAAATAAATGAGATGTTATTGCTTCTTATATGCAACATTATAAAATTAATGATATTTTGGACTTGGCTGCAGATGGTTGAAAAATATTACAAATCGATAAAAAAATAAACCAAATAATTTAGGAGGTAAATATGAAAAAGTTAAATTTAAAGAAGACAACAACTGCTGAATTAACTGAAAAAGCTAATAGTCGTTATTGTTTTAAATCATCTAATGATGATTTCCGTTGTCTACTTTTAATAGAAGATATTACGGATAAAATTAGAAATAATTATGTTGAATAATTTTAAATATATTATTGCAATTGACCCCGCTGGAAGTGGTCAAACCGGTATTATTATTTATAATGTTTTGCAAAAGAAAATAATTAATAATATTACTTTTAATTCTAAAAACGAAGAAGAAGCAATAAATAATATGTATTTAATATTAAATCAATTTAAAAATAAAATATGTTCTTATTTAAATAAAGTTATTGTAATAATTGAAGATTATCAACTGCATAAGGGATTAAAAATAACAAATCCATTATCTACTCCTAAATTTATTGGTGGTTTAAAAGTTTTATTCAAATATTTGTTTAATTTAAAATATGTTTTACAATCACCAGTTGTTAAGAAAAATTATAGCTATAAAGGAAATATTAAAATGACAGAGCATGAACATGACGCTTGAAAACATTTACAATATTTTTTAGCAAAAGGAGTTGATAAAAATGGCAGAAATAAAAAGTAATTTACCGAAAAAAACAACAACTAATAAACCTAAAATAAAAAATAAAAGAGTTAATAAATTAGAATTAACTGTTAGATTACATGAAAACCCGATTAAAACTAAAATTAAAGCGCTTGTTGCTGGCGGAGTTGAAGTTGATGCTTGTTCTGCTAAATGTCAATGAGACGGATTAAATTACTCAACATTATCAATATATAACCCATCTATTTTAACTGAGTTTTTGAAATTAAAAAAAGATGATGAGATAAAAATTAAAGGCTCAGTATTTAATCAGTTAAATATAAAAACTAAACGGTATTTTTTATCTTTTCGAGTCGATAGTTTTGAAATTATACAAAAGGCAATTAGAAAAAGAACAAATATTAAAAAATAGGAGGAAAAATGATGGCATTAAAAAATGTAAAATATGTTCTTATTAATGAAAATAGTGAACCTATTAAAAATGAAGATGGTAGTTTAGACATTAAGACTGCTGAAATTATTTTTGAAAATACTACTGAAGTTGAAGAATTTAATGCAAATAATTTAGAAAATAGTAATCAACAAATTAACGAACTACAAACAAAAAATATTGAATTAACTTCACAAATTGAACAACAAACAATTCAATTAAAACAAATTGAAGTAATTGACTTTATTAATTCTTTAACTGATAATGAAGATTTTAAAAATGTTTTATTAAAGTCTTATGATATTACTGATGATATTGAAATCATTAAAGCACAATTGCAAAGTGTTTATGATCAATTAATTAAGGTACAAACAGTTAATACTGGTGGCGTACCAAAAGTAGAAAACAAAGAAAACAATATTTTAGATACAGACAATGTATTTAATAAATAGAAAGAAGGAAGTAAATTATGGCACAAAACCCACAAAGAATTTTCGGAGATATTGTTAACCAAGCAACAGTTAATGATAGAGAAACATTTGAACAATGATATTTACAAACTTATCAACAAAAATTTAGTTGAGAAGCTTTATTTGCGTGAAAAGAAGCCAATAAATTTGGTTTAACATATAAAAGAAAGAAAAATATTAAATATAATGAAGGTTTAGGAAAAGATGGGCAAGTATTTAATACTGATGATAAATTATTAAATTATTCAGAAGTAGAATTTGATGATGGAATTGTTGAATTAGATACAATTTTAACTTTTGCTCGTAAATTAGACCCTGTAGAAAGTGATTTTAATCCCCCAATCTTTGGGCTGCTGATATTGAGCAAGCAATGGATACTGAGGTTGCTTATAAACGCAATAAAATTTTAGAAATTATTAATAAAGGAACAGTTACAACTATTCAAGGGAAAAAAGCAGATGATACAAATGCTTTACAAATTCATGATGAAATTATGGATAAAATATATGAAAATGGCTTTACTCCATCAGAAACAGTTGTTTTAGGTTCGGCTGATTTTATTCGTGGAATTCGTAATAAATTACAGTTACAACTTGGAGCAAATGACCAAATAAATAGTGTAATTGCAACAAGTGGGGCAATGAAAACTGTTGAAGGAACAACATATTATATGGTTCCGAAAAAATTACCAATTATTAATAAAGATGGTTCAGAAGGAACAATTGAATTATTACCAAATGGAGTTAATGCAATTGCCTTTAAATTTAGCAAAAAATATGACCCGCTTATTTTACGCAAAAAAGACCATACTCCGTTAAGAGTTGGTGCTGCTGCGTTAGGAACTGGTATGGGTAATACTTTGATTATGGAAAGAGTTTTATATTTAGGTGGAGCAGTAGTTGAACCGAGGGGAATTATTAAACATATTGTTTCAAAAATTGATATTAGTAAAATTAATAAAATAGATAGACCAACTATTAATGTTACAGACCCAACAAAAGCAACACCAGAACAGTTAAAACCACAATTTAAAGATGTTGTTTTAAAAGCAGTTAAAACCGTAGATAGTTCTTTAACTGAAAATGATTTTGATTATTCTATTAAACCCAAAGGTGGTGATTGACCACTTGATATTACAACTGAAAAAATTGTTGAAGTATGAATTGAAGGTAAAAACAACGCTACTGGTCAAACAAATCCGATTGATGTTAAAATTAAAAATTCTTAATAGTACTAAAAAATAGTACTTTTTCGTTTGATAAATATGCCAATAGGTACATCTAAAACAGCTCTTATTTATGCTGTTAAAAAAAATCCAACTAGATTGTCAATCCAACAACAAGAAAAAAGTTTTGGTTTACAGTTATTAGAATTTTTAGGAATTCAAGTTTTAGCGCTTAGTTTAGCGGTTTTGACTGGGGGGGGAATTGCTTCAGCTGTTGGATTGGGAGCAGGATTGTCTAATTTTGCTGCAGCGTTTATCTCATTTGGAATAGAAACAGCAACTGATTTTGCCGTAAATCAAATATATGATAGTTTAACTTCTGAAGTTAGCGCAAAAAGTACAGCTTTAAATTTATTACCAGCAATTGGTGGGATTGGTAAATTAACGCGCGCTGCTCGCACAACAAGAATTTTAAAATTAGCCAAAGAAACTAAATTACTTGAAAAATTAGGTGTAATAACTGCTAATAATTTAGAAGATGTTGTAAGACAAGTTACAGGTAAAAAGATTTTATCTGATAAATTAATATTTTATTTTACAAAGCAGGCTAATAATAAAACTTTATTATATACAATTGGAAAATTAGCCCGAAATGATTTTTATAAAGGTTTTAAAGTTTCTAATTTAGAAACAATTAATAATTTATTAAAAATTGAGAAAAATATTCAAAAAATAAGTCCTAAATTAGTTCAAAAAATACCACGCGTAAATGAAAAAAATGATAATAAATGATTGTCTGAATATGGATTAAATATTGATAAAATAAACAAAATTAATACTAATAAGTGATATAACATTATGACTAATCTTCATAAAAAAGGTGTTGGTAAAAATCTACTATTAAATGCTAATTTAATGCGGGGCAGTAAAATATATAATAATAAATTATTAAATATTTTGCATCAAACACCAATTAAATTAAATAAAATTTTAAATCATTTAAACCCAAATTTTTATATTCAAAAAGTAACTAAAAAATTATTAGCACCAATTGAAAAACAAATAATTACTATTAAACAAAAAGTAATTAATAAAATTACTGATAAAACTAAAAAAATATTGTCTAAATTTGAAACTAAAGCTATTAAAAAAGGCCAATTATTACCTTTTGCTTATGGTTCTGATGTTTTTTTAGCAGTTAAAATTGTTCCTTTATCAGTTGCGGGTGAAAAGTTGCTTTAACAATATATTATAAAAATCCTAAATATGCCCCTATTGTCGTTATGACAACTTTAATCAAAGCAGAACAGTTTGTTTTGGCTCATGAACCGTTTAAATTCTATATGAACAGCGAGTGATTTATTGGTTGGGGATTTAAAAAAACAAGTTTGTTTAATTTAGTTTCTTTTGCCCCTCTTGCTTATCAGCAAGTAGTAAAAGATAGTTTTAAAATATATCGGACAATTGCTAAGATATTAAAAATGCAAGAGCAAATTAAAAATAACTTTAATAAAGATAAATTTTTAAATACATTAGAAGATAGTGCAGTTAATAGTTTATTGGGTAAAGTATTAGCATTTCAAACACACAAACAACTAAGAACAAAACAAAATTTAAACAAAACAATTAAAACAAAAACATTACTAAATAGTAAAAAATTTATATTAAAGAAAATATATTCTAAAAAAAGTAAATGATAGAGGGGTTGATTAAATGTTAAATGAATTATAACAAAATGTTACTTTGGAAAATTATAATAATTTTGTTCCAATGACCGGCAAGATTACTCAAGTTCCAGCTCGATATAATAAGTTCTTTAAAGGTGATGTTGAATTATGATTTAAAACATTTGCTTTAAGAGCTCAAAATATGATTAATTCATATTTAAATTATCCTTTTACAAAATTAAAGTTTGAAACATTTAAAGACCCATTATTAAAGAAAATTTGTATTAATATGGTATTTATTACGATTGAGCATTGAACATTTAATCGTATTCCAATTGAGTTTTTTACATCAGCAAATATGAGTGTTGGTAATATGAATTATTCTTCACAAAATGACCCAATGGCAACATGACAAGGTTTATTGCCTAGCTATGCAAAATCATTGGCTAATTTAACAACTTTAAAGAAAATGTTTCGCACTTTTCAAGAAGAAGGTATTGATTTAACAATGATAGATTTAGAAGCATATTATACACAATTAGAAGTTGATGCATTACTAGATAAACTTGTTATAGAAAAAATTAAAGATGAAAAACTTGCAGAAATAAAAAAAGAAATATTAAAGGAATCAATAAAATTTATTATTTCCATTAAAAAACCTGATTGAGAAATAGTTGATACTAGTGATTTTGTACCTGGTCAAACCGGATATAATATTCCTAATTTTGATAAAGAAAATTATATTTATAGAATTTGAGCCTCAGGAAAAGAAAGCAAAGGAGATTTAAAAAGCCAAGGAATGTTGCAAACAAGACATGATTTTACACAAACAATAGGTATTATATATGACCAAATAGGTGTTAATAGTGCGTGTTTAGCATTATCTATTAATTCTGATGGATTGATTAATATTGGAGTTAATGGTCCAGCAACATTTAAACCTTTGGGATTTGTGTTTATTGAAAGAAAAAAGGTAAATTAGAAAGGAGATGTTATTATGCCAAAATTTACTATTAAAGATTTAATTATGTTTTTGAAAATATTCGGAATTTCATCATTATTTTTTATTGCCGGAATTATTATTTGTTTTATCGGAGAAAAAACATTGGGTATTTCTTGACCAGCATGTGTTATTGTTTCATCAATGCTTATCGGAGCTGGAATTATTGTTTTAATTATTGAAACAATTAGATTTATCAAAATACATAAAAAAGAGCAAAAACAAGATAGCATTGAAGATGTTATTAAAAAAGAAGATACAAAATAAAGAGGTGATATAAATGGGATTGTTACCAGCCAAAAAGAAGTTAAAGAAAAGCTATGATATTGATAGTTATTATCTTAATTTAGCATCAACGATTACTAATCGTAAAAATGTTACTGTTCAAAAACATAATGAGATTTTAGAAAAAAGAATTTGTGAAGATAATGCTAATTTTTTAAATCCACGTGATTTAGAAATTAGCATTTATAATCCACTTACTAATCAACAATTAGATACTAAATTAATTAATAACTTTTTAAAAATGCAAGATTTTACTAATAAGAATTGATATAACGAATATAAAATTAATAAGAATGGTAAAGGTGCATATTTTATTTTTGCTAATAATTCAAAACTTAATTTTATTACTATTGATTTTTACAATGACCAATATGATGAATTAGGTAATTTAGTATCTTGTACTTTTGATTATGACCCTTATATTAAAAATGACCAGAGTGTTTTTATTACTGAAAAATTAGAAATTGATTATGTAACTAAACAAGTAAAAGTTATTAGAAAATTAAAAACACGATTATACAACACTATTACTGACTTATATATTGATGATGCTAAATGAAATAACTATACAACATTGCAAAGAGAAGAAATATTGCCACTTAATTTTATTCCAATTGAAATTATTCCTAATAACCCCAATTTTGAACCTTCTGCTCGTTATGGTAAACAATTTGCTAGTATTTTAGATATTATTGCTGAAAAAATAATGTTAGACCCATTATTAAATAGTGGTAAATTTACCATTAATACTAATGGGGTGACTGGTGTTGTTGACCAAGAAATTAGTAAAATGTTGGCTTCATTTATTGAAAATGACTTATTATTAGTTGAAGGAGACCCTGATAGTAATTTTCAACCAGTAGACTATATCGCTGGTAATTTTAAAGGTGAACAATTAACCAAAATATATGATTGATTATTAACTAATTACTATAAAATAAATCGCCATCATGTTCCCGCCATTGCTAAAGGTGCACAACAAACCCAAGCCGAAGTTGCTGGTGTAAATATTCAAACAAACGCATCATACGAACAAATGATATATATTAGAGAAATTAAATTAACTGAATTTATTATTAAGTTAATTAAATATGATAATGCTATTTTAAACAGTAGAACATTCAATATTAAAAATATTGACGAGTTAATTGTTGATGTTCGCTTACCAGTAAATGCTACTTTAAACAGACAACTAAAAAACAACGAAACTATTATCAATATGCCTAATGAAGAAGGAGAACAAGAATAATGTTAAAACCATCTGAAAAAATGTTAGCACAATTAGCAGAAAATGATGAACCAATTAACTATTCAATTGATAGTATTCCATTAGATTTTGCTACTCAATCACAATATAGCGACCCTGAATTAGAACAATTATTTACAAAAGACCGTGCAAGAACCTTATATATTTATAAAATTAATAATCTTGTTAAGACAAAGCAAAAACCAACCTTAAACTACTCTCAAAATAGCGTTAAAATAGGTTTTATTGACAAAGATGAATATATTAAAATAACTGGTTATGAAATTAGTGATTTTAATTTTAAATTACAAATTCAACAAAATACCACAGTCCAAGATAATAGCACAAGTTATGTAATGATTGATGAAAAAGATATTTTAATTAATAATATTTCAAAACAAGACAAAGAATTTTTAGAATCCTATGACTTAAAAATAGTATCTATTAATGAACAAATTACAGAAGACAACAAAAATGAATGTTACATCATTGAAGAATACAAACGCCCTTATTCACCCGATGGTGTTAATATTATTAAATCTACCCACTTAGTTAAAATAACTGATTTTAAGTGAAAAAATCAGAATAGTATTCATTTAGTTTTACAAAAATCATTGCCAGAAGACACAGTATTTACTGGAATTGAAATTAAATACCCCAAATCTATGTTATTTGGAAATATTAAATGTTGAGGAAATGTGAATGGTGTTTATTCTTATCCATCTTCAATTGTTGAAAATGCTAGTTTAGTACCTTTATTATAAATGCCAATAGAAACCAACCCTAATGTACGAATATTTCAGTATTGATTTACGGAAAGTTTTTTACCATGGTTTATTGCAAAAATATATATTCAACCAGATGATATTTTAAGTTTAATAAAAAATAATGGTTTAGAAAAAGTTTTATTAAATTATTTAACATATCGTTGTAATTATTATCGAAAATTTCAAGGGGCAACATATGATGAAAAAGGTAATCCTACTAATAAAGCAGCAGAATTACGCCAAAAATTCGAAGGACAAAAACCAGAAGATGTAATTGATGGTTTATTTGAAAACTGAAAATTAGACAATCCAAGTGAATTACATAAAACATATGTAAAAAGAATTAAACAAGTTATATATATGTTATCAAATTATACATATAGTAAATACGCTATTAATAAAGGTTATAATGATGATGTTAAATTATTTTCTCCCTATTATTTTGAATTAATATCCAATCCAAGAGAACTAGAAACTGGGTATTGAGAATTTGAACATTGTAAAGTTAAATTAAATTCATCATATTTTAATTTTAGTGGCGGGTCTATTCCACCACAGCCAATAAATTATTGAGAAGAGGTTTATTCAAATGACAAACCATTTAATGAAGTAGATAATAAATATTATTTTGTTGTGTGGCGTGGTGATAAAAATGCTGATTGGCGTATTATTAAGTTTAAAAATAATGAAATGACTATTAAAATTGATAATTCTAATAATCGACAATTGCAGAAAACTGATTTAGGTATGGGAAGATATTTATATATTACAAATGATTCAGGGTTTGTTAAATATGTGACACATTGAACAGATGATAATGGTTCTTACTTTAAATCGGTTTATCGTTGAAATAATGATGGCGAACCAAATACACCATTTATTTTACCTAAAACAGGACAAATTACAGACTGAAATTTAAAGCAACAAAATAATATTAATTGTAATGATGAAATTAAAGTAACTGTTAAAAACAAAGATATTTCAGAAAACCCTATTTATCAATTAGAAGCAAATTATTTTAATTGATTATCAATAACAAATGAATTAGAAACAAATAATATTCCTTCCCTTATTCCTGCTGAAATTAAACTATCAGATGGAGAATATGGCAAATACTTAACTAATTTGATTGTTTTTAATGACAAAATAGAAGAATACTTAAATTATTTTTCGCAATGATATAGATTACTTTATTCTAAGGCAGTTTGAGCAAGTATGAGTAAAGATTTGGTTGAAGATATTATTAAAATAACTTATGATAAAAAACTATTTATTTTAAATCAAATTGAAATATCGGGCATATGAGGTTATGGAAATTATGATATAAATATTTTTATTGAAAAACCAAATGAAAAAATTGTCCAAGGAAAAGATATTAACTTAGAATTAATTCAAAATACTCCGATCGGAACTAAAATCAGCGGAAAAGACAGAAATACATATTTACAATTAATCGAAAATAATACCTGATATTTGTACAAACATGGTATTGAAGATGAAAACTCTTATTCAAATATTGCAGTTGTCAATTTTATAAAACAATTAAATAGTATAATATTTTTTTACCCACCCGCAAAAGAACAAATTAATATTAATAATTTACAATTATTTAGTAAGAATAGTGAAAAATTATCTTTACTTGCACTAGAAATATAAAAAGTTATTTAGATTTATAAATCTAAATAACTTTTTAATTTATTTTCAACATCTTTATTTGGTTCGCCATCATTATTTCAACGATAAACCGATTTAAAGTAAGAACCATTATCATCTGTTCAATGTGTCACATATTTAACAAACCCTGAATCATTTGTAATATATAAATCTCTTCCCATACCTAAATCAGTTTTCTGCAATTGTCGATTATTAGAATTATCAATTTTAATAGTCATTTCATTATTTTTAAACTTAATAATACGCCAATCAGCATTTTTATCACCACGCCACACAACAAAATAATATTTATTATCTACTTCATTAAATGGTTTTTCTTGTGGTGCTATTCATTCTAAAATGCCATCTTTTGTATTTATATTATTTTTGCATTTTAGTTCTTTTAATTGTTCTTTTGTATATTCTTGTGGTGTATTATTACAAGCAACTAAACTTGTTGTACTTGTTCCAATTAAAGTGATTGTTCCCAAAAGACTTAATATTTTTTTCATATTATTATAGTCCCTTTCTAATCTGAATCAGAAGTAAAATCAAAACAAGTATTTGCTAATAAATTTTCTTCATCATCGCTACTATCATCAGAAAATAAATCGGGGCTTCGAAAATCGACAATAGGTGCTAATAAATTCTGAAAATTTCAAATTTTGCTGTAATATTTTATATATGCAACAATAAATTGTAAATACACTTCACTATTTATTAATAAATCGCCATATTCAAAATTAGAAAATAATATATCAAATAATTTTTGACCAGTTAGTGAGGTTTCTGTATTTTTTTCATTATTATAGTTAATTAAGGCATGATCTTCTTCGGGATCAGAATCTCTAACAAAATAAAGTGTTTTTAATGGGTCGATGTTTGGCTGAATTCCGACAATTAAAAACATATGTACAGTAAGCTGACTACTACTACTATCTATAATTCCACTAACTGGAACAGAAACACTTCTAGAAAGAGATTCTCATATTAAATTTTGTAATAAATTAAATTTTTCTTTATTATCTAAAATATAAAAAAAGAAACTTTCCAAAGGAAAATAAGAATAACTAAAACCTAAATAATCTTTAATAAAATTATTTTCCATCATAAATCTATAAATATAAAAAAGATATATACCTTTATAATTTATAGAACTATCTGCTTTACTAAATAAATCAGCAAGTTGTTGTTGAGAAAAATTATTTATATTTGGATTTGTTATTTGACTATTAGCTAAGATATTTTGTAAAACTGCAATAGCACATCAAGAATCTTGTTCTTGCAATTTCATTGGTACTGCCATATTATTTCTTAAATCTATTGATGCCGTTCTTAAATTGATATCGAATAAATTCATTCGTGGTTCGGGTGTTGGTTGTAATCACGATGGCCCCGCTTGTGGTTCTGGTGTGGTTGTTTGTCTTTTTTTAATTATTTTTTTAAATTCATCATTATGTTTGAATTCTTTATTAAATTTATTTTCTTCATTTCTATTATTAAATGTTTGTCAATCAATAGTATCATTATTTTGATTAACAATTTCATTATAGGATTCAAAATCATTATTTGTTCAATATCCTTCTGGATATCCACTATATGAAATAATGCGAATTGATTCATTCATTCTTAAATTTCAAGATAAATTATAATAATAACTAAAATTATTGGTCGCATGTAAAAAAGAAGGGTTTTAAGAAAATAGATAGAAATTGAATAAAAATAATAAACCATTTACTAAAATGGTTTTTTTATTTGTAAAACCAAAATTATTAATTGATTCAGAGAAAGGACAGCATCTTAAATTCTTAAAATAAAAACCTTTTATTACAACTTTTTGATACCCTCTTTAAGTTGTTTACACATTTATTAAATATCTTAGAAATCTTTACAAAGTGTACCTGTTTTTTCTCCAATTTTAAGGTGTTGTCATTTCTCTGTTTCAGTTAATTAATTTGCTAATAAAAAATTTAATAAAGGAATGAATAAGTAATGGAAATTAATAAGCAACAAACAATATGTGATGTTGATAATTGCTATAAAGCAATATCATTCATTACTGAAGAATTTTTATCAAATAAAGTTTTATGAACTTGTGAAAAACACAAAGATTTATTAAGTCGCACAAAAGATAAAAAACAAAAGCGGTTTTATAAACGTTTAGAAAATTCAAAAATTATCTTTGATTATGAAACTGGTTCTTTAAAACTTTGATTTATTAAAACAACTTAATGTAGTGTGGGACGGTTATTTTAAATAACTAAGTGTTTTTATTCCACATAGGCGGTCTAGCCCAACGGTAATCAGTCCGGAAATAACAGACGCTTTAACAAGTGATAGTCGTGATAAGTGCAAGGTCAACATCAAACGACAATAAATATTGAGATGGCCACTTTATAAATAAATTTGCGATAGATATTACTTCTTAGAAGTGACGGCGGTTTAATAAAAACCACAAAGTCAGCATTAGGCTCTTCAAGGTGCAAGTGAATTTATTTTAAAAACTGAAACGTTTTGACCTGAAATGGTGCGGATGAAGAGAGAGAAAACTCTCTGGCGTAAAAAATAAAAAACAACTGTGGATTATTAAACAATATACCACCACCACTTACCTTAGTGAAGCGGATGGCGTAGTAAATACTTATATAACTAATTCTCGCTTTGGCACTTTCACTTGGGAGTGAGTGCTAGCGAGTTAAAAATAAGAGGAATAATTTAGGAGGTTTATATGAAAAAGTTAAATAAAATTTGTCTTAAAAAAAGATATTGAGGTTATTGTTTTCATAAAGAATGCAATCAAGAAAATAAATTATAAGATCTAATGCTTAGAAGTTATTCAGTTTCATTTGAAGAAATAACTGATGAGCATTGAGCATTAGGTATAAAAAATTAGGAGAAATAAATTGTGAATAAAAGATACTTATTAGTAATGAAAAGTAAATATGGTGATTTTAAAACAAACTGTTTTTATACATTATAAGAAGCAAAAATTACTGCTAATATTTAAAATCAACAAGAATGATTAACAACTATTATTAATTTAGAAAATGAAAATATTAAATGACAAGGATGTGAATAATATGTGAAAAGATGAAAATGGCAATGTTTATACTGAAGAAGATTTATTTAATATAGCATTAGAAGAATGTTATTCAGAAGAAAGTGCTTATGACTATATTGATAATTTAATTAATGAAATGGAATTAGAGGAAATTTAATTATGGAAGATTTAAAGTTAAATAATGAAGTTAAAAATATTACTTATCCGTTTTATTTAAAAGGAAATGATTTTAAAGAATTAAGTTTAAAAGCATTAATAATTAAAAAATGAATTGATGAAAATGGACAAGAATTAGCAGAATTTATATATCGACAACAAGCTTGATTAATAAATGGAGAATATAAATCACAATCATTGAAAGATTTAAAATTAGTAGTTTCAAAAATTGATTATATTTTTAGAGAACCATTAGAATTAATAAAAAATTTTAAAGATAAATTAAATTTTATTAGAAAAGATATTTTGAATTTAGAAAATAATATTAAGAGTAATCATGATTCTTTAAAAAATAGTGTAATTAATATTCAATTTCAAAAACAAAATGAAATTATTGAAACTCATAGAAAAGAACAATTTTTAGAAATTAAAAGTGTAGCAAAACAAGAACAAGAATTAAAAATTATTACTAGTAATTTTCGTAAAAATAAATTATTAATTAAAGATATTGAAATATTGGGTATTGATGATGATTTTTTAGAAAAAGCAAATAAATTAGAACTTATTAATCTTATTAAAAACTATTTAATTGTTGATGAACAAATTGTTAAAAACGAAATTAAAGACCAATGAGATAGTGATAAAGATATTAATTTAATTGGTGTTAAAGGTATTAATTTTAAAATAAATAAAGGAGAAAAATAATATGGCAAATATTGTTGAATTTTTAAGAACAGATAAGGTAACAGAGTGAATTAAAAGTAAATTTTCTAACGAAAATGAAATTGCAAGATTTAAAAGTAATATAGTTGCAATATCAAATAGTAATGAATTATTACAAAAAGCAGACCCAAAAACAATTATGACCGCTTGTTATCAAGGAGTATTATTAAACTTACCAATGGAAAAACAATTCGGATATGCTTATGTAGTTCCATATAATACTAAAATAACAAGAATTATTAATGGTCGTGAAGTGCAAGAATGAGTTAATCAAGCACAATTTCAAATGGGTTATAAAGGTTATATTCAATTAGCCCAAAGAAGTGGACAATATCTAGATATAGCAGCATCAGATGTTAGAGATGGTGAATTAATAAATTATGATCGTTTAAAAGGAACTAGTTTTAATTGAATTCAAAATGAAGATGAACGAGAAAAATTACCAATTATAGGTTATGTATCTTATTTTAAAATGGTTAATGGTTTTGAAAAAACATTGTATATGACAAAAGAACGAATGAAAAATCATTTTATGAAATATTCTAAAACTTATGCTAAAAATAAATCATTTTATATTGCTACTTTTGATGAAATGGCACTTAAAACAGTATTAACATCATTATTAAGAAAATGAGGTATTATGTCTGTTGAATTACAACAAGCATATAAATCAGACCAAGCAGTTATTACTACTAATGATGAAAAGATTTATATTGATAATGATATTACTGTCGCCAAAAATCAGGGGCAGATGAGTAATGAACCCTTATTAAATAATGTAAATAATACCCCATCTTATACAGAAATAGCGGACACAAACGATAATGTCGTTAAAGAAGAAGATATTTCTAATGTAGTACTAGTAGTTAATAATAATATTGATGAGGATGTATACGCATGGTAAAAATAGGTATTGACCCATCAGGAACTGGTACTACCGCTATTGTTGTTTTTGAAAATAATAAATTAATTGATGATTATGAATTTATTAATAAAGATTGAATTAAACAAATTGATTTTATAAGAGATATATTATGTGATATATGAAAATACAATAATTATATTTTAAATATTGAAGATTGTTTATATACCTCTGCTAATGCAAGTAAAGATAGAGACTATTTATTACGATTACTAGGTGTAATAGAAGATATTAATCAAAGACTAAGATTACTCATTAATTGAGTATCACCAAAACACACTAAATCAGTTGTTAAAAATATGGAAAATTTTAGTAAATATAATAATAATTATATTCAAGAATTTAGTAAAGATGAAAATTTAACTTATGAATATGGTAAAGGTTGAAAATATAATAATGAAAAAATAAGTAATCATTTACGCGATGCAATTATTATTGCTAATTATAAGGGGTAATATTATGAAACATTCATTTAATCAAAAAACAGGAAAATATTATTCTAAATTAATTCGTAATGTTAATATTTACTTAAATGAAAATGAAGAAAAAGTTTGAAATGAATTTAATGACTTTACTTATTCACAACGAATTGAACATCTTATTAATTTTTATATAAAACACAATAAAATCAGTGATAAATATGAATAAATATATTTTATGTTATAGTTCAGAACAAAGTAATCGCCCTTGTAAAACTCCACTTGGTTAATATATAACTGGTAACGATATTGAAGATGTAAATATTAATTCAACTTGAGACTGAGAATATTTAATCAATAAATATGGTGAAAATAATTTAATTATCTTAAAAACAAATAAAAAATAACCAATTAAGGTTATTTTTTAAATACTATTTGTTAGTTGTCTAATAGCATCTTTTTGTGCTTGTTTTTTATCGTTTACTTTAACTTGTTTTTTTACATTTTTAATTTGACCTGTTTTTAATGCTAATTCTGTTGCATAATCAGCTCCTCTTAAATGTTTTTCATGGGCAATAACAGCAGTTCTTAATTCTCTAATTTCTACTTTATATTTTTTAATTTTTTTAGCAGTTAATCCTAGAATACCAAGACTACCAGTTCCCCCAGCACCTGCTAAAACAAGTAAAGCAATCATTAATGTTTCATTCATTTTTTTTAACCCCTTTCTTATCCTTACTCAAACGGTGGCCATCTATCCTTTCGGAACAAAATAATTTATAAATTAAACTATATAACCACCCAAAAATATCAGCCACCCCTATATATAGTCTATTTTAAATTTAATTATTTGTTATTTTCTTCTGTTATACCATCTAAATTATTTCATTGTTTTGCTATTATTGGTTGAATAACACGCGGATTAATACGGCAATCTAAACAATGTCTTAAATGGTCTTTTTTTCATTTTGATTTATCAATTCAAATAATAATTAAAGAAATTATTAAAGTAATTAAAGGCAAAATTGTAAATACTAATCCTATTTTAGATATTTTTAATCGTGGTATATCAATTTTCATATCTACTTTTGGTTTACTACTAGCAACAAATATGCCTTGAATTCCATGCGTAAATAAAGGTGTTAATAAAATAGCAATTCCATTACCTCAATATTGTCCATAATTATACCAATTAATTTGGTCTTTAATGCCATTAATCATCCCATATTCTAATCAACAATTTAATATTAAAAATATTAATGTATAAAAACTAACTACTCAACTACGAATTTTATATTTTCTTTCTCATTCTCTAATATCTTTATGAGTTCAATTATAAGTCGGAATAGGGTCTTTTTTAAATCAATTTCAAGGTAAGGCACCCTTTAATCAAGTTGTTTTATCTTGTTTCATTAATTAAACTCCTTTTTAATTTATTCTTTTTCTTTCAATATAAATTCCATTTAAATATTGTGCTAATTCTTCTTTTTCAATAGTTACTTTTCCATAATTAGTATTTTTATCTCATTCAAATATTGAAAAATAACCTTCTATTGATGTTCCGATATAATGAGTTGTTGGTACTTTTTCATTTATAAATTTAGAATTTATAAAAATTGTAAAACTATATATTCTAAATTGTGTTTCAACAGAACAATTTATGCGATAATAATATTTATTATCAAATGCTCTAACAGTATATTCTTTTGAATTTCTAATAAAATCACTAGTATTAACAATTTCTCAATCATTATTACTAATAGATATATCACCACTACTTAATAATGAATTACCATTAATAGTTTTAATATTTGTGCCACTTACTAATTTATCTTGTTTATTAACTAAAAAATTATCAATCGTATTTGCATCATAATAATTATTTTCTAAATTTTTTGATGTTTTTACAATGTATTTACCATCAACTTTTTCAATATAATTTTTATTTAAATCACTATCTTTAATAATATCTGATGGAATATCGCCGCTTTGTTTTGCTTTTCAAACACCATTTTTTTCATAAATAGTATCATTATCAAATGGAACAATAAGTTTAATATATTCATTATAATAAATTTTAGAAAAATCATTAATAGTTGGATAAGTAATATTTATTGAATTATCCGTTTGTAATCGTTCTTTTAATCAAAATAATAATGTTGGATAAAAAGTTTTTTTACTAATATGTTTATATTCTTCTTCTAATGGATGAGCATAATTATCTAACCTATAATTATAAGGTCTAGATGCTGTTTTACTAGATATAATATCAATTATTTCACCCGCTAATTTTAAAGCATTTTTAACATCACGAGTAATATTTTCATTTACTTCAGGGTCATTAGTTTGTGAATAAGCAACTCCACCTTGTGAAAATGAAGCACTACCAGTTAAATCATTAACTCCTTTGGGTAAATATCAATTAATAACTGCTAATAAACAAGCAGATTGAATATAACTTAATCATTTATTATATTCAATTAATCCAGTATTATCTTTTTTTACTCAAGGAAATAAATATTTTTTATTAATTTTATCAGAAATTGTCCCGCCTGATAATCTATCCATTCATAAACTAGTTTTTAAAATAGCATTATAAATTAAATTATCATTATAAGCAGATTGTTTTCTATCATTAATAGGTTGTCAAATTTTACTTTCTTTAACATCTTCAACAGTTATAAATAACAAATTATTTAAATTATTTTCCATATAAAACACCCCTTAATTGATTACGATATTTATTTTTTAAATTACTTGGCTTATAACTATTAACTCTTGTTTTTGTTTTCTTAATTGTTTTAATAGTTTGATTAGTTTTGTAAAACATATTTTTAACTGGTGTTTTATATAAATTCTTAATATTTTTAACATCACTTCGGCGTTCACGATATCATTTTTTATTATTAATTTCACCAGCAAAATTAAAATTAAAATGTCCAATTTTTAAATTATTAATAAATTTTTTAATTTGTTGTAATTTTTGAACTGTTGGTAATGTTAATTTAGTAGTTCCTTTTAGGTATTTTTCTTTTAATGCTTGCGGTAATCGTTTTTTAATATAATCTCTTAAATGACTAGCTAATCATTTTCTTAATCAATAACGCCAAAATAAAGTACCTGCATTAGATACAGCATTACTTAATAATTTTCATATTTCAACCGGAAAACCAGGATAAACATATGGGCCATAAAATTTTGGATGTTTTGCTGTTTTTGTATATATTAAAATAGTTAAATTACCCGTTAAAGTTAATTTATTTGTAATATTAAACATACCACTATCAAGTCAACTACTATTTAAAGGTTGTCAATTAGTATTTAGATAATTTTCATTTTTAAATTGTTCTCTATTTTTAATATTATTATCTTTTTCTAATTTACTTAATATTTGTTGTATTTCTTTTTTATGACCTTTTTTAATTAAATCTAAATAAGTAAATGGATTTAATCACTGATAAATATCTTCAACTTTATTTGTAATTTTATTATATTTATCAGTAATATAATTAATTGGCTTTAATACTTTATTTTGAACTTGATTAACTCTATTAATTAAATTTACAAATTTACTTATTAAAGGTTTGTTTTCTAAATTAGATACTAATAAAGTTAAAACGCGCAATATTAGTAAATTCATTTTTTATTAACCTTGTGGATTTGTTTTAGGTGCTGGAATTACATAATCAATAGGAACACGATAAGTTTTATTTAAATTATTATATGCTTGTTTAATTTCTTCTTGTGTTGGTTTTTTTTCTAAAATAATTTTACATGTTTTTGGATATAAAATAGTTGGTGTTGCATATTGCACTTTACCAATTCATTTAGGGTTAGCAGTATCATTATCTAAAACTTGTTGAATAGTATCCATATTAATTGGATATGCTCATACTTGTTTATTTAATAATAAACCATTTACATTATTAAAATTATAACCTTTATCACGGTTAACTTGTCCTTTTGTATATGTTTTTTCTAAATGAAAACTTTTAGATACTGGAATACCCATTGCAGTATTTTCATATAATTCACCATTAACCATCGCTTTTAATTGTGCTTGTGAACCAATTACTTTTAAATAAGCTGGTGTTAATCCTAAATACGCCCTACGACCTAAAACCATAAACATTTTATCAGTTGGTAAACCAAAATATAAATTACTAATTTTATTTGTTAATTCAATCAAAGTTTCATTTAATGTAAAGAATGCTTTATTTGCATCATCAGTATTTTCAGCTGTATAACTACGAAATGGAATTACTTCATACTGACCATCTGCTAAACAATAATCATAAATAGCCTGAATTAATTCACATTCTAAATTAACAAATTTATTCTGTACAACACTAGAAATAGCATCGGCAATAACACCATTTTTAATATTTTGTTCTATCATTGCTAAATCAAATGCTTCATTCATTAATTTTAAATTAAATCTTTTATCAATAGGAACTGGAATTCTTGTTAATCCCATAGTTTGAGTTGTCCCACCATTTGGTAATGAATAATCATCTTGTCATACCACACGATGAGTTAAATTATATAATGCTTGTCCAGCATTAGGTAATCAAGCAACTTGTTCTGCCGTTGCAGTAGCATACTGCATAATACTTGCATATTCATTATATAAAGGTCCACGCAATAATGCATTAACCATATCAACATAAGCTTTTTGATTTGTTGTATTACCTTGTAATGTAAAAGGTACTTGTGGTAAATTAATTGTTGCCATAATATTTCACCTCCTTATTATCTAAGGTTTTTAAGTGTATAATCAGTTAATTTTTTAATTTCTTCCGGAGTATATGCTCCTTTTTCTTTAATAGTTTCAATTTCATCATTCTTATTTTCATTTGATTTTTCAATCATATCTTTAATAAAATTAGTTGGTGAAACTGATGGTTGCTCTTTAACAAACAAATCAGGTTTTAATTCTTTTAAAGTTTGCATTTTTTCAGTTAAAGAACTACCACTAACTTTATTTAAATTAGTTTTAATATCTTCAATTTTAGTAGATGGAACATCTTTAAATGCTTTTAATTCATCTAATTCATTAGATAATTTAATAAAGTCTTCTTTTGATATAACATCTTCGCGTTTTTGCACATTTTCTCTAATTTGTTTTGCTTCATTATTAAACTGATTTAAGATATTTTCTGCAATCTCTTCACTTAAACCTTGTTCTATTAATTGTTCTTTTGTAAGTGCCATTTTATAAACCTCTTTTTTTTATCCTTGTTCGATTAACAAGTCAGCATAAACTCTTTTTTACGGAAAAAGATTAAACCTATAAATTAATTATATACTAATAGTTTATAAATACAATACTTTTTATAAAATAATACTAAACAATTAACACAATAAACGACGCACAATATAACCCCCCCAACAACCACAACAAAAACAAAAAATATTATTATATTTCATTGCTAATTTAACCCTTAAAACGCGTAATAACTGTATTTTAAAAGATAATTTTATTAAAATAAATTCTAATTTTACTTGCTTATATATATATATATATATATATATAATGAAAATGCATCTTGATAAAAAGTTTCAAGATATGAAAAGGAGAAAAACAAGTATGAAAAAGTTACTTAGTTTATTAAGTGTATTAGCAATTAATGGAACTGCTGTACCAACAACAATTGCCGCTAGTCCTTATCAAAAAGAAGAAGCTAAATTAGAAAATAATGAAATTAGTTATTTACAAACAAATAATTTAAAAAATTTAAATAGAGTTAAAAGACAAGAAATAACATATCCAATATTAGAAGATGTGTTAATTGATTTAAGAAAAACTAGCATGAAAAAACAAATGCAATTTCAAATAGCTAATTCATGATGTGTTATTGCAATTTTAAAAAATATATTTGATAATAATATTCTTAATAATAAAGATCTTAAAGAAATGGAACAAGAAGAAATTACAAGTTTTTTTTCAGACAGCATAAATGATGAAGGTGTTTCGTTATCAAATGTAATTGAATTATTTAACACAAACCCGATAATTAAGGAAAGTTTGGGATATAATTTAAAGGAAATTGATTTAACTCGATTATTTTGAAATAGATTAAATGATATAGAAAAAAGAATGTGGATAAGACATTTAATATGGGAATCTCTTTCTAGACAAGTCCCTGTTATTTTTGGTGGTTTTTTTGAATTAGAATATTATGGCCAAATATTTAATAACGCTTCTCATTCTGCATTAATTGTTGGAATCAAACCAAATAAAGAAAATATACTTGAAGATACTTATTATGTTAGAGATCCATGAAGAGACAGTGAAGGTGAATTCATTCTAGATCAAACTACAGAAATTTCAATGACGGGTGAACAAATTTTTAATATTTTATTTAATCAAATAGAAAACGGTAGCGTATTAATACATGAAGATGTTTTTCAATTATTTTGTGAAAAATCTATTAGTATTTTTTCATCAATTTGAGAAATAACAGAACCAGAATTAATGGCAGCTATAGGCTATAGTATAATATAATTAAAATATGAAAAAAATATTAAGTCTTTTGGGAACAATTACTTTAATTGGAACAAGTACAACAAGTTTAGTTGCTTGTAATACACCACAAGAATATACACCCGAAGAATTAGCAAAATTAAAAAAAGAAAACCAAATAAATACAACTAATGAAACTATTAAAAACAATTTAGAATGAATAGCATCACAAGAAAAACCATTTAATAATGTTGATAATAAATGATATTATGTAGTATGGCGTGGTAATAAAAATAATGATTGAAGAATTATTAAATTTTTAAATTATACAGATAATGAAAAAAAAATAGATAATTATGCTAAATATAGTCTTATTTTTAAACCGCCACGATTTCGTTATTATACTTTATTAATTAAATACGGAATTATTAATACAAATAATACTTTATATGCTGATGATGGTTCATATTTTAAATCAGTTTATCGTTGAAATTTAACCGATAATGTACCTGCCTTAATTATTGATGATAAAGGTAATGTAAAAGTTAATGGAGAATAGAAAAAGAGATTTTACATCTCTTTTTATTTTTATATTGGTTTTATTGTAATTTTAACTGGATTATCACTTTTATTTCTAATACCTAAAACATTAGGGTTATTAACATCTAATACAATATCTTTATCATTACCAAAACTTAAATAACTATCTGCCCCTAAAATTAATTCTGCATAAATTAATTTTGTAAATCTAATTTTTAATTTCATATCATTAGTATAATATGCTTGTAATTCTGTTTTTTTAATTTCATCTTTATCACTATTAAATAATTTTGTTGATTTAAGTGTAAAAGAAACTCTAATAGTTAATTCATTTTTTGATATATATTTGTTAAAATAATCATCATAACTTGGTAATACATTAGTATATGCAGTAGAAAATGTTTGAATATCATTTACTCTGATATTATCAGTATATAAAGTTATTGTATTATCAAAATTAACTTTATCGGTTTGTGAATGACCACTTTCTAGTAATTTTATACTAGACAATGGATTTTTATTAGTACATCCAGAAACTCCACCAAAAGTAATATTAATATTTCTATTAGGAATAAAATTTCCTATATTTGGTGGCCCACATTCAACTTGTAAATTATCTAGATTACTTATTTCAATCGTTTTATAAGAATCTTGGAATTTACTGATACTTTGAATTGTTGGATCGATTTGTTTTAAATCTATTTCAGTTTCATAATAAGCAGAATTAAATTCATTATAGAACAAATTAACATCAGAGTATAATGTAGTGTTAACTTTTCTACATTGTGCTGGTGCTGTAATTTTAGTTTTTAATGGTTGAATTGCATTAGCATCTCAGATATCTTTTGTATATTCTGAATAGTTATATGGAACTGGCGGTAATACATACTGTGGGTAATTAAATGTTGGTATTTCATAGTCGTGTGGTAATAAGAAACTAGTTTTATAGTTAGTTGTCATATCTCGTAAATAATTATTTAATACGCTTTTTGTTTTTCCACGAAAACTTCATACTGATAATTTTAAATAATCTTCTTCATTATTAGTATATGGATTATCAGCATAAAAGATAATTTCAAAATTACCTTTATATAAGGCTTGAATTGAAAACATATCAATTATATAACTACAATTTGTTCCATCTGGTGTTTGTAAGAATTCGCAATCATTATCTTTTTCACTATTACTAACTGGTGTTTGAGAATCTACTGATCTTACTAATTCATTAATTAAATATATGCGATTAGTTTTGGGATTTAATTGTTTTAAATTATAAGTTGAATAAGTTATTCGTTCAGTTGGTTTACCATCTTTTTCTAAAACATTACCTTGTATTTTATCAGTTAATAAAGTTGTAAACCCTAAACTAGTAGTATTTGCTCCAAAAATAGCACCAACTTTATCATTCCCTTGTTCTCTAAATATTTCGAATGGTAAATAACCTTTACCTTTTGATTTTTCAGACCAAAAGGCATCATTATAAAAACTATAAATATTAGCACTCATAAAGCCATTAAGTCATTGAAAATTAGTTCAAGTTTTTTCATCTTGATTAATAACTCATCCCCATGGAATACCAAATGAAATAAAGTTTAAGAACTTACCAACTCCACCTGGTATCGTAAAAGGGTTAAAAACTAATTTTTGCGTATAGTTTAAAGGTAATACTGTAATTTGGCGATTAATAAAATTATTCATATTTAAAATATCTCAAACATTACATTTACCCATTTTATTATATTCAATTTGTACTTGTCCAACAGTATTGCTAAATTCATCTTTTCTTCTAAAATATGATGATGCTTGAGTACTAATAATATTATTAACATCTTCATTATTTACTTTTATTTTATCTGGTGGAGTAATCATTCAATCTTTAGACCAGTAAAATTTAGAATCTTTATCTTCTTTATGAATATTTCTACCAACAGTAGAATTAGATGCTGATGTAGTAACGGGGTCAGTTATAATAATGCCTTCACTATTTTTTTGTTTTCAAAAGTCATATCTACTTTCCATATCTTTTTTTCAATCTTCATAACCTGTTATCATTGTTGGTTGAATACCTTGAATGTTATATCAACTTACTTCGGGTGATGCATAAGTATTTATTTTATCAGGTGGTGCAGGATACATGTTATACATTAATAAATCACGAGAATTCATTACTTTTTGATTAAATTGACCTTTAATAATTGGTCGGCCAATTACTGGCATATCAAAAAAGATTGGATTACCATAAAATTTAACTGCCATTGCTCTAACCCCTGGGTCTTTTAATAAAATCTCATCTAATTCAACAATACCTTTATTTAGTTTTTCATCATAAGTTATTTTAGGAAAACAATAACCTTCACCTGGAGCACTTGTTTGTATAAATTGTCGTACTGATAAACCACTATTACTAATTTTGTCATTAATACTTGAAAATGTAATTTCTTGTCATAAAAAACCACCATCATAAGGTGAATAATAATTAATAACATTTGATGGATATAATCATTGTCTATCTTGTGGTGCAGAATTAATATCACCACCACCAATATTTAAACCACGGTCATTAAAAACAGTATAAAAATTATAATAATCATTAATATTTAATTTATCAGCATCTTCATCTAAAATTAATAAAGTATATTGTCTTTCGGTTGATTGTTGAGTAAATACTTGTTCAAATTTTGCTTCACCAAATTGAATTGAACTTCTATCATCAATCATATAAGCATCTCAATATTTACCAACTTTAACCTCTTTTGTATAAAAGTTATCGGCTTTATTATCATTATTAATAAAATAACTTAATTTATATTGCTTTAAATATTCTAACATTTTATTAATATCATAAATATTTTCACCATCAATTAATTTTCAATAAACATTGCTATTTTCATCTTTTAATTTTATTGCAAAAGGTGTTTCATTATTTGCTCATATAGTTGAATTAATAGGCTGTTTATTAAAATCAGCAATTGTTAAAATATTAATTTCTTCACCTTTATATTTTTGTACTATTTTTAAACTATCTTGTCATTGAGCAATAGTACTTTCCATATTATCAAATATTCGTGAATAACTACCATAGTCACTTGGGTTAGCATTATTAGGTTTTCAACCTGTTTCAGTATCAGGTATATATGAACTATAAACATTAAAAGGAAATACCATTCAATGTCTATTATCTCTTATGTTTTCTCTGATATCTATTAAAGTATCATGGGCTTGTCTTCTTAATTATTCTATAACTCCGGGGTTAATTCTACTCATTTTTTAATTCTCCTTTATTTCTGCTCTACTTTGTAAGGCATTTTGATTATTACCAGTTTAATCATATTCCATTAATTTATTATTATGTTCAATTTCTTTGGCTTGCATTTTATCTTGTCATGCTTCTACTTTTTCAAAATATTTGGTTGCTTCTAATTCATCAATATTATCATATTCAGTAATTACCCTTATTAGTTCCATTGTGCCATTATCTAATCTAGCAGTAATTAATTCATTTTGTCGCATTTGGTCTACTAAACTAGCACTAATAAAATCAAATCCATAAGGTCGTTCACCAACACCATCTCATAAACTATAATATTTTAAAACTGTATCAAAAATTTTTGTATAATATTGCTTACGATATGCTTGTAAATATGCTTGTTTTTCTAAATCTTTTGTTTTAGTTAATAATGACTGTGTTTTATTTTGGTCATTATCTGATTTATCACCAAAAGGACTAGAAAAATGACATGCTATATATACTTGTTCAATAATAGATTTTTGGTCTTCGGTATATGTTTCTAAGGTTGGTGTACCTTGTACTACTTGTAAAGATTGAGATAATTAACCATCTACTGTTGATGAACTTGATTGAACAAAAATATCATCAAATACATCTTGTAGTACTTTTTTATTACCTTTGTTATAAGCAGTCATTAAATCATCACTTAGTATCCCATATCAATGCGTACGATTTGCATATCTTTCTTTTGATTTAATATTAAAACTATCTTCTAAATCAAATTGTAATTTATAACAATTTGTCATAGTAGGTCATGGATTTAAAGTAGTTGATGTTGATAAAAATAAAGGATTAGGTTCATTTATCATTTCTCAAAAAGGTACTATACCTAATTTGTTTTTAAATTCTTGTACTAAAACAGGTTTAACATCATCTTTAATTTGTGTTTTACTTTGACCAACAACTACTTCATTATTTTTAGGTCAACCTTTAATAACTATTTTATCTTTAGTACAAATTAAATTTAAAATAAAACCACTATCTGATTGATGATAATTTAATCAAATATCAGCACCTTGTTCAATTTCGTTTATTTTACTTACTCTTGATGTAAAGTTAAATGGGTTAATTCATAAATCAATATTGCCATCTGATGTTTCTAACAAACCAAAAATAGTTTTACCCATTAAACTTGCTGTTAATTCATTTTTATCTAATTTTTCTTTTATTTTATAAGTTTCATATCATCAATTTAATTTTTCTAAAATATCTTTACGATAAGACTTAAATAAAATATCTTTACCATTTACTAATCGCATTTGATGGCGAGCAATAATATTGGCCAAATTAATTGTTCAATCATAATTATAAAATTTTAAAACACTATTAATATCATTTAAGTTTGGTAAACTAGGTGAAATATTATTCATTGTTATTTTGCTCCTTTAATTTTAAAATAAGTGCATAATTAATTATATTTATTGTTAATAAATTTGGTTCATTTACTAAAACTTGTACACATACTTTAACTTTTTTATACTTCTTAATATATTCGTTATATAAATTTAATTTACATATTGCGATATTATCTTTTTTTAATTCTTGACAAAGTCTTTTTTTAACTTGTCCACAAACAGACATATATGGTCTTTTTGCATTTATTACACGCTCATCATGTACTACATAAATATTTTTTTTCATTAAGTTATTCACTCCCTTTGTTGTCATAATTTATAATCTGCTGAACTATTATGTTTAACCATTGGTATTAATTCAAAATGTAAAGCATAAAAATCACTATCAAATGTATCATCATATAAATCTAGCATTTGTTCTTCTCTGGCATCTGGTTTATCTTCTCATTGTATTAATTCATATTGGGTTTTACTTACAGGACATTTTTCTCATAATCATTTTAATTGATTAGTATTTATTAACATTGTAAATGCCTCAATACGATGCTTTATTTTAAATTTTTGTTTTTGTGCTGGTTTAAAATGCATGTATTGACCAAAAGTATAATTATATTTTTCTCTATTTAAACTTTCTAATGTTGCATAAGCACTATCATCAACATTAATTGATATACCTTGTTGAATTAAATTAAAGTATTGGTTTAATTGATTGTTGTAAAACTCTAAAATATCTTTTACTTGTTCTAATGGTCCTTTAAATTGTTGAGTAGCATTTGAGTGTGTATATTCAGCAACTTTATAGGATTTTTTATCAAATGAATTATATATTCAAAAACTCGCTGCTGTTGTATGTCCTTTGGGACTAGTAGAGTTTGCTAAGTCAACACCACCTAATAACTTAGTTGGTTGAATAATATCTGTTGCTTGCATAATATCAATATATCGCGCAAAGATTGAACCACTAGTATTGCCTGGTAAACCTCAACTCCACACTCTTGCTCTTTCAATATCTAATTGTTCTAATCTTAATTGTTCATTAATTTTATCTTGTGGTAATTCATAATTTAATCTTCAACTAGAATAATGAATAATAATCTTCATATTTCATTTTTCAATATATTTAATTTGCTCATATTTACTACGCATTATTTCTTCATTAAAAGGTAATAATTGATTACAATAACCAACGATATATCTTTTTAAACTTTCAGGATTACATGTATTAATTGTTATTTTATTTTGATAACCACGAATAGCAAACTCTAAATCACTTAAATCTTTTTGTTGAAACTGGTCACATTCTTCTCTTCAATCAATTACTAATTTATATTTATTCAAATCAGCAAAAGCTTTTAATTTTTCTTTCCGACTTGGTGAATGTAAACCTTTACAATATATTTTACTCCCATTTGATAAAGTAAAAGTAAAATTTGATAAATTAATAGTATAAGGAATATGATTTTCATTTAGCATATTTCATATATTTTGAAATACACTATCTTTTAAATCTTTACTCCAATACATACTAGCAATGATACAAATCAGTTCTTTAATCAATAAACTAATTTTTAATAATTCACCAAACATTTTAATATTTGATATAGTCTTACCACTATATCTTGTACCAATTTGATTAATTTCATTAACTAACTCAAACTTTTTAGCAAAAGGATATTTATTACCAATACTACTATTTTGTAATAACCAATAAGGTGTTTCTAACAAATAAGTAAAATGATTAAGTATTATTATCACTTTCTTTCTTAATATCTCTAATATCCGTTTGTAAATTAACAATTATTGGTTGTTGATTATTTAAGTTTAATTCTTTTTTAAGTTCTTTTTCTTGTAGTGAATATTTATAATTAAATGCTCGTTGTCAATATAATTTAGCACCATCTGGTGATTTCATCATAAAATTAATTATTTCACTTTCAATTCTATCAACTTGTCGTTGTATTAAAGATACTATCTTTTCGCTCTTGTAAGTTTCATGTCTTCATCTGCTAGAAAGGTTGAGTTTATCGGTTAAATCGTTCAAAGTATAAGGAATATTCGGTTTCTTATCTTTTCAAAATTCTTCGATTTTTCTTCAAATTGTTGTATAACTTGCTGTTTTTGGATTAAATTCTTTCATTTTTTACTCCTTTTTGCATATTAAAATTGCTATTATTTAATAAATATGATTAAATAAAAGGGTAAATAAATACTATAAAAATGTAACAAAAGAACCAACTCGGTTCTTTTTTATTATTTATATTTTACATCAAAATAAAAAAAAGTAAAGTAATTTACTTTTTTCATTTAAATTAATTTGCTAATAATTAACACTTAAATTATAAAATACTAAATAAAAATTGCTATCCTTTTTGCATTTTTATTATTTTTATGTTAATGTGTGAAATTAAGAAAGAGGGTAAAAAATGATAAATATTGATGAAAACTTTTTTAACAACTTTAATATTTTATTAGATAAACAAAGTATTGAAATTATTCAACAAAGTTTAGAAGATTGTGATGAATGAATTTTTAAAAATTATAAAATTGATGAAACTTTAAAAGAATTTAAAGATTATAAAGTAAAAGAAATAAAACCAAGAACATTAACTATTTTAAATGGGAAAATAACTTTTAAAAGAAGAAAATATTATAAAATTAATCCAGAAACAGGTAAAGAGGAATATATTTTTCCTTTGGATAAACTTTTAGGAATTGAAAAATGACAAAGAATAGATAATTCTGTTAAAGAAAAAATATTATCATTTATTGGCAAGAAAAAAACATATCAAGATATTTTAGATACTATGGAACATGTAAAAATTTGTATAAAAACAATTTCAAATATTATGAAAAATGCAAAAACTGATAAAGAATATTACCTTAATAAAACTGATAAAAAAATAAAGATACCTCATACTTTATATATTCAAATTGATGGAACTTATTTAAAAATGTGAAATGAAAAGAAAAAAGGAAAAGAAAAAATAAAAAAACATAGTATATTTTCAACTGTTCATACTGGTTTTGATAAGGCAAAATCAACAAAAAAAAGACCTGTAATTCAAGATAAATTAGGTGTTATAGAGCTAGATAATATTCCAGAATATATTAAAAAAAATAGTAAATTAACTAATTTTGTTAATAAATTACTTACATTAATTACAAATTATTATGATATTAATGACAATATTGAATTTATAGTATTAGGAGATGGCGCACCTTGAATTAAAAATATTGTAAAATTTATTCAAGAATATTTTCCTAAAAATAAAGTACATTACACGATAGATAAATTTCACCTTACAAGTAGATTTAAAAAATTATATCCTTATCAAAGTAAAAACAAAGAAAACAGAGAAACATACCATAAAGCAGTCGATTATTTTTTTAATGCTAAATATGAAGAATTATTAGAATGTTTAGAAAACAGTGCTTCTTTTATAAAAGAATCAAAAATGAAATTCTTAAAAGAGACAATTAAATTAATTAAAAATAATGAAGAAGGTGTCAGAAATCAAACATTATGAAATAATATTGGTTGTCATATTGAGGGTGATATATCACATTACTGTAAAGGTGTTTTGCTTAAAAAAGCAACTTATCATGAAAAAACTCTTAAAAATAAATTAAATACTAGTATGATGAATTTTAAAAATAAAATTAATTTATTTAATACTAATGAACCATTAGAAGAAAATAGAATTAATTATTCAGTTAATAATTTTGTAAATAATAATTTACAACCAAACTTATATTTTTATTAATTTTATCTAATAAATTAAATAACTTTAATAAACATGTATTTTTGTCGTGGAAAAATTTAAAAAATGTTAAAATATTGTTGACAATAAAATTAAAAGTAATATAATTTAAATAAGTAAGTGGTATTTTTATTCCACAATTTCTAAGATATTAATTAAAAACCTTAGATAATACATACAACCTTATTGGTCGCATGTAAAAAAGAAGGGTTTTAAGAAAATAGATAGAAATTGAATAAAAATAATAAACCATTTACTAAAATGGTTTTTTTATTTGTAAAACCAAAATTATTAATTGATTCAGAGAAAGGACAGCATCTTAAATTCTTAAAATAAAAACCTTTTATTACAACTTTTTGATACCCTCTTTAAGTTGTTTACACATTTATTAAATATCTTAGAAATCTTTACAAAGTGTACCTGTTTTTTCTCCAATTTTAAGGTGTTGTCATTTCTCTGTTTCAGTTAATTAATTTGCTAATAAAAAATTTAATAAAGGAATGAATAAGTAATGGAAATTAATAAGCAACAAACAATATGTGATGTTGATAATTGCTATAAAGCAATATCATTCATTACTGAAGAATTTTTATCAAATAAAGTTTTATGAACTTGTGAAAAACACAAAGATTTATTAAGTCGCACAAAAGATAAAAAACAAAAGCGGTTTTATAAACGTTTAGAAAATTCAAAAATTATCTTTGATTATGAAACTGGTTCTTTAAAACTTTGATTTATTAAAACAACTTAATGTAGTGTGGGACGGTTATTTTAAATAACTAAGTGTTTTTATTCCACATAGGCGGTCTAGCCCAACGGTAATCAGTCCGGAAATAACAGACGCTTTAACAAGTGATAGTCGTGATAAGTGCAAGGTCAACATCAAACGACAATAAATATTGAGATGGCCACTTTATAAATAAATTTGCGATAGATATTACTTCTTAGAAGTGACGGCGGTTTAATAAAAACCACAAAGTCAGCATTAGGCTCTTCAAGGTGCAAGTGAATTTATTTTAAAAACTGAAACGTTTTGACCTGAAATGGTGCGGATGAAGAGAGAGAAAACTCTCTGGCGTAAAAAATAAAAAACAACTGTGGATTATTAAACAATATACCACCACCACTTACCTTAGTGAAGCGGATGGCGTAGTAAATACTTATATAACTAATTCTCGCTTTGGCACTTTCACTTGGGAGTGAGTGCTAGCGAGTTAAAAATAAGAGGAATAATTTAGGAGGTTTATATGAAAAAGTTAAATAAAATTTGTCTTAAAAAAAGATATTGAGGTTATTGTTTTCATAAAGAATGCAATCAAGAAAATAAATTATAAGATCTAATGCTTAGAAGTTATTCAGTTTCATTTGAAGAAATAACTGATGAGCATTGAGCATTAGGTATAAAAAATTAGGAGAAATAAATTGTGAATAAAAGATACTTATTAGTAATGAAAAGTAAATATGGTGATTTTAAAACAAACTGTTTTTATACATTATAAGAAGCAAAAATTACTGCTAATATTTAAAATCAACAAGAATGATTAACAACTATTATTAATTTAGAAAATGAAAATATTAAATGACAAGGATGTGAATAATATGTGAAAAGATGAAAATGGCAATGTTTATACTGAAGAAGATTTATTTAATATAGCATTAGAAGAATGTTATTCAGAAGAAAGTGCTTATGACTATATTGATAATTTAATTAATGAAATGGAATTAGAGGAAATTTAATTATGGAAGATTTAAAGTTAAATAATGAAGTTAAAAATATTACTTATCCGTTTTATTTAAAAGGAAATGATTTTAAAGAATTAAGTTTAAAAGCATTAATAATTAAAAAATGAATTGATGAAAATGGACAAGAATTAGCAGAATTTATATATCGACAACAAGCTTGATTAATAAATGGAGAATATAAATCACAATCATTGAAAGATTTAAAATTAGTAGTTTCAAAAATTGATTATATTTTTAGAGAACCATTAGAATTAATAAAAAATTTTAAAGATAAATTAAATTTTATTAGAAAAGATATTTTGAATTTAGAAAATAATATTAAGAGTAATCATGATTCTTTAAAAAATAGTGTAATTAATATTCAATTTCAAAAACAAAATGAAATTATTGAAACTCATAGAAAAGAACAATTTTTAGAAATTAAAAGTGTAGCAAAACAAGAACAAGAATTAAAAATTATTACTAGTAATTTTCGTAAAAATAAATTATTAATTAAAGATATTGAAATATTGGGTATTGATGATGATTTTTTAGAAAAAGCAAATAAATTAGAACTTATTAATCTTATTAAAAACTATTTAATTGTTGATGAACAAATTGTTAAAAACGAAATTAAAGACCAATGAGATAGTGATAAAGATATTAATTTAATTGGTGTTAAAGGTATTAATTTTAAAATAAATAAAGGAGAAAAATAATATGGCAAATATTGTTGAATTTTTAAGAACAGATAAGGTAACAGAGTGAATTAAAAGTAAATTTTCTAACGAAAATGAAATTGCAAGATTTAAAAGTAATATAGTTGCAATATCAAATAGTAATGAATTATTACAAAAAGCAGACCCAAAAACAATTATGACCGCTTGTTATCAAGGAGTATTATTAAACTTACCAATGGAAAAACAATTCGGATATGCTTATGTAGTTCCATATAATACTAAAATAACAAGAATTATTAATGGTCGTGAAGTGCAAGAATGAGTTAATCAAGCACAATTTCAAATGGGTTATAAAGGTTATATTCAATTAGCCCAAAGAAGTGGACAATATCTAGATATAGCAGCATCAGATGTTAGAGATGGTGAATTAATAAATTATGATCGTTTAAAAGGAACTAGTTTTAATTGAATTCAAAATGAAGATGAACGAGAAAAATTACCAATTATAGGTTATGTATCTTATTTTAAAATGGTTAATGGTTTTGAAAAAACATTGTATATGACAAAAGAACGAATGAAAAATCATTTTATGAAATATTCTAAAACTTATGCTAAAAATAAATCATTTTATATTGCTACTTTTGATGAAATGGCACTTAAAACAGTATTAACATCATTATTAAGAAAATGAGGTATTATGTCTGTTGAATTACAACAAGCATATAAATCAGACCAAGCAGTTATTACTACTAATGATGAAAAGATTTATATTGATAATGATATTACTGTCGCCAAAAATCAGGGGCAGATGAGTAATGAACCCTTATTAAATAATGTAAATAATACCCCATCTTATACAGAAATAGCGGACACAAACGATAATGTCGTTAAAGAAGAAGATATTTCTAATGTAGTACTAGTAGTTAATAATAATATTGATGAGGATGTATACGCATGGTAAAAATAGGTATTGACCCATCAGGAACTGGTACTACCGCTATTGTTGTTTTTGAAAATAATAAATTAATTGATGATTATGAATTTATTAATAAAGATTGAATTAAACAAATTGATTTTATAAGAGATATATTATGTGATATATGAAAATACAATAATTATATTTTAAATATTGAAGATTGTTTATATACCTCTGCTAATGCAAGTAAAGATAGAGACTATTTATTACGATTACTAGGTGTAATAGAAGATATTAATCAAAGACTAAGATTACTCATTAATTGAGTATCACCAAAACACACTAAATCAGTTGTTAAAAATATGGAAAATTTTAGTAAATATAATAATAATTATATTCAAGAATTTAGTAAAGATGAAAATTTAACTTATGAATATGGTAAAGGTTGAAAATATAATAATGAAAAAATAAGTAATCATTTACGCGATGCAATTATTATTGCTAATTATAAGGGGTAATATTATGAAACATTCATTTAATCAAAAAACAGGAAAATATTATTCTAAATTAATTCGTAATGTTAATATTTACTTAAATGAAAATGAAGAAAAAGTTTGAAATGAATTTAATGACTTTACTTATTCACAACGAATTGAACATCTTATTAATTTTTATATAAAACACAATAAAATCAGTGATAAATATGAATAAATATATTTTATGTTATAGTTCAGAACAAAGTAATCGCCCTTGTAAAACTCCACTTGGTTAATATATAACTGGTAACGATATTGAAGATGTAAATATTAATTCAACTTGAGACTGAGAATATTTAATCAATAAATATGGTGAAAATAATTTAATTATCTTAAAAACAAATAAAAAATAACCAATTAAGGTTATTTTTTAAATACTATTTGTTAGTTGTCTAATAGCATCTTTTTGTGCTTGTTTTTTATCGTTTACTTTAACTTGTTTTTTTACATTTTTAATTTGACCTGTTTTTAATGCTAATTCTGTTGCATAATCAGCTCCTCTTAAATGTTTTTCATGGGCAATAACAGCAGTTCTTAATTCTCTAATTTCTACTTTATATTTTTTAATTTTTTTAGCAGTTAATCCTAGAATACCAAGACTACCAGTTCCCCCAGCACCTGCTAAAACAAGTAAAGCAATCATTAATGTTTCATTCATTTTTTTTAACCCCTTTCTTATCCTTACTCAAACGGTGGCCATCTATCCTTTCGGAACAAAATAATTTATAAATTAAACTATATAACCACCCAAAAATATCAGCCACCCCTATATATAGTCTATTTTAAATTTAATTATTTGTTATTTTCTTCTGTTATACCATCTAAATTATTTCATTGTTTTGCTATTATTGGTTGAATAACACGCGGATTAATACGGCAATCTAAACAATGTCTTAAATGGTCTTTTTTTCATTTTGATTTATCAATTCAAATAATAATTAAAGAAATTATTAAAGTAATTAAAGGCAAAATTGTAAATACTAATCCTATTTTAGATATTTTTAATCGTGGTATATCAATTTTCATATCTACTTTTGGTTTACTACTAGCAACAAATATGCCTTGAATTCCATGCGTAAATAAAGGTGTTAATAAAATAGCAATTCCATTACCTCAATATTGTCCATAATTATACCAATTAATTTGGTCTTTAATGCCATTAATCATCCCATATTCTAATCAACAATTTAATATTAAAAATATTAATGTATAAAAACTAACTACTCAACTACGAATTTTATATTTTCTTTCTCATTCTCTAATATCTTTATGAGTTCAATTATAAGTCGGAATAGGGTCTTTTTTAAATCAATTTCAAGGTAAGGCACCCTTTAATCAAGTTGTTTTATCTTGTTTCATTAATTAAACTCCTTTTTAATTTATTCTTTTTCTTTCAATATAAATTCCATTTAAATATTGTGCTAATTCTTCTTTTTCAATAGTTACTTTTCCATAATTAGTATTTTTATCTCATTCAAATATTGAAAAATAACCTTCTATTGATGTTCCGATATAATGAGTTGTTGGTACTTTTTCATTTATAAATTTAGAATTTATAAAAATTGTAAAACTATATATTCTAAATTGTGTTTCAACAGAACAATTTATGCGATAATAATATTTATTATCAAATGCTCTAACAGTATATTCTTTTGAATTTCTAATAAAATCACTAGTATTAACAATTTCTCAATCATTATTACTAATAGATATATCACCACTACTTAATAATGAATTACCATTAATAGTTTTAATATTTGTGCCACTTACTAATTTATCTTGTTTATTAACTAAAAAATTATCAATCGTATTTGCATCATAATAATTATTTTCTAAATTTTTTGATGTTTTTACAATGTATTTACCATCAACTTTTTCAATATAATTTTTATTTAAATCACTATCTTTAATAATATCTGATGGAATATCGCCGCTTTGTTTTGCTTTTCAAACACCATTTTTTTCATAAATAGTATCATTATCAAATGGAACAATAAGTTTAATATATTCATTATAATAAATTTTAGAAAAATCATTAATAGTTGGATAAGTAATATTTATTGAATTATCCGTTTGTAATCGTTCTTTTAATCAAAATAATAATGTTGGATAAAAAGTTTTTTTACTAATATGTTTATATTCTTCTTCTAATGGATGAGCATAATTATCTAACCTATAATTATAAGGTCTAGATGCTGTTTTACTAGATATAATATCAATTATTTCACCCGCTAATTTTAAAGCATTTTTAACATCACGAGTAATATTTTCATTTACTTCAGGGTCATTAGTTTGTGAATAAGCAACTCCACCTTGTGAAAATGAAGCACTACCAGTTAAATCATTAACTCCTTTGGGTAAATATCAATTAATAACTGCTAATAAACAAGCAGATTGAATATAACTTAATCATTTATTATATTCAATTAATCCAGTATTATCTTTTTTTACTCAAGGAAATAAATATTTTTTATTAATTTTATCAGAAATTGTCCCGCCTGATAATCTATCCATTCATAAACTAGTTTTTAAAATAGCATTATAAATTAAATTATCATTATAAGCAGATTGTTTTCTATCATTAATAGGTTGTCAAATTTTACTTTCTTTAACATCTTCAACAGTTATAAATAACAAATTATTTAAATTATTTTCCATATAAAACACCCCTTAATTGATTACGATATTTATTTTTTAAATTACTTGGCTTATAACTATTAACTCTTGTTTTTGTTTTCTTAATTGTTTTAATAGTTTGATTAGTTTTGTAAAACATATTTTTAACTGGTGTTTTATATAAATTCTTAATATTTTTAACATCACTTCGGCGTTCACGATATCATTTTTTATTATTAATTTCACCAGCAAAATTAAAATTAAAATGTCCAATTTTTAAATTATTAATAAATTTTTTAATTTGTTGTAATTTTTGAACTGTTGGTAATGTTAATTTAGTAGTTCCTTTTAGGTATTTTTCTTTTAATGCTTGCGGTAATCGTTTTTTAATATAATCTCTTAAATGACTAGCTAATCATTTTCTTAATCAATAACGCCAAAATAAAGTACCTGCATTAGATACAGCATTACTTAATAATTTTCATATTTCAACCGGAAAACCAGGATAAACATATGGGCCATAAAATTTTGGATGTTTTGCTGTTTTTGTATATATTAAAATAGTTAAATTACCCGTTAAAGTTAATTTATTTGTAATATTAAACATACCACTATCAAGTCAACTACTATTTAAAGGTTGTCAATTAGTATTTAGATAATTTTCATTTTTAAATTGTTCTCTATTTTTAATATTATTATCTTTTTCTAATTTACTTAATATTTGTTGTATTTCTTTTTTATGACCTTTTTTAATTAAATCTAAATAAGTAAATGGATTTAATCACTGATAAATATCTTCAACTTTATTTGTAATTTTATTATATTTATCAGTAATATAATTAATTGGCTTTAATACTTTATTTTGAACTTGATTAACTCTATTAATTAAATTTACAAATTTACTTATTAAAGGTTTGTTTTCTAAATTAGATACTAATAAAGTTAAAACGCGCAATATTAGTAAATTCATTTTTTATTAACCTTGTGGATTTGTTTTAGGTGCTGGAATTACATAATCAATAGGAACACGATAAGTTTTATTTAAATTATTATATGCTTGTTTAATTTCTTCTTGTGTTGGTTTTTTTTCTAAAATAATTTTACATGTTTTTGGATATAAAATAGTTGGTGTTGCATATTGCACTTTACCAATTCATTTAGGGTTAGCAGTATCATTATCTAAAACTTGTTGAATAGTATCCATATTAATTGGATATGCTCATACTTGTTTATTTAATAATAAACCATTTACATTATTAAAATTATAACCTTTATCACGGTTAACTTGTCCTTTTGTATATGTTTTTTCTAAATGAAAACTTTTAGATACTGGAATACCCATTGCAGTATTTTCATATAATTCACCATTAACCATCGCTTTTAATTGTGCTTGTGAACCAATTACTTTTAAATAAGCTGGTGTTAATCCTAAATACGCCCTACGACCTAAAACCATAAACATTTTATCAGTTGGTAAACCAAAATATAAATTACTAATTTTATTTGTTAATTCAATCAAAGTTTCATTTAATGTAAAGAATGCTTTATTTGCATCATCAGTATTTTCAGCTGTATAACTACGAAATGGAATTACTTCATACTGACCATCTGCTAAACAATAATCATAAATAGCCTGAATTAATTCACATTCTAAATTAACAAATTTATTCTGTACAACACTAGAAATAGCATCGGCAATAACACCATTTTTAATATTTTGTTCTATCATTGCTAAATCAAATGCTTCATTCATTAATTTTAAATTAAATCTTTTATCAATAGGAACTGGAATTCTTGTTAATCCCATAGTTTGAGTTGTCCCACCATTTGGTAATGAATAATCATCTTGTCATACCACACGATGAGTTAAATTATATAATGCTTGTCCAGCATTAGGTAATCAAGCAACTTGTTCTGCCGTTGCAGTAGCATACTGCATAATACTTGCATATTCATTATATAAAGGTCCACGCAATAATGCATTAACCATATCAACATAAGCTTTTTGATTTGTTGTATTACCTTGTAATGTAAAAGGTACTTGTGGTAAATTAATTGTTGCCATAATATTTCACCTCCTTATTATCTAAGGTTTTTAAGTGTATAATCAGTTAATTTTTTAATTTCTTCCGGAGTATATGCTCCTTTTTCTTTAATAGTTTCAATTTCATCATTCTTATTTTCATTTGATTTTTCAATCATATCTTTAATAAAATTAGTTGGTGAAACTGATGGTTGCTCTTTAACAAACAAATCAGGTTTTAATTCTTTTAAAGTTTGCATTTTTTCAGTTAAAGAACTACCACTAACTTTATTTAAATTAGTTTTAATATCTTCAATTTTAGTAGATGGAACATCTTTAAATGCTTTTAATTCATCTAATTCATTAGATAATTTAATAAAGTCTTCTTTTGATATAACATCTTCGCGTTTTTGCACATTTTCTCTAATTTGTTTTGCTTCATTATTAAACTGATTTAAGATATTTTCTGCAATCTCTTCACTTAAACCTTGTTCTATTAATTGTTCTTTTGTAAGTGCCATTTTATAAACCTCTTTTTTTTATCCTTGTTCGATTAACAAGTCAGCATAAACTCTTTTTTACGGAAAAAGATTAAACCTATAAATTAATTATATACTAATAGTTTATAAATACAATACTTTTTATAAAATAATACTAAACAATTAACACAATAAACGACGCACAATATAACCCCCCCAACAACCACAACAAAAACAAAAAATATTATTATATTTCATTGCTAATTTAACCCTTAAAACGCGTAATAACTGTATTTTAAAAGATAATTTTATTAAAATAAATTCTAATTTTACTTGCTTATATATATATATATATATATATATAATGAAAATGCATCTTGATAAAAAGTTTCAAGATATGAAAAGGAGAAAAACAAGTATGAAAAAGTTACTTAGTTTATTAAGTGTATTAGCAATTAATGGAACTGCTGTACCAACAACAATTGCCGCTAGTCCTTATCAAAAAGAAGAAGCTAAATTAGAAAATAATGAAATTAGTTATTTACAAACAAATAATTTAAAAAATTTAAATAGAGTTAAAAGACAAGAAATAACATATCCAATATTAGAAGATGTGTTAATTGATTTAAGAAAAACTAGCATGAAAAAACAAATGCAATTTCAAATAGCTAATTCATGATGTGTTATTGCAATTTTAAAAAATATATTTGATAATAATATTCTTAATAATAAAGATCTTAAAGAAATGGAACAAGAAGAAATTACAAGTTTTTTTTCAGACAGCATAAATGATGAAGGTGTTTCGTTATCAAATGTAATTGAATTATTTAACACAAACCCGATAATTAAGGAAAGTTTGGGATATAATTTAAAGGAAATTGATTTAACTCGATTATTTTGAAATAGATTAAATGATATAGAAAAAAGAATGTGGATAAGACATTTAATATGGGAATCTCTTTCTAGACAAGTCCCTGTTATTTTTGGTGGTTTTTTTGAATTAGAATATTATGGCCAAATATTTAATAACGCTTCTCATTCTGCATTAATTGTTGGAATCAAACCAAATAAAGAAAATATACTTGAAGATACTTATTATGTTAGAGATCCATGAAGAGACAGTGAAGGTGAATTCATTCTAGATCAAACTACAGAAATTTCAATGACGGGTGAACAAATTTTTAATATTTTATTTAATCAAATAGAAAACGGTAGCGTATTAATACATGAAGATGTTTTTCAATTATTTTGTGAAAAATCTATTAGTATTTTTTCATCAATTTGAGAAATAACAGAACCAGAATTAATGGCAGCTATAGGCTATAGTATAATATAATTAAAATATGAAAAAAATATTAAGTCTTTTGGGAACAATTACTTTAATTGGAACAAGTACAACAAGTTTAGTTGCTTGTAATACACCACAAGAATATACACCCGAAGAATTAGCAAAATTAAAAAAAGAAAACCAAATAAATACAACTAATGAAACTATTAAAAACAATTTAGAATGAATAGCATCACAAGAAAAACCATTTAATAATGTTGATAATAAATGATATTATGTAGTATGGCGTGGTAATAAAAATAATGATTGAAGAATTATTAAATTTTTAAATTATACAGATAATGAAAAAAAAATAGATAATTATGCTAAATATAGTCTTATTTTTAAACCGCCACGATTTCGTTATTATACTTTATTAATTAAATACGGAATTATTAATACAAATAATACTTTATATGCTGATGATGGTTCATATTTTAAATCAGTTTATCGTTGAAATTTAACCGATAATGTACCTGCCTTAATTATTGATGATAAAGGTAATGTAAAAGTTAATGGAGAATAGAAAAAGAGATTTTACATCTCTTTTTATTTTTATATTGGTTTTATTGTAATTTTAACTGGATTATCACTTTTATTTCTAATACCTAAAACATTAGGGTTATTAACATCTAATACAATATCTTTATCATTACCAAAACTTAAATAACTATCTGCCCCTAAAATTAATTCTGCATAAATTAATTTTGTAAATCTAATTTTTAATTTCATATCATTAGTATAATATGCTTGTAATTCTGTTTTTTTAATTTCATCTTTATCACTATTAAATAATTTTGTTGATTTAAGTGTAAAAGAAACTCTAATAGTTAATTCATTTTTTGATATATATTTGTTAAAATAATCATCATAACTTGGTAATACATTAGTATATGCAGTAGAAAATGTTTGAATATCATTTACTCTGATATTATCAGTATATAAAGTTATTGTATTATCAAAATTAACTTTATCGGTTTGTGAATGACCACTTTCTAGTAATTTTATACTAGACAATGGATTTTTATTAGTACATCCAGAAACTCCACCAAAAGTAATATTAATATTTCTATTAGGAATAAAATTTCCTATATTTGGTGGCCCACATTCAACTTGTAAATTATCTAGATTACTTATTTCAATCGTTTTATAAGAATCTTGGAATTTACTGATACTTTGAATTGTTGGATCGATTTGTTTTAAATCTATTTCAGTTTCATAATAAGCAGAATTAAATTCATTATAGAACAAATTAACATCAGAGTATAATGTAGTGTTAACTTTTCTACATTGTGCTGGTGCTGTAATTTTAGTTTTTAATGGTTGAATTGCATTAGCATCTCAGATATCTTTTGTATATTCTGAATAGTTATATGGAACTGGCGGTAATACATACTGTGGGTAATTAAATGTTGGTATTTCATAGTCGTGTGGTAATAAGAAACTAGTTTTATAGTTAGTTGTCATATCTCGTAAATAATTATTTAATACGCTTTTTGTTTTTCCACGAAAACTTCATACTGATAATTTTAAATAATCTTCTTCATTATTAGTATATGGATTATCAGCATAAAAGATAATTTCAAAATTACCTTTATATAAGGCTTGAATTGAAAACATATCAATTATATAACTACAATTTGTTCCATCTGGTGTTTGTAAGAATTCGCAATCATTATCTTTTTCACTATTACTAACTGGTGTTTGAGAATCTACTGATCTTACTAATTCATTAATTAAATATATGCGATTAGTTTTGGGATTTAATTGTTTTAAATTATAAGTTGAATAAGTTATTCGTTCAGTTGGTTTACCATCTTTTTCTAAAACATTACCTTGTATTTTATCAGTTAATAAAGTTGTAAACCCTAAACTAGTAGTATTTGCTCCAAAAATAGCACCAACTTTATCATTCCCTTGTTCTCTAAATATTTCGAATGGTAAATAACCTTTACCTTTTGATTTTTCAGACCAAAAGGCATCATTATAAAAACTATAAATATTAGCACTCATAAAGCCATTAAGTCATTGAAAATTAGTTCAAGTTTTTTCATCTTGATTAATAACTCATCCCCATGGAATACCAAATGAAATAAAGTTTAAGAACTTACCAACTCCACCTGGTATCGTAAAAGGGTTAAAAACTAATTTTTGCGTATAGTTTAAAGGTAATACTGTAATTTGGCGATTAATAAAATTATTCATATTTAAAATATCTCAAACATTACATTTACCCATTTTATTATATTCAATTTGTACTTGTCCAACAGTATTGCTAAATTCATCTTTTCTTCTAAAATATGATGATGCTTGAGTACTAATAATATTATTAACATCTTCATTATTTACTTTTATTTTATCTGGTGGAGTAATCATTCAATCTTTAGACCAGTAAAATTTAGAATCTTTATCTTCTTTATGAATATTTCTACCAACAGTAGAATTAGATGCTGATGTAGTAACGGGGTCAGTTATAATAATGCCTTCACTATTTTTTTGTTTTCAAAAGTCATATCTACTTTCCATATCTTTTTTTCAATCTTCATAACCTGTTATCATTGTTGGTTGAATACCTTGAATGTTATATCAACTTACTTCGGGTGATGCATAAGTATTTATTTTATCAGGTGGTGCAGGATACATGTTATACATTAATAAATCACGAGAATTCATTACTTTTTGATTAAATTGACCTTTAATAATTGGTCGGCCAATTACTGGCATATCAAAAAAGATTGGATTACCATAAAATTTAACTGCCATTGCTCTAACCCCTGGGTCTTTTAATAAAATCTCATCTAATTCAACAATACCTTTATTTAGTTTTTCATCATAAGTTATTTTAGGAAAACAATAACCTTCACCTGGAGCACTTGTTTGTATAAATTGTCGTACTGATAAACCACTATTACTAATTTTGTCATTAATACTTGAAAATGTAATTTCTTGTCATAAAAAACCACCATCATAAGGTGAATAATAATTAATAACATTTGATGGATATAATCATTGTCTATCTTGTGGTGCAGAATTAATATCACCACCACCAATATTTAAACCACGGTCATTAAAAACAGTATAAAAATTATAATAATCATTAATATTTAATTTATCAGCATCTTCATCTAAAATTAATAAAGTATATTGTCTTTCGGTTGATTGTTGAGTAAATACTTGTTCAAATTTTGCTTCACCAAATTGAATTGAACTTCTATCATCAATCATATAAGCATCTCAATATTTACCAACTTTAACCTCTTTTGTATAAAAGTTATCGGCTTTATTATCATTATTAATAAAATAACTTAATTTATATTGCTTTAAATATTCTAACATTTTATTAATATCATAAATATTTTCACCATCAATTAATTTTCAATAAACATTGCTATTTTCATCTTTTAATTTTATTGCAAAAGGTGTTTCATTATTTGCTCATATAGTTGAATTAATAGGCTGTTTATTAAAATCAGCAATTGTTAAAATATTAATTTCTTCACCTTTATATTTTTGTACTATTTTTAAACTATCTTGTCATTGAGCAATAGTACTTTCCATATTATCAAATATTCGTGAATAACTACCATAGTCACTTGGGTTAGCATTATTAGGTTTTCAACCTGTTTCAGTATCAGGTATATATGAACTATAAACATTAAAAGGAAATACCATTCAATGTCTATTATCTCTTATGTTTTCTCTGATATCTATTAAAGTATCATGGGCTTGTCTTCTTAATTATTCTATAACTCCGGGGTTAATTCTACTCATTTTTTAATTCTCCTTTATTTCTGCTCTACTTTGTAAGGCATTTTGATTATTACCAGTTTAATCATATTCCATTAATTTATTATTATGTTCAATTTCTTTGGCTTGCATTTTATCTTGTCATGCTTCTACTTTTTCAAAATATTTGGTTGCTTCTAATTCATCAATATTATCATATTCAGTAATTACCCTTATTAGTTCCATTGTGCCATTATCTAATCTAGCAGTAATTAATTCATTTTGTCGCATTTGGTCTACTAAACTAGCACTAATAAAATCAAATCCATAAGGTCGTTCACCAACACCATCTCATAAACTATAATATTTTAAAACTGTATCAAAAATTTTTGTATAATATTGCTTACGATATGCTTGTAAATATGCTTGTTTTTCTAAATCTTTTGTTTTAGTTAATAATGACTGTGTTTTATTTTGGTCATTATCTGATTTATCACCAAAAGGACTAGAAAAATGACATGCTATATATACTTGTTCAATAATAGATTTTTGGTCTTCGGTATATGTTTCTAAGGTTGGTGTACCTTGTACTACTTGTAAAGATTGAGATAATTAACCATCTACTGTTGATGAACTTGATTGAACAAAAATATCATCAAATACATCTTGTAGTACTTTTTTATTACCTTTGTTATAAGCAGTCATTAAATCATCACTTAGTATCCCATATCAATGCGTACGATTTGCATATCTTTCTTTTGATTTAATATTAAAACTATCTTCTAAATCAAATTGTAATTTATAACAATTTGTCATAGTAGGTCATGGATTTAAAGTAGTTGATGTTGATAAAAATAAAGGATTAGGTTCATTTATCATTTCTCAAAAAGGTACTATACCTAATTTGTTTTTAAATTCTTGTACTAAAACAGGTTTAACATCATCTTTAATTTGTGTTTTACTTTGACCAACAACTACTTCATTATTTTTAGGTCAACCTTTAATAACTATTTTATCTTTAGTACAAATTAAATTTAAAATAAAACCACTATCTGATTGATGATAATTTAATCAAATATCAGCACCTTGTTCAATTTCGTTTATTTTACTTACTCTTGATGTAAAGTTAAATGGGTTAATTCATAAATCAATATTGCCATCTGATGTTTCTAACAAACCAAAAATAGTTTTACCCATTAAACTTGCTGTTAATTCATTTTTATCTAATTTTTCTTTTATTTTATAAGTTTCATATCATCAATTTAATTTTTCTAAAATATCTTTACGATAAGACTTAAATAAAATATCTTTACCATTTACTAATCGCATTTGATGGCGAGCAATAATATTGGCCAAATTAATTGTTCAATCATAATTATAAAATTTTAAAACACTATTAATATCATTTAAGTTTGGTAAACTAGGTGAAATATTATTCATTGTTATTTTGCTCCTTTAATTTTAAAATAAGTGCATAATTAATTATATTTATTGTTAATAAATTTGGTTCATTTACTAAAACTTGTACACATACTTTAACTTTTTTATACTTCTTAATATATTCGTTATATAAATTTAATTTACATATTGCGATATTATCTTTTTTTAATTCTTGACAAAGTCTTTTTTTAACTTGTCCACAAACAGACATATATGGTCTTTTTGCATTTATTACACGCTCATCATGTACTACATAAATATTTTTTTTCATTAAGTTATTCACTCCCTTTGTTGTCATAATTTATAATCTGCTGAACTATTATGTTTAACCATTGGTATTAATTCAAAATGTAAAGCATAAAAATCACTATCAAATGTATCATCATATAAATCTAGCATTTGTTCTTCTCTGGCATCTGGTTTATCTTCTCATTGTATTAATTCATATTGGGTTTTACTTACAGGACATTTTTCTCATAATCATTTTAATTGATTAGTATTTATTAACATTGTAAATGCCTCAATACGATGCTTTATTTTAAATTTTTGTTTTTGTGCTGGTTTAAAATGCATGTATTGACCAAAAGTATAATTATATTTTTCTCTATTTAAACTTTCTAATGTTGCATAAGCACTATCATCAACATTAATTGATATACCTTGTTGAATTAAATTAAAGTATTGGTTTAATTGATTGTTGTAAAACTCTAAAATATCTTTTACTTGTTCTAATGGTCCTTTAAATTGTTGAGTAGCATTTGAGTGTGTATATTCAGCAACTTTATAGGATTTTTTATCAAATGAATTATATATTCAAAAACTCGCTGCTGTTGTATGTCCTTTGGGACTAGTAGAGTTTGCTAAGTCAACACCACCTAATAACTTAGTTGGTTGAATAATATCTGTTGCTTGCATAATATCAATATATCGCGCAAAGATTGAACCACTAGTATTGCCTGGTAAACCTCAACTCCACACTCTTGCTCTTTCAATATCTAATTGTTCTAATCTTAATTGTTCATTAATTTTATCTTGTGGTAATTCATAATTTAATCTTCAACTAGAATAATGAATAATAATCTTCATATTTCATTTTTCAATATATTTAATTTGCTCATATTTACTACGCATTATTTCTTCATTAAAAGGTAATAATTGATTACAATAACCAACGATATATCTTTTTAAACTTTCAGGATTACATGTATTAATTGTTATTTTATTTTGATAACCACGAATAGCAAACTCTAAATCACTTAAATCTTTTTGTTGAAACTGGTCACATTCTTCTCTTCAATCAATTACTAATTTATATTTATTCAAATCAGCAAAAGCTTTTAATTTTTCTTTCCGACTTGGTGAATGTAAACCTTTACAATATATTTTACTCCCATTTGATAAAGTAAAAGTAAAATTTGATAAATTAATAGTATAAGGAATATGATTTTCATTTAGCATATTTCATATATTTTGAAATACACTATCTTTTAAATCTTTACTCCAATACATACTAGCAATGATACAAATCAGTTCTTTAATCAATAAACTAATTTTTAATAATTCACCAAACATTTTAATATTTGATATAGTCTTACCACTATATCTTGTACCAATTTGATTAATTTCATTAACTAACTCAAACTTTTTAGCAAAAGGATATTTATTACCAATACTACTATTTTGTAATAACCAATAAGGTGTTTCTAACAAATAAGTAAAATGATTAAGTATTATTATCACTTTCTTTCTTAATATCTCTAATATCCGTTTGTAAATTAACAATTATTGGTTGTTGATTATTTAAGTTTAATTCTTTTTTAAGTTCTTTTTCTTGTAGTGAATATTTATAATTAAATGCTCGTTGTCAATATAATTTAGCACCATCTGGTGATTTCATCATAAAATTAATTATTTCACTTTCAATTCTATCAACTTGTCGTTGTATTAAAGATACTATCTTTTCGCTCTTGTAAGTTTCATGTCTTCATCTGCTAGAAAGGTTGAGTTTATCGGTTAAATCGTTCAAAGTATAAGGAATATTCGGTTTCTTATCTTTTCAAAATTCTTCGATTTTTCTTCAAATTGTTGTATAACTTGCTGTTTTTGGATTAAATTCTTTCATTTTTTACTCCTTTTTGCATATTAAAATTGCTATTATTTAATAAATATGATTAAATAAAAGGGTAAATAAATACTATAAAAATGTAACAAAAGAACCAACTCGGTTCTTTTTTATTATTTATATTTTACATCAAAATAAAAAAAAGTAAAGTAATTTACTTTTTTCATTTAAATTAATTTGCTAATAATTAACACTTAAATTATAAAATACTAAATAAAAATTGCTATCCTTTTTGCATTTTTATTATTTTTATGTTAATGTGTGAAATTAAGAAAGAGGGTAAAAAATGATAAATATTGATGAAAACTTTTTTAACAACTTTAATATTTTATTAGATAAACAAAGTATTGAAATTATTCAACAAAGTTTAGAAGATTGTGATGAATGAATTTTTAAAAATTATAAAATTGATGAAACTTTAAAAGAATTTAAAGATTATAAAGTAAAAGAAATAAAACCAAGAACATTAACTATTTTAAATGGGAAAATAACTTTTAAAAGAAGAAAATATTATAAAATTAATCCAGAAACAGGTAAAGAGGAATATATTTTTCCTTTGGATAAACTTTTAGGAATTGAAAAATGACAAAGAATAGATAATTCTGTTAAAGAAAAAATATTATCATTTATTGGCAAGAAAAAAACATATCAAGATATTTTAGATACTATGGAACATGTAAAAATTTGTATAAAAACAATTTCAAATATTATGAAAAATGCAAAAACTGATAAAGAATATTACCTTAATAAAACTGATAAAAAAATAAAGATACCTCATACTTTATATATTCAAATTGATGGAACTTATTTAAAAATGTGAAATGAAAAGAAAAAAGGAAAAGAAAAAATAAAAAAACATAGTATATTTTCAACTGTTCATACTGGTTTTGATAAGGCAAAATCAACAAAAAAAAGACCTGTAATTCAAGATAAATTAGGTGTTATAGAGCTAGATAATATTCCAGAATATATTAAAAAAAATAGTAAATTAACTAATTTTGTTAATAAATTACTTACATTAATTACAAATTATTATGATATTAATGACAATATTGAATTTATAGTATTAGGAGATGGCGCACCTTGAATTAAAAATATTGTAAAATTTATTCAAGAATATTTTCCTAAAAATAAAGTACATTACACGATAGATAAATTTCACCTTACAAGTAGATTTAAAAAATTATATCCTTATCAAAGTAAAAACAAAGAAAACAGAGAAACATACCATAAAGCAGTCGATTATTTTTTTAATGCTAAATATGAAGAATTATTAGAATGTTTAGAAAACAGTGCTTCTTTTATAAAAGAATCAAAAATGAAATTCTTAAAAGAGACAATTAAATTAATTAAAAATAATGAAGAAGGTGTCAGAAATCAAACATTATGAAATAATATTGGTTGTCATATTGAGGGTGATATATCACATTACTGTAAAGGTGTTTTGCTTAAAAAAGCAACTTATCATGAAAAAACTCTTAAAAATAAATTAAATACTAGTATGATGAATTTTAAAAATAAAATTAATTTATTTAATACTAATGAACCATTAGAAGAAAATAGAATTAATTATTCAGTTAATAATTTTGTAAATAATAATTTACAACCAAACTTATATTTTTATTAATTTTATCTAATAAATTAAATAACTTTAATAAACATGTATTTTTGTCGTGGAAAAATTTAAAAAATGTTAAAATATTGTTGACAATAAAATTAAAAGTAATATAATTTAAATAAGTAAGTGGTATTTTTATTCCACAATTTCTAAGATATTAATTAAAAACCTTAGATAATACATACAACCAAATTATTTCAAATTAAATAAGCAAAAGACTTAATTTCTTCTTCATTAAGTTTATAACTGTAGTCACCATATGATGGAGGAAATTTTAAGAATAATTTCGTTAATTCTCTAACAAATAAACTTTTTTGTTTTTCAACAAAAAAAAGTAATTTTATTTTAGTTAAAGTTATTTTGTTAATTCTAATTTTTATTTTAGTTCATGTTGATTTTTCAACTTCATTATATTTTTTATTTAATTCACTATTTTTTTTATTTTTGCATTGATGTTCAGTGTTTTTTGTTTTATTTGTTATTTTTTTAAAATTTTGTTGTTTTTTTTCTAATTCAGTTTTTATACCAATAATTTCTGTAAATTCATTATTTTTAATATATTCATTATTTTTATTAATATATAAAATACTACGAATTGATTGATTTATACTTAAATTTCAAAATCAAAAATAATAATGACCAAAATTTTTTCAAATTAAACTAGCAAAACTATCAATATCTAAATCATTAATTTTTCTAGATGATAATAAATTGCTATTATTTTCTTTTATTTTTAGAAATATTTTATTTAAACCTAATATAAAAATATTTTTATCGCTATAAAGAAATAATTTTATTATTTCTAATAATTTATTTTTTGTTAAAATCAAGGATAATGTTCAAGTATAATCTTCGTTATATAATTTTTCAATAAAATTATTTTGAATTAAACAATTATTTTTTTCTTCTTTTTGATACGGGCTGGCTGCAATTGTTGCTGGTATAGCATTTCCATTAATTGTTAATACACTTAATAAACTAAGTAATTTTTTCATACTTGTTTTTCTCCTTTTCTTTATCTTGAAACTTTATTGAAACATTTTATCAAGATCTATTGACATTATATATATATATATATATATATAAGGACTATTTAAGAGTTTGAAAGAAAATTGTTTAATTTATTATATGCAAAGGGTCAATCTGGGCTCGCGGTGATTTTCATAAGTTTGTGAAAAATGCCTTAAAGTTTAAAAAAACTTTTGCCGCGCTTTTCAAAATACTTGGGAAAAATTCTAAGCGTTAAGCAAATAATTTTTTAAAGGTTCCCAAATTTGTTTGAAAGAACCTTAAAACTTTTTTAACTTGTAAATTATTTTATCATAAAAATTTAAGAAAATAAACTGCTCGCCCACAACCTAAAAAAAACTATATAATTAGTTTTTTATATAAAAGAAAGGATTTTTTAAAATGGATAAAACAAAGCATTATTTTACTTTTAAAGAAAGAGTAATGTTAAAAGATTTATTAGAACTTGATTCTTTAAAAAGAAAAAATGGTAAACCTAATATATCTAAAATAGCAAAAATATTGCATAAAAATCGCAATACAATTAGACGAGAAATAAAAAGGTTAAAAGATAATGAATATGACGCTAAATTAACACACGAAGATTATTTACAAAAACGACAAAAATGTTTTAAAAAATCATCATTATTGCTAAATATTTTAGAATGACCAGATGAAAAATATAACAAATTTCATGATTCACCAGAACAAATCTGTAAAAAATATGAAAAAGAGTTTGGTATTAAATTTCCGGTATGTTTTAAAACTTTATATAAATATATTAATTTGGGATTTTTAAATTTCAAGAAAGATAATTTGTATTTTCATGGTAGAAAATATAAAACAAAAAATAGAATTGATAACCGTGGAAAAATAAGAAATTTTAGAACTATTAAAGAAGTAAAACATGATAAATATAAATTTGGTTGATTTCAAATGGATACTATGGTTAGTAAAAACAATAGTGTTTATTTAGTTTTAATCAAAGAATTAACCCAATTTAAAATCATTGAACCATTAAAAGAAAAAACAACAAAAGAAGTTACAAACGCAGTAGAACGAATTTTTTCTAACAGATTTTTCAAAGATAGATGCAAAGGAATAATAACAGATTAAGGCGAAGAATTTGCTGATTGAGAAAAAATTGAAAAAATAACAAATTCTAAAGTATATTTTTGTGATGCTGGAACTCCAGCACAAAAACCTAAAGTTGAAAGAGAAATCCGTGATTTTAGACATTGATTTTCCAAAGGAATTGATTTAAGTATTTATTCAAGAAATTATTATCAAGAAGTTGCTAATATAATAAACTTTAAACTTAAAAAATCTTTACATTGACTATCTTCAAAAGAAGTTTTTATACAAATGTTTAATTTTTAATATAATTACATATAAAAATTTTAATCATTTTATTTTTTAGTGTGCCAAAATTCATAAATTTAAAACAAAAATACTAAATTTTTTTAAAATAAATTATATTGAATATTTATTTTATTGGTGTTATAATGAAATAAAATAAAGTGCTACACTTCATATTACAATTTACACATTTTTAAATAAAAATTTCAAATATTTAGTATTGTTATTTTCTTTTATGATTCCACTTTTTTAATTGCTTGACTATCTGCTGAAATAATCTTAACATTATAAGGATGCGGAAAAACAATTTGGACATTTTGCGTAATAATTTTAACAACAACTCCAATTCCAAATAATTCATGACTAACCGTATCATTTACTTTTCATGGATTAGTTTTAAAAGCTGACTCAATGTTTTTATTAAGATTAAAGACAGTTCGTGATTGTTTTTCACTTTGATTATTATAAGAAATAGTAATTGACTTTGGCTTACTAAACAATCTTTCGCTATTAACTTTTTCATAAAAATCGTTATCTAACTCTTTAATAAATCGTGATTCAAAGCGTTCATTACCTGTAATATATGAATAACCATCAGCATAACTAATAAACAACAATTCTTCTGCCCTTGTAATGGCAACGTATAAGGCTCGGCGCTCTTCTTCTAATTGTTCATTTCCTATTTTAATAGCTTGTGTTGTTGGAAAGATTCCTTCATTTAAACCAGCAATAAAAACAACCTTTTTTTCTAATCCCTTTGCATTATGAATTGTCATTAAAGAAATAGTATTATCAGTTAAATTATCACTATCACTATCAGTTTGTAATGAAATTAATTGTAAATATTCACTTAATAATTCTGTTCCTTCTAATTCCTTATTTTGCTGATCAAATTTACCAACTGACGCAATCAATTCTAAAATATTTTCTTCTCGTTCTTCTTCATAGTTATCTCGTAAACGCTGCAAATAACCTGTTTTATTTAAGAGAAGAACTAATAAACTTTCAATTGATTTAGCAGTTGGTAATTGTGCTAATGCCAGGACAATTGCTTCTCGCACTTTATTTAAACTATGTTGAAGATTTAATGGCAATAAATAAAAATGTTGCTCTAGTAATGTTGTAAACATTATTTGTTGTTCTTTTAATATTTGTATAATTTGTTCAAATGCTTTTGGACCAATTTTTGGCGTTAACAACAAAATCCGTTCAATGGCTAAAGGATCATTATTCATAATTATTTTTAAAAAAGCAAGTGCATCTTTAATTTCTTTTCGTTCATAAAATTTAAAAGCTCCAAAAATACGATATGAAAGACCATAATCAGAAAGGGCCGATTCTAAATCACGTGATAAGTAATTGGCACGATATAAAATTAAAATATCATTATAAGCATAATTTTCTTCTTTAATTAAAGTTTTAATTTTACGAGCTACAAAATCACTTTCATCACTACTATTAGCACCGTGATATAAAATTGGTAATTTCCCTGAAGCTTTGATAGTAAATAAATCTTTTTCAATCCGATTTTTATTATGAATAATCAAATTATTAGCTAATGATAAAATGCTTTGTGTTGAACGATAGTTTTCATTTAAAACAATTGTTTGTGTATGCGGAAAATATTTATCAAAATTTAAAATTAAATTAATTTTTGCTCCCCGTCACGAATAAATTGTTTGATCAGGGTCTCCAACAATAGTAATATTGTGATTATCACCAACTAATCATTTAATAATATCAAATTGCAATTCATTGGTATCTTGAAATTCATCAACTAAAAAATAATCAAAACGATTTTGTCATTTTTTCAATACTTCCCCATTATTTTTAAATAACTTATATGTTAATAAAATTAAATCATTAAAATCAACGCTATTTATATCTCGTAAACGTTTTTCATAAGTGTCATAAACTTCTACTCACCGCACTTCATCACCATTTGCTGATGCTTTTGCACTATTAGGGCTAATAAAGTCATTTTTTCATTTGGAAATAAAATTCTTCACCATTTTTGCTTCTTGTGCATCATATTTCACAGGTAATGTTTTATAAATATTACGAATGATACTATCTTGGTCTGCCATATCAATAATATTAAAATGACGATCATAATTTAAATGAATAATATCTTCTCGTAAAATACGAACACATAGGGCATGATAAGTTGCAATCATACAACGCTGACCACTATTTCCAATCATTTTAACAATACGGGCTCTCATTTCATTAGTAGCTTTATTAGTAAATGTAACAGCACAAATGCGTCATGGTTGCAAAATTGCATATTTAATTAAATATGCAATTTTGTTAGTAATAACACGTGTTTTGCCACTTCCAGCTCCAGCAATAATTCGGACTGGTCCAGTAATTATTAAAACAGCTTCGCGTTGATTTGGATTTAAACTTTCAATAAATTCATTGACCATGATATTCTGCCTTTCTTTACAAACAATTACGTTTTACCCTATAATTCATCAATTTCTTTTAAAATTTCATCAGAAATATTTCCTGGTTGGTTTTCTTGTAAATGAATATGTTTTGTTTTTCTTGTTATTAATTCTTTTGGTATTGTTGGTGCTTTTTTAGGAATTGGATTTTTCTTGACAGTAAATAAATGAAAATGACGATCAAATAAAATTTGATGATTTGGATTTAACACTAAACCAAAAATTAAACCAAGGTATCATAAAAAATAAATTGTTGTTATAGTTCGAATAATAATTAATACAATTGGATTTTTATTAGTTGTCCGAAACAAATCACTTAAACTAACTTCAAAAATTAAATTTAAACTTAAATTTGTCAATAAAACAACAAATCAAGGTAAAAATGTAATAAATAATTCACGAGTAAAAATAACTGATAACTTTATTTTTGCCTCACTCGTAACTAATTTAATTTGAAAACAAAATTTCCCAATTGTTTTACCATCTCAAAAATAAGGAATAAGAACAAAATAAAGAAAGAAAATAACAAAAGTAACGGCAATAACTAAAATAGGCGCTCAAATTGTTCGATCTTGATCTCAATACTTTATCGTTAAAGTTAATACTAAGGGAATTAAACTCGCTAAAATAATATCGAAGAAACGAACAAAAATCACACAAACTGGACGCGCTAATTGATGAAGCTGATATTCTTCTTCTGGTTTTGACATCATCGTAGAAGCTGAATTTTTATTGTTTGCTAACTCTTGCATTATTTATTTTGTATTTTCCAGTTTTCAATGTTTAATAAAACCTTTAATATCAGCAACAATTATTTTAAATTGTGGTTCTTTTACATTTTTAAGATATTTATTTTTCATAAAACTTTTATAACGACGTTCTAATTTATTTTCAGCACTATAGATAGCTTTAATTGATAATCTTTTATTGTTTTGTAAACTAACAATTTCTAAAAATGTTACTAAGCAAAAGCGAATAAAAGCATACTCTAATTCTTCTTGATATTCACGATATAAATTTAAATCACGATATAAATTAAAAATATAAATTCATTGTTTAATTAAATCAAAAACACTATAACTGACAATTCCTAATTCATAATCAACTAACACATCTTTAATTGTAACATATCCCCTAGTATAAACTAATGCGTTATAAATAAAGAAAGTATCAGTACGACGATAATCAAGTAATGTAATATTTTTTTGTAAAATAAGGTTTCGGCGAAATATCTTTGTAAAAAGTGAGCAATTAACATATGTTAACACTTCTTTATTAGTTTTAGGCGACAGTAAAACATTACATTTATTTCAAATTTCGCTTTTTCCCTTTGAATTCGCATAATGTAACCGAAATTCAAGAATATCAACTTTTTTATGTTCAACTTGATATGTTTCAACTTTTTCTTTTAAAACTACAACTGCTGTTTTATGAATTGTCTGTCCTTCATCAACAATCATAAAAAAATCTCCTTGTGCAATTGAAATAGCAGTATTAATGCTATATGAAAAGCCTTGACTTCGTAAATTTGTAATTACTTGAATTTGTTCACCAATATTATAAAAGCATTCATTCATAAATTCTAAGAGTGGTGATTTTGGTTGGAATCCACTATCATCAATTAAAACAATTTCATAATCATCACTTGTTTGTTCTTTAATTGATAGTAAAGTTTCCATTAATTTTGTCTGATTATTTTGTACTACAATAAGAAATGATAAAAACATTCTAATCCCCTCTCTCAATCAATTCTTGCCATAATTATAACATTTTAATCTCTTTTTAGTATAATTATTATATTAGAAAAGTAAAATAATTTACAAGTTTAAAAAGAAGGGTTTATAAAATAACAAATGAAACATTACAAAAAATTTTGCAACAAAAAGAAATTACAACTGATGATAAAATAATATTTCGAACAATTTTTGATGTCTTGAGCACCTTATTTACTGATGAAAATCAACTTTCAACTTTAACAAGTGGCTATAATATTAATCATTATCAACAAGTTTGATTTCCTAATATTGTTTCTCTCGCCCAAAAAGCATTATCAATTAAAAAGGGATATGCAAATTATATGTCTGATGACTGAAATTATATTTATTATTTTAATGACACAAATAATCAGACAAAACAACAAAAATTAGGAGAAAAACAATTAGAACGTCAAACCCAATTAATTACTTTTGCAAAATTAAATGAAAAAGAATTATGTATTGGTTATCATTTTGTTGGTGTTTTTACATTTATTGGATTTCTTGATAAAGATTACAAAACAATGATTTATCAAAAAATTAAAAATAGTTATCAACTTAATAAATAATTTAAAAAACCATACTAAGAAAGTATGGTTTTTTAAAATTAATAATTATTATTTTTATTTACTTTTGCTTCTAATTGTTGTTTTTTAATTAATTCTCTTGTCATTTTTTTAACTCGGGCATAATCAAACTGATTTCGTTTTCCTGCTCAAGCTTTAATATGTTTGCCAAAAATATTAATTTTTCAAACTCAATTTCTTTATTTAAATCGCATAATAGCTCCCTTTATATTAAACATAAAGCCCTACTCATTTATGGTACACAATAATTACCAATTTTTCAATTCATTCACAAGAAAATTAAAAAATGGGTCAAATACTTTATTAAGGATTCGGTACAATTATTATTTTTAAAAAACAATTAAGTTAAAACTTCATATCCAGTCGGAGTAATTAAAATTGTATCTTCAAAATGGGCACTACATAAATGTAACGATGACACTGGCGTTCAATTATCATCTAACATTTTAATTGCTTTAGTCCTAATTTGAACCATTGGTTCAATACAAATTGTCATTCCAGCTTGTAAGCACATTCCCCCCCCCGCTGTTCCAACATTAGGAATCATTGGTTCTTCATGTAATTCACGCCCAATTCCATGGCCGGTAAATTCAGTTGGTAAGAAAAAACCTTCTCCTTCAACATATGTTTGAATTATTTCACCAATATCACCAATTCGTACTCCTGGTTTTAAAATTGCAGTTGCTTTTGCTAATGCTGTTTCAGTGACAGTTAATAATTTCACATGTTCTGTTGTGCGCGGTTTTCCAACAATTACAGTAAAAGCGCCATCACTATTATAACCTTCATATGAACAACCCGCATCAACAGAAACAAGGTCACCTTCCACGAATGGTGTGTGATTTGGAATTCCATGCACTAAAACTTCATTTAAAGAAACACAAATGGTCGCAGGAAAACCATATAAACCTTTAAAATTTGGTTGGCAATTATTTGCTCGAATAATTTCTTCTGCGCGTTGATTAAGCATAACGCCTGTTATTCCTGGTTTAATCATTGCTTTTAATTCTTGATGAATTTGTTTTAATGTTAAACAAGCTTTGCGCATATATTCAATTTCTTGGTCTGTTTTAATTGTAATCATCGTTAAATTCCTTTCAGATTTTATTTTATCATAAAAAGAAAAAAAACTAACGACACAACAGTTAGTTTTTTTAGTTAGACTAATTCAATAATCACCATCGGAGCATTATCTCCTTTACGATTATCTAATTTTAAAATGCGTGTATAACCACCATTACGAGTTTTATATTTTTTGGCAATGCCATTAAATAATTTTTGTAATGCGGTTTCCTTTTCATTTGCATCAATATCACGTAAAAAACTAGCAGCACGACGACGAGCATGTAAATCTTGTCGTTTTCCTAGTGTCACTAATTTATCAACATGACGGCGTAATTCTTTGGCGCGTGTTTCTGTTACTTCCAACCGTTCATTAATAATTAATTCGGTTGCTAAATTACGCATTAAGCCATTTCTTCATTCAGTATTTTTCCCTCTTTTTTGTTGGTATGACATTCTTTTTCACCTCTCTTAATCACGTCGAAAGTGTAAACTTAATTGGGTTACTTTATCTTTAATTTCTGTTAATGATTTTTTCCCTAAGTTTCTAATTTCTTGAATTTCATCTTCTGATTTTGAAACTAAATCACGTAAAGTATCAATTTTTGCTCTTTTTAAACAATTTTGTGAACGTTGCGTAAACTCTAGTTCATCAATGCTACGATCTAATTCATCTTCTTCCACTTCTGCTTCAGATGAAATAATTTGGGTTGCTTTAATTGCTTCATTTAAGTTAACAAAGAATTCTAAATGCTCAGTAATAACTTTTGCTGCCATTGCAACAGCGTTAACTGGCGTAATTGAACTATCAGTTTGAATTTCTAATTCTAATTTTTCTAAATCAGCATTTTTCCCCACCTTTGTTGGTTCAACATTATATGCCACACGCTGAATTGGACAATAATTTGAATCAATTACAATTAAATCAGCATATTTTTTTTCTTTTTTATTATCTGTAAATGATTTATACCCACGCGAATTACGAGCATGTAGCTCCAAATCTAATTCCCCACCTTTAGCAATTGTTACTAATAATAAATCACCATTAATAACTTCTACTCCAGTTGGGACAACTAAATATCTTGCATAAATTTCTCCTTCTTTTGAAGAAACCACTTTTAAAATTACTGACTCTCCATCTGGAATAATATCTTGATTAATTTTTAATACTAAATTTTTAATATTTAAAATTATTTTTGTAACATGTTCAACAACACCGGGAATAGCAGTAAATTCATGCGAGGCGCCTTTAATTCTAACAGCAAAAACAGCGGCTCCTGGTGTTGCTGATAGTAATGTTCGACGTATCGCATTTCCTAATGTAACACCAAATCCTCGTTCTAACGGTTCAACTAAAAATTTTCCGTAATTATTAGCTTTATCTTCTGCTTGTAATTTAAATTCTGGTCTAATAAATTGTTTCATCGCCTAATCTTTCTCCTATCCTCTTGGTCTTTTTGGTGGACGTGCCCCATTGTGAGGAATTGGCGTTACATCTTTAATTGAAGTGATTTCTAATCCAATTGCTTGAATGCTCCGTACCGCAGCATCACGCCCTGGGCCTGGCCCTTTTACTTCAACTTGAACACTACTAATTCCGTGTTCTTGGCTTGCTTTTCCAGCTGCTTCAGCAACCATTTGGGCAGCATAAGGAGTTGACTTCTTACTTCCTTTAAAACCCATTGATCCTGCTGACGCTCATGAAATGACATTACCCGCTTCATCAGAAAGGGTAACAATTGTATTATTGAAAGTTGAATGAATATGTGCAATCCCTTTTAGGACATTTTTTTTAACTTTTTTCTTATTCGTTTTTTTTCTAACAGCCATAATTATTCTCCTTATCTACTATTTTTTCTTATTAGCAACTGTTTTACGTGGTCCTTTAACTGTTCGTGCATTTTGCTTTGACGACTGTCCGCGTGCTGGCAAACTTTTACGATGACGCATTCCACGATAACTACCAATTTCCATTAAACGTTTAATATTCAAGGCAACTTCACGTCGTAAGTCTCCTTCGGTTTTTAATTTGGCAATTTCATTTCTAATTGTTGTTAATTCATCTTCTGATAAATCTTTCACAAGAATATCTTCTGATATTTTTGCTTCTTTTAAAATTTGTTGTGATTGTGGTTTTCCAATTCCATAAATATATGTTAACGCAATTACTACGCGCTTATCATTTGGAATATCTACTCCACCAATACGTGCCATGTTCTTTTCCTCCCTTTTTAACCTTGTCGTTGTTTATGTTTTGGCTGTGAACAAATTATCATCACACACCCTTTTCTTCTAATTACACGACATTTGTCGCAGATTTTTTTAACTGATGATCTTACTTTCATCGTGTATTCTCCTTTACCAAAATTTTTGTTATTTTATTTATTTATGTCTAAAAACAATACGCCCACGTTCTAAATCATAAGGTGACATTTCAACAACTACTGTATCGCCGGGTAAAATGCGGATGTAATTCATCCGGATTTTACCCGAAACGTGTGCTAAAATAGTTGCACCATTTTCTAATTGCACCTTAAACATTGTATTTGGTAATACTTCTAAAATTATTCCTTGTACTTCTAATAAATCAGTTTTGGCCATTTTATCTATTACCTCCAATCTCTGTTATTTTAAAACTGCCATAATTTGGTCTCAGACAGCATTTCCTTCCATATCAGCATCAATAACAGTTAATATTTGCTGATTTAAATAATATTCAATTAACGGTGCAGTGTTAGCATGATATGCCGCTAATCTAATTTTAATTTTTTCTTCATTATCATCTTTACGTTGTACTAATGGGGTTTGATCATCATTACAAACTCATGCTACTTTTGGGGGCACTGCTGTTTTATGATATGTTCGTCAACAAGTTGGACAAGTTAAACGTCCCGTAATTCGTTCGATTAACTTTGCTTCATCAATTTCAAAATATAATGTATGATCAACCTTGCTATTTAGTTTTTGTAATAATTGATCTAATTTTTTTGCTTGCGCAATTGTGCGCGGAAAACCATCTCAAATTAAATCGCCAGTTACTATTTGTAAATTATTTTCAACCATTTGAATCATAATATCATCAGGAACTAATTTTCCCTGGTCAGCATACTGTTGACATAAAATACCTAATGGTGTGTTTTGCTTAATATTATCACGAATAATATTACCGGTTGAAATATGCGTAAAACCAAACTTTTTAACTAAATGGTCTGATTGGGTCCCTTTTCCGCTACCAGGAGCTCCTAACAAAATAAAATTTCGCATTAACTTTCCTCTGGCTTTCTATCATAAATATGAATCTTTAGTATCATCCGTTAATTGTTGCGACTTTTTATCAATAAACGCTTGTTGCGTAATTCGTCCTTTAACTTGACGCATTGTTTCTAATGCGACTGATACCATAATAATTAATCCTGTCCCTCCAATTGCTAATGCACTTGGTAAAGCTGTTAATTTACTAATCACATAAGGTAAAATTGCAATTGCCGCCAAAAAGACTGACCCTAAAATACTTAAACGATTAATTGTTCCCTTAATGTATTTTTCAGTTTCTTTTCCAGGGCGAACACCAGGAATAAAGGTTCCGGCCTTCTGAAAATTCTCAGAAATTTTTTCAGGATTCATTTGTACTTGTGAATATAAGAAAGTAAATAAAATTGTTAAAATTGCATAAATAATAATTCCTGGCCATGTACTAAACGATAAAAAATTATTGGTAAATTGCACAAAACCATTATTTGGATTACTTACACTAATAATCTGTGCAACAGTAATTGGGGCTGAAATTAATGCCGAGGCAAAAATTACAGGAATAACTCCAGCGGAATTAATTTTTAATGGTAAGAAGGGGCGGGTTTCTTCATTTCCAGATACCAAACCACTTCCTGTTTGCTGAATTGGCAATTTCCGTTCTGATTCATTTAACATTACAACAAATAAGACCACTAATAAGAACATTACAACATACACTAAGAATTTTAAAATTCCATTAAATAATAAGTTAATGTCTTCTTGTCCTGAAATTCAGAATTTAAAAGTTGTTTGTAAATTATTTGGTAATTGCGCAACAATTCCGGCAAAAATAATTAATGAGACCCCATTACCAATCCCTCTAATTGTCATTTGATCTGCTAATCAAAGCATTAACATTGTTCCTGCAATTAAGGCTGTTGGAGCTAATGTATAATAAAAGATCGGACTTCCCGTTCCAAAATCAGATGAATCTCATTTTGGAGAAATAATACCTTGGTTTACCATAGTAAAAATTGTGGCAATTCCTTGCATAATTGCAAATGGAATTGTTAATCACTTTGTTAAGCGATCTAATTTTTTCCGCCCACGTTCTCCACTTTTTGCTCAGCGTGATAAAGGCGGAATTACATCAGTTGATAATAACTGTACAATAATCGAAGCAGTAATATATGGCGATACTCCTAAAGCTAAAATTGAAAACTTTCCAAGCGTTCCTCCTCCTAACATTGAAATCAAACTAAAGAACTGATCATTGTTTGATAAATCTTGAAAGTCAGGCGAAATTTTTACGCCTGGGACTGTTAAATAACTACCTAAACGAATTAAAACTAAAATTAATAAAGTAAAACATATTCGTTTAATCAAATCTTTATTTTTAATAAAAAAGTTTGATGATTTAACAATATCAACCTCGCGATTATTGCGAGTCATTTTTCTTTTTTTCGCTTTAGTTTTCACTATATTACCTCCACTTTTCCTCCAGCTTTTTCAATTGCTGTTTTTGCAGTTTGCGAAACTTTGTTAACTTTAACATTAACACTCTTAGATATTGTACCATTACCTAAGATTTTAATTAATTCTTTTTCATTTTTTAGCACTTTTTTAGCAACTAATGTTTGATGGTTAATTTCATTCAATCCTAATTTTTCCAAATCACTTAAGTTTAATAAGAAATATTTTTTGGTTGTTAAATTAGTAAAACCAACCTTTGGTAAACGACGGAAGATAGGAGTTTGTCCCCCTTCAAATCCAGGGCGAACACCACCACCGGCGCGGGCATTTTGCCCTTTATGTCCTTTACCAGCTGTTTTTCCTAATCCTGATGAAGTTCCTCGTCCTAGTCGTTTCTTACTATGACGGGCTCCATCAGTATACTGTAATCCGTTTAATTTCATTGTTCTGTCCTCTTATCCTTGTAACTCTTCTACGGTTTTACCACGTAATTTTGCAATTTGATAAATTGTTCGTAAATTACTTAAACCATCTAATGTTGCACGAATCATATTAATTGGGGTATTTGATCCTAATGATTTTGTATAAACATCTGCTAAACCTGCTAATTCAATCACAGCTCGGGCTGGTCCTCCAGCAATAACTCCTGTTCCTTTGCGAGCTGGTTTAATTAATACTTTTCCTGCTCCAAAATGACCAATAACTTCATGTGGAACAGTTGTTCCCACTAGTGGCACTTTTACTAATTGTTTTTTTGCCTCTTTAATTGCTTTTTTGATTGCATCAGGAACTTCGTTTGCTTTTCCAGTCCCAAAACCAACGCGACCTTTTTTATCACCAATCACAACAACTGCCGCAAAGCGGAAATGACGTCCTCCTTTTGTTACTTTAGTAACCCGACGAATTGTTACGACTTTTTCTTTAAACATATTTTCATCACCACGAGGATCATTATTACGTTCAAAACGTTGATTGCCTTGCCGAAAATTATGTTGTGGTAATTCTTTTTTTGCTGCTGGTTGAGCTGAGTTTCCTGTATTTGGTTTTAAATCTGTTTTATTCTCTCCCATATCTTCTTATTGCTCCTTTTAAAATTTCAGTCCTGCTTTACGAGCAGCCTCTGCAAATGCTTTTACTTTACCATGGTATAAATATCCACCGCGATCAAATACTACCGTTGTAACTTTTTTATCAAGTGCTTTTTTCGCAATTTCAGCGCCAACTTTTTCTGCCGCCGCAATATTGCTTGTTGATTTTAAACCAGCCATTTTTAATGTTGAGGCTGCAACAATTATTTTTTGCTTCACATCATCAATTAATTGAGCATAAAAATGCCCATTCGATTTAAACACATTTAAACGAGGAACAGCTGTTGTGCCATTAATTTTGGCACGAACACGAAAATGTCTTCTTTTTCGTTTTGCACTACGACTTTGACTTTGTAAATTTGCCATTATTTATATTCCTTTCTTCTGCTATTTACCAGCAGATTTTCCTTCTTTACGGATAATGTGTTCGTTTTTGTATTTAACTCCTTTACCTTTATAAGGTTCTGGCTTACGATAATTTCTGATGTTTGCAGCTACTTCACCAACTAATTGTTTTGAAATTCCTTCCACAATAATTTGTGTTGGTTTTGGAAGTGTAATTGTAATTCCTTGCGGAATTTTATATTCAATTGGATGAGAATATCCTAAACTTAACGTCAACTTATCACCAGCTAACGCCGCACGATACCCTACTCCATTAATTTCTAATTCTTTTTTAAAACCTTTACTGACACCTTCTAACATTCCTTGAATTAAAGAATTAATTGTACCATGTAATTGCTTACTATGTTTCACATCATTTACTCTAGTTGTTGTCACAACACCTTCTTTAGCGGCAACAGTAATAACACTTGGAATTGCTTGTTCTAATTGTCCTTTTGCGCCTTTTACAATAACATTATTTAGTTGAATTGTTACTTCAACACCAACTGGAATTTTTAACTCTCTATTACCAATTCGAGACATTGTTTTGCTCTCCTTTAAATATTTCTATCACACATAAGCGATAACTTCCCCACCTAAGTGAGCTTGTTTTGCTGCTTTGTCTGTCATAATTCCTTGGTTTGTTGAAATAATTGCAATTCCCATCCCATTTAAAACTTGAGGTACTTCTTCAACAGTTACATAAACTCTTAAACCTGGTTTTGAGATTCGTTTTAATCCTGAAATAACTTTTGTTTTACCTTTATACTTTAAAGTTAATGTTAAGTCTTTTTTAATATCTCCTGATACTTTAAAGTCTTCGACATAGCCTTCTTCTTTCAAAATCTCAGCAATTCTTACTTTCATTTTACTTGACGGCATTTTTACACTTTTGTGTAAACGTTGATTAGCATTGCGAATTCTTGTTAACATATCAGCGATTGTATCAATCATCATAATTAATTAGTCTCTCTTTCTATCATGAAGCTTTTCTAACCCCAGGAATTTGTCCTTTACTTGCTAAATTTCTAAAGCATAAACGACATAAATCAAATTTACGCAACACAGCATGAGGTCGCCCACAGTTTCCACATCGAGTATAACCTCTTACCTTGAATTTTGGATGGCATTGTTGTTTAACTTTTAATGATTTTTTAGCCATATCTTCTTTCCTCCTATTTTTTAAATGGCATTCCCATTTTGCTTAATAATGCTCGAGCATCAGCATCATTTGTTGCGCTTGTGACAATTGTAATATCAATTCCCCGTACTCTTTTAACTTTATCATAGTCAATTTCAGGGAAAATAATTTGTTCTTTAATTCCTAAGGTATAATTTCCACGCCCATCAAAGGCATCTTTATTAAGCCCGCGGAAATCTCTTACTCGTGGTAAAGCAATGTTAATTAGTTTATCTAAAAACTGATACATTTTTTCCCCACGTAAAGTAACTTTTGCTCCAATTGGCATTCCTTCACGTAATTTAAAGGAAGCAATTGAACCTTTAGCTTTGGTAACAACTGGTCGTAACCCAGTTATTAATGCTAATTCATTTGTAATATCTTCAATTACTTTACTATTTTGTGTTGCATCCCCAGCTCCCATGTTAACAACAATTTTTTTAACAACAGGAACTTGCATTATTGATTGAAAACCTTGCTCTTTGAATAATTCTTTAACAATTGTATTCTTATATTTTTTTTCTAAATTAACATTCATTATTAATCATTATTCCTTTCTACGCTAAATGCGCTTTTGATTTACGAGCAATGCGAACTTTTTTACCATTATCAGCAATTTGATAACTAATTTTAGTAATTTCTTTTTTATTTTTTGGATCAATTAATGCAACATTTGAAATATTAACTGAAGCGGGAACTTGTTGAATTCCTCCTTCAGTGTTATCTTGTGAAGGTTTCACATGTTTAATATTTGTAATTCCTTCAATTACCACACGACTTTTTTCACGTAAGACACGAATGATTGGACCTTCTGTTCCTTTATGTTTTCCGGCTATAACTTTCACTAAGTCACCTTTTTTAAATTTAACTTTATTCATAATATAGCCTCCTATAATACTTCTGGTGCTAATGATGCAATTTTTACAAAACCAGCATCTTTAACTTCCCGGGCGATTGGCCCAAAAATCCGTGTTCCACGTGGGTTTTTATCATCTTTAATTAATACTACAGCATTTTCTGAAAATTGAATTTGTGTTCCATCACTTCGTTTTAAACCACGTTTAGTACGCACGATAACCACTTTAACAACTTGTCCTTTTTTGACAATTCCACCAGGGGTTGCTTTTTTAATTGTACATACAACAATATCCCCAATATTAGTAAACTTTCGTCATGAACCACCCAAATTTTTAATTACTAACACTTCTTTTGCCCCAGAGTTATCAGCAACTTTTAATCTTGATTCTTGTTGGATCATTTTTTTATTATCCTTTTCTTACTAACCAATTGCTTTTTCAATAACTTGAATTAGACGAAAGTGTTTAGTTTTTGATAAAGGACGCGTTCCCATAATACTTACTTTATCTCCAATGTGGGCTTGATTTTGTTCATCATGTGCTAAATATTTTTTTGAATACTTTACACGTTTTTTATATAAGGGGTGATTTTTATATGTTTCAACTAAAACAGTAATTGTTTTTTCAGCTTTATCTGAAATAACACGTCCTTGTAAGACTTTACGACTATTTCTTTCCATTATTTTTTCCCTATCCCTTTCTTAGTTGTTTTGTCATCGGCTTTTTTTGTTGTTTTACCGGCGGTTAAGATTTTATCACGATTTTCTTTTCAATTTGTACCATAAGTATATTCTTTTGCGTTAGGGTCTTTTGTTTTTAATTCTAAATCAATTTTAACTCCTGTGCCACGCCCTTTTGCGGTGCCACCCATCGCAACAGAACTTTTAATTGCTGCTAATTTTTCTTTTGCATTAAGTTCAGTTGTTTTTTTAGTTGTCTTAGTTGGTTCTGCTTTTTTTGTTCCTTTTGGTACTTCAATATCTGCTTTAGCCGAAGTAACTGATTTAACAGTTACTATTGTTTTGTCGCTTGGTGTTGTTTTACTTTTTACTGTTGGTTTCTTTACCGCAGCTTTTTCTTTAATTAAAGTTTTTAATGTTGCATCCTTATCAGTTTTAGTTTCTTGTGCAACATCTTTTTTAGTCACTGGGGCTTTTTTCGCAGCTGATGTAGCTGCTTTTCCAGTTGCCGGTTTTTCTTCCCCAACAACTTTTTTCTTAGGAGATTTTTTACCACCGGCCGGTTTCTTTGCCACAACTAGTGTTTTTTGTTCATCAAGAACATTTGCTTCTCCTGTTGTTAAAACAACAACTTCTTCTGTTAAGTCCATTGCGTCATTTAATGGTAAATCAATTAAACTTGGCATTTCTCCTTCAGCAGCTTGTTGCTCAGCCATCATTTGCTCAATTTTTACCTTGCGTTGTTTTGCAAATGCTTGTGATTCTTTTTCAATTTTCGCATATGTTTCATTTAAATTAACTTTAACATTAATTGCAGTGTTTTCCCCAGCATTTTTATGAGCAGATAATATTGTTAAAATGCGAGCAATTTGCTTTTTTAATTCCCCAATGCGATGTGGTTTTTCTAAATTCCCCATTGCTGATTGGAATCGTAACGCAAATAATTCAGCACGTGATTCTTCTTCCAGTTTTTTCAATTCTTCAACTGATTTTTTGGTTAAATCATTCATCTCTTACTCTTCTCCTTTTTTAACAATCTTACATCTTACTGGTAATTTATGCATTGCTAATCGTAATGCTTCACAGGCAGTTTCTTCAGAAACACCTGCTACTTCAAACATGACCGTTCCTGTTTTAACAACTGCTACTCATTCTTCAGGTGAACCTTTTCCTGAACCCATTCGAACTTCTAATGGTTTTTTTGTTTTTGCCATATGAGGAAAAATTCTAATTCAAACTTTTCCTCAACGTTTCATATAACGTGTAATTGCAATCCGCGCTGCTTCAATTTGATGGTTTGTAATTCATGCTCCATCTAGTGATTTTAATCCAAATTCTCCAAAATCTACTTTCGTATTTCCTTTTGCTTTTCCTTCATATTTAATACGATGCGGACGACGATATTTTGTTCTTTTTGGTAATAACATTATTTTACCTCCTTAGCAGCGGGGTGTGATTTTAGTCCTTGATCACGACGATTATTGTTTAAACGATTAAAGTCGCGTTTTTCAAACTTTGGTTTTTCATCACTTGTAGAAACTAATTCTTTACTTAGGATTTCCCCCTTACAAATTCAAACTTTAACTCCAATTTGGCCATAGGTTGTTAAAGCTTCGGATAAAGCATAATCAATATCACTACGTAAAGTTGCTAATGGTACGGTTCCTTCGGTATATCCTTCTGTTCGTGCCATATCTACACCACCTAAACGTCCTGAAACGGAAGTTTTAATTCCTTGTGCTCCAGCTTTCATTGCTTTTTTAATTGCTAATTTTTGGACACTTCTAAATGAAGCACGATTAACAATCTGTTCAGCAATGGTATTTGCCACTAATTGTGCGTCAGTGTCTGGATTTTTAATTTCAACAACATTAATTTTTACTTCTATTTTACGATCGCCAATTGTAACATGTACTAATTTTACTAATTTTGCGATGTTTTTTCCTTCTTGTCCTAAGACAACACCAACACGAGCAGTTCTAATAAAGATAACAATTTCTTTTTTTGTTCGTTCAATTTCAATTTTAGAAACACTTGCTCCTTTTAATTCTTTCATTAGAGCTTTTCTAATCTTGATATCTTGATGCAATCATTTGACATATTCTTGCTTTTCAGCGTATCATCTTGAATCTCACGTTTTAATAACTCCAACGCGCAATCCTGTTGGACTAACTTTTTGACCCATCTCTTGTTATCTTCCTTTCTTATTGTTACCCATCACTAACAGTAACTGTGATGTGACTTGTTCTCTTCAATATTTCATATGCTCGCCCATGTGCACGCGGACAGAAACGTTTTAATGTTGGTCCTTCGTTAACGAAGATTTCTTTAATAAATAAGCGATCAGCATCCAATCCATTATTATTAACGGCATTTGCTACCGCTGATTTAACTAATTTTTGAACTGGAACTGATGATTTTTTATTTGTGTTGTTAAGAATAACTATTGCGTCTCCCACTTTTTTATTCCGAATTAAATCGGTAACTAGTCTTACTTTTCGTGGCGATATTCTAATACTTCTTAAGTTTGCTCTTACATCCATTTATATAATACTCACTTTCTGAATTTAATTATTTTTTATTCTTTTTATCATCGCCATGTCCACCAAATTTTCTTGTTGGTGAAAATTCTCCCAATTTATGACCAACCATATCTTCAGTAACATAAACTGGAATATGTTCTTTTCCATTGTGGACAGCAAAAGTATGACCAATAAATTCTGGGAATATAACGCTTCTTCTTGATCAAGTTTTAACAACTTCTTTTTTATTCGCAGCATTCAACGCTTCAACTTTTTTTTGTAAATGTTTATCAACAAATGGCCCTTTTTTCAGACTTCGTGACATTGTTTTACCTCCTATATATAATCTCTCTAATTTTGATTTTTACTTTCAACTATTATTTGTCGGATTGACCCTAATTAGCAAGATTATTTAGTACGTCTTCTAACGATTAATTTAGTTGAAGCTTTTTTCTTGTTACGAGTTTTCACTCCTAATGCTTTTTTACCTCATGGTGTCATTGGTGCTTTTCGACCAACCGGAGCTTTACCTTCTCCCCCGCCATGGGGGTGATCATTTGGGTTCATAACTGACCCACGAACAGTTGGGCGAATTCCACGTCAGCGGTTTCGTCCTGCTTTTCCTCAATTTACTAATGCGTAGTCTTCGTTTCCAACTTCACCAACTGTTGCTCGACATTCTCCTAAAACTTTACGAACTTCAGCTGATGTTAATCGAATTGTGACATATTTACCATCTTCATCTTTCCCTAATAATTGCACTGATGAACCAGCTGAACGAGCTAATTGTCCACCTTTACCTGGGCGTAATTCTAAATTATGTAGAACAGTCCCTTCTGGAATGTTTTTTAATTTCATGCAGTTTCCAACTTTAATATCTGTTTTCTCACCACTAATAATTTGCATCCCAACTTTGATTGTTTTTGGTGCTAAAATATATCTTTTTTCACCATCAACATAATTAACTAAACAAATAAAGGCATTACGATTTGGATCATATTCAATTGTTGTAATTTTTCCAATAATATTATCCTTATTACGTTTAAAGTCAATAATACGATATTTAACTTTGTGGCCGCCACCTTTATGTCTTGTTGTAATAACTCCTTGGTTATTACGACCAGCATGTTTTTTCCGAGTTTCAATTAATGATTTTTCCGGGCGGTCAGTTGTCAACACGGAATAATCTAATGACGTCATATTACGACGACTCGGTGTGACTGGTTTAAAACTCTTAATTGGCATTTTTATTTATCCTCCTATTTCGCCAATAAACAGTCCCAGATAGTGTATCCTGGAATTATTTATCTTCTCCTAATAAATCTAATTTCTCACCTAGTTTTAATTTAATAATTGCATGTTTTGTGTATGTTGTCTCTCCAACAAATTTTCCCATTTTCTTTTCTTTTGGGCCATAATTAATAACATTAACTTTTTCAACATTTACTTCAAAGATTTTTTCAAAAGCTTTTTTAATTTGAACTTTATTTGCTGTACGCGTAACTTCAAAAGTATAAACACCATTCGCCATATTACGATATGTTTTTTCTGATAAAATTGGTTTTTTTATGACATTTGTAATATGCATTATGCGCACACCCCCTCAATTGCTTTTATTACTTGTTCTGTTACTAATAATTTGTTTGCATTTAATAAATCATATATATTAATACCAGCTGATGTAATTATATTTACCTTTTCAATATTACGTGATGATTTAAAATTAACTTCATCACCTTCTGTGGTAATAATTAATAGTTTTTCACCATTAACTTTTAAATTATTTAAAACTTCAACCATTGCTTTTGTTGAAGGTTTGTTAATTCAAAATTGATCAATTATTATAATATTTTTTTCTTGAACTTTCAATGATAGTGCAGATTTAATTGCTAATTTTCTAACTTTCTTATTAACATGTTTTAAATAATTTTTCTCTGGAGTTGGACCAAAAACAATCCCCCCTCCTTTTCATTGTGGTGCTCTAATTGAACCTTGGCGAGCGCGACCAGTTCCTTTTTGCCTTCAAGGTTTTCTTCCCCCACCAGATACTTCAGTTCTTGTCTTAGTTTTGTGTGTGCCTTGACGCATTGCTGCTTGTTGCGCAATAACAGCATCAAACATTGCTTGCTGATGTGGCTCAATTCCTCAAATGGCATCATTTACACTAATTTCTTTAACGCTTGTTCCCTTCGCATCAAGTACTTGTAATTTCATTTTAAAATTCCTTTCTACAAAACTATTCTGTTTTTGATGCTGGTGCATCAATGACTTCTGTTGGGATTGTATCAACTGCTGCATCAACAACTCCTTCAACTGGTTTTTCTTCTTTTACTGTGGGCTCTGGTGTTTTTGTTTCAATAGTTCTTTTAACTAGTTCTGTTGGTGTATTTGGTTTTAAACCTTTAATTGCTTCTTTAATAACTACAAACTGTTTTTTTGGACCTGGAATTGAACCTTTTACCAATAAAGCATTTTTTTCAGTATCAATTGCAATAACTTCTAAATTTTGAATTGTTACTTTTTCAGTTCCCATATGTCCGGGCATTTTTTTAGATTTTAAAATCCGATTTGGGGCAATAGCTCCCATCGACCCAACACCACGGTGATAACCTGAACCATGTCCCATTGGTCCCTGTGAATAGTTATGTCTTTTAATTGAACCGGTAAATCCTTTCCCTTTTGAAGTTCCTGTAACATCAACGAATTCCCCGGCAGTAAAGATATCAGCTTTAATAATATTGCCAGGATTATAACCATCCATATTTCTGATTTCTTTAACGAAGCGCTTAGGTGGTGTATTCGCTTTTTTGAATTGTCCTTGGTCTGGTTTTGAAACCAAACTAATTCTTTTATCTTCGACAGCTAATTGAAGCGCTTGATAACCATTTTGTTCTTTTGTCAACACTCGTAAAACAACATTAGATTCTACTTCAACTACTGTAACTGGTATTAATCTACCATCGGTAGTAAAAATTTGTGTCATACCAATTTTGCGTCCTAAGATTCCTTTCATTTCTTTCCTCCTTGAAAATACGTCATGTATATCTTGTCTATAAATTAAATTTAAGAATGGTTATTTATTTCATTTCAATTTCCACACCGCTTGGTAACTGCACTCTTTTTAAAGTGTCAATTACCTTTGGACCATCAGGATTAATAATATCAATAATTCTTTTATGTGTTCTCATTTCAAATTGTTCTCTTGAATCTTTATATTTATGAGTTGCTCTTAAAATAGTAATTATATTACGATCAGTTGGTAAAGGTATTGGTCCTTTTACCTCTACTCCTGCTGCTTGAGCTGCTTCAATGATTTTTTTAATTGATTGATCAACCACACGGTGATCAAAACCTTTTAATTTAATTCTCATTTTAGTTTGAGCCATTACTTTTCCTCCTAATTTATTCATATTTTTTGTGTAAACATTGACAACGCCCATCAGTGTATCAGTGATAGACCACAAAAGACGTTCCCACAAAATATACATGCTTGTTTATTTTATTAGATAATAGGCAATAATGCAAGTCTTTTTTAAGAAAAAAAATGAAATATTTTATCTTTTTTACTTCTTTGTTTCATCTAATTCATAATTAATATTATAATAAAATTGGAATAATTACATGTTAAAAAGCAAGGAGAAAAATGGTAAAAGAAATAGAAAATAAAACTATTATATAAAAAAATAAAAGACAATGGTTATGATTTGCGTTATCAAAAAATTCAAGAGCATAAAGCACAGGTGGTTAAAATTCAACTTGAAACTTTAGCACGTAAAACATCACGAAGCCATGAAATTTACCGCAAAACAAACAAAAAACCACAGTTAGATAAAAAGAAAATCATTGATAAAAATAATGATAGTATTACAAAAGCTTAGGTTTTATAAAAAATATAAATAAAATAATTAGATAACTTTTTAAAAGGTTGATTTATCAGTGTTTTAGAAATATATTTAAAATAAAGAATAATTTTTATACCAAAACCTAAACTTTTTTCTTACTACCAAAATAATCCAATGTATAAAATTTTATTAAATGCTCAAAAAAAGAATAAGCAATTAAAAAACCAAACTTATAAAACAAAGGATCTTAATTATATTGATGTTAATAATATGACTGTGGCTGACCGAATTAAAGTTATTAAATTAGCTAAAAAAAATAGTCCTTATTATCGGCAATTATTATTAGAAAAAAATACAAATGCTTTATTAGAATTAGCGCGAAAACTAAAAATTGCAATGATGGAGCAAACCCGCCAAAATAAAAAAAGAACTAAAACCAAAAAAATATAATCTGGTTGTTCTTTTTAAAAATTACTTATAATAACTTTCATTATTAATAATCTTAAAACTACGATATATTTGTTCTAATAATACTAATGGGCATAATTGATGTGGTAAAGTTATTGCTCTAAAACTTAATTGAAAATTAACCTTTGACAATAATTCATTATTATTAAAGCCATGACTACCTCCAATAATAAACAATAACTTTGCTTTTTTAAAATCTTTAACTTCCTTAATATATGCAGCAATTTGTTCACTTGTTAAAATTTGACCTTGTGATGCTAATAATACTTTATAATATTCGATAGTATTACAAAAGCTTAGGTTTTATAAAAAATATAAATAAAATAATTAGATAACTTTTTAAAAGGTTGATTTATCAGTGTTTTAGAAATATATTTAAAATAAAGAATAATTTTTATACCAAAACCTAAACTTTTTTCTTACTACCTAATATTCTGAATAATCTAATAGTTTTTTTATTACTAATGCTGTTTGTTTATTAATTGTTACTTGTTCATTCTTATTATTAACTTCTTTTAATTCAATAATTTCTAATTTTGCATAATGTTTAATTTGTTCAAAAAAAGTTTCACAACCCATTATTAGATACTTTTTATCTAATTAACCAATTGCTAGAATTTTAATATCCATTATTTATATTGGTCAGTAATTGAATCAACATTAATTGTTCATTTTAGAGCTGGGAAAGTATAATCTGTTTCTGGTGTTGGGAATTGACCACGTTTACCAACTTCCTTATCTTCCTCCTCTGTTAAAATTCTTTTATCATAATTTTTTTTAACAAAACCTAATGCAATTTTAATATTTTGATCAATCTTAGCGGCATCTGGAATCGCATTAAAATTATAGTGATGATAATCATCATCTTTTAAACTCTCAAAGTCATAAAAACCATAACTTAGAAAAAATCATTGATGACCATAAGTTAGACTATCTTTTGTACTATTTGGATTTTCGTAAACAAGATAATTTGCATAACCTACTAATTTATCAATTGTTGCTGTAAAAGTAAAACGATTATGTTCTCCTTGAAACTCAAAGCGAATTGTTACATTAGGAATAACAATTGCAATATAATGTGCTGATTGATATTCACGATTTTGATCAATTTGATCATAACCTTGATTATAGCCATTTTTTGGATCATTTAATCATTCAAGAATCGATGCTATAGGTGATAATACTTTTAATGATGAAGGTGTATAAGGAGTTTTTTTGCCATCTGGTCAAGTTTGTTCTTTAACTCATTCTTTATTCTTTGTTTTTTCCGCATTTCCAGTCATTGTAACCAAATTATCATTTGTTTTATTTAATATTGTTTTATTTTCATTCGCAAGGAAAGCAACTTGACTATAGTATGAGTCATAACTAGTTGAATAATTGTTAAAAAATTCTTCTCATAATACTTTTTGATTAATTTTTTTACTATTATCAAAAGGATCTTGCGCATCAGTTTTTGCGGTTTTAATTAGTTCATCCTTTTGTATTTTTAAGCCAGCTGCAATTTGCTCATCAGTTCACTTTACTCCTTTACCAGTTGTTACACTATTATCTTTTGTTAAATTTATACCATGTAAAATAGTGTTAATTGCATTATTAATTAAACCCAATTGCCCCCCCTGTAAACTGTATTCATAAGGAGCACCATTTTCATCTTTTCCTGATTGTGTTACATCATCAATTCCATTTGTTGATTTACCAGTTGCTGTTGGAACATGACTAAATTTTTGATTTCCATTATACATAAAAGTAGGAATAGGATTCCCTTGTGGCGCACCACTACAAGCAACAGCTGATGCTGATGATGCTGTAACTAAAGTTGTTGCTGCAAAAATTGATAATAACTTACGCATTATAGTCCTCTTTTCTTAAACACTAATTTATTTTTCACTAACTTAGTATAATATCCTAAATTTTTGTATTTTGCAAACCATAATCAGCAAATGAACCGTGTTTTTTTACAAATAATAATTCAACACTCCCAGTTGGACCATTTCGATGCTTTGATAAAATTAATTGTGCTTTTTCTGTTTCTAACATTGGTCCTCCCATATTATTTGAATCGTGAGCAGTATAATATTCTTCTCGAAATAAAAACATAATAATATCCGCATCTTGTTCAATTGCTCCTGAATCACGTAAATCAGACATAATTGGCTTTTTGTCTTCTCGTTTTTCAACTGACCGTGATAATTGTGATAAACAAATAATCGGAACCTCTAATTCACGCGCTAATGCTTTAAGTTGCCGGGAAATTGTTGAAACTTCTTGTTGACGTGAATCGCCAAAATGAGTTCCAGTGCTAAGTAATTGTAAATAATCAATAACAACTAAACCAACTTCGTTTTCACGACATAATTTTCTTAACTTTGATTGTAATTCAATGACTTTCAAACCTGGTGTATCATCAATAAATAATTTTGTTTGTTTTAAAAAATCTGCAGCCTTGGTGATATTTTCTCAATCACGTGTTTGCAACCCTTTACCAGTTCGGACTTTAACAGAATCAACTGTTGAATAACTTCCTAGCATTCTTTGAATTAATTGTTCTGCTGGCATTTCAACTGAAAAAATAGCAACTGCTTTTTTTGATTGAGCAGCTGATTTAACAGCAAAATTTAAAGCTAATGCTGTCTTTCCCATTGAAGGACGTGCCGCTAAAATAATAAAATCCCCTTTTTGAAAACCTGATGTCATACGATCTAAATCACGAAAACCACTTGGACTTCCTGTTAACATTTCGCCGGAATTTTCTAACAATTCAATTTTTTGGAGTACTTTATCAACTTCATCATATGAAGTTTTAAATAAATTCCCTTTTCGTTCCTTTTTAACATCTAAGATTTCTTTTTCTGCGTGACTAACAACTTCATCAATTGGCTGATGAGCATCAATCTGCCGATTAATACTATCAACAACAGCCTTTAATCGACGTGAGGTTGTATTTTTAATAATAATATCTAAATATTCAGATAAATTAGCATCTGTTGTATATGATTGAAATAAATCAGTTAAAAACTCTATGCCACCAATTTTATTTAAAATATTATTTTTTAACATATAATTGCTTAATGTTGTAATATTAATAGCAACCTTTGCTGAAAATTGTTCTTGTAAAGTTTTGAAAATTACTTTGTAATTCATTACAGTAAAATCTTCTTCTGTTAAAATTGAAAAAACTTCTTCAGCTGCTGTAATGGAGTGTGCAATTATTGCTAAAACATTTTTTTCCGCATCATTAATAACATTAAGTTTATTTAATTCTGTTTTATTGATGTTTTCCATTAATTAACTCTCCTTTTTTCTACCATCACTTTTAATGTTGCAATTATATTTGGAGCTAATTTAATTTTTAGGTAATGTAATCCAAAACTTGTTAAATTATTATTATCAATAAATTTCTTTTTATCAACTTTTAAATTAAATTCTTTCGCTAATCGATCTTCAATTTGTGTTAAAGAAACAGAACCAAATATTTTATTATCATGAACTTTTAATTTAAAATTCAATGTTAATTCTTCTAATGCTGCTTTTAATTCTTCTAAAGAAGCTTTTGTTGATGCTTCTTGTGCTGCTTGCTGTGATAAAACAACATTTAATTTAGCCAAATTAGCAGAAGTTGTTGGAATTGCAAAACCTTCTTTAATTAAATAATTTTTTGCATAACCATCAGTAACATCAATTACATCATTAACTTTTCCTTTTCCTTTAACATCTTTAATTAAAATAACTTTCATCATAATCACCTACTACAAATTATAACGGAAAACTTCTTAAAATAATTTTAATAAATAAAAAACGAATTATTTTCTTCGCTTTTTAACCAATATCTAATAAATATAACGATAACACCGCTTTTTTAAAAACTTTATCTAAACGTTTTTCAGCTTCGCTATCTTCTTGATATATTAAAGAATTCCGATATTTTGTATGTTGTAAAAAACTAAAAATATCATATTCTAACTTAGGATTAAAATCTTTAATTTCAGCTCGTTTTTCTTCTAACAGTGGTAACAACTTATTTAAAGTAATTAACTTAGCACTAATATTGCCATTATTTACAAAATACTCAGTAAAAATTATTTCTTTATTAATTTTGTTATCATCATTATCAATATTTTTTAAAGTTTTATTTGACATTAATCTTGGTTTTCTTCTTATCTTACTATTACTACCAGTACTATTGTCTTTAACACCAAAACGTTTTACTTTTAATCCATTATTAATTGCATCAACAATTTCAATACCAAATCAATCTAATAATTCATAAATTTTTGTTGGATAACTATTAAAAGCAACTGATTTGTAATTATTCAAAGCACTAATTGTTGGTCCATCCGTTTCCATTAATAAATTAGTAATATTTAATGTATATTCACAAAATTTCAATAATTCTGAATCTTCAATAAAAAAAATTATCAATTTGGTTATAAATTAAATTATAATTTTTTCCTTTGTTTTTCTTATTTATTTTTTCCCTAAATTCAAATCTAAATCATTTGTTAAATAAATACTATAACTTTCTTTAATAATTCCCCTAATTCAGATAGTATTACAAAAGCTTAGGTTTTATAAAAAATATAAATAAAATAATTAGATAACTTTTTAAAAGGTTGATTTATCAGTGTTTTAGAAATATATTTAAAATAAAGAATAATTTTTATACCAAAACCTAAACTTTTTTCTTACTACCCTAATTCATGTAATTCATTATTTGCATCTAAATTAATATCAAAAAATAAAATTGCTTTATCAACATTCATTCCAAATAATTTAGTTGATGAATTATCTAATGATGACTTAATAAATTAATCATTAATCATAACTACTCAATCTGCAAGGATTTCTTTAAAATTTGTTAAAAAATATGCATATCTTTCGTTTTCATTTTTATCAAAAATTGGCATACTTCTCCCCTGTTTATATTCTGTTTTGCATTATATATATTATGCAAAAAAAGCCATTATATTAAACCCTCCATCACAAAAATTAAGGATAATAGTAATAAGCAACCATTAAATTCAATTAAAAAAGCATATTAATAATTTAATATGCTTTTTTAATTAATTGTTTAAATCTATTTTGAAATGGTGGACCCGAACGGGATTGAACCGTCGACCCCCTGCGTGCAAGGCAGGTGCTCTCCCGGCTGAGCTACGGGCCCAAAATTATTATAAAAAATGGTCGGGCTAAATGGACTTGAACCATCGACCTCACCCTTATCAGGGGTGCGCTCTAACCAGCTGAGCTATAGCCCGAAAACCTAAATTATTATAACATTAATTTTATTTAAAAAACAACCATAAATTTAAAATATTTTAAAAAAATAAAAAGCAAAATTAATTTGCTTTTTATTCTACAATTGGGTCTAATTATTTAATATCAAGCACCCCTTTACACTTTGCTTTTTTACGATTCTGTTTTTCTAATTTTGCTTGCATTTTAGCTGCTTTTAATTCTTCTTTCATTAAACGTTTTGTTTCTTTTTTTGAAATTTTGGAATTGTTATTAAATTCTTGTTCATTAGCAAAATTAAAGAATTCATCATCATCAACTACATTAATTGGTTTTGCCACTTGTTTTGATTGCTCATATTGTTCTGATTGTTGGTTAAGAAAAACCGGATTAGAAACAAAAGCTTGTTCATAGTATGGTTGATTGTTGGTTGGCTGGGAATAATTTCCTTGTTGTTGTAATTCCTCTGAATAAATATTTGGAGTTATTACAGGCTCTGGATTAGTAACTGGAACATCATTATATTGTTGTCCTAATATTTCATCAGTTGCAACCGGATTATTTTGGCCTTGATTAATAACTGTTTTAGAATTATATTCTTCAACCGGCGATTGAACTAGTTGTTCTTCATACCCATTATTTAAATATTCATCATTTTTCTGTGTTCAAGGAACTGTATCATCTTTTAATTGATTATTTTTTTTTATATCCAAATCATTGCTGACATTATTTCAACCTGGTTTTAAACCTTCATTATTTTTAATGTGCGGATTTCTTTCAAAATGTTTATTATAATCTGAATTATTATTCCCACAAGTACAACCTCATGGTCTATAAGGATTATTTTGTGGCCCATAATAATTTGGATACATACCGTGACACATTTCTCCCATTTGCGAAGTTGGTGGCATTATCGGATAAAATGGATATGGCGGTGGGGCTACTTGTTGCGCCGGAGCTGGTTGTTGAATAAAAAAAACTTGTGGTAAAGCACCATTGGTCGGATATGGCGTAATAATTTGCTGAGGTTGCGATGAATATTGGGGAATTGAAGTTCCTGATGAATAATTATTTGAAAAGGCAGGGGTTGGTGATAATGTTAAAGTGCTAATAAACACTTCTGCATCACGACGACTTCTAAATAGCGCAATTTCACTATTAGTATCATGTGACTTTACTAAATATCCTTCTTCATTTGGTAAAATATAAAAACCATTATTCATTTTTTGCACCTCATTTTACCCTATTTTCTACCCATACTTGTTACTATAAATTATACCATAAAAAAGTAAAATGATATATAGTATCATATTTATTTTTTAAAGAAAAGCATACTAATTAAAATTATTTTAATATTTAATTTTTTTCAAACATAAACCATATGGTTTTGCACAATATTTTGTTGTTGCCCCTTTAGGCGGATGGTTTAATTGTGCTTGTAGTTCATTTAAACTAACTTTGCCAGCATAACAAGCTAAAATATTTTGTGTCAACATTCGAATTTGATAACGAATAAAACTTTTCCCCATGAAATGAATTTTAATTTTTTTTGCTTTGTTTCGTTTAACCCAAATTTTGTTAATTGTTCGTACTGTTGCAATATCCTCAGTTAGTTTAACCCCTGCAAAATAAGCAAAATCGTGTGCTCCAACAAAAATTTGACTAATTTGATGTAACTTTCTAACATTTAATGGTGCATTAACTTTAAGTTCATAACGGTGGTTAAAAAGATCATACTCTTGATCATTAATTGTATAAACATATTCTTTTACTTTTGCAGTTCTAACACTAAAATTTTCAGCTACAAGCTGATATCCTTTAATATTAATATTTTGTGGTAAAGTTTGACTAACGGTTTTAACAAAAAAAGATAAATGTCGTGGTTGGAATGGTAGTTTTACTAATACCTTTTGATCACAAGCGTGCACACCAGTATCCGTTTTACTAGCTCCTAAAGTTCAAATTTTTTGATGACAAATACCAAAAAATGCTTTCTCCAATTCACCTTGAATTGTTTGAGCATTTTTTTGTTTAACTCAGCCGCTATAATCATAACCATCATATTCAATACTTAATAACAAGTATAATATTATCATCCTAAAACAAATTTATCAATATGTGGAATCCTAATTTGTAAAAATCCTGTTTTAATTTTACCAAATATTCATCCATTAGAATTGTTATATCAATGTCAAACTTCATAAAAAGTTTCATATTGTCCCATTGTTACTGATTGAGCAATAATAATGCTAGCAATTCCAACCCCAAAAATAAATAATAACACATCAGGAAAATGAATTCGATAATGACGATAACGTGTTCGTTTGGCATGGGGGTCATAACCACGAGCATCAATTGCATATGCTAAATCTTCAGCTTTTTGAAATGCTGATACTAATAATGGAATAATTAAAGCTGTTGTTGACTTAATTTTATCTTTAAAATGACTATTTTTAAAATCAACCCCACGTGAGGCTTGCGCTTTCATAATCCGTCCCGCTTCTTCAATTAAAGTTGGAATCATTCGTAATGCAATTGAAATAATTGTTGATAAAATATGAACTGGAAAGCGCACTAGTTTTAATGGACTTAATAAATCTTCTAACGCTAAAGTTAAATCTAATGGGCGCGTTGTTGCCGTTAAAATTGTTGTAATTAAAATCATTAAATAAATCCGGCATACCATATAAAGAGCATTAAAAATAGCTTTTTCAGAAAAAGCAAATCAACTTTTTCCTCCCACAGCAACAGGCCCTGTTGCTGTTACTTTTCCACCTCAATGTCATCCAATATAACCATCCGTAACTAAAAAGCAATTAATTAACAACAAAATAATAAACATAAATAAGATTGGTTTTAGTAATGCTCGTAATAACCTCGGCGGTAATTTCGCTAAAAAGAACAAACTAAAAATTGTTATTCCTAAAATGGCATAACCAGTAAAACCAGTTGAAAAAAAGATTGATATCATTAATGATAACAACATAAATAATTTTACCCGTGGATCCATTCGATGAATTGGGGAATTATAAGCAATATAACGTCCAAATGATAAGCGCATCTCTTTTATCCCTTTCTTTTTTGTTCTTTATGTTTAATAATTTCTTTTGCTAATTGGTCAATATTACGAATATTAATATTTGTTAAATCAAAACCTTTTTCTTGCAATTGATAAATCAAATGATAAATTTTTGGTGGTTTAATTAATAATTTTTGTAATAAATTTTTATCCTTAAAAATTTCAAATGGTGTTCCAACTTTTAAAATTCAGCCTTCTTTTAAAGCAATAACTTCATCAGCAATTTCTAAAACATGGTCCATATTATGTGTTACTAAAATAATCCGTTTATTTTGTTCCTTATTAATCCGTTGAAATAACTTAATAAAATCCTCTTCACCTTCAGGATCTAATCCAGCGGTTGGTTCATCTAAAATTAGAGTATTACCCTCCATTGCTAAAATTCCCGCAATTGCAACCCGGCGTTTTTGCCCTCCTGATAAATCAAATGGTGAACGCTCTAAATAATTTAATGGTAAACCAACCATTTCTAAGTATTTTTTAGTATTTTCTCGAGCAACTTCTTTACTTTCGCCCAAGTGAACTGGACCAAACATAATATCTTTTTCAATTGTTTCTTCAAATAATTGATATTCTGGAAACTGGAACACTAAGCCAATTGATTTTCGTAATTGTTTAATATTTTTAATTCGTTTTTGTTTTGCTTTAATAATAAAACCATTTGCATCAACCACTCCTGTTGTTGGAATTAATAAACCATTTATATGTTGAATTAAGGTTGATTTGCCACTTCCTGTTGATCCAATAATAGCAGTAATTTTCCCAGGTTTAATAACAACATTAATATCTTGCAAGGAAGTATATTCATAAGGTGTTTTATGAGCATAAACATAAGACACATCTGTGAATGTAATATCAACATTTTGTAATGCTTCAATTTTAGGTTGTTTTTTTACTTTTGACATATCTCATCCACCAATTCTCTAAGATCTAGTGTATTTTTCACTTTTAAACCATTTAAGCGCAAACTATCAACGACTTTTAAAACAAAAGGAACATCTAAATGAATTGATTTCAAAAACTCTTCATCATACAAAACTTCATGTGGTTTTCCACATTTAACCATTTGACCTTTATTCATAACAATCACTTTATCAGCATTTAAAATTTCATCCATATCATGCGTAATTGAAATAATTGTTTTTTCGCGTGATTCTTTTAAATCCACCATAATTTGTTTAATTTCTTTTCGTCCTTTTGGATCTAACATACTCGTGGCTTCATCAAAAATGATAATATCTGGTGATAATGCTAGTGCTGAAGCAATTGCAACCCGTTGTTTTTGGCCTCCTGATAGCATTAGTGGTTCATGGTCAAGAAAATTATTCATACCAACTTTTGCCGCAGCTTTATCAATAATTGCTTGCATTTCTTTTTGCGGAATTTGACGATTTTCAAGTCCAAATGCAATATCGTCACGAACTGTTGAGCCAATAAATTGATTATCTGGATTTTGGAACACAATTCCTAAAAATTTTCGAATTCCTGTAATTGTTGATGAATGAACTTCATTACCAAAAACTTCAATTTTCCCTTTTTGTGGGCGTAAAACACCAATAATAATTTTACTAATTGTTGATTTTCCACTACCATTATGTCCAATGATTGTAACATATTCCCCATGGTTAATTTCAAAACTAACTCCATCAACAGCATTAGGATGATTTTCCCGATAGCGAAATTCAACATCAGTTAATTTTAATGAAATATCATTTAGTTTCTCTAACTTTGCATTTATTTTTTTTGTTTTTTTTGCCATTTCTTCTCATCCTTAATGTTTTTTACATAATATTTTAATTATATACTCAATATTTAAAAATATTAATTGAAATTTTATCTTTCCAATTATACCATTAATTATATATAAAAATTATAAATACACAATAAATCATTACTTTTTTGTAAATTATCTGCGCTCTATCAATGACCACCATCATTAAAAGTATTATCATCTAAGTCAATATTTTGAACATAGACATCCCGTGGTTTTGCTCCATTTTGTGGACCAATAATCCCATTTTCTTCTAAAACATCAATTAAACGACTAGCACGATTATATCCAATTGAGAATTTTCGTTGAATTAAAGATGTCGAAGCTTTTTGATTTAAAATCACAAAACATTTAACTTCTTGATACAATGAATCAATATTATCGTTTTCATTACTACTTCCTGTTTCACTATTTATTTCAATATTTAAAAACTCTTCATCATAATCAGGTTCTTGTTGAGCACGACAAAATTCAACTAATCGTTGAATTTCATCATCAGAAATAAATGCCCCTTGCGCACGGGTTGGAATATTTTGCCCGGCAGGCGCATATAACATATCACCATACCCAATTAGTTTTTCAGCCCCACCTTGGTCTAAAATTGTGCGAGAGTCAATTGCTGAGGTAACTGAAAAGGAAATTCGTGATGGAATATTTGTTTTAATTACCCCGGTAATAACATCTGTTGATGGTCGTTGTGTTGCAATCACCATATGAATTCCAGCAGCACGAGCTAATTGCGTAATTCGCATAATTGAATCTTCAATATCTTTTCCAAATGTAATCATTAAGTCAGCTAATTCATTAATTATAACAACAATATAAGGTAAGCGATCTTTTGCTGTAACTTTTTTATTAAACGATTCAATATTACGGACTCCACGTTCTGAAAGAATACTATAACGACGTTCCATTTCAGTAATTATTTTTTTTAAGGCAGAATTTGCTAATTTAGTATCTGTAATAACTGGCGCTAATAAATGGGGCAAATTATTATAAACAGCTAGTTCAACCTGTTTTGGGTCAATTAATAATAATTTAACTTCCGATGGTTTTGTTCGTAATATTAGCGATGATAAAATGGTGTTAATACAAACAGATTTTCCACTACCTGTTGAACCAGCAACTAATAAATGTGGCATTTTATCTAATTCAACAAAAATAATTTCTCCGTTCACACTACGACCAATGCCAACTAATAATTTACGATCTTGTTTTTCTAATGGTAACCGTTCCATAATTTCACGTAATGTTACTTTATTACTAATTTCATTAGCAATTTCAATCCCAACAGCTGACTTTCCTTGAATTGGGGCTTCAATTCGAACATTTTGAGTCGCTAAAGCATATTTTAAATCATTTTCTAAATACATAATTTTGTTAACTTTCACTCCTGGTTGCATTTGAACTTCAAATTTTGTAATAGTTGGGCCAATATTAATTCCTTGTACACTAGCAGCAATATTAAATTGTTGAAAAACTTGATTAATTTTCACTACTTTTTTTTGCGCAGCAATTTTATTTAGTTCATTATTACGACGGTTATCTTCCTTTGTACTTAATAAACCTAAATTTGGTAATTTGTAATGTGGATTATTAAAACTATTTCGGCGCGAAATAGTTTGACTATTTTTTTTATTAATTTCAATTAACTTGGGTTTCATAACGCGGTGTGGTGGTTGATACGGCATGTCAAAATGTTGTTGATCCATTAATGGTGGCTCATAATTCGAATAATATTCATCTTGATATGGTTCTAATGGATGATGATATTCTGGGTTACTTTGTCGATGATAAATTCCTTCATTAATATCAACTGTTTCAAATTGCTCTGATGGAGTTGGATTAAATTCTTCTGTTGGCAATTGTTCATCATAAAATAATGTTTGCTTTAAAGTTGTTGAATTACTACCTCGATCAATTTTACCAAAAGGTGTGATATCAGTTGCTGAATTCAACTTATCGCGTGCAACATCAATATTAATTTCTTTTCCATAAGAAGAACCATACACTGGTAAATTATCAAGTTTTTTATTAAGCGTATTATTATTACTACGATTACGTGGTTGAATATATTGGTCCGGTGTTAATTGCATTCTTGAACGGTGTGGTAATTGCGAAGAATGTGGTGACTGTGAAGACCCTAAATGATAATCATTGAAAGGTTCTTTTTGTAATTCTGGTGTAGAACTAGTTTGATTATCAAAACGAACATAATTTTGTTTCATTTTTTTCTTACCAACAAAATCATCAGCAATTAAATCATCAATTAAGTGTTGGTCATGTAAGGCTGTATATGATGGTATTTGAATTGTAATATCTGATGCTTCTGTTGTATGCATAACTTGCCGAGCTGAAAATAATTCCTCATCAGGAATATTAAAATTTTGGTAAATATTTTGCTTTTGACGTCGATTTACTGATAAACGTAATACACGTACACCTTGTTGCTGGCGTTCATTTTTTGGTAAAAACATCCCAATTGCTGTTCCGGTTGCGACTCAACTTCCTCATAATAAAAAAACTGATAAACATAAAATTAATGAACCAAAAATGGTAGTATAACTAGCAATCCCAGCTAAAAGATTGCCAATCATACCCCCTCCAGCATATAAAGTAATTCAAGCACCATTAAAACCAATAAATGTTATCGTATGGTTTGGATGATTAGTATTAAAAATTGATGCATCTTGTCAGCGTTGCAAATAATTCTTAACAACATCTAAAAAAATAGTTTTATCAAAATACGCCATTTGCCCGTTAGCATATTGATAAATTAACAAAATGCTGCTTACCAATCAGCAGGACAAAATGATAAAGGTTACCACCATTCAAATTACCAGTGATTTTAATCGAATCCGTACTCCAATAAAAATTGTCAAACCTAGCAATAAGCATACAAAATACATTAAATACTTAAACCATCCAAATGCAAATGTAAATAAAACATCATCAATAAATTGCCCAATTAAAGTAATTCGCCCTATGGCAAGAATAGTAAAAAACGTCACTAATAATGCCCCAATTACTCACCCGATAAAATCATTACGACGCTGCTTTTTTTCGACTTTTAAGATTGCAGTTTTCTCATTCTGATCATTTAATAACTGATCATCATAAAATTTCTTTTCCATAGTGCAGCCCTCCTAAAATTCTAAATATTTAGAAATTACTTTAAATATAACCATACATTTTAAAAGCTTCAAATATTTATCTACTATAAATATATCATAAAATTAAATTTCATTCACAATTGCTAAAATAATTGGTGTTTTTCCTGTTTCTGTTTTAACAAATGAACTAATTGTCGATCTAATTTCATTTTTTACTTCATTGACATCATACATTTCACCAACAACAGCTTTTTTATAATGTTTCTCAATAATTTCAATAATAACTTTTTGCATTTTACGGAAAATATCATTATTTTCTTGAATATAAATTACTCCTCGCATTTGCGTGTCAATTAAAGAAACTAATTCCTTTGTTTTACTATCAATTGAAACTCCAATAATAACAACTCCATCAGTAGCTAATTGTTTTCGTTCATTTAAAACAACTGCTCCAATGTCACCAACGCCAATCCCATCAACATATAAATCAGCGGTTTTTACCTTATTGCTTTTTTTCGTATATTCACCATCAATAAATTCAAGACCTTCGCCATTATCAATAACAAAAATATGTTCTGGATTAATCCCGGCTTCAATTGCTGCCATTTTTGCTTGCACAAAATCTTTATATAAACCTTTCACTGGCACAAAATATTTTGGATTAATAATTGAATTCATTAATTTAATATCTTCATAACTTGCTGTCATTGTTCAAACTTTTTTATCTGATAAAGCAATTGTTTTTGCGACAGTTCGTGCTAATTCATCTAAAACATTGGCATGATTTAATTCACTTCCCGGGTTTGGCGGTGTTGCTAAAATAATTGTATCACTTTCTTTAATATCTAAAATATCATCATTACCAGAAGCAATTTTAATCAAACGACTATACAAACGTTCTCCACTACCAGTTACAATAATTAATGATTTTTCTTCTTTAACTGCTTCTTGTAATCCTTTTAAATTAATTCCATTGAAATTTAGTTTTTTACTATCCGATAACACTTTTAATGACTCCAACAAAGTTTGACCATAAATTCCAACTGAAATATTATTTTCACGAACTAAATCAAATAACTCACTAATTTTATATAAATCTTGATCAAAACAAGCTAAAATAATACGATCTTCTGTTTCTTTAACAGCTCGTTCAATATAATTTTTAATCTTATGGTTTGGTGCTGTATAATCACAGCGTGAAGCTGATGAGGCTTCTGATAAAAATAATAGTACCTTATTTTTAGCAATAATTTGATTTAAATGTTGTAAATCTGTTGCAAAATTAGGGTCTGCCTTAGCATCAAAAATATAATCTCCAGTATAAATAATTGTGCCATCAGGTGTATGTAATGCAAAGCCAAAACTATTTGGCATATTTGTTGTTGTTGAAAATAATTCAACCTTGCATAAACCAAAATTAAGAATATCTTTTGCATTGATAACATGAAAACATTCTTCTTTCCCACGAACTTTAAAACGTTGTAAATGGAATTTTAAAATATTACAAGTTAAATCACTTCCATAAACTGGTAGTGCCAATTCTTTTAAAATATAAGTAAGTGCTTCAGAACATTCATCCGAAGGTTTTGTAATAAAAACACCTTTAATTCGAGTACGGTTTTCCTTTAGATAATCAAAATTAGGAATTACTACATCAATTCCTAAAATTCCACGTTCCGGATTTTTTGTTCCTGCATCAAAAATAAAAATATCTTGCTCTACCTCAATGCAGTATAAATTTTTACCTCGCTCATCTAATCCACCAAGAGCGAAAAAATTAATTTTTGCCATAATTAAAATCGTCTACTTTCTATTCACTGTTAATTAATTAATACTTATTTACATTTTATTTTTTAAATGTATTTATACATTTTTCCCCTTAATACAAATGTAATCTCTCTAAATAAACGTAATCTTAATCATTATACATTACTATTAAAAAAATATCCAAATAATCGGAAAAATATCATATTTCTATCATCATAACACATTTTTTGAGTTAAAATAATAATATTTAAAAGGATGTGAAAATAATCTTGAAAGCAATTTTTCCAGGTAGTTTTGACCCAATTCATGACGGTCATCTTAATATTATCAAAAAAGCAAGTTCTCTATTTTCAAAATTATATGTTGTAATTACGAATAATTTAGAAAAATCAAATCAAACAAACATTAAAGCGCGTTCTGAACAAGCTGCCATAGCTTGTCAAAACCTTAATTTAAATATTGAAATTGTTATTAATGACCAAATGTTAACTAGTGATTTTGCTAAACAATTAGAGGCTAAATATATTATTCGAGGCCTACGAAATAATAACGATTTAAAATATGAAATGGAATTAGCTTTTGCTAATAAACAATTAAATAAAGATCTTGAAACAATTTTTTTTATTACCGATTATGGTTTGAATGAAATTTCTTCAACTTTTTTAAACCAAATTAAGCAATTAAAAAAATAAAAAAATATTGAGTTTCAATATTTTTTTATTTTGTCTTTTATTTTCCTAATAAATTAAACATATTTTGTTTATAAATCTCAACTCCTGTTTGATCAAATGGATTTATCTCTAACAAGTAAGCTGACATCGCACAAGCTTTCATAAATCAATATAATAAATAACCAAACATTTTATCACCCATTGTTGCAAATTCTAAAACAATATTTGGCACATGCCCAACTTTTGTATGAGCAGCAACAACGCCTTCAACAGCAATAGTATTTACTTCATGCAATGTTCTTCCAGTGAGATAATTTAAACAATCAGTATCTACTGCTGCTTTTGGCAGGTTAAGATCAATTTGTGGTTCTTTAATTGCAATAACTGTTTCAAATAAAATATTTTTTGTCCCTTCTTGAATGAATTGGCCAAGAGAATGTAAATCTATCGAAAAAACACATGATAATGGTAGTAAACCCTTTGAATTTTTTCCTTCTGATTCCCCAAATAATTGTTTTCATCATTCGGTAATCATCTGCATTTGTAACTCATAAGTTACAAGCATTTCTGCTTTATATTTTTCCTCTTGATTTAAAATATAACGTCCAACAGCATATTTATAGGCATGATTAGTGAAATCATCAATTAAAGTATTTTGATAAGCTTGTTGTGCTCCTTTAAAAACATTATCAACATTAATACCACTTACTAACATTGCAAAAATACCAACTGGGGTTAACACTGAATATCTTCCCCCAATGTCATCCGGAATAATAAAGGTTTGATAACCTGCTTTATCAGCTAATATTTTTAGAGCACCTTTATCTTTATCTGTAATAGCAACAATTAAGTTGGCTGCTTTTAGGTTTTTTTTTTTTTCTAAAAGCTCTTTGCAAAGATGAAATGCAATTGCTGGCTCAGTTGTTGTCCCTGATTTAGACACAACACAAATTCCAAATTTTTTGTCTTGAAGATATTCCAAAACTTGTGCTGTATAAGTTGAAGACATTGTATTTCCAATATAAATGATTTCTACTTTTTGTTGACTATATAACCCGTTAATCATTTCAATTGCTGCTCGCGCGCCAAGATAACTACCACCAATTCCAATTACCAATAAAACGTCAATTTCACTAGCTAATTTCTTTGCTGTTTGTTTCATTTTTACAAGCTCTGCTTGATCATAATTATTTGGTCACTCAACTCAACCAAGGAAATCATTTCCTAATCCTGTTTTATTATGAATCATTTGGTGAATATCTTTAACTCGCCCTAAATATTTATTAAAAACAGATTCAGCTAATGCATTAGTAAAATCTACTTTAATCATTTTAATAATATGCCTGCTTTCTATCTAAAAACCTGATAGTATTACAAAAGCTTAGGTTTTATAAAAAATATAAATAAAATAATTAGATAACTTTTTAAAAGGTTGATTTATCAGTGTTTTAGAAATATATTTAAAATAAAGAATAATTTTTATACCAAAACCTAAACTTTTTTCTTACTACCAAAAACCTTACATTTGTAAAAATTTTAATTTATTTACTTGTTAGTGAATTAATTTTTTCACTTAACATTTGGAATCCTACTCCCGTTTCTTGAATTTGACTATTATTCTTTTTCAATAATTCAGGTCGGCAATTCTTATAACTTAATTTTACTTGTTTCTTAACTGGGTCATAGTCTAGTACCTCTACTTCAACATTGTCACCAATATTAACAAATTCTTTGATATCTCTTACATAGTAATCTGAAATCTCACTAATGTGGATTAATCCAGCAGCATTTTTTAATTCACAAAATGCACCAAACGGTGTAATATTTGTAATTTTTGCAAGAACTTTACTTCCTTTTACATACATAATTTGTCACATCCCCTTTCTGAAACTGTATTAATTATACCGCTATAACTATGAAAATCATTTTCTAAATAATAAAATATTTTGCATAAATATCTAGCATAAAAAAAGTATCGTTTATTATTTTAATAAATTAATTCGATACAATCCGTTATTTTCGCTATTATTTTCTTCTTGTTCGGTCTTTTCTTCTTTATATGAATCAGTGTAATTACAATTTGGATAATTAGTACACGCCTTAAAACGTTGACGTCGCTTATTAAATTTCAAAATAATTTTACCAACGCCACATTCTGGACAAGGGCCAAATTTTGGACCAGTTTGATGAATATAACGGCATTTTGGAAACCCTGAACATGCAATAAATTTCCCGCATTTTCCATATCGATATACTAAATCATTTCCACATTCTGGACATTCAATCCCCGCCTTCTCAACTGGGATTTCTTCCATTAATTCCATTGCTGCTTCAATGCGTGGTTCAAATCGTTCTCAAAATTCTTTTAATAATGGTTTTGGTCCTGCGTCACCGTGTGCAATCACATCCAAACTTTCTTCAATTGTTGAAGTGTATGTTTCGTTAATAATATCACTAAAATATTCTTGTAATTTATTACTTGTTAAAATCCCTTTTTCAATTGCTTTAATTACTTTGTTTTCTATAATAATATAACCACGATCTTTTAATGTTCGCATAATTGGTGCATAAGTTGATGGACGTCCAACCCCAATTTCCTCTAATGTCTTAATTAATTTCGCTTCAGAGTAACGACTCGGTGGTTTAGTAAAATGTTGAATTCCATATAATTCATTTAAATTAATAATTTGATTTGGTTTTAACATTGGTAACTTTGCAATTTCTTCATCATCTTCTAAAACATAACATTTTAAAAACCCATCAAATTGAATCGTACTTCCTGTCATCCGAAATTCATAATTATTATTATCTAAAATAATTGCTTTACTTAATAACTTTGCATTAGCCATTAAACTAGCTAACGCACGATTATAAATAATTTTATATAAACGTAGTTGATCACGACTTAAATATTCTTTTGCAGATTCTGGTGTCATTGTTAAATTAGTTGGACGAATTGCTTCATGAGCATCTTGCACATTTTTTTTATTTTTTGGTGGTGTTTTAACTTCGCCTAAATATTCTGTTCCATATTTAATTGTAATATAATCAAAAGCATCCTGAACAAACTTATCACTTAATCGAATTGAATCTGTCCGCGGATATGTTATAAATCCAGCAATATTATCTTTAACTTTAATTCCTTCGTATAATTGCTGAGCAATTAATGATGTTTTATTTGAAGCAAAACCCATTTTACTACTTGCTTCTTGTAACATTGTTGAAGTAGTATGTGGATTCTGTGATTTTCGTTGTTTTTCACTTTCTTTAATTTGAACAACAACAAAATCTTTTTTTAAAGCTTTTTTAACTTTTAGAACATCTGCTTCTACTTTTAATTCAATTTTTTCATCCTTAAATTTTGTTAATTTAACGACTGCCTTTTTATATAATCCTTCAACAGTCCAATATTCCTCGGGCATAAAGTTTTGCCATTCTTTTTCTCGTTCAACAACTAACTTTAAAGCAACCGATTGTACTCGTCCTGCTGATTTTGACTTAATCTTTTTCTGTAACAATTTGCTTAAGCGAAAACCAATAAAACGGTCTAAAATTCGTCTAGTTTCTTGTGAATGAACTAAATTCATATCTAAATCTGTTTGATGTTGAAATGCATCTAACACTGCTTCTTTTGTAATTTCATTAAAGCGAACACGGCGAGACTTCTCGCCACAATTTAAGACTTCATTTAAATGATAAGCAATTGATTCTCCTTCTCGGTCAGGGTCGGTTGCTAGAATAACTAAATCTGCTGCTTTGGCTTCTTGTTTTAATTTTTTAACAATTTCTTTTTTTCCACGTTCCATTTTATAACTTGGTTTAAAAGTTTTAATATCTACTCCTAACCCATACTCACCTTTTGTTGATAAATTACGAATATGTCCTTCTGATGATAAAACTAAATAATTTTCGCCAAGATATTTTTCAACTGCTTTTGTTTTAGTTGGGGACTCCATTATTACCAGCGTCTGTGCCATGTTTTCTCTCCTTTATTTTTTAAAACACATCAATAATTATTATACATAATATTTTAAAAAACTATTTTGAAATTTATTATTCTAAATTAAAATATTTTTTTTATTTTAGCAATTATTGTATCAATTCCTTCAGTAACACTAGGAACAGTAAAATACAAAATAACAGTTATTGCAATTAATAATAAAATAACACCTAAAACAATGATCGTAATTCAGAAAGCTTTAGTATTAAATTTTGATTTAGTAACTACTCCAAATTTATTTTTTTTAATTTTTTTTGTTTTATTTTCTTTTGCATGATAAAAATTTTCAATTAACTGATCATATTGTTTTTCTGTCAATCCAAATTGTGCCATTGCTTCATAATGATCCATTTTAAGATGACCATATTCATCAAATATTTTTAGATAAATATCTCACTAGCTCGTTTTTCTCCTAATGATGTTTTAATTGTATAATCCTTATATATTCAAAAAGTGGGTTTTGTATCCTTTACTTTATCAATATCAACAAAGGTTATTTCATCATCTAAAACATTTGTTTCTATTATTTCTGGATTAGATTCCATTAAATCAAAGTCTGATAATTTGACACCTAAAAAATCATGAATATATTCAGCAACAACCTTATTAACATTATTATCATTTTTTAAAATATCATTGTTATTTTTTTCAGGTGAATCTCCTACTTTAAATTCATCATTAAAAAAGAAACTATGCGTATCATCTTCAGGATTAAAATTATTATCTGAATCATCTTCAAAATCAAGGAAATTAAACTTATCTTCTACATTATTTTCAGTTAAAGATGGACTATTTTCTGGTTCAGAACTAACAATTATTGGAGAAACTTTTTTTCATTTAAAGCATAAGATTGGCCAGATTTTAACTTTAATAATTTAGAATCAATACTATCTGTTGGTAAATGTACAGAATTATTATTACTTGAATTATCATCTTTTTTTACTCAAGTATTAACCAATTTTTGGTTTAGTGCTTCTACTTCTTGTAAATGGCGTAATGAAGTATCTAATGTCTGTTTTAAGTTTTGATATTCATTAAAATTAGATTTTGGTCGACTACGATGACGCCCAATAAACTCATCCAAAATATCAGAAATATGTACTGCTCAATTATATTCTTCTTCGGAACTTAATGGTAAACTTGGATGACGAAAATTATTATAATATCGTTCTATCCCTAATGGAATACGATAATTATAGGGAGATAAATAAGAATCTTCTATAACAGGATGGTATTGAAAATTATCATTGCTTCTAGCATTATTTACTAAATTATTAAAATTTTGTCCAACATTATGAGGACTATATTGATATGGTTGTCCTAGTGGTAAACTTTGATTTAGTTGTGGTCCCGCCATTGGATACTGAATAATTGGAGAATATTGATATTGTGCAAATAACGGTGGATATGGTGCTTGTGGAATTGAATACTGAACTAATGGTGGTGTTCCGCACCCGTAAGGAGGAAAAACAGAGTATTGATAATAATTAAAAAAATTTAGATGATGAATACACGACAATTATTGTGACAATTACTGTTATAACCCTACTTACTCTTTTGATACATATGTTCCCCCCACTTGTATTAATCGTTATATTTATTATATCATAAAATAATGTTTTCTTCTATTAGTGTTATTATTAAGGACCAACCTTTTAACTTTAATAATTAAATTAGATTAAAATAACTTTTAAAAAAAATAATTGAAGAAAACTTCAATTATTTTTATTTTAAAAACTTTTACAATCTTGTAAATTAATAATTAACAAATTGATAATACATCAACATATTCCAAGTTATGTGCTTCAGCAACTGGGGTAAAAACAAGTTTACCTTCAACTGTCTGAACTCCTTTTCGAATTGGCGGATGTGTTTTGCATAATGTTTTAAAATCAGTATTCGCAATTGCTAGAGCATATTGGATTGTGGCATTTGTTAAAGCAATCGTACTTATTCTTGGGACTGCCCCTGGCATATTTGCTACTGAGTAATGAATGACATCATACATAATGAAAGTTGGATTATCATTGGTTGTTGCCTTAGTAATTGTTTCAACACTACCACATTGGTCAATAGCAACATCAATAATAATACTATTTTTTTTCATTTTTTAACAATTTTATTCCGTTACTAATTTTGGTGCTGATGCTCCTGAGATTAAAACCGTTGAAATAACAACATCACTTGTTAAAACTGATTTTTCAATATTAGCATGGTTAGATTTTAAAATATGTACTTTTTTACCAAACAAGTGATACAATTGTCGAATTCTATTTTCATTAAATTCAATTAATGTAACATCACAGCCAATGCTTGCTGCCATATTTGCCGCAGCTGTTCCGGCAACACCCCCACCAATAACAGTAACCTTCACTCGTTCTGTTCCGGGTGTTCCATTTATTAATAAACCACTACCACCAGTTGTTTTAAACATAAAATACATGATAGTATTACAAAAGCTTAGGTTTTATAAAAAATATAAATAAAATAATTAGATAACTTTTTAAAAGGTTGATTTATCAGTGTTTTAGAAATATATTTAAAATAAAGAATAATTTTTATACCAAAACCTAAACTTTTTTCTTACTACCAAATACATTGCATTACCAACTGCTAACCTTCCAGCAACTTCACTCATTGGTATTAACAATGGTAATGAATTATCTTCAAGTTGAATTGTTTCATAAGCAATTGCTGTTACTTTTGCATCAAGTAATGCTTTAGTTAATGCTTTATCTGAAGCCAAATGAAAGTATGTAAAAATAATTTGTCCTTCGTAAAAATGTTTATATTCACTTTATAATGGTTCTTTTACTTTAATAATCATTTCCTTTACTCAAACTTCGTCAGGATTATCTAAAATAATAGCTCCTGTTTTTTTATAATCATCAGTAAAACCGCTACCAAGACCAGCATTTTTTTCAACATAAACTTCATGCTTATGTTTTACTAGTTCAATCACGCCGCTTAGTGTTGCACCAACACAATTTTCTTGTGCTTTAATTTCTTTTGGAATTCCTATTTTCATATTTTTATTTCCTTTCCTAAAGACTTATTTATTAAATCATTATAAAATTGTCGTTTATTATAATATGATAGTAAATAATCATCAAATTGATTAACTAATTTTTCATTTCACTGATCATAACTTTCAAGTGAAAATATTGTCTTTCTTGTTGCTAATTTATTAGCATCTGTTTTTTTCTAATTTTTAAATAAGATAGTAATAACATAATAGCTACATAAAAGACAACAATAACTGCTAATCATTTTAAATAATTAGTAAAAAAATCTGGCTTAACATCTAATCCAACTTCAATGTCAACAAAAACTGTTAAAAAAGCTAATACTACTCCAAGATCCCCCCTAGCATTAAACCAAAACCTGTTTTTGGCTGATATTTATTATTTTTATAATAAGAATATGCCGCAACTGGGAAAGCTGACCCTGATGCTAATGTCATAATTGGAAAAGCAACTTTAATATCCATTCCTAATAATACAATTGTCGCTAACACCGGAGCATATAACCCTATTCCGAATGCTTGTAAACCACCATAAACCATAAATAAAAGAAAGGCAAGTCCTAATTGCCATCCTTCTAAACCAGTTTTATTTCCATTTGGTAAAACATCTAATTGTGTTAAAATCATTAAAATCGCAACAATTGCTAGTATAATGGCCATCGTTAAACTAATATGTTTGGCACTAACTCTTTTTGTTAATTCAGCACCAACAAAACTTCCTAAAATTGCACCAACAACTAATAATACTAACGTTAATACTTCAACATTAATTGCCGCAACAAAAATGGTTCCAGCAATTAAGTTTGGTATCCATAACCCAATATTTAGTGTTCCTGGTAATAATGAATCATTTTTAACAATCTTTGTTGCTTTTAATCCTGCAGTTGCAACCGCAAAACTACCAACTCCAATTGTATCTAAAAATGACCCAACAAAACCAATTGCAGTTATTTTAAAAATATTTTTTTTCACGATCCATATAAGTTTTTTTAATAACTTTTAATATTAAAATAAAATAACCAATTAACTATTAAGGTTATTAAAACAATAATAAAAGCAATTAAATATTCTTTTTGTGTTAAATCAAAACTTTCATTTCTTGTTTTTGGAAAATAAAGTAAATAATTAATTAATAACGTACCAATAATTAATAGTGGTAAACTAATAATACTTATTAATACTAAAGTTTTAGTACTAATTGGTTTTTTAGTTTTTAACTTTTAGAGCTTGTAACATTATTGCTTGCTCTTGACTTACTTTTTTATTTGTTTTTGATTTCACTATTTAATTTTATAAGTTCTGCTGAAACTTGGCGTCCTGTACGATGAACCGGCAAAAAACAATTCTTGTGAGATTGTTTTTTTTATTTTTCTATTAAAAAAATAAATTTATTTGCATTATTCATCGGATAGTATCTTTAAATTTAAAACTTTTATCATAAAAAAAGATTAAATTCTGTTTTCCCTACACAAAATAAACGATATTTTATAAATCCTTTCAATAAAGGTATTATCCGATGAATAATGCAACGCTTAAAACTTAATATTTTGATGCTTAAAGATGGATAACTCATCTATGACACGAAGCTTTAAAGAAAGTGTGAAAGCGGTTGGATTTACTACTCCTATTTATTTCTTTAATTCTCGGTAAGATTAATCACTTGCGAAATGTCAGAGCATGTGTTTTTTGGCTTGTTTTCATAAAAAGAGTGTTGTTAAACCGAAAAAAACAATATCGGACACTAAAAAAATAAGAGGGTTGGAACTCCAAAAGGTTATTTTCTTTGTATAAAGTTGTATAGGGATGGATGAAGCGTAATTAATAACTGGGTAAACTGTTTTTTTGTTTATTTCCGTATGGGGGTAAACTATATCAAAATATCTTATCCGCCCCCTCTCACCTTCAAAGTGAAGCGGGCGGCGAAGTAATTAAATATTAAAATAAATTACTAAATATCAAAATATTAACCAATAAAGGAATATTATGTTTTTTTACAGAAAGGAAAATATTTGATGAAAAAATGAAATATTTAATTGAGTTAATTTTCGGCCTGTTAATTGTCTATTTCACATCATAAAAAGCATTATGATTTGCAATGTTTAGAATGAGCTAAAATGTACTTAATTTTATTTGAAAACAAGTGAGATGTAATTGCTTCTTATATGCAACATTACAAAATTAACGGTAGTAAGAAAAAAGTTTAGGTTTTGGTATAAAAATTATTCTTTATTTTAAATATATTTCTAAAACACTGATAAATCAACCTTTTAAAAAGTTATCTAATTATTTTATTTATATTTTTTATAAAACCTAAGCTTTTGTAATACTATCAAATTAACGATATTTTAGATTTAGCATCAGATGGATGAAAAATATTACAAATTGACAAGAATTGGACAAACTGGTATTATTATTTATAATGTTTTGCAAAAGAAAATAATTAATAATATTATTTTTAATTCCAAAAATAATGAATAAGCAATAAATAATATGTATTTAATATTAAATGAGTTTAAAAATAAAATTTGTTCTTATTTAAATAAAGTTATTGTAATAATTGAAGATTATCAACTTCACAAAGGTTTAAAAATAAAAAATCCATTATCTACTCCTAAATTAATTGGTGGTTTAAAAGTTTTATGCAAATATCTATTTAATTTAATTTATGTTTTACAATCGCCAGTTGTTAAGAAAAATTATATTTATAAAGGAAATATTAAAATGACAGAACATGAATTATGTTCCAGATTGAGAAATTGTAGATACTAGTTATTTTAGAGTTGGTCAAACCGGATATAATATTCCTAATTTTGATAAAGAAAATTATATTTATAGAATTTGAGCCTCAGGAAAAAATAGCAAAGGAGATTTAAAAAGTAAAGGAATGTTGCAAACAAGGTATAGTTTTAGACAAACAATAGGTGTTATATATGATCAAATATGTGTTAATAGTGCATGTTTAGCATTATCTATTAATCCTGATGGATTGATTAATATTGGAGTTAATGGTCCAGCAACATTTAAACCTTTGGGATTTATGTTTATTGAAAGAAAAAAAGTAAGTTAGAAAGGAGATGTTATTATACCCGAGGTAACTATTAAAAATTTAATTATGTTTTTTAAAATCTTTGGAGTTTCATCATTGTTTTTTATTGCAGGAATTATTATTTGTTTTATAGGAGAAAAAACATTGGTCGCATGTAAAAAAGAAGGGTTTTAAGAAAATAGATAGAAATTGAATAAAAATAATAAACCATTTACTAAAATGGTTTTTTTATTTGTAAAACCAAAATTATTAATTGATTCAGAGAAAGGACAGCATCTTAAATTCTTAAAATAAAAACCTTTTATTACAACTTTTTGATACCCTCTTTAAGTTGTTTACACATTTATTAAATATCTTAGAAATCTTTACAAAGTGTACCTGTTTTTTCTCCAATTTTAAGGTGTTGTCATTTCTCTGTTTCAGTTAATTAATTTGCTAATAAAAAATTTAATAAAGGAATGAATAAGTAATGGAAATTAATAAGCAACAAACAATATGTGATGTTGATAATTGCTATAAAGCAATATCATTCATTACTGAAGAATTTTTATCAAATAAAGTTTTATGAACTTGTGAAAAACACAAAGATTTATTAAGTCGCACAAAAGATAAAAAACAAAAGCGGTTTTATAAACGTTTAGAAAATTCAAAAATTATCTTTGATTATGAAACTGGTTCTTTAAAACTTTGATTTATTAAAACAACTTAATGTAGTGTGGGACGGTTATTTTAAATAACTAAGTGTTTTTATTCCACATAGGCGGTCTAGCCCAACGGTAATCAGTCCGGAAATAACAGACGCTTTAACAAGTGATAGTCGTGATAAGTGCAAGGTCAACATCAAACGACAATAAATATTGAGATGGCCACTTTATAAATAAATTTGCGATAGATATTACTTCTTAGAAGTGACGGCGGTTTAATAAAAACCACAAAGTCAGCATTAGGCTCTTCAAGGTGCAAGTGAATTTATTTTAAAAACTGAAACGTTTTGACCTGAAATGGTGCGGATGAAGAGAGAGAAAACTCTCTGGCGTAAAAAATAAAAAACAACTGTGGATTATTAAACAATATACCACCACCACTTACCTTAGTGAAGCGGATGGCGTAGTAAATACTTATATAACTAATTCTCGCTTTGGCACTTTCACTTGGGAGTGAGTGCTAGCGAGTTAAAAATAAGAGGAATAATTTAGGAGGTATATATGAAAAAGTTAAATAAAATTTGTCTTAAAAAAAGATATTGAGGTTATTGTTTTCATAAAGAATGCAATCAAGAAAATAAATTATAAGATCTAATGCTTAGAAGTTATTCAGTTTCATTTGAAGAAATGACTGATGAGCATTGAGCATTAGGTATAAAAAATTAGGAGAAATAAATTGTGAATAAAAGATACTTATTAGTAATGAAAAGTAAATATGGTGATTTTAAAACAAACTGTTTTTATACATTATAAGAAGCAAAAATTACTGCTAATATTTAAAATCAACAAGAATGATTAACAACTATTATTAATTTAGAAAATGAAAATATTAAATGACAAGGATGTGAATAATATGTGAAAAGATGAAAATGGCAATGTTTATACTGAAGAAGATTTATTTAATATAGCATTAGAAGAATGTTATTCAGAAGAAAGTGCTTATGACTATATTGATAATTTAATTAATGAAATGGAATTAGAGGAAATTTAATTATGGAAGATTTAAAGTTAAATAATGAAGTTAAAAATATTACTTATCCGTTTTATTTAAAAGGAAATGATTTTAAAGAATTAAGTTTAAAAGCATTAATAATTAAAAAATGAATTGATGAAAATGGACAAGAATTAGCAGAATTTATATATCGACAACAAGCTTGATTAATAAATGGAGAATATAAATCACAATCATTGAAAGATTTAAAATTAGTAGTTTCAAAAATTGATTATATTTTTAGAGAACCATTAGAATTAATAAAAAATTTTAAAGATAAATTAAATTTTATTAGAAAAGATATTTTGAATTTAGAAAATAATATTAAGAGTAATCATGATTCTTTAAAAAATAGTGTAATTAATATTCAATTTCAAAAACAAAATGAAATTATTGAAACTCATAGAAAAGAACAATTTTTAGAAATTAAAAGTGTAGCAAAACAAGAACAAGAATTAAAAATTATTACTAGTAATTTTCGTAAAAATAAATTATTAATTAAAGATATTGAAATATTGGGTATTGATGATGATTTTTTAGAAAAAGCAAATAAATTAGAACTTATTAATCTTATTAAAAACTATTTAATTGTTGATGAACAAATTGTTAAAAACGAAATTAAAGACCAATGAGATAGTGATAAAGATATTAATTTAATTGGTGTTAAAGGTATTAATTTTAAAATAAATAAAGGAGAAAAATAATATGGCAAATATTGTTGAATTTTTAAGAACAGATAAGGTAACAGAGTGAATTAAAAGTAAATTTTCTAACGAAAATGAAATTGCAAGATTTAAAAGTAATATAGTTGCAATATCAAATAGTAATGAATTATTACAAAAAGCAGACCCAAAAACAATTATGACCGCTTGTTATCAAGGAGTATTATTAAACTTACCAATGGAAAAACAATTCGGATATGCTTATGTAGTTCCATATAATACTAAAATAACAAGAATTATTAATGGTCGTGAAGTGCAAGAATGAGTTAATCAAGCACAATTTCAAATGGGTTATAAAGGTTATATTCAATTAGCCCAAAGAAGTGGACAATATCTAGATATAGCAGCATCAGATGTTAGAGATGGTGAATTAATAAATTATGATCGTTTAAAAGGAACTAGTTTTAATTGAATTCAAAATGAAGATGAACGAGAAAAATTACCAATTATAGGTTATGTATCTTATTTTAAAATGGTTAATGGTTTTGAAAAAACATTGTATATGACAAAAGAACGAATGAAAAATCATTTTATGAAATATTCTAAAACTTATGCTAAAAATAAATCATTTTATATTGCTACTTTTGATGAAATGGCACTTAAAACAGTATTAACATCATTATTAAGAAAATGAGGTATTATGTCTGTTGAATTACAACAAGCATATAAATCAGACCAAGCAGTTATTACTACTAATGATGAAAAGATTTATATTGATAATGATATTACTGTCGCCAAAAATCAGGGGCAGATGAGTAATGAACCCTTATTAAATAATGTAAATAATACCCCATCTTATACAGAAATAGCGGACACAAACGATAATGTCGTTAAAGAAGAAGATATTTCTAATGTAGTACTAGTAGTTAATAATAATATTGATGAGGATGTATACGCATGGTAAAAATAGGTATTGACCCATCAGGAACTGGTACTACCGCTATTGTTGTTTTTGAAAATAATAAATTAATTGATGATTATGAATTTATTAATAAAGATTGAATTAAACAAATTGATTTTATAAGAGATATATTATGTGATATATGAAAATACAATAATTATATTTTAAATATTGAAGATTGTTTATATACCTCTGCTAATGCAAGTAAAGATAGAGACTATTTATTACGATTACTAGGTGTAATAGAAGATATTAATCAAAGACTAAGATTACTCATTAATTGAGTATCACCAAAACACACTAAATCAGTTGTTAAAAATATGGAAAATTTTAGTAAATATAATAATAATTATATTCAAGAATTTAGTAAAGATGAAAATTTAACTTATGAATATGGTAAAGGTTGAAAATATAATAATGAAAAAATAAGTAATCATTTACGCGATGCAATTATTATTGCTAATTATAAGGGGTAATATTATGAAACATTCATTTAATCAAAAAACAGGAAAATATTATTCTAAATTAATTCGTAATGTTAATATTTACTTAAATGAAAATGAAGAAAAAGTTTGAAATGAATTTAATGACTTTACTTATTCACAACGAATTGAACATCTTATTAATTTTTATATAAAACACAATAAAATCAGTGATAAATATGAATAAATATATTTTATGTTATAGTTCAGAACAAAGTAATCGCCCTTGTAAAACTCCACTTGGTTAATATATAACTGGTAACGATATTGAAGATGTAAATATTAATTCAACTTGAGACTGATAATATTTAATCAATAAATATGGTGAAAATAATTTAATTATCTTAAAAACAAATAAAAAATAACCAATTAAGGTTATTTTTTAAATACTATTTGTTAGTTGTCTAATAGCATCTTTTTGTGCTTGTTTTTTATCGTTTACTTTAACTTGTTTTTTTACATTTTTAATTTGACCTGTTTTTAATGCTAATTCTGTTGCATAATCAGCTCCTCTTAAATGTTTTTCATGGGCAATAACAGCAGTTCTTAATTCTCTAATTTCTACTTTATATTTTTTAATTTTTTTAGCAGTTAATCCTAGAATACCAAGACTACCAGTTCCCCCAGCACCTGCTAAAACAAGTAAAGCAATCATTAATGTTTCATTCATTTTTTTTAACCCCTTTCTTATCCTTACTCAAACGGTGGCCATCTATCCTTTCGGAACAAAATAATTTATAAATTAAACTATATAACCACCCAAAAATATCAGCCACCCCTATATATAGTCTATTTTAAATTTAATTATTTGTTATTTTCTTCTGTTATACCATCTAAATTATTTCATTGTTTTGCTATTATTGGTTGAATAACACGCGGATTAATACGGCAATCTAAACAATGTCTTAAATGGTCTTTTTTTCATTTTGATTTATCAATTCAAATAATAATTAAAGAAATTATTTAAAGTAATTAAAGGCAAAATTGTAAATACTAATCCTATTTTAGATATTTTTAATCGTGGTATATCAATTTTCATATCTACTTTTGGTTTACTACTAGCAACAAATATGCCTTGAATTCCATGCGTAAATAAAGGTGTTAATAAAATAGCAATTCCATTACCTCAATATTGTCCATAATTATACCAATTAATTTGGTCTTTAATGCCATTAATCATCCCATATTCTAATCAACAATTTAATATTAAAAATATTAATGTATAAAAACTAACTACTCAACTACGAATTTTATATTTTCTTTCTCATTCTCTAATATCTTTATGAGTTCAATTATAAGTCGGAATAGGGTCTTTTTTAAATCAATTTCAAGGTAAGGCACCCTTTAATCAAGTTGTTTTATCTTGTTTCATTAATTAAACTCCTTTTTAATTTATTCTTTTTCTTTCAATATAAATTCCATTTAAATATTGTGCTAATTCTTCTTTTTCAATAGTTACTTTTCCATAATTAGTATTTTTATCTCATTCAAATATTGAAAAATAACCTTCTATTGATGTTCCGATATAATGAGTTGTTGGTACTTTTTCATTTATAAATTTAGAATTTATAAAAATTGTAAAACTATATATTCTAAATTGTGTTTCAACAGAACAATTTATGCGATAATAATATTTATTATCAAATGCTCTAACAGTATATTCTTTTGAATTTCTAATAAAATCACTAGTATTAACAATTTCTCAATCATTATTACTAATAGATATATCACCACTACTTAATAATGAATTACCATTAATAGTTTTAATATTTGTGCCACTTACTAATTTATCTTGTTTATTAACTAAAAAATTATCAATCGTATTTGCATCATAATAATTATTTTCTAAATTTTTTGATGTTTTTACAATGTATTTACCATCAACTTTTTCAATATAATTTTTATTTAAATCACTATCTTTAATAATATCTGATGGAATATCGCCGCTTTGTTTTGCTTTTCAAACACCATTTTTTTCATAAATAGTATCATTATCAAATGGAACAATAAGTTTAATATATTCATTATAATAAATTTTAGAAAAATCATTAATAGTTGGATAAGTAATATTTATTGAATTATCCGTTTGTAATCGTTCTTTTAATCAAAATAATAATGTTGGATAAAAAGTTTTTTTACTAATATATTTATATTCTTCTTCTAATGGATGAGCATAATTATCTAACCTATAATTATAAGGTCTAGATGCTGTTTTACTAGATATAATATCAATTATTTCACCCGCTAATTTTAAAGCATTTTTAACATCACGAGTAATATTTTCATTTACTTCAGGGTCATTAGTTTGTGAATAAGCAACTCCACCTTGTGAAAATGAAGCACTACCAGTTAAATCATTAACTCCTTTGGGTAAATATCAATTAATAACTGCTAATAAACAAGCAGATTGAATATAACTTAATCATTTATTATATTCAATTAATCCAGTATTATCTTTTTTTACTCAAGGAAATAAATATTTTTTATTAATTTTATCAGAAATTGTCCCGCCTGATAATCTATCCATTCATAAACTAGTTTTTAAAATAGCATTATAAATTAAATTATCATTATAAGCAGATTGTTTTCTATCATTAATAGGTTGTCAAATTTTACTTTCTTTAACATCTTCAACAGTTATAAATAACAAATTATTTAAATTATTTTCCATATAAAACACCCCTTAATTGATTACGATATTTATTTTTTAAATTACTTAGCTTATAACTATTAACTCTTGTTTTTGTTTTCTTAATTGTTTTAATAGTTTGATTAGTTTTGTAAAACATATTTTTAACTGGTGTTTTATATAAATTCTTAATATTTTTAACATCACTTCGGCGTTCACGATATCATTTTTTATTATTAATTTCACCAGCAAAATTAAAATTAAAATGTCCAATTTTTAAATTATTAATAAATTTTTTAATTTGTTGTAATTTTTGAACTGTTGGTAATGTTAATTTAGTAGTTCCTTTTAGGTATTTTTCTTTTAATGCTTGCGGTAATCGTTTTTTAATATAATCTCTTAAATGACTAGCTAATCATTTTCTTAATCAATAACGCCAAAATAAAGTACCTGCATTAGATACAGCATTACTTAATAATTTTCATATTTCAACCGGAAAACCAGGATAAACATATGGGCCATAAAATTTTGGATGTTTTGCTGTTTTTGTATATATTAAAATAGTTAAATTACCCGTTAAAGTTAATTTATTTGTAATATTAAACATACCACTATCAAGTCAACTACTATTTAAAGGTTGTCAATTAGTATTTAGATAATTTTCATTTTTAAATTGTTCTCTATTTTTAATATTATTATCTTTTTCTAATTTACTTAATATTTGTTGTATTTCTTTTTTATGACCTTTTTTAATTAAATCTAAATAAGTAAATGGATTTAATCACTGATAAATATCTTCAACTTTATTTGTAATTTTATTATATTTATCAGTAATATAATTAATTGGCTTTAATACTTTATTTTGAACTTGATTAACTCTATTAATTAAATTTACAAATTTACTTATTAAAGGTTTGTTTTCTAAATTAGATACTAATAAAGTTAAAACGCGCAATATTAGTAAATTCATTTTTTATTAACCTTGTGGATTTGTTTTAGGTGCTGGAATTACATAATCAATAGGAACACGATAAGTTTTATTTAAATTATTATATGCTTGTTTAATTTCTTCTTGTGTTGGTTTTTTTTCTAAAATAATTTTACATGTTTTTGGATATAAAATAGTTGGTGTTGCATATTGCACTTTACCAATTCATTTAGGGTTAGCAGTATCATTATCTAAAACTTGTTGAATAGTATCCATATTAATTGGATATGCTCATACTTGTTTATTTAATAATAAACCATTTACATTATTAAAATTATAACCTTTATCACGGTTAACTTGTCCTTTTGTATATGTTTTTTCTAAATGAAAACTTTTAGATACTGGAATACCCATTGCAGTATTTTCATATAATTCACCATTAACCATCGCTTTTAATTGTGCTTGTGAACCAATTACTTTTAAATAAGCTGGTGTTAATCCTAAATACGCCCTACGACCTAAAACCATAAACATTTTATCAGTTGGTAAACCAAAATATAAATTACTAATTTTATTTGTTAATTCAATCAAAGTTTCATTTAATGTAAAGAATGCTTTATTTGCATCATCAGTATTTTCAGCTGTATAACTACGAAATGGAATTACTTCATACTGACCATCTGCTAAACAATAATCATAAATAGCCTGAATTAATTCACATTCTAAATTAACAAATTTATTCTGTACAACACTAGAAATAGCATCGGCAATAACACCATTTTTAATATTTTGTTCTATCATTGCTAAATCAAATGCTTCATTCATTAATTTTAAATTAAATCTTTTATCAATAGGAACTGGAATTCTTGTTAATCCCATAGTTTGAGTTGTCCCACCATTTGGTAATGAATAATCATCTTGTCATACCACACGATGAGTTAAATTATATAATGCTTGTCCAGCATTAGGTAATCAAGCAACTTGTTCTGCCGTTGCAGTAGCATACTGCATAATACTTGCATATTCATTATATAAAGGTCCACGCAATAATGCATTAACCATATCAACATAAGCTTTTTGATTTGTTGTATTACCTTGTAATGTAAAAGGTACTTGTGGTAAATTAATTGTTGCCATAATATTTCACCTCCTTATTATCTAAGGTTTTTAAGTGTATAATCAGTTAATTTTTTAATTTCTTCCGGAGTATATGCTCCTTTTTCTTTAATAGTTTCAATTTCATCATTCTTATTTTCATTTGATTTTTCAATCATATCTTTAATAAAATTAGTTGGTGAAACTGATGGTTGCTCTTTAACAAACAAATCAGGTTTTAATTCTTTTAAAGTTTGCATTTTTTCAGTTAAAGAACTACCACTAACTTTATTTAAATTAGTTTTAATATCTTCAATTTTAGTAGATGGAACATCTTTAAATGCTTTTAATTCATCTAATTCATTAGATAATTTAATAAAGTCTTCTTTTGATATAACATCTTCGCGTTTTTGCACACTTTCTCTAATTTGTTTTGCTTCATTATTAAACTGATTTAAGATATTTTCTGCAATCTCTTCACTTAAACCTTGTTCTATTAATTGTTCTTTTGTAAGTGCCATTTTATAAACCTCTTTTTTTTATCCTTGTTCGATTAACAAGTCAGCATAAACTCTTTTTTACGGAAAAAGATTAAACCTATAAATTAATTATATACTAATAGTTTATAAATACAATACTTTTTATAAAATAATACTAAACAATTAACACAATAAACGACGCACAATATAACCCCCCCCAACAACCACAAACAAAAACAAAAAAATATTATTATATTTCATTGCTAATTTAACCCTTAAAACGCGTAATAACTGTATTTTAAAAGATAATTTTATTAAAATAAATTCTAATTTTACTTGCTTATATATATATATATATATATAATGAAAATGCATCTTGATAAAAAGTTTCAAGATATGAAAAGGAGAAAAACAAGTATGAAAAAGTTACTTAGTTTATTAAGTGTATTAGCAATTAATGGAACTGCTGTACCAACAACAATTGCCGCTAGTCCTTATCAAAAAGAAGAAGCTAAATTAGAAAATAATGAAATTAGTTATTTACAAACAAATAATTTAAAAAATTTAAATAGAGTTAAAAGACAAGAAATAACATATCCAATATTAGAAGATGTGTTAATTGATTTAAGAAAAACTAGCATGAAAAAACCAATGCAATTTCAAATAACTGATTCATGGTGTGTTATGGCAATTTTAAAAAATATATTTGATAATAATATTCTTAATAATAAAGATCTTAAAGAAACGGAACAAGAAGAAATTGCAAGTTTTTTTCAAAAAAATGAAAATGATGGTATTTCATTATCAAATGTAATTGAAATGTTAAAAATAAACCCGATAATTGAGAAAAGTTTGGGATTTAATTTAAATAAAATTGATTTAAAACAATTATTTTGAAATAGATTAAATGATATAGAAAAAAGAATGTGGATAAGACATTTAATATGGGAATCTCTTTCTAGACAAACTCCTGTTATATTTGGTGGTTTATTTGATGAAGAATATGATGAAGAAGAAGAAGCATATAATAGCAACCCTCATGCTGCATTAATTGTTGGAATAAAACCAAATAAAGAAAATATACTTGAAGATACTTATTATGTTAGAGATCCATGAAGAGACAGTGAAGCTGAATTTATTATAGATCAAACTACAGAAATTTCAATGACAGGGGAACAAATTTTTAATATTTTATTTAATCAAATAGAAAACGGTAGCGTATTAATACATGAAGATGTTTTTCAATTATTTTGTGAAAAAGCTATTAGTATTTTTTCATCAATTTGAGAAATGGCAGAACCAGAATTAATAGCAGCTATAGTATAATAGAATTAAAATATGAAAAATATATTAAGTCTTTTAGGAACAATCACTTTAATTGGAACAAGTACAACCAGTTTGGTTGGTTGTAATAAGAATATAACTATACCAAAATATAGTGAAGATGAATTAAAACAACTAAAAGAAGAAAACAAAAAAAATACAAAAGATGGTATTTTAGAATGAATAGCAGCACAGGAAAAACCATTTAATACAGTTGATAATAAATGATATTATGTAGTATGGCGTGGAGATGAAAATGATAGTTGAAAAATCATTAATTTTAAAAACGATATAGATTTAAATTCTATATCATTAAAAAGAAAACTTGACCATTGAAAACAATATGATTTATTTGTTTCTCCAAAAGGTTTAGTTATACATAGATATGATATTAATTCAAATGGTAATTGATGAAAAATAAATAATGACTATTTTAAATCAGTATATCGTTGAAATTTAGATACTAATAAATCAGATTTAATTATTGATGATAAAGGTAATGTAAAAGTTAATGGAGAATAAAAAAAGAGATTTAATCTCTTTTTTTATCTTGGTTTAAATGTAATTTTAACTGGGTTATCACTTTTATTGCGAATACCCAATATATTTGGATTATTAATATCTATTGTTATATTTTTATCATTACCAAAATATCCATAATAAATTCTAGTTGATGTATCCAAATAAAATGATGAAAAATCTGGGCGAACTACTTTTGAAAATCTGATTTTTAATTTCATATCATTAGTATAATATGCTTGTAATTCTATTTCTTTAATTTTATCATTATCACTATTGGACAATTTTGTTATTTGAAGTAATAAACTTAAATCAGTTTTTCCAAATTTATAGCGACTTTGATAAGTAAATCCAGTTGTTAATCCATTAGTATATGCTATAGGTTCGAATGTTTTAATTTCATTAGTTATATTATTAGTATATAAAGTTCTTGTATTTTCAAAATTAACTTTATCAACTTGTGCTCTACCATTTAATTTTAAAGTTGCATTAGATAATAAACCAAAATTAATATTACAATTATTACCGTATGATAAATTAACATTTCTATTAGGAATAAAATTTTCTATTTCAGGTGGCCCACATTCAACTTGTAAATTACCTATATTACTTATTTCAATAGTTTTATAAGAATCTTGGAATTTACTTATACTTTGAATTGTTGGGTCAATTTGTTTTAAATCAATTTCTACTTCATAATAAGCATTATAATAATTATTACTAAATAAATTAATAAAATCTTTTTTTCAAAAAAAAGAAATAGTTGTGCTACATTGTGCTGGTGCTGTAATTTTAGTTTTTAATGGTTGAATTGCATTAGCATCTCATATATCTTTTGTATATTCTGAATAGTTATATGGAACTGGCGGTAATACATACTGTGGGTAATTAAATGTTGGTATTTCATAGTCGTGTGGTAATAAGAAACTAGTTTTATAGTTAGTTGTCATATCGCGTAAATAATTATTTAGTGTACTTTTTGTTTTGCCACGAAAACTTCATACTGATAATTTTAAATAATCTTCTTCATTATTTGTATATGGGTTATCAGCATAAAAGATAATTTCAAAATTACCTTTATATAAGGCTTGAATTGAAAACATATCAATTATATAACTACAATTTGTTCCATCTGGTGTTTGTAAGAATTCGCAATCATTATCTTTTTCACTATTACTAACTGGTGTTTGAGAATCTACTGATCTTACTAATTCATTAATTAAATATATGCGATTAGTTTTGGGATTTAATTGTTTTAAATTATAAGTTGAATAAGTTATTCGTTCAGTTGGTTTACCATCTTTTTCTAAAACATTACCTTGTATTTTATCAGTTAATAAAGTTGTAAACCCTAAACTAGTAGTATTTGCTCCAAAAATAGCACCAACTTTATCATTCCCTTGTTCTCTAAATATTTCGAATGGTAAATAACCTTTACCTTTTGATTTTTCAGACCAAAAGGCATCATTATAAAAACTATAAATATTAGCACTCATAAAGCCATTAAGTCATTGAAAATTAGTTCAAGTTTTTTCATCTTGATTAATAACTCATCCCCATGGAATACCAAATGAAATAAAGTTTAAGAACTTACCAACTCCACCTGGTATCGTAAAAGGGTTAAAAACTAATTTTTGCGTATAGTTTAAAGGTAATACTGTAATTTGGCGATTAATAAAATTATTCATATTTAAAATATCTCAAACATTACATTTACCCATTTTATTATATTCAATTTGTACTTGTCCAACAGTATTGCTAAATTCATCTTTTCTTCTAAAATATGATGATGCTTGAGTACTAATAATATTATTAACATCTTCATTATTTACTTTTATTTTATCTGGTGGAGTAATCATTCAATCTTTAGACCAGTAAAATTTAGAATCTTTATCTTCTTTATGAATATTTCTACCAACAGTAGAATTAGATGCTGATGTAGTAACGGGGTCAGTTATAATAATGCCTTCACTATTTTTTTGTTTTCAAAAGTCATATCTACTTTCCATATCTTTTTTTCAATCTTCATAACCTGTTATCATTGTTGGTTGAATACCTTGAATGTTATATCAACTTACTTCGGGTGATGCATAAGTATTTATTTTATCAGGTGGTGCAGGATACATGTTATACATTAATAAATCACGAGAATTCATTACTTTTTGATTAAATTGACCTTTAATAATTGGTCGGCCAATTACTGGCATATCAAAAAAGATTGGATTACCATAAAATTTAACTGCCATTGCTCTAACCCCTGGGTCTTTTAATAAAATCTCATCTAATTCAACAATACCTTTATTTAGTTTTTCATCATAAGTTATTTTAGGAAAACAATAACCTTCACCTGGAGCACTTGTTTGTATAAATTGTCGTACTGATAAACCACTATTACTAATTTTGTCATTAATACTTGAAAATGTAATTTCTTGTCATAAAAAACCACCATCATAAGGTGAATAATAATTAATAACATTTGATGGATATAATCATTGTCTATCTTGTGGTGCAGAATTAATATCACCACCACCAATATTTAAACCACGGTCATTAAAAACAGTATAAAAATTATAATAATCATTAATATTTAATTTATCAGCATCTTCATCTAAAATTAATAAAGTATATTGTCTTTCGGTTGATTGTTGAGTAAATACTTGTTCAAATTTTGCTTCACCAAATTGAATTGAACTTCTATCATCAATCATATAAGCATCTCAATATTTACCAACTTTAACCTCTTTTGTATAAAAGTTATCGGCTTTATTATCATTATTAATAAAATAACTTAATTTATATTGCTTTAAATATTCTAACATTTTATTAATATCATAAATATTTTCACCATCAATTAATTTTCAATAAACATTGCTATTTTCATCTTTTAATTTTATTGCAAAAGGTGTTTCATTATTTGCTCATATAGTTGAATTAATAGGCTGTTTATTAAAATCAGCAATTGTTAAAATATTAATTTCTTCACCTTTATATTTTTGTACTATTTTTAAACTATCTTGTCATTGAGCAATAGTACTTTCCATATTATCAAATATTCGTGAATAACTACCATAGTCACTTGGGTTAGCATTATTAGGTTTTCAACCTGTTTCAGTATCAGGAATATATGAACTATAAACATTAAAAGGAAATACCATTCAATGTCTGTTATCTCGTATGTTTTCTCTGATATCTATTAAAGTATCGTGGGCTTGTCTTCTTAATTCTTCCATAACACTTGGATTAATTCTACTCATTTGTTAATTCTCCTTAATTTCTATTCTACCTTGTAAGGCATTTTGATTATTACCAGTTTCATCATATTCCATTAATTTATTATTATGTTCGATTTCTTTGGCTTGCATTTTATCTTGTCATTGTTCTACTTTTTCATAATATTTTGTTGCTTCTAATTCATCAATATTATCATATTCAGTAATGGCTCTTATTGGTTCTATTGTGCCATTATCTAGTCTGGCGGTAATTAATTCATTTTGTCGCATTTGGTCTACTAAATTAGCACTAACAAAATCAAAACCATATTCTCGTTCGCCATTTCCATCTCATAAACCATAATATTTTAAAACTGTATCAAAAATTTTTGTATAATATTGCTTACGATATGCTTGTAAATATGCTTGTTTTTCTAAATCTTTTGTTTTAGTTAATAATGACTGTGTTTTATTTTGGTCATTATCTGATTTATCACCAAAAGGACTAGAAAAATGACATGCTATATATACTTGTTCAATAATAGATTTTTGGTCTTCGGTATATGTTTCTAAGGTTGGTGTACCTTGTACTACTTGTAAAGATTGAGATAATTGACCATCTACTGTTGATGAACTTGATTGAACAAAAATATCATCAAATACATCTTGTAGTACTTTTTTATTACCTTTGTTATAAGCAGTCATTAAATCATCACTTAGTATCCCATATCAATGCGTACGATTTGCATATCTTTCTTTTGATTTAATATTAAAACTATCTTCTAAATCAAATTGTAATTTATAACAATTTGTCATAGTAGGTCATGGATTTAAAGTAGTTGATGTTGATAAAAATAAAGGATTAGGTTCATTTATCATTTCTCAAAAAGGTACTATACCTAATTTATTTTTAAATTCTTGTACTAAAACAGGTTTAACATCATCTTTAATTTGTGTTTTACTTTGCCCAACAACTACTTCATTATTTTTAGGTCAACCTTTAATAATTATTTTATCTTTAGTACAAATTAAATTTAAAATAAAACCACTATCTGATTGATGATAATTTAATCAAATATCAGAACCTTGTTCAATTTCGTTTATTTTACTTACTCTTGATGTAAAGTTAAATGGGTTAATTCATAAATCAATATTGCCATCACTAGTTTCTAATAAACCAAAAATAGTTTTACCCATTAAACTTGCTGTTAATTCATTTTTATCTAATTTTTCTTTTATTTTATAAGTTTCATATCATCAATTTAATTTTTCTAAAATGTCTTTACGATGAGACTTAAATAAAATATCTTTACCATTTACTAATCGCATTTGATGGCGAGCAATAATATTGGCTAAATTAATTGTTCAATCATAATTATAAAATTTTAAAACACTATTAATATCATTTAAGTTTGGTAAACTAGGTAAAATATTATTCATTGTTATTTTGCCCCTTTAATTTTAAAATAAGTGCATAATTAATTATATTTATTGTTAATAAATTTGGTTCATTTGCTAAAACTTGTACACATACTTTAACTTTTTTATACTTCTTAATATATTCGTTATATAAATTTAATTTACATATTGCGATATTATCTTTTTTTAATTCTTGACAAAGTCTTTTTTTAACTTGCCCACAAACAGACATATATGGTCTTTTTGCATTTATTACACGCTCATCATGTACTACATAAATATCTTTTTTCATTAAGTTATTCACTCCCTTTGTTGTCATAATTTATAATCTGCTGAACTATTATGTTTAACCATTGGTATTAATTCAAAATGTAAAGCATAAAAATCACTATCAAATGTATCATCATATAAATCTAGCATTTGTTCTTCTCTGGCATCTGGTTTATCTTCTCATTGTATTAATTCATATTGGGTTTTACTTACAGGACATTTTTCTCATAATCATTTTAATTGATTAGTATTTATTAACATTGTAAATGCCTCAATACGATGCTTTATTTTAAATTTTTGTTTTTGTGCTGGTTTAAAATGCATGTATTGACCAAAAGTATAATTATATTTTTCTCTATTTAAACTTTCTAATGTTGCATAAGCACTATCATCAACATTAATTGATATACCTTGTTGAATTAAATTAAAGTATTGGTTTAATTGATTGTTGTAAAACTCTAAAATATCTTTTACTTGTTCTAATGGTCCTTTAAATTGTTGAGTAGCATTTGAGTGTGTATATTCAGCAACTTTATAGGATTTTTTATCAAATGAATTATATATTCAAAAACTCGCTGCTGTTGTATGTCCTTTGGGACTAGTAGAGTTTGCTAAGTCAACACCACCTAATAACTTAGTTGGTTGAATAATATCTGTTGCTTGCATAATATCAATATATCGCGCAAAGATTGAACCACTAGTATTGCCTGGTAAACCTCAACTCCACACTCTTGCTCTTTCAATATCTAATTGTTCTAATCTTAATTGTTCATTAATTTTATCTTGTGGTAATTCATAATTTAATCTTCAACTAGAATAATGAATAATAATCTTCATATTTCATTTTTCAATATATTTAATTTGCTCATATTTACTACGCATTATTTCTTCATTAAAAGGTAATAATTGATTACAATAACCAACGATATATCTTTTTAAACTTTCAGGATTACATGTATTAATTGTTATTTTATTTTGATAACCACGAATAGCAAACTCTAAATCACTTAAATCTTTTTGTTGAAACTGGTCACATTCTTCTCTTCAATCAATTACTAATTTATATTTATTCAAATCAGCAAAAGCTTTTAATTTTTCTTTCCGACTTGGTGAATGTAAACCTTTACAATATATTTTACTCCCATTTGATAAAGTAAAAGTAAAATTTGATAAATTAATAGTATAAGGAATATGATTTTCATTTAGCATATTTCATATATTTTGAAATACACTATCTTTTAAATCTTTACTCCAATACATACTAGCAATGATACAAATCAGTTCTTTAATCAATAAACTAATTTTTAATAATTCACCAAACATTTTAATATTTGATATAGTCTTACCACTATATCTTGTACCAATTTGATTAATTTCATTAACTAACTCAAACTTTTTAGCAAAAGGATATTTATTACCAATACTACTATTTTGTAATAACCAATAAGGTGTTTCTAACAAATAAGTAAAATGATTAAGTATTATTATCACTTTCTTTCTTAATATCTCTAATATCCGTTTGTAAATTAACAATTATTGGTTGTTGATTATTTAAGTTTAATTCTTTTTTAAGTTCTTTTTCTTGTAGTGAATATTTATAATTAAATGCTCGTTGTCAATATAATTTAGCACCATCTGGTGATTTCATCATAAAATTAATTATTTCACTTTCAATTCTATCAACTTGTCGTTGTATTAAAGATACTATCTTTTCGCTCTTGTAAGTTTCATGTCTTCATCTGCTAGAAAGGTTGAGTTTATCGGTTAAATCGTTCAAAGTATAAGGAATATTCGGTTTCTTATCTTTTCAAAATTCTTCGATTTTTCTTCAAATTGTTGTATAACTTGCTGTTTTTGGATTAAATTCTTTCATTTTTTACTCCTTTTTGCATATTAAAATTGCTATTATTTAATAAATATGATTAAATAAAAGGGTAAATAAATACTATAAAAATGTAACAAAAGAACCAACTCGGTTCTTTTTTATTATTTATATTTTACATCAAAATAAAAAAAAGTAAAGTAATTTACTTTTTTCATTTAAATTAATTTGCTAATAATTAACACTTAAATTATAAAATACTAAATAAAAATTGCTATCCTTTTTGCATTTTTATTATTTTTATGTTAATGTGTGAAATTAAGAAAGAGGGTAAAAAATGATAAATATTGATGAAAACTTTTTTAACAACTTTAATATTTTATTAGATAAACAAAGTATTGAAATTATTCAACAAAGTTTAGAAGATTGTGATGAATGAATTTTTAAAAATTATAAAATTGATGAAACTTTAAAAGAATTTAAAGATTATAAAGTAAAAGAAATAAAACCAAGAACATTAACTATTTTAAATGGGAAAATAACTTTTAAAAGAAGAAAATATTATAAAATTAATCCAGAAACAGGTAAAGAGGAATATATTTTTCCTTTGGATAAACTTTTAGGAATTGAAAAATGACAAAGAATAGATAATTCTGTTAAAGAAAAAATATTATCATTTATTGGCAAGAAAAAAACATATCAAGATATTTTAGATACTATGGAACATGTAAAAATTTGTATAAAAACAATTTCAAATATTATGAAAAATGCAAAAACTGATAAAGAATATTACCTTAATAAAACTGATAAAAAAATAAAGATACCTCATACTTTATATATTCAAATTGATGGAACTTATTTAAAAATGTGAAATGAAAAGAAAAAAGGAAAAGAAAAAATAAAAAAACATAGTATATTTTCAACTGTTCATACTGGTTTTGATAAGGCAAAATCAACAAAAAAAAGACCTGTAATTCAAGATAAATTAGGTGTTATAGAGCTAGATAATATTCCAGAATATATTAAAAAAAATAGTAAATTAACTAATTTTGTTAATAAATTACTTACATTAATTACAAATTATTATGATATTAATGACAATATTGAATTTATAGTATTAGGAGATGGCGCACCTTGAATTAAAAATATTGTAAAATTTATTCAAGAATATTTTCCTAAAAATAAAGTACATTACACGATAGATAAATTTCACCTTACAAGTAGATTTAAAAAATTATATCCTTATCAAAGTAAAAACAAAGAAAACAGAGAAACATACCATAAAGCAGTCGATTATTTTTTTAATGCTAAATATGAAGAATTATTAGAATGTTTAGAAAACAGTGCTTCTTTTATAAAAGAATCAAAAATGAAATTCTTAAAAGAGACAATTAAATTAATTAAAAATAATGAAGAAGGTGTCAGAAATCAAACATTATGAAATAATATTGGTTGTCATATTGAGGGTGATATATCACATTACTGTAAAGGTGTTTTGCTTAAAAAAGCAACTTATCATGAAAAAACTCTTAAAAATAAATTAAATACTAGTATGATGAATTTTAAAAATAAAATTAATTTATTTAATAATAATGAACCATTAGAAGAAAATAGAATTAATTATTCAGTTAATAATTTTGTAAATAATAATTTACAACCAAACTTATATTTTTATTAATTTTATCTAATAAATTAAATAACTTTAATAAACATGTATTTTTGTCGTGGAAAAATTTAAAAAATGTTAAAATATTGTTGACAATAAAATTAAAAGTAATATAATTTAAATAAGTAAGTGGTATTTTTATTCCACAATTTCTAAGATATTAATTAAAAACCTTAGATAATACATACAACCAAAACATTAGGTATTTCTTGACCTGCATATGTTATTGTTTCATCAATGCTTATCGGAGCTGGAATTATAGTTTTGATTATTGAAACAATTAGATTTATCAAAACACATAACAAAAAACAAAAAGAAGATAGTATTGAAGATGTTATTAAAAAAGAAGAAACAAAATAAAGAGGTGTTATAAATGGGATTATTACCAGCAAAAAAGAAAATAAAAAAAGATTATGATATTGATAGTTATTATCTTAATTTAGCATCAACGATTACTAATCGTAAAAATGTTACTATTCAAAAACATAATGAAATTTTAGAAAAAAGAATTTGTGAAGATAATGCTAATTTTTTAAATCCGCGTGATTTAGAAATTAGCATTTATAATCCACTTACTAATCAACAATTAGATACTAAATTAATTAATAACTTTTTAAAAATGCAAGACTTTACTAATAAGAATTGATATAACGAATATAAAATTAACAAGAATGGTAAGGGTGCATATTTTATTTTTGCTAATAATTCAAAACTTAATTTTATTACTATTAATTTCTATAATGACCAGTATGATGAATTGGGTAATTTAGTATCTTGCACTTTTAATTATGACCCTTATCTTAAAAATGACCAGAGTGTTTTTATTACTGAAAAATTAGAAATTGATTATGTAACTAAACAAGTAAAAGTTATTAGAAAGTTAAAAACACAATTATACAGTACTATTACCAACTTATATATTGATGATGCTAAATGAAATAACTATACAACATTACAAAGAGAAGAAATATTGCCACTTAATTTTATTCCAATTGAAATTATTCCTAATAATCCTAATTTTGAACCTTCAGCTCGTTATGGTAAACAATTTGCTAGTATTTTAGATATTATTGCTGAAAAGATAATGTTAGACCCATTATTAAATAGTGGTAAATTTACGATTAATACTAATTGGTTACTGGTGTTATTGACCAAGAAATTAGTAAAATGTTGGCTTCATTTATTGAAAATGACTTGTTATTAGTAGAAGGTGATCCTGATAGTAATTTTCAACCAGTAGACTATATTGCTGGTAATTTTAAAGGTGAACAATTAACTAAAATATATGATTGATTATTAACTAATTACTATAAAATAAATCGTCATCATGTTCCTGCTATTGCTAAGGGAGCCCAACAAACTCAGGCAGAAGTTGCAGGAGTTAATATTCAAACAAACGCATCATACGAACAAATGATATATATTAGAGAGATTAAATTAACTGAATTTATTATTAAGTTAATTAAATATAATAATGCAATTTTAAACAGTAGAACATTTAATATTAAAAATATTGATGAGTTAATTGTTGATGTTCGCTTACCAGTAAATGCTACTTTAAACAGACAATTAAAAAATAATGAAAATATTATCAATATTTGCGATGATGATGAAAAAGGAAAACAAGAATAATGTTAAAACCATCTGAAAAAATGTTAGCACAATTAGCAGAAAATGATGAACCAATTGACTATTCAATTGATAGTATTCCGTTAGACTTTGCTAATCAATCGCAGTATAGCGACCCCGATTTAGAACAATTATTTACTGAAGACCGTGCTAGAACCTTATATATTTATAAAATTAATAATCTTTGTTAAGACAAAAGAAAAACCTACATTAAACTATTCTCAAAATAGTGTTAAAATAGGTTTTATTGACAAAGATGAATATATTAAAATTATTGGTTATGAAATTAGTGATTTTAATTTTAAATTACAAATTCAACAAAACACTACAATCCAAGATAATAACACAAGTTATGTAATGATTGATGAAAAAGATATTTTAATTAATGATATTTCAAAAAAAGACAAAGCATTTTTAGAAACATTAGATTTAAAAATAGTATCTATCAATGATCCAATAAATGAAGATAACAAAAATGAATGTTATATCATTGAAGAATACAAACACCCCTATTCACCTGATGGTGTTAATATTATTAAATCTACCAATTTAGTTAAAATAACTGATTTTAAATGAAAAAACCAAAATAGTATTCATTTAGTATTACAAAAATCATTGCCCGAAGATACAATATTTACTGGAATTGAAATTAAATATCCTAAATCTATGTTATTTGGAAATATTAAGTGTTGGGGTAATGTTAATGGTGTTTATTCTTATCCATCATCAATAGTTGAAAATGCAAGTTTAGTACCTTTGTTATCAATGCCAATTGAAACAAATCCCAATGTACGAATATTTCAATATTGATTTACGGAAAGTTTTTTGCCATGAAGTATCGCTAAAAACTATATTCAAGGTGCTGATATTTTAGGTTTAATAAATAAGAATGGTTTAGAAAAAGTTTTATTAAATTTTTTAACATATCGTTATAATTATGATAGAAAATTTCAAGGTGCAAAATACGATGAAAAAGGTAATCCCACTAATAAAAGCAGTCGATTATTTTTTTAATGCTAAATATGAAGAATTATTAGAATGTTTAGAAAACAGTGCTTCTTTTATAAAAGAATCAAAAATGAAATTCTTAAAAGAGACAATTAAATTAATTAAAAATAATGAAGAAGGTGTCAGAAATCAAACATTATGAAATAATATTGGTTGTCATATTGAGGGTGATATATCACATTACTGTAAAGGTGTTTTGCTTAAAAAAGCAACTTATCATGAAAAAACTCTTAAAAATAAATTAAATACTAGTATGATGAATTTTAAAAATAAAATTAATTTATTTAATACTAATGAACCATTAGAAGAAAATAGAATTAATTATTCAGTTAATAATTTTGTAAATAATAATTTACAACCAAACTTATATTTTTATTAATTTTATCTAATAAATTAAATAACTTTAATAAACATGTATTTTTGTCGTGGAAAAATTTAAAAAATGTTAAAATATTGTTGACAATAAAATTAAAAGTAATATAATTTAGATAAGTAAGTGGTATTTTTATTCCACAATTTCTAAGATATTAATTAAAAACCTTAAATAATACATACAACCATAAAATTGTAGTTTTATTACTCAAAAAATAGATGATAAATGAATGACTATAAATATTGGCGATAAAAACTGTGGTAAATAAAAATTAATTTTATCTTTAATTTATAAAATATATCAAATACCCAACTAAAAATGTTAAAATGATTATAATATTTTAAAAAAAAGGAAAAATTATATGAAAAAGATACTTAGTATTTTAGGAATAATTGGAATAACAGCAACAAGTACAACATCATTAATTAGTTGTGAAAAACCAAATAACAATGAAAACGGGGGGGTAATAAACCAAAACCTAAACCCGAAAAACCACAAGAACCGCCAGTTGAAAGTAATTGAAAATTAATTACTGATTATAATTCATTTGTTTTTAATATAGATAATAAATTTTATTTTTTTGTTTTTCAACCTTTTAATAGTAAACAATGAAAAATATTAAAATTTAAACATGATACAAATAACGCCAAAGAAATAAATGGTATTCCATTTATTCCCAGTGATATAAAAGTTTATGTTGAAATGGGTAAATTAAAAGGTCTTTATTGTTGAGATAGAGTTGGTGAACCACAAAAACCAACAATTAATCTAAATACTGGTGAAATTACAGATTGAAAAGGTTAAAAAGGAACTTAATAATAGTTCCTTTTTTATATTAATCGTACAAATTTCATAAATATAATTAATAAGAATAAATTAGTTATTGTACTATATAATGCAGGACTAAATTTTCATACTTCAAATGTTTGACTAAAAAAACTATATATTGTTTGAAATATTTTACCAACACCACTCGCTAGTTCGTTTACTTGCTTAATACCAGGAATATTATTAACTATTCAAATTGCAGCATTTCTGATATGACACGCTAAATTATATCAACTACAACTTTCATATTGTGCTTGTCATCATTGACTATCAGGAAATAATCCACCATTATTAATTTCTTGTCAGTTATAAATTCCAAAATTAAAGTCATAATATCGATACATATCATTTTCTTTTTGTGCTTGTAATTCAAAAACATTATAACCGATTTTTTGTTCTTCCATTTTCTTATATTTTAAACCATATTTTTTTTTAAAATGCCTTCAAAAACATAACCTTCATTTTGATTAATATTATAATTATTTGCAACTGAAAAATTATAGTTAAATACATCTCCATAATTTGTGTTATAAAACCGATTTTTGATAGTATTACAAAAGCTTAGGTTTTATAAAAAATATAAATAAAATAATTAGATAACTTTTTAAAAGGTTGATTTATCAGTGTTTTAGAAATATATTTAAAATAAAGAATAATTTTTATACCAAAACCTAAACTTTTTTCTTACTACCCGATTTTTATAAGCAGAGTACATTTTAAAATCTAATGATTTTTATTGTGAATGATTTTTAAAATAGTTAGTTATTTTAAATAATTAAATTTTGTTATTATGGTTTTTTCTTCTCACAAAATTTTAGAATCTTTTTTTGAATATAATTATTTTCATTATGAATGCAGTAATTATTAATATAAATAATGTTGTAAAAAATATTTCTTTTGCATTTATTTGACTAATATTTTTTAATATTCATTCTACAAAATTAATTATAGTAATTAATTTTATGATTTGTGGGGAGAGAAAACCATAATAATACTAGTTTAATAATAAATAACTATTGGAGGTAAAATGAAAAAGTTTGTATTTTTTCTAATAAATTTTTGTTATATTAGTGGTTCAATGGTTTTGTTTAGTTTAATTGATTTATTACTTTGAATAATTTCATTAAATTATACTGGTTTAGTATTTTGACTATTATTTGCTTTACAATGTGTATATTTTGTTTGGTGAGTTTGAAAAAATGTTTTTTATCAGTTAAATGTTTTTCGTTTAGTTTACTTTATTTGAGATAATCCATTATCCGTAATTATTGGTAAATTAGGAACTGGTAAAACATTACTTTTAACTTTTTTATCACAAGTTATGAAACTTTTAACGAAGAAAATTTATAGTAATTATCCAATTGAAGATGATGCAATAAAACTTTTAACTTTTAATAACTTAGATTTTACTGATAGAACTAAATTAGTACCACCTGATGATAGTTTAATTTTGTTTGATGAGAGTTTTTTATATATTGATGGAACTAGTCCCCACGAAGTTAAAAAAGTTCATGGTGGTAAAAGTGTGTGGATTGTTTTAGCAAGACATTTTAAAAATAGAGCGATTTTTACCGTACAGCGTGAGGGTATGATGTGAAATAATATTCGTCATTTAGCAAGTGGTATTATTATTCCGATTTCATTGAAAAAACCCGTTAAGTCAAAATTAGGTAATATTTTTAATCGTAGTTTTGTTATGCGAATTGGTATTTTCCAAGATATTATGGATTATGAAATTTGAAAAACAAAATCAGTAGAACGAACAGTAGAAGGTAAAAGAGCAAAACATAAGTCGAATGTTGGATTAGGAATTCGGTTTTTTAAGATAATTATTCCGCTTTAATTTTCTAATAAATATGATAGTAATTGATTAAGTTTTGTTCGTGATTTAAAAAATGATAAAGTTGTTAATAAAAAAGAATATTTTTGAAAAGATATATCAAAATTAAATAATAAACAACGCTTAGAGTTATTTGATATTGATATTTTAAAAGAAAATTTAAAAGTAAAAAAAGTGAAAGGAAATAAAAAATGAATAATTTATTAAGTGAAAGCGTTAATAACGATAGTTGAAATAAGATTTTTAGTTTTATTTTTGATACTTTTTTATTTATTTTTGATGTGATTTGAAATACTAAATTGCCAATGACAAATATAACGATTGCTTATTTTTTAATCTTTTTTATGGTTATTAAGTTATCAATTTATGCAATTCATGGAACATCAACTAATTATAACGATTTAAGTTCAACAGTTAAAAGTGGTGTTATTAATAGTTCTAAACTATACGGTGCTACTGTTCGGGGTGTTTCTAGTACTAAACAAGGTTTACAAAAACACATTAAAGAACGAAAACAATTTAAAGTTAGTCGCAATAAACAACAGTTATCAAGTTTAGCAAAACAAGCAAAAACAAGAGAACAAGGGTTTAAAAGAATTTATAGCACTAAAAGAATAAAAAAATAAGTAAGGAGTTGATTTTATATGATTAAGTTAGTTTTATTGGTAGCGGCAATCGCTATATTTGGAACTGGTTTTATTACAGTTATTATTAATCAGTTGACATCAGCAAAAAATATTATTATGGATTTATATAATTCTGATACTTGGTTGTTATCTATTTTTTGTAAAATGGCGATTTTATTTAGTCATCCGTTAATGTTAACAATATCAAGTTTATATATTATTGGTTTTATTATTTCAAAAACATTATATAGTTAGGAGTTGAATTTATGAAAAGTAATGTAGAAAATAAAAAAGAAAATAAACAAAATGGTTTGTTTATTTCTTGGGTTGATTTAATTTTATATCTTATTATAAGTTTTTCGTTAACGCTTGTATGTATTTTAGATACAGTTTCAACGATTGAAGAATTAAAAGAGAAATATGCTGGTATAAATGGTTATATAATTTATGGTTTATGATTTGATATATTGTGATATATCTTAATAATTCATTATTTTTATGGTTATTTATTTAATGAAATTATTAAATTAATAAAAGAAAATTGTAAAAATAAGTTGGTAGAGAATAATGCGTAAGTTTTTAGTATTATTTTCTTTTGTACCAATTTTATTGATTTCTTTTTTCTCATTAGGGGCAATGACATTACAACAAAACCATCAATCACAAACAACAGAAAAATCAAGAACAAAGCGGAGCGTGGAAACTGGTATTAATGAAACTGATTTTATTAATACAATGTTTTTACGCAGTACTTTTTTTGAAAATTGAAGTGATACCAATTATTTTATTAATCCTACTTTAAAAACATCAAAATCATTAACTTATAATGATAAATGATACTTAGATTTTTTAAAGGATAGTTATTCAACTGGTGTTTCTTACGATAAACCTAGTGATAAATTTATGGATTTATATAAAAATTGAGATAATTATGTTAAACAATATAACATTAATAAATTTTATGATGTTGATAAAAAACAATTTTTAAGAGAGTTAACAAATTTTGCTTATTCTTTTACAAATAAATATAATTTAACACAAATGTTAAATAAATTAAAAACAAATATCAATGATTTACAATCAGTTAATTTAATTGAAGATAATTGAAAATTAATTACTGATTATAATTCATTTGTTTTTAATATAGATAATAAATTTTATTTTTTTGTTTTTAAACCTTTTAATAGTAAACAATGAAAAATATTAAAATTTAAACATGATACAAATAACGCCAAAGAAATAAATGGTATTCCATTTATTCCCAGTGATATAAAAGTTTATGTTGAAATGGGTAAATTAAAAGGTCTTTATTGTTGAGATAGAGTTGGTGAACCACAAAAACCAACAATTAATCTAAATACTGGTGAAATTACAGATTGAAATATTGATAATCAAAATAAAGTTAAAGATTTTTTAAATAGATATTTAGATGTTATTTTTCAAGAAAATATTAGGGTTCAACAAGGCGGTAATCCCGATTATGATAGTCCTATTGTTGGAACACAAAGAATAATTTTTGATTTCAATATTGTTGATAAAAGTTTGTGAAAAAATATTTTTAAGTCAATTTATAAAATGATTTTAACAATTGATAAAAATAATAATATTATTGCTGGTAGTTTAGAATTATTTCATAATTGAAAATATGCAGATGAACCTGTTAAAAATCAAAAAGATAAATTAGGTTTTTTTGTTTACTTTTATAAAAGATAAAGATAACATCTTTAATTTTGATGGAAATACTAATTCATATTTAGAAAATGGAAATATTAAATATTATGAACAGATGAAAGGTCAAATTGATATTAATAAGTTTTTAAAAGCATTTTTTGCGTATGCTTTGGTGCCAGTATTTCAAAATCGTAGTAATTTTATTGAAAGTGGTTATATTGATAATTTACAATATGATACTGTTTTAATTAACTTTTTTGGTTTAAAATTAGTTAATTTTAGAGATGTTTTAATTGATGAAAAAAATACTAATAAAAATCAATTTGAAAAATTATTAAATAGTATGTTTACAGTTTCACAAAATTTTTATAAGGATTATTTACGCACAATTTTTGATTTAGAAAATAATACTTATACACAAGGATATAATAAAAAATATGGTTTATTAGCAAATAATGGTTTTAAAATTTACCCACGATATTTTTATTTTTCTGATAAATAAAAACCAAGTTAAAAACAAAATTACAATTCAAACACCAACCATCAAAGTTAAATATTCATTTTGAGTTAAATTCCAAGTTGTAATACTTTCAACATTTATTTTATCTATAAACAAAAATATATAAATAAAAAACTCTTTTAGTTTTTCTCAATCATTTTTCATATTTAAAAACTCCACATTTTTTCAATAAGTTTAAAAAACATTCCAAAAAATAAAACTATAAATAATACAAACGATATCACATATAAAAATTCAGGGGCATTTGAACCAAAAATATAACTTACAAATTGAACTCAATAATCATATAAACTCATTTAATTTAAACTTTCTAAGTCATTAATTAATTGTTGTACTTTTTCATCACTTAAATTTGTTAAATTATTATTGTTATTTGTTTTTACTTTTTTAGGTTCATTTTGAAATAATGCTTTATGCATACGCGTAAAATAATTTTGTTTATATTGATTATATAAATCAATTATTTCTGTTCCAGTTAAAAACTTTCAATCGTGTTGTTTTAAATTTTCATAATATTTTACAATACGATAAGAATTATTATAAATTAAACCGATTGCTACTTGTTCAGAATGTTTTTGACTAGGATAAATAAATTTATTACTCAATCAAAAACTAATATAGCGATTATGATTAGGTAAATTTATAAAACTTGCTTTATCTGTTTCAAAAGGAATAAATTCCTTAGAAATAAAATAATTTGCTATATTCTGATTTTTCTTAACAAAATTACTTAATTTTATCAACTCCTCTTTTAATTGATTTTTCATTATATTTATAAAAATATGTTGCATATAAAAATTGAATATATATAATGAAAATATTTAAAGTTAATATAATTAAAATTAAAATATTAAATATTAAATCCCATTTATCTAATGAATTGTTTAAATATCTTGTAACTAAATAATATAAAACTCAAATTACAAAAGATAAAATAATAGAAACAAACAATGAGATCAAAATAGTAAATAATAAATTAGTTTTATTAATTTTCATAAAATCAACTCCTAACTAAATATTTGTTTAATAAACAATGTTATATTTAATGTTTATATATTACTTATTTATTGATAAAAACATTGATTATTAACAATGTTATACATAATGCTAATATATTGCTTATTTAATGTTTAATAAACAATGTTATCAACAATGTTAAATATATAAAATAATAAAAATTGGCACACTGAAAAATACTATTAAGTTTTAAAATAATAGTTATATAAAATAAATTAATAAAATATAAATAAACTAGTGTGCCTTAATTTTGTTTAAAATAACTTAGAATATAATGTTATATTCCATTAAAATCCTTTGACCATATGACGGAAAAAGTTTAATATCTTAATGATAATAAATAATCCAAATGGAATTAAAATAATTCACGCATCGCCTAAAAAGGTCATTAACTGCGGTAAAATACCATATACAGCATCTTTTACTTTACCCATTGCATTACCTAAACCAGTTCAAATGGAATCCATTCCAGTCCCAAAAGTAACTGCATCTGCTAAAAAATTCATTATTTTCTATCCTCCTTTTTTTCAAGTTCTTTTTTTTCTTTTTTCTTACCTTAAATTTGTTTAACTTTTTGATAAATTGATAAACCAATTCACGCAAAAATACCGGTAGTAAGAAAAAAGTTTAGGTTTTGGTATAAAAATTATTCTTTATTTTAAATATATTTCTAAAACACTGATAAATCAACCTTTTAAAAAGTTATCTAATTATTTTATTTATATTTTTTATAAAACCTAAGCTTTTGTAATACTATCAAAATACCTAACAAAATCAAAATACTAAATATTCATGTTAATCATACTGGTATGATATAACTCCTTTCAATAAATTAAAAAATTGAAATTTGCAAACTCGCTCCGTTCGTTGTCGCTTTGCTCCACTTAAAAAACATTATTGAATAAATTATCCGCTAATAAATTACACGGAATAATTTATTCTTTTACTTTTTAATTTCAATATCTTTTGCAATCTGGTAGTAAGAAAAAAGTTTAGGTTTTGGTATAAAAATTATTCTTTATTTTAAATATATTTCTAAAACACTGATAAATCAACCTTTTTAAAAGTTATCTAATTATTTTATTTATATTTTTTATAAAACCTAAGCTTTTGTAATACTATCTGCAATCTTATTGACAGTATCAATAACATTATCTTTACCATACTTTTTCACTAGTGACCGCAAAATAAAATATTGTTTTGTTTGCATAATTTCAACTCCTTAATTAAAATATTAATAAAATTTATTTCTAAAAATGTAAATACCACAAAAGTACAAAATGTGTATGGTTTCTACATTTATATCTACACAGCGCCTATTTTTAAATTAGTTTGATATTCTTCTGTAGTTATTTTTTTATTCTTTTTTAACCTGTTTAAATCTGTTAAATGATTTTTAAAATCTTTTTTTAAGGTTTCTAATAGTGTACTAAAATAATATAAATCAGTAACAAAATTATCCAAATTATCTTCTTGTGTTAATATTTGATGTTAAATACTATTTAAATCCTCTTTCATTCTTTACCTCTTTACCTAAAATAGTTAATATCTTCTATTGTTTTAGATTTAATTATATCACATTTTTATTCCTTGAAATGATGGTTATATTAACTTTTATTATTTTATAAGTTATTAATAAATAGTTTGATTAATTATTTTTTCTTAATTTAATTATTACTCAAATTTTGAGAAAAATATTTTTTTTTTAAATTCCTAATTACTATTTAACCCTTATTTTTATTAACTTTACGATAATAAAAACCTTTTTTTCTTAATTATACTTCCTATAAAGTGTAATTTTTAGAAAAAAGGTTTAAATAATTCCTATGAATTTATTTACTAATTGTTGTACCAGCTTTACCAACTAATTCCGCTTTAGCTTGTGCTAATTTAGCAATGATTACTATTTTTTGCGACCCAGAACTAGCAAACTTCATTGCAGCTTGGTACTTTTGGTAACATACTACCTGGCACAAATTGATTTTCTGTAATATATTTTTCCGCTGCAGTTAAAGTTAAAACATCTAATGCTTATTGGCTAGGTTTTCCATGGTTAATTGCAACTTTCGCTACCACTGTTAAAATCATCAATTTATCAGCTTTAATTAATTCTACTAACTTTGCACTAGCAAAATCTTTATCAATAACAACAGGAACTCCTTGATAAGAAGTCCCCGTTTTCACAACAGGAATACCTCCACCACCAACGGTAATTACAATATGTCCTTGATTAATTAAATCTTTGATAATTTATTTTTCAACAATATCAATTGGTTGTGGTGATGCAATTACTCGGCGCCATCCCCGTCCAGAATTTCCCTTAACAGTAAAGCTATTTTTTCAGCTAATGCTTTTGCCTATGCTTCAGGAAAAAACACGCCAATTGGCTTTGTTGGATTATTAAAAGTAGGATCTTTATGGTCAACTTCAACTTGTGTTACAATTGTTACAACATTTTTCTTAATTTTACGTTTATTTAATTTATTTAAAATTGCATTTTGCAAATGATAGCCAATATAGGCTTGTGACATTGCTCCACATTCGTGAAATGGCATCATTGGAATTTTATTATTAACATTGGCTGTGCTTTTTCATCAAAAGCATTGTTAATCATTCCAATTTGTGGTCCATTCCCGTGCGCAATAATTAATTAATCACCATTTTCAATAATGTCAACCATTACCTTCGCAGTATCTTTTACAATTTCTTGTTGTTCCCTGGGGGAATTTCCTAATGCGCTTCCTCCTAACGCAACAACTATTCTTGCTATAATTTACATATCCTTTCTCTTAAAATAAAAACTTACTTACTCAACCGGCATTAAGAATCAAAGACTAGTGTTTGAAATTGGTAATAAAGTTCCAATTCCTAACAAGATGATTGTTGCAACAACAATTCCAATAATTAATGGTAATGATACTTTTATAAAACTACCATAAGGAACTTTTGAAATTGATAACGCTGCCATTAAAATTGCACTTGTTGGTGAAATTAAATTAATAATTCCATTTGCAAATGAAAAGGCAGTAATTGTTCCTGATTGTTAAACCTGTTGCTAATGGGGTAGCAACAGGACCTAAAATTAGGAAAACAGTTTGGGCAAATCCTGAACTAGATGGAATTACAAATGAGATAATTAGGAAGAAGAAGAATACTACCATAATAAAACCTGTTTTCCCTAATGTTGACATTGGTATAGATAATCCACTAACTAATTTGTTTTGCATTCCAGTATTTGTCATAATAAACCCAATCCCAGCTGCAAAGGCAATAACCAAGCAAACAGATAGAATATCAGCTGAACCACTAATAAAACTATTAACGTATTTTTCTTCTCCTTTTCAATTAATTAATGTAATAATAATTGATGCAATAAAGAATAATACTGAAATTTCCATAAATGATCATTACCCTAATGGAGCAAAGAAATTAGCAATAAATAGGGCATGCTCACTAACTAATTTTGTAAAATTGACAAAGACAGGAATTCCAAATTTATCCCATCCAATTAATGAAAAAATCATTAAGACAAAACTAATCATAAAAATCGCCATAATTACTTTTCGTTTGCCATTGTATGCTGGTAAATCATCAACAATTGCAAATTCTGCTTCATAAAAATCTTTTTTATCAAATAATGGTGATTTCCTTGGTGTACGACGAACACGTAACACATATCAAACAACAAATGAAATTCCACCTGCTGTTAATAATAATCATGACACGACTCTTCAAATAATTCCTGTTGTTGATGTTAAATCAGGCACGTCAGCAGCAGCAACTTGGATAACAAATGGATTTAATGTTGAACCAATACAACCAATTCCAGCACCAAATAAAATTGCCATTACCGCTGTTAAAACATCAAAACCAGCAGCTAATAAAACAGGAATAATAACTGGGTATAAGGCGATTGTTTCTTCCCCCATTCCATAAGTTGTACCACCAACTGAAAATAAAAACATTACAATTGGAATAATTCAAATTTCACGGCCTTTCATTTTTGCTACTAAACGCCCAATCCCAGCATCTAATGCTTTTGATTCAATAACGATACCTAAAAAACCTCCTAAAACTAAAATAAAGACAATAACATCAACTTTACTTTTAAATCCTTGCATCGGAGAGCTAAAAATAAGTCAAAAATTCCTGCATGTCCACTATTGTGAAGTTCACCATCAGCATCTTTTCATGAACCAGTTGTTCCTGGAATTCAAGAGACAATAATAATTAAGAGCGTAATTCCTAATAAAATTATAAATGCTGTCGGCAATTTAAATTTAAACTTTTTTTTTCTTTTTTACATCCATTTTTGCACCCCCTTTAACATTTCATAATTAATAACCTAGCCACGAATTGTTGCTAGCATTACTACTTTAATAGTATGTAAACGATTTTCTGCTTCTTCAAAAACACGTGAATATTTTGATTGGAAAACTTTATCAGTAACTTCTAATTAGCCAGTTCCACCAAATTGTTTAATCACTTGTTGCACAGTATCCGTATTTCAATCATGGAAACTTGGTAAATAATGTAAAAAGATAGCATCTTCTTTTTCTTGTTTCATTTTTCCATTGTTACTTGATATGGTGTTAAATCCTTAATTCTTTTTCCTAGAACAGCAGGATCTTCTCCTATTGATACTCAAACATCAGTGGCAATTGCATCAGCATCTTTTGCCGCTGTTTTATAGTCTTCAGTTAACGTAATTGATCCACCATATTCTTTTACAATTGCTTGTACTTTTTTTAATAATTCTGCATTTGGTCATAAATCCTTTAGCGCACAAGCAATAAAATGCATTCATAATTTAGCACTAACAACCATATAACTATTCGCCATATTAAAACGAGAATCACCAAAATAAATAAATTTTAGCCCTTTCATATTGCGTTATCCTTTTTCTTCTTGCAATGTTAAAATATCAGCTAACATTTGCGTTTGGTGAAATTCATCAGTTAATCCATTTCATACTGGAACACCTGAATATTTTGCTAATGCTTCAACATCAGTTTGTTTAAACCCACGAAATTGAATTCCATCAAACATTCTTCCTAATACTTTTGCAGTATCTTCAATTGATTTTTTTTACCCATTTGACTACCGCTTGGTCCTAAATAAACAGGGTGCATTCCTAAATCAAATGCTCAGACTTCAAAAGCACATCTTGTTCGTGTTGAATCTTTTGCAAATAATAAAGCAACAGATTTTCCAGCTAATAGTTTTTGCTCAGTTCCAACATATTTTGCTTCTTTCAATTGTCTTGATAAATCTAATAAATAATAGATTTCTCTTTGCGTGAAATCTAATAAAGTTAGAAAACTTCTTCCTTTTAAATTTACAGCCATATTATTTTTTCTCTTCTTTTAAAATATAATATTAAGATTTTAGATATCCTCTCTTCAAATTGGCATTGACATACAACTAGGCCCCTGTGCCAACGTGATAATTCAACTGAATTAATAACGTGCACTTTAACACCAGCTTGTTTTAAAATTTAAATTGTAATTTAATTTCTTAAATAGGCAATCACTTCGCCAGGACGAATTGTAATAACATTTGTCCCATCATTTTATTGTTCTTTTGCCTGTGCAATTGGATCTTCTCCACCACATTTAAAAATTTGAACTGGCTTACCAACTTCTTCTTATAAATAATCTTTAATTGTTTATTTAATTTCTTTAATTCCATTTTTTGTAATTTTAAAAATTTTAAACTCACCCATTGCTTCAAAAATTAATGGATGTGTGATAAATTTATCATAATCAATATTAGTAAAAACAGTATCTAAATGCATAAAAGCACGATTTTTTGTTTTTAAATCTAATACAATAACTTTTTTGGCAAATAAAAATGATACGGGTTTTATAAAAACAAGAAAAAAAACATCCTTAATTTATTGGACTAAATAACATTTAAAAATAAAAACCCGTATCATTTTTATTCGCCCAACTTTTTCATAACTAACTGAATCATTTTCAATTAAATTTTTTGCTACTATTTTAATAGCTTCCATTGATATCCTTTGTAAAACACCAATAATTAATGTTTTTGCATTTAAAACTAAAATGTCTCTACATTCTAAAGTTTCTTTTTCATTACGATCATATCAAAAATTAATTTTTACTTTAAAACAGGGATGATGCCTTAAAACAACATTAGAAAATAATGTTTCACGATTTCTAGTAACCGTAAATATTTTATGAATAGTTGCTCCATTTACAATTGATACAAATGGATCACGTTGGAATAGAATATTTGGCATTGGATCAACCGCTAGCGGATAATTATCTGTAATTTCTACTACTAACTCGTATTTTGTTACCCCCGCTATCATTTTATTAACAAGAGCTTGATTATCTAATTTACCTAAATAAGTACGTAACTTACTAATGTATTATTCTTTTGCACCAAATTATTTTAAAAACTGTTCTAGTAATTCTTGCCGCATTTTTGAATCAGTGTCTAAAACTTCAGCGACTAATTTTTCAATATACAACACCTTAACACCTAAGTTTCTAAAAGTTTGTACAAAAAAGTCATGTTATTTTTGTGCAACTGCTAAATCTGGTGTATCATCAAACAATAATCGTTCCAATAAATCTGGTAGTAAGAAAAAAGTTTAGGTTTTGGTATAAAAATTATTCTTTATTTTAAATATATTTCTAAAACACTGATAAATCAACCTTTTAAAAAGTTATCTAATTATTTTATTTATATTTTTTATAAAACCTAAGCTTTTGTAATACTATCATAAATCTGGTGATAAGTTAGTTAATTCATCATCAGAGCGATGTAACAATACTGTTTTTAAATTACCTATTTCTGAATAAACATTAATACCATATTTTTCTGTCATGTTACTTGTCCTCTTCCTATTTCTACGTCCATTTTTATTAAAATCCTTTAATAAAAATTAAAGATAAACATGCAAAACTAAAAAATGCAAATTGCTGTTAAATACACAGAATACCTATTAAATTGTAATGTCCTTTAATGCCATTTAAATAAATATACTTAAAATTGATTATATATCCCTTTATCAAATATATTTAAGCAATACACTTTTCGATATTGCATAAGTAAAAATGCCATTGTTTACTTTTTTTATCCTTATACTTTTATATTATTCTTTTTAATTTTAAAAACAAGTCTTTAAAGTTTTTTATTATTTTTTTATCACTAGAAATAAAAAAACAATAAAAATTTATTGTTTTGCTGTATTAATGATATTTGTTGCAGTTAAGATATTAATTAATAAATCATGTAAGCATTGAATAATTTGAACTAAAGGAACGACTTTATTACGATATTCTGTTGTTTTTTCAGCAATTTCTAATCGTTTTTCCGGACTTAATGCAATAACAAAATTATGATATGCTTGAACCTCTTCAATAATTTTTTTTTTATTAAATTCTGGTAATTTAATTTTTCCATCATTATAATCTTTTTCAATTTTATCAATATTTGCTAATTGTCCTTTTAACTTTTCTTCTTCTTTTTCAGGAGAAAAATCAGTTAACATAATATCACGTTGTAAAAATAAACCTAATTGATTTACTAAATTCCAAATTTCCAAGGCATCATTAGCATTATTAATCTCTTTTAAACATTTATCAAGAGCTGGGTCAAGATCTTTAATCTCATCATCATAAATTTTTGTTAACTCACCAATTTCTACTTTCATTATATTTACAAAAAGTTTATTTAAATCAACCGGACTAGCTTCTTTTGCACTAGTCATAAAATCATTTAAAAATCGCGGCAATGGAATAATTGCGTTAAATAATTTGCTTACTTCAATTAATGTTGTAACTTTTTTCTGATCAATTTCTTCTGGTTTTTTATCTTGTAAATATTCTGCTCTAATATCATCAAATAATGGTTTGATTTCTGTTTTCACAAAATTAAATAAATCTTCAAAATTAGTTTTAAACTTTGCTCCTGCTAAAAAATCTTCTATTTTTGGATTTTTTTTCGCTGTGTCTTTTGCATAGTCTGTTTCAAAAAGATTAATATATTTTGTTAAATAACTCATCATTCCTTTTTCAACATCTGTTCAAAAATTACTCTGTTCTGTCATTTTTTATCCCTCTATTCTTCTATAATTTTACCGTAAAATAAGAATTATTTAAATTTAATTTATTTTTTCTCGACTTTCTTTAATTTTTTGGTGGTTAACTAATAAATTATTTAAATTAACAACGAATGTTATTAATAAAGCAATAATGATACTTAACACAATTAAATATAAAATATAATATTCTAACCGGCGAAAATCTTGAAAAAAATATGGTACATAATAGTTATTTGCTGGCATACTATAATTTCACAATTTTTCATCAATTGGAGTTAATAATAAAACTCCTTCCCGAACAGCAATAAAAATAGTATAAAAAAATGGATGAAGATAAAACTTATATAACTTTTGTAAATAAAAATTTTTATAATTAATACATTCTTTTTTTACCACAATGCAAAAATAGATAATGAAAATCGCGAGGCACAATCAATGCTGCACTGTTGTACTAATTCAATAAATTGCGAGGCTATGCCAACTGGCAGTAAACTTTTCACCAGTAATGGCGCCGATAACTGTCCTAAGTGTAAAAAATAAGAATGTTAACAAGGCAGCAAAGACAATGTATAAAATAAAAAACTGGTTTGTCACAAAATGACAATTTCATAATTTTGTAAAGTAAATTAATCCTCCAAAGGCAAATAATAAAATTAAAAAATCAGTTTGGACACTTCATAAACTAACAAAATATCATAAATAACTTAATCAATTTAATTGATAATAAATTAAACTATAAAAATAAGTTAAGAGTAAAACAATAATTTCTAAGCTAAAGAGAATGCTACAAAACACTAAGTGTTTAATTCGTTCTGTTTTTTCCATCGTGTTCCTTTTGCTGATGATATTTATTATATAAAACATTTTTACTAATTTTATATTTATTTGCGACAAAATCAATTGCTTGTTTAACGCGATAATTTTGCTTTGTAATTAATTGGTCAATTTCGGCAACTAAAATTTCATCTGCAATAACAGGAATTGGAAGATTCCCCGCCCCATCAACAACAAGGGCATACTCACCAAAAGCAGTATTTTCTTCTTGTTGTAAAAACAAAAGCACTTCACTTAACTGTCCACGATATCATTGCTCATGAATTTTTGTAATTTCCTTACCAATGGCAATTTTACGCTCACCAAAAACTGATTTAACTATTTTTAATGTTTCTAAAATTCGATGCGGTGCTTCATAAAAAATAATAGGATATGGAAATGATAGCAGCTGTTCTAACTCATTAATTTTTTTTGTTTTTGCTTTATTTAAAAAACCAAAAAATAAAAAATGGTGCGGATTAAGACCCGAACTAACAATGGCATTTAAAGCAGCATTAGCACCACTAATCGGAATTACATCATAGGGATAATGTTCTAAAATATGGTTAACAGCATAATAACCTGGATCACTAATCAGTGGATAGCCGGCATCACTAATAATTGCAATTGATAAGTTTTGTGCTAAATCATTTAACATTTCTGTTAAGCGTTGCATTTCATTTTCTTTATTTAAAGAAATTAACTGTTTTTTACAATTAAAATAATTTAATAGTTTAATCGTGTTCCGCGTATCTTCACAATAAATTTTTTTAACATTATGTTTAATAACTTCAATTGCTCGTGGTGTCATTTCTTGCAAATTACCAATTGGAGTTGCAATTAAGTAAATTTTCGGATTATTACTTTTAAAACTATATTGTTTAATTTTATTTACCATTATAAAGACTCATTAATTTATCAAAACTAGTTGCTTTTTCTAAATATTGCACCATAATTTGATAAACTATTTCTAATAAATCATTATTAATAAGTTCTAACTGACTAGGAGAAAACTTTCCTAGTACTCAGTTTTGGGTTGGAATTTGGACATCTTTACCAATTCCTAAACGAATCCGTAAAAAATTTTCGCTACCTAGTTTTTGAATTAAATCTTTAATTCCATTATGACCAGCACTTGAACCATTCTTTTTTAATTTAATAAAATTGAAAGGAATATCTTTATCATCATAAATGACAATAATATCTTCTAATGTTAATTTATAAAATTGTTTAATTTTATAAACTGCAAATCCACTTAGATTAATAAAAGTCTGTGGTTGACAAAAAAGAACTTTCTCGTTGTTAATTGTTGTTTCTCATATTAAAGCATTAAAAGCATTTTTTGGCTTTGCTAAATTAAATTTATCTACCAACTTATCAATGGCTAAAAAACCAATATTATGTCTTGTATAAGTATATTCATTACCTGGATTCCCCAAACCCACAATTAACTTCATTATCTTGCTCCTTTTTTAATTTAGCACTCGTTGATAAATATGTTCAATATTTCGTAAAAAATAATTGTTATCAAATAATTTTTCTAATTTTGGTAAGGCTAAATATTTTGCTATATTATTAGCAATCAAAACATTTTTAAAATCAATTTGCTGTTGTTGTGCGATTAAAGTACATTTTTGAATAAAATCATAAACTTCTTCTCGTGAATAATTAGTTTCCTTCAAAATATTTGTTAAAACAACTTGACTAAAATAAATTTGATTAGCTTGTTGTAAATGTTCAATAATTTTATCCGGACTAACAACCAAATTATTAATAACACCGATCATTCGTTTCAATAAATAAACTACTAAATTATATGTGTCGGGAATAATAATTCGTTCATTACTACTATGGGAAATATCACGTTCATGTCATAATAAGTTATTTTCAAATGTAACATTCATATTACTACGCACTAAACGAGCTAAACCAGCAATATTTTCCGAACTAATTGGATTTTTTTTATGCGGCATTGAGGATGAACCTTTTTGACTTTTGCTAAATCCTTCCGCAATTTCAGCCACTTCTGAACGTTGGAAATGGCGAAATTCAAGCGCCATTTTTTCTAACAAACTAGCAATTTGACTAAAACTTGTAAATAATGCAATATGATAATCACGTGATGTTACTTGCGTTGTAATTGGGTCAAGGTTTAACCCTAATTGTTTTGCCACATATTCTTCAACTTGAACTTCAACATGCGCAAAATTACCAACTGAACCTGATATTTTTGCAACAGCAATTGCTGAACCCGCAGCATCAAACCGCATAATATTACGCTCTAATTCAGCATATCAAAGTAAAAATTTTAATCCTAATGAGGTTGGTTCGGCGAACATTCCATGGGTACGACCCATAATTAATTGATTTTTATAAGTAAGAGCTTTTTCTTTTAACGCCTCTTTTAATTCAAGCATATATTTTTTAACAATATAGTTTGATTCTTTAATCAAATAATTTTGACTAGTATCAACAATATCAGTTGATGTTAAACCATAATGAATTCATTTTTTTTCTGGTCCCAATGTTTCTGATAACATTCGAGTAAAAGCAACAACATCATGCTTTGTTTCAGCTTCCAGCTCTAACATTCGTGGTAAGTTTATTGTTAAATTAGTTTTAATTTTTTTAATATCTGTTGTGGGAATTAATCCTAATTGTGCCCATCCTTCACAAACGAATAATTCTACTTTTGCTCAAGTATTATATTTATTTTCATCACTTCAAATTTTTTCAATCTCTGGAACAAAATAACGTTCAATCATTAAAAAATCTCCTTATTCATTAAAATAGTTTGTTCACGGTCAGGACCAACAGAAAATAAACTAATTGGAACACCAATAATTTCTTCTAACTTCATTAAATATTGTTGGGCATTATTTGGTAAATCTTCAAATATTGTAACATTACTAATGTCCTCATCTCAGCCTGGAATTGTTATTAAAATTGGTTTACACATCTCATATTCTTTAATTGTACTTGGAACATAATCAATTTGTTGTCCTTGATATTCATAGCCAATACAAATTTTTAATTCCTTAATAGTAGTTAAAACATCTAATAACATAATTGCCATACTAGTATAACCACTAATTCGCAACGAATGTTTCATTAAAATACTATCAAATCATCCAATTCGGCGCGCGCGCCCCGATACAGTCCCATATTCACGTCCTGTTTCACGAATATATGTTTCAACTTCTCCAAAAATTTCTGATGGAAATGGCCCGGTTCCAACACGAGTATTATATGCTTTAACAATTCCTAAAACATTGTTAATATAACGCGGTGCAATCCCAACACCAACAGGAATTGAAGCTGCTGTTGGATTTGATGACGTAACGAAAGGATAAGTACCATGATCTAAGTCTAACATTACTCCTTGTGCGCCTCCAAACAAAACTTTTTGGTGCATATGAATTGCATTATCAACTAAAATTGAAGTATCAGTTACTAGTGTTTTAATTTGTTGAAATAATGCCAAATATTCTTTTCAAATTAATTTTGGGTCAAATACTTCACTATTAAAAACTTTTGTTAAAACTTCATTTTTAAATTTTAAATTATTTTCTAATTTTTGTAAAAATCCTTTTTCATCAAATAAATCACCTAATCTAATTCCAATTCGTTCTGCTTTATCTTGATAACAAGGACCAATTCCTTTTTTTGTTGTTCCAATTAAATCTTTTTGGCGATACTCTTCTTGCAATTCATCAATTTTCATATGATATGGAAAAATTAAATGGGCACGATCACTAATTCGTAAATTTTTACAATCAAAACCATGTTCTTGTAAATAATTAATTTCACTAACTAATTTACGTAAATTAACAACACAACCATTCCCAATTACATTAATTGATTTTTTATTAAAAACACCAGAAGGAACAATACTTAACTTATATTTTATTCCTTTAATAACAATTGTATGTCCAGCATTATCACCACCAGCTCAACGAACAATAACATCTGCTTGTTGAGCAAAATAATCAGTAATTTTACCTTTTCCTTCATCACCCCACTGGCTACCAACAATCGATAATGTTCGATAATTTGTACCACTCATAACTTATTTCCAACCTTTCTACGGTTTAATCTTAATATAAATCTACCTATTTTTTCAAATTTTTCATCTTATTTATTATTAATTACTGCTTGCACAAAACCACTTAAATAATGGATTGGGTTTATTTGGTCGAGAAGTAAACTCCAGGCGATATTGTGCAGCAAGATAAAAAGGATGGTTCGGGATTTCAATAACTTCCACTAAGTTTTTCTCAGCATAAAGACCACTAAATACTAATCTTACTTGTACTAATGTGTTTGGAACTAAAGTTGCCTTATAATTACCTAAACGTAATATTCCTCTTAAAGCATCGGTTTTATCTTTGCCACGAATAATATCAATAATTGCATTTTTTGTTTCTGTTAATTCTGAAGAATTAGCATCCTGAATATGTCAAACATTACGGGCAAATTCAATTACAGCTGCTTGCATCCCAAAATAAATTCCAAAGAATGGAATATTATTTTCACGAGCAAATTGACATGCTAAAATTTTCCCTTCAAAACCACGTTCACAAAAACCACCAGGAACCAAAATCCCTTTTGCATTTTTTAATAATTGTTGATAATTTTTTTTATTAATATCTTCGGCTTTAATTCAATAAATTTTAATTTTAACCTTATTTTCATATCCAGCAATTCGTAATGATTCACTAACTGATAAATAAGCATCTGGAAGTTCAATATATTTTCCAACTAATTTAATCTCAATTACTTCTTGTGAGTGATTAATTTTTTCAACAAATTGTTTTCATCCTGACATATCAGTTTTTGTGACTTTTAAGTTTAATAACTTGCTAATTACTATTTGAGCATTTTGTTCATACATTTTTAATGTTACTTCATAAATACTAGCAACATCAGTAGCTACTAAAACATTATTTTTTTCAATATTACAAAATAGCGCAATTTTTTCAAGGACATTATCCTCTAAAACTTGTTCAGTTCTAGTAACAATAATATCTGGTTGAATTCCTAGTGATAATAGTTCACGCGCTGAATGTTGCGTTGGTTTTGTCTTTAATTCTTTTGATACTGCAATATATGGAACTAATAAAACATGCATATAAATAACATTTTCTCACCCTTGTTCAATACGAACTTAACGAATTGCTTCAATAAAAGGCAACGATTCAATATTCCCAACTATCCCCCCAATTTCAGTAATAATAATATCTGCTTTTGATGTTGATGCCGCATGATAAACTTTCTTTTTAATTTCATTGGTAACATAGGGAACAACTTGAACTGTCCCACCTTCATATTCGACACGGCGTTCTTTTTCAATTACATTTTTATATATTCGTCCTGAAGTAATATTTGATTCTTTTGTTAAATTTTCATCAATAAAACGTTCATAATGTCCTAAATCTAAATCTGTTTCAGCACCATCTTCTGTTACAAAAACTTCACCATGTTGATAAGGACTCATTGTTCCAGGGTCAACATTTAAATATGGATCAAATTTTTGCATAAAAACATTTAATCCACTTGCTTTTAATAAAACACCAATTGAAGAAGCTGTAATGCCTTTCCCTAAGCCACTGACAACTCTGCCAGTTACAAAAATATATTTTGCCATTTTCTTATCATCCTTTCATCCTCAAATTAAAAAGAGTTTAGAAATTAACAGGGTTCTCACTTCTAACACTCTTTAATCTTGGTATTAATTATTTTCTTCTATTTCTTTTTCAAGAGCTTTTCAATCAATTTCTTCTGTAATACCCAATTTAGATGCTACTGTTTCATCGTCATCATCAATAGAATAATCATTTTTAATTAAATCATCATCAACTTCTATTTCAACAAAATCATCTTCCTCGTTATCATCATCATCTAATGTATCATCAAAATCAAGAGTATCAATTAATGATTCTTCTTCATCATTTTCCTCTTCATCTTCTTCATCATCATCTTCATCTAAATCAATATCTTCAAATTCTTCTGTTGTTTCAAACTGGTCAGTATAATCATATTGTTTTTTAATTTCATCATATTTTAAGAATTCACGTAACCCTCACATACCTTCACTTGTCAACACAAAACGGTTATCTAACACCAAATCAGTATATAATTCTGCAATGACATCTTCTTTACTAGCTCCTTGAACTGTTACATCACTTTTTAATGCAATATCATTTCAAATATTTTCAAAAGTATCGCTATTTTTTTTTTTTAAATATGAATACACTAATTCTAATAACTCTACATTATCGTTCATTAATTTAAACCTTTCTTATTAATCATTCTCATATTTTTCTCCAATTGAAAAACAAATTGTTGTTGCTGTCTTTTTACTATTATTTTTAAATGCTAAGACTTCTGAAACTTCCATAATGCATTTAATTCCTTTTGGTGTATCAATATAAATTGGTTTAGTATAACTATCATATAATTTAACTGGTTTTAGGTTATATTCAACCATAAAGTAATTATAATGGTTTTTATATTTTTTTATCAAATTATTTTTAATTTCTTCGAAATTTCTTTTTGCTGGGTTTATTTTTTGCAAAAAATTTCGTGTCGTGAACATTTTAATTAATGTAACTAAAATTTCATCATTTTCATTTTCTAACATTTTTAAATATGTAAATAATGTATAATCATCTAATGTACAATATTGACCTGAACTCATCATTTTTCCTTCCAACACTGGAATTAATAAAGTAATAATTACTTTATTTTTAAATTGATAGTTGCTATGGTATAAATCATATAATCGTTTGAACATCATTTGGAAAGTTAAGTCAAATCCAATGCTTAGTGGATGTAAATAAATTTGCTTATACATATGATAACGGCCAATTAAAAATGATTCAATTGCATACTGTACTTTTAACGGAAAAACAATCTTTTTATCTTTAATAAATAAATGCCGAATAATTCACTGCGTATCAACATGACTATAACCTACACAGCTTGTTTGTCCATCACGTAATAAATAATCCATTCGGTCAGCATCTAATTGCGAAGACACTAACGATGATAAAACCCCGTCCGGATGTTTACCTTCAATCATCATACATAGTTCATTAATTTCTTCTGGACTAAATTCGGCCGCTAAGATTTTATTAATATTTGTTGTTGGATTTTTAATTAATAAAGATGAATAATTTTCATGACTAATATTCTGTTTTGTGACATGATTAGTCATTTCAAATGTATGTGAAAATGGACCATGACCAACATCATGCAGTAATCCTGCTAATTTAACCAATAATTGTTCATGCTTACTATACATTTCTTGAAAATTTGCTGTTTCTAGCATTTTACTAACTAAATGATAAACACCAATACAATGTGAAAAACGCGTATGCGACGCACTTGGAAAAACAAATTGCCCTCCTGCTAATTGACTAATGCGACGCAAGCGTTGAAATTCTGGAGTGTTAATTAATTTTACGGTAATTTCTTCATTAATTTCAATATCGCCATGAACACTATCTCGGATTGTTAATGGTAATTTCATTTTTTCGTTATTGTAATTTAGTAATATTACTAATTACTTGTTCTTTCCCTAATAAATAAATAACCTTAGCTAGTTCTGGTCCATGTTCTTGATGAGAAGTAAAAATTCTAATTGGCATAAATAAATTCTTTCCTTTCATAGCATATTGTTCCCCCATTTTACTAATTAATTGCTTAATATTTGGTTCATCTCAAACTAGCAATTGACTTAACGCTGTTTTAAAAGATGTTATCATTTCTTCATAACCGCTCAATTCTGTTAACGCTGCTTGCGTTGTTGTTGATAATTTTGTTGTTGGTACAAAAAATGGTTTTGTTAAGGTCATAATTTCTGCCCCATATTGAAGTTCTTTTTTATAAATTAATAATAACATATTTACTCATTCTGGTGTTTTTTTTATTAAATCATAACTTTCTGCTAAAAAAGGTCGGACAAAAGTTATATAATCCTCATCATTCATTGCTTTAAGATAATAATTATTTATTCAAGTTAATTTTTTAACATCAAACATACTTGGCGATTTACTAAACCGCGTTTCATCAAAAATTTTAATTAATTCATCATGACTAAAAATTTCAACAGTACCCGGAGGCGATCATCCTAATAAACTAATAAAATTAAAAATTGCTTTCGGTAAATATCCTAATGTTCGATATTGGCTAATAAATTGCATTAAATGACTATCTCGTTTTGACAACTTTTTATGTTGCTCATTAACAATTAAGGTTAAATGAGCAAAAATTGGTGGCTTAGCATTAAATGCTCCGTAAATCATTAATTGTTTTGGTGTATTAGAAATATGTTCTTCTCCCCGAACAACATGACTAATTTCCATTAACATATCATCAATTACGACCGCAAAGTTATAAGTTGGAATTCCATTTGATTTTAAAATAACTCAATCGCCAAGATCTTTTCCTTCAAAATGAACAGGACCGCGGACTAAATCATTAAAATCATAACTTGCTTCATCAGGAACGAAAAAACGTAAATTATATGGGGTTTGTTTTGCTAATTTTTCAGCAATTTGTTCAAAAGTTAATTGTCAACACTTGCGATTATAACGTGGTGAAAGATATCCTTTTACCAATTGTTCTTCACGGTCTTTTTCAAGTTCAGCTGGTGTACAAAAACAATAATATGCTTTTTTTGTTGTTAATAATTTTTGCGCATATTTTTGATAAAGTTCTAACCGTTCTAATTGTCGATATTGTCCATAAGCCCCTGGGCGATCAATTGTTTCATCTGGTTCAATTCCTAATCAACGTAAATTATCTAATTGTGACGCAATCGCTCCTTCAACATTTCGTTCAATATCTGTATCTTCAATTCGTAGAACAAAAACACCATCATAATGTTTTGCAAATAAATAATTAAATAATGCTGTTCTTGTATTACCAATATGTAAAAATCCTGTTGGACTTGGTGCGTAACGTAATCTGACTTTTTGTTTCATTTTAATCCCCCACTCTAACTTTTGACCTAATCATTTTATTTTAAAAGTAATAATGTTGTATAACTTTGAATAATATTCGGAAAATTTTGCTCAGTAGTTGTTGCTTTTAAATTAATTTTTTCAGCTGTAATTTGTAATAATTTTTGTAAATTAGTTTTAATTGCTTTTTTATACTTTTGCAATTGTGGTTTATCAATAATAATTGTTGCATCAATATTACTAATTTGATAATTCTGTTCATTTATTAATGTTAATGCTTTTTTTAAAATTAATTGTGAATTAAGTTTTTTATTTGTTTCATCAAACCATTCTCCTAAATCACCTAATCCCAAGGCTCCAATAATTGCTTCACTAATTGTATGTAACAAAATATCGCCATCAGAAACAGCTTCAATTTGGTATTGACATGGAATAAAAATTCCCCCTAAATAAAAACCAGTTCCTACTTTTAAATTATGTAAATCATAACTATTGACAATTAGCATTATTATTTCTCCCTAAACATTAAATTTAAAAAAACATATATCGCCATCTTGCATAACATAAGTTTTTCCTTCGCTTCGTAACCGACCATTTTCTTTTACAGCTTTTTCACTGCCATATTGCACTAAATCATCATATGAATAAACTTCTGCTCGAATAAAACCACGTTCAAAGTCAGAATGAATGATTCCTGCACACATTGGTGCTGTTGCTCCTTTTTTAAAAGTCCATGCTCGTACTTCTTGCTTACCAGCAGTAAAAAATGTTTGTAAACCTAATAAAGCATAAGATTTTTTAATTAATTGACTTAAACCAGCTTCTTTAATGCCATAATCAGCCATTAATAATTTCCGATCATATGGTTCTAATGCTGATAATTCTTCTTCAATTTTAGCACAAATAACAACAACCTCAATTTTTTGTTGTTGAGCATATTCTTTAACTGTTTTAACATAAAAATTATCTGGTTGGTTTAAATCAATTTCTGCAACATTAGCAACATAAATAAAAGGTTTAATTGTTAATAAATTAAAATTCTTTACTACTTTTAGTTCATCATCTAATAATGTTAAATCTTTTAATAATTTGTTTTCTTCTAATCCTGTTGCTAACTTTAATAATAATTCATACTCAAAAACATCTTCTTTTTGTTTTAAAGTTTGTGCTTTTTTGCTAATTTTATCAATTCGTTTTTTAATTTGTTCTTGGTCAGAAATAATTAATTCTAAATTAATAATTTCAATATCACGAATTGGATCAATTATTCCTTCAACGTGGGTAATATCTTTATTTTTGAAACAACGGATGACCATACAAATTGCATCAGTTTCGCGAATATTTTGCAAAAAAGAATTTCCTAAACCTTCGCCTTTACTAGCTCCCGCAATTAATCCAGCAATATCATAAAATTCAAAGGTACTATTAATTGCTTTGCGAGGAGCACAAAGAGTAATTAAAGTATCCATTCGTTTATCAGGAACTTCTACCATTCCAACATTTGGATTAATTGTTGCAAATGGATAATTAACTGCTTCAACTTGCGAATTTGTAATTGCGTTAAATAAAGTTGATTTACCAACGTTTGGTAAACCAACTATTCCCATTTTTAATGCCATTATGTTCTTCCTTACTATTAATTAATCATCAATTAAACCTAATAATTCTAAAATACGGTTTAAATCTTTAATTCCAGTATACTTGATAATAATTTTGTCAGTATCAATAACTACTTTTGTTCCTAATTTTCGCATTATTTTATTTTCCAAAAATTCATTAACAGCTCGTTTTGATGAATCCTTATCTGAATTTTTAATTAATGGTTTCGTTATTTTTGGATTATATTCTTTAACTAATTCTTCGACCTGACGCGCATTTAAATTGAAATTAATAATCTTATTAATAATATTTTTTAATTCATTTTTATCAACATTTAAACTAATTAATGGTTTAACTTGCCCCATTGTTACTTTATTTTCTAATAACAAGGTTTGCGCTTCAGTTGGTAAATTTAATAATCGCATCGTATTTGTGACATGACTTCGTGATTTTCCAATTCGTTGTGCTAATTCTTCTTGGGTTAATCCTAGTAACTCAATTAATTCTTTATAAGCATTAGCTTCTTCAATTGAATTTAAATCAACCCGTTGAATGTTTTCAATTAAAGCAACTTCTTTCATCTGCTGATCATTAAAATCAACAACAATTGCTGGAATCGTTGTTAATCCTACTAATTTAGCAGCCCGACTACGACGCTCTCCGGCAACTAAATAATAACCATTATTCGTTTTTTTTACAATAATAGGTTGAATTAAACCATATTCTTTAATTGATTGTGCTAATTCTTCTAATTCTTCTTCATTAAAATTTTTGCGGGGTTGATGCGGATTAGAAAAAATTTCCGCTAATACAATTTCATTCGCTGTCTCTTTTAATGCATCATTACTTTCAATCCCTTTAATTACTTCGTTGATTCCTTCGCCAAAAATTTTATCTAACCCTTTTGAATTTAATCGACTCTTAGTATTACTTGCCATTGTTTGCTAACACCTCTCTCGCTAATTCTTCATAAGAAACTGCACCTGCACCACCTTTATCATATTCAAAAATACTCAAACCATGTGATGGTGATTCACTAATTTTAACATTTCTTGGAATATATGTTCGATAAACTTTTTCATTAAAATATTTTTTAACTTCTGTCATAACTTCAAATGATAATTTTGTTCGTGAATCAAACATTGTTAAAACAATTCCTTCAATTGCTAAACTTTCATTAAACATTTTTTGTACAAAATGAATTGTTGTTAATAACTGTGCCAAACCTTCTAAAGCATAATACTCTGCTTGAATTGGAATTAAAACAGAATCAGCACAAGCTAGTGCGTTTCGATTAATTAATCCTAAGGAAGGAGGACAATCAATTAAAATAAAATCATACTTATCACGAACCCATTTAATCCGCTCTAATAAAATGCTTTGGTTATCTTTTGTTATTTCCATCAAATAAATATCTGCTCCCGCTAATGAAATGTTTGCTGGTGCTAAATCAACATTAGTCATAATATTTGAAATAATAATATTTTTTAATGGGATTTGTCCAACTAAAACATCATACATACTTTCATAAATTTCTTCTTTATTAGCACCTGTCCCCGTTGTTGCATTTCCTTGGGGATCAATATCAACTAATAAAATATTTCGTCCAGTACGTGCCAATCCGGCCGCTAAGTTAATCGAAGTTGTTGTTTTACCAACGCCACCTTTTTGGTTTGTGATTGCAATAATTTTTCCCATAATTATCCTTTCTGTTCCGTTGCATCTGATAATTTTATACATTATTATTATATAACACTTTATCCAATTGGAAATTTTTTTATTTAATTAAACCGACGAGGATATGGTTCTGCAGTTGCCCCCTGTATTAATAAAATAACAAATGTTCCGTCCACTAAGTTGTGGAATTGTTTCATGTTGAATTTTTTCTAATTTTAAATTTAAAACTGATAAAGTTTTTTGCGCTGCTTGTAATTCAACCTTAACATTTGGCCCTTTATAACAAATAATCCTTCCTGATGTTTTAACCATTCGCACTACTAATTCTAAAAGCATCCCTAAATTAGCAACAGCACGAGAAACAATAAGTTCAAAAGATTCAGCATGCTCTCGACTATATTCCTCTGCTCGAGCATGAATAATTTCAACATTTTTTAATTGTAACTTCATCACTAATCGTTGTAAAAATAAGCATCGTTTTTATAATGATTCAATAATTGTTAATTTAATTGTTGGGCAAAGAATTTTTAAAACCAACCCTGGAAAACCAGCCCCACTGTCAACATCACTAACTGTAATCTCCTTTGACAATGAGAATTATTTTAATAATAATCCTGAATCAATAAAATGTTTAAGATAAACCTCATCTTCATTAATAATTGTAGTTAAATTCATAATTTGGTTTTGTTCAACTAAATATTGATAATATAATTGTAACTGTTTTTATTACTCAGGTGTAATTTCTAATTATAGTAACGCTGTTTTAATTAATTTAATCATCAATATCCCCCTAGAATTTTTAATTTCTTTTAACATTATAACAATATATATGGTAATATATAAATATTTAAAAAATAATTGAGAGGATTATGAAATGAACAAAAAAGCCTTAATTGTGGTTGATTATCAAAATGACTTTGTTGATCCTAAAGGAGCGTTATATGTTCCAGGAGCAGAAAAATTATATAAAAAAATTGTTGCTTTAATTGATGAATTTCATCAAAATGATGATTTAGTTATTGCAACAAAAGATTTTCATCCTAATAATCATTGTTCGTTTGCTAAATGAGGTCCACATTGCATTGCAAATACATTTGGCAGTGAGTTATATAAATTAACTACATCACAATTTGACCATATTATTTTAAAAGGAACACAACAAGATTTTGATAGCTACAGTGGTTTTTTTAGTGATAATCATGCTTCAAATGGATTACATGAATTTCTTCAAGAACACAAGGTTACTAACTTAGTCATTGTTGGTGTTGCTATAGATGTTTGCATATCAGCAACACTTGTTGATGCTATTAAATTAAACTATTATGGTATTATTGACTTAAATGCTAGTGCCGGACTTAAACCACAAATTACTTTTAAAAAAAACTATTACGAATAAACAACATAATAGTTTTTTTTAAAAATCATCATCACCATTATCAGAATCAATATTTTTGACACGCATAATTGTTTCACCATTTGGTAATTGAACAATTCGCCCTTTACTACTTCCTTTTCATTTTACTTGATAGTATATAATTCCTTGAGCATGTAATAACTTTAAGATTTCAATTCAATTATATAGTTCACCACGATACATTCATCGTTTCTCACTATGTGCTTCCACTAAATCTCGATTATAAAAACTATGCGGATGTGATCACATCCTAATTTGCCGAATTGTATTTTCTCATTTTGAAACAATTTCTAAATTTTCTGCTCGATTATCACGAGGATTACCATTAATATGATCAATTGTCATATTTGGCGGAACTGAACCAATAAATAACTCAACAGCCAACTTATGTAATGGTATTGTTTTTGTTTTTCCGTCTTCACGGCGACGAATTAAATAATAATTAGTATTTTTTGGCTTCTTTAATTCCTTAACTTTCTTTGTTACAATATTACGAACACGCCCCATATTGCTAATCTCAAGATAAGGAAATTCCCGGTGAACCTTTCAAATTTCTGCTTTTTTTACTTTATTCATTTTAACCTCTTATTTTTTCGAAACTGCTTTATGATATGTAATATAAAATCGATACTGTTTTAATTTAAAATTTGTTGCATACTCAATGTTGACCCGTGGTGTAGTTGTAATTTCAATTGCAGTTGGTGCTGTATCTTCGGTAAGATATAAAACTGAACTTTCTAGCAGAGAAATTCCATCATCAGCTTTAGTAATTTTTAAATAGCGTGATAACTTTCCAGGACCATTTGCTAACCATGGTGTTGAAACAAAGTCAGGAACAGTTTCATCAATAATAATTTCACCAGCGCGCAATAAAACTGCACTTGGAAAATCAACTTGGTCAGTAACAATATTAAAACAATGATACATCCCATAAATTAGAAAAACATGTGCAAAGCCACCTTTTCAAAAAAGTGTTTCATTACGATAACTACGTTTATTGTTAAAACCATGATTAGCATCATCTTCAGGCCCATCATAAGCTTCAGTTTCAATAATTTTACAAATAATTTTTTTCCCATCAATAATTCGAACTAAATATTTTCCTAATAGTTCGCGTGCAACAACAACAGCATTTCGTATAAAAAAAGTATCCTCAGTTAAACGGTTTACATTTATCATTTTAAAAAAAGCATAACAAAAATTAATATTAATTTGCTATGCTAACCTAACCAATTTTTTTACATTGGTCAAATTCAACTTCAGTAGGTGTCAAACGACCAAACATTTCTAAATTTACTATCGCAATCCCTTTTGAAGTGTCAATTTTTGTTACTTGTCCTTCCATATCAGTAAAAGTTCCTGATAAAATTAGAACATAATCATTCACTTCAAAGTTTGCCACAAATACTTTTTTAACTTTTTTTCCTTGCTGTGTTGCTGTTTTTTTAGCTGCCAATGATTTTGAAAGCATTGTCCTTACTTCTTTATCTGTTAAAGGAAAAGGTTTTGTTCCTCGCCCTGATGAGCCAATAAATCCAGTAACCCCTGTTGTGTTCCGAACAATATATCAAGCTTCATCATTCATAATCATATTAATAAAAATATAACCTGGATAAACATTTTTTTCTTTTTCTATTAGTTTTCCAACTTTTTTGGCTGAAACTGTCTCTTTTACAACTCTAATATCAAAAACAACATCTTTCATATTTAATGATTCTACCCGTTGAATTAAGTCATCGCGAACACGGTCTTCATGTCCAGAATAACAATTAATTACATATCATTTTCCAGGATACTTTGTAACATCTTCTAAAGTTTCTCTGACTTCACTTTTATCATTATTAATGATTTCATCTGTTATTGTGTTTTTTCCTAACATTACTTTACTTTACTCCTTTTAAACTTATTTATTATATAATGCGAGCAATAGTTAGTAAATTATGTAAAACTAAATCTAATACTAAATAAAACACCGCAAAAGCAATAATAAATAAAATTGTGATTAAAAACTTGCGTCCTAAACTACCCTTACTTGTTCATCGAATTCTTGTGACTTCTTTTGCTATTTTGACAGGAAATTCACGAAAAGCTAATTTTCAATTTGTTTTTTTACTTTTATTTGAATTTTTACGCTTAAAAAGACCTTTTTTAATTGGTTTACCATTTTCATCTACCTCTGGTGTTGTGCTTACTTTTTTTGTCCCAACTTGAATTGGTGCTGTTTTACTTGCTTTTTTTTGAAAAATTAGCGCTGCTTTTTCATTTTTCTTTTGAATTTTTAACGCTTTTTTTTCTTCTTTTGTTAAAACAGTTTTAACGTTCTTTTTTGATTTTTCATTTTTTTTCATTGCAAACACCTACCTTGTTTCTTTATGTTTAGTATGTTTATTACATGTTTTACAAAACTTATTTATTTCTAATCGTTCTTTTTGTGTCATTTTGTTTTTAAATGTTGTATAGTTTCTATTTAAACATTCTGAACATACTAATATAATCTTTTCGCGCATAATATTCACCATAATTAATTATAGTATATTAATAACAATATTCATATACTTAATTAACTATTTTTGTAAAAATCTCTTGTTTTTTGCATAATTTGTTGCATTGCATTATCAACTTGCTGATAATTTAGCCCTAATAAGTGGTGAATATTATAAATATTTTCACCAGCAAATCATAACCGAAATACTTCTTTTTCTAATAGTGATAATCGTTGATAAAATATTTTAATAATTTGTTTTTGTTCATCAAAACAAGCAATTTTATTTGAAAAATTTTCATCTTGATTAGTAATATTTTCATTAGTTAATTTAATGTAATAATTTAAAACTCTATTTTTTAAATTAAAAAATTGACGAATTTGTTTATGAATATCTCATGTGTAACGTTGAAAAATAAAGTCTTTTAATTTTTTTTACGAATGGGGGTTACACATTTTAGCACTTTCTAATACTAAAAAATACTTTAAACTTTCTAAATTAACTAATTCAATTGGTAAACCAAAATACTTATAAAAAGTTCGGCGCTTAACATATTCTAGAAAGGGTACATATAATTTATATAAACTAAATAATGCTGTTTGATTATGGCCTTCTTGAAATAAATAAAGTAATTCATATCCATTCATCGTAACAATAGTCAAATCCTTTCTAAATTAAATTTTATTGTTGCAACATTTTAATTTGATAAATTAAAATAGCACTAGCAACCGATACATTTAAAGAATCAAGATGACCTGTTGTTGGAATATAAATATTAAAATCAGAATGCTTTAATAATTTTGCGCTAATCCCTGTTCCTTCATTACCTATAATTAGACAAATTGGCGTATCATATTTTAATTCACTTACATTGTGGGCTGTTGTAGTTAAACTTGTTGCATAAATTCAAAACCCTTGTTTTTTTAAATATTCAATTGCATTAGTTAAATTATTTACTCGACAAACTGGAAAATAATTAAAAGCACCTGCAGAGGTTTTGGCAACAGTAGAATTAATATCAACTTGGCGTTTATTTAGAATAATAACCCCATCAACATTAAACAAATCACAAGTGCGCAAAATTGCCCCAAAATTATGTGGATCAGAAATTTGATCAAGGACTAATAAAAATGGATGCCTATTTTGTAATGCTTTTGTTGCTATTGTAATTAATGAATAATTTTCTGGTTTGCAAATTTCCAATACCAAACTTTGATGCTTACTAGTTTGTACAAGAGCTGTCATTTTATCTGTTGAACAAAAGACAACTTTAATTTGACGACTTTTAGCTAGTTTTAAATAATAATTATTATTTTTCCCTTGTGGTAATAAATATAGTTCATTAATTTTCACTGCTGGATTTAGTAATGACTCCACAACAGGATTAATTCCGTAAATGTATATATATTCTTGCATATTTTCTTCCTTTTCCTGTTTTATTATCCATAACCCATATTAATAAATTTCTTTATAAGTATTATAATTTAATTTGATATTTTTTAATAGTTTCTTTTTTTTTTTTATTGCCCGAGAATAAAGTGCTAAATTTTTCTCTGTTTTATTTTTAAACTTAGTTGTTAAAGTTGGTATAATGCCAATATTTGCTTTCATTGGTTTTAAATCTCGTTGTTTTGGATTTGTAACATAGTTGACTAATACTTATAACACAGTTTCTGAAGGAAATTTAATTAATGGTAAATCCATTACATATTAATAAACATTTAAAGCACATAATAAACCTGCTGCCACTGATTCTAAATAACCTTCTACCCCAATAATTTGACCAGCAAAAAAAATATTATTATTTTGTTTATATTGTAAAAATTGATTTAAAACTTTTGGTGAATTAATATAATTATTTTTATGTAAAACTCCATATCGAACAATATCTACTTTTACTAAACATGGAATAAATTGTGTAATAATTCGTTTTTGTTCTGGCCATGTTAAATTTATCTGTCAACCTACGATATTGTATAAACTATCAATGACATTATCTTGTTGTAATTGAACCACTGCAAATGGCTGCTTACCATTTTTGTCTGGTAGATTATTACTACTCATTGGTCCATTCAAAAGAATTTTTCGTGATGTTTGTGCTATAATCTCAATTGGTTGACAGCCTCTAAAATATTTTTCAAAATCCGCAATAGGAACTTGTTTTGCCTTTACTAATTCTGTAACTAATTGATTAAACTCATCTTCTGTTAATGGAAAAATAATATAATCTTTTTATTCTGAATGTCGTGCGCCATAATATGCTTTTAAAAAATCAATTACAGCTTTTGTTACAATTGGGGATTAACCATCATAATAATACAATGCTTTCTTACCAACTAACTTTTTAAGCTCAAGAGCAAAATTTGTTGCCATTAATGGTCCAACAGCAATAATAGTAATTTTTTTTTGGATCTATTTTAATAAATTCATCATAAATAATGGTAATATTAGGATAATTTATTAAAGTTGCTGTAACTTTTTGTGAAAATAACTCCCGGTCAACACTAAGTGCATCATCAGCAGGAAATTGAACATCATAATCTGTTTTTAAAATGAAAGAATCTAATAACTTTAATTCTTATTTTAAAATTCCAATTGCATTTTCTCTTGAAACACTACAAAAAGAATTAGAACAAACTAATTCTGCAAATGTATCTAATTTTTGAACTGGATTTTTAAATAATGTTTTTGCTTCATATAATTTTACTTTTAAACCATGTTGTGCTAATTGGTAAGCAATTTCACAACCCACTAACCCGGCGCCAATAATATTAATTTTTTTTATTTCATTACGTTACAAAATATCTTTTTCTACTAAAACCTTGCGAAGCTCATCTGCTTTGACAAAATCTTTATTATTTTTTGACTTAATTCATTCTAATAAATATTTACGAATTTCACCACTAATTACTGATAACTTAAAATTAAAATTCATAATATTAAAAATAATATTATAAAAATCACTAGCAAGTTGTAAATTAAGTTTTTTATCGCGTAATTGAGTATTAATAATTTTAGTCATTTTACTAATAATAGTTAAAACATTTGGACTATTTAAATTATTTGCTAACTCAGCAAGAACTTTCTTAACATTATCACCATGTTGTGCTAAATTATAATTTAAGTCATATTCAGCTAAATATAAATTTACTGCTTTTAAGGCTTTAAAAATCTTTTCAGTTTCACCTTGTGCACTAATAATTAAAGTTTCTGTTACATTTAATGGTTGTGTATAATTAGTCGCATATAACAAATAACGTAATGTATTTGCTCCGTATAATTTAATAAAATCACGAACTAAAATAGTATTATTTAATGATTTACTCATTTTTTTATCAGCAACATTTAAGTGCCCATTATGCATTCAAATGTTTGCAATTTCCTTATTATTTTTTGCTAAAAATTGAATTCGTTCATTTTCATGATGAGGAAAAACTAAATCAATTCCGCCGGCATGAATATCAATTGTTTCTTTATGAAAAAATTTATCAATTAAGACAGCACATTCTGTATGTCAACCCGGGCGACCTTGATATAATTTACCCGCTTGATCATAAAAGGGAAAAGAAACTCCTTCGGTTGTTTGCTTTCATAACGCAAAATCATATTGACCACGCTTATTAGCATCATATTCAATTCGAATATTAGTTTCTAATTCTGAAATTTTTTTATTAGCTAATTGTCCATATTGTGCTTGATATTTTGCAATATCAAAATATACACTACCATTAACTTCATATGCAGCATTAAGTTTAACTAATTTTTGAATAAAAGTAATAATATCTTTAACATGGTCTGTTACTCGCACTCGCTTTGCTGGTGTTCTAACATTTAAATTAAAAACATCTTCTTCAAAAGCTTTAATATAAAATTCTACAATTTCTTGTTCAGTTTTATGTTCTGCCGCTGCTTTAGCAATAATCTTATCATCAATATCCGTGTAATTTTGAATATAATTAACCTCAATATGTTGAAATTGTAAAAAACTAACTAATAAATCAACAGTAATAATTGCACGTGCATTACCGATATGAATGTAATTATAGACAGTTGGTCCACAACCATAAATATTATTTTTTTTTTCTTGACCATAATCTGTAAAATTACGAGTCAAAGTATTATATAATTTCATACTTCACCCTCTTATCTATTTGCATCCAATTCCATTTTTTTTAAATGAAATAACAACATTTGAATATCAGCTGGATTAATTCCTGAAATTCGATTAGCTTGACCAATTGAAATTGGTCTAATCTTTTTAAATTTTTCTCGTGCTTCAAGTGCCAAGTTATCTACCAAGTCATAATTCAAATTAACTGGAATTAATTTATTTTCCAACTTAATTGTTTTTAAAGCAATTTCTTGTTCTTTTTTAATATATCCTTCAAAACGAATATTAATTAATAAATTTTGTTTTAAAAATGATTTTAAATTATTTAACGGCGGTAACTCCTCCTCTAAATATTTTAACTCAATATTTGGTCGTTTTAATAAATTAAAACCAGAAATGCGTTCTGTAATGTTGGCAACACCTAATTTAGTTAGTTTTTGAATTAATGGTGATTTTGCCGTAAAATAAGTTTCTTTTAACAATTGCATTATTTCATTATAACTTTGCATATTATTTTGATATTCAATTCAACTTTTTTGATAAATTAAACCAAATTGATAAGCATAATTTTTTAATCGTTCTTCAGCATTATCATTGCGCAATAATAAACGATATTCAGCACGAGAAGTTAATAAACGGTAAGGCTCTTCTGTCCCTTTTGTAATTAGATCATCAATTAGCACTCCAATATAAGCTTGGTCACGACGTAAAATGAAAGGTTCTTTTTGATCAATACTTAAAACAGCATTAATTCCAGCCATTAAACCTTGGCAAGCAGCTTCTTCATAGCCACTTGTTCCATTAATTTGACCCGCTGTATATAAATTTTTAATTTTTTTTGTTTCTAACGTATGTTTTAATTGTGTTGGTATAATTGCATCATATTCAATTGCATAAGCTCATTTTAAAACTTCAACATTTTCAAATCCCGGCAAGGAACGTAGCATCTTTTCTTGTACATCAATTGGCATTGAAGTTGAAAATCCTTGCACATAAATTGTATTTAAACTCTTTGATTCTGGCTCTAAGAAAATTTGATGACGTGGTTTATCAGCAAACCGCACAATTTTATCTTCAAAACTTGGGCAATAACGTGGTCCTGTTCCTTTTACATTTCCAGAATACATTGCTGATGCTGTTAAATTTTTTTGCACAATATTATGTGTTTTTGGTGTTGAATGAATTAATCAACATAATTCTTGCTCTTGCAACGGTGTAAAGGTTTTTGTTGAATAAGAAAAAGCTAGTTGCAAATCACTCCCTGGTTCTGGTTGTGCTTTACTATAATTAATTGAAGTATTAAGAACACGTGCTGGTGTACCAGTTTTTAAACGAAATAACTCAAATCCTAAATGTTTTAACTGGGTTGATAATCCCACTGTTGTAATGTCGCCATCAGGTCCTTCTGCTTTTTTTATCATTCCTTGTAACACTAAAGATTGCATATATGTTCCTGTTGTTAAAATAACTTTTTTTGCAAAAAATTGTGTTTGATATTTTAACATTACTCCATAGCAATTATTGTTATCATCAACCAATAAAGATTGAACTGCTCCTTCATATAAATCTAAATTATCTTGCTTTTCAATTACTTTTTGCATATATTTTGCATATTCAATCTTATCTAATTGAGCGCGTAATGCTCATACAGCAGGACCACGTGAAGAATTTAATAATTTCATTTGTAAAGCTGTTGCATCAGCTGCTTTTGCCATTTCGCCACCAATAGCATCAATTTCACGAACAACAATCCCTTTAGCTGGGCCACCAATTGAGGGATTGCATGGCATTAATGCAATTTTATCTTTATGCAAAGTAACTAATAATGTCTTTTTTTTCATTCTTGCTGCAACTAAACTTGCTTCGATTCCAGCATGACCAGCACCAATTACAATTACATCATATTTTTTCATTAAACTCCCTACTTTACTAGTTTTATTAATTTAATTCTGCTTCAATTTGTTTTAATTCTTGTTCTACATTAACACGATTAAATAAGTTTTCTTTTTTCTCTATTGTTTTATTATATATGATTTCTTGCGTTAAAATTGTTTCAAATGTTAAATCAGTTAAATTAACATTAAAATAATCGGCAATTTTCTGAGCATTATCAACTAAAACTGGCTGCAATAAAAAAGCACTAACAATAATAGTATAGGCTAAACTTGCTAAAGTTTCATATAATTGCTCCATCTTTTCGTTTTTTTCTAATTCCCAAGGTTTATTTTCTTCAATATATTTATTCGCCTTATTACATAATTCCAAAATAATGTTTAGTCCTGCTGAAATTTGATAAGCATCCATTGCCTGCTGATAATTCTGCGCCGCTTGGATACAACTTTCAATTAACACATTATCCAATTGTTGTTGTTTTACTAACTGACCATTAAAATATTTACTAATCATATTACTTACTCGCGATACCAAGTTCCCTATATTATTAACTAAATGAGCATTATATGATTCTAAAAACATTTCATAAGAAAATTTGCCATCATTTTCAGTTGGAATTTCATATCCTAAATAAAAACGTAATGTATCTCGACCATATTTATCAATTAAATATAATGGATCAACAACATTTCCAATTGATTTACTCATTTTAGTATCTTTAAATAAAATTCAACCATGCGATAAAAGTTTATTAGGCTGACGTAACCCTAAACTTTTTAGCATACTTGACCAATAAATCGTGTGAAAACGAGCGATTTCTTTTCCTAATAGTTGCAAAATCTCAACATCTCCATTATTTCAAAATTTATTAAACAATGTTTCATCATTTGATAAATAACCTAATGCTGTTAAATAATTTGATAATGCATCAATTCAAACATAAATAATGTGTTTATCATTTTCTAAGGTTTTAATTCCTCAGGAAAAAGTTGTTCTAGTAACAGATAAATCAGTTAAGCCTGGTAAAATAAAATTATTTAACATTTCATTTTTTCTTGCTTCTGGTTCAATAAAACTAGGATGATTATTATAATAATTAATTAAAAATTTACTATATTTTAGGACTTTGAAGAAATATGTTTCTTCCTTTACTTTTTGTGGCTTATTACCACAAACTAAGCACTGATTTGTTACTTTATCAATTTGTGCTTCAGTTAAAAATTCTTCACAACTAACACAATATAAACCTTCATATTCTCCTAAGTAAATATCTCCATTATTATATAATTTACTAAAAATTTTTTGGACTCCAACTTCATGCTCTTTATCAGTAGTATGAATAAACTTTGAATATTCAATTCCTAATTTATTTCATAATAATTTAAAATTATCAACAATCATTGTTGTAAATTGATGTGGTGTTACCCCTGCTGCTTTTGCTTTCTTTTCAATTTTTTCACCATGTTCATCGCTGCCTGTTAAAAAGAAAGTTTCATAACCAGCAATTTTTTTATAACGATTAATAATATCAGCTAATGTAGTAGTATATGCATGCCCAATATGTAATTGCGCATTTGGATAATAAATTGGGGTTGTAACATAAAATAATTTCTTGTTTTGACTCATAATATATCCCTCTCATTGTTATAAATTTTAACAATATAAATTATATCGCATTTTTGCCAATAAAATAAGGGTTTTTGAAAGACAATTAAGGTTTTTGAAAATTACTAAAATAAAATAGTTATTTCCATAACTATTTATTCATAAATAAAACTTATTTTTATGCTGTTACTTCATGTAATTTTCGTGAAGAAATATTGCGTAAACCTTCATTTAACATTTCTGTCATCTGATAAGGAATATAAATAAAATCTATTTGCATTAGTTTATCAGCATATTTTTTATTTAATATTTCAACAGTATCAGCATATAAATCATCGCGTCATTCTTTAATATCTAATTTTTCTTTAAAATAACTAAAAGCTAATGTTTTAGCATTTTGTAATAATAAATCAATTCGTAATGACAGTGTTTTATAAGTATCTGCCAAAGCTAATTCTAAAAGATATGTAAAATCCTCATCGGTAATAACGCTTCCATTGTTCCGAATTAAAAGAACATTATCATATAATAATTGGATTGGGTTTGTTGAGTCATGAATTTTTTCTGTATTTAAAACTAATTTTAGTTGATCACGAATATTACTAAAATGCTTTTCTAAAATAGGATTTTTTCATTTTTTACTCTCCTTAATTGCTTTAATTGTCTCCATTATAAATAGTAAATAAACAAACGGATATTAACTATAGTTTGTTAGATTATTTTTATAAGATTTATTCTTATATAAATATCATAGCATAAGAAATATCTTTTTTTAGAAAAATAAAAAACACTAAAATATTTTTTAGTGTTTCGTATATTTTAATTAGACTGTAGTAAAGTATAATAATGTACGTACCATTTGTGATACATATGACATTTCATTATCATATCATGCATATACTTTAACTAATTGTTTACCATCACGTTCAATAATTTTTGTTAATGTTGCATCAAAAATTGATCCGTGTGTTTCACCAATAATATCTGATGAAACAATTGGTTGTGTATTATAACCAAAAGTTTCTGAAGCTGCTGATTTCATTGCATTATTAATTTCTTCAACTGTTGTTGTTTTTTTCAATTCAACTGCTAAGTCAACAATTGAACCAGTAATAGTTGGAACACGTAATGCCATTCCATCAAATCGACCTTCCAATTGTGGTAATACTAATGCAACAGCTGCTGCTGCTCCCGTTTTAGTTGGAACAATATTTGAAAAAGCAGCACGTGCTCTTCTTAAATCATCATGTGCTAAGTCCAACAATCTTTGATCATTTGTTACCGCATGAACAGTTGTCATATATCCTTTTTCAATTCCAAATTTTTCGTCTAATACTTTTGCCATTGGTGCCAAACAGTTAGTTGTACAGCTTGCCCCTGAAATAATAGCATATTCTTTTTTAATTTCCTTATGGTTTACATTATAAACAATTGTTTTAACATCAGTTCCTTTTGCTGGAGCTGAGATTAAAACTTTTTTTGCTCCGGCTGTAAGGTGTTTTGAAGCACCAGCACGATCAGCAAAGAATCCTGTTGATTCAACAACAACATCAATGCCTAATTTACCTCATGGTAACTCAGCAGGATCTTTTTTGGCATAAACATTTATTTTTTTCCCATCAACAATAATAACGCCTTCTTCTGAAGAAATTTTTCCTCTTTTTCATCCTCCTTGGGCTGAATCAAGTTCTAATAACGTTGCTAAAGTTTTTGCCGCAGTTAAATCGTTAATTGCGACAATTTCAACATTTTTTTCATCAAATAATCTTCTAAAAGCTAAACGGCCAATACGTCCAAGCCCGTTAATTGCAATTTTTGTCATCAACTTTTTCTCCTCTACATATATTTAATACTTTCTTAGTCTACAATAAAAATATTGCATACTTACCATACATTTTACAACCTATAGAGTCAATTTGCAAGAAAATTAGAAAATATCCAAATTAAAGGTTACTTTATCATCAAAATAGAACTAAATAATAAATTTAATCTTTTTAACCAAAACAACCTGTAATATAATCTTCTGTTTTTGATTCACGAGGATGAGAAAACAATAATGCTGTTTTATTATATTCTATTAACTGTCCCATTCAAAAAAATGCAGTATAATCAGAAATTCGTGTCGCTTGTTGTAAAGAGTGCGTTACAATAATAATTGTAAAATTCTTTTTTAAATCTAAAATTAACTATTCAACTTTAGCAGTTACAATTGGATCTAATGCGCTTGTTGGTTCATCCATTAACAAAATTTCTGGCTTTAACGCAATTGCAGGAGCAATACATAATCGTTGTAGTTGTCTCCTCCCGGCAAACTTAGTGCTGAATCCCGCAAGTTATCCTTAACCTCATCTCATAATGCAGCTTGTCGTAATGATGATTCCACCGTTTGGTAGAGAATTCTTTTATCAAAAATTACTAAACTTTTTAATCCAAAGGCAATGTTTTTATAAATTGACTTTGGAAATGGATTCGGTTTTTGAAAAACAATTCCAATTTTTGTTCGCAATGAAATAATATTTTGATGATACTGATAGATGTTTTTGCCATTATATATAATTACACCATTAATTCTTGTATCTTCAATTAAATCATTCATTCGTTTAATTGCTCGTAACAAAGTTGATTTTCCACATCCTGATGGTCCAATTAAAGCTGTTACTTTGTTTTGTAAAATATTTAAGTTAATATTAAACAATGCTTGTTTGGTTCCAAAATTATAATAAAAATCAAATTTCTCAGTTCCTAAAACATTATTTTTTGGTAACGGAGTTGGATTTTTTAATAATGTATGTTTATGTCGATTTATTAAACGGCGAAAAATTTTTTTAAATCATTCTTTAATTTTATTGTTAAAAGATTTTGTTGTTTTTGTTATCATAAATTTGTTCCATTTCCTCTTGTAAATTTTAAATCTTTTGTTCTAAAGCGCTAATTGATAGTTGATAATTATCCTTCTTTTTTTACTGATGCGTATTTGTTAATTGGGTTTTTAATTTTGCTAACTTTGTTTGATATTCTTTTAGTAATTGACTATCGTAATTTATTAGTTTTGTTATGATGTTCTTAACTTTTTTTGAGTTATGTGAATTTTTTTGAAGTTTCTTTTTCCAAGTATTTTTTTCGTTAGCAAAGAACTATAATAACATTTAATTAAAATACTAATTGTTACTCACCATTTTGATTGGTGATTATTTTCAAATAAACCAATCACTTTAACAAAAATATTTAAGACTAATACAAATAAAATAATAATAAAAGCTAAATGATGAATAATATCATTTGTTAATTCAGTTAGTGAAACTTGGAGTTCATTAGACACAACTAATAATAATCCTGGTTCATTAACTAATTGAAAAACTTTTACTGTCAAAGTTGTTCCAATATCATTAAAACTAGTCGGAATAAAGGGTGAAGAAGTTAAAATAATAAGAACCGGAGTTGTTCCGTAATAATTTTACTAATTGCAAAAATTATTCCGGTAATAATTACTCCTCCGGCATTTAGTAAAACGACTTTACAAACCATTCCAATCTTACTTATTTCCAATGCTAAAGCAGCATCACGATATTATTGAGGAACATAATGCAGGGCATGCTCAACTACTCGAATAATAATTGGCAACGTCATTATAAAAAACATTAACCCGGCTGATCAAAAATTATGACCAAGTCCCAAGCCAACAACAAGAACAACATATCCAAAAATGGCAAAAACAATTGATGGTGTTACAACTAAAGCATAAGTTGAAAATTGAATTAATGCTACTAACCGACTATTTTTCCGCGCATATTCACTCAAATAAATTGCTGTAATTATGCCAATCGGAATTGATAAAAAAGTTCCCGCGAAAATTAACATAAAAGTTGAAATAATAAGTGGTGGTAACTCATAATAACTAATAAAAGCATTTGAATCAAACTGTGCTAAATAACTAATTGTCTCAAAACCATTAATAATAATATTTAAAATAATCCACGCAGAAAAACTAAATGTAAGCAAACAAGCTAATATCATTCAAAAAATTCGACAATAATTTATTGTTTTTGTATTATGTAAATATAAGCTCAAAATTTATTTCTTGTTATTTTGATAATAGCACTCTTTAAAATAAATGCAACTATTTTTTTAAAAAAATAAATTATTTGTTAAATTATTTGTAAATTTATCTTAATTTTAGCACACTGAAAAATAGTTTATTAAATTATTCAAATAAACTTATTTAAAATTCTCTGAAAATACCTCTTTTGCTGTTCTTCAATTCAAAACAGGCCTTAATTTTTCATTTATAACATCAACTACTAAATCTATTTCTTGTTGTATAACAGGATTAAAATCTGTTCCTTTACGATATCGTTTTCTAAATTCACGGTTCATTCTTTCAATTAATGGTTTTTGATTAGGTGAAGCAGGGTCACAATAATAAATATTAGAACCAGTAATCTTTTCCATTTATTCAAACTTACTAAATTCTTTTCCTCTATCAGTTATTATTCCTTTAATTTTTCCAACTAAACCATTAATTCTAACTAATTCTTCAAGTTTTTTTAAAACTTCATTAGCAGTATGTTCTTCTAATTTCATAGCAAAGTATTTTTTACTTGATTTCTCTGCCAAAACTAAACAACTAGATTGATGGTCTTTACCAACTACGGTATCCATTTCAAATCAACCAACATCAGATTCTTTATTTTCAATATCTCATATTGACCTAAATCTTTTATCTAATTTACCACGATTATCAGGTCTTTTCTTTGTTCTATTTCTTTTTCCACCATTTAATAAATTTTTCTTTAACAAACCCAAAAAACCTAAATAAATTCATTTATAAAATGTTTTAAGACATGCAGGAAATTTGATGCCAAACTTTATTAAAAATCGCTGAATAATTTCTGCTGGTGAATCACCAAAAATATTAAATCGTAAATTTAAAAATTCTTGTTGTTCTTCTGTAAATGTAGGTAGTTTTTTAATAGATTTTTTACGCTTTTGTTTATAATATTTTTGTACTTCATATGGATTATAATCTTCTATATTTTTAAATCGATTAATTTCTCTTTTAATAGTATTAACTGCACGATCCATTTGTCTTGCTATTTCTGATAAATTAATCTTGACATTTTTCTTTTTACAAGTATCAGATAACAATAAATTCTTAAACAAATTTCGTTCATCAAATTTTACATGTGTATAGTCTTGCATTTTTTTCTGTCCCCAATCTTTTAATTTATTTATAACATTAAATTAAAAAATTTAAATTATTATATTGACAAATATTTTTATAAGTATATAATTTAAGCAATAAACAGTAAGTAAATTCTGTCTCTTAAAGCTGTTTATAAAAAATAAAGTAATTAAGTTTACTTTTTTTTTATTTTGGTGTAAAATATAGATAATAAAAAAGAACCTAGTTGGTTCTTTTGTTATATTTTCAGGATTTATATACTCTTTTATTTAATCATATTCATTAGATAATAGCAATTTTAATATGCAAAAAGGAGTAAAAAATGAAAGAATTTAATCCAAAAACAGCAAGTTTACGAACATTCTATCGTAAAATAGATGAATTTTGGCAAAATAAATCACCTAATAAACCATATACTTTGAATTATTTAACCAATTAATTCAACCTTTCTCGCAAGTGAAGATATGATACTTATGCGAGCGAGAAGATAGTTCCTTTACTTGAAAAACAAGTTGATAGAATTGAAAGTGAAATAATTAATTTTATAATGAAATAACCTGATGGTGCTAAATTATATTGACAACGAGTATTTAATTATAAATATTCACTGCAAGAAAAAGAACTTGAAAAAGAATTAAACTTAAATAATCAACAACCAATAATTGTTAATTTACAAACTGATATTAGAAATATTAAGAAAGAAAGTGATAATAATGCTTAATCATTTTACTTATTTGTTAGAAACACCTTATTGGTTATTACAAAATAGTAGTATTGGTAATAAATATCCATTTGCTAAAAAGTTTGAGTTAGTTAATGAAATTAATCAAATTGGAACACAATATAGTGGTAAAACTATATAAAATATTAAAATATTTGGTGAATTATTAAAAATTAGTTTATTAATTAAAGAACCAATTTGTATCATTGCTAGTATGTATTGGAGTAAAGATTTAAAAGATAGTGTATTTCAAAATATATGAAATATGTTAGATGAAAATAATATTCCTTATACTATTAATTTATCAAATTTTACTTTTATTTTATCAAATGGTAGTAAAATATATTGTAAAGGTTTACATTAACCAAGTCGAAAAGAAAAATTAAAAGCCTTTGCTGATTTAAATAAATATAAATTAGTTATTGATTGAAGAGAAGAATGTGACCAATTTCAATAAAAAGATTTAAGTGATTTAGAGTTTACTATTCGTGGTTATCAAAATAAAATAACAATTAATAAATGTAATCCTGAAAGTTTAAAAAGATATATTGTTGGTTATTATAATGAATTATTACCTTTTAATAAATAAATAATGCGTAGTAAATATGAGCAAATTACTTATATAGAAAAATGAAATATGAAAATTATTATTCATTATTCTAGTTGAAGATTAAATTATGAACTGCCACAAAATAAAGTTAATAAACATTAAGATTAGAACAGTTAGATATTGAAAGAGCAAGAGTATGAAGTTTAGGATTGCCTGGTAATACTAATGGTTCAATCTTTGCAAGATATATTGATATTATGCAAGCAACAGATATTATTCAACCAACGAAATTATTAGGTGGTGTTGATATTGCTAATGCTACTAGTCCTAAAGGACATACAACAGCAGCTAGTTTTTGAATATATAACTTCATTTTATAAAAAAGCCTATAAAGTAGCAGAATATACACACTCAAATGCTACTCAACAATTTAAAACTGAATTAGAACAAGTTAAAGATATTTTAGAGTTTTATAACAATCAATTAAATCAATATTTTAATTTAATACAACAAGGAATTAGTATAAATGTTGATGATAGTGCTTATTCAACATTACAAAGTTTAAACCGAGAGAAATATAATTATAATTTTGGTCAATATATGACATTTAAACTAGCACAAAAACAAAAATTTAAAATAAGACATAGTATAGAGGCATTCACAATGCTAATAAATACTAATCAATTAAAATGATTATGAGAAAAATGCCTTGTAAGTAAAGCACAATATGAATTAATTCAATGAGAAGATAAACCAGATACCCGAGAAGAACGAATGCTAAATTTACACGATGATACATTTGATAGTGATTTTTATGCTTTACACTTTAAATTAATACCAATGTTTAAACATAATAGTTCAGCAGATTATAAATTATGATAACAAAGGGATTGAATAACTTAATGAAAAAAAATATTTATGTAATACATGATGAGCGTGTAATAAATGTAAAAAGACCATATATATCTGTTTGTGGACAAGTTAAAAAAAGACTTTGTCAAGAATTAAAAAAAGATAATATTGCAATATGTAAATTAAATTTATATAACGAATATATTAAGAAATATCAAAAAGTTAAAGTATGTGTACAAGTTTTAGTAAATGAACTAAATTTATTAACAATAAATATAATTAATTATGCACTTATTTTAAAATTAAAGGAGCAAAATAACAATGAATAATATTTTACCTAGTTTACCAAACTTAAATGATATTAATAGTGTTTTAAAATTTTATAATTATGATTGAACAATTAATTTTGCAAATATTATTGCTCGCCATCAAATGCTATTAGTAAATGGTAAAGATATTTTATTTAAGTCTCATCGCAAAGACATTTTAGAAAAATTAAATTGATGATATGAAACTTATAAAATAAAAGAAAAATTAGATAAAAATGAATTAACAGCAAGTTTAATGGGTAAAACTATCTTTGGTTTATTAGAAACATCAGGTGGAAATATTGATTTATGAATTAACCCATTTAACTTTACATCTCGTGTAAGTAAAATAAACGAAATTGAACAAGGTGCTGATATTTGATTAAATTATCATCAATCATATAGTGGTTTTATTTTAAATTTAATTTGTACCAAAGATAAAATAATTATTAAAGGTTGACCTAAAAATAATGAGGTAGTTGTTGGACAAAACAAAACACAAATTAAAGATGATGTTAGACCTGTTTTAATACAAGAATTCAAAAATAAATTAGGTATAGTCCTTTTTTGAGAAATGATAAATGAACCTAATCCATTATTCTTATCAACATCAACCACATTAAACTCATGACATACGATGGCAAATTGTTATAAATTACAATTTGATTTAGAAGATAGTTTTAATATTAAATCAAAAGAAAGATGAGAAAATCGTACGCACTGATATGGAATATTAGATGATTATTTAATGACTGGTTATAACAAAGGTAATAAAAAAGTATTACAAGATGCTTTTGATGATATTTTTATTCAATCAGGTCAATCAGCCGTAGATGGTTAATTATCTCAATCTTTACAAGTAGTACAAGGTACACCAACCTTAGAAACATATACTGAAGACCAAAAATATATTATTGAACAAGTATATTTAGCATGTCATTTTTCTAGTCCTTTTGGTGATAAATCAGATAATGACCAAAATAAAACACAATCTTTATTAACTAAAACCAAAGATTTAGAAAAACAAGCATATTTACAAGCATATCGTAAACAATATTATACTAAGATGTTTGATGCTGTTTTAAAATATTATGGTTTATGAGATGGTGTTGGTGAACGACCTTATGGATTTGATTTTATTAGTGCTATTTTAGTAGACCAAATGCGACAAAATGAATTAATTACTGCTAGATTAGATAATGGCACAATGGAACTAATAAGGGTAATTACTGAATATGATAATATTGATGAATTAGAAGCAACCAAATATTTTGAAAAAGTAGAAGCATGACAAGATAAAATGCAAGCCAAAGAAATTGAACATAATAATAAATTAATGGAATATAATGAAACTGGTAATAATCAAAATGCCTTACAAAGTAGAACAGAAATAAAGGAGAATTAAAAAATGAGTAGAATTAACCCTGGAGTTATAGAATAATTAAGAAGACAAGCCCATGATACTTTAATAGATATCAGAGAAAACATAAGAGATAATAGACATTGAATGGTATTTCCTTTTAATGTTTATAGTTCATATATACCTGATACAGAAACAGGTTGAAAACTTAATAATGCCAAACCCAGTGATTATGGTAGTTATTCACGAATATTTGATAATATGGAAAGCACTATTACACAATGACAAGGTAGTTTAAAAATAGTCCAAAAATATAAAGGTGAAGAAATTAATATCTTAACAATTGATGATTTTAATAAACAACCAATTAATTCAACAATATGAGTAAATAATGAAATATCTTTCGCTATAAAATTAAAAGATGAAAATAATAATCTTTATTGAAAATTAATTGATGGTGAAAATATTTATGATATTAATAAAATGTTATAATATTTAAATCAATATAAATTAAGTTATTTTATGAATAATGATAATAAAGCTGATAACTTTTATACAAAAGAAGTTAAAGTTGGTAAATATTGAGATGCTTATATGATTGATGATAGAAGTTCAATTCAATTTGGTGAAGCAAAATTTGAACAAGTATTTACTCAACAATCAACTGAAAGACAATATACTTTATTAATTTTAAATGAAGATGTTAATAAATTAAATATTAATGATTATTATAATTTTTATACTGTATTTAATGACCGTGGTTTAAATATTGGTGGTGGTGATATTAATTCTTCTCCACAAGATAGATAATGATTATATCCCTCAAATGTTATTAATTATTATTCACCTTATGATGGTAGTTTTTTATGACAAGAAATTACCTTTTCAAGTATTAATGACAAAATTAGTCACAGTGGTTTATCAGTACGACAATTTATACAAACAAGTGCCCCGGGCGAAGGTTATTGTTTTCCTAAAATAACTTATGATGAAAAACTAAATAAAGGTATTGTTGAATTAGATGAGATTTTATTAAAAGACCCAGGAGTTAGAGCAATGGCAGTTAAATTTTATGGTAATCCTATCTTTTTTGATATGCCAGTAATTGGGTGACCAATTATTAAAGGTCAATTTAATAAAAAAGTAATAAATTCACGTGATTTATTAATGTATAATATGTATCCTGCTCCACCTTATAAAATAAATACTTATGCATAACCTAAGGTAAGTTGATATAACATTCAAGGGATACAACCAACTATGATAACTGGTTATGAAGATTGAAAAAAAGATATGGAAAATAGATATGACTTTTGAAATCAAAAAAATAGTGAGGGAATTGTAATAACTGATAAAGCTAGTTCAACAGCAACCAATCCGGCTGTTGGAACAACTATTCATAAAGAAGATAATGACTCTAAATTTTATTGGTCTAAAAATTGAATGATTACTCCACCAGATAAAATAAAAGTAAATAATGAAGATGTTAATAATATAATTAGTACCCAAGCATCATCATATTTTATAAGAAAAGATGAATTTAGCAATACTGTTGGACAAGTTCAAATTAAATACAATAAAATGGGTAAATGTAATGTTTGAGATATTTTAAATATGAATAATTTTATTAATCACCAAATTACAGTATTGCCCTTAAATTATACACAAAAATTAGTTTTTAGCCCTTTTACAATGCCTGGTGGAGTTGGTAAGTTCTTAAACTTTATTTCATTTGGCATTCCATGAGGATGAGTAATTAACCAAGATGAAAAAACTTGACCTAATTTCCAATGACTTAATGGCTTTATGAGTGCTAATATTTATAGTTTTTATAATGATGCCTTTTGGTCTAAAAAATCAAAAGGTAAAGGTTATTTACCATTTGAAATATTTAGAGAACAAGGGAATGATAAAGTTGGTGCTATATTTGGAGCAAATGCTACTAGTTTAGGGTTTACAACTTTATTAACTGATAAAATACAAGGTAATGTTTTAGAAAAAGATGGTAAACCAACTGAACGAATAACTTATTCAACTTATAATTTAAAACAATTAAATCCTAAAACTAATCACATATATTTAATTAATGAATTAGTAAGAGCAGTTGATGCACAAACACCAGTTAGCGATAGTGAAAAAGATAATGATTGCGAATTCTTACAAACACCTGATGGTACAAATTGTAGTTATATTATTGATATGTTTTCAATCCAAGCACTATATAAAGGTAATTTTGAAATTATCTTTTATGCTGATAACCCATATACAAATAATGAAGAAGACTATTTAAAATTATCAGTATGAAGTTTTAGAGGCAAAACAAAAAGTACATTAAATAATTATTTACGCGATATGACAACTAACTATAAAACTAGTTTCTTATTACCACACGATTATGAAATACCAACATTTAATTACCCTGAATATGTTCTTCCGCCAGTTCCATATAATTTTAAAGAATATACCAAATATATATGAGATGCTAATACAATCCAACCATTAATAATTAAAATTACAGCACCAGCACAATGCAAAAAAGCACAAAATTATGGAATTCCTGTTAATTTATTTTCTGATGAATTTAATTCTGCTTATTATTAAATAGAAATTGATTTAAAACAAATTGACCCAACAATTCAAAGTATTAGTAAATTTCAAGATGCTTATAAAACAATAGAAATAAGTAATTTTAGTAATATGCAAGTTGAGTGTGGACCACCAAATATAGAAAATTTTATACATAATAGAGATATTAATCTTTTGGCTAGTACTAATAGTTGCTATTTTAATAGTGGATTATTATCTAAAATAACTTTAAAAAAAGAAGGCTTATCACAAACTGATAAAGTTAATTTTCCAAATACTTTTTCAATAGATACAAAAGAAATAACTAATGATATTAAAACGCTTGATACTTTTAAAACTAGTGGTTTATCTAATAAAAATTAGAAAAGTATTTATTATACAGAAAAAAGTGGAGCAGTTAATTTTTTACTTCAAATAACAAAATTATCTAATTGTGATAATGATAAAATTAAAGAAATTTATTTACAAGCATATTATACTAATGATGTAAAACTAAAAATTAGGTTTACAAAAGTATTATTTATTCAGTTATTATTATTGGCTTAAATTAACTTGAGTTATGAAGGGAATGACAAAGATATTATATTAGAAGTTAAAAAACCTAATGTATTAGGTATTAGAAATAAAAGTGATAACCCAGTTAAAATTACATTTAAACCAAGATAAAAACAAAAAGAGATGTAAATCTCTTTTTTTCTATTATCCATTAACTTTTATATTACCTTTATCATCAATAACTAAATCAGGTTCTTGTTTATCTAAATTTCAACGATAAACTGATTTAATATAATCATTTTTACTACTTCAAGGAATTTTTATATTTTCTGAAGAAATATATGTTGTTAAAACTGAAAAACTAGCACCCATATAAAAGTATAATGATAATATAGAATTATTTAATTTATCAATTTTTTTTCTTTTCCATCTTCTAATTTTTTATTATTATTAAACTTAATTAAATATCATTTTTCATTTTTATCACCATGCCATACTACATAATATCACTTATTATCAACTTTGTTAAATGGTTTTTCTTGCGGGGCTATTCATTCTAAGTTGTTTTTAATATTTTCATCATTTGTATCTATTTGGTTTTCTTTTTTTAAATGTTCTAATTTTTCTTTTGTATATTCTTGTGGTTTATTACAAGCAACTAAACTTGTTGTACTTGTTCCAATTAAAGTGATTGTTCCTAAAATACTTAATATTTTTTTCATATTTTTATTCTTCCTCAATTATAAAATAACTACCTATAGTATTTGTAATAATTTTTCAACCATGATTATGATTATATAAAAAATGATTATTTATTTCTTGAAAATGATTGTAAAGAATATTGATTAAAGTATTAATATCATCATCAGTAATTAATCCGCCTCAGCCGCTATGATCTTCTTTATGAAAATTACTAATTTCTGATTTGATTTTATTTTTAAATTGTTGATAATTATTTGTATTTTCTTGATAAATTTGTTTAATTTTATTTCATTCATTGATATTAATATCTAATTTTAGTTGATCATGAGCTAAAAATTTATAGTATTTTTCAATTTCATTACATTGATTATGTGATTCATGTTTAACTATTATATTATCAGAATTAATTCATCAAAGAATAGCAGTTCCTGCAATTACTAATCCCCCAATTACTAATGATAAACCTAAAGTTTCGGTAGCTAATGCCTGCCGCAGTACCAACTTCTGTTCCAATAACTACCCCTTCAGTGGCCACAACTACGGATCCTTCTGTAACTGATAAAGTTTCAGCCGCTGTCAAACCTTCTGCTACAGTACTTTCTGATAAAAGTGGGGTCATTTTTACTGCTTCACTTATTGATACAGCAGCACTACTTACTGAACCACTAACAGTTATTTTTGTTCCAACTACACCAATTCCTACACCAATTGCTGATGTACCAATGACCGTTAATTTATTTTTAAAAACTTTTTTATTATCTTCAGATAAGTTTTGATAATGTTGATTGATTTCATTTAATTTTTGTTGTTTTTCTTCTTTTGAAAGAGAATTATATTTATTAATAATTTTACTATTATTTAAATCATTATTTTTTGAAGAAAAAAAATCTCTTGTTTCTGGTGATAAAGATTTTAATATTTCTTCATATAATGTTTCTTCTGGTTTTATTGTTTGATAAATTGGTTCTTCTGGTTTTATTGTTTGATAAATATTTAAAGTAAAAAACACTTCAATATAATCTGTAAATTCTCTATAATAAATAGATGAGTTATTAAGTTCATTATTTTCTGCTGGTCTTCATAAATTGCCCATTTCTAAAACTGAACAATTTAATAATGAATCAATATTTCCATATATAGTTGCACTATTATTTGTAATATTTTCTATATTATTAATATTATTTCTTTCAATACTAGGATTTAATTCAAGAATTGCATTTAAAATTGTTTCTTCTCTGTTATCTGGTAATTCACCCAAATCTGTTTCCTCAATTAATGAATTTAATGTATGATTATTTGTTGTAAAATATACTTCTATAGTATTTCCTATAATTTCAGAATTAAGATTCCTAATTTCTGCCGAATTTATTGATGTTCATATTACTTCTAAGTTTATATTTTGATATATTATATTGGGATTAAGTCTTTGTAAATTTTGTAAAATAGTATAGTGATAATTATTTTCTATATTTCCTAGATTTGTATTACTAATAATAGAAGATAAAGTAAAACTGTTTGTTGTAAAATTAATAGTAAAAATAATTGAATCTGGAATTATTGAATTTATTTCTTCACCCACTCTAATCCCTTCTCTTAAATAAATTAATGCAAAATTTTGATTAATATTTTTAAATTCAATATTTTCTATAAAATCTTGTCTAGACACAATTGGATGGTTAATTTCTATTAATCTTTGAATAATATGATATTCATCATTTATTTCAATATTTCCAATATTAATTGTTGTAATAATACTTTGTAAAGATGGCGGGTTATTTCTCTTAATTCGTTTTAAATTATTAAATTCATTATTTATTTTATAAGGACTAGCAGCAATTGTTGTTGGTACAGTAGTTCCACTAATAGTTAATACACTTAATAAATTAAATATTTTTTTCATACTTATTTTTCTCCTTTTCATATCTTTAAACTTTTTATCAAGATTTACTTGCATTATATATATATATATAAGCAAAATTAGCGCTTATTTTAATAAATTTATCTTTTAAAATACTATTATTACGAGTTTTAAGGGGTATATTAGCAATGAAATATATTAAGTTTAGAAAATTATTATAAATTTATATAAAGTATTGTATTACTAAAATAATAGTGTAAAATAAAGTTAATGGTTTATCCTTTTAACAAAAAAGTAATTTACAATTTATGCTTTCCGCCTTAAAAAGACTTATGCTGACTTGTTATTCGGACAAGAATAAAAAAAGAGAGGTTTATAAAATGGCACTTACAAAAGAACAATTAATAGAACAAGGTTTAAGTGAAGAAATAGTAGATAATATTTTAAATGAATTTCATAATGAAACAAAACAAATTATTGAAGGTATTCAAAAACGAAAAGATACTATTTTAAAAGAAGAGTATTTAAAAGTTGCTAATGAATTAGATGAATTAAAAGCTTTTAAAGATATTCCATCTACTAAAATTAAAGATATTAAAACTAATTTAAATAAAGTTAGTGGTAGTTCTTTATCTGAAAAAATGCAAACTTTAAAAGAATTAAAACCTGATTTATTTGTACAAGAACAACCATCAGTTTCACCAACTAATTTTATTAAAGATATGATTGAAAAATCTACTGAAAATAAAAATGATGAAATTGAAAATATTAAAGAAAAAGGAGCATATACTCCTGATGAAATTAAAAAAATAACTGATTATACACTTAAAAACCTTAGATAATAAGGAAGTGAAATATTATGGCAACAATTAATTTACCACAAGTACCTTTTACATTAGAAGGTAATACAACAGATCAAAAAGTGTATGTTGATATGGTTAATGCATTATTGCGTGGACCTTTATATAATGAATATGCAAGTATTATGCAATATGCAACTGCAACCGCAGAACAAGTTGCTTGATTACCTAATGCATGACAAGCACTATATAATTTAACTCATAGTGTGGTATGACAAAATGATTATTAATTACCAAATGGTGGGACAACTCAAATAATGGGATTAACAAGAATTCCAGTTCCTATTGATAAAAGATTTAATTTAAAATTAATGAATGAAGCATTTAATTTAGCAATGATAGAACAAAATATTAAAAATGGTGTTATTGCTGATGCTATTTATAGTGTTGTACAGAATAAATTTGTTAATTTAGAATGTGAATTAATTCAGGCTATTTATGATTATTGTTTAGCAGATGGTCAATATGAAGTAATTCCATTTCGTAGTTATACAACTGAAAATGCTGATGATGCAAATAAAGCATTCTTTACATTAAATGAAACTTTGATTGAATTAACAAATCAAATTAGTAATTTATATTTTGGTTTACCAACTGATAAAATGTTTATGGTTTTAGGACGAAGAGCATATTTAGGATTAACACCAGCCTATTTAAAAGTAATTGGTTCACAAGCTCAATTAAAAGCAATGGTTAATGGTGAATTATATGAAAATACAGCAATGGGTATTCCGGTATCTAAAAGTTTTTATTTAGAAAAAAACATATACAAAAGGACAAGTTAACCGTGATAAAGGTTATAATTTTACTAATGTAAATGGTTTAATTATTAACAAACAAGTATGATAATTACCGATTAATATAGATACTATTCAACAAGTTTTAGATAATGATACTGCTAACCTATTAATGATAGAAAACAATCTGCTTATAATGATAATTTAATTTATAATGCTATTTTAAAAACTAGTTTGTGAATGGATAGATTATCAGGCGGGGCAATTTCAGATAAGATTAATAAAAAAGATTTATTTCCATGAGTAAAAAAAGATAATACTGGATTAATTGAATATGATAAATGATTAAGTTATATTCAATCTACTTGTTTATTAGCAATTATTAATTGATATTTACCAAAAGGAGTTAATGATTTAACTGGTAGTGCTTCATTTTAACAAGGTGGAGTTGCTTATTCACAAACTAATGACCCAGAAGCTAATTAAAATATTACTCGTGATGTTAAAAATGCTTTAAAATTAGCAGGTGAAATAATTGATATTATATCTAGTAAAACAGCATCTAGACCTTATAATTATAGGTTAGATAATTATGCTAATTTATGAGAAGAAGAATATAAACATATTAGTAAAAAAACTTTTTATCCAACATTATTATTTTGATTAAAAGAACGATTACAAACGGATAATTCAATAAATATTACTTATCCAATTATTAATGACTTTTCTAAAATTGATTATAATGAATATATTAAATTAATAGTTCCATTTGATAATGACACAATTTATTTTGAAAATAATGTATAAAAAGCAAAACAAGGTGGTTCAGAATCAAATTTACATATTGTAACTGGTGAATCAGGTAGAGAGAATGCTGATTATGATAAAGAAACTGGGGGTTTAAGAATTTGAGACCCAAGTTTTGGTGGTGGTAAGTAAACAGATGATTATTACATAATTGATAGTTCTGTTGCTGGAATTGAAAGTACAGATGATACTTTTGGAACTACAAAATATATTGATAAATTTTATTTACAAAAAAAATATATACCTAAGATACCTGCTGATTGAGAATTGATTGATACATCAGATTTACCAGAAAATGCTAAAATTTATGATATTCCAGAATTTGATAAAACTAAATATAAGTATAAAATATGAATTAAATTTAATGCTAATGCTTGAATTTTTATGGGTGAAACACCATTAAATTTTACAGATAATCAATATGCTTTTACGAGTGATGGACAGATACCTTATAGTTTTAGTTTGTCTGATAATGGATCATTAGGAAATACAGGTGATATTATGCTAGGTGTTATAGTTGAAAGAAAATTAGTGAGTTAATATGGTTGATAAAAATATTACAATTAATACTGATACACAGAGTTATTGGCAAAAAATTACTGGTGCTGAAAATAAAACACCTTTAAAAAGTTTTAAAGCTTGAAAAAATCGTAAGTTTTTAAAATATGATAAATATCCATTTCATATTAAAAAAGCATATATTATACGATATAATGCTTTATCAATTTTATATCATACTCTATTTTTAAGTTTATATGGATTATTTTTTACTAGTTTACATTTTAATTGAATTCCAAGTTTAGAACCAGTTGAATAATTTATGTTTGGACAGCATAATATAACAGATGGTGGCTTTTTTGGATATACGGATATTGTTATATCTTATCCAGTATTACATGGTACTGCTTGATTAACAACAAAAATACCTAAAATACCAGCAATTAAATTACCTATTGGTAAATGTTTAGAACAAGTATATAAAACACCAAGTTATTTATTATATTTATTATTATTTGGTTGATTAATATTTCGTAATTATCTTAAAAAACATAATGTTAATATTTATCATAATTATAAACAAACAATAGAACAAGTTGAAAGTTGAAATCAATATTGTACTAAAAAAGGGTGAAATAAATAATAAAAAGGAAAATAATAATAACTAAAACCTAAATAATCTTTAATAAAATTATTTTCCATCATAAATCTGGTAGTAAGAAAAAAGTTTAGGTTTTGGTATAAAAATTATTCTTTATTTTAAATATATTTCTAAAACACTGATAAATCAACCTTTTAAAAAGTTATCTAATTATTTTATTTATATTTTTTATAAAACCTAAGCTTTTGTAATACTATCATAAATCTATAAATAGAAAAAAGATACATACCTTTATAATTTATAGAATTATCTGCTTTACTAAATAAATCAGCAAGTTGTTGTTGAGAAAAATTATTTATATTTGGATTTGTTATTTGACTATTAGCTAAGATATTTTGTAAAACTGCAATATCACATCAAGAATCTTGTTCTTATAATTCCATTGGTACTGGCATGTTATTTCTTAAATCTATTAATGCCGTTCTTAATTAATTCATCATTATGTTTGAATTTTTTATTAAACTTATTTTCTTCATTTCTATTATTAAATGTTTGTCAATCAATAGTATCATCATTTTGATTAATAATTTCATTATAGAATTCAAAATCATTACTTGATCAATATCCTTGCGGGCATCTGGTGTATAAAATAATTCGAATTGATTCACTCATTCTTAAATTTCAAGATAAATTATAATAATAACTAAAATTATTTCAAATTAAATAAGAAAAAGACTTAATTTCTTCTTCATTAAGTTTATAACTGTAGTCACCATATGATGGAGGAAATTTTAAGAATAATTTTATTAATTCTCTAACAAATAAACTTTTTTGTTTTGTAACAAAAAAAGTAATTTTATTTTAGTTAAAGTTATTTTATTAATTCTAATTTTTATTTTAGTTGATGTTGATTTTTCAATTAAATTATATTTGTTATTTTCATTTTTATTGCATTTTTTGTTTCATAGCTTATTATTTCTTTTTTTCTGTCTTTTTCAACATATTTTTTTCTGTCTTTTTCAAATTCTGTTTGTTCGCCAATAACTTGAAATAATTTATTATCTCTAAAAAATCATTCATTATCTTTAATATTTAAAGCAATATTAATTTGTTGATTAATTCCTAACCTTAAAAAATAAGTACAAAAAAAGGGGGAAATTTTTTCAAATTACATTAGCATAAGCATCAATAGCATTTTCATCAAATGCTTTAGTAGATAAATTAAAACTATATTTTTTAATATCTGTAATTAATTTTTTAGTTTCTTTGATAAAATTACCTTTATTATTTCCAATAAATAATTTCATTATTTTTAATAATTTTTCTCTTGATAAAATTACAGATAATTCTCAATTATTATTATTTTTGTTATATACTTTTTCTAAAAAATTAAAATTACTTAAGTTATTTTTTTTAAATTTTGGATTTTCACTATTGTCTTTTTTTATTATTTTTAATATTTCTTCTTTTTAATAAGGACTAGCAGCAATTGTTGTTGGTACAGCACCCCCACTAATTGTTAATACACTTAATAAACTTAAAAGTTTTTTCATTTTGTATAATTTCCTTTCTTTCATCCTGAAACTTTTTATCAAGATCTATTGACATTATATATATGTAAGTAAAGTATTTTTAAATATGTTATTTTAGAAAGGAAATAATTATGATTATTATTGTAATTATATTAAACTAATCTAGGCTCGCGGTGATTTTCATAAGTTTGTTAAAAATTCCTTAAAGTTTAAAAAAACTTTTGCCGCGCTTTTCAAAATACTTGGGAAAAATTCTAAGCGTTAAGCGAAGAATTTTATAAAGGTTCCTAAATTTGTTTGAAAGAATCTCAAAACTTTTTTTAACTTGTACGTCATTTTATCACAAAATTTCAGAAAATCAACCGCCCGCCCACAACCTCAAAAAACTATATAATTAGCTTTGCATATAAAAGAAAGGATTTTTTAAAATGGATAAAACAAAGCATCATTTTACTTTTAAAGAAAGAATAATGTTAAAAGATTTATTAGAACTTGATTCTTTAAAAAGAAAAAATGGTAAACCCAATATATTTAAAATAGCAAAAATATTGCATAAAAATCACAATACAATTAGACGAGAAATAAAAAGGTTAAAAGATAATGAATATGACGCTAAATTAGCACACGAAGATTATTTACAAAAACGACAAAAATGTTTTAAAAAATCATCATTATTGCTAAATATTTTAGAATGACTAGATGAAAAATATAACAAATTTCATGATTCACCAGAACAAATCTGTAAAAAATATAAAAAAGAGTTTGGTATTAAATTTCCGGTATGTTTTAAAACTTTATATAAATATATTCATTTGGGATTTTTAAATTTCAAGAAAGATAATTTGTATTTTCATGGTAGAAAATATAAAACAAAAAATAGAATTGATAATTGTGGAAAAATAAGAAATTTTAGAACTATTGAAGAAGAAAAATATGATAAATATAAATTTGGTTGATTTCAAATGAATACTATGGTTGGTAAAAACAATAGTATTTGTTTAGTTTTAATCGAAGAATTAACCCAATTTAAAATCATTAAACCATTAAAAGAAAAAACAATAAAAGAAGTTATAAACGCAGTAGAACTAATTTTTTCTAACAGATTTTTTAAAGATAGATGCAAAGGAATAATAACAGATCAAGGCAAAGAATTTGCTGATTGAGAAAAAATTAAAAAAATAACAAATGCTAAAGTATATTTTTGTGATGCTGGGAATTCCAACACAAAAACCCGAAGTTGAAAGAGCAATCCGCGATTTTAGACATTGATTTTCCAAAGGAATTGATTTAAGTATTTATTCAAGAAATTATTATCAAGAAGTTGCTAATATAATAAGGTCGTATAAAAAAGATTGGGGTTTTAGAAAAAAACTCGGAAATTGAATAAGAATAATAGTTAAACAATTTACTAAAATGATTTTTTTATTTGTAAAACCATAATTATAGATTAATTTAATTGAAACAGAGAAAGGACAGCAACTTATTTATATAATAAAAAACTTTATAGCAACTTTTTGATGCCCTCTTTAAGTTGTGTGTACAATTTATTAAATATCTTAGAAATCTTTATAAAAAATGTACCTGTTTTTTTCTCCTAATTTAAGGTGTTGTCTTTTCTCTGTTCCAGTATATTAATCTCTATTGGCACACTTAATTATTTATTAAAAATTAATATTTAATATACGATTTTTGAAAATTTAATAGTATTTTTCAGTGTGCCAATTTTTACTATTTTGTATATTTTCAATGTGTCAAAATTTATTTTTATTATATATTTAATATATTTATTTAAAAAACAGAGATATAAAGAGATAAAAAAGAAAATATTAATATTTCTCTCACTCTCTCATAAATAATTAGTTAATAACAAAATTAATATATTTGTTAATAAATAAATTAGACTAAAAGTAATTAACAATAATATATTTATTTTAATCTCTTTCATAAAGAAACAATATAAATATATTAAATTAAATATTTTTAATAAACATATCTTAAAATTATATATAAAAAATAATGCTAAAAAAATATTTAATAATTTTAGTTTAATAAAATACAAAAAATAGGATGATAATTTAATGAAAGAATTTAAGACTAATTTAGGTAAGTTAATAAATGGTGATGCTTTATCTTTTGTCAAAAAATTAGAAAATGATAGCGTTGATTTAATATTAACTGATCCACCTTATTTATATGATTTACCAACAAGGAAAAAAGAACAAATAAATTCCAGTGAAATATCAAAAAGTATAAATAAATATATTAATGCTATTTATGATAATAATTTACATAATTCATTTGATATAAATACTTATTTAGATTAGTTTTACCGAATTTCAAAAAATAAATTTATGTTAATTTGAATGAATAGAAGACAAATTAAAGATTATTTAGATTGAGTTTATAAAAATAATATGAATTTTGATTTTTATTTTTGAGAAAAAACAAATCCAATGCCAACTAATAATTTTATTTTTCAAGATAAAGAATATTGTATGATTATTTATTCTAAAAAAGATCCAATACCAAACTATATAAAAAACTATGAAAATAAAAAAACAATATTTAAAAACCCAATAGGTTCATCTTATAAAAAAACAGAACACCCAACAGAAAAACCATTAAATATATTTGGCGATTTGATTAAAAAACATAGCAAAGAAAATGATTTAATTTTAGATCCTTTTATGGGAAGTGGTACAACCGCATATGCTTGTGAACAATTAAACCGAAAATGACTAGGTTGTGAAATAAATAATAATTACTTTTCAATGATACAAAAACGATTAAATAAAATACAACTTAAATTAAATTTTTAAAAAATGAATAATTTTCAATTAATCAAAAACATAAATTATGTCGCAGTTTTAATTGCAAAGATGGTTGTATTATCATAAGTAATGCGAATACAAATTATTCCAAGAACATCAATTCCATTATTTTTAATCCCCATTTTTATAAGCGGATTTATTTTAAATTGATATTGGTGTTTATTAATTGGATTTATGGGACATTTTCTATCTGATTTAACATTATGAGGTTTTACTTTGGGATCATTATGCTGAAATATTGGTACGGGTTTATTGGCCATTTTAATTAAACTAATTAATTGAATAAAAATAAATCATATTATTAAAATTATTCTTATTTTATTATCAAACATAATTATTTATTTTCCGATTGATTTTATTATTTTTTGATTAAATCTTGGAGTTTTAAGTATAGAACAAATAATTATCGGAATATTAATTACAAATACAATATGTTTACCAATTTTATATTTTATAACATTAAAAATAATCAAAGTATTTAATAGTAAATAACGAAAGGAAGAATTAAAAAATATGGAATTAACAACTATAAAAGAATTAATAACTAAAAATGATATTGAAGATGAAAAAATAAAACTAAGGAATTCACTTAATGATTCTTTAAATTATTTGAAAGATTTTATATCAAAAATAACTGATAAAAATAATATTGATTATTTTAATTCTTTACAAAATAAAATCATTAATTACACAATTAATAATAAAAAAGATGCAGATAATGGTAGTGAATTAAAGTCTATTTTAAAAATGGAAGAAAAAAAATACTTAAATCCACTTTCTTCATCAAAAACTATTTTAAATCAAGTAAGAAGAATTTTATTATTATTTGAAAAAGAAATTAGCAATAAATTTAAAGATTTAACAGATGAAATTTTACAAAAACAAGTTTATTGGTATGAAAAACAGAAACAACTAATTTTAAAAAATAAGAATTTAACTAATAATGTTGGAATTATTTATCAATTAATTAGTGAAAACGAATTAAAAATTAGAGGATTAAAACAAAAAAAAGAATATGATATTAAAATAATTGACATTGATAAAGTTCCTAATAAATTTATTAAAAAAGAACTTGATACAGACTATGTTTTAAATTGAATAAAAAATCAGCAAATTGAAAATCCTAAAATTGATGGATTAGAAATTAATTATAAAACAAAGTTTCATTATTAAATTATTTATGAAATTTATTGATAAAAATATTAATTTAAAATATGAAGCTGAATTTTGAAAAGATGAACATAGATATAAATTTAATAATAAATTTTTGCCAAGTGTTACACCCATAGTTAGTAATTATTTTAATACAAATTATTCTGATATTAAAGGTTCTGCATATTTTAATAAAGCAATAATTAGGGGAAATATTATTCATGAATTTGCATCAAGAATATTATACGATTGTGTTAAAAATGAAAGCTCACGAAACAATATCAATCAAATATTAGAATTATTAAATGTTGAATATAATGAAATTAAAGAATTATTTCCATTAATAAAAAAGTTTAATAATTTTATTAAAAAAATTGAAAAAGAATTTAAAAAAATTATAGCAATAATAGAACAACCAATTTCAGATGGATTAATTTGTGGTACACCCGATTTGGTTTATATGGAAAATAATAATGCTATTGTTGTTGATTTTAAAACTTAAAAAAATTAAAATGGCACAATTACAAATTACGGGATATGCACATTTATTAAAAGCCAATGGTATTAATGTTGCTGATAAAGGCGAAATTTGAATTATAAATGAAAATGGAATTGAAAGAATTAATTTTAAAATAACAACTAAATTAAATTTAGAATGACAAGATGCAAAAGCACTATTTTTTAAAAATAGTGCAAATTTTAAAGAGGATATTTAAAATGGAAATTAAAAATTATTTAGAACAACCAAATACGAAAAATTAATTAGATACAAAATTTAAAAATGAAAAAGAAAAAGATATTTTTGTCAAAAATGTTCTTTTAATTTGAAATAAAAACAAATTATTCAGCAAATGTGAATTAAATAGTATTTTATCAGCGTGTTATCAAGGTATGTTATTAAATTTACCATTAGATCAAAATTTAGGTTTTATTTATGTTTTACCTTACTACAATGAAAAAGAAAATAAATATTTGGCACAACTTCAAATCGGTTATAAAGGATATATTCAACTTGCTATTAGAACTGGACAATATTTAACTATTAATGCTATTGAAGTTAAGGATGGTGAATTAAAAAATTATAATTTTTTAAAGGAAGAATATAATTTTAATTGAATAGAAGATAAAAACCAAAGAATTAAAAAAGAAACTATTGGATATGTCGCATATTTTAAACTATTAAATGGTTTTGAAAAAACTTTATTTTGAACAAAAGAACAATGCGAAAGTCATTTTAGTAAATACTCACAAACTTATAAAAAATATGGAAAATTTATGGTTAGTAGTTTTGGTGACATGGCTCTTAAAACTGTTTTATATACTTTATTAAAAAAATGAGGAATTATGAATATTGAAATGCAAGAAGCATATAAATATGATCAAACGGTTGTTAATGATGATAACAATATAAATTATATTGACAATCAACAACTTGTTAACATTGAATCAAACAATAATATTATTAATGATAATGAAAAAAATAACAATTTTGATGAAAATGTTTTAATTAATGATTATTTAACATTAGAATAATAATTTTTAATGAATAATAAATATAAAACTCGTCCAATTCGTAATAAATTTTATCATACTACTGAATGAAAAAAAGTAAGGGATTATTACTTCACTTTAAAAATGGGTATGTGTGAAAGATGCAAAAAAGATAAGAGTTATTTAAATAAAGGAATAATAGTTCATCATAAAAAATATATAAAAGATCAAGATTTTATTAATTGAAATAAAGAAATATTATTATCAATAAATAATTTAGAGTTATTATGTTTAGAATGTCATAACAAAGAACATATGCGTGAAAAAGCGTTTAACGATAACGCTGAAATTAATTTAGAAACTGGTGAGTACATAATAAATAAAAAATAATTCTAAAAGTAAATATAAAAAAATAAAATTAAAAGTTTTTTAATTTTGTTAATTAATGGAGGATATATGAAAAAGAAAAAATTAAATAAATACATAGTTAATAAATTAAATAAAATAATGCTTAGAAGTTACCCAGTATCATCAGATGAAATAAATGATGAGCATTGAGCATTAAATACTAAAAAGAATTAATTATTTAAATGAAAAATGAATTAATAATAAAGTATTAAAAATTTCAAATATAAATATTATTTGTGCGGAAATTAGAGTTTATGAAAATACAGATTGAAAATTAAATTTATATCTTAAATTTGGTAATTAAGAATTTTATATAGGTTATGTTTCATTGTCAAAAGATTTTAACTTAAATTTAAAATGATATCAAATTGATGAAGTAAAAGTTTTAATTATTGATTTTTTAATAGATGAAGAAGCAAATTATGAGGTGATAAATTATACCAAGTTTATAAATATTGCCAACAATGTAGAAGACAATACATTCCTAGCGATTATGAAATTAAATCTATGCCATTAGAAACTTTTAAAAAAATAGAATCACATGGTCATTTTGATATGTCATTTAAATTTAATAGTTATTGTGGCATTACAGAGCATAAACATAGTGGCATAACTATAAAAGATTATTCTGAGGCAATAAATTATGAATAAAAGATACTTATTAGTAATGAAAAGTAAATATGGTGGTTTTAAAACAGAATTCTTTTATACACTAGAAGAAGCAAAATATACTGCTAATTTTGAAAATGAACAAGAATGATTAACAACAATTATTGATTTAGAAGATAACAATATTAAATGACAAGGATGTGAATAATATGGAGAAATATGTAAGTGGAGAAAAAAATATTAATAATTATTTAGATAAAAAATTTGAAGAAGCAAAATTAAAAACGAGTCAAACTGACATTGATACTATTTGAGAAATAAGTGATGAATATATGAAAAAAGCAATAGATGAAGTTGTAAATAATCCATTGTGAAATCAACTATTTAAGAATTTATTAAAAAATGATTAAAGGAGAAAAAATTAATATGTGAAAAGATGAAGATGGCAAAGTTTATACAGATGAAGATTTATTTAATGAAGCATTAGAAGAATGTCATTCAGAAGAAAGTGCTTATGAATATATTGATACTTTAATTGCAGAAAAGAATTTGGAGGAAATTTAATAATGAATGTAACAGAATCAATTAAATTTGACAAACTTAAAGAAGAAAACGAGTCACTTAAAAATAAACTTGCTGAAAAAGATAAACAGTTAGAAATTATGAATGAACAATGTGATGGGGCAATTAGAAAAATATTAGAACAACAATTATATAAAGAAGATTTTAAGAAAATAGCAAATACCAGTTTTAGTTCCAAAGGTCATACAAGTTTCACAACTTGAGAATTAAAAGATAATTCATTATATGACAAATTACCTAGTAAGGATGTGAAATAATGATTTGTAATGTTTGTAAAAATAATGGTTATTCTGGCAAATCTTTTATAATTAATGATAATGGCAAATTAGCATGAAATTTAAACTATAAAAAAGAAATAATATTATGTGAAGAACATTGATTAATTACCCATGAATTAGAAAATAAAATTTCAAAAATATGAAATTGAAATAAAAATAATCTTAAAAAAGATAGTTAATTACCAAGTAAAGAAGAAAAAAATAATAATTTGTCAAATATAAAATATTAGAAAAAAGAAAGGTAATTATTAAAGGTAATTATTATAATAAAAAAAGATTATTCAAAACTTAAAACAAAGTTTAATGGAAAAATAATTATTGATTGTATTATATATAAGCAAGAGTTTGCAATTTCAAATTCAGAATTATTAACGCTTAATAAATTTTATAAATGCTAAAAATATAAAAAAATAAAGTGAGGTAATTAAATATGATAAAAAAAATTTATCTAAATCAAAATTTAATTTCGCAAGAAAAAAATAATATGATTTATATCTTAATAAATAAGAAAAAAGATTGTGTTGTTTGAAATAAAAATTACTTAGGTTTATCAAGTTATCAAAATTATTTTAGTTTAAAAATTGATGAAAATAAAAAATATATGGTTCATAGTATTATCGATAATAAAAATGGTAATATTGTGGGAAAAAATTTAATTTTATCTTTTGAAAAATTAAAACAAGAAAACAAAAAACAATTTAATTTACAAAACAAAAATGAGGCTAATAATGATTTATTAAATGAATATAACAATCATTATGAAAATAATAAAATCCAACAAAAAGAATTAACATCAGAAGAATTAAAAAAATTACTAGAAGATTTAGAAAATATTGATAATCCTAATTATTGAGATAATGGTTTTTATTTAGGATACAACAAATATGAAAAAAAAATAATTTAATAAATATACAAACATTATTTTAAATTTATAAAAAAAGAATTTCAATAACTATATTAAAATTACTTTACTTTTTATTTTAATGACGGTATGATGTCATCGATTTAATATCAAATAATTAAGTGATTATACAAATTAAATTATATTTTTACCCCCTATTGTACCTTATTTTAAAGGTATTTTGGGCTACCGAGGGGGCTTGGGGGCAGTGCACACACAAAAGGCAAAAATTTTATGGTGTGATGAAATAAATTATGTAAAATAATAAAAAAACATTTAAAAATAAGGGGTTTATTAATGGAAAGCAAAAAAACAATAAAAAATTAATAAAAAATAACCCAAAAATGAATAAAAATAAAGCGATTTTAAACAAAAATGAACTAAATTTAAAAGGTGAAAAAGAAATAAATAATCTTTTTAAAGATTATAAAAAAATATTAATTAATAATAATCTTGATTTAGATAAGTCAAAAATTAATTTTCTTAAAACATTTTGTAAAATTGAATGATTAATTTATGATATGGATAAAAAAATTCGTCAATTAGATAATTATTATATTGATGTTGAAAATATTCGCGGGAATAAAAAACAAGAAAAAAATCCAATTTTGCCAGAATATAATGCAATGTTAAAAAATTATAAAAGTCACTATATAATTATTGAAAAATGAATAAAAGAAAGTAATTAAAAAAATGAAGTATCGCCTATATTACAAACAAACAATAATATATTAGATGAAATTCTACAATTAGAAGAAAAATAATTTATGATTGAAAAAATGATAAATAATAAAACTAATTTAGAATTATATAATGAGTGAATTAAAAAAAACGAATATATTGTTTGTTTGAAAATTAAAAAGATAGTATCTAATTTAGTTAATGAATTAAAAAATAGTAAAAGGTTTTATTTTAATAAAAAACAAGCAAGTGGTGCAATAATTTTTATAGAAAGACTTTGTTATCTTTCAACTGGTGAATATGCAGGACAAAATTTTAAATTAGAATTATGACAAAAAGCATTTATAGAAGCATTATTTGGTTTTTACGAAAAAGAAACTAATATTCGTAGATTTAAAGAAGCATTATTGGTTGTTGGTAGAGGGAATGGTAAATCAACCCTAGCATCTGCTATTGCTTTAAAATGTTTGTTATTAGATAACGAAAAAAGAGCAAGTATATATACGGTTGCAACAAAAAAAAGAACAAGCAAAAATTATTTTTGATGAAGTTAAAAGTATGATTAGACAAGAAGAATGATTAAATAGTAAATTAAAAATAACAAGGGATAAAATAGAATTTTTAAGAGATTGATCACATTTTCAGCCATTAGCATCAGAAGATAAAAACATGATAGTATTACAAAAGCTTAGGTTTTATAAAAAATATAAATAAAATAATTAGATAACTTTTTAAAAGGTTGATTTATCAGTGTTTTAGAAATATATTTAAAATAAAGAATAATTTTTATACCAAAACCTAAACTTTTTTCTTACTACCTAAAACATTAGATGGTTTAAATCCATATGTAGTAATTTTAGATGAATTGGCGGCTATGAAAAAAAGGGACTTATATGATGTTATTAAATCAGCAACATCAAAAAGAAAAAATACATTAATGCTTTTAATTACAACAAGCGGAAGTACTCGTGAGAGTATTTATGATGAAAGATATGAATATGCTGAAAAAGTATTAAATAATATTTATCAAAACGATAATTTTTTACCTTTAATATATGAATTAGATAATTTTAATGAATGAAAAAAATTTAAAAATCTATATAAAGCAAATCCAAATCTTGGTATTTCTAAAAATATTGAAAAGTTAAAAGAAGAATGAGAAACAGCAATTAACCAACCATTACAACAACCTAGTTTTTTAACTCGTCATTGTAATATTGCTTCTCTGCAAGAAACTTCATTATTTAATTTTGGATCTTTACAAGAAAAAAATAATAAAAATGTTAATTTAGAAGATTATTTAAAAAATAAATATTGTACTGTTGGTATTGATTTATCACAAACAATGGACTTAACTGCTGTTGTAATTTTAATACCCGAAAAAAATGGTGATTTTTTTATTTTGCCACATTTTTTTATTCCCTGAGAAAGAGCATATGAAAATGAAAAAGAAGACAAAGTTTTATATTCTGTTTGAGAAAAACAAGGATACATAACTTTTACACTTGGATCTGCTGTAAATAGAGACGAAATAATTGATTATATTATTGAAACTATTAAAAAATATAATTTAATTTGTGTAAAAATTGGATATGATAGATATTATGCAGATTATATAAAAGAAAAATTGGAACAAAACGGTTTTTCTAATAGAACAGAAATTGTCACAAATGGTATATATACAATATCACCATTAATAAAATCGATTGCTCTATTATTTTATGATGATAAAATTATTTATAATAATCATCCTATTTTTAAATGAAATTTAGATAACACAAAACTTATAACAGATAGCAAAGAAAATGTTATGCCAATTAAAAAAAGTTCACGCAAAAGAATTGATGGCTTTATGGCACTATTATTTGCTTATAAAATGTATATAAATAATGAACAACATTTTAAAATTTATCAAACAGATATAGGAAAAAATTTTAATGATTAATTAATTTCAAAGTACAAGTTTTTATAAAAAAATTGTACTTTTTTAAATAATGATGGTATCATCGTGACGACTTAAATTATTTGGTTTAAGTAAGGGAGGGTAATAAAATTGCTCTATGATTTAAGAAAAAACAAAAAATAATAAATAATAATTTATCCAAAAAACAAAATTTTATGTATATTAATCATGACTTTAAAACTTTTTTATCAAATTTTACTAATAATTATGAAATTGATGTTGTTAAAAGTACAATTAATCGAATAGCAAGTGATATTGCCCAGTTAAAAGCGATACCACAATGTGTAGAAAAAGAAAATATTAAAACTACAAATAAATATAATTTAAAATATTTATTAAATGTTAGACCAAATTCAGTAATGAGTGCATATGATTTTTATTATAAAATAACAACTTTGTTTTTACAAGGAAATACTTTTATTTATATTCAATGAGAAAATGACAAAATTAATTCTTTAATTCCTATTGAGTATGATTTTTTAGAAATTTTATTCGATAAAAATAATCAATATTTTATAAAATTTTATTTAAATAATACAAATTTAATATTGCCATATGACAATTTAATACATTTACGAAAATTTTATAATAAAGGATTATTTGGAGAAATTCCAAATAAATCATTAGAATATTCAACAAAATTACTAGAAGAGATGATTAATTCCTCAATTAATAATTTAAAACAATCAGGTAATTTAAAAGGTATATTAAAAGTTAATAATATAGTTGCCCCAGAACAATTACAAGAAAAATTAAAAGAATTTGTAGATAATAATTTACAAAATAAATATCGCGGTTTTGCCATTTTAGATAATGGTCTAGATTTTCAAGAAGTAGATTGTAATATTTCTAACTTAAATAAAGAACAAATGGAGCAATATCGAAATAATATTTATAACTTTTATAATGTTGCTTCTGAAATTTTTAATGGAAAATATAGTCCAGAGCAATATCAAGGTTATGTTAGTTCTGTTATTCAACCATTATTAACACAATGAGAACAAGAATTTAGTTTTAAAATTTTCAGCAAAAAAGAATTAGAATTAGGAAACTATATATCATTTTCAGCAAAACGAGTATTATTGGGAAATTTACAAGATAAAACAGCATATTACACAAAAATGTTAGAGCATAGTGTTTTATCACCAAATGAAGTTAGAAATCAAGAGGGATATGAAAGTGTTGAGGGATTAGATATTTATGGAATGACAAAAAATTCTGATTGGCAAGAAAGAGAACAACTTAAAAATAAAAATATAGGAGATAAAAGTGAACAAAACAATTAATAACGAGATTAATAAAAAAATTAATTTTAAAGTAAAAAATATTATACAAACAAATGACGATGGCATTAAAGAAATAATCGGAATTGCTAATAAATATAATGTTGTTGATTATCATGGTGACATTACTGATGAAAATAGTTTTATTGAAACTATAAAAAATACACCAGCAGTTCCATTATTATGGGGTCATGAACATAAAAATCCAATTGGAATCGCATACTTAGAAAGCAAAAAAGATGAATTATGAGCTAAAATGCAAATTAATACAAATATTACGGTTGGAAAAGAAGCATATGAAATTTCAAAACAAATGCAAAAAAGCAATAGACCAATGCAATTAAGCATAGGATATACAACAATAGAAACAGAAGATAAGGAAATTAAAGGAAATATTGTTAGATACTTAAAACAAGTTGAAGTAAATGAGGTATCATTAGTTCCATTGGGTGCAAACCCAAAAAGTGAAGTGCAAGAAATTAAAAGTAAAAATACTAATAATTTTAATATTTTACAAAAAGAAATATTAAATCTAGAAATAGAAGAAATTTTACAAGGAGATAAAAGCAACAAAATGACAAAAAATTTAAATGATAAATTAAAAGAATTGAGAAATCAAAAAATAACAAAAAAAGAAAAATTATACCTTTTAAAAAAAGGTATTGAAACAAAAGCGGATGTATCTGATGAAGATGTAAAAAAAGTTAAAGAACTTGTTAAAGAAATTAATGAAATTACATCAGAATTCAATCGTTTAGAAATGATTAAAAATGAAATTGAACAAGAAGTTATTGATAATAATCAAACAGAACAACCAGAAAAATCTCGTATTATTGAAAACTTTTATAATTACAATAATTATGAAAATAAAAATATTTTACAAAATACTGATGATATTTTAAAATCAAAAGAATATAAAAATGCTTTATTAAAAAAATTGCAACACAAAAAATTAACAAATCAAGAAATTAAGTTTTTACAAATCGGCACAAATTCAAGCGGAAACCAAGATGCTTCACCATTAGTACCAACAACAATATGAGAAAGTATTATTGCAAAATTACAAGGTACATCTGATTTAATTAAAAATGTATCAGTTTCAAATATTGATGGTTTTTTAAAATTTTCTATTAAAAAAGATGAAAATGTTGGCGGAAAAAATTTAATGGCAGAACAAATCAAAGGAATGCATCTTGAAATCAGTACAAATTTATCAAATATAAATACAGAAGTCAAAAAATTAGCTGATACTGTTAATCTTTCAAATCGAAAACTTGCTAATCTTGATGCTAATTTAAAATTTAAAAATGGAAAAGAACTTGATATTTTAAGAAATAAAATTGTTGAATATAACAAAAATATGATAGTATTACAAAAGCTTAGGTTTTATAAAAAATATAAATAAAATAATTAGATAACTTTTTAAAAGGTTGATTTATCAGTGTTTTAGAAATATATTTAAAATAAAGAATAATTTTTATACCAAAACCTAAACTTTTTTCTTACTACCAAAAATATTGAAAATACGATAAAACAAAAAAAGCAATTAATTAATAAAATAAAAGAATTACAAAAAAATCAAAAAGAATATTTAAATCAAATTAAAAAAACTGAAATAGCAATTAAAAATGCAACAGATGAAAAACAAATTAAAAAATTAAATGTTGAATTATCTCAATTACAAAAGAAATTTAATGCACTACCACGGGAAATTGAATTTACAAATTTAACTATTGATAGGATTTATCGTAATATAATTAAGTTTAATAGTGACTTAAAAGAAACTAACAAACAACTATATAAAATAAGTGGCGATAAATTTATTAAATTTGGAAATAAATTATCAGATATAGGTAAAAAAAATAAGTGCTTATATTACAATACCGTTAATTGGTATTAAGGCTATTTTAGGAAAAATAACAAAAGATACGATTTTATTTGGTGAAGAATTAAATAAAACAGCACAAAAAATTAATATTTCAACTGATAATTTACAAAAATTTAGATTTATTGCTAAAAAGATTGGTTTAGAAACTGAAAATATTGAAATTTTATTTCAAAAACTAAATAAAACAACCTATGAATTGTCACAAGGTATTATTAATGAAAGTACTGATGCATTTCAACAATTAGGAATTAATATTAAAAATACTAGTGGGGAATTAAAAAATACTGAAAATATTTTTTTAGAAACAAAAAATGCACTATCTAAAATAACAAATGAAACAGAAAAAAATAACTTCATTTTTAAAATTTTTGGTTATGAATTAGATAGTAAAATTGCTCCGTTATTATTAAAAAGTAATGAGGAAATAAAAAATTTAACTAATAATTTTGAAAATTTAACATTAATTTCAAATGAAAATATTAAAAAATCGACAGAATTAAGTAATAAATGAAGTGAATTAACACAAAAACTATCAATAATAAAAATGGAATTAGCAATAGGTTTATTCCCTATTTTTGAAAAGTTTGTTAATTTTATTGATAGTAATTTAATATCTTCAATTAAAAAAATAACTGATACTTTTAATTTATTAAGTGTTAGCCAAAAAGAATTAATATTTAAAATTTTAGGTATATTAACAGTTATGGCACCCACTGTATTAATATTTGGAAAATTAATATCTATTGGAGGTTTATTAATAAACACCATCAATTTATTAAAAACAGCCTTTTTGGGGTTATCATCTTCAATGGGTGCAATCGGAAATAGGAATAAGTATTATTGGTGCTTTATTAGTACCTTTATTAGCCCAAAATGAAGAATTTAAAGAATTATTAAAAGAATTAGGGAATATTTGTAGACAATTATTAATTCCAGTTATTGAATTACTTAAAAATTTATTTCAAGCATTAATGCCAATTTTAAAACCAATTTTTGCACTATTTAATGGATTAGCATCTATTTTTGCTAAGATTGGAAAAGCGATTATAACTTTTTTAATACCTCCATTTAATTTTTTAATTAAAATTTTAAATAGTATTATATGACTAATAAATAAAGTACTAACAGGGCTAAAATATTTAACATTTGGATTAGTAAATGTTCAAATTCCATCATTACCAGAAATTAAAAAACCAGCATTACAACAATCAACTCTTAATACAAAAAATATAAATAATAGTAATACATTTAATAATAATTTTAATATTTTAAATAATATGGATATTGAAGAAGCAACAAATCAAATACTTAGACAAATAGGAAATAAAATAAATAGGAGTTAACATTTTATGATAGTTAGAACATTTAAAATAAAAACAAGTAATAATGAAATTATTTACTTACAAAATACAACTGATATATTAACCATTTCTTTTAATAATCTTGGCATTGGTTTTAATAATTCTTTTTTAAATGTTAAAAATAACTTTATTTTAGAATCAAATAAAAAACTATTAAATGAATTATCTTTAAAATTATTATTTATAAACCCTAACTCATATCAAAAATATCGTGATTTTATTGAAAAAATAAAATATGAACTTACTAACTCTGAATCATTAAAATTAATTTATGGTGTTACATATAATAATAACTATAATGAATATTATTGTGATGTATATATTAAAAATATTGATAAAAATGAATTAAACCAATTCAATAATTTAGAAGTTGATTTTATTTTAGAACAAGTTTCTAATTGAAAAAAAGAAATTCAAATTGAGTGAGAATTAATTATTGATACAAGTGGCGGAAAAAAAATATAATTATAAATTTGGAGCATTTAAATACACAAGTATTTATGATCAAACAAAGAAAATAAAAAATAATAGTGATTTACCAGCAAAAGGCGAAATAATCATAAATGGTGCATCAATAAATCCACATATAAAACTTCTTAAAGATAATAAAGAAATTAGCGAATGTAAAATTTATGAAACAATTAAGGAAAATGAAGCAATTATTATTAATACAACTATCGAAAATCAAAAAATTATAAAAGTTATTAAAGATAAAAACAATAAAATTAAACAAGAAATTAATATTTACGAAAAACAAGATTTTAATTTAAATACATTTTTTACAATACCAATAGGAGAATATAAAATTAAATATTTTAATGATCTACCAAAATCAAAATTAGCAGGGAGTTTAGAAATAAAATACTATGAAGAATATTTATCAGTCTAATTATCTTAATATTAATATTTTTTCACAAATTAATTTAAACTTTAAAGATAATAGTATTGTTGAAAAGTATAATATTTATGAAGATATTTATGTTTTACAAATTTCAGAATTTACATTAAATAAAAATAATATAAATGCCGTTATTGGTGATTATGTTTATATAACTAATGATATTAATCAAAAAATATATTTGGGAATAATAACAAATATCGAAAATATTGAAGAAAATAAATCTTGCATAGTTAGTTGTAAACCAATAATGGGTATTTTAGATTTTAAAATATTAGTTAAAAATAGTATAAATGAACTTGTTTGGAATGATTTATATACAATTTCCGATCATTATTTTAATCATGATAGTTTTTTAAAAAAATTTTAAAAAAATAACTTAATATGAATTAATAAATCAGATAATAGCAAATATACATTTATACAAGATAATCAATCAGAAATAAGTTTTTTTGATTTTTATAAAATTATTTTTAACCAAACAAGAAATTATTTATCTTTTGAATTAGACATCAAAAATAAAAAAATTAATATAACTTTTAATTCATCAAACAACGAAAATTATTATTTAAAAGATAACATTAATAATATTTATAATTTAAAAATAGATGACTTTTATAAACAAGCAATCAATAAGTTAAATATTTATGATGAAAATAATAATAGTGAATTAAAAGTAAATTTTCTAACGAAAATGAAATTGCAAGATTTAAAAGTAATATAGTTGCAATATCAAATAGTAATGAATTATTACAAAAAGCAGACCCAAAAACAATTATGACCGCTTGTTATCAAGGTGTTTTATTAAATTTACCTATGAAAAAGCAATTTGGATATGCTTATGTAGTACCATATAATACTAAAATAACAAAAATTATTAATGGTCGTGAAGTGCAAGAATGAGTTAATCAAGCACAATTTCAAATGGGTTATAAATGTTATATTCAATTAGCACAAAGAAGTGGACAATATCTAGATATAGCAGTATCATATTTCAGAGATTGTGAATTAATAAATTATGATCGTTTAAAAGGAACTAGTTTTAATTGAATTCAAAATGAAGATGAACGATAAAAATTACCAATTATAGGTTATGTATCATATTTTAAAATGGTTAATTGTTTTAAAAAAACTTTATATATGACAAAAGAACAAATGGAAAATCATTTTATGAAATACTCTAAAACTTATGCTAAAAATAAATCATTTTATATTGTTATTTTTGATGAAATGGCACTTAAAACAGTATTAACATCATTATTAAGAAAATGAGGTATTATGTCTGTTGAATTACAACAAGCATATAAATCAGACCAAGCAGTTATTACTACTAATTATGAAAAGATTTATATTGATAATGATATTACTGTCGCCAAAAATCAGAGGCAGATGAGTAATGAGCCTGTATCAAATAACATAAATACCCCATCTTATACAGAAATAGCGGACACAAACGATAATGTCGTTAAAGAATAAGATATTTCTAATGTAGTACCAGTAGTTAATAATAACAATGATGAGGAATGAATAACTTGATAAAAATAGGGATTGACCCATCAGGAACTGGTACTACAGCTATTATTGTTTACGAAGATAATAAATTAACTGAAAAATTAGAATTTACAAATAAAGATTGAATTAAACAAATTGATTTTATAAGATATATATTATGTGATATATGAAAATACAATAATTATATTTTAAATATTGAATATTGTTTATATACTTCTGCTAATACAAGTAAAGATAGAGACAATTTATTACGATTACTAGGTGTAATAGAAGATATTAATCAAAGACTAAGATTACTCATTAATTGAGTATCACCAAAACACACTAAATCAGTTGTTAAAAATATGGAAAATTTAAGTAAGTATAATGATAGTTGTATATGAGAATATGAAAAAGATACTAATTTAACTTATGAATATGGTAAAGGTTGAAAAAATAATGGTGAAAAAATAAGTAATCATTTACGCGATGCAATTATTATTGCTAATTATAAGGGGTAATATTATGAAACATTTATTTAATCAAAAAACAGGAAAATATTATTCTAAATTAATTCTTAATGTTAATATTTACTTAAATGAAAATGAAGAAAAAGTTTGAAATGAATTTAATGACTTTACTTATTCACAACGAATTGAACATCTTATTAATTTTTATATAAAACACAATAAAGAAAAATAAAAAATAACCTTAATTGGTTATTTTTTTAAATACTATTTGTTAATTTTCTAATAGTGTCTTTTTGTGTTTTTTTGTCGTTTACTTTAACTTGTTTTTTTACATTTTTAATTTGATCTGTTTTTAATGCTAATTCTGTTGCATATTCAGGTCCTCGTAAATGTTTTTCGTGGGCAATAACAGCAGTTCTTAATTCTCTAATTTTTGCTTTATATTTTTTAATTTTTTTAGCAGTTAATCCTAGAATACCAAGACTGCCAGTTCCCCCAGCACCTACTAAAACAAGTAAAGCATTCATTAATGTTTCATTCATTTTTTTGATTCCTTTTTTATCCTTACTCAAACAGTGTCCATCTATCCTTTCAGAACAAAATAATTTATAAATTAAACTATATAACCACCCAAAAATATCTTCCACCCCTAATATAGTCTTATTTATTTCATTGTTTTTTATTACAGTATTGATTTCAACTTTCTACTTGTTCTTCAGTTTGTTTACAATTATGACAAATATTAACATTATGTTTTTTAAGATAATTACGAAATATTAATTAACCAAATAATAATAAATATAATATATAACTTGGTGTTTTATAAACTTGTTCTAAACATTTACCAATTGGCAATTTAATAGCAGGTATTTTAGGTATTTTTGTTGTTAATCAAGCAGTACCATGTAATAAAGGATAAGATATAACAATACCAGTATATCCAAAAAACCACCATCAGTTATATTGTGTTGTCCAAACATAAATTCTTTAACTGGTTCTAAATTTGGAATTCAATTAAAATGTAAACTAGTAAAAAATAAACCATATAAACTTAAAAATAGAGTATGATATAAAATTGACATTGCATTATATCGCATAATATATGCTTTTTTAATATGAAATGTATATTTATCATATTTTAAAAACTTACGATTATTTCAAGCCTTAAAACTTTAACTTGGGTTTCTTTGTTCAAATCCTAAACGCTGTCAATATGTTCCAGTATCATTTTTAATTGTAATATTTTTATCAACCATATTAACTCACCAATTTTTTTTCAACTATAACATCTAGCATAATATCACTTGTATTTCCTAATGATCAATTATCATACAAACTAAAACTATAAAGTATCTGTCCATCACTCGTAAAAGTATATTGATTATCTGTAAAATTTAATGGTGTTTCACCCATAAAAATTCAAGCATTAGCATTAAATTTAATTCATATTTTATACTTATATTTAGTTTTATCAAATTCTAGAACCTTATAAATTTTAGCATTTTTTGGTAAATCTGATGTATCAATAAATTCTCAATCAACAGGTATATTAGGTAAATCTTTTTTTTGTAAATAAAATTTATCAATATATTTTGTAGTTCTAAAAGTATCATCTGTACTTTCAATTCCAGCAACAGAACTATCAATTATGTCATAATCAGCTGTTTGCTTACCACCATAAAAATTTGAGTCTCAAATTCTTAAACCCCCAGTTTCTTTATTATAATCAGCATTCACTCTATCTGATTCACCAGTTATAATATGTAAATTTGATTCTGAACCACCTTGTTTTACTTTTCAAACACCATTTTCATTATAAATAGTATCATTATCAAACGGAACAATAAGTTTAATATATTCATTATAATCAATTTTAGAAAAATCATTAATAGTTGGATAAAAAATATTAATACTATTATCAGTTTGTAATCGTTCTTTTAATCAAAATAATAATGTTGGATAAAAAGTTTTTTTTACTAATATGTTTATATTATTCTTCTCATAAATTAGCATAATTATCTAACCTATAATTATAAGGTCTAGATGCTGTTTTACTAGATATAATATCAATTATTTCACCTGCTAATTTTAAAGCATTTTTAACATCACGAGTAATATTTTCATTAGCTTCTAGGTAATTAGTTTGTGAATAAGCAACTCCACCTTGTGAAAATGAAGCGCTACCAGTTAAATCATTAACTCCTTTTGGTAAATATCAATTTATAACTGCTAATAAACAAGAAGATTGAATATAACTTAATCATTTATCATATTCAATTAAACCAGTATTATCTTTTTTTACTAAGGGAAATAAATCTTTTTTATTAATCTTATCTGAAATTGTTTCACCTGATAATCTATCCATTCATAAACTAGTTTTTAAAATAGCATTATAAATTAAATTATCATTATAAGCAGATTGTTTTCTATCATTAATAGGTTGTCAAAGTTTACTTTTTTTAACATCTTCAACTGTTATAAATAACAAATTATTTAAATTATTTTTCATATAAAACACCCCTTAATTGATTACTATATTTATTTTTTAAATTAGATGGTTTATAACTATTAACTTTTGTATTAACTTTTGTTTTTACTTTCTTAATTTTTTTAATAGTTTGATTAACTTGATAAAATTTATTATTAACTGGTGTTTTATATAAATTCTTAATATTTTTAACATCACTTTGACGTTCACGATATCATTTTTTATTATTAATTTCACCAGCAAAATTAAAATTAAAATGTCCAATCTTTAAATTATTAATAAACTTTTTAATCTGTTGTAATTTTTGAACTATTGGTAATGTTAATTTAGTAGTCCCTTTGGGATATTTTTCTTTTAATGCTTGTGGTAATCTTTTTTTAATATAATATCTTAAATGACTAGGTAATCATTTTCTTAATCAATATCACCAAAATAAAGTTCATGCATTAGATACAGTATTACTTAATAATTTTCAAATTTCAACTGGAACACTAGGATAAACATAAGGCCCATAAAACTTAGGATGCTTTGCTGTTTTTGTATATATTAAAATAGTTAAATTACCCGTTAAGGTTAATTTATTTGTAATATTAAACATACCACTTCCTTCTATTGATGTTCTAATATAATGAGTTGTTGGTACTTTTTCACTTATAAATTTAGGATTTACAAAAATTGTAAAACCATATTGTCTAAATTGTGTTTCAACAGAAAAATTTATGCGATAATAATATTTATTATCAAATGCTCTAACAGTATATTATTTTTAATTTCTAATAAAATCACTAGTATTAACAACTTCTCAATCATTATTACTAATAGGTATATCACTATTACCTAATAATGGTATTCCATTAATAGTTTTAATATTTGTTCCACTTATTAATTTATCTTGTTTAAGATTAATATCTTGTGATGTTTTTACAATATATTTACCATTTTCTTTATCAATATAATCTTTATTCAAATCACTATCTTTAATAACATCTGATGGAATATAACCACTTTGTTTTGCTTTTCATACATTATTTTCATAATAAATCGTTTTATTATCAAATGGAACATTTATTTCATTATTGTTATTTTTTATAATACTTTTATTGTCAATCTTAGTTTTTTCTTTTTCTATTAAAGCATCAACTTCTAATTGTGTATAATATACTTCTAAATCTATCATAGTTAAATCAATACCTTCTTCTTGAAAAGTACGAAACATTTTCTTTAAAGTTGTTAAATTAGCCAATGATTTTGCATAGGTAGGCAATAGACCTTATCATGTTACCATAGGATTATTTTGTGAAGAATAATTAATATCATCAACACTCATATTTACTGAAGTAAAAAACTCAATTGGAATACGGTTAAATGTTCAATGCTCAATAACAATCAACACCATATTAATACAAATTTTCTTTAATAATAGGTCTTTAAATGTTTCAAATTTTAATTTTGAAAATGGATAATTTAAATAGGAATTAATCATATTTTTAGCTCTTAAAGCAAATGTTTTAAATCATAATTCTACATCACCTTTAAAAAACTTATTATAACGAACTGGAACTTGGGTAATTTTACCTGTCATTGGAATAAAATTATTATAATTTTCCAAAGTAACATTTTGTCATAATTCATTTAACATTTAATCATCTACTTATCATTTACTTTTTTTAGAATATTTTTTATTTAAAATAAACTTTTTACTATTTAATAGTGTTTTTATTTTAATTGTTTTGTTGAAATCTTTTTTTGTTATGAGTTGTTTGTATGCTTGAAATACTAGTCCATTACCCAATAAACTAGTAACCGCACTATCTTCTAATGTATTTAACAATTTATCTTTATTAAAGTTATTTTTAAATTGTTCTTGCAATTTTAATACCTTAGCAATTGTTCGATATATTTTAAAACTATCTTTTACTACTTGCCGATAAGAAAGTGGGGCAAAAGAAACTAAATTAAACAAACTTGTTTTTTTAAATCCCCACCCAATAAATCACTCACTGTTCATATATAATTTAAACGGTTAAGGAGCCAAAACAAACTATTCTGCTTTGATTAAAGTTGTCATAACGACAATAGGGGTATATTTAGGATTTTTATAATATATTGTTAAAGCAACTTCACCCGCAACTGATAAAGGAACAATTTTTACTGCTAAAAAAACATCAGAACCATAAGTAAAAGGTAATAATTGGCCTTTTTTAATAGCCTTAGTTTCAAATTTAGAAAATATTTTTTTAGTTTTATCAGTAATTTTATTAATTACTTTTTGTTTAATAGTAATTATTTGTTTTTCAATTAGGGCTAATAATTTTTTAGTTACTTTTTGAATATAAAAATTTGGGTTTAAATGATTCAAAATTTTATTTAATTTAATTGGTGTTTGATGCAAAATATTTAATAATTTATTATTATATATTTTACTGCCCCGCATTAAATTAGCATTTAATAGTAGATTTTTACCAACACCTTTTTTATGAAGATTAGTCATAATGTTATATCACTCATTAGTATTAATTTTGCTTATTATATCAATATTTAATCCATATTCAGACAATCATTTATTAGCATTTTTTTCATTTACGCGTGGTATTTTTTGAACTAATTTAGGATTTATTTTTTGAGTATTTTTCTCAATTTTTAATAAATTATTAATTGTTTCTAAATTAGAAACTTTAAAACCCTTATAAAAATCATTTCGGGCTAATTTTCCAATTGTATATAATAAAGTTTAATTATTAGCCTGTTTTGTAAAATCAAATATTAATTTATCAGATAAAACCTTTTTACCTGTAACTTGTTTTACAATATCTTTTAAGTTATTAGCAGTTATTACACCTAATTTTTCAAGTAATTTAGTTTCTTTTGCTAATTTTAAAATTCTAGTTGTGCGAGCAGCACGCGTTAATTTACCAACCCCACCAATTGCTGGTAACAAATTTAAGGCAGTACTTTTTACTGTCACTTCTGATGTTAATTTATCGTATATTTGATTTACGGCAAAATCAGTTGCTGTTTCTACTCCAAATGAGATAAAGGCTGCGGCAAAATTAGATAATCCCGAAGACCTACAGCAGATGCTACACCACCAGTTAAAACTGATAAACTAAGGGCTAAAACTTGAATTCCTAAAAATTCTAATAATTGTAAACCAAAACTTTTTTCTTGTTGTTGGATTGACAATTTGGTTGGAGTTTTTTTAACAGCATAAATAAGGGCTGTTTTAGATGTTCTTATCGGCATATTTTTCAAACGAAAAAGTACTATTTTTTAGTACTATTAAGAATTTTTAATTTTAATATCAATCAGATTTGTTTGACTAGTAGCGTTGTTTTTACCTTCAATTTGAACTTCAACAGTTTTATCATTTGTAATATTAATTGGTTAATCTTCACATTTACTTTAAATAAAGTAATCAAAATCACTTTCAGTTAAAGAACTATTTATGACTTTTACTGCTTTTAAAACAACATTTTTAAATTGTGGTTTTAACTGTTCTGCTGTTGCTTTTGTTGGGTCTGCAACATGAATAGTTGGTTTATCTAATTTATTAATTTTACTAATATCAATTTTTATAATAATATGTTTAATAATTCCTTTAGGTTCAATTACTGCTCCACCTAAATATAAAACTCTTTCCATAATCAAAGTATTACCCATACCAGTACCTAATGCAGCAGCACCAACTCTTAATGGAGTGTGGTCTTTTTTGTGTAAAATCAGCGGGTCATATTTTTTACTAAATTTAAAGGCAACTGCATTAACTCCATTTGGTAATAATTCAATTGTTCCTTCTGAACCATCTTTATTGATAATTGGTAATTTTTTAGGAACCATATAGTATGTTGTTCCTTCAACAGTTTTCATTGCTCCACTTGTTGCAATTACACTATTTATTTGGTCGTTTGCTCCAAGTTGTAACTGTAATTTATTGCGAATCCCACGAATAAAATCAGCCGAACCCAAGACAACTGTTTCTGATGGAGTAAAACCATTTTCATATATTTTATCCATAATTTCATCGTGGATTTGTAAAGCATTAGTATTATCTACTTTTTAGTCTTGAATGGTTGTAACTGTTTCTTTATTAATAATTTATAAAATTTTATTGCGTTTATAAGCAACCCTAGTATCCATTGCTTGCTCAATATCAGCAGCCCAAAGATTAGGAGATTAAAATCACTTTCTACAGGTTCTAATTTACGAGCAAAAGTTAAAATTGTATCTAATTCAACAATTCCATCTTCAAATTCCACTGTTGAATATTTTAGTGGGTTATCATCAGTATTAAATACTTGTCCATTTTTTCCTAGAACTTCATTATATTTAATATTTTTCTTTCTTTTATATGTTAAACCAAATTTATTGGCTTCTTTTCACACAAATAATGCCTCTCAACTAAATTTTTGTTGATAAGTTTGTAAATATCATTGTTCAAATGTTTCTCAGTCTCTTTGTGTTGCTTGATTAGTAATATCTCCAAAAATTCTTTATGGGATTTGTGCCATAATTTACTTCCTTCTTTCTATTTATTAAATACATTGTCTGTATCCAAAATATTGTTTTCTTTGTTTTCTACTTTTGGTACGCCACCAGTATTAACTGTTTGTACCTTAATTAATTCATCATAAACACTTTGCAATTGTGCTTTAATGATTTCAATATCATCGCTAATATCATAAGACTTTAATAAAACATTTTTAAATTCTTCATTATCAGTTAAAGAATTAATAAAATCAATTACTTCAATTTGTTTTAATTGAATTGTTTGTTGTTCAATTTGTGAAGTTAATTCAGTATTTTTTGTTTGTAGTTCGTTGATTTGCTGATTACTATTTTCTAAATTACTTGCATTAAATTCTTCAACTTCAGCAGTATTTTCTAAAATAATTTCAGCAGTTTTAATATCTAAACTACCATCTTCATTTTTAATAGGTTCACTATTTTCATTAATAAGAACATATTTTACATTTTTTAATGCCATTGTTTTTCCTCCTATTTTTTAATATTTGTATTTGTTCTTTTTCTAATCGCTTTTTGTATAATTTCGAAACTATCGACTCGAAAAGATAAAAAATAGTGTTTAGTTTTTATATTTAACTGATTAAATACTGAGCCTTTAATTTTTATCTCATCATCTTTTTTTAATTTCAAAAACTCAATTAAAATAGATGGGTTATATATTGATAATGTTGAGTAGTTTAATCCGTCTCACTAACATTTAGCCGAACAAGCATCAATTTCAACACCACCAGCAACCAGTGCCTTAATTTTAGTTTTAATCGGATTTTCATACAATCTAACAGTTAACTCTAATTTATTAACTTTTTTATTTTTTATTTTAGGTTTATTGGTTATTGATTTTTTAGGTAAATTACTTTTTGATTGTGCCATTTTTATCAACTCCTTTTTCTAAAAAATACTGTAAATGTTTTCAAGCATCGTGTTCGTGCTCTGTCATTTTAATATTTCCTTTATAAATATAATTTTTCTTAACAACTGGCAATTGTAAAACATAATTTAAATTAAATAGATATTTGCATAAAACTTTTAAACCACCAATAAATTTAGGAGTAGATAATGGATTTTTTATTTTTAAACCTTTATGAAGTTGATAATCTTCAATTATTACAATAACTTTATTTAAATAAGAACAAATTTTATTTTTAAACTCATTTAATATTAAATACATATTATTTATTGCTTCTTCTTCATTTTTGGAATTAAAAGTAATATTATTAATTATTTTCTTTTGCAAAACATTATAAATAATAATACCAGTTCGCCCAATTCTGGCAGGGTCAATTGCAATAATATATTTTAATTTATTTGTTTTATTTTTTTGTCAATTTGTAATATTTTTCATCCATCTGATGCTAAATCTAAAATATTGTTAATTTTGTAATGTTGCATATATAAGAAGTAATAACATCTCATTTATCTTTAAATAAATTTAAGTATATTTTGGCTCATTCTAAACATTGCAAATCATAATGATTTTTATGATGAGCAATACGACAATTAACAGGTTGAGAATTAACTTAATCAAATGATGTTGTTATTTCATTTCAAGTTTTATTAATATACAAACTTTTATATTCTAGCATTTTATCTATACTCCTTAATTCTTTTTATTGTTGTTGCTCAAATTTCATCATTAATATCATTTACCGTTACTAGATAAGCTCGTATCATTAATTCTTGTAATTTATTTTTAATTTTTTTATTCCATTTTTTCATCAAATATTTTCCTTTCTGTAAAAAAACATAATATTCCTTTATTGGTTAATATTTTGATATTTAGTAAATAATTTATTTTAGTATTTAATTACTTCACCGCCTGCTTCACTTCGGGATGGGCGGGGGCGGATAGGATATTTTGATAGAGTTTACCCTCCATACGGAAATAAACAAAAAACAGTTTACCCAGTTATTAATTACGCTTCATCCATCCCTAGACAACTTTATATAAAGAAAATAACATTTTGGAGTTCCAACCCTCTTGTTTTTTTAGTGTCCGATATTGTTTTTTTGGTTTAACAAAACTCTTTTTATGAAAATAAACCAAAAAAACACATGCTCTGACATTTCGCAAGTGATTAATCTTGCCGAGAATTAAAGAAATAAATAGGAGTAGTAAATCCAATCGCTTTCACAGTTTCTTTAAGGCTTCGTGTCATAGATGAGTTATCCATCTTTAAGCATCAAAATATTAAGTTTTAGATTGCATTATTCATTAGATAGTACCTTTATTAAAAATGATATTATTAGTTGTTAAACCGAAAAAATATAATAAATCACAGAAAGGAAATTATAAAAATTAACTAATTTGTAAGGAAAAATAGGTTAATTTTTAATTTTAAAGATAACTATCTGATGAATAATGCAAATAAAAAAATCGCTCTAATAAGCGATTACTTTAATTTATATTTAATTACTTTATTTATAATTTTTATAAAACCTAAGCTTTTTTCCGACTACCATAATTCCCAATCCTACTATTAAACCAAACTTATCAAATTGATAAAAATAACAAATTAAATCAGTTAATGAACAATTAAATTCAATAGGACACGAAAATGAAAATAATAAAAATATTGATGAGAATACAAGATAAAATAAAAATTAGGTATTTTTTATATATAATTAATAAATTGCTGCCGCAAAAAACTAGTTTGTTTATCATTAAATATAATCTTTACAAAAAAATATGGTAGAATAAGCTTATTGTATATAATTTTAAAATATTATTTAATATTTTAAAATAAATGACTTTTTATTAAAAGAAAAAATTAATATGAAAGTAAAAAAAAAGAAACTAAAAAGAGTAAGTTGGAAAGTGATTGGTGATCTATCGCAAGCTTTTAAAATAACACGTGGTGCAATTAATCATGTTTTAATTAAAATGGGTTTTGACAAAGCTGAAACAATTAAGAGATCAGAAAATTTTATTCATCTCTTAAAAGAATAGATAGCAGAATATAAAGAACATATTGAAGTTTATAAAGAATTAGTCAATAAGTTAAAAACGACTAATGCTTAATTAGAAAAGTAATATTATGAAGCCCTTGCTAAAATAGTAAAAGAAAATGGGCAAGATTTTGTTTTAGAAAACAATACTAAAAATATTGCATTAGAATCAAAAACAAAACAATTTAAAAAAAGCAATCCAACAATAATTAAACCAGTGCGAGGAAAAAAGATAACATATAATATTACGAAACAAGGTCAAAAATATCAAAAAATTCTTAACGAAATTGATAATATTGATGAAGGATATGTATCAGATAAAGAACATGAAATATAAAAAATAAAAACAACAACAATACTGTTGTTGTTTTTATTTTCTTTTTCTTTGATAATTGTAAACCGATGTTAATACTCAATTTTTTGGGGTCCATTTTGTTAATTTTTTTACAATTTTATTAACACTACCTGTTATAATATAATTTTTTCTTTTTACTTTTAATCCTTTTAGTAAACTTTTTCGAGCATAAGTAGATGTCTTCATAACTTTCACTGTTGAATTATATTTTGCATCTTTCTGGTTACTACTTCGATTTCAGAAATCAGTTTTTAACGGTCCTGGACATAAGGTAATAACTCGAACTGGTGATTTTGTTTTTTTCAATTCCGTATTAATAGCCACTCCCAAACTTCAGACATAAGCTTTTGAAGCATAATAACTAACAAAAACTGGGGCTGGCGTAAATGCTGCTAAACTACCAATGTTTAAAACACGTCCTTGTTGTTGTGCTATAAAACGTTGTACAAATAATTTTGTTAAAATATGGACCGCTTTAATATTTAAATCAATCATATTCATTTCTTGTTCTAAACTAGATTCATTAAAATAACCTCATACACCGTATCCAGCATTATTAATTAAAATTGTTACATTATCTTTTGCAACATCATTAAATAATTTTTCACAATTTTCTAAATTACTTAAATCATAATTAATCATTTTAATTGTTTGTTTTGGATATTTTTGTTGTAAAGCAGTAACAGGGGTTGTATCACGAGCAACAGCAACAACATTATAACCAAGTTTTAATAATTCTTCGCAATAACAATATCCTAATCCTTTACTAGCGCCAGTAACAACAGCTCATTCTAAGTTATTACTATTTGTTTTTTTCATTATTTTCTTGTCCATTTTCTAATTTTGGTTTTTTAATAACTGTCATATCAAATAATGTTTTATGATTTAAGAAAATATAATTTCCTGCTGCCGCTAATGATAATATCGTTGCTAAATACATTGGAATCATAATAATTTTGTTCACTCAACCAAATTCATCTCATTGGCCTGTTTTTAAAGAATGACCATTAAACATACGAAAACCAATAAAAAATAAAATTGTTATTCCAAACATCTCCATTGCTGCTCGCACACGTCCTAATTGATTAGCAGCCATCACCACTTTTTGTGTTGCTAAAATTTGGCGAACAACATCAATTACAAAATCGCGAGCAATTAACAATACAACCATTCAAACTGGAATAATGTTTGCATAAGTAAATACAATTAAAACAGTATTTGTTAGTAATTTATCGGCGATTGAATCAAAAAATTTACCAAATGTTGTGACTTGATTGTAGCGACGAGCAATAAAACCATCTAATAAATCAGTTAAACTAGCAATAACAAATAAAATACCAGCAATTAAATAACTAATTGGTAATGAATAAGTAACATTATCTCCTTTAATTGTTAATCATTGATCTCATCAATTATATAAGGAACTATTTTTAAATGGAACAATTACCATTAAAGCAATAATAACTGGGATTAAAAAAATCCGAATTAATGTAATACGATTAGCTCAATTCATTTTAAATCCTCTTTTCTAAAAATATCTTATCTTTGATATGTTAATATTACTTACATATTATATTATATAAATGTATAATATTAAAGAAAGTTTATGAGGTGAGGGGAAAAATGGTTAAAGAACTAGTACAATTACTTCAACAAAAACAAATAACAATTGCAGCATATTAATCAATAACAGGAGGTTCTTTTTAGTCATTATATAACTAATGTTCCAAATGCTAGTCATGTTTTTTTAGGAAGTATTGTTACTTATACTAATGACATTAAAATTAAACTTGGTCATATTTCCTAATTAATAATTACAAAATATGGTGTTGTTTCAAAAGAAACAGCTGAGGCAATGGCTTTTGCTTGTCAAAAGCAATTTAATAGTGATTTTGCCATAAGTTTTACCGGTAATGCTGGTGTCCAGGCTAATTAGACAACTTGCCAGTTGGAATTGTGTTTGCAACTATTCTTTTTCAAAACCAAGCAACAACATTAGCATTAACATTTAATTCAACTTGATCACGAGAAAAAATTAAAATTGCAACTGTTACAATAATAATTAAGCATTTACAACAAATTTTAGAAAAATAACAAGGAATTAATAGTAAAAAAAGATAAAAATAAACAGAAAGGAGAATAAAATAATGGAAGATAATAAACCAGTTCCTCCTAAAACAAAAACCATTAACCAAGATGAAATTTTAAAAACAGTAATGAAAGAAATTGAAAAAACATATGGTAAAGGCGCTATTATGAAATTAGGGGATAAAAGCAACCTAACAATTGAAGTTGTCTCAACTGGAAGTTTATTACTTGATGAAGCAATTGGAGTTGGTGGTTATCCTAAAGGACGAATTATTGAAATTTTTGGGCCAGAATCATCAGGGAAAACAACCCTATCATTACATGCTATTGCTGAAGTACAAAAAAATGGTGGGCGAGGAGCCTTTATTGATGCTGAACACGCTTTAGATCTAAATTATGCTAAAAAACTTGGTGTTAATATTGCTGAATTAATTATTGCCCAACCTGATTCAGGTGAACAAGCATTAGATATTTTAGAAACACTTGTTAAATCAAATGCAATTGATTTAGTTGTCATTGATTCTGTTGCCGCATTAGTGCCTAAAGTAGAATTAGAGGGAGAAATGAGTGATATAACAATTGGCGCCCAAGCACGTTTAATGAGTAAAGCTTTACGAAAATTAAACGGAGTAATTAATAAAACAAATTCAATCGTTATTTTCATTAATCAAATTCGCGAAAAAGTTAGTGTTTTATTTGGTAATCATGAAACAACAGCAGGAGGACGTGCTCTTCGTTTTTATGCTTCTGTCCGATTAGATGTTCGCCGTACTGAAACACTAACAACAGCAGGAGTAGCAACCGCCAATAAAGTAAAAGTTAAAGTGGTTAAAAATAAGGTCTCACCGCCTTTTAAAACAGCTCTTGTTGATATTAATTATAATGAAGGAATTGATAAATATTATGAATTAATTGATTTAGCAGTAAAATATGATATTTTAGCAAAAGCCGGGGTATGATATGCTTATCAAAATAATAAAATTGGTCAAGACCGAGAACGCGTAAAAGAATATTTAAAAATGAATCCAGCAGTTTTTTTGGAAATTCAACAACAAATTATTAATAATTTTAAAACAAGACAAAAAGATTAGTTAAATGAAACATAATAAAAGAAAAAGTTATTCAAAGAATAACTTTTTCTTTTATTATTTAGCATTCTATTTAGTCTTTTTTTGTTTTTTAAAATGACATTTTTCTAATAAAATCCGAAACTCATTCGTGTCTTTTTTCTGAATAACATTAATTAGTTTAATTATAAAGATAATACTAGCGAAAAAAGCTTGTAAAATATTTGTGACAGCTATTTGGTAATTAATTTCTGGACTAATAACAGCATAACAAATTCAAACTAAAGAAGCAGTTATTAGTAATAAATACATTAGTAATGAAATTCCTTTTGTATTTCTTTTAATAATTGTTTTAATACTCTGCGGAATAAGATAAATGCTTGTTAAACTAGTCCCAACTCAAACAATAATTTCATAAGTTGCAATTTAAAACTACTAAAATTCTATTTCAGTTTTAATGACATGTTTTATAAATTGTAAAGAGTTGGTTCAAATATTGTGGTTTCGCAATTTCCGCTGCCAGTGCTTTGGTACCACTGGTGTAACTAGCAACTAGCAAAGCTAATGTTAATTTCGTTGTATAGAGCATCATCACTAATTTTCGTTTGATATCATCCTAGTGGTTCAATATCCTCAAATTCTAATGCTGGTGATATGTATGATCAAGTAATCGAACTATTTTGTAAAAATTTTAATACTTCATAATAACCATAAACAGCCGGTTTTCAACTTTTTAAATTCGCAGGAAATTGGTTAATAGGAATATCAATTAATCTTGTTTGGTCTCATGTTCATAATGAACCAGCACCACCACGTCAAACAATTCTTTGGTTATTTTCTACTGCAATTGTAATCATATTATTTACAATTTTTACTAGTTCTTCAATACTGCGAGCACTAACTGTTGAAACTAAAACATCATGCCCAATTGCTTGGGCTTTAATTTAGTTCAAAATCGCTGGAATTGCCCACAAATTTAGTAATGGTAAGGTTATTATAATTGATAAGTTCATTAATAAGTTTCTGACCCAATTTACCTTGATCCCCAATCAATAAAATTCTCATATTTTCCTCCTTTACTAATATTTTAACATATTTATTTTTTCTAGAATGGATAAATTAATAACTAAATCTTTTTTATAAAATAATTTGTTAAATTAAAAAATACTTGCAAAATTTTTACAAATAAAATATAATAACAATGTAGTTAAAACAGGTTGCATAAAGAATAATTAGTTATTAATATGGTCCAATCTTAATAATTAATTATGTTTTTAATTATATGTTTCCTTTGTAAAAAACTACAAAATGAAACCAACATTGCAAATAAGTACTCTTTATAATTGTATAATCATTTAACGTTTCAAAATATTACTTTTAAAGTAATTATTTATAAAATTATTTAATAATAACTAATTGCAATGTTGGTGGAAAAATCTATATGTTGCCTTTGAGCGTTTTACTAATAGTAAAACTCTTTTTTTATAGCAAAATTAACCAGATAAGTTTATAATTATAATAGAGTATAAACAACAGAGGGGAATTATTTTACATGCAAAATGGATTAGAAAAGCAGTTGGAAGATACGTTTAAAAGTTCCGAGCAAGCAATGTTTGATGCTTTATTAAAAAGTTATTATTTAGATGATGATCAATTAGATTATTTGCATAAACATTATCGACCAATTTTTACTTTTAATGATAATGAAGCATGTATTTGTTTAAGTAATGAACAATATGCAAATTGTTGCAAAACGAAGGTATTAAATTCAACTAAAAATCGCGCTCAATATATTTCAATTTTACAAGCAGTAGGGCACTTAACATTAAAAGAACAATATATTGAACAAGAAACAAAGCATTATCAACAAGTTTTAAAAAAATGTATTAAACAAAAATGTATTTTACAAGAATGTAATAATAAAGTTGGTCAGCATAATCTTTATTCGCTTGATATTAGTAAAAATCATTATTATTTAAATCGTTATAATTCTAAACATTTTTTTAAAAATATTAAAACATCTTTTTTAGATTTAACATCAACAGAGAAAGTACCTTATTTTTTTAATGTTTTTTGTCAAAAACATTTGAATTAATATCTTCAGCCAGACAAAACGCTTGTATCGCAGTTAGAAGCATTATTAATGAATATTAACGATAATTTAGTGGATCATCAAGAAGTTTGTGAAACATATGTTAATTATTATTATAGTTTAAGTGTTGCTGAACAAGTGATTTTAACAATTAAACTTCGTAGAATTATGAAATTAGCGTTAGTTTATCAATTAGAATTATCACGTTTACTAAATGATTTAGATAATCAACAACATAGCTATGTTGTTAAAAAAATAACTTTGCCAAAAGAAATTCATTCAATTGTTTGCAATGATATTCTATTAGCACAATTAACTCCAATTACTTTTCAAGCAATTAATTTACCGAATAATCCGTTTTTACCAAATAAAATTTTATACACAAGATTAGTTAATAATGCGAAAAAAGGGGAAATTCATTTTATTTATCATAAAAATAATCGGATTTTAAATACTTACTTTGCTGAATGAGAAGAAAAAAAATTAAAAACAATGACAAAATTATCTATCAAGTATTATCCTTAATCAAGGAACCCATTTTTTAATTAATAAAAAATATTATGATAAACTAAATCAAAAAACAAAAGATTTAATTAATATTTATTATTATAATAGGTTTGAACAACCACGAAATTCAGCAGAAGAATTAATGCTCCAAACTTTTATTAATAATTTTAATAATGGCATTAATATTTTAAAATAGGAAGTTGATGAAAATGACAATCTTAGGATGAATTATAATTGGAGTTTTTTTTAGTTTATTATTTATTTTTATTGGTTTTTTAGGGTGATTTTATCAAAAAAAACAGCAACTTTTTTTTCAAATTTTTAAACAATTAGAAGTTGAAAATCAAGAATATATTAATAATAATTTATCAAAATTAAATTTACAAGAAATTAACGTTAAATTTAAATTAGAACCAGGTGAAAAAGTATTTAGTAATATTCCTGTTACTGTTTACCTTCAACATAAATTAAAAAACAATCAAACTCATTCCAAATATATAATTCCATTTGAAAATGGAATTAGTGTTGGTTATGGGCAAGGTAAAAGAATTAAAGAAATGTATCAAATTCCATTTCAAAATGGTCATATGTTTATTACAAACCAAAGAATTTTAATTATAAATGAAGATATTACTACAACTTGGCCATTAAGTGAAGTTAATAATCTTGAATTAAGTATTTTTCGAATTAATAATATTCTATATAAAGGCTTTTATTTATATACGGAACAAAAACGTTTTATGATTATTGTAAAAGGCTTAGAAACGCCATATCTAATTTATAAGGCGCGAAAGCATGAATCATAGTTATTTAATTGGAATTATTTTATTTAGTACTATTTTAGGTGTTGCAATAATTATTGTTGCTATTTTAGCTTTATGCCAGCAACAAAAAATAAAACATTTTAAACAAAAGAAAAATGAACTACAAAAAATGGTTGATAACAATCAAACATTTTTAAATGATAATTTAGTCGTAATTAAAATTAAATATGAATTGCCAAAAAATGAAATTTGTTATTATCAAGCGCCAATTATTGGTTATGAAATAACAAAACCAAAAGAACTTCAACAAAATATCTACTACTTAACTCAACAAATGAAAGAGCAATATTATATTGAATACTTGGTTGGTTATTTAAATCTTACTACTAATAATAGTAAGGAAACAATTAATGGAACCATTTATGTTACAAATTACCGCTTAGTTTTTGAAACTAAAGATCAAAATCTTATTATTTGATTAAAAGATATTAATTTTGTTTTACCAAATGTTTTTAATCTTAATGGTTTTTATCAAATCGGTTTTTTTATTAGTACTACTGAAAAAATTTATCGCTTTATTACAAATGATGTTAAAATATCAATGACAATTTTTAAAACATGACAGCAAAATAGGGGGGCTAATTAAATGATGAAAATGCATATTATTTTAGTTTTTTCATTAATTTTAATGTTAGCTTTATATACTTTTCATACTTTATTTTTTATTCATTATCAAAAACAAAAAGAAAATAATAAGGCAATTAAAGAATATAAATGAAAAGCAATGATAATTTTTATCTTTATTACTATCTATCTGCTTTTAACTCCACTTAATATTTTTATTATTATTGATTATATTTTATTAATGACTTTATTAAGTATCTCAAATACGTTTGCTTATTTATTTGTAATTATTGCAATTTGTAATTATGGCTTAATTTTAAGTTATTTAATTATTCAAACATTAGTTAATAATAGTTTATGAATTAAAGTAAATAATGAAACCATTTTCTTTTTAGATGAAGAAATTATTTTATCGCAAGTGATTGGTATTAATATCAATAGTTTGTTTAATAAAGTTATTTATAAAGTTGATGGAGAAATTGAAAAAAAAGTTATTTTTGGGAAAAAAACATTTCAATTTTTAGAACAAATTAAATTAACAAATTAAATAGCAATCAACCTGTTGGGAAAACCAGTTGATTGCTATTTTTCTGTTTGGGTAACAAAAATAATTATGTTGGCGAAATAAGGATTTATGTAAATTATTTTTTTATGGTAACTTAATTAATAAAAAGAAAAGATAAGAGATAACCTAAAGGGGAGAGATAGTAGTGTAATTATAAATCCTTTATATAATTATTCTGTTTACTTTAGAGATTTAGGAAAAATACTTTTTCCTTACCCATAGTATACTATTAATATTAAAATGTAAATTGTAAATGCAAATAGAAAAAAATCTTATATTTTTATATTAACATATTTTTTAATAAAATTGACAAAATAATTTTTTGCTGAATTTCAACCTAAACATTGTCGTGGTATTTCATTAACAATATTAACTATTTCATCGTAATATTCTTGTGAATAAACATCTTTCAAATTGTAGATACACTTCTTTCCATATATTTAGCAATTTTAAATAAATTTGGTTTACCATTTTTCTTTTGAAATAGTTTTGATACTAATAACTGACTTAATATAACACGTTCATCAATACTGAAATGCTTATAATTCATTATTAAATACCTTTCTAAAATTTTTTGTTATAATTATTACATATTTTTAATAAAGGAAGGAATAAGTTGAAAATGAAAAAATTACTAAGTATTTTAGGAATATGTGGGATAGTTAGTATATCAGCAAATTTAACAGCTTGTGATAAACCTAATAATAATGAAAATGGGGAAAACAATAAGCCAGAACCCAAACCAGAAAAACCACAAGAAGAACCAGTTGGAAACAAATGAAAGTTAATTGATAAAAAAGATTATAGTAATGAGATTAAAAATATAAATAATAAATGATATATTGGTATTTTTCCTAAAATGTGAAGTTCAGGTAAACCAATTAGCCCATATAGTATTTTTAAAGCAATTAATGATGGAAAGGATATTTCTATTTATGGTAAATTTGGTAATTGGTTTAAAACTTCAAATGATAATGTTTATCGTTGAGATGGAAATGGTGAACCAATTGAATTACCAAATTTTGATAAAAATACTGGCAAAATCACCGATTGAAAAGAATAAAAGGACTAAACAAGTCCTTTTTTAAATTAATCGAACAAATTTTGTATACTGTAAAACTAAACGATAAAAAGTTAATAAAATTATAATAAATTAAAAATAAAAATCAATAATTACAAAAAATAATAAAATAAAAATAATATTTTTAATATTTATTTTTAAAATTATAAAATTAAACATAACAAAAAATAGATTTTATTAATATTATACAAACATTAATTTAATTTGAAAAAATTTTTTTTAAATTTTGTCTTAATGTAAAATTTCCCAGGCAAGGTCTAATTGTAGTATTTAATATATCTAAAATAGATTTTAATCTACTACGAATATTAATTAATGGCTCATTTTAACCCAATAAACGCCTTATATCTCTATTTATTCTTTCTGCCAATGCTTTCTGACGAGGTTTACCAGGATCACAAAAATAAACTCTTATTTTAAAATATTTTTCTATTGTTTTTCATCTATAAAATTCTTTTCCTCTATCGGTTAAAATACAACTAAATTTGCTAATACCAATTTGTTTAATCATTTTCATTAAAATTGTTAATACAATACTTGCCTTTTTACTAAATAAAATATCATAAAAAAGTATTTTAGATTTACGATTTACTAAAACTAACAAATGAAAATTACCACAATCAAGAGTATCCATTTCTCAAATTCCACTAAAACTTAAATCATCTCTATAATCATTTAAAAATTTCTTATAATCTCTAATATTAAGTAATTTTCCACGATTATCATTTTTTTTTACCATTTTTTGTTTTTATTTTTTTATTTTTGTAAATTGTACTATGAAGTGTAGCACTTTATTTGATTTCATTATAACACCAATAAAATAAATGTTCAATATAATTTATTTTAAAAAAATTTAGTAGTTTTGTTTTAAATTTATGAATTTTGGCACACTAAAAAATAAAATGATTAAAATTTTTATAGGTAATTATATTAAAAATTAAACATTTGTATAAAAACTTCTTTTGAAGATAATTAATGTAAAGATTTTTTAAGTTTAGAGTTTATTATATTAGCAACTTCTTGATAATAATTTCTTGAATAAATACTTAAATCAATTCCTTTGGAAAATCAATGTCTAAAATCGCGGATTGCTCTTTCAACTTTGGGTTTTTGTGTTGGAGTTCCAGCATCACAAAAATATACTTTAGCATTTGTTATTTTTTAAATTTTTTCTCAATCAGAAAATTCTTTGCCTTGATCTGTTATTATTCCTTTGCATCTATCTTTGAAAAATCTGTTAGAAAAAATTCGTTCTACTGCGTTTGTAACTTCTTTTGTTGTTTTTTCTTTTAATGGTTCAATGATTTTAAATTGGGTTAATTCTTCGATTAAAACTAAACAAACACTATTGTTTTTACCAACCATAGTATCCATTTGAAATTAACCAAATTCATATTTATCATGTTTTGCTTCTTCAATAGTTCTAAAATTTCTTATTTTTCCACAGTTATCAATTCTATTTTTTGTTTTATATTTTCTACCATGAAAATACAAATTATCTTTCTTGAAATTTAAAAATCTCAAATGAATATATTTATATAAAGTTTTAAAACATACCGGAAATTTAATACCAAATTCTTTTTCATATTTTTTACAGATTTGTTCTGGCGAATCATGAAATTTGTTATATTTTTCATCTAGTCATTCTAAAATATTTAGCAATAATAATGATTTTTTAAAACATTTTTGCCGTTTTTGTAAATAATCTTCGTGTGCTAATTTAGCGTTATATTCATTATCTTTTAACCTTTTTATTTCTCGTCTAATTGTATTGCGATTTTTATGCAATATTTTTGCTATTTTAGATATATTAGGTTTACCATTTTTTCTTTTTAAAGAATCAAGTTCTAATAAATATTTTAACATCACTCTTTCTTTAAAAGTAAAATGATGCTTTGTTTTATCCATTTTAAAAAATCCTTTCTTTTATATACAAAGTTAATTATATAGTTTTTTGAGGTTGTGGGCGAGCGGTTGATTTTCTGAAATTTTGTGATAAAATGACTTACAAGTTAAAAAAAGTTTTGAGGTTCTTTCAAATAAATTTAGGAACCTTTATAAAATTCTTCGCTTAACGCTTAGAATTTTTCCCAAGTATTTTGAAAAGCGCGGCAAAAGTTTTTTTAAACTTTAAGGAATTTTTCACAAACTTATGAAAATCACCGCGAGCCCAGATTAGTTTAATATAATTACAATAATAATCATAATTATTTCCTTTCTAAAATAACATATTTAAAAATACTTGACTTGCATATATATATATATATATATAATGTCAATAAATCTTGATAAAAAGTTTCAGGATGAAAGAAAGGAAATTATACAAAATTAAAAAACTTTTAAGTTTATTAAGTGTATTAACTATTAGTGGGGGTGCTGTACCAACAACAATTGCTGCTAGTCCTTATAAAAAAGAAGAAATATTAAAAATAATAAAAAAAGATAATAGTGAAAATCTAAAATTTAAAAAAAATAACTTAAGTAATTTTAATTTTTTAGAAAAAGTATATAACAAAAATAATAATAATTGAGAATTATCTGTAATTTTATCAAAGAAACTAAAAAATTAATTACAGATATTAAAAAACATAGTTTTAATTTATCTGCTAAAGCATTTGATGAAAATGCTATTGATGCTTATGCTATTGTAATTTGAAAAAATTTTTCCTTTTTTTGTACTTATTTTTTAAGGTTAGGAATTAATCAACAAATTAATGTTGCTTTAAATATTAAATATAATGAATGATTTTTTAGAGATAATAAATTATTTTAAGTTATTGGTGAACAAACAGAATTTGAAAAAAATGAACTCCATACTGATACAATTATTTTAGGTAAAGATAATAATAGTGAGTGATATGCTAATTTTGCAAAATCAATAATTAATAAAGAAGAACAAAAAAATAAAATAAAGTATCAAAGAAATAATAAAATTATTTTAATTTTGATAGATTATTATGAAAAAAAATATTTAAAATTATTAAAATTATTAAAAATATAGAAGATTTTGAAAAATGATTTATAGAACAAACAAAATATTATATTTCTAATAATATTAATAAAAATAATTTTTATTTTAAAATTGATACGCAGTCTGATATTGTTTTAAAACAAATCGAAAATATTTTATTTAAAAATAAAGATAAATGTAATATTTTTTTAAAATCAACAAACAAAATATCATTTATTATCAACAGTAATAAATTGTTTATCATTTACATAAACTTCCATTCAATAATTTATTGGTGTTTGTGGAATAGAACCACCACTAAAATTAAAATATAATGAATTTAATTTAACTTTACAATCTTCAAATTCTCAATATCCATTTTCTAGCTCTCATGTATTAGATATTAACTCAAAATAATAAGGAGAAAATAATTTAACATCATCATTATAACCTTTATTAATGACGTATTTACTATATGTATAATTTGATAACATATATATAACTTGTTTAATTCTTTTTACATATGTAGTATACCACAAAAGTACAAAATGTGTGTGGTATACTACAATATTTCATTAATTCACCTCATTTTTTAAAAAATATAGTATAGTTATATCATTTAAAATAATTTTTATAAAACTTCAAACTTTTTTAAACAATCATAATAAATAATAAGTAAATATCTTTTCTAAAATATATTTAAAAATGCTTATATATATAATGTCAATAGAATTTAATAAAAAAAGAAGGAACAAATATGAAAAAATGACTTACTATTTTAGGAACAATCGGATTAACAGCAACAAATACAACATCATTAATTAGTTGTGAAAAACCAAATAATAATGAAAACGGGGGGTAATAAAACAAAACCTAAACCCGAAAAACCACAAGAACCCGCTAGTTGAAAGTAATTGAAAATTAGTTAAAAATAATTATATACAACGGAATACTGGGTAATATATTGTAATACATAAAAATTCTAATTTATGAAAAATAGAAAAAATTAATAGTTCAGAAAAATATGGAACTAGATTTTTTAGTGATATTGTATATAAATGAGAATTAAATAATGAACCACAAATACCAACAATTAACTCTAATACTGGCAAAATTACAGATTGAAAAGGTTAAAAAGGAATTATTTTTAAGTTCCTTTTTATATTAATCGTACAAATTTCATAAAGATAATTAATAAGAATAAATTAGTTATTGTACTATATAATGCAAGACTAAATTTTCATACTTTAAATGTTTGACTAAAAAAACTATATATTGTTTGAAATATTTTTCCAACACCACTCGCTAATTCATTTACTTGTTTAATACCAGGGATATTATTAACTATTCAAATTGCTGCATTACTAATATGACACGCTAAATTATATCAACTACAACTTTCATATTGTGCTTGTCATCATTGACTATCAGGGAATAATCCGCAGTTATTAATTTCTTGTCAGTTATAAATTCTAAAATTAAAATCATAATAACAATACATGTTATTTTCTTTTTGTGCTTGTAATTAAAAAACATTATAACCGATTTTTTGTTCTTCCATTTTCTTATATTTTAAACCATATTTATATTTTAAATCACCTTTAAAAACATAACCGTCATTTTGATTAATATTATAATCATTTGAGACTGAAAAATCATAGTTAAATACATCTCCATAATTTGTGTTATATAACCGATTTTTATTAGCAGAATACATCTTAAAATCTAATGATTTATATTTATCAGAAAAATAAAAGTAACGCGGATAAATTTTAAAACCATTATTTGCTAATAAACCATACTTTTTATTATATCCCTGTGTATAAGTATTATTTTCTAAATCAAAAATTGTTCGTAAATAATCTTTATAAAAATTTTATGAAACTGTAAACATACTATTTAATAATTTTTCAAATTGATTTTTATTAATATTATTTTCATCAATTAAAACATCTCTAAAATTAACTAATTTTAAACCAAAAAAGTTAATTAAATCAGTATCATATTGTAAATTATCAATATAACCACTTTCAATAAAATTACTACGATTTTGAAATACTGGCACCAAAGCATACGCAAAAAATGCTTTTAAAAACTTATTAATTTCAATTTAACCTTTCATCTGTTCATAATATTTAATATTTCCATTTTCTAAATATTAATTAGTATTTCCATCAAAATTAAAGATGCTATCTTTATCTTTCATAAAAGTAAACAAAAAACCTAATTTATCTTTTTGATTTTTAACAGATTAATCTACATATTTTCAATTATAAAATAATTCTAAACTACCAGCAATAATATTATTACTTTTATCAATTGTTAAAATCATTCGATAAATTGACTTAAAACTATTTTTTCACAGACTTTCATCAACAATTTCAAAATCAAAGATTATTCGTTGTGTACCAACAATAGAACTCTCATAATCGGGGTTGCCACCTTATTGAACCCTAATATTTTCTTGGATAATAACATCTAAATACTTATTTAAAAAATTTTTAACTTTATTTTGATTATCAACACTTCAATCTGTAATTTTGCCAGTATTAGAGTTAATTGTTGGTATTTGTGGTTCATTATTTAATTCTCATTTATATACAATATCACTAAAAAATCTAGTTCCATATTTTTCTGAACTATTAATTTTTTCTATTTTTCATAAATTAGAATTTTTATGTATTACAATATATCACCCAGTATTTCGTTGTATATAATTATTTTTAACTAATTTTCAATTATCTACAATTAAATTAACTGATTGTAAATCAGTTATATTTGTTTTTAATTTATTTAAAATTGATGTTAAATTATATTTATTTGCAAATGAATAAACAAAATTTGTTAATGTTATACTGTTTAACATAATTATCTCAATTTTTATATAAATCCATAAATTTATCACTAGGTTTATCATAAGAAACACCAGTTGAATAACTATCCTTTAAAAAATCTAAGTATCATTTATCGTTATAAGTTAATGATTTTGATGTTTTTAAAGTAGGATTAATAAAATAATTGGTATCACTTAAATTTTCAAAAAAGTACTGCGTAAAAACATTGTATTAATAAAATCAGTTTCATTAATGCCGGTTTCTGCACTCCGTTTTATTCTTACTTTTTCTGTTATTTGTTGTGTTTGATGGTTTTGTTGTAATGTCATGGCCCCTAATTAGAAAAAAGAAATCAATAAAATTGGTACAAATGAAAATAATACTAAAAACTTACGCATTATTTTTTACCAACTTATTTTTACGATGTTCTTTTATTAGTTTAATAATTTCATTAAATAAATAACCATAAAAATAATGGATTATTAAAATATCTCATAATATAATATATAATAAATCATAAACCATAAAATATATAACCATTTATACAATTATATTTTTCTTTTAATTCACCAATCGTTGAAACTGTATCTAAAATACATACAAATGCTAATAAACAACTAATAATAAAATATAAAATTAAATCAATCCAAGAAATAAATAAACCATTTTGTTTCTTTTCTTTTTTATTTTCTACATTACTTTTCATAAACTTAACTCCTAACTATATAATGTTTTTGAAATAATAAAACCAATAATATATAAACTTGATATTATTAACATCAACGGATGACTAAATAAAATTGCCATTTTACCAAAAATAGATAATAACCAATTATTAGAATTATATAAATCCATAATAACATTTTTGATAGTATTACAAAAGCTTAGGTTTTATAAAAAATATAAATAAAATAATTAGATAACTTTTTAAAAGGTTGATTTATCAGTGTTTTAGAAATATATTTAAAATAAAGAATAATTTTTATACCAAAACCTAAACTTTTTTCTTACTACCACATTTTTTGCTGATGTCAACTGATTAATAATAACTGTAATAAAACCAGTACCAAATATAGCGAAAAACTAATTTAATCATATAAAATCAACCCCTTACTTATTTTTTTATTCTTTTAGTGCTATGAATTATTTTAAATCCTTGTTCTCTTGTTTTTGCTTGTCTTGTTAAACTTGATAATTGTTGTTTATTACTTGATGAGACTAACTTTAAATTGTTTTCGTTATTTAATATGCCCTTGTAAACCTTTTCCAGTACTATAAACATTACAAACAGTAGCACCGTATAGTTTAGAACTATTAATAACACCACTTTTAACTGTTGAACCTAAATTGTTATAATTAGTTGATGTTCCGTGAATTGCATAAATTGATAACTTAATAATCATAAAAAAAATTAAAAAATAAGCAATCGTTATATTTGTCATTGGTAATTTAGTATTTCAAATCACATCAAAAATAAATAAAAAAGTATTAAAAATAAAACTAAAAATCTTATTTCAATTATCTTTATTAAAGCTTTCACTTAATAAATTACTCATTTTTTATCTTTCCTTTCCCTTTTTTTGCTTTTAAATTTTCTTTCAAAATATCAATATCAAATAATTATAAGCGTTGTTTATTGTTTAATTTTGATATATCTTTTCAAAAGTATTTTTTTTATTAACAACCTCATCGTTTTTCAAATCACAGACAAATGATAATCAATGACTATCGTATTTATTAGCAAATTCAAGCGGAATAATTATCTTAAAAAACCGAATTCCTAAACCAACATCCGACTTATGTTTTGCTCGTTTACCTTCGGCTGTTCGTTTTACTGATTTTGTTTTTTAAATTTCATAATCTGTAATATCTTAGAAAATACCAATTTGCATAACAAAACTACGATTAAAAATATTACCTAATTTTGACTTAACAGGTTTTTTCAATGAAATCGTAATAATAATACCACTTGCTAAATGACGAATATTATTTAACATAATTCCCTCACGCTGTACGGTAAAAATCGCTCTATTTTTAAAATGTCTTGCTAAAACAATTCACACACTTTTACCACCATGAACTTTTTTTAAGTTCGTGAGTACTAGTTCCATCAATATATAAAAAACTCTTATCAAACAAAATTAAACTATCATCAGGTGGTACTAATTTTGTTCTATCAGTAAAATATAAATTATTAAAAGTTAAAAGTTTTATTACATCATCTTCAATTGGATAATTACTATAAATTTTCTTCATTAAAAGTTTCATAACTTGTGATAAAAAAGTTAAAAGCAATGTTTTATCAGTTCCTAACTTACCAATAATTACTGATAGCGGATTATCTCAAATAAAGTAAACTAAACTAATAATATTTAACTGATAATAAATAATTTTTTAAATTCATCAAACAAAATATACACATTGTAAAACAAATAATAATCAAAAAACTAAACCAGTATAATTTAAAGAAATTATCCAAATTAATAAATCAATTAAACTAAATAAAAACATTGAACCACTAATATAACAAAAATATATGGTAGTAAGAAAAAAGTTTAGGTTTTGGTATAAAAATTATTCTTTATTTTAAATATATTTCTAAAACACTGATAAATCAACCTTTTAAAAAGTTATCTAATTATTTTATTTATATTTTTTATAAAACCTAAGCTTTTGTAATACTATCAAATATATTAGAAAAAATACAAACTTTTTCATTTTACCTCCAATAGTTATTTATAATTAAACTAGTATTATTATGGTTTTCTCTCCCTATAAATTTAAAGGAGAGTGATAAAAATTAAGAAAATTTTAAAAATAATTTCAATATTATTACCTATTATTGGAATTATAAACTTTTTAATCAATCCTATCAGAAAATTAATTACTACAATTAATTTTGTACAATGAATATTTAAAAATATTAGTCAAATAAACGCAAAAGAAATATTTTTTACAACATTATTTATATTAATTTACTGCATTCATAATGAAAATACATATTATATTAAAAAAAAGATTTTAAATTTTGTAGGGAGAGAAAACTATAATAATAACAAAATTTAATTATTTAAAACAACTGACTATTTTAAAAACCATTCACAAGAAAAACCAAGTTAAAAACAAAATAACAATTCAAACACCAACCATCAGAGTTAAATATTCATTTTGAGTTAAATTCCAAGCTGTAATATTTTCAACATTCGTTTTATCTATAAACAAAAATATATGAATAAAAAACTCTTTTAATTTTTCTTAATCATTTTTCATCTTTAAAAACTCCACATTTTTTAAATAATTTTAAAAAAAATCCAAAAAACAAATGATAAAACATATAAAAATTCAGGGGCATTTGAACCAAAAATATAACTAACAAATTGAACTCAATAATTATATAAACTCATTATCTAATTCTTACAAATCGCGAATTAATTGCTATACTTTTTCATCATTTCAATTTATTAAATTATTATTGTTATTTGTTTTTACTTTTTTAGGTTCATTTAAAAATAATGCTTTGTGTATACGCGCAAAATAGTTTCGTTTATATTGATTATATAAATTGATTAATTCTGTTCCATTTAAATATTTTCAATCGTGTTGTTTTAAATTTTCATAATATTTTACAATACGATAAGAATTATCATAAATCAAACCAATTGCTACTTGTTCAGAGTGTTTTTAACTAGGATAAATAAACTTATTACTCAACCAAAAACCAATATGGCGATTATGATTAGGTAAATTTATAAAACTTGCTTTATCTGCTTCAAAAGCAATAAGTTCCTTAGAAATAAAATAATTTACTATATTCTGATTTTTATTAACAAAATTACTCATTATTTCGCATCCTTACTAGGTAATTTGTCATATTTTGAATTATCTTTAAAACATATAATTTCAGTAAATTCCTTTAAATCAAAACTATCTCCTGAGCAATTTTGACAATAACTATCATCATTAATATTTAATTTAAAATTATCTGATAAATCACAATCATTACATATTTTTTGAAATATGTATTATGTAAATCTAAGCTCTAAATTTATCTCTTGTTATTTTGATAATAGCACTCTTTAAAATAAATGCAACTATTTTTTTAAAAAAATAAATTATTTGTTAAATTATTTGTGAATTTATCTTAATTTTAGCACACTGAAAAATAGTTTATTAAATTATTCAAATAAACTTATTTAAAATTCTCTGAAAATACCTCTTTTGCTGTTCTTCAATTCAAAACAGGCCTTAATTTTTCATTTATAATATCAACTACTAAATCTATTTCTTGTTGTATAACAGGATTAAAATCTATTACTTTACGATATCGTTTTCTAAATTTTCACAGTTCATTCTTTCAATTAATGGTTTTTAATTAGGTGAAGCAGGGTCATAATAATAAATATTAGAACCAGTAATATTTTCCATTTCTTCAAACTTACTAAATTCTTTTCCTCTATCAGTTATTATTCCTTTAATTTTTCCAACTAAACCATTAATTCTAACTAATTCTTCAAGTTTTTTTAAAACTTCATTAGCAGTATGTTCTTCTAATTTCATAGCAAAGTATTTTTTACTTGATTTCTCTGCCAAAACTAAACAACTAGATTGATGGTCTTTACCAACTACGGTATCCATTTCAAATCAACCAACATCAGATTCTTTATTTTCAATATCTCATATTGACCTAAATCTTTTATCTAATTTACCACGATTATCAGGTCTTTTCTTTGTTATATTTTTTCTACCACCATTTAATAAATTTTTCTTTAACAAACCCAAAATACCTAAATAAATTCATTTATAAAATGTTTTAAGGCAGGCAGGAAATTTGACACCAAATTTTATTAAAAATCGCTGAATAATTTCTGCTGGTGAATCATAAAAAATATTAAATCGTAAATTTAAAAATTCTTCTTATTCTTCTGTAAATGTAGGTAGTTTTTTAATAGATTTTTTACGCTTTTGTTTATAATCTTTTTGTGCTTCATATGGATTATAATCTTCTATATTTGTAAATCTATTAATTTCTCTTTTAACAGTATTAATATCTATTCCCATTTGTCTTCCAATTTCAGATAAATTAAGTTTACCATTTTTCTTTTTACAACTATCAGATAACAATAAATCCTTAAATAAACTTCGTTCATCATATTTTACATGTGTATAGTCTTTCATTACTCTATATTTCCTCCAATTCTTTTTATAAAAAAGTTATATATTAAATTTATAAAAAAAGATAAATTTTCACATTTTTTTAAATTAAAATTATTGACAAATATATTATTAATTATATAATTACATTGTAACAAGCTCCAATTTATCTCTATATACTTGTGTACTAAAATAAAAAGTAAAGTAATTTACTTTTTTTTATTTTAATGTAAAATAAAATATAGATAATAAAAAAGAACCGAGTTGGTTCTTTTGTTACATTTTTAGACATAGTTTACTCTTTTATTTAATCATATTTATTAAATAATAGCAATTTTAATATGCAAAAAGGAGTAAAAAATGGCCAAAAATAGAACAATACAAATAATACAAAATATAAAAATTCGGGATCATTTGAACTAATAATATAACTAACAAATTGAACTCAATAATCATATAAACTTATTTAATTTAAGTATTTTAAATCATTAATTAATTCTTGCTCTTTTTCAACACTTCAATTTATTAAATTATTATTGTTATTTGTTTTTACTTTTTGAGGTTCACCAGGGAATAATGCTTTTTTCATTTGTGTAAAATAATTTTGTTTATATTGATTATACAAATTGATTAGTTCTGTTCCAGTTAAATATTTCCACACATGGCGATTTAAATTTTCATTATATTTTACAATAGGGTAAGAATTATCATAAATCAAACCAATAGCAACTTGATAAGAATGTTTTTCACTAAAATAAATAAATCTATTACTTAATCAAAAACCAATATGGCGATTATGATTAGGTAAGTTTATAAATTAAGCTTTATCTGTTCTAAAAATTATAAATTCTCTTCGAATAAAATAATTTTCTACGCCAATATTCTTCTCATAAAAACTCATAAAAACGCCTTACTTTCACATATATAACTCATTTTTACTAGTATAAATACCGGAAAACCATTTACTTTCAATTATTCTGCGAAAATATTGAAAACCATTATAACCAATAAATCATTCTATATCAATAACTTTTATAGTATTATATTTACACAATGCTGGATTAGGGCCACTTTTATAACTTGGTTTCTGATACATTATTCAAATCAACTCGCTTTCTATTACACTGTATTGAACAAACATTTAACTTAAAATATAAACCTACCAACAAATTTTTTATTCAAAATAGAATGATAAATTTGACATTTACGTTTAACAAAAAATATTAAAATTCCTAACATAATTAATCACACTCCTTAATTAATTCTTCAATTTCTTTTTTAAGTTCATCAATTTGTCCTAAATATAAATCTGATTTTAATTGTTCATTAATAATTGCAAGTTGTATTTCTTTATCTTTTTCAGCAAGTTTATTTTCATAAAAACTTTTTATTTTTTCTAAAATTTGCTCACGTTCTTGTTGAGAATATATTTCATCATTACTAACATCTATACTTTTTAACTCCATAAATACTACTTTACTGTAATAAACATTGTTATAGAAAATATAACTTAATATTGTTTAAAAAACATTGGTGTAATAACAATGTTAAATATATAAAATTAAAAATTAAGGCACACTGAAAAATACTATTAACATTGTTAATAGGAAATATAAAATTAAAATTAATAAATCAAATAACAAAGCTAGTGTGCCACAGCTAAGATATATGATCAGTTATAATTATTAAAATCCTTTAACCATAACACGGAAAAAGTTTAATATTTTAATAATTACTCAAATTCCAAATGGAATTAAAATAATTCACGCATCACCCAAAAATGTCATTAATTGTGGTAACACAGCATAAACAGCGTCTTTAACTTTCATCATAGCTTGTCCTAAACCACTTCAAATAGAATCCATTCCGCCTGAAATAGTAGGAGTATCTGCAGCTAGAAAATTAACAGCTGTTGTTAAATACATACCTAATATTATTCTTTATCCTCCTTATTTTTAATTTCTTTTTTTTCTTTTTTCTTACCTTGAATTTGTCTAACTTTTTGATAAATTGATAAACCAATTCACACAAAAATACCTAACAAAATCAAAATACTAAATATTCATGTTAATCATACTAGCATAATATAACTCCTTTCAATAAATTAAAAAATTGAAATTTGCAAACTCGCTCCGCTCGTTGACGTTTTACTCCATTTAAAAAACATTATTGAATAAATTATCCGCTAATAAATTACGCGGAATAATTTATTCTTTTACTTTTTAATTTTAATATCTTTTGCAATCTTATTGACAATATTAATAACATTATCTTTGCCATGCTTTTTCACTAATGACCGCAAAATAAAATATTGCTTTGTTTGCATAATTTCAACTCCTTAAAATTTTTAAAAAATAATAACTCTAATATTAATAATTTCTATGTATAAAAGAAAAAACAAGATATAATCTTGTTTTTAACTAAAACCCGCATCTTTCCAACGGTCCCCTCTTGCGCGTTTTTTTGTGTGGAGAAGTTATGGTACCCTGTAAAATTATGTAGTAGTAAATAATTTCTAGTTTTCTACTTTTTATTGAAAAATATAGTTTTAATATATAAAATTATCGTTTGCTACAATTTTAATTATAAAAACCCATATATTTTGAGTCTTTTTAAAAAAATTTTTTATTTTTTTTTGCTATAATAAAATAGGAGATTTTTAAAAGGAGAAGAAATATGGAAAATTCAACGAGAAAAGTAGTTTTAGTTGGATGTGGAATGGTTGGAAACAGCTTTTTATATTCAGCGATGAACAGAGGGATTGCACAACATTATGTGCTAATTGATGCGTTTCGACAAGCAGCAGAAGGGAATGCTATTGATTTATCAGATGCAACTGCTGTTTTAGAAAATCGTTTTAGTACAATTAAAGCTGGTGATTATAGTGATTGTAAAGATGCTGATTTAATTGTTATTACAGCAGGAAGGCCGCAACGATATGGTGAAACACGATTAGATATGGTTGCTGATAATACAAGAATTATGCAAGATATTGCTTTAAAAATTAAAGCCTCAGGTTTTAAGGGTGTTACGTTAATTGCTTCAAATCCGGTGGATGTTCTGGCATCAGTTTATCAAAAAGTAACTGGTTATGCAAAAAATAAAGTTATTTCTTCAGGAACAACTTTAGATTCAGCACGTTTAAGAAGATTAGTTGGTAATAAATTAAACATTGCTCCAGCTAGTGTTAATGCTTATGTTTTGGGTGAACATGGTGATACATCAGTTTCTGTTTGATCAAAAGCTTCAATTATACAAAAATCAATTGTTGATTTTGTGGCAGAAGGAAAATTAACAAAAAAAGATTTAGAAGATATGCACCAACAAATGATGAAAATGGCTTATACAATCATTGATTTGAAAAAAGCAACTTTTTATGGAATTGGTGTATGTTTATCATCAATTGCAAAAGCAATTTTAAATGATGAAAGATCAACCTTTTTAATTGGCGCAAAATGTGAAGGTGAATATAATGTTACGGGAACTTACATTGGTGTACCAGCAGTTATTGGTGTTAATGGGATTGAAGAAATTATTGAGTGAAAATTAACAAAAGAAGAGCAAGTTAAATTTGAAAAATCAGCGACACAATTACATGAAGCTTTAAATGTTGCTCTTGCAGCATTAAAATAAGTAATATTTAAGAGGACTTTTAAAGTCTTTTTTATGTTAAATTTATAATTTTTTTTTAAAAAGAAAAATGTGGTATCATTATCTCATATGATTGCCTATTTTTATATCAACCATGTATTAACTATGTATCAATTATCAACAATATCAATTTAATATATACAAAAAGGAGTTTTTAAATATGAAAAGATTTACTTTAGTAATGATTGCAGCGACAACAACTTCAGTTGCAGGTATGCTAAATATTAATAAAGGAACTTCAACAGTTCAAGCACATGAATTTGCACAAGAGGCAGTAGAATATAGTATTGCAAGTATGACAGGAACAGATACTTTTCCTGCACAAAAACTTTCCTCTGGTTTTGTCAATAAACAAAAAGCTTTAGTTTTTGAATATGGAAACTATGCTAAGACTTGAGCAGAATTTGTTCAAAAATATCCAAAATTTAAATTTACTACATTAAGTATGAAAACTAATTTAAAAAGAGACCAAAAAATAAGAGATTTGTCAAATGTTACTTTTAACACTGCTGATTTTAAATTACAAGAACGAAATGGTCAATTTATAATTGACACAATTGAATCAAAAAATATTACTGATTTTATTAGTTTATCAGTTCTTGGCCAAGTAAAAGAAGACAAGAAGATTATTAATTTTGGTGTTGTATATAATATCAATATTTCACAACAATATGTTAATCCTTATCCATTTTTTAGTTCAGAAACTGACAAAATCCAGTTTTACCGTTAATAAAAAATTAATTTGTTTGTAAAGAAAGGACAATAATTTTGAAAATTGATAGGTTGTATCAAATTAGAAAAAACGGGAAAGGCTATCGTAACAATAGTAATAAAATTAAAATTAGAAATATTTATGAATATTTTATTAAAATTATTACTTTAATAATTATTCCATTATTATTAATTGTTTTAATTTATGGAATTGGCATGATTTTACAAGAATATACTAATAATATTGTTGCCCTAACGATTGGTGATGTTTGTATTAAAATTGGAAAAGCAGTCTTTAACAATTTATCAATTATCTTTTGTTTAGTAACGGTGATTAGTATTACCAACAATGTAAAAGCTGCAGCAATTGCTGTTACTGGCTTTTTAGTTTTTATTGTGATGCAATATGCATTAATTCAATATAAAATAACCCCAGAAGGAAAACTTTATGTAACAAGTATTCTCTTCTTTTTCCAAGGTGAAAATTTAGCAATGTTTTTAGGCTCAAGTTTTGGTCTTGTTACCTTAAATACTTCAATTTTAGGGGGAATAACAGTAGGAATTATTTCATCATACATTTACATTAAGTGTATTGATTTACGCTTGGCAAAACCATTTGGTTTATTAAATGGCTTTCCATTTGTTACATTACTTGTTGTTTTAGTAAGTATGTTCTTAGCGTTATTTTTCTTATTACTATGAATTGTAATTGTAATTGTTTTAAACCATATTTATCAATGAATGTGACAACAAAATGCAAACTATTTTTTAGGAGCTGCTTTTGTTTATGAACTATTAAATACATTATTAATTCCATTTGGTTTTAAAGATCTTGTTACTAATTTATTTATTAACCCAAATATTGAATTATTAAGTCAAACAGAGTTTGAAAATTTATTCAAAAATATTGCAGTGCATTATGGTTGAATACACAATATTTTTGATGATACTTGGAATAATGCCACAATTCAAAAAGTGTGGGATTTTATTAACAAACCAACATTTGAAGAACGTCATTTAACAATTTTAGATTGACTTAACTTACTACCAATTGACCGGTTGCCACAAGCAAATGGTTATTCTGCACAAACTTATAATTGGTTTTTATCTAGTAATTTTGGTCATTTATTACAACTAAAATTACCACCAAATTATACTTTTGTCTTTGGTGGTTCGTTAGCAATTAGTACGGCCATTATTTTAACTAGTAAAAAAGAAAACCGTATGCCAACAGCAATTTTAATGACAGCGATTGTGGTGGTTACCATTTTAACAGGGAATAATGTTACTATTAATTTATTTACTTTCTTTGTTTCACCAATGTTATATTTTTGTGTTTATACTCCACTTGCTGGTCTTAATGGTTTATTTATGTCGATGCTTGATGTGCACATTTGAGTATCATTTGTCAATGGTTTAATTGATTTTATTTACAGAGGAATTATTCCAGTGGCTAAAGGAACTAATTTCTTCTGAGTTCCAGGCTTTACTATTATTTGATTTGTTATTATTATGCCAATATTTTGGAAAGCAATTCTTTATTTTGATTATCCTTTTATTGGCCGAAGAGAAACGATTTTACCACGAATTACTCACAAGAATTATCATGAAATGTGGAATCATTAATATATTAAATTAAAAGATAAGGTTATAGATTTTAAAAACACAATAAAATTTGTGTTTTTTATTTTATATTGTAAATTGTAAATGTAAATGTAGCACTTTATTAAAAAAGAATAAAGTGCTTTTTATTTTGTAAAAAATACTTATATTTATTGGATTAATCGTTAGATAGTATCTTTTACACTTAATAAAATATGTTTTTTCAGAAAAATCCATCCTTTCTTTTCTTAAAAAATTTTGAATAATTGTTTTATTTAGTTGTTAGTTAATTATTAAATATATTACTAAAAAATATATTTAATAAACAAAGAATTAAAAAAGATAATGAGATAAAAAAATAAAGATACTATCTAACGATTAATCCAAAATTCAATCTTTTAAACTTAATATTTTTTGATGCTTAAAGATAGATAACTCATCTATGGCACGAAGCTTTAAAGAAAGTGTAAAAGCGGTTGGATTTATTACTCCTATTTATTTCTTTAATTCTCGGCAAGATTAATCACTTGCGAAATATCAGATCATGTGTTTTTTAGCTTGTTTTCATAAAAAGAGTGTTGTTAAATCGAAAAAAATAATATCGGACACTAAAAAAACAAGAGGGTTGGAACTCCAAAAGGTTATTTTCTTTATATAAAGTTGTCTAGGGATAGATGAAGCGTAATTAATAACTTGGTAAACTGTTTTTTGTTTATTTCCGTATGGGGGTAAACTCTATCAAAATATCCTATCCGCCCCCGGCCTACCCCGAAGTGAAGTGGGTGGTGAAGTAATTAAATACTAAAATAAATTATTTACTAAATATCAAAATATTAACCAATAAAAGAATATTATGTTTTTTTACAGAAAGGAAAATATTTGATGAAAAAATGAAATAAAAAAATTAAAAATAAATTACATAATAATACGAGCTTATCCAGTAACGGTAAATGATATTAATGATGAAATTTGAGCAACAAATAAAAAGAATTAAGGAGTATAGATAAATGACAGAATATAAAAGTTTGTATATTAATAAAACTTGAAATGAAATAACAACATTATTTGATTGAGTTAATTGTCAGCCTGTTAATTGTCGTATTGCTCATCATAAAAAGCATTATGATTTGCAATGTTTAGAATGAGCTAAAATGTACTTAATTTTATTTTAAAACAAGTGAGATGTAATTGCTTCTTATATGCAACATTACAAAATTAACGATATTTTAGATTTAGCATCAGATGGATGAAAAATATTACAAATTGACAAAAAAATAAAACAAATAAATTAAAATATATTATTACAATTGACACTACTGGAATTGGACAAACTGGTATTATTATTTATAATGTTTTGCAAAATAAAATAATTAATAATATTATTTTTAATTCCAAAAATGATGAAGAAGCAATAAATAATATGTATTTAATATTAAATCAATTTAAAAATCAAACTTGTTCTTATTTAAATAAAGTTATTGTAATAATTGAAGATTATCAACTTCATAAAGGTTTAAAAAAAAAAAATACATTATCTACTCCTAAATTTATTTGTGGTTTAAAAGTTTTATGCAAATATCTATTTAATTTAAATTATGTTTTACAATCGCCAGTTGTTAAGAAAAATTATATTTATAAAGGAAATATTAAAATGTTAGAGCACGAATTAGATGCTTGAAAACATTTACAATATTTTATAACAAAAGGAGTTGATAAAAATGGCACAAACAAAAAGTAATTTACCTAAAAAATCAATAACTAATAAATCTAAAATAAAAAATAAAAAAGTTAATAAATTAGAGTTAACTGTTAGAGATTACATGAAAATCCGATTAAAACCAAAATTAAGGCACTGGTTGCTGGTGGTGTTGAAGTTGATGATTGTTCGGCTAAATGTCAATGAGACGGATTAAATTATTCAACATTATCAATATATAACGCATCTGTTTTAACTAATTTTTTGAAATTAAAAAAAGATGATGAGATAAAAATTAAAGGCTCAGTATTTAATCAGTTAAATATAAAAACTAAACGCTATTTTTTGTCGTTTCGAGTCGATAGTTTTGAAATTATACAAAAAGCGATTAGAAAAAGAACAAATACAAATATTAAAAAATAGGAGGAAAAACAATGGCATTAAAAAATGTAAAATATGTTCTTATTGATGAAAATAATGAACCTATTAAAAATGAAGATGGTAGTTTAGAAATTAAAACTACTGAAATTATTTTAGAAAATACTGCTGAAGTTGAAGAATTTAATGCAAGTAATTTAGAAAATAATAAGTCAGAAAATCAACGAATTACAAATAAAAAATACTGAATTAACTTCACAAATTGAACAACAAACAATTCAATTAAAACAAATTGAAGTAATTGACTTTATTAATTCTTTAACTAATAATGAAGAATTTAAAAATGTTTTATTAAAGTCTTATGATATTAGCGATGATATTGAAATTATTAAAGTACAATTGCAAAGTGTTTATGATGAATTAATTAAGGTACAAACAGTTAATGCTGGTGGCGTACCAAAAGCAGAAAACAAAGAAAACAATATTTTAGATACAGACAATGTATTTAATAAATAGAAAGAAGGAAGTAAATTATGGCACAAAACCCACAAAGAATTTTTAGAGATATTACTAATCAAGCAACACAAAGAGACTGAGAAACATTTCAATAATGATATTTACAAACTTATCAACAAAAATTTAGTTGAGAGGCATTATTTGTGTGAAAAGAAGCCAATAAATTTGGTTTAACATATAAAAGAAAGAAAAATATCCAATATAATGAAGGTCTAGGAAAAAATGGACAAGTATTTAATACTGATGATAACCTACTAAAATATTCAACAGTGGAATTTAAAGATGGAATTGTTGAATTAGATACAATTTTAACTTTTGCTCGTAAATTAGATCCTGTAGAAAGTGATTTTAATCCTAATCTTTAGGCTGCTGATATTGAGCAAGCAATGGATACTGAGGTTGCTTATAAACGCAATAAAATTTTAGAAATTATTAATAAAGAAACAGTTACAACCATTCAATGCTAAAAAGCAGATGATCCTAATGCTTTACAAATCCACGATGAAATTATGGATAAAATATATGAAAATGGTTTTACTCCATCAGAAACAGTTGTATTGGGTTCGGCTGATTTTATTCGTGGAATTCGCAATAAATTACAGTTACAACTTGGAGCAAACGACCAAATAAATAGCGTAATTGAAACAAGTGGAGCAATGAAACCTGTTGAAGGAACAACATACTATATGGTTCCTAAAAAATTACCAATTATTAATAAAGATGGTTTAGAAGGAACAATTGAATTATTACCAAATGGAGTTAATGCAATTTCCTTTAAATTTAGCAAAAAATATGACCCGCTTATTTTACGCAAAAAAGACCACACTCCATTAAGAGTTGGTGCTGCTGCATTAGGTGCTGGTATGGGTAATACTTTGATTATGGAAAGAGTTTTATATTTAGGTGGTGCAGTAGTTGAACCAAAAGGAATTATTAAACATACTTATGCACAAATAAATATTAGTGGAATTAATAAATTAGATAAACCAACTATTCATGTTACAGATCCAACAAAGGCGACAGCAGAGCAATTAAAACCACAATTTAAAGATGTTGTTTTAAAAGCAGTTAAAACCGTAGATAGTTCTTTAACTGAAAGTGATTTTGATTACTTTATTGAAAGTAAAGGTGAAGATTGACCAATTAATATTACAAATGATAAAACTTTTGAAGTTTAAATTGAAGGTAAAAACAACGAACGCTACTGGTTGGTCAAACAAATCCGATTGATGTTAAAATTAAAAATTCTTAATAGTACTAAAAAATAGTACTTTTTAGTTTGATAAATATGCCAATTGGAACATCTAAAACAGCTCTTATTTATGCTGTTAAAAAAAATCCAACTAAATTGTCAATCCAACAACAAGAAAAAAGTTTTGGTTTACAGTTATTAGAATTTTTAGGAATTCAAGTTTTAGCCCTTGGTTTATCAGTTTTAACTGGTGGTATTGCTTCGGTTGTTGGTCTTGGTGCGGGATTATCTAATTTTGCCGCAGCATTTATCTCGTTTGGAGTAGAAACAGCAACCGATTTTGCCGTAAATCAAATATATGATAAATTAACATCAGAAGTGATAATAAAAAGTACTGCCTTAAATTTGTTACCAGCAATTGGTGGGGTTGGCAAATTAACGCATGCTGCTCGCACAACTAGAATTTTAAAATTAGCAAAAGAAACTAAATTACTTAAAAAATTAGGTGTAATAACTGCTAATAACTTAAAAGATATTGTAAAACAAGTTACAGGTAAAAAGGTTTTATCTGATAAATTAATATTTGATTTTACAAAACAGGCTAATAATGAAACTTTATTATATACAATTGGAAAATTAGCCAGAAATGATTTTTATAAGGGTTTTAAAGGTTCTAATTTAGAAACAATTAATAATTTATTAAAAATTGAGAAAAACATTCAAAAAATAAACCCTACATTGGTTCAAAAAATACCACGCGTAAATAAAAAAAATGCTAATAAATGATTATCTGAATATGGATTAAATATTGATAAAATAAGTAAAATTAGTACTAATGAATGATATAACATTATGACTAATCTTCATAAAAAAGGTGTTGGTAAAAACCTATTATTAAATGCTAATTTAGTGAGTGGTGGCAAAATATATAATAATAAATTATTAAATATCTTACATCAAACACCAATTAAATTAAATAAAGTTTTAAATCATTTAAACCTAAATTTTTATATTCAAAAAGTAACTAAAAAATTATTAGCCCCAATTGAAAAACAAATAATTGCTATTAAACAAAAAGTAATTAATAAAATTACTGATAAAACTAAAAAATATTGTCTAAATTTAAAACTAAGGCTATTAAAAAAGGCCAATTATTATCTTTTACTTATGGTTCTGATGTTTTTTTAGCAGTAAAAATTGTTCCTTTATCAGTTGCGGGTGAAAAGTTGCTTTAATAATATATTATAAAAATCCTAAATATACCCCTATTGTTGTTATGACAACTTTAATTAAAGCAGAACAGTTTGTTTAATTTAGTTTCTTTTGCTCCACTTTCTTATCAGTAAGTAGTAAAAGATAGTTTTAAAATATATCGAACAATTACTAAGGTATTAAAATTGCAAGAACAATTTAAAAATAACTTTAATAAAGATAAATTGTTAAATACGCTAGAAGATAGTGCTGTTGCTAGTTTATTGGGTAGTGGATTGGTAGTATTTAAAGCATATAAACAACTCAGAATAAAACAAGATTTAAACAAAACAATTAAAACAAAAACATTACTAAATAGTAAAAAATTTATATTAAATAAAATATATTCTAAAAAAAGTAAATGATAAGGAGATGATTAAATGTTAAATGAATTATGACAAAATGTTACTTTGGAAAATTATAATAATTTTAATCCAATGACAGGTAAAATTACACAAGTTCCAGTTCGTTATAATAAGTTTTTTAAAGGTGATATAGAATTATGATTTAAAAAATTTACTTTAAGAGCCCAAAATATGATTAATTCCTATTTAAATTATCCATTTTCAAAATTAAAATTTGAAACATTTAAAGACCCATTATTAAAGAAAATTTGTATTAATATGGTGTTTATTACGAGTGAGCATTGAATATTTAATCGTATTCCAATTGAGTTTTTTACTTCGGAAAATATGAGTGTTGGTGATATTAATTATTCTTCACAAAATTACCCTATAGCAACATTACAAGGTCTATTGCCTACCTATGCAAAATCATTGGCTAATTTAACAACTTTAAAGAAAATGTTTCGTACTTTTCAAGAAGAAGGTATTGATTTAACTATGATAGATTTAGAAGCATATTATACTCAATTAGAAGTTGATGCTTTAATAGAAAAAGAAAAAACTAAGATTGACAATAAAAGTATTATAAAAAATAACAATAATGAAATAAATGTTCCATTTGATAATAAAACGATTTATTATGAAAATAATGTCTGAAAAGCAAAACAAAGTGGCGATATTCCATCAGACGTTATTAAAGATAGTGATTTGAATAAAGATTATATTGAAAAAGAAAGTGGTAAATACATTGTAAAAACATCACAAGATATTAATCTTAAACAAGATAAATTAATAAGTGGAACAAATATTAAAACTATTAATTGAGTACCATTATTTAGGTAATGGTGATATACCTATTATTAATAATGATTGAAAAGTTGTTAATACTAGTGATTTTATTAGAAATTCAAAAGAATATACTGTTAGAGCATTTGATAATAAATATTATTATCGCATAAATTGTTCTGTTGAAACACAATTTAGACTATATGGTTTTACAATTTTTGTAAATCCTAAATTTATAAGTGAAAAAGTACCAACAACTCATTATATTGGAACATCAATAGAAGGATATTCTTCAATATTTGAATGAGATAAAAATACTAATTATGGAAAAGTAACTATTGAAAAAGCAGAATCAGAGCAATATTTAAATGGAATTTATATTGAAAGAAAAAATAAATTATTCAAATAATACAGAATTAATGGCAGATGAACTACATGCTATTTATAAGTGTGATATGGATACTGATTTACCAAAAGAAACATTAGATTCTTATGATATAGTGATAAGAAAAATAAATAGTGCAACAACTATTAATGAATTAAATTTAATTGAAAAACACCCAATATGAATAATTATTTCAAATAATAGAAATGATATTAAAGAATTATTTAATAAAAAACGATTAGAGTTATAAATAAAAATAAAAAGTAAGTTAGGAAGGAGATGTTATTATGCCAAAAGTAGAAGTTAAAGATGTAATTATGTTTTTGAAAATATTTGGCGTTTCATCATTATTTTTATCGCAGGAATTATGATAGTATTACAAAAGCTTAGGTTTTATAAAAAATATAAATAAAATAATTAGATAACTTTTTAAAAGGTTGATTTATCAGTGTTTTAGAAATATATTTAAAATAAAGAATAATTTTTATACCAAAACCTAAACTTTTTTCTTACTACCAGAAAAATTATTAGTATTTAAATATGATAAATCTTGTTCAGTATCTATTTTTTGATAATTAATTTTAGTATTTTCTAATTCAATTCCTTATTTATTTTTCTGATAATGACTAGCGGCAATTGTTGTTGGCACAGCACTTCCACTAATTGTTAATACACTTAATAAACTTAAAAGTTTTTTCATTTTGTATAATTTCCTTTCTTTAATCTTGAAACTTTTTATCAAGATTTATTGACATTATATATATAAGTTAAGTACTTTAAATATATTTTAGAAAGGAGATGAATTGTAATGATTATTATTGTGATTATATTGTACTAATCTGGGCTCGCGGTGATTTTTATAAGTTTTGCGAAAAATGCCTTAAAGTTTAAAAAAACTTTTGCCGCGCTTTTCAAAATACTTGGGAAAAATTCTAAGCGTTAAGCGAGGAATTTTATAAAGGTTCCTAAATTTGTTTGAAAGAACCTCAAAACTTTTTTTAACTTGTAAGTCATTTTATCACAAAATTTCAGAAAATCAACCGCTCGCCCACAACCTCAAAAAACTATATAATTAGCTTTGTATATAAAAGAAAGAATTTTTTAAAATGGATAAAACAAAGCATCATTTTACTTTTAAAGAAAGAGTAATGTTAAAAGATTTATTAGAACTTGATTCTTTAAAAAGAAAAAATGGTAAACCCAATATATCTAAAATAGCAAAAATATTGCATAAAAATCGCAATACAATTAGACGAGAAATAAAAAGGTTAAAAGATAATGAATATGACGCTAAATTAGCACACGAAGATTATTTACAAAAACGACAAAAATGTTTTAAAAAATCATCATTATTGTTAAATATTTTAGAATGACTAGATGAAAAATATAATAAATTTCATGATTCGCCAGAACAAATCTGTAAAAAATATGAAAAAGAGTTTGGTATTAAATTTCCGGTATGTTTTAAAACTTTATATAAATATATTCATTTGGGATTTTTAAATTTCAAGAAAGATAATTTGTATTTTCATGGTAGAAAATATAAAACAAAAAATAGAATTGATAACCGTGGAAAAATAAGAAATTTTAGAACTATTAAAGAAGTAAAACATGATAAATATGAATTTGGTTGATTTCAAATGGATACTATGGTTGGTAAAAACAATAGTGTTTGTTTAGTTTTAATCAAAGAATTAACCCAATTTAAAATCATTGAACCATTAAAAGAAAAAACAACAAAAGAAGTTACAAACGCAGTAGAACGAATTTTTTCTAACAGATTTTTCAAAGATAGATGCAAAGGAATAATAACAGATCAAGGCAAAGAATTTGCTAATTGAGAAAAAATTGAAAAAATAACAAATGCTAAAGTATATTTTTGTGATGCTGGAACTCCAACACAAAAACCTAAAGTTGAAAGAGCAATCCGCGATTTTAGATATTGATTTTCCAAAGGAATTGATTTAAGTATTTATTCAAGAAATTATTATCAAGAAGTTGCTAATATAATAAACTCTAAACTTAAAAAATCTTTACATTGACTATCTTCAAAAGAAGTTTTTATACAAATGTTTAATTTTTAATATAATTACCTATAAAAATTTTAATTATTTTATTTTTCAGTGTGCCAAAATTCATAAATTTAAAACAAAACTACTAAATTTTTTTAAAATAAATTATATTGAACATTTATTTTATTGGTGTTATAATGAAATCAAATAAAGTGCTAAACTTAATAGTACAATTTACAAATTAAATTAATGTTTGTATATGATTAATAAAATCTATTTTTTTGTTATGTTTAATTTTAAAATTTTGAAAATAAATATTAAAAATATTATTTTTAATTTGTTATTTTTTGTAATTATTGATTTTTATTTTTAATTTGTTATAATTTTATTAACTTTTTATCGTTTAGTTTTACAGTATACAAGTGTATAAAAAGGAGATAAATAAAATGAAAAAATCAATTGATACAATTAAAATGTTGGGAATTGAAGCAATTAATAAAGCAAATTCAGGCCATCCAGGAATTGTTCTTGGTGCTGCGCCAATGGCATATACTTTATTCACAAGACACTTAGTTGTTAACCCGCAAGTGGATAAATGAACAAATCGTGATCGTTTTGTTTTAGCAGCAGGACATGGTAGTGCTTTATTATATTCGTTATTGCATTTATCAGGATTTGATCTTAATATTGATGATTTACGAAATTTTCGTCAAGTTGATTCAATTATGCCTGGTCATCCGGAATCACATTTAACGCCCGGAGTGGATGTTACAACGGGCCCTCTTGGTCAAGGACTTGCAGCAGCAGTTGGTTTAGCATTAGCAGAAACGCATTTAGCAGCAAGATACAATACCAATAAATATCCTCTGTATGATCATTATACTTATGTTTTATGTGGTGATGGTGATTTACAAGAAGGAGTTACGCAAGAAGCAATATCTTTAGCGGGACATTGAAAACTAAATAAATTAATTGTATTATTTGATTCGAATGATGTGCAATTAGATAATATGGTTAATGTTGCACAAAGTGAAAACATTACTAATCGTTTTAAAGCAGTAAATTGAAATTATCTTTTTGTCAAAGATGGTAATGATATTGAAGCAATTGATCAAGCTATTATAAAAGCAAAAAAAAGTGATAAACCAACATTAATCGAAGTAAAAACAATAATTGGTGATGGGGCAACAAAACAAGGTACACCAGCAGTACATGGTGCGCCGTTAGGAAGTGATATTAAAACAGTTCGTAAAATGTTAAAATGAGATTATAAACCATTTGAAGTTCCTAGTGAAGTTTATAAGGATTTTGAAATCAATGTTAAACAACGAGGAATTAAAAAATATCAGGAATGATTAGAAATGTATCAAGGTCTTTGTAAAGAAAATTCTACTTTAACAAAAGAACTTGATGATGCAGTTTATGGTAATTTTAATTTTAATCCACAAGATTTTCGTGATTTAAAACCAATTAAGCCACAAGCAACACGAATTAGTAGTGGGGCAATCCTTAACCGTCTTTCTAATATTATTCCAGCTTTAATTGGTGGTAGTGCTGATTTAAGTGGTAGTACAAAAGCAAAGGGAACTGATGGTGTTTATAGTCCTGAAAATCGATTAGGCCGAAATTTAGCTTATGGGGTGCGTGAATTTGCAATGGCAGCCATTAATAATGGAATTTGCTTACACCGTGGATTAATTCCTTTTGCAAGTGGTTTCCTTGTTTTTGCTGATTATATGAAGCCAGCTATTCGTTTAAGTTCATTAATGGAAATTCCAACTATTTATATTTTATCGCATGATTCAATTGCTGTTGGTGAAGATGGTCCAACGCACCAACCAATTGAACAATTAGCAATGTTACGTAGTCAGCCAAACTTAAATGTTTTTCGTCCAGCTGATTTTAATGAAACATTAGGAGTTTATCATATCGCATTACAGTCAAAACATACTCCAAGTGTTATTTTAATTACACGACAAGATTTACCAGAATTAGAACATTCAAATTTTGAGGCAGTGAAAAAAGGAGCTTATCAAGTTTATGGACAAGAAGATAATAATCATGTTGTATTGTTAGCAACTGGTAGTGAAGTCAGCATTGCAATTGCTGTTGCAAACAAATTAGAACATGATAAAAAAATTAAAGTAAAAGTAGTATCAATGCCTTGTTGAGAATTATTTGAGCAACAAGATGCTGCCTATAAAAAAAAATTGTTAGAACCAACAGCTTTAATTGCGTCAATCGAATTAGGAGCAACCCTTGGTTGAGAACGTTATACTTCAAATAATGGTTTAAATTTTGGAATTAACACTTTTGGGCAATCAGGACCATTTCAAGATGTGTTAGAATATTTTGGTTTTAATGTAGAAAACATTGTTAATGCTATTAATAAAAAAATGCAATCATCATAAAAATGATAATTGCATTTTTTATTGTTCTCTTGTTTATTTAACTATCATATTTTAAATAACGTTGTCAAAAAATGGGAGCTAAACTACGTAAAATAAAAGGAACAACAATTTGGATAATTGGATATGTAAAAAGAAAACTATGAATAAAGTTATAAACAATGGCATATAATCAGTTACTATAACCTAACCAAACTGAATCAGGGAATAAAGTTGTTCAAATTAAAACACCAACTAATACTTGTGACAAGTAAATAATAGTAATAATACTAAAACAAATAATAATATAATTAACATAAGTAATATATTTTTTATCATTATTAACTTTAAAACGCATAAAACCCGCAATTGTTGGGATAATCATTGGAATAAAATAATCTAATAAATATGATCATGGTGAAACAATAAAATTTGAAGCAATAAATAGCAATGACATCAGGGCACTAATACTCCCAGTTATAAAACCAGCGATTGCTGAATGTAAAAAAGTAATAACGATAAGTGGAAGATATTTTAAACCAATGCCACCACCATATGGTAAGTTAGGTAATAATGTTTCTAAATATGCTAAAGTTAAGGTTACTGCTACAAACATCGCAATAATAACAATATCAAATGTTTTTCATTTTCAAATTCCTAAATTAATTAAAAATCGTTTTCGTTTCGTAGTATTAGTAAATAATAAATCACTAATCTTTATTTCATAACTATAAATAATAATATTACTAATTAAATTAAGAACATTAAAACTAATAATATTTAAAATAATAAACTGAAACTTATAATTAATATATTCTTCATAATTTGTTAATCAAACACTTATTGCAGATATGATACTAAATATTAAACCAAGTCCACAAATCGTTAAACAAAAAACTCATATATTTTTAAAATATTGGTAATTATTTAAATGAAATAGTTTACTTAATCTTAATAGTGGTAAAATACTAAGCGTTATTAAAATACCAAGGTATAAACTTATGACAATAAAAATTGTTGCTTTATTGTATCATAAAATAATGTTTTGTTGGTTTAACTTAACCTTAAAAGATGGGGTTGTAACCATATAAAAAATCTCCTTACACAAATAATTTGGCAGTATTCATTATTCTTAGGTTTTAATGAAATTAAGTAATTAGAAACAAATTAAGTTTCGCTTATGACTAAATAATACCAAAATTTATAAAAAGTTCAACTTTTTATAAATTTTGGTATTATTTAGTCATAAGCGAAACTTAATTTGTTTCTAATTACTTAATTTCATTAAAACCTAAGAATAATGAATACTACCTGATTTTTTAGAAAATTCTAATAAATATGAATTAAAGCAATTAATTAAATATTTAATTGTTAATGAAAAGTTAGTTAAAAACACAATTAAAGCACAATGAGATACAAATTCACTCTAAATAAGAGATTACTTTAATTTATATTTAATTACTTTATTTATAATTTTTATAAAACCTAAGCTTTTTCCGACTACCAAAAGTGTTAACAATGACAATAAATAAGTCATTAGGCGCAGAGCAAAGATCTTCAATAAGTGGTGCTTCTTCAGTTTTAAATAAAATTGATAATTATTTAGATGAGACAGAAACGCAAGAAGATAAAGTCTCAAATGAATTATAAGATTCTATGCTTCCTTTAATAATAAGTGAAATTGATAAATATTTTGAAAGTTCTGAAGGTGAGTGGGTATTATTAAAAAATAAAATTAATAAAAATTTTGATAGAAGAGAAAGTATTGAGACAGGCTTAAAAAATGAAATTGATAATTACTTTCGCAATATAGGGAGTGTTTCAACTTCACTACGAGATAAAATTAATCAATATTTTAGTGATAAGGAAATCCAAAGTAAAAGTATTTGAAAAAAAATATATAAAAATATGAAAAAAACATTTAAAACTATAAAAGAGTTAATTTCAAGAACAAATCAAGAATATAAATCAATTAGTTGCAATCAAGAATATTTTCGTCAACATGAAGATATTGAAATTGAATATGACATAACATCATTATTACCAGTAAGAAATAATTTTATTTTAAAATTTATAATATTAGCTATCATTGGCGATATATCAGGTGCCAGAGTATTAAAAGATTTAAATTTGATTTAAAAAATAATTTAAAATAATTATTAAAATATGCATCTAAAGAAGTCAGTATCCTTAAAAAATTTTACGAACTTTTTAAAATAGATGCATTTTTATTTAGGGAAAATTGATTACAATAATAATTTTATTATATTAATGTTACTTATTAAATTTATATAAAAAAAGTTAAAAAAGTTTAACTTTTTTTATATTTAGTGTAAGATATAATTAATAGTTTTTAAAGAAAAACAATATTATAGTAAAAAAGAATGGATTAGGGAAGTATAAATATGGCAGATCAGGTTACAACAGACCAACAGTTATTACAAAAAGAAAAAAATGTAAAAAATGAATTAGATACTATTCGTACAAAACGCCGCATTATTCTAGGAATTATGTATGGATTAATTTCTGCAGTTTGGTATTCTATTGTCCCATTAATGTTATATATTATTCCAGAACAAGGACCATATGGTAATTTAGCAGCGCCAATTAATACCACTTTTTATGTGACAGCTCAAGAAATAATAGCAACTTTTGTGATGTTTATTTTTTATAAGCCAAAAAATTTTATTAATTTTTTAAAATTACTTCGCCACAAAGAAACTTTATTAATTATATTATATGGTTTTTTAGGTGGTCCGGTTGCAATGGTATTTTTTCAGTTATCAGTTTTATTAACAATTAATCATCAAGGCGGTATAGATGGAACTGTCCCAGGATTATTGTTAAATTTAAATGTTATTTTAGCGGCAATTGGAAGTGCTATTTTCTTTCGTGCTTGTCAAAGTAAATATACCTGAACTGCTTTAGCAATTTCTACATGTTTAATTTTAGGAATGTCAATTCATTTTGCAATTGAAGAATGATTAGCTTGATCATCGATCGGAGGGATGTGTTTAGCTTTAGTGACCGCTGGCTTTTATGCAATGGAAGCATTAGGAATGTCCTATTTAATGAGTTCTTCAAAAATTAAATTTACAAAACATGAAACAGTATCAATTAAAACAAGTTCTTCAGCGATATTAATGTTATTATTAGGGACACCAATTGCTGCAGTTTTTTCCCATAAAAGTTTCTTAGATGGTTATAAAATTTTTGCTAATTTTCAATATTATGATTATGTATTAATTTTTCTTACTGGAGGAATTATTATGGGTAGTTCTCGAATGCTATATTATGCATGTTTAGCAATGTCTGGACCAACCTATACAACTTCAACCCAATTATTAATGTTTTTTTGAACCCCAATTTTTCAATATATTTTTATTGTAGTAAATGTTCCAAATAAAATTTCAGAACCAACATGATATTATTGAGTTTATGTTATTCCAATTGTCTTTTGTACTTTTATTATTTCTAGCAATGAATTTTTAGTTCATGCTAGTAAAGTTAGATGAAAGCGGGCCTTTCATGAATTATTTAGTAAGATTCCGAAACAAAATACAAAATAAGGTTAATAAAAAATAAAAATGTAAGGTATTTTACATTTTTATTTTGGAAATTATATGATTAAATATTAATAGCAAGCAAAGGAATGAACAATGGGAACAAATAGTCTTTTATTTTTACGTGCGGTCCAGTTAGCTGTGATTGCTTTATATGAATTGGTTGGTAAAAATGATAAAAATATGTTATACCAAAAAGCAGTTGATATTATTAATAAATTATTAACAAGTAATGATGTTAAAGCAAAAATTGCAATTGGCGAAGGCGAACTTGATACAGCACCAATGTTATATCAAGGACAAACTTTTTCTTATCAACAAGCAATTACGATTGATATTGCAGTTAACCTAATTAGAGGGATAATGTCGGATAGTAAAAATGAACCGGGTTAAATTTCATGTATTGCTGTTGCTAAAAATAATACAATGTTACAAATCACAGAAATGTATATGGAAAAATTGTTTTTATCACAGGACTTAGCTGTAATAGTTGATTTTAATCAACCAATTGAAGCAATTTTATTGGCTTTATTAAAGATTAAGCAAAATTTATCATGTATTATTTTAAATAAATCGCGTCATCAAAAAATAATAAAAACAATGCGTCAATTAGGTATTAAGGTTGAATTAATTAATGAAGGAGATGTATTAGGGGCAATTGATGTTGTTTTAAAGAAGGCTGTTTTTTTGTATGGAATTGGTGGTGCGCCAGAAGGAGTTCTAATGAGTGCATTAGTAATTGCAACTAATTATAAAATGTTTGCACTTTTAATTCTGTATGAGTAAATTTGACCAAATGAAAAAGAAACAGAATTACGAATGAAAATTGAACAGCAAGGTTTAGAAAAGAAAAAAATTAGTTACAACACAATTTTTTCTGAACAAGATTTAGTTGCTGATAAACAAGCAATGTTTTTTGCCGCCAGTTTAACAGGTGGAACAGTTTTAAAACCATTACAAATTATTGAGAAAGAATATGTTGTCCATTCTTTTATTGGTTATAATAATATTTATCATCAAATTATATCAAAATATCCAATAACAGATAATGTTGAAGAGTTGTATACTGTAAAACTAAACGATAAAAAAAAGAAATGTTTTTAAACATTTTCTCCTTTTAATAGTTTTTGTAAATAATCACCAACGCCGCCTTCATTATTAGTTAAGTGTGTAATTCCCTGAGCATTAGTTTTTAAATTGTCATTTCCATTTTTCATTGCGATTCCATAACCAACATTTTGCAATAGTTCTAAGTCATTCATTTCATCACCAAAGGCAATAACATCACGAATATCAACGTTATAATATTGTGCTAAAATATTAGCTGCAAATCCTTTTGAAACAAGTTTATTTGTAATGTTAATCATTATTTGCACTTGACAGCCACTATAATGCCCGATGTTAACTTGGACAGAGTTTTTAAAATTTTCAAAAATTCGTAAAATTTGATCTTTTTCATTAGCATTGTTTAAATATAAGGCCATATTACTAGCTGGACCTTTTCAATCAGTATAAGGATTGGCAATAAAATATTCATCATCAGCCACATCATCAAGATGAAAGTAATTTTCAATTGCCTCATCTTTTTTTCAACAAATTGCTTTATCATAATGTTCAATTAAGACATTTGCAACAATATTTTTTACATCAGGATGGTTGATAATACTCATAATAACATCATAAGAAATTGGAAAAACTAAACGTTTAAACTCTCGTTTTAATGGGTCATGAATATGACCACCATCAAAGTTTGTTAATAAGGTGTCTAACCCTAATTCACGATAAAAGCGAATACTTGCTCGATGAGGGCGGCCAGTTGTAATACATACTTTATGGCCAGCTTTAACAGCTTCTTTGATCACATCTTGTGTTTTTAAATGGATTGTTTTGCCATCATTCATCAATGTTGTACCATCTAAATCAATTAGAATTAAACGTTTTTTATTTAGGTGTTGTAATTTCATGGGACTCCTTTCTAAAAAAAATAATTATGTTTCTAATCCCTGTATCTATTATTATATCTAAATATTTTTATATTTATATTATTTTTAAAAATGCAGTATTTAATTGACTTTGCTAATCAGTATGATAATATATAATTGTAAAATTAGCAAACAAGCATATAGAGTGCTAAAAATTAAAGGAGGCAAAAGCATGGATTTAACACAACAATATGAACCAGGTAAAGACACAAAAGTTCTTGAAAAATTTACCAAAAATCTTAATAAAGAAGCTCTTGTTGGAAAATTAGACCCAATTATTGGACGTGAAGATGAAATTAATCGAGTAATTCGAATTTTATCACGAAGAACAAAAAATAATCCTGTCTTAATTGGCGAGCCTGGTGTTGGGAAAACAGCGATTGTTGAAGGACTAGCACAGCGAATTGTTAAAGGTGATATTCCTAGTAATTTAAAAAATAAAACAATATATGAATTAGATATGGGAGCATTAATTGCTGGTGCGAAATTTCAAGGCGAATTTGAAGAACGTTTAAAAGCGGTTTTAAATAAAGTTAAAGAATCAAATGGTGATATTATTTTATTTATTGATGAGTTGCATTTAATTGTGGGAGTTGGTAAAACACAAGGTAGTATGGATGCTAGTAATTTGTTAAAACCAATGTTAGCGCGTGGCGATTTACATTGTATTGGTGCAACGACTTTAAATGAACATCGTTTATATATTGAAAAAGATGCTGCGTTAGAGCGACGCTTTCAAAAAGTAGTTGTTAGTGAATCAACCATTGATGAAAGTATTTCAATTTTACGTGGTTTAAAAGAACGATTTGAAACCTTTCATGGGGTTAAAATTCATGATAATGCTTTAGTTGCATCAGTTAACTTATCATATCGATATATTACTGACCGGTTTTTGCCAGATAAAGCAATTGACTTAATTGATGAAGCTTCTGCAACAATTAAAACAGAAATTGCATCAGTTCCAACTGAATTAGATAATTTAAATCGGCGAATTGTTCAGTTAGAAATTGAAAAAGCAGCTTTGCAAAAAGAAACTGATAAGGCATCTAATGAACGGTTAGTTGATATTGAAAATGAATTAAAACCATTAAAAGCAAAACAACAAAAATTAGATATTCAATGAAATTCGGAAAAAGAAAGTATTACTAAATTAAAAAATTTAAAATCACAAGTTGAACAATTAAAAAAAGAGTTAGAGCAAGCGCAATTAAGTGGTGATTTTAATCGTGCTGGTAAAATTCAATATGCTTTATTACCAAAACTAGAAAAACAATTACATGAACAAGAAAAACAAGCTTCAGGTTCACACCTTTTAAAAGAAGATGTAACTGAGCGTGATATTGCAGCAATTGTTGGAAAATGAACTGGTATTCCAGTTGACCGTTTAGTAGAAACAGAAAAGGTAAAATTATTAAATTTAAGTAAGATTTTACAGCGTCGTGTTCGCGGACAAAACGAAGCAATTCAAGTAGTTGCTGATGCAATTATTCGTAGTCGAAGTGGAATTAAAGACCCAAATAAACCAATTGGTAGTTTCTTATTTTTAGGACCAACAGGAGTTGGGAAAACAGAAGTTGCCCGTAGTTTAGCATATGTTCTTTTTAACTCAGAAAAACAAATGGCACGATTAGATATGTCTGAATATATGGAAAAGCATTCAGTAAGTAAATTAATTGGGGCGCCACCAGGTTATGTTGGTTATGAACAGGGCGGGAAATTAACCGAAGCTGTTCGTCGAAGCCCATATTCAATTGTTTTATTTGACGAAATTGAAAAAGCACATCCTGATATTTTAAATATTTTGTTGCAAATTTTAGAAGATGGTCGTTTAACTGATTCATTAGGTAAAACTGTTGATTTTAAAAATACAATTATTATTATGACTTCTAATATTGGGACAGAATATTTATTAAATGAAAATAATGATGGTGTTGGTTTATTAATTCAAAAAGAATTAGCTAGAAAATTTAAACCAGAGTTTTTAAATCGAATTGATAATGTTGTGACCTTTAATGCTTTATCAAAAGATGTTATTAAAGAAATTATTGAAAAAGAATTAGCTGAATTAACACAACGAATTGAAAATAGTAAAAACATTCGTATTAGTTATTCTGAAAGAGTATTAGAAAAAATTTTAAACGAAGGATATGATCGTGAATTTGGAGCACGTCCAATTAAGCGATATATTCAACGAAATCTTGAATCGTTAATTGCTCATGCTATTATTTCAGAAGAAGTCCAAGAGGGTAAATCTTATACAATTGATGTAGTTAAGAACGAAATGGTTATTAAGAATAGTACAAAATTAAATTAGTACTTGCATTCTTTAAATGATAAATTTATAATATTAAGTATTAGCACTATTTAGTGTTAATTGCCAAATATTTATAAGAATTGTAGAATGGAGGTGCTGCTGCTGTTAACCCAACGACAAGAAAACATTTTAAAAGTAATTGTAGAAGAATACACAAAAACAGCACAGCCTGTTGGAAGTAAAGCTATTATGGCTTCGTCATTAATAGATTCTTCTTCTGCAACAATTCGTAATGAATGTGCAATTTTAGAAAAAGAAGGTTTTTTAGAAAAAGAACATGCTTCATCAGGAAGGATTCCATCAACAAAAGGTTATCGTTATTATGTTGATAACTTGATGGTTGAGAAAAATATTGATGATATTAAAAATCGGATTGAAGCCTTATTTGTTAATCGAAATATGTCAATTAATGATATTCTTGATCAAACAGGCCAAATTTTAAGTGAAATGACAAATTTAACAACGGTTGTTGTTGGCCCAAACTTTCAAGAAGAATTATTAAAAAAAATTGAATTATTGCCAATTTCTGAAACACAAGCAGTTGTTGTCTTTGTTTTAACAAATGGGCATGTTGAGAATAAAATGTTTACAATTGATAAAAATAGTTCAATGAACGATTTAAAAATTTCTGTTGAATTATTTAATACACGGTTAGAAAATACTAAAATAACTGATATTCCAACAAAATTTGAGGTAATTCGTCCAATTTTAGAACAACAAGTAAAACATTATGAATATATTTTAAAACAATTTGTTAACGCTTTAACAAGTATTGTTAAACCAAGTTATTCAACTCATGGGATTCAATATATGCTCCAAAATCCGGAATATAATAACCCAGAACGAATTAAACAAGTTATTCGCTTAATTGAAACAATTTCACCGTTTGATTATTTTAAAAAACAACAGAATAATCCAAGCGAAAATCTTGTTTCAATTCAAATTGGGAATGAAACAGGTTTTAACAATGATGATATGGCTTTATTGACAACAACTTATAAGGTTGATGATATGCAAGAAGGAGGAATTGCTTTAGTAGGACCAAAGCGGTTAGAATATGATAAGCTTTATGAAGTTCTTGAATGATTAGCTTATCGGATTAAAGAAGCATATCAAAAAGAAGATAGAGAGGGTGAGATTAATGAGTAATGAAAAAAATGATAAATCTTCGCCAAACCAATTAAAAGAAAAAATTCAACAATTACGGAAAGAATTAGCAAATAATCAACCTGCTGATTCGCCGTCAGAATCAGGAAAAACAACAACAGCACCGACAGCTGAAGTAAATAATTTGGCAATTATTGAAGATTTAGAACATGAAATTGATTTATTGTTAAAAGACAATTTACGCTTACGAGAAGAAAAATTATTAGTTTTAGCTGATGGTGAAAATTTAAAGAAAAGAATTCATGAAGAAGTTGCTGATATTAAACGTTATCGTGCAGCAGGGATGGCAGAAAAATTATTACCAACATTAGATAATTTTGAACGTGCTTTGCAAGTTACTAATGTAACACCAGAAGTGAAAAACTTTTTAACAGGGTTTGAAATTATTTATCGTATGTTTAAAACGGTTTTTGAAGAAGAAGGTATTACCGCAATGGAGACAAAAGTAGGAGAACACTTTAATTCTAATTTCCATTCGGCAATTGAAATTATTGAAACAACTGATGTTTCATCAGGATGTATTGTTAAAATTTTACAAAAAGGATATATGATTCATGATCGTGTCTTACGTCATGCATCAGTGCAAGTTGCAAAATAACTAATTTAAGAGAGGAAGGTATGATAATATGGCAAAAATTATTGGTATTGATTTAGGAACAACAAATTCATGTGTTGCTGTGATGGAAGGAAAAGATTTTAAAGTTTTAGAAAATCCCGAAGGGCAACGAACAACACCATCAGTTGTTTCATTTAAAAATGAAGAAATTATTGTGGGAGATGCGGCAAAACGGCAAGCAGTAACAAACCCAAATACAATTAGTTCGATTAAACGTAAAATGGGGACATCAGAGAAAGTTTATGTTAATAATAAAGATTATAGTCCTGAACAAATTTCTGCTGAAATTTTACGTTATTTAAAAAACTATGCTGAGAAAAAATTAGGACAAAAAGTTTCAAAAGCAGTTATTACTGTTCCGGCTTATTTTAATGACGCACAACGACAATCAACAAAAGATGCTGGAAAAATTGCTGGATTAGAAGTTGAAAGAATTATTAATGAACCAACTGCGGCAGCATTAGCTTATGGAATTGATAAAGTTGATAAAGAGCAAAAAGTTTTAGTATTTGACTTAGGGGGAGGAACTTTTGATGTTTCAATCTTAGATTTAGCAGATGGAACATTTGAGGTTTTAGCAACTGCCGGGGATAATCATTTAGGAGGAGATGACTTTGATGAAGTTATTATTCAATGAATGGTTGATGAATTTAAAAAAGATAATGGTATTGATTTAAAAACAGATAAAATGGCAATGCAACGATTGAAAGAAGAAGCAGAAAAAGCGAAAAAAAATCTTTCTTCACAATTACAAACTGAAATTGCGGCCCCATTTATTACTGCGCGGGATGGAAATCCATTACATTTAAACCTAACATTAACAAGAGCAAAATTTGATGAAATGACAAAAAGCCTTGTTCAACGAACAATTGAACCAGTTCGTAAAGCATTAGCTGATGCAAAATTAAAACCTAGTGATTTAGACCAAGTTTTACTAGTTGGAGGAAGTACCAGAATTCCAACGGTACAAGAAGTTATTAAACGTGAATTAGGAAAAGAACCAAACCGCACAATTAATCCTGATGAAGTTGTTGCAATTGGTGCTGCAATTCAAGGGGGAGTTTTAGCTGGTGATGTAAAAGATGTCTTATTATTAGATGTTACACCATTATCATTAGGTATTGAAACATTAGGAGGAGTCTCAACTATTTTAATTCCTCGTAATACCACAATTCCAACATCAAAATCACAAGTGTTTTCAACTGCCGCTGATAATCAACCGGCTGTTGATATTCATGTTTTACAAGGGGAACGTAAAATGGCAGCAGATAATAAATCATTAGGACGATTCCAATTGTCTGGGATTGAGCCAGCACCAAAAGGAATTCCCCAAATTGAAGTTAAGTTTTCAATTGATGCAAACGGAATTGTATCGGTTACTGCAAAAGATTTAAAAACAAGCAAAGAACAATCAGTTACCATTACTAATGGTGGTGGTTTAACAGAAGAAGAAATTCAACGAATGATTAATGAAGCAGAACAAAATAAAGATAAAGATGAGCAAAAATTAAAAAACATTGAATTGCGTAATAAGGCAGAGTCATATCTTTCAACAATTACACAAGCTTTAGAAGGAAATAAGGATAAAATGAATCCTGAACAGTTAAAAGCTTCTGAAGAAATGGCTAAAGAAATTAAAGAATTGTTAGAAAAAAAAGATTATGCTGGTTTAGAAGCAAAAATGGCAGCATTAGAACAAGCAATGGCTGAAGCTTCAAAATTTATGAATGACCAACAAGGTGATCAATCTGAACCAGAAGTTACGAATGATGATGACAAAAAAGATAAATAATACAATAATGATGACTAAAATTCTTTTAGTTATCTTTTCTTTAAAAGAGAAAGTAGGAAGATGGTAATGGGAAAACGAGACTATTATGAAGTATTGGGCGTTAATCGTAATGCCACTGATGATGAAATTAAACGTGCTTTTCGACAATTAGCAAAAAAATATCATCCTGATGTTTCAAAAGAGAAAGATGCCGAGGTAAAGTTTAAGAAAATTAATGAAGCTTATGAAGTTTTATCTGATCCAAATAAACGTCGCAATTATGATCAGTTTGGTCATGCTGGAACTGACCCCAACGGTTTTGGTGGCTTTAGTCATGGTTTTAGTAGTGTGGGAGATTTTGAAGATATTTTCTCTGGTGGTTTTGGTGATATTTTTGAAAACTTTTTTGGTGGTGGTAAAAAACGCCGTGGTTTTAGTAATCAACCAATTAGAGGGGAAAATATTGCTGCACGTGTTACATTAACGTTAAAAGAACAAATGTTTGGGAAGAAAATAAACCTAGATTTAAATATTGATAAAAAATGTGAAATGTGTGATGGAACTGGAGCAAAAGACCCTAAAAAAGACATTCATACTTGTACAACTTGTGATGGTTATGGTTATGTTAACCTTGAACAGCGTAGTATTTTTGGTATGATTCAATCACAACAACCTTGTCCTGATTGTAAAGGGCGAGGAAAAGTAATTACTAATAAATGTTCAAAATGTAAAGGTCAAGGGAATTATCGTGGGAAAGAAACAGTAGAAATTAAGTTACCGAAATCAATTTATGAAAATCAACAGTTACGAATTCGTGAAAAAGGAAACTACTGTCTAAATAATGGTCCGCGGGGAGACATTTATTTAGAAATTTCAGTAAAACCAAATAAATATTTTAAGCGGGTTAATGATAACATTCATTTAAATTTACCTGTATCTTATTTAGATGCTTTACTAGGGGCTGAAATTAAAGTTCCAACTTTTAATGGGGATGTTTATTTGAAATTACCACCAAATACAAAAACAAATAGTATTTTTAATATTCCAAATCATGGGTTTTTCAAGTCACCAACATCTACAAAACGAGGAGATTTAATTGTTAATGTGATTGTAACAATTCCAACAAAATTATCGCAAGAAGAAAAAACAATTTTACAAAAGTTAAGAAATAATAGTTCGTTTAAAATTACTGATGATTTCTATGAGGATTTATAATTATTAAAAAAAGTTTTAATTATGATATTAATATCATAATTAAAACTTTTTATTTTTTTGTTTCTTGTTCTTTTCAACGGCAATAACCATAAATCCCAGTTCTTAAAACATAAGCATTATGATAGTATTACAAAAGCTTAGGTTTTATAAAAAATATAAATAAAATAATTAGATAACTTTTTAAAAGGTTGATTTATCAGTGTTTTAGAAATATATTTAAAATAAAGAATAATTTTTATACCAAAACCTAAACTTTTTTCTTACTACCAGCATTATGATATCCTAATTGCCGTAGTTCTAATGCTGCTTCACTACTGTGATTACCACCATTGCATAATGTAATAATTAATTGGTTTTTATCTGATAAGTAACGCGATGGATCTTGGAGCAAATCAAAAATATAAACATTGATTGAATTTGGAATTTCTAGTAACGCTTTAAATTCAATCTCAGTGCGGACATCTAATAATAAAGCTTGTTCTTTTTGTGTTTCAAAGATTTCATTATCCGTATAGACTGTTTTTTGGTTCATTGTGTACTCCTTATTTTTTGTATATTTATATCATATCGTAAATATAAAATAATGTGTGATAAAATTAAGAAGATTAAGTATCACAGAGAGGAATTAAGAGTTTTGATGGCAAAACAAGTATTTAAAAAAATAATAAATAATCAGGAACTAATTGTTGAGTATGGCCAATTAGCAAAACAAGCAAGTGGTTCAATTTTAGTGCGTTATGGTGATACTGTTGTTTTAGTAACCGCAACAGTTAATAACAAACTTAGTGAAGGTGATTTTTTTCCTTTAACAGTTGTTTTTCAAGAAAAATTATATTCAGTCGGGAAAATTCCGGGTGGATTTTTAAAACGAGAAGGGAAGCCATCTGAATATAGTACTTTATCAGCACGAGTAATTGACCGTGCTTTACGGCCATTATTTTCAGAAAATTTTCGTAATGAAGTTCAAATTGTTATTAATGTTCTTGCTGTTGATAATGATCATGATGTGCGGGTGGTTAGTTTATTTGCGGCATCATTAGCACTTAGTATTTCTAAAATTCCATTTGCTGGTCCAGTAGCGGGAGCATTGGTAACTGTTGATCAAAATAATAATATTATTATTATTAATCCAACATTAGAACAAATTAATAATGGCAAAATGGAATTAATTGTTGCTGGAACAGCGGGGGCAATTAATATGGTTGAAGCGGGGGTAAAAGAAGTTTCTGAAAGTTTAATGTTGCAAGCAATTTTAGCGGGCCATGATGTTATTCGACAATTAATTACTTTTCAGCATGAAATTATTGCAAAAGTTGGGGTTCCAAAAATGGAAGTTGAGTTGTTTCAAATTCGCCCCGAAATTATTACTTATGTTAATAACAATTATGCAAAAGAGTTAATTACAGCTGCTCGAATTAAAGAAAAAACAAAACGTTATGAAACAATTGAACATTTAGTTGAACAAGCAATTAATAATTATCCTATCCCAGTTCCACTTTCAGAAAAAGAACAGAAACAATTGACTCTAGAACTAAAAACATCCTTACATAATATTATTCGTAAAGAAGTGCGTCGCCAAATTTTAATTGATAAAATACGCTTAGATGGACGAAAATTAGATCAAATTCGTCCATTAAGTAGTGAAATTGATATATTACCAGTTGTTCATGGTAGCGCTTTGTTTACTAGGGGTGAAACACAAGTTTTATCAGTTGTAACATTAGGTGCATTAGGTGAAAATCAAATTATTGATGGAATTACCGATGAAGAAGGCAAACGTTTTATGCATCATTATAACTTTCCGCCATTTTCAGTTGGCGAAACTGGGCGGATGGGTCCTCCTTCACGACGAGAAATTGGTCATGGCGCATTAGGAGAAAAAGCATTATTACAAATTATTCCTAACGAAAAAGTGTTTCCATATACAATTCGAATTGTTTCTGAAGTTTTAGAATCAAATGGTAGTACTTCCCAAGCATCAATTTGTGCTGCTACATTAGCTCTAATGGCGGCTGGAGTGCCAATTACAGCGCCAGTAGTTGGGATTGCAATGGGTTTAATTAAAGAAAAAAATAACTATACTATTTTAACTGATATTCAAGGGATGGAAGATCATCTTGGTGATATGGACTTTAAAGTAGCCGGAACTGCAAAGGGAATTTGTGCATTACAAATGGATATTAAAATTGCAGGAATTAACAAGGCAATTCTCCAAGAAGCTTTAAAAGCGGCAAAAAAAGCGCGGTTAACAATTTTAGATAATGTTTTAGAAACTATTTATAAACCACGAGCACATTTAGCACCAACAGCACCAAAAATAAAAATATTTATGATTCCTGTTGATAAGATTCGGGAAGTTATTGGCCCGGGTGGTAAAATGATTACAGCTATTATTGAAAAATCAGATGATGTTAAAATCGATATTGAGGATGATGGCCAAGTGACAATTTACCATAAAGAAAGCACAGCTATTGAAAAAGCATATCAGTTAATTAAAGCAATTGCAATGCCAGTTATTGTTGGTGAAGAAATAATTGGACCAGTTGTTAAAATTGAAAAATTTGGTGTTTTTGTTAATTTAAAAGAAAATCTTGATGGTTTAATTCATATTTCTAAATTAGCTAAACAACATGTTGAAAAAGCAGAAGATATTGTTCAATTAAACGATATTGTTAAAGTTAAAGTAATAGAAATTGATGGGAAAAGGAAAATTAAGTTACAATTAATTGAAATATTACCTAAAAAGTAACTTAATTTTTTAATGTTGGTTCTTAAATAAATAACTAAAATATTTGTTATAATTAAATAAGGAGTTAGGAGATTTAATTATGAGTAAAATTGCAATTGATATGATGGGAACTGATTTAGGCATTAAACCAATTATCTACGCTTTGAAAGTTTTTATGAAGAAATATGACGATGTTACTTTTATTTTAATTGGAGCTGAGAAGGAACTGAAGGCTGCCACCGCAGCAGCAAAATTAGATAATACAAAATATGAAATTTTTGCTACAACAGAAGTAATTGCAATGACAGAAGGTATGATGGAAGTTCGTCGTAAGCCAAATAGTTCAATGGTTCGTGGAACTGAATTATTGCGTGATCAAAAAGTAGATGCTTTGGTATCTGGTGGTTCAACTGCAGCTTTTTTAGCAGCGTGTCATTTTATTGTGGGAGAAATTTCCGGAGTTTCACGGCCAGCTTTTATGCCTTTTATTCCAACAGTTAACAAGGGAAAGTCTGTTTTAATGCTAGATGTTGGTGCTAATTTAGAAAATGATGCCCAAGATCTTGTTAATTTTGCAATTATGGCTAGTGTTTATGTGCAAGAAATTATGCACAATCCAAAACCAAGCGTGGCAATCTTAAATATTGGTGAAGAAGCATCAAAAGGAAAAGATTATCATAAAGAAGCTTATAAATTATTAGCAAATAATAAAAATATTTTTTTTAAAGGAAATATTGAGCCACGCGATATTATTAGTGATGTTATTGATATTATTATAACAGATGGTTTTACTGGTAATATTGCTCTAAAAACACTTGAAGGAATGGCTAAAAATTTAATGGGTGTTATTAAACACGAATTAACAAAGAATTTTTATCGAAAATTAAAAGCTTTTTCGTTAAGAAAAGCTTTTTGGGGAGTTCGCGAAACCTTTGATTATCGAAATAATGCAGCGGCATTAGTCTTAGGATTAAGAGCAATTGCTGTTAAAACTCATGGTAGTAGTGATGAAAAATCATGAATTAGTACTTTAGAATTAACTCGTACCGCAGTTGTTAATGATTTTGTGCAAAAAATGACAGTCAAATTGTTAAAGGGGGATTAATTATAACGATGCAGTTTATAAACAAACAGCCAGAACAACTTTTTTTCGAGTTAAAAGCTTTTTTTAAACAGTATCATATTTTTATTAAAGAGCCACAATATTATTTAGAAGCCTTAACTCATAATTCTTATGCAAATGAAAATAATTTAAGTTATACTTATCAACGAATGGAATTTTTGGGTGATGCAATTTTAGCAAAAGAAATTTCCTTATACTTATTTTTAAGTTTTCCTGATAAAAATGAAGGTGAAATTACTAATTTACGCAGCAAAATTGTTCGGGAAGGAACATTAGCAGAATTAGTTCGTCGAATGAATTGAGAACCTTTCTTATTATTAGGAAAAGGAGAAATTAAAACAAAAGGATATGAAAAAAATCGTATTTTAGCTGATATTTATGAGTCAATGATTGCTGCATTATATCTTGATTTGGGTGAAGAGGTTGTTTGTAATTTTATTAATGACACCCTTATTCAAATGGTTTCTAATCCTGGTTTTTTTGATCAAATTCGAGATTACAAAACTGAATTACAAGAATTTTTACAAGCTGGTGATGCGCGAACATTAGAATATAAATTAATTAAAGAATCGCCACCATTAGAAGGAAATCGAGTTTTATATACTGTGGTTGCAGAAATTAGGGGAATTCGTTATGGCGAAGGATGCGGTTATACTCATAAAGAAGCTGAGCAATTAGCTGCTCGTGATGCGCTACAAAAATTAGCAACAAAATCAAAATATTATTTCGAAAATAAATAACAATGTAATATGACTAAACCAATTTAAATATATGGAGATGAAAAGTAATAATGATAAGACATTTGTTTAAGAATTTTTGATTAAATTTTACTAGAAATAGTTTGCAAGTTTTAGGGCTATTTTTAATGTTAGGAATTATTATTACCTTGTTTGGGGGAATTATTATGTCAAGCAGTTTAAGTGCGGCTCAATTAGCATTAATTGGTAATGACTTGTATGATACTAATATTTCATTTCAATTTAATCATAATTTAAAAATTGTTTCAAACCATCAAAATTTATCATATGGTTTAAACAATATTAATTATATTAACAAGGATGGAGAGTTAGATAATAATAAAGTAGAAAGTCCTTATTTTCAGTTAAAACCAAATGGCAAAGATACTTATCAAATTGTATTGGATTCAAAAAGTAACCAGCCAGGAAAATGGCTTGCTTAAAATATTTCAAATTCATATTTTATGGAACAGTTAAAAGAAAATGGTGAAGCAATATTAAACTTTAATACTAATATTGTTCCTGATAGTGTTTATTTTTTTAGTAATGCTGATTATCATGAATTGGTTAGTTATTTACAAAATCCAGCAAACTTAATTCCATTCGTAAGTTCACCAGATAATCCTATATTAGTCACAGATACATTAATTTTTACTAATGCTTATAAGGATTTTAGTACAAATCAGAAACGAATTTATGACTTACAAACTCGTATTTTAAATTCCGTTATTATTGGTTCAGTTGCTTGATCGTGCTCTAATGAGTGAAACAATGCGACTTTACGATATTTTTAAAGCAGAAAACTTTTATATTCAAAGTGTGCAACCATATTATTGGACAACACCAATTATGGTAAAAGGAAATTATCAATATTTTTTAAATTATAAGGTAAGCGATGATTATCCTCTAATTATTATTAATAATTCTTATGCTTCACATAATAAAATCAAGATTAATGATCTTTTTAATATTTATGGTTACCAATATCGTGTGATTGGTTTTGCCACAAATGCTTATGTTAATAGTGCAGCAAATGAGTCATCTTTTATTTATAACCCATATTTATAACTTCGTGGTGTTGAATATACAAATTTATTAACAAAAATCACTAATGATGCACCACAACTTATTAACAGCCAAATGTTGAGAAAAAAACAGATATTAATTGATTCTTTAATAAAATTAAGAGTTTTGATCAACCTGATGATGATAGTTTATTACGAGCAGCACAAACTAATCGTTTTAGTCCAGTTGTTAATTATGCGATTTTGCAAGTTAATAAAATGAAAAAATTAATTCAAAGTAAAAAATGATTTCATGGTAAAAATTCTAATTGAGACCCAAAAAATTATCGGATTCAATTATACCCAATTATTATTAATCATGCTTATCGTTATTTAAATAATATTAATATTGGTGACATTTTATTAGATAATTTTAATGATCGAAATGCGATATTTTATATTGTTGTTGATCAATTTGATAATGGAATTAAAAATATGTTTTTAATTAATAAGTATAATAATCAACGCTTAACGCCAAAAAGTTTAGCAAACCTATATTCAGCATTACGCGATAATGAAACATATCATTATATTGGTGTTTATGATAAAAATAATAATTATAATGCTTCTTTTGAAACAGAGTATGAACCAGCACCAATTTATAATGGAACACAAAATTTAAAAATTTTATTGAAATAAACAGTTAATTTACAAATTATTTTATTCTTAATTTATTTATTAATTTTAGTTGCTTCAATTGTGGTATGTATTTTCCAAATTTTTATTATTACAAATATCATTTTAAAAGATAATTTAAAAGTTTTAAATAGTTTTAAAGCATTGGGGTACTCTGAATTATGAATTTTTAATCGGATTTTCTTGATTTATTTACAAATTATTTTAATTAGCTGAGTAATTTTAATTCCCATTGGGATAACTATTATTGGTTTAATTCGTTATCAAATTATTTTTAATATGTTGTCATATGTGTGTCAGTAACTGTTAATATTGGTGATTATTTGATTAGTTTTTTAGGATTACTTGTAATGTTTATTATTGCTTTTGTTTTAAATAAAAAATTTATGGACCATCGTTATCTAATTTTAAAAACAATAAATTGAAATTAATGAGGAGATTATTTATATTTTGTTATTAATGTTTAAAAGGAGAGTTGAATGGATACATATTTATTAAAACAATTGCAGATTTTAGCGACCGATGAAAAGAATTTAACAAATCAAACAATTGCTCGTTATATTTTAGATAATATTGCAACAATTAGTAAGTTAACTACGAATGAATTAACTAATCATTGTTTTACTTCAACAGTGGGTATTATTCGATTCTGCCAAAAATTGGGATTAGAGGGAATTAATGAATTAAAATTTAAATTAAAATACTTAATAGAAAATTTTACATTAAATTCGCAACAATTTAGTGCAAATAAACAATTAGTACAAAATTAAACATCTTTTTTTTGATAAATATTTGAAAATTAAGATTGAATCTGCACAAGATTTACATGCTAATTTTTTTAAAACTGATTTATCAGTTTTAAAAAAATTATTATCGTAAAAACAGTTTTTATTTTTGCTTTTAATTTAGCATATAATGTTTCACAGAATTTTGTTTAGAGATTATGGTGAATTAATAAAAATGTTATTCATTAAAATGATTTAAATTCAATTGAATCATATTTGCCAATGATTAATGAAAATGATATGGTTCTTTATATAACATTAAGTGGGCAATCAACTTTTATTGCAACAATTGCAAAACAAGTTAAACCGTTTGTGTATTCATTTGGTATTATTAGGGAAAAAACTGAGTTAATTACTAGTTTAACTGATTATTTTGTTATTAATTCTCGGGAAAATGATATTTGAGATGTTTTTTTAATTCGTTCACAAACTGTTATGTAGTTTTTAGATTATTTATATGCAAAAATTATTCGGAAAAATAATTAATAAAATTAATTACATTTTTTAGAACTATATTTCAAAATATAGTTTTTTTCTTGTTAAAAATATTGTTTTTGTTTTAATAAAAGGAAGAACAAAAAACAGTTTAATATTTTAATTTTAGGAGGTAAATATGAGTAATAAAAACAAAAATAATCTTTTTTTATTAGAACAAATTATTTTAAATTCATCTGCAAAGACTCAAGATGAAGCATTTCATAAATTAGCAGCAGTAGCGCATCAAGCGGGTTGCATTGATAATTCCAAAAAATTAGTAAAAGCATTATGAGCGTACGAACATAAAACATCAACTGGTTTAGAAGATGGTTTTGCAATTCCACATGCTCGAATTAAAGATATTAAAAATCCAGCTGTTATTATTTTTGTTCGCTATCAAACTGGATTAAAATGGTCAACTTTTGATAATACAAAGGTTCAAGTTGCCATTACACTAATTATTCCGACTAATAAAAAAAATGACATTCACTTAGAAGTTTTAAGTAATGTTGCTAAAAAATTATTAAATTCAAATCTACGTCAAGTTTTAAAAACATCAACTAATAAAATCGAAATCTTAGAATTATTACAGGCAGTTGATAATGAAAAGATAGTTAACAATTAAAGTTATTAAGGGGAGCTAATAAAATACTTAAACTTTTACCAGCAACATCACTTAAAGTATTTAATCAATTAGCATGTTCCTTAATATAATCAACACCCGCAATTTGAGTAATAATTGTAATTAAAGCTTAAATTGCTGTTCCAGCAACAATGACTGGTACTGCATAGGAGATCCCATTTAAAACAGCATTTTTTAAACTAACAGCGCCAGCTTTAAAATGTAATTTAAATCATCCTTTTTCTTTTTTTTCTTTTTTAAATTCTTTAGTTGGAATATGTTGGTTAGGTAACGGTCGTATAATTTGTGTGGCTTTTTGAAAAACCATTTCAATATCATGTAATGGTTCAGTAACTGCTACTTTTAAAATAGTAATATCAACAAATCGTTCTTGTTCACCAACTGCAATATCAGCAGCAATAATTAAAACATTAGCATTTGAAATATCCTCTAGTGTTAATTTATCTTCATATCCATTAGCGCCTTGTTTTTCAACTTTTACGGCATATCCTAATTTTTTCGCTTCATCTTCATTTTTTTGCAGCTATATAAGTGTGCGCTACTCCAGCTGGACAAGCTGTGATTCCTAAAGCCTCCAGAGTGTTAGAAGCCTATATTACATATGATATGGCGGATAAGCTAGGTTTAACACCAGGTTTTTTAGGAGGGTTAGCTTGTGTTTATGTAACAAAAACCGCCAATGATGGCACTGTAATTGTTGATGTATTAGGTTTTTTAGGTGGTTTAATTATTGGAATCGTTGTCGGTTATATAATGAAAGGATTTAAAAAATATCTTGTTAGTAAAAAAATGCAAGGTGTCTTAACTTGATTTGTTTATCCTGTTTTAGGATTGTTGATTAGTATTTGTTTAATTATCTTTGTGATTAGTCAGCCAATTACCTTATTAATTAATGTTATTTTTAGTGGATTGACAACTTTACAAACTTCAAATTTAGCAGCAATATTAGGAATTATTATTGGAATGATGTGTGTTTTTGATTTTTTGGGGGTCCTTTTAATAAAGTGGTATGAGCTTTCTCATTTGCATCATTCTCACAAGCTTTTACAAGTGGGCAATTGACTAATCCAACCTTGTTAGTTCCATATGCATGCTTTTGAGCTGTCGTAATTAGAATTGGATGAACGACTACTTTAGTAACTTTTATTGGTCGTCGGTTTTAAAATTAATATGAAAAAGAAGCTGGTAAAATGTCATGAATCTTATCTTCGTTAGGGATTACTGAAGGAGCAATACCATTTGCTTTATCAGACCCATTCCGTGTGATTCCTTCTTTTATGATAGGAGGTGCTGTATCTAGGGGCTTATGTGCAGCTTTTAATTTAGGTTCAACCATTACGGGAGGTGGTTTTATTACAATGGTAGGAATCCAATCAACAACAGGAACTGTTGCAATTAGTGTTGCCATTCTACTATGATTAATTTGATAGTATTACAAAAGCTTAGGTTTTATAAAAAATATAAATAAAATAATTAGATAACTTTTTAAAAGGTTGATTTATCAGTGTTTTAGAAATATATTTAAAATAAAGAATAATTTTTATACCAAAACCTAAACTTTTTTCTTACTACCATTAATTTTTGCAATTATTGGTTGTGTAATTTCAACAACATTATTATTGTGATTAAAATATATTAAAACAAAACCAATTTTAGAACAAAAAGTGCATACTTGGACAATTAATATTCTGTCATTAGTAATTGCTCCAAGTATTAAAAAACAACAATTAAAAAAATATAATAAATTATCATCAAGTGAACAAGAAAAATATTTAAATCAAAAACAGAAAAAAACAAAGATTAAGGTAGAAAGGTAAAGGTAAATTTGTAATGAAATATAATTTTGATATTATCATTGATCGAACAAAAAATTCCGAACGAAAATGAGATAAAACATATATTGCAGATAATTATCATTTAACTGGTGATAATATAATCAATTCATCAATTGCTAATTTATATTTTCTTACACTACAACCAATTACCAATGCTATTTTAAATCGTGTAAAAAAAGGAGTATATAGTTATACTTATGTTAGTAATGATTTTTATGAAGCGGTAAGTGCTTGATATTATTATAAGCATCAACTTACAATTCCAAAAGATAAAATCAAACTTGTACATAGGACAGTTAATGCTCTTAATCAACTAATTAAATGTTTAACTGATGTTAATGATTATGTTTTAATTCAAACGCCAGTTTATGGTCCTTTTGGGCGAGCAGTTTTAAATAATAACCATCAATTATTAACAAATTAATTAAGATGAGAGGATAATCTTTATCAAATAGATTTTGTTAATTTTGCAAACATTATAAAAAAAATATCAACCAAAAATATTTATTTTATGTAATCCGCATAATCCTGGTGTGCGTGTTTGAATAAGAGTAGAATTACAAAAAATAATTGCAATTTGTCAACAATATCATGTTTTAATAATATCAGATGAAGTACACGGCGTTTTAGCATTGCTAAATGTTAAATTTAATTCGTTGCTGTTATTTTCAATTCCAAATAATGAGGTTATTGTTTGTAATTCTCCAAACAAGGATTTTAATCTTGGTGGATTAAAATCATAATATTTAATTACATTTAACGACAAATTAAGAAAGAAAATTGATGAACAACATGAATCTGCTTCGATTACATCACCAAATGTTTTTACAATTCCAGCTTATTTAGCTGTATATAATAATCCAGAAGTATTAACTTGAAAAACAACTATTTTAAAATATATTATTAAAAATTATATTTTTGTAAAAACAACCTTAGAACAAATTCGGGGGTTAAAAATAATGCAGTTAGAAGCCTCATATTTGGTTTGAATTAATTATGAAGGGACTAAAATGTCACCGCAGGAAGTTAACAAATTATTATTAAAATATAAATTAATTATTAGTAAAAATGATAATTTTGTTGAAGCACCAATAACTTGCTTTCGAATTAATATTAGGACTTAATTTGCGGCGGCAACAAATATCATCAATATTTTAACAATGATTTTTAAAAAATCAGAAAAGAATGATTAATTATGAGTAAAAAAATTATTTCAACACATTTAGCACCAAAAGCAATTGGGCCATATTCACAAGCAGTTAAAACAGGGAACTTCTTATATATGTTTCTGGCCAATTGCTATTAGATTCAACAACAATGATGATTGAAGGAACAACAATTACAGAACAAACAAAATGTGCTTTAGAAAATTTAAAAGCAATTGTACAATCAGTAGGTTACAGTTTAACAGATGTTGTTAAAGTTAATATTTTCTTAAAAGATATTAATGATTTCCTAGTAATGAATGAAGTTTATCAAAAATATTTTACAGAAAATTTTCCAGATCGTTCTACTGCTGCAGTTGCAAATTTACCTAAAAATGCTTTAGTTGAAATTGAAGCAATCGTATGTTTAAGAGAAGAAAATTAAAAAACTATGTTTTAAAAAAGAGAAAATTCAATTTTCTCTTTTTTATTTTTAAAATGTATTCATTAATTAAGTTATAATCTAATTACAAATTATTATTTAAATTTTCTTCTTATTTTGCAAATAATTTGATAAAAATAAATTCTAACTTTTTTTTGTTTAACTTTTTTATATAATTCTAAGTAATAGTTTAAATTATTTATGCTATTAAATTTTAGAAAGGAACTTATATTTTATTAATGAAAAAACTATTTACATATTTAATGACCTTAGGAATAATTAGCATAAGTGGAATAACAATTGTTTCTTGTGCTTGTAGTTATCCAAAACAAAACAAATTGGAAGAAAAAAAACAAAGAAAAGATTCAGATATAGTTCCTTTGTTACCAATAAATGATAATAATCCAAAAAAAGAGGAAATAAAATTACAATTTCCAATTGATATTAGTGGTATTATTAAAATTAACCAAATTAAAAAAGTTAATGTTAAGAATATTAAAGATATTCAGTTTTCTGAATGATCAGAACCAATTCGTGATGCAATTTTAGAAACATTGCATGTAAAACTAAGTACTAAATTAACAAAAAATGATTATTATGTAACTTCTATCTTCCCAAAAGAGTTTTATATAAAAGGTAATAAAATTTATACTCTTTCTTTTGATTTAACAATTCCAAGAAAAATAGAAATTACCTGTTTGGGAAAAAATAATGCAAAGGGTAGATTTAATACATATGTCATACTACCAATAGGTATTGTAAAATAATGATAAATTAATGAAAGAATATAAAAAAACAACATTTCAAAATGTTATTTTTTTATTTTTTTAAATACGGTATGATTGATATATATAGGAGAGGAACGTGATTAAAAAATGTTTAATTTAACACAAATAACAGGATTAGTTTATTTTATTTTTATTATTGTAATTGGACTGCTTCTTGTAAGTTGATTAATATTTGGTTTTATTTTATTAAGGTTTAAAAAGAAAAAAACAATATTAAAACCGCGGATGTTATTACGGGAAATGTTAGATGACAATGATTTACAAGATGTTAATATTGGAGAACAAAACCATATTGTTAAAGCACGGAATTTTTCAAAAATAAGTAATGCTGTCATTATTCGTCATACTGATGATAAAGACCAAAGCATTGTAAAAATTTATGATATGATTTTTCATTTTTATTATGTTTATAACCAAAAAACAAAACAATCAAAATGCTTTTTTTGATTAAAATTTTTGTCATGATTTTTGTTGTTTACAATATTTTTATTTATTGTAGCAACAATTTTAGTTATTTTAATACAGTTTTTAAAATACAATACTGTTATTAATGCAATTGACATTACAATTCAAATTTTATCTATTATCGGCATTGTTTATTTGATTTTGGGATGATTTTGTTGAGCAAATTTAGTAGAAAATTATCGCCAAGATTTAATAGCATTAGCAATAGACTATTTACCAACAGAATTTATCAAATCTTTTAAAACTTATACTAGTTTTAAAGCATTTTTTCCTTTTTCTGAAAATGTGATATGTTTTTATTAAAGGGATTGTAATTTTTTATGAAATTAGGTATATTTAAAAAGTAAATGTATTAAACAATTCCTATATATGCTAGTAATATGATCTAGTGTTTCTACTTCTTACCATTTATAAGAAGACTCTATAGGTTAATGCTTTATTTTACATTAACTTATGTTAATTAAACAAGGAAAGGGGCTCCGCCCCCAAGTCGCTACGCGACTTTTACCCCTTTAAGTAAGGTGGTGCGGTGGTTTATCACGCAACCACCTTACTTTTTTACTAACAACATTATTATTTACTACTAAAAATAGCGTAAAAGTCCATTAACCATTGCTAAAACTAATATAGAACTTAACATAATTTTAAATGTAATATCAAACGCAAACAAATTACCAATATTATTAAATAAATCTGTTACATTACTAAATACATGTGTTATGCCATTAACAAAATTATAAACATCTTTCTCATACCCGACAAATTATTTACTAATCAAATCGCCGCATTTTGTATATGACACGCAACATTATATTCAACTACAACTTTTATATGGTATTTCTCAAATATTACCATTATTAATTTCATCATTTCAATCAGTAGCATTATAAATGCCAAAATTAAAGCCTAAAATTGCAATACTCCTTTTTTATGTTAACCTAGTAGTATTAAATCTAATTAAATTAAAACCCTTATATTTTGATTTATCTGTCATATCTAATAACTTTATTGATTGAATATATTTTTCATTATTAGAAGGTAAAACATCAGTAATATAATCTCAATTTGAAAAATAAGAAAAATAATCATTAGTACTATTTATCGTATAAGCATTATACAATTGCACTTGTGGCTATAAATAACCTACATCTGTATCTGGGAATCTTAAAATATTAAAAAGCATTGATTTTGGATATAATAAAAAACCATTTTTTATAAAAAAACAAAACCCAAATTACCATTATCGGATAAAAAATGAATTTGCTCTATAAAATTTTAAATATCAAATATAGTTCTTAAAACATTAGAATAAAAATAATCTAAAATTTGAAACAAATTATCTAACGAATAAAATTTTTGTTTAATATCATTAATATAATAATTACTTTCAGATTTTTTAAGAACATCCATATTAACTATTTTTTTATAATTAAAATTTAAAACTAAATAGTTCATATCAAAATGCCGATAACTTTGATTACCAATAATCGTCATAAATAAATATGGTATTATTTCTCAATTAAAAGTAAATTCATATTTTACATTATTTTTATAAACAAAAATATCTAATAATTTAGTTAATATTTCATAATCTACAATTAATCTACCTACAGAACCCTTAGAACTATCTACTGAATTTCAACTTAATCTATAATTTCAAGCATTGTTTTTAATTTTATTAAATCAATAATTATCATCATTTTTATCAGCACTCACATTTGAAATAAAAAGAGTTTCAACGCCAAAACTAAACGCATAATTACTAGGGGGTCTAAACCTTGCATAAAATAATCTTGCCGCAACATTAAAGTAGACTGAAAATCATACTCATTTGCTTTTGCATAAGTTAAATCTTTAAAAATATCATTATTTTTTAAATACAATTTATAGGTATGGCATCGTGTATGATGAAGCGGCAAAAAATAACTCTTGTTAGGGTTGTTTTTTTATTTGAAATAAAACAATCTCTAAAAGGAGGTAATGATAATTAAACAACAACAAATTTGTGGTATTAATAACTGCTATAAAGCAATATCATTCATTACTGAAGAATTTTTATCAAATAAAGTTTTATGAACTTATGAAAAACACAAAGATTTATTAAGTCGCACAAAAGATAAAAAACAAAAGCGGTTTTATAAACGCTTAGAAAATTCAAAAATTATCTTTGATTATGAAACTGGTTATTTAAAACTTTGATTTTATAAAACAACTTAATGCAGTGTGGGACGGTTATTTTATAAATAACTAAGTGCTTCCATAAGAACATGAGTTTAAACTCATTCCCATAACCGGCTGAGGCAAGTACTGAAATAGTGTATGAGGAAAAATGTAAATCGGCGCCGGTTTTATAACTAAGCGATAGTCGTGATAAGTGCAAGGTCAACATCAAACGACAATAAATATTGAGATGGTCACTTTATAAATAAATTTGCGATAGATATTACTTCTTAGAGGTGACAGCGGTTTAATAAAAACCACAAAGTCAGCATTAGGCTCTTCAAGATGCAAGTAAATTTATTTTAAAAACTGAACGTTTTAACCTGAAATGGTACGGATGAAGAGAGGAAACTCTCTGGCGTAAAAAATAAAAAACAACTGTGGATTATTAAACATTCAAACAATTAACATACCGCCACCACTCGCCTCTAGTGAAGCGGATGGCATAGTAAATAAATAGATAAATACTTATATAACTAATTCTCGTTTGTCGCTTTCACTTGGGAGTGAGTGCCGGCGAGTTAAAAATAGGAGGAATTGTAATGACAGAATATAAAAGTAAATATATTAATAAAAATTGAAATGAAATAACAACATCATTTGATTGAGTTAATTGTAAACCTATTAATTGTCGTATTTCACATCATAAAAATAATTATGATTTGCAATGTTTAGAATTAGCCAAAATGTACTTAAATTTATTTAAAGACAAGTAAGATGTTATTACTTCTTATATGCAACATTACAAAATTAACGATATTTTAGATTTAGCATCAGATGGATGAAAAATATTACAAATCAACCAAAAAAGCAAATGAATAATTTAGAAGGTTTATATGAAAAAGTTAAATAAAATTTGTCTTAAGCAAAAATATTGAGGTTATTGTTTTAAATGCAATCAAGAAAATAAATTACAAAAATTAATGATTAGAAGTTATTTAGGTTTCATTTGAAGATATTACAAATAAACATTGAGCATTAGGTTTATGTAAAAATAATTAGGAGAAATAAAAATGTCATATTGTATTAGTGATACTTAAATGAAAAATGAATTAATAATAAAGCATTAAAAATTAGTAATAAAGATATTATTTATATAGAAATTAACTGCGATGATGAAAATTGAGAATTAAATTTATATCTTAAATTTGGTAATGAAGAACTATATTTTGGTAATATTTCATTACCAACAGATTTTGACTTAAATTTGAAATGATATGAAATTGATGAAGTTAAAGGTTTAATTAGTGATTATTTAGAAGATGAAGAAGCAGATTACTAGGAAATAAATTATGAATAAAAGATATTTATTAGTAATGAAATATGAAAATAAAGTTATATAACTAAATCGTTTTATACATTAGAAGAAGCAAAAATTACGGTAGTAAGAAAAAAGTTTAGGTTTTGGTATAAAAATTATTCTTTATTTTAAATATATTTCTAAAACACTGATAAATCAACCTTTTAAAAAGTTATCTAATTATTTTATTTATATTTTTTATAAAACCTAAGCTTTTGTAATACTATCAAAATTACTGCTAAAAATGAAAAATATTATCAAACAGCAATTATTGATTTAGAAAATGAAAATATTAAATAACAAGGATGTAAATAATGTGTGAAAAGATGAAAATGGCAAGGTTTATACCGAAGAAGACTTATTTAATGAAGCTTTAGAAGAATGTCATTCAGAAGAAAGTGCTTATGACTATATTGATAATTTAATTAATGAAATGGAATTAGAGGAAATTTAATTATGGAAGATTTAAAGTTAAATAATGAAGTTAAAAATATTACTTATCCGTTTTATTTAAAAGGAAATGATTTTAAAGAATTAAGTTTAAAAGCATTAACAATTAAAAAATGAATTGATGAAAATGGACAAGAATTAGCAGAATTTATATATCAACAATAAGATTGATTAATAAATGGATAATATAAATCACAATCATTAAAAGATTTAAAATTAGTAGTTTCAAAAATTGATTATATTTTTAGAGAACAATTAGAATTAATAAAAAATTTTAAAGATTAATTAAATTTTATTAGAAAAGATATTTTGAATTTAGAAAATAATATTAAGAGTAATCATTATTCTTTAAAAAATAGTGTAATTAATATTCAATTTCAAAAACAAAATGAAATTATTGAAACTCATAAAAAAGAACAATTTTTAGAAATTAAAAGTGTAGCAAAACAAGAACAAGAATTAAAAATTATTACTAGTAATTTTCGTAAAGATAAATTATTAATTAAAAATATGATAGTATTACAAAAGCTTAGGTTTTATAAAAAATATAAATAAAATAATTAGATAACTTTTTAAAAGGTTGATTTATCAGTGTTTTAGAAATATATTTAAAATAAAGAATAATTTTTATACCAAAACCTAAACTTTTTTCTTACTACCAAAAATATTGAAGTTATTGGTATTAATGATGATTTTTTACAAAATGCTGATAAATTAGAACTTATTAATTTAATTAAAAATTATTTAATTGTTGATAAACAAATTGTTAAAAATGAAATTAAAGAACAATGAGATAGTAATAAAGATATTAATTTAATTGGTATTAAAGGTATTAATTTTAAAATAAATAAAGGAGAAAAATAATATGGCAAATATTGTTGAATTTTTAAGAATAGATAAGGCAACAGAGTGAATTAAAAGTAAATTTTCTAACGAAAATGAAATTGCAAGATTTAAAAGTAATATAGTTGCAATATCAAATAGTAATGAATTATTACAAAAAGCATACCCAAAAACAATTATGGCCGCTTGTTATTAAGGAGTATTATTAAACTTACCAATGGAAAAGCAATTCGGATATACTTATGTAGTACCATATAATACTAAAATAACAAGAATTATTAATGGTAGTGAAATCCAAGAATAAATTAATCAAGCTCAATTTTAAATGGGTTATAAAGGTTATATTCAATTAGCACAAAGAAGCGACCAATATTTATATATGTCAGTATCATATGTTAGAACTGGTGAATTAGTAAATTATGATAGATTAAAAGGTACTACTTTTAATTAAATAAAAGATGAAGGTGAAAGAGAAAAATTACCAATTATAGGTTATGTATCTTATTTTAAAATGGTTAATGGTTTTGAAAAAACACTATATATGACAAAAGAATAAATGGAAAATCATTTTATGAAATACTCTAAAACTTATGCTAAAAATAAATCATTTTATATTGCTACTTTTGATGAAATGGCACTTAAAACAGTATTAACATCATTATTAAGAAAATGAGGTATTATGTCTGTTGAATTACAACAAGCATATAAATCAGACCAAGCAGTTATTACTACTAATGATGAAAAGATTTATATTGATAATGATATTACTGTCGCCAAAAATCAGGGGCAGATGAGCTATAAACCCTTATCAAATAATATAAAATAACCCCCATCTTATACAGAAATAGCGGACACAAACGATAATGTCGTTAAAGAAGATGATATTTCAAATGTAGCACCAACAGTTAATAATGATGAGGATGTATACGCATGATAAAAATAGGTATTGACCCATATCAGGCACTAGTACTACTGCTATTGTTTGTTATATAAATAACAAATTAGTAGATAAAACAGAAATAATAAGCAAATAATGAACAATACATGTATTAAAAATCTTGGAATATATAAAAGAACAATAAGAATGTAATATATATATTGAAGATTGTTTGTATACCTCTGCTAATGCAAGTAAAGATAGAGACGATTTATTACGATTACTAGGTGTAATAGAAGATATTAATCAAAGACTAAGATTACTCATTAATTGAGTATCACCAAAACACACTAAATCAGTTGTTAAAAATATGGAAAATTTTAGGATGAAAAATTAACTTATGAATATGGTAAAGGTTGAAAATATAATAATGAAAAAATAAGTAATCATTTACGCTATGTAATTATTATTGTTAATTATAAGGGGTAATATTATAAAACATTCATTTAATCAAAAAACAGGAAAATATTATTATAAATTAATTCGTAATGTTAATATTTACTTAAATGAAAATGAAGAAAAAGTTTGAAATGAATTTAATGACTTTACTTATTCACAACGAATTGAACATCTTATTAATTTTTATATAAAACACAATAAAATCGGTGATAAATATAAATAAATATATTTTATGTTATAGTTCAGAACAAGGTAATCGCCCCTGTAAAACTCCACTTGGTGAATATATAACTGTACTGATATTGAAGATGTAAATATCAATTCAACCTGAGACTGAGAATATTTAATCAATAAATATGGTGAAAAGAATTTAATTATCTTAAAAACAAATAAAAAACAACTAATTAAGGTTATTTTTTTAAATACTATTTGTTAGTTGTCTAATAGCATCTTTTTGTGCTTGTTTTTTATCGTTTACTTTAACTTGTTTTTAACATTTTTAATTTGACCTGTTTTTAATGCTAATTCTGTTGCATAATCAGCTCCTCTTAAATGTTTTTCGTGGGAAATAACAGCAGTTATTAATTATCTAATTTCTGCTTTATATTTTTTAATTTTTTTAGCAGATAATCCAAGAATACCAAGACTGCCCATTCCTCCTGCACCCGCCAACACAAGTAAAGTAATCATTAATGTATCATTTAACATTTTTTTAATTCCTTTCTTATCCTTATTCAAACAGTGGCCATCCATCCTTTTAGAACAAAATAATTTATAAATTAAACTATATAACCACCCAAAAATATTAACCACCCCTATAAAATATAGTTTATTTTAAATTTAATTCTTTGTTATTTTCATTTTGTATATTTTTTAATTTTTCTTCTGTTATACCATCTAAATTATTTCATTGTTTTACTACTCTTGGTTGAATAACGCGCGGATTAATTCGACAATCTAAGCAATGTCTTAAATGGTCTTTTTTTTATTTTGATTTATCAATTCAAATAATAATTAAAGAAATTATTAAAGTAATTAAAGGTAAAATTGTAAATACTAATCCCATTTTAGATATTTTTAATCGTGAAATATCAATTTTCATATCTACTTTTGGTTTACTACTAGCAACAAATATACCTTGAATTCCGTGTGTAAATAAAGGTGTTAGTAAAATGGCAATTCCATTACCTTAATATTGTCCATAATTATACCAATTAATTTGGTCTGTAATATCATTAATCATCCCATATTTTAATCAACAATTTAATGCTAAAAATATCAATGTATAAAAACTAACTACTCAACTACGAATTTTATATTTTCTTTCTTATTATCTAATATCTTTATGAGTTCAATTATAAGTAGGAATAGGGTTTTTTAAATCAATTTCAAGGTAAGGTGCCCTTTAATTAAGTTGTTTTATCTTGTTTCATTAATTAAACTCTTTTTTAATTTATTCTTTTTCTTTCAATATAAATTCCATTTAAATATTGTGCTAATTCTTCTTTTTCAATAGTTATTTTTCCATAATTAGTATTTTTATCTCATTCAAATATTGAAAAATAACCTTCTATTGATGTTACGATATAATGAGTTGTTGGTACTTTTTCATTTATAAATTTAGAATTTACAAAAATTGTAAAACCATATATTCTAAATTTTGTTTTAATAGAACAATTTATGAGATAATAATATTTATTATCAAATGCTCTAACAGTATATTCTTTTGAATTTCTAATAAAATCACTAGTATTAACAATTTCTCAATAATTATTACTAATAGATATATCACCACTACCTAATAATGAATTGCCATTAATAGTTTTAATATTTGTGCCACTTACTAATTTATCTTGTTTATTAACTAAAAAATTATCAATCGCATTTGCATCATAATAATTATTTTCTAAATTTTTTGATGTTTTTAAAATGTATTTACCATCAACTTTTTCAATATAATTTTTATTTAAATCACTATCTTTAATAACATCTGATGTAATATCACCACTTTGTTTTGCTTTTCAAACACCGTTTTCTTCATAAATAGTATCATTATCAAACGGAACAATAAATTTAATATATTCATTATAATCAATTTTAGAAAAATCATTAATAGTTTGATAAGAAATATTTATTGAATTATCTGTTTGTAATCGTTCTTTTAATCAAAATAATAATGTTAGATAAAAAGTTTTTTTACTAATATGTTTATATTCTTCTTCTCATGGATGAGTTTAATTATCTAAACTATAATTATAAGGTATAAATATTGTTTTACTAGATATAATATCAATTATTTCACCTGCTAATTTTAAAACATTTTTAACATCTCTGGTAATATTTTCATTTGCTTCAGGGTCATTAGTTTGTGAATATGCAACACCACTTTGTGAAAATGAAGCACTACCAGTTAAATCATTAACTCCTTTTGGTAAATATAAATTTATAACTGCTAATAAACAAGCAGATTGAATATAACTTAATCATTTATCATATTCAATTAATCCAGTATTATCTTTTTTTACTCAGGGAAATAAATCTTTTTTATTAATTTTATTAGAAATTGCCCCCCTGATAATCTATCCATTCATAAACTAGTTTTTAAAATAGCATTATAAATTAAATTATCATTATAAGCAGATTGTTTTCTATCATTAATAGGTTGTCAAAGTTTACTTTCTTTAACATCTTCAACTGTTATAAATAATAAATTACTTAAATTATTTTCCATATGATACACCTCTTAATTGATTACAATATTTATTTCTTAAATTAGATGATTTATAACTATTAACTTTTCTTTTGATTTTATTAATTGCTTTAACAGACTTATTAACCTGATAAAATTTATTATTAACTGGTGTTTTATATGAATTTTTAATGTTTTTAACATCACTTATGCGTTCGCGATACCATTTTTTATTATTAATTTCACCAGCAAAATTAAAATTAAAATGTCCAATCTTTAAATTATTAATAAACCTTTTAATTCTTTTGGTAATCTTTTTTTAATATAATTTCTTAAATGACTAGGTAATCATTTTCTTAATCAATAACTTCAAAATAAAGTCCCCGCATTAGATACAGCATTACTTAATAGTTTTCAAATTTCAACTGGAACACTAGGATAAACATAAGGTCCATAAAATTTAGGATGTTTTGCTGTTTTTGTATATATTAAAATAGTTAAATTGCCTGTTAAAGTTAACTTATTTGTAATATTAAACATACCACTATTAAGTCAACTACTATTTAAAGGTTGTCAATTAGTATTTAGATAATTTTTATTTTTAAATTGTTCTCTATTTTTAATATTATTATCTTTTTCTAATTGACTTAATATTTGTTGTATTTCTTTTTTATGACCTTTTTTAATTAGATCAAGATAAGTATAGGGATTTAATCATTTATAAATATCTTCAATTTTATTTATAATCTTTTGGAAGGGACTGACATAATATTAAGCAAATTTATTAACTTTATTGATTAAATTAACAAATTTGTTGATTACTGTTTTATTACCTAAATTCTCTGCTAATAAAGTTAAAACTCGCAATATTAGTAAATTCATTTTCTATTAACCTTGCGTATTTGGTTTATATTCTGGTTTTGATGATGGAATTACATAATCAACTGGCACTTTAAATGTTTTATTAAAATTATTTTTAGCAGTATTAATTTCATCTTGTGTTGGTTGTTTTTCTAAAATAATTTTACATGTTTTTGGATATAAAATAGTTGGTGTAGCATATTGCACTTTACCAATTCATTTAGGGTTAGTAGTATCATTATCTAAAACTTGTTGAATAGTATCTATATTAATTGGATATGCTCATACTTGCTTATTAATAATTAAACCATTTACATTATTAAAATTATAACCTTTATCACGGTTAACTTGTCCTTTTGTATATGTTTTTTATAAATGAAAACTTTTTGATACAGGAATTCCCATTGCGGTATTTTCATATAATTCACCATTTACCATTGCTTTTAATTAGGCTTGTGAACCAATTACTTTTAAATAAGCAGGTGTTAATCCTAAATAGGCTCTTCACCCTAAAACCATAAACATTTTATCGGTTGGCAAACCAAAATATAAATTACTAATTTTATTTGTTAATTCAATCAAAGTTTCATTTAATGTAAAGAATGCTTTATTTGCATCATCAGCATTTTCAGCTGTATAACTACGAAATGGAATTACTTCATATTGACCATCTGCTAAACAATAGTCATAAATAGCCTTAATTAATTTACATTCTAAATTAACAAATTTATTCTGTACAACACTAGAAATAGCATCAGCAATAACACCATTTTTAATATTTTGTTCTATTAATGCTAAGTCAAAAGCCTCATTCATTAATTTTAAATTAAATCTTTTATCAATAGGAACTGGAATTCTTGTTAATCCCATTGTTTGAGTTGTCCCACCATTTGGTAATGAATAATCATCTTGTCATACCACACGATGAGTTAAATTATATAATGCTTGTCCAGCATTAGGTAATCAAGCAACTTGTTCTGCTGTTGCAGTAGCATACTGCATAATACTTGCATATTCATTATATAAATGTCCACGCAATAAAGTATTAACCATATCAACATAAGATTTTTAACCTGTTGTATTACCTCCTAATGTAAAAGGTACTTGTGGTAAATTAATTGTTGCCATAATATTTCACTTCCTTATTATCTAAGGTTTTTAAGTGTATAATCAGTTATTTTTTTAATTTCATCAGGAGTATATGCTCCTTTTTCTTTAATATTTTCAATTTCATCATTTTTATTTTCAGTAGATTTTTCAATCATATCTTTAATAAAATTATTTGGTGAAACTGATGGTTGTTCTTGTACAAATAAATCAGGTTTTAATTCTTTTAAAGTTTGCATTTTTTTAGATAAAGAACTACCACTAACTTTATTTAAATTAGTTTTAATATCTTCAATTTTAGTAGATGGAATATCTTTAAATGCTTTTAATTCATCTAATTCATTAGCAACTTTTAAATACTCTTCTTTTGAAATAGTATCTTTTCGTTTTTGTATTCCCTTAATAATTTGTTTTGTTTTATTATGAAATTCATTTAAAATATTAATCTGCTATTTCTTCACTTAAACCTTGTTCTATTAATTGTTCTTTTATAAGTGCCATTTTATAAACCTCTCTTTTTTTATTCTTGTCCGAATAACAAGTCAGCATAATGTCTTTTTAAGGCGGAAAGCATAAACCGTAAATTACTTTTTTGTTAAAAGGATAAACCATTAACTTTATTTTACACTATTATTTAGTAATACAATACTTTATTAAAATATTATAAACTTAATATATTTCATTCTTAATTTAGCCCTTAAAACGCGTAATAAAAGTATTTAAAATAACTAATTTACCCTTGATTATATATATAATGTAGATAAATCTTGGTAAAAAGTTTTAAGATAAAGAAAAGGAGAAAAACAAGTATGAAAAAATTACTTAGTTTATTAAATGTATTAACAATTAATGGAACTTTTATACAAACAACAATTATCTCTAGTCCTTATCAAAAACAAGAAACTAAATTAGAAAATGTTGAAATTAATAATTTACAAAAAAAATTGAAGAGAATATTTTATAGATGTACATTTATTATTTTTCACTAATGGTACGGAAGATGAAGAAATTTTACAGTCTTTAAAAAAACAACAGCCTAATTTAGATATTTCTCAAATTGAAATTGTTAATAAGATAAAATTTGAATTTATAAGTAATAATCTTTTTGTAAAATTTAAAGTTAAAAAAAATAGTCTTAAATATCCTAAAAAAGAATTTTTTCTTGCTTTTTTTGTACAACTAAAATTATGAACAGATAGAACTATATATAAAATTGGAAATAAAAAATTAATTAGAGACTGAGAAATAAATTTTTATAATTGAAATAACTCATATAATACATTTAAAAAAGATATAAATAATATTAATGACAAATATTTAAAAAAAATTCTTTCAGAATTTAAACTAAATGAATTTAAAACTCAATTATTTAATTTAAATGTGATTTTAGAAATAATATATGATAAATTTGAAAAATAAGAAGTAACTGATGAATTAATTTTAATAAAAAATAAATTAAAATCTTTAAATAATAAAATTACAAGTTTAACTAATGAAATAAATAAAATTAATAATGATAGTGTAGTTGTTGAATCGCTAAAAATGTGTGGTGGTGTTTATTCAATTTTATCTGGAATATTTGGAATTACTATTCCAGATTCCGATGGCATTTTTATTTCATCACTTGCTACAATAATTGGTGGTTTTTGCGAATTATAAGTTAATAATGTATAATATTTAATAAATAAAAATGAAAAAAATATTAACTATTTTAACAACAATCACTTTAATTAGAACAAGTACAACCAGTTTAGTTGCTTGTAAAGATAAAACACATAAATATACACCAGAAGAATTAAAAGAACTTAAAGAAAAGAATAAAATAGATACAAAAAATCAAACTATTAGAGATAATTTAGAATGAATAGCGCCACAAAAAAAACCATTTAATAATATTAATAATAAGTGATATTATGTTGTATGACACAGTAATTTAAGTGAAAATTGAAGAATTACAAAATTTAAAAACGATACAAAAACATCAAAAGAAAATGGGAAAAGAATAATTGTTAATGAAAATGGTGTAGAAAAATTATTTATATTGAAAGAAACAAAAGGATTTATTGGAAATAAAGAAATAGAATTTCCAAAAGATATAACAGTTCAATGAAACTCATCATTTACTTGAAAATTTAGTCAACATGCCAGTAAAAAAGTTTTTAAATCAGTTTATCGTTTAAATTTAGATACTAATGAACCTGATTTAATTTTAGATGAAAATGACAATGTAAAAGTTAACGGTGAATAAAAAAAAGATTATTAAATCTCTTTTATTTTTATTTTGGTTTTATTGTAATTTTAACTGGATTATCACTTTTATTTCTAATACCTACTACATTGGGATTATTAACATTTATTGTAATATTTTAATTATTACTAAAATATTTATAAAAATTCATAGTACTATGATTAATATAAGATGGCGATAATTCTAAATATAATACTTTTGAAAATCTAATTTTTAACTTTACATCATTAGTATAATATGCTTGTAAATAAGTTTCTTTGATTTTATCATTAACTTTATTAGACAGTGATGTTATTTACAATTTACAGGTTAAATAAAAACAATATTCATTGTTTAATATTCTGCCTTTATTACATTTGCTATTGCTACCACTAGGACTTATATAAGTAAATGCATTTCTTGTTAAAATTAAAATTACTTCTCTTAAAGCAAAATTAGTGAAACTATAATTTTCTTCATAATAATTTATTGCATTCTGTGATATTGTTCCTAAATTATTTATAATGCTACTAAAATCTCGTTCTCAATTTAATATATTGTTATTATTGTAAGTATTTAAAATAAGATTTTTTACTCTTGAAAATCTCATAGACTCGGCTGTTGCCAAAATAATCTTAGCTAAAAATTTTTTTAATTTATTTTTTTCAGAATTATTTCCACTAAAATTAAATAATCCATTAAATGAATTATAAACTCCACCTAATGTTATTTCTTGATTTGGTGTGTCAACAAGATCTCTATAACTTGAATTATAACCTAAATTTTCATCAAAACCTACCCCCTCTATAAATTGAATTTCAGAATCATCAAAATAATAATAGGTTTGTCTTGTTATATTATCACGTTCCACAGGAATTACAAAACCTTGTAAATAAAAATCACTCGCTCTAAAAACTAGCCTAATACCTTCTTGTCTCTAAATATTTAAAGGTATTTCAAAATAATAAATACCTGGATTTGGATTTATAACAAAAAATCTTTGGCGAGAATTATTTTCTAAAGCATTTACAACAATATTATTTGCTGCCAGCTCTCTATCTAAAATTTGGTATAAATTTTTAAAAAATTCTACTGCATTATAATTAATTTTTAATGTCCCAGTAGTAAAACCAATTTTATTTTTTCTTTCGTTAATTTTATCAAAATTTAAAGAAAAAGAACTATAGTTTTTATTAAAAATTAAATTTTCTAAAAAATTTTTAATATCTTCATTTTTTCTAATAAAAAATATTCAACTTCTTTGGATTTTCTAATTCCTATTTCATAAAGAGCAGAAACAATATCTCATCAAGAATAGTTATTATTTTATAGATGGGCGCTATGTAGATACAAACGGCAAATTTATATCTTGTTAAATTAATAATAAAATATTTTTAATAAATTGCAACCATTTTTTCAAAAAAAATAAATTTTTGTAATTTTATCTTATTTTAAGTATATTTAAGCACACTAAAAATAATTTATTAATTTTAATTAATAAATTTATTTAATATTTTGTAAAAACATTGTTTTTGCACTTATTCAATTCAAACACGGTCGGAGTTTATCATTTATAACATTAACTATTCAATCTATTATTTTTTGACTAATATTATTAAAATCAGTTACTTTAGGAAGTCAATATCTAAATTCGCCGTTCATATGTTCAATTAATGGTTTTTGTTGTGGTTTACCAGCATCGCAAAAATAAATTTGTGTTTCAGCAAATATTTCCATTTCTCTTCATTTACTAAATTCTTTTCCTCTATCAGTTATTATTCCTTTAATTTTCCTAATTAAATTATTATTTATAATAATATCTTTAAATTTTGCTAAAACCTCATTGGCGGTATGATTTTTTAATTTAATTGCAAAATAATTGTTACTTGATTGTTCAACTAATACTAAACAACTAGATTGATGGTGTTTTCCTACAACAGTGTCCATTTCAAATCAACCAACATTAGAAACTTTATTTTCAATATCTCAAATTGATTTAAAATTAATTAATTTTCCACGATTATCTGGTTTTTGTTTTATTTTATATTTTTTACCACGATGAGGTAAATTTTATTTTTTTAATCCAAATTCACCTAAGCGAATTCATTTATACAATGTTTTAACACAAGCAGGAAATTTAACACCAAATTCTATAAAATAAAGATAAATTAATTGTTCGGGTGTATCGTGGTATTTATTAAATCTTATTTTAATAAAATCTAACTGCTCTTTTGTAAATTTAGGTAGTTTTTTAATGCATTTTTTACGTTTTTGTTTATAATCTTTTTGTGCTTGATATGGATTATAATCTTGTATATTTTTAAATCGCTTAATTTCTCTTTTAACAGTATTAACTCCACGACCCGTTTGTCTTGATATTTCAGATAAATTAATTGTGCCATTTTTCTTTTTACAAGTATCAGATAATAATAAATCCTTAAATAAATCTCGTTCATCAAATATTAAATGTTTAAATTTTCTCATTTTTATACAAATTCCGGTAGTAAGAAAAAAGTTTAGGTTTTGGTATAAAAATTATTCTTTATTTTAAATATATTTCTAAAACACTGATAAATCAACCTTTTAAAAAGTTATCTAATTATTTTATTTATATTTTTTATAAAACCTAAGCTTTTGTAATACTATCCAAATTCCTTTAATTTTTTATTATAATGTATTATATATAAAATAAAGAGGTCAATAAATATGCAAGAATTTAGTAAAATTAATAATAAAAAACGAATTACTAGTTATGAACATTTAAATAAAAAATATGATTTAAATTTTAGTGACTATAATTTTGGTTTTGATTGAGAAGTATTTAAAGATTTTGTTGGTGATAGTTATGCCCGATATTTTACTTCGCCAAGTTTTTTTAAGTTTGTCTCAGCGGGGTGTTGTACTAATAAGACATGAAATCACCTAGCAGAAAAATTATTTTTTGCTTGTAATTTTACCGATGCTTCATCTAATATTTTACGAAGATATACCAACACTCACGAAGATACTACATTTAGGGATACAATTAATGTATGTAACTATCTATATGATAAATACGGGATTGATATAGGGTCTGACAATAAAAATGGTATTGTTTGACCTAAAAATGTTAAAGAAGGTGGAGAGATTTGTTTTTCCTAGTGGTGTTCGCATTGCTTTTGCGGGTTATGCCAATGGTAATAAAATTATGGGAAAAGTTGGTAAGGGTAGTGGTATTATATCGGCGTGAACAGATGAAATGATACATGCTGAAGAAAAAGAAATATTAACTGATAAAGAACTAGATAAAAGATATAATAATTTAAGAGTTTCAATGTTTCGTTCAAAAAGTTTAAAAGTATCTTATGAAAAATACACAGATGAAAATGATAATGAACAATATAATTTAGATAATCCTATTCCAGTAAAAGAATTATCTTGGACATTTCAAGAATGAGACAACATAGAAAAACAATACATAACAGTAAAAACATATTTTCATAAAACATATTCTAATCAATTTACTTTTAACCCTTTTGATAAATACCATGTATTTTATGAAAAATTTGTAACGCCATATTTACCTTTAAATGAAAAAATTAAAAATATTTTAAAAGAACACAATCAAGTATATTCAGAAAATAAACAAGCATTTAAAGGTTTTGGTGTTTTTAATTTGCGTTTAACTATGGGTGCTGTTTGAAATAAAATACCTAATATTACTAAAAAACTTGTTTTAACAAATAAAGAAGAACGACCTGATTTATTTGAATTAGAGTATTATGGCTTTGAATATAATGATAATGACCCCAGTATTTATGTTTTACGAAATTATCGTAAATATATTAAAGAGTATAATTTACAAGATTTTTATAATTCCAATACAAAACAGCATCAATTTGATAGTTATTCAATTGGTGTGGATTATGCTAACGGCAGTGAAGACCATACAGTATTTTTATTTAGTGGATATAAAATTAATGAAAATAATGAATATGATAAATATTTAATTGAAGAAAATGTTGTTACACCAAAAAACGCAATGAACTTAAATGAAATAGTTGAACATTATGGACAATGAATAATTAATACATTTGATAAATTTGATGGTTTTGAATATGCTACATTTCATTATGATATTAATGCCCACGACTTTATGTAAAAATTACAAGAAGATATTTACCCGTATTTGGGTTATAAAATTAAAATGTTTAAAGCTAAAAAACATCAGACATCCCTTAATAAAGAAGTGGGTATAATCAATCGCGTAACATGAATAAGAAAAATGTTTGTTCAAGGCAAAATATATGGTATTTTAGATAACTTCCCATTTTTAGATAAGTGTCTTAGTGAATTAAGATTTAGTAATACGAAAACAAATATATCCGATAGTAAGATGTACCACGACCCATACGATGCTTTGTTTTATGGTTCTTATCCATATCGTTTTAAAATGAGTTTATAAAAATCCATATTTTATAGGGTTTTGGGCGAGCGGTTGATTTTCTAAAATTTTGTGATAAAATGACTTACAAGTTAAAAAAAGTTTGATAGTATTACAAAAGCTTAGGTTTTATAAAAAATATAAATAAAATAATTAGATAACTTTTTAAAAGGTTTATTTATCAGTGTTTTAGAAATATATTTAAAATAAAGAATAATTTTTATACCAAAACCTAAACTTTTTTCTTACTACCAAAAGTTTTGAGATTCTTTCAAATAAATTTGGGAACCTTTATAAAATTCTTCGCTTTAACGCTTAGAATTTTTCCTAAGTATTTTGAAAAGCGCGGCAAAAGTTTTTTTAAACTTTAAGTCATTTTTCGCAAAACTTATGAAAATCACCGCGATCCCAGATTAGTACAATATAATTACAATAATAACCATTATAATTCATCTCCCTTCTAAAATATATTTAAATTGCTTGACTTGCATATATATATATATATATATAATGTCAATGGATCTTGATAAAAAGTTTCAAGATTAAAGAAAGGAAGTTATACAAAAATGAAAAAACTTTTAAGTTTATTAAGTGTATTAACAATTAGTGGAAGTGTTGTACCAACAACAATTGCTGCTAGTCCTTATCAAAAAAAAGAAAATAAAAAAATAGAAAATAGTGAAATAAATTACTTACAACAAATAGGTAATTTAGAAAATTTAAAAAGAAGTAAAAGAACTTTTTGTTTTTATTTAAAAGAACAAATTAATAATTTAAATCAAAATTTACAAAAAAAAAAAAAGTGAAATTAATAATTTAAATCAAAATTTACAAAAAAAAAAAAAAGTGAAATTAATAATTTAAATCAAAATTTACAAAAAAAACAAAGTGAAATTAATAATTTAAATCAAAATTTACAAACAAAACAAAGTGAAATTAATAATTTAAATCAAGATTTACAAACAAAACAAAGTGAAATTAATAATTTAAATCAAAATTTACAAACAAAACAAAGTGAAATTAATAATTTAAATCAAAATTTACAAACAAAACAAAGTGAAATTAATAATTTAAATCAAGATTTACAAACAAAACAAAGTGAAATTAATAATTTAAATCAAGATTTACAAACAAAACAAAGTGAAATTAATAATTTAAATCAAGATTTACAAACAAAACAAAGTGAAATTAATAATTTAAATCAAGATTTACAAACAAAACAAAGTGAAATTAATAATTTAAATCAAGATTTACAAACAAAACAAAGTGAAATTGAACAACTAAAAAAAGATTTAAAATCTAATAAAGAAAATACTAATAAATTAGAAAAAGAAAAAGAATTACTAGAAAAAAATAAACAAGAACTTGTTGAAAAAATTTCCAATTGTAATAAAGAAATTAATAAAATTAAAAATGAAAACAATGAACTAAAAAAAGTAAAAGATGAATTAAATCAAAATTTACAAACAAAACAAAGTGAAATTAATAATTTAAATCAAGATTTACAAACAAAACAAAGTGAAATTGAACAACTAAAAAAAGATTTAAAATCTAATAAAGAAATTAATAAAATTAAAAATGAAAACAATGAACTAAAAAAAGTAAAAGATGATTTAAATCAAGATTTACAAAAAAAACAAAGTGAAATTAATAATTTAAATCAAAATTTACAAAAAAAACAAAGTGAAATTAATAATTTAAATCAAAATTTACAAACAAAACAAAGTGAAATTGAACAACTAAAAAAAGATTTAAAATCTAATAAAGAAATTAATAAAATTAAAAATGAAAACAATGAAATAAAAAAAGTAAAGGATGAATTAGAAAAATTAAAAAAATATAAAGATTTATATGATGCAATTATAAAATTAGTTAAAGAAAGAGAAAACCAAGTAAAAAACATAAAAAATTAATATGAAAAAGATATTAAGTATTTTTGGAACAATCACTATAATTGGAACAAGTACAACAAGTTTAGTTGCTTGTAATACGCTACATAGATATACACCAAAAGAATTGGCAAAATTAAAAGAAGAAAACAATATAAGCACAAAAAATGGTATTTTAGAATGAATAACACCACAAGAAAAACCATTTAATAATGTTGATAACAAATATTATTTTGTGGTATGGCATGGTAATGGAACTGATGATTGAAGAATTGTTAAATTCCAAAATAATTCATTTGCTACAATTAAAATTGATAATTTTGATAATCGTCAGTTAGAAAAAACTGATTTAGGTATGGGTAAAGATTTATATATTACAAATCAATCAGGTTTTATTAAATATGTATCAAATTGAAAAAAAGATGAAGGAACTTATTTTAAAGCAATTTATCGTTGAAACTTAGATACAGAAGAACCTAATTTAATAGTTGATAAAAATGGTAATATAAAAATTAATAAATAATAAAAAGTCATTTTTAATAAATGACTTTTTATATTTCTAATTTAATTAATGATAATTTTTCATTATTTTTATTAAATAATTCTAAATTATTAATATTAATTTTTTCTTTTTCAGTAAAAATTATAATATCATAATTCCCATAACCTCATATACAGATATTTCAATTTTATTTAAATTAAATAGTTTTTCGTGTTTATAAAAAATTATTTTAATACTATCTTCAACTAATTCTTTAATTATACTCGTTCAAACTGTTTTAGAATAAAGTAATTTATATCATTGAGAAAAATAGTTTAAATATTCTTCTATTTTATCGTTAGAAACAATCAAATTAGTTAAATATTTGCCATATTCACTATCAGACAATTTTATTTCCGCCGGAATAAGTGAGGGTATATTATTTGTTTCTAATTCATTTGTTATGGATAATCAATTAAAATAATTTGCTTCTAATTGATAAATGGGGTTTTCTGAAATATCTTTGTTTTTAACAGTTACTTTAATTTGATCATCATTTTTTATATTATTTTGTTGTTTTAAATTTCAATCTGTAATTTGTCCTGTTTTTGGTGATATAAAAGGTGTGTTTGGTTCATTTATTCCATCCCAACGATAAATTGCTTTAAAATAAGTTCCTTCATCTTTTTTTCAATTTGATACATATTTAATAAAACCTGATTGATTTGTAATATATAAATCTTTACCCATACCTAAATCAGTTTTTTCTAACTGACGATTATCAAAATTATCAATTTTAATTGTAGCAAATGAATTATTTTGGAATTTAACAATTCTTCAATCATCAGTTCCATTACCATGCCATACCACAAAATAATACTTATCATCAACATTATTAAACGGTTTATCACTTGCATAAATTTCTTCTCAATAATTTATTGGTGTTGGTGGAATAGAACCGCCAGTAAAATTAAAATATGATGAATTTAATTTAACTTTGCAATATTCAAATTCTCAATATCCAGTTTCTACCTCTCTTGGATTAGATATTAATTCAAAATAATAAGGGGAAAATATTTTAACATCATCATTATATCCTTTATTAATTACATATTTACTATATGTATAATTTGATAACATATATATAACTTGTTTAATTCTTTTTACATATGTTTTATGTAATTCACTTGGATTATCTAATTTTCAGTTTTCAAATAAACCATCAATTACATCTTCTGGTTTTTGCCCTTCGAATTTTTGGCGTAGTTCTGCGGCTTTATTAATAGGATTACCTTTTTCATCGTATTTTGCACCTTCAAATTTTCTATCATAATTATAACGATATGATAGATAATTTAATAAAACAATATTTAATTCTTTAACATCTAATAAACCTAGTATATCTTTACTTTTAATATAGTTTTTGGTAATACTTCATGGTAAAAAACTTTCGGTAAATCAATATTGAAATATTCGTACGTTAGGATTTGTTTCGATGGGCATTGATAACAAAGGCACTATGTTAGCATTTTGAATAATTGACTGTGGATAAGAATAAACACCATTGATATTGCCTTAACACTTAATATTTCCAAATAACATAGATTTAGGATATTTAATTTCAATTCCAGTAAAGACAGTATTTTCGGACAATGATTTTTGTAATACTAAATGAATGCTATTTTGATTTTTTTATTTAAAATCAGTTATTTTAACTAAATGAGTAGATTTAATAATATTAACCCCATCAGGTGAATAAGGGTGTTTATATTCTTCGATAATATAACATTCATTTTTGTTGTCTTCACTAATTGGTTTATTAATAAATACTATTTTTAAGTCTAATGTTTCTAAAAATTCTTTGTCTTGTTTTGAAATATCATTGATTAAAATATCTTTTTCATCAATCATTACATAACTTGTGCTATTGTCTTGAATTGTGGTATTTTGTTGAACTTGTAATTTAAAGTTAAAGTCACTAATTTCATAACCAATAATCTTAATATATTCATCTTTATCAATAAAACCTATTTTAACGCTATTTTGAGAATAGTTTAAGGTTGGTTTTTGCTTTGTCTTAACAAGATATTATTAATTTTATAAATATATAAGGTTATTGCGCGGTCTTCTGTAAATAATTGTTCTAAATTAGGGTCGCTATATTGTGATTGATTATCAAAATCTAACGGAATACTATCGATTGAATAGTTAATTGGTTCATCATTTTCCGCTAATTGTGCTAACATTTTTTCAGATGGTTTTAACATTATTCTTGTTCTCCTTCTTCGTTGGGTATATTGATAATAGTTTCGTTGTTTTTTAGTTGTCTGTTTAAAGTAGCATTTACTGGTAAGCGAACATCAACAATTAACTCATCAATATTTTTAATATTAAATGTTCTACTGTTTAAAATCGCATTATCATATTTAATTAACTTAATAATAAATTCAGTTAATTTAATTTCTCTAATATATATCATTTGTTTGTATGAGGCGTTTGTTTGAATATTTACACCAGCAACTTCTGCTTGGGTTTGTTGGGCTCCCTTAGCAATAGCGGGAACATGATGGCGATTTATTTTATAGTAATTAGTTAATAATCAATCATATATTTTGGTTAATTGTTCACCTTTAAAATTACCAGCTATATAGTCTACTGGTTGAAAATTACTATCAGGGTCACCTTCAACTAATAACAAGTCATTTTCAATAAATGAAGCCAACATTTTACTAATTTATTGGTCAACAACACCAGTCACCCCATTAGTATTAATGGCAAATTTACCACTATTTAATAATGGGTCTAACATTATTTTTTCAGCAATAATATCTAAAATACTAGCGAATTGTTTACCATAGCGGGCAGAAGGTTCAAAATTAGGGTTATTAGGAATAATTTCAATTGGAATAAAATTAAGTGGCAATATTTCTTCTCTTTGCAATGTTGTATAGTTATTTCATTTAGTATCATCAATATATAAGTCGGTAATAGTACTGTATAATCGTGTTTTTAACTTTCTAATAACTTTTACTTGTTTAGTTACATAATCAATTTCTAATTTTTCAGTAATAAAAACACTCTGGTTATTTTTAAGATAAGGGTCATAATTAAAAGTACAAGACACTAAATTACCTAATTCATCATATTGGTCATTGTAAAAATCAATAGTAATAAAATTAAGTTTTGAATTATTAGCAAAAATAAAATATGCACCTTTACCATTTTTATTAATTTTATATTCATTATATCAATTCTTATTAGTAAAGTCCTGCATTTTTAAAAAGTTATTAATTAATTTAGTATCTAATTGTTGATTAGTAAGTGGATTATAAATTATAATTTCTAAATCACGCGGATTTAAAAAATTAGCATTATCTTCACAAATTCTTTTTTCTAAAATATCATTATGTTTTTGAACAGTAACATTTTTACGATTACTAATCGTTGATGCTAAATTAAGATAATAACTATCAATATCATAGCTTTTCTTTAACTTCTTTTTGGCTGGTAACAATCCCATTTATATCACCTCTTTATTTTGTATCTTCTTTTTTAATAACATCTTCAATACTATCTTGTTTTTGTTGTTTGTTATGAGTTTTGATAAATCGAATAGTTTCAATAATTAAAAAAATAATTCCAGATCCAATAAGCATTGCTGAAACAATAACATATGCTGGTCAAGAAATACCTAATGTTTTTTCTCCTATAAAACAAATAATAATTCCTGCGATAAAAAACAATAATGAAACTCCAAAGATTTTCAAAAACATAATTACATCTTTAACTTCTATTTTTGGCATAAAAAATTCTCCTTTCTAAGATTACTTTTTTCTTCTAATTTTTATAAAATCCATATTAATTGGTTGGTCATTTTTTAAAAACATTACTTCTCCATTTTCTGATAATTGAATATTACATATTTGATTTTCAAACAATGATGTTGCTTGCATTATAAAACCATTAAAATTAGGAATACTTATAATAGTTCCTGCATTTAAAGAACTGCTGCCCGTATATATTTGGTAAGTATAATTTATATCAAAGTTTTTTATTTTATATTCAATATTAGTAACAAAATCATTTGTATCAATATTTTCTCATGTGCTATATTCATATACTGATTTTGCAGTTGGCACTTCTTCATCTGTTGACTTATCATTAATAATTTTTGTAATTGGTACTTGGATATTATTTTGTACTGTTCTGACTGCTTCTGTAAATTTTGGTGCACTTTCGGGTGTTACTCCAAGTTTAAAAATTAAATCATAATTTACATAAACTTTATCTGTATGAACGAGATTATCACATAACAAAGAATTAAATCTTAAATTACTTTCCATTGTTATTTTATCTTGTTTATTATTAAAATTTTCTTTTGTTTCGTTTGATAAATTATCAATTTTTTTATCTAAATTGTCATCGGTTTCTATTCTTTCGGTTTTTTTCTTTTTCTATTAAAGCATCAACTTCTAATTGTGTATAATATGCTTCTAAATCTATCATAGTTAAATCAATACCTTCTTCTTGAAAAGTACAAAACATTTTCTTTAAAGTTGTTAAATTAGCCAACGATTTTGCATAGGTAGGCAATAGACCTTATCATGTTGCCATAGGGTCATTTTGTGAAGAATAATTAATATTACCAACACTCATATTTGCCGAAGTAAAAAACTCAATTGGAATACGATTAAATGTTCAATGTTCAATAGTAATAAATACTATATTAATACAAATTTTCTTTAATAATGGGTCTTTAAATGTTTCAAACTTTAATTTTGAAAATGGATAATTCAAATAGGAATTAATCATATTTTAGGCTCTTAAAGCAAATGTTTTAAATCATAATTCAACATCATCTTTAAAGAACTTATTATAACGAACTGGAACTTGTGTAATTTTACCTGTCATTGGATTAAAATTATTATAATTTTCCAAAGTAACATTTTGTCATAATTCATTTAACATTTAATCATCTCCTTATCATTGTTTTCTTTTTAATTTAATCTTATTTAAGATAAACTTTTTACTACTTAATAGTGTTTTTGTTTTAATTGTTTTGTTTAAATTTTGTTTTGTTCTTAGTTGCTTGTATGTTTGAAATGCTATGACACCGACCAGTAAACTAGCAACAGCACTATCTTCTAGCGTATTTAACAATTTATCTTTATTAAAGTTATTTTTAAATTGTTCTTGTAACTTTAATATCTTAGCAATTGTCCGATATATTTTAAAATTATCTTTTACTACTTGTTGATAAGCCAGTGGGGCAAAAGAAACTAAATTAAACAAACTGTTCTGCTTTGATTAAAGTTGTCATAACGACAATAGGGGCATATTTAAGATTTTTATAATATATTGTTAAAGCAACTTCGCCCGCAACTGATAAAGGAACAATTTTTACTGCTAAAAAAACATCATAACCATAAGCAAAAGGTAATAATTGTCCTTTTTTAATAGCCTTAGTTTTAAATTTAGACAATATTTTTTTAGTTTTATCAGTAATTTTACTAATTACTTTTTGTTTAATAGTAATTATTTTTTTTTCAATTGGGGCTAATAATTTTTTAGTTACTTTTTGAATATAAAAATTTGGGTTTAAATGATTTAAAACATTATTTAATTTAATTGGTGTTTGATGCAAAATATTTAATAATTTATTATTGTATATTTTGCTACCACGCATTAAATTAGCATTTAATATTAGGTTTTTACCGACACCTTTTTTATGAAGATTGGTCATAATGTTATATCACTAATTATTATTAATTTTGCTTATTTTATCAATATTTAATCCATATTCAGACAATCATTTATTAGCATTTTTTTTATTTATGTGGGGTGTTTTTTGAACTAATGTAGGACTTATTTTTTGAATATTTTTTTCAATTTTTAATAAATTATTAATTGTTTCTAATTTAGAAACTTTAAAACCCTTATAAAAATCATTTCGGGCCAATTTACCAATTGTATATAATAAAGTTTCATTATTAACCTGCTTTGTAAAATAAAATATTAATTTATCATATAAAATCTTTTTACCTGTAACTTGTCTTACAACATCTTCTAAATTATTAGTAGTTATTACACCTAATTTTTCAAGTAATTTAGTTTCTTTTGCTAATTTTAAAATTTTAGTTGTGCGAGCAGCACGCGTTAATTTACCAATTCCACCAATTGCTGGTAACAAATTTAAGGTAGTACTTTTTGCTGTCACTTCTGATGTTAATTTATCGTATATTTGATTTACAGCAAAATCGGTTGCTGTTTCTACTCCAAATGAGATAAATGCTGCGGCAAAATTAGATAAACCAGCACCTAAACCAACAGCAGATGCTACACCACCAGTTAAAACTGATAAACCAAGGGCTAAAACTTGAATTCCTAAAAATTCTAATAACTGTAAACCAAAACTTTTTTCTTGTTGTTGGATTGACAATCTAGTTGGATTTTTTTTAACAGCATAAATAAGAGCTGTTTTAGATGTTCCAATTGGCATATTTATCAAACGAAAAAGCACTATTTTTTAGTACTATTAAGAATTTTTAATTTTAACATCAATAGGATTTGTTTGACCAGTAGCGTTGTTTTTACCTTCAATTTGAACTTCAACAGTTTTATCATTTGTAATATTAATTTGTCAATCTTCATCTTTACTTTCAATAAAGTAATCAAAATCACTTTCAGTTAAAGAACTATCTACGGTTTTAACCGCTTTTAAAACAACATCTTTAAATTGTGGTTTTAATTGCTCTGCTGTCGCCTTTGTTGGATCTGTAACATGAATAGTTAGTTTATCTAATTTATTAATTCCACTAATATTTATTTGTGCATAAGTATGTTTAATAATTCCTTTTGGTTCAACTACTACACCACCTAAATATAAAACTCTTTCCATAATCAAAGTATTGCCCATACCAGTACCTAATGCGGCAGCACCAACCCTTAATGGAGTATGGTCTTTTTTGCGTAAAATAAGAGGGTCATATTTTTTGCTAAATTTAAAGGCAATTGCATTAACTCTATTCGGTAATAATTCAATTGTTCCTTCTGAACCATCTTTATTAATAATTGGTAATTTTTTAGGAACCATATAGTAGGTTGTTCCTTCAATAGTTTTCATTGCGTCACTTGTTGTGATTACACTGTTTATTTGGTCATTTGCTCCAAGTTGTAACTGTAATTTATTACGAATTCCACGAATAAAATCAGCCGAACCCAAGACAACTGTTTCTGATGGAGTAAGGCCATTTTCATATATTTTATCCATAATTTCATCATGGATTTGTAATGCATTTGTATCATCCGCTTTTTTACCTTGAATAGTTGTAACTATTCCTTTATTAATAATTTCTAAAATTTTATTGCGTTTATAAACAACCTCAGTATCCATTGCTTGTTCAATATCAGCAGCCCAAAGATTAGGGTTAAAATAACTTTCTACGGGATCTAATTTACGAGCAAATGTTAAAATGGTATCTAATTCAACAACTCCATCATCAAATTTTACGGTTGAGTATTTTAATAAATTATCGTCAGTATTAAATACTTCTCCATCTTTTCTTAAACCTTCATTATATTGAATATTTTTCTTTCTTTTATATGTTAAACCAAATTTATTATCTTCTTTTTATGCAAATAATGCTTCTCAACTAAATTTTTGTTGATAAGTTTGTAAATATCATTGGTCAAATGTTTCTCGGTCTCGTTTTGTTGCTTGATTAGCAATATCTCCGAAAATTCTTTGTGGGTTTTGTGCCATAATTATCTCCTTCTTTCTTATTTATTAAATACATTGTCTGTATCTAAAATATTGTTTTCTTTGTTTTCTGCTTTTGGTACGCCACCAGTATTAAAAGTTTGTACTTTAATTAATTCATCATAAACACTTTGTAGGTGTGTTTTAATTACTTCAATATCATCATTAATATCATAAGATTTTAATAAGACATTTTTAAATTCTTCATTATCAGTTAAAGAATTATTAAAATTATTAATTTTAATTTGTTTTAATTGCAGGGTTTGTTGTTCTAATTGTGAAATTAATTCAGTGTTTTTTGTTTGTAGTTCGTTGATTTGCTGATTGCTATTTTCTAAATTACTTGCATTAAATTCTTCAACTTCAGTAATATTTTCTAAAATAATTTCAGCAGTTTTAATATTTAAACCGCCATCTTCATTTTTAATTGGTTCATTATTTTCATTAATAAGAACATATTTTACATTTTTTAATGCCATTGTTTTTCCTCCTATTTTTTAATATTTGTATTTGTTCTTTTTCTAATCGCTTTTTGTATAATTTCAAAACTATCAACTCGAAAAGATAAAAAATATCGTTTAGTTTTTAAATTTAGTTGATTAAATACTGAGCCTTTAATTTTTATCTCATCATCTTTTTTTAATTTCAAAAACTCAGATACAATTGGTGGATTATATATTGATAATGTTGAATAATTTAATCCGTCTCATTGACATTTAGCCGAACAAGCATCAACTTCAATACCACCAGCAACCAGTGCCTTAATTTTTGTTTTAATAGGTTTTTCATGTAATCTAACAGTTAATTCTAACTTGTTAATTCTTTTATTTTTTATTTTAGGTTTATTAGTTATTGATTTTTTAGGTAAATTACTTTTTAGCCGTGCCATTTTTTTCAACTCCCTTTGATAAAAAATATGGTAGTAAGAAAAAAGTTTAGGTTTTGGTATAAAAATTATTCTTTATTTTAAATATATTTCTAAAACACTGATAAATCAACCTTTTAAAAAGTTATCTAATTATTTTATTTATATTTTTTATAAAACCTAAGCTTTTGTAATACTATCAAAAATATTGTAAATGTTTTCAAGCATCTAATTCATGTTCTGTTATTTTAATATTCCCTTTATAAATGTAATTTTTCTTAACAACTGGCGATTGTAAAACATAATTTAAATTAAAGAGATATTTGCATAAAACTTTTAAACCACCAATAAATTTAGGAGTAGATAATGGATTTTTTATTTTTAAACCTTTGTGAAGTTAATAATCTTCAATTATTACAATAACTTTATTTAAATAAGAACAAGTTTGATTTTTAAATTGATTTAATACTAAATATATATTATTTATTGCTTCTTCTTCATTTTTAGAATTAAAAGTAATACTATTAATTATTTTCTTTTGCAAAATATTATAAATAATAATACCAGTTTGACCAATTCCGGCAGGGTCAATTGCAATAATATATTTTAATTTATTTGTTTTATTTTTTTCTCAATTTGTAATATTTTTCAACCATCCGCAGCCAAATCTAAAATATCGTTAATTTTATAGTGTTGCATATATGAATTAATAACATCTCATTTATCTTCAAATAAATTTAAGTACATTTTTGCTCATTATAAACATTGCAAATCATAATGCTTTTTATGATGTGAAATACGACAATTAACAGGCTGACAATTAACCTAATCAAATGATGTTGTTATTTCATATCAAGTTTTATTAATATACAAACTTTTATATTTTTGCATAATATTTTTCTCCTTTATTTTTATTTTTTAAAATAAACAGAAAATTCCTTTGTTGGTTAATATTTTGATATTTAGTAATTTATTTTAATATTTAATTACTTCGCCGCCCGCTTCACTTTGAAGGTGAGCGGGGGCGGATAGGATATTTTGATAGAGTTTACCCCCATACGGAAATAAACAAAAAAAACAGTTTACCTAGTTATTAATTACGCTTCATCCATCCCTAGACAACTTTATATAAAGAAAATAACCTTTTGGAGTTCCAACCCTATTGTTTTTTTAGTGTCCGATATTGTTTTTTTCGGTTTAACAACACTCTTTTTATGAAAACAAGCCAAAAAACACATGCTCTGACATTTCGCAAGTGATTAATCTTGCCGAGAATTAAAGAAATAAATAGGAGAGTAAATCCAATCGCTTTCACACTTTCTTTAAAGCTTCGTGCCATAGATGAGTTATCCATCTTTAAGCATCAAAATATTAAGTTTTAAGCGTTGCATTATTCATCGGATAATACCTTTATTGAAAGGATTTATAAAATATCGTTTATTTTGTGTAGGGAAAACAGAATTTAATCTTTTTTTATGATAAAAGTTCTAAATTTAAAGATACTATCCGATGAATAATGCAAATAAATTTATTTTTTTAATAGAAAAATAAAAAAAACAATCTTACAAGAATTGTTTTTTGCCGGTTCATCGTACAGGACACCAAATGTAGTTACACTAATTAATCCTCAAAAATAATTACTCATTTTACCAAAACTAATTAAAACAACATTTAAAATACTTGTAAAACTGACTAAATCACTTAATAAATAAAGTGTATCGTCAATTCATTTAGAGATATTTCCTAAATAAGGTTTGGGAATATTTAAGATATTAACAATACTAAAAAAAGAAGGATTATGGTTAACATCAATAAAATGATTAAAATCAAAAAAAATATAAAAAGGTAACAATAATCCCAATGCAAATTAAAAGAATTTTAAAAGTTTTTGGTAACTCTTTAATATCTTTACCAATTGTTTTGATTCCTAAAAAGTTAATTGGTTTTGTAATAATAAATCATTTTTGCTGTTCATTTTTCATTTTTTGTATAAGTATCTTGTTTCTTTCTTTCATTATTTATCAAGTCTATAACTATATATTAACAAAAAATAATATGTTTTATTCTTTTAAATGATATCTTTTTGAAGATATAACTCATAAAAAATAAAAAAATCCTAAAAATAGTTGCTTGTTTTTTCATTTTTAGTATATAATAAATAAGGCTAAAAAGATATGCCATGCCTAGTTAGCTCAGTCGGTAGAGCACTCGGCTGTTAACCGATCGGTCGCAGGTTCGAGTCCTGCACTAGGCGCCATTATTTTTTTGAAAATTTTTATTGATATTTACCGGCCTGTTGGTGAAGCGGTTAACACACATGCCTTTCACGCATGCATTCACGGGTTCAAACCCCGTACAGGTCACCATTTTCGGGTGTTAGCTCAGTTGGGAGAGCGCCTGCCTTACAAGCAGGTGGTCAGCGGTTCAAGTCCGTTACACCCGACCATTTTTTATATTAATAAGCTGGCTTAGCTCAATAGGTAGAGCAACTGACTTGTAATCAGTAGGTTGGGAGTTCAATTCTTCTAGCGAGCACCATTACCTGTCTCCTGTTAGCTCAGTCTGTAGAGTAACTGGCTTTTAACCAGTGGGTCAAAGGTTCAAGTCCTTTACAGGAGACCATTTTTAAAATAGAGTAGAGTAACCGGGTGTGGCGGAATTGGCAGACGCACCAGACTTAGGATCTGGCGGGGTAACTCGTGGGGGTTCAAGTCCCTTCACCTGGACCATAATTAAAAAACAAATTAGCACTTTCAGAGTGTTTTTTATTTGTAAAATTATAAATATAAATACAATACTTAAAAAATAATTTAGATCATTATTTTAATTTAAATACATATAACAATTATAGTCTTTTGAACAATTAATATTTTAGGGAGTGTTGCATATAAACGGGTATTATTTAATTTATTTAAAAACAAGAAACTTTTTTCTTTTATAAAGAAATAATAACACAAAAAAATAAAAATATAAATAATAATTTCATATTTTAGCACACTAAAAAATAGTTTAAAAAACTAAGATTAAATTATTTTAAATTAACTAAAATTAAATCTTATAATTTTTAAATCTAAAATTTTTTTAAATGTTGAGAATGAAAATGTTTTATTACCGTATCCTAAACAAGATTTTACAACTCTTGAAACATCACTTTCAGCAGATACGCCAATATTTCAGTCTTTATTTTGATTTAAAATACCATTTTTTAAATTAATAAAATACCTTAATTTAATTTTTTCATTCTGTAATGATTTTAAAAAAGTTATAAGTTCATCATATTTTCCTTGTAAAAATAATTTTTTTGCGTGTAAATAATTTTTAAATGATTCTTTACTACGATTACCACAATATATATTATTTTTTAATTCTTTTATTACATGAAACCTGTCAGATATAAACATACCATCTAAAATTTTAGCAGTTTTTTTAATTCACTTAGCACTATCCCCACCAATAATTAATTTAATATTTTTATAATTTTTAAATAATTTTTGCATTTGTTTTTTAATAAATAAAGAATTAAATTCTGCTCCTCGAGTCTTCTTATTAAGAAAAAAATAACAATATTTTTTATTTAAAGATTCATTGTTTTCTTTTCCAATATTAAATGAAATTATTCTAATGGTTTGCAAATAAGATTTATTATTTTTATTTTTTAAAGTTACATGGGCATCATCCAAATTAATATATAAATTTTCTCAATTTTTTAAATCTATTTTTTTATTTTTCTTTTTATTAATGCTTTTTGTAAAATACGCGAAACAGATGAACAATGTAATTTGCAATTAAACATATCTAATATATCACTATATCTTTTATTTTTTACTATTTCAGCAGTTATTTTTAGTCTTAAATCATTAATTATTCTTTGCCATTTTTTAACTCCAAATTGTTTATCAACAAGAGGAACATATTTTCACTTACCCTTATAAAGATATTTGTAAATTCTTCTCTTATAAATTAATATTCCAAATTCTGTTTTAATTTTTCTAGTTTTTATTTCTTTTACAAAATATTTTGTTTTATCTCGTTTTATAAAAATTATATCATCAGTTCTTTCTATCTTTTCTTTTAACTGATTTAAAGCATTTTCATAAATATTTTCACTAAATTTATTAAAATTAAACATTTTATTATTTCCTTTCTTTATTAAATTAAAATTATTAGTTAATATATTTCATAAATTTACACCTACTTTAAAAAAAGTATAGTATAATTATATTAATTATAATATTTCACAGAAAAGGATAAATATATGAAAAAGTTATTAAGTATTTTAGGAGCAATCGGATTAACTGCAACAAGCACAACATAATTAATTAGTTGTGAAAAACCAAAATCAGATATTAATAATGAAAACGATGGGAATAAACCAGAGCCTACATGAGAACCACAACAACCACCAGAAAATAGTAATTGAAAATTAATTACTGATTACAATTCTTTTGAAAATAATGTTGATAATAAATATTATTTTGTTGGTTGAAAAAATACAAGTAATGAATGAAAAATTGCCAAGTTTAAACATGATACATCTGATGTAAAAAAAATAGGAGAGGTAATTTATGTTCATAGTATAAAATATTATGCTAAAAATAATAACCTTAAAGGTCTTTATCGTTGAGACGGAGTTGGTGAACCACAAATACCAGCAATTAACTCTAATACTGGTGAAATTACAGAATGAAAAGGTTAAAAAGGAACTATTTTTAAGTTCCTTTTTATATTAATCTTACAAATTTCATAAAAATAATTAATAAGAATAAATTAGTTATTGTACTATACAATGCGGGACTAAATTTTCATACTTCAAATGTTTGGATAAAAAAACTATATATTGTTTGAAATATTTTTCCAACACCACTCGCTAATTCGTTTACTTGTTTTATACCAGGGATATTATTAACGATTCAAATTGCCGCATTTCTGATATGACACGCTAAATTATATCAACTACAACTTTCATATTGTGCTTGTCATCATTGACTATCGGGGAATAATCCACCGTTATTAATTTCTTGTCAGTTATAAATCCCAAAATTAAAATCATAATAACGATACATATCATTATCTTTTTGTGCTTGTAATTCAAAAACATTATAACCGATTTTTTGTTCTTCCATTTTTTTATATTTTAAACCATATTTATTCTGTAAATTACTATCGTTAAAAACATAGCCCTCATTTTGATTAATATTATAATCATTTGAGACTGAAAAATCATAGTTAAATACATCTCTATAATTTGTTGTTATAAAACCGATTTTTATAGGCTGAATACATCTTAAAATCTAATAATTTATATTTATCAGAAAAATAAAAATATCGTTGATAAATTTTAAAACCATTATTTGCTAACAAACCATATTTTTTGTTATATCCTTGCGTATAAGTATTATTATCTAAATCAAACATTGTTCGTAAATAATCCTTATAAAAATTTTTAGATACAACAAACATACTATTCAATAATTCTTTTAATTTATCATAAGAAACTAAAAATTTTTTCTTTTGTTCTTCAAATTCTTTTTTCTCTGCTTCGGTTTTTAAAACTTTTTTATTATTTTCAAATTTATAAATATAATTATTATAGTCATTAAAATATTTTATTGACTTTCCATTTTCATCTAAAATAACATCTTTAAAATTTTCTAATTTTAAACCAAAAAAGTTAATCAAAACAGTATCATATTGTAAATTATCAATATAACCACTTTCAATAAAATTACTACGATTTTGAAAAACAGGTACCAAAGCATAAGCAAAAAAAGATTTTAAAAAGTTATTAATATCTATTTTTCCAGTCATTTTTTGATAATAAATAGTATTATAAAGATTTCATTGTCCAATAGAATAAATATTTCCTTCAAAATTAAAGATATTTTCTTTTTCTTTCATAAAAGTAAACAAAAAACCTAATTTTTCATCTTTATGAGTAGATTCAGATACATAAAAACTGCGTGCCTTAGTATGTGTTAATTCTAAACTACCAGCAATAATATTATTACTTTTATCAATCGTTAAAATCATCCTATAAATTGATTTTTTAATAAAATATCAACTATCTATTTTTTAACTTTCATCAATAATTTCAAAATCAAAAATTATTCGTTGTGTACCAACAATAGAACTATCATAATTGGGATTACCACCTTGTTGAATCCTAATATTTTCTTGGATAATAACATCTAAATACTTATTTAAAAAATCTTTAACTTTATTTTGATTATCAATATTTCAATCTGTAATTTTACCAGTATTAGAGTTAATTGCTGGTATTTGTGGTTCACCAACTCCGTCTCAACGATAAAGACCTTTAAGGTTATTATTTTTAGCATAATATTTTATACTATTAACATAAATTACCTCTCCTATTTTTTTTTACATCAGATGTATCATGTTTAAACTTGGCAATTTTTCATTCATTACTTGTATTTTTTCAACCAACAAAATAATATTTATTATCAACATTATTTTCAAAAGAATTGTAATCATTAATTAATTTTCAATTATTTTCAATTAAGTTAACTGATTGTAAATCATTTATATTTGTTTTTAATTTATTTAGTATTTGAGTTAAATTATATTTAGTTGTAAAAGAATAAATAAAATTAGTTAATTCTCTTAAAAATTGTTTTCTATCAACATCATAAAATTTGTTAATGCTATACTGTTTAACATAATTATCTCAATTTTTATATAAATCCATAAATTTATCACTAGGTTTATCATAAGAAACACCAGTTGAATAACTATCCTTTAAAAAATCTAAATATCATTTATCATTATAAGTTAGCGATTTTGATGTTTTTAAAGTAGGATTAATAAAATAATTGGTATCACTTCAATTTTCGAAAAAAGTACCGCGTAAAAACATCGTATTAATAAAATCAGTTTCATTTATACCAGTTTCTACACTTCGCTTTGTTCTTACTTTTTCTGCTGTTTGTTGTGATTGATGGTTTTGTTGTAATGTCATTGCCCCTAATGAGAAAAAAGAAATCAATAAAATTGGTATAAACGAAAATAATACTAAAAACTTACGCATTATTCTCTACCAACTTATTTTTACGATTTTCTTTTATTAATTTGATAATTTCATTAAATAAATAACCATAAAAATAATGAATTATTAAAATATCTCATAATATAATAAATCATAAACCATAAATTATATAACCATTTATACCAGCATATTTCTCTTTTAATTCTTCAATCGTTGAAACTGTATCTAAAATACATACAAGCGTTAACGAAAAACTTATAATAAGATATAAAATTAAATCAACCCAAGAAATAAATAAACCATTTCTTTTCTTTTCTTTTTTATTTTCTACATTACTTTTCATAAATTCAACTCCTAACTATACAATGTTTTTGAAATAATAAAACCAATAATATATAAACTTGATATCGTTAACATTAACGGATGACTAAATAAAATCGCCATTTTACCAAAAATAGATAACAACCAAGTATCAGAGTTATATAAATCCATAATAATATTTTTTGCTGATGTCAACTGATTAATAATAACTGTAATAAAACCAGTACCAAATATAGCAATTGCCGCTACTAATAAAACTAACTTAATCATATAAAATCAACTCCTTACTTATTTTTTTATTCTTTTAGTGGTATGAATTCTTTTAAACCCTTGTTATCTTGTTTTTGCTTGTCTTGTTAAACCTGATAATTGTTGTTTATTGCGACTAACTTTAAATTGTTTTCGTTCTTTAATATGTTTTTGTAAACCTTGTTTAGTACTAGAAACACCCCGAACAGTAGCACCGTATAGTTTAGAACTATTAATAACACCACTTTTAATTGTTGAACCTAAATCGTTATAATTAGTTGATGTTCCATGAATTGCATAAATTGATAACTTAATAACTATAAAAAAGATTAAAAAATAAGCAATCGTTATATTTGTCATTGGCAATTTAGTATTTCAAATCACATCAAAAACAAATAAAAAAGTATCAAAAATAAAACTAAAAATCTTATTTCAATTATCGTTATTAACGATTTCACTTAATAAATTAATCATCTTTTTTCTTTCCTTTCACTTTTTTTGCTTTTAAATTTTCTTTCAAAATATCAATATCAAACAATTCTAAGCGTTGTTTGTTATTTAATTTTGATATATCTTTTCAAAAATATTCTTTTTTATTAACAACTTCATCATTTTTTAAATCACGGACAAAACTTAATCAATGACTATCATATTTATTCGCAAATTCAAGCGGAATAATTATCTTAAAAAACCGAATTCCTAATCCAACATCCGACTTATGTTTTGCTCTTTTACCTTCGGCTGTTCGTTCTACTGATTTTGTTTTTCAAATTTCATAATCTGTAATATCTTGAAAAATACCAATTCGCATAACAAAACTACGATTAAAAATATTACCTAATTTTGACTTAACGGGTTTTTTCAATGAAATCGGAATAATAATACCACTTGCTAAATGACGAATATTATTTCACATCATACCCTCACGCTGTACAGTAAAAATCGCTCTATTTTTAAAATGTCTTGCTAAAACAATCCACACACTTTTACCACCATGAACTTTTTGGTAGTAAGAAAAAAGTTTAGGTTTTGGTATAAAAATTATTATTTATTTTAAATATATTTCTAAAACACTGATAAATCAACCTTTTAAAAAGTTATCTAATTATTTTATTTATATTTTTTATAAAACCTAAGCTTTTGTAATACTATCAACTTTTTTAACTTCCTGGGGACTAGTTCCATCAATATATAAAAAACTCTCATCAAACAGAATTAAACTATCATCAGGTGGTACTAATTTGGTTCTATCAGTAAAATCTAAATTATTAAAAGTTAAAAGTTTTATTGCATCATCTTCAATTGGATAATTACTATAAATTTTCTTCGTTAAAAGTTTCATAACTTGTGATAAAAAAGTTAAAAGTAATGTTTTACCAGTTCCTAATTTACCAATAATTACTGATAACGGATTATCTCAAATAAAGTAAACTAAACGAAAAACATTTAACTGATAAAAAACATTTTTTCAAATTCACCAAATAAAATATACACATTGTAAAGCAAATAATAGTCAAAATAATAATCCAGTATAATTTAATGAAATTATTCAAAGTAATAAATCAATTAAACTAAACAAAACCATTGAACCATTAATATAAGAAAAATTTTTTAAGAAAAATATAAACTTTTTCATTATTTATCAACTTCTTTTTTAATTGATTTTTCATTATATTTATAAAAATATGTTGCATATAAAAATTGAATATATATAATGAAAATATTTAAAGTTAATATAATTAAAATTGAAACATGAAATATTAAATCTCCTTTATCTAATGAATTGTTTAAATATCTTGTAACTAAATAATATAAAACTCAAATTACAAAAGATAAAATAATAGAAACAAACAATGAAACCAAAATAGTAAATAATAAATTAGTTTTATTAATTTTCATAAAATCAACTCCTAACTAAATATTTGTTTAATAAACAATGTTATATTTAATGTTTATATATTGCTTATTTATTAATAAAAGCATTGATTATTAACATTGTTATACATAATGCTAATATATTGTTTATTTAATGTTTAATAAACAATGTTTTTAACAATGTTAAATATATAAAATAATAAAAATTGGCACACTGAAAAATACTATTAAGTTTTAAAGTAATAGTTATATAAAATAAATTAATAAAAAATGAATAAACTAGTGTGCCTTAGTTTTGTTAAAATACTTTGAATATAGAGTAATATACTCTTAAAATCCTTTAACCATATGACGGAAAAAGTTTAATATCTTAATAATAATAAATAATCCAAATGGAATTAAAATAATTCACGCATCGCCTAAAAAGGTCATTAATTGAGGTAAAATACCATATACAGCATCTTTTACTTTTCCCCATTGCATTACCCAAACCAGTTCAAATAGAGTCCATTCCAGTCCCAAAAGTAACTGCATCTGCTAAAAAATTCATTATTTTCTATCCTCCTTTTTTTCAAGTTCTTTTTTTTCTTTTTTCTTACCTTGAATTTGTCGAATTTTTTGATAAATTAATAAACCAATTCACGCAAAAATACCTAACAAAATCAAAATACTAAATATTCATGTTAATCATACTGGCACGATATAACTCCTTTCATAAATTAAAAAATTGAAATTTGCAAACTCGCTCCGCTTGTTGTCGCTTTGCTCCACTTAAAAAACATTATTGAATAAATTATCCGCTAATAAATTACGCGGAATAATTTATTCTTTTACTTTTTAATTTCAATATCTTTTGCAATCTTGTTAACAGTATTAATAACATTATCTTTACCATACTTTTTCACTAACGACCGCAAAATAAAATATTGCTTTGTTTGCATAATTTTAACTCCTTAAAATTTTTAAAAACTTAATAACTTTAATATTAATAATTTCTATGTATAAAAGAAAAAACAAGATTATATCTTGTTTTTAACTAAAACCCGTATCTTTGCAACACTCCCATATTATGTAAATTGTACTATGAAGTGTAGCGCTTTATTTGATTTCATTATAATACCAATAAAATAAATGTTCAATATAATTTATTTTAAAAAAATTTAGTAGTTTTGTTTTAAATTTATGAATTTTGGTACAATGAAAAATAAAATGATTAAAATTTTTATAGGTAATTATATTAAAAATTAAACATTTGTATAAAAACTTCTTTTGAAGATAGTCAATGTAAAGATTTTTTAAGTTTAGAGTTTATTATAGGTCGAATAAATTATTTTGGGGTCTTAAATTAATTTCTTAGAAATTGTGGAATAATATACCACTTACTTAGTTAAATTGTATTACTTTTAATTTTATTGTCAACACTTTTTTCTAATTTTTTAAATTTTTCCATACTAAAAATACATGTTTATTAAAGTTATTTAATTTATTAGATAAAATTAATAAAAATATAAATTTCTTTGTAAATTATTATTTACAAAATTATTAACTAAATAATTAATTCTATTTTCTTCTAGCGGTTGTTCATTATTATTAAATAAATAAATTCTATTTTTTAATCCCATCATACTAGCATTTAATTTATTTTTAATAGTTTTTTCACTATAAATTGCTTTTTTAATCATAGTCCCTTTTCAATAATGAGAAATGTCACCTTCCATATGACAACCAACATTATTTCATAATGTTTGATTTCTAACGCCTTCTTTATTATTTTTAATTAATGTAATAGTTTTATTCAAAAAATCTAATTTAGCATCGATTATAAAAGATTTACTATCTTCTAAACACTCTAATAATTCTTCATATTTAGCATTAAAAAAATAATCAACGGCTTTATAATATGTTTCTCTATTTTCCTTATTTTTACTTTGGAATGGATATATTTTTTTAAATCTACTTGTAAGATGAAATTTATCTATTGTATAGTGAATTTTATTTTTAGGAAAATATTGATGCATAAAATTTTTAGTATTTTTAATTCATAATGCACCATCACCTAAAATCATAATTTCAATATTGGGTGTCATGTTGTAATGAGTTTCAATTAAAGTAAATAATTTTATAAGAACTGGTTTTAAATTTGTTTCTTTTTTAAGATAATCAGGAATATTATCCATTTCAAAAACACCTAATTTATTTGCAATTACAGGTCTTTTTACAGTATATTTTTCTTCATCATACCCAGTATGTACAGTAGATACTATTGAGTGTTTTTTTATCTTTTTTCTCCCTTGTTTTGTTGCATCTAACATTTTCAAATAAGTACCATCCATTTGAATATATAAAGTGTGGGGAATATCTATTTTTTTATTAGTTTTATTAATATAATATTCTTCATTAGTTTTTGCATTTTTCATAATATTAGATATTGTCATTAAACTAATTTTTACATGTTCCATAGTATCTAAAATATCCTTATATCTTTTTTTCTCAGTAATAAATGATAATATTTTTTCTTTAACAGAATTATCTATTCTTTGTCATTTTTCAATTACTAAAATTTTATCCAAAGGAAAAATATATTCTTCTTTACCTGTTTCTGGATTAATTTTATAAAGTCTTCTTCTTTTAAAATTTATTTTCCCATTTAAAATTATTAATGTTCTTTCAATTTTATCTTTTACTTTATAATCTTTAAATTCTTTTAAAGTTTCATCAATATTTTTATTTTTAAAAATTCATTCATTATAATCTTCTAAATTTTGTTGAATAATTTCAATACTTTGTTTATCTAACAAATTATTAAAGTTGTTAAAAAAGTTATTATAAATATTTATCATTTATTTTGCCCTCTTTTCTTTTTATTTATAAATTAATAATATAACCACACACTAACTCCACTTTAAATATTTGTCAAATTTATTTTAATAAAAAACAAGATTAATAATAACCTTGTAAAGGGGGCGGTAATTAATATTATTAATTGTCTTAATTTTTATTAAAACAAACAGATATGGTTATCTCCCTATGCGTGGAAAATAAAATAAATAGAAGTTAAAAAATAAATAATATTAATTATTTTAACAAGTAATGTAAGAAATCTAATAATCATTCCAATTTTACCACCTTCCTAAAATAGCTCTAAAAGTTCTTATATATATATAATGTCAATAGAAATGGAAAAAAATTTCAAGAAAGAAAGGAAATAAATAATATGAAAAAACTTTTAGGGTTATTAGGAACAATTATGATAACTGGAAATGCAATACCATCAGTCATTGCTGCTGCACCCAATCGAAAACACAGTATTAAAAAAAGACAAAATAATGAAAATATCTCAACTACTTCAAAAACGCAAGATGAGCAACAACCTCAATTTTCAACAACTTCAGATAGTAAAGTTGACATTATTGAAAAAGAAATTACTTTAAATGAAAATTATTCTGATAATATTCAAAAAATTTTAAAAGAACTTATTAAAAATAATCAACTTGATCCATTGAGAATGATAAATAATGAAGGAATTATTAGAACAGATTATTTTGAAACACAAGATAAAAGAAATGAACGAGAATCTAATATTAAAATTATAGAAAAATTAGAAGAAATTTTAGAATTAAGAAAGTTTGATGCAGATAAAATAAGAATTTTAGTTTTAACTTTAAAAAATAAAGAAAATAATGAAATAAAATTAATAATTAATTTAGATAATTTTTACTTGCAAGGATTTATTAATAAAAATAATCAATATTTTTATTTTAAAGAAGAAAAAAGCCTTAATGAATGAAAGCGAGAAATAAAAAAATTAACAGAAGAATTGAATAAATGAAATAAAATAAATGAAGAAATTAAGCTTTTAGATTTAAAAAAATTTAATAATAACCAAAATATAATTATAATTAAAGAAATTGATGAAATTAAAGAAAATTTAAAAGAACAATGAGGGGGAAAATATAAAAAAAATAAAGAAAAAATTAATTTACTAAATGAAAATTTATTTGATCAAATTCAAATAAATAATGAAGATTCAGAAAGTATTAGAAAATTAAATGAATTAAAAGAAAAAATTGAAGCATTAAAAAAAGAAAAAATATATATCGGCCAAAGTCAAGAAAAATTAAATATTTATCAAAAAATTCAACAAATAAGACGAAATGCTCTAAATTTATTAAATAAGGGGAAATGGAAATCAGAAAATAAAAAAGAATGCGAAGAAAATATAAAAAACTATAAATGAGACAATGTATTTAATGAAATAAATTCAATTATTGAAAGTAAAATTAATACAATTCAACATAAAAAAATTAAAGAAAATAAAATAAATGAAGAAATAATAAAAGAATATTCAATAAATGAAAACAAAAAAAATAATTTAAATTATAATGGTTCTTATCAAGATAAAGGTTTAAATACCGTTAATCAAAATATTGATATTTCTAAAAGAAATTTAAATAATGCAATTTCAAATTTATCAAAAGTTAATAATGATAACAAACAAAATCAAACTACAAAAGATGATTTAGCGAAAGTTATTTTTATTACAAGTGAAACAATGCGTTTTGGATCTTATATTAAATATTTTAACTATGAAAAAAATGGTAAACAAGTTGAATTTAAAAATATTTCAACAAATATTCAAAAAATAATCGAAAATAAAGCTTCTTTACTTAATTGAAAAGAATATGAATCACAATTAATAGGCGGCTGAATAGCATCAAGTAAATATTTAGAAGAAAAAAGAAAAGAAATTTTTAAAGAATTAAATGAAATAATTAATATTAGTATTTTTGAAACTAAAAATGAAGAAAAATTAAATAAAATATTAGAAAAATTTTTAAAAGAGGGAAAGATTTCCAATTTTTGTCATTATTGAGATTTAATTAAAAAAATTTTTAATGATCAAAAAGATGAAAATTATAAATATTTAGAAAATAATATTTTCTATTTTAATCATATTAAAAATGTTTTTATTTTTAATATGTTAGTTAAAAATAATTCAGGTAAAAAAATAAACATAACTGCCAAAATACCAATTCCTTTTTCAAAAGCATCCGATTATTGTAATTTTTTAACATCAACAATCGTATTAGATAATCGTGATATTTTTGAATTATTAATTATGAAAAAACCAGAACTTTTAAATTGTGATAGATTATTAACAGGCTATAAACCATTACATGTCGCAGCAACAAATTGTAAAATTGATATTGTTAAATCATTACTTGATAATGGTGTTGATATAAATGCTAGAACTAAAAAACTTTCTACTTCTTTAATTTTATTATCTCAAGACGGTGGTTTTTGATACAAAAATTCTATAATTTCTGAACTTAAATATGTATTAGAAGAAAGAACAAAATTATTTAAATTTTTGCTTAATCATGGTGCTGATCCCAATTTAGTAAATAAAGATGGTGATTCTTCGCTTTCTTTTGCATCAAGTTGAAATAATAAAAAAATTGTTCAATTATTATTAAATTTTTCTAACATAAATGTTAATATTAAAAATTTGGAAGGAGATACTCCCTTACATATTTCAGTATATCATGATCATCTTGATATTGTTAAATTATTGTTAACAAAAGGTGCTAATCCCAATTTAGCAAATAATAATGGTGTAACTCCTTTACATAATGCAGCATTTAATAGTAATCTTGAAATTGTTAAATTGTTAGTTGATCATGGTACTAATATAAATGCAGAAAATAAAGATGGTATAGTTGCTTTACGTGACGCAGTCAAAAATGGTCATACAAAAATTGTAAGATTTTTATTAGAAAAGGGAGCTAATGTCAATATTCAAATTATAGAAGACGCCACGCCTTTTAATGGTCAAATTCATTTTGTTGATAATAAAAATATTAAGTTGTTAAATAAATATAAAGATGCTGTTACAAAAAGGAAAGGTTGATTTATTTTACATTATGCCGTATATACGGGTAATCTTGAAATTGTTAAATTGTTACTTGATCATGGTGCTAATATAAATGTAATAGATATATACGGTGTGACTCCTATATATGTTGCAGCATGTAAAAATTATATAGAAATTATTAAATTATTACTTAGTAGTGAACAAAATACAAATATAATTATTCCAATTGAAAATATTAGTGTGCCCTTATTAAAAAATAAAAAAATTATTATTTTTGATGAAACAATTGATGGTAAAAAGCCAATTAATTTATATTATGAAAATGAAGAAATTCAGAATTTTTTAAAAAAATTTAATGAATTAAATAAAAAAATAAATATTTGTAAAAATTTATTATTAAAAGATAATTTAATTCAAAAAGAAAAAATAAATAAAGATTTAATAGATTTTCAAAATCAACTGCAAAAACTTTTAGAATTAAAAACAAACGACAAAGAAGAAGCCACAATTAATAAACAAAATAAAAAAATTGAATCAAACTTTGGCGGATTTAAAAGTGGCTTTTTAAATCAACCTCCTAAATCTGGCAATAATAGTAATTCAAAAGTGTCTGTTGGCGATCGCCCGGAAACTAGTGGCACACAAAACAAAAATACTAAAACAACAAATCACAATAATCTGTATAATGTTCCTGGTGATGGTAGTTGTTTGTTTTGATCTGTAGCAACAGCTTTTTTATTACCAGTAAGAAATAATAATGACGAATTTAGAGCGAGATTTATTAAATTATTCGGTGAACAAGAATTACAAAATTTATTATATGTTCAAAATTTATTTCAACAATTTGATTTAGAAAATAATAACAATAATCAATTATGATATCAAAAGCAAACAGCAAATAATTTAGTAACAAACGTGTTTCGTAATCGTGTTGTTGATTATATACAGTCAAACTTAAACATGATTACAAATCGTGGAAGTGAATTAACATTTAGAAATGTTATTGAAGAAAATAATGAAATTTATTTTAATTATTTAGAAAGAATGAGATACTCATCAGCATGAGGTGGCACACCAGAAATACTAGCAATTAGTAATATGTTAAATTCTAGTATTACTATAAATAATCATGCTCCATATCAACCAATTAATCAAAATTCAAGTAATACAATAAATATATTCCATGTTAATAGAAACCATTATAATTTTGTTTTGTCAAATCAAACACCGCAGACAGATGCAGAATATAAAAAAAGTACTGTTTTTAGTTGTTTAAATGAAGAAGATAATGATATTGAAAATAATAGCTTATTTTTAAATAAATCACAATTAAAAAAATATGAATATCATTTTATTGATCAAAAAACAGAACAAAATAGTTTAAAAAATAATCAAAATTTAAAAATTAACTTAATTAAAAACAATAATAAAATAAATACAAATACTACTGTAGTAAATAAACCAATAAGCACAAATAAAAATATGGAAAATTTACAAACAACAACTGCCAAGGCAATAAATAAATATAACACACTTTCAAAAGCATAAAAACAACAAAAATTAAATGAAATTAATCAACATTATCAAAATCTATCTGAAAATGATAAAAAATTTTTTAAAGATAAATTAACAGTCATTGGTACATCGGCAATTGGTGCAGGAATTAGTGTAGTTGGAACAAAAATAACTGTTAGTGGTTCAGCAAGTAGTATTGCTGTATCAACAGGCGAAGCAATAGAAATGACACCGCTTTTATCAGAAGGTTTAACAGCTGCTGAAACTTTATCGGTAGTAGAAGGAACCGCAACTTTAGCAACTGAAGAAGCAGTTATTGGAGCAGAAGCTGGTACTGCTGCGGCTTTAGCAACCCGAAACACTAGGTTTATCATTAATAATTGGGGGATTAGCAATTGCCGTAACAGCAATAATTTGATGATTAAGTGGTCATGATAATACACAAATAGCTAAACATGAATCGCACAATCAATATAATGAAATTGAAAAATACTATAAATTTTTAGCTCATGATCAATTAAAATTAGATATTAATATTAATCAATGAAATAAAATTAAACAAATTTATCAAGAAAATTCAAATAATTATCAAGAATTTAAAAATAAAATCAAATCAGAAATTACTAATTTTCATAAAGAAGATCATAGTAGTTGAGGCGGATCAATTACTGATGAAGATATTAATACTTTAATCAATATTCTTTACAATCATTTTCAAGAAATAAATAATCATTTTTTATCTAGCCCTAACCATGGTTGAAAAATTATTACAAATACTGTGGGCAGTTATTTTATAATTGAGGAGGAATAGAAAAATGAAAAAAATATTAAGTATTTTAGGAATAGTTAGTTTAATTACTAGTGGAAGTAGTAATTTAATTGCTTGTGTTAATAATGAAGCAGAAAAACCACCAGAAGGAAATAATTTAAAATTAGTATCAAACATTTTGGGAGAAGGAAATACTGAAAAATGATACTTTGGTATTTTTAAAAAAAATAATAAATGAAATATTATTAAATGAAAAGGTAATCAAGAATTTTTTTCATATTATTATGATAAAGTTTATCGTTGAGAAGGCGAAGACGAACCAGATAATAATATAATTAAAATCAATGAACAAACAGGTGAAATTATAAAATGAAATTAGTTTTTTTTTAAATTTAAACCATTAATGAAATAGTTAATTAAATTTTTTAATTAACTATTTTTTGATTTTATAAAGAAATGTAAATTGTATTATACAGGTAGCGTTTTGGGGGTTTATAATATTTAATTTAAAATCAAAGTTTATTTGATTTTTTTTCTTTTTTTTATAATTTTTTACATATATAATTCTGAACAGTACCCAAAAATAAAAATATTGATTTTTCAACTAAATAAATTGTTAAATTTGAATTTATAATTTAAAAAATAAAATAAATAACATTTAAAAACAGAAAATTATATTTATTTAACAATATTTTTAAATAGTGTATATCTATTTTATAATTTTACCTGTTTGTTCATTGATTTTAATTATATTATTATCTGGTTCGTCTTCGCCTTCTCAACGATAAACTTTATCATAATAATATGAAAAAAATTCTTGATTACCTTTTCATTTAATAATATTTCATTTATTATTTTTTTTAAAAATACCTAAAGTATCATTTTTCAGTATTTCCTTCTCCCAAAATGTTTGATACTAATTTTAAATGCTCTCAAATATAAACGTTGCTGTTTTGAATATATGTTTCAAGTTCATTTAGTTCTTGTGTTTTTCTATATTCTAAATTTGTTAAATAATTTTTAATATTTTTTAATTGGTTTTGTTTTTCTTGTAATAGTTCTTTTTCTTCTTGGATTTTTTGGGTGATTGTTAATAGTTTTGATGGGTTGCGACTTGATTCCATTAAAAGTGTTAATAAATATGTACTTTCATCTTTGATATTTTCAATTGTTTCAAGAGCATTAATATCTTTTTTAAGTTTTACTTTAAAACTTATTAATGGAAATTCGTAAATACCATTATTTGGTTTTTGGTTTAAATTATCTTGGATTAACTCCGATACTGTGTTAATTATTTTTATTTCAATGGGATTGCCAAATTCTTTTAATTCACCATTAATTATTTTTGCTTCTTTATTTAAATCAACTCTAATTACCATATAATAATTTTCATTATTTGCTACATAATTTTTATCTACAAGTAATTTGGTATTTTTTTCTAATTTAATAATACGGCCACAAACACTTAAATATAATTCCGGATTAAAAGTAAATTCAACGCCATCATATGTTATTTTATATGTATATTTTAATTTTTCACTTTCATTTTGGATTAAAAAACCTGTTGAATTTTGGTATATAGTTTTACCATTAGGTAAAATTGTTTTTGTTTGTTGTTTTAATAATAAATCGTATAATATTACTTGGTCTTTTGCTAAAACAATATCACCGTTATCAAATATTATTTTTCTAATTCCCATTTTTTATTTCCTTTATTTTTTGTCATTATCATTTTTGATTATTGTTTCTATTTTTTCATCATCTAATTGATCACATTCTTTTTTAATTTTTTCTTTTAATTTAATTAGTAATTTATTAAATTGTGCTAGTAGTGCAGGGATTCCTAGTGTTAATCCGTGAATAGTTCAGTATAGTATTCTTAAAAAGAATAGTTTAATTTTTTTATTTTTCATTTTTCTTATCTCCTTGTTTATGTTTGATATTTATTTCGTTGTTGTTTGATAATTTGTTGTTGAAATTAACGGTTATAATATCTATTTTTGTTTCAATTCGTAAAATGGATAATTAAATTTCGCTTTTTAATTCGTTAAATTCTTTGACATAAATATTGTTTATATTTTGTATATTTGCTATTTCTTTGTTGATTGTTTTTAATTCGCTTTTAATATTTTCATTTTCTTTTTGTAAACTAACATTTTGTTCTTTAATGTTTTTATTTTTCTTATTTAATCACATTGTCATTGTACCAGCACTCCCACCAGTAAATACTGATAATATAATTGCAATAATTTCTAGGACTTGTTCCATTTATAAATTATTCTCCTTTTAACCTTTTCAACTATACTTTTCTCTAATATCAACAATTTGACGATTTATTTCTGTTTCTATATTTTTCGCATTTTTATCTGTATTATTTATTTCGTTATTTATTTTTTCGTATTCTTGTTTAATGTTTTTAATTTCATTTATATTTTTAGTTAGTTGATTAATTTCAATGTAATTTATTAGTTCTTTAATATTTGTAATATTATTTGATGTTGCTTGATAACTAATTAATGCTATTTCATAAATGCCATTTTCTTTATTAATTAGATTGTCATTTTGTAAATTTGGGCTTGAACCGTTATTGTATTTAATTTCTAAATTAACTGGATCAGATTGTCCTAAATTAACTTTTATTATTACATATCCGTAATAAGTTTCATTTGGGTTAGTGGGTTGAATTAGTTCTATTTCTGTATTTTCTTCAAGTTCTAACAATCTGCCATAAATTAAAATATAGTTTTGATTAAAAGTGATTTTGTTATTATTTTGTGTAAAAAATACTTTTTCATTGTTTTTAATAATTCATACTTTGTTTTCTGTGTTATTTGATAAAAAATAATTTTGTATGTTTGCGTCATCTACTGCTTCGATATTATGATTATTAAATGTTTTTCCTACGACTGCCAATTTTATTCACCTCATTTGGTCGTGTGTCATCATACCGTCAATAAAATATAATGTCAAATAAAAAAGACAATTAAAATTGTATACAATAATTAATATGATATTATTTAATTAATTTAAAAAAGATAATTATTATTTATTATTTCTGATTTTTCATTCACTTGTAATTTTATTTTCTTCTTTTTTTATTTTTTCTTGACAAGATTGTAAAAATTTAATTGCTTCATTTAAATCTCATGTATCAATAATTATTTTAAATTTTTTTGTATTATATAGTTTTCATTGTTCACTACCATGACAATAAAGATTTCTTTCATTTTCATTATTAGGGCAATATTCTTCTAAAAAGTATTCTTGTTTATTTTCTGATGAAAAACAATTTTTATTAAGGTTTTCGTATTCTAATTTTAATTTTTTATCTAAAAACATATTTTTCTCTCCTTTTTATAATGTTATGATACCGTCATTAATTAAAATTGTCTATTAAAGTTAAATATTTTTTGTTTTTAACATATCATCAAAATTAAGTCGTGCCTTTCCGAACACCAAATGAATGGTATTTTTGTTATTTTTAAATTGAATTGCGGATAATATTGTTTCATATTCTTTGTTATTAAAATATAGAATAAATTTATCGCCTAATTTTATTTTGTTTAAATCTAAAATATTTGTATTTTTATTAATATCAAATTCTATGGCGTGTGAATATTTGTTTTGTTGTAATTCTTGTTTAGCATAATCAAATATATTAATTTTTTTATCTAATTTAGCAGTTTTATTTATAATGGGTAAAATTCTATTTTTAATATCATTTTTATTTTTAATATTTTTAATATATTTTTTAACATCTGCTATATTTTTTAATTCTGGTTGTGGTTCTGCTGTAAATTTTTCTAATTCTAAGAATTCATTTCAATTAAAAATATTATATTTTGCTATTTCATTTCAATTATTTTCATTATTTGGAAAAGAAAAAATTATTTTATTAGATTGTTTTAGAAAATTAACAACCGCAATATTTGAATAAGAATTTTCATCTTCAATATTATTTTTATATAAATATCATGTATTATCTTCAATTAATTACAAATATGTAGTTCTATCACTTCCAAAAGTTTTTGTATCAATAGGAATATTTTTAATTAAATCTAATGTTATTTTTTTACCTTCAACTGTAATTTCTATTGTTTTTGCTGAAATTTTATTATTTGAAATATTTAAAATTTTATTTAAATTTTCTAATTTTTTATTATTAATAATTTCATTATTTTTAAGTAAATATCAACTTTCTTTAAAGTTATTCCTTATCTGTTCTTAAAAATTCAACAATATTTGCCATATTATTTTTCTCCTTTATTTATTTTAAAATTAATACCTTTAACACCAATTAAATTAATATCTTTATCACTATCTCATTGGTCTTTAATTTTGTTTTTAACAATTTGTTCATCAACAATTAAATAATTTTTAATTAAATTAATAAGTTCTAATTTATTGGCATTTTGTAAAAAATTATCATTAATACCCAATATTTCAATATCTTTAATTAATAATTTATTTTTATAAAAATTACTAGTAATAATTTTTAATTCTTGTTCTTGTTTTACTACACTTTTAATTTCTAAAAATTGTTATTTTTTATGAGTTTCAATAATTTCATTTTGTTTTTGAAATTGAATATTAATTACACTATTTTTTAAAGAATCATGATTACTCTTAATATTATTTTCTAAATTCAAAATATCTTTTCTAATAAAATTTAATTCATCTTTAAAATTTTTTATTAATTCTAATGGTTCTCTAAAAATATAATCAATTTTTGAAACTACTAATTTTAAATCTTTTAATGATTGTGATTTATATTATCCATTTATTAATCAAGCTTGTTGTCGATATATAAATTCTGCTAATTCTTGTCCATTTTCATCAATTCATTTTTTAATTGTTAATGCTTTTAAACTTAATTCTTTAAAATCATTTCCTTTTAAATAAAACGGATAAGTAATATTTTTAACTTAATTATTTAACTTTAAATATTCCATAATTAAATTTCCTCTAATTCCATTTCATTAATCAAATTATTAATATAGTCATAAGCACTTTCTTCTGAATAACATTCTTCTAATGCTATATTAAATAATTCTTCTTCGGTATAAACATTGCCATTTTCATCTTTTTACATATTATTCACATCCTTGTCATTTAATATTTTCATTTTCTAAATTAATAATAGTTGTTAATCATTCTTGTTGATTTTCAATATTAGCAGTAATTTTTGCTTCTTATAATGTATAAAAACAGTTTGTTTTGAAATCACTATATTTACTTTTCATTAGTAATAAGTATCTTTTATTAATAATTTATTTCTCCTAATTTTTTCTACCTAATGCTCAATACCTCATCAGTCATATCTTCAAATGATACGGGATAAGCTCGTAGTATTAATTCTTGTAATTTGTTTTCTTGATTACATCCAAAACAATAACCTCAATATCTTTTTTTAAGACAAATTTTATTTAACTTTTTCATATATACCTCCTAAATTATTCCTCTTATTTTTAACTCGCTGGCACTCACTCCCAAGTGAAAGTGCTAAAGCGAGAATTAGTTATATAAGTATTTACTACGCCATCCGCTTCACTAGGGTAAGTGGTGGTGGTATGTTGTTTAATAATCCACAGTTGTTTTTTATTTTTTACGCCAGAGAGTTTTCTCTCTCTTCATCCGCACCATTTCAAGTCAAAGCGTTCAGTTTTTAAAATAAATTCACTTGCACCCTGAAGAGCCTAATGCTGACTTTGTGGTTTTTATTAAACCGCCGTCACTTCTAAGAAGTAATATCTATCGCAAATTTATTTATAAAGTGGCCATATCAATATTTATTGTCGTTTGATGTTGGCCTTGCACTTATCACGACTATCGTTTAGTTGTTCTTACAACCAACGCCGATTTATATTTTTCCTCATACACTATTTCAGTACTTGCCTCGGCCGGCTGTGGGAATGATTTTAAAATCATGTTCTTATGGAAGCACTTAGTTATTTAAAATAACCATCCCACCATGCATTAAATTAAGTTGTTTTATAAAATTTAAGTTTTAGGAACCCAGTTTCATAATCAAAGATAATTTTTGAATTTTCTAAACGTTTATAAAATCGCTTTTGTTTTTTATTTTTTATCCGATTTAATAAATCTTTATGTTTTTCACAAGTTCATAAAACTTTATTTAAAAAAAATTCTTCGGTAATGAATGATGTTGGTTTATAACAATCATTAGCATCGCAAATTTGTTGTTTCTTATTAATCATCATTACTTACTCCTTCCTTTTATTAAGTTTTTTTATTAGCAAATTAATTAACTGAAACAGAGGAAGGACAACACCTTAAATTAGGAGAAAAACAGGTACATTTTTTAAAGATTTCTAAGATATTTAATAAATGTGTAACACAATTTTAAGTTAACAAAAAAGTTATGATAAAAAGTTTCTATTTTAAGATGCTGTCCTTTCTCTGAATCAATTAATAATTTTGGTTTTACAAATAAAAAAACCATTTTTTAGTAAATGGTTTATTATTCTTATTCAATTTCTATGTATTTGTTAAAACCCTTCTTTTTTACATGCGACCAAGTTTTCATTTTGTATAATTTCCTTTCTTTCATCCTGAAACTTTTTATCAAGATCTATTTACATTATATATATGTAAGTCAAGTATTTTTAAATATGTTATTTTAGAAAGGAAATAATTATGATTATTATTGTAATTATATTAAACTAATTTGGACTCGCGGTGATTTTCATAAGTTTGTGAAAAATAACTTAAAGTTTAAAAAAAGTTTTGCCGCGCTTTTCAAAATACTTGGGAAAAATTCTAAGCGTTAAGCGAAGGATTTTATAAAGGTTCCCAAATTTGTTTGAAAGAACCTCAAAACTTTTTTTAACTTGTAAGTCATTTTATCACAAAAATTTCAGAAAATCAACCGCTCGCCCACAACCTCAAAAAACTATATAATTAGCTTTGTATATAAAAGAAAGGATTTTTTAAAATGGATAAAACAAAGCATCATTTTACTTTTAAAGAAAGAGTAATATTAAAAGATTTATTAGAACTTGATTCTTTAAAAAGAAAAAATGGTAAACCCAATATATCTAAAATAGCAAAAATATTGCATAAAAATCGCAATACAATTAGACGAGAAATAAAAAGGTTAAAAGATAATAAATATGACGCTAAATTAACACACGAAGATTATTTACAAAAACAACAAAAATATTTTAAAAAATCATCATTATTGCTAAATATTTTAGAATGACTAGATGAAAAATATAACAAATTTCATGATTCACTAGAACAAATCTGTAAAAAATATGAAAAAGAGTTTGGTATTAAATTTCCGGTATGTTTTAAAACTTTATATAAATATATTCATTTGGGATTTTTAAATTTCAAGAAAGATAATTTATATTTTCATGGTAGAAAATATAAAACAAAAAATAGAATTGATAACCGTGGAAAAATAAGAAATTTTAGAACTATTAAAGAAGTAAAACATGATAAATATGAATTTGGTTGATTTCAAATGGATACTATGGTTGGTAAAAACAATAGTGTTTGTTTAGTTTTAATCAAAGAATTAACCCAATTTAAAATCATTGAACCATTAAAAGAAAAAACAACAAAAGAAGTTACAAACTCAGTAGAACGAATTTTTTCTAACAGATTTTTCAAAGATAAATGCAAAGGAATAATAACAGATCAAGGCAAAGAATTTGCTGATTGAGAAAAAATTGAAAAAATAACAAATGCTAAAGTATATTTTTGTGATGCTGGAACTCCAACACAAAAACCTAAAGTTGAAAGAGCAATCCGCGATTTTAGACATTGATTTTCCAAAGGAATTGATTTAAGTATTTATTCAAGAAATTATTATCAAGAAGTTGCTAATATAATAAACTCTAAACTTAAAAAATCTTTACATTAACTATCTTCAAAAGAAGTTTTTATACAAATGTTTAATTTTTAATATAATTACCTATAAAAATTTTAATCATTTTATTTTTCAGTGTGCCAAAATTCATAAATTTAAAACAAAACTACTAAATTTTTTTAAAATAAATTATATTGAACATTTATTTTATTGGTATTATAATGAAATCAAATAAAGTGCTACACTTCATAGTACAATTTACACAATATAATATATATTTTCATTATGAATGCAGTAAATTAATATAAATAATGTTGTAAAAAATATTTCTTTTGCTTTTATTTGATTAATATTTTTAAATATTTATTGTACAAAATTAATTGTAGTAATTAATTTTCCGATAGGATTGATTAAAAAGTTTATAATTCCAATAATAGGTAATAATATTGAAATTATTTTTAAAATTTTCTTAATTTTTATCACTCTTCTTTAAATTTGTAGGGAGAGAAAACCATAATAATACTAGTTTAATTATAAATAACTATTGGAGGTAAAATGAAAAAGTTTGTATTTTTTCTAATATATTTTTGTTATATTAGTGGTTCAATGTTTTTATTTAGTTTAATTTATTTATTAATTTGGATAATTTTTTTAAATTGTACTGGTTTAGTTTTTTGATTATTATTTGTTTTACAATGTGTATATTTTGTTTGATGAATTTGAAAAATTATTTATTATCAGTTAAATATTATTTGTTTAGTTTACTTTATTTAAGATAATCCGTTATCAGTAATTATTGGTAAGTTAGGAACTGGTAAAACATTACTTTTAACTTTTTTATCACAAGTTATGAAACTTTTAACGAAGAAAATTTATAGTAATTATCCAATTGAAGATGATGTAATAAAACTTTTAACTTTTAATAATTTAGATTTTACTGATAGAACAAAATTAGTACCACCTGATGATAGTTTAATTTTGTTTGATGAGAGTTTTTTATATATTGATGGAACTAGTCCTCGCGAAGTTAAAAAAGTTAATGGTGGTAAAAGTGTGTAAATTGTTTTGGCAATACATTTTAAAAATAGAGCGATTTTTACCGTACAGCATGAGGGAATGATGTGAAATAATATTCGTTATTTAGCAAGTGGTATTATTATTCCGATTTCATTTAAAAACCCGTTAAATCTAAATTAGGTAATATTTTTAATCATAGTTTTGTTATGCGAATTGGTATTTTCTAAGATATTACGGATTATGAAATTTGAAAAACAAAATTAGTAGAACGAACAGCAGAGGGTAAACGAGCAAAACATAAGTCGGATGTTGGATTAGGAATTCGTTTTTTTTTTAAGATAATTATTCCGCTTGAATTTGCTAATAAATACTATAGTCATTGATTATCATTTGTACGTGATTTAAAAAACGATGAGGTTGTTAATAAAAAAGAATACTTTTGAAAAGATATATCAAAATTAAATAATAAACAACGCTTATAATTGTTTGATATTGATATTTTGAAAGAAAATTTAAAAGCAAAAAAAGTGAAAGGAAAGAAAAAAGATGAGTAATTTATTAAGTGAAAGTGTTAATAATGATAATTTAAATAAGATTTTTAGTTTTATTTTTGATACTTTTTTATTTGTTTTTGATGTGATTTTAAATACTAAATTACCAATGACAAATATAACAATTGCTTATTTTTTAATCTTTTTTATGGTTATTAAATTATCAATCTATGCTATTCACAGAACATCAACTAATTATAACAATTTAGGTTCAACGGTTAAAAGTGGTGTTATTAATAGTTCTAAACTATACAGCACTACTTTTTAGGGTGTTTCTAGTACTAAACAAGGTTTACACAAAAACACATTAAAGAATGAAAACAATTTAAAGTTAGTCGCAATAAACAACAATTATCAAGTTTAGCTAAATAAGCAAAAACAAGAGAACAATGGTTTAAAAGGATTCATACCACTAAAAGAATAAAAAAATAAGTAAGGGGTTGATATTATATGATTAAATTAGTTTTATTAGTAGCGGAAATCGCTATATTTGGTACTGGTTTTATTACAGTTATTATTAATCAGTTGACATCATCAAAAAATATTATTATGGATTTATATAATTCTGATACTTGATTATTATCTATTTTTAGTAAAATGGCGATTTTATTTAGTCATCCGTTAATGTTAACAATATCAAGTTTATATATTATTGGTTTTATTATTTCAAAAACATTATATAGTTAGGAGTTAAATTTATGAAAAGTAATGTAGAAAATAAAAAAAAGAAACAAAATGGTTTGTTTATTTCTTGGGTTGATTTAATTTTATATTTTATTATTAGTTGTTTATTAGCGTTCGTATGTATTTTAGATACAGTTTCAACGATTGGTGAATTAAAAGAAAAATATAATGGTATAAATGGTTATATATTTTATGATTTATAATTTATTATATTATGAGATATTTTAATAATCCATTATTTTTATGGTTATTTATTTAATCAAATTATCAAATTAATAAAAGAAAATCGTAAAAATAAGTTGGTAAAAAATAATGCGTAAATTTTTAGTATTATTTTCGTTTGTACCAATTTTATTAATTTCTTTTTTCTCATTAGGGGCAATGACATTACAACAAAACCATCAAACACAACAAATAACAGAAAAAGTAAGAACAAAACGGAGTGCAGAAACCGGCATTAATGAAACTGATTTTATTAATACAATGTTTTTACGCAGTACTTTTTTTGAAAATTGAAGTGATACCAATTATTTTATTAATCCTACTTTAAAAACATCAAAATCATTAACTTATAACGATAAATGATGCTTAGATTTTTTAAAGAACAATTATTCAACTGGTGTTTATTATGATAAACCCAGTGATAAATTTATGGATTTATATAAAAATTGAGATAATTATGTTAAACAGTATAACATTAACAAATTTTATGATGTTGATAGAAAACAATTTTTAAGATAGTTAACAAATTTTGTTTATTCATTTGCAAATAAATATAATTTAACATCAATTTTAAATAAATTAAAAACAAATATAATTTAACATCAATTTTAAATAAATTAAAAACAAATATAATTTAACATCAATTTTAAATAAATTAAAAACAAATATAATTTAACATCAATTTTAAATAAATTAAAAACAAATATAACTGATTTACAATCAGTTAATTTAATTGTAGATAATTGAAAATTAGTTAAAAATAATTATATACAACGAAATACTGGGTGATATATTGTAATACATAAAAATTATAATTTATGAAAAATAGAAAAAATTAATAGTTCAGAAAAATATGGAACTAGATTTTTTAGTGATATTGTATATAAATGATAATTGAATAATGAACCACAAATACCAACAATTAACTCTAATACTGGTAAAATTACAGATTGAAGTGTTGATAATTAAAATAAGGTTAAAAATTTTTTAAATAAGTATTTAGATGTTATTATCCAAGAAAATATTAGGGTTCAACAAGGTGGCAACCCTGATTATGATAGTTCTATTATTGGAACACAAAGAATAATTTTTGATTTTGAAATTGTTAATGAAAGTCTGTGAAAAAATAGTTTTAAGTCAATTTATCGAATGATTTTAACAATTGATAAAAGTAATAATATTATTGTTGGTAGTTTAGAATTATTTCATAATTGAAAATATGCAGATGAATCTGTTAAAAATCAAAAAGATAAATTAGATTTTTTGTTTACTTTTATGAAAGATAAAGATAACATCTTTAATTTTGATGGAAATACTAATTAATATTTAGAAAATGGAAATATTAAATATTATGAAAAAATAAAAGGTCAAATTGATATTAATAAGTTTTTAAAAGCATTTTTTACGTATGCTTTGGCGCCAGTATTTAAAAATCGTAGTAATTTTATTTAAAGTGGTTATATTAATAATTTACAATATAATACTGTTTTAATTAACTTTTTTGGTTTAAAATTAGTTAATTTTAGAGATGTTTTAATTGATGAAAATAATATTAATAAAAATCAATTTGAAAAATTATTAAATAGTATGTTTACAGTTTCACAAAATTTTTATAAAGATTATTTACGAACAATTTTTGATTTAGAAAATAATACTTATACACAGGGATATAATAAAAAGTATGGTTTATTAGCAAATAATTGTTTTAAAATTTATCCACGTTACTTTTATTTTTCTGATAAATATAAATCATTAGATTTTAAGATGTATTCTGCTTATAAAAATCGGTTTTATAACACAAATTATGGAGATGTATTTAACTATGATTTTTCAGTCTCAAATTATTATAATATTAATCAAAATGACGGTTATGTTTTTAAAGGTGATTTAAAAGATAAATATGGTTTAAAATATAAGAAAATGGAAGAACAAAAAATCGGTTATAATGTTTTTGAATTACAAACACAAAAAGAAAATAACATGTATCGTTATTATGATTTTAATTTTGGAATTTATAACTTACAAGAAATTAATAACGGTGGATTATTTCCTGATAGTCAATGATGACAAGTATAATATGAAAGTTGTAGTTGATATAATTTAGCGTGTCATATCAGAAATGCTGCAATTTGAATAGTTAATAATATTCCCTGTATAAAACAAGTAAACGAACTAGCGAGTGGTGTTGGTAAAATTTTTCAAGCAATTTATAGTTTTTTTAGTCAAACATTTGAAGTATGAAAATTTAGTCCTGCATTATATAGTACAATAACTAATTTATTATTATTAATTATCTTTATGAAATTTGTACGATTAATATAAAAAGGAACTTAAAAATAGTTCCTTTTTAACCTTTTCAATCTGTAATTTTACCAGTATTAGAGTTAATTGTTGGTATTTGTGGTTCATTATTCAATTCTCATTTATATACAATATCACTAAAAAATCTAGTTCCATATTTTTCTGAACTATTAATTTTTTCTATTTTTCATAAATTAGAATTTTTATGTATTACAATATATCACCCAGTATTTCGTTGTATATAATTATTTTTAACTAATTTTCAATTACTTTCAACTAGCGGTTCTTGTGGTTTTTCGGGTTTAGGTTTTGATTTATTACCCCCCCCGTTTTCATTATTATTTGGTTTTTCACAACTAATTAATGATGTTGTACTTGTTGCTGTTAATCCGATTGTTCCTAAAATAGTAAGTAATTTTTTCATATTTGTTCATTCTTTTTTTATTAAATTCTATTGACATTATATATAAGCATTTTTAAGTATATTTTAGAAACGATATTTACTTATTATTTATTATGATTGTTTAAAAAAGTTTGAAGTTTTATAAAAATTATTTTAAATGATATAACTATACTATGATTTTTTAAAAAATGAGGTGAATTAATGAAATATATTATTAATAACTCTAATTTAAGTAATTTATAAGCAAAATTGCAAGATTTTTTAAGTAAAAATTGTTAAAATAAATATTATAAAAGAATAAAAAAGAAAATATTTGCATATATTAATTTATGTAAGGAGTTTTTTCTTAAAACTAAGCTGTTATTAAAAGACTTGATTAAAAAATATTTTAAAAATAAATTTTCAACTTTTTATTATTGAGCAAATAAAATTTTAGTTGCATATGCAAATAATAATTTTGAAGAGTTATTATTAAAATCAACAATTCCCAATAGTATTAATTATCAATATAGTGAAGATACTCGCAAAAATATCTGTGATTTATATTTTGAATATTGCGATAAACACGCTGGTGGTGTTTTATCTTTGTATTATAATTTAAAAAAAGGAATTCATTGCGAAGAATTAAAAAATAAAGCACCAAAAAATTTAAAAACATTTTTTCGTTGACTTAAAAAAGATAAACGATGATTAAAAATAAAAAATAAAATTAAAGAAATTAAAAGACAACATCCAAGATATGAAGTCAAATAATTAGGATTAATACAAATGGATGCTAAATATTTTATGCCAAGTAAATTTCCAGTTGATAAAAAGTATTATGTTTATGATTTTATTGATGAAAGAATGAGAAGAGTATTCGGTTATATTTATGATAAATTAAGCACTGAGAATACTATTGGTGCTGTTAAAAGAGTAATTAGTGATTTTGAAAAAATATTTGGTATCAAAATAACACGAATTAGAACTGATAACGGTTCTGAATTTATTAATAGTCATCGGAATAATCAAAAAAGTAGCGTTAAAGAAACTACTTTTACTCAATTTTTAATAGATAAAAATATTTTACATCAAACAACACCCGTTCATTCTCCACAACCAAACGGTAAAATTGAAAGATTTAATCAAAATTATAGTAAGTTATTTGTATTTGATGAAAAAATATTGGATGCAGTTGGTTTACAAAATAAAATAAATGATTACTATTATTTTTATAATTTTGAAAGAGTGCATAAATCTTTGAATTTTCAGACACCATTTGAATTTTTAACTAATTTAACTAAATAATTTTAAATTTATAAAGTTTTATTTAAACTATTTTTTAGTGTATCAATTTTAGAATTTTTATTTATATATGTATCATTTTTAATAATGTTTTTATATTTTTAATTATATATTTTATTATTTTTTCTTGTTTTCTTGCAATCTCTAAAATGTGTGTGGTATACTGCAGGTAAAGTAATAAAGTTATATGGCTTATTAAAATGTGGCAAGAAGAAAATATCAATTAATGGTAGTTCATCAATTGTAACTCCCTTCATAATTACTAATGAAAACATATACATAAACTTCGGTATGGTTAGCCTCTGAAGCTACTTGTGCACCAATAATTTTTCTTGTTTTTTTATCTCAAAGAATTTTAATTAAAACTTCTTGATATGTATCCATAAATTCTGAACGATCATTATCAGTAAATGTAATTTAATCATAATCAAATCCTAAATCTTTTGCCACAGTTTCTATCATTCCTGTTGAAGCTAAAGCTCAACCAAAAACATTAATTGCATTTGAACCTTAGAATCCTGGTGATGCTAAACCTGCTGGTTTTAAAGCATTAACAGCTGCAATAACTCCTGTTCGGACAGCGCATAATATATTGCTTTAGCAACAAATGCTGGCTGTTTCTTAGTATTATCATAAACTTCAACACAATCACTAATTGTAAAAATATTTGGGTCTGATGTTTGCATATATTGATCAACTTTAATGGCTGCATTTTTGTCTAAATCAATAACACCATTTAAAATTTCTGTTGCAGGTTTAAAACCAACTGACCAAATTACTAAATCAGCATCATATGAACCTTTATCTGTTACTACTTTTGTTACTTTATTATTGTTACCCTCAAATTTAATAACTTTTTCGCCACCACGTAAATTAACACCCGCTTTACGCATTACTGCTTCAACTTTATCAGTAAAAGGTTTATCATAATAACGTGGCATAATGCGATCTGAAATATCAAATAAAGTAACATTTTTCCCTTTTTGATGAAAAGCATCAACTAATTCAACGCCAATGTATCCTGTCCCAAATACAACAACATTTTTAATATTTTTGTCATCATTTGCTTTTTTTACTAATTCCCCATGTTGAAATTATTTAACAATATGAACACCTTCCTGCTTAATTCCTTCAATTGGTGGAATAATTGGTCAAGAACCAATCGTTAAAATCAATTTATCATAATTATCATCAAATTCATTTCCTGATTTTAGATCTTTTACACGAATTTTTTGATTTTTATTATAAATTGCTAATACTTCATGCTCCATATTTACTTTAATACCTTCATTTTTTAATACTTCTGATGAAGCATAAAATAAACCGTTTAGATATTTTTCCTCTCCTGAAACTCATAGTGCAATTCCATATCCTAAAAATGAGATATTGTTGTTTTTATCATAAGTAACAATTTCTACTTTCGGATCTAATCACCTTAAGGTTCTAACAGCAGTTGTGCCTGTATAGTTAGTTCCAACTACAATAATCTTCATGTTATATTCTCCTTTTCTATTCTTAGTAGTATTAATAGTTCTTTCGATATAACTAAATTTGCCAATAGTTATTTTGTTATGGCATTTATTCCTGAAAATTAAATCATACCGTAATGTTATTATATGCCTGTCACAAAAAATAAAAAAGAAAAATCAAATGAAAAACAGAAAAAAATTGCAAAAAATATAAAATTTTAAAAAAATTTTAAACTTTTTACAATTAAATTAATCATTATTTTTCAAAATGTTTTAAAAATCAACGCCCTTCAACAGATAACAAGCGCTGTGTTTGCTCATTAAGTAATGTTTTTTCTAGTTCTTTATCAATACGGTAAATTCGTGCATCTAAATTATCTAAAAATGATAAAATTTCTGCTTCTAATAAGTGTGGTTCAACAGGCGAACCATATTCCAATCGACCATGGCTAGCTAAAATCATATGTTCTAATAAAACAATTTTTTCTGAATTTAAATTATTACTTTGGGCAAGATGATTTAATTCATTTGCCATAATTGAAATATGACCAAGTAATTTTCCTTCAAATGAAAAATCATTTGTAGCACCACTTGTAATTTCAATAACTTTTCCTAAATCATGTAAAATAACACCACAATATAATAATTCCGCATCAATTAAACGATCATGATAAACATTGACAATATTTTTTGCCATTTGCAGCATAGTTAAACTATGCCAAATTAAACCTGATTTAATTTCATGATGATTACGAATAGCAGCTGGTCAAATTTTAAATTGCTCACCATATTTTGCTAAAATTAAAGTCATAATTTCACGATATTCAGTTGTTTTCATTTTTTTTACTGTTGTAATAATTTCATTATACATTGAATCTGCTGTAAGCGGCGCAACTTCAATAAAATCATCTATATTAATACTGGCATTATTAACAATATTATAACTATTAATTTTTGCTTGTAAAACTTTTCGATATTCAATAATATTAATATTTACTTTGTAACAATTACCTTTAATTCAACTTTCAATATCAGCGGGACGAGCATCTCATAACCTTGCTTCAATTGTTCCAGTACGATCTTTCAAGATTATTAATAAATAAGTGCTGCCATTGGATGCTGTCCCTTGGGTCACCTTATCAGTAATTACGATTAATTCTACATTATTAACTTCTTTTGTTAAATCTTTAATATTCATTTTTCCCCTCCTAGAAATAAAAAAGTGAGTAATGACTTTTTATCTTATAATAAAAGCCCTGGATTTGATAATAAATATGCAACATAATGGATAAATTTACTTGCTTCAGTAATATCAATTACAGCTTCATTATACCCCAATGTAATTACCATAATATCACGAATTGCAATATCATTTTTTTCAACCACAACAGGTTTTTTAAAAATAATACCCATTGCAATTCCGGCAACATTATCATCTGGAATTGTAAATGTTCCCCGTGTTATTCCATATTCACCATAATTTATAATTGAAAATGAGGCATCTTGACAGTCCTTTTCTTTTAATTCATTATTAATACTTTTACTTATTAATTTTGTTACCTTTGAAGAAATTTCTTTAATTGAAACATTTTTTAAATTATATAAAACAGGAAATTTTTTTAATCCATAATAGACTGCTTTAACATAAAAAGGCAATAATGTTAATTCAATATCATTTTGTGAATATGCTTCACGAATAATTGATAATAAACTAACTAACTCGCTAACATCAACTTCAACATCAATAAAACCATGGACAATATTTTTTTTACTTTCCATAATTTCTTTTGTACGAATAATTACTTATTGATTTAATTTCACCTTATCAACTTGCAAAATTTGTGGATTTTATTTTATTTTATGTTCTGAAGAAGCGGAATGTCCCCTTGACGTTGCATCTTCTGACTTATGCTTTTTAAGATGAGACGAATGAACCGTCGAATGTGACTTCGAATGTTCACTATGATGTTCTTTCGGTTTATTTTCCACTAATTTATCTTTTTCTAAATTTATAATATGTTCCATTTTTGAATCATCAACATTATTTATACTTTGAGCAAAATTACTTTTTAATTCTTCTTTTGTATAATTTTCTTGTTTGTATTCTTCTCCATCAAAGGGTTGATAATGTAAGGGGGCTAGTTTTTTATCATCAACTTGTTTTCTCGCAGCCATTTCTGCTGTAAATGCTAAATAACGTTCTAAATTTTCAAGTTCTTCAATAACTTCTTCTTTAATTGTTATTGTTGCTAAATCATCTTTAACAATTGCCAAATCTTCTTTTAAATCACCCAAATCTTTTTATAATGTTTCAATATTTTCTTCACTAGGAATATTCTCAAGAACATTTTTAATTTTATCTTTAAACGGAAATGTCTTTGAATTATTATTCTGGTTAAAAAATGGGGTTAAATCTTTTGCTATATTTTCTTCTGGTAAATCAATTTTAATTGAATCTTCAAAATCATCTTGTGAATTTTCGCCATCTACTTCACGTGCTAGTAATGTTTCAATTAATTCTTCGCGAAAAATTTCTGTTTCTTATTTTTTAACATCAATTGGTGGTTGATTTTGTACATTATATTTTCCAGAACCATTAAAAGAAATAGTATTATAGGGTTGCTCAAAATTATTATCTTGTTCATTAAGGGTTTCCTTAAATGGCAATAAATCTAATAAAACATCACCACTATTAATAACTTTATTTTCATAAACAATAATATTTAACACTTCGCCAGTAATTGGCGCTTTAATTTCATAAACTTTATTTTGTGTAATAATGTTAGCAAGTTTATCACCCTTTTAGACAACTTGTTTATTTGTAACAAAAATTTTATCAACAATTCCTTTGTGATTATCATCAGCTTCAAAAATAATTTTTGCCATACCCAAACCCCCTATTTTCTAACTATATATTAGCATAACTTTTATTCTTTTAAATAATTAGTTTCTAATTCTTGGTACATTGCTTCCATTTTTCTCTTTGCTTCTTCATTTGTTTTATCAACACAAACAAAATAAAATTTTATTTTTGGTTCTGTTCCACTTGCACGAACTGCAAACCAACTACCATCTGCAAAATAAAACTTTAGTAAGTCTTGTCCTGGCATTTCATATAAACCATGCAAATAATCTTCTTTTTTAATACATTTAATTTTATCTAAACTAGTAATTGTTTCTTGTCGTAATTTTTTTAACATATTATTAATAATTTTTTTGCCATCAATTCCATCACGAACTAAATTAACTGTTTTACAATAAAAATAACCAAATTTATTATATTGTTCAACTAAAACATCATATAATGTTTTTCCTTGATTATGATAATATCAACAAGCTTCTGCTAAGACTAATGATGATTGAATTCCATCTTTATCACGAGTTATGTCTTTTAAAACATAACCATATGCTTCTTCAAATCCAAATAAAAATTCTAACCTTTTATTTGCTGCTTTGCTCATTTGATCCCCAATTCATTTAAAACCAGTTAATGTTTTAATAACTTGAACACCATAACTTTCAGCTACTTTATCTGATAAATTCCCAGTAACAAAAGTATTATACATAACCCCATTTTTAGGTAATTTTTTTTGACGTTGATAATGGGAAAATAAATACTCAATTAATACCGGAGCTGTTTCATTCCCAGTCATTAAATAATACTCATGATCTTTGATTTTAACACCAATTCCTAAACGATCAGCATCAGGGTCATTTAAAATAATAACGTCAGCATTAACTTTTTTCGCATATTTTAATGCTAAATCATAACATTCTGTTAATTCTGGATTCGGATTAGGGGCAAAAGTAAAATTAGGATCATTATCAAATTGTTCTTCTACAATCGTAACATCATAGCCACACTCTTTTAAAATTCGTGGAGTTCATTCTTTACTTGTTCCATGCAAATTAGAAAAAACAATCTTAATATTACGTTTTTGATTTGGATAAAACTGCATTGCTTTAACATCACTGACATAATTATCCTCAACTTCTTTTGAAACATATGTAATTAAAGTTGAATCTGGATTTAAAGTTAAAGTAAAAACTTCTTCTTTAATTTTTAAGTAATTTTCACCAATAACATCAGTTGCGACTGGCAAAAACTGTGAACCATTATGGTCATAAATTTTATAACCATTATATTCACGCGAATTATGACTTGCTGTAATAATAACACCCGCTGCCGCTTTTATTTTCCGAATAGTATAAGAAACCATTGGCGTTGGGCGAAGGTCATTATTAGTAAATAAAATTACTTTAATATTATTACTAGCAAAAATATTTGCTACTTCTTGTGCAAATTCAGCTGAAAAATGACGGTTATCATACCCAATTACAATTCCTTTTGATTTTAAATCTGTCGCAGAATAAATTGTTTTTAAATATTGCATAAAAGCTAATGTTGCTCTTCGAATTGTATATAAATTCATTTTTCTGGTTCCTGGACCTAATAATCCTCGTAATCCGGCAGTTCCAAATTCTAAATCATCTGAAAAAGCAGCAATTAAATCTGCTTCAGACATTTGTTGAAATTCAGCCGCTAATGTTGGATCTAAATTTTTAGCATCTTTCCATAATTTTAAATTATCTAAATATGACATCTTAATTCTCCTTTATTTTTGTTAACAAACAATAAAGTTTTTGGTTTTAACCATAATACATTCTTATTTGCTACAACCAATAATTTTCACCTTATATGGTAAATTTTTCTATTTTGATTTTATCTATTTTATTGTCTTTATATTATTTAATGAGATATTTTATCGATAGAATTTTATATATACTTAAATTAATACTTATTACTATTGAAAAAATAATTAAATACCAACTATAATTCAATATTATTTTCTTTTTCAATCAAAACAATCTTTGTAAAGATTGTTAATTTGTTCATTTCCTATTAACGATTTCATTAAGTGTAATTCTTCATTTTTAACATTTCATTGTATTTATTACAAATTTTCATATCTTTTTATCACCTTCTTTATTTTTTTATATCCATTATAAATTATACTTTTATTTTTAACTATTTAGCAATAAATTTAATTATATTAAATATAAAACTACAAGTAGTAAAAATTCATTGATAATTTTGCATTAAAAATGATCTTCATCATGAAGACCATATTAAATTGGTAATTCAAAATCATAAATTTTTCCTTCAATAATATAAATTAATGTTTCAGCAATATTAATGATATGTGTTCCAGCACGTTCAATTGAACGTAATTGTTGCATTGTTAAAGTAATAACTTTAATTTCTTCTTTTGATTTTGCTTCACGAATTTTTTCAATTAAAGCATCATTTTCAACTTTATAAATCTTGTCTAATTCAGTATCATATTTTAAAATATTATATGCTGACTCGATTCGTTCTTCCTCAAAAATATTTGATACTTCTGTTAACATTTCAATGACTTTTGCAACTAATTTTTTTAAAAAATTAATTAACTTTGTTGAAGGTTTATATTTGATATAATAACGACAAATACTTTTTGCATAATCTGCAATACGTTCAACTTCCTTAACAATCAAAATAAAACCAACTATTCGTCGTAAATCTTTTGCAACCATTTGTTGTTTTGCAATTTTTCATAATGAAACTTCAATGAAGGCCTCTTGCATTTTATTAATTGTTTCATCAGCGGAAATAACACTTTGAGCAAGCTCAACATCATTTGTTTCTAAACATTTAACCATATCATCATATTGATTTTTTGTCATTGCAATCATGTCAATAATCATTTGTTTTGTTTGTGCTAAATCATTTTCAATTTTTATGCTCATATTTTATCCCCTCCTTTCGTTATTCAAAACGCCCAGTAATATAATCTTCTGTTTTTTTATTAGACGGACGAGAGAAAATAATCTTAGTTTTATTATATTCAATTAATTTCCCTTTTGCAAAAAAAGCAGTATAATCAGCAACTCGTGCGGCTTGTTGCATATGGTGGGTTACTAAAACAATTGTAAAATCTTTTTTTAGTTGGGTAATTAATTCCTCAATTTTTGATGTTGAAATTGGATCTAAAGCACTGGTCGGTTCATCCATTAACAAAATTTTAGGTTTCATCGCAATTGCCCGGGCAATACATAAACGTTGTTGTTGTCCCCCTGATAATGCAAAAGCAGAATCTCGTAAATTATCTTTTACTTCATCTCATAATGCTGCTTGTTTTAAACTTTCAACAACAATACTATTAACTAATTTTCGATCACGAACCCCTTGATTCCGTGGTCCATAAGCAACATTATCATAAATTGACATTGGAAATGGTGAAGGTTTTTGAAATACCATCCCAATGTCTGTTCGTAATTTAACAATATCTGTTTCAGGACTATAAATATTCTTCCCATTAATTAAAATTTCACCTTTAAAAATTGACTTTGGCTCAACATCATTCATTCGATTAAATAAACGCAGTAATGTTGATTTTCCTGATCCTGAGGAACCAATAAAAGCAGTAACAGTATGTTCTTTAATTTTCATTGAAATATTAAAAAGAGCCCGCTTGTTTCCTTTGTAAAAAAAGTCAACATTTTTTACTTTAATTAAATCTGGATTATTATCTGATGAATCAAATGTTGGATTCTTAATAATTACTTTTGGATCCATTATTTTTCTCCCTTCTTCTTCACCTTATTTTCTTCATGATGTTGTTTTTTCTTTGGTACAAATTTTTTTCAAAAATTATTAAAACTTTGTTTTTGATGAAGATAATTTTCTTTTCAAAAGAAAAATTTCAAGTTATTAATTCGATTTTTTCACTTCGCTCTAAATCCAATATTGACATAATTTGGTGCAAATTTCTTCCCTAAAATATGGGCCAAACTATTTGATAACCAAATTAAAACCATAATCACAAAAGCTAATTCAAACATAATTCGCATTGCTCCTGCTGTTGTTCCTTCTTTTGAGAGCATTAGAATTTGTGTTGTCACACTTACCCCTGGAGACATAAATCCAGCAATTGGTAACCGTACCGCGGTTCCTAATGTTAAATAAACTGGGGCTGATTCACTAATAACACGTCCAATTGCTAAAATAATTGCAGTAATAATACCTGGCATCGCATTTGGTAAAACAACTTTCAGCGTTGTTGATGTTTTGTTAGCTCCTAATGCTAATGAGGCATGTCGCAATGAGTTTTCAACACCTGATAAAGCATCCTCAATACTACGAATCATAATTGGTAAAATAACAATTGTTAAGGTTAAACCAGAACTTAAAATTGATAATGGTAAACGACAAACACCAATAAAGAAAGCTAATCCAAAAGTTCCATAAATAATACTTGGTGTTGATGATAAAACATCAATTGCAAAACGCACCACTTTTGCAAAAATGCTATTTGGACGAGCATATTCATTTAAATAAATGGCAACCATTAATGATAATGGTATCGCAAAAATTATTGAACAAATAACTAATAACAGAGTAACTAAAAATGTTGAAAGAATTCCTGCTCCGCCATCAAAGGTTGATGTTGAAATTAGATCACTTCATACCATTACAAATAATCCTTTTCAAATAATTGTAGCTAAAATAACTAATGTAAATGATACAACAATTACAGTTGAAGAAATTAAAAAGAACATTCCAATTCCATCTTTAAACTTTTTCAAACCCCTTGTTTTTTCAATATGTTCATAAAATAACTTATTAATTTTATTAGCATTATATGTTTTACTTAATCGTAAACCTTTTGTTGTTTTACGAGCATGATAGTTTCGTTTTCGATTATGAAATGCTTGTGATGAAATAATAAAAATATTAATAATACAAACGATAATAAATAATACTAGTCCAATTGCATATAATGCTGATTCATGCATTGGCCCTGAATTTTCCAACATTTCTAATCCAATTGTTGATGCTAAAGTTGCTATTGATGAAAAAATAAAATTAATAAAACCATTTCCAAGTTTTAAACCATCTGGTGCGTTTCCAGCAATCATCATCACCGCCATTGTTTCTCCAATAATCCGTGCAACTCCCATTATAATAGCAGTAATAATTTTAAATCAAGCTGAACGTAAAACAATACGATAAGTTGTATGGGTTTTACTTAATCCTAATGCTAATGAACCAAAGCGATATGAATCAGGAATATTTTCTAAAGCATTGATTGATAATGAAATCATAATTGGTAAACCAATAAAAGCTAAAGTAATTGATGTTACTAATAAGTTTGAGGTTGAAGAAGCGCCCATTAACATGAAAAGCGGCCCTAAAATTGCTAAAGCAAATAATCCAAAAACAACAGATGGAATTCCAGCTAGCAATTGGATAATACCAATCACTTTACATTTAATCCTTGGACTTAAATATTCTGAAATATATAATGATGAAAAAATAGTTAACGGAATTGTAAATAGTAAAGCAATTAATAAGACAAAAAATGTTGAAATAATAATTCGTCAAATACCAAATTGACTATTATTAGCATTTCAAGTATTATCTGATAAAAATCCTCAAAAACCACCAGGATAATGCTGGAAGAAATAAATTGATTTATAAATGATAAAAACAACTAGTGTTAATAAAATTAAAATTGTTAAAATCGCAAAACAATAAATAATAATTTTTGAAGTAAAATCAATAATTTGTTTTCGTCCGCGAAAATTATTTATAAAACGAATTTTTCATAATGCCATTTTTTTAAGGAATGGTTGTTTTTCTTTTATTACTTCTTTCTTCACCATAGTTAATTCTCCATTCCGTTATATTCATATTTAGAATATGCTTGATATTTTTCGGGAAATTTTTTCACAATAATATCTCAAATACTTTGATAATCTGATTTAAAATTTCAAGCTACTTTTTCATTAACAGTTATTTTTCCACTTTTTGCAAAAGTTGTATTATTATTATACTTTCGGAAGAAAAAGTCATCAATTGATAATGGCTCTTCACCTTCTTCCATATATCAATATGCAGCATCATGTGGACTTAACTTAAAATTTGGGTCATAATAAGGATTATCTTTCCTATTTCGTAGTTTTGGTTTTGTTTTTGAATATGGTAATGGATCTAACATTCATGCAATAAAAGGTAAGGCATTATTGAATTGTTTTCCTTGATAATTAATAATTCCAGTAAATGGTCTTGTTAAAGAATAAGCTGGATTAAATTCATAATTATTATCAATAACTTTATATGGTAACTCTGGCTCTATACTTCCTTTACTAATAACACTAGCAATTGCTTTTACCCCTAAATCTTCATTGCTAATAATTCTTTTAATATATGAAAAAGAAATATAACCAATTGACCCAGGAGTAGTTGAAATTGCTTGATACATTGAACCATTTGATGAAGCTACTTGATTTGTTTCATATTTTTTACTGATTTTAATTACTGCTTCAAAAAAATCTCTTGTCCCACTTCCAGACTCACGTGTTAAAGTATAAAATTTGTTGCTACCACTACCACAAACTAATTGCGAACCAAAAGCTTGTTGTCAAGTAAAATTTGGATCAGTATAAATCTTATGAATTAATTCAGTTCCTTCTCCACCAAAAAAACTTTGAAATTGTAACGAATCTTGGTGTGGTTTAATTTGACAACCATTTGGCAAATGATATACCAAGATAATATAATCACGGGCAAAAACAAAACGACCAGTATGATAATCTACTCATAGTTGTTGAGCATTAGAACAGTTATCCCTTGGTTTAGGCGTTGAATTAACATCTTTTGATAAAAAACCAAAAGCATAACTACCATTTTTTACACCAACTAAGGCAGCAGCACTTCCTAATGAATTATATAAAATATCTTCTTTGTTATCACGTTTATATTGTTCCGTAATATTTGCCATTACTTGGACAACTGATGTACTCCCTCCAGCAACAATTACATTACTAGCCGATGCAATTGTTCAAATAATAATTGATATTACTAATACCAAAGCAAAACCAACTAAAGTAAACATTTTATGATGGCTAATCTCTCCTACTACACTCTTAAGAAAATGTTTTTTTTCTTTCTTTTCCTTAACAGCCTTAGTAGATTCGTTTGGCTTCATTTGTTAAGTTTCCTCCCCTTTATATGGTTTTATTTCTTTAAAACTTATTTATACTAATTGTATCAAAAAAATAAAAAATCATAAATTATTTATGCTTTTTTATTTTCAAGTTTATTCTCAAATTCTTTAATCATTTCAGCAGCTTGTTGTAATTTAATTCCAACAATTTTTGTAACTCCTTTTTGTTGCATTGTTGCCCCATATAATACATCACAATGTTCCATTGTTCCAACGCGATGGGTAACAACAATAAATTGAGTGATTTCAACAAAACTACGAATATACTTAGCAAATCGCTCAACATTTGCTGGGTCTAATGGTGCTTCTGCTTCATCTAAAATTACTAATGGAATTGGTCGGACTTTTAAAATCGCAAAAAGAACTGATAAAGCAACCAATGATTTTTCTCCTCCAGATAATAAATTTAAATTAGTAATATTTTTCCCTGGTGGTGATACTTTAATATCAACCCCTGTTTCTAATAAATTTTCTGGTTCAGTATAAATAATTCTTGCTGAACCACCCCCAAATAATACTTCAAAAGTTGATGGTAAATTCTCATTTACCTCTTTAATTGTTTTATCAAATTGTTTTTCCATAATACTATCCATTTCGTCAATTGACTTTAACAAGTTTTTAACCGAATCATTTGCATCGTTATATTCATTACTCATAAATTGAAAACGAGCATTTTCATCTTTATATTCTTCAATTGCTTCTAAATTAACATTACCAATTTGAGATAAGTCACTTCGTAACTGTTTAATTTCATCACGAATTAAATCTTCATTATCAATTACCTTTAATTCTAATGTCTTAGCGTGGTCATATGTCATTTGATATTCTTCTGTTAGTCTTGTTAGATTTTGCTGAATTTTAACATTAATAATCGATAAATCAGTATTCATTTTGCTAATTTGTTCTTGCAAAGCTGAAATATAATATCGTTTTTCTCCAATTTGATCATTAAGCTCATTAATTACTAATGACTGCTTATCTTTTAAACTACGGGCAACATTTAATTGTTGTTCAATTTTTGTTTTTAAAAGTTCTTTTTGTTTAATTTGATCCGTAATATTGAGTACTGCTTCATTTTCAACTATTTTTGTTTCATTAATATTTTTTGATGTTAGTAACTGATATTCATTTTGCAACTTTGTTTGGTCATACATAATAATTTCAATTTGTCGTTTACCCGCCCCAATTGAAGCTTGATTTTCAGCAATAACTTCATTAATTTCATATAATTGTCGTCGAAGCATATTTAATTGTTTTAAAATATTATGATATTCTTCAGTTTGCATTGCTAATTTTTCATTAAGAACTCTTAATTCTTTTTCTGGATTAACAATGGTCATCCGTGTTCGTCGATAACCCCCTGTAACAGCTCCCTGTGGGCGAACAATTTCGCCATCTAATGTAATAATATTATAACGATATTTTGTTAACTTTCCAATTTCTTGTGCACTATCAAAATCAGTACAAATCAAATAACGACTTAGTAAATAATCAACTGCAATTCGAAATTCTTTTTTTACTTTAATTAAATTATTTCCTAATCCTAAATATCCTCGCACTGATTTAATTACAAATTCTTCATCACTGTTAAGATAGCGTGGTGATATTACATCTAACGGAATAAATGTTGCTCGTCCAGCACAGTTTTGTTTTAAATATGAAATTGCTCGTTTTGCACTATCAACATTTTTAACTAAAATATCTTGTAAACGTCCACTTAAAGCAGTCACAATTGCTTGCTCATATTTTACATCAACATTAATAATATCTTGAACTAACCCCATAATTCCAGGCAAAACATTTTTATTATTAATAATATTTTTAACACCTTCATGTAAATTATCCTGATTTTCAAAATTATTTTGTGCACGTTCTAATTCACTTTCTAAACGAATAATTGTTTTATTAATTGCTCCTAATTGCTCATTTAGCACAGCTTGCTTTGTGTTAAAAGCTTCACGTTGAGCACGATATTCTTGTTGTTGTGTTTCTAATGTTGCTAATTTTTCACATTCATTTTGTAAGTTAACAGTTAATTCATTATAATCATTAACCATATTAGTAATAGTAATATCATTATTAAACATTTTTAAAGCTGCTTCTTTATTATCTAATTCAATTTTATGTACTTTTAAATCACTAATTTCTGAAACTAAACTTTGAAATTCTTTAGTTAAAACATTAATTTTACTATCCAAATTAAAGTTTTCTTTGTTTAATTCATTATATTCAATTTCTTTATTTTTTAATTCTCGATCAGCATCTTGTTTTGTACTAATAATTTTTTTCTGCTGTGAACGTAATTCTAATAATTTGTCATTAAAAAAAGTAATATCTTTTACTAAAACAGCTAATTCAATTTGATTTAATTTATCTTTTAATGTTGTATATTTGATTGCTTTTTCACTTTGCCGTTTCAAACTTGGTAATTTACGTTCAATTTCATTTAAAATATCTTTTAAACGTGCTAAATTCTCATTTGAACGATCCAATTTTTTTAAAGCTTCTAATTTACGGCGTTTATATTTTGCAACCCCAGCAGCTTCTTCAAATAAAGCACGTCGTTCTAATGGCTTTGCTTCTGCAAAAGCATTAATATTTCCTTGTGAAATAATTGCTAATGATGACTTTGTTAAACCACTATCCATTGCAAAATCCTGAATGTCTTTTAAATGAACTCGTTGTTTATTAATAAAATATTCATTTTCACCAGTTCCTCGAAAAACACGACGAATAATTTCAATTTCATCATAGTCCATTGCAAAAATCCGGTTTGTATTATAAAAAATTAGTTTAACTTCTGCCATATTTAATTCTGGTTTTGTTTCTGACCCATTAAAAATAACATCTTCACTATTATTCCCGCGAAGTGATTTAATTGATTGTTCACCTAAGCATCAACGAATTGCATCATTAATATTTGATTTTCCGCTCCCATTTGGTCCTACAATTCCTATCATTTCATGATCAAAATTGACTGTTAATGGATCAGCAAATGATTTAAAACCAAATGCCTCTAATTTTTTTAAAAATAACACTACTCATCACCTCCTTAAATCTCAAAATTAACAACCAAATTATTATTTAATAATTATTCTATAAAAGTTTATTATTTGCAACTAAAATTAATAAAAACATCAAAATAAAGTTTCCTAATGAAAAAGTGAGAGTAAAATCTATTTTTATTTTACTACCATTTATAGGTACTTACTTTTTCTTATTTTTTTTCTCTTTTTTTTCTCTTTTTTGTTCTTTTTGTGTTTTAAGGCATCGTGTGAGATGAAGCGGCAAAAAGTAACTCTTATTAAATAAAAGAGTTGTTTTTTTATTTGTAAAACCAAAATTATTAATTGATTCAGAGAAAGGACAGCATCTTAAAATAGAAACTTTTTATCATAACTTTTTTGTTAACTTAAAATTGTGTTACACATTTATTAAATATCTTAGAAATCTTTACAAAATGTACCTGTTTTTCTCCTAATTTAAGGTGTTGTCTTTTCTCTGTTTCAGTTAATTAATTTGGTTAATAAAAAAATAATATCAAAGAAAGGAATGAGTAATGAAAATTAATAAGCAACAATAAATTTGTGATATTAATAACTGTTATAAATCAATATCATTCATTACTAAAGAATTTTTATCAAATAAAGTTTTATGAACTTGTGAAAAACACAAAGATTTATTAAATCGCACAAAAGATAAAAAACAAAAGCGGTTTTATAAACGCTTAGAAAATTCAAAAATTATCTTTGATTATGAAACTGGGTTCTTAAAATTTAAATTTTATAAAACAACTTAATGCAGAGCGGGAACGGTTATTTATTAATAACTAAGTGCTTCCATAAGAATATGAGTTTAAACTCATTCCCACAGCCAGCCGAGGTAAGTGCTGAAATAGTGTATGAGGAAAAATGTAAATAGGCGCTGGTTCATTAGAACTAAGCGATAGTCGTGATAAGTGCAAGGTCAACATCAAACGACAATAAATATTAAGATGGCCACTTTATAAATAAATTTGCGATAGATATTACTTCTTATAAGTGACAGCGGTTTAATAAAAACCACAAAGTCAGTATTAAGCTCTTCAAGGTGCAAGTGAATTTATTTTAAAAACTGAACGTTTTGACCTGAAATGGTGCGAATGAAGAGAGAGAAAACTCTCTGGCGTAAAAAATAAAAAACAACTGTGGATTATTAAACAATATACCACCACCACTTACCCTAATGAAGCGGATGGTGTAGTAAATACTTATATAACTAATTCTCGCTTTAGCACTTTCACTTGGGAGTGAGTGCCAACGAGTTAAAAATAAGAGGAATAATTTAGGATGTATATATGAAAAAGTTAAATAAAATTTGTCTTAAAAAAAGATATTGAGGTTATTGTTTTATATGTAATCAAGAAAACAAATTACAAGAATTAATACTATGAGCTTATCCCGTATCATTTGAAGATATCACTGATGAGCATTGAACATTAGGTAGAAAAAATTATGAATAAAAGATACTTATTAGTAATGAAAAGTAAATATGGTGATTTCAAAACAAACTGTTTTTATACATTACTAAGAAGCAAAAATTACTGCTAATATTGAAAATCAACAAGCATGATTAACAACTATTATTAATTTAGAAAATGAAAATATTAAATGACAAGGATGTGAATAATATGTGAAAAGATGAAAATGGCAATGTTTATACCGAAGAAGATTTATTTAATATAGCATTAAGAAGAATGTTATTTAAAAGAAAGTGCTTATGGGGAAAAATTTAATAAACTTAATATATTTTATTGCTAATTTAGGTCTTAAAACGCGTAATAATAGGGTATTTAACAAGATAAAATTTTTAAAATAATTCATAATTTTAATTATATATATATATATATATAATGCAGTTAAATCTTGATAAAAAGTTTTAAAATTAAGAAAAGGAGAAAAACAAGTATGAAAAAATTACTTAGTTTATTAAGTATATTAACAATTAGTGGAACTGCTATACCAACAACAATTGCCGCTAGCCCCTATCAAAAAGAAGAAACTAAATTAGAAAATAATGAAATTAGTTATTTACAAACAAATAATTTAAAAAATTTAAATAGAGTTAAAAGACAAGAAATAACATATCCAATATTAGAATATGTGTTAATTGATTTAAGAAAAACTAGCATGAAAAAACCAATGGAATTTCAAATAAATAATTGATGATGTGTTGTGGCAGTTTTAAAAAATATATTTGATAATAATATTCTTAATAATAAAGATCTTAAAGAAATGGGACAAGAAGAAATTGCAAGTTTTTTTCCAAACAATGCAAATGATGGCGCTTCATTATCAAAAGTAATTGAAATATTAAACACAAACCCGATAATTAAGGAAAATTTGGAATTTAATTTAAAGAAAATTGATTTAACTCGATTATTTTGAAATAGATTAAATTATATAGAAAAAAGAATGTGGATAAGACATTTAATATAGGAATCTCTTTCTAGACAATCTCCTGTTATGTTTGGTGGTTTATTTGATGACGACGAATATGATGATGAAGGATGTGATAGCTCTTATCATGCTGCATTAATTGTTGGAATCAAACTAAATAAAGAAAATATACTTGAAGATACTTATTATGTTAGATATCCATTAATAGACAGTGAAGCTGAATTTATTCCAGATCAAACTACATAAATTTTAATTACGGGGGCAAATTTTTAATATTTTATTTAATCAAATAGAAAACGGTATCGTATTAATACATGAAGATGTTTTTCAATTATTTTGTGAAAAAGCTATTAGTATTTTTTCATCAATTTGAGAAATGTCAGAACCAGAATTAATAGCAGCTATAGTATAGTAGAATTAAAATATGAAAAAAATATTAAGTATCATAGTAACAATCACTTTAATCGGAACAAGTACAACCAGTTTGGTTGGTTGTAATAAGAATATAACTATACCAAAATATAGTGAAGATGAATTAAAACAACTAAAAGAAGAAAACAAAAAAAATACAAAAGATGGTATTTTAGAATGAATGGCACCACAAGAAAAACCATTTAATAAAGTTGATAATAAATGATATTATGTAGTATGAAAAGGAAATAATCAATAAAATATAAATAAATTTAAAAATGATGAATTTCCAAAACAAATAATACCTAATAATAAAGGTAAAGATAAAATATTAATTAATTATGGGGATTTTACTGCCGGACAAAGAGAAAAAGAGTTGTATTTTGTTTATAGAGATTCACTGAAAATTAAATATTGGTCTGACGATATAGAGGGGGCATATTTTAAATCAGTTTATCGTTGAAATTTAGAGACAACAGAGCCAAATTTAGTGATTGATAATAAAGGAAATATAAAAGTTGTTGGAGAATAAAAAAAGAGATTATTAAATCTTTTTTTATTTTTATCTTGGTTTAAATGTAATTTTAACAGCACTATCGCTTTTATTTCTAATACCTAATACATTTGGATTAGATACATCTAATATTATATTTTTATCATTACCAAAATATAATTTTTCAATAAACATTAATTTAGCAATTAATACTTTTTTAAATATAATTTTTAATTTCATATAATTTGTATAATATGCTTGTAAATATGTTTCTGTAATTTTATCTTTATCAAAATTAAATAATTTTGTTATTTGTAATAAAAATCTTAAATCATATTTATAATTTGGTGTGTTATATATATTAAAATAATTCTTTTTTTGGTAACCCATTAGTATATTCAGTAGCGTATTTTGTTTCAGTATCATTTACTTTTATATTTTTAGTATATAAAGTTATTGTATTTTCAAAATTAACTTTATCAATTTGTGAATAACCAGATTCATATAAAATTATATTCTCTAATGAACCATAAGAATTATTGTAACCATTTAAACCACCTAAAATATTAACATTTCTATCATGAATAAAATTTTCTATATTTGGTGGCCCACATTCAACTTGTAAATTACCTAAATTACTTATTTCTATTGTTTTATAAGCATCTTGGAATTTACTGATACTTTGAATTGTTGGATCAATTTGTTTTAAATCAATTTCTATTTCATAATATGCTTCATTAAACTCATCAGAAAATAAATTAACTGGTTTAGAATTTCCCACTTTACATTGTGCTGGTGCAACAATTTTAGTTTTTAATGGTTGTACCGTATTAGAATTTCAGATATCTTTTGTACAAGGTTTGTAGTTATATAGCACTGGTGGTAATACATATTCGGGATAATTAAAAGTAGGTATTTCATAGTCATGTGGTAATAGAAAACTAGTTTTATAATTAGTTGTCATATCGCGTAAATAATTATTTAATGTACTTTTTGTTTTGCCACGAAAACTTCATACTGATAATTTTAAATAATCTTCTTCATTATTGGTATATGGGTTATCAGCATAAAAGATAATTTCAAAATTACCTTTATATAGTGCTTGGATTGAAAACATATCAATAATATAACTACAATTTGTACCATCAGGTGTTTGTAATAATTCGTAATCATTATCTTTTTCACTATCACTAACTGGTGTTTGAGCATCTATTGCTCTTACTAATTCATTAATTAAATATATGCGATTAGTTTTAGGATTTAATTGTTTTAAATTATAAGTTGAATAAGTTATTCGTTCTGTTGGTTTTCCATCTTTTTCTAAAACATTACCTTGTATTTTATCAGTTAATAAAGTAGTAAAACCTAAACTAGTAGCATTTGCTCTAAATATAGCGAGCGCCAACTTTATCATTCCCTTGTTCTCTAAAAATTTCAAATGGTAAATAACCTTTACTTTTTGATTTTTCATACCAAAAGGCATCATTATAAAAACTATAAACATTAGCACTCATAAAGCTATTAAGTCATTGAAAATTAGGTCAAGTTTTTTCATCTTGATTAATTACTCAACCTCATGGAATACCAAATGAAATAAAGTTTAAAAATTTACCAACCCCACCTGGTATCGTAAAAGGATTAAACACTAATTTTTGCGTATAGTTTAAAGGTAATACTGTAATTTGGCGATTAATAAAATTATTCATATTTAAAATATCTCAAACATTACATGCGCCCATTTTATTATATTCAATTTGAACTTGTCCTACGGTATTGCCAAATTCATCTTTTCTTCTAAAATATAATGATGCTTGTGTACTAATTATATTATTAACATCTTCATTATTTACTTTTATTTTATCTGGTGAAATAATCATTCAATTTTTAGACCAATAAAATTTAGAGTCATTATCTTCTTTATGAATAGTTGTTCCAACAGTCGGATTGGTTGCTGTTGAACTTACTTTATCAGTTATTACAATTCCCTCACTATTTTTTTGATTTCAAAAGTCATATCTACTTTCCATATCTTTTTTTCAATCTTCATAACCAGTTATTATAGTTGGTTAAATACCTTGAATATTATATCAACTTACCTCAGGTGATGCATAAGTATTTATTTTATCGGGTGGAGCAGAAAACATGTTATACATTAATAAGTTTCTTTAATTCATTACTTTTTGATTAAATTGTCCTTTAATAATTGGTCGGCCAATTACTAGCATATCAAAAAAGATTTGATTACTATAAAATTTAACTGCCATTGCTCTAACGCCTAGGTCTTTTAATAAAATCTCATCTAATTCAACAATACCTTTATTTAGTTTTTCATCATAAGTTATTTTAGGAAAACAACAACCCTCACCCATGGCACTTGTTTGAATAAATTGTCGTACTGATAAACCACTATTACTAATTTTGTCATTAATACTGGAAAATGTAATTTCTTATCATAAAAAACTACCATCATAAGGTGAATAATAATTAATAACATTTAAGGGATATAATTATTATCTATCTTGGGGAGCAGAATTAATATCACCACCACCAATATTTAAACCACAGTCATTAAATGCCGTATAAAAATTATAATAATCATTAATATTTAATTTATCGGCATCTTCATCTAAAATTAATAAAGTATATTGTCTTTCAGTTGATTGTTGAGTAAATACTTGTTCAAATTTTGCTTCACCAAATTGAATTGAACTTCTGTCATCAATCATATAAGCATCTCAATACTTACCAACTTTAACTTCTTTTGTATAAAAGTTATCGGCTTTATTATCATTATTAATAAAATAACTTAATTTATATTGTTTTAAGTATTCTAACATTCTATTAATATCATAAATGTTTTCACCATCAATTAATTTTCAATAAACATTATTATTTTCATCTTTTAATTTTATAGCAAAAGGTGTTTCATTATTTACTCATATAGTTGAGTTAATTGGCTGTTTATTAAAATCAGCAATTGTTAAAATATTAATTTCTTCACCTTTATATTTTTGAACTATTTTTAAACTATTTTGTCATTGTGCAATAGTACTTTCCATATTATCAAATATTCGTGAATAACTACCATAGTCACTTGGTTTAGCATTATTAGGTTTTCAACCTGTTTCAGTATCAGGAATATATGAACTATAAACATTAAAAGGAAATACCATTCAATGTCTATTATCTCTTATGTTTTCTCTAATATCTATTAAAGTATCGCGGACTTGTCTTCTTAATTCTTCCATAACACCTAGGTTAATTCTACTCATTTTTTAATTCTCCTTAATTTCTGTTCTACCTTGTAAGGTATTTTGATTATTACCAGTTTCATCATATTCCATTAATTTATTATTATGTTATATTTCTTTGGCTTGCATTTTATCTTGTCATGCTTCTACTTTTTCAAAATATTTAGTTTCTTCTAATTCATCAATATTATCATATTAAGTTATGGCTATTATTGGTTCCATTGTGCCATTATCTAATCTAGCAGTAATTAATTCATTTTGTCGCATTTGGTCTACTAAATTAGAACTAACAAAATCAAATCCATAGGGGTGTTCACTATTACCATCTCATAAACCATAATATTTTAAAACAGTATCAAACATCTTAATATAATATTGTTTATGATATGCTTGTAAATATGCTTGTTTTTCTAAATATTTAGTTTTAGTTAATAAAGATTGTGTTTTATTTTGGTCATTATCTGATTTATCACCAAAAGGACTAGAAAAATGACATGCTATATATACTTGTTCAATAATTGCTTTTTGGTCTTCTGTATATATTTCTAAGGTTGGTGTGCCTTGTACTACTTGTAAATATTGGGATGATTGACCATCGACCGCTGGTTGACCTGATTAAATAAAAATATCATCAAAAGCATCTTGTAATACTTTTTTATTACCTTTGTTATAAGAAATCATTAAATCATCATCTAATATCCCATATCAATGCGTACGGTTTGCTCATCTTTCTTTTGATTTAATATTAAAACTATCTTCTAAATCAAATTGTAATTTATAACAATTTGCCATAGTTGGTCATGGATTTAAAGTGGTTGATGTTGATAAAAATAAAGGATTAGGTTCATTTATCATTTCTCAAAAAGGTACTATACCTAATTTGTTTTTAAATTCTTGGACTAAAATAAGTCTAACATCATTTTTAATTTGTGTTTTACTTTGACCAACAACTACTTCATTATTTTTTGGTCAACCTTTAATAATTATTTTATCTTTGGTACAAATTAAATTTAAAATAAAACCACTATCTGATTGATGATAATTTAATCAAATATCAGCACCTTGTTCAATTTTATTTATTTTACTTACTCTTGATGTAAAGTTAAATGGGTTAATTCATAAATCAATATTGCCGTCACTAGTTTTTAATAAACCGAATATTGTTTTACCCATTAAACTTGCTGTTAATTCGTTTTTATCTAATTTTTCTTTTATTTTATAAGTTTCATATCATCAATTTAATTTTTCTAAAATGTCTTTACGATGCGATTTAAATAAAATATCTTTACCATTTATTAATCGCATTTGATGACGAGCAATAATATTTTCTAAATTAATTGTTCAATCATAATTATAAAATTTTAAAACACTACTAATATCATTTAAGTTTGGTAAACTAGGAAAAGTATTATTTATGGTTATTTTGCTCCTTTAATTTTAAGATAAGTGCATAATTAATTATATTTACTGTTAATAAACTAGGTTCATTTACTAAAACTTGCACACATACTTTAACTTTTTGATATTTTTTAATATATTTGTTATATAAATTTAATTTACATATTGCGATATTATCTTTTTTTAATTCTTGATAAAGTCTTTTTTTAACTTATCCACAAACAGACATATAAGTTCTTTTTGCATTTATTACACTCTCATCATGTATTACATAAATATCTTTTTTCATTAAGTTATTGACTCTCTTTCTTGTCATAATTTATAATCTGCTAAACTATTATGTTTAACCATTGGTATTAATTCAAAGTGTAAAGTATAAAAATCACTATCAAATGTATCATTCATATAAGTCTAACATTCGTTCTTCTCTGGCATCTGGTTTATCTTCTCATTGTATTAATTCATATTGAGTTTTACTTACAGGACATTTTTCTCATAATCATTTTAATTAGTTTGTATTTATTAACATTGTAAAGGCTTCAATACAATGTCTTATTTTAAATTTTTGTTTTTGTGCTGGTTTAAATGTCATATATTGAACAAAACTATAATTATATTTTTCTCTATTTAAACTTTGTAATATTGAATAAGCACTATCATCAACATTTATACTAATTCCTTGTTGTATTAAATTAAAATATTTATTTAATTGATTGTTATAAAACTCTAAAATATCTTTAACTTGTTCTAATTCAGTTTTAAATTGTTGAGTAGCATTTGAATGTGTATATTCTACTACTTTATAGGCTTTTTTATAAAATGAATTATATAATAAAAAACTAGCGGCAGTAGTATGTTCCCTTAGGACTAGTAGCATTAGCAATATCAACACCACCTAATAATTTAGTTGGTTGAATAATATCTGTTGCTTGCATAATATCAATATATCTTGCAAAGATTGACCTACTAGTATTACCTGGTAAACCTCAACTTCATACTCTTGCTCTTTCAATATCTAATTGTTCTAATCTTAATTGTTCATTAACTTTATCTTGTGGTAATTCATAATTTAATCTTCAACTAGAATAATGAATAATAATATTCATATTTCATTTTTTAATATACTTAATTTACTCATATTTACTACGCATTATTTCTTCATTAAAAGGTAATAATTCATTACAATAACCAACAATATATCTTTTTAAACTTTCAGGATTACATGTATTAATTGTTATTTTATTTTGATAACCACGAATAGCAAATTCTAAATCACTTAAATCTTTTTATTGAAATTGGTCACATTCTTCTCTTCAATCAATAATTAATTTATATTTATTTAAATCAGTAAAGGCTTTTAATTTTTCTTTTCAACTTGGTGAATGTAAACCTTTACAATATATTTTACTACCATTTGATAAAATAAAAGTAAAATTTGATAAATTAATAGTATAGGGAATATGATTTTAATCTAGAATATTTCATATATTTTGAAATACACTATCTTTTAAATCTTTACTCCAATACATACTAGCAATGATACAAATTGGTTATTTAATTAATAAACTAATTTTTAATAATTCACCAAATATTTTAATATTTGATATAGTCTTACCACTATAACGTGTACCAATTTGATTAATTTCATTCACTAATTCATATTTCTTAGCAAAGGGATATTTATTACCAATACTATTATTTTGTAATAACCAATAAGGAGTTTCTAACAAATAAGTAAAATGATTAAGCATTATTATCACTTTGTTTTTTAATATCTCTAATATCCGTTTGTAAATTAATTATGATTGGTTGTTGATTATTTAAGTTTAATTCTTTTTCAAGTTCTTTTTCTTGTAGTGAATATTTATAATTAAATGCTCGTTGTCAATATAATTTAGCACCATCAGGTGATTTCATCATAAAATTAATTATTTCACTTTCAATTCTATTAACTTGTCGTTCAAGTAAAGGAACTATTTTTTAGCTCCGATAAGTTTCTTGTATTCAATGGTGAGAAAGGTTGAATTTATTGGTTAAATCGTTCAAAGTATAAGGTTTATTGGGTGATTTATTTTCTCAAAATTCATCAATTTTGCGATAAAAAGTTGCTAAACTTGCTGTTTTTGGATTAAATTCTTTCATTTTTACTCCTTTTTGCACATTAAAATTGCTATTATTTAATGAATATGATTAAATAAAAGAGTAAAAAAACTGTATTAAAATATAACAAAGAACCAACTCGGTTTTTTTATTACCTATATTTTATATCAAAATAAAAAAAAGTAAACTTAATTACTTTATTTTTTATAAACAGCTTTAAGAGACAAAATTTACTTACTGTTTATTGCCTGAATTATATACTTATAAAAATAATTGTCAATATAATAATTTAAAATTTTTAATTTAATGTTATAAATAAATTAAAAGATTGGAGACAGAAAAAATGCAAGACTATACACATGTAAAATATGATGAACGAAGTTTATTTAAGTATTTATTGTTATCTGATGCTTGTAAAAAGAAAAATGGAACAATTAATTTATCTGAAATATCAAGACAAACGGGTCGTGCACATTGCTCCTATATATGCAAACGAACTTCCCAAATACATTGGTACTTTTGCAGCGGTAATTGCAATATAAATTAATGTTCCAACCCATGAATAAAACAAGGCCATTGCAATGTTCATAACTTCAACTCCAGCTGTTTGATTAATAATTAATGGTACTAACACAGTTGAACCAAACATAACAAAAACATGCTGTAATGCTAAAATTGATAATTGAAAAAAGCTTTTTGGGCGATCATGTGGCCCTAATAATAATTTAATATTATTTTCAATTAAAATAGTTTGTTATTTTTCCATTATCTTTTCTCCTTCTTTTTTAAAATTGCATAAAAAAACTAGTTTGTAAATTATTACTAACTAGCAAATTGCATTATTAACATTAATTATTGTTTTATTTTGTAGAATATTAAAGATATCAAAAATAATCTTCTTTTTTTGTAAAAAAACTTCAAATTCTTTCATCAAACCAATTTGCATTTTGTACCTCAACATTCCTGTAGATAATGATAACATTTTTTAACATTAATGTAAAGAATTTATTAATATTTTTTATTCCCATTCAATTGTTCCTGGCGGTTTTGATGTAATATCATAAGTAATTCGATTAATTCCATGAACTTCACTTACAATTCGAGCCGATACTTTTTCTAATAATTCAAATGGCAACCGACTTCAATTTGCTGTCATAAAATCAGTTGTATCAACACTGCGCACAACAGCAGTATATCCATATGTTCGTACATCGCCCATTACACCAACTGACTGGACAGGTAATAAAACAACAAATGCTTGTGCAACTTGATCATATAAATTTGCCTTATATAATTCATCAATAAAAATTTGATCAACTGCTTGTAATAAAGCTACTTTTTCTGCGGTAATTTCACCAATAATTCGGACTGCTAACCCTAGCCCTGGGAATGGATGCTTATACACAAATTTAGAATCAATGCCCAATTCTTCGCCAGTTCTGCGAACTTCATCTTTAAATAATTCACGTAATGGTTCAATTAATTGAAATGGTAAATCCTTTGGTAATCCCCCAACATTATGATGATATTTAATTGTGGCAGATGGTCCCTTCACTGAGACAGATTCAATCACATCTGGATAAATTGTTCCTTGTCCTAATCATTTAACATTTTGAATTTTTATTGCTTCTTCATTAAAAATTTCAATAAATAAATTCCCAATAATTTTTCGCTTTTCTTCTGGATTAGTAACTCCCTTTAAAGCAGTTAAAAATCTTTCTTGCGCATTAATTTTAATAATATTTAATTTAAATTTTTCTTGAAATTTTTGTAAATCATTTCATCCACTATCTTTGCGTAATAATCCGGTGTCAACAAAAATACATGTTAATTGTTTTCCAATTGCTTTATGTAATAAAACTGCACAAACACTAGAATCAACACCACCTGATAATGCTAAAACAACATTATCAGTTCCAACTTTATTCTTAATCTCAGTTGTTGCTGCTGAAATAAACTCTGTAATTTTTCATTTTGGTTCGCAACCACAAATGTTAAAAACAAAATTGCTTAATAATTGTTGGCCAATTAAAGTGTGGGTTACTTCTGGATGAAATTGTAAACCATAAATTTTCTTTTCTGAATGTTTAATTGCACTAATTGAATTTTCACTATGAGCAATTTGAATAAAATCTGTTGGCATACCTTCAATATGATCAGCATGACTCATTCACACTTGTGATTTAACAGGGATGTTCGCAAATAAATCTTCTTGATTATCAATAATTAATTCTGAAAAACCAAATTCTTGTTTTGTTGCTCGTTGTACTATCCCTCCATGTAAATGACTTATTAATTGCATTCCATAACAAATTCCTAAAACAGGAACTTTTAATTCAAACAATTGTTTATCAATTAAAAATGCATCTTCTGTATAAACAGAAGCAGGCCCACCTGATAAAATAATTCCTTTCATTGGTGTTGTTTTAATTTTTTCTAATGCTGTATTATATGGTAATACTTCACAATATACTTCTAAATCACGGATCCGACGGGCAATTAATTGAGTATATTGTGACCCAAAATCTAAAATAATAATTTTATTTGTTGTTTTCATTTATTCACCTCTCCATATGTATACATTTGGTAATTGTCGAAATTGGTCATTATAATCAAAACCATAACCAACAATAAACTCATTTGGAACAGTAAATAATGCATCATAGGGATAATTAAAATTTGGATGCATAGCAATTTTATCTGCTAAGCAAACTACTCGTAAACTATTTGGTTTTTTTGCTTGAATTTGTTTAATGATAGCTGATAACGTTTTACTAGTATCAATCAAATCTTCAATTAATAAAACATCTTGTCCATTAATGTCTTTTGAAATATCCTTATGAATAGTAAGTTTATTTGTTGACTGAGTTCCAATATAACTTGAAATACTCATTGTATCAATCACAATTCGAATTTTAAGTTGTTTTAACAAATCACTCATAAAAAATAATGCTCCATTTAGTAAACCAATACAATATAATGTTTTGCCCACGTATAATTTATTTAATTTTTCCGCATAATCCTTAATTTTATTTTGAATTTTATCCTCTGATAAATATAATTCTAATTTGTCTATTTGCACAATTGTTATTCTCCTTTACAAAATAAAAAAATAAAAGCATAAACTATCATTGCTAATGTGCGAAATAGGTTATGCAAATTATTTTTGTTAAATTTACGAAAATAAAACAAAAAAAATTATACCCTATAGTATCTTAATGACGGCAAGATGTAGAAACATTAGTCCATAATACTAACATATATCAGCATTTTATCTTTTTATCACATGTTAACTATAACTTATTCTTAAGATTAATGCAAGATAATTTATAAAACTTTAATTAGGTAATTTAATTAAATAATTATAAATTTTAATCATCATCTTATAAAATTATTTTTATGTGAAAAGAGTTTAAAATAATTTTCATAAATAAAAAATGTATATGTATATACATTATACATTTTTGTTAAAAATGAATTCTCATTTGTATTTTTTAGGGCTTTTAAATTTTCTTTCAAAATATTAATATCAAACAATTCTAGATAGTATTACAAAAGCTTAGGTTTTATAAAAAATATAAATAAAATAATTAGATAACTTTTTAAAAGGTTGATTTATCAGTGTTTTAGAAATATATTTAAAATAAAGAATAATTTTTATACCAAAACCTAAACTTTTTTCTTACTACCCAATTCTAAGCGTTGTTTATTATTTAATTTTGATATATCTTTTCAAAAGTATTATTTTTTATTAATAACTTCATCATTTTTTAAATTACGAACAAAACTTAATTAATGTTGATGTCACAACTTCATCAAAATATTTATGAATTAATTTGGCTGTTGAAATTTTTTTATTTTCCATTATTAATTCTTCACCACTTTATTGTTACTACTTATTGTTTCACTCTTTTTATTATTAGAGTTTTCAACTAAAAAGCCATCAATAACATTTTTTCCTTCAGCACGATATTTTTCAATTAAAATTTGTGGTAATGGTTTAGGTTTTACTTTTTTACTATTAAGTTTTTTTGATAACGCTGTTCTTTACGCATATTTTTTTGAATTAATTTTTCTTTTAATAAACGTTGATGAAGTTGTTCTAACTGACGCCGATGAATTTCACGAATTTCACGAGGTTGATATCATGCATAAGTGTATTGATTTTCCGTTAAATCAACTGTTAAATCAGGTGTTTTTGTCGAATCATTATAATCAATTTGATAATCTTTTAATTCTTTCCGTGTATATAAAGTTAAATCTGCGTCTTTTATTTTAGTGGGAATAAATGTTTGATTATTTACTTCTGCTATAAAATTAGATTGTTTTTTTTGTTATTTTTAAATTAGAAACTTTATCATTATTTTTTTCATAATCATTACCATATTTTAACTTTTTTAAATTAGGACGTTTTTTAGGATCAATAGTTGAAATATAATCATTTTTATTTTTTTGTGTTTGTTCAATTAATGTTTAATTATTGCTAGCCCCTATTGTTTTAGTAGGTACACTATTTTGACTAGCTCCATTCAAAAATGGTTGCTTTTTCTTACTACTAATTACATTTGTGAAAGTTAAATTTAGCACAATTGCTTCATTTTTTTCTACTGATAATTTTAGCTTAATCTTATTTGATGATTTTATCATTAATGGATTAATTTGTCTAGTAATATCAGGTTCTAAATAAAGATCAGTTTTAAAAATTGGTTTTCGTTTTGGTTCTTCTTTTATAAAATTACGAATATATTTACCACCAATTTGTTTCTTAGTTTTTCCTAAACTACGGGATAATGATTCTTTAACCATTTGATCACGTTTTTTAATAACATGTCCCGGATTAATCACAATTGGTGTCTCATTTTTATCTTTTTTATGTGTGATTTGCTGTATATGTTGTTTTCACTCTGAAGGATGTGAATTCCGACGTGATAACAATTCTAATTTATTTTTACTTAAATTAATTTGATCTTTAATTTCATCTAATGACCACGGTTTAAGATCCTGATTTGATAAAGAATAATCTTCTTCTGGATCATAACCTTCTCGTGCTCGATTTGAATATGGATTAAAATTATGTTTAGTATTATCTCGTTGTGATAACAATTGTAATTGATTTTGATTTAATCCTCAATTATTTTCATATTCTTTCACTTGTTCATTAAATCCTTTTAATGATTCAATTATTTCCTCGTTTTGACTGTCATTTTTTGAACCTTGTGTTTGACTTTAAAATCGTCCATAATATTCATTGCGTTGCCGGATTAATCGTTGTTGATTTGGATTTAACTTACTAATAATATTTTCAGTTTTTTCTGATGAAGGTAATACTTTATCAGTCTTTATATTCTCATCTAAGGCTAGTTCATTCTTAACAACTTGTTCGGTTGACAAACTTGCTAAAACAGATTCATTATTATTTAAAAAAGCTTGACGTGGTTGTTTTATCTTTGATTCAATTACTTCTTGTGATGCTTGATAACCACGAACAACTCGCGATGGAAATAAGTCTTCAACTCGCGATAATTTTCGTTTTAACAATAATCTTAACTGGCTAGGATTTAGTCCTATTGTTTTCTCGCTACTCGTTGCATTTTTTGCCAATTCTTTTTTAAATAATGATGACTTTTTACCTGAGGTTTTTTTAAATTGTGCATTTTCTCCTAATAATAATTTAATAAATTTTTCATATTCTTTTTCATAACATTGATTTCAATCAATTAAACTATTTGAATTCAAATTTTGATATTCTTCCATTAACTTTAAATATGGTTCTAACTTTTTCCAATACTTAGTTAGCATTTTAATAAGCATTGTTTTATTAACATTTATTTTTAAATTATTATTAACTTCTTGTAATTGTTTTTTTTCATTCAATTTCTTACTAGCCATCATTTTACCTCAAATTTTTAAATTATAACAGTCAATAAATTCTTTTTCTAAAATTATATCATTTTTTTCTGATAGTATTACAAAAGCTTAGGTTTTATAAAAAATATAAATAAAATAATTAGATAACTTTTTAAAAGGTTGATTTATCAGTGTTTTAGAAATATATTTAAAATAAAGAATAATTTTTATACCAAAACCTAAACTTTTTTCTTACTACCTTTTTTCTTGCTTTTGATATCAATACTTATACAATTAAATATTAAAAAAATAAAAGAGAATGACTCTTTTATTTCTGTTGTAAATATGCTTCTAAAATTAATTGCGCTGCTAAACTATCTTTTTTTTGTTTTCGTTTTTGGCGCGAAAGATTTGCTTCTAACATTATTTGATGAGCTTGACGTGTTGTTAACCGTTCATCAACTAAGTAAATTGTTATCATTACCTCTAATAATGGTTTTAAAATATCAACAAAATAATTAACCATTAAAGCACGAGGTCCAATTGTATTATTCATATTTTTTGGATAGCCAATAATAATATCACTAAATTGGTTCGTTGTAATTAACTCCGCTAAATATTGCGCTGCTTGTGCAAAATAATTTTCTGGAAAGCGATAAACACCATACCCAGTCGCAATCAGTCCCCGACTTGTTGCTAAGCCTAGTGTTTTACTACCAACATCAACTCCTAAATAATACTTAGCCATGATGTTTTAAAAATTCTAGCGGGTCAGCAAATAATTTAACAAGTAAAGTTTTGTCTTTATTGTTAAAACCACTTTGAGCAACACTATTATTACCACCACCTTTACCACATAATAATGGATTTAATTGTTGAATAATTTTTCCAGATTGATAACGATCGTGCAAATCATCACTAACACCAATAATTAATGTGGCTTGTTTTTCATCACTAACATCAACGAAGAAAATTAGTAAGTTTTTATATCGAACTTTATAATCATCAATTAACACTTTTAAAGCATTAATATCAACTTTTGTTGTAAATTGATGAGTTAAAACATTAATTCCATTTTTAGTTTGTGGTAACAAGGTATTATATTGTTTGACAAATTGTTGAATTAAAATATTATCATATTGTTTTTGTCAATGTTTAAAATCTTCTTTAAATTGTGATACTAACTCTTTTAACTGTTTTCAGTTTGTTTTTGAAACGGTTAAATTACTAATTTGTTCTCAAGTTTGCTCTAAACGTTGGTCAAGTAATGCTTTCTTCCTTTGATTATACTTATCAAAATAATTAATTGCTTCAGTTTTTTCTTTTAAAAATTGTTCATTTAGATAACTAGCAATTGTTTTATTCGAGGTAATAGCATGAATTCGAAATGTTCCAACTCCTTTTGATTCCAAACCAGTTACTAGTAAATCTTCAACATCTTGTGAATTAGTCACATGGGTTCCTCCACAAAGTTCATAAGAATAAGTACCAAATTTAACAATTCGAACCTCAACATCATATTTTTCTGTAAAAAAAGCTAAAGCATGATGCACATCTAATGCTGTTTGCATATCAGTATAAATAACTTCACAAGGAATTGCAGCCTTAATTGCTTTTATAACAGAAGCTTCTACAGCTGTAATTTCCGCTGGTGTAATTACTTGATTATGTGTAATATCAATTCGTAAACGTTCATCATCGTTATAAGAACCAGTTTGCATAACATGGTTTCCTAACACTTCTCGTAAAGCGGCATGAATTAAATGTGTTCCTGAATGATTTTTCCGCGTATAAAAACGACAATCACTGTCAATTGATGCATTGACCAAATCTCCAATCTCAAGTGTCCCTTCAACTTTAACAAAATGTAAATGCTGTTTATTTGGTCCTTGCTGTACATCGAGAATATAAGCTGTAGTATTGTCTTTTAAAATTAATCCGTGATCAGCAGTTTGTCCTCCTTTTTCAGCATAAAATGGTGTCTCTTTTAAAATGATATATCCTGTTGTATTAGTTAATTTTGTGACTGGTTTATCATCAGCAAACATAAAGACAATTTCTGTATTATTAACTTGTTCATGTTCATAACCAACAAATTGACTAGCAACATCTAACTTGGTAAAAAGTTCGCTTTGTAAATGAATTGCTTTAATATCTTTTCGATTAGTACGTGAAATTATTTTCGCATTTTCTAATAATTCATCAAAACCAACACGATCAACACTAATCCCTGCTTCGTGTGCTTCTTCTTCAATTAATTCAATTGGAAAACCATAACTTTCAAATAAACGAAAGGCATGTTCTTTTGAAATCGTACCATATTTTGTTTTAACTTCATTAAAAAGTTTATTTCCTTGTTCTAATGTTCTTAAAAATTTATTTTCTTCATCTAACACAGCTTGTTCAACAATTGGTTGTTTTTCAACTAAATAAGAATAATATTCTTGCATAATATTAACTACTGTTCCCACTAATTTAAATAAAAATGGTTCTGTTAAATCAATTTTTTTCCCATATAAACTAGCACGACGAATTAAGCGCCGAATAACATAACATCGATCTTTATTCCCTGGAAAAGCACCATCAGCAATTGCAAAAGTAACTGCACGAATATGATCAGCAATTACTTTAAATGCAGTATTAATTTTTAATTGTTCTGAATCATTGTTAAACAATGCTGTTTCATCATAATAATATTTTCCATTTACTAATTTTTCAACCACTTTAATAATTGGCATAAACAAATCAGTTTCAAAATTAGTTGGTGTTTCTTGAATAATTGAAGTAATTCGTTCTAATCCAGCCCCAGTATCAATATTTTTTCGTGGTAAGTCAGTATATGTCCCATCACCATTATTATTATATTGTGAAAAAACAATATTTCAAACTTCCAAATAACGATAATTTTCTAAATCATCTTGTAATAACTTTAATCCTAACTGCTCAGGATCATATTTTTCCCCACGGTCATAAAAAATTTCGGTATTAGGTCCACATGGCCCGGCCCCAATTTCTCAAAAATTAGTATCCTTATCACCTTTAATAATTCGTTCATCACTTAAACCAATTACATTGCGTCAAATTTCATAAGCTTCTTGATCATCTTTATAAATTGTGACATATAATTTGGCAGGATCAAACCCAATTCATTTTTTATCAGTTAAAAATTCTCAAGCATACATAATTACTTCTTTTTTAAAGTAATCACCAATTGAAAAATTACCAAGCATTTCAAACAAAGTATGATGACGCGCTGTATAACCAACATTTTCAATATCATTAGTTCGAATTGATTTTTGTGAATTTGTCAAGCGTGGTGATGGTGGTGTTTTTCGCCCATCAAAATATAGCTTTAACGTTGCCACGCCAGAGTTAATTCATAATAATGACGGATCATCAACAGGAATCAATGATGCTGAAGGTAATTCATAATGATCCTTACTGCGAAAAAAATCTAACCACATTCTTCGAATTGAATTTGCTGTAAATTTTGTCATTTTAATATTCCCTTCTCTTTCATAATTAATTAATAGGATTATAGCATACCAAACGAAAAAAAAATTTTTTATTTCAAAGAAGTTCTTACTAAAAGCCTATTTTCGATATCCTCGAACCAATAAATAAAACGAAACTAATAAAATATTAACAAAGAAGAAAGTCGTAATTACTGGCACAACGGCTGGATATTGAAAATATTGGCGAAATATTGTTCACATTAAGGTTTGTCAAAGTAACCCAATTACTAATCATGTTATCATTTGAACAAACATTAATAAATTATATGAAAATTCTTGTAAACGTGCTAAACAAAACAACATAAAATAAAGGGGAATAAAACTAATGATCATTAATCCTATCGCAACTACTAAAATAATTCAGTTAGCTGTAACATACCCCGTTGTTGATGTGAAAGCAGGGAAAATCATAATCACAATAAAACCAATCATTAATAAAATCATTCCAATGTTATTTCCTAAGCGTTGAAGAAGTTCCCGGCGAGAAGAAATATTAATGTATCCTAATCATTGCATAAAGTGAGTTACAAATCCACCACAGTGTCCTGCTGATGATGGTAATAATAATCCAATTGCAATGCTAATTGATAATCCAATCACAACATTAGCAACAGCAAGGGGCATCACAAAAATAATTAATACTACTCATGCTTGCATAATTGTTGGTGCTTGCGCAAAAAGCGTTCCTAAGCCATCTTGATTAATTATTAAACCTAATATTGAAAACACATTTAGTTGATATTGTACATTGTTTATTCAAGTTACCAATCCTTGGCCATTAGTTAAATTATATCAATAAAGTTTTTCACGCAGCACAAAACAAAAACCATCAGCAATTGCAATGAAAAATAATCCTAAAAATAAGGATAAATATAGAGTAAAGCCACCAATCCTTATCATTCATTTACCAACTAATAAACGAACATTTCATTTTCAATGTGCTGCTGTTATATTTGTTAGTAAGACAATAACAAAAATTGCTGTTCCAACTGCAATTAATGTAAAAATAGGAACAAAAATATATAAATCAATTACTCAAAATTTAAAAAGAGCAAATCCATTTAAACTAAAAATTACTTGAAAAGAACCATATGATAATAAAAAATTTAAAATATTATAAGCACTATCTCCTTGTAAAGTTTCTAATGGATTAGGGTTTAATCCTTTAACGCTTAATGAATTAATAATTTCTTGTTTTAAGGCTGTTACTTGTTGATTTAATGTTGGAACAACTGCTCCAGCTATAATAATTACAATTCCTGCTAAAAATCATATAGTACTAAATTTTAGTCAAGACTTTAATGCCATAGTCTCCTCCATGTTTCTAAATAATTATAGGTATATTATACCAAGAAAACAAGGAAGATAATATTTTTTATTTATTCTGGAGTGATTAACAAATTACATCATAACTCGTTCTACTACTTTAATATCTGGAATGGCTAATAATGATGACCGAATTTGTTGCAAGCTGTCAGCATTACTAACCTTAATAATTGTTTTAATTGTTAAATTCATTAAATTACCAGAAACATTAGCACTCATCATTTGAACCGATGCATTTAAATGACTTAATACTTTTGTCACATCAACTAGTAAGGATGGTCGATCAATTGCTTCAATCCGAATTGCACAATCATATTGTTTATTTTTACAAACTGCTTCATTTCAACTAACTTCAACTTGGCGGTCTTGCTTATCACCGCTTTGAATATTACGACAGGTTTTTAAATGAATTTTAATCCCTTCAGCTTTAGAAACATAACCAGTAATGTCTTCATATGGAATTGGCAAACAACATTGCGAAATAACAACTTTAATGCTTGAAATACCTTGTACAATGATATCATCTTTTAATTGCGCTTTTTTATATTGTTTATCTTGTAATTTTTTTAAAATTTTTTCATTTTGACTTGTTTCGTGATCTAAATAAACTAAATTAATTGCTTCTTCTAAAGAATATTCATCATTAGCGACATCTAACAAAAAATCTTCAATATTATTAAAATTAATTGCATGTAATCGTTCTAATTGTGTTTCTGAATCAACTAACTTTCATTTTAAATCTTTTTTTGCAATATATTCTTCAATTTGTGTCTTTATTTGTTTAATTTTCTCTAAATTAACTGATTTTGCATCACTAGTTACTTCAACTAATTCTTTTTTTAAATACTTCTTAATTTTTTGTAACGCAGATGATGTTTTTGCGACAACTAATCATGAACGATTTGGTTTTTGGGTTGCTGCTGTTTTAATATCGACCACATCCCCTGATTTTAAAACAGTTGAAATTGGTGAAAATAAACCATTAATTTTTGCTCCACTTGTTTTTTCTCCAATTTCAGAATGAATTTTATAAGCAAAGTCAAGAATAGTTGAACCAAATGGTAATGTTACAACCTTCCCATTTGGTGTTAAAACATAAATTAACGAAGAAAAAATATCATTTTGAATAATTTGTTCCATTAAATGATCTGGTTTATAAACTTCTTGTTGAATTTCATCTCGTTCTTGCACTGAAATATTTTCTAAATCTAAAATCCGTTTAAAAATATCTAATCGTTCATCAATATCTTTTTGTTTTTTTGCAATATCATAATTTTCCCCTTCTTTATAACGTCAATGCGCTGCTACCCCTTGTTCTGCTAATTCATCCATTTCTTCAGTTCGAATTTGAATTTCAAAAATAAGACCATAATCGGCCGCAATTGTAGTATGTAAAGATTGATATAAATTATGTTTTGGCGTAGCAATATAATCTTTAAAGCGATTATTTAATGGTGTATAATGCTGATGGACAAAACCTAACACCTTATAACAATCATCAACACTATTTGTAATAATACGAACAGCTAAAATATCATGAATATCATCAAAATTTTTACCAAACTGATTCATTTTACGATAAATTGAATAAATTGATTTACTACGTCCATATACTTTTACGGACATCTTTTTCTCAGTAATTAAAATTTGTTTTAATTCTTCAATTTTTTGATTAATAGTATTTTCTCGTTCTTTATTACTTGATTCTAATAATGAAACAATTTTATTGTATTGCACAGGGTTAACAATTTTAAAACTAATATCTTCAATTTCTTGTTTAACAGCTTTCATTCCTAAGCGATGCGCAATTGCTGAATAAATTTCTAAACTTTCTCGTGCAATAATTTGTTGACGTTCTGGTTTTAAATAACCAATTGTTTTTAAATTATGTAAACGATCAGCTAATTTGATAATAATTACGCGAATATCTTTCGCCATTGATAAATATAACTTTCGTAAATATTGTGCTTTGATTTGTGTCCGATTTTCTTTTGCAAAATAACTAACTTTGGTTACCCCTTCAACTAAATTAGCTATTTCAATACCAAACAATTCTTGTAATTCTTCAAAAGTAGCTGGAGTATCCTCTAAAACATCATGTAATAACCCAGCAATTAAAGTTTTTGGTCCCATTCGTCATTGTGCCAAAAAAAAGGTTGTTCATAATGGATGGATAATATACGCTGCTCCGCTATTACGAACTTGCCCATGGTGTTTTTCTTCAGCATACTCATATGCTTTCTGAATTTCCTTTAATGTTTCTTCATCTTTAATATACAACTTAATTTGGGCTAAGACTTCTTCGTATTTAATATCTCGATCCATTATAAACAACCCCTTTTTCTTATAACAATTATAATTATATCGCGTTTAGCATTAATATTCAATCAGGGTTTTAATTGGATATGAAACTAAATCTTTTTTACCATTCAAATATGTTAAATCAATCACAAAAGCTAAACCAGCAATTGTTGCTTGTTCTTGCTTAACTAATTGACACATTGCTCGTGCTGTTCCCCCCGAAGCTAAAACATCATCAACAATCAACACACGATCATTTGGTTGTAAATCTCCAGCATGAATCTCTAATTGATTTGCCGCATATTCGTAACTATATTTTACATTAATAACTACGCGGGGTAATTTTCCTGCCTTTCGTACAGGAATAAACCGTAAATTGGTCACATAACTAACAGCTGGGCCAAACAAAAAACCACGTGCTTCAGGAGCAATAATTACTGTTGCTTTTTGAGCAACAGCATACGCTGCTAATTGCTTAATTACTGTTTTAAAAGCCAAAGCATTATTTAATAACGGAGTAATATCACGAAAAATAACACCCGGTTCTGGATAATTAGGAATATCAACAATAAACTTTTTTAGATCCATTTTTAAAAATTCCTTTCTTGGCTAATTAATCATTAATTCCAAGAACAACTTGTTCATCAACTTCAACACGTTGTGAATCTAGGTAATTTTTAACACGGATTTTATTTAACGCACGATATTTTTCTAATGCTACTCAAATTGGGATTGCAACAAATAATGTCGCAAACATCCCAATAATTAAACCAATTAAAATAACAACATTAAAGCCAAATCATGTCCCTGAAAAAGCCGCTAAAGTAATTAATAAAATTGCAAACATAATTCCTAATGTTAAACAATGCTGTAACATTTGTTTAATCGTAACATTAGCAACTTTTTGTAAAAAGTTATGTTCATAATTATAAATCCGAAACTCTTTTTGAATTTCTTGGATGATTTTATGGTTTTTACTTTTAATATCTTTTACCACCAATTGTACCCGGCGCAATTGGTCGTGATATTGTTTTTTCAATTCTTTTAATTTTAAATCTAGATTTTTAACTGCTATTTTTTTTAATTCCTCTTGATAATAAACTTTATTAGCACGACGTAAACGTTTAATTTGAGCACGATGTTCTGACATATAGGTAAAGAATGTTTCATACTCACAAATATTAATTTCTTTTTTATTTTGTTTTGCGCGCACCATTACCATTGTTCCAAAGGCAATTGCAAACCCAAAAATCGTTAAGAACGCAATTGACATTTCAAAGGTAATTAACAACTGAGTAATAATTGCAATTGCAATAGTAACAATTAACGTAAAGATTGCGGCTAACACCATTCCAACAAATTGTGCTCAATCTAAGCGGAATAATGTATAAACAAAAATACATGCTAAACCAATTACCAGGCTAATCGCCGCAATTTTTAAGATATAACCTTCCATAACTGGATCAGTTTGTTGTAAGGATAATGATGTATCACTCGGGCTAGCACCATAAAATGAAGCAATGCTTGATAACAATTCGCGTTCAAAAGTACCCTTCATAATATTTGTACTAACAACTAAAATACGGTTACTATTAACACTATCTTGTTGTTTAATAACATAAATATTAAAACTAAAATTATGACGTGTTATTTGCCGATACTCTTCAATTTGCGTATTTAACTTGTCAATTGCAACTTCATCCGGAACTTGTTTAGACCCATCTGTTCCTCACAAGTCTTCATTAACTGTAATATTAATTCCTGGTTTAATTGTATTAGCAACATTTGCTTTCCCAGCAAAACCGATTGCTAAGGCAATTATTAATAAAGTGATTCCAACAATTAGGGTTCATTTTGTAATATTATAAAAGGTTCATTTGCCATGTTTTAATTGTTTACGCTTTTTATTTTCTACAGGGGCTGAAGCAGATAATCCTGTTTCAGCATTAGCAGTCAGGTTTACTTCAACATCAAATGGAAGGTCAGTTGTTGAAGAATCCACTATTTTAATATCCGTAGCTAGTTTTCTTGATTGTTTCTTAAACAATCAAGTTCATAATGAAAATCGCGAAACATCTAACCAATGATATTTTTCTTGTCAATGTAACTTAATGACAATTCAATACATTAACCGCGCTACGGTAAAAACCATAATAATTGCAATAATTAAACCAATTAATAAAATTGTGGCAAATGATTTAATATTATTAGTTCCTGTTCAAAACAGCGACAGCCCTAATATTACTAAAACAACTAAAGCATCGATAAAAACAGCAATTGTTTGTTTATTAGCAATTTTCATTGCTGGTTCAAATGGGATGTTATTTTCATACCGCTCACGTTTATAACGTGAAAAGAACAGTAAGTTTCCTTCTAATGATAATCCAAAAGCAATAATTAAGGCGGCAATACTTTCTGGTGAAATTTCAACCTTTAATAAAGATGAGAAATATAAGGTTGAAATAATTGTAAACAATAAAGTTAAGGCGGCAATTAATCCAAATAAACGATAATAAACTAATAATACAATAAAAATAGCTAAAACTAGAACACCTAAAATAATCATTGAAATTTTAAACACATTTGCTGAAACAACCGGTGGGATTTCACGATAACCGCGAATAGTAAATTCTAGTCCACTTAGTCCCCCATTAATCAAGTTACTAATTTGACGAGCTTCCGTCTCGGTTGATGTTGTAATTTTATTTGAATTTTCAGCAGCACCAGTTCCAATTTTAATTGAATTTCAATTAATAATATATTTTTTATATGCTTCAATCAAAACACTATTATATTCAATAATTGTTTGTAAATATGGTCGCAATAGATTAATATATGCATTTGTTGTAGCACTCTTATCATTTGGATCAATTAATAAATGATTTGTCGGTACTGTTGTAAAACGAAAACGACTATCTTCCATTCATATCCTAATTTGTGAAATTGGATAACGTAATGCTAAGTCTAACAAATTCCCATGCTGAATTCGAGCAGTCCCCGTGTCATAATATTCTACATCAAAAATATGATAAATATTTGTTCAATCTGTTGAAGAAACCTTACTACGAATATCAACACTAAACAAAGTTGCAATTGCTTGTATATTATCAATATCATGGCGTAAATCATCAATCATTTGACCAATATCAGTTCAAATATATAGTGGCTGTGCTTGTCCGCCTCCTTCTGCTGGTTTTAAACTATTAATAATGCTATCTCATTTTTGTTGATTTTTAATTTGTAAGGTAATAATTGGTCGACGCGCTTGGTCAACTCCTGTTGTTGAACCAGAAATAACATCACTTAATGGTGTTCGTTCTTTTGTTCCATTATTATCACTAATTAATAAATCTTTTCCCTTATTATTAGTTAAGTAAATTGCTCCTAATCGTTGAATTATTTTACTTAAGTCATTGTAAGATTTAAACATATATTTTCCAACAATAACTTCAACCGAATTACGTCCTAATGTTTGTAAATATAAATTTTGGTTTGATAAAGGATCTAATTTATTTCGTAATAATTCTAAACCTTTTTTTCTATCTCCATTTGGAGTATCCGGTGAATAATTAGGGTCTCTTTTGTCAAAAACATCAATTTGAACTTGATATCCTCCTGAATAAGCAATTCCTGTTCGATATGAATAACGAAAACTATCCGCTGAAAAAAGCGCACCAACAATCATAGCAATAACTAAAACAATTAACGTTCCGATTCGGATAATTAATCGACTTATTACTCTTTTATCTTTTTGTTCTTTAATTATTTTAACTTGTTCTTTCTTTCCCACGCTTGACACCACTATTCTACTTTTCAACTTTTCTTTATATATTGTACACTATTTCTTACCTAATCCTATTATTTAATAAACATATCTTTAAAATCATCTAACGATAAATCTGGATCAGTAATTTTTTGATTATTCATAAATTCAATTATCCGGTTAAGTTTAATATTAAAAATATAATAAGCAGCATCACTAACATCAATAATTTTTTTATCAACTAAAATTATTTTTAATAAATAATTAATAACATCCTGTTCAGTAATATTTCGATTTAATAACTTTAAATCTACTGTTTTTAAACTAATCATTTTTAAAACATAATTAGCAATTTGTTGTTGTTCTTTTTTATGATTTTGCATTATATTTACACCTTACCTTAGTTCCAACTATTATTATAACTAAGTTATTTAAAAAATTAAGCAATTTATGTTAATTTTTTTAAAAATTCAATTGCTTTTGATGTTAATGCCCGCCCCGCGGGGTTTTTAACAAATAGCCCTTTTTTAATAAAAATGGTTCTAAATTATTAGCAATTGTTAAAAGCGGTTCATTTAAAATTTAGCCTAATGTTCTTAAACCAACTGGTTTTTGTTGGAAAAGATGATAAATATGTTTTAAATAATTAACTTCATTTCATTCTAACCCATTTTGAAATACTTTTAAATTAGTTAAAATTTCTGTTAAAAAGTTAAGATCAATTGAACGAGAATTAACAACCAAATAGTCATATACTCGATAAAATAACCGCAAAGTGGTACGGGGATTATTACGAGTATAACTTGTTAGTAATTGTAATCCATTAGCTGGCAAAGCTAATCCAACTTGTAAAAATAAATTATTTAAAATTTGTTGAATTTCAAAATTACTATATTCTTCAAAATAAAAAACAGTTGTAAAACGATTTAATAATGGTTGTGGGATTTGATATAACAAAGTTGTTGCTGCTAAAAATGTAAACAGTGGTAATGCTAATGTTACATTTTTAGTATTATAATCTTTTCCTAAAATTAAGTTTAAGCAATTGTCTTCTAAAGCCGGATATAATGTTTCACTTACTTCTTGATTAATAGCATGAATTTCATCAATAAAAACTAAATCAAAAGATTTAATTTGCATTAAACAAGTAATAAGGTCACTTGGTTTTTGTAAATTTGGTCCATGTAAAAAGTGTAATTTCTGTTTTAATAAATTGGCAATTAAATATCCTAAACTTGTTTTTCTTATACCACTTATTATAAATGATTAAGTTATATTCAATCTGCTTGTTTATTAGCAGTTATTAATTGATATTTACCAAAAGGAGTTAATAATTTAACTGGTAGTGCTTCATTTTCAAAAGGTGGAGTTGCTTATTCACAAACTAATGACCCAGAAGCTAATGAAAATATTACTCGTGATGTTAAAAATGCTTTAAAATTAGCAGGTGAAATAATTGATATTATATCTAGTAAAACATCATCTAGACCTTATAATTATAGGTTAGATAATTATGCTCATCCATGAGAAGAAGAATATAAACATATTAGTAAAAAAACTTTTTATCCAACATTATTATTTTGATTAAAAGAACTATTACAAACAGATAATTCAATAAATATTTCTTATCCAACTATTAATGATTTTTCTAAAATTGATTATAATGAATATATTAAACTTATTGTTCCGTTTGATAATGATAGTATTTATAAAGAAAATGGTGTTTGAAAAGCAAAACAAAGTGATGATATTCCATCAGATGTTATTAAAGATAGTGATTTAAATAAAAATTATATTGAAAAAGTTGATGGTAAATACATTGTAAAAACATCAAAAAATTTAGAAAATAATTATTATGATGCAAATATGATTGATAATTTTTTAGTTAATAAACAAGATAAATTAGTAAGTGGCATAAATATTAAAATTATTAATGGTAATTCATTATTAGGTAGTGGTGATATATCTATTAGTAATAATGATTGAGAAATTGTTAATACTAGTGATTTTATTATAAATTCAAAAGAATATACTGTTAGAGTATTTGATAATAAATATTATTATCGTATAAATTGTTCTATTGAAACAAAATTTAGAATATATGGTTTTACAATTTTTGTAAATTATAAATTTATAAATGAAAAAGTACCAACAACTCATTATATCGGAACATCAATAGAAGGTTATTTTTTAATATTTGAATGAGATAAAAATACTAATTATGGAAAAGTAACTATTGAAAAAGAAGAATTAGCACAATATTTAAATGGAATTTATATTGAAAGAAAAAGAATAAATTAAAAAGGAGTTTAATTAATGAAATAAGATAAAACAACTTAATTAAAGGGTGCCTTACCTTGAAATTGATTTAAAAAAGACCCTATTCCGACTTATAATTGAACTCATAAAGAAATTAGAGAATGAGAAAGAAAATATAAAATTCGTAGTTGAGTTGTTGGTTTTTATACAATATTATTTTTATTACTTAATGGTTGGTTAGAATATGGGATGATTAATGCAATAAAAGATAATATTAATTGATATAATTATGGTCAATATTGAGGTAATGGAATTGCTATATTATTAACACCTTTATTTACTCATGGAATTCAGGGTATATTTGTTGCTAGTAGTAAACCAAAAGTAGATATGAAAATTGATATTCCACGATTAAAAATATCTAAAATGGGATTAGTATTTACAATTTTACCCTTAATTACTTTAATAATTTCTTTAATTATTATTTGAATTGATAAATCAAAATGAAAAAAAGACCATTTAAGACATTGTTTAGATTGTCGGATTAATCCGCGCGTTATTCAACCAAGAGTAGTAAGACAATGAAATAATTTAGATGGCATAATAGAAGAAAAATTAAAAAATATACAAAATGAAAATAACAAAGAATTAAATTTAAAATAAACCATATTATAGGGGTGGTTGATATTTTTGGGTGGTTATATAGTTTAATTTATAAATTATTTTGTTCTGAAATGATGGATGGCCACTGTTTAAATAAGGATAAGAAAGGAATTAAAAAAATGTTAAATGATACATTAATGATTACCTTACTTGTGTTAGTGGGGGCAGGAGAAATGGGTAGTCTTGGCATTCTTGGATTATCTGCTAAAAAAATTAAAAAATATAAAGCAGAAATTAGAGAATTAAGAACTGCTGTTATTGCCCACGAAAAACATTTAAGAGGAGCTGATTATGCAACAGAATTAGCATTAAAAACAGGTCAAATTAAAAATGTAAAAAAACAAGTTAAAGTAAACGATAAAAAACAAGCACAAAAAGATGCTATTAGACAACTAACAAATAGTATTTAAAAAATAACCTTAATTGGTTATTTTTTATTTGTTTTTAAGATAATTAAATTCTTTTCACCATATTTATTGATTAAATATTCTCAGTCTCGGGTTGAATTGATATTTACATCTTCAATATCAGTACCAGTTATATATTCACCAAGTGGAGTTTTACAAGGGCGATTACCTTGTTCTGAACTATAATATAAAATATATTTATTCATATTTATCACCGATTTTATTGTATTTTATATAAAAATTAATAAGATGTTCAATTCGTTGTAAATAAGTAAAGTCATTAAATTCATTTCAAACTTTTTCTTCATTTTCATTTAAGTAAATATTAACATTACGAATTAATTTAGAATAATATTTTCCTGTTTTTTGATTAAATGAATGTTTCATAATATTACCCCTTATAATTAGCAATAATAATTGCATCGCGTAAATGATTACTTATTTTTTCATTATTATATTTTCAACCTTTACCATATTCATAAGTTAAATTTTCATCTTTATTAAATTCTTGAATACAATTATTATTATATTTACTCAAATTTTCCATATTTTTAACAACTGATTTAGTATGTTTTGGTGATACACAATTAATGAGCAATCTTAGTCTTTGATTAATATCTTCTATTACACCTAGTAATCGTAATAAATCGTCTCTATCTTTACTTACATTAGCAGAGGTATATAAACAATCTTCAATATTTAAAATATAATTATTGTATTTTCATATATCACATAATATATCTCTTATAAAATCAATTTGTTTAATTCAATCTTTATTAATAAATTCATAATTATCAATTAATTTATTATTTTCAAAAACAACAATAGCGGTAGTGCCGGTTCCTGATGGGTCAATACCTATTTTTATCATGCGTATACATCCTCATCATTATTATTATTAACTACTGGTACTACATTAGAAATATCTTCTTCTTTGACGACATTATCGTTTGTGTCCGCTATTTCTGTATAAGATGGGGTATATATTTACATTATTTGATAAGGGTTCATTGCTCATCTGCCCCTGATTTTTGGCGACAGTAATATCATTATCAATATAAATCTTTTCATCATTAGTAGTAATAACTGCTTGGTCTGATTTATATGCTTGTTGTAATTCAACAGACATAATGCTTCATTTTCGTAATAAACTAGTTAATACTGTTTTTAATGCCATTTCATCAAAAGTAGCAATATAAAATTATTTATTTTTAGCATAAGTTTTAGAATATTTTATAAAATTATTTTCCATTTGTTCTTTGGTTATATATAAGGTTTTTTCAAAACCATTAACCATTTTAAAATATGCTACATAGCCTATAATTGGTAATTTTTCTCTTTCATCTTCATTTTGTATTCAATTAAAACTAGTTCCTTTTAATCGATCATAATTTACTAATTCACCAGTTCTAACATCTGATACTGACATATCTAAATATTAACCGCTTCTTTGAGCTAATTGGATATAACCTTTATACCCATTTGAAATTGTGCTTGATTAACTCATTCTTGCACTTCACGACCATTAATAATTCTTGTTATTTTAGTATTGTATGGAACTACATAAGCATATCCGAATTGTTTTTCCATCGGTAAGTTTAATAATACTCCTTGATAACAAGCGGTCATAATTGTTTTTGGGTCTGCTTTTTGTAATAATTCATTACTATTTGATATCGCAACTATATTATTTTTAAATCTTGCAATTTCATTTTCGTTAGAAAATTTACTTTTAATTCACTCTGTTGCCTTATCTGTTCTTAAAAATTCAACAATATTTGCCATATTATTTTTCTCCTTTATTTATTTTAAAATTAATACCTTTAACACCAATTAAATTAATATCTTTATCACTATCTCATTGGTCTTTAATTTTATTTTTAACAATTTGTTCATCAACAATTAAATAGTTTTTAATAAGATTAATAAGTTCTAATTTATTGGCATTTTGTAAAAAATTATCATTAATACCTAATATTTCAATATCTTTAATTAATAATTTATTTTTACGAAAATTACTAGTAATAATTTTTAATTCTTGTTCTTGTTTTGCTACACTTTTAATTTCTAAAAATTGTTCTTTTCTATGAGTTTCAATAATTTCATTTTGTTTTTGAAATTGAATATTAATTACACTATTTTTTAAAGAATCATGATTACTCTTAATATTATTTTCTAAATTCAAAATATCTTTTCTAATAAAATTTAATTTATCTTTAAAATTTTTTATTAATTCTAATGGTTCTCTAAAAATATAATCAATTTTTGAAACTACTAATTTTAAATCTTTCAATGATTGTGATTTATATTCTCCATTTATTAATCAAGCTTGTTGTCGATATATAAATTCTGCTAATTCTTGTCCATTTTCATCAATTCATTTTTTAATTGTTAATGCTTTTAAACTTAATTCTTTAAAATAATTTCCTTTTAAATAAAACGGATAAGTAATATTTTTAACTTCATTATTTAACTTTAAATCTTCCATAATTAAATTTCCTCTAATTCCATTTCATTAATTAAATTATCAATATAGTCATAAGCACTTTCTTCTGAATAACATTCTTCTAATGCTATATTAAATAAATCTTCTTCGGTATAAACATTGCCATTTTCATCTTTTCATATATTATTCACATCCTTGTCATTTAATATTTTCATTTTCTAAATTAATAATAGTTGTTAATCATTCTTATTGATTTTCAATATTAGCAGTAATTTTTGCTTCTTATAATGTATAAAAACAGTTTGTTTTGAAATCACCATATTTACTTTTCATTACTAATAAGTATCTTTTATTCATAATTTATTTCTCCTAATTCTTTCTGCCTAATGCTCAATGCTCATCAGTGATATCTTTAAATGATACGGGATAAGCTCGTAGTATTAATTCTTGTAATTTATTTTCTTGATTACATATAAAACAATAACCTTAATATCTTTTTTTAAGACAAATTTTATTTAACTTTTTCATATATACCTCCTAAATTATTCCTCTTATTTTTAACTCGTTGGCACTCACTCCCAAGTGAAAGTGCCAAAGCGAGAATTAGTTATATAAATATTTACTACGCCATCCGCTTCACTAGGGTAAGTGGTGGTGGTATATTGTTTAATAATCCACAGTTGTTTTTTATTTTTTACGCCAGAGAGTTTTCTCTCTCTTCATCCGCACCATTTCAGGTCAAAACGTTCAGTTTTTAAAATAAATTCACTTGCACCTTGAAGAGCTTAATGCTGACTTTGTGGTTTTTATTAAACCGCTGTTACTTCTAAGAAGTAATATCTATCGCAAATTTATTTATAAAGTGGCCATCTTAATATTTATTGTCGTTTGATGTTGACCTTGCACTTATCACGACTATCGCTTAGTTCTAATGAACCAGCGCCGATTTACATTTTTCCTCATACACTATTTCAATACTTACCTCGGACGACGACTGTGGGAGTGAGTTTAAACTCATGTTCTTATGGAAGCACTTAGTTATTAATAAATAACTGTTCCCGCTCTGCATTAAGTTGTTTTATAAAATTTAAATTTTAATAACCCAGTTTCATAATTAAAGATAATTTTTGAATTTTCTAAGCGTTTATAAAACCGCTTTTGTTTTTTATCTTTTGTGCGATTTAATAAATCTTTATATTTTTCACAAGTTCATAAAACTTTATTTGATAAAAATTCTTCGGTAATGAATGATATTGATTTATAACAGTTATTAATATCACAAATTTGTTGTTGTTTATTAATTTTCATTACTCATTCTTTTCTTTGATATTATTTTTTTATTAGCCAAATTAATTAACTGAAACAGAGGAAAGACAACACCTTAAATTAGGAGAAAAACAGGTGCACTTTGTAAAGATTTCTAAAATATTTAATAAATGTGTAACACAATTTTAAGTTAACAAAAAAGTTATGATAAAAAGTTTCTATTTTAAGATTTTAAGATGCTGTCCTTCCTCTGAATCAATTAATAATTTTGGTTTTACAAATAAAAAAAACAACTCTTTTATTTAACAAGAGTTATTTTTTGCCGCTTTCATCGTACACGATGCCTATTGAAGATTGTTTATATACCTCTGCTAATGCAAGTAAAGATAGAGACTATTTATTATGATTACTAGGTGTAATAGAAGATATTAATCAAAGACTAAGATTACTCATTAATTGAGTATCACCAAAACATACTAAATCAGTTGTTAAAAATATGGAAAATTTAAGTAAATATAATAATAATTGTATTCAAGAATTTAGTAAAGATGAAAATTTAACTTATGAATATAGTAAAGGTTAATTTTATAATAATGAAAAAATAAGTAATCATTTACGCGATGCAATTATTATTGCTAATTATGAAGGTAAATAATTATGAAACATTCATTTAATAAAAAAACAGGAAAATATTATTATAAATTAATTCGTAATGTTAATATTTACTTAAATGAAAATGAAGAAAAAGTTTGAAATGAATTTAATGGTTTTACTTATTCACAACGAATCGAACATCTTATTAATTTTTATATAAAACACAATAAAGAAAAATAAAAAATAACCAATTAAGTTTATTTTTTTAAATACTATTTATTAGTTTTCTAATAACATCTTTTTGTTCTTGTTCTTTGTCGTTTACTTTAACTTGTTTTTTTACATTTTTAATTTGACCTGTTTTTAATGCTAATTCTGTTGCATAATCAGCTCCTCTTAAATGTTTTTCGTGGGCAATAACAGCAGTTCTTAATTCTCTAATTTCTGCTTTATATTTTTTAATTTTTTTAGCAGATAATCCAAGAATGCCAAGACTACCCATTTCTCCTGCCCCCACTAACACAAGTAAGGTAATCATTAATGTATCATTTAACATTTTTTTAATTCCTTTCTTATCCTTATTTAAACAGTGGCCATCCATCATTTCAGAACAAAATAATTTATAAATTAAACTATATAACCACCCAAAAATATCAACCACCCCTATAATATGGTTTATTTTAAATTTAATTCTTTGTTATTTTCATTTTGTATATTTTTTAATTTTTTTTCTATTATGCCATCTAAATTATTTCATTGTCTTACTACTCTTGGTTGAATAACGCGCGGATTAATCCGACAATCTAAACAATGTCTTAAATGGTCTTTTTTTTATTTTGATTTATCAATTCAAATAATAATTAAAGAAATTATTAAAGTAATTAAGGGTAAAATTGTAAATACTAATCCCATTTTAGATATTTTTAATCGTGGAATATCAATTTTCATATCTACTTTTGGTTTACTACTAGCAACAAATATACCCTGAATTCCATGAGTAAATAAAGGTGTTAATAATATAGCAATTCCATTACCTCAATATTGACCATAATTATATCAATTAATATTATCTTTTATTGCATTAATCATCCCATATTCTAACCAACCATTAAGTAATAAAAATAATATTGTATAAAAACCAACAACTCAACTACGAATTTTATATTTTCTTTCTCATTCTCTAATTTCTTTATGAGTTCAATTATAAGTCGGAATAGGGTCTTTTTTAAATCAATTTCAAGGTAAGGCACCCTTTAATCAAGTTTTTGTTTTATCTTGTTTCATAATTATTTACCTCATTTACTCTTTTATTCATTTTTATTTAATTCTATTCATTTTTTATTAAATAATTCTTTAATATCATTTCTATTATTTGAAATAATTCTTCATATTGGATGTTTTTCAATTAAATTTAATTCATTAATAATTGTTGCACTATTTATTTTTCTTATCACTATATCATAAGAATCTGATGTTTCTTTTGGTAAATAAGTATCCATATCACACTTATAAATAGCGTGTGGTTCATCTGCTATTAATTCTGTATTATTTTAATAATTTATTTTTTTCTTTAAATATAAATTCCATTTAAATATTGTGCTAATTCTTCTTTTTCAATAGTTACTTTTCCATAATTAGTATTTTTATATCATTCAAATATTGAAGAATATCCTTCTATTGATGTTCCAATATAATGAGTTGTTGGTACTTTTTCACTTATAAATTTAGGATTTACAAAAATTGTAAAACCATATAGTATAAATTGTGTTTCAACAGAACAATTTATGAGATAATAATATTTATTATCAAATACTCTAACAGTATATTCTTTTGAATTTCTAATAAAATCACTAGTATTAACAACTTCTCAATCATTATTACTAATATTTTGTTACTAATTGTTCTATTTTTGGCCATTTTTTACTCCTTTTTGTATATTAAAATTGCTATTATTTAAACAATATGATTAAATAAAAGAGTAAATTATCTCTAAAAATGTAACAAAAGAACCAACTCGGTTCTTTTTGTTATCTATGTTTTACATAAAAAAAGACTTTTGCAAGTCTATATTTTTGTAATTTTCTAAAACAAGTTAAGAGTAGGAAAATTATAACTTTTTATATTTACAGTATCATCTTATCATCATTAAATTTAATGTCAATAATTTACTTTTATTTTTTTTATTGTATTATGTAAATATTTTAAGAAAGGGTAGGAAAAAATGAAAAAGTTTAAACATTTAAGTTTTATTGAAAGATGTAATTTAAAAGAAGCCTTATAATCTGATATTTTTAAGAAAAAAATAGCATTCTTAATATATCAAAAATAGCAAGATATATGGGTCGTAGTAAAAGTACTATTAAATATCACTTAAAACACTATAAATATATTAAACGATATCATCCTATATAAGAACATAAACGATATTTATGAAAATTGCAAAAATTGTAAAAAGAAAACTACTTTAACTTTTAAACAATTATTATGATTAGATGAAAAATTTAATAAATTTCATTATACACCTAAACAAATATGTCAATTATATAAAATTGAATTTAATAATAAATTCCCTATGTGTTTTAAAACACTTTATAAATATATTTATTTAGGTTTATTTGGTTTAAATAAACGTAATTTATATTTTTATAGTAAAAAAAAGATACATAAAGAGAAAAAATATAAGCGTGGTAATTTAAGTAATGATTTTAAAACTATTGAACAAGCAAAACATGAAAAAGGCACTTTTGGCTGATTTCAAATGGACACTATTGTTAGTAAAGATAAGAAATCAGCATGTTTAATATTAACAGAAGAATTAACTAAATTTACTTTTTTAAAAAAATTAAAAGAAAAAAATTCAACAGAAGTATTAGAAACTTTAAAACAAATTTTTAAAAATAAACATTTAAAAAAACATTTAAAATGAATTATAACTAACCAAGGAAAATAATTTTAAAATTAAAAAGATATTGAAAAACATCTTAAAACAGATGTATATTTTTGTGATAAAGGTAGTCCTACATAAAAACTAATTGTAGAAAGAATGAATAGAGATATAAGGCGAGAATTGCCAAAAAGTACTGATTTTAGAATTATTAAACAAGATAAATTAGATTGAATAATTAATATAATTAATGGTAAGATAAGGCCTTGTTTAAATTGAGAAACACCAACACAGTTATTTAATAAATATATTAAATAAATTTATTAATAAAAAAACTTAATAAATTACTTTTTAGTGTGCCAAAATATATTAATTTTAAATAAATTAAAAAAATAATTTAAAAATACTTGCAAAATTATTTCTGAGTGATATTATCTTAATTAATAAGAGTAGGAAATAACTAATTGCATTTACACTATGCATGATCATTAGTAATTTTAAAATCAGGAACTGTTACATTAATTGAAAATGTTGTATCAATTGCTTTTTTTACTTCCTTGATTAAATTAGCATTTAGATTTAATTCCTGATAATCAGCATCCGGATTGGCAATCAAAGCAATTTTTGTTATCGTAACTGAACTTATGTTTAATTTTTGCAGCTCAACAACAGTAAAAGTAACTCTTCCCTTAATTAAATTACTACTTTCTGTTGCTTTAACGATAAAACTTACTTTTTGACTTGGCTCTTGTTTTTTATCACCCTCTTGATCATTTGTAACAATAAAATCATTTGTTGTAATTGTAATTTGTAATTTATTATTAATTGTACCAATAATAGCATCTAATACTTCTGGATTTTTATTCAACGCTTGATATGTTAACTTTGTATTTGGCACAATTAACATTTTGTTAATTTCCACACTAGAAATATCTTTTCGTGCTAATAAAATACTACTAAAAGTAAATGAACCTTGAATTAAACTACTACTTGTTGTCGCAGTGACTGTAAAAGTAATAATCATATTAGGAACTTGTTTATTTTGTGGAACTTGGTCATTTGTTAAAAAAAAAGTCATTATTCGAAGAAGTAATTAACAAGCGTTGATTAATAGCATTCCAAACTGCTTCTAAAATTTCTATCTCATTGTTTAAAGCTGCATATATTTTCTATTCATGTGCTGCTAATTTTAAATCATTAACAATTACTGTTTTAATATCCTGCTTATTGACATCAGTTACTTTAATATTAACTTTATAAGTACCACCTAAAATAAAACCTTCTTGAACTAAATTTTGTTGGTCAAATTTAATTGTTTTATCAGAAGGTGCTAGTTTAATAATAATATTAATAATTTTATCACGAGCAGTTGTTGTCTTGTCGTTATTAATATTTTTATTATTATATCAAATTTCATATTTAGCAAATTTAACTGCTGTTGGGTCTTCCTTTAGATTATATCGCGTTTGCATAAAAGTATGAAGATTATTAAGAATGTCAGGTCCTGTCTGGTTAGTATTAATTTGAAATGTTTGTAAAATATTTTTTTCATATTGTTGTGGCGGATTACAAGCAATTAAATTAAAACTAGGTGATATTATAGTTCCTAAACTAGTTAACATCAATAATATTTTTTTCATTAATAATCTAACTCCTTTTATTTTTTGTACATTATTCTAAATTAATTATAAACAAAAAAATAATTAAAAAAGTTTTCAATTAAAAATTGAAAACTTTTTCATTATATATATTATTCATAATTATCTGATAACCACAAATCAAAACAAGATTGACCACTAGTTTCATAAGCAATTTTGTCATTAGTTTTTGTTGTAACTTTAAATTTAACATTTGTAAAACTTAATTTAAAGTCAACAGCATTTAAAATTTGTGTTAAGTTAGGAATCTTATTTTTACCAACAATTGCACTAAATTTTTCTCACTTACCATCTTGCCCAGGAGTTTTAAATTGTAATTTAACCGTTCCGGCACTTTATTGTAACATCATTACTTTTTAACTCAGCATTACTTACTCTAAAATAACGTAAAATAACAAGTCCGCTAATCCCTTGCTATGTGTTTGGTTGAAAAAGTGTGGTATTAACAGCATCAATTCCTTCATAACCTTTTGAAGCAAAAATATCTAAAATACTTCCAATTAGTAAATTTGGTTGTAATCTAAGCATAAAACCTGCAATTTTATCTTAGTTAATTACACTGCCAAGTAATGAAAATTAATATTTACTATCCGTTTCTTTGTAATCACTTCGATAACCAGTTAAAGCATGAAATATTAAACTGTCTAAATTTGTATTAGTATTTTTATAAAAATACTTTTCACCAAAAGCAACTTTAATATTTTATTTTAAATTGGTATTAACTGGTGAGAATAAATATTGGATTAATGACAAAACTGTATTATGTGTTGATTTAATTTTTCCGACTACCTGAATTCTTCTTTATCTTTTTTTTAAAATACTAACACTAGCAGTTCCATTAACAACATCTAAACCTTTTTTAGAGTCTTGTTGTTGTAAAATAGTTGACATATTAGCTTGTGCTATTTTTTCATCTGAATGATTATTATCAATAATCTTTGGTTGCACAAATGTTGCATCATTTTTAACAGTTAATTTATAACTACCTAAATTAAGACGACTACTTAACATTGTTGCGAACTCCTCACTTGTTGCATTTGATGATGAAGCAAAAAATGGTGTTTTAACATATTGTGACAATTCTCGCTTAATATTTTCAAGATTTGCATCTTCTTTTTTACTAGTACATGCTGTCATTAAAGCAGCATTTGGACCTACTAATGAAATAGCTCCTAAAAAGGCTAGTAACTTTTTCATTTTCTTTCCTCATTATTGTAGTTCAGTTTTAAATAAAACAAAATATAAACTAATATTTATTTAAATTATAGTTAAAAAACCGTATTGTTATTTAAATATAATAAAGTAACATATCTACCTCAACTAAAATTTTAAACTCTTTTTTATCTGAACAAAGGATTAAGAAAATTTATCATAATGACTTTTAAGAGTTGCTAAAAAATTTATACAAAATTAATGTGCTCATTTAAAGTATATTAATCACGAATTACTAATTCATTTTGAAGTTTCATTACTTTTTCTGCTCCTAAAACTCAATCAGCAATTGCTAAAGCAAAATTCATTATTGAACCAACTGAAGCCCCAGTAATAATGTGACCATCAGTAATAGCAGCCATTTCATCATTATAAATTGCCTTTTCCATCCCTTCGATACATCCCGGATAACTAGTGGCTTCTTTATTATCTAAAATTCCTAAATGTCCTAAAATTTGGGGCGCTGCACAAACTGCAGCAATTGTTTTTTGATCATTATTGGCTTTTAATAACCAATCTTTTAACATCTCATTTTTTGCAAGATTATCAACACCAATGCGACCACCTGGTAAAATTAAACCATCATAATCTTCATATTTAATATCTTCAATTAATTTATCAGCCTTAATCGTAACATCATGGGATGAAACAACTTCTAATCCTTTAGTAATACTAATTAATTCTAGCTTAATACCTACTCGTCGTAACACATCAGTTGTAATAATTGCTTCGCCTTCTTCAAAACCTGTTGCTAAAAACAATGCAAATTTCATAAATAACACCTCTTTTCTCTTGGTAATTATAATATAATTTTATATAATTGTTAAGGAAAAAGGTGTTATGAATGGGATTTTTCTCAAAAGTAGTTTATAAATTTCATCGGACAAAACATAAACGAAATAAAAAATATTATTTATTAAAAAATCGTAAAGCATTAACTGTTAATAGTATTCCACAAGACATTAATATTCATGTGATTAAAACTTTTCAGGAAAAATTCACTAGTTTAATTCAACCAAATGATATCACAATGAAAGATGGATATTTATTACACAAAGTACGTGGTTTTAATAGTTTTGGAATTTTTTATCAACTTGATATTATTTTTTGCAATAAAAATTTTGAAGTTATTCAGACAATTCAAAATTTTGGACCACAAAAAATGAGTAATTATTTTTCACAATGTTATTTTGTCTATTGTCTTGCTCCTGGAATGATTAATTTTTTAAATATTAAACCAAACGATATTTTACGAATTATTTAATTTATCATTAATATTTTTAAAACTAAGTTATAATATAAATAATGTTATGGTTAAGGAGGAAAAACAATGGCAAAAATGAAATATGCAACAATTAAAATTAATGTGACATTCCAAAAAGTAATGATTTGAATTTCTGGGTTATGATTATTTATCTTAGCAATCTTAAATTCTTTTCCAAACGTTAATGTTAACACAAAACTTTTTGTTCACAATAATACTGGTGATAATGGTGCAATTATTTTGATTACAGCTTTCTTATTTATCTGTGTTGCAACCTTTATTCGTCATAAAATTGCTAAATTAGTTGCCGGAATTATTTTTATTACTATCGCAATTGTTGGAATGATTGGCGCAATTATTACTTCAACAAAAGAAGTTTCAACATGAGTAATTGTTGTTGGTGAATTAATTGCTCTAATTGGTGCTTTAATATGATTATTAGAAGGAATTGGAGCAATTCGTGTTAATAAAACAAACACAGCAAGTACACAAAGTAATAACAAGTAATTATTATAAAAAATGTTTAACTAAATTTAGTTAAACATTTTTTATTTATGAGCATTATTCAAGTTCAAGTTCTTCCTATTCTGCAGCAATCACTTCACTATAAAATTTTACTAATGATTGATTTTTATTATGACGGTCTTCTTGTTTTCCTTTAATTTTTCGTAATTGTTCTTCAATTTTATATAAACTTTGATAAACTACCTTATAAAAATCACTATTGCTAACTTCTGTTTTTAAAAAATTATTTTGCCCTCTAATATCAATTGTAGTATGAATTAAAATATTGTTTTCTTTCGTAAATTCAATATCAACATGAACAAGATCATTTTCATTAACTTGTTGATATTTTAATAATTTATTAAAAGTATCAACTAAATGTTGGTTCATTGCATCGGTAATAATATTTTTACTACGAATTTTGTATTCCATAAATATTCGCATCACTTCTATATCATCATTATAACAAAACAAAAGATAATTTTATGTTAAAAGAAAAAAAGAAAAAAAGGTAAAATTAATAAAATTTTTAACCTTTATCATCTAATAAGAAAAAATCAATATACTTATTTGTTACTTCTTCTAATGTTATTTTTTCAATTAAAACTTTACTAGCATTAATTTGACTAATTTTTTCATTATATTATTTAACTAATTCAACTAATGGTGCATTAACTTCTTTTAACAATTCTTGTAATTCTAACATTTATTTAGTTGAATAATTTTTTTGTTCTTTAATTGTTAAATATACACTTCGTGCATTTATTTCAACTGGATTAATAATTTTACTATATTTTTCAAATAAATGTAGTATACTACACACATTTTGGAGATTGCAAGAAAACAAGAAAAAATAATAAAATATATAATTAAAAATATAAAAACATTATTAAAAATGATACATATATAAATAAAAATTCTAAAATTAACACACTAAAAAAAGTGGACGAATAAAAATGATACGGGTTTTATAAAAACAAGAAAAAAAACATCCTTAATTTATTGGACTAAATAATATTTGAAAATAAAAACCCGTATTATTTTTATTCGCCCAAAATAGTTTAAATAAAACTTTATAAATTTAAAATTATTTAGTTAAATTAGTTAAAAATTCAAATGGTGTCTGAAAATTCAAAGATTTAGGTAGTAAGAAAAAAGTTTAGGTTTTGGTATAAAAATTATTCTTTATTTTAAATATATTTCTAAAACACTGATAAATCAACCTTTTAAAAAGTTATCTAATTATTTTATTTATATTTTTTATAAAACCTAAGCTTTTGTAATACTATCAAGATTTATGCACTCTTTCAAAATTATAAAAATAATAGTAATCATTTATTTTATTTTGTAAACCAACTGCATCCAATATTTTTTCATCAAATACAAATAACTTACTATAATTTTGATGAAATCTTTCAATTTTACCGTTTGACTGTGGAGAACGAACGGATGTTGTTTGATGTAAAATATTTTTATCTATTAAAAATTGAGTAAAAGTAGTTTCTTTAACGCTACTTTTTTAATTATTCCGATGACTATTAATAAATTCAGAACCGTTATCAGTTCTAATTCGTGTTATTTTGATACCAAATATTTTTTCAAAATCACTAATTGCTCTTTTAACAGCATCAATAGCATTCTCAGTGCTTAATTTATCATAAATATGGTAGTAAGAAAAAAGTTTAGGTTTTGGTATAAAAATTATTCTTTATTTTAAATATATTTCTAAAACACTGATAAATCAACCTTTTAAAAAGTTATCTAATTATTTTATTTATATTTTTTATAAAACCTAAGCTTTTGTAATACTATCATAAATATAACCGAATACTCCTCTCATTCTTTCATCAATAAAATCATAAACATAATACTTTTTATCAACTGGAAATTTACTTGGCATAAAATATTTAGCATCCATTTGTATTAATCCTAATTCTTTGAATTCATATCTTAGATGTTGTCTTTTAATTTCTTTAATTTTATTTTTTATTTGGCATCGTGTACGATGAAGCAGTAAAAAACAACTATTGTTAAATAAAAGAGTTGTTTTTTTATTTGTAAAACCAAAATTATTAATTGATTCAGAGAAAGGACAGCATCTTAAAATAGAAACTTTTTATCATAACTTTTTTGTTAACTTAAAATTATGTTACACATTTATTAAATATCTTAGAAATCTTTACAAAGTGTACCTGTTTTTCTCCTAATTTAAGGTGTTGTCTTTCCTCTGTTTCAGTTAATTAATTTGGCTAATAAAAAAATAATATCAAAGAAAGGAATGAGTAATGAAAATTAACAAGCAACAACAAATTTGTGATATTAATAACTGTTATAAATCAATATCATTCATTACCGAAGAATTTTTATCAAATAAAGTTTTATGAACTTGTGAAAAATATAAAGATTTATTAAATCGCACAAAAGATAAAAAACAAAAGCGGTTTTATAAACGCTTAGAAAATTCAAAAATTATCTTTAATTATGAAACTGGGTTATTAAAATTTAAATTTTATAAAACAACTTAATGCAGAGCGGGAACAGTTATTTATTAATAACTAAGTGCTTCCATAAGAACATGAGTTTAAACTCACTCCCACAACCGACCGAGGCAAGTATTGAAATAGTGTATGAGGAAAAATGTAAATCGGCGCTGGTTCATTAGAACTAAGCGATAGTCGTGATAAGTGCAAGGTCAACATCAAACAACAATAAATATTGAGATGGCCACTTTATAAATAAATTTGCGATAGATATTACTTCTTGGAAGTGACAGCGGTTTAATAAAAACCACAAAGTCAGCATTAAGCTCTTCAAGGTGCAAGTGAATTTATTTTAAAAACTGAACGTTTTGACCTGAAATGGTGTGGATGAAGAGAGAGAAAACTCTCTGGCGTAAAAAATAAAAAATAACTGTGGATTATTAAACAATATACCACCACCACTTACCCTAGTGAAGCGGATGGTGTAGTAAATACTTATATAACTAATTCTCGCTTTAACACTTTCACTTGGGAGTGAGTGCCAACGAGTTAAAAATAAAAGGAATAATTTAGGAGGTATATATGAAAAAGTTAAATAAAATTTGTCTTAAAAAAAGATATTGAGGTTATTGTTTTAGATGTAATCAAGAAAACAAATTACAAGAATTAATACTACGAGTTTATCCCGTATCATTTGAAGATATCACTGATGAGTATTGAGTATTAGGCTGTAAATTGCACTATGAAGTGTAGCACTTTATTTGATTTCATTATAACACTAATAAAATAAATGTTCAATATAATTTATTTTAAAAAAATTTAGTAGTTTTGTTTTAAATTTATAAATTTTGGCACACCGAAAAATAAAATGATTAAAATTTTTATAGGTAATTATATTAAAAATTAAACATTTGTATAAAAACTTCTTTTGAAGATAGTTAATGTAAAGATTTTTTAAGTTTAGAGTTTATTATATTAGCAACTTCTTGATAATAATTTCTTGAATAAATACTTAAATCAATTCCTTTGAAAAATCAATGTCTAAAATCACGGATTGCTCTTTCAACTTTAGGTTTTTGTGTTGGAGTTCCAGCATCACAAAAATATACTTTAGCATTTGTTATTTTTTCAATTTTTTCTCAATTAGAAAATTCTTTACTTTGATCTGTTATTATTCCTTTGCATCTATCTTTGAAAAATCTGTTAGAAAAAATTCGTTCTACTGCGTTTGTAACTTTTTTTGTTGTTTTTTCTTTTAATGGTTCAATGATTTTAAATTGGGTTAATTCTTCAATTAAAACTAAACAAACACTATTGTTTTTACCAACCATAGTATTCATTTAAAATCAACCAAATTCATATTTATCATGTTTTGCTTCTTCAATAGTTCTAAAATTTCTTATTTTTCCACGGTTATCAATTCTATTTTTTGTTTTATATTTTCTACCATGAAAATACAAATTATCTTTCTTGAAATTTAAAAATCCTAAATGAATATATTTATATAAAGTTTTAAAACATACCAGAAATTTAATACCAAACTCTTTTTCATATTTTTTACAGATTTGTTCTGGTGAATCATGAAATTTGTTATATTTTTCATCTAGTCATTCTAAAATATTTAACAATAATGATGATTTTTTAAAATATTTTTGTCGTTTTTATAAATAATCTTCGTGTGCTAATTTAGCGTTATATTCATTATCTTTTAACCTTTTTATTTCTCGTCTAATTGTATTGCGATTTTTATGCAATATTTTTGCTATTTTAGATATATTGGGTTTACCATTTTTTTTTTAAAGAATTAAGTTCTAATAAATCTTTTAACATTACGCTTTCTTTAAAAGTAAAATGATGCTTTGTTTTATCCATTTTAAAAAATCCTTTCTTTTATATACAAAGCTAATTATATAGTTTTTTGAGGTTGTGGGCGAGCGGTTGATTTTCTGAAATTTTGTGATAAAATGACGTACAAGTTAAAAAAAGTTTTGAGGTTCTTTCAAACAAATTTGGGAACCTTTATAAAATTCTTCGCTTAACGCTTAGAATTTTTCCTAAGTATTTTGAAAAGCGCGGCAAAAGTTTTTTTAAACTTTAAGTTATTTTTCGCAAAACTTATAAAAATAACCGCAAGCCCATATTAGTACAAAAATATAATTTATAATAATTATTAAATAACTTCCCTTCTAAAAAGATACTCAAAAGTGCTTATATATATAGTGTTAATAGAATTTGATAAAAAGTTTCAAGATTAAAGAAAGGAAATTATATAAAATGAAGAAACTTTTAAGTTTATTAAGTGTATTAACTATTAGTGGGCGCGCTGTACCAACAACAATTACTGCTATTCCTTATCAAAAACAAGAAAAAAATAATTGTTTAATTCAAAATAATTTTATTGAAAAATTATATAACGAAGATTATACTTGAACATTATCCTTGATTTTAACAAAAAATAAATTATTAGAAATAATAAAATTATTTCTTTATAGCGATAAAAATAGTTTTATATTAGGTTTAAATAAAATATTTCTAAAAATAAAAGAAAATAACAGCAATTTATTATCATCTAGAAAAATTAATAATTTAGATATTTATAGTTTTTCTTATTTAATTTGAAAAAATTTTGGTCATTATTATTTTTGATTTTGAAATTTAGGTATAAATCAATCAATTGGTAGTATTTTATATATTAATAAAAATAATGAATATATTAAAAATAATGAATTTACAGAAATTATTGGTATAAAAACTGAATTAGTAAAAAAACAACAAAATTTTAAAAAAATAATAATTCAGTTGAAAAATCAACATCAACTAAAATAAAAATTAGAATTAACAAAATAACTTTAACTAAAATAAAATTACTTTTTTTGTTACAAAACAAAAAGGTTTATTTGTTAGAGAATTAACAAAATTATTCTTAAAATTTCCGATAGTATTACAAAAGCTTAGGTTTTATAAAAAATATAAATAAAATAATTAGATAACTTTTTAAAAGGTTGATTTATCAGTGTTTTAGAAATATATTTAAAATAAAGAATAATTTTTATACCAAAACCTAAACTTTTTTCTTACTACCAAATTTCCTCCATCATATGGTGACTACAATTATAAACTTAATAAAGAAGAAATTAAGTCTTTTGCTTATTTAATTTGAAATAATTTTAGTTATTATTATAATTTATCTTGAAATTTAAGAATGAATGAATCAATTCGAATTGATTCATATACTGGATACCCACAATGATATTGATTAAGTGATGATTTTGAATATTATAATGAAATTATTAATCAAAATGATGATACTATTGATTGACAAACATTTAATAATAGAAATGAAGAAAATAAATTTAATAAAGAATTCAAACATAATGATGAAATTAAAAAAATACAAACAACCACACCCGAACCACAAGCGGGGCCATCAGGATTACAACCAACACCCGAACCACAAATTAATTTATTCGATATCAATTTAAGAACGGCATTAATAGATTTAAGAAATAACATGCCAGTACCAATGGAATTACAAGAACAAGATTCTTGATGTGCTATTGCAATTTTACAAAATATCTTAGCTAATAGTCAAATAACAAATCCAAATGTAAATAATTTTTCTCAACAACAACTTGCTGATTTATTTGGTAGTAAGAAAAAAGTTTAGGTTTTGGTATAAAAATTATTCTTTATTTTAAATATATTTATAAAACACTGATAAATCAACCTTTTAAAAAGTTATCTAATTATTTTATTTATATTTTTTATAAAACCTAAGCTTTTGTAATACTATCATTTATTTAATAAAGCAGGTTATTCTGTAGATAATGAAGGTTTATACTCTTTTTCTATTTATAGATTTATTATGGAAAATAATTTTATTAAAGATTCTTTAGGTTTTAGTTATGCTTATTTTCCTTTAGAAAGTTTCTTTTTTTATATTTTAGGTAATAAAGAAAAATTTAATTTATTACAAAATTTAATATGAGAATCTCTTTCTAGAAGTACTCTTGTTACAGCTAGTGAAATTGTAAATAGTAGTAATAGTAGTGAGTCTGATTGACATATATTTTTAATTGTCGGAATTCATCCAGACATTGACCCATTAAAAACACTTTATTTTGTTAGAGATTCTGATCCTGAAGAAGCTCACGACTCAATTGACCCCAATGATGAAGAAAATACAGAAACTTCACTAACTGGTCAAGAATTATTTAATATATTATTTTCTAATTATGAATATGGCGATTTATTAATAAATAGTGAAGTGTATTTACAATTTATTGTTGCATATATAAAACATTATAACAAAATTTGAAATTTTCATAATTTATTAGCACCTATTGTCGATTTTCAAAACCCCCATTTGTTTTCTGATTATAGTAGTGATGATGAAGAAAATTTATTAGTAAATACTTGTTTTGATTTTATTTCCGATTCAGATTTAAAAAGGGACTATAATAATATGAAAAAAATATTAAATCTTCTAGGTACAATCGCTTTATTTGGAACAATTACAACAAGTTTAGTTTCTTGTAATAAAATGGCATATACCGAGGCACAATTAACAGAACTAAAATAAAAAAACAATATAAAAACAAACGATGGTATTTTAGAATGAATAGCCCCGCAAGAAAAATCATTTAATCAAGTTGATAATAAAGGTAGTAAGAAAAAAGTTTAGGTTTTGGTATAAAAATTATTTCTTTATTTTAAATATATTTCTAAAACACTGATAAATCAACCTTTTAAAAAGTTATCTAATTATTTTATTTATATTTTTTATAAAACCTAAGCTTTTGTAATACTATCATAATAAATGATATTTTGTTGTATGACGGGGTAATAAAACTGATGATTGAAAAATTATTAAATTTTTAAATGATACAAATGATGATAAAAAAATAGATGATTATAATAAATATAGTCTTGTTTTTAAACCACCACGATTTCGTTATTATACATTGTTAATTAAAGAGGGAATTATTTCTACAAATCATACTTGGCATGCTGATGATGGTTCATATTTTAAATCTGGTTTATCGTTGAAATAAAGATAGTGAACCTAATACACCATTTATATCACCTAAAACAGGACAAATTACAGATTGAAATTTAAAACAACAAAATAATATAAAAAACAACAATGATGATGAAATTAAAGTAACTATTAAAAATAAAGATATTTCAGAAAACAAAGTTTATCAATTAGAAGCAAACTATTTTAATTGATTATCCATAACAAATGAACTAGAAACAAATAATATACCTTCTCTTATACCTGCTGAAATTAAATTATCTGATGGAGAATATGGTAAATATTTAACTAATTTAATTGTTTCTAACAACAAAATAGAAGAATATTTAAATTACTTTTCTCAATGATATAGATTACTTTATTCAAAAGCAGTTTGAACAAGTATAACTAAAGATTTAGTTGAAGATAACATTAAAATAACTTTTTATAAACACGAAAAACTTTTTACTTTAAATCAAATTGAAATATCAGGTATATGAGGCGATGGAAATTATGATATTACAATTTTTACTGAAAAAGAACAAATTAATATTAATAATTTACAATTATTTAATAAAAATAATGGAAGAATGTCATTAATTACATTAGAAATATAAAATCTCATTTTAATTAATTAAAATGAGATTTTATATTGTTATTTAATTTTTACTTCACCATTTTTATTATCTACAGATAAATTAGGTAAATCTTTATGACTATTTCAATGATAAACAGATTTAAAATATGAACCATCATCAGCATGCCAAGTATGATTTGTAGAAATAATTCCCTCTTTAATTAACAATGTATAATAACGAAATCGTGGTGGTTTAAAAACAAGACTATATTTATTATAATCATCTATTTTTTTATCATCATTTGTATCATTTAAAAATTTAATAATTTTTCAATCATCAGTTTTATTACCCCGTCATACAACAAAATATCATTTATTATCAACTTGATTAAATGGTTTTTCTTGCGGGGCTATTCATTCTAAAATACCATCGTTTGTTTTTATATTGTTTTTTTCTTTTAGTTCTGTTAATTGTGCCTCGGTATATGCCATTTTATTACAAGAAACTAAACTTGTTGTACTTGTTCTAATTAGAGTGATTGTTCCCAAAATACTTAATATTTTTTTCATATTATTATAGTCCTTTTCTAATCTGAATCAGAACTAAAATCAAAACAACTATTTGCTAATAAATTTTCTTTATCATTATCATCAGAAAATAAATGGGGGTTTTGAAAATCGACAATAGGTGCTAATAAATTATGAAAATTTCAAATTTTGCTATAATATTTTATATATGCAACAATAAATTGTAAATACACTTCACTATTTATTAATAAATTGCCATATTCAAAATTAAAAAATAATATATCAAATAATTTTTGACCAGTTAGTGAGGTTTCTGTATTTTCTTCATCATTATAATCAATTGAGTCATGAGCTTCTTCAGGATCAGAATCTCTAACAAAATAAAGTGTTTTTAATCGGTCGATGTTCGGCTGAATTCCGACAATTAAAAACATATGTACAGTAATCTGACTACTACTATTTATAACTCCACTAACTGGAACAGCAGTACTTCTAGAAAGAGATTCTCATATTAAATTTTGTAATAAATTAAATTTTTCTTCATTATCTAAAATATAAAAAAAAGAAACTTTCCAAAGGAAAATAAGCATAACTAAACCCTAAATAATCTTTAATAAAATTATTTTCCATTATAAATCTATAAATATAAAAAAGATACATACCTTTATAATTTATAGAATTATCTGCTTTATTAAATAAATCAGCAAGTTGTTGTTGAGAAAAATTATTTATATTTAGATTTGTTATTTGACTATTATCTAAGATATTTTGTAAAACTGTAATAGCATATCAAGAATATTGTTCTTGTAATTCCATTGGTACTTGCATGTTATTTCTTAAATCTATTAATGCCGTTATTAATTAATTCATCATTATGTTTGAATTTTTTATTAAATTTATTTTCTTCATTTCTATTATTAAATATTTGTCAATCAATAGTATCATCATTTTGATTAATAATTTCATTATAGAATTCAAAATCATTACTTAATCAATATCCTTACGGGTATCTGGTGTATGAAATGATTCGAATTGATTCACTCATTCTTAAATTTCAAGATAAATTATAATAATAACTAAAATTATTTCAAATTAAATAAGTAAAAGACTTAATTTCTTCTTCATTAAGTTTATAACTGTAGTCACCATATGATGGAGGAAATTTTAAGAATAATTTTGTTAATTCTCTAACAAATAAACCTTTTTGTTTTGTAACAAAAAAAGTAATTTTATTTTAGTTAAAGTTATTTTGTTAATTCTAATTTTTATTTTAGTTGATGTTGATTTTTCAACTGAATTATTATTTTTTTAAAATTTTGTTGTTTTTTTACTAATTCAGTTTTTATACCAATAATTTCTGTAAATTCATTATTTTTAATATATTCATTATTTTTAATATATTCATTATTTTTATTAATATATAAAATACTACCAATTGATTGATTTATACCTAAATTTCAAAATCAAAAATAATAATGACCAAAATTTTTTCAAATTAAATAAGAAAAACTATAAATATCTAAATTATTAATTTTTCTAGATGATAATAAATTGCTGTTATTTTCTTTTATTTTTAGAAATATTTTATTTAAACCTAATATAAAACTATTTTTATCGCTATAAAGAAATAATTTTATTATTTCTAATAATTTATTTTTTGTTAAAATCAAGGATAATGTTCAAGTATAATCTTCGTTATATAATTTTTCAATAAAATTATTTTGAATTAAACAATTATTTTTTTCTTGTTTTTGATAAGGAATAGCAGTAATTGTTGTTGGTACAGCGCGCCCACTAATAGTTAATACACTTAATAAACTTAAAAGTTTCTTCATTTTATATAATTTCCTTTCTTTAATCTTGAAACTTTTTATCAAGTTCTATTAACACTATATATATATAAGCACTTTTGAGTATCTTTTTAGAAGGGAAGTTATTTAATAATTATTATAAATTATATTTTTGTACTAATATGGGCTTGCGGTTATTTTTATAAGTTTTGCGAAAAATAACTTAAAGTTTAAAAAAACTTTTGCCGCGCTTTTTAAAATACTTGGGAAAAATTCTAAGCGTTAAGCGAAGAATTTTATAAAGGTTCCCAAATTTGTTTGAAAGAACCTCAAAATTTTTTTTAACTTGTACGTCATTTTATCACAAAATTTCAGAAAATCAACCGCTCGCCCACAACCTTAAAAAACTATATAATTAGCTTTGTATATAAAAGAAAGGATTTTTTAAAATGGATAAAACAAAGCATCATTTTACTTTTAAAGAAAGCGTAATGTTAAAAAATTTATTAGAACTTGATTCTTTAAAAAGAAAAAATGGTAAACCCAATATATCTAAAATAGCAAAAATATTGCATAAAAATCGCAATACAATTAGACGAGAAATAAAAAGGTTAAAAGATAATGAATATAACGCTAAATTAGCACACGAAGATTATTTATAAAAACGACAAAAATATTTTAAAAAATCATCATTATTGTTAAATATTTTAGAATGACTAGATGAAAAATATAACAAATTTCATGATTCACCAGAACAAATTTGTAAAAAATATGAAAAAGAGTTTGGTATTAAATTTCTGGTATGTTTTAAAACTTTATATAAATATATTCATTTAGGATTTTTAAATTTCAAGAAAGATAATTTGTATTTTCATGGTAGAAAATATAAAACAAAAAATAGAATTGATAACCGTGGAAAAATAAGAAATTTTAGAACTATTGAAGAAGCAAAACATGATAAATATGAATTTGGTTGATTTTAAATGAATACTATGGTTGGTAAAAACAATAGTGTTTGTTTAGTTTTAATTGAAGAATTAACCCAATTTAAAATCATTGAACCATTAAAAGAAAAAACAACAAAAGAAGTTACAAACGCAGTAGAACGAATTTTTTCTAACAGATTTTTCAAAGATAGATGCAAAGGAATAATAACAGATCAAAGTAAAGAATTTTCTAATTGAGAAAAAATTGAAAAAATAACAAATGCTAAAGTATATTTTTGTGATGCTGGAACTCCAACACAAAAACCTAAAGTTGAAAGAGCAATCCGTGATTTTAGACATTGATTTTTCAAAGGAATTGATTTAAGTATTTATTCAAGAAATTATTATCAAGAAGTTGCTAATATAATAAACTCTAAACTTAAAAAATCTTTACATTAACTATCTTCAAAAGAAGTTTTTATACAAATGTTTAATTTTTAATATAATTACCTATAAAAATTTTAATCATTTTATTTTTCGGTGTGCCAAAATTCATAAATTTAAAACAAAAATACTAAATTTTTTTAAAATAAATTATATTGAACATTTATTTTATTGGTATTATAATGAAATCAAATAAATAGCTACACTTCATAGTATAATTTACAAACCTAAATGTATGCCCATTCATAAATAAAATATTCCTTCCAATAAATTACTTTTGTAATAAAAAATAATCTAATATACTATGTTTTAAAAATATCTTAACATTGTTTAGTAGTAATATTTAAATTTAAAAAAAACTAAATTATCTACATTAGTTAATTCCAATTTATCATTTAAATATAAGTTTATTTAAAATAAGCATTATAATCGTTCAAACATATAATGTAATAATTGAAATATATAACTTTGGAAATTCTAAAACTTGACTTCAAAAAAATGTTCTTTCTTTGAAATTACTAAAAGATAAACACATTAATTATAATTAAAAAAAGTTTTACAATACTAATTGCAAAACGATTTTAATTTTTGCTAACAGAAATTAACGAACTAAAAATATTTGGTGGTCCTTTAGGTAATCGTCGTTTATGTTCAGAACTTTGATGTAATTGTTTAATTCGTTGTGTAATAGCTGCTGGAACCGATTTTCCTTGTAAATAATAATCTAATTGTTGATAGGTAAATCCTAATTCTTTCTCATCAGTTTGATTAGTTCATAATCCCGCTGTTGGTGTGCGTGAAATAATTTGTGATGGCACACCTAATAGTTGCGCTGCTTTCTGAACTTCAGATTTTAGTAAATGAATAATAGGAACTAAATCAGCAGCACCATCACCATATTTAGTAAAATATCCAACATGTCATTCATCAGCATTATCTGTGCCCAAAACCATATAATTATAGCTTTGTGCTAAAGCATATAGGGTCGTCATTCGTAACCGTGGTTTAATATTAGCGAATGCTAATTGATGTGGTGGTAAAGCTAATGTTGTAATTAAATTATCATATGTTGTTGTTAAATCAATAAGATGATAATTTAATTGATGATTATTAATTAATAATTGTGCACATTCTTGATCAAAATAATCAGAATGACAGGGCATGATAACTACTAAATGATGATTAGGAAAAGTTTGTTTTGCTAATAAACTAACAACAGCCGAATCAATTCCGCCAGATAAACCAACAATAACCCCTTCGCATTTGGATTTTGTTACTTCTGCTTTAATTCATTTTACTAAATAACTCAAATATTGTTTTAATTCTTTCATCATTATACATCCCATTCTAATTCGTAATCAAAAATGTGAACAATATCCCCTGCTTTTACTCCTTTTGCTCGTAATATTTCAAAAACTTTTAAATCTTGTAATTTTTTATTAAATAATAATAAATTATCATAAGTTGTAATTGGTGTTTTATGATAAGCTTGATAAACTGCTGCCCCCGATACTTTTCAAACACCATTGCCAAGATTAACAACTTCCATCTCTTGTTTAATTAGTGTGGTATACTTATATACTTTATAATCTTCTTCCGTTGATGTTATTTCATCTAATTGCCATAATGCTTTATTATCCTTAATTTTTGTCATAGCTGCCCCAATTTGATTTATTAACAATGATAAATTTTGATTCATTAAACCACTAACTTCAATAATTTCTGCAGTTGGAATTTGCGTCTTAAATTTAATTAAATTTTTTGTTGCAATCTCAAGATCCATTTTATTTGCTACAATAATTTCTGGTCGTAATTCTAATTTATAATTATATTTTTTTAATTCTGTTTTAACATTTAAATAATTTTGGTAAACATCTTCTATTCCATAATTCCCTGACATATCTACGACATGGACAATCAATTTACAACGTTCAATATGTCGCAAGAAATCATGCCCTAGCCCCTTACCTGCTGCTGCGCCAGTAATTAACCCTGGTAAATCTGCAACAACAAAACTATGATGTTTTTGATCTTGAACCACTCCTAATTGCGGTGTTAAGGTAGTAAATGGATAATCAGCTATTTGTGGTTTAGCTTTTGAAATTTTTGATAATAAAGTTGATTTACCAGCATTCGGTAAACCAACTAGACCAACATCAGCTAAAACTTTTAATTCACAACGAATCTCTAATGTCTCCCCTAAATCACCAGCTTCAAAGATAGTCGGTGCTTTATTTTTAGAATTTGCAAAGCGAGCATTGCCACGGCCACCCTGGCCACCTTTCACTAAGACAACTTCTTGCTGATGAGTAGTAATATCACCAATAATTTCATTTGTTTGATTATTATAAATTAATGTACCTAACGGAACTTTAATATACTTATTAGTAGCATTTTTACCATGCATATTTTTAATGCTTCCATTTTGACCATCAGCTGCTTTAATTTCTCTTTGATATTTTAAATCAAGTAATGTATTCATCCCTTCGTCGCCAACAAAAATAATGCTGCCACCATCACCGCCATCACCACCCGAAGGGCCACCTTTTGGAACATATAATTCACGATGAAAAGCAACAGCACCATCACCGCCTTTTCCTGCAAATAATTTAATTGTTGCAACATCAATAAATTTCATTACGCACCCTTTTCTCATTATGTTAATTTCGTGTCCTTAAAAATAATCACCATTGTTATTACATTACAAATAATTTTTATCTGCTAACAATGTTATCTTTGTTTTTCCTAACTTAATACTTCTAATTGTTTTAAAATTACTTTGTTAATTAAAAGTTACCCTTTTTAATTTTTCGCTTCAATAACTTATTCTAAAATTAGAAGATACTTTTAGTATATTAAAATATTTCTTGCACTAATTCTCCTTATATTAAAAAATTTATTAATTAAATTATATAAATTTATCTTGATAAGTAAAGAAACCTACTTTAATTTTTTTTCTTTAATTCTTAAATAGTTTTTATATTTGAACATATTATATTATAACAAAATTTAAATATTTTAGGAGTTATTTAATCTTTAAAAAAGAAAAAAACAATTTTAATTGTTTTTTAGACAATGTTATTAAAAGTAAATTATGATTTTAAATAATTACTATTTTTAAATTCAACCATAATTTGTTGACAAATATCATCAAACTGTGAATAAGAAAATGAATATCAATGAACATTTGTTGATTGATTTTTAAATCATGTTATTTGTTTTTTAGCATAAATTTTATTAGCTTGAACCATTGCCCCTAATGTTGCATCATATGAAATCTCACCTTTTAAATAACGAATAATCTCTGGACAGCCAATAATTTTCATACTTTGTTTTGTTGAATCATAATTTCAATATTTGTATGCTGCTTCAACTTCAGCAAATAAACCCCGCTCTGTTAATTGTAATACCCGTTAAGATAAATATTGATGCAGTTCTGTTTTATCTGGCAATAACCCAATAATATATGGTTCAATATATCATTCATTGCGGTGATGATCATTAACTGATTTTAATGTTCCGGTTTGGAAATAATACTTTAATGCCCGCCAAACACGTTTTCGATTATTAGGATGAACTTTAGTACTATCTTGTGGATCAATTGCTGCTAATTTTTCTCACAAAACATAATTAGAAATATGTTCATATTCTTTTGTCTTTAATAAATCACGACCCTGGTTAAAAAATTGATAATTTTTTAATAATGCATTAATATACAACCCACTACCACCAACTACAATTGGAATCTTATTTTTAGTTCATAATTGGGCTAATATTTTTCGCCCTTCTTGTTGATACATCTTAATGGAATAATTCTCATTTAAATCAATTGTTGATAATAAATGGTGTGGAATACCAACTTGTTCAGATTGTGTTATTTTATTTGTTGCAAGATTTAACCCATTAAAAATTTGAGTAGCATCAGCATTAATACATTCCCCATTAAAATGCTAAGCCATCTTAATTGATAAATTAGTTTTACCACTTCTTGTTGGACCAACAATTAAAATAACTTTTTTCTGCACAATCAAAACCTCGCTAATCTCTTTATAAATTTTATCGGATAATTCATTTTTTTCAAATTAAAAAACTAACATTTAACTGTTAGCCTTTGCTTTATTGTAAAAATAACTCTGAACCGCTTTAAGTGCTTGGGTATAGAGTTACTGATTTATATAGCGGTTAATAACCCAAAACACACCTTAATGTTATAATAAATGTAGAAAACTGTCCTTGCGGACAATTATATTTTATCATATTTTATTTCTTTTTATAAAAATTATAAATAAAGTAATTAAATATAAATTAAAGTAATCACTTATTAGAGAGATTTTTTTATTTGCATTATTCATCAGATAGTTATTAACAGTTTGTACTTTAATTAATTCATCATAAACACTTTGTAGGTGTGTTTTAATTACTTCAATATCATCATTAATATCATAAGATTTTAATAAGACATTTTTAAATTCTTCATTATCAGTTAAAGAATTATTAAAATTATTAATTTCAATTTGTTTTAATTGCGGGGTTTGTTGTTCTAATTGTGAAATTAATTCAGTGTTTTTTGTTTGTAGTTCGTTGATTTGCTGATTGCTATTTTCTAAATTACTTGCATTAAATTCTTCAACTTCAGCAATATTTTCTAAAATAATTTCAGCAGTTTTAATATTTAAACCACCATCTTCATTTTTAATTGGTTCATTATTTTCATCAATAAGAACATATTTTACATTTTTTAATGCCATTGTTCTTCCTCCTATTTTTTAATATTTGTATTTGTTCTTTTTCTAATAGCCTTTTGTATAATTTCAAAACTATCAACTCGAAAAGATAAAAAATATCGTTTAGTTTTTAAATTTAGTTGATTAAATACTGAGCCTTTAATTTTTATCTCATCATCTTTTTTTAATTTCAAAAACTCAGATACAATTGGTGGATTATATATTGATAATGTTGAGTAATTTAATCCGTCTCATTGACATTTAGCTGAACAAACATCAACTTCAACACCACCAGCAACCAGTGCCTTAATTTTTGTTTTAATCGGGTTTTCATGTAATCTAACAGTTAATTCTAATTTATTAATTTTTTATTTTAGGTTTATTGGTTATTGATTTTTTAGGTAAATTACTTTTTGTTTGTATAATTTTTATCAACTCCTTTTGCTAAAAAATACTGTAAATGTTTTCAAGCATCTAATTTATGTTCTGTCATTTTAATATTTCCTTTATAAATATAATTTTTCTTAACAACTGGCGATTGTAAAACATAATTTAAATTAAATAGATATTTACATAAAACTTTTAAACCACCAATAAATTTAGGAGTAGATAATGGATTTTTTATTTTTAAACCTTTGTTAAGTTGATAATCTTCAATTATTACAATAACTTTATTTAAATAAGAACAAGTTTGATTTTTAAATTGATTTAATACTAAAAATATATTATTTATTGCCTCTTCTTTATTTTTAGAATTAAAAGTAATACTATTAATTATTTTCTTTTGCAAAACATTATAAATAATAATACCAGTTTGACCAATTCCGGCAGGGTCAATTGCAATAATATATTTTAATTTATTTGTTTTATTTTTTTCTCAATTTGTAATATTTTTCAACCATCCGCAGCCAAATCTAAAATATCGTTAATTTTATAGTGTTGCATATATGAATTAATAACATCTCATTTATCTTCAAATAAATTTAAATACATTTTTGCTCATTCTAAACATTGCAAATAATAATGATTTTTATGATGTGAAATACGACAATTAACAGGCTGACAATTAACTCAATCAAATGATGTTGTTATTTCATTTCAAGTTTTATTAATATACAAACTTTTATATTCTATCATTTATCTATACTCCTTAATTCTTTTTATTTGTTGCTCAAATTTCATCATTAATATCATTTACCGTTACTAGATAAGCTCGTATCATTAATTCTTGTAATTTATTTTTAATTTTTTTATTTCATTTTTTCATCAAATATTTTCCTTTCTGTAAAAAAACATAATATTCCTTTGTTGGTTAATATTTTAATATTTAGTAATTTATTTTAATATTTAATTACTTCGCTGCCCACTTCACTTCAGGGGTGAACGGGGGCGGATAAGATATTTTGATATAGTTTACCCCTATACAGAAATAAACAAAAAAACAGTTTACCCAGTTATTAATTACGCTTCATCCATCCCTAGACAACTTTAGGTAGTCGGAAAAAAGCTTAGGTTTTTCCCGACTACCTAACTTTATATAAAGAAAATAACCCTTTGGAGTTCCAACCCTCTTGTTTTTTTAGTGTCCGATATTGTTTTTTTCGGTTTAACAACACTCTTTTTATGAAAACAAGCCAAAAAACACATGCTCTGACATTTCGCAAGTGATTAATCTTGCCGAGAATTAAAGAAATAAATAGGAGTAGTAAATCCAATCGCTTTCACACTTTCTTTAAAGCTTCGTGCCATAGATGAGTTATCCATCTTTAAGCATCAAAAAAATATTAAGTTTTAAAGATTGAATTTTGGATTAATCGTTAGATAGTATCTTTATTTTTTTGTCTCATTATCTTTTTTAATTCTTTGTTTATTAAATATATTTTTTAGTAATATATTTAATAATTAACTAACAATTAAATAAAACAATTATTCAAAATTTTTTAAGAAAAGAAAGGATGGATTTTTCTGAAAAAACATATTTTATTAAGTGTAAAAGATACTATCTAACGATTAATCCAATAAATATAAGTATTTTTTACAAAATAAAAAGCACTTTATTCTTTTTTAATAAAGTGCTACATTTGCATTTACAATTTACAGTTAAAAACTATTATAATATGAGCTAAAATTTTCTCAAATTAAATAAGCAAAAGATTTAATATCTTCTTCATTAAGTTTATAACTATTGTATGAAGTAGGAGATTTTGAAAATAACAATGTTAATTTTTCAATTAAAATATTCTTGTCTTTAAATAAAAACAATAATATATTTATTTTAAATCATACTATTTTATTAATTCTAATTTTTATTTTATTATTGTATCATTTTTCAATTAAATTATATTTGTTATTTTCATTTTTATCGCATTTTTTTGTTTCATAGCTTATTATTTCTTTTTGATAACTACTAGCAGCAATGACATTTGGTGCAGCAGTTCCTGTAATGATTAATACACTTAATAAATTTAGTAGTTTTTTCATTTTGTATAATTTCCTTTCTTTCATCCTGAAACTTTTTATCAAGATCTATTGACATTATATATATATGCAAGTCAAGTATTTTTAAATATGTTATTTTAGAAAGGAGATAATTATGATTATTATTGTAACTATATTAAACTAATCTGGGCTCGCGGTGATTTCCATAAGTTTTGCGAAAAATTCCTTAAAGTTTAAAAAAACTTTTGCCACGCTTTTCAAAATACTTGGGAAAAATTCTAAGCGTTAAGCGAAGAATTTTATAAAGGTTCCTAAATTTGTTTGAAAGAACCTCAAAACTTTTTTTAACTTGTACGTCATTTTATCACAAAATTTCAGAAAATCAACCGCTCGCCCACAACCTCAAAAAACTATATAATTAGCTTTGTATATAAAAGAAAGGATTTTTTAAAATGGATAAAACAAAGCATCATTTTACTTTTAAAGAAAACGTAATGTTAAAAGATTTATTAGAACTTAATTCTTTAAAAAGAAAAAATGGTAAACCCAATATATCTAAAATAGCAAAAATATTGCATAAAAATCGCAATACAATTAGACGAGAAATAAAAAGGTTAAAAGATAATGAATATAACGCTAAATTAGCACACGAAGATTATTTATAAAAACGACAAAAATATTTTAAAAAATCATTATTATTGCTAAATATTTTAGAATGACCTAGATGAAAAATATAACAAATTTCAGATAGTATTACAAAAGCTTAGGTTTTATAAAAAATATAAATAAAATAATTAGATAACTTTTTAAAAGGTTGATTTATCAGTGTTTTAGAAATATATTTAAAATAAAGAATAATTTTTATACCAAAACCTAAACTTTTTTCTTACTACCAAATTTCATGATTCACCAGAACAAATCTGTAAAAAATATGAAAAAGAGTTTGGTATTAAATTTCCGGTATGTTTTAAAACTTTATATAAATATATTCATTTGGGATTTTTAAATTTCAAGAAAGATAATTTATATTTTCATGGTAGAAAATATAAAATAAAAAATAGAATTGATAACCGTGGAAAAATAAGAAATTTTAAAACTATTGAAGAAGCAAAACATGATAAATATGAATTTGGTTGATTTTAAATGAATACTATGGTTGGTAAAAACAATAGTGTTTGTTTAGTTTTAATTGAAGAATTAACCCAATTTAAAATCATTGAACCATTAAAAGAAAAAACAATAAAAGAAGTTACAAACGCAGTAGAACGAATTTTTTCTAACAGATTTTTCAAAGATAGATGCAAAGGAATAATAACAGATCAAGGTAAAGAATTTGCTGATTGAGAAAAAATTGAAAAAATAACAAATGCTAAAGTATATTTTTGTGATGTTGGAACTCCAACACAAAAACCTAAAGTTGAAAGAGCAATCCGTGATTTTAGACATTGATTTCCAAAAGGAATTGATTTAAGTATTTATTCAAGAAATTATTATCAAGAAGTTGCTAATATAATAAACTCTAAACTTAAAAAATCTTTACATTGACTATCTTCAAAAGAAGTTTTTATACAAATGTTTAATTTTTAATATAATTACCTATAAAAATTTTAATCATTTTGTTTTTTAGTGTGCCAAAATTCATAAATTTAAAACAAAACTACTAAATTTTTTTAAAATAAATTATATTTAACATTTATTTTATTGGTGTTATAATGAAATCAAATAAAGTGCTACACTTCATAGTACAATTTACAGTTTTCAGTAATGGAACCAGGAACCTTTACCTTTTTTTACCTTAAAAATGCGGCTAAAAAGGGTCCTCAACGTACATTTAATGCTGAATTAGTAAAATCAAGCAATGGTATGCCCGGGAAAAACTTTGATGTTTATTTAAAAACAATTCATAGTAAATTTATTAAAGCATTATCAAATCACTGAAATTCAATTCGAAACAAATCAGAATACTTAACATCAAATGGTAAACAAATTACTTTATATGAATCGTTTGATTAATTAGTAGATAAAACTAATGAATTAACAATGAAAAATGTGGCTGAAAATTACCATTATAATCTTATTAAATCTAGTATTTTTGCTGGTTGACGTTTTCGCTATAATCCATTTGATAAAGATGATATTCAAAATATTTTTGTTAACAAATATGACCAAATGATTTTGCAATACCGTGAAATAGTAGAAAAATTTAATAATATTAATATTTATAAATTACGAAGTAATATTCTTCGTCGTAAAACATTTAGGAATGCAACTATAATTTATACTTCTTGAAATATTTTTCCAGCAGCATATATTCAATCTGATAATAGTGAACAAGTATGGGGATATTTAATGGCTTATAAATTAGAAGCAAATGGTTATGTAAGATGGTTATATGATTTATATCGAGATGATTATTATACTAAAAAAGAAATGAATGGTCAATTCGAATCGGGAGATTATAATTTAGTTTATGTTGGAAATATTAATGGCCCGCGTTATAGTGTTCGCTTTAAAAATTATATTGACGGAATGGAAATGGTTCATAAAATGATGATGTTAATGGAAATATATCCAAACAAAAAATATGATTTAAATCGAGTCCCAAATGCAATTGTTTTTCCTACTTCAACAACAAGAGATAATAAATATAAGTGATATCCAACCCAATTTACATTAGATGATGTTGTGTTTGAACAACCAAGTTTAAATTATGGAAAAACAATAGGAGAATAAGTTTATGAATTATTTATGTATGTTAATTCATTATAAAGGAGGATTATGAAAAAGTTATTAGAGTCATTATTAGTAGGAACTATCTTATTTAGAAATATTAGTCCTCTTATTACTTGTAAAACTACACAAGAAGAGAATCTTAATTTTGATTTAGCACAAATTGATGAAACAGTATTTCAAAATTATTCATGAACAGTTGATCAAATATTAGGTAGTGAACTTGGCGGGTTTCAAACTTTACGGAGTATTATTCTTAAAATTATTCAAATTAATTTTAAAGAAATTGATCTTTTTAAAATTAATGTTGATATTTATTATGGTTATCATACGACACCTAATCCAAATTATTTAATTGACTTTAGTGCTGTACGAAACTTATTACCAATTACTTATTTTTCAATTCATATTACACAAAATAATTATGGTCATTACCAAAATGAAAAATGAATTACAATTAATACTAATGTTGATTTAACTGAATTAAATATTTTAAAAAATAGTGTCTTATTTTATTCTAATAATCCAGTGCCATTTTATAATTCTAAATTAATAGCAGGATTTGTATAAAATATTAATAATATTTTTCAAACGGAAGAAGGATACAAGGAGATTGTAGTATATTATAAAAACAAAAAAATGTGAAATGACAATAACCCGTTACCAATTGGATTCTTTAACTTGGAAATTAATGTCAAAAAAGATAATAGTGACTTTGTTAAGTTTGATTTATCAAGAGCAATGTTAATATTTAATTCCACAGTTGTTGAAAGTAATTATAAGGTAATCCTAGAAAGTAAAGGATTTAGTTTTTATAAAAAACCAGAGTTATTATCAGTTTGAAATGTTTCGATTGACAGTAATGATTTTAATGCTAAAGACTGAAGAAATATTAATTAGAAACCTCTTGCTAACAAAACATATATTGGAACAACAACTATTACGGAAGTTATTAATGATGTAACTGATTATTTAATTAAGTTATCAGCACATGTTAATAATTCACATTTTATGCAAGCAACTGATGTAAATGTTGTTTTAAAAAAAGGTGCACAGGTGAATGACTTAGATTTGTGGCCACCAACAACTCAACTAAAAAATTTATGAAAGAGTGCTGACCATAGGGGATCACCATATGTTTTTGCATGATTTAAAAGTAGTAATAAAAATTATCTTAAAATTAATCATGCAACCAGAACTGTTGGTACACATTTTTCTTTTAAAATTACTTAAGGAAGGAGAAAATTATAACAGATTTAGTATCTTTAAAATATTTTATTGTTTTAAATATTTTATTTCTTCTTTTTGGTAGTAGTTGAGAAGGAATTTATTTATTAAAACATTTTAAAAATAAAAAAAATAGTGAAAGTTGAATCGCTAGCAAATTATTTTATTTTTTATTAGTTGTTATTAATATTAGTTTAATTCTAAATGTACTACAATTGTTTTTATTATTTTTAACATCAGATTTTACTTTTAGCAATAATTATTTGCCAGAATAAAGATTATTGTCACGAAAGATTTTTTATGCTATTACAACAGCTATTAGTATTTTTATTTTATTCTTTATAATAACTTATTCATATAAATGAAAAATAATTATTTATTTTAATCACCAAACATTAAAAAGTATTTTTAGTGAATATGACTTGAATAATAACCAAGTTAAAGTGTCTATTTTTAATAATATTAGTTTGTTTCAGTTTCTAGATAAATATTTAATTTGTAAAACAAATAGCAAATTTTATAATAAAATTACAACTTTTTTTAATTGTAAAATTCAAGAAAATAATAATAATTTACAAATTTTACAAATAAGAATATTAAGATTGAAATATTATTCACCCAAAAAAATTAGTTTTTTCTTAACAAAAAAATTAGATTTTCAAAAGTTCTGAACGTGGTTAGTGTTTGAAAAGAATCTTAAGATTACTTTAATTGTTGTTACAACCGTTCAAATTCTTTTGACTTTTTATATTTTTTTATCTGGTATTTTTCAATGAAACATCAAATAATGGATTGTTTATAATTATAATGGAACAAATTATTCGTTAAACCCGAATAACATTATTTATATTTTAAGTATCCTTACTATTGTTTGTTTTATAATTGAGTTTTTGTTGGAAAGTGTTATTTGTTTGATAAATTGGATTAATAAAAATGATATTGCAATTACAGTCAATTTTTTAAAACTTATCATGTTAATTACTGGTCTTGGATTATTTAGTTATTTTTTTAGTAGTTTAAATTATTATGTTGAATATTTAAATTTAAAAAATAATAATTTAATTACAAATCCTAGTTTAATTGTTGAGTGATTATTATTTTAATTACAAAAGGATTATATTCTAGGTATGGGGCTTTTCTTATTATTTACCTTATTTTTTAGTAGTTTTAGTTTAATGATGGATTACTATACTTTAATTTTAATTACTTTAGGTTTGAAAATTGGAAAAGAAATTAGTTATGAATATCATTTTAAGTAATTATTTCAAAAAAAATATACTAAATAGTTATTATTTACTATTTAATAATTTAAGAGTATAATTATTATATGGGGATGCTCCGGTTTCGACAGGAATGATCTACTAATATTGGCAGTAGTTTAGCAGACTATAATGCTACTAGGTTTGAAGAAACGCAAACAAAAAACAAAAAGAAGACAAAATTGAAATGCCAGCTTTTATGATAAACAATAAATTAGCAGGATCAATGTTAGCATCTTAATTCCTCACTGTTAGAGGATTGCTAGCCGTAATAGTAGTTAATTGTAGATTATTAACTATTATCGTATCTCAAGTCTTAATCTAATATAAATTCTAATTGATAATGTTAGAATTTTGAAAGTCTTATTATCTAGTTATTTAATTAGTTGTCTAATCCTATTATTAAATAATGAAAAAAAGATGATTAGGCTAAACTGTAGAAGATATTAGAATGTTATTTGTGGACGCGGGTTCAATTCCCGCCATCTCCACCATTTTTTATTTTTATTAAAAATAAGGTAGAAATTAAAATTCTCATAAATAAATTATTAGATTCAAGAAATTATTTATGAGAATTTTAATTTCTTTTTTAATTCAAAAATATTTTTAAAAGGAATGATATAATAAAAAAAGTACAAGGTTTGTCAAAAGAGGTGGAAGTAAATGAGTAATATTTTAAATATTATTTTTGTATATTTATTATTTATAATTATTTTTTCTATCATTTATATTTTTACATGAGGTTTAGTACGTAATTATTTTTCTCGTTTTTCAATTTATTATCAAGTTGTTATTGGCGGTGTTTTTGCAATTTTAGTTATTATTGTCCAAGGATTAATCCCATTTTTTGTGTCACCAAAAACTGGCGAAACCAATACAATGATTGCTATTAATATTTTTCTGCAAATAATAGTTTGTTGAATGATAGGTATTTTTATTTCTTGCTTTGCCACAATTTTATATACGATTATTATTTTTACTTTTCTTTTTGCAATTTTACCATTTTTAAATAATAATTATTTTTTACCTTTGACAGGTACTCCTAATATTATTATGATTTCAGTACTTTATGTTTTAACCCTTCTAATTGTTTTTGTGAGTTGGTATTTTAAATGAACAAAATGAACTAGATGGTCTTTATTGACATTAACATGATTCATTACGGCTTCAATTATTGTTTTAGCACAATCAAAAAGAATGGCTATGTCAGAAAACTTTGTAAGTGAATTATATGTTTTAGTGTGAATTGCAATGACTTATTTTGCTTATAGTATTTGTGGTATTATTGAATTAATTTATGTTCATGCGATAAAATTACAAAATATTATTGAATATAGCCGCAATAGTTATGTTCGTGAAGCTTTAGCACATGATGCTATTTATAATTTAATTCATAAGAATAAGATCCGTCGTGGAATTTATTTTACTTTTATGATTAATAATATTGAAAAACTAGACAAATTTCTAAATAGTAATGTTAAAAATAAAATTATTGATCTTATTTCTCATCAAGTTTTTACACTATGAAAAGAACAAAATGTTTTATTTTTTAAAGCAAGTTTAAATCATTTTGGGATTTTTCTTCCCCTTGATCAAATTGAAAAACCTGATATTAGTAGTATCTTATTGCATAATAAAAGTAAGTTACGACCAGAAACTGATTTGTTAAAACAATTTGAAATTTTATTGCGACAAGTTAATACGACTTTTATTTTAAAAAATGTAAATACCACAAAAGTACAAAATGTGTGTGGTTTCTACAGTTTTTTCTCCAACAATTATTAGTGAAATGTTTATTCATTTGCATTATCAAAATTTAATTAAAGAATATATTATTTTAGCAGAAAAACTTGATATTATTTTAATTGCACCAGTTAATAGTTATTTAGGATTTAGTAAATTAAAAGAACTAAAAATTAATTATATTTTTGGTTCATTATTTGGAACTTATGATTAACCAAAAAATGAAATTGGTAATGAGATAAAAATAGCTTTATTAAAAAACAGTCGGAAAGGATTTAAAGATGATACTAAGAAATAAACCTTGAGCAACAGAATATATTATAGAGAATCCTACCTTTGCAATTCAAAATCCAGAATATTATAAGGGGTAATAGGGAAAAATGATTTTTAAAAAAAATAACCCATTAAATATTAAAATTGGTTTTGGGAAAGGGGATTTTATTATATCATTAGCAAAGAAATATCTAAATCAAAATTTTTTAGCAATCGAGCGTTATCCATTAGTTTTAGTTTTAAAAAAAATTATTCCTGAAAATTTGGTAGTAAGAAAAAAGTTTAGGTTTTGGTATAAAAATTATTCTTTATTTTAAATATATTTCTAAAACACTGATAAATCAACCTTTTAAAAAGTTATCTAATTATTTTATTTATATTTTTTATAAAACCTAAGCTTTTGTAATACTATCGAAAATTTATCTAATTTAAAAATAATTGTTTTTGATGCTATTTTTTTACTAGAAATTTTTGCACCTAAAGAAATTAATAAAATATATTTAGATTTCTCTGATCCTTGACCAAAAGTTCGACATGAAAAACGTCGACTAACAAATAAAATATATTTAGATTTTTATCAAATTATTTTACAAGATAATGGTGAAATTCATTTTAAAACAGATAATGATAAATTATTTACTTATTCATTAGAATCATTTAAAGAAAATAATTGAAAAATTATTGATTATACAACAAATTTATATCAGAGTCAGTATTTGGAAAATAATGTTCCAACTGAATATGAACGACGCTTTGTTAAACTTGGTAAAAATATTAATTATTTATATGCTCGGAAATAATTATATTAATTTTATTATTGCTGGCTCATAAAAGGAAAGTATGGATTTATTCACTAGGTAACGAAAATTGATAGCTAATAGGCTCCGTAAAATTTTTATTAATTATTAAATTTTGATAATGATATGTTAAATATTCATCAACTAATTTAATTTTATTAATTGGGAATTTAATAATAATATCTTTTGTTTCAAAATAAGGAATTAATTCCTCTTTTTTAGGTTTGTTTTAACACTATTAGTATAAGGGCGAATTAATCCGCCAGCTCCTAATTTAATTACCCCAAAATAACAAATAACTAAACACACAACATTAGTTAAATTATGATAAAGTAAAATTTCTAAAATTGGTTTGCCAGAAGTATTAGTTGGTTCGCCATTATCACTTTTTCGAATAATATTTTGATTTTTCCCAATAATATAGGCGTAACAGTTATGAGCAGCTTTTGGTTGCTGATTTGTTTTAATAAATTCAAGTTCATCATGTTTAGAAGTAACTTTTTGTAATAAACAAAGGAAGTGTGATTTTTTAATATTTATTTTATTAATAATTAATTTAGTTTCTTTTAGTTCTTGCAAGTTTTTCACCTTCATTTTTATCTTTATTTTATCTTTATTATATTATCTTTTTTTCCTTTTTTTGATATAATTATTTTACAAAAAACCGAAATTAATAATTTACTATAATAATAGGTAATAGGAGAAATGGGAATGTGAATAAAATACACAGTTGGTTGAGGAGAATTCTTTAATAATGAGATTAAAAAAACGTATTTTAAACAATTGTTAAAGAATATTGATAGTGAATATCAAAATAAACTTTGTTACCCTGTAAAAACAGATATTTTTCGTTTGTTTACATTAATTGAGTCTAATGATATTAAAGTTGTTATTATTGGACAAGATCCATATCATGGTCCGGGCCAAGCAAATGGTTTAGCTTTTAGTGTTAATGATGGTATTAAAACTCCGCCAAGTTTAGTCAATATTTTTCATGAATTAAAAAAAGACTTAGGTGTTGATCATTATGCTAGTGGTAATTTAGACCATTGAGCTAAAAAAGGTGTTTTTCTATATAATACAATTGGAAGTGTTGTTGCTAAAACACCTTTAAGTCATAAGGATATTGGTTGAACTAATTTTAGTCAAAATTTGATTATTTATTTAAATGAGATTCGCAATGATATTGTATATGTTTTATGAGGCAATTATGCAAAACAGTATGGTGAATATATTTTGAATAAAAGTAATATTATTAAGGGAGCACACCCATCGCCTTTTAGTTACAATTTATTTAAGGATCAACAATTTTTTGTAAAAATTAACGATTTACTTTTAAAAAATAAAAAAAACATAATTGATTGAAAAATGTAATGTATAATTGATATATGTAAAATATTGACAGGACAAGAGGATTTATTTTATTAATATAGATTGTGGGGATATTATGGGTCTACTAACATCATTTAGTGATATATCAAAAATCTTATATAGTAATAAAATGGCATATATTGCTAGTGGTGTTATTAGCGCTCTTTTTATTATTTATTGTATTTATAATGGTTTATATTATTTAATTAATCCTAAACGTTATCATGGTATTCGTTTTACAACGAAAAATATTGCGTATATTACAATGTTGTCAGCAGTTTCTGCAACAGTTACTATTATTATTTCAATAACAGTACCAATTACGGTTTTTCCTCCTGTGCGGATTGCTTTTGAAGGTTTAATGGTTAAAATTAGCGGATTTATTTTTGGACCAATTGTTGGACTTTTATCAGGGGTTGTTACTGATTTAATTGTTATGTTATTTGTTCCTTCTTATCTCCATGTTGCATATATTATTGTAATTGCTTCATATGGATTTTTATCAGGTTGTGCATCTTCAATTAATCGTGCAGTTGGTAAGCATAAATGAGTTTTATTTATGTTAACAAATATTTTTATTTTAATTTTTGGAACTTTTGCTGGAGTAATGACATGATATTCACCACTAGAAACCATTACATTATTTGCTGGATTGGAAGTTAGCAAAATTGTTTTAATTTATATTATTGGTTTTGGTACAGGGGGGGCTATTATTATTATATGAATTATTATGTTTGTTTATCGTCATTTTAATAAAACAAAAAAACGTTATTGAGATTTAGTTGCTATTATTATGCTTGCTGTTGTTAATGAATATTGAGTCACCACATTGATATCCGCCTGGGGGGATATCGCCTTTTTAACGTTGTCACAGAATAAAAATGTTGGAACAGATGGTTATGGGGTAACTATGATTACGCGATTAGCAATGGCGCCAATTAAAGTATTATTTAATTCAGCAATTATTTATATTACATATCGGGCTGTTTCCCCATTAATTCATAAAGATACTAATGCAAATTTACAATATTAAAATCTTGAAAAAATAACTTTTATTGAAGTTATTTTTATTTATCTCTATATAATGATATTAGAAGTTATAGAATGGAGATGAAAATAATGAAAGTGAATTCACAAATTAAAAAATTGATTGATTTGGAATTAAAACGCCAACAAAATCATGTTGAATTGATTGCGTCAGAAAATTATGTTAGTGAGGCAATTTTAGCTATTACAGGCTCAATTTTAACTAATAAGTATGCTGAAGGATATCCATTTTACCGATATTATGGAGGATGTGAATATGTTGATCAAGTTGAACAATTAGCAATTAATAAGGTTAAGGAGTTATTTCAAGCTGAAAATGCTAATGTTCAACCACATTCAGGTAGTCAAGCAAATGCTGCTGCTTATTATGCTTTGTTACAACCACGCGATACTATTTTAGCAATGGATTTAGCAGCAGGTGGTCACTTAACCCATGGTCATAATGTTAATTTTTCTGGTCGATTATATAATTTTCGTAGTTATCAAGTTGATAATACAACCGAAATGTTAGATTATGATGCAATTGAAAAAATTGCAATTGAAGTAAAACCAAAATTAATTGTTGCTGGAGCCAGTGCCTATTCACGTGAGATTGATTTTAAAAAGTTCCGTGCAATTGCTGATAAGGTTGGAGCCTTATTAATGGTAGATATGGCTCATATTGCAGGATTAATTGCCGCTGGTTTACATCAATCCCCAATTCCATATACTGATGTTGTTACTTCGACAACACATAAAACATTGCGTGGGCCTCGTGGAGGTTTAATTTTATCAAAGCAAAAATGAGCAAAAAAAATTAATAGTGCTGTTTTCCCGGGTAATCAAGGTGGACCATTAGAACATGTTATTGCTGCAAAGGCGCAATGTTTTTTAGAGGCATTGCAACCAGATTTTAAAACATATCAAGCAGAAATTATTAATAATGCAAAAGTCCTAGCAGAAACATTAAAAACAAATAATCTGCGTTTAGTAGCTGATGGAACAGATAACCACTTATTAATGGTTGATGTTAAAAGTAGTTTAGGAATTTCAGGACAAATGGCTGAAGAAATTTTACAAAAAATTGGTATTATTTGCAACAAAAATATGATTCCATTTGATAAAGAATCATCAATGGTTACTAGTGGGATTCGGTTAGGAACAGCAGCTATGACAACGCGTGGCTTTGGGAGTAAAGAATTTAAACAAATTGGAGAAATAATTTATAATTTTTTAAAAGAACCAACTGAAAATAATATTGTTAAATATCAAGAAGAAGTAAAAAACTTATTAAGTGATTTTCCAATTTACTCAACTTGAAAATTACAAGAGTAATTAAATTTATAAATAACAAGTTAAAATATTGATTATCCTATTATTTTTAGTTATAATATTATTGCTTTATACATTAGACCCTGGTACGGAATGATGTGAGGAGGCAGTGACATGAGACAAACAACTATCTTAAATTGAACTAAAGTTGAAAAAAAATGATATGTGATTGATGCTCAAGGTCTAGTTTTAGGACGTTTAGCAAGTAAAGTTGCAATGATCTTAAGAGGAAAAAATAAACCATCTTATACTCCACATGTTGATTGTGGTGATAATGTTATTATTATTAATGCTGATAAAATTAATTTATCAGGAAATAAATTAAAGGGTAAAATGTATTATCATCATTCACAACATCCCGGGGGATTAAAATGAACAACAGCAAAGGATATGTTAGTAAAAAAACCAATTTATCCTGTTGAACACGCAATTAAAGGAATGTTACCAAAAAATAAATTAGGAAGTAAATTATTCCGTAATTTATTTGTTTATGCTGGTAATGAACACCCACATGAAGCACAACGACCAATTAAATTAGAATTAACTAATAAATAAAAGGAGAAAATATGGCAAAAAAACAAGAAGTTATATATCGTGGTACAGGAAGAAGAAAATCTTCTATTGCCCAGGTTGTATTGACTCCTGGTAAAGGGAATATTGTTGTTAATGGGAAACCAGCATTAGAGTTTTTTCCATATGCAACATTAGTGCAAGATTTAGAACAACCTTTAGAGATTACTGGTTCAAAATCAGAATTTGATATTCGTGTTAAAGTATCTGGCGGTGGTTTTACCGGACAAGCTGGCGCAACAAGATTAGGAATTGCAAGAGCCCTAGTTGAAGCGTCACAAGATTATAAAACTTTATTGAGACATGCTGGCATGCTAACTAGTGATGCTCGTATTAAAGAACGAAAAAAATATGGGTTACATGGGGCTAGAAGAGCGCCGCAATATTCAAAAAGATAGATTTCAAAAAAGTACATTTTGCTTTGCAATGTACTTTTTTAATTTGTTCAGTTTAATTTGTTATCTAATATAAGTTTAGTATAATTATTATGTAGATAAGAGGGTGAATGAATGACATTGACAGAATTTACAATTCAGGGTGATAAATATAATAATAAGAATTTATTGTTAAATTTGTATTTTTTAACAAATCCAAAAAGTAAATTTACTGATAATGATGTTAAAAACCTTCTTTTAAAAAATATTACAATAGTTCAAGGCCTAGATACTTTTTTAATGCATAATATTTGTATTGCTGATTTTTTTGTTTGTTTAATTAATGATCAGGAAAAAATTAAAAAAGATAAAAAAGGATCAGAAAAGAAACTTTATGATATTTTAATTAATTTTAAATCAATTACTTTGCTAGATCAAATGCTCGATTCAAACTTATCATTAACAATCTTAGGTGATATTGCTCCGGAAATTAGTATTGTTAATGTTAAAAATATTTTTTAACAGCAATGGAAAAGAAAAAATAAGAATTTGAAACGTTAGCTACTGGAGTAGTGCTTGAAGTTGCTGATAATTTTCGGATTGATGAAGCAAAATTACGAACTATTTTTGATTCAAATATTATGGTAAATATGAAATTTTTGACTTCATCTTTTACTGAAGAAAAAGAACGATGGTTATAATATTTACGCTTTCAAGAACAAAACTTATAATATAAGCGGAATAATTCTTGTTTATATTTAAACCGGAAATTAACAGAATATATTAAAACTCCAAAAACAGTTCCAATTGGTGAAAAATTTCATGATGTAAGATTTTTATCCCATAATTTTTGATATGTTGACAAAAAAACTTTTACTAATAAAAATTTAACAATTAGTCATTTATTTGAAGAAATAATTATTGTAGAATTAGAGTTATTGTTGGATAATTTAGATAAATATTCAATATTAAAGAAATTAAACAATTTAAGTCTTGCTAATTTACAAATTAATCGTACATATCAAAAAGATGTTCCATTAACACTATTTTCTTTTAATTTTAGTGAAAGTTATGTTCAAGATGGAGCAGATATTTATGATTTAGGGATTAATATTTCTGAAACAAAAATGCAGCAAAAAGATATCTATGATTTTAAAAAAAAATTAATCAAAATATATATTCTTAAAAATAATATTATGCAAGAAAGTGATATTGACCATGAAACAATTAAAGTAACTATTAATCAATTAGAGCAGTATCAAATTGTTAATTGCTTTTATGAAATAAAAAATAAGGATGAAATATCATTTAATGAATTAAATAAAATTATACCTTATTATGGTTATTTAACTTATATTGGAAAAGGGGATTCAACTTTACTTCGACGTAGTAATGTTATTTTAGATAATATTAGCAAAAATGATGTTGCAAATCCTTATTTAATTAATTATATCTTTAATATTGAAGATATTAAATTAAAGTCACAATTTAACTTAATTATGTAAGAACAATTAATTTTTGCTTCAAATAATTTAAATAGAAATCATTAGAAGGTAATAACAAAAGCCTTAAATTCACAAGATATTTTTTTACTACGAGGTCCACTAGGGATAGGGAAAACTGAATTTATTTCTGAATTAGTTTATCAATATGCTAAATTAGGAAAGAAAGTTTTAATTTCTTCACAAAATCATACTGCAATTGACAATGTTTTAACAAGATTATTTAAAACACCTTTGTTGGTTCCTTTACACTTAACAAGTGATGAAGTTCATAAAAAAATCGTTTTAATGATTTTAATCCAGATAAATTAATTTTTAATAATTATCGTTTTATTTATGCTCATTTATCACGACAATATTTAACAAAATGAGATAGAATTGGAAGTGGTTATGAAAATCAAAAATATGAACTACAAAAATTAAAAGCAAATGCTAAAATGTTAGAAAAAGAAATTAATGATTACAATCATTATACCCAAAAGTTAAATATATTAGTTGCTGAGAGAGAAATAATTATTAATCAAAAATTGCAATATCTAGGTGATAATCAAAAATTAACAATTGATATTAATAATATTCGTAATCTATTAGATTTCTTAGTTAATATTAATTGAGATGGAATGGTTGCTCCAACTTCGGATCTTGTCCGATTATTTAATAAACATTTTAGGGAATTGTTGCAAAAAAAATTGGATTTTAAATTGATGATTCATATTCATTAACAGAAACATACAAAAAACTATTAACAATTACTACTGATAATAAGTTGTTAAAATATAAAGAGATAGAATTAGCAACATTAAAACAAGTTATTCAAGACTTGCGTGATGATAATTGAATGGAACAATTAATTGCTGTTCAAAATGAAATTTTAGAATTAAAGAATCAAGTTACATTAAAACAAGAAAATATTGTGTTTCAAAAGGAACAAGAAGCATTTAAAAATGACCTTGAACAATTATTACAGCAATATGAAGAACAAAGTGTTATTAATCAAAACAAAATTAGTGAAATTAATGAAGATAAATATGAGCAAGAAATTTCTTATTTATAAATTGAAATTGGAACATTAAATCATAAAATTAATGCTCTAAAAGTTGAAGTTGAAAACATTGTTAACAGTATTAATGTAATTTTTAATTTAAATTTAGTAGTAAAAGATATTAGTGGAACAATTAATGAAATTAATAAATAAATTAATAAAATTGAACAGGACCTTAATTTTGTTCTCCAAAAAAAAGCAACAAAGTTTAATTTTGTAAATAATATGATTACCTTTTTAAATAAAAATTATCAGATATCAGATTTTTTAACACAAGAGAATATTGAAACTAATCATTTCACACCGGCGATGGAACGAGATACAATTAATTATGCTAATCAATTTTTACAAGATAGTGTTAATGTTGTTGCAATGACTGCGACTTCAAATCAATCATATGCACAAAGTAAAAATAAAGTTTTACGGGATTATAATATTTCTGATATTGATATCAAAAAATTTGCTTTTGATGTTGTTATTATTAATGAAGTAAGTAAGTTAACACCAATGGAAATTTTTATACCATTAGTATATGGTAAAACTGTTATTTTAGTTGGTGATTATCGGCAATTGCCACCACTTATGCCATATCAAGAAGAAAATGTTGCATTAATTAATGAAATTTATGACCAAAATTATAGTTATAATGATTTTTTAGAATTAGTAACTAATTCATTATTTAAAAAAATTATCTCAAAATGTGATGATTCAGTAAAAGAAATTCTAATTAATCAATATCGTAGTCATGAAGATATTATGCGAATTATAAATGTTTTTTATGAAAATCAGTTGCAGTTAGGTATCAAAATAATGAAAAACAACATTATATTACTGTTGAAAATAAAGATGGTCTAAAAATTTTTGATAGTAATAAAGTAATTTATTGAATTGATTCATCAAAAGATAAGACTAATATAAATTTTATTTATGAACAAGGTGAAAGTGGTAGTGCGAGTCTTTTTAATTGATTAGAAGTTGATTTAACAATAAAAACATTAGAATTAATTGAAGCAGGATATAATAATTTAACAGTTAAATTAAAAAAACAACCTAAAGTTGCAGTTATTAGTTTTTATAGTCTACATGTTAAAAAATTACGAAGATCTATTAAAAGTTTAAAATTTAAAAATATTAAAGTAGAAGTTTCAACAGTTGATGATTATCAAGGTTGAGAAACCGAAATTGTCATTGTTAATACAGTTCGCAATCCTAGTAAGTAATTAAATGCTAATAAAGAATTTATTAAGAAATACGAACAATTAAATGTTGCATTTTCAAGAGCAAAAAATATGTTAATTATTATTTGGAGCAGTTAATTTTTTTATTAATATTGATGTTGAAATTCCAACAATTGCTAACCCAAATATTACAAAAATAATTAAAGCATATTATGAAATTTTAAGAATTATTGATAGTTATAGCCTTGTTTGAAGCGCAAAAGATTTATTATAATAAGAATTCGAGGTAAAAACATGAAATTAGGAATGGTAAAAGTTTATAAAAACTGGAAAAAATTAAAAACAATAGTTAGCTATCAAACACCAAAAAAACTAGCTTTTTTTCAGTATGTAATTTTAAATGCTATTACTAATTACCCTAATAAAGAAAAATCATTATCTGATATTTTACAAAATGAATTACAAATTTTTAATTTTAAAATTTATGCAGAATGTCTAAAGAACTTAATTGAAAAAAATATTATTGAAATTAATAAGCAAACATCATTAAATTATTTAACAAATAGTTCTGCTGAACAGGATTGAATTGATCGAACAATTGGGATTTTTTACATTTCAAAAGAAGCGTTAACGGCATTAGAACAGGGCTATTTATTAAGTAAAAATAGTAATCGTGAAGCAGTTATTAATTTTGATTTTAATATTTTTTCGGGCGAAAAATATATAAATAATGAACAATTATCTTTATTAGAAAAAAATAGCAATGATTTGATTATTGTTCCAGAACAAGAACAAATTATTAATGGTGAAGATTTATTTCATTTGTTAGAAAAGTACAAGTTAAATATTAATAAAAATAATATTTTTAATGCTGATAATACCACATTTGCTTCAATTCGCACTAATAAGAGGCAAGAAATCTACTATAATACTAATCAAATTAATAATTTATTTATTGATACTTATGAAGAAAAAGAAGTTATATTGTCCCTAACCACTTTTAAAGATATTAAAATTCAAATTATTAATGACCACCAATTGCAACAAATTATTGAAGATAATGTTAATTTAAAAACAAAAATTGTTGATTATTTTTTAACCGAAATGGCTAAAACTTTAAAAGATAATTTAAATTTAAATCTTCAAAAAGTATCAACCAATATATTAGAAAGTGATTATAAGCAAGATCCGCGTTATATTACTTCTGCATTAATAAATCCGAGAATTGTTAATAAATATTATAATAATAGTTGTATTATTTTTGTTAATGCTGAGAAGACAACTACAATGCATGATTTAACTGGTTCAATTCCAATTTTTTATTTAACTAGTGCGATTTTAATAATTAATGATAATTTTTTAACTTTATTCATCAATGATAAAAATGAGACTGAACTTTACATATTACAACCAACAGAACTTATTATGCTAAACCGTAATATTATAACAGCACAAAAATTTCTTCCGAAGTATAGTCGGATGTTATTTAATAAAATTTTAGAGGAATTAAAAAATTTAATAAATCGTCAACAGGTAAATATTTATGAAATAATTCATAATAATCAAATTGAAAATGTTTTTATTTACTGTTATTTAATTGATATTTTAAATAATAATGAAGAAAATTTTGATAATATATTGAAAAGTATGACCATAAATGATTTTAATAATAAAGTTAATGTTTTATATCAATCTGAACAAATTTTAAGTAATTTAAATTTAAAACCAAATTATTTTAATAAAATGCATAAAACTTTAATTGCCCTCATGAAACAACAAGTAAAATTGCAAAAAAATATTATTAAAGCTTATCAAGTGTTAATTAATAATACTTTATTATCAAATAAAGAAGTTTTAAATATGTTGCAAGAACTTTATGACAAAAACGATGTTTCTTTAAACCAATTATTAGCATTAACTAATATTGCAGATTTATCGATTATTGAAAAAATTTGAAATCAAAATCTTTTTGCAATTTTGGATAAATTTCTTTTTGCAATCAATAATAATGATTTACATCGTGAATTATTTGATGCAGTAACAACTGCAACTTTAGAAAAAAATAGTACTTTATTAATTAATTTATATAGTTATGCTGAAGAATATATTAAGTATTGTAAAGAAATGAAAAAGCGAGAAACAAGCGTATTACAACGACATTGACAAGAAATATGAGATAAAGTTGAGATTATTAAAGAACGTTGTAAGAATATTAACAATAGTAATGAATTAATAATTCAATTACTTTATTTTTTATCACAATTAGAAATAAAATATAAGGCAATTAAATTTAAAAATATGTTTAATTCTGAGAGTAAATTTCAGGAATATCTTAATTTATGTTCTTTTGATAAGGCAGCATTATATTTAATGAATTTAATGGAAGAAAAAATTACTCCACTTTTAAAAACAAAGCATCAATTTGTACAACATATTAATGAAAAATTATTTGTTTTAAAAGATGTGTTTGATAAAAATAAATATAAACAAATTATGCAACTTTATCAAGAATTAACATTATATTTATATTGTGAGAAAGCAAGGAATGAGCACAACGATAATAAAAATCGGGATGCTTTAAAAAAAATAAAACTTGAATTAGAAGAGGTGTTAATATAAATGAGTATGAGTGTTGAATAAGTAATGTATAATTACCAAAAAAAGATTGAACGATTAAATTTAAATATTAATTTTGTTAAAGATAATTTAAAATTATTACTACAACAATTACAAGAAATTGATGCTAATGGGTTAAATTGTCAACAAATTGAACAATATTTAGTTGAGTTAGATCAAATTTTAACTAGTTTAGGGTTTACAACTTTATTAACCGATAAAATACAAGGTAATGTTTTAGAAAAAGATGGTAAACCAACATAAAGAATAACTTATTCAACTTATAATTTAAAACAATTAAATCCTAAAACTAATCGCATATATTTAATTAATGAATTAGTAAGAGCAGTAGATGCTCAAACACCAGTTAGTGATAGTGAAAAAGATAATGATTGCGAATTCTTACAAACACCTGATGGTACAAATTGTAGTTATATAATTGATATGTTTTCAATCCAAGCCCCTTATATAAAGGTAATTTTGAAATTATCTTTTATGCTTATAACCCCATATACAAATAATGAAGAAGACTATTTAAAATTATCAGTATGAAGTTTTAGAGGCAAAACAAAAAGTACATTAAATAATTATTTACGCGATATGACAACTAATTATAAAACTAGTTTCTTATTACCTCATGATTATGAAATACCAACATTTAATTACCCACAGTATGTATTACCACCAGTACCATATAACTATAAACCTTATACAAAAGATATTATGCCTTCCAATGTAGTACTACCATTATTAACTAAAATTATTACACCAGCACAATGTAAATGAAAAAATAATCCTAGAAGTTTTATTAATTTATTTTCTGATGAATTTAATGAAGCATATTATGAAATTGAAATTGATTTAAAACAAATTGATCCAACAATTCAAAGTATTAGTAAATTTCAAGATGCTTATAAAACAATAGAAATAAGTAATTTTAGTAATATTCAAGTTGAGTGTGGACTACCGAACATAGAAAATTTTATTCCTAATAGAAATATTAATCTTATAGCAGGTGCTAATAGTTGTGATGTTAGTGGAGGTTCATTAGCCAATATTACTTTAAAAGAAAGTGGTCGTTCACAAACTAATAAAGTTAATTTTAATAATACAATAACTTTATATACTGATAATATAACTAATGAAATTCAAACATTTACTACTGCGTATACTAATGGATTACCGAGTGATAATTATAAAAACAATTATTTATCAGAAAAAAATCATTGAGATATTAATTTTTTACTTAAAATAACAAAATTATCTAATAGTGATAATAATAAAATTAAAGAAACATATCTACAAGCATATTATACTAATGATGTAAAATTAAAAATTAGATTTACAAAAATAGTATTTGCAGAATTATTTTCAGGATTTGGATGGATTTATTTTGGTAATGATAAAGATATTATATTAGATATTTCTAATCCAAATGTATTAGGTATTATAAATAAAAATAATAACCCAGTTAAAATTACAATTAAACCAAGATAAAAATAAAAAGAGATGTAAAATCTCTTTTTCTATTCTCCGCTAACTTTTACATTACCGTTTTCATCTAAAATTAATTCAGGCTCTGGTTTATCTAAATTTCAACGATAAACTGATTTAATATAATTTATATAATCAGAATTTCTTTCGCTTCATTTTACAAAACCAAAAGGATTATTACGATTATAAATTAAAGATGCATCTTGTATTTTATTTATGTTGTTAATACCTCTGAAAAACTTTAATTCATAGTTATTATCTTTGTATATATTATATTCTTGGTTCACATTAATACTATAATTTCTAAAAATTTTGCTAATTTTTCATTTATCTTTTTTTCAAACTATATAATATCATTTATTATCAACTGTATTAAATGGTTTTTCTTGGGGTGCTATTCATTCTAAGTTTTTTTTAATATTTTCATCAGTTGTATTTATTTCGTTTTCTTTTTTTAATTTATATAATTCTTCTTTTGTATATTCATGTGGTGTATTACAAGCAACTAAATTTGTTGTGCTGGTTCCAAATAAAGTTATTGTTCCTAAAAGACTTAATATTTTTTTCATTTAAATTTTACCTTTCTACTTTTTTATAAATTTTGTTATTTAATTAAAAATGGAAATAAGTTATTAATTTCCATTTATTTTAATAAAATTTTAAGATGTTTATATTTATGTATTTACTATTGAACAACAAGCTGAAATTATTCCAAAAGCTGCAGAAGTTATTGAACCAACAACAGGAATAACAGCAGTTTCAGCAGACATTAATGATGTTAAATTACTACACATTGTTAATAAATTTGAACTATTAGAAGAATTATTTAATAAATTATCAATTTTAACTAATAATTCATGTTTTTTATTATCTATTCATGATTGCTTTTCGTTTTCTGATTTTGATGTAAAATTATTTTTAAAATCAAAATCAATATTATTTCTTCAAATATTAAAAAGTTGCTTTCAATTTATAAGCTATTCATCTTGCTCTAACATAGATTCAAATGGTCAGTATTCGTATAATTTTTTATTATCACAAATAAAATAAATTTTACCATTTAAAACAACTCCGTTAATATTAAAATAATATCCATCAATAGTCGATCCATCAGGATTTATATAAATATCTTCTAAAATTAGTTTTTGTTCATGATTTACTAGGTTCTCTTCATAAATTTTACCATTTAAAATAATATATTTTTTATTATTTAAAATTGGAGGGTTACTATTTATTGTTAAAAAAACATTACCGCTTCCCGCTACATAACTATAGACGTTATGATCATTTTGAGTTCGTACTGTATTTTTTGTGCTTGGATTATATTCATAATATATTCCTCCATCAGTTTGAAAAATAAAATAAATCATATTTTCTCAAGCAAAAATTTTTGATGGTAATCCAGTTCCTTTATCAGTACCATTATATACAATTTTTTTTATACCATTAAATTTAATTTTTTTTATTTCATTTATTAAATTATTAATTTCATTAATATTTCTTTTATTTCTAATTAAATTTTCTTAATTATCTATTTGTAAATAATCAATGTTATTATTTAATTTTTCTTCTTTTTAATAAGGACTAGCGGTAATTGTTGTTGGTATAGCAGTTCCACTAATTGTTAATATACTTAATAAACTAAGTAATTTTTTCATACTTGTATTTTTCCGTTTCTTAATCTTGAAACTTTTTATCAAGATCTACCTTCAGTATATATATATATATATATATATACAAGCAAAATTAGAAATTATTTTAAAATTTTTATCTTATTAAATAGCCTTTATTACGCATTTTAAAGGCTAAATTAGCAAACAAATATATTAAGTTTAGTATAAAAAAAAATTTTTTATTTACATAAAGTGTTGTATTTGTGAACTATTAGTATATAATTAAAAATAGAGGTTTAATATTTTTCCGTAAAAAAGAGTTTATGCTGACTTGTTAATCGGACAAGAATAAAAAAAGAGAGGTTTATAAAATGGCACTTACAAAATAACAATTAATAGAACAAGGTTTAAGTGAAGAGATGGCAGAAAATATCTTAAATTAGTTTAATAATGAAGCAAAGCAAATTAGAGAAAGTGTGCAAAAACGCGAAGATGTTATATTAAAAGAAGACTTTATTAAATTATCTAATGAATTAGATGAATTAAAAGTTTTTAAAGATATTCCATCTACTAAAATTGAAGATATTAAAACTAATTTAAATAAAGTTAGTGATAGTTCTTTATCTGAAAAAATGCAAACTTTAAAAGAATTAAAACCTGATTTATTTGTACAAGAACAACCATCAGTTTCACCAACTAATTTTATTAAAGATATGATTGAAAAATCTACTGAAAATAAAAATGATGAAATTGAAAGTATTAAAGAAAAATGAGCATATACTCCTGATGAAATTAAAAAAATAACTGATTATACACTTAAAAACCTTAGATAATAAGGGAGTGAAATATTATAGCAACAATTAATTTGCCACAAGTACCTTTTACATTAGAAGGTAATACAATAGATCAAAAAGCTATGTTGATATGGTTAATGCATTATTGCGTGGACCTTTATATAATGAATATGCAAGTATTATGCAGTATGCTACTGCAACAGCAGAACAAGTTGCTTGATTACCTAATGCTGGACAAGCACTATATAATTTAACTCATCGTGTGGTATGACAAAATGATTATTCATTACCAAATAGTGGGACAACTCAAACAATGGGATTAACAAGAATTCCAGTTCCTATTGATAAAAGATTTAATTTAAAATTAATGAATGAAGTATTTGATTTAGCAATGATAGAACAAAATATTAAAAATGGCGTTATTGCTGATGCTATTTCTAGTGTTGTACAGAATAAATTTGTTAATTTAGAATGTGAATTAATTTAGGCTATTTATGATTATTGTTTAGCAGATGGTTAATATGAAGTAATTCCATTTCGTAGTTATACAGCGGAAAATGCAGATGATGCAAATAAAACATTCTTTACATTAAATGAAACTTTGATTGAATTAACAAATCAAATTAGTAATTTATATTTTGGTTTGCCAACAGATAAAATGTTTATAGTTTTAGGGCGAAGAGCATATTTAGGATTAACACCAACCTATTTAAAAGTAATTGGTTCACAAGCATCCTAATTAAAAGCAATGGTTAATGGTGAATTATATGAAAATACAGCAATGGGAATTCTTGTATCAAAAAGTTTTCATTTAGAAAAAACATATACAAAAGGATAAGTTAACCGTGATAAAGGTTATAATTTTAATAATGTAAATGGTTTAATTATTAACAAACAAGTATGAGCATTCCCGATTAATATGGATACTATTCAACAAGTTTTAGATAATGATACTGCTAACCCTAAATGAATTGGTAAAGTGCAATATGCTACACCAACTATTTTATATCCAAAAACATGTAAAATTATTTTAGAAAAATAACCAATATAAGATTAAATTAATACTGCTAAAAATAATCTTAATAAAACATTTAGAGTGCCAGTTGATTATGTAATTCCAGCACCAAAAACAATAACATTATAAGGTTAATAAAAAATTAATTTACTAATATTACGAGTTTTAACTTTATTAGTATCTAATTTAGAAAATAAACCTTTAATAAGTAAATTTGTAAATTTAATTAATAGAGTTAATCAAGTTAAAAATAAAGTATTAAAACCAATTAATTATGTCACTGATAAATATAATAAAATTACAAATAAAGTTTAAGATATTTATCAATGATTAAATCCCTATACTTATCTTGATCTAATTAAAAAAGGTCATAAAAAAGAAATTCAACAAATATTAAGACAATTAGAAAAAGATAATAATATTAAAAATAGACAACAATTTAAAAATGAAAATTATCTAAATACTAACTGACAACCTTTAAATAATAGTTGACTTGATAGTGGGATGTTTAATATTACAAATAAGTTAACTTTAACAGGTAATTTAACTATTTTAATATATACAAAAACAGCAAAACACCCAAGTTTTATGGTCCTTATGTTTATCCTAGTGTTCCAGTTGAAATATGAAAATTATTAAGTAATGCTGTATCTAATGCAGGAACTTTATTTTGGCGTTATTTATTAAGAAAATGATTAGCTAGTTATTTAAGAGATTATATTAAAAAACGATTACCACAAGCATTAAAAGAAAAATATCCAAAAGGAAATATTAAATTAAAATTACCAACTATTCAAAAATTAAATCAAATTAAAAAGTTTATTAATAATTTAAAGATTAGACATTTTAATTTTAATTTTGCTGGCGGAATTAATAATAAAAAATGATATCGTGAACGCCGAAGTGATGTTAAAAATATTAAGAATTTATATAAAACACCTCTTAATTGATTACGATATTTATTTTTTAAATTACTTGGCTTATAACTATTAACTCTTGTTTTTGTTTTCTTAATTGTTTTAATAGTTTGATTAGTTTTGTAAAACATATTTTTAACTGGTGTTTTATATAAATTCTTAATATTTTTAACATCACTTCGGCGTTCACGATATCATTTTTTATTATTAATTCCGCCAGCAAAATTAAAATTAAAATGTCTAATCTTTAAATTATTAATAAACTTTTTAATTTGATTTAATTTTTGAATAGTTGGTAATTTTAATTTAATATTTCCTTTTGGATATTTTTCTTTTAATGCTTGTGGTAATCGTTTTTTAATATAATCTCTTAAATAACTAGCTAATCATTTTCTTAATAAATAACGCCAAAATAAAGTTCCTGCATTAGATACAGCATTACTTAATAATTTTCATATTTCAACTGGAACACTAGGATAAACATAAGGACCATAAAACTTGGGTGTTTTGCTGTTTTTGTATATATTAAAATAGTTAAATTACCTGTTAAAGTTAACTTATTTGTAATATTAAACATCCCACTATCAAGTCAACTATTATTTAAAGGTTGTCAGTTAGTATTTAGATAATTTTCATTTTTAAATTGTTGTCTATTTTTAATATTATTATCTTTTTCTAATTGTCTTAATATTTGTTGAATTTCTTTTTTATGACCTTTTTTAATTAGATCAAGATAAGTATAGGGATTTAATCATTGATAAATATCTTAAACTTTATTTGTAATTTTATTATATTTATCAGTGACATAATTAATTGGTTTTAATACTTTATTTTTAACTTGATTAACTCTATTAATTAAATTTACAAATTTACTTATTAAAGGTTTATTTTCTAAATTAGATACTAATAAAGTTAAAACTCGTAATATTAGTAAATTAATTTTTTATTAACCTTATAATGTTATTGTTTTTGGTGCTGGAATTACATAATCAACTGGCACTCTAAATGTTTTATTAAGATTATTTTTAGCAGTATTAATTTAATCTTATATTGGTTATTTTTCTAAAATAATTTTACATGTTTTTGGATATAAAATAGTTGGTGTAGCATATTGCACTTTACCAATTCATTTAGGGTTAGCAGTATCATTATCTAAAACTTGTTGAATAGTATCCATATTAATCGGGAATGCTCATACTTGTTTGTTAATAATTAAACCATTTACATTATTAAAATTATAACCTTTATCACGGTTAACTTATCCTTTTGTATATGTTTTTTCTAAATGAAAACTTTTTGATACAAGAATTCCCATTGCTGTATTTTCATATAATTCACCATTAACCATTGCTTTTAATTAGGATGCTTGTGAACCAATTACTTTTAAATAGGTTGGTGTTAATCCTAAATATGCTCTTCGCCCTAAAACTATAAACATTTTATCTGTTGGCAAACCAAAATATAAATTACTAATTTGATTTGTTAATTCAATCAAAGTTTCATTTAATGTAAAGAATGTTTTATTTGCATCATCTGCATTTTCCGCTGTATAACTACGAAATGGAATTACTTCATATTAACCATCTGCTAAACAATAATCATAAATAGCCTAAATTAATTCACATTCTAAATTAACAAATTTATTCTGTACAACACTAGAAATAGCATCAGCAATAACGCCATTTTTAATATTTTGTTCTATCATTGCTAAATCAAATACTTCATTCATTAATTTTAAATTAAATCTTTTATCAATAGGAACTGGAATTCTTGTTAATCCCATTGTTTGAGTTGTCCCACTATTTGGTAATGAATAATCATTTTGTCATACCACACGATGAGTTAAATTATATAGTGCTTGTCCAGCATTAGGTAATCAAGCAACTTGTTCTGCTGTTGCAGTAGCATACTGCATAATACTTGCATATTCATTATATAAAGGTCCACGCAATAATGCATTAACCATATCAACATAGCTTTTTGATCTATTGTATTACCTTCTAATGTAAAAGGTACTTGTGGCAAATTAATTGTTGCTATAATATTTCACTCCCTTATTATCTAAGGTTTTTAAGTGTATAATCAGTTATTTTTTTAATTTCATCAGGAGTATATGCTCATTTTTCTTTAATACTTTCAATTTCATCATTTTTATTTTCAGTAGATTTTTCAATCATATCTTTAATAAAATTAGTTGGTGAAACTGATGGTTGTTCTTGTACAAATAAATCAGGTTTTAATTCTTTTAAAGTTTGCATTTTTTCAGATAAAGAACTATCACTAACTTTATTTAAATTAGTTTTAATATCTTCAATTTTAGTAGATGGAATATCTTTAAAAACTTTTAATTCATCTAATTCATTAGATAATTTAATAAAGTCTTCTTTTAATATAACATCTTCGCGTTTTTGCACACTTTCTCTAATTTGCTTTGCTTCATTATTAAACTGATTTAAGATATTTTCTACAATCTCTTCACTTAAACCTTGTTCTATTAATTGTTATTTTGTAAGTGCTATTTTATAAACCTTTTTTTTATTTTTGTTCGATTAACAAGTCAGTATAACTTTTTTTAATAAAAAAAGATTAAAATATGATTTTATTATATACTATTATTTTAGTAATACAATACTTTTTATAAAATACTAAACTTAATATATTTTATTACTAATATACTCCTTAAAATGTGCAATAAAGGTATTTAACAAGATAAAATTTTTAAAATAACTAATAATTTTACTTGTATATATATATATATATATATATAATGAAGGTGAATATTGATAAAGAGTTCTAAAATTAAGAAAAGGAGAAAAATACGTAATGAAAAAATTAATAAATTTATTAAGTTTGTTAACAATTAGTGGGGTTGTACCGTTGATTGAAAGTTCTTGTTCTAATAAAAATAATGAAAAAAAAATAAAAAAAGATGATGAAAATGATATTAATAAATTAAATTTAGGAAATTTAGGTATAGAAAAAAGAAATAGAGTAAAAAGAAATGCAATAATAAATAATAAATATCAACATGTATTTAAAACTAATGGGTCTAACAAACCAACAGAACAACAAATTAAAGAAGAAATAATAAAATTAAATCCGCAGTTAGATATAAAAAACATCAATGTTACAAATATTACTGAAAATAGTGCAGTAATTACTATAGCCAATTTTAGTGGCCAAAAAACAATTAATTTTAAAGTTGAAACAAATACTAGTAATAATGAACCTTTTGTAAGCAGTCCTAGTCCTAATGACAGTTATGATGATGATGATGTTTTATTAAATTGTAAAGTAGAAAAAATTAATTCACCAGCAAAAATAATTGCTAAAGATATTAAAAATGTTACAGAAGAAGAATTAATTACAGCATTATTACCAAAAATATATGAAGAATACGATAGAATAAATCCTAGATTTTATCGTAAAAATTCTTTTGGTATTAAAGATTATATATTATATGATGTTGTTAAAATAAAAAATATTAATTTTCCTATTGATTTATCATCTGAAAAAATAATTAATAATTTTTTTATTGAGGGAAGATTTATATATAAAATATTACCGATTTTTAGACCTGTTTTTTATTTAGAAATACCTAATTTTAAATTACCTGCTGCACAATTAATTTAAATATAAAGAAGTTAAAAAAATGAAAAGATTATTAAGTATAATTAGTGAAATATCATTAATTGGAACAAGTACAATAAGTTTAGTTAGTTGTAATAAACCACAATATAGCGAAGATGAATTAAAAAAACTAAAAGAAGAAAACAAAATTAAAACAAATAACCAAGAAATCAGAGACAATTTAGAATGAATAGCACCACAAGAAAAACCATTTAATCAAGTTGATAATAAATGATATTACATAATATATAAAGATAATTCTAATAATATAAAAATATCAAAAAGAATAAATAATAATCTAGATGTTAATATTAAATTGCCTTGGTCTAACTCATGAATAAAAGTTTATCGTTGAAATGGTGAAGAACAAAATTTACCTGATTTAATTGTTGATAATAATGGTAATGCAAAAGTTAAAGGAGAATAAAAAAGAGATTAAATCTCTTTTTATTTTATCTTGGTTTAATTGTAATTTTTATAGGATTATTGTTTTTATTTCTAATATCTAAAACATTTGGGTTAAAAATATCTAATACAATATCTTTATCATTACCTCAATATTTAAAATATTATTGATTTGGGAATTTTTCAATTCCAATACATGATAAGTTAACAAATAATATTTTTAAAAATCTAATTTTTAATTTTACATCATTAGTATAATATGCTTGTAAATAAGTCATGGTACAATTGTTATTCATTCTTATAGTGTTATAAGTGATTGACCTGCTCCTAGATTTAAATATGTTTATCGTTGAAATGGTAATAGTGAAACAAATACGCCAATTATTAATCTAAAAAATGGTGAAATTACAGATTGAAATTTAAAAAATCAAAATAATATAAACAATGCCGATGGTAAAATTAAATTAACTATTAAAAATAATGATATTTCAGAAAATAAAGTTTATCAATTAGAAGTGAATTATTTTAATTGATTATCAATAACAAACGAAATAGAAACAAATAATATTCCGTCTTTAATTTCTGCTGAAATTAAACTATCAGATGGAGAATATGATAAGTATTTAACTAATTTAATTGTTTCTAATGAGAAAATAGAAGATTATTTAAATTATTTTTCGAAATAATATACATTACTTTATTCTAAGACAGTTTGAATGAGTATGACTAAATATTTAGTTGAAGATAATATTAAAATAACTTTTGATAAGAATCCAAAACTATTTAATTTAAATAAAATTGAAATATCAGGTATATGGGGTTATGGAAATTATGATATAAATATTTATGTTGATAAATCAAATGAAAAAACTATTTCAGGAAAAGATATAAATTTAGAATTAATTAAAAGTTGTCCTATTGGAACCAAAGTTAGTGGAAAAGATAGAAATATATATCTTCAGTTAATAGAAGAAGATGTCTGATATCTTTAAAAAAATGGTGTTGAAGATGAGAATTCATATTCAAATAAAGCAGTTGTTGATTTTTTAAAACAATTAAATAGTATAATATTTTCTTATACACCTATAAAAGAACAAATTAATATTAATAATTTACAATTATTTAATAGAAATAATGAAAAACTATCATTAATTACATTATTAATAATAAAAGTCATTTATTAAAATGACTTTTATTATTAATTAACTTTTAATATTCCATCTTTATCAACAATTAAATTAGGTTCTGATGTAAACACTATTTCAACGATAAACATATTTAAATCTAGGAGCAGGTCAATCACTTATAACACTATAAGAACGAATAATAATTCGTACCATGTTCCCCTTATTCATTCTAAATTTAATTTATAATTTTCATCTTCATTTTTACTGTCAAGTTCAATACTTGGATGTCATCTATCTATTAAAGTATTATTTTTAAACTTAGTAATATTTCAATTATTAGTTTTTCATACAACAAAATAATACTTATTATCAACATTATTAAATGGCTTTTATTGTGGTGTATTACAAGCAACTAAACTTATTGTACTTTTTCCAATTAAAGTGATTGTTCCTAAAAAAATTAATAGTTTTTTCATTAATTATATAATTTAATTCCCTTACCAATTCCTAACAACAATCCACCACCGTTAGTATGTGGTTATTATATTTCTGCATGTTTATGAATTAATAATTGTAAATAATAATTATTATTTTCTTAATAAAAAGTTAATCCTATTTTTATTCATGCCACTAAACCGCTTGGTTAAACATATTTTAAATCATGTGATGAGTATTTATAAACTTCACTTTCGTTATCATTTACTTTTGCATTTATTATTATTTCTCTAATATTTTTATTTTTTAAAAAGTTAATAATATTAGCTTCCCCGCAAGGGTCATAACCCCAACTTATTTTTGTATAAACGTTATTAATATCATCATATAAAATATTAATTTTATTAAAATTTAAGGGGTTTAATTTACCAATATTTATTGTAAAAATTTTATGAAAATTTCTAGCATTTCTATAATACGGAAAACTATAACAATCAAAATTTATAATATCTTCTTTTTTTTTCTATATTATAATAAAATTTTTTTCATTTGAACATTTAATTTCACCTTCGTTAGATCTTTTTTTCTTTGTGATGCTTGATTAACAGAACAATGAACTATTGGATAATCAATATCAATTAATTATTCTTGTTGATTACTATTAACATCATTTCATTCTGTTAATCGTGGCTCATAATAAAATAAAAAATTTGAAGTTGAACCTGAAGTAATTTCTCTTGTTAAATCATCACCAATAAATACACCTCTATTAAGTCCATTTACTGGATCCATATAGCTGTAATTAACACCACTATAATAATTATTATCATTATTTTGAACTTCAGTCATAGAATATATTATCATATAGTGATTAGTTGGAAGGGAACATTCACTTCATCCAGGTAATGTCCCGCTAAATCCAATTATTACATGCATATTATTATTTAAACTGTTTCTAACAAGTTCATAAAATTGTTTATAATTATTATAATAATTTCCTAAATTAGCTAATCCATAAAAATTTCTAACGCTAGAATGGTAAGTAGGAATATAAGTACGAATAAAAGTATTTATAATTTCTAATAAATTAAATGGTACTGTTCCTCCTGATTCAGTTTGCATTAAACGTGATAAATAATTTTGAAATTGATTATTAAAAGAAAGAGAATTAAGTTGTTCTCGTATTACAACATTTTTTCAAGTTATTCCCATATATCTTAAAATTGATTCAGCTACTGCTGGTCCACATCATACACATCCTAATTGTTGAACTTCTGGAATATTTAGACTTGGAATAGATCTTTTATTTCTATTTAATTTTTCTAAGCCATTTGTTTATTGAAAGTTAATATCACTATTTAATTTTTCTTGTTTTTTATATGGACTAGCGGTAATTGTTGTTGATACAGCAGTTCCACTAACTGTTAATACACTTAATAAACTTAAAAGTTTTTTCATTTTGTATAATTTCCTTTCTTTCATCTTGAAACTTTTTTATCAAGATCTATTAAGATTATATATATATATATATATATGCAAGTAAAGCATTTTTAAATATGTTATTTTAGAAAGGAGATGAATTATATGTGATTATTATTGTGATTATATTTTAATACTAATCTGGGCTCGCGGTGATTTTCATAAGTTTGTGAAAAATACCTCAAAGTTTAAAAAAACTTTTACCGCGCTTTTCAAAATACTTAGGAAAAATTCTAAGCATTAAGCGAAGAATTTTATAAAGGTTCCTAAATTTATTTGAAAGAACATCAAAACCTTTTTTAACTTATATGTCATTTTACTACCATAAAAATTTATGAAAATCAACCGCTCGCCCAAAAACAAGATTAGTTATAATCACATTTTAAAACGATATGGATAAGAACTATAAAACAAAGCATTATATAGGTCATGATGCATTTTATTATCGGGCCTATTTATTTTGTTGTCACTAAATCTTAATTCACTAAGACACTTATCTAAAAATGGGAAGTTATCTAAAATACCATATATTTTGCCTTGAACAAACATTTTTCTTATTCATGTTACACGATTGATTATACCCACTTCTTTATTAAGGGATGTCTGATGTTTTTTAACTTTAAACATTTTAATTTTATAACCCAAATAAGGGTAAATATCTTCTTGTAATTTTTGTATAAAGTCGTGGGTATTAATATCATAATGAAATGTAGCATATTCAAAACCATCAAATTTATCAAATGTATTAATTATTAATTATCCGTAATGTTCAACTATTTCATTTAAGTTCATTGCGTTTTTTGGTGTAACAACATTTTCTTCAATTAAATATTTATCATATTCATTATTTTCATTAATTTTATAACCACTAAATAAAAATACCGTATGGTCTTCGCTACCATTAGCATAATCCATACCAATCGACTAACAATCAAATTCATATTATTTTGTATTGGAATTATAAAAATTTTGTAAATTATACTCTTTAATATATTTGCGATAATTTCGTAAAACATAAATACTAGGGTCATTATCGGTATATTCAAATCCGTAGTATTCAAGTTCAAATAAATCAGGTCGTTCTTCTTTATTTGTTAAAACAAGTTTTTTAGTAATATTAGGTATTTTATTTCAAACAGCACCCATAGTTAAACGCAAATTAAAAACACCAAAACCTTTAAATGCTTGTTTATTTTCTGAATATACTTGATTTTATTCTTTTAAAATATTTTTAATTCTTTTATTTAACGGTAAATATGGCGTTACAAATTTTTCATAAAATACATGGTATTTATCAAAAGGGTTAAAAGTAAATTGATTAGAATATGTTTTATGAAAATATGTTGTTACAGTTGTGTATTGTTTTACTATGTTGTCTCATTCTTGAAATGTCCAAGATAATTCTTTTACTGGAATAGAATTATCTAAATTATATTGCTCATTATCATTTTCATCTGTGTATTTTTCATAAGATACTTTTAAAATTTTTGAACGAAACATTGAAACTCTTAAATTATTATATCTTTTATCTAGTTCTTTATTAGTTAAGATTTCTTTTTCTTCGGCATGGATCATTTCATCTGTTCACGCTGATATAATACCACTACCTTTACCAACCTTTCCTATAATTTTATTAACATTAGCATAATCCACAAAAGCAATCCGAACACCACTAGGAAAAACAATCTCTCCACCTTCTTTAATATTTTTAGGTCAAACAATACCATTTTCATTGTCGGGTCCTATATCAATCCCATATTTATCGTATAGATAATTACAGACATTAATTGTATCGCCAAATGTAGTATCTTCGTGGGTTTCGGCATATCTTCGTAAAATGTTAGATGAAGCATCAATAAAATTGTAAGCAAAAAATAATTTTTTTGCTAAATGATTTCATGTTTTATTAGTACCTCTTCCGGCGGAAACAAATTTAAAAAAAGTTGGCGAAGTAAAATATCGAGCATAACTATCACCAACAAAATATTTAAATACTTCTCAATCAAAACTAAAATTATAGTCACTAAAATTTAAATCATATTTTTTATTTAAATGTTCATAACTAGTAATTCGTTTTTTATTATTAATTTTACTAAATTCTTACATATTTATTGACCTCTTTATTTTATATATAATACATTATAAGAAAAAATGAAAGGAATTTGTATAAAAATGAGAAAATTTAAACATTTAATATTTGATGAACGAGATTTATTTAAGGATTTATTATTATCTAATACTTGTAAAAAGAAAAATGGTTCAATTAATTTATCGGAAATAGCGCGGCAAATGGGTCGTGGAGTTAATACTGTTAAAAGAGAAATTAAGCGATTTAAAAATATACAAGATTATAATCCATATCAAGCACAAAAAGATTATAAACAAAAACGTAAAAAATGCATTTAAAAACTACCTAAATTTACAAAAGAGCAGTTAGATTTTATTAAAATAAGATTTAATAAATACCACGATACACCCGAACAATTAATTTATCGTTATTTCTTGGAGTTTGGTGTTAAATTTCCTGCTTGTGTTAAAACATTGTATAAATGAATTCGCTTAGGTGAATTTGGATTAAAAAAAGAAAATTTACCCCATCGTGGTAAAAAATATAAAACAAAAAGAAAACATGATAATCGTGGTAAATTAACTAACTTTAAATCAATTTGAGATATTGAAAATAAAATTTCTAATGTTGGATGATTTGAAATGGATACTGTTGTAGGAAAAGACCATCAATCTAGTAATTTAGTTTTAGTAGAACAATCAAGTAAGAATTATTTTGTAATGAAATTAAAAAATAATACTACTAATGAAGTTTTAGAAAAATTTAAAGATATTGTTAAAAATAATAATTTAATTGTGAAAATTAAAAGAATAATAACTGATAGAGGAAAAGAATTTAGTAAATTTGAAGAAATGGAAAAGATTACTGGTTTTAATATTTATTTTTGTGACCCTGGTAAACCACAACAAAAACCATTAATTAAATATATGAATGGTGAGTTTAGACATTGATTTAAAAAGGGAACAAATTTTAATAATGCCACTCAATAAAAAATAGATTGAGTAGTTGATATTATGAATGAAAAATTAAGGCCTTGTTTAAATTAAAGAACATCTAGTGAAGTATTTTTAGATAATTTTAGCTAGGTTTTATTTACACAAAATTTAATAAATTATTTTTCAGTGTGCCTAAATATGCTTAAAATAAACTAAAATTACAAATATTTTATTTTTTTTGAAAAAATAGTTGCATTTATTTTAAAGAGTGTTATTATCAAAATAACAAGAGACAGAATTTACTGCTTGAATTTACACAATACATAATAAAAAGTATTTTTTAGTGTATCGAAATTTATAAATTTATAAATTATTTCTTCAACTAAAAATTATGTTTTTTAAAAAAGTTGAATTTTTTATAAATTTTGTTATTATTTAATCATAAGCGAAACTTAATTTGTTTCTAATTACTTAATTTTATTAAAAACCTAAGAATAATGAATACTACCATATTGAATTAAAAATGGATATGCAACAATTACGCGTATTATTTTAAATTCTGCTCAGTTAGAAAAAATTAATGAACAAATTAAAATTGGAATTTTATTACGCCCATTAAATGAAGTATTTTTACGAGAACTTTTAGACAAAAATAAAATTAATATTATATCTAGATTAATTTATTGTGGTGACTTAATTTTTACTATAATTATTGATCGTAACAACAGTGTACTAATTGAATTAGATAATTTAATTATTAAAGGAAAAATCTATAGTTATAAAATTTTAAAAAATTAAAAAATCTTATTAATTAAAAATTAATAAGATTTTTTTATGATAGCGTAATTAATTCTGGTGATTCTAATATTTCTTTTAATCGTGTTAAGAAAATCCCCGCTTCTGCAGCATCAATAATTCGTTGGTCAATTGTTAAAGCAAGATTCATTATTGAACGAATTACTAGTTTATCCCCTTTTATAACAATTGGTTTACGAACAATACGTCCAACACCAATTACTGCTGAATTAGGATAAAAAATTGTTGGTGTTGCATTAACTGCTCCAACCATTCCATAGTTGGCAATAGTAATAGTACTTCCTTTTAATTCATAATCATACAATTCACCTTGGCGTAAACGTTCAATTGTTTCTTGAATGTTAATTGCAATTTGTTTTAAGCTCATTCGCTCAGCAAATTTAATAACTGGAATAACTAATCCCTCGCTAGTTTCTGTTGCTAACCCAATGTGTTGTGAATTTTTAATTACAATTTGATTTGTTTTTGAATCATAATATGAATTTAATTTTGGATATTCACTTAAAGCTAACGAAACTGCTTTTACTAAAAAACTCATTGTTGAAAATCGAACACCATAGTCAGCATTAGCATTTTTTAATTTTCGTTGTTGATCAATAATTGCTGACATATCAATTTCAGTATTAATTGTTAATGGTGGCACATGTGCTTGAGACATAATCATTGATTGAATCACAGGATATCTTGTTGATTTAATTTCTTCCCTTGTTTCTAATCCCTGTGGTTCAATTTGACTATTAGTATTAATAATATTTAAATTGTTATTTAATGGTTGTACCAAGTTTCTATAAGTATTAGGAATTGTAGTTTCTGCGGAATTAAATTTTTTAACTTGTAAATTATGTGTTTCACAATTATGTTCAGTTCTTAATTTAAGACCTTGTTTATTATTAAATTTAAATTCTTTTAACATCTCTTTTAAAACAGGATCTGATTCATTAATTGTTTTTAACATTTGTTGTATTAACATATATTGCATCATTTTTTCAATGTTTGTTCCATCTGTATTATTATTATTTACTTGACGTAAACTTTGAATTTCTCGTAATAATTCATTTTGACGATTATTTTGTTCTTGATTAGCTAAACGTTCTTTTAAAATTACCAATTCAATCATTACATTATTATCAATTGTACCTTTTAAACTACAGTTACTTTCATCACTGTTTTCAAGTTGAGTTAGTTTCTTAGATGATTGTTGTTTTTCGTATGATAAAGATGGTTTAACTATATCATCATTTGTTTTTTTTTGCTGCGAATTATTATCATAATATTCATTATCTAATATTTTATATTGTGATTCGACTTCCTTAAAAAAAGGACGCTGATAATTACTAATTCCTCCTAAAACAGAATCAATTTCAACATTTCCTTTTGCAATTTCTTCCATTCTTTTCTTAATTAACTCTCGTTGATTTCTTGTTTTTAAAATTTTTTCTCGTTGCCCATTATCATTTAATTTTTCATATAAACGATCACGATAAGATTTTAATGGGGAAAAATGTCCTTGTTTTTTTTCTTTCGCTTCATTTGACTCATTTAGATCAATTGTGTAACCATCAGCAGAAATATAAGATTCATCAGATAATTTTTTGTCATTTGTTTTAAAAGTATTAACATTGTCATTATAATTAGAAGCAGAACTACTATATTCAGTTTGTACTTCTGATAATACATTTCTTTTAATTAAATCATTCATTCTTCCTTGGACAATATTACGTAAAATTTTAGGACGTCCATCTTCATCTAAAAAATCCATTGAATTTTTGGAATTATCACTTTCTAATGATAACTCATGAAAATCATTATTATTATGTAATTGCTCACGACGTTGATTTACAAGATTACGAAAACTAGTATTTTCATTTTGACCACCAAAAAATGCTGATGCATTAATTGGCGCTTCATCTTGATGCTTTGCTGTATTAACTAAATATTTTGCATATTCTTTTGCTTTATTTTCTTCTGTTAATTTTGTTTGTCCAATTGGAATAGCATTCGTTATAATATTTTGGTTGGGAATAGAAGGCGGTTGATTCAAACTATTTGTTTGTGATTCAAAGTTACCTTTTTGAAATATATTACTATTCAAATCAGGAATATTAACCATTGTTGTCTTCGCCTCACTTTTTATTTCTTTATTCATTAGGTTTTTAATTGTATCAATTGAAGGAATTTTTTCTCGATTATTAATAATATCATTATCATCAATTTTTAAATTTTTAAATGATAATCTTCGTGTTTTCTTAGGACCAAAAGATAATGCTGTTTCATCCCATCGTTTGTGTTCTTCTTGTTTTATTTTAGTGGGTTGTTCAAAAAGTTGTTTTTGTGATGATAGATTTTTTTGTTGCTGAAAATTAATAGATTGATTTTTTTCAATATTTGTTGAAAAATAAGAACTATTATTAATAGTATTCTCTTCAGAAAAGGGAGTCCCACTATTTTGGTTAAAATTTTGTGATAATATCGAAGTACCATATGGCTGTTGTTCATTAATTAATGCAGCTCTTGAATTAATAATGTTTTCATTATTGTAAACTTTTTGTTGATTCAATAAAGGTGGCGTAAAAGTTGGATGTAAAATATTTTCATTCCCAATACTAATTCCTGAATAATCATCTTCTTCAACATCATTTCATTTTGTTCCAAATTGACCATTTTTTGTTGTCGAAAATTTTACCCCTTTTTTATTTAAACGAGTAAATTCGTTATCTTCAAGACGTTTAAAATAATACTTTTCAGTTTCATCTTCAGTTGTTAGCAAATTAGCAATAACAGCATTAGGTTTAATTTTAGCGCCTTCTTTAATTGGTTTAACAATAATTCCGTCCATTAGGGCTGTAATAATAGATTCACCATTTTCAGTTTCAATTAAAGCAATTTTATCACCTAATTTAACTTCTTCATTCTGATACAAGAATTTTTTTAAAATTCCTTTTTTTTCTAACGTTAGTACTCTAATTTTTTTCATTATTTCTGATTACCCCATTCAAAAAACTTAATATGTTTTATTAAATTTAGTTTAGCCACTTTTATCCCTATTTTATTACAAAGTAATTATATCATACATTCACTATTTTTTAATATTAAAATGAAAAATAATATTATACACAAAAAATAAAAAAATGCAAAATTTTTACATTTCTTTAACATTTCTTTTTATCCTTTTTACTTTATTATCAAATTCTGTAATATACTTAGTTTCTGTTAAATTTTTTACCCATTTTTTTTCATTTTAAAATAATCAATGCTCAAATTGCTTTTAAACTGTCAACTGATTGCATAATTAATACAATATAAATAATATCTAAATTTGAAATAAAAATTAAAATTGCTAATAATGGTACTGGCACTAATCATGTGAATAAAGCATCTAAAACAAAGGCGTTCATCACAGCGCCATCTGTTCTAATAATGGCATAACTTGTCGCAGCAATCATTAAACAAGGATATCATAATCCATAAACAAAAAGCATCCAATGTGCAATTCTAAATGTTTCTGGCATATTATTTACAAACAATAATTCTGGTAAAAATCATCCTCCGGCAACTAAAATTAATCCCGCAATAATTCCAATTAGAAAAGACAAAATAACGGTAGTAAGAAAAAAGTTTAGGTTTTGGTATAAAAATTATTCTTTATTTTAAATATATTTCTAAAACACTGATAAATCAACCTTTTAAAAAGTTATCTAATTATTTTATTTATATTTTTTATAAAACCTAAGCTTTTGTAATACTATCAAAATAACTAAATGTTTACCATTATATTCTACCTCTTCTAAATTATTAGCACCTAACCGGCTGCCAACTAAAACTGAAGTCCCCGCAGTAAATCTATGATACAGCGGCTTATATAAAGCAGCAATAATTGTTGAAAAAATCGCATTTACTGTTAAAGCATCTAAACTATAATATGCTCGTAATTTAACTTGTACCACCATTACGACTGATCAAAAAATTTCATTTAAAACAATTGATCAAGCTTTTTGAAACTCTCGTTTTGTAACATAACCATCAAAGTGCCAACAATTTCGAGGAATAAATTTATATCGTTTATATGAAAATAAAACTATTATAAAAACAAGTTGTAAAATACGTGAAGCTGAAGTAGTAATTGCGGCTCCTTGTACACGAATTCCATTAAAATTTGCAATAAAATTTGGTTCAATTAAAAATGGATTCATAAAACAATTCGTACTTAAAGTAATAACTGAAATTCATACTGCCAAACCTGTTCGGCCAGTTTCATGTAAAATCGTAATAAAAGAAATGTTAATTGCTAACAATGGATATGACAAAGCAACTATTTTAAAATACTCTGCTCTTTCTAATGTTGAAATTGACGCTGCTCTATATTCAAAATATTTAAACCACTAAATTGCTAAATCTTTATCCTCAGGTTTTAATTGTGCAACTATCTCAGGGTGAGGAGTATATTTTGGTGTTGTAGTAAAACTAATCATTTCATAACCACAAACCTGCGATAAAATTAATACAATAAAGCAAATAATTAAGCAAACATAAATTTTTAATAATGTTACTTGTTGTAATTCTTTATACTTTTAAGCACCATAATATTGTGCATTAAAAACTCCAAAACTATAACAAACTCTGCTTAGAATTGCAAACATAATAAAATAAAGTTGGTTAGAGGCAGCAACTCTATTAATTACTAATTGTCCTACTGTATAATGATATCCAACATAATTTCCCAAACCCCAACTATCTCAAACTACTTTTACATGATAAACATTATCTGTTCCAAAAATATATTTAATCTCATTAAATAGTTCTTGATAACCATGGACATTTTTTTTAATTGAACTTGCAAAAAAATTATCAACCAAGTCTGTTGATTCCATAATAATTTCTTGTAATGTTGCTAATAAAATTAGTACTAATGTAGTAGCATATCATTTTTTTGAGGCAAAAAATTTCGGATGTTTTTTACCTTGTGCTTTTATCATTGTATTCCCTTTTGTATAATTAACCTAAAATATCCTGGAAATATTATAATATAAAAAAATAAAAATTATGATTTTTATTTTAATTTATCTTTATCTTGTTTCTTATTCTTATTCTTATTCTTATTTGCTGCTTTTTGTGTTTTTTTCTTGACTTACTAATTTTTTGCCATAAACTTTCTAATTTTTTATTTTCACTATGATTTGCAATTTGATTAGTTCTTCGTTTGAAAAAAAGAACTAATCAAATTATAAGCATTAAAATTATTATTGAAATTAATAAAGCAGCTCATCACGGAATAACATCAAATAATGATTTTACTAACAAATGCATTGTCTTATCCTCCTTTGATATTAATATTTTATATTATACACAAAAAATAAAAAGATTAATAATCCTTATTATTAATCTTTTTTTAATTTGGGTTTAATGATTACTTTTTTGTTATATGGCGGTGATTATGTTCTTTTTTTACTTTTTGAGATTTTTTATTAGCAACTACTTTATCAGTATGTTTTTTTACCACAAATTGTTTCATCGAAATTGTTTCACCAGTACGTTTTTTATCTACAACTTGTCAGAAACCATACATAAAGGCAGTAATTAAAGCCCCAATAATCATAAATAAGAATGCTAGTAATGTCCATCCTCAAGCACTAGCTCATCCATAAACTCCAGCATCACCATTACCACGGCCTAACGCCGATAGGAATCCAACAATTGGTCCACCATGACCAGCCAAATCAGCAATTCCTACAGCACCAGCTAAAGCACCCACAATTGCCGAACCAACAACGTTACTTGGAATAACACGTTTTGGATCATTAACTGCAAATGGAATTGCTCCTTCTGAGATTCCAATACATCCCATAAAGAATGCTGTTGAACCCATTGCGCGTTGTTCTTCATTATAGAATGGTTTAAAAATTCATGTTGCAATTCCCATTCCCATTGGCGCAACTGGAATTGCAACTGCCATTACCCCCATTGGTGTATAAATTTTTGAACCAATTAAACCTGTACATGCTAAGAATGCAACTTTATTAATTGGTCCACCCATATCAAAACCAGCCATTGCTCCGATCAATAGTCCAAAGCCTAATCCAATTGCTACATTAGCAGCATTTGAAGTATTACCTCATGTTCGTGAAATTCAATCTTGGAATTTACCCATTACTCAACCAACAGTTGAACCAATCACAAACATCATAATCATTCCATAGATAAATCCGATAACAATTGGAATAAAGAAGATTGGCATTACTGGTTTTAATCCTTTTGGAACATTTCAAGTATTAATTCATTTAACAGTATATCCAACCGCTAATCCGGCCGCAATTGCTCCAACAAATCCAGTTGGAGTATTAACTACTTCAATTCCTGGTAAAGGATAAAAGTTAGCAGCATTATTTCCAATAAATGAAACAACTAAAGCTGGAGCAATTGCTGAACGACCAGCAATTGAATTAGCAATAAATGCTCCTAAAATTGGAATCATTAATGTAAAGGTTGATACCCCTATAACATTAAAATAATATAAAAAGTTTTTTGGGTCAGTTAATGGGTCAGTATAAAATATTTCTCCTCAATGTGCTGTTTTTCCGCCAGCATCATAAATTCAACCCATTCCTTTTAATGAACCATGAAAATTCTCATAGTTAGGACCATAAATTGTTTTTGCTATTCCTAATGAAATAGCAATAAAAATTCCTCCTAAAATAACAATTGGAACCATATATGAAACCCCAGCCATTAAGTGTTTCATTACTCCAACTTTTTGGTTACTACCATTAACACCCTTAGTAATAAATTCTCCAGTTGGTTGCACTTTTCCTTCTTTTAGGGCAGCATTAATAACCCCTTCTGGATCTTTAATCGCTTTTGCAACTGAACAGTTATAAACTTTTTTTCCACTAAATCTTTCCATATCAAGTCCAATATCCGTTGCAGCAATGATTACTTCGGCTTCTTTAATTTCTCCCTCTGTAAAATCATTGCGAACACCTTCAGCTCCATGCGTTTCAACTTTAATGTCGTATCCCATTTTAGGAGCAGTTTGGTTCAACTTATCCGCAGCTAAAAAAGTATGCGCTACTCCTGTTGCGCAAGATGTCATTGCTAAAAGCAATAGCTTTTTACCAGTTGGAGTCGTTTTGGTTGGAACATCTTCTTTTCCAATCCCAGTTAATAATGCTGCCGAAATTTTTGCTTTGTCTGTTTCAACTTTCATTGCTTTTTTAAAATCTTCATCCATTAATTTTCGTGCTACTTCACTTAAAATTCCTAAATGAATTTCTCCTGATTTAGCTTCAGGAATAATTAAAGCAATTGCAACTTTGGTCGGTTTTCCATCCATTGCATTTCAATCAACATCATTTTTGAAACGAATAAATAAAACCGCCGCATTTGTAACAGCACTAATTCGTGCATGAGGAATTGCAAAGCCATCTTCAAAACCTGTTGAAGATTCTTTTTCTCGGGCCTCAAAACCTTTAACAAGTTCATTGCGGTCAGAAACATATCCAAGATCTTTAGCTAATTGAGCAAGTTCTAAAAAAGCTTCTTCTTTAGTTTTAGTTGTTGAATCTAAAATAATATGTTTTTCATTAAAAATGTTATTATACATATAGTTTTTCCTCCTTCCATTTATATTTTACTATTTTAAAATTAAAAATCAATAATTTTATTAAAAAAAATCTATTTTTAAATATAAAATGGAATTTTTTTCTATAAAATTAAAATTTAATAGGTGTTGTTTTTTTTATTTAAAAAAAGAGTAAAAATTTAAATTTTTACTCTTTTTAAATTTATCTTTTATAACTTAATAATGCTTTACCATCAACATTTATTGTTAACTTTTGTGCTAATTCCACAATTATTGCTGATTCTCCTGCTAAAAGTTCTGTTGTTCCGATGGTTATTTTTCCTTCAACAACCGTTACTTGTGCTCATTTTATAGTATTTAAATCAAGTTCTCCTGTTTTTGTTAATAAATGTAATGTAAAATATTCATTATCAATTAAAATTCCTTCATTACGATGAACAATTTGATTAGTTGAATCAGGAACTGTTGTTACATCAAAGCATTCTTGTAAATGAAGCGGACGAAAGTTTCCATCTTTATCAGCACGATCAAAGTCATAAAAACGATATGTTATATCTGATGAACGTTGTAATTCAAAAACTGTTACACCTGGGGTAATGGCATGAACTTTGCCTGGATGAACATATAAAAAATCCCCTTTTTGTACTTTTACTTCTGTAAATAATTGTGCTCATGCCTTTTTTTCGACCAATTGAATTAATTCTACTTTTGTTTGAGCATAATGTCCATAAATCATTTTAGCATCAATAGGGCAATCAAGGATATATCAGCATTCGGGTTTACCTAACATTTTATTATGTTTTAAGCTATATTCATCATCAGGATGAACTTGAACTGATAAATAATCATTTGCTGTAATAATTTTAGATAATAAAGGAAATTCTTTATCAGTATTTCAGAAATATTCTGGATGATTTGCAAAAAATGTTTTTAATGATACTCCCGCCTCAGAACCATTCGCAATATAACTCATTCCATTATCTAATGCACTAATCACTCATGCTTCACCATATAAGTCATCTGTTGGTAATTGAAAACCAAAATCCGCTAATTTTTGTCCCCCTCATAAACGTTCTGAAAAATATGGTGTAACTTTAATTATTTTATACATAAATGTCCTCCTCAGTTTTTCTATTATATTAAACCACAAAAACTGAAAAAATAATATTATCATTAAAATTTATAGTAAGATATATTTAACTAATAAAATGATTGGAGTCAACAATGGAAATTATTCGTATTCGAAGTTATCTTAAAAAAATTAAGTGGCATTTATTATGACTTTTTACTACATTGTGTAGTATACCATACACATTTTGAAGATTGCAAGAAAACAAGAAAAAATAATAAAATATATAATTAAAAATATAAAAACATTATTAAAAATAATACGGGTTTTTATTTTTAAATGTTATTTAGTCCAATAAATTAAGGATGTTTTTTTTCTTGTTTTTATAAAAACCATATCATTTTTATTCACCCAAAATAGTTTAAATAAAACTTTATAAATTTAAAATTATTTAGTTAAATTAGTTAAAAATTCAAATGGTGTTTGAAAATTCAAAGATTTATGCACTCTTTCAAAATTATAAAAATAATAGTAATCATTTATTTTATTTTGTAAACCAACTGCATCCAATATTTTTTCATCAAATACAAATAACTTACTATAATTTTGATGAAATCTTTCAATTTTACCGTTTGACTGTGGAGAACGAACGGGTGTTGTTTGATGTAAAATATTTTTATCTATTAAAAATTGAGTAAAAGTAGTTTCTTTAACGCTACTTTTTTGATTATTCCGATGACTATTAATAATTTCAGAACCGTTATCAGTTCTAATTCGTGTTATTTTGATACCAAATATTTTTTCAAAATCACCAATTACTCTTTTAACAGCATTAATAGCATTCTCAGTGCTTAATTTATTATAAATATAACCGAATACTCCTCTCATTCTTTCATTAATAAAATCATAAACATAATACTTTTTATTAACTGGAAATTTACTTGGCATAAAATATTTAGCATCCATTTGTATTAATCCTAATTCTTTAACTTCATGTCTTGGATGTTGTCTTTTAATTTCTTTAATTTTATTTTTTATTTTTAATCATCGTTTATCTTTTTTAAGTTAACGAAAAAATGTTTTTAAATTTTTTGGTGCTTTATTTTTTAATTCTTCGCCATGAATTCCTTTTTTTAAATTATAATACAAAGATAAAACACCACCAGCGTGTTTATCATAATATTCAAAATATAAATCACAGATATTTTTGCGAGTATCTTCGCTATATTGATAATTAATACTATTGGGAGCTGTTGATTTTAATAATAACTCTTCAAAATTATTATTTGCATATACAACTAAAATTTTATTTGCTCAATAATAAAAAGTTGAAAATTTATTTTTAAAATATTTTTTAATCAAGTCTTTTAATAACAGCTTAGTTTTAAGAAAAAACTCCTTACATAAATTAATATATGCAAATATTTTCTTTTTTATTCTTTTATAATATTTATTTTAACAATTTTTACTTAAAAAATCTTGCAATTTTACTTGTAAATCGCTTAAATTAGAGTTATTAATAATATATTTCATTAATTCACCTCATTTTTTAAAAAATATAGTATAGTTATATTATTTAAAATAATTTTTATAAAACTTCAAAATTTTTTAAACAATCATAATAAATAAAATAAGTAAATATCGTTTCTAAAATATATTTAAAAATGCTTGTATATATAATGTTAATAGAATTTGATAAAAAAAGAAGGAACAGAAATGAAAAAATTACTTAGTATTTTAGGAGCAATTGGATTAACAACAAGTATAACATCATTAATTAGTTGTGAAAAACCAAATAACAATGAAAACAGAGAAGGTAGTGAACCAGAACCTAAACCAGAAAAACCACAACAACCACTAAAAGATAGTAATTGAAAATTAGTTGATATTAATTGACAAAAAGATAGATATAAATTTGAAAATGAATTTAAAAAGTTAAATAATAAATGATACTTTTTTATTGAATCTGATACATATGGATTTAATAAATATTTAGCAAAAAATAAGGTAGTAATAAAAAAGTTTAGGTTTTGGTATAAAAATTATTCTTTATTTTAAATATATTTCTAAAACACTGATAAATCAACCTTTTAAAAAGTTATCTAATTATTTTATTTATATTTTTTATAAAACCTAAGCTTTTGTAATACTATCAAAAATAATGGTAATAATATAAAACAAGTAAATGTATGAAATTGAATTCTTATTTTAAATAATGGAGATTATGCCTATCTTGATGCTTTAAAAATAAAATTAATTTATTATTGAGATGGTGTTGGAGAGCCACAAACACCAACAATTAATTCTAATAATGGTTAAATTACAGATTGAAAAGGTTAAAAAGGAACTTAAAAATAGTTCCTTTTTATATTAATCACACAAATTTCATAAAAATAATTAATAAAAATAAATTAGTTATTGTACTATGCAATGCAAGACTAAATTTTCATACTTAGAATGTTTGATTAAAAAAACTATAAATTGTTTAAAATATTTTTCCAACCCCGCTCGCTAATTCGTTTACTTGTTTTATTACCGGTAATATTATTAACTATTCAAATTGCCGCATTTCTGATATGACACGATAAATTATATCAACTACAACTTTCATATTGAGCTTGTCATCATTAATTATAGGGAAATAATCCGGCATTATTAATTTCTTGTCAGTTATAAATACTAAAATTAAAATCATAATAACGATACATGTCATTTTCTTTTTGTGCTTGTAATTCAAAGATATTATAACCAATTTTCTGTTATTCCATTTTTTTATATTTTAAACAATATTTATCTTTTAAAGCACCTTTAAAAATATAACCCTCATTTTGATTAATATTATAATTATTTGCAACGGAAAAATCATAATTAAATACATCTCCATAATTTGTGTTATAAAACCGATTTTTATAAGCAGAATACATCTTAAAATCTAATGATTTATATTTATCAGAAAAATAAAAATAACGCAGATAAATCTTAAAACAATTATTTGCTAATAAACCATATTTTTTATTATATCCTTGTACATAAGTATTATTTTCTAAATCAAAAATTGTTCGTAAATAATCTTTATAAAAATTTTTCAAAACTATAAACATACTATTTAATAATTTTTCAAATTGATTTTTATTAATATTATTTTCATCTAAAATAACATCTCTAAAATTAAATAATTTTAAACCAAAAAAGTTAATTAAAACAGTATCATACTGTAAATTATCAATATAACCACTTTCTATAAAATTACTCCGATTTTGAAATACTGGCACTAAAGCATAAGTAAAAAAGGCTTTTAAAAATTTATTAATATCAATTTGTCCTTTCATTTTTTCATAATATTTAATATTTCCATTTTCTAAATATGAATTAGTATTTACATCAAAATTAAATATGTTATCTTTATCTTTCATAAAAGTAAACAAAAAACATAATTTAGTTTATTTATAAGGATGAAATGCATAATTACTTACTGTCTTAGTATGTGTTAATTCTAAACTGCCAGCAATAATGTTATTATTTTTATCAATTGTTAAAATCATCCGATAAATTGATTTTTTAATAAAATACATAGCAGTATATCTTTCGCTTTCATCAACAATTTCAAAATCAAAGATTATTTGTTGTGTACCAACAATAGAACTCTCATAATCGGGATTGCCACCTTGCTGAACTCTAATATTTTCTTGGATAATAACATCTAAATATTTATTTAAAAAATCTTTAACTTTATTTTGATTTTCAACACTTCAATCTGTAATTTCGCCATTATTAGAATTAATTGTTGGTGTTTGTGGCTCTCCAACACCATCTCAATAATAAATTAATTTTATTTTTGAAGCATCAAGATAGGCATAATCTCCATTATTTAAAATAAGAATTCAATTTCATACGTTTACTTGTTTTATATTATTACTATTATTTTTTGCTAAATGTTTATTAAATCCATATGTATCAGATTTAATAAAAAAGTATCATTTATTATTTAACTTTTTAAATTCATTTTCAAATTTATATCTATCTTTTCGTCAATTAATATCAACTAATTTTCAATTATCTATAATTAAATTAACTTTTTGTAAATCATTGATATTTGTTTTTAATTTATTTAACATTTGTGTTAAATTATATTTATTTGTAAAAGAATAAGCAAAATTTGTCAATTCTCTTAAAAATTGTTTTTTATCAACATGAATAGTGTAAATGCAATTAGTCATTTCCTGCTCTTATTAACTAAGATAATAGCACTCAGAAATAATTTTGCAAGTATCTTTAAATTATTTTTTTAATTTATTTAAAATTAATATATTTGGGCACACTAAAAAGCAATTTATTAAGTTTTTTTATTAATAAATTTATTTAATATATTTATTAAATAACTGTGTTGGTGTTTCTCAATTTAAACAAGGTCTTATCTTACTATTAATTATATTGATTATTTAATCTAATTTATCTTGTTTAATAATTATAAAATCAGTACTTTTTAGCAATTCTCGCCTTATATCTCTATTCATTCTTTCTACAATTGGTTTTTGTGTAGGACTACCTTTATCACAAAAATATACATCTGTTTTAAGATGTTTTTCAATATCTTTTCAATTTTAAAATTCTTTTCCTTGGTTAGTTATAATTCCTTTTAAATGTTTTTTTAAATGTTTATTTTTAAAAATTTGTTTTAAAGTTTCTAATAATATTTATTTTTTAAATTACTTGGCTTATAACTATTAACTCTTGTTTTTATTTTCTTAATTATTTTAATAGTTTAATTAGTTTTGTAAAACATATTTTTAACTGGTGTTTTATATAAATTCTTAATATTTTTAACATCACTTCGGCGTTCACGATACCATTTTTTATTATTAATTTCACCAGTAAAATTAAAATTAAAATGTCCAATCTTTAAATTATTAATAAACTTTTTAATTTGATTTAATTTTTGAATAGTTGGTAATGTTAATTTAATATTTCCTTTTGGATATTTTTCTTTTAATGCTTGTGGTAATCGTTTTTTAATATAATCTCTTAAATAACTAGCTAATCATTTTCTTAATAAATAACGCCAAAATAAAGTTCCTGCATTAGATACAGCATTACTTAATAATTTTCATATTTCAACTGGAACACTAGGATAAACATAAGGACCATAAAACTTGGGTGTTTTGCTGTTTTTGTATATATTAAAATAGTTAAATTACCTGTTAAAGTTAATTTATTTGTAATATTAAACATACCACTATCAAGTCAACTACTATTTAAAGGTTGTCATTTAGTATTTAGATAATTTTCATTTTTAAATTGTTCTCTATTTTTAATATTATTATCTTTTTCTAATTGACTTAATATTTGTTGAATTTCTTTTTTATGACCTTTTTTAATTAAATCTAAATAAGTAAATGGATTTAATCATTGATAAATATCTTCAACTTTATTTGTAATTTTATTATATTTATCAATGACATAATTAATTGGTTTTAATACTTTATTTTTAACTTGATTAACTCTATTAATTAAATTTACAAATTTACTTATTAAAGGTTTATTTTCTAAATTAGATACTAATAAAGTTAAAACTCGTAATATTAGTAAATTCATTTTTTTATTAACCTTATAAGTTTATTGTTTTTAGTGTTGGAATTACATAGTCAACTGGCACTCTAAATGTTTTATTAAGATTATTTTTAGCAGTATTAATTTCATCTTGTGTTGGTTGTTTTTCTAAAATAATTTTACATTTTTTTGGATATAAAATAGTTGGTGTAGCATATTGCACTTTACCAATTCATTTAGGGTTAGAGCAGTATCATTATCTAAAACTTGTTGAATAGTATCATATTAATCGGGAATACTCATACTTGTTTGTTAATAATTAAACCATTTACATTAGTAAAATTATAACCTTTATCACGGTTAACTTGTCCTTTTATATATGTTTTTTCTAAATGAAAACTTTTAGATACCGGAATACCCATTGCTGTATTTTCATATAATTCACCATTAACCATTGCTTTTAATTGAGTTTGTGAACCAATTACTTTTAAATAGGCTGGTGTTAATCCTAAATATGCTCTTAGTCCTAAAACCATAAACATTTTATCAGTTGGTAAACCAAAATATAAATTACTAATTTGATTTGTTAATTCAATCAAAGTTTCATTTAATGTAAAGAATGATTTATTTGCATCATCAGCATTTTCAGCTGTATAACTACGAAATGGAATTACTTCATATTGACCATTTGCTAAACAATAATCATAAATAGCATGAATTAATTCACATTCTAAATTAACAAATTTATTCTGTACAACACTAGAAATAGCATCAGCAATAACACCATTTTTAATATTTTTTTCTATTAATGCTAAATCAAAAGCCTCATTCATTAATTTTAAATTAAATCTTTTATAAATAAGAACTGGAATTCTTGTTAATCCCATAGTTTGAGTTGTCCCACCATTTGGTAATGAATAATCATCTTATCATACCACACGATGAGTTAAATTATATAGTGCTTGTCCAAGATTATGTAATCAAGCAACTTGTTCTGCTGTATATTCATTATATAAAGGTCCACGCAATAATACATTAACAATATCAACATACACTTTTTGATCTGTTGTATTACCTTCTAATGTAAAAGATACTTGTGGTAAATTAATTGTTGCCATAATATTTCACTCCCTTATTATCTAAGGTTTTTAAGTGTATAATCAGTTATTTTTTTAATTTCATCAGGAGTATATACTCCTTTTTCTCTAATATTTTCAATTTCATTATTTTTATTTTCAGTAGATTTTTCAATCATATCTTTAATAAAATTAGTTGGTTAAACTGATGGTTGTTCTTGTACAAATAAATCAGGTTTTAATTCTTTTAAAGTTTGCATTTTTTCAGATAAAGAACTACCACTAACTTTATTTAAATTAGTTTTAATATCTTCAATTTTAGTAGATGAAATATCTTTAAAAGCTTTTAATTCATCTAATTCATTAGATAATTTAATAAAGTCTTCTTTTAATATAACATCTTCGCTTTTTTGCACACTTTCTCTAATTTGCTTTGCTTTATTATTAAACTGATTTAAGATATTTTCAGCAATCTCTTAACTTAAACATTGTTTTATTAATTATTCTTTTGTAAGTGCCATTTTATAAACCTCTTTTTTTATTCTTGTCCGATTAACAAGTCAGCATAAACTCTTTTTTACGGAAAAAGATTAAACCTATATTTTTAATTATATACCAATAGTTCACAAATGCAATATATTTTGTTTTTTCAAATATAAACTTAATATATTTTATTGCTAATATACCCCTTAAAACGCGTAATAAGAGTATTTTAAAAGATAAAATTATTAAAATAATTCCTAATTTTGCTTGTATATATATATATATATAATGAAAATGCATCTTGATAAAAAGCTTCAAGATTAACAAAAGGAGAAAAACAAGTATGAAAAAATTACTTAGTTTATTAAGTGTATTAACCATTAGTGGAACTGCTGTGCCAACAATAATTGCCGCTAGTCCTTATCAAAAAGAAGAAAATATAATTAGTGATATTAGTTATTCACAAACAAATAGTAATTTAAAAAATTTAAATAGAGTTAAAAGACAAACACAAAAAACAGTTCCTAGTTTGAAAAATATAATTAGCACTGTTTATATAGGTGAAATTCAAAAAAATAACCAAGAACAAATTATTCAAAGATTAAGAGAAATTAATCATCCAATTCTATCAAGATCAGATTTTTTAGAACATATCGTCTTTGAAAACATTACATGGGATTCAGTAATGGTTCATGCAAGTCAAAATATTTATGCAGATAACCATGCATATTCTATTCCGAGTTCATTAAATTTTACTATTAATTTCGTCATTAACCGACCTTTATTATCAACAATAATTAGAAATAGACATTTAGGTGTTGTTCCTGCTCGTGCATATTCTTTATTTAGACTAGATGATAGTTTTGCTGATTATGGTAGTATTTTGGAGGCTTTACGTAGGGTAAATCCAAATTTAAATGGTGTTGATAGTAATATTATGCAATATATTCAACCATCTTATAATAGTATAACAGAAACAAGATTAGATTTAACGCAAGAAGGACAAAATTTTTATGAACAAGATTTTGTTATAGTAGATTATAATGATCATCTGTCTACAGATTTTTTCAACTCACTTACCCCTAATGGTATTTTAAGAAATAATTTAGGCGAATTACAGTTAGGCGAATTGTTAGATAACAGATCCGATACTATTTTAAATAGAATAAGACAATTAAGTCCTAGATTTAATATTAATTATTTTGTTGTTGAAAATATAACAGTCAATTCAGCAACAATTCGTTATGAAAATAATAATGGTGATTTTGCTTCTTTTAGACTTGATTATTCATTTAATGTTACTTTTAATTTAAATAAAAATAAAGAACAAAATTTAAATATAAATGATAATAATGATTCAAATCAAAACAAAAAACAAAAGTTAGATAATAATAATATTGATAAAATTAATAAAATATATAATTATAAAAATTCAAGTTATTGTAATTCAACTACAAAAACTGCATCAATCATAGTTTTGAGTGCAGCTGGAGCTGTTGCGGGAAGTATTTTTCCTGTTGTAGTAACATTAATTGGTGCTGGTATTGGTGTTTTATTTGGGGGAGGTGCTGGTGTTTCTGTTATAGAACTTGCTTGTAAAAAGTAATAATTAAAAAACAACAAAATGAAAAGATTATTAAGTATTATTGGAACAATTTCATTAGTAGGAATAATTACAACAAGTTTAGTTGCTTGTAATAAAACACAAGAATATACACCTGAAGAATTAGTAAAATTAAAAGAAGAAAACAAAATTAAAACAAATAACCAAAAAATCAAAGACAACTTAGAATGAATAGCACCACAAGAAAAACCATTTAATAAGGTTGATAATAAATGATATTATGTAGTATGGCGTGGTAATGAAAATAATGATTGAAAAAATATTAAATTTAAAAACGATACTTTTTTATCTGATAAGCAAACAAAAGAAATAGATTTAAAAAATAATTATGAATTATTTTTATATAAAGCCCCATATTTTCCAATAGATTTAGTAATTGGTAAAACTAATAATATTGTTTCTATCGTCCAATGACGAGAATATCTAAAAAATAAAACTTACTTTAAATCAGTTTATCGTTGAAATTCAGATACAAAAGAACCTGACTTAATTTTAGACGAAAAAGGTAATGTAAAAGTCAATTAAAAATAGAAAAAGAGATTTAATATCTCTTTTTATTTTATCTTGGCTTAAATGTAATTTTAACTGGGTTAGTACTTTTATTTCTAATTCCTAAAACATTTGGGTTAGAAACATTTATTACAATTTCTTTATCATTACCTAAATTAATTTTAGTATTTGGTCTTCCTACTAATTTAGCAATTAATACTTTTGAAAATCTAATTTTTAATTTTACATAATTAGTATAATATACTTGTAAATATAATTCCTTAATTTTATTATTATCATTATTATATAGTTTTGTTATTTGTAATAAAAAGTAAATTTTTCAAAGTCCCAAAGGAGGTTTGTTTCTAGGTTCATAAGTGTTTTCATAATATTTTTCTGATAATCCATTAGTTTTAAAAGTATCAAGCGTTTTAATATCATTAGTTATTTCTTTTGTATTTATTGTAAAGGTATTTGGGAAATTAACTTTATCAGTTTGCGAATAACCACTTTCTAATAAATTTAAATCTTCTAACAAGCATATTGTTTTATTACAATTTGTATATCCAGTTAATAAATTAACATTCCTATTAGGAATAAAATTATCTATATCAGGTTGACCACATTCAACTTGTATATTATTAAGATTACTTATTTCTATTGTTTTATAAGCATCTTAAAATTTACTGATACTTTGAATTGCTGGGTGGTCAATTTGTTTTAAATCAATTTCAACATCATAATAACCCTTATATTCTGTTGTATTATCAAATAAATTAACACCACCAAATGGGGGGCTCTGGTGGTAAAACATATTCAGGGTAATTAAATGTTGGTATTTCATAGTCATGTGGTAATAAGAAACTAGTTTTATAATTAGCTGTCATATCGCGCAAATAATTATTTAAAGTACTTTTTATTTTTCCACGAAAGCTCCATACTGATAATCTTAAGTAATCTTCTTCATTATTTGTATATAGGTTATCAGCATAAAAGATAATTTCAAAATTACCTTTATATAAGGCTTGAATTGAAAACATATCAATAATATAACTACAATTTGTACCATCAGGTGTTTGTAAGAATTCGTAATTATTATCTTTTTCACTATCACTAACTGGTGTTTTAGCATCAACTGCTTTAGTTTGTTCATTAATTAAATAAACTCGATTAGTTTTAGGGTTTAATTGTTTTAAATTATATGTTGAATAAGTTATTCGTTCTGTTGGTTTACCATCTTTTTCTAAAACATTATCTTGTATTTTATCAGTTAATAAAGTTGTAAACCCTAAACTAGTAGTATTTGCTCTAAAAATAGCACCAACTTTATCATTTCCTTGTTCTCTAAATATTTCAAATGGTAAATAACCTTTACCTTTTAATTTTTCAGACCAAAATGCATCATTATAAAAACTATAAATATTAGCAATCATAAAGTCATTTAATCATTGAAAATTAGGTCAAGTTTTTTCATCTTAGTTAATTACTCAACCCCAAGGAATACTAAAACTAATTTGATTTAAAAATTTACCAAGAACAGGAATTGTAAAAGGGTTAAAAACTAATTTTTGCGTATAGTTTAAATGTAATACTGTAATTTGGCGATTAATAAAATTATTCATATTTAAAATATCTCAAACATTACATTTACCCATTTTATTATATTCAATTTGAACTTAACCAACAGTATTACCAAATTCATCTTTTCTTCTAAAATATGATGATGCTTGAGTACTAATAATATTATTAACATTTTCATTATTTATTTTTACTTTATCGAGTGGAGTAATCATTCAATTTTTAGATCAATAAAATTTAGAGTCATTATCTTCTTTATGAATATTTCTACCAACAGTAGAATTAGATGCTGATGTAGTAACGGGGTCAGTTATAATAATTCCCTCACTATTTTTTTGATTTCAAAAGTTATATCTACTTTCCATATCTTTTTTTCAATCTTCATAACCTATTATCATTGTTGGTTGAATACCTTGAATGTTATATCAACTTACTTCAGGTGATGCATAAGTATTTATTTTATCAGGTGGTGCAGGATATATGTTATATATTAATAAATCACGAGAATTCATTACTTTTTAATTAAATTGACCTTTAATAATTGGTCGGCCAATTACTGGCATATCAAAAAAGATTGGATTACCATAAAATTTAACTGCCATTGCTCTAACCCTTGGGTCTTTTAATAAAATATCATCTAATTCAACAATACCTTTATTTAGTTTTTCATCATAAGTTATTTTAGGAAAACAATAACCTTCACTGGGGCACTTGTTTGAATAAATTGTCGTAATAATAAACAACTGTTACTAATTTTGTTATTAATACTTGAAAAGGTAATTTCTTGTCATAAAAAATTACCATCATAAGGTGAATAATAATTAATAACATTTAATGGATATAATCATTATCTATCTTGTGGTGCAGAATTAATATCACCACCACTAATATTTAAACCACGGTCATTAAAAACAGTATAAAAATTATAATAATCATTAATATTTAATTTATCAGCATCTTCATCTAAAATTAATAAAGTATATTGTCTTTCAGTTTATTGTTGAGTAAATACTTGTTTCAAATTTTAATTCACCAAATTGAATTAAACTTCTATCATCAATCATATAAGAATCTCAATATTTACCAACTTTAACCTCTTTTGTATAAAAGTTATCAGCTTTATTATCATTATTAATAAAATAACTTAATTTATATTGCTTTAAATATTCTAACATTTTATTAATATCATAAATATTTTCACCATCAATTAATTTTCAATAAACATTGCTATTTTCATCTTTTAATTTTATCGTAAAAGGTGTTTTATTATTTGCTCATATAGTTTAGTTAATTGGTTGTTTATTAAAATCAGCAATAGTTAAAATATTAATTTCTTCACCTTTATATTTTTGGACTATTTTTAAACTATTTTGTCATTGTGCAATAGTACTTTCCATATTATCAAATATTCGTGAATAACTACCATAATAACTTGGTTTAGCATTATTAGGTTTTCAACCTGTTTCCGTATCAGGAATATATGAACTATAAACATTAAAAGGAAATACCATTCAATATCTATGTTCTTTTATACTTTCTCTTATATCTATTGCAGTAGCACCTGCTCCTGTTCTTAATCATTGCATAGCTGCTGGACTAATTTTTTGCATTTGTTAATTCTCCTTTATTTCTGTTCTACCTTGTACGGCATTTTGATTATTACCAGTTTCATCATATTCCATTAATTTATTATTATGTTTTATCTCTTGGGCATGCCTTTTATCTCAGTATTTTTCAATTTTTTCATAATATTTGATTGCTTCTAATTTATCAACATTATCATATTCAGTTATCGCTCTTATTGGCTCCATTGTTCAATTATCTAATCTAGTAGTAATTAATTCATTTTGTCGCATTTGGTCTACTAAACTAGCACTAACAAAATCAAATCCATAAGGGCCCCGTTCACCAGTACCATCTCATAAACCATAATATTTTAAAACTGTATCAAACATCTTAGTATAATATTGTTTACGATATGCTTGTAAATATGCTTGTTTTTCTAAATCTTTTGTTTTAGTTAATAATGATTGTGTTTTATTTTGGTCATTATCTGATTTATCACCAAAAGGACTAGAAAAATGACACGCTAAGTATACTTGTTCAATAATTGATTTTTGATCTTGTGTATATGTTTCTAAGGTTGGTGTACCTTGTACTACTTGTAAAGATTGGGATAATTGACCATCTACGGCTGATTGACCTGATTGAATAAAAATATCATCAAAAGCATCTTGTAATACTTTTTTATTACCTTTATTATAAGCAGTCATTAAATCATCATCTAATACCCTATATCAATGCGTACGATTTGCTCATCATTCTTTTGATTTAATATTAAAACTATCTTCTAAATCAAATTGTAATTTATAACAATTTGCCATTATAGGTCATGGATTTAAAGTAGTTGATGTTGATAATAATAATGGATTAGGTTTATTTATCATTTCTCAAAAAGGTACTATACCTAATTTGTTTTTAAATTCTTGTACTAAAACAGGTCTAACATCATCTTTAATTTGTGTTTTACTTTATCCAACAACTACTTCATTATTTTTAGGTCAACCTTTAATAACTATTTTATCTTTGGTACAAATTAAATTTAAAATAAAACCACTATCTGATTGATGATAATTTAATCAAATATCAGCACCTTGTTCAATTTTATTTATTTTACTTACTCTTGATGTAAAATTAAATGGATTAATTCATAAATCAATATTACCATCACTAGTTTCTAATAAACCAAAGATAGTTTTACTCATTAAATTTGCTGTTAATTCATTCTTATCTAATTTTTCTTTTATTTTATAAGTTTCATATCATCAATTTAATTTATCTAATATTTTTTTATCATGACTATCAAATAATATATTTTTACCATTTACTAATCGCATTTGATTGCGAGCAATAATATTTGCTAAATTAATTGTTCAATCATAGTTATAATATTTTAAAACACTATTAATATCATTTAAGTTTGGTAAAGATGGATAGGTATTATTCATTGTTATTTTACTCCTTTAATTTTAAGATAAGTGCATAATTAATTATATTTACTGTTAATAAATTTGGTTCATTTGCTAAAACTTGCACACATACTTTAACTTTTTGATATTTCTTAATATATTCGTTATATAAATTTAATTTACATATTGCGATATTATCTTTTTTTAATTCTTGACAAAGTTTTTTTTAACTTGTCCACAAACAGACATATATGGTCTTTTTGCATTTATTACACGTTCATCATGTATTACATAAATATCTTTTTTAATTAAGTTATTCACTCCCTTTATTGTCATAATTTATAATCTGCTGAACTATTATATTTAACCATATTAACTAATTTAAAGTGTAAAGCATAAAAATTACTATCAAATGTATCATCATATAAATCTAACATTTGTTCTTCTTTGGCATCTGGTTTATCTTCTCATTGAATTAATTCATATTAGGTTTTACTTACAGGACATTTTTCTCATAATCATTTTAATTGATTAGTATTTATTAACATAGTAAAGGCTTCAATACGATGTCTTATTTTAAATTTTTGTTTTTGTGCTGGTTTAAATGTCATATATTGACCAAAAGAATAATTATATTTTTCTCGGTTTAAACTTTGTAATGTTGAATAAGCACTATCATCAACATTAATTGATATTCCTTGCTTTATTAAATTAAAATATTGATTTAATTGATTATTATAAAATTCTAAAATATCTTTAACTTGTTCTAATTCAGTTTTAAATTGTTGAGTAGTATTTGAATGTGTATATTCTGCTACTTTATAGGTTTTTTTATCAAATGAGTTATATATTCAAAAACTAGCTGCTGTTGTATGTCCTTTAAGACTAGTAGCATTAGCAATATCAACACCACCTAATAATTTTGTTGGTTGAATAATATCTGTTGCTTGCATAATATCAATATATCTCGCAAAGATTGACCCACTAGTATTGCCTGGTAAACCTCAACTTCATACTCTTACTCTTTCAATATCTAATTGTTCTAATCTTAATTGTTCATTAACTTTATCTTGTGGTAATTCATAATTTAATCTTCAACTAGAATAGTGAATAATAATCTTCATATTTCATTTTTCAATATATTTTATTTGTTCATATTTACTACGTATTATTTCTTCATTAAAAGGTAATAATTCATTACAATAACCAACAATATATCTTTTTAAACTTTCAGGATTACATGTATTAATTGTTATTTTATTTTGATAACCACGAATAGCAAACTCTAAATCACTTAAATCTTTTTGTTGAAATTGGTCACATTCTTCTCTTCAATCAATAACTAATTTATATTTATTCAAATCAGCAAAAGCTTTTAATTTTTCTTTTCGACTTGGTGAATGTAAACCTTTACAATATATTTTGCTCCCATTTGATAAAGTAAAAGTAAAATTTGATAAATTAATAGTATAAGGAATATTATTTTCATCTAACATATTTCATATATTTTGAAATACAATATCTTTTAAATCTTTACTCCAATACATACTAGCAATGATACAAATTGGTTATTTAATTAATAAACTAATTTTTAATAATTCACCAAACATTTTAATATTTGATATAGTTTTACCACTATATCGTGTACAAATTTGATTAATTTCATTCACTAATTCATATTTCTTAGCAAAAGGATATTTATTACCAATACTATTATTTTGTAATAACCAATAAGGTGTTTCTAACAAATAAGTAAAATGATTAAGCATTATTATTTTTCTCATTATCATTGTTATTATCATTTTTAATATATATAATATCAGTTTGTAAATTAACAATTATTGGCTGTTGATTTTCTTATAGTGAATATTTATAATTAAATGCTCGTTGTCAATATAATTTAGCACCATCTGGTGATTTCACCATAAAATTAATTATTTCACTTTCAATTCTATTAACTTGTCGTTCAAGTAAAGTAGCTATTTTTTCGCTCCAATAAGTTTCTTGTCTTCAATTGCGAGAAAGGTTGAATTTATTGGTTAAATCGTTCAAAGTATAAGGTTTATTGGGTGATTTATTTTCTCAAAATTGCTCTATTTTACAATAAAAAGTTGCCAAACTTGCTGTTTTTGGATTAAATTATTTCATTTTTTACTCCTTTTTGCATATTAAAATTGCTATTATTTAATAAATATGATTAAATAAAAGAGTAATATAGTCTAAAAATGTAATAAAAGAACCAACTCGGTTCTTTTTTATTATTTATATTTTACATCAAAATAAAAAAAAAGTAAATTATTTTACTTTTTATTTTTGATATAAACAGTTTTTAAGAGACAGAATTTAACTACTACTTATTAAGTTGTATTGTATTCCTATAAAAATATTTGTCAATATAATAATTTAAATCTTTTAATTTAATGTTATAAATAAATTAAAAGATTGGAGACAGAAAAAATGCAAGACTATACACATGTAAAATTTGATAAACGAAATTTGTTTAAGGATTTATTGTTATCTAATGCTTGTAAAAAGAAAAATGGCACAATTAATTTATCTGAAATATCAAGACAAACAGGGGTCGTGCAGTTAATACTGTTAAAAGAGAAATTAATAGATTTAAAAATATAGAAGATTATAATCCATATGAAGCATAAAAAGATTATTGTAACAATTATTTTTATAATTATTTTCCTAGCATTAAAAAACATGTCACCACAAGATAAATTAATTTATTGTTCAATTTTTCTTGTTGTTAATTTAATTATATTATTTATTAATTATTTAATTATTAAAAACCCTTTTATTTTTTAAAAATTTATTATTATGACAACAACAAAAATTGATTACGTTTAAGTTTATATTTTTATTTTTTTGTTTTAATAATTACAATTGTTTTCTTCTTTTTAACTTTAATTTCCATCCAACTAATTTTAAAAACAACTTTTAGTCTTGTAATTAGGTAGTAAGAAAAAAGTTTAGGTTTTGGTATAAAAATTATTCTTTATTTTAAATATATTTCTAAAACACTGATAAATCAACCTTTTAAAAAGTTATCTAATTATTTTATTTATATTTTTTATAAAACCTAAGCTTTTGTAATACTATCTGTAATTAAGCGATTGTGATATGTTGGCTTAGGATATGCTCTATGAAATTGTAGTATTATTGGTGGATTTAATACTATTAATTTAATTATTTTAAATAAACCAATTCCACCACAAAAATCTACTACCTAAAATCATACACTAAAACTCATTGCAAAACAGTCAATAATCATTCAATATCTTGATGAATAACATCAATAATATTTGTTAAAATATCTTGATAAGTTCCAATAAAATAGAATCCGAGTAGCCATCCTTTTGGGTCATCAAAACTATTAACAAAATAATTATCAAAAACAATTGTTAAGATCTCATCATTAAAGTGTATTGTTGGGATTTTTGTTTCTTCTTTTGCTAACTCAATTAAATTAACTATTACTTTTGGTGTTAATAATTTTAGTATTAAAATTTGGTCATTTGTATTAACAGCAAACATTTTTTCAAATTCTGTTGATTTTAACGTTGTATTATCTCTTGTTTTAAAAATTTTTAAGAAGGTATATATTATTTTAATTGTAGCAACTAATTCTGGTATTTGTTTGACATTAAGCGTTAAATATGGATATCGCGTATAAGTAACTTCTTCATCTTTGCCTAAACCATTCATTTCGCGTCGTGTTAATGTTCTAAATTAGTAATTAATATCATTTTCATAAAAATTAATAACATAGTCTTATTTAAAATATTTCGCATTTGGTACTCCCATGCGTGGAAAAAGATTAAATTTTTGAGTAATAGTAGCAATTTGATATTATTTTTTTACCAAAGCATTAAGACTAATTTGATAAAATTTCTCAAACGGTAGTTCTTGCATAATAATTTTTTGTAATTTTTCTGCTTGATAATACTTTGTAAATAATAAAATCCCTAAACTTAAAGTAACTAAACTACTAAAAACTAAAATAATTTTGCCAGCAATACCTATTCCTAATAATCATTTTATAAAACTAAGTGGCATTCCTATAATTATTGCTAATAATAAAAATCACAAGAAAAAAGTAATAACAACTAAGATAAAATTCAAAAAGATATACCGTTTTTTAAAATATTTAAAATTAAGATTTTTGATAGTATTACAAAAGCTTAGGTTTTATAAAAAATATAAATAAAATAATTAGATAACTTTTTAAAAGGTTGATTTATCAGTGTTTTAGAAATATATTTAAAATAAAGAATAATTTTTATACCAAAACCTAAACTTTTTTCTTACTACCAGATTTTTTAATTTATGTTTTTTCATTAACATTTAAAAATCATGTTCAACAATTATTTCTAAATCTGATTTAATCATTCTTATTTTATCCTTTTATTTTTTTTAATTAATTAAAAAATAGAATTAAACCAAAATAATTATTAGCCTAAATCTATCTTAACATCTTGACGATCAGCAGTATTAGCTTCAAAATATAAGAATGTACTTAATTTTAATGAACTTGCTGCAACATTTGATGGCCATGTTTTTAAACTCGAATTAAAGTAACGAACTGCTGAATTATAAAAACGTCGTGCAGCAGCAATATTATCTTCACAATCTCTAATTCCTACTTGTAATTTAATTACACTGTTATTAGCTTTTAAATCTGAATAATTTTCTAATAATATATTAATTTTACCAACTTGACTTGTAACAGAATTATTAACTTCCTCTAATTCCTTCACATTTAAGTTTTTATTTGCTTAACTACACAATTCAACAACTGTTGCTAAAGTATCTTTTTCATATTTCATATATTGCTTTGTGCTATCAATTAATTTTGTTAACATATCAATTCTTCGTTTTAATTAAACATCAATATCAGAAGCTGTTTCTTCAATTTTTTTATTTCTAATTAAATTATTTATTGATAAAATAAATAATAAAATTAGGATAATTAAAATAAATCAAATGTATACAAAGAATTTTCCTCAAAAACTACTTATTGCTGGAACTTCCGCATTATTAACTGTTGGATTATATTCCATTGTTACTACTCCTTTCAGAACTTATCTAATATTATATAAGAAAAAATATAAAAACAAAATTAATTATAATTAATAAAAAAATAACTCAAAGAGAGTTATTTTTTAATGTTATTATTTACTAATTGAAACAACTGTTCCGGCACCAATTGTACGTCCGCCTTCACGAATTGAAAATTTTGTTCCTTCTTCAATCGCAACTGGGGCGATTAATTCAACTGTCATTTCAACATTATCCCCTGGCATAACCATTTCAACACCGCTTGATAATTTAATTGAACCTGTAACATCCGTTGTACGGAAGTAAAATTGTGGACGGTAGTTTCCAAAGAATGGTGTATGACGTCCGCCTTCTTCTTTTGTTAAAACATAAACTTGTGCTTTAAATTCTTTATGTGGTTTAACTGAACCTGGTTTAGCAATAATTTGCCCACGTTCAACATCACTACGATCAACTCCACGTAATAAAACCCCAACATTATCTCCAGCTTTAGCATCATCTAATAATTTTCTAAACATTTCTAAACCTGTTGCAACAACTTTTTTAGTTTCATTTTTTAATCCAACTATTTCAACTTCTTCATTAACTTTAACAATTCCACGTTCAACACGACCTGTTGCCACTGTTCCACGACCTGTAATTGTGAAAACATCTTCAACTGGCATCATAAATGGTTTAGCAGTATCTCTTTCTGGTTCTGGAATTCATTCATCAATTGCGTTAATTAATTCCATAATTTTTTCTTCTCATTGAGCATCACCTTCAAGAGCTTTTAAAGCTGATCCTCTAATAACTGGTGTTTTTTCACCATCAAAACCATATTCGCTTAATAGATCTCTAACTTCCATTTCGATTAAATCCATCATTTCAACATCGCCATCCATCATATCACATTTATTTAAGAAAACAACCATTTTTGGTACACCAACTTGTCTTGATAATAAGATATGTTCTCTTGTTTGAGGCATTGGCCCATCTGTTGCTGCAACAACTAAAATCGCACCATCCATTTGCGCAGCACCCGTAATCATGTTTTTAACATAATCGGCATGTCCTGGACAGTCTACGTGCGCATAGTGTCTTTTATCAGTACGATATTCGACGTGTGAAGTATTAATTGTAATACCACGTTCTTTTTCTTCAGGAGCTTTATCAATATTGTCATATTTTTGGGCTTCTGCAAATCCTTTTTTAGCTAATACAGTTGTAATAGCTGCTGTTAAAGTAGTTTTACCATGGTCAACGTGGCCAATTGTTCCAACATTTACGTGCGGTAAACTTCTATCAAATTTTTGTTTTGCCATTTTAATCTTTTCCTCCTATATTTCTAATTAATAGACAAATGTCATAACTATTGTAAATTAATTCTTTTTACTTTGCAATCTTTTTTTAGTAATTGTAGATTAAACCATTGTGTAATAATTAATCTGTTGATTTTCCTGCTTTTTTAATAATTTCTTCAGTAATTAACTTTGGTGCTTCTTGGTAATGTGAAAAAAACATTGTATAAGTTCCCCGTCCTTGGGTAAAGCTTCGTAAGTCAGTTGCATATCCAAACATTTCTGACAATGGAACTTTTACCTTTACAACTTGGGCATTTCCACGTTGATCATTTCCTTCAATTTGACCACGACGTGAAGATAAGTTTCCCATTACATCCCCATAATATTCTTCTGGAACAGTAACTTCAACAGCCATAATTGGTTCTAAAATAACTGGTTTACATTTTTTAGCGGCTTCTTTTAAAGCTAAACTAGCGGCAAACTCATAAGCCATTTGTGATGAATCGACATCATGGTATGACCCATCATATAATGTTGCTTTAATATCAATCATTAGATATCCTGCTAATTTTCCTGTTTGCATTGACTCTTCTAAACCTTTTTTAACTGAACCAATGAATTCTTTTGGAATTTTTCCACCAACAATTGCGTCAACAAACTCAAATCCTTTATCATTATTTGGTTCAAACTTAATTCATACGTGTCCATATTGTCCACGTCCTCCTGATTGTTTAATGTATTTTCCTTCTACTTCAGCACTATCTTCAAATGTTTCACGATATGAAACTTGTGGTGCTCCAACATTAGTTTCCACTTTAAATTCACGCTTCATTCGATCAACTAAAATATCCAAGTGTAGCTCTCCCATTCCAGCAATAATTGTTTGTCCTGTTTCTTCATCTGTTCATGTTCGGAAAGTTGGATCTTCTTCTGCTAATTTTTGTAATGCTAAACTCATTTTTTCTTGGTCAGCTTTTGTTTTTGGTTCTAAAGCTAAGTTAATAACTGGTTCTGGAAAAACCATTGATTCTAAGATTACTTCATTTTTTTCATCACAAAGCGTATCTCCTGTTGTTGTTAATTTCAAACCAACTGCTGCTGCAATATCACCAGCATACACTACTTCAATTTCTTCGCGATTATTAGCATGCATTTTTAACAAACGGCCAATACGTTCTGTTTTATCTTTTGTTGAGTTTAATACAGAACTTCCTTTTTTTAACACTCCGGAGTAAACCCGGAAGAATGTTAATTTCCCAACAAATGGGTCTGTCATAATTTTAAATGCTAATGCTGAAAATGGTTCACTATAATCAGCATGACGTTCAACTTCAGTCCCATCTTCTAGAACACCTTTAATTGATGGAATATTAAGTGGTGAAGGTAAATAATCAATTACCCCATCCAACATTAATTTAACTCCTTTATTTTTAAAAGCACTTCCACAAAAGACTGGGAAAAAATAACTAGTTAATGTTGCAGTACGAATTGCACTTTTAATTTCTGGAATTGAAATATCATTACCATCCAAGTATTTCATCATTAACTCTTCATCAAAGTTAACCGCTGCTTCAATTAATTTCATTCGGTATTCTTCAACTAAGTCTTTTAAATAATCTGGGATTGGAATTTCTTTTGCTTCTTCGTTTGCTGATCCATCATAATGATAAGCTTTTCGTTCAACGATATCAATAATTCCTGTAAGCTGGTCTTCAGCTCCAATTGGAATTTGAACTGGATGAGCATTTGCTTGTAAACGGTTATGAATTGTTTTTACTGAGTATAAAAAGTCAGCTCCAATTTTATCCATTTTATTAACAAAAACAATCCGTGGTACACCGTATGTGGTTGCTTGACGTCAAACCGTTTCTGTTTGGGGTTCAACTCCTGATTGTCCATCAAGAACAGCTACTGCTCCATCTAACACACGTAATGATCTTTCTACTTCAACAGTAAAATCGACGTGCCCTGGAGTATCAATAATATTTAAGCGTATATTTTTTCAAAACGCTGTTGTTGCCGCAGAAGTAATTGTAATTCCACGTTCTTGTTCTTGAGCCATTCAATCCATTTGACTAGCTCCATCATGGGTTTCACCAATTTTATGAATTTTCCCAGTATGGAACAAAATGCGTTCTGTTGTTGTAGTTTTTCCAGCATCAATATGTGCCATAATTCCAATATTTCTCGTATTTTCTAGAGAATATTCTCTTGCCATTTTTCTTTTCCTTTCTATTTTTTATCAACGATAATGAGCAAAAGCCTTATTAGCTTCAGCCATTTTATGAGTATCATCTTTTTTCTTAACTGCTCCCCCAATTCCATTTGAAGCATCAATAATTTCATTTGCTAAACGATCAATCATACTTTTTTCATTACGTAATCTTGCATAATTAATTAATCATCTTAATCCTAACGTAACTTTACGATCTTCATTTACTTCAATTGGAACTTGGTAATTAGCTCCCCCAATTCGGCGAACTTTTAATTCTAAATGTGGCGTAATGTTTTCAATTGCTTTATTAAAAACTTCTAACGGTTCAGTCTTTGTTTTTTCTTTAACAATCTTAAATGCTCCATACAAAATTGTTTGAGCAACTCCTCTTTTCCCATCAATCATAATTTTATTAATTGCACGTGTTACTAATTTTGAACTATAAATTGGATCTGGTAAAACATCTCTTTTCTCTGCTTGGTGTTTACGCATCGTAATAATCCTCCTTTCTGTTTAATTAAGCTTTTGCAGTTTTTAGTCTTTTTGTTCCATATAGTGATCTTCCTTGTTGACGGTTATTAACTCCAGCAGTATCTAAAGTACCACGAATAATATGGTAACGAACCCCTGGTAAGTCTTTAACCCTTCCACCACGGATTAATACAACGCTATGTTCTTGTAAGTTATGTCCTTCACCAGGAATATATGCTGTTACTTCCATTCCGTTTGTTAAACGAACACGAGTATATTTTCGTAACGCTGAGTTCGGTTTTTTTGGTGTCATTGTTGCAACCCTTATACAAACACCTCTTTTTTGTGGTGCTGTAACATTAGTAGGTTTTTTTTGTAAAGAGTTTAGCCCTCTGTTTAAAGCGGGAGCTTTTGTTTTTCACACTTTATCTTTACGTGGTTTACGCACTAATTGATTAATTGTTGGCATTAAGCTTTCTCCTTTCTGTTTCACATATCCGAGTGTATCAAAGAATACAATCCACATATAATATTACATAAAACAAAAAATTAAGTCAAGATTTATTCTCAATATTCCTAAAAAAAAAAAAGACCATTAGGTCTTTTTAGTATTCTTCAGCTTTTGCTGCAATTCCAGCCGTAATAATATCTTTGGGATTTTTTAATCCTGTTCCAGCCGGAATTAAATGTCCTAACATAATGTTTTCTTTTAAACCTTCTAAACAATCAACTTTACCTTTAATAATCGCTTTAACCAATACTCGTGTTGTATCTTGGAATGACGCTGATGATAAGAATGACTCAGATTCTAATGGTGCTTTTTTAATTCCAAAAATAACATGTTTTGCTGTTGGCGGTTTTTTCATTGAACGAACAGCGTTAATTGTTTCATTACGATAGCGTTTAATTGTTACAATTTCTCCTGGTAATAATTCAGTATCACCAGCATCAATAATTTTAACTTTATTTAACATTTGTTTAATAATAATTTCAATATATTTATCAGAAATTTCAATTCCTTGTAAACGATAAACTCGTTGTACTTCTTTTAAAATATAATTATGAACATCTTCAATTTTAGCAACTTCTAATAATTCTTTAATATTAATTGAACCTTCCGTTAATTTTTGACCACGAGCAACTTTGTCGCCAACTTTAACTCTTAAAACAGCATTATATTGCGTTTTATATTTTCGTTCATCACTATCTGATTTAACATAAATGGTATGAATTCCACCTTCATCACGAATATCACTAATTTTTCCATCAATTTCAGAAATAACAGCAATTGATCCTTTTGGTGTGGTTACATCTAATAATTCTTTAATCCGTGGTAGCCCTTGAGTAATATCAGCTCCCCCAGCAACACCGCCAGTATGGAATGTTCGCATTGTTAACTGTGTTCCTGGTTCTCCAATTGATTGTGCAGCAATTGTTCCAACTGCCTCACCAATTTCAACTTCCATTCCTGTAGCAAGGTTTTTCCCATAACAACGTTGACAAACACCTTTTTCTGCTTCACAAGTTAAAACAGAACGGATAATAACTTCCTTAATATCATTATCAATAATTTTTCGACTATCTTCTTCAGTCAATAATGTATTAGCAGTAATAACTTCACCATTTTTTAATTTAATATCTTTTAAATTATAACGACCAACTAAACGGTCAAATAGTGGCACAATAATGTTAGCATGTTTTTGCTCAATAATGTCTGATACAACAAAACCGCGACGAGCATTACAATCTTTCATTGTAATAATAATTTCTTGTGAAACATCAACTAATCGTCTTGTTAAATATCCCGAGTCAGCTGTTTTTAAAGCAACATCAGCCATACCTTTTCGTGCCCCATGGGTTGAAATAAAGAATTCTGATACTGTTAAACCTTCACGGAACGAAGACTTAATTGGTAATTCAATAATGTCTCCTTTTGGATTATTCATTAACCCCCGCATCCCAACTAATTGGGTAAAGTTTGAAACATTTCCCCGTGCTCCTGAATCCGCCATCATAAAGATTGGATTTTTTGGGTCTTCACGTAAAACATATTCTAATTCAGTTTGAATGTTATCTTTAACTTTTGATCATACACTAATAATGCGGTGTTGTTTTTCACGGCTGGTCAACATTCCCATTTTAAAGTAATCATTAATTTCTTTTACCTTTTGATCTGCCGCTTTAAATTCTTCTTGTTTTTTATCGTAAACTTTAACATCGCCTGCTGATACTGTTACTCCTGATTTCCCTGAATATTTGAAACCAAGATTTTTCATGTTATCTAGCATTTCAGCAGTCTTATTAGCTCCATATTGTTTAAAGTAGCGATCAATAATATTTGATAAATCTTTTTTCTTAAATGGTGGATTAACTTTTCAACTCGCTAAATATTTAACTAAATTAACATTGTCTTTAATTAATGAGCGAGAAGGTAATGCTGTTAAATTTTCAACATTCGGTTTATTTAAGTATGGAAACTCTTCTTTAAAAATTTGATTAAAAATAATTTTTCCTGGGGTTGTAATAATATAATCTTTCATTTGTTCTGGTTTGAATTTTTTATTTACAAAACCAACAACAGGAATAACAACTAAAGCATGTAAGGCAACAGCTCCAGTTTCATATGCAATAACAGCTTCATTTAAATCTTTAAAGATTGTTCCTTCCCCTAATTGTCCTTTTTCTTCATATGTTAAATAATAATTACCTAACACCATATCTTGGGTTGGTGTAACAATTGGTTTACCATCTTTTGGTCCTAAAATATTTCGACTTCCTAACATTAAACTTCTTGCTTCAGCAACTGCTTCTTCTGTAATTGGTACATGAACCGCCATTTGGTCACCATCAAAGTCAGCATTAAAAGCAGTTGTTACTAATGGATGTAATCTAATTGCTTTTCCTTTAACTAATTTTGGTTCAAATGCTTGAATTCCTAATCGGTGTAACGTTGGTGCACGGTTTAATAACACTGGACGAGTCTTAATAACTTCTTCTAAAACTTCTCATACTTTATCATCCTGATTTAAAATTAATTTTTCCGCAACTTTAATATTTGCTGCTAAACCATCTTTAACTAATTTGCTAATAACAAATGGTTTAAATAATGTAATAGCCATATCACGTGGCAACCCACATTGATACATTTTTAAGTCAGGTCCAATTGCAATAACTGACCGTCCTGAATAGTCAACTCGTTTTCCTAATAAGTTTTGACGGAAACGACCTTGTTTTCCTTTTAAAATACTTGTTAATGATTTTAATGGTCGTTTATCTTTTCCCATTACTGGTCGTGCCTTACGTTCATTATCTAATAAAGCATCAACAGCTTCTTGTAGCATCCTTTTTTCATTATTAACAATAACACTTGGTGCCCCCATTGCTTTAACTTTTTTTAATCGTTCATTTCGAATAATAATTCGACGATATAAATCATTAATTTCTGATGTCGTAAAACGACCACCATCTAATTGAATAATTGGACGAATATCTGGCGGAATTACTGGCACTGCTCGTAAGATCATTCATTCTGGTCGTGAGCCTGATTTTTTTAATGAATCTAAAACTTCTAAACGTTTCATTAATTTATTTTGATCTAATTGTGTTTTTTTATCTTTTAAATCTTGCTTAATTTTTTCAATTTCATCATTAATGTTTAGATTTTTTAATAATACTTCAACAGATTCTGCTCCAATTCCAAATCGCGCATTAGTATGGTGATTAATAAACTGAGCACATTCATCCATTGAAAATGGCAATGAAGTATTTTTTAAATCTTCAATCATTGTTTCTCCCACTTCATAAGCAATTGTGTTAAGTTCTAGCGTATCTAAAATTTCACGCAATGTCTTTGTTAATCGCTGACGTGTTTGTGCTGATGTTTTAGCATTTCCTAAATCTAATACCATTTTTTGTTTCAATGATTTTGCATCACCAGCATCTAATACAATATATGAAACAAAGTAAACAACTTCTTCAAGTTCTTTTGTTTTCATATCTAAAATTAAACCAATCCGACTTGGTGCTGCTTTTAACATTCAAATATGTGTTACTGGTTCTTCTAATTCAATATGTCCCATTCGTTCACGACGAACAATAGCTTCAGTAATTTCTACTCCACAACGTTCACAAATTTTTCCCTTATTTTTTGATTTTTTATACTTCCCACAAGCACATTCAAAATTTTTGGTTGGACCAAAAATCTTCTCATCAAATAATCCATCGCGTTCTGTTTTTAATGTTTTATAATTAATTGTTTCTGGTTTTTTTACTTCCCCATATGATCAACTACGAATATCATCAGGGTTTGCTAAGCCGATTTTAATCATACGATTATTTTTTTCATTATTTTCAATCATTTTTTCTTACCCCTTAATCTAATTCATCTTGATCATTAATTTCATCAAGTTTATCATCAATGTCATCCAACTCATCATCATCTAAATTATCATTTTTTTGTGGCTCACGATTATTACTTAAAATAAAGTTATCAATATCAAATTCATCTTCAAATTCATTACTATCTGTTAATAAGTCTTCATCAACATAATCTGTTTCATCATAACTCTTAATATTCTTAATGTTTCCTTTTTCATCAATCATATGAATATTAAATCCTAACCCTTGGATTTCACGAGTTAACACATTAAATGATTCTGGAATTCCTGGTTCTGGAATCTTTTTATCTTTCACAATTGATTCATAAGCACGTGTTCTTCCTTTAATATCATCAGACTTAATTGTTAAAATTTCGCGTAATGTATGAGCTGCACCATAAGCTTCTAACGCTCATACTTCCATTTCTCCAAAACGTTGTCCCCCATTTTGGGCTTTTCCTCCTAATGGTTGTTGTGTAATTAATGAATATGGTCCAACATTTCTTGCATGTAACTTATCATCAACCATGTGTGATAATTTCAACATATACATTACTCCTACCGAAACTGGATTATCAAATTTTTCACCTGTTCGACCGTCAATTAAAACTTCTTTCCCAAAGCTTTTCATTCCTGCTTTATCCATAATTTCAATTAATTCTTCATTTGTCATTCCATCAAAAACAGGAGTTGAAATTTTTTGTCCCAACTTTTTCGCTGCCATTCCCAAATGAATTTCTAACACCTGTCCAATATTCATCCGTGATGGTACCCCTAATGGATTTAACATAATATCAATTGGTGTTCCATCTTCTATATGTGGCATATCTTCCAACGGTAAAATTTTCGAAATAACCCCTTTATTTCCATGACGACCAGCCATTTTATCTCCTTCTTGGATTTTTCGTTTTTGAACAATATAAACTTTAATAACTTCTAAAACATCAGCTGATAATTCATATTTTTCTCGTGGAAAGCATTTAATTGCTTGAATAATTCCTTCACCACCATTTGGAACTCGTAATGAATTATCTTTAACATTTTTTGATTTTTCACCAAAAATTGCTTGTAATAATTTATCTTCTGGTGATAATTGGGTTTGTCCTTTTGGTGTTACTTTTCCAACTAAAATATCACCAGGTTTAACTTCTGTCCCAATAATAACTAATCCATCATCATCTAAAAATTTTCGTGCATTTTCAGAAATATTCGGAATCTCACGAGTAATCTCTTCTGGTCCTTGTTTTGTTTGACGACGTTCAATTGTATATTCTTCAATATGAATTGATGTAAAAATATCTTCAGATACTAACCGTTCTGAAATAATAATAGCATCTTCATAGTTGTAACCATTTCATGTTGTAAAAGCAACTACTACATTTTGTCCTAATGCTAGTTCTCCTTTATCAATTGATGGTCCATCAGCTAAAACTTGTCCTTTTTCAATTTTTTGTCCTTGACGCACTAATGGTACGTGAGTTAATGATGTTCCTTGGTTACTACGAACAAAAGTGTCTAAATTATAATTTTTTAACCCTTCTTTTGTTTTTAAAACAATTCTTGTTGCATCAACAAAATCAATAGTTCCATCATATTGTGAAACAATTGCTAATCCCGAGTCATGAGCAGCAGCATATTCAACTCCTGTTCCTACATATGGTGAATTTGGCGCAATTAAAGGAATTGCTTGTCGTTGCATATTAGCACCCATTAAAGCACGATTGGCATCATCATTTTCTAAAAATGGAATACAACTTGTTGCAATTGAAACAATTTGTTTTGGTGAAACATCAACATAGTCAACATCGTTTCGTCCAGTAATAATATTTTCTCCTTGGAAACGCGCAACCACTTGTTCATCTAAAATTTCACCCTTATAACTTAAACGAATATTAGCTTGTGCAACAACATAATTTTTTTCTTCATCAGCTGTTAAATAATCATTTTCCATTGTAACTTTACAACCAATAACACGACGATATGGTGTTTCAATAAATCCATATGAATTAATTTTAGCATATGTTGCTAAGTTATTAATTAACCCAATATTAGGCCCTTCTGGGGTCTCAATTGGACAAATACGACCATAATGTGAGTAGTGAACATCTCGAACCTCTAACCCGGCACGTTCTCTTGATAATCCTCCTGGTCCTAGGGCTGTTAATCGACGTTTATTTGTTAATTCAGCTAAAGGATTTGTCTGATCCATAAATTGTGATAATTGTGATAAATTGAAAAATTCACCAATAATTGCTGATAATGGCTTATTATTAATAATATTTGAAGGTTTCATTTTAAATAAATTTGAAGTTGACATTTTTTCTTTAACATTTTTTTCAATTCTTAGTAAACCAATTCGAAATTGATTTTGTAATAATTCCCCAATTGTTCGAACACGACGATTTCCTAAGTGGTCAATATCATCAACTTCCCCAATTCCATCTGTTAAATTTAATAAATATGAAAATGTCGCTAAAACATCAGGCACTGTTACATATTCATCAGTTGCATTAGGATTAATCCCAATAATATTCGCTACACGTGAACGAACTTCATTATCAACATACACTTTAATTTTTTGGATTTTATTAGAACAAATAATTTCATCACTAAATTTAACTTCTTGTAAACAAGCTCCTGCTTTTAAAATTCCTTTTAACTTGTTAATAGCTTCTTTATCCATTAACATTCCTTCGGTAAAAACAACTTTACTATTTACATCTTTAATGTCTTCAGCTAATATTTTGTTATAAATTCGATTTTCAACTGATAATTTTTGAATTAATTTAAAACGTCCTGCTTTGGTTAAATCATACTTACGTTTATCAAATAGTAATCCATATAAATATTTTGTCGCACCATCTGGAGTTGCTGTTTCTCCTGAACGAATTTTTTTATAAATTTCTTGAACAGCAATACTTTGGTCATATAAAATATCACCTGTGTATAGATCTAATTCATAGGTGCTTTTTACTAATTTATTATCGCCAAAAATTTCTAGAGCATCTTCTTTAATAATTCCTAACGCCGTTAAGAAATTAGCAACCGATACTTTCCTAGATTTATCTATTTTTACATAAAAAACATTCTCAAATTTTTCTTCTTTTCCAACTTTAATTTTTTTATGATCTGTTTCAAACTCTAACCATGTCCCTCGTGATGGAATTAAATCAACATAGTAAACATTTTCTCCATTTTTACGATTTAAATCAATTTTATAATATGCTCCTGGTGAACGAACTAATTGTGAAACAACGACTTTTTCTGAACCATTAACAATAAAAGTTCCTTTTCCTGTCATTAGTGGAAAATCACCAAAAAAGACTTCACCTTCTTTTTCAATTGTAATATCAATAATTAGTTTATCATCTAATCTTTCTTTAATTATTACTGTACATGTTGCTGTTTCATCGCCAGAATGAATATCATAATAAATAACATCAGTTGATTTTTTTAAAATTGTAATCATATGCCCAACACGCTCTTCAATTCACACTTTAATTAATTCAGGTTCTCCCTTAATAATTACTTTTTCAACTTCTAAATCTTTTGAATTAATTGTTAATTTTAAATTTGAATAAATTGGTGCTTCAAAGATTTTTGACTCATCTTTTGCTTGAGAAATTGTTCTTCGTGGCTCTCTAAATTCTCAATCTAACATCTCTAAAACGATATTTCCTTCATGTCCAACAATCGGAAATACCTCACCGAACACTTCGCTAATCCCTGTTTTCTTGAATCAATCATATGTTTCAGTTTGAATTTCAATTAAGTTTGGTAAATCTAAATTCCCACTTACTTTTGTGTAATCAATTCTTTTAGCGTAATGCCCAAATTCTTTTTCTTTTAATGCCATTAATTATTAACCTCACTTTTCACAATACACGCTTATAAATTTTATATTGGTTTGACATAAAAGTCAATTCTTTTTATTAAAAATTAAAAAAAGCATAAACTGCTTTTTTCCTTATATTAATTCTTACTTATGACTATCACAAATAAAAATTTCATCATCAATTGTACCGACCATTGCTTCTTTCATTTTTCCAAATAAGACTCCAGCAGCTCCGCAACCAACACCTTGTTTTTCTTGTTCGGCAATACATTTAAAACATTTTGGATTAAAATTCATCATTATTTAAGACCTCCTTATATATTATTTTAATTTTACTAAAAAATAATAAAGTTGTAAAACTAAATTACTTATCAATTAAAATTCATACTCATCATCCATGGTTAACATCAATATCACCACCATTTGAACCGTAGGCTGCATAGAAAATTGAATTTGTTCGATTTAAACCAAATGTAAATGCTAAACAAAATAAACCTTAATAATAATTTAAGACAATTCGATTTCGAACGGTTTTATAATTATTATTATTTCCAACTCAAACGGCTTTATCCTTAACCAAATTATAAGCATTAAATAACTTAAGATCAGGTAAATTCTCTACATTTAAACTTTGTTTAAAATTACTTAATAATTCTTTAAAAATTGCATTAGCACTATGCGTATTTCTTTTAAATTTATTAAATAATTTTTCACCAACATGAAATATACTAGTATGCTTAAAATTAATTTCATCTTTAAAAGTTGAAACTCGTTTTTTAATTTCAACTTGATAATATTTATTAAAAGCAACAATTATTTTTCCAAAATTTATTAATTTAGTATCTAAACCTTGACGACTAATTAAAATATTACTTTCAAAATTTTTACCATCCATTTTTAATGTTCCACCTAATGGTAAACCATATAGTGAAATAAAATTTAAATTAACACATAATCTAGCTAACATCATATGATTATCACTGACATTAAAAATAGGTAAACTTTTTTTATAAGCTGTAACAAAATTTTCAGTTGTTACCGTTCCTAAAATTAGGAGCATTAAAGATTTATTACCAGTTTTATCAAAAGCAATTGCCGCTCGAATTTCTTGGTTAATTGCATTATTTTTCTTAATTTTTTCATTAAATTGTTGAATAAAGATTTTATCTAATGGTTTAACATTAGTATTATAATTAATTTCAAAATCATCGTAAATTGATTTGAATTCATTGTTTTGATCAATTATGACATTTTCATAATTATTAAAAAAGTTAATTAAATATTTCTTGATTTTTGCAATTGATTTTTCTAAAATTTTTTTAATTTCATATGGTTCATTTGTAATAACATAAGTAACTGTAAATAGGCGCATTTATCTTAAGGATTTAAAACTTAAATCTAACATAAACTCATACTGAATTTAAACTACCCGAACACCAGTCGTTGTAGTACTAGTTAATTTATTAATTTTATCTAAATCAACATAAGTTAAAGCAAATTTATCTGCTTCTTCAAGATGATACAATGGTTTTTTCTTTAAAGTATTAAAATAATTTAGATATGTTTCACTAATTTTAACATTTAATTTTTTAAATATTTCTTTACATTCATTTTGAAATTTTTTTAATCCTAAATTAATCTGCGTATTTGAACGGTTAAGAACAACTGATTGGTTATGTTAATTAACTAAATCATAAAATTGATTTAATTCTGGAAATTCATTTGAATTTTTAATATTTCCATTGCTATCATAATTTATTATCTCATTACTAACATCACTGGCAATTTTCATTAAAATCAACATCTCATTTTGTAAATTTGAATTAGTATAATTAGTATCACGATATTTTATCATTCGACAACTTGTAATTTTACTAGTTATCCCAGTGGTAAATAATCCGATAACACTAAAAATAATGAATAGTTTTTTCATAAATAATTTTTCCCTTTATTTTTTACAGAATATATCCTCATAATACATTAATTATAGAAAAAAAATAAGAAAATATAAATAAAAACAACCGATATCGGTTGTTTTTATTGTAATGACTTATCAAATGGAATTCCGGATGCTTTTGGTACTTTTGAATATTTTGAGAAAATAACCATTGTTATTAATGCAAAGACAAATGGTAAAATTTTTAATAACTGATTTGATGGATCAGCAATATTTCAGCCCGCAAAACGTCATAATGTTCCTGCTAAAGCAATTAAAAAGCTGAATAAGACTGCTCCCAATGTAATATATTGAATTCGTCATTGCCCAAAAATCATAATTGCTAAGGCAATATATCCTTGCCCTTGGACATCGCCACGAAATTGCCCAGAAACATAATGAGTAAACATTGCCCCTGCTAGGCCTGCTAAGCATCCAGAAATAATAACCGCCTTATATCTTGTTTTAATTACATTAATTCCAGCTGCATCAACTGCATTAGGATTTTCACCACATCCAACATAGCGTAGTCCTGTTTTTGTAAATCTAAAGAAAATAAAGGTAAAACCCGCTAAAACAATTGCAATAATTAAGAAAATATTAATAATTTGATATGAATCAACCCCAATTGTACTAAAACCTGTTTGAATCATATTTCCAGCCGCTAAGGACGGAATGCTTACAAAAAATAATCCGATTCCAGTTGCTAATAAATTTAACGCTGTTCCAGAAATTACTTGTTGTGCTTTTAAAGTAATTGAAGCAAAACCATGTAATAAGGCAAAGGTCCCACCACAAATTGTGGCAATTAATAAAGCAATAATTTGCATTCCATTACCATATTGTGATAATACTTTACCAAGTAACGCATAAACTAACGCACCAATAATCATCATTCCATCAATAGCAATGTTAACAACTCCTGCGCGTTCTGAATACAAACCAGCCATTGCCGCAATTAATAATACTGCAAAAAGAATTGAACCATTAGCAAATAATTGTGAAACTGCTTCCATTATTTTTTTCCTCCTTTTTGCATTTGATAAGCGGCATTTTGACGATGATATTCTGCTTTTAAAATTTTATTATCTTCTGAAACAACTTTTCGAATATGTTTTAATTTTTGATTTAATTCCTTTTTCCACTGTGGAATCTCTCTTTTATGTTTTTTACGTATAGCTTGATATTCAAGATTAAATTGTTGTTTCATCTCTTTTAATTGCAGTTTTAAATTTTGTTTTAACATGGCCACTTCCTGTTGAATCTTAACATCTGCTTTTACTTGACGATTAATTATTCTTAATTCCCGTTTAATTTTTTTCTTACTTTGATAATTTTCTATTTTAAATTGATACATTCCACGACGTTGTTGGCGTTTTAATGTTTTAATTTCTTGATTTAATTTTTTAGTAATCAGTGCTTCTTCTTTTTGTAATCTTTTAAAATCATTTCCATATTTTTGTTGAATTTGATTAAAAATAGGATAATAACTTTCACGTAATTTTTTAATAACTTCCTCTTGTTTTAGTACTAAATCACCATATTGCGACTGTAAATGTGATAATTTATCATACAATTCTTTTTTTGGCAAATTATAAAACTGTGATAATTCTTGTTTTACTTGCCCTTTTACTTTTCATACGGCTTGATAATAATTATTTTTTAAAAAACTAATTTCTTGTTTTTTTAATAAATATTCATTTTTCATTTGTACAAAATGGTCTAATGCCGAACCAAGAGCAATAAATGTTGCTAATTTATATTTTGTTTTAAGACCACGTTGCCCAATTTTTGCTGCTTCCTTATATTTTAAATTTTCAAAAAAACAAATTTCTGTTTTTAAAGTGGTAATTTCCCTAGCATATAACATTAATTGATCATTAATTTCATTCCGATATGTTTTAATTTCTTCTTTAGTTCCTTGTTTTTTTAATTCTTGCATTTTAATTCGATATATTTTATTCGTATTTTTAATTTGTTTTTGATATTTATTATATTCTTGCTTTCATTCTACATTGTGTTGAATATTTCATCAACGACGCAATCAAAAGATTGGTTTAAAGTAAATAAATAATGTAGAAATTGCAGACATATAAATAATAATTCCGAAAATCAATTGTCCCATTTGTTTTGACATTTGAAAATCAGGTAATTGCGTTGCTTGCAAAGCAGCTGTTTTAATAATTCCTCATAATAAAGCAATTGGTAAAATAGCAACCCCATTTGTAAAAGCAACTAATGCAACAGCAATTGCATCAAAACCGACAACTGGTAATGCATCAGTTGTAAATTGTAATACTGTTGATTGTGTCATATAATATAACATTCCTAACACGCCTGCTAAAGCACCTGATAATGCCATTGAAACAATAGTATATGCTTTAACATTTGTTCCAGCGTATAAAGAAGTATTTTTTGATTTTCCAACCGCTTTAATTCGAAAACCTAAAACAGTATAATTCATAATAAAAATAATTATTCCTAATAATAACATTGCAATAATAAATGGAATAATTCATAATTGCCCATTCAATACTAAATTAAAATTTATGGCTGTTGTAACAATATCAATTGTTGAATTTTGATTTGAATTTCACATCCCATGCGCCGGATTCATAAACATTCATTGCATAACATACCAAACAATTCAATTTAACATAATTGTTGAGACAACTTCATGAATATTAAAATAAGCTTTTAATGCTCCAGCAATTGCTGCTAACATTGCGCCAACAAGAATTGAAATAAATAAAGCTCCAATTACGCCAGCACCTTGACTAATTGTGGGATTCTTTAAACCTAAAACAATTGTCATACTACCCGCTAATAACATTTGTCCAGGAACACCAATATTAAATAATCCGGCTTTAAAACTAACTGCAACAGCTAATCCCGCAACAATATAAATTGCTCAATAAGTTAATGTTGAATCTTTTAATAATGGGTGAAAAGCTAGTCGAAAAACATAACTAAAAAATAATAATGGATCTGATGCATTTACACTAATAATAATAAAACTAAGCAGAACTCCTGCAATAATTGCACAAATAGATGCCTTAAAATAATTAATTTTAGTTTTAAATTCATTTGAACGAAAGAAAATTCTTGTTTTCTGTTTTAATAATCATCCATAATTTTTAATTTGTGTTTGCATTAATTTTTATTCCTTTCTTATGATATCTTCCTACCATCATTAAACCAATTTCTTCACGTTTAACTTTATTACCAGTAACTTCACCAGTAATGCGTCCATTATGTAAAACAACAATGCGATCAGATAAACTCATAATTTCTTCTAATTCATATGAAACTAATAAGACTGCTTCCCCTTGTGCTTTTTCTTCCAAAATTTTATTATGAATATATTCAATTGCTCCAATATCTAAACCCCTTGTTGGTTGAACAACAAATAAAATATTATGTTGTCGTGATAGTTCTCGCCCAATAACTAATTTTTGCTGATTACCCCCTGATAAGCTGCGTGTAACAGCAAATCCAGAATTTGCACCTCGTACATCATATTTATTAACAATTTGTTGAGCATATAATTGAATTGCTCCTTTATCTAATAAACCATAATTTGAAAATGGTTTTTGATTAATATTTTGTAAAACAACATTATCAATTACATTGAATTCTAAGATTAAACCATATTTATGACGATCTTCAGGAATATGAGACATTCCATTTTGATAGCGTTCATAAATACTTTTTTTGGTCACATTAATATCATTAAAAATTATTTCTCCAGAGACTCCTTTTTCTAATCCGGTTAGAACATTTACTAATTCAGTCTGCCCATTTCCTTCTACTCCAACAATTGCAACAATTTCTCCTGCATGAACGGTTAAATTAAAATTATCTAAAGCCATTAAACGCGTTAGGCCTCTTTTCTTTACTGATAAATTTTCAATTCTTAATAAAACTTCTTCTCGTGGTGCTTGCCCTGAATTTTTAATTTCAACTAAATTACGGCCAACCATTCCTTCAGCAATTTCTTTCTCATTTTTATCCTGCACATTAAAAGTTTCAACAACTTTTCCACGTCGAATAACTGTTGCCCGATCAGCAATTTTTTTCACTTCATCTAATTTATGGGAAATAAAAATAATTGTTTTCCCATCTTTTTTTAAATCTAACATAATATTTAATAAGCCTTCAATTTCTTGTGGTGTTAAAATAGCTGTTGGTTCATCAAAAACTAAAATATCTGCTCCACGGTATAAAATTTTTAAAATTTCAACTCGTTGTTGCATTCCAACTGAAATATTTGCAATTTTTGAACTAAAATCAACTTGCAAATTATATTTAATTGCAATTTGAGCAATATCACGCGCTTCTTTTGAACGATATAAAAATACTTTCCCTTTTAACTGTTCATATCCTAATGTAATGTTATCAAGTACAGTAAAAATATCAACTAATTTGAAATTTTGATGAACCATACCAATTCCTAATTGATTTGCTTTAATAGGATTATTAATATATTCTGGTTTTCCATTAATAAGGATTTCTCCCTTTGTTGGTTCATACAAACCAAATAAAATACTCATTAATGTTGATTTTCCTGCTCCATTTTCACCAATTAAAGCATGAATTTCACCTTTTTTAACTTTTAAGGTAATATCATCATTTACAATTAAATCACTAAAGACCTTGGTAATATTATTCATTTCTATTGCATATTCATTATTGTTTTTCATATTATATCCTTTCCTTCTATTACAAAGCGGCTTCAATTGCATTTAAAATATAAGTTTTCAATGTATCACTATTTTTATAAGTATTTGCTAATGTTTCTGTAAATACCTTTGCCGCTACAGGAGGGGTATTATTAATTCCTCGGGAATAAACATCTTGTAATACTTTAATAATTTTATCAAATGCTGTATCCTTTGTTAAATCATCAATTTTATTATGAATAAAATTAACAGTATCTTCATTAATTGACTTTGTTGTTTCAATCCCTATCCAAATTGGATGCTGAATTGATGATTGGTCAGTATTAATTCAACATTCCGGTGTCACGTGATTATTGTCTCAAGTATTACTATTAGATGAATAACCACATTTATCTGAATAAATATTATTGAGAGCTTCTTGAGTTGAAGTTGCCATTTCTTTTAAGGCACTTGTTACAATTATGTCTTCTCCATAAATTTTAGATTGTTTTATATCCACACCAATAACTTTAGCTGGTGATTTATTATATTTAATTCGACCAATAGTATCTTGGGTCTGAGGACCTGCAACAGGGAAAATAATACTTGCTCCACGAGAAAGTAATTCATCTGAAATATCTTTCCCATGTCCAATTTCAAATGATTGTGAAAATCATGATTCATTATTTTTTATAACATTTTGTACTTTTTCAATTTTTTGTAAAGCAGTTACTGCTGGATTCATTTTTTGAACTTGTGCTAAAAGATCTGTTTTAATGTTAAATAAGTTTGGAAAATTGTCGTTACTAATGATTGCATTAAAAATATCAGCAGCTACTAAAAATCCTCACATATAATTTGAAACACCAACTGGATTATCCATTCCACCATATGTAGATATTTTTAAACCTGAAGGATATTTACTTTGATTAGCATTTAATCATAATGCTGTTGCAATTCCTGCAAAAAATCCCGATGATTCAGCTTCATAACTTATTCCAACAACATTTATTGCTAATGGTTTTTTAGGATCCATTCCTAAATGAATATTTTGACTACTTCCATCAATATAAATTAAATTATCAACTATTTCTGCACCTAATCCAACTGTATTACCATGAACAAAACCTGGTAAAATTAATGTTTTTGCGCCAGCAATATATGCTGTTAAATAAGATGTTTTAAAGTCAGATGGTGTTTGACTTGCTGGTTCATAATAACTAGCTCGATGGTGACTTTTTTTTCACTCTGATGGTAAAATTTCTTTATCCTTTTGTGAAATGACATATTTACTTGCTCCATCTCATGCTGATTCATTAAACGATGCATCGGTCACAATACTAGCATCTGTAATAACTCAAATATTACTATCAAAATAATATTTTTTAGCACATGCAACAAGAAAAAGACTTGAACCATTTAGTAAAGTTGTTGTTACAAAAACACTGAGTAATTTTTTCATTGTTTATTTCCTCCCGTTTATTACTAATAAATTATATTTCTTAATTAATTATTATTCGGCAATTGAATATTTACTTTCATGCTTAAATTACTATGTTTAATACCCTAGCAATGTAATATCTCATTGCTAATTTATTTTTAACATATTTTTAAACAAATGAAAAGAAAAAAACTACTTTTTTAATAAATTTATTTATAATATCAACCAATAAAATAATAATTTTTATTTGTTATTCTTTTTACAAAATGGACAATTTGTTTCAAAAGGAATATCTTGTTTAGTATATTTAGAAATATTATGTAAATTAAGATGATTATAATCAGTAAATTGATTATTATTTACCATTATTTCTTCTTGAGATGAACTATTATTTTTAGTTCGATAATAATTACCCAAATCATATGAACTTTCGCTCGAGTTAGCAACACTATATGTGTTAGAATACCTTTTTTTATTATATAAATTATAACGTATTAATACTAAGTTAATATCACTAATTTGAGGATAAAAATGATCAATTGGTACAACACCGTGATGCTTAATATATTTTTTAGTTTCAACATCGTTAATTTTTTTTGCAAAATCAGCAGATTTTACCTCTAACGATTCAACTTTTAAAATTAAATTTTTTAAGTGATTTTGCACTTCTCTTAATGTTTTTGTGTGTTTTGTGTGTAAGTTAATTGAATCTTTAATTAATTCTTCAATCTTTTCAAAACAATATTCAAAATCATTTGAAATAACTTGTTGTAATGGTGGTTCTTCTACAAATGGTATTTCCTTAATTGGTTCTGGCTTTTCCTGATTAAAGTATTCAATTACTTCATCATCTAAATTTGAAAAATCACCATTCATAATTTTATCATCTAATTCATCTAAACTATATGATACTTCGTCTTTTAAAATTGGTCGAATTTCTGATTGCAACGATTTATTTGTTTCATTTGTAACAACATTATGTAATAATTGGTCTTGATGATCTTCTACTTTATTCTTATTTAATTCATCTGCGTTAACTTCTAATTGATTTATTCCTTTAACATCTGTTGTAAATATTTCTGAAGGTGAACTATCTCCTGTTTTTGTTAAAATAATATTTTCTTTTTCATTCATTGAGATATTAAATATATCTGTTCCCATATTGTTTGGTTCTGTTGTATCTAGTGGTTCAGGAGTTAATTCTAAATTAATTTCATCATTCTTTACCTCATGCTCAGGTTTTACTTCATTAGTTCTTAAGATTTCATCTTTAACTAGCGTTGCCATATTATTTTCTATTTGTTCTAATATTTGTTGTTCAACTGATAGGCCTAAAAGCTTATTGTTTTCAGAAGATTGTATTTCATCATCATAATTATCTGGAACATTATCTGTTTTTGTTTCTTCATCATCTGATGTTTTAATATCAGGTAATAATTCTCCTTTTAATTTATCAATATTATGATCAGATGGAATAAATATAATTCCTGTCCGTTGTGATTCTTGGTTTGCTAGTTTAATATTGTTATTTATAATTTCTATATCTTTTTTTGTTTTATCATTATCTACAACATTATTAAAAGTATTAATTTCTAAACTAATATTTCCTGATGATTCATTAATGTTGTCATTCAAGACATTATCAATTACATTATTATCTGTTGCTAAAATTTGATCATTAAAAAAATCAACTATGGCTTGTGAATTATTACTAAATATTTCAGCAATACGCATTAATTTTAATTCATGCTCTGGTTCTAACTTTAATTTTCTTACTAATCCATTTACTTGTTTAGCAAGAACATTATAAATTTTAGCTTTCTTTTTAATGAATTTATGTTTTACTTCTGCTATTTCTACTTCTTCTTCTACCATTTGTTTAATATTGAGTGCTTGTTGATGCATTTCACTTCATTTATTATAAAGTTTTTTTTGTTTTCTTGTCATTAGTTTCTCTGATGTTCATGATGAATTCAAAAATTCATCATCTAAAAAAGAAAAATTTAGTTTTACATCTTCTGCTTCATTAAAATCAGCATTTTCGTTTACAGCGCTTGTTTTATCAGTAAAACTTTTAATATCAGCATTAAACTTATAATCAGCATTTGGTTTTACATCTAAGAATGGAGCAGGAATTTCCTCAACTCGTTCATTTTGTAGAGCATCATTTACTGAATTTTGATCTTCTAATTGGTCTGATCCTAAGTTTGATTTTTCTTGTTGCTTAACTTCATTAACAACTGGTGTTTTTGATAATTCTTTTGATTTACTTTGTTTTAAATCAGTTTCCGTTGTATTTGATTTTGTTTCAAAAACCGCTGGTTTCTGCTGATTTGTTATAGTTTGTGTAATATCATTAATTAAATTTACTAATTCATGTTCATCAACATCATTTTTATTATAATTAAATAAATTATTTAATTCATTTGATGAAAAAATTGAATTTGATTTTTGATAAGATAACTTTTTACTATCATCCTCTTTTGCGTAATCATTGTTTTTGAAATCTCTTTCGGTTTCTCCTATCCCTGCGATAGTCGCGCCAACTCCTAAAGTTGCGCTTCCATGATACTTTCCCTCTTTATTTCCCTCTCTTTCAAGTTTTTTATCTTGGAGGTAAATAACAATTATATTTCGTTCTTCAACAAAATTTTGTAAAGACTCAACATCAAATAATGATGATTCAATAAACAATAAACCAATAAACATTAATGCTGCTAATATTAATACTGCTACTTTTCCATAAATTAATGCTGCAATAATTAATGTAATAAATATCATTTTAATATATGGTTTTGCAATTAATTGTCCTTTTTTAACACGATGTAGTTGAACTGATACTAGTGTAATAACTAATAATGCAACAAAAATTGTTAAAGCAATAATTGTGTATCATCAAATATCTCCTGTCAAATAACTTAAAATTTGTTCTCGTTTAAAAATTGATGTTTGAAAAATATCATTCATTGAATTTAAAATTGATGGAAGCGCAACAGATTGTATTACCAAAAAGTTTAAAATAGCAGTAAAAATTTGAACTATTGCTCAAATTATAATTAGACTTCACCCTAATGTTACTAAAAACACAAACATTTTAATTATCCTCCTCTATCTACTTTCCTCCGCGCATAGCTCAATAATCAAAGCAAATTGTTTCATCATCCTCATCTTCTGTTTCGACAGAAGCAAAATCTGACATTTGATGATAAGAATCAACTGCTTCTTTTGTTGGTTCTTTAGTAACGACATTATCATTCTCATTTTTAATAATATATCGTTTGTTATAAGTACTAACTTCATGCGCAACCAATTAGTCTGTTGCATATTTACCATACATCTGTTTAACATAAGTTTTAATTAAAAATAGATTTAATCCAGCAATAAATTTAAACTGTAAAATTCCTTTAAAAATAACTTGTACTAAGCTAAATATTTGTTTAAATTTGACATATCCCACTAAATCAATATTATTAAAAATTACTACAATATTTTCTGTGATGTCATAAGCATGTAAAATTTCTTCAAATTCTCTTCTAACATACTCTAATGGATCATCAAATTCTAACTCATTAACAATTACAATTGAATTAGAATCATTAACTTATTCTAATGATTCACTTTGTTTTAAAGTTCGTGTAAATAATTTAACACAATCTCATAAAACTTTTTTATCTTCTAAACTAACTTTTGGTAGTCCCTTAATAATTTTTTTAAGTAAAAATAAAAATGGTGAAGCATATAACTCAATACGTAATAAATCAATATTAACAAGCGACATTAAAAAAAAAGAAGTGGCAATTTCAGACATTGAATCACAATTTCCTTTATCCATAACTGCTAATAAAGATTGCATTTCGTTATTTTTTTCTTTAAAAACTTTCATTAAATCACGAATAATTTCAAAACTTGATAATGTAATTCCATCAATCTTAAGTTCATCAGTTTTAATATTATGATTACTATTCTTTAGAAAGTCTCCTATCAGTTCTCCATCTTCATTGTTACCTTGTAATAAATTTATATTTCGGCCATTACTTTTCATATTTATTGTATTTGTTTCATCAGTATTTAATTTCATATTTTTCATTCTTTATAATGGATTAATGTACATCATGTAGTCCTCCTGCTTCGTTTATTTATAGTTAAATTATATCATATTTCTAAAAAAAATTATAAAAAAATTGCATTATGAAATGAAATTTGGTAAAATATTATCATTTTCTAAAATTAACCATTGTGCTCTTTCTTTAAATCCGCAAGTTATTGTTCTAATTGTTTAATTCTTTCTTCCTTATTTCCTAATGGGGGATTGCTACCATCATCATCTTTTTTACGATAGTCCCTTATTATTTTTCTTACCCCAATTCGAAGATTATCTTTATTCTGTAAATTGTAAATGCAAATGTAGCACTTTATTGAAAAAGAATAAAGTGCTTTTTATTTTGTAAAAAATACTTATATTTATTGGATTAATCGTTAGATAGTATCTTTTTCACTTAATAAAATATGTTTTTTCAGAAAAATCCATCCTTTCTTTTCTTAAAAAATTTTAAATAATTGTTTTATTTAGTTGTTAGTTAATTATTAAATATATTACTAAAAACGTATAATGTACGATGAAGCTCCAAAACACAACTCTTGTTAGAGTTGTGTTTTTTTATTTGAAATAAAACAATCTCTAAAAGGAGGTAATGATAATTAAACAACAAAAAATATGTGATGTTAATGATTGTTATAAAAAAGTATCATTTATTACCGAAGAATTTTTATCAAATAAAGTTTTATGAACTTGTGAAAAAAACAAAGATTTATTAAATCACACAAAAGATAAAAAACAAAAGCGGTCTAGCCCAACGGTAATCAGTCCGGAAATAACAGACGCTTTAACAAGCGATAGTCGTGATAAGTGCAAGGTCAACATCAAACGACAATAAATATTGAGATGGCCACTTTATAAATAAATTTGCGATAGATATTACTTCTTAGAAGTGACGGCGGTTTAATAAAAACCACAAAGTCAGCATTAGGCTCTTCAAGGTGTAAGTGAATTTATTTTAAAAACTGAAACGTTTTGACCTTAAATAGTGCGGATGAAGAGAGAGAAAACTCTCTGGCGTAAAAAATAAAAAACAACTGTGGATTATTAAACAATATACCACCACCACTTACCTTAGTGAAGCGGATGGCGCAGTAAATACTTATATAACTAATTCTCGTTTTGGCACTTTCACTTGGGAGTGAGTGCCAACGAGTTAAAAATAAGAGGAATAATTTAGGAGGTATATATGAAAAAGTTAAATAAAATTTGTCTTAAAAAAAGATATTGAGGTTATTGTTTTAGATGTAATCAAGAAAACAAATTACAAGAATTAATACTACGAGCTTATCCCGATATCATTTGAAGATATCACTGATGAGTATTGAGTATTAGGCAGAAAGAATTAGGAGAAATAAATTATGAATAAAAGATACTTATTAGTAATGAAAAGTAAATATGGTGATTTCAAAACAAACTGTTTTTATACATTATAAGAAGCAAAAATTACTGCTAATATTGAAAATCAATAAGAATGATTAACAACTATTATTAATTTAGAAAATGAAAATATTAAATGACAAGGATGTGAATAATATATGAAAAGATGAAAATGGCAATGTTTATACCGAAGAAGATTTATTTAATATAGCATTAGAAGAATGTTATTTAAAAGAAAGTGCTTATGACTATATTGATAATTTAATTAATGAAATGGAATTAGAGGAAATTTAATTATGGAAGATTTAAAGTTAAATAATGAAGTTAAAAATATTACTTATCCTTTTTATTTAAAAGGAAATGATTTTAAAGAATTAAGTTTAAAAGCATTAACAATTAAAAAATGAATTGATGAAAATGGACAAGAATTAGCAGAATTTATATATCAACAACAAGCTTGATTAATAAATGGAGAATATAAATCACAATCATTGAAAGATTTAAAATTAGTAGTTTCAAAAATTGATTATATTTTTAGAGAACCATTAGAATTAATAAAAAATTTTAAAGAATAGGCGCTGTGTATATATAAACGGCAAATTTATATCTTGTTAAGTTAATAATAAAATATTTTTAATAAATTGCAACAACTTTTTCAGAAAAAATTAAATTTTTGTAATTTTATCTTATTTTATTCATATTTAAGCACACTAAAAAATAATTTATTAAATTTTAACTAATAAATTTATTTAAAATTTTGTAAAAACATTGTCTTTGCACTTAGTCAATTTAAACATGGTCGGAGTTTATCATTTATAACATTAACTACTCAATCTATCATTTTTTGACTAATATTAGTAAAATCAATTCCCTTAGAAAGTCAATATCTAAATTCACCGTTCATATGCTCAATTAATGGTTTTTGTTGTGGTTTACCGGGGTCACAAAAATAAACTTGTGTTTCAGCAAATATTTCCATTTCTTTTCATTTACTAAATTCTTTTCCACGATCTGTTATTATTCCTTTAATTTTTCCAATTAAATTATTATTTTTAGCAATATCTTTAAATTTTTCTAAAACTTCATTAGCAGTATTATTTTTTAATTTCATTACAAAATAATTTTTACTTGATTGTTCTACTAAAACTAAATTACTAGATTGATGGTCTTTTCCTACAACAGTATCCATTTCAAATCATCCAACATTAGAAACTTTATTTTCAATATCTCAAATTGATTTAAAGTTAGTTAATTTACCACGATTATCAGTTTTTCCTTTTGTTTTATATTTTTTACCACGATGGGGTAAATTTTCTTTTTTTAATCCAAATTCACCTAAGCGAATTCATTTATACAATGTTTTAACACAAGCAGGAAATTTAACACCAAACTCCAAGAAATAAGATAGTATTACAAAAGCTTAGGTTTTATAAAAAATATAAATAAAATAATTAGATAACTTTTTAAAAGGTTGATTTATCAGTGTTTTAGAAATATATTTAAAATAAAGAATAATTTTTATACCAAAACCTAAACTTTTTTCTTACTACCAGAAATAACGATAAATTAATTGTTCGGGTGTATCGTGGTATTTATTAAATCTTATTTTAATAAAATCTAACTGCTCTTTTGTAAATCTAGGTAGTTTTTTAATGCATTTTTTACGTTTTTGTTTATAATCTTTTTGTGCTTGATATGGATTATAATCTTGTATATTTTTAAATCGATTTATTTCTCTTTTAACAATATTAACTACACGACCCGTTTGTCGTGATATTTCAGATAAATTAATTGTGCCATTTTTCTTTTTACAAGTATCAGATAATAATAAATCCTTAAATAAATCTCGTTCATCAAATATTAAATGTTTAAATTTTCTCATTTTTATACAAATTCCCTTCATTTTTTCTTATAATGTATTATATATAAAATAAAGAGGTTAATAAATATGCAAGAATTTAGTAAAGTTAACAATAAAAAACGAATTATTAGTTATGAACATTTAAATAAAAAATATGATTTAAATTTTAGTGACTATAATTTTGGTTTTGATTGAGAAGTATTTAAAGACTTTGTTGGTGATAGTTATGCCCGATATTTTACTTCACCAACTTTTTTTAAGTTTGTTTCAGCGGGGCGTGGTACTAATAAAACATGAAATCATTTAGCAGAAAAATTATTTTTTGCTTGTAATTTTACTGATGCTTCATCTAATATTTTGCGAAGATACGCCAACACCCACGAAGATACTACATTTGGCGATACAATTAATGTGTGTAATTATCTATATGATAAATATGGGATTTATATAGGACCCGACAATAAAAACGGCATTGTTTGACCTAAAAATGTTAAAGAAGGTGGAGAAATTGTTTTTCCTAGTGGTGTTCGTATTGCTTTTGCGGGTTATGCTAATGGTAATAAAATTATGGGTAAAGTTGGGAAAGGTAGTGGTATTATATCGGCGTGAACAGATGAAATGATACATGCTGAAGAAAAAGAAATTTTAACTGATAAAGAACTAGATAAAAGATATAATAATTTAAGAGTTTCAATGTTTCGTTCAAAAAGTTTAAAAGTATCTTATGAAAAATACACGGATGAAAATGATAATGAACAATATAATTTAGACAATCCTATTCCTATAAAAGAATTATCTTGGACACTTCAAGAATGAGACAACATAGCAAAACAATACATAACAGTAACAACATATTTTCATAAAACATATTCTAATCAATTTACTTTTAACCCTTTTGATAAATACCATGTCTTTTATGAAAAATTTGTAACGCCATTTTTAACTTTAAATGAAAGAATTAAAAACATTTTAAAAGAACACAATCAAGTATATTCAGAAAATACACAGGTGTTTAATGGCTTAGGTGTTTTTAATTTACGATTAACAATGGGTGCTGTTTGAAACAAAATACCTGATATTACTAAAAAACTTGTTTTAACAAATAAAGAAGAACGACCTGATTTATTTGAACTTGAATACTATGGTTTTGAATATAATGACAATGACCCTAGTATTTATGTTTTACGAAATTATCGTAAATATATTAAAGATTATAATCTACAAGATTTTTATAATACCAATAAAAAACAATATCAATTTGATAGTTATTCAATTGGTGTTGATTATGCTAATGGTAGTGAAGACCATACGATATTTTTATTTAGTGGTTATAAAATTAATGAAAATAATGAATATGATAAATATTTAATTGAAGAAAATGTTGTTACACCAAAAAACGCAATGAATTTAAATGAAATAGTTGAACATTACGGACAATGAATAATTAATACATTTGATAAATTTGATAGTTTTGAATATGCTACATTTCATTATGATATTAATGCCCATGATTTTAGATAGTATTACAAAAGCTTATGTTTTATAAAAAATATAAATAAAATAATTAGATAACTTTTTAAAAGGTTGATTTATCAGTGTTTTAGAAATATATTTAAAATAAAGAAATAATTTTTATACCAAAACCTAAACTTTTTTCTTACTACCTGATTTTATGCAAAAATTGCAAGAAGATATTTACCCTTATTTGGGTTATAAAATTAAAATGTTTAAAGCTAAAAAACATCAGACATCCCTTAATAAAGAAGCAGGTATAATCAATCGTGTAACATGAATAAGAAAAATGTTTGTTCAAGGCAAAATATATGGCATGTTAGATAACTTCCTATTTTTAGATAAGTGTGTTAGTGAACTAAGATTTAGTGATACCAAAACAAACACACCTGATATTAAAATGTACCATGACCCATATGATGCTTTGTTTTATAGTTCTTATCCGTATCGTTTTAAAATGGGAATTTAAAATATTTATGTTATAATACTATTGAAATAAAATTAAAGAATATTTCACTTAACTTTTATCTATATGTTTATTAAATCTGAAATAGCAGATTTTTTTAGGTTTTGGGCGAGTGGTTGATTTTCTTAAATTTTTGTGATAAAATGATTTAAAAGTTAAAAAAGATTTTGAGGTTCTTTCAAACAAATTTAGGAACCTTTATAAAATTCTTCGCTTAACGCTTAGAATTTTTCCCAAGTATTTTAAAAAGGCTTGCAAAAGTTTTTTTAAACTTTAAGTAATTTTTCGCAAAACTTATGAAAATTACCGCGAGCCCAGATTAGTGCAATATAATCACAATAATAACCATTATAATTCATCTCCTTTCTAAAATATATTTAAAGTACTTGACTTATATATATATATATATATATATAATGTCAATAGATCTTGATAAAAAGTTTCAAGGTTAAGAAAAGGAGAAATATAATTATGAAAAAACTTTTAAGTTTATTAAGTGTATTAACAATTAGCGGAACTGCTGTGCCAACAACAATTGCCGCTAGTTCTTATCAAAAAAAAGAAAATAATTTAGAAAATTTAATAATTAGAAATAAAAGACAAAATAATGAAAATAAAATTACTGGAATAACAAAAATTGTAATTACAACAAATGAATTTGTAAAATCTTCTGGTGTTGTTTTAAATGATAAAGTGTACTTTGGTTCAGCAGACAATAAAGTTTATGAATATGATCCAGCAACAGGACAACAAAAAATTGTTATTACAACAAATGCAATTGTTAGTTCTTCTGGTGTTGTATTAAACAATAAACTTTACTTTGGTTCACGGAATCATAAAGTTTATGAATATGATCCAGCAACAAACCAACAAAGAATAGTTATTAATACAAATGGAATGATTCTTTCTTCTGGTGTTGTTTTAAATGATAAAGTGTACTTTGGTTCAGCAGACAATAAAGTTTATGAATATGATCCAGCAACAGGACAACAAAAAATTGTTATTAATACAAATGGGGATGTTGATTCTTCTGGTGTTGTTCTAAACAATAAATTGTATATTGGTTCAGATGATGGAAAAGTTTACGAATATGATCCATTTGAATTAATTGAGTCTGATATTATTGATATGAAAGAACAAATAAAAAGAGGGTTATACTTAAATTATAAAAAACAAAATCCTAATTCTGAAATTAAAAATATTTTAAACATTAATTTAGAAAATTTAACAGTATCTGATGTTACTATAAAACAAACGCAAAAAAATAAAGCATTAAATTTAGAACAAGATCTAAATATTTGTGAAAAGGTTAATGCAACACTTATAAATAATGATAATATTGAACAAACCGCAAATACAGCCTCTTGTTCTGAACAATTGATAAAAACAAATACATTTCAAAAAATGAATGGATTTTCTAAATCAAAAACCGAGGCAAATGTTGATAATTGAAGTGCAAATGTAAACACTAAAGTTACCACAAAGAGTACTGTTAAAACTGGTATACCATTTTTTGTAAAAGGACATGTTGAAGTTGGTGTTGAAGTTGGAGGCGGATATACATGGGGAGGATCAAAAACTTATACTATTGGAGATACCTCAAATTCTTCTGATACAGAAATTAAAACAACCACAAAGTCTATGATAATAACAATACCGACTCAATCAATAAAAATTAAACCACATAGTAAAATTTCAGTTTCTGTTATGGTATGAAAAAGCAATATAATACTTATTTTAAATTATTATCAAAAAGTTCAAGGTATTGTTAGTGCAGATTTTATTGATCAAAATAATAATAAAACCACAATTTCTATTTCAATCAAAGAATCTATGCTTAGCTTACAAGAAAATAATATTTTACCTTCAAAAATTAAAATAAATAATGATGATAGTATAAATTTTTCTTATGATATTAAAAGCAACGAGGAAATAATTATGCAACAAATTGAAATCGGAAAATCTATTCCATTAAGTTTAGATGAACAAAATATAACATTTAAAAATAACAGAACAGGTATAGCGGTAATAAAAAATTAATTATAAACAAAGTATGAAAAAGATATTAAGTATTTTGGTAACAACCATCTTAATGGTAACAAGCACAACAAGTTTAGTTGCTTGTAATACACCACAACAATATACCGAAGAACAATTAAAAGAACTAAAAGACAAAAATAATATAAAAACAAACGATGGTATTTTAGAATGAATAGCACCACAAGAAAAACCATTTAACAAAATTGATAATAAATGATATTTTGTTGTGTGGCATGGTAATGTAAATGATGATTGAAAAATTATTAAATTTAAATATGATAAGTATGAAAAAAATAAAGTACTTGATAAGTATAATAATTATGAACTTCAATTATTTCAAACCGGAAAAGCAGGACAAGGTTATTGAAAAAGTATTTGTTTAGTTGATAATAATGGAATATCCAAATATTTTGCGTGAAGTTTTTATCCTAATTATTTTAAATCAGTTTATCATTGAAATAATGATAGTGAACCAAACATACTAATTATTGATCCAAAAACCGGACAAATAAAAGTTAAAAGAGAATAAAAAAATATAAAAAGTCATTTATTAAAATGACTTTTTATATTTCTAATGTAATTAATGAAATTTTTTCATTATTTTTATTAAATAATTGTAAATTATTAATATTAATTTGTTCTTTTTCAGTAAAAATTGTAATATCATAATTTCCATAACCCCATATCCCAGATATTTCAATTTGATTTAAAATAAATAGTTTAACATCATAAATTATTTTAATATTATCTTCAACTAAATTTTTAGTTGTACTTGTCCAAACTGCTTTTGAATAAAGTAATCTATATCATTGAGAAAAATAGTTTAAATATTCTTCTATTTTGTCATTAGAAACAATTAAATTAGTTAAATATTTACCATATTCTCCATCTGATAATTTAATTTCAGCCGGAATAAGAGAGGGGATATTATTTGTTTCTAATTCATTTGTTATTGATAACCAATTAAAATAATTTGCTTCTAATTGATAAATGGGGTTTTCTGAAATATCATTATTTTTAACATTTACTTTAATTTCATTATTTTTGTTGTTATTAATATTAACTTGTTGCTTTAAATTTCAATCTGTAATTTGACCAGTTTTAGTGAAATAAAAGGTAGATTTGGCTCACTATCATTATTTCAATGATAAACTGATTTAAAATAATTAGGATAAAAACTTCACGCAAAATATTTGGATATTCCATTATTATCAACTAAACAAATACTTTTTCAATAACCTTGTCCTGCTTTTCCGGTTTGAAATAATTGAAGTTCATAATTATTATACTTATCAAGTACTTTATTTTTTTCATACTTATCATATTTAAATTTAATAATTTTTCAATCATCATTTACATTACCATGCCACACAACAAAATAATATTTATCATCAATTTTGTTAAATGGTTTTTCCGTTGCATCAACTTCTTCTCAATAATTTATTGATGTTGGTGGGGTAGAGCCACCACTAAAATTAAAATATGATGAATTTAATTTAACTTTACAATGTTCAAATTCTCAATATCCAGTTTCTACCTCTCTTGGATTAGATATTAATTTAAAATAATAAGGAGCAAATAACTTAATATCATCATTATAGCTTTTATTAATTGCATACTTGCTATATGTATAATTTGATAACATATAAATAATTTGTTTAAATCTTTTGACAACATTTTCATTAAGAGATGTGGAATTATCTAATTTTCAATTTTCAAATAAACCATCAATTACATCTTCTGGTTTTTGTCCTTCAAATTTTTGGCGCAGTTCAGCCGCTTTATTGGTAGGATTACCTTTCCCATCGTATTTTGCTCCTTGAAATTTATGGTCATAATTATAACGATATGTTAAATAATTTAATAAAATTTTTTCTAAACCATTTTTATTTACCAAATCTAAAATATCTTTTCCTTGAATATAGTTTTTGGCTATACTTCATGGTAAAAAACTTTCAGTAAATCAATACTGAAATATTCTTACATTAGGGTTTGTTTCAATGGGCATTGATAATAAAGGTACTAAACTAGCATTTTCAATATTTGATGATGGATAAGAATAAACACCATTAACATTGCCTCAACACTTAATATTTCCAAATAACATTGATTTAGGGTATTTAATTTCAATCCCAGTAAATACTGTGTCTTCGGATAATGATTTTTGTAATACTAAATGAATACTATTTTGGTTTTTTCATTTAAAATCAGTTATTTTAACTAAATGCATAGATTTAATAATATTAACACCATCGGGTGAATAAGGGTGTTTGTATTCTTCAATGATATAACATTCATTTTTATTGTCTTCACTAATTGTTTCGTTAATAGATACTATTTTTAAGTCATAGGATTCTAAAAATTCTTTGTCTTTTTTTGAAATATCATTAATTAAAATATCTTTTTCATCAATCATTACATAACTTGTGCTATTATCTTGGACTGTGGTATTTTGTTGAATTTGTAATTTAAAGTTAAAATCACTAATTTCATAACCAGTTATTTTAATATATTCATCTTTGTCAATAAAACCTATTTTAACGCTATTTTTAGAGTAATTTAAGATTGGTTTTTGCTTTGTCTTAACAAGATTATTAATTTTATAAATATATAAGGTTCTTGCACGGTCTTCAGTAAATAATTGTTCTAAGTCAGGGTTGCTGTACTGCGATTGATTAGCAAAATCTAACGGAATACTATCGATTGAATAGTCAATTGGTTCATCATTTTCTGCTAATTGTGCTAACATTTTTTCAGATGGTTTTAACATTATTCTGGTAGTAAGAAAAAAGTTTAGGTTTTGGTATAAAAATTATTCTTTATTTTAAATATATTTCTAAAACACTGATAAATCAACCTTTTAAAAAGTTATCTAATTATTTTATTTATATTTTTTATAAAACCTAAGCTTTTGTAATACTATCATTATTCTTGTTCTCCTTCTTCATTAGGCATATTGATAATAGTTTCGTTGTTTTTTAATTGTCTGTTTAAAGTAGCATTTACTGGTAAGCGAACATCAAAAATTAACTCATCAATATTTTTAATATTGAATGTTCTACTGTTTAAAATCGCATTATCATATTTAATTAACTTAATAATGAATTCAGTTAATTTAATTTCTCTAATATATATCATTTGTTCGTATGATGCGTTTGTTTGAATATTAACACCAGCAACTTCCGCTTGTGTTTGTTGAGCCCCCTTAGCGATTGCGGGAACATGGTGGCGATTTATTTTATAGTAATTAGTTAATAATCAATCATATATTTTGGTTAATTGTTCACCTTTAAAGTTACCAGCAATATAGTCTACTGGTTGAAAATTACTATCGGGGTCTCCTTCAACTAATAACAAGTCATTTTCAATAAACGAAGCTAACATTTTACTAATTTCTTGGTCAACAACACCAGTAACTCCATTAGTATTAATGGTAAATTTACCACTATTTAATAATGGGTCTAACATAATCTTTTCCGCAATAATATCTAAAATACTAACAAATTGTTTACCATAACGAGCAGAAGGTTCAAAATTAGGGTTATTAGGAATAATTTCAATTGGAATAAAATTAAGTGGTAATATTTCTTCTTTTTGTAATGTTGTATAGTTATTTCATTTAGCATCATCAATATATAAGTCGGTAATAGTACTGTATAATCGTGTTTTTAACTTTCTAATAACTTTTACTTGTTTAGTTACAGCATCAATTTCTAATTTTTCAGTAATAAAAACACTCTGGTCATTTTTAATATAAGGGTCATAATCAAAAGTACAAGATACTAAATTACCTAATTCATCATATTGGTCATTGTAAAAATCAATAGTAATAAAATTAAGTTTTGAATTATTAGCAAAAATAAAATATGCACCCTTACCATTCTTATTAATTTTATATTCGTTATATCAATTCTTATTGGTAAAGTCCTGCATTTTTAAAAAGCTATTAATTAATTTAGTATCTATTTTTTGATTAGTAAGTGGATTATAAATGCTAATTTCTAAATCTCGCGGATTTAAAAAATTAGCATTATCTTCACAAATTCTTTTTTCTAAAATCTCATTATGTTTTTGAACAGTAACATTTTTACGATTAGTAATCGTTGATGCTAAATTAAGATAATAACTATCAATATCATAACTCTTTTTTAATTTCTTTTTTGCTGGCAACAACCCCATTTATAACACCTCTTTATTTTGTTTCTTCTTTTTTAATAACATCTTCAATACTATCTTCTTTTTGTTTTTTGTTATGTGTTTTGATAAATCTAATTGTTTCAATAATCAAAACTATAATTCCAGCTCCGATAAGCATTGCTGAAACAATAACATATGCTGGTCAAGAAATACCTAATGTTTTTTCTCCTATAAAACAAATAATAATTCCTGCGATAAAAAACAATGATGAAACTCCAAATATTTTCAAAAACATAATTACATCTTTAACTTCTACTTTTGGCATAATAACATATCCTTTCTAATTTACCTTTTTTCTTTCAATAAACACAAATCCCAAAGGTCTAAATGTTGCTGGACCATTGACTCCAATATTAATCAATCCATCAGGATTAATAGATAATGCTAAACATGCACTATTAACACCTATTTGATCATATATAACACCTATTGTTTGTTTAAAACTATGCCTTGTTTGCAACATCCCTTGACTTTTTAAATCTCCTTTGCTATCTTTTCCTGAGGCTCAAATTCTATAAATATAATTTTCTTTATCAAAATTAGGAATATTATATCCAGTTTGACCAACTATAAAATCACTAGCATCAACAATTTCTCAATCTGGAACTTTTGGTATAACAATTGATTTTTTTAATTCATCTAAAATTTCTTCTTTTATTTTTGCAAGTTTTTCATCTTTAATTTTTTCTATAACAAGTTTATCTAATAAAGCATCAACTTCTAATTGAGTATAACATGCTTCTAAATCAATCATTGTTAAATCAATACCTTCTTCTTGAAAAGTACGAAACATTTTCTTTAAAGTTGTTAAATTAGCCAATGATTTTGCATAGGTAGGCAATAGACCTTGCCATGTTGCCATAGGGTCATTTTGTGAAGAATAATTAATATCACCAACACTCATATTTGCCGAAGTAAAAAACTCAATTGGAATACGATTAAATGTTCAATACTCAATCGTAATAAACACCATATTAATACAAATTTTCTTTAATAACGGGTCTTTAAATGTTTCAAACTTTAATTTTGAAAATGGATAGTTTAAGTAAGAATTAATCATATTTTGGGCTCTTAAAGCAAATGTTTTAAATCATAATTCTACATCACCTTTAAAGAACTTATTATAACGAACTGGAATTTGTGTAATTTTACCTGTCATTGGAATAAAATTATTATAATTTTCCAAAGTAACATTTGCTCATAATTCATTTAACATTTAATCATCTCCTTATCATTTCCTTTTTTTAGAATATATTTTCTTTAATATAAATTTTTTACTATTTAGTAATGTTTTTGTTTTAATTGTTTTGTTTAAATCTTGTTTTGTTCTGAATTGCTTGTATGTTTGAAATGCTACTCCATTACCCAATAAACTAGTAACCACACTATCTTCTAGCGTATTTAACAATTTATCTTTATTAAAGTTATTTTTAAATTGTTCTTGTAATTTTAATACTTTAGCAATTGTTCGATATATTTTAAAACTATCTTTTACTACTTGTTGATAAGCAAGTGGGGCAAAAGAAACTAAATTAAACAAACTTGTTTTTTTAAATCCCCAACCAATAAATCATTCACTATGCATATAGGATTTGAATGGTTCAGAAGCCAAAACAAATTGTTTTGCTTTTATTAAAGTTGTCATAACAACAATCGGTGCATATTTAGGATTTTTATAATATATTGTTAAAGCAACTTCACCCGCAACTGATAATGGAACAATTTTAACTGCTAAAAAAACATCAGAGCCATAAGTAAAGGGTAATAATTGGCCCTTTTTAATAGCCTTAGTTTCAAATTTAGATAATATTTTTTTAATTTTATCAGTAATTTGGTAGTAAGAAAAAAGTTTAGGTTTTGGTATAAAAATTATTCTTTATTTTAAATATATTTCTAAAACACTGATAAATCAACCTTTTAAAAAGTTATCTAATTATTTTATTTATATTTTTTATAAAACCTAAGCTTTTGTAATACTATCAGTAATTTTATTAATTACTTTTTGTTTAATAGTAATTATTTGTTTTTCAATTGGGACTAATAATTTTTTAGTTACTTTTTGAATATAAAAATTTGGGTTTAAATGATTTAAAACTTTATTTAATTTAATTGGTGTTTGATGCAAGATATTTAATAATTTATTATTATATATTTTACTGCCCCGCATTAAATTAGCATTTAATATCAGGTTTTTACCAACACCTTTTTTATGAAGATTGGTCATAATGTTATATCACTCATTAGTACCAATTTTGCTTATTTTCTCAATATTTAATCCATATTCAGACAATCATTTATTAGCATTTTTTTCATTTACGCGTGGTATTTTTTGAACTAATGTAGGACTTATTTTTTGAATATTTTTCTCAATTTTTAATAAATTATTAATTGTTTCTAAATTAAAAACTTTAAATCCTTTATAAAAATCATTTCGGGCTAATTTACCAATTGTATATAATAAAGTTTCATTATTAGCCTGCTTTGTAAAATCAAATATTAATTTATCAGATAAAATCTTTTTACCTGTAACTTGCCTTACAACATCTTCTAAGTTATTAGCAGTTATTACACCTAATTTTTCAAATAATTTAGTTTCTTTTGCTAATTTTAAAATTCTAGTTGTGCGAGCAGAACGCGTTAATTTACCAATTCCACCAATTGCTGGTAACAAATTTAAGGCGGTACTTTTTGCTGTCACTTCTGATGTTAATTTATCGTATATTTGATTTACGGCAAAATCAGTTGCTGTTTCTACTCCAAATGAGATAAATGCTGCGGCAAAATTAGATAAACCAGCACCTAAACCAACAGCCGAAGCAATACCACCATTTAAAACTGATAAACCAAGAGCTAAAACTTGAATTCCTAAAAATTCTAGTAATTGTAAACCAAAACTTTTTTCTTGTTGTTGGATTGACAATCTAGTTGGATTTTTTTTAACAGCATAAATAAGGGCTGTTTTAGATGTTCCGATTGGCATTTTAAAACGAAATAGTACTATTTTTTAGTACTATTAAGAATTTTTAATTTTAACATCAATCGAATTTGTTTGACCAGTAGCGTTGTTTTTACCTTTAATTTGAACAGAAATAGTTTTATCATTTGTAATATTAATTGGTCAATCTTCACATTTACTTTCAATAAAGTAATCAAAATCACTTTCAGTTAAAGAACTATTTACTGCTTTTACTGCTTTTAAAACAACAGTTTTAAATTGTGGTTTTAACTGTTCTGGTGTTGCTTTTGTTGGGTCTGTAACATGTATAGTTGGTTTATCTATTTTATTAATTTTACTAATATCAATTTTTGTAACAATATGTTTAATAATTCCCTTAAGTTCAACTACTGCTCCACCTAAATATAAAACTCTTTCCATAATCAAAGTATTACCCATTCCAGTACCCAATGCAGCAGCACCAACTCTTAACGGAGTATGGTCTTTTTTGCGTAAAATAAGGGGGTCATATTTTTTACTAAACTTAAATGCAATTGCATTAACACCTTCTGGTAATAAACTAATTGTTCCTTCTGAACCATCTTTATTGATAATTGGTAATTTTTTAGGAACCATATAGTATGTTGTTCCTTCAACAGTTTTCATTGCTCCACTTGTTGCAATTACGCTATTTATTTGGTCGTTTGCTCCAAGTTGTAACTGTAATTTATTACGAATTCCACGAATAAAATCAGCCGAACCTAAAACAACTGTTTCTGATGGAGTAAAGCCGTTTTCATATATTTTATCCATAATTTCATCATGGATTTGTACAACATTTGTGTCATCTGCTTTTTGTCCTTGAATAGTTGTAACTGTTCCTTTATTAATAATTTCTAAAATTTTATTACGTTTATAAGCAACTTCAGTATCCATTGCTTGCTCAATATCGGCAGCCCAAAGATTAGGATTAAAATCACTTTCTACGGGGTCTAATTTACGAGCAAAAGTTAAAATTGTATCTAATTCAACTGTTCCATCTTCAAATTCCACTGTTGAATATTTTAGTAGGTTATCATCAGTATTAAATACTTGTCCGTTTTTTCCTAAACCTTCATTGTATTTAATATTTTTCTTTCTTTTGTATGTCAAACCAAACTTATTTGCTTCTTTTCACGCAAATAATGCCTCTCAGCTAAATTTTTGTTGATAAGTTTGTAAATATCATTGTTTAAATGTTTCTCGGTCTCTTTGTGTTGCTTGATTAGCAATATCTCCGAAAATTCTTTGTGGGTTTTGTGCCATAATTTACTTCCTTCTTTCTATTTATTAAATACATTGTCTGTATCTAAAATATTGTTTTCTTTGTTTTCTACTTTTGGTACGCCACCAGTATTAACTGTTTGTACCTTAATTAATTCATCATAAACACTTTGCAATTGTGTTTTAATGATTTCAATATCATCGCTAATATCATAAGACTTTAATAAAACATTTTTAAATTCTTCATTATCAGTTAAAGAATTAATAAAGTCAATTACTTCAATTTGTTTTAATTGAATTGTTTGTTGTTCAATTTGTGAAGTTAATTCAGTATTTTTTGTTTGTAGTTCGTTGATTTGTTGATTGCTATTTTCTAAATTACTTGCATTAAATTCTTCAATTTCAGCAGTATTTTCTAAAATAATTTCAGCAGTTTTAATATCAAAACTACCATCTTCATTTTTAATAGGCTCATTATTTTCATCAATAAGAACATATTTTACATTTTTTAATGCCATTGTTTTTCCTCCTATTTTTTAATATTTGTATTTGTTCTTTTTCTAATCACTTTTTGTATAATTTCAAAACTATCGACTCGAAAAGATAAAAAATAGCGTTTAGATTTTATATTTAACTGATTAAATACTGATCCTTTAATTTTTATCTCATCACCTTTTCTTAATTTCAAAAACTCAGTTAAAATAGATGGGTTATATATTGATAATGTTGAGTAATTTAATCCGTCTCATTGACATTTAGCCGAACAAGCATCAACTTCAACCCCACCAGCAACCAGTGCCTTAATTTTAGTTTTAATCGGATTTTCATGTAATCTAACAGTTAGTTCTAATTTGTTAACTCTTTTATTTTTTATTTTAGGTTTATTATTTATTGATTTTTTAGGTAAATTACTTTTTGTTTGTGCCATTTTTATCAACTCCTTTTGCTAAAAAATATTGTAAATGTTTTCATGCATCGTGTTCGTGCTCTGTCATTTTAATATTTCCTTTATAAATATAATTTTTCTTAGCAACTGGCGATTGTAAAACATAATTTAAATTAAATAGATATTTACATAAAACCTTTAAACCACCAATAAATTTAGGAGTAGATAGTGGGTTTGTTATTTTTAATCCCTTATGAAGTTGATAATCTTCAATTATTACAAGAACTTTATTTAAATAAGAACAAGTTTTATTTTTAAATTCATTTAATATTAAATAGATATTATTTATTGCTTCATCTTCATTTTTAGAATGAAAGGTAATATTATTAATTATTTTCTTTTGTAAAACATTATAAATAATAATACCAGTTTGTCCACTTCCGGCTGGGTCAATTGCAATAATATATTTTAATTTATTTGTTTTATTTTTTTCTCAATTTGTAATATTTTTCAACCATCTGTAGCCAAATCTAAAATATCGTTAATTTTGTAATGTTGCATATATGAATTAATAACATCTCATTTATCTTCAAATAAATTTAAATACATTTTTGCTCATTCTAAACATTGTAAATCATAATGATTTTTATGGTGCGAAATACAACAATCAACGTGCTTACAATTAACTCAATCAAATGATGTTGTTACTTCATTTCAAGTTTTATTGATATATTTACTTTTATATTTTTGCATAATATTTTATTCCTTTCTTTTTTTAAAAAAATAAACAGAAAATCCCTTTGTTGGTTAATATTTTGATATTTAGTAAGAATATTTGTATTTTGATTTAATTAGCTTAATTCGCCATCCACCTCACTTTAGGGGTGAGTGGTGGCGATACTAAAATTCTATATTTAAACAGAGTTTATCCCCCAACGGAAGTAAAACAAAATTTACCCAGTTATTAATTACGCTTCATCCATCCCTAGACAACTTTATATAAAGAAAATAACCTTTTGGAGTTCCAACCCTCTTGTTTTTTTAGTGTCCGATATTGTTTTTTTCGGTTTAAAATCACTCTTTTTATGAAAACAAGCAAAAAACACGCGCTCTGACATTTCGCAAGTGATTAATCTTGCCGAGAATTAAAGAAATAAATAGGAGAATAAATCCATTCGCTTTCACACTTTCTTTAAGGCTTCGTGCCATAGATGAGTTATCCATCTTTAAGCATCAAAAAATATTAAGTTTTAGGGGCTGCATTATTCATCGGATAATATCTTTATTTAAAAGGAAATTTATAAAAATATCGTTTATTTTGTGTAGGGAAAACAAAATAATATCTGTTTTATGATAAAAATTCTAAATTTAAAGATACTATCCGATGAATAATGCAAATAAATTTATGTTTTTTAATATAAAAATAAAAAAACAATCTCACAAGAATTGTTTTTTGCCGGTTCATCGTACAGGACGCCAAAGTAGAAAGGTAAAATTTAAATGAAAAAAATATTAAGTCTTTTAGGAACAATAACTTTATTTGGAACCAACACAACAAATTTAGTTGCTTGTAATACACCACATGAATATACAAAAGAAGAATTATATAAATTAAAAAAAGAAAACGAAATAAATACAACTGATGAAAATATTAAAAAAAACTTAGAATGAATAGCACCCCAAGAAAAACCATTTAATACAGTTGATAATAAATGATATTATATAGTTTGAAAAAAAGATAAATGAAAAATTAGCAAAATTTTTAGAAATTATAGTATTAATGTGAACCAAGAATATAATATATACAAAGATAATAACTATGAATTAAAGTTTTTCAGAGGTATTAACAACATAAATAAAATACAAGATGCATCTTTAATTTATAATCGTAATAATCCTTTTGGTTTTGTAAAATGAAGCGAAAGAAATTCTGATTATATAAATTATATTAAATCAGTTTATCGTTGAAATTTAGATAAACCAGAGCCTGAATTAATTTTAGATGAAAACGGTAATGTAAAAGTTAGTGGAGAATAGAAAAAGAGATTTTACATCTCTTTTTATTTTTATCTTGGTTTAATTGTAATTTTAACTGGGTTATTATTTTTATTTATAATACCTAATACATTTGGATTAGAAATATCTAATATAATATCTTTATCATTACCAAAATAAATCCATCCAAATCCTGAAAATAATTCTGCAAATACTATTTTTGTAAATCTAATTTTTAATTTTACATCATTAGTATAATATGTTTGTAGATATGTTTCTTTAATTTTATTATTATCACTATTAGATAATTTGTTATTTTAAGTAAAAAATTAATATCTCAATGATTTTTTTCTGATAAATAATTGTTTTTATAATTATCACTCGGTAATCCATTAGTATACGCAGTAGTAAATATTTGAATTTCATTAGTTATATTATCAGTATATAAAGTTATTGTATTATTAAAATTAACTTTATTAGTTTGTGAACGACCACTTTCTTTTAAAGTAATATTAGCTAATGAACCTCCACTAACATCACAACTATTAGCACCTGCTATAAGATTAATATTTCTATTAGGAATAAAATTTCCTATGTTCGGTAGTCCACACTCAACTTGAATATTACTAAAATTACTTATTTCTATTGTTTTATAAGCATCTTGAAATTTACTAATACTTTGAATTGTTGGATCAATTTGTTTTAAATCAATTTCAATTTCATAATATGCTTCATTAAATTCATCAGAAAATAAATTAATAAAACTTCTAGGATTATTTTTTCATTTACATTGTGCTGGTGTAATAATTTTAGTTAATAATGGTAGTACTACATCGGAAGGCATAATATCTTTTGTATAAGGTTTATAGTTATATGGTACTGGTGGTAATACATACTATGGGTAATTAAATGTTGATATTTCATAATCATGAGGTAATAAGAAACTAGTTTTATAATTAGTTGTCATATCGCGTAAATAATTATTTAATACGCTTTTTGTTTTTCCACGAAAACTTCATACTGATAATTTTAAATAGTCTTCTTCATTATTTGTATATGGGTTATCGGCATAAAAGATAATTTCAAAATTACCTTTATATAAGGTTTGAATTGAAAACATATCAATAATATAACTACAATTTATCCCATCGGGTGTTTGTAAGAATTCGCAATCATTATCTTTTTCACTATCACTAACTGGTGTTTGAGCATCTACTGATCTTACTAATTCATTAATTAAATATATGCGATTAGTTTTAGGATTTAATTGTTTTAAATTATAAGTTGAATAAATTAATTCTTCGGTTGGTTTACCATCTTTTTCTAAAACATTACCTTGTATTTTATCAGTTAATAAAGTTGTAAACCCTAAACTAGTAGCATTTGCTCCAAAAATAGCACCAACTTTATCATTCCCTTGTTCTCTAAATATTTCGAATGGTAAATAACCTTTACCTTTTGATTTTTCAGACCAAAAGGCATCATTATAAAAACTATAAATATTAGCACTCATAAAGCCATTTAATCATTGAAAATTAGGTCAAGTTTTTTCATCTTGGTTAATTACTCAACCTCAGGGAATACCAAATGAAATAAAGTTTAAGAACTTACCAACTCCACCTGGTATCGTAAAAGGGTTAAAAACTAATTTTTGCGTATAGTTTAAAGGTAATACTGTAATTTGTCGATTAATAAAATTATTCATATTTAAAATATCTCAAACATTACATTTACCCATTTTATTATATTCAATTTGTACTTGTCCAACAGTATTACCAAATTCATCTTTTCTTCTAAAATATGATGATGCTTGAGTACTAATAATATTATTAACATTTTCATTATTTATTTTTACTTTATCGAGTGGAGTAATCATTCAATTTTTAGATCAATAAAATTTAGAGTCATTATCTTCTTTATGAATATTTCTACCAACAGTAGAATTAGATGCTGATGTAGTAACGGGGTCAGTTATAATAATTCCCTCACTATTTTTTTGATTTCAAAAGTTATATCTACTTTCCATATCTTTTTTTCAATCTTCATAACCTGTTATCATTGTTGGTTGAATACCTTGAATGTTATATCAACTTACTTCAGGTGATGCATAAGTATTTATTTTATCAGGTGGTGCAGGATATATGTTATATATTAATAAATCACGAGAATTCATTACTTTTTAATTAAATTGACCTTTAATAATTGGTCGGCCAATTACTGGCATATCAAAAAAGATTGGATTACCATAAAATTTAACTGCCATTGCTCTAACTCCTGGGTCTTTTAGTAAAATGTCATCTAATTCAACTATTCCTTTATTTAGTTTTTAATCATAAGTTATTTTAGGAAAACAATAACCTTCACCTGGGACACTTGTTTGAATAAATTGTCGTACTGATAAACCACTATTACTAATTTTGTCATTAATACTTGAAAAAGTAATTTCTTGTCATAAGAAATCACCATCTTCTACAGAATAATAATTAATAACATTTGATGGATATAATCATTATCTATCTTGGGGTGTAGAATTAATATCACCACCACCAATATTTAAACCACGGTCATTAAATACAGTATAAAAATTATAATAATCATTAATATTTAATTTAGTAATATCTTCATCTAAAATTAATAAAGTATATTGTCTTTCGGTTTATTGTTGAGTAAATACTTGTTCAAATTTTGCTTCACCAAATTGAATTGAACTTCTATCATCAATCATATAAGAATCTCAATATTTACCAACTTTAACTTCTTTTGTATAAAAGTTATCAACTTTATTATCATTATTCATAAAATAACTTAATTTATATTGATTTAAGTATTCTAACATTCTATTAATATCATAAATATTTTTACCATCAATTAATTTTCAATAAACATTATTATTTTCATCTTTTAATTTTATAGCAAAAGGTGTTTCATTATTGGCTCATATAGTTGAGTTAATTGGTTGATTTTTAAAATCAGCAATAGTTAAAATATTAATTTCTTCACCTTTATATTTTTGAACTATTTTTAAACTACCTTGTCATTGAGCAATCGTACTTTCCATATTATCAAATATTCGTGAATAACTACCATAATCACTTGGGTTAGTATTATTAGGTTTTCAACCTGTTTCAGTATCAGGAATATATGAACTATAAACATTAAAAGGAAATACCATTCAATGTCTGTTATCTCGTATGCTTTCTCTGATATCTATTAAAGTATCGTGGGCTTGTCTTCTTAATTCTTCCATAACACTTGGATTAATTCTACTCATTTGTTAATTCTCCTTAATTTCTGTTCTACCTTGTAAGGCATTTTGATTATTACCAGTTTCATCATATTCCATTAATTTATTATTATGTTCGATTTCTTTGGCTTGCATTTTATCTTGTTATTGTTCTACTTTTTCATAATATTTTGTTGCTTCTAATTCATTAATATTATCATATTCAGTAATGGCTCTTATTGGTTCCATTGTACCATTATCTAGTTTGGCGGTAATTAATTCATTTTGTCGCATTTGGTATACTAAATTAGCACTAACAAAATCAAAACCATGTTCTCGTTCGCCATTTCCATCTCATAAACCATAATATTTTAAAACTGTATCAAAAATTTTTGTATAATATTGCTTACGATATGCTTGTAAATATGCTTGTTTTTCTAAATCTTTGGTTTTAGTTAATAATGACTGTGTTTTATTTTGGTCATTATCTGATTTATCACCAAAAGGACTAGAAAAATGACATGCTATATATACTTGTTCAATAATAAATTTTTGATCTTCAGTATATGTTTCTAAGGTTGGTGTCCCTTGTACTACTTGTAAAGATTGAGATAATTGACCATCTACTGTTGATGAACTTGATTGAACAAAAATATCATCAAATACATCTTGTAGTACTTTTTTATTACCTTTGTTATAAGCAGTCATTAAATCATCACTTAGTATACCATATCAATGCGTACGATTTGCATATCTTTCTTTTGATTTAATATTAAAACTATCTTCTAAATCAAATTGTAATTTATAACAATTTACCATAGTTGGTTATGGATTTAAAGTGGTTGATGTTGATAAAAATAAAGGATTAGGTTTATTTATCATTTCTCAAAAATGTACTATACCTAATTTATTTTTAAATTCTTGTACTAAAACAGGTTTAAAATCATCTTTAATTTGTGTTTTACTTTGCCCAACAACTACTTCATTATTTTTAGGTCAACCTTTAATAATTATTTTATCTTTAGTACAAATTAAATTTAAAATAAAACCACTATCTGATTGATGATAATTTAATCAAATATCAGCACCTTGTTCAATTTCGTTTATTTTACTTACACGTGATGTAAAGTTAAATGGGTTAATTCATAAATCAATATTGCCATCACTAGTTTCTAATAAACCAAAAATAGTTTTACCCATTAAACTTGCTGTTAATTCATTTTTATCTAATTTTTCTTTTATTTTATAAGTTTCATATCATCAATTTAATTTTTCTAAAATGTCTTTACGATGAGACTTAAATAAAATATCTTTACCATTTACTAATCGCATTTGATGGCGAGCAATAATATTGGCTAAATTAATTGTTCAATCATAATTATAAAATTTTAAAACAATATTAATATCATTTAAGTTTGGTAAACTAGGGAAAGTATTATTCATGGTTATTTTACTCCTTTAAATTTAAGATAAGTGCATAATTAATTATATTTATTGTTAATAAATTTGGTTCATTTGCTAAAACTTGTACACATACTTTAACTTTTTGATACTTTTTAATATATTCGTTATATAAATTTAATTTACACATTGCGATATTATCTTTTTTTAATTCTTGACAAAGTCTTTTTTTAACTTGTCCACAAACAGACATATAAGGTCTTTTTGCATTTATTACACGCTCATCATGTACTACATAAATATCTTTTTTCATTAAGTTATTCACTCCCTTTGTTGTCATAATTTATAATCTGCTGAACTATTATGTTTAACCATTGGTATTAATTCAAAATGTAAAGCATAAAAATCACTATCAAATGTATCATCATATAAATCTAGCATTCGTTCTTCTCTGGCGTCTGGTTTATCTTCTCATTGTATTAATTCATATTGGGTTTTACTTACAGGACATTTTTCTCATAATCATTTTAATTGATTAGTATTTATTAACATTGTAAAGGCTTCAATACGATGCTTTATTTTAAATTTTTGTTTTTGTGCTGGTTTAAAATGCATGTATTGACCAAAAGTATAATTATATTTTTCTCTATTTAAACTTTCTAATGTTGCATAAGTACTATCATCAACATTAATTGATATACCTTGTTGAATTAAATTAAAGTATTGGTTTAATTGATTGTTGTAAAACTCTAAAATATCTTTTACTTGTTCTAATGGTCCTTTAAATTGTTGAGTAGTATTTGAGTGTGTATATTCAGCAACTTTATAGGATTTTTTATCAAATGAGAATTATATATTCAAAAACTCGCTGCTGTTGTATGTCCTTTGGGACTAGTAGAGTTTGCTAAGTCAACACCACCTAATAATTTAGTTGGTTGAATAATATCTGTTGCTTGCATAATATCAATATATCGCGCAAAGATTGAACGACTAGTATTCCCTGGTAAACCTCAACTCCACACTCTTGCTCTTTCAATATCTAACTGTTCTAATCTTAATTGTTCATTAACTTTATCTTGTGGTAATTCATAATTTAATCTTCAACTAGAATAATGAATAATAATTTTCATATTTCATTTTTCAATATATTTAATTTGCTCATATTTACTACGCATTATTTCTTCATTAAAAGGTAATAATTAATTACAATAACCAACAATATATCTTTTTAAACTTTCAGGATTACATGTATTAATTGTTATTTTATTTTGATAACCACGAATAGCAAACTCTAAATCACTTAAATCTTTTTATTGAAATTGGTCACATTCTTCTCGTCAATCAATAACTAATTTATATTTATTCAAATCAGCAAAAGCTTTTAATTTTTCTTTTCGACTTGGTGAATGTAAACCTTTACAATATATTTTGCTCCCATTTGATAAAGTAAAAGTAAAATTTGATAAATTAATAGTATAAGGAATATGATTTTCATCTAACATATTTCAGATATTTTGAAATACACTATCTTTTAAATCTTTACTCCAATACATACTAGCAATGATACAAATTGGTTCTTTAATTAATAAACTAATTTTTAATAATTCACCAAACATTTTAATATTTGATATAGTCTTACCACTATATCTTGTACCAATTTAATTAATTTCATTAACTAACTCAAACTTTTTAGCAAAAGGATATTTATTACCAATACTACTATTTTGTAATAACCAATAAGGTGTTTCTAACAAATAAGTAAAATGATTAAGCATTATTATCACTTTCTTTTTTAATATCTCTAATATCAGTTTATAAATTAATTATTATTGGTTGTTGATTATTTATACTTGTATCGTTAACATATTTCTCAACATATATCTTTTTGCCCCCGCCATATTGGTCATTTAATAAAGCCAATTCCAATTCTATTTCTAATTGATTTATCGTATCCCTAATAAAATCAGCAGTTTCTGTATTAACTTTATCTTGTTAATTATCAAATGGTAGTTTTAAATAGTATAAATATGCTCTTTTATTGCTTAATTTGGTGCCTTTTTGTTCCAAAAATGCTGTAGTTTTGTCACTAATTGTTCTATTTTTGGCCATTTTTTACTCCTTTTTGCATATTAAAATTGCTATTATTTAATAAATATGATTAAATAAAAGAGTAAACTATGTCTAAAAATATAACAAAAGAACCAACTCGGTTCTTTTTTATTATCTATATTTTACATCAAAATAAAAAAAAGTAAATTACTTTACTTTTTTATTTTAGTACACAAGCATATAGAGATAAATTGGAGCTTATTACAATGTAATTATATAATTAATAATATATTTGTCAATAATTTTAATTTAAAAAAATGTGAAAATTTATCTTTTTTTATAAATTTAATGTATAACTTTTTTATAAAAAGAATTGGAGGAAATATAGAGTAATTAAAAACTATACACATGTAAAATATGATGAACGAAGTTTATTTAAGGATTTATTGTTATCTGATAGTTGTAAAAAGAAAAATGGTAAACTTAATTTATCTGAAATTGGAAGACAAATGGGAAGAAATATTAATACTGTTAAAAGAAAAATTAATAGATTTACAAATATAGAAGATTATAATCCATATGAAGCACAAAAAGATTATAAACAAAAGCGTAAAAAATCTATTAAAAAACTACCTACATTTACAGAAGAACAAGAAGAATTTTTAAATTTACGATTTAATATTTTTTATGATTCACAAGCAGAAATTATTCAGCGATTTTTAATAAAGTTTGGTGTCAAATTTCCTGCCTGCCTTAAAACATTTTATAAATGAATTTATTTAGGTCTTTTGGGTTTGTTAAAGAAAAATTTATTAAATGGTGGTAGAAAAAATAGAACAAAGAAAAGACCTGATAATCGTGGTAAATTAGATAAAAGATTTAGGTCAATATTAGATATTGAAAATAAAGAATCTGATGTTGGTTGATTTGAAATGGATACCGTAGTTTGTAAAGACCATCAATCTAGTTGTTTAGTTTTGGTAGAGAAATCAAGTAAAAAATACTTTGCTATGAAATTAAAAGAACATACTGCTAATGAAGTTTTAAAAAAACTTGAAGAATTAGTTAGAATTAATGGTTTAGTTGGAAAAATTAAAGGAATAATAACTGATAGAGGAAAAGAATTTAGTAAGTTTGAAGAAATAGAAAGGATTACTGGTTCTAATATTTATTATTGTGACCCTGCTTCACCTAATTAAAAACCATTAATTGAAAGAATGAACCGTGAATTTAGAAAACGATATCGTAAAGGAACAGATTTTAATCCTGTTATACAACAAGAAATAGATTTAGTAGTTGATATTATAAATGAAAAATTAAGGCCTGTTTTGAATTGAAGAACAGCAAAAGAGGTATTTTCAGAGAATTTTAAATAAGTTTATTTGAATAATTTAATAAACTATTTTTCAGTGTGCTAAAATTAAGATAAATTCACAAATAATTTAACAAATAATTTATTTTTTTAAAAAAATAGTTGAATTTATTTTAAAGAGTGCTATTATCAAAATAACAAGAGATAAATTTGGAGCTTAGATTTACATAATACATAAATTAAATTTTTCTTCATTATCTAAAATATAAAAAAAGAAACTTTCCAAAGGAAAATAAGAATAACTAAAACCTAAATAATCTTTAATAAAATTATTTTCCATCATAAATCTATAAATATAAAAAAGATACATAACTTTATAATTTATAGAATTATCTGCTTTACTAAATAAATCAGCAAGTTGTTGTTGAGAAAAATTATTTATATTTGGATTTGTTATTTGACTATTAGCTAAGATATTTTGTAAAATTGCAATAGCACATCAAGAATCTTGTTCTTGTAATTCTATTGGTACTGGCATGTTATTTTTTAAATCTATTAATGCCGTTCTTAATTAATTCATCATTATGTTTGAATTTTTTATTAAATTTATTTTCTTCATTTCTATTATTAAATGTTTGTCAATCAATAGTATCATCATTTTGATTAATAATTTCATTATAGAATTCAAAATCATTACTTAATCAATATCCTTGCAGGTATCTGGTGTATGAAATGATTCGAATTGATTTCACTCATTCTTAAATTTTAAGATAAATTATAATAATAACTAAAATTATTTCAAATTAAATAAGCAAAAGACTTAATTTCTTCTTCATTAAGTTTATAACTGTAGTCACCATATAATGGAGGAAATTTTAAGAATAATTTTGTTAATTCTCTAACAAATAAACTTTTTTGTTTTGTAACAAAAAAAGTAATTTTATTTTAGTTAAAGTTATTTTGTTAATTCTAATTTTTATTTTAGTTGATGTTGATTTTTCAACTAAATTATATTTGTTATTTTCATTTTTATCGCATTTTTTGTTTCATAGCTTATTATTTCTTTTTTTCTATCTTTTTCAAATTCTGTTTGTTCGCCAATAACTTGAAATAATTTATTATCTCTAAAAAATCATTCATTATCTTTAATATTTAAAGCAACATTAGTTTGTTGATTAATTCCTAACCTTAAAAAATAAGTACAAAAAAGGGGGGAATTTTTTCAAATTACATTAGCATAAGCATCAATAGCATTTTCATCAAATGCTTTAGCAGATAAATTAAAACTATATTTTTTAATATCTGTAATTAATTTTTTAGTTTCTTTGATAAAATTACCTTTATTATTTCCAATAAATAATTTCATTATTTTTAATAATTTTTCTCTTGATAAAATTACAGATAATTCTCAATTATTATTATTTTTGTTATATACTTTTTCTAAAAAATTAAAATTACTTAAGTTATTTTTTTTAAATTTTGGATTTTCACTATTGTCTTTTTTTATTATTTTTAATATTTCTTCTTTTTGATAAGGACTAGCAGCAATTATTGTTGGTACAGCACCCCCACTAATAGTTAATACACTTAATAAACTTAAAAGTTTTTTCATTTTGTATAATTTCCTTTCTTTCATCCTGAAACTTTTTATCAAGATCTATTGACATTATATATATGCAAGTCAAGTATTTTTAAATATGTTATTTTAGAAAGGAAATAATTATTATTATTATTGTAATTATATTAAACTAATCTGGGCTTGCGGTTATTTTCATAAGTTTGTGAAAAATAACTTAAAGTTTAAAAAAAGTTTTGCCGCGCTTTTCAAAATACTTAGGAAAAATTCTAAGCGTTAAGCGAAGAATTTTATAAAGGTTCCTAAATTTATTTGAAAGAACCTCAAAACTTTTTTTAACTTGTAAGTCATTTTATCACAAAATTTCAGAAAATCAACCGCTCGCCCACAACCTCAAAAAACTATATAATTAACTTTGTATATAAAAGAAAGGATTTTTTAAAATGGATAAAACAAAGCATTATTTTACTTTTAAAGAAAGAGTAATGTTAAAATATTTATTAGAACTTGATTTTTTAAAAAGAAAAAATGGTAAACCCAATATATCTAAAATAGCAAAAATATTGTATAAAAATCGCAATACAATTAGATGAGAAATAAAAAGGTTAAAAGATAATAAATATGACGCTAAATTAGCACACGAAGATTATTTACAAAAACAACAAAAATGTTTTAAAAAATAATCATTATTGCTAAATATTTTAGAATGACTAGATGAAAAATATAACAAATTTCATGATTCACCAGAACAAATCTGTAAAAAATATAAAAAAGAGTTTGGTATTAAATTTCCGGTATGTTTTAAAACTTTATATAAATATATTCATTTGGGATTTTTAAATTTCAAGAAAGATAATTTGTATTTTCATGGTAGAAAATATAAAACAAAAAATAGAATTGATAACCGTGGAAAAATAAGAAATTTTAGAACTATTGAAGAAGCAAAACATGATAAATATGAATTTGGTTGATTTCAAATGGATACTATGGTTGGTAAAAATAATAGTGTTTGTTTAGTTTTAATCGAAGAATTAACCCAATTTAAAATCATTAAACCATTAAAAGAAAAAACAACAAAAGAAGTTACAAACGCAGTAGAATGAATTTTTTCTAACAGATTTTTCAAAGATAGATGCAAAGGAATAATAACAGATCAAAGCAAAGAATTTACTGATTGAGAAAAAATTGAAAAAATAACAAATGCTAAAGTATATTTTTGTGATGCTGGAACTCCAACACAAAAACCCAAAATTGAAAGAGCAATCCGCGATTTTAGATATTGATTTTCCAAAGGAATTGATTTAAGTATTTATTCAAGAAATTATTATCAAGAAGTTGCTAATATAATAAACTCTAAACTTAAAAAATCTTTACATTAACTATCTTCAAAAGAAGTTTTTATACAAATGTTTAATTTTTAATATAATTACCTATAAAAATTTTAATCATTTTATTTTTCAGTGTGCCAAAATTCATAAATTTAAAACAAAACTACTAAATTTTTTTAAAATAAATTATATTGAACATTTATTTTATTAATATTATAATGAAATCAAATAAAGCGCTACACTTCATAGTACAATTTACAAATATTAATAAAATTTGTTTATAAAAATGTAAATACCACAAAAGTACAAAATGTTTGTGGTTTCTACAATTTCAATCATCAGCATATTGTTTTCAATTAAATGAAATTGTTTTGGAGTTAGGATTTGGATCACAGGTCCCTCCATCTTAACAAACTCTTTGTGAATTGGATCAAGTTTGTTTATCTTTAAAAGTTGTATATGTTGGGTCGATATTATATTGACTATTAGAAACATTATTTAAATAATTTTTGGTTAAATTTATTGCCTTTGATGAAAAAACAGTTGAGCCTAAAATTGATAACAATAATGTACTTAACAATATATTTATTCAAGTCTTAATTTTTAATTATTTATAATTTTTAATGATAGTATCTACTACATAAAAATCATACACTATGTTAATAATAATATAATAACTTAAGTAATAAGTCAAATTTTTTTATAAACTTTACTAACATTTTAGACTGTGTACCTATCCACATAAGTTCAGTTTTCTAAAATCTATCTTTTTTTCTCATAAACTTTGTACATTTATAGGAAACATTTAATATTTTACAAAAATTTGTTCATTATTAAAAAATAATTATTTTTTATAATTATACTTAAGAACAATTTGGCGAGTATTTTCCGAACCAATTGACTTTGAAATTACTTCTGGAAATTTTAGAACATTACTATGAACTAATTTTCGTTGTTTTTTATTCATAACAGGCAATAATTGATCTTTTTTTGATGATAAAACTCTATTAACAACACTTTGTACAGCTTCTAATAACATTAATTTATCATAATTAAAAATAATAATAAATTTAAAATCATTTTGAAATTTACGACTAATATATATATGTAATAATATTTCTAGAATAAAAACAAAATCAAAAATATTAATATTTATTTTAAAACCTCTAATATTTAATGTAATTAAAAATTGCTTATTAGAATATGAAAAATACATCTCATAATCTTTCGTTAATAAGATATCTTTAATAATATTACCTAAATGTTCTTTACAAAAATAAATAATATCATTAATTTCAAAAAAAGTTACTTCTAGTCGCTGAAAAAATCATTTTGTTGATAATTCAGTTTTATAAAAGAAGTTTTTATTTGAATTATTTAAAAATTCTCTAAATTTTTTTTGCGACTTAAATTTTTTTATGAAAATCATTAATCTTTATTTTTTTTCTTATTATGTAAAGAAAATTTAGATTTTTTATGCTTTGATTTAACAGGATTATAAGAAATTTTATCGTTTTTATTTGTTTTTACTTGTTTTGTTTTTGTAATTTTAACATTTTCAATATTATTAGTTGTTTTTAAATGTGGTTTTCTAACAAATAAATGTTTAATTCTTTGTCCAAATGATTCTTTGTTTTTATTTTTTTTACTTCGTTTCTTAACTCGTAAAAAATGAAATCCTAATGTTTGTAAAATTTGAATAAAGGCTGAAAAAATTCAATAAATAGCAACCCCAGATGCAATTGAAATTGTAACTACAAAGAAGACAACAATCATTACTACTTGCATAATAAATTGCCGTTTACGTGCTTTTTTCTGTTCCTTTGTAATAACTCTTGTTTTACGAATATTTAAAATAGTTGGTAAAATCATCGAAAGAATTTGAATAGGCAAATATACAAATAATAAAGCTAAATAAACATAATTCCCACTAGTAATCATATCTCATGGCTTTTCAATTAAAGAAATTTGCCCAATTGTCGCCATTTTTAATTCTCGTGTTGCTCTAACAACAGTATACATCGCAATTAAAAACGGAATTGATAAAAAAGACGAACCAATTGTGGATAATGGTGAAACTCCTTCTTTGCGATACAACTGCATCATTTCCATTTGTTGCTTTTGTTTTGCCGCTGGATCTTTTGAACCCTTATATTTGGCCTGAATTTCTGCTTGTTTAATTTGCATTAATTGCATTTTGTCTTGATTTCGTTGTGCTTTTCAACTAAACATTAAAGTAATTAAACGTACAATTAATGAAGTTAAGAATAATGCGCCAATAATTCCCGCACCATTATCTAATCCACCAAAACCATAAATTAAATTAACTAAAATTCAAGCAACAGGAAACACAAAACAACCATAAAATGGTGAAGATGTTTTAACAAAAGCATCAGATCATGTTCTAATTGCTAAATATGGATATTCATATATTTGTCCATTTTCAAAATGAAAAAAGTGTTCTTTCCCAACATTAACGTATCCTAAAATAATTTCAAAGAAAACTCCTGGTTTATATACTTTCTGACCAGAAACATCTAAAATTTGGGCAGTCCCATATTTTGGAACCATCATTTGCCCACAACCTCATAACATTGATATAATTAAAAAAAGATACAGGACTAATTTTGTTCATTTCCAGGCAATTGAATATCAAGGTTTTCGTGTTCTTTTCCCATCGGAGAAAATATAATCACGATAGTTCACTATTTCACCTCCTTTTTACATTTTGATTTGATTTAATAAAATTTCTTTATTAATTAAATAACTATTGTTAAAATATGATTTTCGAACAATAATGATTTGATCATAACCTTCTTCTGCTGAAAAATCAAAATTTAACATACTTCGAATTTGTCTTTTTACTTTATTTCTAACAACGGCATTTCCTAATTTTTTACCGACAGATATTCCAAAACGATGATAATTAAGATCATTTCTTTTAAAATAAATAAAATAAGGATTAGTTTTAATAAAAGAACGATTATTTATTATTTTTTGAAATTCATAATTTTTTTTAACAATAAATTTTTTTTCACATTTCGACACAAATAGAAAAATAAAGTATTTTACCAGCATTTTTAAGCTGATAATACTTTTCTTCCTTTCGCTCTTCTTTTACTTAAAACTTTACGGCCTGAAGCTGATTCCATTCTTGCTCGAAAACCATGTGTTCTTTTATGTTTAATTTTACTTGGTTGTCACGTTCTTTTCATTACTAGCACCTCCTTATGATATAAATTATTAAGACATCATGTAAATAATATCTTAATTAATAAAAAATATCAATTAAAATAATATTTTTTTAAAAATAAAAAATGGAGATTGATATGCTATCTCATCTCCATTTATCTTTTTGCTTATAATAATATTATTTTGTGTAATTTGGTGGTTCTTTGGTAATTGCAATATCATGTGGATGTGATTCTTTTAAACCATTATTTGAAATTTCCACAAACTGAGCTGTTTTTTGCAACATTAGAATATTTTTTGCACCACAATAACCAAAACCACTCCGTACACCACCAATAAATTGAAATAAAATATCACTTAATTTACCCTTTAATAAAACTTGTCCTTCAACTCCTTCTGGAACTAATTTACGATTTTTATCTTGAAAATAACGATCAGCACTTCCTTTTTTCATAGCAGCTAATGAGCCCATCCCCATATATATTTTATATTTTTTACCTTCAACAATCATTTCTTCACCAGGTGCTTCAAATGTTGATGCAAAAACTGATCCCATCATTACTGCATTAGCGCCAGCTGCAAGTGCTTTAACAACATCCCCAGAATATTTAATTCCACCATCAGCAATTACTGGAATTTCTTTTCCTTTGCAAACCTCATAAACATCATTAATAGCTGTCATTTGAGGAACTCCAACTCCAGCAACAACTCTTGTTGTACAAATACTTCCTGGTCCTACACCAACTTTAATTGCATTAGCACCAGCTGCAATTAAATCTAAAGCTCCTTGAGCAGTAACAATATTTCCAGCAATTAAATCAATCGTTGGAAAAGCTTTTTTAATTTTTTTAACAATATTAATAATACCTTGACTATGGCCATGCGCTGAATCAACAACAATTACATCAACCCCAACGGCAACAAGTTTTTCAACACGTAATAATGTATTTTCATCAATTCCAACGGCTGCACCTACTCGTAATCGTCCTTGTTCATCTTTACAAGCATTAGGATATTCGTCACGATTATTAATATCTTTAATGGTAATTAACCCAATTAACACATTTTTTTCATTAACTATTGGTAGTTTTTCAATACGATTATTTAACAAAATATCTTTTGCTTGTTCTAAATCAATATTTTCATGAGTTGTAATTAAGTTTTTTACAGTCATAAATTTATCCACCGAAGCAGTTAAATCATGACATGCTTTAATATCACGATTTGTAATTATTCCTAATAATCTGTTTTCCTCATCAACAATTGGTAAACCAGAAATACGATACTGAGCCATAATATTTTCAGCATCCTGAACTGTCATTATTGGTTTTAATGTTATCGGATTAATAATAAAACCTGATTCGTTGCGTTTAACTTTTTCAACTTCTGCTGCTTGTTTATCAATTAATAAATTTTTATGAATAATTCCAATTCCACCCTCGCGAGCAATTGCAATTGCCAATTTTGATTCAGTAACAGTATCCATTGCTGAAGATATAAAAGGAATATTTAATTCAATATTTTTTGTTAGTTTAGTTCTTAAGTTAATCTGATATGGTAAAATATCTGATTTTTGTGGAACTAATAGTAGATCATTAAAGGTATAAGATTTTTTAATTTGCATGTTTGTTCCTCCAAAATATTTAATACAAAAAATTTAATAAAAGAAACATGACCATTAAAACTAATTAACAAACAGTCTTAACAAATTAAAAATAAATTAAGACCTATAGTATTTAATTTAAGGTTAACTGTAGAGACACTAGACCATATTTCTAGTATATATAGGATTATTGTAAGTATTAAATTGTATTAATTATAACAAAAAAAGTAAAATAGACCAATAAAATTTACATTTAAATTATAAAAACTATACCTACTCACATAAGTTCACTTTTTTTAAAACTTATCTTATTTTCCCATAAACTTCAAACACTTATAGGAGACATTCGATATTTTACAAAAATTCGTTCATTATTATATCAATTAATGTAACAATTCACTTTTTCTTAAACAAAATTAAAATTACTAAAACTATATTTTAAATTATATAAACATTTCCTAAAATCATTTAAATTTATCAATTAGTACTACATATTAACTACATAAAATTTTTAAACAATATGTTTAAAAGTTCATTATCAAATAAATAATTTGAATTTAAAATATCATCTTCAGTAGCAATGCTATCTTCACTTATTAACGGATTAGGAATGCGATCAATAGTTCCCAAAGCACTTTGAAAAAATGGCATATTTTCACGCATCATATTTATAAAACTTGGAATAAATATAGATCCAAAAACATAAGTACTTATTAATAAAGCACCAAATATACCCTCTTTATTAAACAAAAAACTATATAAATCATTCCCATTTATACTTAATTATCACACAATTCTTATATTATTTTCTCATATATCGGGGTATCTAATCATATATTCAGTTTTAAATGAATCTTCATTTGGTCTAATTACTTAAATTGAAATACAATGTCCCATTCCTCTATTATAAAATGTTCCCATTATAACAGGAGTACTAAAATAAAGCGAAGTTCATACTAACATTTGAAATAATATCATTCTTAATTTTTTATCATTAAATAAATTATGAAAGAAAAAATTATGAAAATTAAAATAAAAATATCTACCTACTAAACTTTTACTAACTTTAGGATCATATTTTAAAAATTTATAAATAGCATAAAGGTTTAATCCATTTTTAGTAATATAATTAATTTTATACTTTTCTAAAAAATGATTAAAAAGTTCACTTTGTGATAAAGAAACATTAATATTTTTTGCAATATTATTAATTAATAGATTCTCTAATACTGCATAAAGTACAAAAACTAGAATGTATTTGAGAATTTATTGGTGTAGGCATTGTTGTTTTTTTTAAATCAATTTTTTTGTTTTTCAATCATCTTGATGAACATTTTTATATTGAATAATGGGTTGTTTTTTTTTCTATTTTGAAATAAAGAAAAATGAACTACTGTTGGAATTTTCCCCTTTCATAAAGGAGGAATAAATGGTAAAATTACTGCATTATTTTCTTGAATATCAGTTACATAAATTTGATTCAAGTCAAATCTAGGATTTAGTTGTGATATTTTATTAATAATAATTTCGGGAGTATTATTGGATAACTAGCCGCCACAATAATTACCATATAATTTTTCATTTATAAAATTTCAATTCCATTTTTCTTAACATATTTTAAAAAATCATCACTTCAAACCGAAGCAATAACCTCACCAATATATTGTTTTTTTAATAAAAATAAATCTAATTATTAATTAAAAAATCCAAACGAAAGTGTCACTGGTAAGTCATTTATTGCTACTTTTTCATCATATTCTGTTCTTAATTTACTTGTTTCTTTTGTTACTGCTAATTGACTTTTTAAAACATCACAATTAACAGTAGCAGCACAATAACCAATACAAATAGCTTTTTCTAACATAAAATCATAAACAAAAATTTTCGCATAGAGTTCCCAATTAAAAACATCTTGCGATTCACTAATTTCAATCGTATTATTAGTAATACTATTTTTTAAACCATAGAGGATTGTAGCACTATTTTCTCTTATATAGCGATTCAAACGTTCTTGATAACTTAATAATCGCATTGCTTTTTGTAATTCAATTTGACTTGTTCAATTTAATTTTTTCTTAAATTTCTTATTTAATTACGGAAATTTTAATAATAAAATATATTCTACATCACTAACAATATTAGTTGCTTTATCAATTGTTTGTTTAATTTTTAATAATGTAATGTCTTTTTCTTCTAATAATAAATCAAATCTAATTTCGCTAAATCTTACTGCTTGGCCGTTTGACTGCTTAATATCACGACGTAAAACCATTACCGTTGTTAAAATTCCTTCGTTTTATAACAATTCATATTGTTTAATTGCATTTCGTCGCCATTTATTGTGTGACTGTAATATTTCCCCAACTAAATTAGTTGGGGAAATATTAAAATCAATTGGACGTTCTGTCATTCAAAAATCATCATCAAACCCTTTTTCTTCTGTAGTAATTAAAGGCACATCAACTTTTAATAAATTAAATTGAATAATAAAACGACGAACTAATTCACGTTTAATTAAACTAATTACTTCTACTGTTTCACGTAATGTTAAAATTGAACTATAACCAATTTCAATACCAAATGCCATACAATCACCTATTTTCCTTTTGGTCGCATATGGGGAAATAATAATACATCTTTAATTGAATCTTGTCCTGTTAATAACATAACTAGGCGATCAATTCCAATTCCTAAACCACCTGTTGGTGGCATTCCATATTCCAATGCTTCAATAAAATCAATATCTAATTCTTGTGCTTCATCATTACCATTATCACGTTCTGCTAATTGACTAACAAAACGTTCATATTGTTCAACTGGATTGTTTAATTCTGAATAAGCATTTGCATATTCACGCCCTTTAATAAATAATTCAAATCGATCAGTAAATCTTAGATCTTTTGCATTTGTTTTTGCTAATGGAGAAACTTCAATGGGATGACCATAAATAAATGTTGGTTGAATTAATTTATCTTCCACAAATTCTTCAAAAAACAAATTAATAATATATCCAACAGAAGTATGAAATTTTTCAATTGGTAGTTTTTTTTCTTTTGCAATTTTCTTTGCTTCAGCAAAAGTCATTGGTTTTCAAAAATCAATTCCCACTAACTCTTTAATTGCATCAACCATATGTCAACGTTTTCATGGCTGTTTGAATGAAATCATTACTCCATTATATTTTGTTTCATCTTTATTTAAAATGTTTTTTACAATGTAGTAGATAGTATCCTCTGTTAATTGCATCATAAAATTCATATCTTGATATGCAATATAAATTTCAACTGTTGTAAACTCTGGATTATGGCGTGTATCCATTCCTTCATTTCTAAATAATCGTCCTATTTCATAAACTCCCTCAAAGCCACCAACAATTAACCGTTTTAGAGGTAATTCTGTTGCTACTCGTAAATAAAAATTCATATCTAATGTATTATGATGAGTTATAAATGGTTTTGCCGCTGCGCCACCATGAATAGGTTGTAAAACAGGTGTTTCAACTTCTAAATATCCCTTACTATTAAAAAAATATCGCATTAAAGCAATAATCTTGCTACGCTTAATAAAAATATCTTTTGTTTCCGCTGATGTAATTAAATCAACATAACGACGACGATATTTTTCTTCAATATCAGTCATTCCATGATATTTATCAGGTAATGCACGCAATGCTTTTGTTAATAAAACAAATTTTTTAACTCGCACTGTTAATTCCTTAGTGTTTGTTTTCATCATTATTCCAGTAATTCCGATAATATCTCCTAAATCAAAATTAATAAATTCTTGATATTTTTCATCACCAACTTCATCATTTCGAACATAAATTTGAAAAATTCCATTTTGATCTTGTAACATTACAAAACTAGCTTTTCCTGCCTCACGAAATGTTTTAATTCGACCCGCAATTTTAACTATTATATTATCACTACTTGTGGCTAATTCCTCTTTTGATAAATGATTAAATTGTTTATTAAGTTCTTTACTTGTATGTGTTCGGTCAAACTTGGCAATTACAAAAGGATTATGCCCATCGTTAACCATTTTTTTTAATTTATCACGTCTAATTTGCTGTTGTTCTGTAAAATTACGTTTCTCCATTTTTTAATTCTCCTTTTTACTATTTAGCAACACTAATATTGCTATTATAATAGGTAATATATTAATTAACAAGCATTTTTAACTCAAATATTGTATTTATTTGCGTTGCCCGAATTTTATAATTAGTAGCTTCTGGCTCTCCTTTAAAATAAAAGGCTAAATTTTTCCGCATTTCACTCGCCGCAATTCGTTCTCCCTTTAAATTTAATAATAATTCTGCATGGCGGAAAATAATATTCCATCATTCATTTAATGGTGATTGCTTAATTTTTTCACCAGTATCTAAAAAATGTTTAATCTGTTTAAATATTCATGGATTACCTTGTGCTCCTGCTTGTTCACAATATTTTGAAATATCGACACAATTAATATTCTCTTCATCTCAGCCAATTCGAATTTTAACAGTTACTGGTTTAGTAAAATTTTCAACCACTACCTTAACAACTTTATAAACGCGTTGGGGGTGTTTTAATAAATATAACCCAGCTTGTGACTTAATTGCAATTTTTGGTGCAGGACAACCCATATTAATATCAATAATATCACAATCACTATGTTGATTAACATATTTTGCTGCTGCAACAAAAGTTTCCATATCTGTTCCAAAAATTTACATTGAAATTGGATGTTCTAATTTATTTACCTTAATCATTTGTAAAGTTCGTTCATTTTTTTGTAAAATTGCTTTATCACTAACCATTTCAGTATAAACCAATCCCGCTCCTAATTCATGACAAATAATTTGGAATGCTTCATTCGTAATTCCAGCCATTGGTGCTAAAAAAACTTGCCCTTTGATTTTAATATTTCCAATTCTCATTTTTCTAATTCCTTCTTTAATTAACAATCATTAGATAAATATTAATCAAAAATAACAATAAATTCAATAAAAAAACTATTTTTAAGGCTAATTATTCCTTATTATAGTTCATATATGATATTTCAAAAAAAGTTTCTCAAAAATGAGAAACAAAACATTATTTTCGGCCATGTGGTTTATTACAATCACATTCAAAACATTTATGGTCACTGTTTGTACCTGAACATGAACATTAACAAGCATGGCAAGATAACCTACAATCTGTCATCTGAATTCCCTTCTTACAAAAATATTACTTAATAAATATTACTTGTAAGTAAATAGTTAAACGATAGCTTCTTTTTAATTATAACAAATTTCAATAATTAATTAAAGATATTCTAAAATTATTTTATTATTTTAAAAAATATTTCTAATATTAATAAAAAAAATGTAAAACACATAATAGCATTTTACAGATTAAGATCAATCAATTTCACTTGTTTTCTTTGGATGTGTATTTTTCTTAATTTGGTCAATTAATCCATTACGAACATGAATAACTGTATTAGCAATATCAGCAATATTTGGGTTATGCGTAACAATAATAACCGTTGTTTTATATTTTTTATTAACATCAACTAAAATTTCAAGTACTTTTCGACCCATTTCTTCATCTAAAGCTCCTGTTGGTTCATCACCAAATAAGATATCTGGATTTTTTGCTAATGCTCTAGCAATTGAAACCCGTTGTTGTTGTCCCCCTGACATTTGGTGAGGATATTTGTTCATTTGTTCTTCCATTCCAATTGTCTCAAAAATATCTTTAATTGTCATATCATTATTTTTGTTTTTACTTAAATTTTCCCCAACTTCAGCATTTTCTTTGGCAGTTAAATTAGTTAATAAATTATATTGTTGGAAAATAAAACCAACATTATCTCGTCTAAATTTTGTTAAATCAACATCTTTTAATAACGATAAGTTATAGCCAATAACAAAAACATCACCACTTAAAACTTTATCTAAACCTGAAATAATGTTTAATAATGTTGTTTTTCCTGATCCAGAAGGACCTAGAATAACAATAAAGTCTCCTTTTTCTAATTTTAAATTAATTCCTTTTAAAACTGGTGTTTCAACTTCCCCAGTAATATATGATTTTTTCACATTAACTAGTTCAATTACATATTTACTTGTATCTGGTTTACTATTTGTTGTTGAAATAATTTCCCCTTTTAGAATTCGTTTTGAATATAACTTTGTTTGTTTCTTTTGTTCTTTTAACTTTTGTTTAAATTCTTTAACGGCAGTATAATCAACTTTTTCTTTTAGTTCCTTGTTATTTGGTTTTTTTACTTTAGATTCTTCCCTATGTGGTTTTGTTTGGATTATACTATGTACATCTTTAATTTCAGCCATCTTGTGTTGTGCCCCCTTTAAATACTAAAATACATTTTACAATTATTTTTTATCATAATAATATCATAACAAAATTATTATAATTTTATCAACTTATTTAAGATATCTTATCTTATTCTTTAAGTAAACTTTTTAAATCACTTGCTCTAATATGATATTTTTTGCGGCAAAAATCACATGCAATTTCAATTTCACCATTATTTATTAAAATTTTATTAAGTTGCTCATCACCTAATAATTTTGCTGATTCTAAAGCTTTTTCGTATGAGCAACTACATTCAAATTTAACTTCATCAACTTCTAATACTTTGGCATTTTGATCAATGAGTTTAAAAATATTAATTAAATTATCTTCAGCAATTAATTTATGACTAATGTTTTCTATATTTTCAATTTTTTCTTCTAAATAGTCAATATCTTCCTCTTTATGTTCTGGTAACAACTGTGCAAAAAAACCAACTGCTTTTGCAATTGTATTATCTTCATTAATTTTAATTGAACATGCAATAACTGATTTAATTTGTTCACTTTGTGCTAAATAATAAGTAAAATCTAAATTAATTTCACCAGAAATTAATTGAATTTGACCTGAGAAACTTTCTTTCATTCCTAAATCTTTCATTACGCGTAAATAACCATTTATACCAACTACTTGGGAAATAACATTATGTTCACGATAAATTTCTTCAACATCAAATTGTGGATTAGCACAAAATCCTCGCACTTTATTGCCAGTATATTCTGCCATAATCGTTCCAATTAGACCATTTCCATTAATAATACTTGTCATTTTACCAGTAGCATTTTTCATATCACTACCAATTAAAATAGTAGCTAGAACAACTCTTGACAACACAATTGTTGCAAGCGGATTAGTTGCATGTAATTTAATAATATCGTTTAATGATTTAGTTGCATCAACAACTGTCATTTTAACATTATTAACATTACTAATTGCTTTCGTTACTTTATCCATTCCTTTAAACTCCTTTATAAATTTCTTTCCTTTGCAATTATAGTATAATCATCATTAAAAGTAAAACAAAAAGTAGACTTAATTAGTCTACTTCTTATTTGGATCATTATTTTTATCATCTTCTGGATGATCTTTTTTTCGTTCTTTTGGTTTAACTTTTAAAATTTCGCCTTTTTCTTCTTTTTCTTTATGCTTTGCTGCACGTTCTTTTTCATTAATTACTTCATCAGGTAATTTATGATATTTATCAATATATTCAATTTGTTCTGCTGTAATTGTTTCTAATATTTTTAAACTTTCAGCAATTAAATCTAATAAACTACGATTTTCAGAAATTAATGCTTTTGCTGTTACATAACAATCATCTAAAATTTTACGAACTTCAGTATCAATTTTAGCCGCAATATCTTCTGAATAACGTTTTCTTGTTCCAATATATTCATCTTTTGGTGATTCAAATTGAACTAATCCTAAAGAACTCATTCCATATTCAGTAACCATATGACGTGCAATATTAGTTGCTTTTTCTAAATCATCATGTGCTCCTGTTGTTATTTTTGTTTTTCCAAAAATAATCTCTTCTGATGCACGCCCACCTAAATAACCAGTAATTGTCGCATATAAGTTCTCTTTACTATGAAACATTGTTTCTTCTTTTGGTGTCATAATTGTATAACCACCTGCTTGTCCACGTGGAATAATAGTAACTTTTTGAACTTTGCTAGCTGCTTCTAAACGCAAACCAATTAGAGCATGACCAGCTTCATGATAAGAAACAATATCTTTATCCATTATTGAATATTTACGTGATTCTTTTGCTGGTCCCCCAACAACACGATCAATCGCTTCATCAATAATATTAACAGTAATAATTTTTAAATTCTTACGAACACATAAAATTGCTGCTTCATTTAAAACATTCTCTAATTGGGCTCCAGAAAATCCTGGCGTTCTTTCCGCAATTCGTCTAAAATCAACCTCTGTTGAAACTGCTTTATTTCGAGCATGTAATTTTAAAATTGCTTCTCGTTCATTAATATCTGGTAATGAAATTTGAATCTGGCGGTCAAAACGCCCTGGTCTTAATAAAGCAGAGTCTAATACATCAACTCGGTTTGTTGCTGCCATAACAATAACTCCCGTATTAGTTCCAAAACCATCCATTTCAACTAATAACTGGTTCAATGTTTGTTCATTAGCACCACTTCCAATTGAAACAGTTCTTTTTCGACCAACAGCATCAATTTCATCAATAAAAATGATACATGGTGCAGCTTTTTTAGCTGCAATAAACATTTCACGAATTCTTGAAGCACCAACTCCAACAAACATTTCTTCAAATTCAGAACCTGAAATTGAAAAGAATGGGACACCAGCTTCTCCAGCAACAGCTTTTGCTAATAAAGTTTTTCCTGTCCCTGGTGGTCCTTCCATTAAAACTCCTTTCGGAGCACGAGCACCCATATTTGAATATTTCTGTGGATTTTTTAAATAATCAACTAACTCAACTAACTCTGTTTTTTCTTCATTAATTCCTGCAACATCAGAAAATTTAACAGTTGATTGAATTTGACGTGCTTTATTTTTTCCCATTGAAAAGGGATTAGCGCCTGACATCCCACCAGACATTTTTGATAAACGAGCAATCATAAAAACAGCGATTCCCATTATTAATAATCATGGTACTAATTGTATTAACATCGCTTGTCACATTGGAACAAACTCACGGTCAAATGAAACAAGACCACCTTTTAATCTATTTTTAAAATTTTCATCTCATGTATTTGTTGGTATTCCCCCTTTATACTTATAAGTATAAGCTTCAAAACCTTCACAGTTTCATTCCGAACTATAGCGAACAGTTTTGATAACACCGCTCTCAGAATATCGAATGACCCCTTCCATAACTACAGTATTTTTACCAACATTAGCCTTAATAGTAATTTCATCAATATTTTGATTGTTATACTTTTGAGTATTACCAATTTTTTGCATATCTCCTTCGCTAATTTTTGTAATATCTGATTTTGTTCATAATACAATTGTTAAAATAATCAAACCAATAAAAATTAACGAACTTATAATTGCAAATCACATTCTTTTTTTATTCATAACTGTTTCCTATCTATTAAGACTTTTAAAATTAATCTTTTTCAACCATTTGAAACAATGACCCAATTCTAGACCATTTTATCATAAAAAAAAATAAATTGTATTTTTCCGCTAAAGTATTATTAATAAATTTATTAATTTTTAAATCAACCAAATTGTTCACATAAATAAGGTTATTTTCCTTATCTAATACAAAATAACTTTTTCGTGCTAAAAGCGGTACTTTATTTTTGATAAATCAACGATTTAAACGCACCTTATTAATCATTACATTTCTTAGTAAAGATAAATCGTTGGTAATTGTGATTGGTCATTGTGCTGCTGTTATCTTAAAATCATACTTATTTTTAGTCCCCCAATTAATAATATTTTCTTTTCATTTTATTGGTAATCTAGTTGTTGGTGTTATTTGAATTGTTGTTAATTTTAAAAGTTCATTATTAACAATTTCAACATTATCATATGATTTAATTAAAGAATATCTTGAATTAATTTTAAGAATAATATTTGGTTTTAAACTTTTTAATTCCTTAATTATTTCATCTAAAAACTTTCTTTTTTTATTCCTAATTAAATAAGCAACCTTATTAGTTTTAAAATAATTAAAAATAATAATTTTTTGCAACTGAATATTATTAAGAACATTAAAACTAGTAACATTAATTTGTCCAAAATTTTCAATCAAATAATTTTTTGCAATTAACTTTAATTGTTCATTTTCCTTATTTTTTTCCTCAATTTCTAATAACATATCTTGTAAATTAATATCCTGAATTTCATTACGAATAATATTTCGATTATAAATCGCTAAAATATTAGTTGAATCAATTGCATAATTAATTTGCTGATGAAATAAATATTCAATAATTTCTTCTCTTGATATTTCTAACATAATCCGCAACACTTTTAGTTTTTTGTCGAAGAATTGAGAATAATAATAACTAGTTTTATTTAGACCATAATATTCAACAATACCATTTCGTTGTTTTTGTAAAATATATGTTTCAATATGATCAGTCAAATTATGGGCAATTAATAAGCCCTGGCAACAATATTTTTCACTAATTTGTAAAAAAAAATCATATCGTATGCTACGAGCTACTGCTTGAAAATTATAAGAATTAGTCTGATACTGTTCATAGTCTTTCGCTGTCACTTTTTTTACATGGACATTAATATTTCGTTTTTGGCAATATTCAACAACAATTTGTTCATCATAATCACTATCTTTTCGCTTCTGGTAATTTACCAAACACACAATGAAATTATTAATATCTAACTCTGAATTATTATAAATATTGTCAAGTAAAAACATACTATCCGGACCACCAGACACCCCAATAACATATTTTTCATTCTGTTTTAAAAGTTTAGTTTCCATTTCTATCACCTATTTTCGAAATAATTTTAAAACTTGTTCTGTATAATGATAATTCTTATTATGAACAATGATTGGTTTTTCAACAATAAGACCTACACCACTTTGAAAACGAGCTTCAATTAAAACATTATTTGCTTCACTTTCTACAAAAGGATGAATAAATTGTAGTCGCTTAATATTAAAACCATACTTAATTAATAATGCAGTAATTTCTAATAATCTTGTTGTGCGATGAATAATCGCAAAATACCCTCGATTTGCAACTAATTTCTTAGCAGCAAAAATAATCTCTTCTAATGTGACATCTGTTTCATGGCGTGCTGGAATTAATAATTTATTTTTTTTATTTAATTTTGCTTCATCAAATTTAAAAAACGGCGGATTGCAGACAATTAAATCATATTTAACATTAGCATTAGTTTTAACATATTCATTAATATCATTATGAATAATTTTAATCTGTTTAGTTTTATGATTTAATGCAACATTCCCCCCTGCTAATTGCGCAGCTTCTTTTTGCAATTCAATTCCAGTAATTGTTGCTGAAGTTAAAGTTGATAAAATTAACGGAATTGCCGCATTATTAGCACCAATATCTAAAATATTTTTTATTTTTGTATTTAATGTTGCAAAACGAGCCAGTAAGACTGTATCCAATGAAAAATTAAACATATCAGTTCGTTGGTTAATTTTAATTCCCTTATAATCTAATAAATCATTTAAAACTTTCACTTTACACCTCGTTATATCAATCAATTAATCCCTTTTCTAAAATTAATTCTTTATTTAAATTTTCCAATAATAAATTGGTAATAGTATAACAAATTTCAATTAACTTGCTATTTTTATGATTTAATTTTTGAATTAAATTTTGGTTTGTAATTTGATATTTTTCTCATTCTTTCTTTTTTAAAACATTAGCAATTGCTAAAAAAAATTGGCGGCATTCAACACTATCATAATTATTTAACTGGCGAATATGAATAAAGTTATTTGTTGAGTTACTTGCAAAATTGTTAAAAAAGGTAGAAATAAATTCATTTTTAAAATCATCAACTTCTAACAAATCAGTTGTATTTTCTAAAATAATATTTAAACAACGTGATTTAATAGTATCAATAACATTTGTTTTATTAGTTGTTAATAAAAAAGCGTATGTATTTTTACTAGGTTCTTCTAAAAATTTTAATAATGAATTAGCCGCTTCTAATGTTAATAAATCAATGCCATTAATAACATATACTTTTATTCCTGTTTGTTCTAACGCAGAATAATTAAAGGTTTGAATAATTTCTTGAATTGCTTCTTTTTTGATTGTTGTTTCAAAATCACCTTTAATTTTTAAATCATAATAAGTTTTATTATTAATGGGGTGACAAATATCACATTCACAGTCTGCTCCTTGTTTTTTTAAACACAATAAAAATTTAATAATTTCTGTTGTAAATTTTTCTAACTTAACTTTATTATTGCAAGAAATCAAAAGTTGATTTGATAAATTATTTTTTAAAATTAAATTTTTAAATAGTGTCATTTTCTCAACATCATTTTTTGTAAATAAATTATCCATTTCCTTTGTCCTTTATTTTTTGAATAATTTCATCAACATAATAATATACTTGTTCTAATACTTCATTCACTGGTTTACTAGCAGCAATAACTTTAATGCGATCTGCATTTTCACTAATTAAAACTTGATACCCTTTATATACCTTCTTGTGAAACGAATTTTTTTCTAAATCAAGACGGTTCATTTCAACCTCATTTCTAACTTTCATTCTTTCACTCGCTATTGTTGGTTCAATATCAAAAAAAAGAGTTAAATCTGGCTTTGTTATGCCCAAAACAATTGATTGTACTTCATCTAATGTTCGAATTCCTAATCCACGAGCATATCCTTGATATGCTGAAGTGGAATCCATAAAACGATCACAAATTACAATTTCTCCTCGTTTTAACGCCGGCAAAATATCTTCAACAACATGTTGCCTACGAGCAGCAATATATAATAAAGCTTCTGTTCATGGGTCCATTTCTAAATTATGTTTACTTAAAATAACATTTCTAATTTGCTCAGAAATTTCATTACCCCCTGGTTCTCGTGTTAAAACAACTTGATATCCTTCTGACTGTAATTTTTCTTTTAATAATTTTGAAATCGTTGTTTTCCCAGAACCATCAATTCCTTCTAATGTTATAAATAGCATCATTACACTCCCTGTTCTTAAACATCTTTACGTCCCTCTAAAGCTTGTTTTAATGTTACCTCATCAATATAATCTAAGGAACTACCAATTGGTATCCCTTGGGCTAAACGTAATATTTTTATATCAAAAGGTTGCAAAAATGTTTTTAAGTATTGAGCTGTTACTTCTCCTTCAAAAGTAGCGCCAACAGCAATAATCACTTCTTTTATAATTTTATCATTCATTCGGGATTCTAACGCAGAAAAAGTCAATTTATCTGGTGTAATGCCATTTTTTACATTAATTTCACCATTTAAAACATGATAAACTCCATTAAAAACTTTTGTTGCTTCAATTTTTATAATATCAAAAAAATTACTAACAACACAAAGCATTGTTTGATCACGTAAATTATTATGGCAAAACAAACAAACATTATTTTGCACTAATGTTGAACAAATTGAGCATTGATGATAATTATTTTTGATTTCATTAAAAACATGCTCTAATGATTTCAATAATGATGGTTTAATAATTAATTTATTAAAAATCCTTTCCGCAGTCTTTTTACCAACACCTAAAATAGTTTTTAATTCCATAATTAATTCTTCATAGTTCATTTAAAATCTCCAATCAATTATTCTACTATCTTAATGTTATCAAAAATTTGTTTACCAGTTTCAAGAACATCTTTATGTTCTTCATAGTTATCAATTTGTTTAACTAATAAATTTTGGTAAAACTCTTCAACATCAATTAATGTTGGTTTTGGTAATTTATTTGCTTGTCTAATTTTAACATAATCATTGCGAACACTAGTTCACTCAGTTTCACTTAAGGTAATAATAATAAAATCAAAATCAAATACTTGGAAAATCTTATTGCGAAATTCTCAATCACACATTTCAAAACTAATTCAATTTGCTTCTGGTTTTGTATTAGTTACAATAATCAATCCTTGTTCTGATGCAGCCGCATATTTAACATCATAGAAACTAATTAATTTATCTAATTGAACTACTTTACCTTTTTCGTTAATTAATTCCATAAATTTATTTTTAAATTTTTCTCGCTCTTCTTTACTAGCTTTAATTAAAATATTAAAAATTTGATTATTAGAATAATTAATATTAGAAAATTCATAAATATTAACTTTATTTTTCATATTGTCACGATATTTTTGTAAGTCAGTTATGCCTTCTAATTCTTTTCCATAAGAAATTTGCTCTGATCCAATTGATTGAAAACTTTCTTTTTCCTTTGTTTGTTCAAAATTAGTTTGAAGATCATTTTTATCTACTATTATTTTATCTTGTCGTGGTTCTATGTTACTAAAAGAACTATCATTAGGTTCTTCATCATTAAATAATGAAAAATTATGAAATAATGGTTGGTTATTAGATAATTTTGGTTCTTTTAAATGAATTATTTCATCATTGTTTTTTAATTCTTTATTTACAATAAGTTCTTCTTTTAAGGGTGGCACTTGATCTTTTTCATAATTATTTTCTATTATTTCTATATTTTTATAATTTTTTTCTATTTTATGATGATTAATTTTTCTTTCTTCTGTATGTTCTAAAATCACTAAATCACTTAATTTTAAATTCTGTAAATTCTTAGTATTATTTTCAAAGATTGCTAAAGCTTTTAATAAAATTAATTCAAAATACATTTCTTGTGTTTTATTATTTCGTATTTTGCTTGCTGCTTCAGTAAACAAATCAAGTAACATAATTAATTCTTTTGAACTTAATTGTTCAGCAAATTCTTTTGCTTGTTCTTCTGATAATAAATCTAAAAAAATTGAATTATTCGTTTGTTTAAACTCAAAAATTTCTTTTAAAATATTTAATAAATTTAATGTTAAAATTTCAAAATCAGAACCTGCTTGATAAATTTTTTTACTAGACATTAAAACTTCTGTTGTTTTATATTCTAAAATATCTTTTAATAATTTTAATTTAATGGTTTTTGAAACTGTTGCAAAAATAATATTTACATTTTCTAAGGTAACATTCCGATCAGAAAACATAATTACTTGTTCTAAAATACTTAATGAATCGCGAGCACTACCATCAGCCAAAAGAGCAATTTCTTTAATCGCAGCCAAATCATATTTAATTTCCTCTTTTTGTAAAATATTAATAATATTATTTTCCAATTCAACTTTTGAGATCTTACGAAAATTATATTGTTGACAACGTGAAATAATTGTTGCAGGAATCTTATGACTTTCAGTTGTTGCTAAAATAAAAACAACATGTTGTGGCGGTTCTTCTAATGTTTTTAATAATGCATTAAAAGCTGAATTAGTTAACATATGAATTTCATCAATAATATAAACTTTATATTTTGTCATTATAGGAAGTAACTGAACGTTATTTCTAATTTCTCGAATTTCATCAACACCATTATTTGAAGCAGCATCAATTTCAAATACATCAACTACTACGGCACGGTTTATTTCCTGACAACTAGCACATTTATTACACGGATTCCCTTTATCTAAATTAATACAATTAATTGCTTTTGCAAATATTTTTGCAATCGAAGTTTTCCCCGTCCCACGTGGTCCTGAAAATAAATATGCATGCGAAAATGTATTATTTATAATTGCATTTTTTAAAGCTTTTCTAATTTCAATTTGTCCAACAATTTTATTAAAATTATTTGGTCGATATTTACGATATAAAGAAATATAATCCATTTTTTATGCTCCCGTCCAATATTATTGCTATAATAATTTTATTTTACTCCTTTAATTACAAATATTCTATCTTAATTGTTCAAAAAATTTCTTTATTAAATCTTTTAAAATCATATTTTCCTCATGTTTTCTAACATGTTGAACTTTTAATTTTGAAACATCAAAAGTATGATTAGACTTTAAAAAACCATATTTTTCATTTGATAAATAATAATTAATAACTTTAATTCCTGAATTAATTATTGCTCCTAGGCACATCATGCATGGTTCAACAGTAACTCATATTGAACAACCACTAATTTTATTTGTTCGTTTTTTTCGACATGCTTGATTTAAAGCATAAATCTCAGCGTGTGTTGTTACTGAATTTTTTGTTGTTTTATTATATCCAATGGCAATAATTTTACCATTTTGGTCAACAACTAATGCAGAAATTGGAACATGTTTTTTCTTATATGCTAGTTGTGATAACTTATATAATTTATTAAAAATTAATGTAGTATCCGTCATAAATTCACCCTTACCATAAAAAATGTCATTACACATAGTCCTTAGTCTTATGGCTGCCACCTTCCGGTCCTGACCAATTTCAAATGTAACTATTGCAATGACATAAATAATTATAGCATAGAATTTTATTTTGCATATCCTTTTTATTAAAAACCGCAATGTTTCACGTGAAACATTTTAAACAATAACAGTTTGCCCTTGAAAATAAGGTTGCAATTTTTTTGGAATTGTAATAGTCCCATCTTCATTTTGATAATTTTCTAAAATGGCAGCAATTAAACGATCAATTGCTAAACCTGATCCATTTAAAGTATGAACATATTTTATTTCATTATTATCATCACGATAACGTAATTTCATCCGACGTGCTTGAAAATCAAGACAATTTGAACAAGACGAAATTTCCCGATATTTATTCTTACCAGGCATTCATACTTCTACATCATATGTTTTTGTTGAAGAAAATCCCATATCACCTGAACACAACAAGATTACACGGTATGGAATTTCCAATAATTGAAGAATATTTTCTGCATCTAATACCATTTTTTCTAATTCTTCAAATGAAGCTTCTTCGGTAGTAAATTTAACCATTTCAACCTTTTTAAACTGGTGTAAACGAATAATTCCTTTTGTATCACGCCCAGCAGAACCAGCTTCCTGACGAAAACATTGTGTATAAGCAGTATGATAAATTGGTAACTGATCTTTCCCTAAAATTTCTTCACGGTATAAATTAGTTACTGGTACTTCTGCAGTTGGAATTAAATATAAATTATCTTTTTCAATATAATATAAATCCTCTTTAAATTTTGGTAAGTTTCCTGTCCCATACATAATTTGTGGTTGTACTAAAATTGGTGGTTCAATTTCAATATAACCTCGTTTTTCATGTTCATATAACATAAAGTTCATTAAAGCACGTTCTAATTTAGCTCCCATTCCTTTATATACTACAAAACGTGAACCTGATATTTTAGTTCCCCGATCAAAATCAATTAAATCTAATTCTGTCGCTACTTCTCAATGTTCTTTTACTTTCTTATGATTTGAAATTTTACCTCATTTACGAATTTCAACATTATCATTTTCATCTTTCCCACTAGGAACTGAATCATCTGGAACGTTAGGCGTAACTTCTAAAATTTCTTTAATTTTTTCTTCAACTTTATTTAGTTGTTCATCAATTACTTCCATTTCTTGTTTAATAGTATTAATTAATTCTTTAATTGTTTGTACTTCTTGGTCTTTTTTTTCTGCTATTAAAGTTCCAACTTTTTTTGATTCAAGATTTCGTTTTTCTTTTAATTTTTCTGATTTAACAATTAATTCGCGACGTTGAACTGATAATTTTTTAATATCTTGTAAATATGAAAAATCATCATGACGGCGGTTTAATTTTTTTATTATTTCGTCAAAATTTTCAACAATTTTTTTCTGATCTAACATTTTTTTTCTCCTTGAATGTTAATTTTCTTTTTTAAAATTTCAATAACTTCTAATTTATCATCTTGTTCTAATCGCATAATTTTAACACCCGATGTTGTTCTGCCAAATAATGGAATTTGTTCTAGCGAAACACGAATAATATTTCCTTTTTTTGTTCCTACTAAAATATCTTCATCACCACTTACAGTTTGAACAAATTTTAAATATCCTGTTTTATCTGTTAAGTTAATTGACTTAACACCCTTAGTATTTCGTCCTGTTAAACGATAATCTTCAATTGCTGTTTTTTTCGCATAACCATTTTCAGTTACTGATAAAACATATTTCGCAGACCGTCCTGAACTCACACCAATGGTTTCTCCAACAGTATCGTTAGCAATTCCTTTAACCCCTACTGATTGTCGTGTCATTGGCCTAATTTCTTCTTCATTAAATCGAATTACTTTTCCAATATTATTTCCAATAATAACATCATCATGTCCTTTTGTAATAATCACGCTTACTAATTCATCATTATATTTTAACTCAATTGCTACTTTTCCTGTTTGACGAATTTGATTAAATTTACTTATCTTTGTTTTTTTAATAAGACCTTTTTTTGTCACGAAAAATAAATTATCCTCTATTGAAATTGACTCATCTATAGCAATAATTGTTTGAATTCTTTCTGTTTTATCAATTGCAATTAAATTAATAATTGGTAACCCCCGTGCATGTCGTGAATATGTTTCAATTTGATAAGCTCGTAATTTATACACTTTTCCAAAATTTGAAAAAATTAATAACGAGTTAATACTATTAGCACTAATAATTTTCTTTAAACTATCTTCAATATTTACTAAACCAACAATCCCTTTTCCACCACGATTTTGTAATTTAAAAGTATCATCAGCTACTTGTTTAACATAACCATCTTGTGTTAACATAATTAAAATATCTTCCCGGCGAATTAATTCTTCTGGATCAATTTCTATTAACTCTTCCTTAATAATTTGACTACGCCGCTCATCACCATATTTTTTCTTGATTTCTGTTAATTCCGTAATCATAATGTTAATTTGTTTTTCACTATTATTAATAATCTCTTCTAATTCAGTTATTGCTACTTTAATATCTTTAATTTCATTAATAATTTTTTCAATTTCTAATCCAGTTAATCTTTGTAAGCGCATTTCTAAAATTGCTCGTGCTTGTTCAACTACCAAATTAAATTTATTAATTAAAGCATTTGATGCAATCTGTGTTGTTTGTGATTGTTTAATAATTGTAATTACTTCATCAATATTATCAAGCGCAATTTTTAATCCTTCTAAAATAATTAAACGATTACGATTTTTCTTTAATTCAAACTGACTACGTTTAATAATAATATCAATTTGATGTTCAATAAAATATTTTAAAATTTGTTTTAAACCCATTACTCTTGGTTGGTTTTTGTATAATGCTAAAATATTTAACGAAAAATTAGTTTGAAGTGGTGTTAATTTATATAACTTATTTAAAATAACATTTTCTTGAGCATCACGTTTTAATTCTAAAACAATACGAACCCCCTCCATGTTTGATTCATCACGAAGATCACTAATTCCATTAATAATTTTGTCGCTAATTAATTCTGCAATTCGTTCCAACAATTTTGCTTTATTAATTTGATATGGAATCTCTGACACAATAATTCGTCTTTTATTATTATTTTCTTCAATATCAATCTTTGAACGAATTGTAATTTTTCCATTTCCTGTTTCATAAGCTTTAATTAAACCGTTTCCAGCCGTAATTAATGCTCCCGTTGGAAAATCAGGTCCTTTAATAATTTTCATTAATTCAATAGTTGTTATTTCAGGATTTTTTGTTACCGCAATAATACCATTAATTACTTCATTCAAATTATGAGGTGGAATATTAGTTGCCATTCCAACAGCAATTCCACTAGCACCATTAACTAATAAATTTGGAAAATATCCTGGTAAAAAAGTTGGTTCTTCTTCACTGCCATCATAATTGTCAATAAGAATTGTTGTTTTTTTTTCAATATCTTTGATTAGTTCACCAGCAATTTTACTCATTTTTGCTTCCGTATATCGCATTGCCGCTGGAGCATCACCATCCATTGAACCAAAATTTCCATGCCCATCAATTAAAGGATAACGATAAGAAAAATCTTGTGCCATCCGAACCATTGCTTCATAAACAGCAGTATCACCATGGGGATGATATTTACCAATTACTTCACCAACAATTCGAGCTGATTTCTTATGTTGTTTATCGTAAGTCATTTTTAAATCTCACATTGCATAAATAATACGGCGATGAACTGGTTTTAATCCATCACGAACATCAGGAATTGCACGTGAAACAATAACTGACATTGCATAATCTAAAAAGCCATTTTTCATTTCATCAGCAATATCAATATCACGAATTTTACCATCATAATCATATCCATCATTTTCTGATTTCATCATTATATCTCCCTTCTAGACATCTAAATTTTTAACATATTTTGCATTTTCACGAATAAATTTTTTTCGTGGTTCAACATTTTCACCCATTAATTCATTACAAATTAAATTTGCTTCAAATGCATTATTAACAGAAACTTTCAATAATAAACGCCGTTCTGGATCCATTGTTGTTTCTCATAATTGTTCTGGATTCATTTCTCCTAATCCTTTATAACGTTGAATTGTATAATTTTTATTTTGTTTTAATAATTCTTCTTTATAAAGTTCTAATTCATTATCACTATAAGCATATTGAATCTGATTACCATTTTGAATTTTGTATAGTGGTGGTTGAGCAATATAAATATTGCCATTTTCAATCAAATCTTTCATATAACGATAAAAAAATGTCAATAATAAAATTCGAATATGCGCACCATCAACATCAGCATCAGTCATAATAATTACCTTTTGATAACGTAATTTTTTATCATTAAAATTATCTTTAATACCTGCTCCTAATGCGGTAATAATTGAATTAATTTCATTATTTTCAAATATTTTAATTTGTTTTGCTTTTTCAACATTTAAAATTTTTCCTCGTAATGGTAAAATTGCTTGAAATTTTCGATTTCGACCAGATTTAGCACTTCCACCAGCAGAATCCCCTTCAACAATATAAAGTTCAGCTATTTTAGCATCTTTTGTTTCACAATCTGCTAATTTACCTGGTAATGAAAAACTATCCATTACAGTCTTACGACGTGTTGTTTCTTTTGCACGTTGTGCAGCAATTCTTGCTTTTAATGATAAACTTATTTTTTCAATAATTTTTTTTGCATCTTCTGGATTTTCTAACAAATAACTATTTAATACTTTTCCAACAATATTAGAAACAATTTTTTTAACTTCACTATTTCCTAACTTTGTTTTAGTTTGACCTTCATATTGTGGATCCGGATGACGAATAGAAATTATTGTTGTCATTCCTTCTTTAATGTCATCTCAAGTAAATTTATCTTCATTACCTTTATTATTTTTATTAATATTTTTAAAATAATTATTTATTTCACGAACAATAGCTAATTTAGTACCTTCTTCGTGGGTTCCACCCTCATGGGTATTAATGTTATTACAAAAAGAAAAAATATTTTCTGAATAATTGTCATTATATTGTAAACCAAATTCAACAACAATATTATCTTCTATTCCTTCAACATAAAAAACATCGTTTAGTGGCGTACCAATTGTTTTATTTAATTCTAAAACATAATCTTTAATTCCATTATTAAATTGATAAACAACCATTTTTTCTTCATAATCTTCTCGTAAATCAACTAATGATATTTCTAATCCTTTATTTAAAAAAGCTAATTGTTTAATTCGATTTTGAATTGTTGAAAAACTAAAAATTGTTGTTTCTTTAAAAATCTTTTCATCTGGTAAAAAAGTTACTGTTGTTCCAGTTTCTGAAGTTGAACCAACTTCTTTAATTGGTGTTAAAATTTGACCACCATTATGAAACTCCATTACATATTTTTTATTTTTTTTTCTAACTTCAACTTTTAAATATTTACTTAAAGCATTAACAACACTAGCCCCTACTCCATGTAAACCACCAGAAATTTTATATGTATTTGAATCAAATTTTCCTCCTGCATGTAAAATAGTAAAAACAGTTTCTAATGTTGAAACTTTTGTTTTTGGGTGAATTTCAATTGGAATTCCACGGCCATTGTCAACAACTGTAATTGATTCATCTTTATTAATGATAATTTTAATTTTATTAGCAAAATTAGCTAAAACTTCATCAATTGAGTTATCAACAATTTCTCAAACTAAATGATGTAACCCTCTAGTATTTGTCGCCCCAATATACATCCCTGGTCGTTTTCGAACTGCTTCTAAACCTTCTAAAATTTGAATTGATTCTGAATTATAATTATCACCCATAAATAATTCTCTCCATTTCTGCTTTCTTTTATTTTACCATTATTACCTAATTTTAAGGCTAAATTATCAAATATATTTTTAAATATTATAAAAAATATTTTTATATTTTTAGTGTCTAATTTAACCCTATAAAAAAGTTATAAAATAAAAAAACTCAGTAATGAGTTTTTAATATGATCGAATTGGTAAAACTAATTGTTGTAATGTTGGATCATCATTAGCAGTAATAATTAATGGTTTTGTTTCATCAATCATTTTAATTGTAATTTCTTTTGTTTTAAAGGCTTTTAAAGCATCCAAAATATACTTTGAATTAAAAGCAATTGTTTGGTCTGCTCCTTCAACTTTAAAATCTTTAATTTCTTCTTCTGTGTTACCAATTTCTTGCGTAAATGAAGTAACTAAAACTTTTTGTTCTTTTATTTTTAATGTAACAATTGTTGTCATCACCTCATTTGATAAAACACTAGCTCGCTCAATAATTTTAATTAGTTCACGATTATTGATTGTTAATGAAGTATTAAAGGAAGTTGGAATAACTTTACTTGTATCAGGATATTTTCCTTCAATAATTTTTGTTTGAACAATTGTATTATTAATAATAACGCTAACTGACTTATCAGTAATTTTCATTTTAATTTCTTGGTCATTTTCTGAAATTAAACGGCCAATTTCATTAATAAATTTTCCAGGAATAATAACATCAAAATTATAATTATTACTATAAGCAATCTTTTTACATGATAATCGAAATGAATCAGTGGCAGTAATTATTAATTCTTTATTATTTTGATCTATTTTAATATTTAAACCATTAAAAACTATTCTTTTTTCTTTTTCTCCAATTGCAAAACTTGTTTGTGAAATAATTTCTTTTAATACTGTACTTGTAAAATTTATTTCTTTACCCTCTGTTTCAAATGATAAATGTGGATAATCTGCTGAGTTTAATGTATTTAAAACTGAATCAAAATTACTTGCTTTGATTTTAATTAAATTACCCTCAACTACTTCCAATGTAATAAATTCATCTTCAATTTTACGAATAACTTCAACAATAAATTTATTTTTAATTAAGACACTTCCAATTCGAGTAATACTTAAATCATTGCCCATAATTTCTGATTTAATTGATGTATCACCATCAGAAGTAGTAAAAGTAATTTTGTCTTTTTTAACTTCAATTAAAATTCCTAGTAGTGAAGGAATTAAAGTCTTTTGAGAAATTATTCGACTTACTTTCAATAATTCATCTAATATTTTATCTCTTTTAATATTTACAATCATTTTGTTACTCCTTACTTTAGTATATTATGTAATATATAAATAATTATATACCATTGTTAAAATATTGTTTTTTATTTATTAGTATTATAATGTAGAAAATGTGGAAAACTTGATAAAGTTTTAAATAATATTATTTTTTATTAAAAAACAAGCGTGGAAAACATTGTGCTATTTTCCTTCAATTTTTCTACGAATTTCATTTACTAAATGTTTAAATTCTTTATTTGTGCTAATATGTGCTTCAACTTTTTTAACACTATTCATAACAGTTGTGTGGTCTTTACCACCAAACTCAGTTCCAATTCTTGTAAATGGTTCATCTAATAATGTTCGACAAAAATACATTGCTAATTGTCGTGCTTGCATCACATTACTAACTCGTGATTTGCTCATCATTGCTTTGATAGTAATATTATAATTATCAGCAACAATTTGTTTAATTTTTTTAGGGGTAATTTTTTCATTGTTTTGCAGAGGGGCATTTTTAAATGCTTTTTCAACATCAGCTAATGTAATAATTTTATTTGGTTTTTTGTTCATAACAGCTAAAAATAATAATCGCTTAATTGCTCCTTCTAACTTTCTAACATCACTGTTAAAATTTAAAGCAATAAATTCTAGTGATTCTTCTGAAAATAATCCTAAGTTATTTTGATGTTTTAGTTTTTGTTCTAATATTTTAAGAGCTGTTTCAAAATCTGGTGAATCTAAGCTAATACTTAAACCATACGAAAAACGAGAAATAATTCTAGCTTCAAAACCACCTAGATCATCAGGATATTTATCAGAAGTAATTACAATTTGTTTATTTTTTTCAATATATGAGTTAAAAATATGAAAAAATAATTCATTTGTTTTATTGCGTTTTGCTAATAATTGTATGTCATCAATTAATAAACAGTCGTAAATATCATAAGATGTTTTAAAAGCTTCAATAATTTCATGTCCTTGATTTAAAATATCCATAGCAATTTTTCCAAACTCATCAGCTTTTAAATATTTTACTAGATTATTTGTTTTATAAATTTCATTTATCTTATTTTCAATTGCGTGTAATAAATGTGTTTTTCCTAGTCCAGAGTCTCCATATATAAATAATGGATTTCATTTTTTTCCAAGATCTAGAGCAACTGCTAAAGCTGCTTGCATTGCTTCGTGATTAGAATCACCACGAACAAAATTTTCAAAAGTATAATTTTCATAATAAGCAATGTTATTGTTTTCTGTTAATGTATCAATTTTACTAATTACAGATGCTTGCTTATTAATATTTTTTTCTAATTCAAAAGAAATATTATATTGGATTCCAGTCAGTTTTTTTAAGATATTTTTAATTTTTTCATTTAATCCTGCTTCAAAAACACCAATTGCAATTTCTGATTTTGTTGTAATTAAGCAGTTATTATCAGATACAGTATATAAGTTTGTGTCACTAATATAATAGTTGTAAATTTCTGGGGAAACTGATTCATCACGAGATAATATTTCTTTAACTTCAATCCATAATTCTTTTGTGTTCA